>NZ_CP176757.1:0-4148050 GCF_046603695.1 Metabacillus indicus | reverse complement strand
ATGAGGCATCTCCCTCCTTCTTAGAAAAGTAACGTGTATATGTTTTGTACAACCATTCATAGGCGTGCGAATAAATATACAAAAGGACAAAATGTGCATAAATATATAATATAGTAGAAAAACATCTTTTCGACATAAACCTTCACGTGTGGACAAGTTTTTTAACAGGGTGTTTATAATCTTTCCACATGTTATCCACAATGTGTGGATAATTGATTTTATACCGTTTGATATTCAGAGTGAAAACACAAATATAATATCAAATTAAACGAAGCGGCGCAATGCTTTTGAAAAACTTATCCACATACCTCCTTTCCTGTTGAGAAAAATTGTCCACATCTGTTTGTTCTGTGAGAAACCTGTCGATAACGGGTGTGGATAAAAAATATTGTCGAAAAAATTGTGCACAGGTCGGTAAACGAGGGAGAAATTGGACAGGCTGCAGAAGGTGTTTCAGTTCTAATCTGAATTTGCTTATGCCTTTATGGTTTTTGAATTTGAACAGAGCTGCAATCCAGTGGACTGCAGCGGAAGAAACTTGACTCCTGCGGGATGAAGAGGGCACGGAAGATCCCGCAAGCGCAGCGAGGAAGCTTCCGGTCCTCCCCGCGGAAAGCAAGTTTCTGGAGCGGAAGGAAACGGTTAGCCGGACGGAATGTAAGTTGTCGAAGTTGAATCTGAAGGGAACAGTTTGTCATGAGGGAAGGAAAGTTTTACTTACATAAACAATTCTTCAGTGGACTGAAGTGGAAGGCACTTGACTCCTGCGGGATGAAGAGGGCACGGGAGACCCCGCAAGCGAAGCGAGGAGGCTCCCGGCGCTCCCCGCGGAAAGCAAGTGACTGGAGCGAAAGGGAACGGGTAGAAACAGCAAATGAAAAAACGAGAACGAAAAACCGCAGATCGAAATCTTTTTTGACAGATGGTTGACAATTCGAGGGGTCACTCTCTATAATTAGAAAGACTGTCTTTAACAGCTATTCCTCAGGGAGGTGTCTATAATGAAAAGAACGTATCAGCCAAACAACCGCAAACACAGCAAAGTTCACGGTTTCCGCGCTCGCATGAGCTCAAAGAACGGACGTAAAGTGCTAGCAGCACGTCGTCGCAAAGGAAGAAAAGTATTATCAGCATAGGCCACTGAAAACTATCAGTGGTCTTTTTTACATGGCCCAATCCTTCAAACAGATTGGGCCATGTTTTTAGGAAAACAGCTGTTTAAATAGATTCTTTTAAAGAAATAATGATGGCAGAGCTTTCAGCAGGCTAAAGGAACGTCAGGGAAGGATCCGGAGTGAGGGCATGAAAAAGAAAAACCGCATTAAAAAAAACGAAGACTTCCAAAAAGTATTCAAGCAGGGCAAGTCGATGGCAAACAGACAATTTGTGATCTACATGCTGAATCAGCCTGAAGAAAAGGAATTCCGCTTAGGCCTGTCAGTCAGCAAAAAGATAGGAAATGCCGTAACCAGAAACAGGGTAAAGCGTCTCGTCCGCCAAGTATTCCTTGAAGAAAAAGACAGCTTGAAAACAGGCATGGACTACATTGTCATTGCCAGAAAACCTGCGTCTGAAATGGACTATCATGAAGTGAAAAGCAGTCTTTTGCACCTTTTCAGAAAAACGAAAATCCTAAAGCCCGGCGTTCGCCGTGAAAGCGCCATAAAAAATACATAGAAATGTTTAGAACAAATTTCGATTTCTTATCTAAAGATGTTAGAATATAGGTTGGATACGCCGGCAAAAAATGCCCGGTTCAGTTAGATTGTTAGGAGGAATACCGGTTGAAAAGGAGAATATTGTTAGTGCTTGGCTTAGTGAGCATGGTGATGCTTCTTGCAGGATGTACAGAAGTCAATCAGCCAATCACAGAAGAAAGCCAGGGGTTCTGGAACCAATACATTGTCTATCCGTTGTCATGGCTTATCATATATTTCGCAGAATTAACGGGTGAAAATTATGGAATCTCCATTGTCATCGTAACGCTTATTATCCGCTTTGCCATTCTGCCGCTGATGATCAAGCAGATCAAAAACTCCAAAGCGATGCAGGAACTGCAGCCTGAAATGCAGAAGCTGCGTGAAAAGTACAGCTCGAAAGATCAGAAAACACAGCAGAAGCTTCAGCAGGAAACAATGGCTCTTTTCCAGAAGAATAAGGTAAATCCTCTTGCAGGATGTTTTCCTTTACTTGTGCAGATGCCGATTCTTATCGGATTCTATCATGCCATCATGAGAACAGAAGCAATTGCCGATCACAACTTCCTGTGGTTTGACCTTGGTGCACGTGATCCATTATTCCTTCTGCCGGTCATTGCAGGTATCACAACTTTCATTCAGCAGAAATTAACGATGGCAGGAACAGCAAGTCAAAATCCGCAAATGGCCATGCTTCTTTATATCATGCCAATTATGATCGTCATCTTTGCTGTCAGCTTCCCTGCTGCACTTTCCTTGTACTGGGTTGTAGGTAACCTGTTCATGATCGTGCAGACAATGATCATCTACGGACCTGATATTAAAAAGAATGCCCTTTTGAAATCGGGAGGAAAGAAAAAGTGAGAGAAATAACTGCTGAGGGACTTAGCGTCAAAGAAGCAGTACAATCCGCTTTAAAAGAGCTTCATGCAACTGAAAATGAAGTAGAAATCACCGTGATTGATGAAGGCAAAAAAGGTTTTTTGGGCCTGTTCGGTTCAAAGCCTGCAAGGGTGAAAGCCGTTAAACGGCCGAATCCCGCAGAAGAAGCGCATCGCTTTTTAATGGATGTTGTCAGAAACATGGGCGTGGACGCCACTGTCGAAATGAAGCAGGACGGGAAAAATGTGACGTTTCAAATTGAAGGAGAGAAAGTGGCTCTTTTAATCGGAAAACGCGGACAAACCCTCAATTCCCTGCAGTATTTAACGCAGCTTGCGGCAAACCGCCATGCCAATCACTATCTGAACATTACCGTTGATGCGGAAAACTACAGATCCCGCCGCAAAGAGACCCTGATTCAGCTCGCTCATAAGCTTGCCCATCAGGCGATCCGGACGAGGAAAGAGGTTCCGCTCGAGCCGATGCCTTCCTATGAACGAAAGATTATCCATGCTGCACTGGTCAGCCAGCAGCATAAGATCAAAACCTACTCTGTAGGGGAAGAACCGCACCGTCATTTAGTGATTGCGCCTAAATAGAAAAACCCCGCTGATAGTCAGTCAGCGGGGTTTTTTCTGTCCCCGGGAGGACTTAGATGAAGCGGGATTGGAAATATTGTTATTAACATGTGGATAAGTTAAAATAATAGGTAGCTGAATGTGCGGAAAATCAGACTGTGGATAAATTGAACTTTTTTCCTTTCAAATAAGAAACAACTGTGATATCTTATAAATTTGACTGCGTATTTAATAGAACATGCCATTATAGATTAATTTTGAAAGAAGCGGGGTGAAACGCATGGATTTCGATACGATTGCGGCGATATCCACACCGATGGGAGAGGGAGCGATCGCCATTGTCAGACTGAGCGGCGATGAAGCCATCGCGGTTGCTGACAGGCTTTACTCAGGACCTTCCGGAAAAAGACTGCGTGACGTTGAGAGTCATACCATACATTATGGACATATAAAGGACCCTGATACAGGCCAGATCGTAGAAGAAGTGATGGTGTCTGTATTAAAAGGACCAAAAACATTCACTAGAGAAGATATTGTTGAAATCAACTGCCACGGCGGTATTGTTACGGTTAACCGTGTGCTGCAGCTTGCCCTGAACGGAGGAGCCAGACTTGCAGATCCTGGTGAGTTTACAAAACGTGCGTTTTTGAACGGAAGAATTGACCTGTCCCAGGCTGAAGCGGTAATGGACTTGATCCGTGCTAAAACGGACAGAGCGATGAACGTAGCGCTTGGCCAGATGGAAGGAAGACTTTCCAAGCTGATTCAAAAGCTGCGCCAGGAAATACTTGAGACACTGGCACACGTTGAAGTGAACATCGATTATCCTGAATACGATGACGTTGAAGAAATGACGCACAATGTGCTCGTTGAAAAAGCGACGTATGTGAAGCAGGAAATTGAAAAGCTGCTCCAGACTTCCCAGCAGGGGAAAATTTTACGGGAAGGCCTTTCGACTGTTATCGTAGGCCGTCCGAATGTAGGAAAATCCTCGCTGCTTAACAGCCTGATCCATGAAAACAAAGCGATTGTCACAGATATTCCGGGAACGACGCGCGACGTGATTGAGGAGTACGTGAATGTAAGGGGCGTGCCTCTCAGGCTGGTCGATACGGCGGGAATCCGCGAGACGGAAGACATCGTAGAGCGGATCGGCGTTGAAAAATCCAGACAGGTGCTTAAAAAGGCTGACCTCATTCTGCTCGTCATGAACTTCAGCGAAGCTCTTTCACAAGAAGATGAACAGCTGTTTGAAGCCGTCAGCGGGATGGATGTCATCGTCATTGTCAATAAAACAGATCTGCCGCAGCAGATTGATTTGGACCGGGTAAAAGAGCTTGCCGGAAACTCGCCGGTCGTCACGACGTCACTGCTCGAAGAACAGGGCATTGACCAGCTTGAAGAATCCATTAGTTCCCTCTTTTTCGAAGGGGCAGTCGGTCCAACAGATTTAACCTATGTTTCAAACACAAGACATATTGCACTGCTGTCGCAGGCAAAACGGTCAATCGAAGATGCTCTTGAAGCCATTGATGCAGGCGTTCCGATTGATATCGTTCAAATTGATCTGACGCGCACATGGGAGCTTCTCGGGGAAATCATCGGGGATGCTGTTCACGAAAGCCTGATTGATCAGCTGTTTGCCCAGTTCTGTCTCGGAAAATAAGCTCCGCGATTATAAGTTTTGCGATTGCGCTTTTTATAAATGAATTTTTTAAAGGAGGAACTGCCGTGGGATATCACGCAGGTGATTATGATGTTGTTGTCGTAGGCGCCGGCCATGCAGGAGTTGAGGCTGCTCTCGCTTCTGCAAGAATGGGTGCCAAAACGCTGTGTCTGACGATCAATCTCGATATGGTCGCGTTTATGCCGTGCAATCCGTCTGTTGGCGGGCCGGCCAAAGGAATTGTTGTCCGCGAAATCGATGCTTTGGGCGGAGAAATGGCAAAAAACATCGATAAAACACATATTCAAATGAGAATGCTGAATACAGGAAAAGGACCGGCTGTCAGAGCGCTTCGTGCCCAGGCAGACAAGTTCACGTATCAGCATGAAATGAAAAAAACGATGGAAAACGAACGGAATTTGACGATGCTTCAAGGTATGGTCGAGCGTCTGATCATGGAAGACGGCGAATGCCGCGGGGTCATCACGCAGACTGGTGCAGAATACCGCGCCAAAACGGTTGTGTTGACAACAGGCACATTCCTTAGAGGCGAAATCATTCTCGGAGAGCTTAAATACTCAAGCGGCCCGAACAATCAGCAGCCTTCTATTCAGCTGTCTGAGCACCTTCAGGAAATCGGCCTTGATATGGTCCGTTTTAAAACAGGCACGCCACCGCGGGTCAACAGCCACTCCATCGATTACAGCAAAACAGAGATTCAGCCTGGAGACGACGTACCCCGAGCTTTTTCCTATGAAACGACAAAATACATCACAGACCAGCTTCCTTGCTGGCTTACTTATACAAGTGAAGAAACGCACCGGATTATCGACGACAATCTGCACCGTTCGCCGATGTATTCAGGCATGATCAAAGGAACGGGTCCGCGCTACTGCCCGTCCATCGAGGATAAAGTGGTGCGCTTCAACGATAAGCCGCGCCATCAGATTTTCCTTGAGCCTGAAGGCAGAAACACTCAGGAAGTGTACGTGCAGGGACTTTCAACAAGCCTTCCTGAAGATGTGCAAAGACGCATTCTTTCATCCATCCCTGGTCTTGAAAAGGTAGAAATGATGCGCGCCGGCTATGCAATTGAGTACGATTCAATCGTTCCGACGCAGCTGTGGCCGACGCTTGAAACGAAAAAGGTGCCGGGACTTTTCACTGCAGGACAGATCAACGGCACATCCGGCTACGAGGAAGCTGCCGGACAAGGACTGATGGCCGGAATCAACGCTGCCAGCAAAGCCCTTGGCAAAGAAGAGGTCATTCTGAGCCGTTCGGACGCTTATATCGGCGTTCTGATTGATGACCTTGTCACAAAAGGCACGAATGAGCCGTATCGTTTATTGACCTCAAGAGCTGAGTACCGTCTCTTGTTAAGACATGACAATGCGGACCTGCGCCTTACAGAAACCGGCCATAAAATCGGTCTGATCAAAGAAGAGCGCTATCAGTCGTTCCTTCTGAAAAAAGACGAGATTGAAAAAGAGAAGAAACGCTTAAGCACCGTGATCATCAAGCCGAATCAGCAAACTCAGGACGTCATCAGACAGGCTGGCGGAAGCGAGCTGAAAGACGGCATCCGTGCTGCCGATCTTCTCAAAAGACCGGAAATGAACTACGATCATATTCACGCGCTTGTTCCGGCAGATGAAATTATTTCCGGAGAAATAGCCGAACAGGTTGAAATTCAAATCAAGTATGAAGGCTATATCGAGAAATCCCTTCAGCAGGTTGAAAAGCTCAAGAAAATGGAAAACAAAAAAATTCCTGAAAACATCGATTATGACGCGATTTCAGGGATTGCATCAGAAGCGCGCCAGAAGCTGAAAGAGGTCAGACCGCTTTCAATGGCACAGGCTTCGCGGATCTCAGGGGTAAATCCTGCGGATATTTCCATTCTTCTTGTTTATTTAGAGCAGGGCAAAATAGCCAGAGTGGCGAACGAATAGCATGCGATTTCAAGCATCAGAAAGGTTTTGACTATGGACATTTCGTTATTTAAGGCAAGTCTCGAAGAAAAAGGAATCACCCTGACAGACACGCAGCTTCAGCAGTTTGAGACATACTATGATCTGCTTGTAGAGTGGAATGAAAAAATGAACCTGACTTCGATTACGGAAAAAAAGGAAGTCTATTTAAAGCATTTTTACGACTCCATTTCCGCTGCTTTTTATTTTGACTTTACAAAGCCGCTTTCCATATGTGATGTAGGGGCAGGCGCCGGTTTTCCGAGCCTGCCGATCAAAATTTGCTTTCCGCACCTGAACGTCTCGATTGTGGACAGCCTGAATAAACGCATCACGTTTCTCGATCATCTCTCAAAATCTCTGAATCTGTCCGGTGTATCCCTTTATCACGACAGAGCCGAAACATTCGGCAAAAAGAAAGAACACAGAGAGTCATATGACGTTGTGACAGCGAGAGCGGTAGCGCGCCTTTCCGTATTAAGCGAGCTTTGCCTCCCGCTTGTCAAGCCGGGCGGACATTTTGTTGCGATGAAGGCAGCAAGTGCGGAGGATGAGCTTTTAACTGCAAGAAAAGCCATCATCACCCTCGGCGGAAAAACAGAAAATAAATATGCTTTTGAGCTGCCTCTTGAAGAAAGTGAGCGCTCAATCATCGTCATCCATAAGCAAAAACCGACACCTGCAAAATATCCGCGAAAACCGGGTACACCGAATAAACTTCCTCTTGAGTAGACAGGCTCGCCTGAAGACAGCGGGTTCTTCAGTGCAGCGAATCAGGAGGAAAGTTTGAATTGCATGCAGGAAAAAAGAGACTTGAAAGAGAAATAATATGATGGCAGTTTCTAAAGGTGGTGTAGGCTCATGAAGCATCCATTCTCTCGTTTTTTCGGCTTGGGAGAAAAAGAAGATACAGCAGAAAAAACAGCAGGAATAGATACAGAAGAAATTGATGATTCAGTATATGATGAGGTAAAGAAGATTCCGGTAGCGGACATCGTCCCGAACCGTTTCCAGCCGCGTACTGTATTTGCTGATGAAAAAATTGAGGAACTCTCTCTTACCATACACACACACGGCATCATTCAGCCGATTGTTGTGCGCCAGGCAGACGGCAACTATGAAATTATTGCCGGGGAAAGAAGATTCAGAGCTGTTCAAAAACTTGGCTGGGAAACCATTCCCGCCATCATCAAGGATTTCAACGATACGGAAACGGCATCTGTAGCGCTGATTGAAAATCTTCAGCGGGAGGAACTTTCTGCCATTGAAGAGGCCGTTGCCTATGCAAAGCTGCTCGAGCTTCACAATCTGACGCAGGAAGCCCTTGCACAGAGACTGGGAAAAGGACAGTCTACTGTAGCGAATAAGCTCAGGCTGCTGAAACTTCCTGATGAAGTGCAGCAGGCGCTGCTTCAGAAGAAGATCACAGAAAGGCATGCCAGAGCGCTCATTCCTCTTAAGAAACCTGAACCTCAAATCCTTTTGCTCACGGAAATTATGGAAAAGCAGCTTAATGTGAAGCAGACAGAGGACCGTGTCGTGAAAATGCTCGAAAAAACGGCGCCGAAAGCAAAAGCGAAACGAAAAGCGTTCAGCCGTGATACGCGCATCGCCATGAACACAATCCGCCAGTCGCTCTCAATGGTTGCAGACACAGGCGTCAAAATCAATGCCGAAGAAGAAGAGTTTGAAGAATACATTCAATTCACTATAAAAATCCCGAAATAAGCTCTCCTGCGTCCATTGCAGGCGGGCTTTTCTTTTGCGGACAGGACCTGATAAAACAAGGTTTACGGCCTATTGGCGCATTTTTTCAAATTCCTAAAAAGTTCAAACTATTGTCCATATTTCATGATAGAATAAAGAGATGATAGAGTTCATGTCTAGTGAATGAGGTGACACTGTGGGGAAAATTCTTGCCATTGCGAACCAGAAAGGCGGAGTCGGCAAAACAACAACTTCCGTAAATCTTGGCGCTTGCCTGGCTTATATTGGAAAACGGGTTTTGCTCGTTGATGTTGACCCACAAGGAAATGCGACAAGCGGTATTGGAATTGAAAAAGCAGATGTTGAACTATGTGTTTATGATATTTTAGTAGATGATGCAGATGTAGTAGATGTCATAAAGCCGACTGCTGTCGAAAATCTGGACGTTATTCCGGCCACGATCCAATTAGCGGGTGCCGAAATTGAACTTGTCCCGACCATTTCCAGGGAAGTCCGTCTGAAACGTGCGCTTGAAAAAGTAAAACATAACTATGATTATATGATTATTGATTGTCCGCCTTCTCTCGGGCTTCTGACAATCAACGCTCTGACGGCCTCTGATGCCGTCCTCATCCCTGTGCAATGCGAATATTATGCTCTTGAAGGGCTGAGCCAGCTTTTAAACACAGTAAGGCTTGTCCAAAAACATTTGAATACCGATTTAATGATTGAAGGCGTGCTTCTGACAATGCTTGATGCCAGGACCAACTTAGGCATACAGGTCATTGAAGAGGTGAAGAAGTATTTCCGCGATAAAGTTTACAGAACGATTATTCCGCGGAACGTGCGTTTAAGTGAAGCACCAAGTCACGGAAAGCCGATTATCATTTACGACCCGCGATCAAGAGGCGCAGATGTATATTTAGAATTGGCAAAGGAAGTGGTAGTGAATGGCTAAAGGGTTAGGAAAAGGACTTAACGCTTTTTTTACGAATATAGAAGCCGGCAAAGATGAATCTTATCAGGAAATCAAACTGAAGGATTTGCGTCCCAATCCCTATCAGCCCCGAAAAACATTTGCACCCGGTGCGATTGAAGAACTGAAGGAGTCCATCCTTCAGCATGGCATTCTCCAGCCGATTGTTGTGAGAAAAAGTATAAAGGGCTATGAAATTGTTGTCGGTGAAAGAAGGTACCGTGCGGCGAAAGAAGCGGAACTAGAGGTTATGCCCGCTGTTGTGAGAGAGCTGACCGAGCAGCAGATGATGGAGCTTGCTCTCCTTGAAAATCTTCAGCGTGAAGATCTGTCTCCGATTGAAGAGGCAGCTGCGTATCAGTCCCTGCTTGACCACCTGCACATTACGCAGGAGGAACTCGCCAGGCGGCTCGGCAAAAGCAGACCTCACATTGCCAATCATTTGAGGCTCCTTTCCCTTCCGTCAGCTATTCAGCAGCATATATCCGACGGTAAGCTCTCAATGGGTCACGGCAGAACGCTGCTTGGACTGAAAAACAAAGAGAAAGTGAAGCCTCTCGCTGAAAAAATCATGAAGGAACAGCTGAATGTCCGTCAGGTGGAACTTCTGGTGCAGCAGCTGAACGAGAACGTTCCACGTGAAACGAAAAAGAAGGCTGTCAGCAAAGATGTGTTTATTAAAGAGAGAGAATCCTACTTGCGGGAGTATTTCGGCACATCTGTCACCATCAGGCAGCAAAAGAAAAAAGGCAAAATTGAAATTGAATTTTTCTCAAAGGAAGATCTCGAGAGAATTCTGGAATTGCTTGAAGCGGAGCAATCATCTTAGGAAGCCATCTTGCCCATAAGGCGGCTTCTTTTGCTTTGGCTGACATACATAGAGCTAACGGAGTGATATAAAGTGGTTTTAACAGGAAGTTTGGTTAACGCAGCAGGTATTGTCGCAGGGGCCCTGTTAGGTCTTCTGCTGAGGAAAATACCTGAGACGATGAAACAGACCGTCATGGCTGGGATCGGTCTGTTTGTAATGGTATTAGGTCTTGATATGGCGCTTGAGAGCAAGCAGCTTTTCATTGTGATCATCAGCCTCGTGCTTGGAGCCGTCATTGGGGAAGCGATTAATATTGAGCAAATGCTTCACCGGGTCGGACGCCTGCTTGAACGGAAATTCAGCAGGGATCAGTCCGGAAATTTTGCGCAGGGCTTTGTGTCAGCCACACTTATTTTCGTTATCGGCGCAATGGCGATTGTCGGATCGCTTGACAGCGGTCTTAGACAGGACCATGACATTCTGTATACGAAATCCATGATCGACGGCTTTACGAGCATGGTCCTTTCAAGCACGCTTGGTATCGGCGTGCTGTTTTCGGCCGTGCCGGTCTTTTTGTATGAAGGCGGCATTGCCGTATTTGCCAATGTGATTCATCAGTATATTCCTAAGAGTTTGCTTGATGATCTTATTTCAGAAATTACAGCTGTAGGCGGCATCCTGATATTTGCTATTGGCTTGAACATGCTCTCGATTAAAGCGATCCGCGTGGCAAATCTCCTTCCGAGTCTTGCTGTCGTTGCTGTGATCATCACTGTGATGAAACTTGTATAATCTTATTGTATAGACCTGCTGGCATCCTTGACCTGGTTCAGCCAGGAGGTTTTTTTCTTTGGCGGCGCCGCGTTCATTTCGCGGTCAATGGATGCAATGCTGTCTGCAATAATCGAGGCCATCGACATTACAAGATGCAGCCTTGTGTTTTGAAGGACAAAAAACTCCATAAATCCGCTCACATTGACAATGCCGTTAATGTGGATGTCTCCAACTTCAGGGAGAACCTTGTTGACGCCTGCGCCCGGCTTGATCGGGCCAGCCCCAACCTGAAACGTCCCGACGCTTTTCAACCTGCCGAGGCATGCATCCACAGCCAAGATAAACGGCTTGTGGAAGACACGTTCAATCGCCTCGATGGTTTCTTCTAAATTAACCGCATGGACAGGGTTTGCCAATGTCCCGTATATATGAAAATGGCGCAGCCCTGCTTCCTTCAGTTTTGTTCCGACTAAAGGCCCCAGGGAATCGCCTGTTGAACGGTCTGTTCCGATGCACAGCACGACAACCGGTTTCCGGACAGAATGAAGGAGTTTCAGTTCAGCTGACAGCTGCTCGGCCGCATGTTCATCTTCATAATGGATACGGTCACGCGACGGTTTTAAAAAGCCAGGTTTAAAATTCATCCTTTCACTCCCTCATTTTAGTAGTATCAGTATACGGAAGAATTCAGAATTCTATACATGATTACGTGATTGCGGGAGTTTTAGCTCAGGACTGTCATTTCCTATGAAAAATTGCTAAAATAAATTTTATCTTAAAATATGCAGTCTTTTATCTTTCTTAAGAAAGGTTGATAAATAGTGGATTTTGCCAACAAGCTGATGAATAAAATGACAGATTCTTTTTTTAATGAAGATATGTGGCTCAGTGCCGGACAAGGGCTGCTGAAGATCATCGGGATTCTCATTCTTGCCTCCATCTTGATCAAGATCGGCAATGTGGTGATCGGAAAGATCTTCATGCTCCGCACAAAATCACCGCTCCGGATTTCAGAGCGGAGAGAAAACACCCTTGTTAAATTGCTGGACAACGTACTGACCTATCTTGTTTACTTCATTGCTCTCCTCATGATTCTTGAGACGCTGAGCTTTGATGTAAAGGCGCTTCTTGCAGGAGCGGGAATTGTCGGTCTTGCCGTCGGCTTTGGCGCGCAAAACCTTGTACGGGATATTATCACTGGTTTCTTCATTATTTTTGAGGATCAGTTTTCTGTAGGGGATATGATCCGTGTAGGGCAATTTGAAGGAACGGTTGAAGAAATCGGCCTGCGGACGACAAAAATCAAAAGCTGGACCGGTGAAATCAATATCCTTCCAAACGGGAACATAACGGAAGTGACAAACTTCTCGATCAACAACAGCGTGGCGTTTGTTGATGTCAGCATTGCCTATGAGGGTGACATTCCGAAGGCAGAAAAAGTTATTGAGGATCTGCTGCTTGAGCTTCCTGATAAATATGAAGAAATGGTCGCGCCGCCTGAACTGCTCGGCGTGCAGAATCTCGGACCTTCTGAAGTTGTGCTCCGGGTTGTAAGCGAGGTTCTCCCGATGAAGCATTTCCATATTTCAAGGGTGCTCAGAAAGGAAATTAAGATGAGGCTTGATGAGCACGGAATTGAAATTCCATATCCGCGCATGGTGATGTACTCAAGAAACGAGGAATCAAGGCCAAAAGAAAGGGTGACGGAATAGTGGATAAAGAGTTCGGCTTAAATGACGTTGTCGAAATGAAAAAACCTCATCCGTGCGGAGAGAACCGCTGGAAAATTATCCGAATGGGCATGGACATCCGCATCAAATGCGAAGGCTGCTCACACAGTGTCATGATTCCGCGCAGGGAATTTGCCAGGAAGATGAAAAAAAGATTAGTCAAACATGAAGAATAAGTTTTTCTAAAGGGAAAACACGGATTTACAAGCCGGTTTTCCTTTTTTTAGTGGAGAAAATACCTTTTCAGCAATCCGGGCCTCTCCCTCTTTAGCTTGTCATTTCCCTCGTTACTATCTATAATTGTTGAAGATTGGTTTAGAAACGAGGACTTGTCTTTTTTTTGTCCAGAAGATAAAACGCAAAGCCCTTTTTGACACGGGCCATTTATAAATATAGAGGAGTGGAATTCATTATGGCTTTAACAGCAGGAATCGTCGGTCTTCCGAACGTTGGGAAATCGACTCTTTTTAACGCCATCACACAGGCTGGAGCAGAATCAGCCAACTATCCGTTCTGCACAATCGATCCGAACGTCGGGATCGTTGAAGTGCCGGATGAACGTCTTCAAAAGCTGACAGCACTTGTTCAGCCTAAAAAGACGGTTCCGACTGCATTCGAATTTACCGATATTGCAGGAATCGTAAAGGGCGCAAGCAAAGGAGAAGGCCTTGGAAACAAGTTCCTTTCCCATATCCGCCAGGTAGACGCAATCTGCCACGTTGTCCGCTGCTTTGCTGATGACAACATCACTCACGTAGCAGGAAAAGTGGATCCGATTGACGATATCGAAACGATCAACCTTGAACTGATCCTTGCAGACCTTGAATCAGTAGACAAGCGCGCAGACCGCGTCGGCAAGCTTGCAAAACAAAAAGACAAAGATGCCGTTTATGAGCATGAGGTTCTGTTAATGCTTAAAGAGGCGCTTGAAAATGACAAACCTGCCCGTTCTGTCGAATTTACAGACGAACAGATGAAGATCGTAAAGCATCTGCACCTGCTTACAAGCAAGCCGGTTCTTTATGTAGCAAACGTTTCTGAAGACGAAGTGGCAGATGCGTCAAACAATGAATATGTGAAAGCTGTCCGCGAATTTGCTGCCGGTGAAAAAGCAGAGGTCATTGTTGTCTGCGCCAAAATTGAATCTGAAATTGCAGAACTTGACGGCGAGGAAAAAGAAATGTTCCTTGAAGAGCTCGGAATTGAAGAATCAGGCCTTGATCAGCTGATCAAAGCATCATACAACCTTCTTGGCCTTGCTACTTACTTCACGGCAGGCGTTCAGGAAGTGCGTGCATGGACGTTCAAAAAAGGCATGAAAGCACCTCAGTGTGCCGGTGTCATCCACTCTGACTTTGAACGCGGATTTATCCGCGCAGAAACGGTTTCCTATGAAGATCTGCTGAATGCAGGAACAATGGGAGCAGCCCGTGAAGCCGGAAAAGTGCGCCTTGAAGGAAAAGAATACATCGTGAAGGACGGAGACGTTATTCATTTCCGTTTTAATGTCTAATCCCGGGTTGCCTAAAGTCCATTTGTTTGCTATAATTTAAACTTGTGAGTAATTGAAATGTTAATTGCTCCTTGCCCGTTTAGGGCCGTTTAGACCAAAAGGAGGTGTAAGAGATGAATAAATACGAAATCATGTATATCATCCGCCCAAACATTGAAGATGAGGCTAAAAAAGCTCTTGTTGAGCGTTTCAACACAATTTTAGCTGACAATGGTGCGGAAGTTGAAGAAACAAAAGAGTGGGGCAAGCGCCGTCTTGCTTACGAAATCAACGATCTTCGCGATGGCTACTACATGCTTCTTCAAGTTGCATCACAGCCTGAAGCTGTTCAAGAATTTGACCGCTTAGCGAAAATCAGCGAAGACATCATGCGTCACATGGTAACTAGAAAAGAAGCGTAATTCATATAGATTAGATATCTCAGAAAAGGATGATTCTGATGATGAACCGGGTTGTTTTAGTCGGCAGACTAACAAAAGATCCAGAACTGCGCTACACTCCAGCCGGAGCGGCAGTTGCTACTTTTACATTAGCTGTAAACCGTGCCTTCACAAACCAGCAGGGCGAAAGAGAAGCGGACTTCATTAACTGTGTCGTATGGCGCCGTCCAGCCGAAAACGTTGCAAACTTCCTTAAAAAAGGCAGTCTTGCGGGCGTTGATGGACGTCTTCAGTCACGCAGCTATGAAGACCAGACTGGCAAGCGCGTATACGTAACCGAAGTGGTTGCAGAAAGCGTCCAGTTCCTTGAGCCTAAAAGCAGCGGTGGTGGAAACAGCGGCGGTGGCGGAAACAACAATTATTACGGCGGAGGCCAGGGTGGACAAGGCG
Organism: Metabacillus indicus; assembly: GCF_046603695.1. Lineage (NCBI taxonomy): Bacteria > Bacillati > Bacillota > Bacilli > Caryophanales > Bacillaceae > Metabacillus > Metabacillus indicus. The sequence continues at coordinate 4,132,913 of NZ_CP176757.1, read as the reverse complement.
GACAGCAGAATCCATTCAGCCAAAACCAAAATCAAAATCAGAATCAGCGTAATCAAGGGCGTTCGAACTTTGATGACGATCCATTCGCTAACGATGGAAAGCCGATTGATATCTCTGATGATGACTTACCGTTCTAAAACATACAGCTCGAACTAAATAAAGTTACGGAAGGAGGAAACAACTATGGCAGGCGGACGCAAAGGTGGACGTGCAAAACGTCGTAAAGTGTGCTACTTCACTGCACACGGAATCACTCACATCGACTACAAAGATGTAGATTTGCTTAAAAAATTCGTTTCTGAGCGCGGTAAAATTTTACCACGTCGTGTAACAGGAACTAGCGCTAAATATCAGCGTAAATTAACGATTGCTATCAAACGCTCTCGTCAAATGGCTTTACTTCCATACGTTTCTGGCGAATAATAAGATGAAAAAGGCAGTGAGGATTCCTTGCTGCTTTTTTTATTATTCAGGAAAATATGGCTATAGATACTATTGCAGAGTTGTCTTCGTCCAGCTCCAGCGCCTAAATCCTCTGTCAGAACAAATCCGCCAAAAAAGTCAAAACCGGACTTTTCCGCCGGATTCTTATCTGCCTATCGGATCTGACCAAGGCGCTTCCGCTTTTGTATATTTGATTTGCAGGTCTTGCTTCATTTAAAATAAGCTTGGAAGGTAAAAAGAGGTGAATCTGTGAAACGGGTTAACGTACTGACAGAAGGCGCGATTCTTTTGGCGCTGTTTGCTGTCTTAACATTTATGACGCTTTATCTGCCGCTGTTCGGGGCGATTTTAATGTTCTTTATGCCGCTGCCGTTCATTTTGTACACGGTCAGGCATGGTTTAAAGCCGGCAGGCATTCTGACGGCTGCATCTTGTGCTGTGCCATTGTTAATTGGTTCTTTGTTTGCTTTGCCGCTGACCCTGATTTTTTCAATAAGCGGGATTGTGATGGGTCATTTCTACAGAAAAAAGCAGACAGCAGGAGCTTTAATAGCTGGAACACTTTCCTTTCTGCTGAGCTTTGTCGTGCTGTATGCTGCATCCGTTGCGTTTTTTCAGGTTGATCCTGTGAAGGAAATGACAGCTGCAATGGATGAAACCTTTGAAATGGCGAGATCCATGATGGCAGCAGTGGGACAGGAAGCAAATGAAGACGCAATTCAACAATTGGAAGAGCAGATGAAGCTCATAGGCTACTTGATCCCAAGTGTCCTTCTCTCTTCTGCTTTTATTTTCACCCTGCTCTCGCACGCCGCGGCCATTCCGGTGATGAAGAGACTGAATGTACAAATGGCGAAGATTAAGCACTTCCGCGAGTGGAAACTTCCTTCAAGCATCGTCTGGTATTACCTCGGTGTAAGTTTTCTGATGTTTTTTGATCTTCAGGAAGGAAGCTTTCTTTTCATCGCAGCTGTTAACCTTCTGTTTATGCTGCAGATGCTCCTTGTCATCCAGGGTTTTTCATTCATCTGGTTCTACAGCTATGTGAAAAACTATTCAAAAGCGATACCGGTTATTGCGGTCATCGTTTCATTGATTGTCCCGATCCTAATGTATCTCGTAAGAATCTTAGGTATAATTGATTTAGCATTTAATTTGCGGGGCCGCGTGAAAAAATAAAAGAAAAGCGCATAAACTAGATTCATACATTGACTAAAGCAATCTTGCGTATGTTTCACTGTAGGTTTGAGGAGATGAAACAACATGCCCAGCTTTTTTGAAAAACCATTAATCAGGTACCCCCTTTTAGCATTGATTGCCCTGACCGCGATTTCCATCATCATCCTCTTTTACTATCAGTGGATGATCGGTTTAGCCGGGGTCCTTCTTTTAGGTGCGATTTTGTTTCTTCTCCGGGCTGCCGATAAAAAAATAAAAGCAGAGATGGAGACCTATATCTCCACGCTCTCCTACCGTCTGAAACGGGTTGGAGAGGAAGCTTTGATGGAAATGCCGATTGGCATCATGCTGTTTAATGAACAGTTCCATATTGAATGGACCAATCCGTTCCTTACCTCTTGTTTTCATGAGGATACCCTTGTCGGACGTTCCATGTATGATGTCGCAGAAGCTCTCGTTCCGCTTGTGAAACAGGAAGTGGACACCGAAACGATCACCCTTCATGAACGGAAATTCAAGGTGATCATTAAGCGGGAAGAACGGCTGCTCTATTTCTTTGATGTAACAGAGCAGATTGAAATTGAGAAACAGTATGAAGATGAGCGCACGGTTCTTGCCCTTATTTTTCTTGATAATTACGATGAAGTGACCCAGGGGCTAGATGATCAGACGAAAAGCTCGATCAACTCGCATGTCACGTCCATCCTGAACAAATGGGCGACTGAAAACGGCATTTACCTGAAACGAACATCCTCAGAGCGCTTTATGGCGATTCTGAATGAACATATTTTAATCAAGCTTGAAAAAGGAAAGTTTTCAATTCTTGACGAAGTTAGAGAGCAGACGACCGTAGAAAACATCTCCCTGACGCTAAGCATCGGAATCGGTTCAGGCGTCCCTTCTCTGACGGAGCTTGGAGACCTTGCCCAGTCGAGTCTTGATCTTGCACTCGGACGCGGGGGCGACCAGGTGGCCATCAAGCAGACGAACGGAAAAGTGAAATTCTACGGCGGAAAAACGAACCCGATGGAAAAACGGACTCGGGTTCGTGCAAGGGTTATTTCACACGCTCTGACAGAAATCATTTCTGAAAGCGACAAGGTCATCATCATGGGTCACAAATACCCTGATATGGACTCGATCGGTTCCGCTATCGGCATCTTGAAAGTGGCGCAGGTGAACGATAAAGAAGGCTTTATCGTGCTTGATCAAAACGAGATCGATACAGGCGTCCAGCGGCTGATCCAGGAAGTTAGACAGCATTCGGATCTCTGGTCCCGTTTTATTACGAGAGATGAGGCGCTCGAGATCTCGACCGATGATTCTGTGCTGATTGTTGTGGACACGCATAAGCCATCCCTTGTCATCGATGAAAAGCTGCTCAACAAAATGGACAATGTCGTCGTCATCGACCATCACAGACGCGGCGAAGAATTTATTAAAGATCCGCTTCTCGTCTACATGGAGCCTTATGCTTCTTCAACGGCCGAGCTTGTAACAGAGCTTCTGGAATATCAGACAAAACGTCTGAAAATGAACATGATTGAAGCGACGTCGCTGCTTGCCGGCATCATCGTGGATACGAAAAGCTTCACGCTCAGAACGGGATCGCGCACATTTGACGCGGCTTCTTATTTAAGATCCAAAGGGGCAGACACGATCCTTGTGCAGAAGTTTATGAGAGAAGACATTACGCATTACGTGAAGCGTTCAAAACTGATTCAAAATACCAACATGCTGAGAGAAGGCATCGCAATCGCGAAGGCAGATCCTGATTCAGACGAGATGTTCGATCAGGTCATCATCGCCCAGACAGCGGACACCCTGCTGTCGATGAGCGGCGTTGTGGCATCCTTTGTCCTTGCCCGAAGAAACGACCAGACCATCGGCATCAGCGCCCGTTCACTGGGGGACATTAACGTCCAGCTGATCATGGAAGCCTTAGACGGCGGCGGACATCTTACGAATGCGGCCACTCAGCTTGAGAACCTGTCTCTGAATGAGGCAGAAGAGAGATTAGAACAGGCAATCCTGGAGTATTTAGAAGGAGGAACCAAATCATGAAAGTTATATTCCTGAAAGATGTTAAAGGCAAAGGCAAAAAAGGGGAAGTAAAAAATGTAGCAGACGGCTACGCACATAACTTCCTGATCAAACAGGGGCTTGCAATCGAAGCCAACAACACAGAAATCAGCAAACTGCAGGGCCAGAAGAAAAAAGAAGAAAAAGAAGCCGCAGCAGAGCTTGAGCGCTCAAAAGAACTGAAAGAAACGCTCGAGAGCCTTACAGTTGAGCTCAAAGCAAAATCAGGAGAAGGCGGCCGTCTTTTCGGTTCAATCACAAGCAAGCAAATCGCAGATGAACTGCTGAAAACACATGGCCATAAAATCGACAAGCGCAAAATCGAGCTGCCGGATGCCATCCGCGCTCTCGGCTATACAAACGTGCCTGTCAAGCTTCACCCTGACGTAACTGCAACACTGAAAGTGCATGTAACTGAACAATAATAAGCAAGATGTGATGTGTGAATGGATGCTGCTTCTTTTCTGCGCATCACATCTTTTTTGCAGGCTTAAGTCCTGCCTAAATCCAGTTAAGGACGGTGATCATCATGAATGAAATGTTTGATGACCGGATTCCTCCACAGAACATTGAGGCGGAGCAAGCCGTGCTCGGAGCCATTTTTCTCGAACCCGCATCATTGATTACAGCTTCTGAAATTCTGATTCCAGAAGACTTTTACAGAGCATCTCATCAGAAGATTTACAATGTCATGCTCGGGCTTGCGGATAAAGGAGAGCCTGTTGACTTAGTAACAGTCACCTCAGAGCTTGCAGATGCCAATTTACTAGAGGAAATCGGCGGTGTATCTTATTTAAGCGACCTGGCGGGTTCTGTCCCGACAGCAGCCAATATTGAATATTACGGCAGAATCGTCGAGGAAAAATCCATTCTTCGCCGCCTGATCCGCACGGCAACAACCATTGCCCAGGACGGATATTCGCGCGAAGACGAAGTGGCAGTTCTCCTCAACGAAGCCGAAAAAAACATCATGGAAGTCTCACAGCGAAAAAACGCAGGAGCTTTCCAGAACATAAAAGATGTACTCGTCCAAACGTACGATAACATTGAATTGCTCCACACACGAAAAGGCGACATCACGGGAATCGCGACAGGATTTACCGAGCTCGACCGGATGACGGCAGGCTTTCAGCGAAACGACCTTATCATCGTGGCGGCCCGTCCTTCCGTTGGTAAAACCGCCTTTGCCCTGAATATCGCCCAGAACGTCGCAACAAAAACGGACGAAAATGTCGCCATCTTCAGTCTTGAGATGGGTGCGGACCAGCTCGTCATGAGGATGCTCTGCGCAGAAGGCAACATTAACGCCCAGGCACTGCGTACAGGAAACCTGACCCCTGAAGACTGGGGCAAGCTCACAATGGCCATGGGAAGCCTGTCTGACTCAGGCATCTACATCGATGATACGCCGGGTATCCGCGTAAGCGACATCCGCGCCAAATGCCGCCGCCTTAAGCAGGAAAGCGGCCTCGGGATGATTCTGATTGATTACCTGCAGCTCATCCAGGGAAGCGGACGGAACAAAGACAACCGTCAGCAGGAAGTATCCGAGATCTCCCGGACACTGAAGTCTCTCGCAAGGGAACTCAAAGTCCCGGTCATCGCCCTTTCCCAGCTCTCCCGCGGCGTTGAGCAGCGTCAGGACAAGCGTCCGATGATGTCCGATATCCGTGAATCCGGAAGTATCGAGCAGGATGCCGATATCGTAGCCTTCCTCTACCGGGATGATTACTACGACAAAGAATCCGAAAACAAAAACATCATCGAAATCATCATCGCCAAACAGCGTAACGGACCAGTAGGCACCGTCAGCCTGGCGTTCGTCAAAGAATACAACAAATTCGTCAACCTGGAACGGCGCTTCGATGATGCCGGCGTCCCTCCAGGTGCTTAGAAGCTGTCCATTGGGGGCGGCTTTTTTTGTTTGATCAGGGGCTGCGGATGCATGTATGGAGGATGCGCGTTATTGTTTAGGAGGTATCTGGAAATTTTCAAGTAAAAGGCTGTTTGCGGCACGAAATGGATCAGCTTTTTCTAGTAAAAGAGGTATTCCGGCAAGTATTCCGCATGTGGTCGCAAGTTAACGGCCTGTATCACTCTCACACTTCGTTTTTAAGTGGTTTAACTCCTGTGAATTGCAGCGGAAAGGAACAGATACCATTGCGCAAATCACTCACACATCCTCCCCTTACAGAATGAAACCCAAAATCAGAGGTTAACCTATGAAAAGAAGAACCAAATCATTCACAACGACAACATATCACGAACGAAAAGAAAATGTAATCTCATTAATGTTCGTCTTTTCGTTGACTTTTGGCCGTTCTGCTGGTAGAATTAGCTTGTTTGATTGAGCGAATCTAGAAAGTGTTTTAAATAACCGGAGGTGCACATTAATGTCTTCAGTAGTAGTAGTTGGTACACAATGGGGAGATGAAGGAAAAGGCAAAATCACCGATTTCCTTTCCGAAAATGCGGAGGTCATTGCCCGTTATCAAGGCGGAAACAACGCCGGACATACAATTAAATTCAACGGTGAAACATATAAGCTGCACTTAATTCCATCAGGTATCTTCTACAGTGATAAGACCTGTGTAATCGGCAATGGAATGGTCGTTGATCCTAAAGCTCTTATGACGGAGCTTAAATATCTTCACGACCGCGGTGTCAGCACAGACAACCTGCGCATCAGCAACCGCGCACACGTTATTCTTCCTTACCACCTTAAGCTGGATGAAGTAGAAGAAGAGCGCAAAGGCGCCAACAAAATCGGCACGACGAAAAAAGGAATCGGACCTGCTTACATGGACAAAGCAGCACGTGTCGGCATCCGTATTGCTGACCTTCTTGACCGCGAAGCGTTTGAAGAAAAGCTTGCGCGCAACCTTGAAGAAAAGAACCGCATGCTTGAAAAGTACTATGAAACAGAAGGCTTCACAATGGAAGAAATTCTTGATGAGTACTATGAGTACGGCCAGCAGTTCAAACAGTACGTCTGCGATACAGCTGTTGTGCTGAACGACGCTCTTGACGGCGGCAGACGCGTTCTGTTTGAAGGTGCACAGGGCGTTATGCTTGATATCGACCAGGGCACATATCCGTTCGTTACATCATCAAACCCTGTTGCAGGCGGCGTAACGATCGGTTCAGGCGTCGGCCCGACGAAAATCAACCACGTTGTCGGCGTATCCAAAGCTTACACAACGCGTGTTGGAGACGGTCCGTTCCCGACAGAGCTTGATAACGAAATCGGCCACCAGATCCGCGAAGTCGGCCGTGAGTACGGAACTACAACAGGCCGCGCGCGCCGCGTCGGCTGGTTTGACAGCGTTGTTGTCCGCCATGCACGCCGCGTCAGCGGAATTACAGACCTGTCCCTTAACTCAATTGACGTTCTGACGGGCATTGAAACACTTAAAATCTGTACAGCATACAAGTACAAAGGCGAAATCATGGAGTCGTTCCCTGCAAGCCTTAAAGTTCTTGCTGAATGTGAGCCGGTATACGAAGAGCTTCCAGGCTGGACAGAAGACATCACAGGCGTTCGCGACCTAGGAGAACTTCCACAGAACGCACGCAACTACATTGAGCGCGTATCTCAGCTAACAGGCATTCCGCTTTCCGTCTTCTCTGTCGGACCTGACAGAACGCAGACAAACGTTGTAAGAAGCGTATACAGCTAAGCCATTCAGGTCGAAAGGGATCCGTCCCTTTCGATTTTTTAATTATTTTAAAAATAGTCTTGTGTTTAAGCCGTTATTGAACTATAATAATTTAAGTCGGCAGATAATCGCTGATCCATACATACTTCGGCTTGGTAGCTCAGTCGGTAGAGCAAAGGACTGAAAATCCTTGTGTCGGCGGTTCGATTCCGTCCCAAGCCACTACGAAAAGCTTCAGCACTGGGTGCTGAAGCTGGACACAGAAAAAAGACATGATCCTAAACGGGATGCATGTCTTTTTTGTTATGCCTATAGTCGCATAACCGTTACATAAAAGTGCAAATTTTTACATCAAAAACTAAAATATGACATCAATAATACAGAAATGTTACATTTTTGAAAATGGCTAGGTAATAGTCTGATAATATGGTAGGTTAGTAGAGTGGCTAAAAAAGAAATCCGCAAACATAGCACTATAGGCTTATATAGATGATAGATAAAGTACTGATCAGTGGTCATTTGGGAGGAAATTGTATCGTGTTTAAGCGCATAACTGGATTCGTTGGAAACAACGTGAAGCATACAAACAGCACTATAAAGAAAGCATTATTCGGTCTGACTTTCGCAGGCGCCATGACATTCGGCATGAATGCTTCTGCAGAGGAAAATCTTGAGACCGTTTACCATATTTATCTGGACGGCGAAAGAATCGGAACGGTAGACAGTCAGCAGTTAATTGATGACCTTTCAAAGCAAAAGATTGAAGAGGCCAAAAAAGAATATGAAGATTATCAATTAACGGTTGAAGAGATGGAAGTTATCCCTGAGCAAATGTTCCGTCCTGCTGCAAGCAACGAGGAAACTCTTGCCAAGCTTAAAGAAGAGCTTAATGTAGCAGCAGACGCAGCTTTACTTAAAATAGATAATCAGACTGTCGGCTACTTCAAGAACAAAGAAGAAGCAGAGAGAGTTCTAAAAGCCTACAAAGCCAAGTACGTTCCGGCTGAGCAGGTAGAGCAGGCTGAGAAAATGAAGCAGTCCTCACAGCCGCTTCAGCCATTAAAAGAAAATGAATCTCGTATAGTAGACGTTTCACTCTCGGGAAAAGTTTCAATTTCTGATGAGGAAATTTCTCCTGAAGAGGTGCTGACGGCACAGGAAGGCGTAAAGCTCCTTGCAAAAGGCACGCTTGAAGAGAAAAAACACAAAGTAAAAGACTCAGATGTCCTTTCAAAGGTCGCTTCTGAATATAAGCTTTCTGTTGAAGAGCTGCTTGCTCTTAATCCGGGTCTGTCAGATGAGAATGTGATCAAGCCTGGTGAAGAACTGAACGTAAAAGACTACAAGCCTTTTACAAATGTCCTAGTAAAAGAAGAGGTTTCAAAAAAAGAAGCCATTGCCTATGAAACAGAAGTGGTCGAAGATTCTTCTATGTTTAAAGGCGACAAGAAAACGAAGCAAGAAGGCAAAGACGGACAGAAGCTTATGAACTATGTTGTCCACAAGGAAAACGGCAAAGAAGTGAAACGTGAAACAACAAAAGAAGAAACGCTTGCTGAACCGGTAAAAGAAATCATCGTCAAAGGAACAAAAGTGGTTCCTTCACGCGGAAACGGCTCTCTTCAGTGGCCGGCTGTCGGCGGATATGTTTCAAGCAAGCTTGGAACGCGCTGGGGCAAGATGCACAAAGGAATCGACATTGCCCGTCCAAGTGACCGCACGATCAAAGCGGCAGACAACGGCAAGATTATCTCTGCAGGCAATTCCGGTGCATACGGAAATAAAGTCGAAATTGATCATGGAAACGGCATGAAGACGGTTTATGCCCACCTTGATTCCATCTCCGTATCGGTCGGCGATACGGTCTCCCAGGGACAGAAAATCGGCGTCATGGGTTCTACCGGACGCTCAACAGGCGTTCACCTTCACTTTGAAGTCTATGAGAACGGAAAACTGAAAGATCCATTGAAGTATTTAAAGAGATAACCTTGGGCCATGCCCGAGGTTTTCCTCATTTTAACCTTTCTGACTTCAAGTGCACAGACAGCTCGGCTTATGGCCGGGTTTTTGTCTTTTCACCGCTGATTTGCAGCACCGGGTTTGGGACATCCTAAAAAGAAACTGCCTGAAAAGATGAATCTGCCTGTCATAAGTGGTAAATTAAGAAGAGAGCACGTAACACCTTATATAAAAGGGGCGATTGGCCGTGGAAAAGAAAATCTTAGTTGTCGATGATGAAAAGCCGATTGCAGATATTCTGCAGTTTAATTTAAAAAAAGAAGGCTACGACGTTTTTTGCGCCTATGACGGAAACGAAGCGCTTGAAATGGTTGAAGAAGTGCAGCCTGACTTAATCCTTTTAGATATTATGCTTCCAAACAAAGACGGAATGGAAGTCTGCCGCGAGGTCCGCAAAAAATATGAAATTCCGATTATTATGCTGACGGCAAAAGACTCGGAAATTGATAAAGTGCTTGGACTTGAGCTCGGAGCAGATGACTATGTAACGAAGCCTTTCAGCACAAGAGAACTGCTTGCACGCGTCAAAGCGAATTTAAGAAGACTTCAGGCGCTGCCTCCTGAACAGCAGTCTGATAAAAACGAAATTGAAATTGGCTCTCTGACGATTCATCCTGATGCCTACGTGGTATCAAAACGCGGGGAAACAATCGAACTGACACACCGTGAGTTCGAACTGCTTCATTATTTGGCCAAGCATATCGGACAGGTCATGACCCGCGAGCATCTTCTCCAGACCGTATGGGGCTATGACTATTTCGGAGATGTGCGCACAGTCGACGTAACAGTCCGCAGACTTCGGGAAAAAATTGAAGATAACCCGAGTCATCCAACATGGATCGTGACAAGACGAGGTGTCGGGTACTACCTGCGTAACCCTGAACAGGAGTAGGATTCATGAACAAAGTCGGTTTTTTCAGATCCATCCATTTCAAATTCGTCATGGTCTATGTACTCCTGATCATGATTGCCATGCAGATTATCGGTGTTTATTTCGTTCAGCAGCTTGAACGGTCCCTCACCGAAAATTTCAACACATCGATCACGCAGCGGATCAATTTCATCAACTACAGCATCGAGCAGGAAATGTCCAAGGAGAGGACGGAGGATCCTACCGGAACCCTTCCCACTCTTGAAGAAGACATCACGGCCATACTAAAGGATTTCGCCAAAGATGAAATCCAGGAAATCCGTGTCATCGATAAAAACAGCCGCGTCATTGCTACGTCTGATCCGAACAACAGCGACATTATCGGCAAGCGGACGACGGAAGTACTCGTCAAGCGTACCCTCGTCTTTGAAAAGCCGGATGAAAAAGTCTATATAGATAAACCAACAAGCAGGCGCGTGAAAATTTCATCCACACCGATTAAAAACATCAATCAGGAAACGATTGGTGCCCTGTACCTAGTCGCATCAATGGAAGAAGTTTTTTCTCAAATGCGGGTTATCAACGGAATTCTTGCGACCGGAACCGGTATTTCCTTGGCAATTACGGCGCTTCTAGGCGTCTTTCTGGCCAGGACGATTACAAGGCCGATGTCTGATATGCGAAAGCAGGCATTGGAGCTTGCAAAGGGTAATTTCTCGCGAAAAGTGCGCGTTTACGGCGAGGATGAAATCGGCCAGCTGGCGGTGACGTTCAATAACCTGACAGACAAGCTTGAAGAAGCGCAGGCATCCACAGAAGGCGAGCGGAAAAAGCTTGCATCCGTGATTGCTCATATGACTGATGGTGTTATCGCGACAAACCGCGCAGGCGACGTGATTCTCGTGAACAGTCCAGCGATAGAAATGCTGAACGTTTCACGTGAAACGGTGATTGATGTTCCGATTACAAAGGTTCTCGGCATTGACGGTGAATATACGTTTGATAGTTTAATTGACCAGCAGGACTCTCTCATCCTTGATGCAAGCACAGAGGACAAACCGTACATCCTGAAGGTCAACTTTTCGACGATTCAGCAGGAGCAAAAACGCATCACCGGTTTGATTGCCGTGATCTACGATATTACGGAGCAGGAGAAAATTGATGAGGAACGCCGCGAATTCGTTGCGAACGTGTCACATGAGCTGAGGACGCCGCTTACGACGATGCGCAGCTACCTTGAAGCACTTGCTGACGGCGCGTGGGAAGACAGGGACATTGCCCCGCAGTTTTTGAATGTGACGCAGAATGAAACCGAGCGGATGATCCGCCTTGTTAACGATCTTCTGCAGCTGTCAAAGCTCGACAGCAAGGATTACCGCATCAACAAAGAGTGGGTCAACTTCACAGCCTTCTTCAATCAGATTATCGACAGGTTTGAAATGACGAAAGAGCAGCATGTCTCCTTCCTCCGCGATCTGCCGGAAGAAAAGCTCTATGTCGATATTGACCCTGATAAAATAACACAGGTGTTAGACAACATTATTTCCAACGCCCTGAAATATTCTCCAGAGGGCGGACTGATTACTTTTAAGACAGAAATCATTGATGACATGCTGCAGATCAGCGTTACCGACCAGGGCATGGGCATTCCAAAAGGAACAGAGCATAAGATCTTTGAGCGGTTTTACCGCGTGGATAAGGCAAGAACGAGAAAGCTTGGCGGCACAGGACTGGGGCTTGCCATCGCAAAAGAAATGATCGGGGCCCATGACGGTGAAATCTGGGCGGAAAGCGTGGAAGGCAAAGGGACCACAATCCTGTTTACCCTTCCATTTACAAGGGATCAAGAGGATGAGTGGGATGAATCGTGAAAATATAAAAACCGTTATATTGGTGCTGCTCGTCTGCGGAAGTGTGTTTTTCACCTACAACCTTTGGACGTTTAAGCCGAACTACGATTTTATCGACAGCAGCCAGTATCTTGAAAACGAGCCGATCAGCAACGTGAAGCATGAACCGGAGGACGTCATCCGTCCCTATCAGATGATGGTTCACGACAAAGCCGAGCACTATGGCACCTATCGGCCTGAACGGATCGACTTTGTCTGGAATCAGCTGAAAAACTGGAACATGGGCGAAGTGAAAAACGTGTCCGGCAAATACACGGCTGATGAGCTGGATGAGTGGCTGACGGGAAAAAGCGAATCAAGAAAGATCGAGTTTCTCTTCAGCGACAAAGTTCCGTTTGAACTCTTTCAGTCTATTTTTCAATACAAGTCACAAAAGACGATCTACTCTTCATTTGACCGGATTGTCCTTCCAAGCGGAAAAAACGGGTCGTTTCAAAAGATCCTCTTTATTTCAATGGAGCAAAGACTCGTCTATGAAGCTTCCATCAGCAATGAGAACGCCAAAGGCATCATTGCGTCTGTGATTGAAAAGCGGGAAAACCTTGACCGCTTCGTGCCTGAGGTAATTGCTGAAGGCAACCGGCTGCTCCTTCCTGAGAGCCGGATTGCTCTTAATGAAAATGAATATATCATTAATTCCGTCAATGGCGAAGCGTTCAAGCGGGCGCTCTTTACAAATCCCGACTACGTCCGCCGGGAAATGAAACCGACACAAAACATCTATACAGACGGAACGAGTCTTTTGACGATCTACCCGAGTCAGGAGCGTCTGCGGTTTGTGAACCCGACCATTGACCCGAGCATGTTTATTGAACGGGGAAAAGCGATGAAGCAGAGCATTGAGTTTTTGAATGATCACGGAGGATGGACGGATGAGTACCACTTCTACAACATGAATCCCGACAGCCAGCTCGTCTCATTCAGGCTGATGATTGATTCCATTCCCGTTTTTGAAAACAATTCTAAAACATTCGGACCGACTGAGATTTCGATGCGCTGGGGAGAAAATGAAATCGCCACCTACTCAAGACCGCTCTACCGTCTAAATTCAGGATATAACCCAAGTTCTGTAGACATGCCTTCAAGCAAAGAAGTTGTCAGCCAGCTGAAGCAGAAAAAAAGCATCGAACCGGACAAAGTGAAGCGGGTCTTCCCTGCTTATGAGATGTCGGCAACAGCAGAGCCGAGAATCGTCGCCATCAAACCGTACTGGTACGCCGAAACAACGGGCGGCCAATACGTAAAGCTGCAAACTGAAACGCTTGGAGGGAACAGCGATGGACTGGAGTAAAACGAAAACCATTTTCATTCTGGCTTTCCTTGTCCTAAACACCTTCTTAGCCATTCAATATTTCAATATCGTCATTACCAACAGCCGGTATGATGTCATAAAAGAGCCAATGATCGAGGAGCAGCTTGCGGCAGAGGGCATTACGTACAAGAAGCTTCCGCAAGGCAATGAAACAGGCGCCTACATTACGGCTGAGAGCAAGGTGTTTACAGAGGAAGAACTGGAGTCCCTCCCTGCCCAGGATGTTCTGAATCTCGAGGATAAAATTACGTCCCTGCGGGCGGAATTTGAAAAGCCCTTCACCCTGCCTGAAACGAACACACAAAGCAAGCTTAATCAGATTGTCAGAGAAAACATTTTCTCGGGCGACCAATATGCCTTCTGGAAAACGGATAACGTGAAGAACACGATCATCTACATCCAGACATACAATGACCGGCTTGTGTTTCAGGACCTGTCAGCCGACCAGAAAATCGGGATGCTGACACTGTTTTTAAATGATAAAAACCAGCTCGTCAGCTACGAGCAGACGCTGCTTGAAAACATCCAGGACCTTGAGGGCAAGCAGGACACGCTTCCTGCCATTAAAGCGCTTGAGGCCCTGTACAACAAGAATGACTTAAAACCGAACAGCACGGTGACAGAGGTTCAGTTCGGCTATTATACGCCGTTCCCGCTCTCGGGCGAACAGATCCTCGCCCCGACCTGGCACATCGTCGTCAATGATTCGGAGGATTATTACGTAAATGCATTAGAAGGACAGGTCATCCGTTCTAATGAAAAATTGGAGTGAACGCAATGAGTCTGCAATTCAGTGTTCTCGCAAGCGGAAGCACGGGAAATGCAACATATGTCGAAACAGACAAGCATTCGCTGCTCGTTGATGCCGGATTCAGCGGCAAGCAGATGGAAGCCCTGTTTCAGCAGATCGGAAGAAAAATCAATAAGCTGTCCGGGATACTCGTTACCCATGAGCACAGCGACCACATCAAAGGACTCGGCATTCTGGCACGGAAGTACAATCTGCCTGTCTACGCCAACGAAAAAACGTGGCAGGCGATGGAAGGCCTGATTGGTGCGATCCATCCCGACCAGAAATTCATCTTCGGGACCGGGACCGTTCAATCGTTCGGCGGAATCGACGTCGAATCGTTCGGAGTGTCCCATGATGCGGCAGAGCCAATGTTCTACACCTTCCACCATGAAGGGAAAAAGCTCGCCCTGATCACAGACACCGGATATGTCAGCGACAGAATGAAAGGCATCATTCACAATGCGGATGCCTTCGTGTTTGAAAGCAACCATGACGTGGACATGCTGCGCATGGGCCACTATCCATGGAGCGTCAAGCGCCGGATTCTGAGCGACGTCGGCCATGTTTCCAATGAAGACGCGGCGCTTGCCATGACCGATGTCATCGGCGACAACACAAAGCGCATCTACCTTGCCCATCTCAGCAAAGACAACAATATGAAAGAGCTCGCACGCATGTCTGTCCAGCAGACGCTTGAAGGCAAAGGCTACATGCCTGGAGAGCAGTTCGATCTTTACGACACAGACCCGAAAACCCCCACCCCCCTTGTGCTTGTTTAGCACAGTAAATGGAGTTTTTTTGAAGATCCTTGGGTATACTGAATCTATATAACGTCCTGCAAAAGCTCCTGATAAAAAGGAGCTTTCGCGCTACATAAAAGATGGGTGGGATAACCAATGGGGTACTATGATCAGGACTATGAACACTACAACCGGAAGCAAAAAGGCAACCGCGGCGGCAAATTTCTGCCCGGCCTTCTCGGCGCCATCCTTGGCGGCCTGCTCGTCCTTTTTTCCGTTCCGATCCTTGCCAACATGAACATCCTTCCTTATGACCTCGCACTAGGCGGGGACGAGGAAGATAAAGAGGACGAAACACCGAATTCGACTGTTCCATCCCGGAACATATCCGTGGATGTGAGCACGGCGGTCACGAAGGCTGTAGATAGCGTCTCAAAAGCGGTCGTTGGCGTCGTCAACATCCAAGAAGCGGGATTCTGGAATGAAAAAGGCGAAGCCGGAACCGGATCTGGCGTCATCTACAAAAAAGAAGGCGGAAGTGCCTTCATCGTCACGAACTACCACGTCATTGAAGGAGCCACACAAATCGAGCTCAGCCTGAGCGACGGCACGCGGATCCCTGCTGAGGTACTCGGCAGCGACGAGCTCATGGACCTTGCTGTTTTAAGATCCGAAAGCAAAGCCGTCGAGCAGGTAGCCGAATTTGCCAACTCCGACAACGTGAAGCCTGGAGAACCGGTCATCGCCATCGGAAACCCGCTTGGCCTCCAGTTCTCTGGCTCTGTCACACAGGGCATCATCTCGGGCACCGAGCGCGCCATTCCGGTCGACTCGAACCAGGACGGAGAAGTCGACTGGAACGCGGAAGTCCTCCAGACAGACGCAGCCATCAACCCCGGCAACAGCGGCGGGGCGCTCGTCAACATCGACGGCAAGCTCATCGGCATCAACTCCATGAAAATCGCCGAATCAGCGGTAGAAGGAATTGGTCTTGCAATCCCGATCAACCTTGCTGTTCCAATCATCCAAGACCTGGAGAAATACGGCGAAGTCAGACGCCCGTTCCTTGGAATCGGCATGAGATCCTTAAACGAAGTCTCAAGCTATCATTGGGAACAGACGCTCAAGCTGCCTGACAAAGTATTATCCGGCGTCGTCGTCATGAGCGTGAACCCGGTCTCCCCTGCAGGACAGGCGGGCCTAAAGGAAATGGACGTCATCACGGAATTTGACGGACAGGAAATCAAAGACATCATCGACCTGCGCAAGCAGCTCTACAAACGGTCAGTCGGCGAAGAAATCGACATCACCTACTACCGTGAAGGCAAACAGAAATCAGTGAAGCTAAAGCTCGGAGAAGAACAGGAGGGGTAAACTTCTCCTGTTTTTTCTTTGAAGAGGAAACCAAAAAAAAAGAATTTACCACATTGATGTCCAGCTTCAGCGCCTAACTCCTCGGCCAGAACAAAATCCCCCAAAAAGTCAAAACCGGACTTTTCGCGTGATTTGTTATCTGTCTGTCGGAGCTGAACAGGCGCTTACGCTTTTCTAGATGTGGATAAGGAGTTTTATAAATGAAATGCTGCGAAGAACACATTGAACTAGCAATTGATATGTACGTAGACGAGCACGAAATCGCTCCAGAAATCGAAAAAATCAGAGAAATCAACAAGTTATCCACACCCTGTGAATTGTGCACAAACCCTGCTGTATATATAGTGGGGAACTAATATTCGCACACTAAATGTGGATAAGTTGTACACAAATGTGGATAACATTTGTTGGTAATCTGAATCAAAGTGGGGATAGCCTGTGAACATCACAATTTGCACAATCGGCAAGCTAAAAGAAAAATACCTGAAACAAGGAATCGACGAATTCCTCAAACGTCTCACACCTTACGCCAAAGTCGATATCATCGAACTCCCGGACGAGAAAGCCCCCGAAAACCTCAGCGAATCCGAAATGGAAATGGTCAAACAAAAAGAAGGCGAGCGCCTCCTTTCAAAAATTTCCGATGACACTCATGTCATAGCGCTGGCGATTAAAGGGAAAATGAAATCATCCGAGGAGCTTGCAGCTGATCTGGACCGTCTTGCTACATATGGAAAGAGTAAAGTGGCGTTTGTTATTGGCGGATCTTTGGGATTGAGTGATGAGGTCATGAAGAGAGCGAATGATACCCTGTCGTTTTCGAAGATGACGTTTCCGCATCAGTTGATGAGATTGATTTTGGTGGAACAGGTTTATAGAGCTTTTCGGATTAATCGGGGGGAGCCGTATCATAAGTAAATAAGTTTTTTCTAAGGAAAAACAACCATTCAAGTTCCAATTGCTGTATTAAAAGTGGTGGCAATTATTATAAACACAATCATTAAGCCTGATTCCAAAATTAACAAGGGACTCAGGCTATTTGATTTTTTAGAAAATGCATATGGATGTTGAAGAGACCAATAGGCAATTAGCAAAATTTTATTGTCACACCATTTGTTAGCATACTGGCCATATGTTTAGCTAATATTTTTGGTTCACTTTCTAAGCCAGTATTAACCCAATCAATGATCACTGATAAGTGTGCCCCTGCAATGAAATTTACCAAATATGATTTATCATTGATAATTTCAATATTTTTCTTTTGGAAGGGCTCAAAACTTTCGCTTACTGATATTTTTATGGTTTCTAACATTTTCCAACGAAAATTTGAGATCCCATTATTACTTAATAAAATTTTATAAACCTCTTCAAAGTTCTTAACGTGTTCAAGTGATGCAAGGATAGGAGGATAAATAATGTCTGCAAATGAATTGAATGGAACATTTGGTATATGGATATTTTGTATCAATCCTTCAAGTGTTTGGCTTTCAATCCTTTCTACTAAATCTCTTTTATCCTTATAGTGATAATAAAATGTTGCTCGATTAATATCTGCACGATCAACAATATCTTGTACGGTTACATGGTCGATTCCTTTAATAGTGGAAGCTTCCAACAATGCTCGTTTAATTTCATCTTTTGTTTTTTTTATACGACGATCCATAATAATTACCTCAGTAGTTCATTTTTTAATTATAAGATTAAAATTATATAAAGGTTTTATACTATTGTCAGGTTATATAAAGGAATTTATAACAAAAAAGTTTTATACAAATACGTAGTTTTTGTTTAAAACTATACAAATAGATAAAATCTGTTGGTTGTTGCACAATATTAACTGGATTAAAATTATAAACGCTTACACAATAATGAAGGTGATATTTCACCTGTCGATAAAATGAAAATTTCTAAATAGGAGGTATTTAGTGTTATGAAAGCTGCAAAATTTTATAAAGCAAAAGACTTTAGAATTGAAGAGGTGTCTGCTCCTGCAGTTAAATCAGGACATGCCGTTGTGAATGTGGAATGGATCGGTATTTGTGGTAGTGATATTCATGAGTATGTTGCAGGACCCCTAAACGCTGTTCCTGGAACAATTATGGGACACGAATTCTCTGGTGTGGTAGCAGAAGTGGGAGAAGGGGTTACAAATGTTAAAGTAGGCGACCGTGTAGCTTGTATTAACTTAGATGTTTGTGGAGAGTGCAAATATTGTCAAGCTGGACAACGTAATTTATGTGCAAAAATGGGTGTAAATGGTTATGGTTTACTAGGATTCACAGCTAACGGTGCATTTGCTGAAAAAGTATTAGTCGAGGCACAAAACTGTATAAAAATTCCTGATACCTTATCTCTAGAGCATGCAGCTATGGTAGAACCTGGAGCCGTAACATTACATGCTGTTAATAAATCAAGATTAACGGAAGGAAAAACTGCGGCAGTATTCGGTGCAGGTCCTATCGGACTTTTACTCGTTATCATGGCAAAGGCTAAAAAAGCTAGCCAAATTATTGTTATAGATGTAGCAGAAGACCGTTTGGAAATGGCAAAAAAATTAGGTGCAACAACCGTGATTAATCCGCTGAAGGAAAACGCAGTTGAAAGCATCAAAGAATTAACAGGAGGAGGAGTAGACGTTGCATTTGAAGCTGCTGGTGTACAACCGACATTCTCTGCTGCAACGAAATGTTTGGCTAAAAATGGAGAATTGATGATTGTCGCGTTATATGAGAAAGAAGTCAGCTTATTTCCATTAGACTTAACAATGGGTGAAGCAATGATTTCTAATTCATTTTGCTACTCAGAGGAGTTTCCAGAAGTGATTGATATTTATGCAAGCAACATCGTGGATTTAGATTTATTAATCACGAAAAAAATTCTATTAGATGATTTAGTGGAAGAAGGTTTTGAAACAAACCTTAATGATAAAAAACACATCAAAATTTTGGTTACACCAAAACAAAGCAATCTATAAAAACGAAAGGCATATGCCTTTCGTTTTTTTATGTGTCCTTACATGGTGAAGGCTCTATGGGGAATTCAGTCTCGAACGGGAAAAGTCAGTAGTAGTTGTTTTTGGTAAGAATATAATTGGAGTCAGCGGAAAATTACCGTTCTAAGGAACAAGAACTTCATTTAAGTTTAGGTAATATTGGAAGAGTCTGCAATACAAGATAAAGTCCATATAGTCAATGTTTTTACAAAGTAAATTAAGCGGAGAAATGGATGGAAATTCAGAGTGAAAAACCGTAAATAGATTCATCGCAGTGAACCGTATCATAAATAATAGGAGTAACAATTAGAAATGACAACACCAAGAGAGTGTACTTCTACTGAAGAATGCACTCTCTTGATGTTTTAACTTTGTTGATTTTTAGTCTGACTATGGAAGGCTCATATATAAACTCTTAAAGATAATATGAAGGTCCTTAATACCCCCTCCCAACCCCTCTCTCAAAAGCAGCCAAATGATTAAGCGATGCATCTCTCAATTGAGTAAATACCACTCTCGCATCATTTGGGATGTTGAACGTCAAGAATCTGTTGTACATGCCGATATTGTCGATTTCCCCCTGAACTCCGGCTGCATAGGCTGCTTTAATGTTTTGTGGCGTTGTCACGAATGACAGTGATGTATCTTCAGGTAAAGGTACCTGATAGCGTTCAAAGAGTGGCAATAATGCGCTTATATGTCTCAGTTCTGCTTCTTTAATTCGTGAAAATGTAGGGATATATCCAAATATTCCTAGGATATTGTTGTATCTTGCTTGAGCCAGATATTCATCCTGAAGTGCGTAAGTCAGCATTTGAGGAAAAGACAGCGTTGCTGCATTTAGTGCTCCTTTAGCACCGTAATTTTCGATTTGTCTATAAAGATTTGCATGACCTGTCCCGATGGGAGCATAATATCCATGAAAAAATGGAAGGCTGTTTGTTACATACATGGTGAGCATTTCCCTCCTATTGTCATTTTTAGGTTTAGCATATGTTTTCTAATCAGTATGGTGTAAGGACATCTTATGGTTTTATAACCAATTAAAACAAGACATTTATGTATGGTTTTAGCGATGATAAAAGAAGGACCAAGAACATCCCAACGTTCTTGGTCCTTCTTTTTTACATAATAAACCAACCCTCTGGCAACCATAAAAAGGTAAATCTGTACATATGGAGATGCCTATGCAAAGTCTAACGAAAATCCTTATACCAAGACAGCTGTTTACGCTCCTGATTTTATCCACTGGCCTGCTTAATCACGTGATCCTCATCCCGAATTTGCTTACCGCTTCAGGAAGGGACAGCTGGTTGAGTGTTCTTTTGTGCTGCCCGGTAGCTTTGTTTTTTTTATGGCTTATTTACTACATTGTTAAAAATTGTCCGGACGAAGGTTTTTTCAGCATGGTCCAGAATCGGTTTGGGAAGGTTTTTTCCGCTCTTTTATCGCTTCCAGTCGTTCTTTTTTTGTTTTGCAGTTCGTATTTAACCTTCAAAGATCTTGTTATATGGCTGAACGCTTATTTTCTTGCGGATGCCTCATTGCTGATGATTAATATCATCCTCATTATTGTCTGTTGTGCCATTACTTGGGCCGGGATAAGAGCAATGGCCATATCCAGCGGCTTTCTTCTGCCGCTTGTGATGCTTTTTGGCATTTTTATAGCCATTACAAATTCGAGCGTAAAGGATCCGCAGCTCCTGTTTCCTTTACTTGCAGATGGCTATGAGCCTGTTTTAAAAGGGGGAATCTACACACTGGCAGGTCTGCTTGAGATTTATCTTGTCATCCTCCTGCAGCCCTTCTCCCAGGCACGGATTAAGTTTCATCAGCTTCTTGTGCTTCTGATCATCTTGATTGGCTTGATTCTCGGTCCTCTTACCGCCGCCATTATGGAATTCGGTCCGACAGAAGCAGTTACCTTCCGCTATCCGGCCTATGAACAGTGGCGTATCCTGAAAATTGGGGACTTCATCTCCCATCTCGATTTTTTTGCTTTGTATCAGTGGCTGAGCGGGGCTGTCATCCGCATTGGCTTGTTTATGTATTTGATTGGTGCCTATTTTACAAAGAAAAAACACCATTACCGGCTGAATGCAAAACTAGTCATCATCATGTATTTGCTGTTATTTTTAGCCATTATGATCGATGTTGACACCTATACCTTTACTCAAGTCATTTATCAATACTTTCTGCCGGCATGCATGGCATTCTTTTTAATCCAGATACTAGTATCAGCGCTACTTATATTCGTAATCAAAAAAAGGGATGGGAAGCATGGCAATGACACCAGGATCAACTCTACAGGGTAAGGAAAGTGCGGCTGAGAAAGCAGCGGGTCTGAAGGGGAATTTCTCAAAAAGCCAGGATCTGGTCTGGAAGAAGCAAGAAACGGAAATCGGCAGCTTTGAACTTATTTATCTGGATACGCTGATCGACAGTAATTTTATGAATCAATCGATTCTGCCGAAGCTTGGAGAGGTCCATGAAGGAACAATCGAAAGGACAATCAGGTCGCTGTTTCAGGCAGAGGATGTGACTTGTCAGTCGGCAGATGAGCTGTCTCAGCTGATTTTTGAAGGCAAGGTGCTGTTTCTGATCAATGAGAGGCTTTTAAGCATTCAAGCAGGGGATTTCCCGAAGCGCCAGCCCGAGGAATCGTCGCTGGAAACATCCATCAGAGGGCCAAAGGATGGGTTTGTAGAGGATATCAGAACGAATATCTCCCTGATTAGAAGAAGGCTTAATACAACATCCCTTTGCCTTGAAAAGTTTACAATTGGAAAAAGAAGCAACACAAAAGTGGTCCTCATGTATCTGGATGATGTCATTGATCCAAGAGTTCTTGATGAAGTTCGTAAAAGATTGAATGGGGTAGAGGTAGATCTTTTGACCAGTATTCATGAACTGGAATCCACCGTGAGGGATACGCCATATTCCGTCTTTCCAACGATGGATTATACAGGAAGGCCGGATTTTATCGTACAGATTTTGAACCAGGGGAGATTTGCCATTCTGGTTGATGGGAACCCCACAGTCTCGTATGCGCCGATTAATTTGCTGCTGCAGACCAAATCTCCTGAAGACACATACATCAACTATGCCTATGTGTCATTGGAGAGAATTATCCGGGTTATAGGGATCACGGTATCCGGCTTTTTGCCGAGCATCTGGATAGCGTTCTCCGCTTTTAACATTGAGCAGATTCCCTATCTTCTTGTGGCAACTATTTCTGTCTCAAGGTTCGGACTGCCGTTATCTGCACCAATTGAAATGTTTGTTATTCTTTTTCTTTTTGAGCTGTTTAATGAAGCGGGAGTGCGCCTGCCCCGCGCAATCGGGCAAACCGTTGCCGTTCTCGGGGGCTTAATTGTAGGAGATGCTGCCATCAGGGCTGGCCTGACCTCTCCGACTATGCTGGTCGTTGCGGCCATCACCTATATTGCCTCCTTCACCTTGGTAAATCAATCGCTTAGTTCTGCCATCACCATCGTAAGATTCGGCGCCATCATCCTTAGTACCTTCCTGGGATTGTTCGGTGTGGTGTTAGGGTTCATTTTAACCGTATTCTATTTTTCAACGCTGACGTCATTTGGTACACCATACTTCGGTTCACTGGCTCCTATCAGCTTGAAAGAGATCATTAAGGCTTTTTTTAAGGCACCTATCCAATTTTATAAATCACGAACGACCTCCACCAGTCCAAATGATCCTACAAGGGGGGACCAATCGTAATGGGGAAGGTGAAACTACTCACTCTATTCTGTGTCTTATTCCTTACAGGATGTTCAGGCGTAAAGAACATCCAAGATCTTACCTATATTGTGGCAATTGGGATGGACTTTGATGAGGCAGAGGAAGAATATGTGGTATATCTTCAGGGGCTGAATTTTGCCAATGTCGCCAAGCAGGAGGGCGCAAAATCGGTGGATCCAATTCCTATTTTTATCGCCTCATCAAGAGGAGAAACGCTGAATATGGCCGTAAGCAAGCTTTACGGGAAATCTGAACCGCCCCTTTACTTCGGCCATGTGAATACGCTGCTGGTAACGACCCGTCTTATCCAAAGCAAGGCCGGTGAAGTACTGGAGGAAATTGGACGGAACCGTTCCCTGCGGCCGACCATGAAAGTATTTACAACAGAAGAGAAAATTGAGGATGTTTTCAATATACCGGCTCTTTTCAACTACCCTGCCATTTACACTGTTCTGTTTAAGGCGAAAATCAGTCAATTGGCACAGAATGAATTGAAGGCGATTACGATGATGGACTTCCTTCGTGATTATTATGAGCCGATGGGAACGGCAAAAATTCCGTCTGTCAAAATTGATGAAAGCAGCTGGAAGGCAAATCAAGACTATCCAATCTTATATCTCAATGGGTTTTCCACGTTTCAGCACCAGGAATATAAAACGGACATTCCTCTAGACCATGCGGTCATCATTAATTGGCTGACGGAAAAGGGAATTTCTGTTGACCGGAGGGTTGAAAAGGCTGGAAAACTTGCAGCGGCAGTCAGGCTTGGAGAGCCGAAGATGGAAATTATGTATGATGAAACGGCAGATAAACCGAAGTTTTCTATAGAAATTTCCGTCAGCGCGGATCTCCTGGAAAAAATACAGAAGGACCTGACAATGAACGGTTTGAAAAAGCAGATAGAAGAAGATATCAAAGCAAAAGTCGAATCTATTTACAATGAAGGGGTGGAAAACAAGCTGGATATCCTGGATGCAGGAGAGAAATGGTACAGAAAGCACCCGAAGCAGTTTCAGCAATTAAAGAAAAACCGAACCTTTTATCTCGATCAGGAATCTCTCACAGAGATGAAAGTCAACGTGGAAATTCTGCATTTCAACAGCTATAAATTCAAACGGAGTATAGATGGGGAATTATAAGGAACACAGTGATTGAAGCGCCGTATCTTTTAGGAAGAAGAATCAGTTTCAGAATTAATACAGATCCGTAAAGGCGGCGTACGTTGTTTCAAATCCAAGGCGACATTGGCATGATAGAAGGATAAATAGATAAAGGATAGATCAAAACAGAAAAACTCTGTTCATCTATCCTTTATTTAATATACTTCTTTTATGGATTCGTCGACCATAACCCGGCTGTTTTTACGAATACTCTGCGGTTTAGTTTTAATCCGGAAACAAGGAGTTCGGCCAGATCCTCTGGATGCATGACCCTTTCCGGATCTCCATTGATCAGGTTGGCATCATAGGCTAAATCGGTGGCTACTGTGCTTGGAGTTAGTGCTGTTACACGGATATTGTGTTTGCGTACTTCCAGCATTAAGGATTCAGTCAACCCTAATACTGCGAATTTTGACGCGCTGTAGGCGCTGGTGACAGGTGCTCCTTTTTGACCGGCAGAGGATGAAATATTCACGATATCGCCTGTTTTTCTTTCGATCATTTCAGGGAGAACAGCACGCGTTACATTGTAGACGCCCATTACATTTACACGTATTATTTTTTCCCATTCTTCGGGTGATAACTCGAGAAAACCGCCGAATTGAGCAATTCCTGCATTGTTGATGAGAATGTCGATGGATCCAAGCTCGGATTTGATGTGCTCGACAGCCTGTGTGACGGATTCAAGGTCGGCAACGTCACCAGATGCGATTGACACCTTGATATCGTATTCCTGTAATTCGGTTTTCACTTTTTCAAGGTTGTCCGGGTTTAGTCCCAGCAGCCCGAGGTTTACGCCTTCTTTAGCCAAAGCGATGGCAGTAGATCGCCCAATGCCTCTTCCTGCACCTGTAATTAATGCTGCTTTTCCTTTTATTGAAGCCATAACAATTCACTCCCAGTTAAAAAATAAGGCAGAGACAAATAGTGATCTCTGCCTAAGAGGTTAACACATCTATTCCAAATTAGCGTGTTTGCCATACATTTTATCGGTATCTAGTCCCTTTTTCTCCATGAATCGCAAGATCATTGCATCATAAAAAAGTAAAAGGGTTTGTTCGTATAGTGAGCCCATCGGCTGTATGGTTTTATACTCTGATTCTGTTCGATCCTTGGGTGAGCCGGGCAAGGTGACGGTTATATCGGCAAGTTTGCCGATGGTTGAGTCTGGAAATAAGGTAACCGCGGCTATTTTTCCGCCAATGGCAGTGGCTTTTTGTGCAAGGGATACTAAGCTTTTTGTTTCCCCAGATCCAGAACCAATAATTAAAATATCATCCTTTTCAAAATTAGGGGTCACTGTTTCGCCTATGACGTAAGCATCTATGCCCATATGCATCATACGCATGGCAAAGGATTTAGCCATGAAGCCGGATCTTCCGGCTCCGGCAACAAAGACCTTGCTCGAGCCAAGTATGCCGTTTAAAAGCTTTTCGGCTTCTTCATCAGAAATCAAGTGTACGGATTGGCTGAGCTCTTCTATTATTTTGGCTAAAAAGCGTGATGTCTGCATTATTGTAAACCTTGTTTCACCATTTCTTGCATTTGGGCAGCTGCCGCTTTCTTATCTTCTTTACCGGTAATTCCCCCGCCTACAATGACAAGATCCGGCTGAGCCTTAATCACTTCCGGCAATGTTTCCAGCTTAATTCCGCCGGCAATGGCTGTTTTTGCATGTTTAACGACATTTTTAATGGTTTGAAGATCTTCGAAGGAATTTTTCCCGACTGCCTGAAGATCATAACCAGTGTGAACACAAATGTAGTCAACACCTAATTCATCAACTTGTTTTGCGCGCTCGGCAAGATCTTTTACAGCAATCATGTCTACTAGGATTTTTTTTCCTTGTTTTTTCGCTTCATCTACAGCACCTTTAATGGACATGTCCTCTGCAGCGCCAAGAATAGTCACAATATCTGCACCGGCTTCAGAAGCCTTCATCACTTCATAGCCAGCCGCATCCATAATTTTTAAATCGGCCAGTACTTTTAAGTGCGGAAATGCCTCTTTTACTTCTTTTACGGCGCGAAGTCCCTCGTTAATGACGACAGGAGTTCCGATTTCTACGATATCGATGTGCTCCTCAACTTCTTTAACCAACTGAATGGCTTCTTGGATATTCACTAGGTCTAATGCTAGTTGTAATTGCATGTATATCACTCCTACTGGATTTTTTGGTGACGATTTGTTAAGAGTCCTTATCTTCTTTCTGTTTGAATAAGGACTGTAGATGTAAGTTTAACTAATATGCAATATAATTAAAAGTACGCACTTTATTTTTACATAGTAATTAAAATATTACATAGTGTTAAAAAGTATACTATGTGTTATAGTGTGTATTATTCAACTAACGGAGGTGCACATCATGTCCCGCACACAAGATAAATTATTTAACTGTGAGAAAGAACTGACTCTGTCTGTCATCGGAGGTAAATGGAAAATGCTTATACTTTGGCACTTGGGGAAAGAAGGCACGAAGCGTTTTGGTGAATTGAAATCTCTTATACCCGGCATTACCCAAAGAATGTTAGTGAATCAGCTTAGGGAGCTTGAGGAAGATCTTATAGTAAAACGTGAGGTCTATCCTGTGGTTCCCCCAAAAGTGGAATATTCACTGACTGAACAAGGTGAAACACTAATGCCTATATTAGATTCCATGTACGAATGGGGTAAAAACTATATGGGAAATGTATTGGGAAATGAAGATCTGCCTCGATCCAAATCAATTAAGTGATAAAAAAGAAGTACCAAAGAACACTCAAAGTTCTTGGTACTTCTTTTATTGTGAATAATCGTATTTCAATTCCCAGGGAGCAGCACAATCTTTCCTGCTTTTCCGGAATTCTTAAAATAAACCTGCGCTTCTTTTGCCTTCTCAAGAGGAAACGTACGGTCGATGACCGGCTTGATTTTTCCTTCAGAGATTGCACGGAGCATCCGTCTGAACTCCTCTTTGGTCCCCAAGACGGAGCCGTATAGGGTGATATGTTTTAAGTAGAGCGTTCTGAGATCAAGCTCTGTCTTTTGGCCGCCGGCAGACCCTGAGGTACAGAACTTCCCGCCATTCTTCAGAACTTCCAGGGAGGTGGAAAACAGGGCATCTCCAACAACGTCCAGGACAGCATCAATCGGCCCGCCATTCAATTCTTTGATTTCTTCACTAAGCTTTTCGGACTTATAGGAAAGCACATGTGAGGCACCCAATTCTTTCATTCTTTCTTCCAGTGCCAGATCACCGACAATGGCGATGACCTTGGCTCCGAATACTCTGGAGGCGATTTGGACGTTTAAGGAGCCTACTCCGCCGTTTGCCCCCGTGACCATTACGGTTTCCCCTGGCTGAACCCCGATTTGCTCATTCATATGCCAGGCCGTTAAGCCGCTGACGGAAAAGACCGCACTTTTCGTATAATCAGAAAGGGGCATATCATAGCAAAGAGCCGCAGGCCACACCACATATTCTGCATAGCCGCCATCGTATTCAGAACCAATGAAGGACATATCTTCTGAAATATGCTCGAGACCAGGTTCCCCGCTGGAAGTGAAAGGAAAGAGGACAACGTCTTTTCCGATCATCGCCTCATCCACCGCTTGTCCCGCTTTTACGATTCTGCCTGCTATATCAGAACCGGGTGTCCGGGGAAAGTCCACACCTTCCGCCTTCCAGCCTGATTTAGCTCCGCTTCCGTAAGCCCCTTCTCTCATCCAGATTTCCGTATTGTTAATGGCACAGGCTTTCACCTGAACCAGTACTTCATGGTCCTTCGGCTCTGGAATAGGCACTTCCGCGAGCTCCAGCCTCTCTATCCCGCCGTAGCCTGTTACTTGAAATGCTTTCATTGAACGCTCTCCTTTCAGCTATTGAATTCGTATGTAAGGGAAGACGTGTTTCAAGTCCATTATATCTGGGGAAACCGTTTTTTTATACGAAACTGCTTCAGGATGGATGAATAAGCAAAAGGAAAGGGCCTATAACTTATGCAGCAGGGCGTGAAAATCATGCTCAATTATTAAAAAAGGAGTACCAAAGAACAACTCAATGCTCTTTGGTACTCCATTCTTATTTAGGCATTTGTATCAAGAGATCCGCACTTTCTCTCTAATAACTGTTTCTTTTTGCTTTTGATCTAACCGATAGCTCAGGAACGTCAGCAGACTTGCGGCGACGGCAACGATTCCGCCTACCCACGTTACATTCATCAGGTCTCCCTGATGGTAAACGATTCCGCCCAGCGCGGAGCCGAATGCGATGCCGACGTTGCTTGCGACAGGCATGAGGGAGGCGGCGAGGCCTGTTGCTTTTGGCTGGTAGATGCCGGCAAGGTCGATCAGGTAAAGCTGGGTGGATGTTGTTAACAGGATGGCCATGAGGGACATGAGGCCGATGTTAATCAGACCGAGCGTGAACTGATTGGTCGTCCAGTATAGACTGATCAGGACAAGGGCCTGGATGAGAAAGACAAATCTGAG
This sequence comes from Metabacillus indicus, assembly GCF_046603695.1. Classification (NCBI taxonomy): domain Bacteria; kingdom Bacillati; phylum Bacillota; class Bacilli; order Caryophanales; family Bacillaceae; genus Metabacillus; species Metabacillus indicus. The sequence continues at coordinate 4,104,149 of NZ_CP176757.1, read as the reverse complement.
TCGTCCGATGGCGTTGCGACTCGCGATTTTGCCTGCCAGGATGTTGCTGAAAATCGAGATGAATCCGTAGCCGAACAGGATCAGGCTGATGGAGCCGCCTGGCGCTTCCATCTGCTTCAGGATTGGGACGAGATACGTAAAGACGGCATACGTTGCTCCAAATCCGAGAGACGGGATGAAAAAGGCCATCAGAATTCTCGGGTGCGTTAATAACGAGAATTGATCGCGCATCGAGCTTCGGGCTTGCTTCTTTAAATCAGGCAAGACGAAGAACGCAGCCAAAAAGGCGATTCCCCCGAGAAGCGCCGTCAGCATAAACGTTGCATTCCAGTTGAACCAGCCGGCGACCAGCGTGCCCAGTGGAACGCCAACTACGTTTGCAAGGGTAAAGCCTCCAAATACAAAGGAGATGGCAAGGCTGCGTTTAGCTGCCGGCATCGTTTCACTGGCAACCATCATGGCAAGCGATATCAGGACCCCTGTGACAATGGCCGTCAGCATGCGGAGACCAAGGAGCAGGAGGTAGCTTGATGAAATGATGCACAAAGCATTCAGAATGATGAACGCCCCGATTAATAACAGCATCCATTTTCGCTTTGAAAAATGGCTTGTTGCTGACATGACGAGTGGTGTGGCTATGGCAAACGTGATCGCAAAGGCGGATACAAGGGTGCCTGCCTGCGAATTTGTGATTCCAAGACTCGAGGAAATGTCGGTTAGGATCCCGACGATGACAAATTCGCTTGTTCCGAGAACAAATGTTAATAAGGATAATGTTAAAATAAGCAGCCAGTGGCGCTTAGTCAATTCTGTAGTGTTCATAATGACCTTCCTTCTTAGATGAACTTGCGCAATAAACAATTTAATTATGATAACACAGATGCACTTTGCGGACGGTATAAAACGTTTGGTAATTGTTTGGCGGAATCTCTCCTTACATAGGACAAAAGTTTAATGGGAACTTTTTCGGCAGCTGGTGCATTGCGGTTGTTTTTTTGTAATCTAGTCATTTTCACCCGCATCATTTCAATAAAATGGTATAATTTACAGTGAAATAATAGACAAGCAAGCTGTACGCAGAAGACTTTTTTCTGCGGTGGTGATAGATGAATAGAAACAAGGGGTGGTCATAAATGAATGCCATGCTTCAAATGGGCGGGAATACGGTATTAAGCTCTCCAAAAGGCTATGTAACAGTGAGTTTTGACCGGTCAAATACAATCGACATTTCGTTAACGGCCTTTCTTTTAACAGATACAGATCAAGTGCAGGGGGACAGCGGGATTATTTTTTATAATCAGCCGAATGGTCCTGCCGGTGTTGCGACTCTGCTGCCGTCTGAAAATGCAGGGAATACGGTCATACATAACCTTCAGTTTGACTTGAGCAAAGCGCCTGCCGGAATCAGCAAGATCGCCATTACACTGACAGAGGATAACCACACGGGGTTTGCGAATGTGCGGAATCTAAAGGCACAGGTGCGCTCGGGTGATACGGTGATTGAGTTAACGCCTTCCAGTTTTTCAAAGGAAAACGGGATTGTGGTGCTGGAGCTGTATGTGCGAAATGGCCAGACGAAGGCGAAGTCCATCTGGCGCGGATTTGATTCGGGCCTTGAAGGTCTGTGCAGGAATTTCGGTGTGGAAGTGGAGCCGGAGGAGCAGACTGCGCCTCCAAAAGCTGTTCAAACTCCGCCCGTCAAAGAACCTGTAAAGGCGCCGCCTGCTCCTGAGAAAAAAATCGTTCTTGAGAAGGTAAAGGGCAAGATCAATCTCGACAAGGGCCAGAAGTCAATCATGATTGAAAAAACGCCGGAAATTACGGCTACGGTATCCTGGAAGACCGGAACGGATTATGATATCTATGCGCTCGTTTACACGAAGGACGGCAGGCAGGTTGATGTCGCAATGTTCGGGGCTAAAGGGGTCCCTCCGCTCAGGAAGTTCGCAGGCGGAGCCGTGGAGCACATGGGAGATGTCGGGCGCAACAGCTTTTCAACAAAGAAAGAGGTCATTAAATTAAGGCTGACAAACGACATCCTTGCCGTCGTGCCAGTCGTCTACTCTGCCCAGTCCAACGGAACAGGTTCTTTCTACAGATACAAAGTGTCGATGAGCATCGACAACCATAGCGGAACCTCCGTTACGATTTCCGCTAAAAACGCCAATGACAACGACCGGATTTACACGTGCGTGCCGGGAATTCTCCATAATACCCCAGATGGCGTGATCATCAGCCCGCTTGAGCTGTACAGCTTGCAGAACTCAGAGTACAGACCAATGCTTAGAATGGGCGCTGACAATATGGTTGAGGTTGTGATGGATGCGGGGCCTATCAATCATTATAAATAGAAAAACGCGGACGTTCCTGTATATCGGGTAAGTCCGCGTTATAAATCATGTAATAAACAAAAAGCCTTTCTTTCCCACACTGTAAAAATGTGAGAAAGAAGGCTGTTTTTTTTCATAAATGATTTATTTAACTGTCGGGAAACCGAATCCTGAAGCAATGTCATCCCCTTGAGCGGCATGCAGGCCGCCAAGTATATCCTTGGCTTTCGCTCTGTTTTGCAGTTCCTTTCTGACATCTGCGTTCGACAGGGACGGATTTTCTGCCCAAATCTTTGCTGCAAGTCCAGACACATGAGGAGTCGCCATTGACGTGCCGCTGATGGTATTGTACGTTCCGTCTTTCCAAGTAGATAAGATGTCTTTACCGGGAGCAGACACTTCTACGTCACGTTCACCGATCACATAGTCTCCGTCAGTTGCCGGATTTCCTCTTGAAGAGAAATCTGCAATGCGGTACGATCCGTTTTCGAAAGTGTTCTCAAGTGCAGCCACTCCAACCGCATCCGGATGACCGCCTGGATATCCGATCGTGTTTTCATCAGGGCCTGAGTTTCCAGCAGCTGCCACGACTAGAGTTCCATTCTTATTTGCATAGGATATGGCCTCAGCTATCAATTCGTCCTTTCCTTCAGAACCAAGAGACATGGAAATGATCGTATTTACGCCAAGGCGCTTTCCTTCATCAGCTGCATGACGGATGGCAGCAGCGATGTCGTCGGAGAAGCCTGTGCCGGTATCTCCCAGCACTTTGTATGCCCAGAGCTTAGCTTCCGGAGCTACTCCGTAAACCCCTGTCCCGCTGTCTCCTCCATCGGCCAGAACGCTTCCTGATACATGGGTTCCATGACCGTTCAGATCATAACAGCTTCCATCCTTTAACGGTAAAAGGAGACCTGTGAAATCTTTGCATTGCTCAGAGCGATTCTTTAAATCCTGATGATTGGTCTTTACACCTGTATCTAAAACGGCTACACGAATGTTTTCACCGCCGCTTGTTGCCTTGATGGCAGGGTCCTCATACATTGCTTCAATACCCCATGGAGTCTGATCCTCAGGGGTAACGGTTTGATTCGATCCTCCGAGAATGTTAACCTTCACTTTAGAAACTTTTTGAACGGAAAGATTTTTATTGTTTTGTAGGGCTTCAAACTGGCTTTGGTTTACGCTTGTTGAAAATGAATGATCACCTAAGTTCCATCTGGAACCGTACTTGTTTTTCGCTTGCTGTATAAAATCACTTTTCTCAGATTGGATATAGACTCTGAACGTTTCCTGTCCTTTGTCCTCAGCCTGTGCATTTGCGTCTGCCTGCACTCCTGGTGAAGGGGTCAATAAAGCGATACCTAGCAGGAGTGAACCTAACCATGTTGATCGTCTCTTCATTTTCGTCATCCTTCCCTGAAAAGTTCCTATTTTTTTACACAACCAAAACCTAACAAAAAATGGCCGGGCTGTATATAGGCAGATCTTCACCGGGCGGTATGGACTAGAAAGGTATGAACCAAACTTATTAGAATGGCTTAAATCATCTCATACAGCCGTCCCGGCTTCAGACAGCACTCTCTTTTCCCCGCCAAGCTCCGGATGTACCTTCTTTACAACGCTCGGTCTTGCCAGGGTAACAACCACTCCAATCAGGATTGCTGCCGAGGCAAGCAGGATGTACTGGCCCGGTACGGCGTCGTACAGGAATCCGAATAGGATCATCCCGAGCGGCATGAGGGCCATGGCCATCGTTTCGATCAGGGAGAAGACGCGGCCTTTGTAGTCGTCTTCGATCATTTTCTGCATCATGACCTGAATAGGTGTGTTGATGATGATGATCATGGCGCCGAAGCTGAACATCAGAATCATGTAGAAGGTGAAGATGGACCAGTAGGACAAATCAATCATGAGCGGCAGCGCAGTGGCTCCTAGAATGAATCCGATGGCTAGAATGCCGCGCTTTGAAACGAGAAATGGGTATTTTACTTCTTTTCGGACAGAGAAATAGATCGATAGGATAAGCATGCCGGCGGCGAAGGCTCCTTGGGTGAATCCGAAATGCTGGGACGCAAGGTTCAGCTTTTCAATCAGGACGTAGGAGTAGCCTACCTCAAAGGCACCGAATAGAAAATTGACGATGAGGCAGAGCCAGATCAGGGTCATGAGCACCTGCTTTGTTTTTAAGTAGTGCAGGCCTGCTTTCATGCTCTGCCACATGGATTCTTTGACCTTTCCTTCGGTTTTGCGCTTTGCAAAAAGGGTGAAATTCATGGTGGATTCAAGGAGTACGGCGATGATGGAAGCGGCGATGTAGATGATCAGAAAGGTTTCCATTGAAACGGCTCCATATAACAATCCGCCGGCTGCGGGACTGCCGATTGCGGCGAAGGACATGGCCATCTGGTTCAGTGACATGGCCCGCTGGATGCGTGCTTCGTCGACTAAGCCGGTGATGGATGATGAGAACGTGACGGAAGAAAAGGCGGATGCGATGGCAAGGATGCTTGTTGTGATGTAGATCGCGGTCAGTGAGAGTCCGTGTGTCAGGCTTACGTAAAGAAGTCCGCTTATGGCTAAGGTAGTCGAGATCTGTGCGAGGATGACGATTTTTTTCCGTGAGTATTTGTCTGCGACATAGCCTGCAAAGGGTGAAATCAGCGTCCGCGGCAGAATGTTGCAGAGCAGGTTTGCAGCAAAGCTTGTCGCCGATCCCGTGATCTGCAGGATGTGAAAGCTGATGGCAAAGGCATACACCTGTGCGCCGAACGTTGAGATGAGCTTGCTGATGGTGAAGGTGAACAAATGGTAGGTCGCCATTCTTAATTTTCTTATTTCATCCATTAAAAACCCTCCATATATTAAAAGTTTAATTTAATTAAACAAATTATACCGCATTCTGCTCTTCCATTTCAAGCGAAAGTTTAATAAAATTAAACTAATTAGAAAAATTGGGGTGTTAACCATGATTGGCGAACGAATACGAAAGCTGCGGAAGCAGAAAAAACTGACTCTTGCGGAGCTTGCGGGATCCGAACTGACTAAAGGGATGCTCAGCCTGATCGAGAACAACAAAGCGAATCCGTCCATGGAAAGCCTGGCCTATATCGCGAAGAGGCTTGAGGTGGATGTGTCCCAGCTTGTTAATGAAGTAAATGTGGATGAGCTGAGAGCGGTGCTTGATGAGGCAGAGAGAATATACAGCGAGAACAAGGAAGATCCGGCTGATAAATATAAAAAGCTCATCAAGCTGATAGAACCGCATGTCCATAAGCTGCAGCAGGGGTATGAAGCGGCAAGGCTGCTGGAACTGTACGGCCGCAGCATGTGCAGCGAGAAAAAAGAGTGGAAGGAACCAATTGACAAAGCGACCGTGCTTTATGAACAGATGAACCTGACTCAAAAGCGGGCAAGCACGGGCCTTTTCAGGAGCATCGTCCACTTTATCGGACACCATTACGAAAAGGCGCTTGAGGTCCTGCTTTTTGAGCGGAAAGAAATCGAAAAAAGGTTTGCCTATATTGACCCGATCACGCGGCTTGATCTTGATTATCATGAAGCCATCATGCACTTTGCAGTCGGCGATACCATGTCTGCAAAACGCGTGATGAATGAGGCGATCGCCTTTTCAAAAGAGAATAAAATGTATTACCTGATTGATGATTTGTACCGGATGGCAGCTGCTTCTGCCCTGATGGCTGAGGATACAGAGCTGTATACCTACTACATCATGAAATTGAAGCAGTATGCTGAATTCTCAGAAGATGAAGGCTCCTGGCTCAGCTATCAGCTGTTTCAAATTGAAGCTTTCATTTTGGTCAAACATGATTACCGGGCGGCGCTTGATCTGATCAATCCGTACTTGGAGAAGGCAGAAATGGGCCTGAAATTCAAAGAATGGTTCTTCCTCCAAAAAGGGAAAGCCCTGCATGGCCTCAAGGAATATGAAGAAGCCATCGGCTATTTGGATCTGGCGGAAGTTCCGCCTTATCATCACCACCCGTTTGATTTGTCCCAGTTTTACTTGAGGGATACTTACAAAGCCATGTGCTATGAAAAGCTGGGGGATCCAGAAAAAGCTTTAGCGGCGGCGCGGAAAGCGGTGGAGCGGTTTGAGGGAATGCCGGACTCGCCTTATAAGGAATTTAGCAGGAAGACGTTTGAGGAGCTTGGGGGGAAGCGCCTGTAGCAATTTACACTCATTATTTCATTACTAAATAAGAGACTAGCTTTCTTCAAGCTAGTCTCTTTAGCATGGTTAAATCTTGAGAACAGAGGGGGCTTCCCCTGCATCAATACACACTGCACTCCCTCTTCACATGATGACGTCCAATCGGCACCACAGAAGGAGAGCCTGAGACCGGATCCTGTATGACGGTGCAGTTGAGGCCGAAGATGTCTTTGATCAATGAGCTTGTGATGACCTCCGACGGTGCGCCTTCCGCGACAAGCCGTCCCTGCTGAAGGGCAAAGATATGGTCGGCATAGCGGGCGGACAGGTTGATGTCATGAAGGACCATGACGATGGTCGTTCCGTGCTTCCGGTTCAGGTCTGTCAGCAGATCAAGAATTTCGATTTGATAGGTGATATCCAGATAGGTTGTCGGTTCATCGAGAAACAGGATGTCTGTTTGCTGTGCGAGAGCCATGGCTATCCAGACGCGCTGCCTTTGGCCGCCTGAAAGCTCGTCGATGCTGCGGTCGGCAAATTCGGTGATGTTCATGATTTCCATGGCTTCGGCGACGGCTTCATAGTCCTTTTTTGTCCAGCCTTTCAGAAACGTCTGATGAGGGTACCTCCCGCGTCCGACTAAGTCTGCAACGGTAATCCCCTCAGGGACGATCGGGGATTGGGGCAATAGCCCGAGCACTCTTGCAAGCTGTTTTGGCGGGATTTTGCTGATGGGTTTTCCGTTAAGGGTGACTTGTCCGGAAGCTGGTTTTATGAGCCTTGCCATTGTTTTAAGCAGGGTGGATTTTCCGCAGCCGTTTGCTCCGATCATGATGCTGATTTTATTGCTTGGAATTGAAAGGCTGACATCGTGAAGGATGAGGTTGTTCTCGTATCCAGCCGTGATTTTTTCGGATTTAAAGGTAAGTGCCGGTTTCATTATAAATCTCCTTTCCGGTTCATTCGGATCAGCAGGTAAATCAAGTACGGCGCTCCAAGAATGCCGGTGATGACGCCGACCGGGTACCTGGCAGTAAAGGCAAACTGGCCAATAAGGTCTGATGACAGCACCAGGATGATGCCTGTAAGACCTGCTGGAATAATTGATGAAAATCCGGCACCCGTCAGTCTTTTTGCGATCGGTCCGGAAAGAAATGCGACAAATGCGATCGGTCCTGTTGCAGCGGTGGCAAGCGCAATGATCAGGACAGAGCTGATGATCAGGGCAAGTCTCGTTTTATCCGTGTCCACGCCCAGTGATGACGCAGCCTCCTCCCCGAGCTCCAGCATGTCGAGACGCTTTCCGAGTCCAATAAGGACAGGGGTGAAAACCAGAACGGTGATGATCAGAGGATAGAGGGTCTCCATCTTTGATCCATTCAGGCTTCCGCTAAGCCACCTCATAGCAGTAGGGATATCATGCTCCTGGCCGATCAGCAGCAGATAAGAAATCACGGCATCAAGCATGGCCTGAATGCCGATGCCGATTAAGATCAGCCGGCCGATTGAAAAAGAGGAGCCTTTTGACAAAAGGAAAATAACGAGCACAGCTGCAAGGCCGCCAAAGATAGAAGCAATGCTGACAACGGTATTGCTTGCATGAAGGACAACGATGCAAAAAACGGCGGCTGCACTGGAACCGGCGGTGATCCCGATGACGTTCGGATTCGCCAGAGGATTCCGCAGCATCGTCTGGAAGACTACTCCTGCAGCGCCAAAAGCAAAACCGGCAAACAAGCCTGCAATCATCCTAGGTAACCTGAGTGTGCCTACTGTAAACGTAGCTCCTTGTACTTTTTCCCCCATCAGGACACGTATGACATCCTGAACGGGATAGATCGTATTCCCGAGCATCAGCATGGCACAGCTTAGGGCAAGCGCAATGACTGCGAGAAGGGAAGTCACGAGGATAAACCGGAGCCGTCTCTTTTTTCTGCCTGTCATAATAAGGTTAATCGTATCGTTCATCATAAGGCACGCATTTTCGCTTTCATAGTTAATAGGATTAAGATGGGAGCCCCGATAAAGGCGGTCACGACGCCGACTTCAAGCTCGCCGGGTCTTCCTGCAAGCCTTCCGCACACATCAGATACCGTTAAAATAATGGCCCCTGAAAGAGCTGACATCGGAATGACATAACGCAAATCAGGACCGATGACGAGCCGTATCACGTGAGTGGAAAGTAAACCGATAAAGCCGATTGGACCTGCCAGTGCCGTTGCTGCCCCGCACAGCAGAACGCCGCCAAAAGCAGCAAACAGCCTGAGAGTGCCTGTCCGCACGCCTAAACCTGACGCAGCTTCATCGCCTAAAGCAAGTGCATTCAGTGCAGGAGCCGACAAGACGGCAATCAGGACTCCGGTGAGAAGAAACGGAACAAACAGAGAGATAGAGTCCCAGTTCCCTGCCCCGACGCTCCCTACCTGCCAATAACGGAATTGATCCATGACGCTTGAGCGGGGAATCATGATGGCCATCACAAGCGATGATAAGGCTGCACTTGTGGCCGCACCCGCTAAAACGAGTTTAAGGGGCGTGGCTCCGCCACTCCCCATTGAACCGATTCCGAATACAAAAATGGCCGTTATGATTGCCCCCGCAAGTGCAAGCCAGATATACTGGCTTGCCGTGCTGATATTTAAAAAGGTAATGCCGCAGACGACAAAGAGTGCCGCTCCTGTGTTTACTCCCAGTATGCTCGGATCTGCAATCGGATTGCGCGTGACAGACTGCATGAGGGCGCCTGAGATGCCAAGGGCCGCGCCGCACATAAGGCTGAATACCGTCCGTGCAATTCTTTGCCGGACAACATTTGCTCCGTGGGACTGTACGTCAGGATGAAACAGTCCGTCCATGAGTTCCTTCCATCCAACCGTACGGGACCCGAACATAAGAGAAGCCGCTGTGCATAAGCCGAGCAAAATGAGGGAGAAAATCAAAACCTTTATGAAGTTTCTGGGTATCATCAGCTGCTTCTTTTCTGTAACGGACTGGTTCGTCATGTTACTTTACTTTGCCTGCAGCTTCTGAAAGTAATGTTAAGTATTCATCAATGGAGTATTCAATCGCAAGCGGGTTTGGATTGCCGGCCGCTGCAAGAGGAGTATTGTCGCCGATGATCACGACAGATCCTCTTTGAACCGCAGGGATTTTTCCGAAAATAGGATCTGCCTGCAATGTTTTTAAGGTGTTTTCATTTCCATAAGAAACAAGAATCTCAGCATCGTTCAGCATATCCGCATTTTCTGCGCTTAATTCCAGGTAGAAACCGTCTTCATCCTTAAGCTCGCTCGTCATGCTTTCAGGGTATTCCATCCCAAGCTCGCTCAGGAACTCTCCGCGCGGGTCTGCTGGAGTGTATATGTAGAATTTGGATAGATCATCAGCTGAAATACTGACGAATGCCGCTTTCTTCCCTTTAAGTTCAGGATGCTCACCTGCTTTTTCCTGGATGAGTTTTTCTGTATCTTCAATCAGCTTCTTGCCTTCCTCTTCCATTCCCATACCCATTGCATTGTAGGTTACCTGTTCGCGCCATGAAGCAACCCAAGGCGCCGACTTATAAGCTACAACCGGTGCGATTTCACTCAATGTATCGTATTCTTCCTGCGTGATGCCTGAGTAGGCGGCCAAAATGACATCCGGCTGTGAGTCGGAAATCGCTTCAAAGTCCAATCCGTCCGTATCCTGGTAAATGTTCGGGCTGTCTTCTCCAAGTTCTTTCACTTTCTCTTTCGTCCAAGGCAGCATGCCGCTGTCATCCTGAATGCCGTAGTTTGCTGCTGAAAAACCTACAGGCACTACACCTAAAGCAAGTGCAACATCATGGTTGGCCCATGAAATGGTCGCAACGCGTTCCGGCTTCTCTTCAATGACCGTTTCGCCGAATGCATGCTTGATCGTGATTGGGTATTGCGTATTTGATTCTTTTGAATCAGCTTTCTTATCAGATGTCTTTTCCGAACTGCCTGATTGCCCGCCTGAGCAGCCCGCAAGCGCAATCAAAAGTACAGTTAGTAGAGAAACAGCCAGTGTTAAAAATCTGCATCTTGTATTCATTTGTCGTTCCTTCCTTAGCACTAGTTTATTTGATAACAGTTATCATTATCATTAATTTATCCTCAATTTGAAGGGTTGTCAATGAAAATAATTATCAATTAGAATATGGAACATTATCCCTGTCATTGCAGGACTGTTGACAAGGAATGCCCCACCGCCTACAATTAAGCATTATTCAGAAATACTCAAATTTTAATAGAGAAAGCTATGATAGCTGTGGATCACACTACAGCTGGAGCAGCTTCTGGAGAGACCGCTTTAGCGGCGCCGAAGGGTTCACAATCTCAGGCAAAAGGACAGAAGAGTATAGATTTAGAGTTTGGTGTACCCGTTTTTCGGGCGGCAAATGCTATTTTGGTATTCTTCAAAAAGAGATTGGGAGTCTTCCCGTCTCTTTTTTTATTGGTTTTTTTACATCTAAGAAGGAGGAATTCAAAATGGCACAGCAGGAATTAAAGAGAGATTTGGCGAACCGCCATGTGCAGCTGATTGCAATAGGCGGAACGATTGGGACGGGGTTGTTTTTAGGATCGGGCAAGGCGATTCAGCTTGCGGGACCGTCGATTATTTTCGCTTATTTGATTGTAGGGGTTGCGCTGTTTTTCATGATGAGGGCGCTTGGGGAGCTGCTGCTTTCAAAGGCGGGGTATGAGTCGTTTACGGATATTGCAGAGGATTATCTTGGCCCGCGGGCGGCGTTTGTAACAGGGTGGACGTACTGGTTCTGCTGGATCATGACGGCGATGGCCGATGTCATTGCGGTCGGTGTGTACGTGCAGTACTGGTATGACATTCCGCAGTGGGTTCCGGCAATTGTGTGCCTGCTTCTGCTGCTCGGCCTCAATCTGCTCACGGTGAAGCTTTTTGGAGAACTCGAGTTTTGGTTTGCGCTGATCAAAGTAGTGACGATTCTGGGATTGATCGTCATTGGGGTAATCTTGATTGTAATGGGATTCAAGACAGATGCAGGAACCGTGTCTGTAAGCAATCTTTGGGAGCATGGCGGCCTGTTTCCAAACGGCATGACCGGATTCCTGCTTTCGTTCCAGATGGTCGTCTTTGCGTTTGTCGGAGTGGAACTAGTCGGGGTATCTGCCGCGGAAACGTCTAATCCGAGAAAGAACATTCCGTCTGCCATCAATAAAATTCCGCTCCGGATTCTGTTCTTCTACGTCGGGGCTTTGATTGTCCTGCTCAGCATCAATCCGTGGACGGAACTGAACGCTTCAGAGAGTCCTTTCGTGAAAACGTTCAGCCTGATCGGCATTCCGCTTGCGGCGGGAATCATTAATTTTGTTGTCCTGACGTCTGCTGCGTCTGCCTGCAACAGCGGGCTGTTTTCAACAAGCCGGATCTTGTTTACGCTCAGCAAACGCGGCCAGGCGCCGTCCTCCATGAGGAAGCTGACTAAGCAGCATGTGCCCGGCAATGCGCTGTGGCTGTCAGCTGCCGTTGTTTCAGCAGGTGCGCTTCTAAGCAAGCTGGTTCCCGAGCAGGCCTTCGGTATTGTGACGACAATCAGCGCCATCTGTTTTATCTGGGTATGGAGCGTGATTTTGATCTGTCACATTAAATACCGCAGAACCCGCGGTGACCTGCATGCCAAATCCGCATTCAAGGCCCCGTTTGCGCCGTACATCAACTATGCGGTGCTGGCGCTGTTCGGGCTGATTCTGATCGTGATGCTTGTGGCGGAAGAGACACGTCCGGCACTGATGCTGACGCCTGTATGGTTTATCTTGCTGTATGTCCTGTATTCTGCGAAAAAAAGGTCCCTGACCTGATGAAAAGAGGCTGCGTGGCAGCCTCTTTTCTGTTTTAGATGGAAGTGGTTTTGGCTGCATTTTTCCCCAGCCGCTGTTTTGCCGAGGCGCGGTGTGCTTCAACAGGAATAACGTTGAGCGCTTTACCTAAGCCATACGGAGGCATGTTCCCATAGATTGATTCGTAGTCTCCGGCTTTTACTTTATAGGTTTCATGGTATATGCCTACAGATGGATTGCTGCCGATCTTCTGATTGAAGTTTTTCCATGCCGCCATGTGCTTTTCGCTTCTTGCATAGGCAAGAAGATCCTCCGTCGAGCGCCAATATTGAATCATGACCGTTGTTCTCAGCCCGAAATAGCTTTCCATGGACAGAAAGCCTAATTCATCCTTGTTCATATAGAGCTCCCTGATCATTCCCGGCATGGCAAAAAAGACGGGAAGCCACTTATGAAGGGCGAGTCGCTTGTTTACCCTCATTCCGATTAGAAAGACAACGAGATCGTCCTGATTGTCCGTTGTGTACCGCCCGGCAAACTTTTTATCAGTCATCTTTAATCCCCCTCATTCAGTAACTGTTCAAGAGTGTTTGTGCACCATTCAATCGCAGCCTTTGTCATCCGTTTTCCGTAATCCAGTGTGAAGAGCCAGTAGACGGCATCCTCTGCGTGGTCTTTGTTGGCCGTAATGCTTTCTTCGATGTTTATATATGTAAGGTATCGTGCCTCTAACTTTTTCTTGTAATCCTCTAGAGTGGATACCGTGTTTTCTTTTGGCTGATGACGTCCAAAAAACAATTTAAGCAGAATTTCATTGCGCTCGGCCGGAATTTGTTTAACTGGTTCTTCAAGCCAGTTCTTAAGCGTTTCCTTCCCTTGTGCCGTGAGATGATATTCCTTTCGTTCCGGTTTCGACGGCTGAGAGGAGATCGTGACGGTTGCCAGTTCATCTTCGACAATGGTTTTAAGGGTCGGATAGATTTGCCCGTAGCTGATCTTCCAAAAATGAGTTAAACTCCTGTCGATCAGCTGTTTAATATCATAGCCGGTTCTGCAGTCTGTTGTTAAAATCCCAAGAATGGCGTAGGTTGTATCGTTGTAGGTTTTCAAATCTTTTCACCCTATCTAAAAGATATATATCATTTAGATATATTATACATGGTTTTCCTTAAAAAACAAGATATGTAAATGTTAAGTTATAAAGATTTTGGATGCGTTTGTCGCGGAGCTGCCGTCACAGGATATTCGAATCAGTCTTTTTTGCCGTGAAAATTCATACATTTATTAGGGAATTGCATATCCGCTGAGAACTTATCCTTTTTAACCGCCCGGAAATGGTTTATAATTATCAGATAATAGTAAAATTTAATCTATTCATAATAGACTGTGATAAACTGATATTCAGAAGACTTGTGTATGTTCAAAGGTGGCTGCCTGCATGTTTATGCGGGAGCCTGCTCGTTTTTGCAAATTTAGGGGATAAGGATGGGTAGTATGAGCAGCTTAAAGAACAAAACAGACGTGGTTCTAATTGGTGCCGGGGTCATGAGTGCAACGCTTGGAGCGATGCTGAAAGAGGTAGCGCCGGATTGGAACATTAAAGTATTTGAAAAACTGGGAAGTCCGGGTGAAGAGAGTTCAAATGAGTGGAACAATGCAGGAACGGGTCATGCTGCGCTTTGCGAGCTTAACTATACATCGGAAAAAGCGGACGGTTCGGTAGATATCGGCAAGGCTGTGAAGGTGAATGAGCAGTTCCAGCTTTCAAGGCAGTTCTGGTCCTACTTGGTTAAACGAAATCTGATCCGCAATCCTGAGGATTTTATCATGCCGATTCCGCATATGAGCTTTGTGGAAGGGGAAAAAAATGTCGCGTTCCTGAAAAAGAGATTGGAAGCGTTATCAGCAAGTCCGCTGTTTCACGGAATGGAATTTTCAAGCGACCATCAAAAGCTGAAGGAATGGATTCCGCTTATGATGGAAGGCCGTACATCGTCCGAGCCGATTGCAGCGACGAAAATCGATTCAGGTACGGATGTGAATTTCGGCGCGCTGACGCGGATGCTTTTCGATCATTTGGAGAGAAAAAATGTGGAGGTCCACTACAAGCACAGCGTGGAGGACTTAAAGCGGACGCGTGACGGTTCATGGGAACTGAAAGTGAAGAACGGTTTCGGACAGGTTGAGCGCCACCGGGCGAAATTTGTCTTTATCGGAGGCGGAGGCGGCAGTCTGCATCTGCTGCAGAAAACAGGTATTCCGGAGTCGAAGCAGATTGGCGGTTTCCCTGTCAGCGGACTGTTCCTCGTCTGCAAAAATCCGGAAGTCATCGCGCAGCATCATGCGAAGGTTTACGGAAAAGCAAAGGTCGGCGCACCGCCGATGTCTGTTCCGCATCTTGACACACGTTACATTGACGGGAAGAAATCCCTGCTTTTCGGACCGTTTGCAGGCTTTTCGCCGAAATTCTTAAAAACGGGCTCAAACATGGATCTGATCAGTTCAGTCAAGCCTAACAACCTGATGACGATGCTTGCTGCAGGCGTGAAAGAAATGGCGCTGACCAAGTATCTGATTCAGCAGGTCATGCTGTCGCATGAAAAACGCATGGATGAACTGCGCGAATTCATTCCGAACGCCAAAAACGAGGAATGGGACATCGTCGTTGCAGGCCAGCGCGTACAGGTTATCAAAGATACGGATGCCGGCAAAGGAACACTTCAGTTCGGTACAGAGGTGGTCAGTGCCGGAGACGGTTCAGTTGCCGCCCTTCTCGGAGCATCTCCTGGTGCTTCAACGGCTGTTCATGTCATGCTCGAGGTCTTTGAAAAATGCTTCCCGCAGCATATGACAGCATGGGAGCCAAAGCTTAAGGAAATGATTCCTTCCTACGGCTTGTCCCTGTCGGATCATCCTGAGCTTTTCCGCAAGATGGAGGAGTCGACCGGGAAAACGCTTGGTCTTGTGAAAAAAAAAGAACTCGTTTATAGCTAGGACCCCAAAAAGAAGGGGATTTGGACAACTATAAGCAGGAAAAGGTGCATTGCCCCGGGCAATGCACCTTTTTGCTGTGAGCGTGTATACAAGCCCCATAATGCGTTAAGAATGCAAGTATGATTAAACGTTTGGGGTGAATCGATGTATCTCTTGCTTGTAATCGCAGTCTGGATCTTATTTGCTTATAAATTTATCGACTGGAAACAATGGGAAAAGCAGTATCCGACGGTGCTTTTTTTTATTGTCGTGAATATGACGTACAATTATTTTTATTACGACCACACGCTTTGGGCATTCAGAGGGGTGACGGCAGAATGGCTGAATCATTCAATCATCAATGCCGCTTTTACCTTTTTCATCTGTCCGATGGGGCTGATTATTTATCTGCAGAGATTTCCTGCTAAAAGAAGAAATCAGTGGATCTACATAGCGGTCTGGACGGCCTTTTATTCCGCGCTGGAGTGGATTTTTTCGCATAAGGGCATGTATGTGTATGACAACGGATGGAACGGCTGGCTGAATATCCCGCTGAATCTGCTCTTGTTTATCGTCCTGACCATCCATTACAGGAAGCCTTCTATTGCTATTTTACTATCTGTTTTAGCCGTCATTCTTTTTTACTTATTCTTCCCGTTTTCATGGGGAAACCTAAAGTAAAGGAGGATGCGAGATGCTGATACGCGATGTTTTATCTGTACCCGTGTTTCTCCTGCTGCTTTTTGTGACATACGGGTCTATGTGGCTTTATGTCATGAGACAGGAGAAAAATTTAAAGTAAAAAGCTGCTGATGACCTCAGCAGCTTTTTATGATGGCTTTTGTGATATATTTCGCCGGCCATTCGTTTAAAAGACCGAAGACTTCAGCTTCATGGAAGCCGCTGCGCCGGATTTTGCTTGTGGCTTCTCCCCTCAGGATCTGCACGAGCATATGGTTTGGAACAGTTTCTTCCTGCAGGAAAAGCTGGATTTTTTCAAGGTGTGACCGAAGCAGCCGGAATTCTTTGATTTCAAACATGACGTCATCTGCCTGCGGTTTGTGTTGTTCTGCAAGCTCCTGAAGCTTCTGGAGATGACGGGCAAGGCTTTCGCCCAAATCGTGAGAGTGCTGCTTACTCCAGCTTTCTGCTCTTCTAAGGACAGATGCATCCGGCACAGAGATGTTTGCGAGACTTAGCAGGTCTGGCCGAATCGCATTTGGAAAGTCAAGCTTCTCAATCTCTGTGTAGATTGCTGCTGCAGGGTGTGTTTCCGAAGCGTTCTCAAGCCGGGTTTGGAAGTCTTGAATGTGTGTGATGATTGGAGCGTGCTGTGCTAATTCGGTTTGGATCTCTTTTAACGCGTGCAGCTTCTCCATGGTTTCTTCAGACTGTACGGCGATTTCATTGAACTGCCGTTCGATGGTTGCAATCCTCTTCGTTGCCTGTGGGATATTGACTTCATCTGGAAGGGAAGCCTCATCCTTTGAAACGTGATAGGAAACCGAGTAGCGGCAGGCGCTGCATGTGCAGATGATTGAATCTGTATCCGCATGCAGTGTGAGCTCTTTTTCATGGCTGCAGACCGTCCATTGCCATGCCGGCGGAATGCTGCGGTAAGGACGCATGACAATTTCGACGCGGTGCCGCCAATAGGAGATGTCCTCCGGATATTTCAAAACGCCGAGCAGGGAGGATTTATTCATGATTTCGACCGCTTGTATGACAGCCTCTTTGCTTGATGCAAGCCTGATCAAAGGATGCTGCGTGTAGGCGGAGTTTATTTTCTCGAGCCAATGTTTGCGTTCAAATTTGTTGAGACGTGCGCAAAATAGGTATTCCTGCACCACTTTTTTCACATGCCTGGAGAGGTCTTGAGCTGATAAGGTGCCATAGACCTCCGGATAAAAAAAGCTGCTGTTGATGGGGAGTCCGCGCTGAACGGAATGTTTTTTCCAGAGAAACATTTCAGGCCTGATCAGGTGCGGATAGAGCCGTTCCTGTTTGTAGACCGGAAGCGGAATAGAAGGCCGGTCTATTCCGAGAAAGGTTTTCAAAAGGGTCATCTCTTCTTCAGGAACTGACTGGAGTTCCTGCGCGGCTGCCTGCTGCAGCCTTGACAGTGCCGCGCGTTCCTCTTTATGGCCGATCGAGCGGATCTCCGGATACTTGCGGCCTGCCGGTACGAACAAGAGAGAAGGATAGTCATTAAACTGATAGGCGATTTGCTGAAGCTGCATGTGCTGACACCCCGTTCATTGGAATATGTCACATTATAGAACGTTTTTGGGGTGGACTCCAGTTTGGATGTTTCCTATATAATAGGGGGAGAAGGAGTGATGGGCATGGAAAGCGGCAGGCAGGTAATTTGCGAAAAAAGAACGTATTCGAGAGAGTTTCACTCCCATAAGCATGACTTCGGGCAGTTTCTTTTTCCGCTGCAGGGTTCGCTTGAGATCCGGACAGACCGTCAGCAGATCCATTTAAGCGAGGATTCATGCTTTTACATACCGCCGGGATATAATCATGTGTACCGTTCAAATGATAGGAATGAATTTCTGATTTTGGATATTCCGACGTACTATCTGCCGGATGAAACGGATAGTCTGTTTCTGAATCTTGATCAGCAGTGGTCCGCCATCCGCTTTTTGCTGCTGGAAGAGGCGGCCGGCAGCAGGTCGGGGCTGAACGAGCTTACGCGATACGTGACTCAGAAACTGCACAAGGCACTGCCGCCTTCCATTGCCTGGCTTCATGAGCATTACAACCGTCCAGTCACATTGGAGGTGCTGGCGGAGATTGAGCACTATCATCCGAATTATTATGCGGCCTGGTTTAAAGCGCAAACGGGGAAAAGTCCAAAGGCTTATCTCTCAGAACTGCGGATGAAGGAAGCAAAACGGCTGCTTTCAGGAACGGACTTAACCATCTCCCGCATCAGTGAAGACATCGGGTTTGAACACGTTTCTTCGTTTTCGAGATGGTTTACGGGGCGTGAAGGCGTCTCTCCGAAAACCTTCAGGCAAAACGGCTAAAAAGAACCTTACTCTCTGTAAAGAAAAACGTCCTGTTCTTCTTTATGATGAGGATAAGGTCTTTTTTATTGGAGTGATTGGGATGAAAGAAAAACTTGCTCCTCTGTGGGTGCTGCTCGCAGGGGTACTATGGGGAACAACGGGCACGGCACAGACGTATGCACCGGATGCGGCGCATCCTATTGCTGTCGGGGCAGCGCGGCTTGCGGTAGGAGGTCTTTCTTTGTTGCTTGTCGCCATACTGTTTGGACAATTAAATCTGCGGAGCTGGCCCATTAAAGTGACCGTTGCGGCTGCACTGTGCATGGCTGCCTATCAGCCTCTCTTTTTTACCGCCGTGCAGCAGACAGGAGTGGCTGTCGGAACTGTCATCGCCATCGGAAGCGCTCCTCTCTTATCCGGTGCATTAGAGTGGCTGCTGCTTAGAAAAACGCCGTCAAAAGGATGGTGGATCTCGACATTGCTGTCCATCATCGGGTGCATTCTGCTCTTTTTCAATAAAGGTGCTGCAAATGCAGATCCTTCGGGCATATTTATGGCTCTTGGCGCCGGTCTGTCCTTTGCTGTCTATACAATCGTCAGCAAAGGGTTGGTGCACACCGCATCTTCCCTATCGGTTGTCGCTGTCGTCTTTACGCTGAGTGCCGTCTTTTTATCTCCGGTTCTCTTTTTCTATGATATGAGCTGGATGGCTGAGCCGGGTGGATTGGCCGTTAGCCTGCACCTCGGCCTGCTTGTGACAGGCGCTGCGTATCTTTTATTTGCCAAGGCGCTCGTGCACGTTCCCTCCTCGACCGCTGTCACACTGGCATTGGCAGAGCCCCTGACCGCCGCCATGCTTGGGGTGGTGCTGGTTCGTGAACAGCTGGATTTGCTTTCATGGGCGGGGGTTTCCTGTTTGATATTGGGTATTGGGTTTTTGGCGGTTTTTTCTAGGATGGATCGGGCGGAAAAGGTGGTAAAGCAGTCTGCAGGTTTCAAAAAAACACTCTAATTTTGCCCAAGTCTTTTACTCTCCTATAATAAAATCAAAAGCAAAAAGGAGAGTGCCTCATGAATCTTGAAGATGTGTTAATCATCGGAGCGGGAATCAGCGGTCTGGCTGCTGCCCAAAACGTGCAGAAGCTTTCTGAAAACAAGGTGCTTCTTCTTGATAAAGGCAGGAGTCCCGGGGGACGGTTTGCCACCAGGAGGATTGGAAGCGGTACGTTTGATCATGGGGCCCAGTTCCTTTCTGCTTCCAGCAGGGAATGCCAAGATCTTCTGGAGGACTGGCAGCAGCGCAGCTGGATCCGTCCGTGGTTTGAGGAAAACGCCGTGAGGTTTGTGGCTGCTGAAGGCATGAACGGGCTTGCAAAGCGGGTGGCTGAAGGTCTTCGCGTTGAGTGTGAGTATGAGGTTGAAAGAATTGTGGATCATGGAGAGTATTATGCAGCCGAAGGGTTGAATAAGAAAACGAACGAGCCGTTTATCCTGAAGGCCCGCGCCCTCTTCATGACCTGTCCTCTTCCTCAAACCCTGAAGCTTCTTGATGCAGGAAATGTGCAGCTGAAAGCCGGACAGCGAAATGAGCTTGAAAGAGTGAAATATGTTCCCTGCCTCGCCGTTTTGATGGAGCTTTCCGGAGACTCAGGCCTTTCCTATAAAAAGGAGCCTGTTCCGGGTGTAATTTCCTGGATGGCTGATAATCGTGCAAAAGGCATCAGTGAAACCGGGGCATTAACCGTTCATATGGATAACGAGTGGTCATCGCGGCATTACGACCTGCCTGATGAAGAGATTCTGGCACAGGCGATGCCATCGATTCGCACCGTTTTAGGCGATGAACCTGACATGCTAAGCGTTCAGGTGAAAAGATGGCGCTATGCTCAGGCTATTGAGCAGATCGAACACCCTTTTTTGAATGTGGGAGTGAACAAACCGCTGCTTATTGGAGGAGATGCATTCAAGGGAGACAGCAAATCCTCTGCTTCTAAAGCCGAGCATGCGATTCGTTCGGGGCTTGCAGCGGGTGCGTTTTTGTCACGGTTTTGAGTCTTTATGAACACGCCTTCACTCGTTGATTTGATCTCATTTGTGTGATACGTTAAATCTATCTTTCAGGAAATGGGGGTTTTCTTAATGACAGCATCTATTAGACTTCGATTCCAGGCTTTGAACGCTTGCTAGCATACAATCAAAGGCTCTGCACACAAGCAGAGTAAATGGAAGTGGTCTGCCTGCTTAGGGAAACCTTTATTTAGCGATACGCATAAGAAGAAGGGGCATTTTTTAATGACAGCGCCTGGAAAGACTTCTTTTTCTATCACCATTTCCCTCTTTGATTGTCTGTATTTATAAAAAATACGAATCAAAAGGAGAAGCTGATATGAACAAAGATAAAGTGATAGAAATCGCACATAAACATGCTATTCATGTTAAAGAGGATTCATTGACATTTAATCAGTCAGGACTTGATTTTCTTATTGTTTTTGCAGAGGATGCAGAGGGGGAAAGATGGGCTTTGCGCTTTCCGAGAAGAGAAGATGTTCTGCCATCTGCGGATAAGGAAAAACGGACATTGGATCTGATTGTGCCGCGTATTGCTGTTGAAGTTCCGCAGTGGCGCGTATATACCGATGAGTTAATTGCATACAGACAGTTAACGGGTGTGCCTGCTGGAACCATTGATCACGAGGCAATGGCTTATGTGTGGGAAATTGACGAAAAGAATGTGCCGTCTGTATTTACAAAAACCCTTGCAGAGGCAATGGTATCGCTTCATCGCATTCAGAGTAAAGCAGTTGAAACGGCTAATTTGCCAGTAGAAAACGCTGAAGAGGCAAGAAAGAATATGATGAAACGAATGGAAAACGTAAGAGCTGAGTTTGATGTGAACGAAAAGCTGTGGAGAAGGTGGCAGGACTGGGTGAACAACGACATGCTATGGCCTGCTGAAACGTGCCTTGTTCATGGTGATCTGCATGCGGGTCATATTTTAATTCATTCATCCGCTCGAGTGACCGGTATCATTGACTGGACAGAGGCCTCAGTAACAGATCCTGCAAATGATTTTGTACCGCACTTACGCACCTTTGGAGAACAGGCTTTGAAGGATCTTATTTTGCAGTATGAAAAAGCGGGCGGCTATGTTTGGCCCAACATGGAAAAACACATTATTGAATTAACGGCAGCATATCCAATTGGTATTGCTGAGTTTGCGCAGAAATCAGGACTGGAAGATTACAAGCAAATGGCAAAGCAGGTATTGGGCGGTAATCAGTAAGTCCTTTGCTCCCTCCCTTATGGGGAGGGAGTTTTTTTGTAACAATAATAAAAATCCTGCAAAACTGAATGCAAAAAGGTCGGTAGCCCGCACGAAATTCCTGCTAATCTGTTATCAAAGGAGGTCATCTGATGGGAATGCTGGAACACATGAATGAGGCGTTGTCTTATATAGAGGAAAATTTGGCGGAAGAGCTTGATTACAAGGAGGCAGCCAGGATTGCTCTCTGTTCGGAGTACCATTTTAAACGAATGTTTTCATCTCTTGCGGGCATTTCTCTGTCTGAATATGTCCGGAGAAGAAGGCTGACCCTTGCGGCATTTGAACTGAAGAACAAAGAAGTGAAAGTGATTGATGTCGCAATCAAGTATGGATATCTTTCTCCGGATTCGTTCACGCGGGCGTTTCAGCAGCTTCACGGACTGACGCCGTCTGAAGCGAGAACAGGCAGACATACGCTTAAAGCTTTTCCGAGGATGACCTTCCAGTTAATCATTAAGGGAGGCAGCGAGATGAAATATCGTTTAGAAGAAAAGGAAGCTTTTCAGATTGCAGGCATCAAAAAAAGAGTACCCATTATATTCAATGGGGTGAACCCTGAGATTGCCGCCATGTGGCAAAGCCTGACCATGGATGCCATTCAAGAATTAAAAGACCTTTCTAATGCTGAACCATCAGGTATTATAAGCGCATCTGCAAATTTTTCTGAAGGAAGGATGGAGGAAAAAGGCGAGCTCGATCATTACATTGGCGCAGCCACGACGAGGAAGGTCCCTGATCACCTTGATATCTTGAAGGTTCCGGCTATGACATGGGCTGTTTTTGAAGCGTGCGGCCCTTTTCCGGAAACGCTTCAGGAGATATGGGGACGTATCTATTCAGAGTGGTTTCCTTCTTCGTCCTATGAGCTGGCAGAGGGTCCGGAAATTCTCTGGAATGAGCAGAAGGATACGGCATCACCGGATTTTAAGAGTGAGATCTGGATACCGGTCATAAAAAAGAACGGATGATAGACGCCCTCTCAAATACCGGCTATACTTGGAGAAACATTCCAATTCGAGAGGGGCTCACTTTGTGAAAAAGCTCATCCTTCCTGTCCTCGCCGGCCTTTTGCTTGCCGGATGCGAATCAGATGAAGAGAAAGCGGCAGCTTATACAGAGCAGCAGGTCGAAAAGCTGTACGGCGTTAAGGCCGAAACAGTCAAGATAGAGGAACAGCAAGGGTACGGGTCAACAATTGTCATTGTGTTGGCCTCTCTTTTCGGGGACACATATAATCTTACTTTGAAAACGGAGGATGACCTGAGTTTCAGTGCGTCTATTTACGATGATCTGTCTCAATTTCATGTGGATTACGTGACGAAAAAGCATGAAACACTCCTAAAAAAAGATGATGAGTATCAGAAGCTGGCTGCCATTCTTGAAGAGAATGGAATCAGCGACTTCATTCTCATGCCTGGGTTCGAAGCAACAATCGAAGCAAGCGGAAAAATAAAGGCCGAAAACGCAAATGCCGGCCAAATCATAGACGCGCTTACTGAAATGTCCGCGAAGCTTATAAAGAATGTTCCATATAGTCTGGCTTTGAACATGGAGACAGAAGAGCCGGGTGAGCCAATTGTATCCCTTCCATATAAACAGAATGAACTCGGCGAACTGACAGGCGTGCTCGAAAAACAGCTGCAGGCCTTCCGTCTTCACCGCCGCTTCGATGAGACTGTTAAGAATGAGCTGCGGACACTGGGTCTGACCGGCACTTCCTTTCTTGATGAACGTACGGAAGTAAACGAGGAAACGTATTATGATCAATCCATTTCCCTTAGTTTCATTGAATCGTATCAAGAGGAAAATCTTTTGAAAGCGATGGAGCTGATTAGAGGGAACGGCATGGCTGAAGCAGAGGTATCCCTCTTCTCACCAGAAGGCAGCCGTACCGACTCATGCAAGGCAAGTGTTTTGATGGATGCTGCGGATCTGAAGCGGTGCTACGGTTTGTAGCATGTTTGAGCCCGATTTTGCCAAAGCTAAGAATGACAGCCTGAACGGAAGGAGTTTAGGAACGATGCCTGAACACGTTGAAGTCATTCTCAGATCCTTTTTGGCGTTTGGCTTGCTTTTAATCGGTGCAAGAGTGCTTGGAAAACGTACGATATCCCAAATGACCATTTTTGATTTTATTGCTTCCATTTCAATGGGGGCCATCGCTGCAAATCTCGCGTTTAACACGTCTATTGAGGCGCATAATATCGTTTTGGCATACTGCATGTTTGTCATGATTATTTTTTTCATTGCTGTTTTTTCCCTTAAAAGCAGAAAGAACCGGAAATTTTTCGCAGGCGACCCTACGGTTGTCATTCAGAACGGGAAAATCCTTGAGCATAATATGAAAAAGATGCGCTACACACTGGATTATTTAAATCAGCAGCTGAGAGAGAAAGACGTGTTCGATATTCAAGAGGTGCTCTATGCGATTCTTGAAATAAACGGGACATTGACGGTCTTAAAAAAACCGCAGTACAGGTACGTCACCCGAAAGGATCTGCAGCTGCCTTCCGAAAAAGAAGCGAGGCCGCCAATTGAAATCATCATGGACGGAGAAGTGATGGCTGAAAACCTTAAGGAAAACGGACTGACGGAGGGCTGGCTGGATGGGGAACTTTCAAAACGCGGCCTTTCAAGGGAAGGAGTCATGTACGCCGTTCTTGCACCTAACGGCTCCCTCTATATAGATACGAGTGAAGATCATATTCTGCACCCGTTTGATAAAGAATGAAAAGAACCTCCGGCCACCCGGAGGTTCTTCTTATAATGCTTCTTTAATCACTTTTTTAGAGTATAGGACAGACAGCACACCGAAGATTGAGTAGAGCATTGTGTAAAGGGCCATTACAATGATCATCGGTGTCCAAACTTCGGCCCCGAAGATGAACCAGCCGGACTGAACAGCGAAATAGCTGTGGAGCAGGCCGATTACAAGCGGAATGCCGAAGCTGAAAAGCTGTTTTGCGCGCAGGCCTTTCAGCAGGTCTCCCTGTGTAAAGCCGAGCTTGCGCAGAATCGTGTAGCTTGGCTGTTCTTCTTCGCTTTCGCCCATTTGTTTAAAGTACAGAATGCATCCTGATGTGACAAGGAATGAAAGGCCAAGGAAGCCTACTATAAACATGGCAAGACCCATGTTGCGCTTTTGGGTGTTGAGTGTTTCAAGCTGGGAGTCATTAGGGGCATCTTCTCCAAGCTTCATCGATACGAAAAGGTCATTGGCGCTTTTTAGCTCTTCTTTGTCCGAAATGTTCACAGCGATGTAAAAGGATTCAGGGAGCTGGATCTCTGGGTTTTTATCTTTTTTCAGCTGCTGAAAGACGGAATCATCGACAATGGCTGCCGGCAATCCGCCTGAGGTGAAGTACCAGAAGACGGGAGCTTCTTTTTCCATTCCCAAATACGTTTGCGGGATTTCACTTGTTTTTCCGAGAAATGTAACCTTTCCGCTGTCATCAAGCGGCATGAATTTCTGCAGCAGGTCACTGTAGCCGGAAAAGAGGGTTTCTTCCTTTGAAAGCTCTTTGCCGGCTGCAGTATCGCTTATGACAGCCAGTACCATCTTACTCGGTTCATAGTTAATCTCTTCAATGTTCGATGTGAATATATCAGAGATATCCACCGCTGTCATCACAATTTCAATAGAGGACGTATCATAAGCGATCCCCGCATCATCCAAAGCTTTTTCAAATTGCGCGGCATGGCCGCTGCTAGAAAAAGCAAAATCGTCAGGCACTTGATTCTGTGCCGTTTTTTCAGCGGAGTAATAGGAGATATAGCTTAATGACAGCAGTCCAATGGCAAGAGCTGAAACGGTTGTGATGATGGTAAGCAGCAGGGCATTTGATTTCATCCGGAACATGATGGATGAGAGAGAAAGAACTTCATCCACCTTCAAATACCCGTCTTTTTTCTTGCGGATCAGGTGAAAAATAAAACTGACAGATCCTTTGTAAAAGAAATAGGTTCCAAGGATCACGGACCCTAAGATAAAAATCATCGCCAGAAAAAGGCTGGTTGTCGATTTGAAGTCTCCGCCGAATAGTCTGGAGGAAACATAGTACCCTGCAGCAATCATGGCGATGCCTAAAAGACCAATAATGATTTCAACTGCGGTCATTTTCTTCACTTTCTCTTCTGCCGATGAAAGCACTCTAAAGAGCGAGAGAATGCTCTGTCTTTTAATAAAAAGATAGTTCATCAGCATAATCAGCGTGTAAATGACTGTAAAGACAATCAGCGTCTGTACGAGGGCCTCACTCGAAAAGTGAAGCTTTGCCACATCATCTGTCCCTGTAATTTTGAAGAGAATCATCATCACCAGCTTGGAGATGGCAAATCCGGCAAAAATACCAAGGGCAAGTGAACCGAAATACAGCATGAAGTTTTCAGCGGTCAGCAGCCGGAAGATTTTATGTTTTGTCATCCCGATCAGCTGAAACAGCCCGATTTCTTTGCTGCGGCGCTTAATGAAAATGTTATTGGCGTAGAGCAAAAAGATCGTGACAATAGCAATTAACAGAACAGAGGCTGATTTAATCGCCGCCCCTCCCTTGATGGAGCCTTCAACCGCATCCATAGATGGGTCATACTGGAGGGTGACGAATGAAAAATACAGCGCCACGCTGAAAAGAAGCGCGAAAATGTACAGGTAATAGTTTTTCAGGTTCTTCTTGAAATTTTTAAAAATCAGCTGATTAACGCTCATCCTGCACACCGCCCAGAACGCCCTGCGTTTTCATAATGTCTTTAAAGAAATCCTGCCTTGATTGTCCGCCCTTGTTCAGCTGTGTGTAGATCTGCCCGTCCTTAATAAAGATGACGCGGCTGCAGTAGCTCGCCGCAGCGGGATCGTGCGTGACCATGACGATGGTCGCTTTGCGCTTGGCGTTCAGATCTGTCAGTTTATTAAGCAGATCGGCAGCTGATTTGCTGTCAAGTGCTCCGGTCGGTTCATCCGCAAAAATGATGCTCGGTTCGTGTATAAATGCGCGGGCTGCGGATGTGCGCTGTTTTTGACCGCCTGAAATTTCGTTTGGGTATTTGTCCTTCAATTCGGCAATGCCAAGCTCGTTTGCAAGAATATCAAACCGCTGATCTGCTTCCTTCTTGGGTACGTTTGAAATAGAAAGCGGAAGAAGGATGTTTTCTTTCACAGTTAAGGTGTCGAGCAGGTTGTATTCCTGAAAAATAAACCCGAGATGGTGCTTCCGGAATTCAGCCAGCTGCTTTTCCTTCATGCCTGTCATCTCTTTGTTCTCGATGCGGATGGTGCCGCCGCTTACTTTATCAATAGACGAGAGCACGTTCAAAAGCGTGGTTTTGCCGGAGCCGGATGCTCCCATGATGCTCACGAATTCACCTTCTAAAATTGAAAGATCTATGCCTTTCAGCACGTCCTGTTTATTAAACTTGTTTCCGTAGCTTTTCTGTAGTTTGGCTGCTTCTAAAATGGACATCTGTTTGTGCCTCCTCTTTATTCAATACCTTTATTATAGAAAGAGGTAAAGGTCTTTTCCTTTTATTGTGCGAACAAATAAACAAAGCATGTGACATTGTTGTCACATGCTCATGACAGCTGCGAAATCGTTCTTTTTCGGAAAGGAGAGAGTAAAGACGGTTTCCTGACCCGGGACAGAAGCTGTGTGAATCTCAATCAGGAGCGGAGCCGCAGCTTTCTTGGCCAAATAAAGGCCCATTCCGGTCGCCGCCTGATCCTGATGATTGGCGGTGGATGTAAACCCTTTGTCAAAAATCCGGGGAAGGTCTCTCGCCTCAATGCCTCTGCCGAAATCTCTGATTTTAAGCTTGGTGTTTCCATGTTCGAGATAGCTACGGATTTCAATGTCAGACGCCCCGCTGTATTTCACCGCATTCGTCAGGATCTGCCTCAGGATAAACGCAAACCATTTTGCATCTGTGAGCACTTCCCGCTGCTGGAGCTCAATGTCAAAGCCAATGCCCTTTTGGATGCACCAGGTTTGAAGGGTTTTCAGCTCGCTGAAGAGAACATCTTCAAGATCAATCATCTCAATATAAAGGTCATTTTCAATGAATGGGATCCGCTTTTGATGGAGCTGCTGGTCGAGCAGCAGGTGAATGCGGAGCCATTCATAGGTTAGATTGGTTTTCGTCTGTCCGTCCTCCATCCGTTCAATCATCAGGTGCATAGCCGTCAGCGGCGTTTTCACCTCATGAATCCAGGACAGGAGATCATCTTTTTCCTGCTGGAGAGAGATGAAATGGCCCTGCGCGTCTTTCTTCAGTAGCCCGGTGTGATCAACCAGCGTCTCCTCAACCAGCTCTTCAAAAGGACTGCCTGGCGCTGGAATGCTTGTCACATCAAGATTTCTTTCCCTGTCCTGGAGCGCTTTGAAAAAGGCCGTTTCTTTTTGATAGCGGACAGCCAGGAACACAAGAAAAGACAAAAGGGATAGAAAGACGATATACAGCACGCTCTTAAACGGGACCGCATTGTCAATAAACGAGATAAAAAGGAACAGAAGATGGATGAACAGGTAAAAGAGAATCCAGCTTAAGCGCTCTTTCAGAAAAACACGGATCATAGAATTTCCTCTTCCAGGGCCACATAGCCCTGTCCCACTTTCGTTTCGATAAACCGTCCGAGCCCAATATCCTCAAGGCGCTTCCTCAGCCTGTTCACATTGACCGTCAGCGTGTTGTCGCTGATAAACCGCTTATCATCCCAGAGGCTGTTGATCAGCTTATCCCTGCTCACAATCTTATTCTTCTGTTCAATCAACAGCTTCAAGATGAACATTTCATTCTTTGTGAGCTCGACGGTCCCTTGATCATTCGTAACGGAATTCCGCTCATAATCAACCGCAGCCCCGCACCACGTCTTGAGGTGGACCTGTTCCGTGCTGTAGTTATAAACTCTCCGCAGGATGGCCTGAATTTTCGCGATCAGCACATCAAAGTGAAAGGGCTTCTGAACAAAATCATCGGCTCCAAGCTGCATTGACATCACCATATCAGTCGGGTGATCCCGTGAGGATAAAAAAATGATCGGGACATTGGAATGAGACCGGATCATCCGGCACCAGTGAAACCCGTCAAACTTTGGCAACTGAATGTCAATAATCACAAGATCCGGCTTGACTTCCGAGAAATCCTGCATCACCTTGCTGAAGTCGGTTATGCCGTATACGTCGTACGACCATTGGTTCAGGCGGTCTTTTATTTCCGTAAAAAGAGAAAGGTCATCTTCAATTAATAATAGTTTAAACAACTGCCTCACCACTCAGGATAGATTTCAGATACTTCAAGTTTATAGCAAATTTTGGACATTTTCCATCATGCAAAAAAAAAGACACCCCATAAAGGGTGCCCGTTAAAGTGATGCCTGAACCTCAGCATGTGAAGCGTGCTCTTTTTTTCCATGAAGCATGTAGTAAAGCCCGATGCTGAGAATGACGGCAAATCCGAGGATGACGTAAAGCGTGCTGTAGCCTGTAACCGGAATGACGAACCCGAGAAGGTAAGGCCCAAATCCGAGTCCTGCATCTAAAAAGATGAAGAATGTGGACGTGGCAAGCCCCATCCGGTGCGGTGGCGTCAGTTTAACTGCAATTGCCTGCGTGGCGGACTGCATATTGCCAAATCCGAGTCCGATTAAAACGCCGGAGAGAAGAAACACCGTGCTCGTGCTCGCCGTGCTTAAAAGGAACAGCCCGGCAGCAAACAGCACAAACGCCGGATACATGACATAATTGGCTCCTTTTTGATCGAGCAGCCTGCCGGTGAACGGACGCGATACAAGGACAGCTGCGGCATAAACGATGAAAAAGAAGCTCGCTGTGCTGACAAGGTCAATGTCCATCGCATAAAAGTTGATAAAGGACAGAACGCTCGAATAGCAGAACGCCACGGCAAGGGTTATGACCGCAATCGGCAATGCCCGGGGCTCAACAAAGCTTGCCAGGCTGAACCCTTTGACGGCCGCATGCTTGGGCTGACCGGCAAGTGGCGGAATCGTTAAGGAAAAGGCAATCAGCAGGCTGAGAACGCCAAGCGCGACACAAAATGTGAAGATTGTCTGAAAGCTCGCGTGCTGGCTCAAATAAAGACCGATAAACGGCCCAATCGCTGTAGCAAGCGTCGCACTCATGCTGTAATACCCGATTCCTTCCCCTTTTCTAGAGGCAGGGATAATCTGTGCCACAATCGTTCCCGTCGCTGTACTTGCCATGCCCAGGGTAATCCCATGCAGAAGACGGTTAGCTAAAAGGAACCCGAGTCCAAGCTCAAAAAAGTAAAAAGAAGTGGTGATCGTAAAGAGAATCAGCCCGGTATAAAGAATTTTTCTCCGGCTGAAGCTTGCGATCAGCCTGCCGATGAACAGCCGGCCGATCAGAGCTCCGATGATGAAAATACCAGTCACAAGACCGGCTTCACTTGTTGAAGCATGATATTCATCCACCGCAAACACCGCGATGGTGACCATTAATAAGTAAAAAATCAGGGTTAGGAAAAAATTAATGGACGAAACAACGATAAAGTCCTTCGTCCACAGTCTGTCTTTATTCAAATGACTTCACCTTACTCTCTAATATTTTTCCGGATGTCTTCCATCACCCGGATACATGCGAGCTGCTCTTCTTCTGAAATGCCTTTAAGAATGTCCAGCTCATATTCATCAATTGTGATCCGCACCTTCGCATACAGCTTCTTCCCTTCCTCAGTCAGCTGCATCCGTTTCTCTCGTTTATCTTTTCCGGCAACCTGTTCCACATAGTTCAGCTCTTCAAGCTTGCTGATGGTCCTTGTCACAGTCGGCTTTTCAACGCCCTGATAGCCGGCAAGCTCAACAAGTGTCGCCGTCCCGTAATTGGACAAATAATGAAGAACCGACCACTGCGCCCTGTATAAATCATGCTTCGCAAGCTCCAGGTTCAGCCTGTTTTCAAACGGTCTGTATAAAAGCAGAAGCTGCTGAAAAAATTTCTGATACGTTTTTATGGAAAACACCCCGCTTAAAATAGTTACCTTAGATAACAGTTATCCTAAGTAACTAATATAGCAGAGAAAATCAGCCGTGTAAACCGGATTGCTCGGTTTGATTGTTGACATGAAACGGGAATATATGTTATTTATTTAGTGGGTTAGCACTCTAAGGTGATGAGTGCTAAAAAAGCTGAAAGGAGATTTTTAATATGGCAAAAATGCAGTTTAAAGCAGAATCTAAGAGATTATTAGACATGATGATCAACTCGATCTACTCCCAGAAAGAAATCTTTTTGCGTGAGCTGATCTCAAACGCAAGTGATGCGATTGATAAAATCTACTACAAGGCATTAACAGATGACAGCCTGTCATTTGATCAGAGCAGCTATTACATAAAAGTGAGCGCGGATAAGGAAAAGCGCACCCTTACGATTGCCGATACAGGAATCGGAATGACGAAAGAGGAGCTTGAAAACAATCTCGGAACCATCGCACAGAGCGGTTCTCTTGCATTCAAAAGCGAAAATGAACTGAAGGACGGGCATGACATCATCGGCCAGTTCGGGGTAGGATTCTATTCAGCATTTATGGTTGCGGATGCGATTACGGTTACAACGAAGACAATCGGCGCAAGCGAAGCATACAGATGGCATTCTGACGGTGCAG
This sequence comes from Metabacillus indicus, assembly GCF_046603695.1. Taxonomy (NCBI): domain Bacteria; kingdom Bacillati; phylum Bacillota; class Bacilli; order Caryophanales; family Bacillaceae; genus Metabacillus; species Metabacillus indicus. The sequence goes on along the minus strand of NZ_CP176757.1, from coordinate 4,072,878 downwards.
ACGGCTATACAATCGAGCCGTGCGAAAAAGAGGAAGTAGGCACGGAAATCATCCTCAGCATCAAGCAGAACACAGAAGAGGATTCATATGATGAATTTTTGGAAGAGTACCGCTTGAAGGCCATCATTAAAAAGTACTCGGACTTTATCCGCTACCCGATTAAGATGGATTCAACGGTCAGCAAGAAAAAAGACGGCAGCGAAGATGAGTTTGAAGAGACGGTTGAAGAGCAGACGATCAACAGCATGGTACCGATCTGGAGAAAAAATAAAAACGAGCTCACGGATGAAGATTACGAGAATTTCTATCACGAAAAGCATTACGGCTTTGATAAGCCGCTTAAGCATATCCACATCAGCGTCGACGGTGCTGTGCGCTACAATGCCATTCTCTACATTCCGGAGCAGATTCCGTATGACTACTACTCCAAAGAGTTTGAAAAGGGGCTTGAGCTTTACTCCAACGGGGTGCTGATTATGGAAAAATGCTCGGATCTGCTACCTGACTATTTCTCTTTTGTCAAAGGAATGGTTGATTCAGAGGACCTGTCACTGAACATTTCACGCGAGATCCTGCAGCAGGACCGCCAGCTGAAGCTCATTGCGAAAAACATTAAAAACAAGATTAAGAGCCAGCTTCAAACCCTGCTGAAAGATGAGCGCGAAAAATATGAAACGTTCTACAATTCTTTCGGCAGACAGCTGAAGTACGGTGTGTACAGTGATTTCGGAGCGAACAAAGAAGACCTTCAAAATCTTCTCATGTTCTACTCATCAAAAGAGAAAAAGCTGATCACGCTTGATGAATACGCAGCTGCGATGCCGGAAGGCCAGCCGTACATTTACTACGCAGCAGGCGAAAGCCACGAGCGTCTAGAAAAGCTTCCGCAAACGGAAGTTGTGGCAGATAAAGGCTATGATATCCTCTATTTCACTGACGAAGTTGATGAATTCGCGATCCGCATGCTCATGTCCTATAAAGAAAAAGAATTCAAGTCGATCTCAAGCGGAGACCTCGGCATTGAATCAGATGACAGCGACAAGACCACAGAGACTGACGAACAGGACAGCAAAGAGCTGTTTGAAGAGATGAAAACCATCCTCGGCGGCAAAGTAAAAGACGTCCGCATCTCAAAGCGTCTGAAAAGCCACCCTGTCTGCATCGCGACAGAAGGCGAAGTCACAACCGAAATGGAAAAAATCCTGAAAGCCATGCCGAACAGCCAGAACATCAAGGCCGAAAAAATCCTTGAAATCAACAGCAGCCACGACGTCTTTGCCTCGCTGAAAGATGCGCACGCAAACGACAAAGAAAAATTGGCCCTGTACACAAACCTCCTCTTCAATCAGGCCCTCCTGATCGAAGGACTGACAATCGAAGATCCGGTAGAGTTTACAAACGATATCTGCAAGATTATGGTGTAAATATAGCAAGCCGGCAGGGACCAAGTGGTTCCTGCCGGTTTTTAATTTGGGTGTGGAGGATTTGCGCAGGTAATGATTTAGCTGACTTTCGCAGCTCAGGGCCGCAAATCAACTGACAATTGGTCAAGAACTTGCTAGAAAAAGAGGTATTTTGTGTTTGTAGAGAGTTCGAGTCGTGCTTTACGAAACGAGTATGAAATAGAGTTTTCCTTGATTTGACAGATACTGCCCTTTTTTATAGGATAAGAAAAAGATCACTTTTTACTAAATGACATATACTAATAACACTTTCAGTTAAGGGTGGTGTTGGTGTGTCAAAAAGGAGGATTTCCCGTATGAGACAAAAAACTTCTTTTAATACAATTGCCTGCCGCAGGGCAGCTCGCATGAATGCAAATTGTACTAAGAGGAACTTTCGAAACGGCAGTGCTGCGCTAAGAAAATTGAATGAAAAACTTGCAGCCTCGATTGATTTTGATTCAATTACATCTAAGCAGGAACCACTAATGATTGGTGAAGGCGGCATAGTGGAAAATTTTAACCCGCAAAATCCATCTCACAAAAAATGGATGGATGATTAATTGAAGCCGGGTGAAATATATGATATCGTCTTCCCCTTTGATCCTCCTGATCATGGATACAAACTTCGCCCTGCTCTTATTTTGAAGGTTGATAACGGACAAGCTCTTGCTGTTGCGATTAAAATAACAGGCACCGGCCCCAAACCACAATTCCTTCACAGAATTCCAATCACATTCTGGAACTACGCAAACCTTTCTAAAATGTCGTATGCCCAGATAGATTCCCAAACCCTCCTAAATATTCAGCATTTGCCTGCTTTTCGGGGCAACATGCATCCTTCAGATTTTAATAGAGTTCTTACTTCCTATTTAATGCTCCTTTCTAAGTGATGTTTCCAGGTTCATAGAAGTAATTTGGCTTATTCTTCAAATTCCCGCAAGCCTACATCACCCAATTCCACAAGAAAAAACGCCATTACCCAGAATGGCGCCTCTCCCAATTATTTCGGATGCATCTTAAATTTCAAAAACAGTTCATTGTAATAAGCGAGATTCTTTTTCCCAAGGTTTTCGTACACTTCAAGCTTTTCCGTCAGTTCAGGCGGAGGATAGAAGCGTTCGTCGCTGACCATGTCCTCGGGCATGTATTTCAGTGCCTCTTTGTTTGGAGTGGAGTAGCTTACGTACTCTGTGTTTTCTGCAGCCACTTCGGCATCAAGCATGAAGTTTATGAATTGATGAGCCGCTTCCACGTTCTTTGCTGTTTTCGGGATGACCATGTTGTCGAACCAGAGATTTGATCCTTCTTCAGGTACAACGTACTCCAGGTCTTCGTTTTCATACATGATTTCAGATGCAACACCTGACCACACAAGACCGATGGCAGCCTCCTGGTTTTCAAGGAGCATCCGACTTTCATCCCCGACAACCGCTTTAACATTCGGAGTAAGGGTATCAAGCTTCCGTTTAGCTTCCTCGAGGTGCTCCGGGTTTGTATCATTCAGGGAATAGCCAAGGCTGTTCAGCCCCATCCCCATGACTTCACGCGCACCGTCAATCAGGAGAATCTGGTTTTTCAGCTCTGGATCCCAAAGGTCGTTCCAGCTCTCGATTTTCTTCCCGCCGATCATGGACGGGTTGTAGACGATGCCGACTGTTCCCCAGAAATAAGGAATGGAGTACTTGTTTTCGGGGTCAAACGGCAAATCCATAAAGCGCTGGTCAATATTTTTCAAGTTCGGAAGCTTTGAGTGATCAAGCGGGATCAGCAAATCTTCCTGACGCATTTTATCAATCATATATTCAGACGGAACGGCAATGTCGTACGTCGTCCCGCCCTGTTCAATTTTCGTCATCATGGCTTCATTCGAATCGAATGTTTCATAAATGACCTTGATGCCGGTTTCCTTTTCAAAGCGGTCAACTAAATCTGAATTGATGTAGTCCCCCCAGTTGAAAATGGTCAGGGTGTTGCCGCTTGAATATCCCTGAGAGGAATTCAGCTCAGAGATGGTATATAAAAGAATGCCGGAAACGAGTGCGATCGCTATAAAGACGCGAACCAGCTTCTTCATTTTTTAACCCCCCATCCGTTTTGTCTGTTCCGCTGGGTGATGAAGTAGTAGACGATAACAAGCAGAACGGTGAACAGGAACAGCAGGGTGGACAGCGCGTTGATGTTCAGTGCGATGCCGCGCCGTGCAAGGGAATAAATTTCAACGGAAAGAGTCGTAAATCCGTTCCCCGTCACGAAAAAGGTTACCGCAAAGTCATCAAGCGAAAACGTCAGGGCCATAAAGAACCCTGCAAAAATACCGGGTGTGATGAACGGAAGGACAACCTTTGTCATCACATTCCATCTGCTTGCACCAAGGTCGCGTGCTGCATCAAGCAGTGTCGGGCTCATCTCCATCAGCTTCGGCAGCACCATCAGGACCACAATCGGTACGCTGAAGGCGATGTGTGAAAGAAGAACAGAGTAAAAGCCGAGCTTGATTCCCGCCATCGTGAACAAGATCAGGAATGATGCACCGATGATTACGTCAGGGCTTACAATCAGGACGTTATTGAGTGAAAGCAGCGTATTTTTGGTCTGCCTGCTTTTAAACGAGTGGATTGCAAGAGCACCCATGACCCCGATAATCGTTGAAATCAAAGCGGACAACAGCGCGATGACAAGCGTGTTCAGCACAATGATCAGCAGCCTTGTATCGGAGAAAAGCTCTTTATACCAGTCAAGCGTGAAGCTTTCAAAATTGTACATCGTGCCGCCGCTATTGAACGAGTAAAACACAAGGAAGAAGATCGGCGTGTACAAAATCATGAAAATCAGCACTAAAAAGATACGTGACAAAGGGGATATTTTTTTATCCAACTTACATACCCCGCTTTCTGTTTCCAGTAAGGAAAATAATCAGGAACATAAAGATAATCAGGAAAACCGCAATGGTCGAACCCATTCCCCAGTCCTGCGTAACAAGGAAATGCTGCTCAATCGCCGTTCCGAGCGTAATGACCCGGTTTCCGGCAATCAGCCTTGTCAGCATGAACAGGGACAGGGCCGGGATGAACACAAGCTGGCAGCCTGCCTTCACGCCGTCAATCGTAAGCGGAAAAATGACTCTCCGGAAAGCAGTCCAGCTTGATGCACCAAGGTCCCTCGCTGCATCGAGCAAAGTCGGGTTCAGCTCATTCAGAGAGTTGAAAATCGGCAGAATCATAAACGGGATGAAAATATAAACGGAAACAAAGATAAAGCTGAAATCTGTAAACAGCAGCTGCTGAGAGCCGATTCCGACCGCATCAAGGAAGCTGTTGGCCACACCGTACGTTCCGAATATTCCAAGAAACGCATAGGCCTTCAAAAGAAGGTTGATCCATGAAGGAACAATGATCAGCAGCAGCCATAAATGCTTATGCTTCGTATACGTGAGCAAATAAGCCGTTGGATACGAAATCAACAGAGATAGAGCCGTTATTAAAAACGCATACCAGAAGGAGCTGAGCGTCATTTTCAAATACACAGGTGTAAAGAAATTCTGATAATTGGCAAGCGATAAGTTGCCTTCAATATCGATAAACGAGTAGTAAAGAACAAGAACAATCGGCGCGATAACAAAAAGTGCGATCCAGAGTGCATAAGGAACCATGTACAAATTGCGGGTCAGCTTATTTTCCATGCTCTTCTCCGTCTTCATAAGCCTCAAGGCGCTTATCAAATTCTTCTTCTGTTTCATTAAATCTCATAACATGGATGGCTTCGGGATCAAAATAAAGACCGATTTCATCCCCGACAACCGCTTTTTTCGTCGAGTGAACGAGCCACTCATTCCCGTCCGCATCGTAGCTGCTTATCTCATAGTGAACACCGCGGAAGAGCTGGGAATCTACGCGCACCTGCAGTTTCCCCCGCTCTTTCGACGTGATTTCAAGATCCTCAGGACGGATGACAATTTCGATCGGTTCGTTCGGATTCAGACCCTGGTCGACACACTCAAATTGTTTGCCGGTAAATTCCACAAGGTAATCCTCTACCATCGTGCCGCTTACAATATTGGACTCTCCGATGAAATCGGCTACGAACCGGTTGATCGGCTCATCGTAAATATCTGTAGGCGTTCCGCTCTGCTGAATTTTCCCTTTATCCAAAACGAAGATTTCGTCAGACATGGCAAGTGCTTCTTCCTGGTCATGCGTGACAAAGATAAAAGTGATGCCGAGCCGCTGCTGCAGCTCGCGTAGCTCATACTGCATTTCCGTCCGCAGCTTCAAATCAAGGGCAGAAAGCGGTTCATCCAAAAGAATGACTTCAGGCTCGTTCACGATGGCACGCGCAATCGCAACGCGCTGGCGCTGTCCGCCTGACATCTCCCTAATCTCGCGGTTTTCATAGCCGTCAAGGTTAACGAAGCTTAATGCTTCCTTCACTTTCGACTTGATGTCAGTGCTGTTCATTTTTTTAATGCGAAGGCCAAATGCCACATTTTCAAAAACATTTAAATGCGGAAAAAGAGCGTAATCCTGAAAAACGGTATTCACCTGACGTTTTATTGGCCGGCACATCGTTGATTTTTTTGCCGTTAAAAAGGATCTCGCCTTCAGAAGCTTCAGTGAATCCGGCAATAAGTCTGAGGATCGTCGTCTTCCCGCAGCCCGATGGACCGAGCAGGGTGTAAAACTTTCCGCGCTCAATCTCAAAGCTGACATTGTTTAGGACAGCAGTGTCATTATCGTATTGCTTCGTGACCTGCTTAAACTGAATAATGGTGTTTGTCATGATCATTCTCCCTCTTCGTTTGCTCACGCGCCGAGCAAGTAGTCATCTATATAAAAATACGAAAAAACGTTCAATAACAGCGGGTATACACGTGAATAATTATACATGAAAGGACACAAGTATATCCAAATTCGGAATTGTAAGCCACATATGACATTATGAACTCATTTTAAGGCGACCGCAAGAAAATAAGTCAAGCTTCTTCCATGAAATAATTTCAAATTTAATGCACAATCCACGCGCTTTTGGGGATAGTAAGGATTGTTAAAAAATCTGAAATGGAAGGTGCTTTATGATCACAAAAAAATCAGCAGTAAAAAAAGCAGTCAGCAGTGTTGTTTTAGCTCTTATCCTATTAGTCGGAATGCCTCTTTCCGGCTCTGCAGTCGGTAAAGGAGCAAGCGGATCTGATGTATCTGTCATTCAGGGGATGCTTAAGTCAGTAGGAAGCTATTCCGGAAAAATTACGGGTAACTATGACAGCGTGACAGTTCAGGGAGTAAAGTATTTTCAAAAAAGATACGGTCTGCCGGTAACGGGAGCTGTAGATGACAGAACATTCCAGTCTCTTCTTTATGCGTACGCTAAAGTGAAAAATCTTTCAGGCGGGGGCGCAGGTAAAGGTGCCGGCAATGGCGGAGGCCAGGGCGGCGGAGCAGGAACAGGTGAAGGAGCCGGAGAAGGCGGAGGCCAGGGCGGCGGAGCAGGAACGGGTGAAGGAGCCGGAGAAGGCGGAGGCCAAGGCGGCGGAGCAGGAACAGGTGAAGGAGCCGGAGAAGACGGAGGCCAGGGCGGCGGAGCAGGAACAGGTGAAGGAGCCGGAGAAGGCGGAGGCCAGGGCGGCGGAGCAGGAGCGGGTGAAGGAGCCGGAGAAGGCGGAGGCCAGGGCGGCGGAGCAGGAGCAGGTGAAGGAGCCGGAGAAGGCGAAGGCCAGGGCGGCGGAGCAGGAGCAGGTGAAGGAGCCGGAGAAGGCGAAGGCCAGGGTGAAGAGCAAGGTGAAGCTGGCGAGGAAGAGGAAAAAGATGACGGAACGGAGCAAGATGAGGCTGGCGAGGAAGAGGAAAAAGAAGATGGAACGGAAAAAGGTGAGCTGGAAGACGAAAAAGGCACTGAGGAAGAAGGCCAGGAACAGGAAGAAAAACAGCCGGCTGAAAAAGAAGGCAACGAGAAAGAGCCCGCTGAAGAAAAAGCACCTGAAAAGGCTGGAGAAAAAGAAAGTGAAGGAAAAGAAAACGGCAAAAATTAAAAAGAAAAACGCTTTGGAGCATGCTCCAAAGCGTTTTGTTATTATTCTGCCTGTTCTTCAAACAGCCTTGCAATCTCCACAATCACGTTAACTGACTTAATCATGTTTTCAACGGAAATAAATTCATATTTTCCATGGAAGTTCTCTCCGCCGGTAAAGATATTCGGTGTAGGAAGTCCCATGTAGGAAAGCTGGGAACCGTCCGTTCCGCCGCGGATCGGTTCAACGACAGGCTGGATGTCCAGGTTTTTCATCGCTTTGTACGCAATGTCAACAATGTGTTTGACAGGCTCAATCTTTTCTCTCATGTTGTAATACTGATCGTTCATATCAAGCAGGATGCGGTCGCTTCCGTATTTCTCTTTCAGTTTGGCAACGGCGTCTGCCATCGTTTGTTTTTTCTGCAGGAAGACCTCTTTGTCAAAATCCCGGATAATATAGCTCAGTTTTGTCTGTTCCACATCTCCGCTGAAAGATAGGAGGTGGAAGAAACCCTCATATCCCTCAGTAAGCTCAGGCGCTTCCTCCGCCGGCAGCATGCTTTGCAGCTCCATGCCGATCTTGATGGAGTTGACCATTTTTCCTTTGGCCGTTCCAGGGTGAATGTTCGTTCCATTAATGGTGATTGATGCACCGGCTGCACTAAAGCTTTCATACTGAAGCTCTCCAAGAGGACCGCCGTCCACTGTATAAGCGTACTTGGCGTCAAAATCCGCAACATCGAACTTGTGGGGGCCGCGGCCAATTTCTTCATCCGGTGTAAAGGCGACTCTGATCCGGCCGTGCTTGATATCCGGGTTTTTCACTAGATAATCCATGGCTGTCATGATCTCAGCGATGCCTGCTTTGTTATCTGCTCCGAGAAGAGTCGTGCCGTCCGTCGTAATCAGAGTGTGGCCCTGATAGTTTACAAGATTCGGAAAATCCTTTGGAGACAGGGTAACTTCATCGCTCAGCGCAATGTCCCCTCCCTCATAGTTTTCGTGAATCTGAGGGTTCACATTTTTCCCTGTGAAATCAGTGGCTGTATCTGTGTGCGCAAGGAAGCCGATAGTCGGAACCTGCTTGTCTGTATTGGCCGGAAGCGTAGCCATCACATATCCAAACTCGTCCATAGCGGCATCTTCCAGTCCGATTGCCTTCAGTTCTTCCACAAGTTTTTTCCCGAGTGTAAGCTGTCCTTCTGTTGACGGGCAGGATTCATTGCTGTCATTTGATTGTGTGTCGATTTTTACATAGGATGTAAAACGTTCAATGATCTCTTGTTTCATGAGTTGTCACTCTCCTCTTAATTGTTCCAAAACGGTTTGGGCATGAAGCCCTTCGTGAAAGTCTGCAAGATTTGCTTTTTCTCCTTTGAGCGCTTTTGTAAGCTCCAAAACAAGTGAGCCGGAAAGACTCTCGTCTGCTTCAATCGGCAGCACCTTTTCTCCAAGCTTTCCGCCTTCGAGATCGGCCCAGTTGAGCAGGGAAAGTGTCCCCTCTGTACCGTAGGCAGTGAAGCGGATCTCTTCGTCTCCGGCAATCCCGCTCAGTCCGTCTATAACAACGGGTGTACCGTCCTCAAGCTGGAGCCTGGCTAGGATGCCGATTTCGCATGAGTTCGGATCTCCGGGGTATTGAACGGACTTGTCCAAAACAGTAACAGGTCCGAAGATCCTTTGAATTTGATGAATGTAATGAACCCCGACTTCGAGCACAAACCCTCCCTGCTCTTTGCCGGCAACCCATTCATTTTGCTGCCACGGGCGCGGCCATGCAGGGAAATGCATCTTCAGTTCAAGGCGTCTAAGTTTTCCGATATAGCCTTCTTTTATAAGCGATGCGAAGGTGCTGCTGCCGGCACTGTATAGAAGAGGAAAATTCATGGCGTGAACGATGCCTTTTTCATCAGCCAGTGCTGCCAGACTTTCTGCTTCCTCAAGCGAATTGGCCAGCGGCTTTTCGCATAATACATGTTTTCCGGCAAGCATTACATCTGCTGCAATCCGGTGATGGAATTTCGGCGGAACGGCTATGTAGACCAGGTCGACATCTGCTTCCTTTAAAAGATGAACATGGTCAGTAAATGACAGAACGTCTCCTGTTTTTTCTGATGTTTCACGTGTAACGTCAGGATTCCGGTCGCAAATTGCTGAAATCCTGATTTCCGGATGGTTTATAAAGCTGCTCAATACGCGTTGTCCGATGGCTCCCAAGCCGATAATCGCTGCCTGTATCATATCCTGTCCCCTTTGCTGATTACTGATAATTAATTATATTAAGAAAAATGCGGTTCAGTAAAGCTTGAAGTCATCTTCATGTTTTGGGTAAGGTAAGAGAGACAGATAGATGGAGGGAAGAAATATGGAATTTGAACCGGTAGAATCATCGTTTTTCCTGATGCCGACACTGCAGCTTGCAGAGGAGCTGCTGGGGAAAATTCTCGTGAAAGAAATGGCTGAAGGAACAGCTGCAGGCATCATCGTCGAAACGGAAGCCTATATCGGACCGGGAGACCGGGCAGCCCACAGCTTTAATAACCGCCGGACGGCAAGAACAGAAGTGATGTTCGGTCTCTCTGGGCATGCCTATACTTACGTTATGCATACCCATTGCCTCGTGAACGTTGTGAGCGGGGAGAAGGATGCTCCTGAAGCCGTGCTGATCCGGGCGGTCGAGCCGGTCACCGGAGAAGAGCGGATGAAAAAAAGACGCCCCGGAGCTAAAAGAAACCAGGACCTGACAAACGGACCGGGCAAACTGACGAAAGCACTCGGCATCACAATGGCGGATTACGGCCATCCGCTGTGGGAAAGTCCTTTATACATAGCAAACGGCATTAGCCCTGACAGCATATCGGCAGGCCCGCGGATTGGCATTGACAACAGCGGAGATGCAGTGGGGTACCCATGGAGATTCTGGGTGAGCGGAAACCCTTATGTATCGGGGACGAAAAAGAATAATAGGAGTTGAGGGTCCCTCTTGAGGGGGCTTTTTTAAGTGGAAGTTTTTTACAGCTTTTAACCCAGTGGACTGAAGCGGAAGGCACTTGACTCCTGCGGGATGAAGAGTGCACTGGAGACCCCGCAAGCGCAGCGAGGAGGCTCCAGGCGCTCCCCGCGGAAAGCAAGTGACTGGAGCGCAAGGGAACGGGTACGATTTGGAATCGACAATGATCATAAATACAGCCTGCCATTTAAAAAGAGTTGAGGAGTGGTTGGCAAGTTCAAGAAGGGATCGTTTCCAGGTGCTCCCCGCGGAAGCAAGTGACTGTAGCGGAAAGGAACATGTTCATCCGAATACAAGGACTACTTTATCCAAAAACAGCAAGAATTTAAGAAATACTTAATAATTCCACTGACTGCCTATTAAGAATTTCCAATTACACTATAGTTATTCACCCGGTTTAGCTATACTTTTGAAAGGAGCGTGAGAAAAAATGACAAATTACAACGTACTGGTCGTAGATGATGAAAAAGAAATTCGTGATGCGATAGAAATCTACCTTAAAAATGAAAATATCACCGTCATCAAGGCAAAAGACGGAGTTGAAGCCCTTGAAAAACTGAACGAACACCAGATTCATCTTATCTTGCTGGACATCATGATGCCCCGTCTTGACGGTATTTCCACAACCTTTAAAATCCGAGAGAAAAAGAATATACCAATCATCATCTTAAGTGCAAAAAGCGAAGATACCGATAAAATTCTCGGCCTGCAGGTCGGAGCGGATGATTATGTGACAAAGCCGTTCAACCCGATGGAGCTGATTGCGAGAGTCAAATCCCAGCTGCGGCGCTTTGTGACACTCGGAACGTATGAAGGTGCTCAGAAAACCGTTGATTTGAACGGACTGACCCTGGATCAATCAGCCAAAGAAGTGTCGGTAAACGGCGAGAGCGTCAAGCTGACCCGCATTGAATACAGCATTGTCGAACTGCTGATGCTGAATGCGGGACGTGTATTTTCTATTAATGAGATTTACGAGCGCGTTTGGAATGAACCCGGGTATAACGCCGAAAAAACGGTTGCTGTGCATATCCGCAAAATCCGAGAGAAAATTGAGATTGATCCTAAAAATCCTAGATATTTAAAGGTGGTATGGGGAATTGGGTACAAAATGGAAAAGTAGTCTGGCGTTTTTTTTCATCATCATGATGCTGACCTACGGAATCAGCGGGGTTTTTACCGGCATAGCCAATGGAGATAAATACTTATTCAAAAACTATTTTCAATCTGTTGAATATCAGGAGCGGGTAAACTACTTTGCGAATCTTTTAAGCTTATATGAACTGAACGGCCTGACAAAAGAAGAAGCCAAAAAGAACATCACCGTTTCTCCGGAAGAGATTGAGGAACACCGCTACAGATACGGAAGTTTAAGCGAGCAGATCATGAATATTGAAGGGCAGTATGATGCGGATATTTCAACTGCCAAGGAAAACGGCAACACCGAGGTTGAAAAGGTCCTGACGGAAGAAAAGAATAAAAAGATTGCGGACATCACCATGAATTTCAAAGATGATGAGCATGTCAGGGGAAAAATTCTGGCGGAAAAACAGAAAGAAATTGACCGGTTTTTTGAAGAAATCTATAAATATCCTAAACCGGAATTTGAGGCAAATAAAAAACAGTTTGTCTATTATCTAAAAAGCCTCGATTCAGAAGAGGTTTATACAAACCTGCCACTATCCGCTCAGGATGATCCAAAAGCATTCTTTACTAAGAAAGACATGTATCATGTTGAAAACTATTCAGGAGCAAGAGGATATATTTATGCGACTGATGGTTTCAACTATTTCGGCAACGGAGAATTTTTGAATTCATTTGACGGTCTGCAGGAAAAGAAGTTCACAGGCCAGATTGCCCTGCCTAAAAACGCACCGTCAGACAGTGAAACCATGATCGAACTGCGTGATTTTCAAAAATCACAGACGATCTACTATGTCCACTCTATAAGCGGAGCGTTGGCGCTGTTGATCAGTGTTCTTCTTTTAAGAAGACGCCGTCTGTTTGATCCGATTCTGAAAAGCGTCTGGTCTGACAGATACAACCGCCTGCCGCTGGATGTCAGGTTTGTGCTTGCCGGTATCGCGCTTATCGGAAGCTTGGTTTCCCTGTTTGGAGTAATCGACTACTATCCGTTCCGCTATGGATATGAGTGGCTCTATTCCTTTATCTTTCTGATTTTAGGAGCATGCTTCATCTCTGCTCTGATCATTCAATCCTTCCTTCTTATCCAGCAATTTAAAATTGAAGAAAGTCTGAAAAAAGAATGGAAAACGACTCTTCTTTATCGAATATCAAAAGCGGTTGCGGATGCTTTTCTTATTCAAAAGGTAGGTATTCAGCTTGTCATTCTGCTCGGAATTGTATTTGGCTCTGGTATCGGCGCAATAGCCATCCTTATAGAGCCGGTGTTTGTGCTCATTTACGTTCCTGCTCTTTTCCTGGTCGGCATTCCGGCTGTCCTGTTCATGTTTAAGAGGATCGGCTATTTTAATCAGATTGTCGCGAACTCAAATGAGATTATGCTCGGCAACCTGGAAACAGACCTGCCTGTAAAAGGGAAGTCAGCGCTTGCGGCACTTGCGTCAAATATGAATGCTTTAAAGCACGGCGTGAAAACGTCGCAGCAGAAGCAGGTGAAAAGCGAGCGTCTGAAAACGGAGCTGATCACAAATGTCAGCCATGACCTCAGAACACCGCTCACATCCATTATCAGCTACACGGATCTTTTGAAAAATCCGAATCTTACTGAGGATGAAAGAACCTCTTATGTAGAAATCATTGACCGCAAGTCCCAGCGCCTGAAGATCCTGATTGAAGATTTATTCGAAGCTTCAAAAATGGCAAGCGGCAGCATTGAGCTCATCAAACAGAAGGTTGACGTCTCCCAGCTTCTGCAGCAGGCGCTTGCCGAGTACAACGAAGCGATCAGTGAATCAGGTCTGCATTTTCGGGTAACATATCCGGATGAACCGGTGTATGCGGTAGTCGATGGGCAGAAAATGTGGAGAGTGTTTGAAAATCTGCTCGGAAATATTCTTAAATACTCCATGGAAAACACGCGCGTTTATATCACCATGAAGCAGTCAGGCAGCCAGGCGGTCATCTCGTTTAAAAACGTGACAAAATACGAGCTGAGCGAGAACACGGATGAGCTGTTTGAACGGTTCAAGCGCGGGGATTCATCACGTCATACAGAAGGATCCGGTCTTGGCCTGACGATTGCCAAATCGATAGTCGATTTGCATGGTGGCCAGCTTGAGATTGATGTTGATGGCGATCTTTTCAAGGTAACGATGATTTTGGACGCGGTTTAGCACGAAGATCTGCAGCATTTTTATTGGAAATTAGCTCAGTTGGGCCGCAGAGATACATTTACTTGAAAAAATCCACGTCTTACTTGAAAAAGAATCAGCGTTACTTGAAAAACAAGGCACATTACTTGCCATGCATACAGATTTACTTGAATTTTTCCAAATCTCATCCAAAAAACAGCCGATCTCAAGAGAGACCGGCTGTTTTTATATTTATTCTACATCTTCTTCTGGACGCGCCCAAACAGATACACTCTGCCCATTCACAGGGAAAACCGCAAAGCCGTCTTCCTCAATGGTAATGTGCTCTTCGCGCGTGCCGGTCATGTCGACCCATACCTCGCCTGCATGGTGTTCACCGACGCACATGTGTTTTTCACCGTCGTCTCCGTTTGAAATGACGACCGCACAGCCGGAACGCTCAAATTCATCCACACCGCGTCTCACCCAGCCGATGGTGTTCGGATGATCGAAGTAATCCTCCTGCTCGCCGTAGGCTCTCGTTCGTCTCACATAAAGGAGCGGGTCAATCGCTTCCCTTTTTCCTTCCACAGGGTTGTCCCCGTCAATTCCGTAATAATCTCCGTAGAAAACACACGGGTAGCCGTGTTCGCGGAGCAGGATCAGCGCGTAGGCACTTTGTTTAAACCAGTCCTCTACCCATGATTCAAGCGCTTCATCCGGCTGGGAATCATGATTATCAACAAATGTGACCGCATGATTCGGGTGGGATCCTACAAGCGTATCCTCAAAGATTGTTGAGAGGTCAAAATCCTTCCCTGCCTGCGAAGCTTCATGAAGCTTGTAATGAAGAGACACATCAAAGAGACTCATATTGTAATTGATTTTATCCAGGAAATCCTGGCATGCCTTTAAGTCGGACTTCCAGAACTCCCCGACAAAAAAGAAGTCATCGCCGCGGTCTTCATACAGTTCTTCTGCGAACCTGTGAACAAATTCATGGTTGATGTGCTTGATCGCATCGAGTCTGTAGCCGTTGCAGTTCAGCGTATCCGCCAGCCACTTGCCCCATGAAATCATCTCATCCTGAACGTCCTGATTGTCATAATCAAGGTTTGCAAACATCAGATAGTCATAGTTTCCAAACTCGCTGTCGACATTGTCATTCCAGTCTTTGTTGTCCCCGACGATTTTGAATACACCGATTTTATCATTTTTTGCATCATAGTCTGTCCCGTTAAAATGCTCGAAATTCCATTCGAAATCAGAATACTTTCCCTTTCTTCCAGGGAAGGTGAATTTCGTCCAGCCTTCAATATTTTTAGGTTTGGACAGCTCTTCTGTCCGGTTTTCCCGGTCCACTTCAATGGCTTTAAACAGCTCGGTTTCATCCGCCCCGGCCTTGTGGTTCATGACGAGGTCCACGTATACGTTAATGCCGACATTATGGCACGCTTCAATGGCGGCGATCAGCTCTTTTTTCAGGCCGTATTTTGTACGGACGCTGCCTTTTTGATTAAATTCGCCGAGATCATACAGATCATAGACGCCGTATCCGACATCATCCCCGGACTGCCCTTTTGTTACCGGCGGAATCCAGACAGAGTCAATGCCCCTTTCCTTCAGCTCAGGCGCAAGCTCCTTCAGTCTGTTCCAATGTGTGCCGGTTGGCCTTACATGCCATTCAAAAAACTGCATCATCGTGTGATTCTGTTCCATCCCGAATTCCCCTTTTCTTGTGTTGTATCTGTTATCCTACTTTCTACCCTATATTTTTGAAAATGAAGCAGAATTTTTCAAAAAGAATATGCTCGCCTGCGGGACAAGGGATTAAGCGCTTCCGAAAAGGCTTTTTAAGGTTGCGCAAACAGAAGAAAACTTTATAATAAGAAATATTAAAATTTTCAGTATTCAGGAGGGTGTCTATGGAACCAATCACATCATCAGTGCAAAACAGGAAGAACCGCGGCATCTTTAACCGAATGCTTGACGGAGTAGAAAAAGCGGGGAACAAACTTCCCGACCCGGTCACCCTGTTTATTTTATTTGCGGTGATCGTTATCCTCGCCTCACACCTTGCATCCGTACTGGGTGTTAAGGCAGTTAACCCTGCCACAAAAGAAACAGTGGAGGCTGTCAGTCTTCTGACGAAAGAAGGCTTTCAGAAAATCATGACGAATATGGTGAAAAATTTCGCGGAATTCCCGCCGCTTGGCCTTGTGCTCGTGACCATGATCGGTGTTGGGCTTGCAGAAGGAGTTGGATTGATTTCAGCCCTCCTTCGAAAGCTTGTGCTCGGAGCACCAAAGGGGATCATTACGTTTTCTATCGTATTTGCAGGTCTTCTTGCCAATATGGCAGGGGATGCAGGGTTTATCGTGCTGCCTCCGATCGCCGCGCTTGTCTTCATGAGTGTTGGAAGACATCCGATTGCAGGTATGGTCGTCGCTTATGCTTCTGTTGCTGGAGGTTTCAGTGCGAACTTGATTGTGAACATGCTTGATGCCCTGCTTGCAGGCTTCACACAGTCAGCAGCAGAGATTGTTGACCCGGACTTCCAGACCAATCCTGCGATGAACTGGTATTTCCTTGCAGGGTCATGCTTGTTCTTCGTTCCGCTTGCCATCTGGGTGACAGAAAAGGTTGTAGAACCGCGCCTTCCTGAATACAAAGGACCGCGTATGCCGATGGACAAGCTGTCGCCTGAGGAAGCGAAAGGGCTCCGCTATGCGGGTGCAGCCACACTTGTCTTCCTGCTGCTTGTTGCCATCACCATCGTTCCTGAAAACGGCTGGCTGCGCGGGGAAAACGGTGCGGTCATTACATCACCGTTTATGAATTCACTTGTGCCGATCATCATGGGTCTCTTCCTGTTCCCGGCCCTTGCCTATGGCATAGCCACAAAATCGATTCAGTCGGATAAAGATATCGCACAGGAAATCGCCAAATCGCTCGGAACAATGGGCATGTATATGGCAATCGCCTTTTTCGCGGCCCAGTTTATTGCCTATTTCAACTGGAGCAACCTTGGAATCATCATGGCTATCTCAGGTGCTGATTTACTCAAAGGCCTCGGACTCACAGGACTGCCGCTGCTGATAGGATTTATCCTGTTTTGTGGTACGCTGAACCTGTTCATTGCAAGCGCATCGGCTAAATGGGCCATTGTAGGACCGGTATTTGTTCCGATGTTTATGCTTCTTGGGTATGATCCTGCCTTCACACAAGTGGCCTACCGTATCGGGGACAGCATCACAAACCCAATCACGCCGATGTTTGCATACTTTGCCATTTTGCTTGCCGGTGCCAAGAAGTTTGATAAAAACATGGGTCTCGGTTCCCTTATCTCCGTGATGCTTCCATACACGATCTTTTTCGGAATTGCCTGGATCCTGTTCTTTATCGCCTGGTACTACCTCGGCATTCCGCTCGGTCCGGGTGCAGACATTCATTTAAATAACTGATAGGAGCTGAGCGCATGTTTTCAAAAGAACGACTGCTGAAGGAACTGGATCAGACCCCTTCTTATGAAGGAATTGATCCTCTGGAGCTTGCAGAAAAACTGTCTGCCCTATTTGAAATAGGAAAAACACCAGAAGGCGGAGTTACAAGATTTCCTTATACAGATGAAGAGAACAAAGCAAAAACACTGTTTCGTTCATGGATGGAGGAAGCAGGTCTTGAGGTGAAGGAGGATGCTGTGGGCAACCTGTTTGGCACCCTTCGCGGAACGTCGCCTGAGCTTCCCGTTGTGATGACAGGCTCCCACCTCGACAGCGTGCCGAACGGAGGGGCGTTTGACGGTCCGCTCGGCTGCCTGAGCAGCCTGCTTGCCATGAAAGCCATTGCGAAAAACGGCAAACTTAAGCGCTCCATTGAACTCGCGGTTTTTGTGGACGAAGAAGGAGCCAGGTTTAAAAACGGCATTTTCGGCAGCAGGGCGATGATGGGGGAAGCGGGCCCCGAGGATTATAAAACCTTTTACGATGAACAGGGCAGCTCTTTATATGATGAAATGATCCGGAACGGCCATCAGCCTGACAGGATAGCTGAGGATGTGAGAGTTCCTGAAGAAATCTATGCCTTTCTCGAGCTTCACATCGAGCAGGGAAAGCGGCTTGAATCAGAAGGGAAGGACATTGGCGTTGTCAGCGGCATTGCCGGTCCTTCCTGGACATCCTTCACGTTCATCGGCGAAACAGACCACGCAGGGAACACGCCGATGGAATTCCGGAAAGATACAGTAGCCGCGGCAGCCGAATTCATTCTGGCTGTTGAAAAAATGCCCCGAAGATTCAGCGAAACGGCTGTTGCGACAGTCGGCAAACTGAACGTTTTTCCAAACGGCACAAACGTGATTTCCGGCCGGACAGAAGCAGTGGCTGATGTAAGGGATATCGACCGTGAGGCCCGGGATGCTGTGATACAATCAATGAAGGAAGCCGCACAGACCATTGCAGAATCCCGCGGTTTAACAGTTGAAATCAGAGACGGAATATCCATTGCGCCGGTCATTGTCCCGGATGACATTCAGGACATCATCCGGCAGGCGGCAGAAAAGAGCGGCCTTTCAACGCTCTCACTGCCGAGCGGGGCAGGGCATGATGCGATGACACTTGGAAAATACGTTCCGTCCGGCATGATTTTCGTGCCGAGCCAAAACGGAAAAAGCCACTCTCCGGAAGAGTGGACCTCTCTGCCTGACTGTATTAAAGGGGTGCAGACAGTAAAAGAATCCCTTCTGCAGCTTGCAGACAAATAGGAGGAGAAAACGTGCTTGTACAAAGGGGACAAAAAGCGGATGTCACGAAAGGAAAACAGATTGACCGTCTGACGGTCAGACTGGGCTTTCAATCAGCAAATCCGGACATGGAAATTGACGGAGCGGCTTTTCTGCTCGGGGTAAACGGAACATGCGGACAAGATGAGGATTTTATCTTTTACGGACAGCAGCTCAGCCGAAACGGAGCAGTCGAGCACTCTAAAGGAAGCGGAGGGAGTCAGGAAGAAGTGAAGATCTCCCTCTCCTCCCTCCCGGGTGATGTCCGGAAAATAGCGTTTACACTGACCATTCACGAAGGTACTGAACGCGGCCATCATTTCAAAGATGTGAGCGGTATCTATCTCCAGGTTGCAGATGCCTCCGGTGCCGAGCTTATCCGGTTTGAATGCGGAGAAGAGCTGTCTCTTGAAACGGCGATTGTGGCAGGCGAGCTTTATGCTCATAACGGAGAGTGGAAATTCAGCGCCATCGGCAGCGGTTTTCACAATGGCCTCGAAGGATTGTGTGCAAATTTCGGCATAGAGGTAAAAGACGAGCCGCAGGGGGAAGCAGCCGCCGCCATAGAGGAACCGCCTGCTAAAGAACCCGAACCCGTCCAGCCCCTTAAGATTAATCTTGAAAAAAAGCAGACAGTCTCCATCAAAAAATCAGCCAGAGTCACAACAGTCCTCAAATGGGACAGCAAAAAAGACCTCGACCTCTACTGCTTTTACGACCTGAAAAACGGTGAGTCCGGAAAAGTCTACTATAAGGAACTCGGCAAGGCGAACCAGGCACCGTTCATCACGCTTGACGGCGATTCGAAAATAGCAGGCAGCGAAACGATCATCATTCATAAAACTGAAGAACTGCGCTACGCCCTTTTTGCCGCATACAGCGCCATCTCAAACGGATTCGGCAGCTTCAAATCCATGAAAGCGCGGGCAGTCGTCGACAACCACCAGGGTCAGGTCGTCACAGCCCCTCTCTTTCACAAAAACTGGTTCTCCTACTGGGTCGCCATTGCCCACCTGGACTTTACGGATCCGGCCAGCATGAGCGTCAGCCATGTTGAAACCTATTCAAAAAGCGGATCCGAACGATCCCCCATGCTTTATCCGGACGGCACCTTCAAAATGGACGAAGGCCCGATCGAATTCAAACGAAACTAAAGAAGAAAGTCCCATCCCGCATTTTAGGAACAATGCGGGATTTTCTCATTTCTGGAAAAAAGAGATAATAAAGGAGTTTCATCACACCCGCCACTGGGGAATTGGTATGTGTAAATTGTAAATTAAGGAAATTGAAATACGGGAGACTATCATGCGTTATTTCTATATTATATTGTTTGTTTTGCTTGCTGCGGGATGCTCAGAGGAGAAGGTGCCTGATACGGAAGCTTTTGAGGATGAGTTTACGCTGGGGTTTATAAAGGAAGGTGGGGAAACGGAAGACGGGTACCATGTCTTTCATTCAAAAACAGGGAAGTACACTTTTTGGTTTCCTGAAAACGCAAAAATGGCGGAGGTGGGCTACGAAAGAAACGGAAACGACTTTGAGGTTGTTCGTTTTGGAGAGAAAAAAGAGCCGGCCGGCATTTCAGGAGAACTGACCTTTGATACAGGTTCATCAGCAAGTGACATTGAAAGTCTGCTGCAATTGCAGTCTAATCGCATCGGGTACGATGGGGCGTTCAAAAAACGTATGCTCAATGGAAACGAGCTTTACGAAGCGAAGAACCTGGACACAGTAGAAGGTCAGGAATTTTACACCCATTTGATTTACATCAAATACCCTGAGAAGTCCATGGGAATCACTTTAAAATTTGAAGGGACCTGTCTGGAAGAGGGATGTGAATTTGATCATGCTGCATTTGAAAAGGAGAAAGACACCATTTTATCTTCAATAGAATTTCTGGAGAAATGAGAATAGCAAAGGAGTCTGACACCATTTGAGAGGAATAATAACCCTTACCCTAACCTGCCTGCTTCTTATTTCCTCCGGCTGCAGCAAGGATTCTCTGCCTGGGGACCGACTGCCGGATACCGAAGCATTCAAAAATGAATTTACTAGAGAATTTATGAAGTCAGATGAAGAAACAGAAGATGGATTTTACACCTTTGAGTCAAAAACCAAGGGGTATACGATGCTGTTCCCGGTCAACGCAAAGATCTCTACTATGGATTATGAACAGATTAAAAGCTCATATGAGGCTCTAAGCTACAGTGAAGAGGTAGATAAAGAGAGCATTTCATACTTTATGACGGTAAATTTTGAAGACAGTTTAGATACAGATGATATTCAAATAAATCTTGGAATCCTCTCAGATGTGTCAGGTTATGAAGGAGACTACAAAGAATACAAAAGCAGTGAAAAGACAATATACTTTGGAGAAAAACGAAATGAAGAAAACGGTTATTATTCATATGTAGCCTATATAGCATCTGATGGATCTAATAAGGCAGTAAGCCTTAATTACCACAGCAGGTGTACAAATAAAGAGACTTCCTGCGAATTACCCGGTCCAGGAGAAAAAGAAAAAATAAATAGAATTGTAGAATCAGTAGAGTTTAAATGATATACAGACCCACTCATTATTTTCTTAAGAAATACTAATCAGATCTTGAATATTATTAAATTTTAACTCCGGAGAGGAGCCACACACAATGAAAAAAGTATTACTGCTGTTTTTAACGACTATGCTTGCATTTACAGGAGGCTGCGGAATGACTAAAGAAAAGGATAACGGTAAAGTAGAACAACAATCTATGCCTGAGACAGAAGCTTTTAAAGATGAGTTTACTAGAGGATTTATGAAATCAGCGGAGGAAACAGAAGAGGGATATTATACATTTGAGTCAAAGACTAAGGGGTATACAATGTTGTTTCCTGTAAACGCAAAGATTGCATCAACCGCATATGATTCTCAAGATGATTTCTTTGAAACATATAATTTTGGTGAAAGTGTTGATGACAAAAATCTATCAAGATATATCACTGTCACATACGAAGATAAACCTTCTACTAAAGATATTAAATTTAATCTTGAATTATTATCAGAGCATACTGGATACGAAACAGATTTTAGAGAAATTAAAGCTGGTGACAACATCATTTTCTATAGTAAGGGTAAAAAAGAACTTACCCATAAAGAAACGAACAAGAAAGTTAAATTCTATAGTTACTTTGCCTATGTTCAATCTCAAAAAAGCGAAAAAGGAATACAATTTTTTTATCAGACGACTTGTAAGAAAGCGACTGATTCATGCGAAATTATCGACAAGGATGAAGAAGAGAAAGCCCTATTAATGATGAAATCAATAAACTTTATAAAGTAGTATTGAGGTGAGGGAATGCAAAATGAAGAAGTTCTAAACAGTGATATACTCCGCGCAAGGTTAGCACAATTAGAATATGGCGGTAGCAATACATTTAATATAGATGAAGTAAGGAAAATAATCATTGAAGAAACTGGAACTGCGCCTCCTAAAAATATTCGAATATTTTATTCAGATAACATGGAGGAGTTTGATGATTTAAAAAAGGAAGGTAAAGATTCAGGATTCGACGGTACAGCAATACACTTTTATGATGCTGAAAAAGGTATTAATCAAACTTATATTATTACTAGAGGTAGCGAAAACGCCGAGAAATTAAAAAAAGAAGAAAGCGGCAGCCCTTTAGATTGGATTTATAATTCCTTGGGTATCTATGCTGGTAAAGAAACGAACCAATATAGAGATGCAAAGTTATTCTCTAACATAATAAATGAAGAAGTGAAAAAGTTTGAATCAAACCAGAATCAAATTGTTGTTGAAAATAAAATATACGGTATTGGGCATTCTTTGGGAGGAAATTTAATACAAATGCTCGGTATTCTAACAGGATCTTATGAAAGGGTCTATGCAATAAATGATGCTCCTCCCAGTGCGTATCAGTTAGCTGCTATTGATGTTCCCTTTAAAGATAAATTGTTTTTAAACTTCAATTTAAATCCAAACGCTTTCGACCAAATCTACACCATCCCACCCAAAGACCTGAAAGCCTTCGCCGAATCCTACTACAAAGAACAAGGCAAGAACATCCACCACCTCACGAATGAGGAGGATATGCTCTTTGCTGCTTCTGAGCTGCGCGGATTTTTGGATTTGGGGAGCCGGACTATGCTGGATTCGAATCCTAATTTTGAGAGTATCAGGGAGCGGATTGCGAATCTTTCGGATGAGGATCTGTATGAGATGCAGAAGTTTCTTGTGAAGTATGCCCCTGCGTACAAGGCAGGAGGCTACGACGGACTGATTAAGGCGATGACGGGAATTGATCTTGTCTTGCTGCAGGATTTAAAGGACGAGTGGGAGGGCTTCAGCATCACGGATAATCCTGTTGATACGCTGGATTCTGCCTGGGAGACGATGAAGAAGTTTGATGAGATGGCTGTGAGTTTAAGAGATTTCATCGAGCAGCTGCCTGTGCTTGCTGAGAACATACCGGTCATTCTCAGCATTTTCACGGATTTAACGAGCGAGGAGATTTCGGTCATTGAGGGTGAGCTCGCGGGTATGGAGAGTGATGTGATTGAAATCCGTTCGATGATAACAGATTTGATGAGCATGAGCACGATGGAGGAGCTGCTTACTCTCAATCCCTTTACGTTCTATGAAAACATCAAGGATATTAAGGAGCAGTTTGAAGCAATCGATTCTAAGATCAACGGGCTAATGGACAGGTTCGACAAGATCTTTGCTGCCATTGACAGAGCGAAGCTTGATTTCGGGGCGGCGGTCGAGGGTCACAGCCTGCAGCAGGTTTCAAACGCGCTTGCGAAAAAAGGAAGGCGTTATGAAGGCGGAAACCTTATTCTTTATAAAACAGGTGCAGACGGGAAGAAAATTGAAGTGAATCTTTCCTCTTCGGTACGTATTTATCAGAGGGGGATGGACAGCTATGAAGACCGGGAGGAATCACTTAAGCGATATCAGGCTGCTTATGATGCCGTATTTCTTGATGATTTTGAGACGAGAAAAAGACATCTCCTGAGTCAGATTCAGGATATGGAGACAAACCCCCGCGCTTTCAGAAGTGTGTTTAACCTTGAGGACTCAGAGATCAGCAGCATTCAGGTCCATGAGCACATTCCGCCTCTACCTCCTGCATTTGCTGACCGCATGGAGGAAGCTGTGCATCATTTTCAGTATCAGTTTGATAAAGGAAGAAGGCTCGTGACTTCCATTAAAACCTCAATTGAAAAAATGTTTGATGAAGAAAGGGACATTGCCGCCATTTTTGAGCTGAGATAGAAAGGGGTTATTTTGATGAACCAGGTCTTTAAAAGGCACCGGTTTGATTCGATTTCGGAACATCCCGGCAAAGCAGAGCATATCAATGCCCAGCTGAACCAAATCGCTTCTGAAGATGCAGCTCTGACTTCATATATCACAAATGAACTCGCAGGCAGCTCCGCCCTGTTCATTGATGAAGTGTTTAAAGAGCTGAGTCAGCTTCAGCGGGAGAACGAACATGCTGTCAATCAGTATACCTATATGAATCACATGCTTTCGAACCAATACACTTCTTTAATAGAAGAAATCCGCACTCAGAGCGTAACGATCCGCTATGATAAAAAAGAACCAGTAAGCTAATCCGACACCATATTTCACTAAATGAGACATTAAGTATCAGGAAGTACAAAGGACTTACCAACTATAAACTGGAATTTTTATTAAATTTTTTCCTTATAATAGGTTTATTATCCATTTAATAGTGGGTATTTATAAATAGATTTTACTAGTAGTGAGATTTTTTTCCTCTCTTACATATTAGTAGATAGTTTGTACCATTTTACTAGTATCACCCAAGTAACAATTGACCTCTATGGTCTTTGTTTATACAATTAATGTAAATTCATGTAAAAGGAGAGATAATGATGTCAGGAATTATTCGCGTAACACCAGCAGAACTTGTCGATATGTCAAAACGCTACAGCAACGAGGGTGGAGAGCTAGGACTTCTTATCGGCCGTCTAGACAGCATGATCGGTCAGCTTCAGGCTATGTGGGAAGGGGAAGCGAGCAACGCTTTCAGAGACCAATACGAGGAGCTTAAGCCTTCTTTCGTGCAAATGCAGAATCTTGTAGAAGATATCTCAAGACAATTGGACAAAACAGCACACGCTCTTCAAGAAGCGGATGCAAACATTGCTGGCCAAATCCGCGGCTAATAGCATCTGAAAGACAATTTAGTGAAGTGCTAAAAAGGAGCGCCGATTCTATTTTAGATGAAGGCGCTTCTTCATTTTTGAGGTGAAAAGGCATGTATATAGAAGTGACGATAGATTTGAAGCATTATACAGGAGAGACATTTGATCTGAGGCTGTCGAACTATCACTCTGTGAAAAAAGCAGTGGATATTGTGTGGCAGGCAAAATGCATTTCTGACCCACCTCGAGAAGGGTACTGGGTGCGCGTTCCCAATAAGCAAATTGTCCTATCAGGCAACCATAAGCTTGTAGAATGCGGAATTACAACAGGAGACCGATTTGAAATCCTATGAAGGAGTCATTCTCAATGTCAGAAAAAAAACCGGCATATTTGGAGCAGCAGCTTGATGCTGTCATCGAAAAAGAGAAAGACGGCTATACATTCGTCTTTCAAACAGAAAAAGTAAAGCTTGATCACGTATCAGAGATTGAAATGATCAAAGAAATGGACCCGTCTATTAAGCGTGATGTGACACTGGCTGAAGATGAATTGAGGGTTCATGTTCAGCCGCCTAAGACTTATTTGGGTTTTTCCAGTTTAAATAAAAAAGATGAACGAAGCAAGTGGAATTTTTCCTATCAGCTGGTAAAAAAGGTAAAAAATCACTCACTTTCACGGATTCATCTCATTGTTTGTCCCGAGAATCTTCTTTTTGACCAGAGCTTTACCCCGTACTTTCTCCACTACGGCGTGATGGAGAGCATTCCTCCCTATGAACAGGACAGCGCACAGCTGCTGCGGGAGGTTAAAGCGTCCGTGGCGGCTGCAGTGGATTCGAAATATTCGTTCGAGCAGTATTTGAAATTTAACGAAACGTTAGATGTACCGCCTGTTCCGAAAGAGATTCTTTCAGCAGATACATATGAACAGCTCCTTGAGCTGATTGAAAAAAACATGAAGGAAATAGACAGACGAAATGCAGCACTTGTGACTATCCCACAGAAAAAGTGGAAGATGACGCGGTATGTTGCACTGGGCTTTCTGATCCTGCTTGTACCAGCCCTTGCTTATACAGCTTATTCCCTTTTTTCCCTGAATCCTAAACAGGAAGCGTTTGTCGCGAGCAATGAACATTACTTGGGCAACAACTTCAGTGAGGTTGTCAGCACACTTGAAGGCTACAGCATCGATGAGATGCCGCTTGTCGTTAAGTATCAGCTCGCATCCTCTTATGTTGTGAACGAATCGCTGACAGAGGATCAGAAGGAAATGCTGAAAAACCGGGTGACGCTGCAGTCCGATCCCCAGTACCTTGAGTACTGGATTCATGTCGGAAGAGGTGAAGCTAAAGAAGCCCTTGACCTTGCAAGAAACCTTGAAGAACGGGATTTAATCATTTTCGGTTTGATCAAATATGAAGAGCAAATTAAAGCTGACAGTGAACTGGACAGCGAGGAAAAACAGCAGCAGCTTGAAAAGATACGAGCTGAAATAGAGCAGTACGAAGAAGAGCAGGAAGCTCAAAAGAAAGAAGAAGAAGCAAAGCTTGAAGAAGAACAGCAGGCACAGGAACAGGTAGAGCAGCAGAAGGAAGCAGAAGAACAGCAGGCTGCACAGGAGGCAAAAGCAAAAGAGGAAGCTGCAAAAGCAAAGGCTCCTGCAGAAAAGCCTGCAGGTTCCGGCTCTAACTGATCATAGCAACAGGAGGTGAAATCATGAGTACGTTATGGGTTTTCCACGGGGATTCCTATCAGCAGCTTCAGCTGAACGATGAATCATTCAGGCCGGTTACAATCGGTCCTGATATCCAGCATACATTGACGATCAGAAATTTTCCGTTTTCATCCGGTCCGCTTAAGCTTGTGAAACAGGACAATAAGAGTGGTCTGTCCATTCTTCAGGAAGACCGGGAGATTGGCGCGGCTTCCCCTGATGAACCGGTTGTATTTGAGGATAACGGAGAAAAGCTGACGGTGTTTTTCACAGCAGCAGAAGAAGTTTCAGAGACAAGATTCGTAGGTTCAAAGAAAGAGGTTTCGTTCTCGGCAGTTGGCAGAGATGCTCACATTTTCAAAGAAAGCCAGTCAGCGGTGCTTGGAAAAAACAAGCTGAGCCTGGTCAGGACAAACGGCAGCTGGAAGGTCGAGCCGGGTGATGAAACGGTCTATTTGAACGGCCGGAAAATCGACAGCATCACGCCGCTTGAGACAGGTGACCTTCTCTTCTGGCCGTTTATGACGGTGCGTCTTCTAGAGGAGGACCTTCTTCAGATGACAAGCTTTGAAGCCTTTAAGTCCTCCCTTCCGAAAACGGAAAAACCGCGCTCTGAAATGAGCAAAAAATATCCAATATACCGCAGGACGCCGCGGATGATCTATGAATTGCCGAAGGATAAGGTGAATCTCACGTTTCCTTCCCAGGAGAGTGATGATCACTCGCGCAGCCTGTGGCTGATCATCCTTCCTCCTCTTGTCATGATGATTGCAATGGGAATTGTGGCGCTTGTTGCGCCGCGGGGGATTTTCATCATCATTTCGATGGTGATGTTCGTGATGACTTTGATCACGTCAACTGCGCAGTATTTCAGAGATAAAAGCACGACGAAAAGACGTCAGGAACGCAGACTTCGCGTCTACACGCAATATTTGGAGTCAAAGCGGCACGAGCTTCAGGAAGTGTCTGAAAAGCAGCGCCAGGTTCTCTCTTTTCATTTTCCGTCTTTTGAGCAGATGAAGTATATGACACAGCAGCTTTCTGACCGGATTTGGGAAAGAACGCCTGAGAGCACGGACTTTTTGGAGCTCCGCATTGGAACGGGAACCGTTAAATCCAGCTATGAAATTTCACTGAGTTCTAACGATATGGCCAACCGCGAAGTAGATGATCTGCTTGAGCAGTCCCAGCAGATGGAGAAGGTTTATAAAGAGGTCCGCGATGTGCCTGTCAGTGTGGATCTTTCACAGGGAGCGATGGGGCTGATCGGGAAGGAAGCCGTTATCAAAAAGGAGCTTCATCAGCTGATCGGACAGCTCGCTTTTTCCCAGAGCTACCATGACGTGCGCTTCGTCTTTATTTTTAACGAAAAAGAGTACAAAACGTGGGAATGGATGAAATGGCTCCCGCATTTTCAGCTTCCTCATGCCTATGCGAAGGGCATGATCTACAATGAACAGACAAGGGATCAGCTGCTCACATCCATTTATGAGATCCTGAGAGAGCGCGATCTGGAAGAGAAAAATGAAAAAACAAGATTTGCCCCGCACCTGATTTTCGTCATTACCAATCAGCAGCTTATCTCAGACCATGTCATCCTGGAATATCTTGAGGGTGAATTCTCTCATCTCGGGATTTCGGTTATTTTTGCGGCTGAGGCGAAAGAAAGTCTTTCAGATAACATTCATACCCTTGTCCGCTATGTGAACGACCAGGAAGGCGATATTCTCATACAGGAGAAAAAAGCGGCCTCTATTCCGTTCAGGCTCGATTCGCATGACCGGGAAGGCAATGAGTCATTTGCAAGGATGCTGAGAACACTGGACCACCAGATCGGCATGACGAATTCGATTCCGAAAAGCGTGTCCTTCCTTGAAATGGTGAATGTCAAAGAAGTGGACGAGCTTCCGATTGAGCAGAACTGGCTGACGAGAGAATCAGCAAAATCCCTGGCGGTTCCGGTAGGACTTAAAGGAAAAGAAGATGTCGTCGAATTGAATCTTCATGAAAAAGCCCATGGACCGCACGGACTGCTTGCCGGAACGACCGGTTCAGGAAAAAGTGAATTCCTTCAGACCTACATTCTGTCTCTTGCGGTTCATTTCCATCCGCATGAAGTGGCTTTTCTGCTTATTGACTATAAAGGGGGCGGCATGGCCCAGCCATTTAAAAATATGCCGCATCTGCTTGGAACAATTACAAATATTGAAGGCAGCAAGAATTTCAGCGCACGTGCTCTTGCTTCCATCAAGAGCGAGCTGAAGCGCCGCCAGAGGCTGTTTGATCAGTATCAGGTCAATCACATCAACGACTACACGACGCTTTACAAACGCAATCAGGCGGAAGAACCGCTGCCGCACTTATTTTTAATCTCAGACGAATTTGCCGAGCTGAAAAGCGAAGAGCCTGATTTTATCCGTGAGCTTGTCAGTGCAGCCCGTATCGGCCGAAGCCTCGGTGTCCATCTGATCCTCGCAACCCAAAAACCGGGCGGGGTCATTGATGATCAAATCTGGAGCAACGCAAGGTTCCGCGTGGCGCTGAAAGTTCAGGATGCAAGCGACAGTAAAGAGATCCTGAAAAATGCAGATGCAGCCTCCATTACGATTACAGGCCGCGGCTATTTGCAGGTCGGAAACAACGAAGTGTACGAGCTGTTCCAGTCTGCATGGTCAGGAGCGCCTTATCTCGAGGAAACATCTGAATCAGAGGATGAGGTGGCGATCGTAACGGATTTAGGTCTTCAGCCGCTTTCAAACCTCCAGTCTGCTGAGCAAAGCAAGAAGGATTCTGAGTCTGAAATTGAAGTGATCGTCGATAAAATTGAGGCGCTGCAGCATCAAATGGGCATCAAAAAGCTCAGAAGCCCGTGGCTGCCTCCACTCGAAGCAAGAATCTCGCGCCATCAGTACGGCGCAGAGGATCAGCATGAAATCTTCATTGGGCTTGTGGATGAGCCTGAAAAGCAAAGTCAGACACCAGTTGCCTATCAGCTGATGGACGACGGCAACGTGGCCATTTTCGGTTCATCAGGCTATGGCAAATCACACACCGTGATGCTTCTTCTAATGAGCATTGCCTCAAAGCTGAGCCCTGAGGAAGCGCACTTCTATGTGATTGACTACGGCAATGGAACGCTTCTGCCGCTCAGACAGCTGCCGCATACAGCCGACTATTTCCAGCTTGATCAAGAGCTTAAAATCGATAAGTTCATGCGGATCGTGCGCGATGAGATTTCGCGCAGAAAGCAGCTGTTCCAGCAGCAGGAAGTCAGCAGCATCAAGATGTACAACTCCCTGAGCAGCCATAAACTGCCTCTTATGTACATCACCATTGATAATTTTGATCTGGTCAAGGAAGAAATGCAGGAGCTCGAGGCGCAGCTGATCCAGTTTGCGCGTGACGGCCAGTCACTCGGCATTTATATGATCTTCACGGCTACGAGAGTTCAATCGATGCGCCAGTCGCTGATGAACAGCATGAAGACCAAGATCCTGCACTACCTGATGGATACGACCGAAACCTATATGGCAGTGGGCAAAATTCCGTTTGCCCCAGAGCCTGTTCCGGGCAGGGCCATTATCAAAAAAGAGTCAGTATTCTTCTCGCAAATGTTCCTTCCTGCTGACGGCAGGGATGATTATGAGCTTCTTGATGCCATCAAGGAAGACATCAGCATGCTCAAAGAGAAATACAGCGGAGCGAAACTTCCGCGCGCGATTCCTATGCTTCCTGCAGAGCTTTCTATGGTCAATTTCACTCAATTTACAGATGGCTCTCAAAAAACAGGAGTCATTCCAATCGGACTGGACGAGGAGCATGTCCAGCCTGTCAGCATCAATCTGGCCAAAACGAAGCACTGCGTCATTATTGGCCAGACGCAAAAAGGCAAAACCAATGTTCTCAAAGTTGTGCTTAATACGGCTCTTCTGCAGGCAACGGATTCAATCGGGGTCTTTGATTCGATTGACCGCGGGCTTTCAAGTTATGCCACAGAGGACAAGATATCCTACCTTGATACAAAAGAGCAGATTACAGCATGGCTGGATGCTTCAGAAGAACTGTTCAAAGAGAGGGAAAGCACTTATTTGACAGCGATCCAGCAAGGGGCGGTAAACAATCTGGCCTTCTCGCCTGTCATGCTCGTTGTCGACGGATATGCAAGGTTTCAGCAGTCGCTTGACAGCATGCTTCAGGAAAGGCTGTCACGCTTTATGAAAAACTACAGCCATCTTGGCTTTAACGTCATTATTTCCGGCAACAACAATGAACTGACAAAAGGATTTGATTCATTTACGACGGAAATCAAGCAAATCAGACAGGCTCTGATCCTTATGAAAAAATCAGAGCAAACGCTGTACACTCTGCCATACAGCAGAAAAGAGAGCGAAATACACCCTGGATTTGGATACTATGTGGAAAACGGCAAAGAAACGAAAATTCAAATTCCTCTTTGCGCCATTGAAAGGAAGATCTACACATGACAGATCAACGAAAACATACGATAAAAATGATTGCTGCGGTGCTGCTGATTTTGGCAGTACCCGCGCTTTTCTTTCAGTTTATCGGGGACAACCCTCTTGAAGTGAGAGAAAACGCGACCCGGAATATTGCCGTTGTCAACGAAGATACGGGAGCAGAGAAAGTGGAAGAGGAAGAAAAGTCCGATTCTGAGCCCGTACAGTTCGGAAAAGAAGTCGCGGCAATCCTTGATGATGAGTCACAATATAAGTGGACGATTCTTGGACGAAGCGCTGCTGTCAACGGATTGAAAAACGGAGAATATGATGCCGTTATTTACATCCCGTCCAACTTTTCAACTAACATTCTGACCTATGATCAGCAGCAGCCTTCAAAAGCGGAATTTGAATATACTGTTCAAAACCAGCTGAATGCTGAAAACAGACAGAGAGTGCTCCGCGAGCTTGAAGACGCGACAAACCGTGTAAACAAGCAAATGTCATCTCTCTACTGGAGCTACGTTTCTCAGGATATGGAAAATGTGCGTCAGGAATTTGACCGTATTCTTGAGAAAGAAATCGCCTTTCAAAATGCCATGCTTAATTTTTACAAACCAAGCTCAAAAGATTTGGCCGGAGAACTGACGCAGCAAAAGCAAATGCTTGAGCAGCTGAAGTCAACTATTGAGCAGGCGGAAAAAGAGAATCCTGACCGCAGGAATTCTGCTGAACAATTTGAAAAAAGCCTTGCTGCTTTCGTTGAATATGTCGAGAGATACCAAGCGTATCAAGAAGACCAGCAGCAGCTTCTGACGCTGGCTCAAGAGGAGAGCCTGAACAGCATCCAGGGCGGTACATCTGATGTTGATCAAAGGCAGGATGCGGCTCAGGCTGCTTTTTTGGCTGAAGGAGACAAGCTTGCTTCTGATATGACGACTATGCAGCAGAAGCTTGATCAAAATCAGGCAGCAGCCGAAAACCTCGGAAATGTAAGACTCAGCCAGACAGAGCGTCAGGAAAGAGAACTTGCAGCCGTTCACAACGATTATGTGGACATGTTTATCTTGAAAGAAAATCAGGATACGCTGAACCGTCTTGAAGGAGAGCTTGTTCCTCTAAGACAGGCAATCAGCGGGAGTTCTGAAGAAGAACCGGGCGACGGAGGAGAACAGCCTCCGGGCGATGGCGGAGAAACGCCGCAGCCAGGCGGGCCGGGTGAAGGAAACACGGCCAATATGGAAGAAGAGCGGGCTAAAATTCTTGCCATTTCTGAACAGCTGAAAATTCTGAAAGCCCTTCTTGAAACAGTGCCTGAGCCTAGACCCCTTCAAGTGGATGAGGTCATCGGCCAATTAGACGGCCTTTCAGCTCAGCTAGTTGAAGTCGAACAGGCCATACAGGCTAAAGAGAATGAGAACTCATGGAAAGGCGAGTATGACAAGCTTTTAGAGCTTTACAATGCCCTTATTGCTAAAAATACAGAGCTTTTAAATGAGAACCAGCTGCTCAAGGAGCAGATTACTGCACTTGAAGAACGCCTGAAAAAACTGAACGATAACGTAAATTCAGGCTCAGCAGCAATCCGGTCCCAGGAGCAGACGATTTTAGACGCCCTGCCGGCTGAAAGAAAACAAAAGCTTGAAGGAGTATTTAATGAACCAATCAAAAACGGTTCAATGAATGAAGTATTAAGCTATCACACGGTTCTTGCTCAATATGAAGCAGCCGTTTCGAGATTAAACAACCCTTCAGTGCCGGCTAAAGATGCCGTCCTTTCAGATGAATGGCAAAAGACGAAAGTCAATACCATCCTGTCCATCAATTCAGAGGAGCAGGGAGCCTGGGATAAACTGAATCAGGAACTTCCCGAGGCAGAAAAGCAAATGGAAGACCTTCAGGCATCCGCTCTTGCTTTCATGGACGAGTACAGTGCAGAGCTTGAGACGCAGCAGTCAGCCATCCTTGAAGAGCTGACTGCGATGGAAGAGAGCGCAGCAAAGGTTCTAAGCCAGGTTCAGGAATCAGGCGATACGACTTCAAGACTGCCTCTTGAAAACTCGGACGGGACAACTCTTGTTTCTAATCAGCAAACGATTGGACAGGAAATTGCAATGATGACAGAGCTTGTGAATTCACTTGGCGAGAGACAGGATACGGTTGTAAGCAGTACGGACGACCTCCAGCAAAAAGTGAATCAGGTTCAGTCTGAAGCAGATGTCCTGAATGAAAAATGGGCAACAAACGTAGCGTCTACCCAGCTTGTAAGGGATGATGTGTTCAGCATCCTCGGCAACACATTTGTAGACGGACAGAATAACGGCTATGTGTACGAACACCTTGCAAATCCGCTTCAAATCAGCGGAGATGCACCGGCAGCGCAGGCGAAAGCTGTTCCTCCTGTCGTGATCTTGGTCATTATCTTGATCAGCAGTCTGCTGATCGGCTACTTCAGCAACTATTTCAAAACGGCTCCGATGCTTGTCAGAGGTTCTATGTTTACACTTCTGAACCTCCTTGTAGGGCTGATTATCAGTGTATTTGGTCTAAATATTTACACCTTGACGAATGAACGGGCAATTCAGTGGTCCATCTTCACCATCCTGCTTGTATTCGCAGCCTCAACGGTTGTCCGGACGGCTTTCTTGTTCAGCAACTTCTTAGGATGGGTTGCAAGCGTAGGACTTGTCGCATTCTTTGTAAGCCCGCTGCTTGCACTGGCTGCGCCGAATTTCAACTACGAAGATCCGATGTCAAAAGTGTATATATCAATCCAATACGATGCTCAAAACCTGTTTACACAAGGGATATTGGTACTCGCAGGCATCATCCTTGTCCTGACCATTCTGCCGTTTGTCGTCAATGCGTTTAAAAACACAAATGAACAGGCTGATCAGGATCATGCGCATGACATGTAGAACACTCTCAGCGGCTGCTCTGCTGCTCTGCCTTCTCTTATCAGGCGGGACAGCAGTGCTTGCTGAGACAGATCTCAATCAGCTTGACCCGAACGTCTATGAGGAAAAAGAGCGCAAGGAAAACACGGAGTACCTTCACGAAAAAGGTCTCTATGAAAAAAGAAAAGAAATTCCGGAAGAACAAAAAGACTTAACCTTTCAAAAACCTGGAAGAGATGCTGAGGATGAACTGAAAGACCGCCTTTTCACTCAATACACAAAAGAGAACAACACCATTAAATCCAAAGCGGAGCAAATGGGGCTGTTCTCGGAAAGCACAGATCAGGCGTCAGGGACAATCAGTACCGAAGAAGAACAGCAGCAAAGCGGGAACACAGGACTGCTGATGACTTATATCCTTTTGATTGCAGTGGGGGTATTGCTTATTATCGGAATTCTGATTCCTAAAATGACTCAAAGCAAAAAAGCAGACGCTATTGAAGGCAGCCGGTAATACGGCTGTCTTTTTTTATGGCTTCAGAATTTGGTACACTGTAGAAAACAGTTGAACAGAGAGGATTGACCCTATGAAAGCATTAGTATTCAATCAATTCGGCGGACCAGAGGTTCTCAAGATGGCAGATGTTGAGGCACCGGTCATTGGCCCTGACGAAGTACTCATACGAATGAAGGCTGTCGGCTTAAATTTTGCAGATGTTTACCGCAGAAAAGGAAATTACCACTTAGAAGGCTCCCCGCCTTTTATTCTTGGCTATGAAGGAGCAGGAATTGTAGAGGAAGCCGGCTCTAACATTACCCATATAAGAAAAGGTGACCGTGTCGGCTTTGCCGACGTTCCTTATTCAAACGCAGAACTGACTGCCGCTCCTTCAGATAAAGTCATTCCGCTGCCGGAAGATATTTCTTTTGAAACAGCAGCAAGTGTTTTGCTGCAGGGACTGACAGCTCACTATTTGACTTCAGACAGCTATGCCATTCAAGAAGGAGATGTTTGCGTCGTACATGCAGCTGCAGGAGGTGTAGGCCAGCTTCTTACCCAAATGATTCGTATACTCGGCGGAAAGGCAATAGCGCTTGTTTCGACCCCTGAAAAAGCAGCGGTTGCTAAAAGAATTGGAGCCCGAGATGCCTTTTTATACAGTGATCATTGGGTACAGGAAATTTTGGACGCAACAAATGGGAGAGGTGCTGACGTTGTTTATGAATCAGTCGGGTCCACCATTATGGACAGCTTTAAGGCAGTGAGAACAGGAGGCACAGTAGTTTTCTACGGAATGGCAGGAGGAGATCCTGTTCACATCGATCCGAGAATGCTGATGGATACCTCAAAAACGCTGACCGGAGGAGACCTCTGGAACGTCCTTACTTCTCGGGATGAACGTCTAAAACGGTCGAACAAACTGTTTCAATGGATTACCTCCGGATCACTTGCTCTGGAAGACCCCTCCATTTTCCCATTAAACAAAGGTGCTGATGCTCACCGTCTCCTTGAAAGCAGAAAAAGCACAGGAAAAATTGTGCTTATTCCATAGAGCGCTGCAGGGTACCCTCTTGAGTCATTTTTCCTTGGCAAGTAAAAAGACCCGCATAATCAACTAAAACCCCCTGTAAGCCATTCTGAGGAGCGTGAAGCATACATGAAGATTAAGGGTGTTGGTCTTGACCGCAACACAAGATGCAGCCACTACTCAACTGAAAAAGATATCATTGCGATAAAATTTAAATGCTGCGGGACCTATTATGCCTGCTTTGATTGTCACAGGGAGCTGTCAGATCATGCTCATGAGGTGTGGAACAAAGAAGAATTCGATGCGAAAGCGATCTTCTGCGGAAACTGCCGGTCCGAACTCACCATAAAGGAAACATGGAGAGCGGGTATGAATGCCATTCCTGCAAATCGGACTTTAACCCGGGCTGCAGAAATCACTACCACCTCTACTTTGAGGGCTGAAGCGTTTATTAAAAAGCCAAAGTGGGAAACTAAACAGAAAGAGGAGGAGATCGATTTGAAGAATTTAATTAGAAAAGCAATTAAATATGCACCTATCGTCTATCCGATTGTGAAAAAGATGCTGAACAAGCGCAAAGGAAGACGCACAACTTATTAATACATGTGAGGCCCTGCATAGCAGGGCCTTTTATTTATGCTTTTTTCCATAGAAAAAGCATCCGCAGTCAGCGGATGCCAGTTCTCTTATTATGCTGTTTTGCGCATTGAGCGAAGAACAAGGCTTAACAAGAATACGAAGATGATTGCTCCAAGCAATGCCGGAATAATTGCAATTCCTGCTAATGAAGGGCCGAATGAACCAAGAAGCTCTCCGCCGATCCATGCTCCGATAATACCAGCAATGATGTTTCCGATAATGCCTCCCGGAACGTTTTTCCCTAAAATAATTCCTGCCAGCCAGCCGATTAAACCGCCGACGATTAAGTATAAAATAATGCCCATTTTCATTCATCCTTTCAGTGTGGTTTTGTGTATTGCTGTTTCTATTCGTTGTTATTCCCCGGCTTTTTTAAAAAGAAACATTTTGTTTAAAAATTCTTTTCAGGGGCCTTCTTTGGGCATTCTGGCAAGTGACCTGAGTTTCATGTAGTATGGGTAAAAGAATTCACAAAAGATTGGACGGAACATGACATGGAAAAAACCATTTTGATCAAACGAAAATACGCAAATGAAATGAAAAGCGGCAGCCCGCTTATCCCTAAAGATGCTCTTGTAAATCCCTCCGCTCTGAAAGAAGAAGGGGAATTGATCAGGCTCCTTGATGAGCAGCGTCAATTTATTGGCTTGGGCTATTATGGCAGGCAGAATAAAGGAGCCGGCTGGATCCTGACTCATAAAGAAGGTGAACCCATTGATCAGGCCTTTTTTGATGAAAAACTAAAAACCGCCCTCTCTTACAGAAAGCAGCTGTTCGAAAGCACGGATACAACAGCTTTTCGCGTGTTTAACGGTGAGGGTGACGGTATAGGCGGATTAACGATTGATGTCTTTAACGGCTATTATTTGCTGACATGGTACAGCAAAGGCATCTATCAGTTCCGGACAGCCATCCTGGATGCCCTGAAAAAGTACGCTGAACCTGCAGGCATCTATCAGAAAAAAAGATTTGATACAAAGGGCCAAGTGGTGGATGAAGACAGCTATGTGGAAGGGGAACAGCCTGAGTTTCCTCTGATTGTGAAGGAAAATGGCGTTAAGTTTGCCGTGTATTTGAACGACGGAGCTATGGTGGGTGTCTTTTTGGATCAGAGAGAGGTCAGAAAAGCCATCAGAGACAAGTATGCACAAGGAAGAACAATGCTGAACCTCTTTTCTTATACGGGTGCTTTTTCTGTTTATGCAGCACTTGGAGGAGCTGTTAAAACAACAAGCGTAGACCTGGCGAACCGCAGCATGAGCAAAACAATCGAGCAGTTCAGCATCAATGGCATCGACTATGAAGCACAGGACATCATCGTGGAAGATGTGTTTCACTATTTCAAGTATGCCGTGAAGAAAAAGCTGAAGTTCGATATGGTGGTTCTTGACCCGCCAAGCTTTGCAAGGTCAAAAAAGGTTACCTTCAGTGCGGCTAAGGACTATAAAGACTTGCTGAAGGATGCTGTCGAACTGACCTCAGATAAGGGTGTCATCGTTGCTTCGACAAACTGCAGTACATTTTCTATGAAAAAGTTTAAGGGCTTTATTGATGCTGCCTTTAAGGAGAGGGGCGAGTCTTACAGGGTACTTGAGGAATATTCTCTTCCTGATGATTTTAAGACGATCAAAGAGTACAAAGAAGGCAATTATTTAAAAGTGGTGTTTATAGAAAAACGGTGAGCCGGTCTTTTTAGACCGGTTTTATTTTCGCATAAAATAAATGCTCTTACGAAATAGTAATAGAAAATCCGGTACAGGGAGATTACTGCACATGGCTCATCACAACATTAACTTAACAGCTCCTGAAATCTCCGCTTTGTGGACCACGTATATGCAGGAAAGTGCATCTTTATGCTTTTTAAAGCATTTTATGGTCCATATGGAGGACGAGGAGATTGCCCCATTAGTTAAAGAAGCGATGCAGCTTTCAGCATCTAATCTGGAAACGGTAAAACGCTTTTTAGAGGGTGAAAACTATCCTGTTCCAGACGGTTTTTCAGATGCAGACGTGGATTTGTCTGCCCCACCCTTATATACAGATCTGTACGCGCTGAGTTATGTGTACCGTACAAGCCAGCTTACTCTTGTCAGCGTCTCAACACTCATTACGAATGTTGCCAGAACTGATCTGCTTGCGTTTTTTATACAAGTGCAGCAGAAGGTAACAGGTTTGTATAAAATGTCCGTCGATTTAATGCTTTCTAAGGGGATTTATGACCGCCCTCCGAAAATGACCTATCCAGACAGCGTGCATTATGTTGAAAACAACTCCTATTTGACCGGCTGGTTTGGTGAAAGAAGACCGCTTAATTCGTATGAACTTGGCGAAGCGTTTTTTATTATCGAGCGCAATTATATCGGTATTCTGCTGCTTAAGGGCTTCCTTCAATGCATGAAAGACAAAGAAATTAAAAACTACTTAATAAGGGCGAAGAAGCTCGCTGAAAAACAGGTGGATGTCTTTAATCTTCTGCTGAAGAAAGAAGGCCATCTGGGAACGATTCCAGTATCGCTTGAGGTGACGGATTCAGAGGTATGTCCGTTTTCTGAAAAGCTGATTATGTTCATGATTACAGCATCAACAGGCGCTGCCATATCACTGATTGGAAGGAGTTTATCTTTGTCGATGAGAAGGGATGTAGGGGCCCATTATCTGCTGATCATGAAAGATATTATGCTCTTTACGGAAGATGGCACACAGCTGATGATTCGGCGCGGGTGGTTTGAACAGCCGCCCCAGTCAGAAATAAAGCCATTGTGAAAAAGCGGTATCCTTATTGGAATCCGCTTTTTTGCCATTCTTCTTTCAGGATGGAATGCATGATCACGTCATAGGGTTTATCGTCCTGGATAATATAATCTCTCAGTCTTCCTTCCTCTTTAAACCCAAGCTTTTGAAGAACGCTTCTGGAAGGGGTATTTTCAATCATGACTACAGCCCCAACGCGAATCAGTCCCATTTTTTCAAAGCCAAAGGACAAAATAGCCTTTATAGCCTCTATGCTGTAGCCCATTCTCCAGTAATCACGTGAGATCTCGTAGCCTATTTCAGCGCGCTTGTATTTTGGGGACAGGGAATGATACCCGCATGTGCCTATCAATGTGCCGGAGTCTTTTAACTCAATTCCCCAGCGTATGAGCCTGTTTGACTGGTAGCCAAGCTTGAAGCTGTGTATCAGGGCCTCTGCTTCCTCTTTTGTTTTAAAGACATTCATCCCGTAATACCTTGTTACTTCCTCTTTTGAAAAGGTTTGATAGATTTGTTCAGCGTCAGATTGATCGATGCTTCTCAGTCTGAGCCGGTCCGTTTCAATCAATGGAAATGTTGACGGCATATTCGCTCTCCTTTTTCTTCTTGAATCTGTTTATTTCGACAGCAACCTGGTAAAATCCTGTTTTTTTGGCAGCATGTTTCGCTGAAATCCGACTGTGTGCGCATCCGTTTATTTGAACAGTTTTTCAGCACCCATTCTTTAGTGTTTACATGTATACACTATTCGTTTACTTGTAAACGAAATGTAATCTATTGTATGCAAATAATGTTTACAAGTGTACAAATTCGTACGCATGTTGATGTATAGGGATGTATACAAATTGTGATGGTTGTATACGAATTTGTATACGTTTGTAGACAGATTTGTTTACATGTATACATTTTTGTAATCGCCCTTCTTCTATTGACGAATCTAGTAAACTTTAATACTCTTTAAGTGATTGGATTTTTATACTAATTCATGAAAGGAAAGGAATGACTGATATGACGAAATCTAGAATTGCAGCAATTGATGTCGGCAATGATGCCGTAAAAGCAATCTTTGGAAAATACGAATCTCAACTATACATACCAAACGTGATCGCAAGGGATATTGAAGACCGCCCTGTTATTGGAATTGAAGAACTGGACAGCAAAGACCCGCTGGACGGCATTCATATTAGAGTGCACTCCCCTGCCCTGAAAGATAACAATGCGATTTACCGCGTGGGTTCTCTTGCGACAAAAAGCGACAATGCTTCTGAGCTTGATCCAGGAAGCAGCAAATCAGAAGAAGACCAGACTCTTGTTATGCTCTTTGCTTCTATTGCTCTTGATGCCGTGAAACCTGAAAATGAAAAAGTGTTCCGCAGAAACAATAAAGTGATTGATGCCAACTACACGCTGGGAACCGGCCTTCCGCTTAGAGAAGCAAAAGAAGGAAAAGATGTGGGCTACCGTTCAAAGCTTCTTGGAAATGTGCATCAGGTTGAATTTTTAATCACACCTAAATATCAGGGCTTAAAAGTCAACATCAAGTTTGATGAAGTGAAAGTTTATCCTGAAGGATTTGCTGCCTACATTAACCTGGTGATGGATAAAGATCTAAACATCATTAATAAAGACCTGATCGACAAGCGCATCATCATTCAGGATATCGGCGGATTATCAACAGATATCGCTGTTATTAAAAACCGCAACGTGGATGACGACAAAGCACAGGGCTTTAATCTTGGTGTTGTTGAATCTCTTGAAGCGATCCGTGAGGAAATCCGCACTAAGCACGGTGTAGAGCTAGACAGCCGCCGTGATGTAGTCGAGATTATTACGAAAAAACAGGACCGCAACCACATTTATGTAAGAGGAAGCCGCACAAGCGTCCATGACATCACAGACCGCATCCTTCTTGACCTTGCCAAAAAGCAGTACCGTCACTTGCGCAATGTATGGCAAAAGAACTCTCAGACTGAGATCTGCTACTTTGTCGGCGGAGGAGCTGTTGTGCTGAAAGATTACCTTAAAACGCTGAACAACAATCTTGACGGCTACAATATCGACTTCTTTGAAGATGAAAATGAAAGCATCTGGATGATGGCAAATGCTTATTACAAGCTGATTTTTGATTTTTACCGCAAGGAAAACAAAGATAAAAGCAGTGAAGATAAAAAAGCAGCTACTGCCAAATAAATAGGGTGGTCATATGAATAAGGGCGGTTCATCAGGTATTCAGAGGGGACAGGCAATCACATTCCGTATCCCCTCAGATACCCCTGAGCATATTATCAAACAGCTGCAGAAGCTGAAAGAGACAGAAAAAAGGAATTTCTCAAGCAAGATTGCGGAATTCGTCACACAGGGCGTCAGTGATTCTTTTGTCAAAGACAAAGAAAGCATCACCATCCCCATTCCGCAAAAGCTCAGCAAAGCTCAAAGAGACTGGATAAAGCATGAACATTCTGAAGCGCTGCTTGGAAGCATTGTTTATCAGATCCTTGCAGATCCGGTAAGAGCCGCTTCCCTGCTTGCCTCCTTTACGAGCAAATCGCTGGATATTGACGAGGCGCTCTATTTGCAGGAAGTACCGAGTGCTCGTCTGGACTCAGATCCAGAACATGAAGAAGACTTTGATGCAAATCAGGGCCTCGATGATTTTGACTGGGAAAAAGCCCTTCAGGAAACAGCAGCCTCCTCTGAGAAAGAAGAGAAAGAGGAAACGGCAGACGATCTGATTGGCGGGTTTTTGGAAAAAATGAACAAATAAAAAAGCTAACCTTCAGAGGTTAGCTTTTTTAGCATGAGAAAGAGCATTTATTTCATTGAGGAGTGCTGTTTTTGAGTGAGGGATGATGAAAGTTCAATGAAAACATGCCGCTGCAGCAATGGAAATTATTGAGCATCAATTGACTTGACTCTTCCAACTTGTCCATCCTGAAGTCTTACCTTAATGCCGTGAGGGTGAAAGGGGGAATTTGTCAAAATGTCTTTTACGATACCAGGCGTAAGCTTGCCGCTTCGCTGGTCCTGCTTTAAGACAATTTGAACGGACATGCCGGGCTTAACGTGTTCCCTGTTCTGGCCGTTCATCAGACGCCCATTCTTCTGCGCTGATTATTTGTTTTCTTTGACACCTGGCTTTTCATGCTCTTGGTCTGGTTTGAACCTTTAGCGCCAGCCTGGCCGTTTGCCTGTGCCTGCTTCTTGCTTTCAAGCTTTTGTTTGATCGCCTCTTGAAGGGTCATTTTTTTCTCGGACATGGGACATCCTCCTTTTTAATCATTCATTCATATTATACTACCTTTTCACAGAGAACAATAGAACTCTCTCTTGGGGACGCTTCTTTCTCTCGTGCATGCAGCGTTCTGCTGTATACTGGTCATATAATCAATCAATTAGGAGGATTTTCCGATGATTGCTAAAATACCTGGAACCCAGCTGCAGAACTACCTCAAATTTCGCAAAGATCCCCTTGAATTTTTATACAGGACACATACTCTCGGAGAAATTGTCGCCATTAACCCCAAGTCAAAAAATACATCCTATATCATTCATTCAAGAGAAGCTGTCAAACAGATCCTGACGTTAAAAGAGGAGGCTTTTGTAAAAGGCTCTTCTTCAAAAACGCTGGGAAAAACGCTTGGAAACGGTGTTTTGACGAGTGAAGGAGAAGTGCACAAGCGTCAGCGAAAGCTCATGCAGCCGTCTTTTCATAAACGGAAAGTCGCTGAGTATGCAGATACAGCCGTTTCCATGACGGAAGAACTGCTTTCTTCTTACAGGGATGGTGAAACAAGATCCATTCATGAGGACATGATGAATCTGACTCTTCGGATTATCGTTCAGACCATGTTTGGAGAAAGGCTCAGTAACGAGACAAATCCTGTGGCATCAGCGGTAAGCGATATCATTGAGAAAACGGCCCAATCTCTTCTTACACCTTTTTCCCCGCCCGATTTTCTTCCCACTGCGCAAAACCGAAAATATAAACGCGGTGTAAAAACCCTTGATGAACTCGCGGACCTGCTTATTGAAAAGGGCGCGAAAAATCAGGGCAGCGGCCATTTGCTGAGCCTCCTCTTTCAGGCAGCGGATGAAAAGGGAGAGCCGCTGACAAGAACAGAGCTGAGAGACCAAATTGTCACGATCTTAATAGCCGGCCATGAAACGACCGCAAACGTGCTGACGTGGATTTTTGCTGTCCTGGCCAAGCATCCGCAAGTGGAAGAAAAGATGCTGGCAGAAATAAAGGATGCGGGACAGCTGACTTTTGAATCAATGAAGGCCCTTCCCTACACGCAGCAGGTCGTGCAGGAAACGCTCAGGCTCTATCCTGCGGCTTGGATTATCCTGCGTGAAGCAAAAACGGATGTTGAAATTGCAGGAAACCATTTTCAAAAAGGATCGATCTTTCTCATCAGTCCGTATGTAATGCACCGGAATCCGGCGTTATTCAGGGACCCTGAAACATTTAATCCAGGCAGATTTTCAAAAGACAGCGGAGAAGAAATTCCCCTGTACGGCTTTTTTCCATTTGGAGGAGGATCAAGGGGGTGCATCGGCAGCCAGTTCGCCATGATGGAGGCTGTCTTAATTTCTGCCACTGTTTTGAGGAAATACAAGCTTGAGCTCACTTCTCCGGACGAAGAGCTTCAGCCTGAACCGCTTGTTTCATTGCGTGTAAAGAACGGGCTGAAAATGAAAGCTGTGAAAAGATCCTGATATTTTCTGGGAAATAGCTGCTGTTTTATTTACCAGTCCGGAAGTGTACAATAAGAATCTAAGAAAAGACGGAGAATAGAGAGGAAACTAAATTAGAATGACGTTTTCAGAATTAGG
The DNA here is from genome assembly GCF_046603695.1 of Metabacillus indicus. Lineage (NCBI taxonomy): Bacteria > Bacillati > Bacillota > Bacilli > Caryophanales > Bacillaceae > Metabacillus > Metabacillus indicus. The sequence continues at coordinate 4,029,364 of NZ_CP176757.1, read as the reverse complement.
AATCTCAGAAAAAACAGCTGCCGCCCTTAAACGCCAGGGAATTTCAGCACCTACACCTATACAGGAGAAGACAATTCCTGCTGCACTCGAAGGATTGGATCTTATTGCAAAAGCACAAACAGGAACGGGAAAAACCCTTGCGTTCGTCCTTCCAATTCTTGAAAAAATAGAGGTGGAGCGGAATGAACTGCAGGCACTCATTCTTGCCCCGACAAGAGAGCTTGCCATTCAAATAACGGCGGAAATTAAGAAGCTGACAGACAGACTTGGAGGATTCGGAATCCTCGCCGTTTACGGAGGACAGGATGTTGAGAGGCAGATAAAAAAGCTTGGCCGCGGCATTCACATTGCAGTTGCAACGCCTGGCAGAATTCTCGACCACATCCGCAGAGAGACCATCGATCTGTCCGGCGTTTCCATGCTTGTCATTGATGAAGCGGATCAAATGCTGCTCGCAGGCTTCCATAAAGATATCGAAGACATCGTATCCCAAACCTTCCAGTCCCGCCAGACGATGCTTTTCTCAGCCACGATCACGCCAAAAGTGAAAGAACTTTCCAGACAATACATGTCGAACCCGAAAGAAATCACGGTGCAGGAAAAGAAGGTTACGGTCGAAAAAATCAATCAGCTTGTGATTGAAACGAATGACAGAGCCAAACAGGCAGCCCTGTTCCGCTTTCTTGACGAGCAGCAGCCCTTCCTTGCCATTATTTTCTGCCGGACAAAGATAAGGGCCGGCAGACTGATTGATGCGATGAAAGCCCGGAAATATGAAGCAGAAGAGCTTCACGGAGATCTTTCTCAGGCGAAAAGAGAAAAAGTCATGAAGCTTTTCAGAGAAGCTAAAATTCAATATCTGGTCGCAACAGATGTTGCCGCACGCGGAATTGACGTAGAAGGAATCACTCACGTCTACAACTATGATATGCCCCAGGATGCAGAAACCTATATCCACCGCATTGGAAGAACAGGACGTGCCGGAGGAGAAGGTATGGCGATTACATTCGCCGCTCCAAAAGATATGGACGACCTGAATACGGTTGAAAAGGGCATAGGCATGAAGCTGCCAAGGCAAGTGATTGACATTCCTTCCTCTGAATATACCTCGCAGCCGAAAAATAAAGATCAGGTGTATCGCCCTGAAAAAGAAAAAAGAGAACAGCCGCGCCGTTTTAAAACGAGGAGATAACGATGGCAAATCCATGGGCACCGGACCAGACTATTACAGTCGATCACGCAGAAAAGCTTATATCAAAGGATTTTCCCGAACTGCATCCGGTTCATGCCGAGCTGCTCGGGTATGGATTTGACAATACGGTTTTCAAAGTCAACGGCCAGTATGTTTTCCGGTTTCCACGGAGAGAAATAGCGGTTGACCTGCTGAAGACAGAGGAGAGCGTGCTTCCTCTTCTCGCAGGTCTTGGAATGGCTGTTCCAGTCCCCTTATTCAGCGGAAATCCCGGATGCGGCTATAAATGGCCATACCTTGGCTACAGGCATGTGCCTGGAAAAACGCCGGTTAAATGGAATGGGGAACAGCAAAACCAGAATGCGCAAAAGCTCGCGTATTTCTTAAAAGCATTGCACGCCATCCCTGTTGAGACAGCTGAAAATTCCGGTGCTGAGCCGGACACACTTGGAAGACTTGATATGAACAAGCGCACCCCAATGTTGAGGGAGACGGCAGCTAAGCTAAGTGATCTCCTTCCGGAAAGTCCAATTGTAAAGCAGCTGAAAACATATGTGGAAAAACAGAAGCCTTTGAAGCAGGACAGCTCCAATTGCCTGGTACACGGGGACCTGCACATTCGCAATGTTCTCCTAGACGAAGAAGGTTCCCTTTCAGGTATAATTGATTGGGGAGATCTTCATATCGGGCATCCGGCAGTTGATCTCTCGGCGGTTTACGGATTTTTCACTCCCCATGCAAGAAAGGTGTTTTTTGAGATATACGGTAACGTGAGCTCCGCAACTGCAGAACTTGCGAGATTTAAAGGAATCTATACACTATCCCTGCTTTTGCTCTACGGAATCGACCAAAAAGACAATGACTTGATCAGTTTATCTGAGCAGGCTCTTGGGACAGCTATGATTTAACGGAATCCAGATACGGATTCCGTTATTTTTTTTGAAATGACCGGTTACGATTTTGAACAACATTGGCCACAAGAAAACGAAATCCTTACAAAAAAAACCAAAAATATATTTACAGCGTAACAACGTTATGTTACATTCAAACTAGACAACGTAACAATGTTTTACGAAAGGAGGATTGACTTGGAACAAGAGGTTATTTCAAAAAAAGAACTGCTTGATGAAACCGGAATTTCTTATGGCCAGCTTTACAGATGGAAGAGGAAAAACATCATTCCTGAAGAATGGTTTATAAAGAAATCAAGCTACACCGGCCAGGAGACGTTTTTTCCGAAAGAGAAGATTCTTGAACGTGTGGAAGCGATAAAAGGAATGAAAGATGAATATTCCCTTGACGAATTGTCGGCGTTTTTTTCACCGAAGCCTGCGGAAGTGACGATGAAGGAAGATCTGCTCGTGAAGTTTCTGAAGCCCCAGACATTGAGAGCATTTGGTGATCTTTTCGGGGGTGAAAGCTATGATTTCCACTCCATTCTTTTTCTTTCGCTCGCAGAAGACCTCCGGGTAAAGCTCAATGATGATCAGTGCAGAGAAATGCTTGGATTTTTGGCGGGCAGGTACAGGGAGACTGAGCATAAAACGAGTGAACTGGTCGGATTTCAAAAGAACGGGGTCACCATATGGGTGATCATCAGCCCGCCTTCTGAGGTCATTGCGGAAGCGGAAATGCTTGTGAGGATCAATTTGGAAGACAAGGTAAATCAGTTGAAAAAACGGCTTTCGACCATTTAATAATAAGGGGATGGGAAAAATGGAACAGGCAACGAAACGGCATGATTTAAAAATAAATGGATCCGGTTCTGCAGGCGGCGGACAGTATGAGGATGTATCCATCAGCGGAAGCGGAAAGATCCATGGGGACGTTGAATGTGAAAGCCTGAAAATTGACGGTTCCGGTAAAATGGAAGGATCTGTTCTTGCAGAGCAGATTAAAATCTCCGGATCTTCAACGTTAAAGGGGAAGATCGAAACAAAACTGCTCAAAGTCAACGGCAGCACAAAGTTTGAAGAAACGGTTTCTGCAGAAGAATTTACGGTGAACGGATCTGCAAAAATGCTGAAAGAATTGACGGCCGGGGAATTTAAAGTGAACGGGTCTGCAAAAGTGATGGGAAAGATTCAAGCAGAGCGTGTGGAAGTAACGGGACTGCTGAGTGCATCAAAAGACTGTGAAGCAGAGAGCTTCCGTTCAAGCGGAGTGATTCATATCGGCGGACTGCTCAGTGCGGATCAGATCGAGATTTGCATGGATCACTATTCAAAAGTGAAAGAAATTGGCGGTGAAACGATCACTGTGAGTGTCGAAAAATCATTTAGCCTGTTCCGCCGCCTGTTTCGTTTTCTGAATTCAGACCCTTATCTTCAAACAGAGGTTATTGAAGGAGATACAATCCGCCTTCAGAATACAAAAGCCAAGCTTGTCAGGGGAAAGGATATTTCAATTGGTGAAAACTGTGAAATCGGAACGGTTGAGTATACAGGAAGCCTTGATGTCCACCCGAAGGCAGCTGTGCAGGAGTCTGTGAAGGTGTAACGTTGTAAGTCATAAACAAAAAAATCCGGCACACCGATGTGCCGGATTTTTATTACAATTGAGACTGCTCCGCCCATTCTTCTACATTCCAGACCTTTGTGACCCAGTCTTCATAAAAGTCAGGTTCATGGCAGACAAGGACAACGGTCCCTTTGTATGCTTTAATGGCTCGTTTCAGCTCTTCTTTCGCTGTTACGTCCAAGTGGTTCGTAGGCTCGTCAAACAGCAGCCAGTTTGATTCGTTCTGAAGCAGTTTGCACAGGCGCACCTTTGCTTGTTCGCCTCCGCTCAGCTGATTAAGCGGACGGGAAATGTGTTCATTTTTCAGGCCGACACGTGCGAGCATCGCCCGAACCTGATGCTGGTCAAGGCCAGGGAAAGCACTCCACACGTCGTCAATCGGCGTAATGTTTTCCGCTTTTACTTCCTGCTCAAAGTAAGAAGGATAAAGGAAGTCTCCAAGCTGGATCGACCCGCCAAGAGGCTTGATTTTTCCTAAAATTGTTTTAAGCAGGGTGGATTTTCCGACCCCGTTGCAGCCGACGATTGCGATTTTTTCCCCGCGTTCGATCGTCATCGTAAGTTTTGGAAGCAGAGGCTGCGTATAGCCGATTTCGACGTCTTTTCCTTCAAAGACATAACGGCTGCTTCCGCGGGATTCTTTAAATTCAAATGTCGGTTTCATCGCTGTCTCAGGGCGGTCAATCCGCTCCATGCGGTCAAGCTGCTTTTGGCGGCTTTTTGCACGTCCGGTTGTGGAATAGCGTGCCTTGTTTTTAGCGATGAAATCCTCCTGTTTTTTAATGAAATCCTTCTGTTTCTCATACGCGTTAATGTGCTGGTTCTTGTTGATTTCCGCAAGCTCCAGGAATTTTTCATAAGTTGCTGTGTAGCGCGTCAGCTTTGAGAACTCAAGATGGAAAATGACATCAACAATCCCGTTCATGAATTCCGTATCATGCGAAATCAAAAGGAATGCATGAGGATATTCTCTCAAGTAATTGCTGAGCCAGTTAATATGCTCAACATCAAGGTAGTTCGTCGGCTCATCCAGAAGAAGCACTTCAGGCTGTTCAAGCAGCAGCTTTGCAAGGAGAACCTTCGTCCGCTGCCCGCCGCTCAGGGCTGATACGTCGCGGTCGAGTCCGATGGCATCGAGGCCGAGCCCGCGTGCCGCTTCCTCAACCTTCATATCAAGCGAGTAAAAGCCTCCTGCGTCCAAGTGATCCTGAATTTCCCCCATCTTTTCAAGAAGATCTTCAAGCTCTTCAGGAGAGGCATCTCCCATCTTCGCGATGACTTCGTTTAACTCTTCTTCCTTTTTATACAGGGGCAGGAATGCGTCCCGTAAAACGTCTCTGATCGTCTTCCCTTTTGAAAGGACAGTATGCTGATCAAGGTATCCGTAGTGAACACCGGGTGTCCACTCGACTTTTCCTGTGTCATGGATCAATTCTTTTGTCAGGATGTTCATCAGCGTCGATTTCCCCACGCCGTTCGCTCCGACAAGGCCTACATGCTCACCCGGCAGAAGCCTGAAGGATACATCTTTAAATAAAGTACGGTCGCCAAACGTATGGCCTAATTTATCAATTGTAAGTAAACTCATGTTCTTTTTAACCCTCCGCTGCTTTCTAAACGTTTCATTCTACCATCATACTAAATCCGGGTTGTTTAAGCTATACCGCAGAAGCGGAACATTATGGCACTATGTTGTCTGAAAACGGGAAAAAAACTGCGGTGCCGCAGCTAGGAAAGGTGTTTGCTTCTTACGTCCGCGAGCATGCGGTCAATGCAGTCGAGGATAATGCTTTTAGGCGTATCAGAGTTTTCTTTCAGGATGATGCAGGTTTTTCCTGTAATTCTCGTTGCAAGGTCTTCATGGTATGGGGCAACGATTCCGGGATCCATTAAATAAAACATCAGACCTTTTTCCCGGCTTGCAAAGCCTGCAGCAGGTTCGCCCGAAAGCGAATAGACCGGAAATCCGTATTGAAAGCCCTCCTCCGCAAACGGAAGGGCAGCAAGTATCTTCTTGCGCAGCAGAACCATATCTGCCAGGTGGTTAATATTTGCTTTTGAAAAGTAATTCTGTACTTCAGCGTGCATGACTGAACCTCACTTTCAGTGTTCGTGCTAAACAGCCTCCTGTCTCTGAATATGGTAACATATGAGAGAAATCTTGTTTTTTTCAGGACAGGGGGATGGGTATGGAACGGGATTTAGAAAGCTATTTTGACAGCTTCAAAACCATAAATCAAATAGAAAAAGGGTTCTCATATGATAATAAGTATCTTGCAGTGGACGAAGACGGGAAGAAATATGTCATTCGCACGGCAGATTTGAATCAGCAGGCTTCTAAGCTTAAAGAATATGAAATGCTAAAAGAAGCTGAAAAACGCGGTGTTCAGTCATCAGGCCCTGTTGATTTCGGGATCATTGAATCTTTGAATATCTGCTATATGATCGTCCGTTATATTGAGGGTGAAGAAGCTTTGGACGTACTTCCCGGGCTTACTGTCAGCGAGCAGTACGAGATTGGCTTTAAGGCCGGCCTTGAGCTGCATGCTCTGCATGCAATCCCGGCGCCGCCGTCGCCTCACACATGGTATGAGGCCGCTTCTGCCAAGCATCAGCGATATGCGGACGCATATGTTGGGCTCGACATCCAGCTTGAGTATGGTGACCGTGCCGGTCAATTTATTGATCAACATCTTCACTTGCTCAAAGGCCGTCCGCGCACTTTTCAGCACGATGATTTTCATCCCGCAAATCTGATTGTGAAAGACAGGAAATATGCGGGCTGCATTGACTTTAACCGCCATGATTTTGGTGATCCATATCATGATTTCTATAAAGTGGCCCTGTTCAGCAGGGAAGTAAGTGTTCCCTTTTCGGCAGGACAGATTGACGGTTACTTTAAAGACGGCATTCCGCATGATTTTTGGGCGCTGTACAGTGTCTATGCAGCAATGAGCATCTTTTCAGCCGTTGTCTGGACGAAAAGAGAAACGCCGCATCTGATGGATGAGATGCTCTCAAGGCTCAACATGATTGCAGCAGACCATTCAGATTTTGACCAGTGCGAGCCAGAGTGGTACAAAACCTTCAGTGTGAAGATGTGATACGATATACTATCGAATGAAAGCGAGGAATGTGACTATGGGAAAAATTGCAGTACTTGCAGAAAAGCCTTCTGTCGGAAGGGACCTTGCAAGAGTGTTACAGTGCGGAAAAAAAGGCAACGGATATTTTGAAGGCAGCCAATATATTGTGACATGGGCTCTTGGCCATCTTGTTACACACGCGGATCCTGAAGCGTACAGTGATTCCTACAAAACGTGGAAGATGGAAGATTTGCCGATGCTTCCAAACGAGCTGAAACTCGTTGTGATAAAAAAGACAAGCAAGCAGTTCCACGCGGTAAAGGCTGTATTAAACCGCAAGGACGTAACAGAAATCGTCATCGCGACAGACGCCGGACGGGAAGGCGAGCTTGTTGCGCGGTGGATTATAGAAAAAGCACATGTCCATAAACCGATTAAACGGCTGTGGATTTCATCTGTGACCGATAAAGCCATTAAAGAAGGATTCAAAAAGCTGAAAAACGGAAAAGACTATGAGCCTCTTTTCCATTCAGCTGAAGCTAGAGCGGAGGCGGACTGGATCGTCGGGATGAATGCAACCCGTGCGCTCACTACGAAGCACAATGCCCAGCTGTCATCAGGCCGGGTTCAGACGCCGACGCTTGCTATTATTGCAGCGCGCGAAGAAGAAATCAGGCAGTTCGATCCGAAAACGTATTACGGTCTGAAAGCCCAGACAAAAGAAGGGCTGCATCTCGTCTGGCAGGATGCAAAAACGAAGGATATCAAATCCTTTCAACAGGAGAAAGTGGACGCTCTGGCAAAAGGGCTTTCAGGGAAGAATGCTGTCATTGTGTCGGCGGACAAAGCCCGCAAAAAGACGTTTTCTCCCGCCCTGTATGATCTGACAGAGCTTCAGAGGGACGCGAATAAGCGGTTCGGCTACTCGGCTAAAGAAACGCTGTCCATCATGCAAAAGCTCTATGAACAGCATAAAGTGCTGACCTATCCAAGAACAGATTCGCGCTTTTTAAGTTCAGACCTTGTCGATACACTTGCAGAACGGGTAAAAGCCTGCGGAGTAAAACCATATGCTAAAGCAGCGATGAAGATTCTCCAAAAGCCAATCAAGGCGAATTCGTCATTTGTGGATGACAGCAAGGTTTCTGATCACCACGCCATTATTCCAACGGAAGAAACGGTTATTTCATCTGCCTTCAGCGACAAAGAGAGAAAAATTTACGATTTAGTCGTCAAGCGGTTCCTTGCCGTTCTCTCCCCGGCTTTTGAATATGAGCAAACATCGCTCACGTGCAGGATTGGAGATGAGACCTTCCTTGCGAAAGGAAAAGCGGTCCTCTCTCAAGGGTGGAAAGAAGTGTATGAGTATGAAGAGGAAGACGATAAGGACGGCCTTCCAGAGCAGCAGCTTCCGGTTCTGAACAAAGGTGACGTGCTGAGCGTTCAGTCACTTGTTCAGACGAAAGGAGAAACAAAGCCTCCTTCCCGCTTCAATGAAGCTTTCCTGCTTTCAGCGATGGAAAATCCGGCAAAATATATGTCCGGGAATGCAGATCTAAAGAAAGTCATCGGCGAAACCGGCGGTCTTGGGACCGTGGCAACCCGGGCTGACATTATTGAAAAGCTGTTCAACAGCTTCTTAGTTGAGAAAAAAGGAAAAGAACTTTTCGTCACTTCCAAGGGAAAACAGCTTCTCGAGCTTGTGCCGGAAGACTTGAAATCGCCTGCCCTCACAGCGGAGTGGGAACAAAAGCTTACACAAATCGCCAAAGGCAAGCTTGCAAAGCAGGCCTTCGTCCAGGAGATGAGGGGCTATGCAAAAGCGGTTGTCCAGGAAGTGAAAAACAGCAGCAAAACCTTTAAGCACGATAACCTCGTCGGCAAAAAATGCCCTGAGTGCGGCAAGCTTCTTCTTGAAGTGAACGGCAAAAAAGGGAAAATGCACGTGTGTCAGGACAGGGAGTGCGGCTACAGAAAAGGTATCGCGCGCACAACCAATGCCAGATGCCCAGTATGCCATAAGAAGCTCGAGCTTCGCGGCGAGGGAGACGGGCAGTTCTTCCTGTGCAAATGCGGCCACCGCGAAAAGCTCTCCTCCTTTACGGAACGCAAAAAGAAAACCCAGAACACAAAAGTGTCCAAAAAAGAAGTCGCAAACTACATGAAAAAACAGAATGATGAATTATCAAACCCCGCTCTGGCAGATGCCCTGTCCAAGCTGAAGTTTGACTGACATGCAGCAGTCCCGGAAATCCGGGGCTGCTTTTTTATGAGCGGGGAAGGGGTGTGAGCGGTGGTTTGCTTACCCTCGGAAACCGAAAAACGATAAGCGAGGGTAAGCAAAAGCGAGAATCGTAACCTGGCAAACCGAAAAACGATATGGGAGGGTAAGCAAATGAGAGAATCGTACCCTGGCAGATCGTAAAACGATATGGGAGGGTAAGCAAAAGCTGGAATCGTACCCTGCTAAACCGTAAAACGATATGGGAGGGTAAGCAAACACCGGAATCGTACCCTGCCAAATCGAAAAACGATATGAGAGGGTAAGCAAATGCCTGACGGAGTATGCTGAATAGCCTAACTTTTGGAATCCGCCAATGCTCTTGCCGTTTTAAAAGCACCCCTTCCCAAACTAGATACAAAGTCTGAGAGTTTGAACATATTGCAGAGTTTACCCCTTCTGCGGCAAGGGTAAAAAGAGGTTTGATGCTCTCTTTACTTATTTATCCTTAAAAAGCAAAATTTTTAATAAAAACACTTTCAATTCCATTAAAAGAAAGGACTGGAATAAATATGACTAAAGTATGATGAAAATGTGACATTTGTTTGAACGACTGATGAAATGTTCGTGACATTTGATGAAGGGTACTCACATGATGAAGCCTGCTCTGCTAGCATATAGAGGAAAAGAAAACGAAAACATCGTTTTTCTGCCATAATTTAAACGTGCTTTTTTTGCAAAAAGCATGCATAATAGTCATGCCATTAATTAGGAAGGAAGGTGAACCTGGTGTTCAAGCTGTTTAAACCGTTTTATGCGTTAGGTCTATTACTCTCTGTCTTTTTTCTGGGCGGATGCAGCAACTATGTGATCCTGGATCCGAAAGGACCTGTTGCAGCTGCACAAAGTGACCTTATTCTTTTGTCGATAGGTTTTATGCTTTTCATTATAGCTGTTGTGTTTGTTCTGTTTACCCTCATTGTCATTAAATACCGTGAGCGAAAAGACAACCTTGAATATGAGCCGCCTGAAATGGAAGGCAGCAAATTCTTAGAGATTGTCTGGACAGTTATTCCGATTCTGATCGTAATTGCTCTGTCTGTTCCGACCGTTCAAACTATTTATGCACTTGAAGAGCCGCCTGAATCATCTAGAGATAAGGAGCCTCTGGTTATACATGCAACATCGGTTGACTGGAAATGGATTTTCTCTTATGAAGAAGAGGGAATTGAGACTGTTAACTACTTAAACATTCCTGAAGACCGTGCTGTCCTGTTCAAGCTTACTTCTGCTGATACAATGACAGCTTTCTGGATTCCGCAGCTTGGAGGACAGAAATATGCGATGTCCGGCATGCAGACTAAGCTATACCTGCAGGCAGATGAGCCTGGAACGTATGCAGGACGCAACGCGAACTTCACGGGTAAAGGCTTTGAAAGACATACATTCGATGTAGAAGCCATGCCTGAAGAAGAGTTTGAGAAATGGGCTGAAGAAACAAAAGGTTCTGCACCTGAGCTTACGCAGGATCAGTATGATCAGCTTATGATTCCTGGAACAACTGGAGAAATGACATTCTCCAACACTCACCTTGAGTGGGTGGACCATTCAACAGACTCTGAATATGCAGTGAGAGTCCGCGAACAGTCCGGTTATGAGCTTCACAAGCACGATGAAGTCGAGCACTTGGAGAAAATCGATCCAAATAAAGAAATGAACATTGATCATACTCAAAAATCAGAAGGTCACACAGGGCATGGTTCAGAACATTCTGAACATGAGGGTGCAGATCATTCTGAGCATCAGTCAGACGAAAAGACTGAAGAAGAACATTCTCACTGAGAAGGGAGGAAACATCAACTATGAAATGGGATGAATTTATTGTAATGGGAGACCCGCTGATACTCGGCGCCCAAATCTCAATACTGCTTACATCCATCGCCATTGTGGCAGGCCTTACCTACTTTAAAAAGTGGAAATGGCTCTGGACAGACTGGATTACGACTGTCGACCATAAGAAGCTTGGAATCATGTATATCATTGCTGCCATTCTGATGCTGTTCCGCGGGGGAGTAGATGCTCTCTTAATGCGCGCCCAGCTGACATTGCCAGATTCAGAGTTTCTGAATTCGCAGCATTACAATGAAATCTTCACGACTCACGGAACGATCATGATTATCTTCATGGCGATGCCGTTTTTGATTGGTCTAATGAACGTTGTTGTTCCTCTGCAAATTGGAGCGCGCGACGTTGCTTATCCGTATCTTAACTCATTAAGTTTCTGGACATTCTTTGTCGGTGCGATGCTGTTTAACATTTCATTTGTTATCGGCGGATCACCTGATGCAGGCTGGACGAGCTACACGCCTCTCGCAGGCAACGAGGCAAGTCCCGGACCTGGACAGAACTACTACCTTCTTGGCCTTCAGGTTGCCGGTATCGGTACACTCCTGACAGGTATTAACTTCATGGTCACGATCTTGAAGATGCGTGCGCCTGGTATGACGCTTATGCGCATGCCGATGTTCACTTGGACATCTTTAATCACTTGTTTGATTATCGTGTTCGCTTTCCCTGTACTGACAGTTGCGCTTGCGCTGATGTCATTTGACAGGCTGTTCGGAACAGCTTTCTTCACCCTTGAAAACGGCGGTATGCCGATGCTTTGGGCGAACTTGTTCTGGATTTGGGGCCATCCTGAGGTTTACATCGTTATCCTGCCTGCGTTCGGGATTTTCTCAGAAATCATCTCAACGTTTGCACGTAAAACATTGTTCGGATACAAAGCGATGGTTGTCTCCATCGTTGCAATCTCTGGTCTAAGTTTCGTCGTTTGGGTTCACCATTTCTTCACGATGGGTTCAGGAGCACTTGTTAACTCGTTCTTCTCCATCACAACAATGGCGATCGCCATACCGACGGGTGTTAAAATATTCAACTGGCTCTTCACGCTTTACAAAGGAAGAATCAGATTTACTGTACCAATGCTCTGGTCACTTGCGTTTATTCCTAACTTCGTCATCGGCGGGGTAACAGGGGTTATGCTTGCGATGGCAGCAGCAGACTATCAGTACCACAATACGTACTTCCTGATTGCTCACTTCCATTACGTATTGATCGCCGGAACCGTGTTCGCATGTTTCGCAGGTCTGATTTTCTGGTATCCGAAGATGTTCGGACACAAACTAAACGAAAAAATCGGGAAAGTCAGCTTCTGGCTGTTCACGATCGGTTTTAACATCTGTTTCTTCCCAATGTACTTCCTTGGACTCGCCGGCATGCCACGCCGTATTTCAACGTATGGCGCTGCAGACGGATGGACGGGGCTTAACGTGGTAGCATCCATTGGTGCAATTGGAATGGCCCTTGGATTCGTTGTTCTTGTATACAACATCTACTACAGCTTCCGCTACTCTCCACGCGAGCAAACTGGAGATGCTTGGGACGGACGTACGCTTGAATGGTCTACAACTACAATGATTCCGCCTCACTACAACTTTGCGGTTACACCTGAGGTAAAGGGTCTTGATGCATTCTGGCAAATGAAAATGGAAGAAAAAGAAACAGGCAAGAAAAAAGAAGTTGAGTACAAGCCGATTCACATGCCTAACTACTCAGGCAGACCGTTCATCATGTCCATGTTCTTTGGAATCAGCGGTTTCGCTCTTGTCTTTGAATGGTGGATTCCTGCCATTGCCGGTTTAATCGGAATCTTTGCCTGCATGATCCTTCGTTCGTTTGAAGAAGATCATGGCTACTATGTAAGTGTTGAAGAAATTAAAGAAACAGAACAAAAAATATCTGTGTAAAGGAGGCGTGAATGATGGAACATGCACATCATCATGAAGAACATGATCCGAGTGTGCCTCTTGAATATCAATCTGAAATAGGAAGGTTGAATATTCTTGGCTTCTGGATCTTCCTTGGTGCTGAAATTGCCCTGTTTGCAACGCTGTTTGCGACTTACTTCGTTCTTGCGCCGATGACAGCAGACGGCCCGCTGCCGACTGATCTGTTTAAGATTGAAGGCGTCTTGATCATGACGTTCCTGTTGCTTACAAGCAGTTTCACATGTGGCCTTGCAATTCACGAGTTGCGCCGCCACAACCAAAAAGGCGTCATCATGTGGACAATCATCACATTGGCCCTTGGACTTGGATTTGTCGGTTACGAAATATATGAGTTTGTAGAGTATGTTCACCATGGTGCTACATTGCAGTCAAGTGCAATGTGGTCAGCATTCTTTGTTCTTGCAGGAACCCATGGACTTCACGTCACCATCGGGATATTCTGGATCAGTTTCATCTTGATGCAAGTAAAGAAAAGAGGATTAACTCCTCAAACATCAGCCAAGCTGTTCATCTCAAGTCTTTACTGGCATTTCCTTGATGTTGTCTGGATTTTCATCTTTTCGGGAGTATACCTGCTCCTTATGATGGGAGGATTAAGTCCGCATGGCCACTAATCAGCAAAAAACAGCAGGGGATCATAACCACTTTCCGTGGAGTCACGTGATTGGGTTTATCTCCTCGATTGTACTGACAATCGTCGCACTTTGGATTGGATTATATACTGACTTTTCATTATCTATTAAAATAGCTGTTGTTTTCACTCTCGCATTCCTTCAAGCTGGCATTCAGCTCTTCATGTTCATGCACATGACGGAATCAGAAAGCGGAAACGTACAGGTTGTCAATACAGCATTCGCGATCTTTGTTGCCGTTGTAACAGTTCTTGGATCTGTATGGGTAATGAACGATCATTAATAAACAGAAAAAATCCCGGACTTTGGTGTCCGGGATTTTTTTATTTGATGATATCCAAATTGCTTTTAGGATCGGCTTTGCGCTTTAAGATCGGCTTAGCGTAAATCAAGTAGGCTGCAACATGGGCGAACACCAGGTTAACCAGGAAGAGGGAACCCCCGATAATGTGAAGCGGCATGGCAAGCTCCATTGTGGCAAACATTCCGAAGTAAACCCACAGCATTAAGATGAACGGTATATGAAGGAGCGCCAGGCTTTTTCGCTGATCCCACAAGAAGAGCGGCGTAGCACTTACAATGAGCAAATAGACGAAGAATACATCCATGTTTAACAACTCCCGTTTTAGTTTATTGTCAACGCTTACATAATTGAAAATGTGACAAACAAGAAAATACTTTGTGAACGTTTTGTTACAATTAGTATATCACATCAGGGTTAAAATTCCAGTGTTTCTAACTATTTCTTTTAATTAAATTTTCTAAAAATAAAAAATCTTACTCTTATTCAATTTGGGACGGCCCGCATAAGAACCTGTTCTTTGTCCATGCCAGTAACTGACAGGGTATTTTAAATTGACAGATAATTGATGGATATAGTAGGATTAGGCTAATTTAAGTGCATCAGGATGGGGGATATGTGTAATGAGCAAAGTGTATATTATTCATGAAAATACAGAGTGGACAGATCATTTGACGAAAAGGCTGAAAGAGTTGAATGTGCCTTATGAAGAATGGCATCTCGATCAGGGGCTGGTGGACCTTTCTGAAGCACCGCCAGAAGGAATCTTCTATAATCGCATGAGCGCTTCTTCCCATACGAGAGGCCACAGGTATGCACCGGAACTTGCTGCGTCTGTGCTGTACTGGCTGGAGCGGCATAACCGCAAAGTCTATAACGGCAGCCGCGCCATACAGCTTGAAGTCAGCAAGGTCGCTCAATATATGGCCTTAAATGAACATGGCATTCAAACCCCAAAAACAATAGCTGCCGTTGGAAGAGAAGCTGTACTGAATGCAGCGGCCCAGTTCGAAGGGAAACCTTTCATTACAAAGCATAATCGTGCAGGAAAAGGGCTTGGTGTTCAGCTTTTCCATTCCATTGAAGGACTGAAGCAGTATGTGGACGGCCCTGATTTTGAGGAACCGGTTGACGGCATCACTCTCATACAGGAATACATTCAGGCTCCTGAGCCGTATATTACCCGCTGTGAATTTGTAAACGGCAAATTCCTGTATGCTGTGCGTGTAGACACGTCAGAAGGCTTTGAGCTTTGCCCGGCGGACGCCTGCCAGATTGGCGATCTTTTCTGCCCGGTTGGAGAAGAATCACCAGCCAAACCAAAATTCCAGATTGTTGATGACGTGAATGACGAAATCATATCTAAATACGAATCGATGCTGAAAGCAAATAACGTTAAAGTGGCAGGTATTGAATTCATCCGCGATGCCAACGGCGAGATCTACACATATGATATTAATACCAACACAAATTACAATGGAGACGCAGAGGCAGAGGCCGGCAAATACGGCATGCTTGAAATTGCGAAGGTGCTGAAGGCGGAGCTTGAGAAAATGGCGCTGACTGTATAAGATGGCTGATAAACAGCAAAAGACCGTCTGGAGATCCCAGACGGTCTTTTAACGTTTTTAAAATAAAATATGAGCAATACCCACAATCACCGGCAATGTAATCAGTGTTCGAAGCAGGAAGATAATCACGAGATCCTTGAAGGAAACCGGAATTTTAGATCCGAGCAGCAGCCCGCCCACTTCCGACATATAGATAAGCTGTGTGACAGATACACAGGCAATAATGAAACGAGTCATCTCACTAGTGATATCGGCAGCAAGAACAGTTGGAAGGAACATGTCGGCAAATCCGACAACAAGTGTTTTGGATGCTTCCTGTGCTTCAGGGATCTGCATCAGTTCGAGCAGCGGGATAAACGGCATGCCAAGCCAGTCAAAAACAGGCGTATATTCAGCAACGACCAGCGCAACGGTGCCAAGAGCCATAACAATCGGTGCTACACCCATCCACATATCCAGAATGTTTTTTGCCCCGTCCTGGAAAAAAGAAGCTGTACTTGTGTTTTTTTCAGCCCTTTTCAAAGCTTGTTTATAGCCCCAGCTGAATGGCGTATAGCCCTCAGGCACCGCTTCTGAAATTTGCTCCTCCTGTCCGTGGTAATACGTATCTGCTTTTAAAGAAAGCGGAGGTATTCTCGGAAGTACAAGAGCGGCAATCACGCCTGCTAAAGTTACAGTCAAATAAAAGGGCACAAACAGATGGCCAAGGTTAACCTGCGAAATGACGACAAGGCTGAATGTAATGGAAACAACTGAAAAGCTCGTCCCGATGACAGCGGCTTCCCGCTTTGTGTAAAAGCCTTCTTCATACTGCTTGCTTGTCAGCAGAACGCCGATGGTTCCGTCTCCAAGCCAGGAAGCAACACAATCGACAGAAGATCTGCCGGGAAGCTTAAAAACAGGTCTCATAAATTTAGCGAGCAATGAACCGAAAAGTTCAAGCAGCCCGAAGTTTAACAGCAAAGGCAGAAGCAACCCTGCAAAAAAGAAAACGGAAAACAAAATCGGAAGCAGATCATTCAGCAGAAGGCCTCCGGTATTTTCAGACCAGATCCATTCCGGGCCTGCCTTAAAGAGCGTAAGCACGGCGAAAATGGCGCCAAGTACGCGTGCAATCACCCAGATAACCGGGACATCAAACAAGGCTGTAAAGAACGGGCTCTTTGCAACAAAGTCCGGTTTCATCCATTTGGCTGCAAGTGTCCCAACAAGTGTAAGAATGATGATGACGGTCATAATGGCCGGAAGCGAAGGGCCAAGCGCCTTCTGCAGCATGCCAGAGAAAATGGCTATTGGAATGGTTACTTCGCCTTTATAGCTGATCGGTACCATAAATAAAAGAATTCCCAGCAGGGAAGGAAGAATGAATTTAAGGTTGTTTTTTGTCTGTGAAGTCAATTTGGATGCTCCTTACGTAAAAGTACATATTTATGTAACCTGTGTTATTTTAATGCAAACAGGCAGAAAAGCCAATGCCTTTAAGCAAATTTCCTGTATTTTCTCCTTTTTTTTACCCTGTAAAAGTGTTCACTAAGCCTAGTCTCTGCAAAAAAGGTGAAACTTAGGTAAGATAAGAACAACGAACAAAAAGGAGATGGATCCTATGAACCAGACCATTGAAACCCTGCTGTCACACAGGTCAATCAGAAAATTCGAGGACAGAGCGTTAAGCGGAGAACAGATCCGGACGATTGTTGAAAGTGCTCAGGCTGCATCCACATCAAGCTTCATCCAGGCTTATTCTATTATTGGGATCAAGAATCCGGAAACGAAGAAGAAGCTTGCAGAGCTTGCCGGCAATCAGCCATATGTAGAGGAGAACGGACATTTCTTTGTTTTTTGCGCGGATTTGCACAGGCATGATGTGCTTGCTGAAATGGAAGGCGTCACGATTGACGAATCCCTTGAAAGCACAGAAAAGTTCATGGTCGCTGTTATTGATGCAGCTCTTGCAGCTCAAAATGCCGTCATCGCTGCTGAGTCAATGGGGCTTGGAGCCGTCTATATTGGAGGCTTACGAAACAGCCTTAAGGAAGTGTCTGAACTCCTTAAAACCCCTCAAAGAGTGCTGCCGCTATTTGGACTCGCTGTCGGATATCCGGCACAAAATCCGGATAAAAAACCGAGAATTCATTTTGAGCATGTTTATCATGAAGATGTGTATGAAACGGATGAGAATGTCTATAAAAAAGAGCTGAAAGAGTATAACGAGCTTATTTCGGAGTATTACCGTGAGCGGACTTCGGGCAAGCGCAGCGATACATGGACAGGTCAAATGGCTTCCATGCTTTCCAAGCCGACGAGAATGTACATGAAAGAGTTTACGGAAACAAAAGGGTTTAATAAAAGATAAGCCGGGAAAACTTACTGCGAATGACACTTTTAAAAGGAGCGGTAAATATGGCAAAAAAAATTCTTACAGTCGTGACAACAGCAGATAAAATAACCGATGATTATAAAACAGGCCTTTGGCTTTCTGAATTTGCAGAGCCGTATGAAGAGTTCACTTCAAACGGATATGAAGTGACAGCGGCGAGTCCGAAAGGCGGGAACGTTCCGCTTGACCCGAACAGCTTAGAGGGCGTGAATGAGGATCAGTGGCAGGAAGCAAGACAGATCTTGAAGCAAACGGTCCATCTCGATGAAGTAATCGGCGAAGAGTATGACGGGATTTTCCTCCCTGGAGGCCATGGTACGATGTTTGATTTCCCGGATAACAAAAAACTGCAGGAGCTCCTGGTGCATTTCGCTGAGTCTGAAAAAGCAATCGGTGCCGTATGCCACGGACCTGCAGGACTTGTCGGACCCGTTCTTTCAAACGGAAAGCCTTTAGTAGAAGGAAAGCGGCTGACAGGATTTACAGACGAGGAAGAAGTAGACACAAAGCTCGATCAGTATATGCCCTTTTTGCTTGAATCAAAATTAGTTGATCTTGGAGCCGAATTTATCAGAGCACCGAAATTCACAGACCATACAGAAGTAGACGGCAAGCTTGTGACCGGACAAAATCCGCAGTCAAGCGTCAACACCGCGAAAGAATTTGTAAAAATACTATCGAAATAATCAAATCCGGCAGATTCCTGCCGGATTTTTCTGTGTGAAAAAGGATCATTTTGCTGAAGATTGTTCCACGTGAAACGCAGAAAATGGAACTTAAAATCGATTTATAGCGGATGTACACAAAGGCTTAATAGATTGAATATTTAACGTTTTCAGATATACTTTAGAGAAACGACATGATTTGCATTGTCAAATAAGGAGAGGTTAGTTATGCAGTTTGATTATCTTTACCATCCATACCCGTCTGAAAGGCAGACGGTCTTTTCAAAAAAAGGCATGGTTGCCACTTCGCAGCCTCTTGCTGCACAGGCCGGGCTCGATATATTGAAAAAAGGAGGAAATGCCATTGACGCGGCTATTGCGACAGCGGCAGCACTCACGGTCCTTGAACCGACATCAAACGGGATTGGCGGAGATGCCTTCGCTCTTGTCTGGACGAATGGCAGTTTGTACGGGTTAAACGCAAGCGGTCCTGCGCCTTCTTCCCTCTCCATCAAAGCCGTTAAAGCAAAGGGACATACTGAAATGCCTGTCTATGGGGTGACCCCGATTACCGTTCCCGGTGCCCCGTCCGCCTGGGCGAAGCTGTCAAAGAGATTTGGAAGACTGCCCCTGCAGGAAGTGCTGGCACCTGCAATCAGCTATGCGGAAGAAGGATATCCGCTCACACCGATTCTCGGGAAATACTGGTCACTGGCTTATGAGAAATTCAAGCGTACCCTTTCCGGTCCCGAATTTGAAGCGTGGTTCGAGACGTTTGCACCTGATCACCGTGCTCCGAAAATTGGAGAAGTATGGCGCTCGCCTAGGCATGCTGCCACACTGAAGGAAATAGCCGAAACAGAAGGAGAAAGCTTTTACCGGGGAAATCTGGCGGATAAAATCAGTTCGTTTATTCAGGAGCAGGGCGGATACTTGTCAAAAGAGGATCTCGCTTCCTATGAAGCTGAGTGGGTAGATCCGATTTCCGTCCGCTACAAGGGCTATGATGTCTGGGAAATCCCGCCTAACGGACAGGGTCTTGTCGCGCTCCTTGGTTTAAATATTGTAAAAGGATTTGATATTCGCGAAAAAGACAGCCTTGAAACCTATCATAAACAAATAGAGGCCATGAAGCTTGCGTTTACAGATGGAAAAGCATACATAACCGACCCGAAAGAGATGAAAATCACGACAGAAGAACTGCTCAGTGATGCTTACGGAGAGCAGCGCCGAGCCGAGATCAAAGAGCATGCTGTGGAGCCTTCCGCCTATGAGCCTGTCAAAGGCGGAACCGTTTATTTAGCCGCTGCAGACGGAGAAGGAAACATGGTCTCGTTTATTCAGAGCAACTATATGGGATTCGGCTCAGGAGTGGTCATTCCGGGGACCGGCATTTCAATGCAGAACCGCGGGCATGATTTTTCCCTTGATGAAACACACCCAAATGCCCTGAAGCCGGGTAAAAAGACGTATCATACGATTATTCCAGGGTTTTTGACGAAAGGGAATGACGCGGTTGGTCCCTTTGGTGTAATGGGGGGCTATATGCAGCCGCAGGGGCATATGCAGGTTGTCATGAATACAATCGACTTTGGTCTTCATCCGCAGGCTGCACTTGATGCACCGCGCTGGCAGTGGATGGAGGGGAAAAAGGTGCTTGTAGAGCCGCATTTTCCTTCCCATCTTGCGCAGGCTCTCACGAGAAAAGGCCACCAAATCCAGGTTGCTGTTGATAAAGGAGCTTTTGGGCGCGGACAGATTATATGGAGAGATCCTGAAACGGGCGTGCTGTCCGGCGGAACAGAATCCAGAGCAGACGGGGTCGTTGCATCGTGGTAAAAGAGACGCCGCTGATCCTGCAGCGGAATTTATTTATCGCCTTCTTCAGGTCCGGCATGCTCGGATTTGGCGGAGGCCCATCCACAATTCCGCTTGTTCACAAGGAAGTGGTCAGTACATTTAAATGGATGGATGACGACGAGTTTTCAGATGTTCTGGCCCTCGGCAACACACTTCCCGGACCGATTGCCACGAAAATGGCCGGTTATATCGGGTACCGTGTCGGAGGGGTGGCCGGCATGCTGAATGCGGTCCTTGCCACAGCCCTGCCGACAGTTATATTGATGATACTCCTGCTTTCAACACTGAACGCCTATAAAGATGAGGCGTGGGTGAGGGGAATGTCGCAGGCCGTTTTGCCAGTTGTAGCTGTGATGCTCCTGACACTTACTTGGGACTTTTCAAAAAAATCCTCCCAGTCATTCGGGATGTTTAAGACCATTCTGCTTATGGGGTCAGCTTTGATCCTCATGGAATTTCTTCATATTCATCCAGGTATCATTATCGGTGCGCTTCTTCTTTGGGCGGTTTTATATAAACCCCGGCGGAAATCGGATCAAAAGGGGATGCCATCATGATTTATGTTCACATCTTTCTTGCCTTCTTCCTGCCCGGCATCCTCGGATACGGCGGGGGCCCTGCTTCCATTCCGTTAATAGAAAAGGAAGTGGTCGACCGCTACGAATGGCAATCGGTGAATGAATTCAGTGAAACACTGGCGATCGGCAATGCGCTGCCCGGTCCCATTGCCACAAAAATGGCCGGCCTGATCGGTTATCAGCAGGGAGGATGGCTTGGTGCAGCAGTCGGGCTGTTTGCCACCATTGCCCCTTCGCTGATCCTTATGCTGTTCCTTTTAAACATCCTGATGAAATACAAAGAATCTCCTCAGGTAAAGCGTCTTTCAGCGGTTGTCAGACCTGTCATCGCCGTCATGCTTGGAGTGATGACGTATCAGTTTTTGGATAACTCTGCGAAAGGATCTGGCATTTGGCATACGCTTTTTCTGTTTATCATCAGCCTGCTGCTTTTGGAAAAATGGAAGGTGCATCCTGCTTACGTGATTACGGGTGCGCTTGTGTACGGAGGGGTATTCCTGTCATAGGAGCCCCTTTTTTTTGTGCCTTTTTAGATTTTGAGAGATGTGCACAAACAGCTTCGATTTGCATCAATTTTAAATCATTCACAATAGCATTTTGGGTTATCAACACCCCTGTGAATAAAGTTCGGGACTCTATATATATAGTAGCGAACAGTTGTACCCACACAAAATGTGGATAGAAATTGTGGATATGTTGATAACTTCTGTTGATAACTTGTGTCGAAGTGTGGAAGATCGTGTGAATATCTTATAATTTGACAAATATTTTAAAAACGTTTACAAGATATTTACACAGAATGATGAAATTTGAGATTTTTCGTCATTTTTGTCATGATAAAGAGACTATTAGCAGGAGAGGGTCGTGTCACGTGAGAATCTACAAAGTTTTGAACAATAATGCTGCTGTCGTCCGGGACGGGGACCAGGAGAAAATTGTCATGGGACCGGGAATAGCTTTTCAAAAAAAGAAAAATGACATCATTCCAAAAAGCAAAGTGGAGAAGATCTTTGTGATGAAGGAAGAAAATGAAAAGTTCCAGCAGCTGCTGCAGATGGTTCCGGAAGAGCACATCGAGCTTGCCGAAGAGATTATCAGCTACGCAGAAGGCCGATTGATGTCTCCGCTGAGCAATCATATCCACATTGCCCTGACGGACCACTTATCATTTGCAGTCGAACGGATTCAAAATGGCTATGCCATTCAGAATAAGCTGCTGAGCGAAATTAAAGTGCTGTATAGAAATGAATTTGAAATCGGACAGTGGGCGATTAAACGGGCAGAAGAAAAGCTTGGAATCTCCCTCCCTGAGGATGAAGCGGGCCACATAGCACTCCACATTCATACAGCCAAACTGGACGCTGCAGACATGAAAGTGACAATCAGGCATACGGCCATTATCCAGGAATCAATTGATATGATTGAACGCCACTTTGGTGTGAACTTGAGCAAGGATTCCATATCTTATCAGCGCCTGCTGACGCATTTGAGATTTGCTTTAAACCGGCTTGAGCAGAACGAAGATTTCCACGTGATGGACCGGGAGATGCTGCAGATGATTCAGAAAACCTACAGCTTCGCCTATGCATGTTCTGAGAAAATAGCGGACTATTTGAAAAAGGAATACGGCATGCAGTTTCCAGAATCTGAAATGGGATATATTACTCTCCATATTCAGAGGCTGAGCGAATAGTTTTTTCTTGACCGGAGCGTTTTCATCCCCTACAATGAAAGCGTATTACTTAACTTCATATCCGGGATTGTGACTGGTTATGCAGGCAAGACCTAAAATTTGTAAAGAGATCATTGGAGACACTCTGTCTATGATACCTTTATAAGTTTTAGGTCTTTTTCTATTTAAAAAAGGAGGAGAAAGGTATGAATTATAAAGATACTGCTGAAAAGTTGGTTCCGCTCCTTGGCGGGAAAGACAATATTATCAGTGCAACACACTGTGCGACACGTCTTCGTCTGGTCCTGCAGGATGACAGCAAGGCTGATAAAGGGGAAATTGAAGAGCTTGAAGGAGTAAAAGGAGCATTTGCAAGCTCCGGACAATTTCAGATTATCTTTGGAACAGGCAATGTCAACAAGGTGTACGAACAGCTTCAGCCGCATTTAGGCGTTCAGGAAACAGAGAATGTCTCGCATTCTGATGCTGTTAAACAGAAGATGAATCCTTTTGCCCGATTTGCCAAAACCCTTTCAAATATCTTCGTGCCGATTATTCCGGCGATTGTCGCAAGCGGTCTGTTAATGGGGCTTCTGGGCATGATGAAAGCGTTCGAATGGGTGAGTGCCGACAGTGCCTTCATTGTGCTTCTTGATATGTTCTCGAGTGCAGCCTTTATCATTCTGCCGATCCTGATCGGCGTAAGTGCTTCTAAAGAGTTTGGGGCGAATCCGTACCTTGGGGCCGTAATCGGAGGGATTTTGACTCACCCGTCACTATTAAATCCGTGGGGACTTGCAGAAGCTAAACCGGAATATTTGAATTTTGCAGGCATGGACATTGCGATGCTCGGGTACCAGGGGACTGTTATTCCTATCCTGCTAGCTGTTTACGTGATGAGCAAAATTGAAAAAGGACTGCGAAAAGTGGTGCCAAACTCAATTGATTTGCTTGTCACGCCGTTCCTTACCATCATTTCGACAGGTTTTATCGCACTGATTGCCATCGGCCCGCTTGGACGCGGTCTTGGATCAGGGATTACAACAGCTCTCACATATGTGTATGATACGGCAGGCTTCCTTGCCGGACTGATCTTTGGAGGAACGTATTCTCTCATCGTTTTAACGGGCGTGCATCACAGCTTCCATGCTATAGAAGCAGGTTTGCTTGCTGACCTCGGCAAAAACTACCTGCTCCCGATCTGGTCGATGGCGAACGTAGCGCAGGGAGGAGCGGGTCTTGCCGTTTTCTTCATGACGAAGAGAGCGAAAACGAAAGAAATTGCCCTTCCAGGTGCTTTTTCTTCCTTCCTTGGCATTACAGAGCCTGTTATATTCGGGGTGAATCTGCGCTACCGCAATCCATTCATCGGCGGAATGATCGGCGGAGCACTTGGCGGTGCTTATGTTGTTTTCACAAATGTGGCAGCAAATGCGTACGGACTCACAGGAATCCCGATGATTGCCATTGTGGCGCCGTTTGGAACGGCTGCCGTCGTGAACTACCTCATCGGTTTTGCCATTGCGGTTGCAGGTGCCTTTATTGCCACGATGCTTCTTGGCATAAAAGAGGAAGAGAAGAAGTAGGATTTTGGGTTTAAAAGAAGAATGAGTAAGGAAAAGAAAATCAGGCAGGGTCCGTAACCTTGCCTGTTTTTCCTTTCAAAACAGAAAGGTATGAGTGCGATGAAAAAAGGAATAATCAGTCTTGGAGAAGCGCTGATTGATTTTATACCGGTTGATTCTGAAAACCTTGTGTATCAGAAAAGCCCAGGAGGTGCTCCGGCAAATGTAGCAGTCGGACTTGCAAGACTGGGTGCGCCTTCCTCTTTCCTCGGCAAAGTCGGGGATGATGTGCTTGGAACTTTTTTAAAGGAAACACTTCAGTCTTTCGGTGTGAACACAGACCAGATGCTTCTGACAAAAGAAGCGAAGACGGGGGCGGTTTTCGTCACGCTCGCAGAAGGCGGCGAGCGGTCCTTCGATTTCTACATTGATCCGAGCGCAGACCGGTTTTTGCATGAAGAGAATTTAGATGTGTCCCTGTTTGCTGAAAGCAAAATTCTTCACTACGGATCGATTTCGATGATCAGCGGGCCTTCAAAAAGTGCGACAGTCAAGGCGGTCGAACTTGCACGGGAGAACGGAATGATTGTTTCCTACGATCCCAATCTGAGGCTCAGCCTGTGGGAAAACGAAGAGACAGCTAAAGAGACGATTTTATCTATGTTCGGCAAGGCGGATCTGATCAAAATATCAGAGGAAGAACTTGAATTTTTGACAGGTGAATCTGACATTGAAAAAGGTGTAGAGAAACTGGCTGCTTATAACATTCCGCTGCTGTTTATCACTATGGGAAGCGAAGGCAGCTATGCATTTACAAAGAATGGGGCAGTCAAAATCGACGCGATGAGGGTGAATGCAGTCGATACGACAGGTGCAGGAGACGCCTTCGTATCGGGCATCCTTTATCAGCTGCACGAGCTTGAAACGCATCCGGGTGAGCTGAATGCGGATGAACTGAAGCGAATCGGCCGATTTGCCAGTGTATCGGGCGGCCTTGCTGCATCTGTAAAAGGGGCTATGACCGCTTTGCCGACTCTTGGCGAAGTAGAAGACATTCTGAAAAAGGGATAAGGAGCTGAAGCGATGTGACAAAGAGGGACGCTGAACTGAAAGAAGCCGCCTATTTAGAAGCGGAAATGAATAAAGAATTGGTTGAAAGCGATCCATATCGTCTTAAGCACCACATTATGCCGCCTGTCGGTCTGCTGAATGATCCGAACGGCTTCATTCAGTGGAAGGGAGTCTATCATCTTTTTTATCAGTGGATGCCGTTTAAGACAGGGCATGGTGCTAAATTCTGGGGACATTACACATCTCAGGATCTTGTGAACTGGAAGCACGAACCGATTGCGCTCGCACCGAGTGAATGGTATGAAAAGAACGGCTGCTATTCAGGCAGTGCAGTGGACGCTTTCGGTAAAATGCATCTCTTTTATACAGGTAATGTAAAGGACGAGAACGGAGAGCGGGAGACCTATCAATGTCTGGCCGTATCTGAAGACGGTCTTCATTTTGAGAAAAAAGGCGTTGTAGCTGAGCTTCCGGAAGGCTATACCGCCCATTTTCGCGATCCGAAAGTGTGGGAGCATGATGGAAAGTGGTACATGGTTGTCGGTGCTCAAACCACTGATCTTAAAGGCCGAACAGCCATTTTCTCTTCTGAGGATCTCATGAAATGGACCTATTTAGGCGACGTGGCGGGTTCTCATACAGAGCAGCTTGGTGAATTCGGCTATATGTGGGAATGCCCGGATCTGTTTCATCTTGACGGCAAAGACATTCTGATCGTCTCGCCTCAAGGCCTCAAGCCGCAGGGGATGCTGTATCAGAATGTCTACCAGTCCGGCTACTTCTCCGGGAAGCTTGATTATGAGTCGGCTAAACTGACGCACGGCGACTTCACCGAGCTTGACAGAGGCTTTGACTTCTATGCGCCGCAAACAACAGAAGACGAGAAGGGCAGACGCCTGCTGTTCGCCTGGATGAGCGTGCCGGACCAAGCGGAAGACAAGCATCCAACCATCCAGCATAAGTGGATACACAACATGGCATTTCCGAGGAAATTGTCGATGCGTGGCGGAAAACTGATTCAGCAGCCGGTCGAAGAGCTTGAAGCGTTGAGGAAAACAGAAGAAGCAGCGCCTGGCATCAGGGTGCAGGCAGGAGAGCAGCACCACACGTCTGGAACTGTTTTTGAACTGAAGCTTGAGAACCTTGAAGTCAGTTCCGGCCTTTCCGTTTCCATTAAAAACAATGCGGTTCTTCACTATTCCAGTGAGGAGAAAGTCTTTACGCTGACTCGCACAAGCTATGCTGATGGACAGCCGGAATCAAGACAGTGCCGGTTAGAGCACCTTTCCAGCCTTCATGTATTTGTTGACACCTCCTCCATTGAAGTCTTTATCAATGACGGAGAAGAAGTGTTCACAGCAAGATTTTTCCCGGAACCGGATGAAAAAACCATTGTGGTCTCTGCAGAGGGAGAGGCGGCTTTTGATTTGAAGAAGTGGGAGCTGTGATGAACTAGGGTGACAGGTTTCTGATGGAATTAGAGCTCTGTAATCAGGTGCTGCTGGGTTATGGGGCAGCAAAAAGTGAAAATGGTGCCCTATAAAGTGGTGGGGCTGAAATATGAGGTAGCAAAAAGTGAAAATGGTGCCCTGTAATTTGGCTGGTCTGAAATATGGGGTAGCAAAAAGCGAAAATGGCATCCTATAAAATGGTGGGGCTGAAATATAGGGCAGCCAAAAGCGAAAATGATACCCTATAAAATGGTGGGGCTGAAATATAGGGCAGCCAAAAGCGAAAATGGTACCCTTTAAATTGGCGCGGCCGAAATATGGCGCAGCAAAAAGTGAAAAGGGCACCCTATAAAACGGTGTGGCGGTAAAATAGGGCAGCAAAAAGCCATGCCCACAGCATATCAAACAAAACAAAATCACCCGGCATCCGCCGGGTGATTTTTTCATGAATTACTTATCTCCATGCAAACGCAATGCCGCATGATTTGTCGGTCCTACGTATTCATTCAGAGGGAAGGAATGACGGATGGCTGCCGTGATGAACTCTTTTGCTGTGTAGATGGCTTCTTTAACGGAAGCTCCTTTTGCAAGTTCAGCCGCAATCGCTGCCGAGTATGTGCAGCCTGCTCCGTGCGTGTAAGATGTGTCAATGCGCTCGCCTTCAAGAATCTGAAATTCTTTTCCGTCGTAGAGCACGTCCACTGCTTTTTCATGATCCAGTTTGCCGCCGCCTTTTACAAGGACGAATTTCGGGCCCAGGTCAAAAATCTTTACAGCTGCTTCTTTCATTTGATCAACAGTTGTAATTGTACCAATTCCGCTCAGTTGTCCTGCTTCAAATAAATTTGGCGTGACGACTGTCGCAAGCGGAGTCAGAATCTCTCTGAGGGCATCCGCCAGGTCAGGATAAAGCACTTCGTCTGCTCCTTTGCAGACCATAACAGGATCCACAACAACATTTTGCACATCGTATTTCTTTATCGTATCGGCCGCAAGCTTGATAATATCAACTGTAGGGAGCATGCCGGTTTTCATGGCGTCAACGCCGATGCCTTCCACAATTGTGGCTGCCTGAGCTTTAATGGTTTCAAGCTCCACAGGGAATACCTGGTGATGCCACTCGTTTGCAGGGTCCATCGCAACTACTACGGTCAACGCTGTCATTCCGTAAACGCCGCGCTCCTGAAAGGTTTTTAAATCTGCCTGAATGCCGGCACCGCCGCTGCTGTCTGATCCGGCGAACGTTAGGGCTTTTTTCATTGTCATAAGTATGTGTACCTCCATCCGGGTGATTAAGCGTATCTTCTCTCCTATTATAACAATTTCAAAAAAGGTTAGCCATGTTGGAGGAATGGCTGTAAGCGTGTCTGTCATTTCTCCATGCAAAAAGCCGGCGATTAGGACCCGCCGGCTTGAGCAGAACATGATACATCCATTTTTACATGAATGTCAGGGAAGTATATGCGGCCCTGCAGCTTGCTTTTGATGCATGAGAGAGGGTCTTCGGGGGCAGGCTCGGGTTTTGGTTCCGGTTTTGGTTCCGGTTTTGGCTCCGGCTTTGGAGCAGGCTTCGGTTTTGGCACAGGTTTCTCAGCCGGCGCCTTTTCATCATCTGCAGGAGGTGAATCTGCAGGCAGGGAATTTGGATAGGTGTTTGCTGCGGCGATTGCTTCAAAGGAGTGAGTGGAGTGCAGAATAATAACAGATGTGCCGGTTTGAACCTGGTCAAAGAGATAACGGATTTCTTCATTGTGCATGCGGATGCAGCCTGCACTGGCATAGGTTCCGATGGAGTTTGCGTTGTTATTGCCGTGAATGGCGTAAGTGGTGCCCTCCGTCCCAAGTGCCCTGAGGCCGAGCCACCTGTCGCCTAAAGGATTGCGGCTGTCTCCTCCTGGAATGTTCTCTTTGTAGTAAGGGCGGTTTTTGATCTTATTGACAATTGGAAAGGTCCCTTCCGGCGTAAAGGAATTGTCTCTGCCGGTAGCGACATGAAAGACGCGTATGAGCTTTCCATTGTCAAAAAAGGCCAGTTTATTGGTGCTTTTGTTGATGATGATAAGCTGCGGAATGCCGTCGGCTTTTGCCGGAATTGAAGCTTGAGAAAACAGGAAGAAAGCCGTGATGAACGCGAACAGCCATTTTTTCATTTCTCTCTAGTCCCCTTTTAAATGAATACAAGAAAAGATTACCAGACTGGATTTGAGGAATGTGTAGAATCTTCTTGTCGAATGCTGATAAAGGAAGTCTTTCTTTACCGTTCATTCTATTCGTGAGACGCAGTGGAGCGCATAATTGTTCCGTGAGAAATAAAAAATAGGCGTGCCTCGTCTGGACGAGACACGCCTCACATCTATATTGAGTAGGGGGAATATAGATTGCGTGATTACTGCTGGGCGATAATGACAACTTTGCCTTTATCGAGTTCTTCTTCCATGTGTGCTGCTTCATTTTCCGTCAGGCCAAGTGAGGCCATTTTAGAACGCAGCTCATCTCCGCGTGAACGGAATACGTTTTTCATAGACGAGAAGACGCCTTGTTCTGAAACGCCTACGCTTTCCGTATCTGTTCCCGATGTAAGATGCTTAGAACGGTTCGGGTCATGGGCGAATAGATAAATATCATCCTTTGTGAACCCTTCAACTTCAAGGTGATTGATTTTTTCGGTGGCTTGTACGCCGTTTTCAACAACGAATGTCTTCATAATCGATCTCTCCTTTTGTGCTGATGGTTTATATTTACCCCGTGTCTTCGTTTTTAAAACAAGCTTTCTAAAAGGCTGTTTTATTGTTTAATTTCTATTCGTATACGTTCCTTTCCGCTCCAGTCACTTACTTTCCGCGGGGAGGAAGTGGAGCCTCCTCAGCTTCGCTTGCGGGGTCTCCACTTCCCTCTTCATCCCGCAGGAGTCAAGTGCCTTCCGCTCCAATACACTTGGTTTGAAAGTGTCACTTTAAAGCGAAAATTGCAACAAGATGGTCTGCTAAATTCGACTGCCAATAAGCATCCCATGCCCGTTTATGGTTTAATGGATTAAAGAAACCAACAGAAATGAGGGGGATAAGCGTGCGAATTTCGATTGTTATTGTGACGTACAACCGGTTATATGCACTGGCGGATCTGCTGGAATCTATTTCCGGCCAGACACGGATGCCGGAAGAAATTATTATTGTGAATGATGGTGGAGAGTCAGTTGACTCCCTGAAGGAGTTTTATCATGAATTACCTATAAAGGTGGTTGATCTGAGAGAGAACTGCGGGCATGTTCATGCGAGGAATGCCGGGATTGAGGCTGCTTCCGGTGATGCCATCATGCTCAGTGATGACGATGATTATTTCACTCCCGGACATTTTGAGCGGATGGCCGGGGAACTTTCAGACGGTGCTCAGTTTGTCTATTCAGATGTGGAAATTGTTACGTTTGAAGAAGAGAATCATGTCCGTCTGCCTGTAAGCAGGAGGCTGTTTGCCTATACATATGATCCGGATGAGATGAGGCGCTTTTCAACCTATGTGCCGTCGGGCAGTCTATATTTAAAAAGCATTCACAGTGAGATTGGCTATTTTGATCCGGAGGTCCACAATTATTGGGACTGGGATTTTTTCCTGCGAGTGTCTGAAGCATTTTCCGTGAAACGGGTTCCGGTGGCAAGCGTCATCTATGCCTTCTCTGCAGGCGGCAGCCATCAGTCTTTTTCCCTTAATGAAAAAAGACAGTCGTTTCTTGAAGTCCTTTGTGAAAAACACGGGCTTGGAAAGCTTCCGCAAAAAAACTTCTTTGTGCTCCTCGAAGAGCCGGAGCTGAAAAAGAGAGAGGCCGAAAGCCGGATTGTCTGGGACGGCAGGCCGATTCGGTCAAGACTGGTTTAACTCCTGCTATGCGGGAGTTTTTTCTTTGTGTTGTTTGACTTTTTTGCACATCCAATATATTATATGTTTAAACATTTAAACAAACAAACAGAAGGAGACCTTAATAAATGAAAACAGTATTGATTACAGGAGCATCAGATGGCATTGGAAAAGAACTTGCTTATAAATATGCACAGGATGGATACCGCTTAGTCCTGGCTGCGCGCAGCGAAGAGATATTACAGAAGCTTGCAGAAGAACTTAAGCCTGCACCTGTCATTGTGAAAAGAAAAGACTTAAGCGATATGAACCAGGTCCGGGAACTGTACGAAGAACTGAAGGCTGAAAGTGTACAGGTAGATGTGCTCGTCAACAACGCAGGATTCGGCCTATACGGAGAATTTGTCCGCACATCTGCTGAAGAAGAGCTCAATATGATTGACCTTAATATTAAATCCATTACGCTGCTTGCCAAGCTGTTTGCACCCGATATGGCCGCCAGAGGTTCCGGTCATATTCTCAATGTTGCGTCGACAGCGGCCTTTCAGCCGGGGCCCCTTATGGCTGTGTATTACGCCACAAAAGCATATGTGTTATCATTTAGTGAAGCCATAGAAAACGAACTTAAAGGGACAGGGGTCAGTGTTTCCGTACTTTGCCCCGGACCGACAAAAACCGGTTTCAGCGACCGTGCCAACCTCGGCCAGTCCAAGCTTTTCAAAAGCGGGGTCATGGATGTCAAAGAGGTGGCGGACGCGGCTTATAAAGGGCTGCACAAGAAGAAAACTGTTATTATCCCTGGACTAAAAAATAAAATGCTCGCAGCAGCCGTACGGTTTATGCCCCGCAAAACGGTAACAGGGGTTGTGAGAAAAACACAGGAACGTGCGTAAGAAAGGTGTGAAGTGAATGGGAGATCAGGCAATTGATACATTTCGATCTTGCATCCCATTATTCCATGCTCTCGGAGATCCCGCGAGACAGGATATAATTTTATTACTGGCAGAAACAGAGCGGCTGACCGTCAACGAAATTGCGGATCAGTCCAGACTTTCAAGACCGGCTATTTCCCACCATCTGAAAATCTTAAAAGATCAGGGACTGGTTGTCACTGAACAGCAAGGAACAAAGCGCTTCTATTCTTTAACACTTGAAGATTCAGTTTCCATGCTGAAAAAACTGATTTCATTAGTAGAAGAAACCTGCATGTGATTGGGGGAAACACAATTGAAACAGCTTCTTCACGACGGCTGGTGGCAGTGGCTTAAACCCGAATTTGAAAAATCCTATTATGCAAAATTGAGAGAATTCCTGAAAGAGGAATACGCATCTGAAACTGTCTACCCTCCCATGAATGATATTTTTCATGCTCTCGATGCAACATCCTACGAGAATGTGAAAGCCGTTATCCTCGGTCAGGACCCATACCACGGGCCGAACCAGGCACACGGGCTGAGTTTTTCTGTGCAAAAAGGAGTGAAGCAGCCTCCTTCACTGCGCAATATTTTTCTCGAACTGAAAGATGATCTCGGATGCGAGCCTCCGGATCACGGCTGCCTCGAAAAATGGGCAGACCAAGGTGTGCTCCTCTTGAATACGGTCCTCACCGTGCGGAAGGGACAGGCTGCCTCCCATAAAGGTCAGGGATGGGAGACCTTTACCGACCGGATCATTGAGCTTTTGAACGAACGGGAACAGCCGGTTGTGTTTATTCTATGGGGAAAGCATGCAGCGGCCAAAAAAGAGCTAATTGATGAAAACAGGCATGTCATCATTGAGTCGCCTCATCCAAGTCCTTTTTCTGCACGCAGAGGGTTCTTCGGAAGCAAACCGTTTTCAAAAACAAACGAAGCACTGCGGAAACTGGGTCGGGATGAAATTGATTGGGAAATAGAATAAGAGTAAACGCCTTGGACCATCCGTTCCCAGGCGCTCTGCATGAAAAAAGGAGGTGCCTCTGCACCTCCTTTTTGTCAGCCATTAAATTCCGCCGGTTACACGGTCACGGTTTGTCACCATCAGAAGAATTTTACCCTCATCAAGCTTTTCTTCATATCGCTCAGCTTCTTCCTTGCTGAATCCGATTTCTTCAAGCTTTGTGCGGAGCTCGTCTCCTTTTTTGCTGAAAATGTTGCCTACTGCGCTGCCTAGACCCATTTCAGAAAGTCCGATTGTGTTGGCGTCCGCATTGCCTGCTACACGGT
Source organism: Metabacillus indicus (assembly GCF_046603695.1). Taxonomy (NCBI): domain Bacteria; kingdom Bacillati; phylum Bacillota; class Bacilli; order Caryophanales; family Bacillaceae; genus Metabacillus; species Metabacillus indicus. Next base: position 3,996,698 of record NZ_CP176757.1, on the reverse strand, counting down.
TGGTGCGCTCGTCGTCGTGTGAGAGAATATAAATATCCTGCTTATCAATACCCTGATTTTTCAGCTCAGTTACATCCTGCTTCAGTACTTCATCATTTGTGTATTCTTTTACTGTCGGTTTCATATTCAATCACTCTCCTATTTGTAATACTAGTTATTTATCACCCGGACTCGTAATGTAAACCTCTTTTTTGCAGGCGGTGTGCAATAACTCCTGCTATAATAGGGGGCAAGGAAAAAGAAAAAGGCAGGATATCAGATGAACGTTCAGCAGATCAACTGTTTAAAATGTGCACATTACTACGTGACCTGGGATAGACAATTTCCTAACGGATGCAGGGCTTTCGGCTTTAAATCAGCTGCAAGGCCATCTGTTGAGGTAAAAAGATCTTCAGGTGAAAATTGCTTAAAATATACGCTCAAAAAATGATAATGGAGGAACGATAATGGATATTCATATTTCAAAGCTGCTTGCAAAAATGGAAAAAGAGGTCCGCATGGCGATGAATGGATCAAGCGAGTCAGAAGTAAGAGAGCGCCTGCTCGCTGTTAAGACTCTGTGCGATCTTGTCCTTGACGAAAAAAGCGGGGAATCTTCAGAACCGTTCAAGCCGAAACTGCAGTCATCAAAGCCTTTAGAAATGGATGCTCTTCAGCTGCAGAAGATGATGGGCGCCTCATCCTTCAATAAGAAAAAAGAAGAGGAAGACTGCGGCGATTCCCTTTTTGATTTCTAATTATCCGTTGACGAATACGCGTCCTGTCTTTGCTTTGCAGGTGCGTTAAGGTAAGATGAAAGCAGATGTCAGATTTTAAAATTGGGGAGAAGATAATTGTGAAACTATTTTTAATACTTGCTGCAGCAAATGCTTTTCTTTCAGTGGCACTCGGTGCATTCGGCGCACACGGACTTGAAGGGAAAATTCCTGAGAGATACTTGAACATCTGGGAAAAAGCCGTCACCTATCAGATGTTTCACGCAGGCGGCCTGTTTGTCATCGCATTTCTCATGGACAAGCTTCCGCAGGCAGGCATGCTGAACTGGGCGGGATGGCTGATGTTTATCGGCATTCTGCTGTTTTCGGGAAGCCTGTACGTTCTTGCTGTTACGCAAATCAGTGTTCTTGGTGCCATCACTCCGCTTGGGGGACTTTCATTCCTTATTGCCTGGGTAATAATTATCATTGCAGCCGTGAAATTCCTGTAATTTGTGTTGAAGAGCTCCGCCTGAGGCGGGGCTTTTTTCATGAGGCCGGCCTATTCGGAGAGAAGAGTTCTAACCGCCTTTTTGCTACCTTTAAAATTCAGCTTCATGGTAAAATAATGAAAAAGGAAGGCGGGAGAAGAGTGAAGAAAATACTGACGATTATTGCGGGTATCATGATCATTGGAGGGCTTGCCGGAGGGTTGAGCTCTGTTTCGACCATCTATAAAACGATGACAGAAGAGAACCAGCAGTATTACGAGCCGTACGGACTTTTTTATATTCAGATGCTTCCCGGCCTGTCGATTTTTGTTTACCTGATAATCGGAGGCAGCCTTCTGCTCGCCGTATCGGCTTTTTTAAAGCGATATGAGGACAGGACGAGCATTATGGAGAGCTATGTTCACACACTTGTGAAAGAAGAGCCCAAACCAGTGCAGAGTACGGTTTCACAGGCAGAACAGGAAACCATTGCGCTTTTTAAACAGGAGAAGCAAAAGGACGTATCGCCTGACGATACAGGCGAAGACGACCTCTATTACTGGAAAGGCTAAAAAAGAGCATACACGGTATATGCTCTAAAGATCTGACCTTATCTAGGCGAATATGACGTCATATCGTATGGATAATAATAGGCGATCTCCTCATCAAACGTAATGTAATCAAGGTAGATGGTCAAAAGCAGGTACCTTTTAGACGTTTTCGGATCACTCAGAATGATATGATCGCGGCCGGCCGCTTCAATCACGCCTTTAAAGATTTTTGAGTTCCACTCTTTGCTGTTTTCAAATGTCATGTAGATCGTCGCAACTTTTCCGCGGTTAAGCCTCAGAATGTTTTCGACATATGATTCTTCAAGCGGCAGCATCCCGCCCTGTGCCTGAGTCGGAGTCTGCTGCTGCCCGCCCTGCATACCTTGCTGTCCGCCGCCCTGCTGCTGTCCAAATTGCTGCTGCTGCCCGAACTGCGGCTGCTGCTGACGGTAATCATATCCATAAGGATTAAAGCCTGCTCCAAACTGATTGAAACCTGAATTCATAATAACCCTCCTTAATCAGTAAGAATTGAATAAACACCAGAATCATTTGCCCCGCGATGGCGCAAAGAAGCAGTGTGACTGGATGAAAGATCAATCTCACTCATTTATAGGTATGAACGGAAAATAAGCGTTATGACACAAAAAAAGCCCCTGCCTGATCCGGCAAGAGCTTGTGAACGTTAAATATGGAAATAGCTGTACAATTTATCTTCAGGAAGAATATTTCCGACAAAGAATGTGCCAAACTCGCCGTAGCGCGCGCTCACTTCATCGAATCTCATCTCATATACAAGCTTTTTGAATTGAAGCACATCATCTGAAAAGAGCGTAACACCCCATTCAAAATCATCAAATCCGACAGATCCTGTAATGATCTGCTTCACTTTGCCGGCATACTGACGGCCAATCATGCCGTGGCTGCGCATCAGGCTTTTGCGTTCTTCCATCGGAAGCATATACCAGTTGTCTTCGCCGTTTCGGCGTTTATCCATCGGGTAGAAGCAGACGTGCTTCGCTTCAGGAAGGGAAGGATACAGACGGGCAAGAACCTGCGGATTCTGATACGGATCTTCTCCTGCAGGCAGGTAGTTGCTCAGCTCCACAACTGATACGTAAGAGAAGGTCGGGAGAGTGTAATCAGCAAGCTTTGATTTATTAAACTCTGTTTCAATGACATTCAGTTCTTCCATCGTAGGGCGCAAAATCATCAGCATAAAGTCGGCTTTTTGTCCGACGATTGAGTACAGCGCCTGACTTCCCTGCTTCTGCTCATCTGCAAGTCCCCATTTTTCAAGCAAACCCTGAAACTCATAAATGGCTGACTGGCGTTCATCGCTGCTTGCCGTTTTCCAGAGCGCCCAGTTCATTGCGCGGAAATCGTGCAGGCAATACCAGCCGTCAAGTGTTTGTGCAGCTTCACTCATGTACGTTCACTCCGTTTCATCATACTTATTTACGCTATTTACTATACCACAGTTTGTCCATGGAATAATGAAATCAGACTCTGCTGCACATATTAAATAAGGATGTTTAAAGGTAAAAATGTTTGTCTATTTAGAAAATAAAGAATTTGTCGTGTAAGCGCTGCATTGGTCCCGGCTTGTTTGAATTTGCCTGAAAGTGGAGTATCCTTGTCTGTAGAGTGTTTGTTTTTAACAAATTAGGAGGTTTTGGAATGTCTGATTTATTTAGTCTTTTAAAAGAGAAAGTATCAGGAAAAGAGCTGAAACTTGTTTTCCCTGAAGGAACGGATGAGCGTATTCTTACAGCTGCAAACCGTCTTGCCGGAGAAGGCATTCTCGTGCCGATTCTTGTCGGAAGCAAAGATGAGATCACAGCAAAAGCGAATGAACTGAATCTTACACTTGAAGGTGTTGAGATCTATGATCCTCAGACATTTGAAGGCATGAATGAGCTTGTGGCATCTTTTGTAGAGCGCCGCAAAGGAAAAGCGACAGAAGAACAGGCTCAAAAGATTCTATTGGATGAAAACTACTTCGGCACAATGCTTGTTTACACAGGGCAAGCACACGGACTTGTAAGCGGCGCGGCGCATTCTACAGCAGATACTGTTCGCCCGGCTCTTCAAATCATTAAAACAAAAGAAGGCATCAAAAAAACATCAGGCGTGTTCATCATGGTGCGCGGCGATGAAAAATATGTCTTTGCAGACTGCGCAATCAACATTGCCCCAGACAGCCAGGACCTTGCTGAAATCGCCATCGAAAGCGCGAAAACAGCAGACATGTTCAACATTGAGCCAAGAGTGGCGATGCTCAGCTTTTCAACAAAAGGCTCAGCTAAATCACCTGAAACAGAGCGTGTAGCAGAAGCTGTGAAAATTGCAAAAGAAATGGACCCGACGCTTGTGCTTGACGGCGAATTCCAATTTGACGCTGCGTTCGTACCTTCCGTGGCAGCTTCTAAAGCTCCGGACTCCGTTCTTAAAGGCGACGCTAACGTATTTGTTTTCCCAAGCCTTGAAGCAGGCAACATCGGCTACAAAATCGCTCAGCGCCTGGGCAACTTTGAAGCAGTAGGCCCAATCCTGCAGGGACTGAATGCACCGGTTAACGACTTGTCACGCGGATGCAACGCAGAAGATGTATACAAACTTGCATTGATTACTGCCGGACAGGCAATCTAATCGTACGGAAAGAGACAGCGGCCGCTGTCTCTTTTTTCTGATCACATGCTATAATGAACATGTTTATAAACGCTAAGGAGTCTACGAAGATGTCTTTTGAAACATTGCTGAAACAGGATGAATGGAAAATTGTCGACCAGTCCAGTCTCGGGCCGCATTTTGATGCGAGGCAGTCCTTTGCCATGGATGACACCTTATGCGCTGCTGTCGGAAACGGCACATCGCCTGCAACGGCGAGAACATGGGTGCACCACAAAACGGTTGTACTCGGCATTCAGGACACAAAGCTTCCTTATTTGCAGGATGGCATAGCTTTTCTGAAGGAGCAGGGCTACAGGGTCATCGTCCGGAACTCCGGCGGTCTCGCTGTTGTACTTGATGAGGGTGTCCTCAACATTTCGCTTATTTTTCCTGAAACAGATAAAGGAATTGATATAAACCGCGGCTATGACACGATGTGGGATCTGATCAAACGGATGCTGAAGCCCTACAATGCGGAGATTGAAGCCCGCGAGATAACCGGCTCGTACTGCCCAGGCAGCTATGACCTCAGCATTGACGGGAAAAAGTTCGCAGGGATCTCGCAGCGCAGACTGCGCGGAGGAATTGCCGTTCAGATCTATCTGTGTGCAGATGGAAGCGGTTCAGAGCGTGCTGAGCTCATCCGCAGGTTTTATGAACTTGCCAAAAAAGGAGAGCAGACAAAATTTGCGTATCCCGAAATTGTTCCGGAAACAATGGCTTCATTAAGCGAGCTGCTTCAGGACGGCATCACGGTGCAGTCGCTGATGCTTTCTTTTCTGAAGACACTGAAGGAACTGAGCGGCAGAATCTACTCAGCATCCCTTTCTGTTGATGAGCAGGTGCTGTTTGAAAAAAACCTGCTTCGGATGTATGACAGAAATGAGAAGGTATTTGGGACAGTTCAATAGATGGCAAAAAGCAGGCAGGAGGGGATCTTGCCTGTTTTTTTCGTATTCGTCTTAGCTGTACGAAAGTTTGTGCTGCAGATATCAGGTTTAAGAGCACTAACGCGTTTTCCCTGACAAGAGTTTGTGCTGTTAACAAGGTTTAAGAGCACTAACGCATTTTCCCTGATAAGAGTTTGTGCTGCTAACAAGGTTTAAGAGCACTAACGCGTTTTCCCTGATAAGAGTTTGTGCTGTTAACAAGGTTTAAGAGCACTAACGCGTTTTCCCTGATAAGAGTTTGTGCTGTTAACAAGGTTTTAGAACACTTACACGTCTTTCCTGATAAGAGTTTGTGCTGCTAACAAGGTTTAAGAGCACTAACGCGTTTTCCCTGATAAGAGTTTGTGCTGCTAACAAGGTTTTAGAACACTTACACGTCTTTCATGATAAGAGTTTGTGCTGCTAACAAGGTTTAAGAACACTTACACGTCTTCCGAGAGAAGAGTTTGTGCTGCAAACCAGTTTTAAGAGCACTAACGCATCTTCCCAGAAAAGAGTTTGTGCTCCAAACCACTCTTAACAACACTAACGCCCCAACACGATCCGCCGTTAGTGCTCCAAAACTCTTTTTCAAGCACCTTTTCCCTTTTGGTGGTAAATATCCCGTAAATTGTATCTAGAACTAAAAAAGATGCCCCATCAGGACATCTTTTGCATCACTCCGCCAGCTTCTCCAAATTGCCGTTCCGGTCCATTTTGAACTTTGTGGCCGGACGCTCTTCTTCTTCAAATAAGACAAGCTTTCTTGCACGGTTCATGATTTTCATGAGTGTTTCGTAATCTTCCTGCACCATGACGGTATCCTGCTCGAGCTGTGATACTTTTACAGCAAGGTCCTGGTTCCGCATGGAAAGCTCGTAGTTTTCGCGCTTTAATCTCTCATTCTCAAGTTTCAGTGCATTTACGTGCTCGTTTGACTGAGAATATGATTCTAGAAATGAAATGACCTGGTTCATGGTCAGTTCGGCTGGTGCTGAAGTCACCGAAGGTACAGAAGGTCTGCGGGCTGTAAATGGAATCTCATAGGTTTCTTCCATGTGCACATCTTCCTGGTAGGCAGGGTGTGTCACAGCAGGCAGTTCTTCTTGTTCATAGACAGCCGTATGGGTTTCCTCAGGTACAGTCTCTGTTTCAGGCGGAGAGTAGAGCAGCTGCTTTTTGGCAGGCTGGCCTTTTCCGGCTGCGCGCATTTTCTGCTTGCGCTGTTTTTTTGCCAGCTGAAGCGCTTTTTCATAGTTATGGCGGACAACGGCGTTCCAGCGGAATCCGCAGGCGGCCGACGTGCGGTTAAGCTTGTCTCCTACTTCTTCAAAGGCATTCAGCTGCGTGCTTCCTTCACGCACATGGCGGAGGACGGTTTCAGCCAATAACAGATCATCTTCTTCTGACCAGGCGTCTTGTCGCTGTTTCATGTGTTCCAACTCCCTTAATAAAAGTGTAGATAGAATAATTTCTTAAGATGCGAAGCAGATAAAATGTGCATCCGCTTTTCATTAGATAAATAGTTGTGTATTTTCTTGTTACCATTCTGGCCAGATTGGGCGGGTTTTATACAAAAACTTTACAAGGATAGTAGATTTTCCGAAAAGGGATTCTTTCTAGAAGTTATTTCCCCCGGCTTGCATTGGCGTTCAAATAGCTGTAAAATACCAAATAGTGTTTGAACGTGATTCACAGAAGGAAAGGGTTGTAAGACAGTGGCAAATGAATTCAGAATATGCGACGATTGCCAGGCAACCAACATGAAGACGTTGCTGCCGCGCCTGAAAAAAGTGGATCCTGATGCGAAAATTGACATCGGGTGCCAGTCATACTGCGGTCCAGGCAGAAAAAAATCGTTTGCGTTTGTTAATAACCGTCCGCTATCAGCTCCGAATGAGGACGAGCTGATCGTTAAAATTGAAACAAAATTGAAGAAATAATATCACCATTGGCACATCCTGCAGTGGTGATTTTTTTATCGGATTCATTTTGAAAATAATGGTTGAAGCCATCATTTCCAAATCGATATAATGGATACAAGTCAAGATGGAAGAGGGAACTTTAAGTGGCCATTAGCGGAAAGCTTTCTGAGGAAAAAGTGTTTAAAGATCCGGTACACAGATATATCCATGTAAGGGACAAGCTGATTTGGGATCTGATTGGAACGAAAGAGTTTCAAAGGCTCCGCAGGATCAGACAGCTCGGAACGACCTACCTTGTCTTCCACGGAGCAGAACACAGCCGGTTTAATCATTCTTTAGGAGTCTATGAAATTGTGCGGAGAATCGTAGATGACGTGTTTAAAGGACGTCCTGAGTGGAATGATGACGACAGGCTTCTTTCGCTTTGCGCAGCCCTTCTGCACGATTTGGGGCACGGTCCGTTTTCGCATTCATTTGAAAAAGTGTTTCACATGGATCATGAACAATTTACACGGGAGATTCTGACGGGTGATACAGAAGTGAACGCCGTCCTGCGCCAGATGGGTGACGATTTCCCGAAAAAGGTGGCCGAAGTGATCGGCAAAACGTATGAGAATAAGCAGGTCGTCAGCCTCATTTCGAGCCAGATTGACGCCGACCGGATGGATTACCTGCAGCGGGATGCTTATTTTACAGGAGTCAGCTACGGACATTTTGATATGGAGCGGATACTCAGGGTCATGAGGCCGCGCGAAGATCAGGTGGTCATTAAGCAAAGCGGGATGCACGCTGTAGAAGATTACATTATGAGCAGATATCAGATGTACTGGCAGGTGTATTTTCATCCTGTCACACGGAGTGCAGAGGTTATCCTGACAAAAATTCTGCACCGTGCCAAGCAGCTTCACAAAGACTATTACACATTCAGGCAGGACCCGGTCCACTTTTATTCTATTTTTGAAGAGGAAGTCACCACGGAGGATTATCTGAAGCTTGATGAGTCCGTTGTGATGTATTATTTCCAGCAGTGGCAGGAGGAAGCGGATCCGATTCTGAGCGACCTTTGCAGAAGGTTCATGAACAGGAATCTGTTTCAATATGCGGAGTTTAATCCTGCTGCAACAGTGGAAATGAAGAAGCTGATGGAGCTTACAGCTTTGTTTAAAAAAGCAGGCATCGACCCTGACTATTATCTTGTAGTGGATTCATCGTCTGATCTTCCTTACGATTTTTACCGTCCGGGAGAGGAAGAGGAGCGTCTTCCGATTCATCTGCAGCTGCCAAACGGGGATTTGCGGGAGCTTTCCCGCCAGTCGGAGATTGTAGATGCGATATCAGGAAAGCGCAGAACCGACCACAAGCTGTATTTTCCATTAGATCTCATAAAGGATATGTCATCAAAACGAACAGCGAAGAAACGGATTATGGAATTGCTGAATGTTTAGGCCGGGAGCGGGCCGCTTCAGTACACAATAAAAAGAGAGAGATACTGTGAAAATACAAGGTTAGGAGTGTTGGGGTTTGCTGAATGAACACGCAAAGCTGATGAAGGTCTTTTCTTCTTCGGGTGAGATTACCGGACGGAAAAAGCTGCAGAAGATGATCTACATAGCCAAAAAGATCAATCTTCCTTTTTATGAAAAGTATGATTTTCACTTTTACGGACCATATTCAGAGGAACTGACGCTAAGGATTGAAGAGCTCTGCAATCTCGGGTTTCTGAATGAAATGCACGAGAAAAAAGGCGGATATTTTCAGTACCGCTATTCCCTGACAGAGTCGGGCGAAGAGTTTCTTGCCAATTATGAGCCGGACATGCCGCCGATGCAGGAATGCATGCAGGATTTAAACGACCAGTCTGCCAGATTCCTCGAGCTTGTCTCTACCGTTCTGTACTTTGATTCCCTTGAAAAAGAGGAAGTGAAAGAAAAGGTCTTTACGCTTAAGAGCAAGCAGAAATATACAGAAGAAGAAATCGGCCAGGCGTATGAGTACATAGAGGCGATTCGTACGAAGGCTTTTCAATAGAAAATCCCCCGGGCTCTGCCGGGGGATTTTTGCTTACTGATCGCTGAGGCGTTTTCCGCCAACTCCATAATGATTTTTGCTCATTTCTTCAATAAATACAGCGATTTTCTCCGCAGGAGCGCCTGTTGTTTCGGATACAGCTGCAGTTACTTTTTCAACTAGTGCTTTTTTCTGGTCTTCTGTGCGGCCTTCAAGCATTTTTACAGTTACGTATGGCATTGTCACACTCTCCTTTTTGTATTCTAGGTGGATTCTTCTATAGTATACTTGAAGGAGAATAGAATGTTTAGCGAGGAGAATGATTGGTGGAATTTTTGGCGTTTGATTTAGAGCTCATTCCGTACGTTGTGATTGTGCTTGCCATTGCGTTTTCGGTGCATGAGTTTGCCCATGCGTATGTAGCCTTTAAATTTGGAGATCCTACTGCAAAGAATCAGGGAAGGCTGACACTGTCGCCGCTGAAGCATCTTGATCCGTTCGGGACGATTTTGATATTTATTGCGGGCTTCGGGTGGGCGAGGCCGGTTCCGGTCAACCGGTTTTATTTTAAAAAGCCGCGGCTTGCCGGAATTCTCGTATCGGCTGCCGGGCCCCTCAGCAATTTGCTCGTCGCTTTTATTGGCCTGGCGTTATGGTATATACTTTTGAGTACAGGGGTTTTGACCGGTTTGTCATCAGGTATGGCAGAAAGTCTGGAGCAGTTTTTTAACATCCTTGTGGGATTAAATATTACCCTGTTCATTTTCAACCTGTTTCCGTTTCCGCCGCTTGACGGATACCGGATCATTGAAGATCTGGCGCCTTCGCGCATCCGGGCGAAAATGACGCAGTTTGAAAACTACGGGATTGTTGTTTTTTTGATTTTAGTTCTGACACCGCTTGACGAATACACGATTCAGCCGGCGTTTTCATATGGAACGGATGCTGTGCTGACGGTTTTTCAAACAATACTCACCCCGTTTTTCTAGGAGGTTATCTAAATGGAGCAAGATAAGAAAAAGAAAAAGGTTGCGTTCAATATCATCAAAAACGATCCGACTGACGGCCACGGCGGCTATGGGGTCGGTGCACTGAGCCTTGAGAATATTTCTCCTGTGTTTATAGATGTAAATGAGGGGGAAGCTTTTGTCGACATCGGTGCGATGCATGCGAGAAGCACGGTTGAAAAGGGTATTAAGTTTCTTCCGAACAAGGAGGATGTGCCGAACGGGAAGCCGTTCTGGCTCGTATGGGTGACCATTGACCGCAAAGCAGAAGGGCCGTACTACGCTGGCGTAACGGCTTGTGAAATGACGGTCGACCGTGAAATCAGAAGAGGCTATAAGTCGCTCCCTGAACACGTAAACAAGATGGATAAATCGCTTAAGCGCCATATTATGGTTGATCACATGGATGTACCTTCTAAAGGAGTGCTGATGAACTTTTTGAAGAACCACAATGCAGATATGTGGAACAACTCCGGTGCGGAGCTGAAAACAGGGCTTGGGGAATCGTGACAATCCTGTGACGTTCCTGTGAACAAATTGTCAAATTCTTTCGATTTTAGTAAACTGAAGATAGCTTATAAAGCTAGGACACGAAAAACCCCGGACCATGGGCGGTCCGGGGTTTTTCATCTAGTAGGGGCGGCTGATGCCTAGTCCCACCATTTCCATACTTTTTTGTACCACGTTTCTTCCTGCTTTTCTTCCCCTTTTTGAGGAGTGCTGTTCCCGTCTTCTAAGTGATCTGTGCAATACTCCGTCGGCTCTGTGCCTTTTACGAAATAAGCGAACCTCTTAGCCGGACAGTTGTCTGATGCGAGCTTGCCGGTCTTCGGATTGATGTAGACGCCAATGACGCCTTTAGGAGGAGAGAAAGCCTTCACTGACTCATCCTTCAGCGCTTCTTCCATAAACCCTGCCCAAATGTCCTTGGCATAGCTGCGTTCTGCTACTGCATCGATCGTCTGGTCTTTGTCATAGCCTGTCCAGACACCAGCAACAAGCTGCGGGGCATAGCCGATCATCCAGCTGTCAGTCTTAGTTGTACCGGATTTTCCTGCATATTCCCGCGAAAGTTTCGGGATGATTGCGTGGCCGGTAACGGATGTATAATCATTCAGCTGCTCATCAAACATTCCGGTCATCAAATGGGATGTGACAAAGGCTGCTTCTGCGTTCAGTACTTGTTCACCCGTTTTTTCCTTCTGATAAATGACGTTTCCTTCTGCATCTTCCACTCTTTTGATGAAGGAAGGCTCGATTTGCTTGCCGCCGTTTGCAAGCATCCCGTATCCGCCGACCATTTCGGAAAGCTTTACGGGAGACGTGCCTAAAGCAAGTGACGGCACCTTCTGCAGCCTGCTTGTAATGCCCAGTGCTTTGGACGAGTCAATCAGCTCATTCATGCCAAGGAAAAGGTGTGTTTTCACAGCATAGATGTTGTCTGAAAGCGCAATGGCCTGTGCAAGGGTGATGTCGCCGTCTGCATAATAGCCGTTATAGTTGCTTGGCTTGTAAACCGATTTACCGTCCTCAAATTTGAACGTATACGGCTCGCTTTTCAGCAGGGTAGAAGGGGTGAACCCTTTGTTCACTGCGGCATAATAGAGAAACGGCTTCATTGTCGAACCGGGCTGTCTCTTAGCCTGTGTAGCCCTGTTGAAGGGGCTTGCTGCGTAGTCTCTGCCGCCGATCAGCGCCTTTACCTGCCCCGTTTTCGGGTCCATGGCCATAAATCCCGCCTGAATGGCTGAATCCTCATCAATGATGTCTGCCATCTTCTGCTCTGCGATTTTTTGCATCTCAAGATCAAGGGTCGTAAAAATCCGCAAACCCCGCGTTTCAATTGTGACTCTGTCAAGGTTGAGCTTTTCAGACAGCTCCTTCATAACAGCATCCTGGAAATACGGTGCTGCTTCGGGTGCTTTAACAGCTTCAATTGCTCTGTATTTTAAAGGTTCATTATAGGCTTTATCTGCTTCTGCCTGTGTGATAAGCTCTTGGTTCACCATCGTTTTCAAGATCAGTTCCTGCCTGCTTTTCGCCCGCTCCTGATTGTCAAAAGGAGAATAAGAGCCTGGCGCTTTAGGGATTCCTGCAAGCATTGCTGCTTCAGCGAGGGATAATTCTGCGGCCGTTTTGTCAAAATAATACCTGGCGGCAGCTTCAGCCCCGTATGCCCCGTGGCCGTAGTAAATCGTATTTAAATAGCCTTCCAGAATCTCTTCTTTGCTGTAATTCAGCTCAAGGCGTATAGTGTAAAAAGCTTCAGACAGTTTTCGCTTCCATGTTTTATCGTGTCCAAGATAAAGGTTACGTGCGTACTGCTGGGTAATCGTGCTCGCTCCCTGAACCTTTGCCATTGCTTTTAAATCTGCAAGCGCAGCACCGGCGATCCGTTTATAGTCAAACCCGTGATGACTGTAAAAGTGCCTGTCCTCGACAGCCACTGTCGCTGCCAGCAGGGAAGGGGACATTTCTTCGAGATTCACCCAGTACCGTTTGCCGCCGTGATGGGTTCTTGCAATCTCAGACCCGTCACCTGCATACATAATGGAAGACTGCTGAACGGCCAGGGAAGGAGCACCCTGCCATTTTGCCGTAAGCATGACGGTGCCGAGCAAGACTGACCCTGTAAAAATGGCAATAAGACTGATGAAAAAAGCAGCTCGTACTGCTTTGATAGTTATGCGCATTCTCCGCGGCGTCATAACCTCCATGTTCCCCACCTCATTTCTGCATCTTTTCGGAATACGTGAAATCCGCAACATTTCCTGATAATCAGTATGAGAAAATCTCAGTCTTTTTAAACCTTTTCTATTAAAATTCTTCTTGCAATTTTGCTAGATTCATCTATACTTTTCCGTGAGGTTTTGAACTCGAAATTTGGCGAATCAGAATGACCGATTAGGGAATAATCGTTACTGTAGCTTTAAAAGAAACTATATATAGAAAGGAAGTTTTAATATGGGAGGACATTGGTTTACAGAAAAACAAACCGAAAACTTCGGCATTACGATTAAAATTAACCGCACTTTACATACAGAGCAGACAGAATTCCAGAAGCTTGACATGGTCGAAACAGAAGAGTGGGGCAACATGCTTCTTTTGGACGGCATGGTCATGACTTCACAGGTAGATGAATTCGTCTATCATGAAATGGTTGCTCACGTACCTCTATTTACACACCCGAATCCTGAAAACGTTCTTGTTGTAGGCGGAGGAGACGGCGGGGTAATCCGTGAAATTATGAAGCACCCAGGCGTGAAAAAAGCGACGCTTGTTGATATTGACGGAAAAGTAATCGAGTACTCTAAAAAGTACCTGCCTGAAATTGCCGGAGAGCTTGAAAATGAGCGCGTAGAGGTAAAAGTCGGCGACGGATTCATGCATATTGCAGAGAGCAATAACGAATACGATGTCATCATGGTTGATTCTACGGAGCCTGTAGGACCTGCTGTGAACCTTTTCTCTAAAGGCTTCTATGCTGGAATTTCAAAAGCCCTTAAAGAAGACGGCATCTTTGTTGCACAGTCAGACAACCCTTGGTTCACGCCTGACCTGATCCGCAACGTGCAGCGCGATGTAAGAGAAATCTTCCCGATTACGCGTCTTTACACAGCAAACATCCCGACATACCCAAGCGGACTTTGGACGTTCACACTTGGATCGAAAAAATATGATCCGCTTGAAGTGAGCGAAGACCGCTTCCATGAGATCGAAACGAAGTATTACACAAAAGAGCTTCATAAAGCAGCGTTTGTCCTGCCGAAATTTGTAGCAGATCTAATCAAATAATCAGGAGGAAACACAAATGCGATTTGATGAAGCCTATTCAGGCAACGTTTTTATTAAAAGCCACCCGACATTCGAAGACAGCGAAGCCGTCCTCTACGGCATGCCGATGGACTGGACAGTAAGCTACCGTCCCGGTTCAAGATTCGGCCCAGCGCGCATCCGCGAAGTGTCAATCGGTCTTGAAGAATACAGCGCGTATTTAGACCGCGAGCTTGAAGAAGTAAAATACTTTGATGCAGGGGACATTCCGCTTCCGTTCGGCAACGCGCAGCGCAGCCTTGATATCATTGAAGATTTTATTGATAAAGTACTGGCAGAGGATAAGTTCCCGCTTGGAATGGGCGGAGAGCATCTCGTTTCATGGCCGGTCATCAAAGCGATGTACAAAAAATATCCGGATCTTGCGATTATCCATATGGATGCCCATACGGATCTTCGCGAAGAGTACGAAGGGGAGCCTCTTTCCCACTCAACGCCGATCCGCAAAGCAGCCAATCTGATCGGACCGTCGAATGTGTATTCTTTCGGCATCCGTTCAGGCATGAGGGAAGAGTTTCAGTGGGCTAAGGAAAACGGCATGCACATCTCGAAATTCGAAGTGCTTGAGCCGCTGAAGGAAATCCTTCCGACTCTTGCGGGACGTCCGGTTTATGTCACAATCGACATCGATGTTTTGGACCCTGCACACGCACCTGGAACGGGAACTGTTGATGCAGGCGGCATTACATCAAGAGAGCTGCTTGCTTCCATTCATGCGATTGCCGGCTCTGACATTCATGTTGTCGGCGCAGACCTCGTAGAAGTCGCTCCTATCTACGACAACTCTGAACAGACCGCCAATACAGCAAGCAAACTGCTTCGTGAAATGATTTTAGGCTGGGTGCAAAAGCGCCCATAATGAGAAAAGCTCCAGTTCAAAACTGGAGCTTTTTCATTTTTGGGTATAAATGACCCCAGAACGTCAACGATGATAACTACTACTTGCCTTCTATTGAATTTTCTGCCCGAAATCTTTATACTGGATAAGTTAATAGCGGATACTTTTATAAGGATGTGTGACAATGACGGCAAGCAAACCAGTTCAAGTGATCGTAAAAACGGAGATCAATCAGGGCGGGGACACAGAAAACCTGGAGCTTTTTACTTCCGGCGAGCACTATGTAAAAAATAACGCCTCCTATTTAAGCTATCACGAGGAACACGAGTACGGAAAAGTAAAAACAGTCGTCAAATTCAGGGATGATGAAGTGTTTATTATGAGGTCCGGGGCAGTCTCCATGAAACAGCGCTTTGTAAAAGATGTGGACACCATGACAAACTACAGGACGCAGTTCGGGGAGCTCAGGCTTGAAACGAGGACAAAAGCCATTTCTGTCAGGATGACTGACGGGAACGCAGGCGGCATCATCCGTGTTCAATATGAACTTCAAATCGGCGAAGAAGATTCGCATTCACATATGTTAACGATCATGTTTAGGGAGGAAAAAGGATGAACATCGTTGAGCAGGTTAAAGAACGGTTAAAAGACGAAATTAAAGCATCAGTACTTAAGGCTGGACTTGCAGAAGAAAGCCAGATTCCAGATGTGATTTTAGAGCTTCCGAAAGAAAAAGCGCATGGCGACTATTCAACAAACATGGCGATGCAGCTTGCGCGTGTTGCAAAAAAAGCACCTCGTGCGATTGCAGAAAGCATTGTAGCGTCTTTTGATAAAGGAAAGGCATCAATCGAAAAAATTGAAATTGCCGGACCAGGTTTCATCAATTTTTACATGAATAATTCGTACCTTACGGATCTCATCCCGTCTATTTTAGAAGCAGGAGAGGCCTACGGCGAAGTGAACATCGGCAACAATGAAAAGCTTCAGGTTGAGTTTGTATCAGCCAACCCGACAGGCACGCTTCACTTGGGCCACGCGCGCGGTGCAGCGGTCGGAGATTCCCTGTGCAACATTCTTGATAAAGCAGGCTATGATGTTTCACGCGAGTATTACATCAACGATGCAGGCAACCAGATCAACAACCTCGCTCTGTCAGTTGAAGCGCGCTATCTGCAGGCTCTCGGCCAGGACGCGGCGATGCCTGAAGACGGCTATCACGGCAAGGACATCATTGATATCGGCAAAAAGCTTGCTGAAGAATTCGGTGACCGGTTCGTGTCAGAAAGCAAAGAAGAGCGTCTTGCGTTTTTCCGTGAGTACGGCCTGAAATTCGAGATGGATAAACTGAAGAAGGATCTGGATGCATTCCGCGTGCCGTTTGACGTCTGGTATTCAGAAACCTCTCTTTACCAAAACGGGAAAATTGATGCTGCTCTTGCTGTTCTCCGCGAAAAAGGACATATTTTCGAGGAAGAGGGAGCGACTTGGTTCCGTTCAACGGCATACGGCGATGATAAAGACCGCGTGCTAATTAAAAATGACGGCTCCTACACGTATTTAACGCCGGATATCGCTTACCACAAAGATAAGCTTGACCGCGGATTTACAAAGCTGATCAACATCTGGGGCGCTGACCATCACGGCTACATTCCGCGCATGAAAGCGGCAATTGAAGCTCTTGGATATGAAAAAGACACATTGGAAGTTGAAATCATCCAGCTCGTTCACTTATATAAAAACGGCGAAAAGATGAAAATGAGCAAACGAACAGGCAAAGCTGTGACGATGCGCGATCTGATGGAAGAAGTAGGACTTGATGCTGTACGCTACTTCTTCGCGATGAGAAGCGCTGATACTCACATGGACTTTGATATGGACCTTGCAGCATCACAGTCGAACGAAAACCCGGTATTCTATGCCCAATATGCACATGCCCGCATCGAAAGCATGCTGCGCCAGGGGGCAGAGCAGGGACTTTCATACGAAGATGTTCAGAACTTTAACGATATAACATCTGAAAAAGAAGTAGAGCTGCTGAAAAAACTCGGCGAATTCCCGCAGGCAGTAACAGAAGCAGCTGCAAAGCGTATCCCGCACAGAATCACGAACTACATTTATGATCTGTCATCTGCGCTTCACAGCTTCTACAACGCAGAAAAAGTGCTTGACCCTGAAAACGAAGCGAAGAGCAAAGCGCGTCTCGCTTTAATGAGAGCAACACAAATTACATTGAAAAACTCACTTACTCTGATTGGAGTATCTGCTCCTGAAAAGATGTAAGTATGAAAGAACGGCTGATGGCCGTTCTTTTTTATTTGCTTTAAGCGGTATTTTGTTGAAATATGCCAAAATCCAGTACCATCCACCCATTAAATTTCCTGAAAAAGGTTTTAAACTGTATGAGGGTGAGGTATGAAATCAACAGAATACATAAAGGAGGTCATGAAGATGGGATGTCTTTCTTCCATGATGAAAATTCCGGGAACGATATTAATCCTGTTTCTTGGATGGGTGACAGCGGACGGGCTGATAAAAAATAGTTCAGCGGGAGTAATGGGATATGCAGCGGCATGCGCGGTTTTTCTTGCGGTTCTTGCAGGTATTCTGTACTTGATGTGGGGGAAAAACCGGTATAAAGCGAGGTCAATAGCAGGAGACTATGCGATGCTGATTATGACGCCGTTTTTCACTGTTTTGATGGGGTATGCGACGTATGCTGCATTCAAAGAAGGCGAATATCTTCTTGCAGGCGCTGCGGCCCTGTTTTGCCTTGTTGCAGCCTTCATGTCATGGGCCGCCTATATAACTTTGTTTGATAAAGAAACAGAGGATCAGGGGGCGTAAGCCGACTGATCCTACCACACAACAGATCCTCCGCTCATTCGCTTTACACCCCGGATGGCGGAAATCTCTTCTACAAGCCTCAAAACGGCACGGTCCTTCTGTTTGGCTTCAATCATAAAATCACTGTCCAAATCCATCTCTTTCAGCTTTTTCAAAAGAGGCATGATGAAATCGAGGTCCACATAATCGGCATGGGCTCTGAGCTCCTTCTCTGATTTTGGGGAAGATATATGGATCTTCGGTTTTTTCCCGGTGCCGTCCCACGTTCGCGCAAACCGGACCAGCAGCTCCTCAAGATCATCCTCATCGGTTTTATTGGCGAAGTAGTGATGATAATCGAACATGAGCGGGATATTTTCCTTCTCGCAGATTGCCAGTGTTTCGGATGTTGTATACGTTTTATCATCATTTTCAAGGGTCATCCGTGCTTTAATTTCAGCCGGAAGCTTTTTTATATTGCGGTGAAAGCGTTCTGTCGCCGTTTCTTTGTTCCCATATGCCCCGCCGACATGAATGTTGATAAACCCCTCATCCTCAAGACCCATCCCTTTTAAAAGATCATAGTGATACTGCATATCAGCTACGGCATTTTCTGTAATATGCGATTTGTCGCTCGTAAACAGGGTGAACTGATTAGGATGAAAGCTTACCCGGAGACTGTTCTTTCTCACTAAACTGCCGATCTCCTGCAAAAGACCGCCGAAAGGCGTCAGAAAATCCCACTTTACTTCAGGGTGGGTAGCAAGTGGAATAAGGGAAGATGAGAAACGGTAGAGCGGAATTTCATGGGCCACGCTGTAATGCAGAATGCGCAGCGTATGCTCAAGGTTCTGCTTTGCAACAGTGTGAAGCGCCTGTTCGGCTTCTTCGCGGTCAAGCTTTGAATAGCGGGCAAAAGTCATCGTTTTTGCGGGGGAACAGTCCCATAAGTTGAGAGCATTTGATACATAGCCGAAACGGATCTCCATGATATTCTCCTTTCGCCGCTTTTATAAGAAATAAGATACGAAGGAAGCGGTCTTCTCCATCACCCTTTGCCGGACAGATCTGCTGTTATAATGGTCGAGGGTTAATTTCGCAGACCTCTTCATATCCTCCACCACAGTAAGCTTTACCTCCTTAACAAAGGAACTGTCATAAACCAGGCAGTTTAATTCGTCATTTAAAAACAGGCTCCGCTTATCAAAGTTCGCTGTCCCGATATCACAGAAGCCGTCGTCAACGACAATGACTTTCGCATGATAAAATCCATAATAATATTGATAAATGTCACAGCCTGCCTCAAGCAGGGAACCGAAGTAAGGGTAGGACGCCTCTTTCACAAGCGGGTGATCAGCCTTCATCGGCACCATGATTTTGACGGAAACTCCGCGGTTCCTTGCGTTCAAAAGCTCTTTCATCAGTTTCTTCCCGGGAATGAAATAGGGAGAACAAATCAGAAGCTCCTTTTTGGCCTCTTTAATGAAAGTGAGAAAATTCTTTTCAAGTTCCATGCCCGGAGTCGTAAGAAACCTGTGCTCAAACCGGCCTTGTGACAGAGCAGGGAAAAGCCCCTTATCCTCTTCAGGCTGCTCATCAGACGCAGCATTCCAGTCTGTCAAAAACTGCCGCTGCAAATCCCGGACACCTTCACCTGTAACCCGAAGGTGATAATCTCTCCAAAAGCCAAACTTCGGATCTTTGCCAAGATACTCTTTTCCGATATTAAAGCCTCCGGTGTAGCCGGTTCTGCCGTCAATAACTGTGATCTTTCTGTGATTTCTTGTCTGTGAGCTGTAAAAAAAGAAGGGCCATTTCGGTCTATGGGCAAAAGCAAAGGAAATGCCGCTTTCTTTCAGCTGCTGGATTTTCTTATTTTCAAGTTCATGGCTGCCGACATAGTCAGCAAGAAGGCGCACGCTGATTCCCTGTTCCGCTTTTTTCTGCAGGAGGGAAAGAAAGGACTCGCTGTCGGGATCATTTTTTATAATATAAAATAGCACATGAACGGAATGGGTGCTATTTTCAATATCTTCAAAAAGCCGCTCATAAAAGTGCTGGCCGACTGTGAACAGCTCCAAATTACTTTTTCTTTTAGGAAAGACAGTTGATGCCGCTGTTTTTATATGCTGTCTGCGACCAAAATAAAAGTCCATAGAGAGAATGACAGCAAGAATAACCATAACCGCTGTGAAAAAAAGAATGCCGCTCATTCCAACCCCTCCATGAATTCATCTATCTTTTATCTTTTACGTCGGGATGAAAAATTATCAGGGGAAGATTGAGTGAAAATCATTGACTGAATGCTCATTCATTATTATCATGTAAGTATAGGTTAAATTCTGAAAATTAAATGGATTTAAAGTATTTGAAATCATGGGGAAACGGGAAATTTCATCACAGAAACGGGGGAGAGACAGTGGACGCACTGCTATGGGTCAACTTTTTGGCATTCATACTTGTAACCGCTTACGGAGTCAGTTTGTTTGTATACCTGATCCGTTCACGCATGGCTTATATCAAGCTCGGACGAAAACAGGAGTTTGATCAGCGATTAAATGAGCGGCTGAAAAACATTATGGTGAATGTTTTCGGCCAGAAAAAGCTATTAAAGGATAAAAAGAGCGGAATCATGCACGTCATGTTCTTCTACGGATTTATCCTTGTCCAGTTTGGGGCGCTTGATTTTATTATTAAAGGGTTAATTCCGGATGCGCATCTGCCGCTTGGGCCGCTGTATCCAGGATTTACATTCTTCCAGGAAATCGTCACGCTGATGATTCTTGTTGCGGTTGTATGGGCGTTTCACCGCAGATACATAGAAAGGCTCGTCCGTCTTAAAAAGAACTTCAAAGCGGGTCTTGTCCTGATTTTCATCGGCGGGCTTATGCTTTCTGTTCTTCTTGGAAACGGAATGAACCTCATCTGGCACAATCATGAGCTGACATGGACAGAACCGATCGCATCAAGCTTTGCATATCTGCTTAGCTTTGTCGGTGAAACGGGAGCTGCCGTCATCTTTTACATTTCATGGTGGGTTCATTTATTGATCCTTTTAACATTCCTTGTCTATGTACCGCAGTCAAAACACGCACATTTGCTCGCAGGACCGGCCAACGTGTATTTCGGACGTCTTTCGAATCCTGGAAAGCTTGAGAAAATTGATTTTGAAGATGAGACTCAGGAGACTTTCGGGGTAGGTAAAATTGAAGATTTCAAACAGACGCAGCTGATTGACTTATATGCCTGCGTAGAGTGCGGACGCTGTACGAATATGTGTCCTGCAACAGGAACAGGCAAAATGCTGTCGCCGATGGACCTGATCTTAAGGCTTCGCGACCATTTAACCGAAAAAGGCGCTGCCGTCACATCAATGTCACCATGGGTTCCTGCCTATGCATTTGCAGATACGAAGGGAAACCAGCTTGCTGCGATGGCCCAGGGACAGGGGTCACAGGAAGCTGCAGCATCGCTTGCCTATAATCCGAGCCTGATCGGCGAAATCATCACAGAAGAGGAAATCTGGGCATGTACAACGTGCCGCAACTGTGAGGATCAGTGTCCGGTAATGAATGAGCACGTTGATAAAATTATTGATATGCGCCGTTATCTTGTTCTTACTGAAGGAAAAATGGACGCAGATGCCCAGCGCGCCATGACGAACATTGAGCGCCAGGGAAATCCGTGGGGACTAAACCGCAAAGAGCGTGAAGACTGGCGCGAGGCACGCGAAGATGTTCATGTTCCGACGGTGAAAGAAATGAACAAGGCAGGCGAAGAATTTGAATACTTGTTCTGGGTCGGATCTATGGGATCTTATGACAACCGAAGCCAGAAAATCGCCCTTTCATTTGCAAAGCTTCTGAACGAAGCGGGAGTGAAGTTCGCCATTCTTGGAAACAAGGAAAAGAACTCTGGAGACACGCCGCGCCGTCTTGGAAACGAATTTTTGTTCCAGGAGCTTGCGACGAAAAACATTGATGAATTCCAGAAAAATGAGATCAAAAAGATTGTCACAATTGATCCGCATGCTTATAACATTTTCAAAAATGAATATCCTGACTTTGGGCTTGAAGCAGAGGTATACCATCATACAGAGCTGCTTGCATCATTAGTGAAGGAAGGAAAGCTTGTTCCAAAGCATGAAGTGAAGGAAACGATCACGTTCCACGATTCCTGCTACCTTGGCCGCTATAACGAAGTGTATGAGCCGCCTCGCGAAATATTAAAAGCCATTCCGGGCGTAAAGCTTGTTGAGATGAACCGGAACCGGGAAACAGGCATGTGCTGCGGAGCCGGCGGAGGTTTGATGTGGATGGAAGAGGATGCCGGTTCGCGTGTTAACGTGGCGAGAACGAACCAGGCGCTTGAAGTGAATCCGACTGTCATCAGTTCCGGATGTCCTTACTGCCTGACCATGCTCAGCGACGGAACGAAAGCAAAAGAAGTTGAAGAGACAGTCAGCACGTATGATGTGGCAGAGCTGCTTGAAAAAGCAGTGATTGGAGAAGGAAAAGAAAGTGCCGCTTAAAGTGTGAACAGCCAATAGTCCAAATAGGAAGGTGAGACGGATTTCGTTTCACCTTCTTGGCTGGACCCATACTGAGCGAGCGTTCAATCGGCAATTTTGTAACCGCTTTCTACAAATCTTTTATAAAAATACGGAGGGATGATGAACGATGAACCGGACAGTCATTGTAAGCGGAGTGCGCACACCTTTTGGGAAATTTGGCGGAGGGCTGAGCACGCTGACAGCATCGCAGCTTGGCGGCATCGCCATTAAAGAAGCGTTAGAGCGTGCTGGCGTAAAAGCAGAGGAAGTAGATGAAGTCATCATGGGTTCTGTACTTCAGGGCGGACAGGGGCAGATTCCTTCCCGCCAGGCAGCAAGACACGCAGGCATGCCGTGGGAAGTGAAAACCGAAACAATCAATAAAGTCTGTGCTTCCGGCCTTCGAAGCGTAACGCTCGCCGACCAGATTATCCGTGCAGGCGACGAGGAAGTCATTGTTGCAGGCGGGATGGAGTCGATGAGCAATGCGCCGTACATGATGCCAAAAGCAAGATGGGGCCTTCGCATGGGAAATGCAAAGGTTCAGGACATGATGGTGCATGACGGACTGACGTGCACATTTACAGGTGTGCATATGGGAACCTACGGAAATGAAACGGCATCAGAGCTTGAAATTTCAAGAGAAGCACAGGATGCATGGGCGCTCAGAAGCCATGAGCGGTCCACCGCTGCCATTGAGTCAGGAAAACTTGGAGAAGAAATTATTCCTGTTCCTGTACCGCAGAGAAAAGGAGATCCTGTCATCGTTCAGCACGACGAAGCACCAAGAAAAGATACTTCAATCGAAAGGCTTTCAAAGCTGTCTCCCGTTTTTAATCAGGCAGGGACGATTACAGCGGGCAACGCCCCTGGAGTGAATGACGGGGCAGGCGCTCTTGTTCTCATGAGCGAGGAACGGGCTCAAAAAGAAGGAAAGCAGCCGCTGGCAGCAATCCTTGGCCACACGGCGATTGCCCTTGAAGCGAAGGATTTTCCAAAGACGCCAGGTCTTGTCATTCTTGAGCTTTTAAAGAAAACGGGCAGAAAGCTTGAAGAAATCGATTTATTTGAAATAAACGAGGCGTTCTCGGCGGTTGCTCTTGCAAGCAATCAACTTGCCGGTCTTGACCCTGAGAAAGTGAACGTAAACGGCGGAGCTGTGGCACTCGGACACCCGATCGGGGCAAGCGGAGCGCGGATTATCATCACATTGATTCACGAGCTGAAACGTCGCGGCGGCGGCATCGGCATTGCGGCCATCTGCAGCGGCGGAGGCCAGGGCGACGCGATTATGGTGGAAGTTTAAATGCAGGAGGGATATCGATGAGTATTCAAAACGTAATGGTAATCGGGGCAGGACAGATGGGGTCAGGCATCGCGCAGGTTTGCGCAATGGCAGGATATAACGTTTTAGTCAACGACCTGAAAGAGGAATTTGTTTTAAAAGGACTCGCCTCTATTGAAAAAAACCTTCAGCGGCAGGTAGATAAGCAGAAGCTCACAGCAGATCAGAAACAGGAGATCTTAAGCAGGCTCAAGCCGTCAGCAGATTTGCAGGACGCAGCCGGGACGGACCTTGTCATTGAAGCAGCTGTCGAGAACATGGCGATCAAAACAGACATATTCGCAAAGCTTGATAAAATCACGCCGGAAACGACGATTCTCGCAACAAACACTTCTTCCCTGCCGATCACGGAAATTGCAGCAGCAACAAACCGTCCGGAAAAAGTCATCGGCATGCACTTTATGAATCCTGTTCCTGTCATGAAGCTTGTTGAAATTATCCGGGGCCTTGCAACAGCAGATGAAGTGTATCAGTCGATAGAAGATATGACGAAAACGCTGAATAAAATCCCGGTTGAGGTCAATGATTTCCCTGGATTTGTTTCAAACCGCATCCTGATGCCGATGATCAATGAAGCGATCTATACGCTTTATGAAGGGGTGGCAGAGAAGGAAGCGATTGATGAAGTGATGAAGCTTGGCATGAACCATCCGATGGGGCCGCTGACGCTTGCTGACTTTATCGGTCTTGATACATGCCTCTACATTATGGAAACGCTGCACGAAGGCTTCGGCGACGACAAATACCGCCCATGTCCGCTTCTCAGAAAATATGTGAAAGCTGGCTGGCTCGGACGCAAAACAGGCAGAGGATTCTATTCATACGAAGGGTAGATGGACATCACAGGGGGACGGGATATGAATATTCGCTTCACGGAAGAACAGGAAATGATGAGGAAAATGGTCAGGGATTTTGCCCAGGCTGAAATCGAACCGTTTGTCGAAAGGATGGAAAAGGGAGAATTCCCCCGGGACATTCTCCGGAAAATGGGATCTCTCGGCCTGATGGGTATCCCTGTGCCGGAGCAGTACGGCGGAGCCGGAATGGACTTTACATCCTACATTATTGCCATTCATGAACTTTCAAAGGTCAGTGCGACAGTCGGGGTCATCCTGAGCGTCCATACATCGGTTGGAACAAATCCGATCCTTTATTTCGGAACGGAAGAGCAGAAAAACAAGTACATTCCAAAGCTTGCAAGCGGCGAGTACCTCGGCGCATTCTGCCTGACTGAACCGGGATCAGGATCTGATGCAGGCAGCCTCAAAACAAAAGCAGTCAAAAAAGACGGCACCTACATTCTGAACGGTTCAAAAGTGTTTATTACAAACGGCGGGGAAGCAGATACGTACATTGTTTTCGCTTCTACAAACGCTGAGGCGGGCCTAAAAGGGATTTCTGCATTTATCGTCGAGAAAAACACAAAAGGCCTTGTCATCGGAAAAGACGAACATAAAATGGGTCTGTACGGTTCAAGAACGGTTCAGCTTTCTTTTGAAGATGCTGAAGTGCCTGCTGAAAATCTGCTCGCCGAAGAAGGCGAAGGCTTCAAAATTGCGATGGCCAACCTTGACGTCGGGCGCATCGGAATTGCTGCCCAGTCTCTCGGTATTGCCCAGGCCGCCTTTGAAAAATCGGTTGAATACGCAAAAGAGCGCGTCCAGTTTGGAAGGCCGATCTCATCCCAGCAGGGAATCGGCTTCAAGCTTTCCGACATGGCGACAGCCGTCGAGGCATCAGAACTGCTGACATACAGAGCGGCATTCATGAGAGAAAACGGCATGCCGTGCGGCAAAGAAGCTTCCATGGCAAAGCTGTTCGCCTCAAAAACAGCCATGGAAACAGCAACAGAAGCCATCCAGGTCTTCGGCGGCTATGGCTACACAAAAGACTACCCCGTCGAACGCTACTTCCGCGATGCCAAAGTCTGCGAAATCTACGAAGGCACGAGCGAGATTCAAAGAATCGTCATCAGCAAGCATTTAACTAAGGGGTAAAGCAGAAGGATATTTTCGTAAAGGTGGACGCTTTCTGTTTGCACTTGCACAATAGTGGATTGCAGCGGAAGGAACTTGACTCCTGCGGGATGAAGAGGGAATGGGAGACCCCGCAGGCTGGCCGAGGAGGCTCCCATCCCTCCCCGCGGAAAGCAAGTTCCTGGAGCGGAAAGGAACGATTCCAGAACACCAAATTAACAATGCTGAATTAACAACCAATAAATGAACACGGGAGATGAACGCAATGTTTTTCAAACTGTCAGATGAACATGAAATGATCCGCAAAATGGTAAGAGATTTCGCTAAAAACGAGGTTGAGCCTACAGCTGCAGAACGCGACGAAGAAGAGCGCTTCGACCGTGAGCTGTTCGACAAAATGGCTGAACTAGGCCTGACAGGAATCCCATGGCCGGAAGAGTACGGCGGCATCGGCAGCGACTACCTGGCATACGTCATAGCCGTAGAAGAACTTTCAAGAGTGTGCGCTTCCATCGGAGTAACACTTTCTGCCCACACATCGCTTGCAGGCTGGCCGGTTTACAAATTCGGTACAGAAGAGCAAAAACAAAAGTACTTAAAACCAATGGCACAAGGAGAGAAAATCGGCGCTTACGGACTGACAGAGCCCGGTTCCGGATCAGACGCCGGCGGCATGAGAACAACTGCCAAACTGAACGGCGATCATTATGTGCTTAACGGATCGAAAATTTTCATCACAAACGGCGGCATAGCAGATACGTATGTTGTTTTTGCCGTCACAGATCCTTCAAGCAAGCATAAAGGAACGAGCGCATTCATCGTCGAGAAGGACTTTAAAGGCTTCTCCGTCGGCAAAAAAGAAAGCAAGCTCGGCATCCGCTCATCACCTACAACAGAAATCATGTTTGAAGACTGCATCGTTCCAAAAGAAAACCTTCTCGGTCAAGAGGGCGAAGGCTTTAAAATTGCCATGATGACTCTTGACGGCGGCCGAAACGGCATCGCTGCCCAGGCTGTCGGAATCGCACAGGGAGCCCTTGATGCATCTGTTGCCTATGCAAAAGAGCGCCAGCAGTTCGGCAAGCCGATTGCGCAGCAGCAGGGTATCGGCTTTAAACTTGCTGATATGGCGACAACAATTGAAGCATCGCGTCTATTAACCTATCAGGCTGCATGGCTTGAGTCTGAGGGCCTTCCGTACGGAAAAGAATCAGCCATGTCCAAACTGTTTGCCGGAGATACGGCTATGAAAGTCACGACAGAAGCGGTTCAGGTATTCGGCGGCTACGGCTATACGAAGGATTATCCGGTTGAACGCTACATGAGAGATGCGAAGATTACCCAGATCTATGAAGGCACTCAGGAGATTCAGAGACTTGTCATTTCGCGCATGCTGACAAAATAAAGGGGCCAAAACAGGGAGGCGGTGGAACATGTCTAAACGGGAAGTGCATGCCTCTGTCAAAGATGAGAGGCTTGTGGAAAAGCGGCGTGACCAGATGATTAAAGGGGCGGTTCATCTTTTTAAACAAAAGGGATTCCACCGCACAACCACAAGGGAAATTGCCAAAGCGGCAGGCTTCAGCATCGGCACGCTCTACGAATATATCAGGCAGAAGGAAGACGTCCTCTACCTGGTCTGCGATACGATCTATGATCAGGTGCGCGACAGGCTGGAGAAAAACATCGACATGAAGCTTGGAACAATTGAGAGTCTCAAGCTTGCCATCGCAAACTACTTCAGAGTGGTGGATGAGATGCAGGATGAGGTTCTCGTCATGTACCAGGAAGCGAAGTCACTGTCCCGTGACGCGCTTCCTTATGTGCTTCAAAAAGAAATTGAAATGGTCGGGATGTTTGAAAAGGTGATAGCAGGCTGTGCGGATAAAGGGGAAATCTCGCTTACAGCAACGGAAAGACAGCTGCTTGCCCACAACATCTTCGTTCAGGGACAAATGTGGGGCTTCAGAAGGTGGGCCCTTCAGAGGAACTATACGCTTGAGGAATACATTGAAGTTCAGACCAAGCTGATTCTGCGGGGGATACAAAAAAGCGGAAATCAGCCGGAATAACGACAATAAAGGGGATGCGGCCAGCATGCATACAAAGGAAACCTATAAACCGAAACATGCCGTTCGTTTTGTAACGGCATCCAGTTTGTTTGACGGACACGATGCATCGATCAACATTATGAGGAGAATTCTCCAGGCGAGCGGCGCAGAAGTCATTCACCTCGGACATAACCGTTCGGTTGAAGAAATCGTCAATGCAGCGATCCAGGAAGACGCGCAGGGAATCGCCATTTCTTCTTATCAAGGCGGGCACGTGGAGTTTTTCAAATATATGTATGACCTTTTAAAAGAAAGAGGCGCTTCACATATCAGGCTTTATGGCGGAGGAGGCGGGGTCATCCTTCCGCGTGAAATCAAGGAGCTGCATGAATACGGGATTGCCCGCATTTTTTCTCCTGAGGACGGGAGAGAGCTCGGTCTGCAGGGCATGATTGAACTCATGATGAAAGAATGCGATTTCCAGACAGCTGCAAAGCTTGAGGATGAGATGGAGAAGCTGAAAACAGGCGATGCCGGAGCAATCGCAAAACTGATCACGGTTGCTGAATCGCAAATCGGCAGCAGGCAGGAAGCGGCAGCGGCAGCAGAAAAAGTCATTTCAGAGGTCAAGCAGCTTTCATCTGATGCACCTGTCCTTGGGATTACCGGTACCGGCGGAGCAGGAAAAAGTTCACTGACTGATGAATTAATCAGACGTTTTTTAAATGAAGTGCCTGAAATTAAGATTGCCGTCATTTCCATTGACCCGACAAAACAGAAAACAGGCGGAGCTCTTCTTGGTGACAGAATCAGGATGAATGCGATTTTCTCACCGCGCGTGTATATGAGAAGTCTTGCGACGAGACAGTCAAGATCAGAACTGTCGCTTGCCATCCATGATGCCATCGCCGTTGTGAAAGCAGCCGGCTATGATTTGATTATTGTAGAAACGAGCGGAATCGGGCAGGGGGATGCTGCCATCACTGAGATTTGCGACATGTCCATGTATGTCATGACAAGCGAATTCGGTGCGCCTTCCCAGCTTGAAAAAATCGACATGATCGACTACGCGGACTTGATTGTCATCAATAAATTTGAACGTAAAGGATCACAGGATGCAAAGCGCCAGGTGCAAAAGCAGTACCAGCGCAGCCATATGCTGTTTGAAAGTCCGGCTGAGGATCTTCCGGTTTACGGAACGATTGCAAGCCAGTTCAACGATCCCGGCACAAACACCCTGTTTGTAGCCCTGCTTGACCTTATCAACAAAAAGAAAAATAAAAACTGGTCTTCAAGTCTGCCTATTGTCAAAGATGTTGAAAAACAGAATGTCATCATTCCGACAGACCGCCGCTACTATTTAAGAGAAATCAGCGAATCTGTCCGGAACTACCACAAAAGTGCCGAATATCAGGCTGATACTGCCAGAAGACTGTTCCAGATTCAGGGCGCCATTGAGAGTGTCAAAGAGGAGAACGGGGCACCTGAGGTGATTGCCTCACTTGAAGCGATTAAAAAGAAAACGGAAGAGGAACTTTCTCCGGAATCAAAGCGGATCCTTGAAGGCTGGGGAGAGCTCAGGGAGAAATATGAAACGGATCAGTTTGTGACAAAAATCCGCGACAGAGAAATTGTGACATCATTAAAGACGGTTTCCCTGTCAGGACTCGCCATCCCGAAAGTCTCGCTTCCAAAATACAAAGACTACGGGGAAATTCTAAAGTGGGTCTACAAAGAAAATGTACCTGGAGCATTCCCGTATACAGCCGGCGTTTTCCCGTTCAAGCGGGCGGAAGAAGATCCGAAGCGGCAGTTTGCAGGGGAAGGAACGCCGGAACGGACGAACCGCCGTTTTCATTACCTTTCAAAGGATGACCCGGCAAAACGCCTGAGCACGGCCTTTGACTCTGTTACACTCTACGGGGAAGACCCTGCATACCGTCCTGACATCTACGGGAAAATCGGCGAGAGCGGAGTAAGTATCTGTACGCTTGATGACATGAAAAAGCTGTATGCAGGCTTTGATTTGTGCGCGCCGGCCACATCTGTATCAATGACAATCAATGGACCTGCACCCATCATCCTTGCCATGTTCATGAACACGGCTATTGCCCAGCAGGCCGAAAAGCAGCGGACTGAGCTTGGACGCGAGCTGACAGTAGAAGAGATGGGGCAGGTGAAGGAAAGAACCCTTCAAACCGTCCGCGGAACGGTTCAGGCGGATATTCTGAAAGAAGACCAGGGACAGAATACCTGCATCTTCTCAACAGAATTTGCCCTGAAAATGATGGGGGATATCCAGGAGTACTTTATAAATGAAAAAGTGAGAAACTATTACTCTGTCTCCATTTCCGGGTATCATATTGCAGAAGCGGGAGCGAACCCGATTTCACAGCTTGCGTTTACACTCGCAAACGGGTTTACGTATGTCGAATACTATTTAAGCAGAGGCATGAAAATCGATGATTTTGCGCCGAACCTCTCTTTCTTTTTCAGCAACGGCCTTGATCCGGAATACACCGTCATCGGACGTGTGGCACGCCGCATCTGGTCAACCGTTATGAGGGAAAAATACGGGGCAAACGAACGGAGCCAGAAGCTGAAATATCATGTTCAGACATCCGGCCGTTCCCTGCACGCCCAGGAAATCGACTTTAACGATATCCGCACAACGCTGCAGGCTCTAATGGCCCTTCAGGATAACTGCAACTCTCTGCACACAAATGCGTACGATGAAGCTATCACGACACCGACAGAAGAATCGGTCCGCAGAGCCATGGCCATTCAACTCATCATCACAAAAGAGCACGGACTCGCCAAAAACGAAAATCCGCTTCAGGGCTCCTTCATCATTGAAGAATTGACAGACCTTGTAGAAGAAGCTGTCCTTAAAGAATTCGACAGCATCAACGAGCGCGGCGGAGTGCTCGGTGCAATGGAAACCCAGTACCAGCGAGGAAAGATCCAGGATGAATCCATGTACTATGAAATGCAGAAGCATTCAGGAGAACTCCCGATCATCGGCGTCAACACGTATATCAATCCGAACAAGCCATCTGAAGAATCCGTTGACAACATGGAAGTAGCCCGGGCCTCTAAAGAAGAAAAAGAAACACAGATTCAAAACTTGAAAGCATTCCAGGAACGCAATGCCGCTCAAGCTGATGCAGCCATCGAAAAACTGAAGCAGGCTGCCATCCACAACCAGAACATCTTTGCTGAACTGATGGAGACCGTCAACTACGCAAGTCTCGGCCAGATCACACAGGCACTATATGAAGTAGGCGGACAGTACCGCAGAAATATGTAGAAACAGGAAGCTTCCCGGTTTAGCGGGGAGCTTCTTTTTGTGTTAGGAGATTACTGATTTTGGAGAATGGTGCCATCAAGAAGAGAAGTTCTTGGATTGATGGCATTTATCCTGGAGAATAGAACCATCAAAAGGGAGATTGTTCTGGTTGATGGTACTTATCCGGGAGAACGGAACCATCAAAAAGAAGAATGTTCTGGTTGATGGCGCTTATCGGTGAGAATAGAACCATCAAAAGGAAGAATGTATTGGTTGATGGCACTTATCGGGGAGAATAGAACCATCAAAAGGAAGAATGTTTTGGTTGGTGGCACTTATCTCGAAGAACAGAACCATCAAAAGGGAGAATTTACTGGTTGATGGCACTTATAAGGGAGAACGGTACCATCAAAAGGAAGAATGTTGTGGTTGATGGTACTTATAAAGGAGAACGGAACCATAAAAAGGAAGACTGTACTGGTTGATGGCACTTATCGTGCAGAATAGAACCATAAAAAGGAAGACTGTACTGGTTGATGGCACTTATAAAGGAGAACGGTACCATCAAAAGGAAGAATGTTCTGGTTGATGGTGCTTATCCGGGAGAGCAGTACCATCAAAAAGAAGAATGTTTTGTTTGATGGCACTAATAGGGAAGAATAGAACCATCAAAAAGAAGAATTACAGGATTAATGCCACTACTCTCAAAGAAATTTTTTCCCAATGACTTATCTTCCCGTTTTATGTAAAATGAAAGAAATAGAAAACTTCGGACTGTTCCGAAGAGAGGGGTTTTTCTGAAAAATGAGTACATATAAAATCTGGTTCAACCGCTGGTTCTCGGTTGCCTATCATTACATTGACATGATCCGGAATAATGAAGACGGGATTAAGTTTGAAGTGTACGGCACACACCCGGATGCTGACCATGTCATGCTTGCAAACTGCGATTACTCAGAGGTTGAGCCCAAGTTTGATACAGACGGGGAGTACGTTCAGTACTGCCTGGATTTCTGCCGTAAACATGGCATTCAGCTGTTCGTTCCAAGATATAAAATGCTGCCGATTGCAAAAGCGCTGGACAAGTTTGAAGAGCTCGGTGTAAAGGTATTAGTCAATAGAGACGCTGAGCTGCTTGAGGCAATAGATAATAAAGATGATTTTTACGAGATTTGCAGGGAAAAGGGCTTGTTTGAGATCCCTTCCTTTTATACAGCAAAAACACCCGAAGAATTTAAAGATACATATGAAAAATTGAAAAACGAAGGACTGGGTGTCTGCTATAAGCCTGTGGTCGGAGAGGGAGGATACGGGTTTAGAATCATTGATGACAATGTTGATCCCCTTAAAGAAGTGATGGCGCCGAGCTACCGGATTCCGTTTCAGAGAGTCTATGACGGGCTGAAGGCTGCCGGAGAGTTCCCGGAGCTTATGGTCATGGAGTTTCTCGAAGGAGAAGAATACAGCATTGACTGCCTTGCCAAAAGTGGCGAACTCATCGCAGCGGTGCCTCGCAGGAAAGGCGGAGGAAGAATCCGGATTCTTGAAAACAACAAAGAATTAATCGAGCTTGCAGAGGCTTTCACTGAGGAGTTTAAGCTGGACTACATTTTTAATATCCAGGTCAAATATAACCAGGGGCTTCCGAAGCTGCTTGAAATCAATCCGCGGATGTCGGGCGGCCTGTATTTCAGCTGCCTCTCCGGAGTGAACTTCCCGTATCTGGCTGTAAAACTGCTGCTCGGCGAAAAAGTAGAAAAGCAGGAGACAAAGCTTGATATAAAAGCAACTTTCCTGGAAAAGGAAATTATTTTATCTTAGCTTCTATGAAACTTTTCCTCTTTTAAAACGTATGAAATAGTGCGGACCTGTAAAAGGTTTTTAGTTGAAATTTGCTCAGATATTGGTAGTATAAGACTTGTGGTCACGTTATCGTGACAATAGACCGAATAATACATAAAGAAGTATGGCTCAGGTCTCTGTTTGCAAGTTTCCCCATTACCCAGAAAGGGAGAGTGAAGAAATGGCAATTACACTGCAAAAGGGTCAGAAAATCGATCTGACAAAAGGAAATGCCGGTCTTAAAAATATCATGGTCGGACTAGGATGGGATCCTGTCCAGCAAAAAAGCGGCGGGCTTTTTGGCGGACTCTTCGGAGGCGGCGGAAGCAACGTTGACTGCGATGCTTCAGTATTGATGCTTGATGAAAACGACCGTCTGCTTGATAAAAAGAGCGTCATTTATTTTGGCAACCTGACAAGCAAATGCGGTTCAGTTAAACATACCGGAGACAACCTGACAGGAGACGGCGATGGAGACGATGAGCAAGTGCTGATCGATCTGAGCAAGGTTCCTGCAAATGTTCACAAACTTGTGTTTGTTGTAAACATCTATCAGGCTGTCCAAAGAAAACAGCATTTCGGCATGATTCAAAATGCCTTTATCCGTGTAGTGGATTCTGCAAGCCGCACAGAGCTTGTACACTATAACTTAAGCGACAATTACTCAGATATGACATCCCTTATCCCGGGAGAAATCTACCGTCATGGCGGCGAGTGGAAATTCGCAGCAGTCGGTTCTGGAACAAAAGACGCTTCTATTACAGAAATTGCAAACCGTCACGCATAATTTCTTTCCGGAATCCTGACACGGGATTCTGAAAGACATAAAAAATAACAGGATAAAAGGAGTCGAATTCAAAATGGCAATCAGCTTATCTAAAGGTCAGAAAATCGATTTAACAAAAACAAACCCTGGTTTAACAAAAGTATTGGTCGGTCTTGGCTGGGATACTAACAAGTATGACGGCGGAAATGACTTTGACCTTGACACATCTGTTTTCTTATTGGATGAAAACGGCAAAGCAGCAAGCGAAGCAGATTTCATTTTTTACAACAACCTTGTTGGCGGAAACGGATCAGTTGAGCATACTGGCGACAACCGTACAGGCGAAGGTTCTGGTGACGATGAAGTCATCAAAGTTAACCTTTCACAAGTTCCTGCTTCTATCAGCAAAATTGCGTTCACAATCACAATTCATGATGCAGAAGCACGCAGCCAGAACTTTGGACAAGTTTCCAATGCTTACGTGCGCATCCTGAACGAAGACAGCAACTCAGAGCTTATCCGCTATGACTTGGGAGAAGACTTCTCTATTGAGACTGCAGTCGTTGTAGGCGAACTTTACCGTCACGGCGCAGAGTGGAAATTCAATGCAATCGGAAGCGGCTACCAGGGCGGTCTTGGTTCACTTGTAAAAGACTACGGCTTGGACGTTTAATTGCAGAAGTGTAAATAAACATGAAGGGGTGCGTTGTTTTTATAAAACAACGCGCCTTTTTCAAAGCTTTGAAAGAACAGCAAGGCGGCGAATCGCCCGGCCATCCGGGCGATTCCGCTTTTAATAGTGTCCAGCTCCACCTTCCAGCTCCTCCGCCAGAACAAAATCCCCCAAAAAGTCTAAAAGCGGACTTTTCGGGTGATTTCTTTTCTGTCTGTCGGAGCTAAACGGAAGGTTCCGCTTTTAATAAGGCATTTACCACTTAGTACATCACGCACGGTCCCTGAATGGAGGAACAATCTTGAAACATTTTCAGTATTTAAGCAAGGAAAAACGCAGCGAGATTTTTTTATATGAGCCGATTCACTTTTCTAAGGAGACCGAACGGGAAATGCTTGCCTATGCTCTGGGCGCTACTCTTTATATGCCTGGCAGCCGGACAGCCATTGCAGGAGATGTACTATCTGGTAAATTTCTTAATGGAAAGCACGAAGGACTGACATCGATGGTCATTTGTCTTGAAGATTCCATCGGCGATACAGAAGTTGAGACAGCAGAAGCAAATACCGTCAGCCAAATCGGGACTATTTCAGACAGTGTGCTGAAAGGGCAGTTTGACCAGAGAAATCTTCCGCTTATTTTTATCAGAATCAGAAGCCGGGAACAGATGCAGCGGGTGGCCCGGAAGCTTAAGCATCACATTCAGCTGATCAGCGGATTTGTCTTTCCGAAATTCACATCTGAAAACGGAAGAGGGTATTACACGGCGCTGCAGGAAATCGCATCCGATTCTTCTGTGACGCTTTACGGAATGCCGATTCTTGAAACAAAAGAAATTATTTATAAAGAAACACGGATGAACGAACTGCTTGGCATTAAAGCGATTCTTGATGATTTTTATGAGTATGTGCTGAATGTAAGGCTTGGAGGCACAGACTTGTCCGGTCTGTTTGGAATCAGGCGAAGCAGGGATACGACCATCTACGATATTTCAGTTATCAGGGACTGCATTACAGACATTATCAATGTTTTCGGCCGCTGTGAAAAAGAGTACGTCATCTCAGGTCCGGTGTGGGAGTATTTTGGGGGCGGACAGCGGATTTTAAAGCCGCAGATCAGACAAACCCCTTTCCAGCAGGCATATGGCCATGAAGGACTTGAATTCAGAGCGAATCTCATCGACCGTTATGACGACGGACTTATTCATGAAATCGTTCTGGATAATACGAACGGGCTTGTAGGAAAAACAATCATACATCCGCTTCATATTAAAATCGTCAATGCGCTGAACGCGGTCACAAGAGAGGAATATTTGGACGCATCCTCCATCCTCGATCAGGCGCAGTCTTACAACGGTGTGATCCGAAGCGAATTTTCAAACAAAATGAATGAAATTAAACCCCATTACAATTGGGCGCGGAAAATCATCTTGAAATCTAAACTATACGGGGTGTTCCATGAGCAGCAATCATTTATCGACCTTATCAGCGAAACCGCAAACGAACAGCTATACATTTGACCTTCTGGGTCAGCTTTCAGTAGACATCGAATTGACCGGAAATCCTTATCTTCTTCCGCTGGACAGGCTCTTTCAGATGGCAGCGCGCATTAACAAAAAGCGCTCGTTTCTGTTTGTCAGCACCGTTCTCGGCAAGCATATTCCTGTTGATCCTTCGCTTGCTCTTCTTACTGGTCAGGCGCTTGCAGCCAGATACATGGAAGTCGTTGAGGCACAAACGCACCCGGAGCGGGATCAGATTCTTGCAGGTTTGATGGGCGGACAGGTAAAGAAAAGCGAATACCGTCATTCATTAGCTGAACCGGCTTTATTTATCGGGTTTGCAGAAACAGCGACAGCCCTTGGCCATGCGGTGTTTGAGAACTTCAGAAATGCAGCTTTTTTCCATACGACAAGAGAACTGGTGTCTGGATTGGAATCTATTATTAACTTTGAAGAGGAGCATTCTCACGCCACTTCACACCGGTGCTATGTAGATGAAAAGCTTTTTGATAACACGAGGCCGATCGTTCTTGTTGATGATGAAGTCACAACAGGGAAAACGGCGCTGAATATCATTGAATCGATTCAGGAAAAATTCCCGCGCGGCGAATATACGGTCGTATCCATCCTCGACTGGCGTTCAGAGGAAGATCAAAAGAGATTCAGAGATACAGAGAAACGGCTTGGCATTGTCATTCATGAGGTTTCTCTTGTAACGGGACTGATTACAGCAAACGGGGATCCGGTTGCAGAAAGCAAATCCCGAAGCGAATCTCTGTCTTCACGTGATGCAGAAATTATGCAGATCGTCATTTCTCCGGAAGAAGGCGACCTTACGTCATGTGCGTCAGAGCAGCTGTCTTCACCCTATGTGACGCATACGGGAAGGTTCGGTCTGACAGATGAAGAGCAATTGGAGGCAGATATTTATTGCCTGAAGGCGGCAGCGAGGCTGAGAGACGCCAGAAAAGGAAAAAGAACCCTTTGTCTCGGTACAGGGGAATTTATGTACATTCCGATGAAAACAGCCTCTTACATGGGGGACGGCATCTTTTATCAGTCTACGACAAGAAGCCCGATTCACCCTGTGAGCAGGGAAGATTATGCCGTGAAAAGCGCGTTCCCTTTTTCAAATCCCGAAGACGGGGAAACAGCAAACTTTTTCTACAATGTCACAGAGGGCCAGTATGATGAAGTTTTTGTCTTCTTCGAACGTTCTGTTCCTGAAGAGAGATTGCAGACGATGCTTAATCAGCTGAAATCTGTTATTCCGGTCATTCATTTTGTTTTTTTCAGTACAAACCAAAAAGGAAGTGCATCTGATGAGTAAGGTGGAGCAGCAATTGCCGAAGCCGGCAGCAATGGGAAGTTATTCAGAAAAGGACGTTGTTTTCCTGCTGAAGGACTTGAGCCAAATTAGTCTTGAAAAATCAACACTCGAACGGGAACAGGCTGTTCAGAGCGGAACACATTATTCTGAGATGCTTCCAATTGAATATAAGCCGACTGATGAATATCTGCAGCTTTTTCACCATTCATTAGACATGTATAAACAAAAGCTTGCAGCTGCTGTTGGTACGGTGTCAGAACAGATTTTGAAACTGAAGGGGAAAAGCATCGTGCTCGTTTCGCTTGCACGTGCAGGCACTCCGGTAGGAATTCTGATGAAGCGGTACTTGCAGGAGGTGCATCAAATCGATGTTCCTCATTACAGTGTCTCCATTGTGAGAGGGCGCGGCATTGATGCCAACGCCATGAATTATATCGCCCGGAACCATCCGGATGAAAGCGTGCAGTTTGTGGATGGCTGGACAGGAAAAGGAGCCATTACAAGAGAGCTTAGGGAAGCGATGGAGGAATTCAACAGCAAACACGGCCTTGCCATTGATGACTCGCTTGCGGTACTTGCAGATCCCGGTTATTGCACGGACATTTACGGGACAAGAGAGGATTTCCTGATTCCGAGCGCCTGCCTGAACTCAACTGTATCAGGCTTGGTCAGCAGAACGGTCCTGAATGATAACTTCATCGGTCCGGATGATTTCCATGGTGCAAAGTATTACGAGGAACTGCTGCCGGAAGACGTGTCCAATCATTTCATTGACGTAGTAGTCTCAGAGTTTCCTAATGTGAAAGAGGAGATCTCAAAGCAGGTTTCGATGCTTGATAAAGAGGACCGGACGCCGACATGGAAAGGGATTCAGGATATAAAGCAAATTCAGGACGAGTTTGGCATTGAAAACATCCACCATGTGAAGCCGGGTGTGGGAGAGACGACGCGTGTACTGCTCAGAAGAGTGCCATGGAAGATCCTTGTGAAGGATTTAGGCAATAAAGACCTCGAGCATATCTTCCTGCTGGCAAAAGAACGGAACGTCCCTGTCATCGAATATAAGAATATGTCTTACTCATGCTGCGGGATTATTAAGCCCTTAAACTAGGAGGTACTGCTGTGATTTTTGCAAGTGATCTGGATCAGACGCTCATTTATTCGAGAAGATCGTTCCGTGAACCGGTTGGCGAAGAGGATATTCAATTGATTGAAACTCTCGACGGCCAGGAAATTTCGTTCATGACGAAAAAAGCGATTTCCATGCTGAAGGAAATAGCCGGACAGATGACGTTTGTTCCTGTAACAACCAGAACCCCGTCCCAATACGGGCGGATCTCCATCTTTCAGCAGGAAATCCTTCCGCGCTACGCTGTAACGAGCAACGGCGGACATGTTTTCAAAGAGGGAAAGCTTGACGAAGAGTGGAAACAGCATCTTGAAGCACGCATGAAAGATGAGTGCACAAGTTTGGAGGATGTTTCCCTTAAATTTCAGGAGATTGCTTCTGATGACTGGGTGCTGAAGCAGAAAAATGCCGAGAATCTCTTTTTATACAACATTATCGAACGCGGAAATATTCCCGAGGCGCGCCTTCAGGAGTTTATTCTCTGGGCGGACCGTAACGGATGGAAGCATTCACTGCAGGGAAGAAAGCTGTATTTTGTGCCGAAACCGATCAATAAATGGGATGCCGTTGCCTATGTGAAAGAAGCTGCCGGTGCAAAAACCGTGATGACAGCCGGCGACTCCCTGCTTGACCTTTGCATGCTTGAAGAAGCCGATCTTGCCTTTTCACCGCTGCACGGCGAACTTGGCGAGTCAGGCGCAAGACTGTCAGGGGCCATTCAGAGAACGTCGAAAAATGGAATCTTCGCTTCAGAGGAAATTCTGGAAAATGTCCTGGCGAAAATCAACCCTGTCCACAGTAAATAGAAATATTTACCTGTATAAAGTGGTACAATAGAAGCAGGGTACCTATGGCTTCACGGCTGATTTTCTTCAGTTCTTATTGGAGTGAACGTCTTGGTAACAGCAGAAAAAACGAAGACCAATCTATTGGATGAAAATATAATGAGTTCCGCTCAGGCCTGCAAGGAATGGGGAATTGATGATTCTGCCCTCAGAAAAAGGGTCAATCAGTTTCCGCCGGGCACCATCCGGAAGTTCGGAAAAACATGGGTGGTTACGAGTGAAGGAATGTGCCGAGTCTTTGGCGAAAAAAGACGAAACGGAAAGTAACGTGGAGATATATTTTCAGAGGAGGGAAGAGAGATGATCAGAACATATAAGCCTGCGCCTGCAGAACATCTGGACACAGACTGGCAGACTCTTCTTTTTATGCCGCTGCCTGAGCGTCCGGATTATGTGAACACTCCCTCTGAAGTGAAAATTCCGCAAGTCGCCGTCAGGCTGCTTGGAACACCATTAACAGATGACGAATACTATCAAATGCTATTTGACCTTGTTCATCACGAAGAACTCGGTGTGCATTTTCTAAGTGAATCTCTGGATAAAAACATCCCGCAGGAAAAATTTCAGGCGATACAGAACCTGCTGCTTCTGCATAAAAACGAAAAGCTCTCCGTGAACCGGTTTGTTGCTTTTATGGACAGAGACCGCCTTCTTCCGGTTCTCTCCGATCCGGAGTTAAACCGCCACCTGCGGACTTGTGTCATTCACATGCTTTCGCGATTCTTTCTTGATAAAGCGAATGACAGCGCTGATTTCCGGCGCATCATTGTTGATTTGATTAAATGGACCTGGAACCACCTGCATCCTGAGCTGCAAAAAACAGACGGCGTCCGGCAGCCTGCGTTTTTCTGGTACGGAAATGCAACGAAAAGCGAACAGTTCTTCCTTCATTTCCTGATCCGGTTCGGATGCGATGTCATCATTGCCCATCCGGAGGGGACAGATATCCTGAAGGAGGAAGATCCGGAAGAAGCGGTCAGCAAAATCGTCCGTTTTCCGGGGACTCACGAACTGACAGCGTTTCCAAAGGTGAGGCCGGAGCGCACATCAACTGTAGCATACAAAGCTTCAAAACAAATTGACCAGGTTCTTCATTCAGACGAATCCATGCTTTATAAGCCATGGCAATTCAGAAATTATTCCCCCAATGCACGGACGCTGAAAACAACGTATGATGAACTTTTTATTCTTATAAAGGAAAGAGCATTTCTGCGTCCAGACTTTGAAGTCCGGGACAACATGGTTCATATACCCGCTATTTTCTCGAAAATCTTCGGGGTGACAAAAAACAGACGCTCATACTGGGGCAAAATTCAGGACCTCGCTGACTATGAACATGCGGCTGTCGTCAAGTACTTTCCGTTTACTTGGGAAGCTAAAGGCAATCCGCATTTTCATTACCAGAATGCCCTGAACGAAAATCAAGTGCTGCAGGCTGATAAAATGATGGGAAGCCACTGGTGGAAGTATTCAAACCTTCCGACCGGCCTTCAAAAGGGGCTGGCTGATGCGATTTCAAGGTATTGTGCTGATCCAAAGCTTAAAAGGCTGGAACAGGAAAGTCCTTATGATCTGCAGCTTTACCTGTTCAATCAGGCGATGAATATTCCGGAAAGCCTGATAAAACTGATGCAGAATTTTGATTACTCCCAGCATGTGCCCCGGCTCATTCTTTATAATAATGAAAACAATGGCTACATGACGCGCTCAGACGCTGCGATGCTTCTGCTGATGAATGAATTCGGACTGGATATCGTGATCTGCAATCCTCCCGGCCACAACGACATTGAAAATTTTGTCGATGAAAAGCATTACGACAGCCACTGGCTGGAGGAAATGAGCTTTAATGAAGTCTATCAGGAGCCGTCGAAATTCAAGAAATTCATCCGGAAAATCTTTTAAGCAGCATTATTTATGCGAGAAGAAATACCTGTTTGAACAGGCATCCAAACCATATTAAAGGAGGATTTCGCGTATGTCTCAAGTACCTGGACTCAGCAAAACGGATCAGATGGAAGAGGTTCTCGAACAAGGACCGAACAATATGAAGCTTCAGCTTCAAAAAGAGCCTGAGGTTCAAAAACTTGCAGAGAGCATTGATCACAAGAACCAGGTGGCAATCCTTGAATACGGAAAAGCACCTGCTGATGAAATTTCAGCTTTTTCAGGAAAAATCCTGAACACCATGAAGTCAAGCAGCATGGAAGAATCAAGCGCCCTCCTGAAACACCTCGGGAGAATCATGGACCGCTTTGATCCGAAAGACTTTGCCGAGCAAAAGGGCATAAAAAAATTCTTCAGCCGCGGACAGAAGCTGGTGGAGAAAATCATGTCAAAGTATCAGACAATGGGCGGCGAAATTGATAAAGTCTACCTTGAAATTGTGAAATACGAGGATGAGATGAAGCGTTCAACAAATACGCTTGAGCAGCTTTATGAACAGAATTTCAACTACTACATGGAGCTTGAAAAATACATTGTCGCCGGAGATATGAAAGCAGCTGAACTAAAGCAGCAGCTTCCGGCATTAGAAGCAAAAGCAGCGGAGGGCAACCAGCTCGCCCAAATGGAGCTTGATACGATGCGGAACTCAATTGAGGTGCTTGAACAGCGGGTCTATGATCTCGAACTTGCCAAACAGGTAGCCTACCAGTCCGCACCGCAAATCCGCCTCCTGCAAAGAGGGAACACAAAGCTGATCGGGAAAATCAATTCTGCGTTTGTCACTACGATTCCTATTTTTAAAACCGGCCTGATCAACGCCATAGCAGCCAAAAGACAGAAACTCGTCGCAGATTCAATGAACGAGCTTGAAAAGCGCACAAATGAAATGCTTCTCCGAAACGCACAAAATATATCAAAACAGAGTGTGGATATTGCAAGACTTGCAGGAAGCCCCGGCATTAAAATGGAAACAATCGAAGAAACATGGAGCATCATCCTAAAAGGCATGCACGAAACAAAAGCCATCGAAGACGAAAACAAACAGCTTCGCGAACAAGGAAGAGTGCGCCTTGAAGAACTGCAGAACAACTTTAAGCAGCTGAATAATGGCCGCTGATAGGTAACTGCAAATACTAATCCGGACTGAGGTTTAAATAGTCCGGATTTTTCTATTACCTTGCAAATTGGAAGTATTGTCGTTGGAGCCGTCAAAGTATAATGCTCAAAACTCCGGTGAACTGCAGCGGAAAGCAAGTGACTGGAGCGCAAGGGAACGGGTACAACTGAAACCAAAGTTCAACAGTCTTTTGGAAAAGACACTTTAAAAACGAGAGTCTGCGCAGTTTTGACAAAAATTATTCCATTTTATTAGAAGGAAGAAGATTAAGGTAGCATAAAGTGTTAGAATTTGTTTATAATGAATGGTATGACTTGAATACATAGGATTCGGACAGTACTAGCAATCTCACTTCCGGATTTCTTAATAGATGAGAATAGAACCTGCTCTTATCTACAAATAGATGAACGACTAGAAAGGGAGTGCCTCACTTTGAGTATTTCACAATATTCTAAGGACCAGCTTAAAGAATTGTCAATGGTTGAAGTAGCCTACGACCTGATGACTGAAAAGAAACAGCCGTACGTTTTCTTGGACCTGGTAAAAGAAATCAGCCAGATTATCGGTCTTACGAAAAGCCAGGTAGAAGATAAAATTTCACAATTCTACACAGATCTTAACATCGACGGCCGTTATATTTGTGTTGGAGAAAACACTTGGGGACTGCGCAGCTGGTACCCGTACGAGCAAATCGAAGAAGAGGTTGTGCCTGTTGCAAAACCTAAGAAGAAAAAAGCGAAAAAAGTGGTTGATGAGCTTGAGCTTGAAGACTTCGATGAAGTGGATGAAGAAGAACTTGAATACGATGACATCGAAGAGTATGAAGATGATACGGACGACGATCTAGAAGACGATGATCTCGAAGATGATGCAGAAGAAATCGACGAAGTCATTGAAGACGAAGATTTCGATCTTGACGAGGAAGAGCTTGACGAAGACCTTGATGAGGATCTTGAAGAAGACGAAGAAGATAAATAATCGTCTTGACTTTAGTGGGCCAACTAGGTAGAATCTTATTTGGGCTCTTTAAAAGCTATACCAATGGTTTATATATACCATGCTCCCTTTCGCAACGCGCAAGGGAGCTTTCTTTTTTTAGCGCAGTTAAGCCTTCAGGCTGACATAGGCGCTTTTCCTTTTTTTAGGCATGAAAGACCCCCTGACAACACTTATAAAAGATAAATCGTTCCCATTCGATTGGGAATGTTTTC
The DNA here is from genome assembly GCF_046603695.1 of Metabacillus indicus. Taxonomy (NCBI): domain Bacteria; kingdom Bacillati; phylum Bacillota; class Bacilli; order Caryophanales; family Bacillaceae; genus Metabacillus; species Metabacillus indicus. The sequence goes on along the minus strand of NZ_CP176757.1, from coordinate 3,953,351 downwards.
TTTTGTGCACATTAATCTTATACATCTTTTGAAGGGAGAAGAAGAACACATGACAAAATATATTTTTGTTACAGGAGGCGTTGTATCCTCACTTGGTAAAGGGATTACAGCTGCTTCTCTTGGACGCTTGCTTAAAAACAGAGGATTAAAGGTGACAATCCAGAAGTTTGACCCGTACATCAACGTGGATCCGGGAACAATGAGTCCGTATCAGCACGGTGAGGTTTTCGTAACAGACGACGGAGCAGAAACAGACCTTGACCTTGGTCACTATGAGCGTTTCATCGATATTAATTTAAATAAATACAGCAACGTCACGACTGGTAAAATTTACTCTTCTGTCCTTAAAAAAGAGCGCCGCGGCGACTATCTTGGCGGAACAGTACAGGTTATCCCGCATATTACAAATGAAATCAAAGACCGCGTCTTCCGTGCAGGAAAAGAAACAAACGCAGACGTTGTCATTACAGAAATCGGCGGAACAGTAGGGGACATCGAATCCCTTCCATTCCTTGAAGCAATCCGTCAGATGAAGAGCGATATCGGCCGCGACAACGTGATGTACATTCACTGTACACTTGTTCCTTACATCAAGGCAGCAGGCGAGATGAAAACAAAGCCGACACAGCACAGCGTAAAAGAATTAAGAAGCCTCGGCATCCAGCCAAACGTGATTGTTCTGCGTACAGAAATGCCGATTTCACAGGATATGAAGGACAAAATTGCTCTTTTCTGCGACATTGATACTAACGCAGTTATCGAGTGCCGTGATGCAGATACGCTTTACTCTATTCCATTGGCGCTTCAGGAACAGCATCTTGATCAAATCACTTGCGATCATTTAAAACTTGATTCACGCGAGCCTGAAATGTCTGAGTGGATTGAACTTGTTCAAAAAGTAACCAACCTTTCGAAAAACGTGCGAATTGCCATCGTTGGAAAATACGTTGAACTTCAGGATGCCTACATTTCTGTGGTTGAAGCTCTTCGTCATGCAGGCTATGCGTTTGATGCAGATATCAGCATCAAATGGATCAATGCAGAAGAAGTAAATGCTCTTAATGCACAGGAGCTTCTTTCTGATGTAGACGGAATCCTTGTCCCAGGCGGATTCGGAGACCGCGGCGTAGAAGGTAAAATTCTTGCAACTCAATATGCGCGCGAAAACAAGGTGCCGTTCTTTGGAATCTGCCTTGGCATGCAGGTTGCTTCTATTGAATATGCACGCAACGTTCTTGGCCTTGAAGGAGCACATTCTTCTGAGCTTGACGTCGCTACGCCATATCCTGTCATTGACCTGCTTCCTGAGCAGAAAGACATCGAAGACCTTGGGGGCACACTGCGCCTTGGACTTTACCCGGCTAAGCTTGACACGTCTTCACGTGCATTTGAAGCTTACCAGGACGAAGTGATCTATGAGCGTCACCGTCACCGTTATGAGTTCAACAATGAATATCGCCAGGCTATGGAAGATGCAGGCTTCATCTTCTCTGGTACAAGCCCTGACGGCAGACTTGTTGAAATCATTGAGCTTAAAGATCATCCTTGGTTCGTGGCTTCCCAGTTCCATCCGGAATTCACATCAAGACCGACAAGACCGCAGCCGCTGTTCCGCGAGTTTATCAATGCATCGCTTACAGCATCTGAAAAGAAATAATAAAAGCAAAACCCCTGACAGTTCGGACTGTCAGGGGTTTTTTACATGAATGCTTTGTTTTCTTACTCGTACTCACTTACCATCTCTTTCATCGTAAAACTCAGGGCATAATAGGCAAAAAGGGATGTCATCAGAGCGGGGTAGCCGTAGCGGCTGCCGTCTTCATCCGGAATCAGCGCTTTTTTCAGCTTTGAATCAATATGGACATCTGCAAGCTCTTCCAAGCCGCCAGGTTCTTCTTTCATATAGCAGGAGACTGCCGTGGTCCCAATCATATCTTCGCGAAGCTTTTTCGCAAGCTCAACCGCTTCTTTGTCATTTGAACGGTGCGAGAAAAGAAGCACGCGGTCAGCATCTGTCAGTTCATTCATCGTGCCGTCCTCAAGGAAAAGAGGCTTTGCACTTGGAAGAGGGTTTGAACCTGATGTCGCTTCGAGCGTAATCCCATCAAGCTCTCCAAAGCCGTGCACATAAATCGTGCCGCTTCCGACTGCAGCCTGGGCAAGCAGTCTTGCGCCGTCTTCAATGGCTTCTTCTTCCTGCTCATGAATGCGGCTGAAATGGCCGGTTAACTGGGTCATAAATATCTTCATCATCTGTCTGAACACTCCTTTACGACTCCATTATAACGAATGAGAGAGCCAATACCTAACCGGACAGGTTCAGAAATTTGTCGATAAGTTTAAGCAGGAATAAGAATACACACAACCGAATAACTATCGTATGTTTCACCGGACTGTTTTATACTAAAGAAAGGCAAATCCGGCATGCGTTTCGCGCCTTATTTGCTTTTATGATGTAAGCAGTTTTCCGGACGTTTTGGTTCCTTGCAATACATGCTGACCGGCAGAATAGCTGGATAATCCAAATATGAAGAGGTGCAGGAAGATGAATGAAAAAATCTTAATTGTAGACGATCAATATGGAATCCGTATTTTATTAAACGAAGTGTTTCAAAAAGCGGGATATCAGACCTTCCAGGCAGCAAACGGTTTTCAGGCTCTGGAAATTGTAGACAAGCATAAGCCGGATCTGGTGCTTCTTGATATGAAAATTCCTGGTATGGATGGAATAGAAATCCTGAAAAGAATGAGAGTGGTCGAGCCGGATATCCGCGTCATTATCATGACTGCATACGGTGAACTGGACATGATTCAGGAGGCGAAAGACCTTGGGGCTCTAACGCATTTCGCAAAACCGTTTGATATTGACGAGATCCGCGACGCTGTCCGCAAGTACCTTCCGATCCGCTCGAACTGAAGCCTCCCTAAATCGGCAAACTTATGTCGAAAAGTTGCCGTTTTTCTCAGAAGTTGGTATGCTAGTGAATGAGAAAAGCCCGTGTACATTTTAATCAGATTACATACATTGCAATCGTTCTGGTCATGCTAGATGTTACGTAAGCTTTTCGGGTTTAGCAAATTAGCTGCATAGGGAGGATATTTCGACATGCCTTTAGTATCAATGACAGAAATGTTGAATAAAGCAAAAGAAGAAGGTTACGCTGTAGGTCAGTTTAACCTGAACAACCTTGAGTTCACTCAAGCGATTCTTCAAGCTGCTGAAGAAGAAAAATCACCGGTTATCCTTGGTGTATCCGAGGGCGCTGCACGTTACATGAGCGGCTTCAAAACAGTTGTAAAAATGGTTGAAGGTCTTATGGAAGACCTGAACGTAACAGTTCCTGTTGCGATTCACCTTGACCACGGTTCAAGCTTTGACAAATGTAAAGAAGCAATCGATGCAGGTTTCACATCTGTAATGATCGACGCTTCTCACCACCCATTTGAAGAGAACATTGAAACAACAGCTAAAGTTGTTGAATATGCGCATTCAAAAGGCGTTTCTGTTGAAGCTGAGCTTGGAACAGTAGGCGGACAAGAGGACGACATTATTGCAGAAGGCGTTATCTACGCTGACCCTAAAGAGTGTGAAGAGCTTGTTAACCGCACTGGCATCGACTGCCTTGCTCCTGCACTTGGATCTGTACACGGCCCTTACAAAGGCGAGCCTAACCTTGGCTTCAAAGAGATGGAAGAAATCGGCAAAGCTACTGGCATGCCTCTAGTTCTTCACGGCGGAACGGGTATCCCGACTCACGATATCCAAAAAGCAATCTCTTTCGGTACAGCTAAAATCAACGTAAACACTGAAAACCAAATTGCTTCTGCTAAAGCTGTCCGCGAAACACTTGCAGCTAAGCCGAACGAATATGACCCGCGCAAATATCTTGGACCTGCTCGCGATGCAATCAAAGCAACAGTTGCAGGCAAGATGAAAGAATTCGGTTCTGCTGGTAGAGCATAATTTGTTTTAAAATAGAAAACCGCCTCTGATACACAGGAAACGAAAAGGCGGTTTCCTTTCTGATTGAAAGTAAGCGTAAACAAGTTCTATTTTTCTGATATCTTAGGAGGATGGCAGAATGTTATTTTTCATTGATACAGCAAATGTCGAAGAAATTAAAGAAGCACAGGCTCTCGGTGTCCTGTCCGGAGTAACCACAAATCCGAGCTTAGTAGCTAAAGAGAATGTATCCTTCCATGACCGCCTTAGAGAGATTACCGGAATCGTATCCGGGTCTGTCAGTGCTGAAGTCATTTCCTTAAAGGCAGAGGAAATGATTGAAGAAGGCAAAGAGCTTGCTGAAATTGCCCCTAATATCACAGTGAAAGTGCCAATGACGCCGGACGGCTTAAAAGCAGTAAAAGCCTTAACGGACCTTGGCATCAAAACGAATGTGACCCTGATTTTCAACGCGAACCAGGCGCTTCTTGCTGCAAGAGCAGGAGCGACATATGTTTCACCGTTTGTCGGACGTCTTGATGATATCGGCCAAAATGGCATGGAGCTGATTTCTACGATCGCACAGATCTTTGATTTACACGGAATTGAATCAAAGATTATCGCGGCATCAATCAGACATCCAATGCACGTGACAGAAGCAGCGCTGCACGGCGCCAATATTGCGACCATTCCATTCAGTGTCATCAAACAGCTCTGCAAACATCCCCTGACAGATCAGGGCATCGAAAAATTTCTGGCAGACTGGAACAGCAGACAGCAATAGATTGCAAGACAAATAGATAACAGGAATGGCAAGCCTAGGCTTGCCATTCTCTACTAGAAAAGCGGAGCTGGAGAATGAGAAAAGCAGACCATGAAGAATATTGAAACTCAGTCCGCAATAAATAAAACAATGCGATTCTTCCATCCATTCAGGCAATGACCCTCATTTACATGCCTCCACAGGAACCATATCGTGCACTAAAATAATTTCATATGTCATAATAGGTTAAAGAAAAAAAACTTGAACTTGTATTCTTTGTCGGATTAATGGAAAATATTTGTTGAAAAGAGGCATTTTTTGTTGCTCTTTCGTCTCAACCCGAAACGTCAGCTTGATTTTGGTCACAGTACCACCATTTTATTCTCATAACATGATGGCTTTTCAAAAAAGGAGCCGGCTTTTCAGTTCTGAAAGAAACTGAGAGGGCGAAACCTGACAAGACATCGAAAAGCCAACTTCTTTGAGAAAGGAGACTATCATGGAAAAATTAAAAATAGCAGGCGGTTACCCTTTAAAAGGGACGGTAAGCATCAGCGGCGCCAAAAACAGTGCGGTTGCCCTTATTCCGGCGACAATACTTGCACAGTCACCCGTCACCATTGAAGGTTTGCCCGATATTTCAGATGTACATATTTTAAAGGACTTGCTTGAGGAAATCGGGGGAACCGCAGAATTTAAGAATAACGAGATGTATGTGAATCCTGCGGAAATGATTTCAATGCCTCTGCCAAGCGGAAAAGTGAAAAAGCTCCGTGCTTCCTACTACTTGATGGGAGCGATGCTCGGACGCTTCAAAAAGGCAGTGATCGGCCTTCCTGGAGGATGCCATCTTGGTCCGCGTCCGATTGATCAGCATATTAAAGGCTTTGAAGCTCTCGGAGCACAGGTCACAAATGAACAGGGCGCAATCTATCTGCGTGCCGAGGAGCTTAAAGGGGCCCGCATTTATCTTGATGTCGTCAGTGTTGGTGCAACTATCAATATCATGCTTGCAGCTGTGCTTGCTAAAGGACAGACCATTATTGAGAATGCAGCAAAGGAACCTGAGATCATCGATGTCGCCACGCTTTTATCAAGCATGGGTGCAAGAATTAAGGGAGCCGGAACGGATGTAATCCGTATCGACGGGGTTGAAAGCCTTCACGGCTGCAGACACTCTATTATCCCTGACCGGATCGAAGCCGGCACGTACATGATTATTGGAGCTGCCATGGCGCAGGAAGTGCTGATTGACAACGTTATTCCGCTTCACCTTGAATCTCTCATTGCAAAATTCAGAGAGATGGGGATTCATGTTGAAACAAACAACGAACAGATCTGGATAGTCGGCGGACAGAAGGAACTGAAAGCTGTAGATATTAAAACACTCGTCTATCCTGGTTTTCCTACCGATCTGCAGCAGCCGTTTACGTCACTTCTTACAAAGTCTACCGGAACAAGTGTCGTGACAGATACAATCTATTCTGCGCGCTTTAAGCATATTGATGAGCTCAGAAGAATGGGAGCCAAAATTAAAGTGGAAGGCAGATCTGCTATTGTTACAGGCCCGACAAAGCTTCAGGGTGCGAAAGTGAAAGCGAGTGATCTTCGCGCAGGAGCTGCCTTAGTTGCCGCAGGCCTGATGGCAGAAGGTGTAACCGAGGTAACAGGTCTTGAGCATATCGACCGCGGATACAGCCAGCTTGAAGAAAAACTGACAAGCCTTGGCGCGACAATCTGGCGCGAAAAGCTGACAGAACAGGAAATAGAACAGCTTCAAAGTTCTTAAGTAAATAGATACCTATAACAACAGGGGATACATGGGGAGGAAGAAACAATGGAGAGAAGTTTATCAATGGAGCTAGTCCGTGTAACAGAAGCAGCGGCACTTGCATCTGCACGCTGGATGGGACGCGGGAAAAAAGACGAAGCAGATGACGCTGCAACATCAGCCATGAGAGATGTTTTTGACACCATTCCGATGAAAGGAACGGTTGTAATCGGGGAAGGCGAAATGGATGAAGCGCCGATGCTTTATATCGGTGAAAAGCTTGGGACAGGCTATGGCCCGCGCGTTGACGTGGCTGTTGATCCGCTTGAAGGAACAAATATCGTTGCTTCCGGCGGCTGGAATGCCCTTGCTGTTATCGCCATCGCAGACCACGGCAACCTTTTGAATGCACCGGATATGTACATGGACAAAATTGCAGTCGGTCCTGAAGCAGTAGGCTGCATTGATATAAACGCTCCAATCATTGACAACCTTAAGGCGGTTGCAAAAGCTAAAAACAAAAATGTGGAAGATGTCGTTGCCACAATCTTAAACCGCGAAAGACACGAGCATATCATTAAAGAGCTTCGCGATGCAGGCGCACGCATCAAGCTCATCAATGACGGTGATGTCGCAGGTGCCATCAATACAGCTTTTGACCACACAGGAGTCGACATCCTGTTCGGTTCAGGCGGCGCACCTGAAGGCGTACTTGCGGCAGTTGCCCTAAAATGCCTCGGCGGAGAAATCCAGGGCAAGCTTCTTCCGCAAAATGACGAAGAAATCGCACGATGCGAGAAAATGGGCATCGACACAAGCAAAGTTCTCCGCATGGAGGACCTTGTAAAAGGCGATGACGCCATCTTCGCAGCAACCGGCGTTACCGACGGCGAGCTGCTGAAAGGCGTTCAGTTTACAGGCACCGCGGGAACGACTCAATCCCTCGTCATGCGTGCCAAATCAGGAACCGTCCGCTTCATCGACGGAACCCACAGCCTAAGCAAAAAACCGAACCTTGTCATAAAGTAAAACGCAGCCAAGCTGCAGACAGCCGGGTATAGAAATGGTTTGTTCTATTTCCGGCTGTTTTTTCGTTTGTTTCAATCATGTTTCAAAACTCAAAAGATATTGATTAAATCCATCAAATAAGGTAAAACTAAAGAGTGCTGCGTAAATTGAAAGGGCTGCCTTTCACACTGCTTTTCCTACTTCTAGCCTATCTTCTCTTTCTTCTCTATATCTGATCCATTTACTAGTTTTTTTCTCGCATATAGATGGAAGAACAACTGTATTTATAATTTATAAAGTGTGGTGCTGTTATGAGCGAGGTTTCTATTTCCAATCTCGAACATCTGAAATTAAAAGAATTATATGAGCTTGCACGTCATTACAAAGTGTCGTATTACAGCAAGCTGACGAAAAAAGAATTGATTTTTGCCATTTTAAAAGCGAACGCTGAGCAAGAGGACTTATTGTTCATGGAAGGCGTTCTTGAAATCATTCAGTCTGAAGGATTCGGGTTCTTAAGACCCATCAACTATTCCCCAAGCTCTGAGGATATTTATATTTCGGCTTCACAGATCCGCCGTTTTGATTTGCGCAATGGGGACAAGGTGTCCGGAAAAGTACGTCCGCCAAAGGAAAACGAGCGTTACTACGGCCTGCTTCATGTGGAAGCCGTTAACGGAGATGACCCTGAGTCTGCGAAAGAGCGTGTTCATTTCCCGGCTTTGACGCCGCTTTATCCGAACCGCCAAATCATCCTTGAAACAAAACCAAGCGACCTTTCAACACGCATCATGGACGTGATTGCTCCTGTGGGATTCGGACAGCGCGGACTTATCGTTGCGCCTCCAAAAGCAGGTAAAACGATGCTGCTGAAAGAAATTGCCAACAGCGTGACGACAAATCATCCGGAAGCTGAACTGATTGTTCTCCTCATTGACGAACGTCCTGAGGAAGTAACGGACATTGAGCGTTCTGTAGCAGGAGACGTTGTCAGCTCAACGTTTGATGAGGTTCCTGAAAACCACATCAAGGTGGCTGAGCTTGTTCTTGAGCGAGCAATGCGCCTTGTCGAGCATAAGAAGGACGTTATTATCCTTATGGACAGCATTACACGTCTTGCGCGTGCGTACAACCTTGTGATTCCGCCAAGCGGACGTACACTCTCAGGCGGGATTGATCCGGCTGCGTTCCATCGTCCAAAGCGCTTCTTCGGTGCTGCCCGGAATATCGAAGAGGGCGGAAGCCTGACCATTCTTGCGACTGCTCTTGTTGATACAGGTTCCCGTATGGATGATGTAATTTATGAAGAGTTTAAAGGAACAGGCAATATGGAGCTTCATCTTGACCGTTCCCTTGCAGAAAAACGCATCTTCCCGGCAATCGATATTCGCCGCTCAGGTACACGAAAAGAAGAACTTCTTATTCCGAAAGATCACCTTGAGAAGCTGTGGGCCATCCGCAAATCGATGTCAGATTCGCCTGATTTTGCAGAAAAGTTCCTGAAAAAACTGCGCAACTCTAAATCCAACGAAGAATTCTTCAGCATTCTTGATGCGGAATGGAAGGCAGCAGGCGTTTCCGGAAAACGATTGTAAAATTAGTTGCAAATTAACTGGAAGCTTGTTATACTTTTTTTATGTGCTTTTCCGGAAGAACCTCTTCTGGAAATGATAACTCTGGTTCGGTAAACGAATCAGGGCGGAAGGAGATGAAACGGAATGAAAGCAGCTATCCATCCTAACTACAAAAAAGTTATGGTTAAATGTGCTTGCGGAAATGAATTTGAAACTGGTTCTGTAAAAGACGAGGTGCGCATCGAGGTTTGCTCTGAGTGCCATCCATTCTACACAGGACGTCAAAAGTTCGCTTCTGCTGACGGTCGTGTTGATCGCTTCAACAAAAAATACGGTCTTAAATAATTATAGATTGAAGGAAACAGGCGAGATTTCTGTCTTGCCTGTTTTTTTACGCCGTTTCCCGCTATTTTTGGGAAAAACAGCCATAATAAGCAGTATCCATGTACATATGGAACCTTACAATGAACGGCATTCCGTTCATTTAAAGATAGAAAGCAGCAAAAGGCTCGGGGCCATAGAACAACGTTTAAGAAATGAAGGGGGAGGCCGTTTTCATGTATGTTATGAAACAAAGCGGGTGGCTTGAGGTCATCTGCGGAAGCATGTTCTCAGGTAAATCTGAAGAACTGATCAGAAGAGTCCGCCGTGCGCAGTTTGCCAAGCAGGAAGTGAAAGTATTCAAGCCTGCCATCGACAATCGCTACAGTGAAGATGAGGTTGTTTCGCATAATGGCACGGCCGTCATCAGTCATGCCGTTGCTTCTTCAAGCGACCTTTTTAAATACATTACACCAGAAACAGACGTGATTGCGGTTGATGAAGTGCAATTTTTTGACGACGAAATTGTCCAGGTCATCACATCACTTGCCAACCAGGGCTACCGCGTCATCGCTGCAGGGCTTGACCAGGATTTCAGAGGAGAGCCATTTGGCACCGTTCCTGCGTTAATGGCCGTTGCGGAGCTTGTCACAAAGCTTCAGGCCGTCTGTTCAGTGTGCGGTTCACCAGCTAGCAGAACGCAGAGGCTGATCAACGGAAAGCCTGCATCCTACCATGATCCGATCATACTGGTCGGTGCTTCTGAATCGTACGAACCAAGATGCCGCCACCACCACGAGGTGCCGGAAAAGCCGGCTCAGTCAAAACAATCAGAGCCGGAAACTCAAAATTTGTCATAAAGATGAAAGCTGCCCCAATTTTTCAAAGGGCAGCTTTTTTTCATACTCTTTTGGGCACCTTACAAATGGAGGTGTTTTTATGAAAATGTTATGGATCCTTTTTTTAATCCTGGTTCTCGGGGCATGCGACAATCCATCAAATCAATCAGAGATACAGCCTGAATCAGACAAAGGAAGCGAACTGAAGAGGACAGGGGAGGGTGTTTCAAACAACAGGGGAACAACCGAGCAGAACCCGAACTTTCTGAATCTGTCCAAAAACAGGGAGCAGAATGAGGATGAAATGGATAAGCTTCATGAGGTCATCCGCAATGACCCGTCATTGAAAATTGAGAACATCACGATGAACGGCGGGAAAATCAGCGTGGATGTTGTGTCCTCAAAAGAGATGTCTGATCATGAAATGGCGGATAAACAGAAAGAACTTCAGAGAAAAATGCAGAACATCATCCCGAGATATGACGTCCACGTCGACTTGGAGGCAAAATAAAAAACTCGTTTCTGTTTAAACGAGTTTTTGTTTTTTTTAGAAGCTGAAAAGAGAACTGATCAGACTTCTTCTTTTTTGTTTTTTAGGCGGTTTTACATGGTCAAACACGAGCGCGTGCTCCATCGGATGCTTTTCTTTCTGCTTTTCAAGTGTCTCTACCTTAGCTTCAAGCTCTTCAATGCGGCTGTTCAATTCTTCGATTTCTCTCCGGTGCTGCAGCAGCTGATAGGAGACGACGCTGTCTGCCTTGCTGCTGATTTTTTGATCCAGTGCCTTAAGCTTTTGCATGATTTCTTCATAATTAAGATCAGCGGGGGGCGCTTCCGCTATTTTTACGACCGCTTTTCTAGGCGGTTTTTTTTCCGTTACTTTTACTTCCTGAAAAAGAATTCCCTGATTAAGCTGATCCTTAATATCACGAAGTGTGCCAATGTCCTCTTCTGTAAAAAAGTAATGACCAAGCTCATTGCGCTCCATTTGAAGATTCAGCTGCTTCACCCAGCGCTGAACGGTTTTCGGCGAAACACCCAGCAGTTTGGCAACCTGGCTTGTATTCATCTCCATTCCCCCTTGTCCAGTTTTCCCGAAACATACAAAACACGATGATCAACATGTTCGATAAGAGAAAGTCTGATCCCTTCCGGCCAGACAAAAGAAGAATCAATTCGCCAAAGAAAGTGCTGATTTTACGAATTCCGCAAGCTCTTTCGACTTAATCCTCATACAACTCAAGCGGCAGCCCGTCCGGATCCTGGAAAAACGTAAACTTCCTGTCTGTAAACTCATCCACCCGGATCGGTTCTGTCTCAATGCCAAGCGCATTCAGCTCTGCGACTGCGTCATCTATATTTTCAACAGAGAAAGCAAGGTGTCTGAGACCTGCCGCCTCGGGACGCGAAGGGCGCTCAGGAGGGGAGGGGAAAGAAAACAGCTCAATTTGAGTGTGATCGCTGACAGCCAGATCAAGCTTGTATGAATCTCTTTCTGCCCTGTAAGCCTCGTTTAGAATGCCAAAACCAAGCTTGTTCACATAAAAATCCTTTGAAACCTCATAATCTGTACAAATAATGGCGATGTGGTGCACTTTTTTGATGTTCATGGTATTGGTCCTTTCTTTTCTGTGTCCAGCTCCATCGCTCAACTCCTCTGTCAGAACGAAATCGTCGGTAAAGGCAAAAAGCGCCTTTTCCGCCGCTTCCTTATCTGACTCCCGGAGCTAAACGAGCACTTCCGCTTTTCTATTGTCCAGCTCCGCCTCCTAGTCCTTCTGTCAGAACAAAATCCCCCGAAAAGTCTAAACCCGGACTTTCCGTGTGATTTCTTATCTGACTGCCAGGCCTGAACAGTCGGCTCCGCTTTTCCCGTAATTTGCTTTTGACGCTTTCAATAACCTATACTATAATTATAACGTTATGGACGAAAATAGAGGTGAATAACGTGCTGGACCGCTTACAATCCGTAGAAGACCGCTACGAAAAGCTAAACGGACTACTGATGGATCCTGATATTATCAACGATTCAAAGAAGCTCCGCGAATATTCAAAAGAACAATCCGATTTGCAGGAAACAGTTGACGTATACCGTGAATATAAATCAGTAAAAGAACAGATTGACGACGCCAAAGCCATGCTTGATGACAAGCTTGACGCTGACATGCGCGACATGGTGAAGGAGGAGCTTTCTGAGCTGCAGTCACAGGAGAAAGACCTGGCTGCACGCCTGAAGATTCTTCTGATTCCAAAGGACCCGAACGATGACAAAAACGTTATCATGGAGATCCGCGGCGCTGCAGGCGGAGATGAGGCAGCTCTGTTTGCAGGAGACCTTTACCGCATGTACAGCCGTTTTGCCGAAGCTCAAGGGTGGAAGACAGAAGTTATGGAAGCCAACACTACCGGTGTCGGCGGCTATAAAGAGATCATCTTTATGATCAATGGAAACGGCGCATTCTCGAAGCTAAAATATGAAAACGGTGCACACCGTGTGCAGCGTGTCCCTGAAACAGAATCCGGCGGAAGAATTCACACGTCCACAGCGACGGTTGTCTGCCTTCCGGAAGCGGAGGAAGTGGAAGTGGAAATTCACGATAAAGATATCCGCGTCGATACATTTACTTCAAGCGGACCGGGCGGACAGAGTGTCAACACGACAATGTCGGCCGTACGCCTGACGCATTTGCCGACAGGAACAGTGGTGTCCTGCCAGGATGAAAAGTCACAGATTAAAAACAAAGAAAAAGCCATGAAAGTACTTCGCGCGCGCGTATATGACAAATTCCAGCGCGAGGCACAGGCTGAATACGATCAAAACCGCAAGCTTGCTGTTGGAACAGGTGACCGTTCAGAACGGATCCGCACGTACAACTTCCCGCAAAACCGTGTAACAGACCACCGCATTGGCCTGACGATCCAAAAGCTTGATCAAATTCTGCAGGGGAAACTGGATGAGTTTGTCGATGCTCTAATCGTAGAGGATCAGTCAAGCAGACTCGACCAGGCAGACCGTTAAGCATGATTAAGGTGTACGAAGCCCTGAAGTGGGCTTCTTCTTTTTTGGCAGAAGCAGAGCGTGATCATAATGCGGGAGAGCTCCTGCTTCGCCACCATCTGAACATGAGCCGTTCGGAAATGCTTGCCTCCTTGAGGATGGACCTGCCCGACGGAGTCTGGGAACCATTCAAAGCAGACGTTCACCGTCATGCAGATGGAGTTCCTGTACAGCACATGATTGGATCAGAAGAGTTTTACGGCCGTTCATTTACGGTCAATAAAGAAGTGTTAATTCCGCGCCCTGAAACAGAGGAACTGGTTGAGGGGATTTTGCTTAAAGCGAAAAGCCTGTTTAAAGGCTATGATACGATTGCCGCAGCCGACATTGGGACAGGCAGCGGAGCCATTGCGATTTCCCTTGCACTTGAAAATCCGGCTTTTAAAGTAAGGGCTGTCGATATCGCACCAGAATCCCTCGAAGTCGCAAGCATGAACGCAGAAAGCCTTGGGGCTGAAGTGGAATTCATGCATGGAGACTTGCTTGCGCCGCTGATGGAAAGCGGAACGAAAATGGATGTGGTTGTCTCAAACCCTCCTTATATCCCGGATGCAGAAGTGCTTGAGCTTTCACCGGTCGTAAGGGACCATGAACCCCACCGCGCCCTTGCAGGCGGAGCGGACGGACTGGACTTTTACCGCAGACTGGCAGCTGACATCCCGCGCGTCATCAGTACGCGTGCCTTGATTGCATTCGAAGTCGGAGCCGGACAGGGCGAAGACGTTAAAGCGCTGCTGCTGGAACAGCTTCCGCACGCACAGGCTGAAGTTAGATACGACATCAACGGCAAGGACAGAATGGTATTTGCTGTTGTAGAAGGAGCGCCTCATGATTGAGGCGATTTTTTTTACACCCAAACCCCATCCCAACCCCAAACTACCTCTTTTTCTAGCAAGATCTTGGGCATTTATCAGTTGATTTTTTCACTTGATTTGCCTTCCTGGACTGCATAGGACAGCTCAATCTCCCATATTCACGAAACAACACTCCAAAAAAATAGATTACTAGTTTTCAAAAAGCTAGTTTAAGATTCTGCCTCCCTGTCCATACTGGTTGCTAGAAGGGGATGGTGATGAAAATGAAGAAACATTATATGGCATTTATATATATTTCATTATTAATGATCGGGGCGGTTATGAACGTTTATAAGGAGCCGCTTGCAGCTGGTGCGCAGCAGGTGAATGAGGCGGTTGTCATTCCGGAAGAGGCGATTCGCCTGCGGATTCTTGCAAATAGTGATTCTGAAGAGGATCAGGTGCTGAAGCGCAAGATCCGCGATGAGGTAAACAAGGAAATCACTGTTTGGGTAGAGAAGCTGACATCGGTTGAAGAGGCAAGAGAGCTGATCAAGTCAAGGCTTCCTGAGATTGAGAAGATTGTCCAGGCGACACTTGTGAGAGAGAACATGGTTCAGGAGTTTACGGTTGATTTCAATAATGTAAGCTTTCCGACGAAGATGTACGGCAGCTACATTTACCCTGCCGGTGATTATGAAGCGATTTTGATTACGCTCGGCGAAGGAAAAGGCGCTAACTGGTGGTGTGTACTGTTCCCGCCTCTATGTTTCCTTGATTTTTCAAACGGGCAGGCAGTTCAGGCAGCTGAACTTGAGGAAGAAGCAGCGCCTGCTGCTGAAGAGGCAGATGCATCTGAGGAGCTTGCTTCATTGCTTGCAGATGAAGAAGAGACAGTTGAAAAAGCATCTGAAGAGATGACTTCCCTGATTGTGGATGAAGAAGAGGAAAAAGAACAAGTAGAAGTGAAATTCTTTTTAGTAGAGTGGTTTGAAGGAGTATTTTCCTGAAAGGCGTACGGTTTGACCGTGCGTCTCTCTTTTTTTCAATACTGGAATATATCTCGGGTCATATCCCATCATTTTTCGTCATAGAGTTGAAGTAGAAACGAAAAACGGGGGGATTGGATGTACTATCAGTTAAGAATTGCTGGAAAAAAGGATGTACAGGCTATAAAAGCGTTTATTGAG
Organism: Metabacillus indicus; assembly: GCF_046603695.1. Classification (NCBI taxonomy): domain Bacteria; kingdom Bacillati; phylum Bacillota; class Bacilli; order Caryophanales; family Bacillaceae; genus Metabacillus; species Metabacillus indicus. The sequence continues at coordinate 3,938,090 of NZ_CP176757.1, read as the reverse complement.
AAAGCAGGCTTGAGATCGGACGGAATCGAAGAGTTTGTGGAGTATTTTGCCCTGCTTGAAAGTGATGGACAGATTACAGCTACGCTTGGTGTTGAACCGGTAGGCGGAGACGGCCTGCTGCGCTCGCTTGCCGTGTCGGAGTCTATGAACCAGGCCCACCTGCTTTCTCTTTTTGAAAGTGTTTATGCACTCGCGAAAGAGAAGGGGTTGGGGAGCTGTTACCTTGTGGCAAACAGCAGAAGTGCAGTTGATTTTCTAAGCATCATTGGCTTTCAGGCTGTGGAAAAAAAGAACATTCCGCAGCATTTGCTGCAGTCAGCGCATTTTAAGGAGTCTTTCAGCAAGGAACATGCAGAAGTGATGGCAAAAACATCCTGATGTGGATATATCCACATAGTTATCCACTAATTCACTCGCCTTATCCACATTTTGTGGATAAGGCTTGTATTCTTTTAGGGGTTCTTTTATACTTTCATGAGGAATGAATGAAAAGTGCGGGAAATACTAAGTTATTCACATGTTAGACAGGAGAGTAAGGAAAATGAAGACAAATGTTTGGATTGTGGATAATTTGGAGGATTTATCTTCAAGTTATCCACAAATTGCACAGGCAGCAGCACAATTAAGGGAAAATGAGGTTGTTGCTTTTCCTACGGAGACCGTTTACGGCCTTGGCGCCAACGCAAAATCGGACGAAGCTGTGGGTAAAATCTATGAGGCGAAAGGCAGACCGAGTGATAATCCACTGATTGTCCACATCGCATCCATTAAGCAGCTGCATGAAGTTGCGGCGCATGTGCCTGTTTATGTGGATAAATTGATTGAGGCTCTTTGGCCGGGGCCAATTACATTTGTATTGCCTAAAAAAGCCGGTTTGTCAGACCGTGTAACAGCGGGGCTTGATACAGTCGCAGTGAGAATGCCGGATCATCCGCTTGCGCTTGCTCTTATAAAGGAAGCGAATCTTCCAGTAGCAGCACCGAGTGCGAATCTCTCGGGAAAACCAAGCCCGACGCGCGCGTCACATGTATTTGATGATTTAAATGGAAGAATTGCCGGAATCGTAGACGGCGGTTCAACAGGCGTAGGCGTGGAATCCACCGTTTTGGACTGTACACAGCAAATCCCTGTCATCCTGAGACCGGGCGGCGTTACTAAGGAACAGCTCCAAGCACTGATCGGAGAAGTGACCGTTGACCGGGCGCTGACCGACGAGACACAGGCGCCGAAATCACCGGGAATGAAATATACACACTATGCCCCCGCTGCACCGATGACGATTGTTGACGGCACGCCTTCTTTCCTTCAGGGATTAATCAGCGAGGCAAAAAGCGAAGGGAAAAAAGTCGGCGTTCTCTCTGCAAAAGAGACGGCAGGAAACTATGAGGCAGATGTGGTCTTTTCCTGCGGAAGCAGAGCAGATATGCATACAGTCGCTTCAGAGCTTTATGACGTTCTAAGAGCATTTAATGAAACGGATGTAGACTGTATTTTCAGCGAAAGTTTTTCATCAGCCGGTGTGGGCCAGGCAGTGATGAACAGGCTCATGAAGGCGGCAGGCCACCGTTTAATAAAGGAATAGGGCGAATGATCCAAACCGGAAAATAGAAATGTTCTAAGCCTTACCGGACATGCATAAGTTTGATTGAGGCGTGTCCGGGGAGGCTTGTATATGAATCTCGAAGCATTAATTGGCGAACTGATTACGTTGTTTATGATGGCATTTGCGCTTGGAATGGATGCATTTTCGGTCGGACTTGGCATGGGGATGATCAAACTCAGGCTTCGGCAGATTTTTTATATTGGCCTGACAATCGGCCTGTTTCATATATGGATGCCGCTCGCCGGCATGTGGATCGGCAAAGTGCTCTCAGGAACATTTGGCCATATTGCTTCGCTTGCAGGCGGGGCGCTGCTTATCATTCTTGGCGTCCAGATGATTCTGGCCTCGTTTAAAAAGGACCAGGAATCAATGATCACTCCAGTTGGATTCGGCTTGCTTTTTTTCGCGCTGAGTGTCAGCTTAGACAGTTTTTCAGTTGGCCTGACGCTTGGGATTTACGGGGCAAGAACGCTTTTGACCATTTTGATGTTTGGTGTTGTGAGTATGCTTCTCACGTGGACCGGCCTGCTGATTGGCAGACGCGTACAAACTTGGCTTGGTACATACGGCGAAGCGCTTGGCGGCAGTATCCTGCTTGGCTTTGGACTGAAGCTTATTTTTCCAATGTAGAAAAGGGTCCGGAAACGGGCTTTTTTTGTGCGTTAAAATCGGCATAACTTCTATTTTTTTCATGCAAAAATGATAAGAAGCCCGGTCACTATGTTCCCGGCGTTTTTCAGGTTATAATAACAGAAAAGGGGGAACACGAATGACGAATATCCTTTTTGTTTGTACGGGAAATACATGCAGAAGCCCGATGGCTGAAGCATTGTTGAATCATATGAAAGAAGACAGGCAGCTGTCCGTTAAGTCTGCCGGTGTATTTGCAAGCGACGGCAGCGATGCTTCGCATTTTGCCAAACAGGCGCTCGATGAAAAGGGCATTGCCTGCAGTCATCAGTCGTCTCTGCTGAACGGGGAGCATATTAAATGGGCAACCTACATTTTGACGATGACAGAAAGCCATAAAGAGCTGATTTTTGAAAGGTATCCGCAGGCAATTGAAAAAACGTTTACGCTTTCAGAATTTACGGCTGAAGATGAGCTTGCGCGCCGGGATGTCATGGATCCTTTCGGCGGGTCGCTTGATGTGTACAGAATGACACGCGAAGAACTGGAGAAGATGATTGGACGATTAATGGATAAGCTCAAAGACTAATCAAAGTGGAGGGTATTTTCATGAAAATTGCAATTGCATCTGATCACGGCGGTCTTAGACTGCGCGAGGAAATAAAAAGCTTGATGGATGAGATGAATATTCCATATGAAGATTTCGGCTGTGAGTGCGAAACGTCTGTTGATTATCCGGACTATGCACTTCCTGTTGCTGAAAAAGTGGCAAACGGGGAATTTGACCGCGGGATTCTGATTTGCGGAACAGGTATCGGCATGAGTATTTCTGCCAACAAAGTGAAGGGCATCCGCTGTGCGCTTGTGCATGATACGTTCAGTGCGAAAGCAACGCGCGAGCACAACAACAGCAACATGCTTGCAATGGGAGAGCGCGTAATCGGACCCGGACTTGCACGCGAAATAGCGAAAATCTGGCTGACAACAGAGTTTGAAGGCGGCCGGCATGAAAACCGCGTGAATAAAATCACTGAGTTTGAAAATAAGCTCTGAGGGTGAAGAGAAAATGACTGACATTCAGGAGTGGAAGGTTCAGCTTGGAACCATGCTTGCCGACTTGGAGGAGCAGTCCTCTTTCAGACCCGGCATGGTGTTTGCGGTCGGATGCAGCACGAGCGAAGTGATCGGCGAAAAGATTGGTACAGCAGGGACTGAACAAGTGGCAGAGATGATCTTTTCAGAGCTTGAGGCTTTTAAAGAGCGGACTGGCGTGCATCTCGCTTTTCAGTGCTGTGAACATTTAAACCGGGCCCTTGTGGTGGAGCAGGAAACGGCTGAAAAACACGGGCTTGATGAAGTAACGGTGACACCTGTCCGCAGAGCGGGAGGGGCGATGGCCACTTACGCCTATTCAGTCTTTAAAAATCCTGCCGTTGTTGAATTTATCAAGGCAGACGGCGGAATTGACATAGGTGATACCTTTATCGGCATGCACCTTAAGCATGTGGCGGTTCCGGTGAGAAGCTCTTTAAATCAAGTCGGACATGCCCATGTAACGATGGCCAAAACCCGTCCCAAGCTGATTGGCGGAGAGAGAGCGGTCTATTCTTCTTCAAAAAAAGAGAATAAACAATGTACGTGATAAATACGAACGATAAAATTATATAATAGTGTTTTATTCGTTATTTTAGTGCTTTTTTATCAAAAATAACGCAATTGAACGAAAATCACGCATAAATCTATTACATTCTGCTTTCTGAACGTGTACAATGTAGATGAATGAAAATGTGAAACTGTCAGCAAAATCGTTTGAATTGGATAGGGGGATTCTTAGCATGAAACATTTAAGCAAGCAGGATACTAGTGTATTTGAAGCAATCCAGGATGAACTGCAGCGCCAGCGCACGAAAATTGAGCTGATCGCGTCTGAAAACTTCGTAACAGAAGCAGTCATGGAAGCCCAGGGCTCTGTGTTAACGAACAAATATGCAGAAGGCTATCCGGGACGCCGCTATTATGGCGGCTGTGAGCACGTAGATGTTGTGGAAAACATTGCAAGAGACCGCGCGAAAGAAATCTTTGGTGCTGAGCATGTCAACGTGCAGCCTCATTCAGGTGCACAGGCGAATATGGCTGTTTACTTTACGATTCTTGAGCATGGAGATACTGTTCTAGGTATGAACCTTTCACACGGCGGCCATTTAACTCACGGCAGCCCGGTTAACTTCAGCGGAGTTCAGTATAATTTCGTTGAGTACGGCGTTGATAAAGAAACACACCGCATCAATTACGAGGACGTCCTTGAAAAAGCACGCCTTCACAAGCCTAAGCTGATTGTAGCAGGTGCGAGTGCTTATCCGCGTGCCATTGACTTCAAGAAATTCCGTGAAATTGCAGATGAAGTCGGCGCTTACTTTATGGTCGATATGGCCCACATTGCAGGCCTCGTGGCTGCAGGCCTTCATGAAAACCCTGTTCCTTACGCTGATTTTGTGACAACAACAACGCATAAAACGCTTCGCGGTCCGCGCGGCGGTATGATTCTCTGCAAAGAAGAATATGCTAAAAAAATCGACAAATCCATCTTCCCTGGCATTCAGGGCGGTCCGCTTATGCATGTGATCGCTGCAAAAGCTGTTTCGTTTGGAGAAGTCCTGCAGGATGAGTTCAAAACGTATGCATCAAACATTATTGCGAATGCAAACCGCCTGGCAGAAGGCCTGAAAAGCCAGGGTCTGAATCTCGTATCTGACGGAACGGACAACCACCTCATTTTGATCGATGTCCGCTCACTTGGCCTGACTGGAAAAGTGGCTGAGAAAGTACTTGATGATGTCGGTATTACAGTGAACAAAAACACGATTCCATTTGATCCTGAAAGCCCGTTTGTAACAAGCGGCGTGCGCATTGGAACGGCTGCAGTAACAAGCAGAGGCTTCGGTCTTGAGGACATGGACGAGATTGCTTCTATTATGGTTCTTGCTCTCAGCAACCATGAAGACGAGGCGAAACTCGAAGAAGCGAAAAACCGTGTTGAAACACTTACGGCTAAATTCGATTTATACGTGTGATTTTTCCATACAAAAAGAGCAAATCCCTGCGGATTTGCTCTTTTTCTCTTACAAGAATACGAAATAAATAACGGCTGCAAGCACGATACGGTAAATCGCAAACGGCACGAGCTTAACTTTGTTGATAAGGGCCAGGAAGAATTTAATCGAAATCAGGGCAACAACAAATGCACTGATGAACCCGGCAATGAAAAACGGCAGGGCATCAAGGGTGAAGTACTCCCAGTTTTTCAAAAGGGAAAGCCCGCTTGCTCCGGCCATGATCGGCACGGCCATAATAAACGTGAAATCTGATGCCGTTCTGTGGTTCATTCCGAGCATGACGCCTCCGGAAATCGTAGAGCCTGAACGGGAAAAACCGGGCCACAGCGATAAACACTGAATCAGGCCGACCATAAGGGCCTGTTTATACGTGATTTTGTCCACTGTTTCAGTTGTAACCGTTCGTTTTTTCTGTACAAAATCGGCCGCAATCATCAGGAAAGCACCGACGACAAGTCCGATTAAAACCGTGTTAATGGAAAATAGATGTTCATCAATATAGTCTTCAAACAAAAGACCAAAGATTCCTGCAGGCAGCAGGCCGACAAACACTTGAGACAGCTTTAATTTTGTCTGCTTTTCTTTTGCTGTTTCTTTTTTAAGCCCGAGCAGGCTGATGAATCGTTCTCTGAAAATGATGACAACCGCAAGAATGGATCCGAGCTGAATCACAATTTTAAATGTATTGGCAACTTGCTGGCCATACAATTCTTTGGACTGAAACAGCAGATCATCAAATATAATCATATGTCCAGTAGAAGATACCGGTGCAAACTCTGTTAATCCTTCAACAATGCCAAGTACAACTGCAACAAAAATCTCCCACAAATTCAAAATTCCATTCACCTCATGTCTCTCTTATTAAAAAACACTCTTTGATGATTTTAAACGTTAAGCAGGTAGAAGTCTATGAATTTCATGAAATTGTAAATCTGTGCCAAAAAAAGAATAGGCAAATGGACACAACTTTCATTTTTAGAAAATAGGAAAATAGAAGTTTGTGTATATTCTGAAAACTTATTACGATCAGGATAGATAAAAACAGCGAGCGCGATCATCTTAACTTGAGGGCCATGCATTGTCTCCGGACAACAACCCCGTTATTCAATTATGAATAGCGGGGTTTTATTTTTGGGAAAAGGAGGGCAGTTAAATCTCGTATTCTTATCATTACTAGCAGGGGAGATGGGGAAATGTTGAAAAAAGCGGTAAGTCTAGGTTTTGCGGCAGCACTTGTGTTAGGCAGTTTTGGACCTTTTACAGACCATTATGCAAACGCTTCCATAAGTAATAAAGTCAATTACTCAAATGATGTCATCTATCAAATTATGACGGATCGGTTCGTTGACGGAAATCCGGCGAACAATCCTACAGGGTCTCTTTTCAGCTCTGACTGTTCAAATCTCAGAAAATACTGCGGGGGAGACTGGCAGGGAATCATCAATAAACTGAATGACGGCTATTTCACGGATCTAGGGATTACCGCTCTTTGGATATCCCAGCCTGTTGAAAATGTCTATACCGTTCTGAATGATGCGGCGGGAACAACTTCCTATCACGGATACTGGGGACGGGATTTTAAAAAGACCAATCCTTTCTACGGGACGATGCAGGAGTTTCAGACACTTATAAACACAGCTCACCAGAAAGGGATAAAGGTCATCATCGATTTTGCACCGAACCATACATCGCCAGCTTCAGAGGATACGCCGTCCTATATGGAAAACGGAAAGCTTTATGACAACGGCACGCTTGTCGGCGGCTATACAAGTGATACAAAAGGGCTGTTCCATCATAATGGCGGAACAAACTTTTCATCTATTGAAGACGGAATCTACAGGAATCTCTATGATCTCGCTGACTTTAATCATCAGAATCCTACTGTCGACACGTATATGAAAGATGCCGTCAAACTGTGGCTTGATATGGGAATCGACGGGATCCGCGTCGATGCTGTGAAACATATGCCGTTTGGCTGGCAGAAGACCTTTATGGAGACGATTTACAGCCACAAGCCGGTGTTTACTTTCGGAGAATGGTTCCTTGGAGAAAATGAAGTTGATCAGAATTACTATAACTTTGCCAACAGCACAGGCATGTCCCTGCTTGATTTCCGCTACGGCCAGAAGCTGAGACAGGTGCTGCGCAACGGTTCTGACAACTGGTACGGTTTTAATGCCATGATTGCAGAATCAGAAGCGAAGTATGAGCAGACCGCCGATCAGGTGACATTCCTTGATAACCATGATATGGACCGTTTCCATTTTGACGGGGCCGATGTGAAAAATACAGACCTTGCCCTAGCTGTGATGCTTACCTCGCGCGGTGTACCGAATATTTACTACGGAACAGAGCAGTACATGACAGGGAACGGCGATCCAAACAACCGTAAAAAGCAAACATCCTTCAACAAAACAACAAAAGCCTACCAGATCATCAGCAAGCTTGCTGCTCTCCGCAAAAACAATCAGGCGTTAGGCTATGGAAAAACAAAAGAAAAATGGATCAATAACGACGTTTATGTTTATGAACGAACATTCGGAAAAGACGTCGTTTTAACAGCGGTCAACAAAAGCAAAACAGCATCTTACAACATCAGCGGCCTTACATCAACCCTTCCTGCGGGCACGTATACTGATCAGCTCACAGCAGTCCTCGGAGGAAGCAGCATTTCAGTAGGAAGCGGAGGAGCAGTATCAGCTTTTGACCTCTCGCCTGGAGAAGCAGCTGTCTATTCCTTTAATGGAAGCGCAGCAGCCCCATCAATCGGACAAGTGGGACCTGTTATGGGAGCGCCTGGAACAACTGTAACCATCAGCGGGGAATCATTCGGGTCCACAGCAGGCACTGTGAAATTCGGAACCGTCAATGCCTCTGTCGTTTCATGGTCCAATACGGAAATCACCGTTAAAATTCCAGCTGTATCAGCCGGAAACTACCAGGTATCTGTCGTCACATCAGGCGGTGCGGCAAGCGGCACGTACGGACCGGTTGAAGTTCTTTCAGGCAAGCAGTCATCCGTCCGCTTTATTGTAAACGGCGCTTCCACCAATCTCGGCCAGGCCATTTATATAGTAGGAAACGTAAGCGAACTTGGAAACTGGGATGCCGCAAAAGCAGTCGGACCTTTCTACAACCAGGTCATCACCAAATATCCTAGCTGGTACTATGACGTAAGTGTGCCGTCCGGACGCTCAGTCGAATTCAAATTTATTAAAAAAGACGCCGCAGGAAACGTTGTATGGGAAAGCGGCTCAAACCACGTCTACACAACTCCGGCAAGCGGACCGGGAACATCCGTTTCAAGCTTTCAAAATTAAATGCTGCAAAGCAAAAAAAAGCTGCCGGACACGTTGCCGGCAGCTTTGACTAGGTTATAAATATGGCCATTTCAGCTGCTGCATTCAACATTCTTGCAGACTCTCAGACCGCAGGCTATAAGCCACTGTTTTCTTTTTCCCGTGCTTGAATACATCTGCATGGCCGCTGTAAATATACACAGACAGCGTTACACCCCTTTTTCCCGTATTTACATCAATAATAAAAGGAGTGCCCGTTTTGCTTGCAGGCAGATTGTATTCATTGTATTTATCAAAAAATGTTGCTTCATTAAACATGCGGATAAATTGAGTTTTTTCTTCGCCTTCTAAACGCTTTCCACTGAGGGTTACAGTGGCGCTCTCTTCACTGAGCTTGGAATGAAGGGCGAATTTGCCGAGCAGCCATTCAACAACGAAGGTTGGCGGGCTTGCTATAATTACTTTAAGCAAACTAATTGCAATTGTCAGAATGATAAAACCGGTTGTCATCTATCGTTCATCTCCAAAAAAGTGAATGTATAGCCAGTATAGCTTTATGTTAACATAGATGGTTTTTCAAATTGTGTATGTTCTATGAAAGTTGCCAATCCATATAAACCCATAAAATAAATCTCCCATCCTCCTTGAAACGGCTCTTCTTTTTCTGTAAAATCTATTGAAGTGCATTAGAAAAGGAGATGAGCTGATGGGCAAAGTTTACGTGTTTGATCATCCACTTATACAGCATAAACTGACATATATCCGCGACGTCAAAACAGGCACGAAAGAGTTTCGCGAGCTGGTTGATGAAGTGGCGAGCCTGATGATGTTTGAAATCACAAGAGACATGCCTCTTGAAGAAGTAGAGGTTGAAACACCTGTACAAGTAGCAAAATCCATGGTTCTTGCAGGCAAAAAGCTTGCGATTGTTCCAATTCTGCGTGCCGGTCTTGGAATGGTTGACGGAATCCTTAAATTGATTCCGGCTGCAAAAGTTGGACATGTAGGGCTTTACCGTGATCCGGAGACGCTAAAACCGGTTGAATATTACGTGAAGCTTCCATCAGACGTAGAAGAGCGCGAGTTCATCGTCGTCGACCCAATGCTTGCTACAGGCGGCTCAGCAGTAGAGGCGATTAACAGCGTGAAAAAGCGCGGCGCCAAGAACATCAAGTTCATGTGCTTGATTGCAGCTCCTGAAGGCGTTGAAATTGTGAAAGAAGCTCATCCTGATGTCGACATCTACATCGCGGCACTTGATGAAAAATTAAATGATCACGGATATATCGTTCCTGGCCTAGGTGATGCCGGAGACCGTATGTTTGGAACTAAGTGAACAATAAATCCCCCTTTTACAAGGGGGATTTTTTTATACCCATTTGAGAAGGATAAAAGAGAGGTGACGGTGATGACAAGCAAATTCATTCTCTCTATTTTTCTCATGGCTTCCATTTTTCCAATACATACAAGTGCAGTAACCTATCCGGAAGTGCCTTCCATTCCGGACGTATCTCCCAGCCGCACAGAAACAGTAATGATCATTGTAGAGAAAGCTCATGCGCAGGACTTCTCTGAAAAAATCAAAGTAAACTATCCCCGAGTGAAAATCCGCCGGACGTTCGAAAAAGTGTTCAGCGGCTATTCGCTTGAAGGCAGCCATAACGATTTAATGGCTCTCCAAAAGGAGCCACATATTATCCATGCCAGTCCGGTCGCGTCTTATCAGGTGGATCTTGAAGAAAGTGTACCGTTCATAGGCGGTGACGATGTGAGGGGGCTCTTTGATTCAAAGCAGCACCGCCTGACAGGAGAGGGAGTAAAAGTAGGCATCATTGATACGGGCATTGATTATACTCATCCCGACTTATACCGCAGCTATGCCGGCGGGACAGACATCATTGACGGTGATGATGATCCAATGGAGACAAAAGCGACTGACGGCACTGAAACTCTCCATGGCACACATGTGGCAGGGATTATTGCGGCAAACGGCAGGCTGAAGGGGGTAGCGCCTGAAGCGGAAATCATTGCATACCGCGCACTCGGCCCTGGAGGCTTTGGGACAAGCGAACAGGTCATTGCAGCGATTGAAAAAGCGATTGAAGACAAGGTGGATGTGCTGAATTTGTCGCTCGGCAATATGGTCAATGGACCGGACTGGCCGACCAGTCTTGCGCTTGACCGCGCGGTAGAGCACGGCATCACAGCGGTTGTATCCACCGGTAATTCCGGTCCCGGTGTCTGGACAGTCGGTTCGCCTGGGACGTCCAGCAAGGCTATTTCTGTTGGCGCCTCAACTCCTCCGCAGCGGATTCCCTACCTCACAGCAAGCGGCTCAAGGAGAGAAATACCGGTCACTCAGATGGCTGGTGCAAAAGAGTGGACGCTGCACCAGGGAGAAGAGATGGTATTTGCCGGAATTGGCGAGGAACATCAGTATTCTCCAGACATGAAAGGGAAGGTAGTGCTTGTTGAACGCGGGAAAATCACTTTTACCGAAAAAGCTCTTTTTGCTGAAAAGATCGGCGCGAAAGCGGTTGTTATCTATAACAATATGAAAGGTAGCTTTGCGGGCAATCTTGAACTTCCGGCAAACATTCCGGTTGTCTCCATTTCAAAAGAGGACGGCTTGTGGCTGAAAAAACAGCTGAACGAAAAACCGGTGATCCGAACGGTTTACCGGAACGAATCAGATCAGATGGCTGATTTCAGTTCAAGGGGCCCAGTCACCCGGACATGGGAAATCAAGCCTGACGTTGTAGCTCCTGGAGTAGCGATTGACAGCACAGTGCCAGAAGGGTATTTAAGCCTCCAGGGTACAAGTATGTCAGCACCTCATGTGGCAGGGGCGGCCGCACTAATCAAGCAGGCCCATCCGGAATGGAAACCGGAGCAGATCAAGGCTGCCCTCATGAATTCATCCAAGCCTCTGAGCGGGAAAAAGGCGGACTATTATCAGCCGATCGAACAAGGTGCCGGACGAATAGACGTTATGAGGGCACTTGAAACAGAAGCACTGATGTATCCGGGGGCGCTGTCGTTTGGCCAGGTTATTACAAAAGGCGGGGGAAGCACTCAGAAAAAGGTAAAGCTGACACTGGATAATCAATCAGACAAAGAAGTCGTCTATTCGTTTTCCTATCCTTTCTATAAGAATGGTCTGCAGTGGGACATGCCCGAGAAAACGGCAGTTGAACCAGGCGGAAAAAAGGATGTATACGTAAAAGTGAATATCTATGCAAACAAGCTGGAAAAAGGCCTGCATCAGGGATGGATTAAAGCAGAAGCCGACGAAACGGTCAGGGAGCTTCCGTACTTGTTTGTAGTGGATGAACCGGATTACCCGCGGGTGATGGGCTTTGAGTTCGGATTCGGAGATTCGGCAGGAGTCTATCAGTATGAATTGTACTTGCCGGGAGGCGCGGATGAAATGGGCATCGCACTCTATGATCCGGACACACTTAGGTTTGTGGCGTTTCTGGACTGGGGCAGGGATCTTCAGAAGGGGGCCGTTAAAAAGACGTTCAGACAAAAGGATCTGGGTCTTGAAGACGGGCTTTACAAAGCAGTCGTTTTTGCCAGAAAAGGGGACAGGGAAGACACGTTTGAAACGGACCTTATCTTTGAAAATCCCAAGGGAAAACTGGGAAACTAAGTAATTGTGAACTTTTTGTGATAGGCTTTTTTGATTGTCAAGTTTTTGGTTTTAAAGCAATTGACATTAAATAGAGCCTATTGTATGCTAGACGAGGGTAAATGATAAGGTTTTCATAACGCTTTCAATTACCCGTTTCTATCCCCAGATAAACCCTTTATTAATCTATTAGCGAGGCGGTCGAATGCGCAAAAAAGAGCGTCATCCCATGCAGGCAATGGCCCTTATGACAGGCATTCTGTCTCAGCTAGTCGGTTCAACACTAATTGGCATCTTTTCAGGAAGATGGCTCGACCGATATTTCCATACTGAACCGCTTTTTATGATCATCGGCCTTTTCATAGGCCTGGCAGCAGGAATTACTGCCATGATCAAGCTTGTCCACCACTTTTTTTCAGGAGACTGAATCATTCATGTTTGATTTGCACCAGATGTACCGAAGATACCGGAAATATATGTTCCTCCTGCTGTCTCTTTATGCCTTGGGCTGGGGATTCACAGGGCATCAGTCTGTCTTTTTGGGGCTTGCGCTCGGAACATCACTCAGCTTGTTTAACTTATGGTCAATGGTCCGCAAACAACTGCAATTTGGTGAGGCTGTTCAGCAGAATAAGAAGGTCAGGTCACTTGGTACGGCAACAAGGCTTGCGTCAGCGGGACTCGCTGCACTCCTTGCCATGAAGTATCCGGAATACCTGAATATGGTTAGTGTCATTATTGGATTAATGACAGTTTATATCGTCATTATGATAGATTATGTTTTCCAACACTCACGCGCTTAGCCGGAAGAGAGGTGAATCTATTGCATCACGGAGCTCCTATAGTTGAGTTTTTAGGTCTTACTTTTAACTTATCCAACGTTTTAATGATCACTGTTGCCAGTGTTATCGTATTTCTGATTGCGGTAATGTCAACACGCAGAATGGCGATGAAGCCGACAGGCATGCAGAACTTCTTTGAATGGGTGGTCGATTTCGTTAAAGGAATCATCAACAGTTCAATGGACTGGCATACCGGCGGACGATTTCTCACGCTCGGCGTTACCCTGTTAATGTACATATTTGTCTCAAATATGCTGGGACTGCCGTTCTCAATTGCAGTTAACCACGAGCTATGGTGGAAATCACCGACAGCAGATCCGACGATTACACTTACTCTTGCAGTCATGATCGTGGCTCTTACACACTACTACGGTGTGAAAATGAAAGGAACATCTGAATATGGGAAGGATTTCTTCCGTCCGATGGCGTTTCTTTTCCCGATCAAGATCATTGAAGAGTTTGCCAACACATTAACGCTTGGTCTTCGTCTTTACGGTAACATCTATGCTGGTGAAATCCTTCTGGGTCTTCTGGCTGGCCTTGCTACAACAGGCGTGCTCGGCGCTGTATCAGCCGCACTTCCAATGATGGTATGGCAGGCGTTCAGTATTTTTGTAGGTTCGATCCAAGCATTTATCTTTGTCATGTTAACTATGGTTTATATGTCTCACAAAGTGAGCAGCGACCACTAATTAATAGGTAACAACTGTTTAAAAAAACTTTTACTATTTTGAGAGGGGATTTAAATAATGAATTTAATCGCAGCTGCAATTGCAATCGGCTTAGCGGCACTTGGTGCTGGTATTGGTAATGGTCTTATCGTTTCACGTACAGTAGAAGGTGTTGCTCGTCAGCCTGAACTTCAAGGTAAGCTTCAAACAATCATGTTCATCGGTATCGCACTAGTTGAGGCACTTCCGATCATCGGAGTAGTTATCGCGTTTATCGTACTTGGAAGTTAATAAAGAGACTCCTGTCTCTACATAAATGGCGAAGATCGTGTTTGACCCTTCTTCGCCATTGCTTTATGTTTTTATATTCATGCAGGAAAGATTCGGCCGAGAATCAAAACGTACAATCTCGAGCTTTTTTTCATAGTAACCCATCATGGAACACTTGAAGGGAGTGAAACCGGGCAATGGTAACGTCAAACTTAGTTGTTGGAGCAGGTGCAGGTTTAACATTAAACACTGGAGATATTTTATTCCAGCTGGTTATCTTCTTAATCTTACTCGCATTGCTGAGAAAATATGCTCTTGGACCAGTCATGGGCATCATGAAACAGCGTGAAGAGCACATCGCAAGTGAAATTAATGCGTCTGAAGCAAAGCATGCGGAAGCAAAGAAGCTTGCTGAAGAACAGCGTGAACTTTTAAAACAGGCAAGAACAGAAGCGCAAAGTTTAGTGGAGAGTGCGAAGAAGCTTGGTGAAAAGCAAAAGGAAGATATTATTCTGGTAGCTCGTTCAGAGGCAGAACGCATCAAACAATCTGCGCTTAAAGAAATTGCGACGGAAAAAGAGCAGGCCATTACAGCTCTCCGTGAGCAAGTTGCATCACTTTCTATTTTAATTGCTACGAAAGTAATTGAAAAAGAATTGAATGAGAAAGAACAAGAAAAGCTTATCCACGATTATATCAAAGAGGTAGGCGAAGGTCGATGAGTAAAGAAATAGTTGCAGCTCGCTATGCATTGGCTCTTTTTCAAATCGCTAAGGAAAACCGCACGATTGACCAGATTGAAGAGGAACTGCTTGTCATCCAGAAGGTAACAGCGGAGAATCCTGAATTACTGAACGTGCTTACACATCCAAAAGTGCTGCTAGAAAAGAAAAAATCCATGATGAGTGAAGCGTTCGCTTCTTTATCTCAACCTGTTTTAAGTACGGTTCTTCTATTGATTGAGCGTCAGCGAATCAGCGTGATTCCTGAGCTTGCTGAGCATTTTGTGAAACTTGCAAATGACGAGCGCGGCACAGAGGATGCGATTGTCTACTCTGTAAGGCTGCTTGATCAGGATGAATTAACAGCGCTGTCTGATACGTTTGCCAAAAAAATCGGCAAAACTTCACTTCGTTTAAGAAACGTAATTGATCAGAATCTGATCGGCGGAGTCAAGCTTCGTATCGGCAATCGCATTTATGATGGAAGTATAAGCGGTAAGCTTGAACGTATAGAGCGACAATTAGTTGCAAAAAGATCGTAGATAGGGGTGAAACTCATGAGCATCAAAGCAGAAGAAATTAGTGCACTGATTAAAAAGCAAATCGAAAGCTATCAGTCTGATATCAAAGTTAGTGATGTAGGTACAGTTATCCAGATTGGTGACGGTATCGCCCGTGCTCATGGCCTCGACAATGTCATGGCTGGAGAGCTTGTTGAATTTTCAAACGGCGTAATGGGTATGGCTCAGAACCTTGAGTCAAACAACGTGGGTATCATCATCCTCGGACCATACGCAGACATCCGTGAAGGCGACGAAGTGCGCCGCACTGGACGCATCATGGAGGTTCCTGTAGGTGAGGAACTGATCGGACGCGTTGTAAACTCTCTGGGACAGCCTGTTGACGGCCTTGGTCCAATCGAAACAAAACATACACGCCCAATCGAGAGCCCTGCTCCAGGCGTTATGGATCGTAAATCTGTTCATGAACCGCTTCAAACAGGAATTAAAGCGATTGACGCTCTTATTCCAATCGGACGCGGACAGCGTGAGCTTATCATCGGTGACCGCCAGACTGGTAAAACATCTGTAGCAATCGATACAATCCTTAACCAAAAAGACGAAAACATGATCTGTATCTATGTTGCAATTGGACAAAAAGAATCGACTGTCCGCGGCGTAGTTGAAACACTGCGTAAAAATGGCGCATTAGATTACACAATCGTTGTTACGGCATCTGCTTCACAGCCTGCACCGCTATTATTCTTAGCTCCTTATGCAGGTGTAACAATGGGTGAGCATTTCATGTACAACGGCAAGCACGTTCTTGTTGTGTATGATGACTTAACTAAGCAGGCATCTGCATACCGTGAACTTTCGTTGCTCCTTCGCCGTCCTCCAGGTCGTGAAGCATATCCTGGTGACGTATTCTACTTGCATTCACGCCTTCTTGAGCGTGCTGCAAAACTCAGTGATGCAAAAGGCGCAGGTTCACTGACTGCTCTTCCATTCATTGAAACACAGGCGGGCGATGTATCGGCATACATCCCGACAAACGTTATCTCCATCACTGATGGACAGATTTTCCTTCAGTCTGACCTTTTCTTCTCAGGTGTGCGTCCAGCGGTTAACGCCGGTCTTTCCGTATCACGTGTTGGAGGATCTGCTCAGATCAAAGCAATGAAAAAAGTATCAGGTACACTGCGTCTTGACCTTGCTTCATACCGTGAGCTTGAAGCATTCGCTCAATTCGGTTCTGACCTTGATAAAGCGACTCAGGCTAAACTTAACCGCGGTGCGCGTACTGTTGAAGTTCTAAAGCAGGGCTTGAACAAACCGCTTGCAGTTGAGAAGCAGGTTGCCATTCTTTATGCATTGACTAAAGGATTCCTGGATGACATTCCAGTAGAAGATATCAAACGCTTTGAAGAAGAGTACTTCTCATTCCTCGAGCAAAACAATAAAGCGATGCTTGATCATATCCGCACAACTGGAAATCTTCCTGAAGACAGCGACTTCCAGGCTGCGATCACGGCATTCAAAAAGACATTCGCGATTTCTGAATAAACTTGGTAAAGTATGAAGGTTTGCCTTCATACTTTATCTTCACGTAAATGAATCAGGTTGATTTTTATAAAAAGGTGGTGAGAACCTTTGGCATCATTACGCGACATTAAATCAAGAATCACCTCAACAAAGAAGACGAGCCAGATTACAAAGGCGATGGAGATGGTTTCAGCAGCGAAGCTGAACCGTGCCGAAAACAATGCGAAGTCATTTGTGCCTTACATGGATAAGATTCAAGAGGTGGTTGCAAACATCGCTCTTGGCAGCACGGGTGTATCCCATCCAATGCTTGTCAGCCGTCCGGTGAAGAAAACGGCTTACCTCGTCATTACGTCTGACCGCGGACTTGCAGGTGCTCTCAACAGTAACGTTCTTCGTACTGTGTACCAGGCAATCCAAAAGCGCCATTCGTCAAAAGATGAGTATGCTGTTATCGCTATGGGTAAGATCGGACGCGAATTCTTCAAGAAACGAGGCGTGCAAATCGCTCTTGAAGTAACAGGCATTGCAGACGACACGTCGTTTGCCGAGATTAAAGATCTTGCAGCAAATACTGTAAATATGTTCAATGATGGAACATTTGACGAAATCTATGTGTACTACAACCATTTCGTAAGTGTCATCCAGCAGGACGTAACAGAGAAAAAGCTTCTTCCTCTTTCTGACATTGAAGTGACATCAGCAAAGAAAACATCTTATGAATTCGAACCTTCTGAGGAAGAGATTTTAGAAGTGTTATTACCACAATATGCTGAAAGTCTCATCTACGGAGCACTTTTAGACAGCAAAGCTTCGGAGCATGCTGCCCGTATGACGGCAATGAAAAATGCGACGGACAATGCAAAAGAACTTATCAACAGTCTTACTCTTTCATACAACCGTGCACGTCAGGCTGCGATCACTCAGGAAATTACGGAGATCGTCGGCGGAGCTGCGGCACTCGAATAGAAATTATGCCCATTAAGGGCTTTCAGACAGCAAGTTAGGAGGGAAAACGATGAATAAAGGACGCGTTACTCAAGTTATGGGTCCGGTTGTTGACGTAAAGTTCCAAAGCGGTCAGCTTCCTGAAATCTATAACGCCCTTAAAGTTACTTTCCAAGGACGCACTGAAGGCGAAGCTGCGTCAGAATTAACATTGGAAGTTGCCCTTCACCTAGGTGACGACACAGTTCGTACCGTTGCGATGGCATCAACAGACGGCCTTGTTCGCGGAAGTGAAGTACTGGATACAGGTGCTGCAATCTCTGTACCTGTTGGAGACGTTACACTTGGACGTGTATTCAACGTACTTGGAGACAATATCGATTTGGATGCAGCAATTCCTGCTGAATCTCGTCGTGATCCAATCCACAGACAGGCACCAAAATTCGATCAGCTTTCTACTGAGGTAGAAATTCTTGAAACTGGAATTAAAGTAGTTGACCTTCTTGCTCCATACATCAAAGGCGGAAAAATCGGTCTTTTCGGTGGTGCGGGTGTAGGTAAAACAGTACTTATCCAGGAGCTTATCAACAACATCGCTCAGGAGCATGGCGGTATCTCTGTATTCGCCGGCGTAGGTGAGCGTACTCGTGAAGGAAACGACCTTTACCATGAAATGACAGACTCTGGTGTTATCAAGAAGACTGCCATGGTATTCGGACAGATGAATGAGCCGCCTGGCGCACGTATGCGTGTTGCACTTACAGGTCTTACAATGGCTGAATTCTTCCGTGATGACCAAGGACAAGACGTTCTTTTCTTCATGGATAACATCTTCCGTTTCACGCAAGCAGGTTCAGAGGTATCAGCCCTTCTTGGCCGTATGCCTTCTGCGGTAGGTTACCAGCCGACACTTGCAACTGAAATGGGTCAGCTTCAGGAGCGTATCACGTCTACTAACGTTGGTTCTGTTACATCGATCCAGGCGATCTATGTACCTGCCGATGACTATACGGATCCGGCTCCTGCAACAACATTCGCTCACTTGGATGCAACAACGAACCTTGAGCGTAAACTATCTGAAATGGGTATCTACCCGGCGGTGGATCCGCTTGCTTCGACATCACGCGCATTGTCTCCTGAAATTGTTGGAGAAGAGCACTATGCGGTTGCACGTCAAGTACAGCAAACACTGCAGCGTTACAAAGAACTTCAGGATATCATTGCCATCCTTGGTATGGATGAGCTTTCTGATGAAGATAAATTAGTCGTGCACCGTGCACGCCGAGTTCAATTCTTCTTATCCCAAAACTTCCACGTTGCTGAGCAGTTTACTGGTCAAGCAGGTTCTTACGTTCCTGTTAAAGAAACAGTTAAAGGCTTCAAGGAAATCCTTGAAGGCAAATACGACCATCTTCCTGAAGATGCATTCCGTCTCGTAGGACGCATTGAAGATGTAATCGAAAGTGCGAAGAGCATGGGTGTAGAAGTCTAATTTTGGGACGCAGGAGGGTATAGAGTATGAAGACAGTACAAGTCAATGTCGTTACTCCCGATGGCCCAGTTTACGATGCAGACGTCGAAATGGTAAGTGTAAAAGCTCAAAGCGGTGAGCTTGGAATCTTGCCAGGTCATATTCCGCTGGTAGCTCCTCTTCAAATCGGAGCAGTCCGGTTGAAAACAGGAAAATCCACGGAACTCGTGGCTGTTAGCGGCGGCTTTTTAGAAGTACGGCCTGACAAAGTCACAATCTTGGCACAGGCTGCCGAGACTGTAGAAGATATTGATCTAACTCGTGCACAAGCAGCAAAGGACCGCGCTGAAGAACGTCTGAACACAAACAAAGACGACATCGATTTCAAGCGCGCCGAGCTTGCACTGCGCCGGGCAATGAATCGTATTAACGTATCACAGAATAAGATTTGACATATAACCCTCGGGATTCCCGGGGGTTTTTGTTTTGGGCTGAATTTGAAAGGATTCCCCACTAGTTTCCTCGCTGGCTTGTTAGGGCATAAGTTTGGCTTGTTAGATGGCAGTTTTGGCTTGTTAAACAACTGGTTTGGATTGTTAGCAGCCTGTTTTGGACCGTACCCGTTCAAAATTGGACTGTTTCCCAAAGCAGCAGCCCCAAATATGATCACAACGCTAAAAATAAAAGCGTTTACAATACCGGCCAATCCCTTATAATGAATGAAAAGTCCTATAAATATGGTGATTTCATGAAACGTCGTATAAAACTGGTTCTATTTGCTTTTATTCTTCTTTCTCTTTTTCCAATCTATCAGCTATTTCAAATCTATCAATCGAGTCAATCGTTTTCTGCGCAGGCTGAAGCGGAGGAGTACCGGTACCGGCTGGTGCTGATCTCTCCCTTTCTTGGCGATGCCTACTGGAATCAGGTGATCACAGGGGTAGAATCGGCCGCCGTTCAGGCTAAGGTCAGCCTCGACATTAAAGGGACCAATCTGCCTGATAACGAAGAGCTGCAAAAAGCGATGAATATGGCCATCTCCTCCAAGGTTGACGGCATCTTGCTGCTCGGCATTGACGATGCTTCTTTTAAAGAGACGATCCAAAAGGCCACGGTACAGGGGATTCCGGTGGTGACAATCATGGCTGACCTGCCTGACAGTCTCCGGAAATCCTACATCGGATCCAATCACTATGAGACCGGCCTCGAGCTTGGAAACTACTTAAAAAAGACACTTTCAGTCAATGAAACCATCGGCATCATCAAAGGGAACATGGTGACATCTATTGAAAACGAAAGAATGAAAGGGCTGATGGACAGCCTTAAGGGATCCTCTATTAAACTGGCTGAGACCAATAAGCAGCATGCAGAGGACCAGACCAATGAGCTCCTCAATCAGTACCCGTCCATGAAGGTGCTGATAGGGACGGGAGTGGATGACGGGGACATCATCGTCCGGACAATTGAAGCGAGATCGGCCCTTTCGGGGTTTAAGGTCTATACATTTGATAATACCCAGGAAACGATGAATCTTTTGCGGAGCGGAAAGATTGAAGGCACAATCAGCCACAGTCATGCCTTAATGGGTGAAAAAGGCGTCGAAACCATGGTGAAATGGCTTGAAAAGAAGGACCTGCCTCTGCCCGTCACGACTTACACCAAAACAGGGGTCATGACGGAGGGAAGCAGACCGTGACGAGAATTCAGAGAAAAATCCTCACGATGTCGCTCATCATTATCATGATCATGGGCGCCTTCTGGACAGCCATCAGCTATATTAACCAGAAATCTATTTATGAGTACAACAATATTCTTGAACGGTATTTGCTGTTAAATCATGTCTCGACGACTAGCCAGACCGCGCTTGCAAAGCTCAGCCAGTATGTCAGCACACCTTCTCCTGCCAATCAGGCAAGCTATGAGATGCACCGCAAAAGACTGAACGACTCTAAAAAAAAGCTGGATCAGCTTAAAAACCAGGCGAATGCGATTGCTTTAACAGATTATATTTTCATGCTAGACAGCCAGATTGAGGCGATGGATTTAACGATGATGATGCATAAGCTCGATAAGCGCCAGAACTCGCAGGCTGCCTACGATGAAGCGCTGCAGATTTCCAAATTCATCGATGAAACGACGCTGCTGCTGTTTAAAAAAGAACTGACGAATCAGAAGCAATTTTATGAATCGATGATTGAAGTCACAAGCAGGCTCCGGTCTCTCGGCCTCTGGATTCTCGGGATCGTTCTGATCATTTCGATTGGATTTTCGTACTGGTTCTCAAAAGGCATCACCCGCTCGATCTATCTTTTAACTCAAGGGGCAAAAGAGGTGGCGGCGGGGAACTTTGATCATCCGATCAGGGTTAAAAGCAACGATGAAATATCGTTTTTGGCCAAGACGTTTGACAGAATGCGTGAAAACATCAAAGAGCTGGTTGCCGAAATTCAGGAGAAAGCCAAGCTTGAAAAAGAAATCAAAGAGTATCAGCTGCTTTTAAAAGAAAGTGAGTTAAAGAGGCTGCACAATCAGATCAATCCGCATTTCCTGTTCAATACGCTGAATACCCTGTCGAAAAAAGCCTATTTGGAGAATGCCCTAGAGACCAGCGACTTAATATCGACAGTCGCAAACCTTCTGAGGTATAACCTCCGAAGTGTTGATGAAAATGTATCGCTCAAGGATGAGCTTGAACTTGTAAAGGAATACTTGACGATTTTAAAAGCGCGGTTCTCATCACGGATTTCCTATGATTTTACAATTGAAGAAGCCTGCCTGGACTATGAAGTTCCGCCGTTTTTTCTGCAGCCGATTGTTGAGAACGCGTTTAAATACGGTGTGGAGCCTTTTGAGGAAGGCGGATACATTGGAATAAAGGTGTTTAGAGAGGACGGAGAGGTTGTTGTTTCCGTGGAAGACCATGGCCTTGGGATGACGGATTCCGTGAAGGAGCAGGTGCTGTCGGAGCAGCAGACAGGGATCATTCAAAGCAAATCAACCGGAATCGGCCTGAGAAACGTTGTACAGAGACTGCGCCTTTTTACAAATAAACGGGATGTGATGAACATTCAGTCGTCTGCTGAGGGCACTGTCATCGCCGTCAAATTTCCTTCAGAGGAGTGAAAGAGATGAAGCTCTTAATCACGGAAGATGAAGAGATTGAAAGAATTGCGTTAAAGAAAATCATTGAAACAGAATTCAGAGACATTCAAATTGTCGGGATGGCGGAAAACGGCAGGAGAGCGATTGAACTTGCGGCAGAGCATAAGCCTGACATTCTGCTCATGGATATAAAAATGCCCGGCATCAATGGTCTTGAAGCCATCAAGGAAATCCAGAAAATCGTGCCGGACGCTAAAATCCTGATTGTATCGTCCTACGATACGTTTGACTATGCCCAGCAGGCGCTGCGGCTCGGGGTAAAGGATTATCTGCTGAAGCCGAGCAAGCGGGAGGTCATTCTCTCTACCATTCAAAAGGTCATTGATGATATTAAAAAAGACAGGCTCGAATCCGAACGAAAGCAGCAAACAGAAGAACGCATGCAGAAAATGATACCGATCGTAGAGGCGGACCTCGTCACACAGCTTTTATTTGACCATGTTCACGACGTTCATCTCCATGAATGCATGGGCCTATTGAATGTTGATCAGAAGCAGCCATCCTATGTGATCCTCATTCACTTTTCCCAGGATACGCTCACCGGACGGCTCGAGCAAATGTACGGAGAGCTGAAACGGACCATTCAGCTGCATACAAAAGGCTGGGTAGGGCCGATGTCCGGCCTGCAGGTGCCGATTATTGTGTTTGCAGAAGGAGAGATTCACCAGTACCGCCGGAACGCGGTATCGCTCGTGCAAAAAATCCTGCATAACCTAAGCGGTGTATTTTCTGCATCAGCAGCGATTGGAATCGGCAAGGCCTACCCTGCGCTCGAGCAAATCAGACAGTCGTACTACGAAGCGCTCCGTGCCTCTATATCAGCAGGTTCTAAAGCAAGATACAGCTTTTACAGCGATATCATTTCCAACGAAAGAATCAAAGACAGAGACATGCACCACATTGAAGAGCTGATTCTCGAGGAATTACGGATCGGGGAGTGGGAAGGAGTGCGCAGTCATTTTCAGGCAATGACCGCTTATTTTGAGAAATTTCAGCACCCCCTTGCTGAAGCAGAGCAAAAAGTCTATGACACGATGACATTAATGATTCGCTACTTGGATGAAATGGGCTTTGTGATCAGAAAGCCAGTCTTTTCATTCAGCGCAGCCTCTTATTTGCAAATGAAAACAGAAGTGAATTTTATCCTGGAAGATGTCATGAGCCAATACAAGCGGGTGACTGAAAATCTTCAGGAGGATATCCCGAACCGCATGAAGCAGCATATCAGGAAAAACTGCCACACCGATTTGTCGCTTGAGGCAATGGCAAAGGAATTTAACCTATCTCCGCAGTACGTGAGCAAGATTTTCAAAGAAGAACTCGGCATCAGCTATATCGATTATTTGACAAAATGCCGGATTGAAAAAGCAAAAAAGCTGATGGAAAAAGGCTCCCGCAGCTTAAAGGAAATTGCTTTTGAGGTCGGCTATAACGACCCGAACTACTTCAGCAGAGTATTTAAAAAAGTATGCAAAAAATCTCCCAGTCAGTATAAGGATTCGCTGGTCTCTATCGGACAAAAAGATAAGTGATTGGGAGTTTCTTCTTAACGAAACTCCTTTCTTTTTTGTTACACTGTAAAGAGCAATTCTTATAAATGGAGTGGGAGTTAATCAAGTGAAAAATTTCTTAATGGCCGCTATCGGTCTTGTCATAATAGGAAGTATTGTTTTAATTTTTGGAATGAGCATGCAGCCGGAAAAAGCAGAGCCGGAAAAGCAAGAAGCTGCACAGAAAACAGAAGAGCCTTTCGCAAATGCGAAAGAGTATTTAGAAGACCCGGACAGCTATATGGAAGAGCTGGATGAAAAGTATAAGCCTGAGCTTGAAGGTGATCATCATGCAGAAGAGAAGCCGGATGATTATTACCAGAATCAAAAAAATGAACTACTGAAGATGGATACAATCATTCTTACAAATGAAAATTACACCTCCGTCCTGGATGTTCTGGACCGTTTTCCGAAAGAATTTGAGGGGAAACAGATTGAACTGACTGGATTTGTCCACCGGGAAAAGGATTTTAAACAGACACAGTTTGTCGTTGCAAGAAGCGGTGATCCGTGCTGCAAAGATGAACATGACGGGTTATACGGTCTTTTTTCCGCGACAGAAAATGCAGCGGATTTTAACGACCGTCAGTGGGTCAGTGTCTCGGGAGAGCTGCAGACTACTGTGTATTCATCCACTGAGATTCCCTATCTGCAAATTAAAGAAATCTCAAAAATAGATCCTCCTTCACAGCCATATGTTTATGAGGAAAAAGAAGAGGCTCATTCTCATTGACCGGCAAAGACTGTACCGCTAATAAACAATTGGAGGTACAGTCTTTTTTAGGAGAAAAGAAAGCGGTTACTATCATTCTGAAAATAATGCTATATATCTTAAAAAAGTACAGAAATCACATTAAATAAACCGCTTACAAAGGTGATAAAGTTAGTCTTGTAAGATTGAAATTCCAAGGGGGAATGGGGAAATGAAGAAAGGGTTAATGCTACTAATGCTGATGATGTTTGTGTTTGGTCTTACTGCTTGTGTCAGCTCCGGCTCAGAGCCAACCAAAGGCGACGGCGAAAAGGCGGGCAAGGATGATGAGCTTGTCATCGGATTCTCAATGGACACGCTTGAAGAAGAACGCTGGCAGCGCGACCGTGATCTATTTGTGGCAAAAGCTGAGGAGCTTGGCGCAAAAGTAAATGTTCAATCAGCAAACGGGGACGATGCGAAACAAATTGCACAGGCTGAAAACCTGATCAGCCAGGGTGTAGACATTCTGGTAGTGGTGCCTCATAACGCTGAGGTTGCCGCGTCCATCGTAGAAATGGCTCACCAGGAAGATGTGAAAGTCATCTCATATGACCGTCTGATTAAAAATTCGGATGTTGATCTCTATGTATCCTTTGACAATGAGCGTGTAGGAGAAATGCAGGCAACAGCCATCACTGAGCTAGTTCCCAAAGGGAACTATGTACTGATTGAAGGCGCGGATACAGACAACAATGCCCATCTTTTCAAAAAGGGGCAAATGAACGTCCTGCAGCCTCTAATTGACAGCGGCGACATTAAAGTCGTCTATGACCAGTGGACAGAAGAGTGGGATCCGGCAAATGCCCTTGCCAATATGGAAAATGCTCTTACAGCGAACAACAACAAAGTCGATGCTGTTGTAGCAGCAAATGACGGTACGGCAGGCGGTGTGATTCAGGCTCTTGCTGCACAAGGTCTTGCAGGAAAGATTCCAGTTTCAGGACAGGATGCCGAGCTTGCGGCTGCACAGCGGATCGTAGAAGGCACACAGACGATGACGGTTTACAAGCCAATCAACCTGATTGCAGAAACCGTTGCTGACCTTGCAGTGAAAATGGCCAATGGCGAAGAGGTTGAAACAAACGGTAAAGTGAACAATGGAAAAATCGATGTCCCATCACTTCTGCTTGACCCGGTACCGGTAAACAAAGACAACATCGATGACACCATCATTAAAGACGGGTTTCATAAGAAAGAGGATGTGTACAAGTAAAGGGCTGGGGCACAAGAAAGACCAGGGCGCAGCCACAAATCCAATCGGTGGGTAAGCAAAAGTGACATCACTCCGGCGAGTGCCGCCACAAATCCAGTCGTTGGGTATGCAAAAGTGGCACCACTCCGGCGAGTGCCGCCACAAATCGTGTCTGTGGGTGTCCAAAAGTGGCATCACTCAGGCAAGTGCCGCCACAAATCGTGTCTGGTGGTATGTGAAAGTGGCACCACTCAGGCAAGTGCCGCCACAAATCAGGTCTGGTGGTATGTGAAAGTGGCACCACTCAGGCGAGTGCCGCCACAAATTGTGTCTGTCGGTATGCAAAAGTGGCATCACTCAGGCAAGTGCCGCCACAAATCTTGTCTGGTGGTATGTGAAAGTGGCACCACTCAGGCAAGTGCCGCCACAAATCGTGTCTGTGAGTATACAAAAGTGGCACCACTCAGGCAAGTGCCGCCACAAATCAAGTCTGTGAGTATGCAAAAGTGGCATCACTCAGGCAAGTGCCGCCACAAATCGTGTCTGTAAGTATGCAAAAGTGGCATCACTAAGGCGAGTGCCGCCACAAATCGTTTCTGGTGGTATGTGAAAGTGGCACCATTCAGGCAAGTGCCGCCACAAATCCAGTCGTTGGGTATGCAAAAGTGGTAACACTCAGGCGAGTGCCGATCCTCTGCATACCCAACGCAAGCGTGAAACCTTTAAAGCTGTACCATACATTGAAAAATGCGGAATTCTCGATAATTCCGCATTTTTTTCTAGACATTTTAATGAATTGGAGGGGGAAGTCGTGTCATCTGTTCTTGAAATGACGAGTATTACGAAAGAATTTCCAGGCGTGAAGGCTCTTGATGACGTCACGTTTCAAGTGGAAAAAGGCGAAATCCATGCGCTCTGCGGAGAGAACGGTGCCGGAAAATCCACGCTTATGAAGGTGCTGAGCGGGCTGTATCCTTCAGGCTCTTACTCAGGCGAGATAACGCTGGACGGAGAAGTGCAGTCTTTTAAAACGATTAAGGATGCAGAAAAAGCGGGCATCTCCATCATTTATCAGGAGCTCGCTCTTGTCCGGCAAATGACGGTGGCAGAAAATCTCATTCTCGGCAATGAGCCCGCAACCTTCGGCATTATCGATCAAAATAAGATGATTCAGATGTGCGAGAAATGGCTTGCTGAGGTCGGTCTGAAAGGCGTAAGCCCCGATACAATTACCGGAACACTCGGCATCGGCCAGCAGCAGCTTGTCGAAATTGCAAAGGCTCTTTCAAAAAAGGCCAAGATCCTGATTTTAGATGAACCGACTGCTGCACTGACTGAACAGGAAGTCAAAATTCTGCTTGCGATCCTAAAAGAATTCAGGGAGCGGGGCGTCACCTGCATCTACATCTCCCACAAGCTCGGAGAAGTGTTTGATATTGCCGATACGATCACGGTTCTCCGCGACGGAAAAACGGTCACTTCCCAAAAAACGGCCGATCTCACGGAAGACAAAGTCATCGCATACATGGTGGGACGCGAAATCAAAGACCGCTATCCCCGTATGGCCGCAAACCCGAAAGAGACCATTCTGAAGGTTGAGGACTACACGGTTTATCATCCTGATATGCCAGGGAAAAAAGTCATTGATTCCGTCTCATTCCAAGTGAAAAAAGGAGAAATCCTTGGGATTGCAGGGCTGATGGGTTCAGGAAGAACGGAGCTTGTGATGAGCTTGTTCGGCGCTTACGCGGGCTATTCAGAAGGCAGTGTGGAGATCGACGGGAAGAGTGCGAATAACAAATCCGTCAAGCAGGCAATCGAAAACGGACTTGCGCTCGTATCGGAGGACCGGAAAAAATTCGGACTTGTCCTGAACATGGATATCCAGAACAACGTGACGCTTCCGAGCCTGAGGCGCGTCTCATCCCTCGGCGTCATCAACCGGAATGAAGAAATCCGCAGCGGGAACCAGTATTTAAAACAGCTGAGAATAAAAGCGCCATCTGTTGAAACAGTCACCGGCACACTGAGCGGGGGGAACCAGCAGAAGGTTGTCATTGGAAAATGGCTGATGACGAAACCTAAAATTTTGATCCTTGATGAACCGACGAGGGGAATTGACGTTGGAGCGAAGCTTGAAATCTATCACATTATGAATGAGCTCGTAAACGAGGGAGTGGCCATCATCATGATTTCGTCTGAGCTGCCTGAAGTACTTGGCATGAGCAACAGAATTCTGGTGATGTCAGAAGGGAAATTCACAGGTGAATTCCATGCAGAAAATGCCACCCAGGAAAACATTATGAGAGCAGCGACAGGAGGACTTGCAGGATGAGCACAAATCCCGAAACCGTGAAACAGCCAGCAGTAAAAGAAAAGAAAATCAATTTGTTTACAATCGATATCCGCGCTTACTCCATGATTGGCGCCCTTCTCATCATCTGGATTTTATTTTCCGTCTTAAATGATACCTTTCTTACCCCGCGGAACTTATCCAATCTCTTTTTGCAGATGTCCGTAACGTCGATCCTTGCAATAGGAATGGTCCTGATCATCGTGTCCGGACAGATTGACCTCTCAGTCGGCTCGCTTGTCGGACTGACGGGAGGCGTAGCAGCGATCCTGAACGTCTGGCTTGGCTGGGATACGATACCCGTTATTATTGCAACAGTGGTATTGGGTGCGCTGATTGGTCTATGGCAGGGCTGGTGGATTGCATACAGGGCCGTACCTGCCTTTATCGTCACACTCGGAGGGATGCTTATTTTCCGGGGAATACTGACCGGTATAACCGGAAGCATGACGGTAGCTCCGCTTTCACCCAGCCTCAAAATCATCGGACAGGGATATGTGACGCCTGCTGCAGGTCTTATCATGGGAGCTATTGCGTTTATCCTTGCCGTGTACTTTTTGATCAGACAAAGAAACGCGCGCATCAAGTATGGATTTGATGTTCTTTCCATGAACTGGACGCTGATTGCTTCAGTGGGCCTCGGACTTCTGATTTTTACGTTCATTTACTTGATGAATCAGTACCAGGGAATTCCGGTGCCATTTATCACGGTCATCATACTCGCTGTTCTTTTTCACTTTATCGCCAAAAAGACGGTATTCGGCAGACAGGTGTATGCCATTGGGGGCAATCCCGAAGCCGCTGTGCTCTCAGGCATTAACATAAAGCGCAGAATTCTCCTCGTTTTTGTTCTTGGAAATACACTTGCAGCCATCGCAGGTCTTGTCCTGACGGCTCGTGTTAACGCGGCAACCGTTGGAGCAGGAAACATGTATGAGCTCGATGCAATCGCAGCCTGCGTTATCGGGGGCACAAGCTTGATGGGCGGAATCGGAACCATCCCGGGAGCGATCATTGGAGCACTCGTAATGGCGAGCCTGGATAACGGCATGAGCATCATGAACATTGATGCGTACTGGCAGCTGATTGTAAAAGGAAGTATTCTGGTTCTTGCGGTTTGGTTTGATATCTATAGCAGGAATAAAAAGAAGCGCTGAATGAGTAACAGGGACGGCTCAAAGGTGAAAGACAGTGAAGCGCAAAATAATCCGCACACCATTTAACGGTTATAATGGTGTGCTTTTTCATTTATATCATTAAAGCAGGATATTATGATTATGCTAAAATGGAAATATAAGTTATTTAATTAGAGGGCAGGAATGTTAAACAAGGAATAGTTTTAATTCTTCAATTAAGGAGGGAATATACATTGATTTTTGAAGTGACTTATCAAGTCCGTGTATCTGATTTTACCGAAGGGTTAAAGTGGTACAAAGTTTTATTAAATAAAGACCCTGATTTTATACCACATGAAGGATTTGCGGAATGGGAGATTATTCCCGGGTGCTGGCTTCAGGTTTCTGAAGGCACAACGACCGAAGGGAGTGGACCAATTCGTTTTGGAGTATTGTCAATTGAAAACGAAAAAAGTAGAATGAGCAAAAAATTAAATGTCGATTCTTTTGAAATATTTTCTAGAGAAGAAGTCCCCGTTAGATGGTCTACATTTAATGACCCTTGGGGAAATCGAATTGGTTTTTTTGAATACATAAATAAGCATGAAGAAAGTAATAGGGTCAAAACTATATTAGAAAATAGACTAGAAATATAAAATTCGTTTCTGCAGCACAGTGTAATTGCCTTTTCAAATTAAGGAATTGTGCAGTCTAGTTATATCTGTATTAAAAAGAAAAGTGGGTGCTTTTTTAGTGGATTATAAGATTACTGAGTTACAAGGTTTTACACATCAAATAGGTCATTTGGTTTCACAGATGGAATATGCTAGAAAAACAACTTTAGAGGCTGTAAATGGTTTAACTGTTGAAGAGTTAGACTTTTTGCCAAACAAGGATTCTAATAGCATAGGAGCATTGTTATTACATATTGCTGCAATTGAAAAGGGATTTCAAATCGAGATTTTTGATGGTAGAACCCCGAATCAAAAAGAGATGGCTGAATGGGGAGACCCATATAATCTTGGTGAAAAAGGGAGGCAAAATATTAGAGGTAACGCCTTAGATTTTTACATTACAAAACTTGAAGAAGTACGAAAAAGAACTCTAAGGGAATTTGCGAAATTAAATGATCAATGGCTGTATGAAAATAGATTATGGGATAACCATCCATCTAATCATTATTTTATCTGGTTTCATGTCTTTGAAGATGAAATTAACCATAGAGGTCAAATTAGAATACTTAAAAAAATGTTGTCAGTTAGATCAAATTAGTTTTTCAGTTAAATGGGCTTTAATGGAATAAGATAAGGAACTCCAGTTTCATTTGGAGTTCTTTTTTTCGTTATATAAAAAATCTGTAAGCGCTGTCGATATAGTAAGTAAACCAACTTGAACACAGGGGAGAACATGTATGACAGCGATTGAAAAGGTAAAACACGATGATTTATTGAGCAAAAACAAGCTGATGCTGTTTACGTTTGGAGCGTCATCTTTATTTGCACTGATTTACGTCCTGGTCACGGGGCAGATGGAGCAGGTACCGATCTATTCAGCTGACTGTGTGCTACTGATCGGTTTTTATGTTTTGTTCCGTTATTTGAAAAGGGACAGGCTGTTCCCGTACTTCACTGTTGTGATGATTTATCTTCTTGCATGCGCCTCAGTCTTTATAACCGGCGCGAATCTTGCACTTATTACAGTCCTCTTTTTTCAGGCCGTTTTTTCAGCGGTGCCTTACTACTCTACAGTTTTTGCAACTGGATTTGGCCTTGGCCTAGTGACCCTTTTTGTCAATGCATCGGTGCCCTCTGCAGAACAGGAAATCATTTCAGGCAGCATGGGCGCCATTGTTCTTGCCTATCTTTTAACAGGGGTCCTGCTTGGCGTGCTCATCCATCTGAATAAAAAACAGTTCAAGGTCCTGCAGCAGTTCATAGCGGATGCCGAAGCTGAAGCAGGCCGAAAAGAAGAACAGAGACATAAGCTTGAACAGGCCGCTTCCCGGATTGCTGACAGTGTGTCCAAAGCGAACGAGAGAGTGCAGATGAATACACGCGCCCAGGCAGAAATGACGATTGCCATTAATGAAGTTTCTGCCGGCAGCCAGATCCAGAGCGAGCAAATCAGTGAAATTGCGGAAAGTGCCCACAACAACATGCTTTCCATGAACGAGCTGAACGAGATTTCTTCCCTGTTGAACGAAGACTCCAGACAGGCCAGCCGCATTGCGGACAGGAGCGGTGAAAAAGTGAGCAGGCTGATGACAGAAATGAATGAACTGAATCAAATCGTGACGGCTTTAAATACGACGTTTAAAAACCTGAACCTGAAGATTGAAGAAACCAATCAGTTCACAAACACAATCCGCCAGATTACTGAACAGACAAATCTTCTGGCATTAAATGCATCAATCGAAGCGGCAAGAGCGGGAGAGGCCGGCAAAGGATTTTCGGTCGTTGCCCAGGAAATCCGCAAGCTTGCCGAATTAACGAATGATGCCAATAAAAAAATCACGGAAAATCTGAAACAGGTGAATCAAACGAGCGGGGAAGCAGAAGAAAAAATGGCGGCAAGCAGCGCCAACCTGCTGACAAGCCTCGAGGCAACCCGGGAAGTCCACGAGAATTTCCAGCAGCTGAAAGAGAAATTGGCCAATATGACAGAAAGCTTCACAGGCTTTGAAGCTATCTCTGGTGACGTAGAGACAAACACGGCAAATGTCGAGCGTTCAACCAATGAACTTGCGGCGATCATTGAGCAGGCCTCCGCCAGCATGCAGGAGATGAGTGCGACGATTGAAACCCTCAGTGATGATAATAAAAAAATCGCAGACCTTATGAACGAAACGGCTTTAAGTGCCGAATCGATCCTGAAATCGTAAGCCCCCATGTTTTGCAATTTGATAAGCGGGTAAAAGTAAGAAACACTTAAAAATATGCAAAACGGAAGGAGCATCAAGCATGAGACAAAAAGCATTAATTTCAGGCATTGCGATCTCGACAGTCGGAGTCGGCGTCACATC
This sequence comes from Metabacillus indicus, assembly GCF_046603695.1. NCBI lineage: Bacteria > Bacillati > Bacillota > Bacilli > Caryophanales > Bacillaceae > Metabacillus > Metabacillus indicus. Next base: position 3,905,694 of record NZ_CP176757.1, on the reverse strand, counting down.
CTATTTACTGAAGGACAAAGCAAACCGTGAAAAGGTAACGGAATTTGTACAAAGCACGAAAAATAAAATTCCTTATTTCTCGCGCAAAAACACAGATTCATTCCCTGTTGAAAAAGCGGGACATCCGGATCCGGAAGACATCGATGACAACACAATGGTCTCAGAAGGCTCCATGTATCCCGTTCAATATTATGATGAAAAGCAAAAATGATGGAAAAGCCGGCCTTGTGCCGGTTTTTTGCTGCAGAAAAACACAAAAAAGGAAAGCCGCAGCTTTCCCTATCTGTCCAGCCGGACAATGTCTGCATCCGGATGGGACTGGTATAAAATCAGATCTTTGATGATTTCTGCTCCAAGCATCGAATAGACCGTGCCGTTGCCGCCGAACCCTAGACAATAGTAGATATTGTCTTTTTTCGGATGCTGTCCGATGAAGGGAAGGCCATCATCTGATTCGCCGAAGCTTGCTCCCCAGGCGGAGTCGACCTCCATGTCATATGAAGGATAATGCTCCTTGATTTTATCTAGCAGGCGCCGGCCGCGCTCGCGGATGATGTCATCATTGCTCGGAGCTTCCATCTTGTCTTCATCAAGTCCGCCGGCAACGATTCTTCCGTCGACCGTTGTCCTCATATAAAAGTAGGGCCGTTTCGTCTCCCAGATTAAGCTTTTATCCTCCCACTTTTCTAAAGAGGCAACAGGTGTTGTGGCAATCGCATATGTTCTGTTTACATCCGCACCCAGCTTTTTGGCAAATGGTATCGTTTCATACCCGGTTGAGTAAACGACATTCTTTGCCCGGATGGTTCCGTGCGGAGTGTGCATAACGACATACTCTCCCTCGCGGTCACCCTCTTCAACAGCCGTGTTCTCATAAATTTGCACGCCGCGGGTATGGGCATCTTCGAGCAGGGTCTGAGCAAATTTGTATGGATTTACCTCTGCATCCCCGCCAGTCAGAAGCGCAGCAGGCTTTTTAAAACCAAACCGTTCTTCAATCTCATCTTCTTCTAAAAAAGAGACTGGAAACCCATGCTTGGAAAGCGCCTTGAACTCTTTTTTCAGCTTTGACACATCTCCTGAGTCGCTCGCATAATACAGGCTTTTCCGTCTGTTAAATTCGACCGGCTTAGACAGGCTCCTTGCCGTTTTCTCAAGCTCGTCCACCGCTTTTAAGCACATCTTATAAAAACGCACGGCCTGATCCTTGCCGATTTCCTTTATAAATTCATGCAGCATTTTGTCATTTGAAAATTGAAGCAGCCCGGTGTTGGCAGACGAACTTCCGCTTCCCACAATTCTTTTTTCAACGAGCACGGTTTTCAGATTATAGGCAGAAAGAGTGTGGGCGCACAAGGCGCCGGACATCCCCCCGCCAACAATGAGAACATCGCATGTAAGGGATTCGCGGAGCTCGGGATATTTTTGTGTACTGCTGATCGTTTTTGGCCAATAAAGTGAACCATTATGCAGTTTCATTCATTTTCCTCCTAGAAGTCATACAGGGATATTCCCTCTTTTATCCAGACGGGAAACCTTTTTGTGCGCTTTTCTTTTCATTTTATCCAAATAAGGAAAAGGAAATCAGCGGTGCGAAACGGAAATAGTATAGGGACAACGTTTAGGAGGGAACAGACATGATAAAAGCAGCGATGCTGAGCAAGTGGCACGTGCATGCCGTTGATTATGCACGGGATATACATAACAGTTCGAAAGTGGAAATTGCGATGGTCTGGGATGAAGACAAAGAGCGCGGAGTGAAGTGGGCAAATGAACTTGGAGTGCCGTTTGAGGCGAGCCTCGAGGCAGTTCTCGGGAACCAGGAAATTAAGGGAGTCGTGGTAGACACTCCGACAAATATGCATAAGGAAGTCATTGTGAAGGCAGCAGAACACGGTAAGCACATTTTCACAGAAAAAGTGCTTGCACTGACAGCAGCAGACTGCAAAGAAATTTTCAAGGCGGTAGAGGAAGCAGGAGTTTCCCTGGTTGTTTCTATGCCAAGACTGAGCACGGACTATTACCTTTATGCTGAAAAAGCGGTAAAGGAAGGCCTGCTCGGAGAAGTGAAAAACGCGAGATGCCGTGTAGCCCATAACGGATCGGTTCCAACAGCAGAAAATCCGCAGGGATGGCTGCCTGAACACTTCTACAACGCCGAGCAATGCGGCGGCGGTGCGCTGATCGACCTTGGTGCACATCCTATCTATTTAATGAACCGGCTTGCGGGAAAACCGAAAGAAGTTTCCGCGCATTTTGATTATGTATACGGCAAGGAAGTGGAGGACCAGGCCTCGGTGCTTGTCACGTATGAGAACGGTGCCACAGCCGTCCTGGAAACATCGTTCGTTTCATTTGGCAGTCCGTTTTCCCTGGAACTTTACGGAACAGAAGGATGTCTCCTGATTCAGGACGGGAAAATTGAGCTTCGGAATGCAGAAGGCGTCCGCATTGTGGAGAATCTGCCTGAAGAATTGCCGATTCCAATGGAGCAATGGGCGGATTCGATCCTGTCTGATGCAGCGCCATTCATTACGAATGAGGATGCCCTGTTCCTGACCGCAGTTAATGAAGCGGCGATCAAGTCCAATGCAGAAAAGCGCAGAGTGGCCGTCGAATGCTAAAAGAATCCGGCCGGAAATCGTTATTCCGGCCGGATTTGCTCCTTTTTTGAAAAAATAGTGCTGATAGAGAGCCTATTTGAGCGCCTAACAATCCAAACTCGTGCTCTAACAATCCAAATCAGCATTCTAACGATCCAAAAACCGGGTCTAACAATCCCGCGCACAAAAAAGAACCAAACACTCAGTTTGGTCCCAGCTTTTTGCTTTTTCGCTCATATTTTTGATACATCTCATATATCTTCTGCTCAGACGCATCTTTCGCAGACATAAAATGATTCTCAAACAGATTTGAAAAGTACGTGACGGTGCGCCCGCACTGGATTCCTGACACATACGCATTCTCTGTGAACGAGTATTCCTTCACAGCCCATGCAGCATGATCAAGATGTATCACTGCCACCTCACCAAAGTAAATGCTCATGCATTCCTCAAGATCGGCAACCGTTAGTTGAAAATCACGGAATTTATTTTCTTTAAAAAAAGAAAAGTAGACTTCTTCAAGTTCAATCAAACTTTTTGGAGAAAAGGTTAATGGTAAGCCAAGTTCTGCATATATATCTTCTAAAAGAGACAAGTTCTCTTTCCGCTGTTCATAAAAATAGATTTTAGCCGCTTCTTCTGATTCAAACACAGGCAGATTTTTGCCGTAATCTGTTTCAAAGTCATGCTGATATGATTCTGGCATTCTGTCACCTCGCGTCTTTTATTCATGAGCTAGTATAACATCCTGAAGGCCATAAATGAGCAGCTTACAGCAATGCTACAAAAGAGGATGAAACTGGATATGCTCTTATGAAAATATCCCTTATCGACACGTTTTGGGCAACAGTGTTATAATGTTAGCGGTTACATTTTGAATATTAGAAAAGTTTCACCAACTTTCACATAACGGGGGAAAGGGATGGAATCACTCAACGTCTATTTGAATAACTACTTAATTGTTGTTGTTTTCCTGCTGCTTGGTATTCTGCTGCCGGTCGTGGCACTTGGAATCGGCCGGGTTTTGAGGCCGCACAAGCCTAGTGAGGCAAAAGCTACTACTTACGAGAGCGGGATTGATCCATTTCATGATTCACGCGTTCAATTTAACGTCCGGTACTATATGTTTGGTCTGATGTTTGTCATTTTTGACGTAGAAACGGTGTTTTTGTATCCGTGGGCTGTCGCGTATGAGAAGCTTGGTGTTTTTGCTCTGATTGAAATGCTTATTTTTGTCATCATGCTCGTGATCGGGCTAGTCTACGCATGGAAGAAGAAGGTGCTGAAATGGACTTAAAGCTAACGAATATCCCTCAGGATGAATTGGAAGAACTCAAGCGCAGCGTCTTTTTGACGACACTTGAGGATTTAAAGGGCTGGGCGAGAAGCAATTCACTCTGGCCGCTGACATTCGGCCTTGCATGCTGTGCCATCGAAATGATGGGTGTCGGCTCATCACACTATGACCTCGACCGTTTTGGCTCGTTTTTCAGAACGTCGCCCCGGCAATCGGATGTCATGATCGTGTCAGGGACCGTTACGAAAAAAATGGCCCCGGTCTTAAAACGTCTGTACGACCAGATGCCTGAACCGAAATGGGTCATTGCCATGGGTTCTTGTGCAACAGCAGGCGGACCGTACATCAAATCCTACGCCGTCGTAAAAGGGGTCGACCAGATCGTGCCGGTTGACGTCTATATCCCGGGCTGTCCGCCTAATCCTGCCGCCCTCATCTACGGAATCAACAAGTTGAAAGAAAAAATCCGTTACGAGGCAAAAACAGGGAGTGAGATAATCCATGAGCGATGAAAAGGACCTCCAGCAGCAAAAGAGAGAAGCCGCTCAAAAGGCAAAGGAGGCTGCCCTGAAAAAGCTTGCTGAAAAGCAGGCCGGAAACGCACCCGCAAGCGAAGACTCTCTAGCCAAACAAAAGGCCGCCGCAGCCGCCAAAGCAAAAGCCGCCGCACTCGCTAAGCAGAAAGCGAAAGAAGCGGGCGGAAGCGAATTATCAGGAGACGACCTGGCATTAGCGAAGCAAAAAGCTGTCGCAGCCGCCAAAGCAAAAGCCGAAGCCATCGCGAAGCAAAAAGCGAAAGAAGCGGGGGAAAGCGAATCCTTAGGAGACGACAAGGCATTAGCAAAACAAAAAGCTGCCGCAGCAGCAAAGGCAAAAGCCGCAGCACTTGCCAAGCAGAAAGAGAAAGAAGCGGGAGAAAGCGATACTCCAGGAGACGACCTCGCATTAGCAAAGCAAAAAGCCGTTGCCGCAGCAAAGGCGAAAGCCGCCGCACTCGCCAAGCAGAAAGCGAAAGAAGCGGGGGGAAGCGAATCATCAGGAGATGACCTTGCATTAGCAAAGCAAAAAGCAGTCGCAGCCGCCAAAGCAAAAGCCGCTGCAGCCGCAAAGGCAAAAGCATCCCGTGAAAACTTGTCAGAAGACGACCTGGCGAAAGAAAAGGCAAAAGCGATTGCAGCTGCCAAGGCAAAGGCTGCCGCTGCTGCTAAAGCGAAGCAGATGGCAGTCAAGGAAGAACCGCAGCAAGAAGAACCCTCACCGAATGAACCGATCCTGCAGAAATACATCAACGTCATTGAAACGCATCTTGGCCGGGGTGTCCTGGAAGAGTCAGGCATCAATAGGCTGTCGAAAGATGTTCCTACCCTTACTGCAAAGAAAGAATCCTATTTTACGATAGCAAAACTGCTGAAAGAGCAGGAAGAATTACAGTTTGATTATGTGTCCGAACTGCATGGAACCGACTTTCAGACCCATATGGAAATCTACGCGTACCTCTTTTCCTATACACACAGGCACACCGTTGTGCTGAAGGTGAAGCTTGACCGGGACCAGCCAGAAATCCAGTCGCTTGTGCCTCTTTGGAAAGGCGCGGACTGGCCTGAGCGCGAGGCCTACGACCTGCTCGGCATCCGCTTTACGGACCATCCGAATTTAACGAGAATCATGATGCCGGATGACTGGGTCGGGCATCCTCTCAGAAAAGATTATGAACCTTATGATGTGGAGGTGTAGCTTTTGATCCGGACAGAAGAAATGCTCCTGAATGTCGGCCCGCAGCATCCGAGTACGCACGGCGTATTCAGGCTGGTCATAAAAATTGACGGAGAAATCATTAAAGAGGCTACACCGGTGATCGGCTATTTACATAGAGGCACGGAAAAACTCGCGGAAAATCTGCAGTACACGCAGATCATTCCTTACACAGACCGAATGGATTACCTGTCTGCAATGACCAACAACTACGTGATTTGTCACGCAGTGGAGACGATGGCTGGCATTCAGGTTCCGGAACGCGCGGATTATTTGCGCGTCATTGCGATGGAGCTCGGCCGGGTCGCGAGCCATCTTGTATGGTGGGGCACGTATTTGCTTGATATCGGGGCGGTAAGCCCGTTTTTATATGCCTTCCGCGAGCGGGAAATGATTATTAATCTGCTGACAGAACTGTCGGGCGCGAGACTGACGTTTAACTACATGCGTGTAGGCGGAGTGAAGTGGGATGCACCGGAGGGTTGGATCGAGAAGGTCGCCGAGTTTATTCCTTACATGAGAGAGCAGCTGAAAGGCTATCACGATCTCGTGTCAGGGAACGAGATTTTCCTGAACCGTGTTAAAGAAGTCGGTATTTATACAAAAGAAGAGGCTCTTGAGTACTCCCTGAGCGGCGCCAATCTACGCTGTACCGGCGTGAAATGGGATCTCCGAAAAGATGAGCCGTATTCCATCTACGACCGTTTTGATTTTGACGTTCCGGTCCGGACAAAAGGCGACGCTTTTGCCCGCTATGAGTGCCGGATGGCTGAAATCGAGGAGTCCCTGAAAATACTGGAGCAGGCGGTTGAACAGTTTCCCGGTGACGGGCCGATTATGGCTAAGGTGCCGAAAATCATTAAGGCTCCAAAGGGAGAGGCGTATGTTCGGATTGAATCCCCGCGCGGCGAGATCGGCTGCTATATCGCCAGTGACGGAAAAAAAGAGCCGTACCGCCTGAAATTCAGACGTCCGTCTTTTTACAATTTGCAAATCCTGCCTAAGCTGCTTCAGGGAGAAAACATGGCGAACCTAATAACCATTCTCGGCGCCATTGACATCGTGCTCGGGGAGGTGGACGGCTGATGGTGCAGGATCTGCTGCAATCGTCCCCAGGCCTCGGCAATTTCGCTATTTTTTTCGGACTCGCAACAGCTTTCCTGTTCGTTGTCCTTGGATTTGTCACCTACGGCATCCTGGCTGAACGAAAAGTCATGGGCTTCATGCAGGGCAGGATCGGACCGAATCAGGTAGGCGGCAGGTGGGGCCTGCTGCAGACAGTGGCTGATGTTCTGAAGCTCCTGATAAAAGAGGACACGATTCCAAAGCTTGCAGATAAACCGCTTTTCATTCTCGCGCCTGTCATTGCCTTTGCACCTGCTTTTATCGTACTTTCAACAATCCCCTTTACAGATTCCTTTCAATTTGCGGATCTTGGAGTGGGTTTGCTATTTTACATCGCCATTTCCGGGCTGACGACAATCGGCATTGTCACCGGCGGCTGGGCGTCGAACAACAAATACTCGCTTCTCGGCGGCATGCGGGCGGCTGCCCAGATGATTTCCTACGAAATCCCGCTAGTTATGTCAGTTATCGGCGTCGTGCTTTTATCCGGAAGTCTGAACTTGAACACAATCGTCGATGCACAGGAGAATGTTTGGTTTATTTTCCTGCAGCCGATTGGCTTTTTGATCTTCTTGATTGCATCTGTCGCAGAGCTGAACAGGACACCGTTTGACTTGCCTGAGGCAGAATCAGAACTCGTCGCCGGCTACCATGTCGAATATTCCGGCTTCCGCTGGGCGTTCTTCATGCTATCGGAATACGTATACTTTTTCGCCATGGCATCGCTGACGACTGTGCTCTTCCTCGGCGGCTGGCAGCCTGTTGCCTTTCTTGATTTCATCCCGGGCGCCATCTGGTTCGGACTGAAATTCAGCGTTGTGATCTTCATCCTGATCTGGTTCCGCGTCACCTTCCCGAGGATCCGCGCCGACCAGCTCATGGAGTTCGGCTGGAAAGTGCTCCTGCCGGTCGCACTCGCGAATATATTTGTAACAGCGATTGTGAAGGAGATTTTCTTTAAATAGCAGTTTACATACGGACGGACACTTGGAATTAGGAGGTAACTGGAAAAATTCAAGTAAACCCGCTGTCCTGGCAAGTAAACAGCACATTTTTTCAAGAAAAAGAGGCATTCTGGCAAGTAAAACAGGGATCCCGGCAAGTAAACCGCGTGCCAGCCGCAATCCATATAACAATCAGCAACCAAACAAGGGGTGATAACATGCGAGGTTTAGCAAAAGGTTTGACGTATACCCTGAACAGCCTGACGAAGAAGAAAGTGACGTATGATTACCCGAATGAGGCGCTTGCCCTGCCTGACCGGTTCCGGGGCATTCAGAAGTTTTATCCGGAAAAGTGCATTGTGTGCAATCAGTGTGCGGCTATTTGCCCGACTGACTGCATTGAGCTGACTGGCAAGAAGCATCCTGATCCGGCGAAAAAAGGGAAGATCATCGACACGTACGATATTAATTTTGAAATTTGCATCCTCTGCGATCTTTGCACGGAGGTATGTCCGACAGAAGCGATTGTGATGACGAACAATTTCGAGCTTGCCGAGTACAGCCGCGACCAGCTGTTTAAGAATCTGGAGTGGCTCGATGAAAATGATGAGAACATCAGGGAGGAGAATAAGGTGTGAGTATAACCGGAGAGTTTGTTGCCTTTGTCGCACTCGCCATGGTGGCCATCGGCGGCGGCATTCTCATGTTGAATGTGACGAAAGTGGTTCATATGGTTGTATCCCTTGTGTTCACATTTGTGAGTATCGCCGGTCTGTACGTTCTTCTTTCGGCGGAGTTTGTGGCTGCGGTCCAGATTCTGATTTACTCGGGTGCGATCACGATCATCATGCTGTTTGGGATCATGCTGACGCGTCATCAGGACGAAGATGAGCCGTCTGCCGGCATCGGAAAAAAGCTCATCGTGTTTCTTGGGATTGCGGCGTTTGCCCTCGTGATGTATCTCGGAATCTATGATTTGCAGCTCGGGGAAGAGCAGGCAGATCTGCATGTGAAAAATACGGAGCAAATCGGAATCTCGCTTTATTCCCACTTTGTCATTCCGTTTGAACTGACGTCTGTTCTCCTGCTTGTGGCGTTAATCGGGGCCATTATCCTCGCGAGAAAAGATGAAAAAGAGGAGGACGAAAAATGAGCTCGATTCCATTATCAGCCTTTCTTGTGCTCGCTCTGATTCTCTTTTGCATCGGACTGTACGGGGCCCTGACGAAGCGGAACACTGTGATCGTTTTGATCTCGATTGAGCTGATGCTGAATGCGGCCAATATCAATCTGGTTGCCTTCAGCAAGTACGGAGTGATTCCGTCCATTACCGGCCAGGTGTTTTCGCTTTTTACGATCACGATTGCTGCAGCGGAGGCGGCCGTTGGACTTGCCATCTTGTTTGCCCTTTACCGCAACCGGAGATCTGTCAATATTGATGACTATGAATCTATGAAGCATTAACACCTCTAACAAGAAGGGGATTGAATACAATGATGCCATACGCCTGGATCATCCCGCTGTTTCCGCTTGTCTCCTTTCTCGTGCTGCTCCTGTTCGGGAAACGGCTGAAAGAAGGAAGCGTCTATGTGGGAGGCATCCTGATGACCCTCTCATTCGCCGGTGCTCTTGCGGTGCTCGCAGACCGGTTCTCACAAAACACCTATAAAGCAGAAGCTGTGTGGCTCACAATCGGCAGCATGGAGCTTACGGCAGGCTTTGAAATTACGCCTCTGAATGCCCTGATGCTTGTGATCGTCACGCTCGTCAGCTTAGCTGTACATATTTATTCCAAAGGATACATGCACGGAGATCCCCGTTTTCATGTGTTTTATGCCTATCTTGGCCTATTCACCTTCAGCATGCTCGGGCTCGTCATGACGACCAATCTGCTGCAGCTCTATATTTTCTGGGAGCTTGTCGGCGTCGGATCCTTCCTTTTGATCGGATTCTACTTTTACAAAGAAGAAGCGAAGGCTGCTGCGAGAAAAGCGTTCATTATGACAAGGATTGGCGATGTCGGCCTGTTTGTCGGGATGCTGCTCCTGTTCTGGCAGGTCGGCAGCTTTGAATATGACCGCATTTTTGCAAGTGTGGCAGATGGTATGCTTTCACTCGATATGATCACCCTGACAGGCATCCTGATTTTCATCGGGGCCATCGGGAAATCCGGCCAGTTCCCGCTTCATTCGTGGCTGCCTGATGCGATGGAGGGGCCGACGCCGGTTTCCGCCCTCATCCACGCCGCTACGATGGTTGCAGCGGGGGTATACCTTGTCGCCCTCATGTATCCGCTGTTTGCCGCAAGTGAAACGGCGCTTCTGGTTGTTGCAACGATTGGCGCATTCACCGCTATCTTTGCCGCAAGCATTGGGCTTGTTCAAAAAGACATCAAGCGGGTGCTTGCCTATTCGACTGTAAGTCAGCTCGGCTACATGATGCTTGCCCTTGGTTCTGCAGGCTATGTCGCCGGCGTCTTCCATCTGATGACGCACGCCTTTTTCAAAGCGCTGCTGTTCCTTGCAGCCGGAAGCGTCATCCACGCCGTCCACACTCAGAACATTGACGAGATGGGCGGTCTTTGGAAAAAACTCAAATTCACCGGCCCGCTGTTTTTAATCGGTACCCTTGCCATCAGCGGTGTTCCGCTCTTTTCAGGCTTCTTCAGTAAAGATGAAATTCTCATCGCCGCCTGGGAGCATGGAAACCCTGCGCTGTTCTGGCTCGCGGTCATTGCTGCTTTCTTTACTGCCTTTTACATGTTCAGGCTCTTCTTCCTCGTCTTTACGGGACGTCCGAAAACCGAACTTGCATCTGTTCATGAATCACCGTCTTCCATGCTGATTCCGATGAGCGTGCTTGCCGTACTTGCCGTTTTTTCAGGCTACGTCAATACGCCTTGGTTCGGAACGTTCCTCGGAGACTGGCTGACAGAAGGCGCGCCTCAGCTAGGCCACGGGCATATCGAAGGTCCGGCCTGGATCATGATTGTTGCAACTGCCGTATCACTGCTCGGCATTCTGCTTGCTTATCTCATGTACAATAAGGGTTCCATTTCGCCGGAAAAAACAAGAGCCCGCGTGCCAATGATCCATTCGGTCCTGAAAAACAAATACTTTATCGATGAGCTTTACAGTGTCACTGTGGTCTGGCTGACGAACACGGTCAGCATGCTCTGCAAGTACCTGGAGAAATTCCTTGTAGAAGGTGCCGTAAAAGGAGTGGCCGGAATCGTCCGCTCTGCAGGGGCACTCGGTTCAAAAATGCAGAATGGGCAGGTTCAGATGTACGGAACGGTTGCATTTGTCGGGCTTGCCCTGCTGCTTGTGCTGTACGCTGTGACAGGAGGGAACTTATAATGACTTCAATTTTGCTGACAGCCCTTGTTTTCTCGCCTGTCCTCGGCATTCTCGTACTCTCATTTATGAAACGCGATCAGGAATCCTCCCTGAAGCTGGTTGGATTCCTCGCGACTCTTCCTGCCGTCCTGCTGTCTGGCATTGTGTTTGCCCAGTATCTTGGAGGGGAAGAGCTTGAGCGGTTTTCTGAAAAGGTCCGCTGGATCACGTTTGGCCAGTACCATGAGATGCAGCCCGGCGTGTTCACGGTCGACTACGAGCTTGCCCTGGACGGATTCTCGCTTGTCATGGTGCTTTTAACATCCATTCTTGCCGCTTTGGCTGCTGCCGCATCGGTTTCGATAAAGAAGGACTGGAAGGGCTACTTCATGCTGCTTCTGCTTCTGGAAACCGGAATGCTCGGCGTTTTCCTTGCGCAGAATCTCGTGCTCTTTTTCATCTTTTTTGAAATCACGCTGATCCCGATGTTCTTCCTCGTCGGCAAGTGGGGCTTCGCTGCGCGGGAAAAGGCAGCCTATCAGTTTCTTCTATATAACGGGTTTGGGTCTGCCATCCTGCTGATTGTGATTGTCCTTCTTTTTTCAAAAACAGGAACGACCAATCTTGCGCTGCTCACACAGCTCATGACGACGCCGGATGTTCAGCTGATCGGGCCGATGTCGGAGGATTTCAGGCTTGGCCTGCTGATTGCCTTGCTTATTGCATTTGGCGTAAAGCTGCCGATTTTCCCGCTGCACACTTGGATGCTCAGGGTGCACGTTCAGGCGCCGCCGCCGATCGTCATGCTGCATTCAGGCATTCTTTTGAAAATTGGGGCGTACGGTTTGATCAAGTTCGGACTTGGACTGTTCCCTGCCGAGTTTTCAAAGCTTGGCACGATCGTCATTGTGCTCGGACTTGTGAACCTGCTGTACGGCGCGTTCCTTGCGCTCATTCAAAACGAACTCAGAATGGTCCTTGCTTACTCAAGTATTTCGCATATGGGCATTGTGCTCATTGGTCTTGGCGCATTAAATCAAGCGGGGATTCAAGGGGCGATTTTTCAGGTCGTCTCGCACGGACTGATTTCAGCGCTGCTGTTTTTCCTCGTGGGTGTTCTATTGGAACGAACCGGGACAACGGAGCTCGGCAAGCTCTCAGGCCTTGCAAAATCGATGCCGCTTGCAGCCGGCTTTCTCCTCGCAGGAGCCATGGCGTCGCTCGGACTGCCGGGGATGTCTGGCTTCATCAGCGAGCTGACTGCGTTCATGGGTGTCTTTGATCAGCATCCGGAGCTCGGTGCAATAGGGGCGATCGGGATTATCCTGACAGCTGCCTATTTGCTGAGAGCGGTGCTTTCCATCACGTTTGGAGCGGAGAAGAATGAGAAACTGTATGACCTGAAATGGCATGAAGTCGTTCCGGTTTCCATTCTGCTGCTGCTGATTGTGCTGATCGGCGTGTTTCCAAATGGACTTTCCGTCCCGCTGCAGCTGACGATAGAAACAATCATGAAAGGGATAGGAGGGTGATGAATCATGGATATGGAAACCTTGCTCAGCTATAACTGGGGCGCGATGATGCCGGAGTTCATCATTCTCGGGACCGCCCTCATCCTGTCGCTTGTCGACCTTTTCATGAAAGAGGGAAGCAGCCGCAGGTGGCTCGGATGGCTTGGACTTGCCGGAATTGTCGGCGCGATTGTCAGCCTTGCGCTCATGATCGGGGCAGAGGATGCCGTCATTCTCTATGACACCTTTGTCCTCGACTCCTTCGCAAAAGCGTTCAAATTTATCCTGCTCCTTGGGGGGGCGCTGATTTTTCTGCTCGCCATCGACTATGAGCCGCGCGAGGGAATGAAAGAGCGGGGAGAATTTTATTACCTGCTTCTTGCCGCCCTTCTCGGCGCGATGATGATGGCCTCAAGCAGGGACTTAATCACCCTGTTCACCGGACTTGAACTGCTGTCCATTTCTTCCTATATACTGGCCGGCCTCAGAAAGCGGGATTTAAAATCAAACGAATCGGCCATGAAATACGTCATTAACGGCGGCATTTCAACGGCGATTACGCTGTTTGGGATGAGCTATATCTACGGACTGACAGGAACGACGAGCCTGTCTGAAATGATTCCTCAGCTGAACGGGCTGACGGAATCAGGCTACGTTTACATAGCGTCCATCTCATTTCTGCTCGTCTTTGTCGGCTTATCCTTTAAAATTGCTACCGTGCCTTTTCACATGTGGGCGCCTGACGTTTATGAAGGCGCACCGACACCTGTTACGGCATTCCTGAGCGTCGTCTCAAAAACGGCAGGCTTCGTCATCATTTTAAGAATCTGCCTTTCCGTCTTCGGGAACATTCCAGACGAAGGCGGCATGCAGTCGATTCTCCAGTCGCTTCAAGGCTTTATCGCGATCCTGGCCGCTGTGACCATGATTGTCGGAAACACCGTCGCCCTCATGCAGAAAAACATCAAGCGCATGCTCGCCTATTCATCGATTGCCCATGCGGGGTACGTCCTTGTCGGCTTCGTCGCGTTTGGAGGCTACTTCTACTTTGATGCCATCTGGTTCTACCTGCTTGCGTACGTCATCATGAACGTTGGAATCTTTGCTATCGTTCAAGCTGTCTCCCGCAAAACAGGATCTGAAGACATCTCGGCCTTTGCCGGTCTTTACCGCAGATCTCCGGCAGCAGGCATCGCCGTCGCCATTTTCCTGCTCTCTCTCGCAGGACTGCCCGGAACAGCCGGCTTTATCGGAAAAGTAACCATCTTCATGAACGCATTCACAAACAGCACGCCGCAAATCGTCCTGGCAAGCATCATGATCGCCGCAACCGTCATCTCGTACTTCTACTACTTCGGAATCCTGACACAGGTCTTCTTCCGGAAAAAAGAAACCGACGAGCCGTTCACATGGAGCGCGCCGCTCATCATCGTAACCGCCGTCTGCGTCGCTGCGACCATCCTACTCGGAATCTTCCCGGGTGCGGCGTTTGATTTTCTAAACGCAAACATTTCATAAATTTGCCACGAATCTTGTCAAAAAAATCATCAACTCACGCACAGAATTTTATATAATAGAGGAGGTGTAAAAGCCTCTTCTTTTTTTTGCTTTAAAAAGAAGAAAAGCAAAAGCCTTCTTTTCGAAAAATAGCTACATATAGGAGTTGTTTTAACCTATGCTTGATTTTAATCAGCAGGCATTGCTTGGCCTTATGTCTCACCTCGTGTTCATTCCGGTTACCTGGTGGGCACTGCAGGCGCTTCATATCGAAAAAGCCATGAAAAAAGGGAAGGTCATGCAAGCGCGTGCGCTGCTGATCCTGCTCACGATCGCCATCTCAGGCGCAGTCAGCAATTTTTTTCTTGATTATTTAATATGGTCCCGCCAGCTCCCTTTTTTATTTTAGGGCCTTTTTTACCGGTTTCTTGCAACACTGACACAGCCAATTCACTTAGCCAATAGATCAGACAAGCATGCTGAAATCATCTTTTCTTTGTTTTCGTACGTTTAGGCAACTGACAACAGGGGAATATGTCCTACAGATTAGGAAGTGAACAGCACGAGCTTGTCTAACAATGACGACTTTTTCCACGTATGCCGCGGTCTCAAACGGTAACACTGTTACTAGGGAGAGGACGTGGGGATATAATGAAAAAAGTCAGTCTTGCAATTATGATGTTTCTTATTTTTTTTACAGGTGCATTTGCTGCACACCAGACATTCGGAGCAAAGAAGGAAACGGAGCTTGAAACCATTGTAGAGGGCATGGAAGCACAGGGAATTGATGTAAAAAAATGGTCAATGTATTCTAAGAAGATGGTTTCAGACGAGACTCGTTCTTTTGAAGATACAGTGAAACTTTTCCAAAATCAATTTCGTCAGTTTAAGTGGTCCGAGGACCGTGTGGACGGCAAACTACATAAGATGACAGGGACCTTTTTCGACAAGGATTCGGGATTTACCGAAAAGCTCCAGATTCAAACTACCGACACAAATGGATTTCAGCAATCGTATATCTTGTATGAGCTGAGCGGAGAGGGTTCCGGAAAAAAATGGGCGAAGATCTATGGGCATGCGCAGGCCAGAAGCTTCGACATTTTCCATGAAAATCCTACAATTTTCACTTGTGTCAATGGACAGCTTGATGATAAGATGAGTAGTGTTTTGCAACCTAAAGTGGAAGCTTTGCTTAAACAATTTAACGCGGTGCCGGTGGAACAGCTTAAAGAGAAGTCGTTCATATCAGTATCCGCACTCACGACGGATTGGAATCATGTGATTCCGGCAGACTCAGGCAGCATGAACATTCAAATTGCGCTCAGAAGCGCAGGATTGGGCGGTAATACTAGCGTTACAGTAGGAACCCCAATCATAACGTCTGAATATTAATATATAGAAATTGGGACGCGGAGGGGAAGACCTTGGAAAAAATCATCGTCCGCGGCGGTCGTAAGTTAAACGGTACTGTAAAAGTAGAAGGTGCTAAAAATGCCGTTTTACCAGTAATCGCTGCATCTTTATTAGCCAGTGAACAAAAAAGCATAATCTGTGATGTGCCTACGCTCTCCGATGTGTATACAATCAATGAAGTGCTGCGCCATCTTGGTGCAGAAGTTCACTTTGAAAATAACCAAGTGTTTGTAGATGCATCAAACGAGCTAAATATGGAAGCTCCTTTTGAATATGTGCGCAAAATGCGCGCTTCTGTATTGGTCATGGGGCCATTACTAGCAAGAAACGGCCGTGCACGCGTGGCTCTGCCAGGCGGATGTGCGATCGGATCACGTCCAATTGACCAGCATTTAAAAGGCTTTGAAGCAATGGGAGCAACAATTAAAGTAGGTAACGGATTCATCGACGCTGAAGTCAAAGGAAGACTTCGCGGCGCCAAAATCTACCTTGATTTCCCAAGTGTTGGAGCAACTGAAAACATCATCATGGCTGCGGCTCTAGCTGAAGGAACAACCATCCTTGAGAACGTAGCAAAAGAACCGGAAATCGTTGACCTTGCCAACTACATCAACGCGATGGGCGGCAAAGTGCGCGGAGCCGGAACTGGAACAATCCGCATTGAAGGTGTGGAAAAACTGACAGGCGTTAAGCATCACATCATTCCTGACCGCATTGAAGCTGGTACATTCATGGTAGCAGCAGCAATCACAGGCGGAAATGTGCTTGTTCGCGGCGCTGTGCCAGAACATTTAGCATCTTTAATTGCGAAAATGGAAGAAATGGGTATCCAAATCACTGAAGAGGAAGACGGACTTCGTGTCATTGGCCCTGAAAAACTAAAAGCCATTGACATCAAGACTATGCCGCATCCCGGCTTCCCGACAGACATGCAATCACAAATGATGGCATTGCTGCTGAAAGCTGAAGGCACTTCTATGATCACGGAGACGGTTTTTGAAAACCGCTTCATGCACGTGGAAGAATTCCGGCGCATGAATGGAGAAATTAAAATTGAGGGCCGTTCTGTCATCATCAATGGTCCAGCCAACATGCAAGGCGCTGAAGTTGCAGCAACAGACCTGCGCGCTGGTGCAGCACTTGTTCTTGCTGGCTTAGTATCTGAAGGCTACACGCGTGTAACGGAGCTTAAGCACGTTGACCGCGGCTACGTAGACTTCCACGGAAAACTTGCTTCCATCGGTGCGGACATTGAACGCATCACGGAAGAAAGCACTGTGAAATCAGAAAAAGCTGTCAGTGACATGAACGCATAAATTGATACGTATTTTTTCAGGAAGCCGGGGTAGATCTACTCCGGTTTCTTTTTGTTTTTCTTAAAAAGAAAGACTTTATTAGTTTGGGTGTTTTCCTTATGATTTATACATAGATACTTATAAAAAATACCGTAAATGACCACGATGAATGCGGAGGAGGGAAAGAAATGAAATTTTTCATTGCATGCTGCCTGATTACCGCATTTTCATTGTTTTCATTTACGAGCGATCTGCAGTCGCTTCTGACTGGGGACTATATCGGATTTATCTTCAGGAGCAATCCTGATTATTCAGATTTGCTGATGACCGCGGATATCGATTGGCAAAGCACATTTTATGTATTTTCCAAGACGGGACACGCGCTGTACTTCTTCTTTTTCACACTGATCATGGCGTTTCTGTATCGTATGCGCACGGCTCTTCTTTGGGCTCTCTTTCTTGCGGTTTCATCAGAATTTCTTCAGCTGTACACAAACCGCAGCGGCAGAATCGTCGATATGCTCTATGATCTAACCGGGACGCTTGCTGCCATACTCGTTCTTTTCATCGTGAAAAAGAGCGCTGAGATTGTCGAAGGAAATCGCCGCGGCATGCCGAAATGAATAAGAGAAGTGCGTGAACTTTCCAATGTTTGGAGTCATAAACGGTTGTCCACCTCCATAGAATTGAACAGAGACGGTAAACGACATATCGGATATGGAGGCCCAGATGAAATCTTTGAAACCAATCGTTTTAGTACTCGCCGGATTATTTCTCATCATATTAATGATCCCAACACTCCTCGTAGCCCCCTTTATGAACGATCCATCAAGCGGAGAACTATCAGAAGACCTTCAAAACAAAAAGGGTGAACAGCTTATGCTTGGAAAATCCATGATCGATGTACCAGTGTACCGAAGCAGCTCGGAGAAAATTGAAAACATTCCGCTCGAAGAATATGTCATCGGCGTAGTCGCCTCGGAAATGCCGGCTGATTTTGAAGAAGAAGCGTTGAAGGCGCAGGCGCTCGCAGCGAGGACGTATGTGGTGAAGCAGATGATGTTTGATAAGCTGCCGAAGGTTCCTGAAGGAGCGGTCGTCAGTGACACAACCTCCCATCAGGTTTACAAAAACAACGACCAGCTGAAAAAACAGTGGGGCAAGGATTATAACTGGAAAATGACAAAGATCTACAATGCGGTGGCATCCACTCAGGGCCAAATCCTGACTTATGATAATAAGCCGATCGACGCCTCCTTTTTCTCGACCAGCAACGGCTACACCGAAAACTCGGATGAATACTGGACGGCAGCCCTGCCTTACTTAAAAAGCGTAGAAAGTCCGTGGGATGAAAAATCCCCTAAATATCACGACCAAACGGTCATCAGCGTACGTGACTTTGAGAAAAAACTCGGAGTGAAGCTCGGTTCGGGAGGAGAAGTCGGCAAAGTGATTGAGCGCACGTCCGGCAAACGGGTTGCCCAGGTCGACTTCAACGGCAAAAAGCTCAGCGGCCGCGAAATCCGCGAAAAACTCGGCCTCCGCTCAAGCGACTTCGCCTGGCAGCTCAAAGGCGACCAGGTGGTCATCACCACAAAAGGCTTCGGCCACGGCGTCGGCATGAGCCAATACGGCGCCAACTTCATGGCCCAGGACGGCAAAAAGTACAAAGACATCGTCAGCTACTACTACCAGGGCGCCAAAGTCGGCAGCGCCGAACCGTTTATTGCCCTGTACACAGCCAAAAATTGAGTTTTTGCCCGCGGGAGGGGTCCTGCGGGTTTTTGCACTGATTTTTAACTAAAAGGAGACAAAAAACGCGCCCTCCAAAGGCGCGTTTTCCTATTGAACCACTCGTTTCCCTACTATCACTAAATCGCGCTCCACTCCATCGAGCTCCGCAACACGCGGCATGTTCGCCCACTGTTCAAAGCCGAAGCGCTTGAACAGGCGCAGGCTCGCTTCGTTGTGCCCGAATACAAGTCCTAGCAGGGTTTTGATGCCGAGCTCAGGGCATGCATCGAGTGCAGCCTGTAAAAACGTTGTGCCGATGCCTTTTCCGCGCACGTTTTGATCAATATAGATGCTGACTTCAGCGGTATATTGGTAGGCAGCCCGTCCGTGGAAGGATTCAAAGCTGAGCCATGCCACCACTTTGTCTTCATCCGTCATCACCCATATCGGGCGCATGTCCGTGTGGTTGTTGAACCAGGCTTCACGGTCGGCAACCGTAACCGGAGTCAGGTCTGCTGTCACCGCTCTGCTTTGGATTGTCGAGTTGTAGATCTCAACGATGGCAGGCAAGTCGCTGCGGACAGCTTTTCGAATAGGAAAACTCATAGATGATCACTCCGAATCATTTAACTTTTTAAAAAGAGAGGTAATAAACGAAGGGCGCTCTGCAAAATACGTTACCTTCATTATGTAGAAAGACACAAGTACACCAATGGCATCCTTGACCAGATCAATCACGGTCGCGGAGCGGTACGGAACAAAGTACTGGTGAATTTCATCAGTAGCCCCGTACAGAATGGAGATTGCGGCTGCGAGGATACTTGCCTTTGCAGTCCATCGTCCGTTTGCGGCAAACGCCAGCGCGATGAGCCAGTAGAGAATCCCGAATTCAATTAAGTGAAGCGATTCCTTCATTAAGCGGTCAAACGAAAATGGCGTCTTAATGATGGCATCCGCCGGGAGGCTTGAAAGAATCCAAATCAGGATCATATAGAGAATGGGGGCAATCGTGAGCGCCCATTTAAAAAACGGCTTCTTCATTAACGTGCTCCTTTAGCGTGCTGATGGAAAATAGTATACCACGTGTGCAGAAAAAATTTTAGAATCCATACATAATTTTATAATCCGCAGCAAAAAATAACTATTTGAAATTTTTAGCTGCGGATGTATATATTTTCAGAATTCTGTTCAGAATGATTGCTGAGGTGATGATAAAATGAGAGAGGAAGAAACTAAACGTACTTCTCAAAACTCAAAAATGCAACAATTTTTCAGAAAGCGTTGGGTATTCCCAGCAATCTACTTAGTCAGTGCAGCATTGATTTTGACAGCCGTGTTATGGTACCAGTCAATCGGTAATGGTAACTCAGCAAACGATCCAAGTGATTATGGAACATCGTATCAGGATGAGCCGACACGTGAAGTGAACTCAGCAGTAGAAAACTTCGCAATGCCGGTAGCCGATGCAGATGCAGTATCTGTCATCCGCAGCTTCTATGAAGCAGATGCAACAGCAGAAGAGCAAGAAGCAGCACTCGTTTCCTATAATAATACGTACGAGCCTAGCAAAGGAATTGACCTGGCAAGAGAAGACGGCAAGGAATTCGATGTCGCAGCTGCTCTAAGCGGTACAGTTACAAAAGCTGAAAAAGACCCATTACTCGGAAATGTCATTGAAATCGAGCACAAAGACGGCGTAACTACAGTTTACCAATCATTATCAAGCATGACTGTCGCAGCCGGTGACGAAGTCGAGCAAAACGAAATCCTCGGACAAGCTGGAAAAAGCCTGATCCACGAAGAAGATGGCGTACACGTTCACTTTGAAATCCGCAAAGACGGTACAGCAGTAAATCCAGTTGATTACATGGATAAGCCAGTTTCAGCATTGAACGAAATCAACGCTGAAAAAGAAGCACCTGCTAAAGAAGAAGAAGGTACTGAAGACGCAGAAAAAGGCGCTGAGGAAGAAAAGGGCGCTGAAGAAGAAAAAGGTGCTGAAGAAGAAAAAGGCACTGAAGATGCTGAAAAAGGAACCGAAGATGAAAAAGGTTCTGAAGAAGGCAAAGAAAAAGAAGACGCTGGTAAAGAGGGCAAAGAAAAAGGCAACTCTGACGAGCAGTCCGAAGCTTCAATCAGCACAAAAAACGCATAATAAGCATCACTCTATAGATTGTCTATCCGCTTAGGGATAGACTATTTTTTTGTTTGTTTTTAGATACTTGGCGTTTAGTTGCCGGCATACCTCTTTTTCTAGAAAAAGCAGATCTGTTACTTGCTGCAGATAGCATTTTACTAGAAAATTTCCGGATGCCTCCTAAATGGCAGCGTGCATTCTTTATACATGTGTCCTGCTCGAAGAATGTTTTGTGCATTCAAACCCTTGCAAACGGGTTGTGCGGGCAATTCAGGTCGTTTACATGCCTCACCGCGCGGAATACTTGCCGGAATACCTCTGTTACTTGAAAAACTAGATCCGTTACTTGCCGCAACCAGCAGTTTACTAGAAAATTTCCAGACGCCTCCTAAATGGCGTTGTGCACCCTTTAAACATGTGTCCTGCTCGAAGAGGGTTTTTGTGCATTCAAACGCATGAAAACGAGTTGTGAGGGCAATCCAGGACGTTTACTTGCCAATAAGCGGAATACTTGCCGGAATACCCCTTTTACTTGAAAAAGCAGAACCGTTAATTGCCGGAAACAGCAGTTTACTAGAAAATTTCCAGACGTCTACTAAACAACAACGCGCATCCTTCATAAATGTGCCCTTTTCAAAACCTCGACAAATTTCTTTGGAAATACCCACTCCGCCAGAGCCCTAAAATACAATTTCAAAGTGCCTCAAAACACAAATTATAAAAAAATTCGCACAAATCCCTTGTCCCTCTTGACTTTTTAGCATATATCTTCAACCAAGCTAATAAAATGTTACAAACCTAACAAAGAGAGTGTCTGAGGTGAGGGATCGTAAGTTTTATACATAGGCGCAGCTGCGTCTTGGTGCGAGTCTCATTTCACACTTCTCACATCCATTTTAGGGAGGTCGAGTGGTGTGCACGATTACATCAAAGAACGTACTATCAAGATTGGAAAGTATATCGTGGAGACGAAGAAAACTGTTCGCGTGATTGCGAAGGAATTTGGCGTTTCTAAAAGTACTGTCCATAAGGATTTAACCGAAAGGCTGCCTGAAATCAATCCAGAGCTTGCGAATGAAGTAAAAGAAATTCTTGATTATCATAAATCCATCCGTCATTTAAGGGGCGGGGAAGCGACGAAGCTGAAGTACCGGAAAGAGGATATTTTACAAGAAGAGCCTGTGAAATAAGAATTCTGCCTGTCTTTCTTGCAATTTCGACAAATCCCTACAAAACCTTTTACAATTTCAACCTTTTTTTAGTAAATTGTGATACAATATGTAATTAGGGCACAAAGTAGGAAATGCTGGGATCAGATTGCAAGGAGGATATGGAAAGAATGTTTGCAAGGGATATTGGAATTGACCTTGGTACTGCAAATGTACTAATTCATGTAAAAGGAAAAGGCATCGTTCTGAACGAGCCGTCTGTAGTTGCACTGGATAAGAATACTGGCAAGGTTCTTGCTGTTGGCGAGGAAGCCAGAAGAATGGTTGGACGTACTCCTGGGAATATTGTTGCGATCCGTCCATTGAAAGACGGGGTCATCGCGGATTTTGAAGTAACAGAAGCGATGCTCAAGCACTTCATCAACAAATTAAATGTAAAGGGTTTATTTACGAAACCCCGGATGCTTATTTGCTGTCCGACGAACATTACCTCTGTTGAACAGAAAGCCATCAAGGAAGCTGCTGAAAAAAGCGGCGGAAAAGACGTATTTCTTGAAGAAGAGCCAAAGGTTGCCGCTATCGGCGCCGGTATGGATATTTTTCAGCCTAGCGGAAATATGGTTGTAGATATTGGCGGTGGAACGACGGATGTCGCAGTTCTTTCAATGGGCGATATTGTCACCGCCTCTTCTATTAAGATGGCTGGGGACAAGTTCGACATGGAAATTTTGAACTACATCAAAAAAGAGTACAAGCTCTTGATTGGTGAACGTACGGCTGAGGATATCAAAACGCAAGTCGCGACAGTATTCCCAGGCGCACGCAACGAGGAAATCGCTATTCGCGGACGTGACATGGTGTCAGGTCTGCCAAGAACCATTACAGTCAACTCTGAAGAGGTTGAAGGCGCACTGCGCGAATCAGTAGCCCTCATCGTTCAAACGGCTAAAAGCGTACTTGAGCGCACTCCGCCTGAACTTTCTGCGGACATCATTGACCGCGGCATTATCTTAACAGGCGGCGGAGCCCTCCTGAACGGCCTTGATCAGTTAATGGCAGAAGAATTAAAGGTTCCTGTCTTAATAGCAGAAAACCCAATGGACTGTGTAGCAATCGGCACAGGCATCATGCTTGATAACGTTGACCGTCTGACTAGACGCAAAATTGTATAATGTGTGAGAAACATCAGTCTTTGGGCTGGTGTTTTTTGTTTCTTAGAAAGTCGATCAGTTCTGCTGTTGTAGAAGTATTTCCTTTTGTATAATCTTCTTTGCTATCTTGTATCATTTTTTCAAGCGATGGATCAGATTTCACTTCAGATAAAATGGTTCCTGAATCCTTCATTTTTTCAGTCCTCCCAATGTATAAGATAAACAGATTATATCACTATGGAGACAGAACATTTTCACCTATTCCCCTAAACCTTTCGCCCTCCCAGCCGATTTTAAGAGTGTAGCAGCATAACTTTATGTGATTTACAAATTTATACTGTGCGGAGCTGTGAACTCCGCTATAATGAAAAATAGAGAAAATTGCCTAAATACTCTTAAGAGGTGGAACGATGCTAAGAGGCTTTTATACTGCATCGGCGGGAATGCTCGCCCAGCAGCGGAGAACGGAAATGCTCTCCAATAATATTGCAAACGCCAATACCCCCGGTTATAAAACAGATCAGGCTGCGCTCAAGGCGTTTCCTGAAATGCTTCTGAAAAGAGTGCAGGATAACAAGCTGCCTCAAGAAGTCGGCTCAATCAACACAGGTGTCTATCTTCAGGAAATGATTCCCCAGTTTGCTCAGGGCGACCTGCGCGAAACTGGGTTAAATACAGATATAGCTTTGCTTCAAACGGCTGTGCCTGAAAACGGCACGCTGATGTTCGGCGTGCAGCTTCCGGACGGCGAGGTCCGCTACACGCGTAACGGGCAGTTTACAAGAAACGAGAACGGACAGCTCTCCCTTGCAGGCAATCCTGTGCTTGGAACGGACGGACAGCCGATTGCCCTTGCATCTGACGAGTTTGAGATATTGCCGGACGGCACGGTCAGAGTAAATGGTGCGGCAGAGTCGCAGATTGGTATCTTTTTTTCCGATAATACAGCAGGTCTTGTGAAAGAAGGAAACGGTTTATACCGGACAGAGGAAGGAACGGAACTAGGTGCGGCTGCCGGCAACCCGGACGTTGCCTATCAGCTTAAACAGGGCTTCCTTGAAGGATCCAATGTGGACGTATCAAGATCCTACACAGAAATGATGACCGCTTACCGCGCCTTTGAAGCGAACCAGAAAGTGCTTCAGGCCTACGACAGAAGCATGGACAAAGCCGTCAACGAAATCGGCAGAGTCAGATAGGAGGAAAAGTATGCTGCGATCTATGATCACCGCATCAAACACACTCGGTCAGCTGCAGCAGCAGCTTGACCTGATTGGAAACAACATGGCCAACATCGACACTCAGGGCTATAAACGCACGACAACCGGCTTTTCTGATCTGCTGCATCAGCAAATGAATAATGGAGATCCGCATGACAGCCTTGATGGGAGATCGACTCCTCTTGGTGTGCGCTCCGGATCAGGTGCGGTGCTGACGGCTCAGACTGCCTTTTCACAAGGAGGTATTAAGACAACCGGCCGCGAGCTTGATTTTGCGCTGACTAAGCCTGGACAATTTCTGCAGGTAGAAGCAGGCGGGGAAATTCAGTATACAAGAGATGGAGCACTGTATCTGAATCCGGCTCAAGACGGACGTCTTCAGCTTGTCACTTCTGAGGGGCACGCTGTTTTAGATGTGAATCAGAATCCGATTTTTTTGGATGCTTCTTTTAAAAACAGTACCGTATCAGCTGGCGGCAGATTGACTGCAAATCCGTCCGGAGAAACGGTTCAGCTTGGAATTGTAGGAATTACCCAGCAAACAATGCTTGAAAAACAGGGCGGAAATCGGTACGCTTTAAAAGAGATCGCTCCAAATGGAACGGTTGCCTTCCTGGAACCGGAACAAGTCGGCATCAAACAGGGTGCCCTTGAAATGTCCAACGTCGATCTGTCAAAAGAAATGACCGACCTCATGATTGCGCAGCGGTCTTATCAACTGAACTCAAAATCAATCACCATGGGCGATCAAATGCTCGGGTTAATCAATAGCGTCAGATAAGGGGTTTTTTACAGTGAGTGCAAACGAACAGTCTCGTGAACATGTGAAACAGAACAAGAAAAGCGAAGAAAAGAGCGAAAAAAGTCCTAAAATCAGAATCAGGCTGATTCCGATCTGGCTGCGCATTATTCTTTTGCTTCTTTTCATGGCCATTGCTGTCACCAGCGGCGCGATGATTGGATACGGTGTACTCGGCGACGGAAAACCATCAGATGTCTTCGATAAACAGACGTGGCAGCACGTCATCGACCTGGTCGAAAAAGAATCCGAAAAATAAGGAGGGCGAACCCCTCCTTTTTGTGTATAATAGAACTATTAGGTTGTACTAGGAGGAGGTCCTAAAAATGCTCGACATCAATCAAATCAAAGAAATCATTCCACACCGCTACCCGTTCCTGCTTGTGGACAAAGTCCTCGAAGTCGATGAAGGCAAGCGCGCCATCGGAATCAAAAACGTAACGGCAAACGAAGAATTCTTCAACGGACACTTCCCGGAATACCCTGTCATGCCGGGTGTCCTGATCGTAGAAGCACTGGCCCAGGTAGGCGCCGTCGCCATGCTTATCAAAGAAGAAAACCGCGGCCGCCTCGCATTCTTCGCAGGCATCGACAACTGCCGCTTCAAAAAGCAAGTCACACCAGGCGACCAGCTCCGCCTTGAAGTCGAAATCATCCGCCTACGCGGCTCCCTCGGCAAAGGAAAAGGCGTTGCTACTGTGAACGGTGAAGTAGTATGTGAAACTGAGCTGATGTTTGCATTGGGTGAGAAAAAAGAATAGTGGTTTGAAGGACGATCCTGGGTGGGGTCGTTTTTTTGTTCGCCTAAATTAGGAGGCAGCTGGGATATTTCAAGTAAACAACGGATTGCGGCAAGTAAAGGGTCTGCTTTTTCAAGAAAAAGAGGTATTTAGGCAAGTATTCCGCGCTGAGTGGCAAGTAAAGGACGAAGTGTGGCCCACGAACCAACTTTGAAGATCGGAATGCCCAAAAGCGTCTTCGAGCAGGAATCATATACGTAGTTTGAACACTGTAATTTAGGAGGCGTCTGGAAAATTTCAAGTAAATAGCTGTTTGCAGCAAGTAAAGGGTCAGTTTTTCAAGAAAAAGAGGTATTTAGGCAAGTATTCCGCGCCGAGAGGCAAGTAAAGAACGAAGTGTTGGCCGCGAACCAATTTTGAAGATCAGAATGCCCAAAAGCGTCTTCGAGCAGTGAGCGAATACGTAGTTATAACACTGGGATTTAGGAGACGTCTGGAAGTTTTCAAGTAAACAACGGATTGCGGCAAGTAAAGGGTCTGCTTTTTCAAGAAAAAGAGGCATTTTGGCAAGTATTCCACGCTGAGTGGCAAGTAAAGGACGAAGTGTTGGCCGCGAACCAATTTTGAAGATCCGAATGCCCAAAACCGTCTTCGAGCAGTGAGCGAATATGTAGTTATAACACTGGAATTTAGGAGGCGTCTGGAAGTTTTCAAGTAAATAGCTGTTTGCAGCAAGTAAAGGGTCTGCTTTATCAAGAAAAAGAGGCATTTAGGCAAGTAACAAAGACTGAGTATCAAGCAAAAGGCAAAGTATAGTCCGGAAACCGACCAAAAATGTTTCACCTGAAGAGAGGATTATCAAACATAACAGAGAACTGCTACAAGTGAATACTCAACGAAGGAGTGATAAGTTGATCGTAAAAGAATTGCAGCCGTCAATTAGGCTCAGGAAGCTTGAGGCATTGTTGAGAAGGCTGCCCAGTCATCACAGGGAAAGACGCAGGGTGGAGGACGAATATGCCAGAAGGATGGCAGGCTACCGAGGAGAGCAGTCAGTGGGCTATCACTTGGCTCCGATGCTGAGCAAGGAATTTCTTGTCTTATATGATATAAGAATGCAGCAGAACAGTTCATTTTACCAAATGGATATACAGATTCTTACACCTGTATTCTTTGTCATCCTGGAAGTAAAGAACATGAGCGGCACACTATGCTTTGATCAGCCGTTCGGGCAGCTGATCCGTACCTTGAACGGGAAGGAAGAGGCGTTTTCGTGTCCGATTGTTCAGGTGAAACGGCAAGCGCATTATCTGGAAAGCTGGGCGAAACTATACAGGATTCCGGTTCACTCTTTTGTTGTTATCAGCAACCCTGCAACCATCATCAAATCTATCCCCGCCTACTCCGATATAGTCGTCAAGACGGTCATTCACGCCGCCGCTCTTGAAGAGAAGATTACCCTCCTTAGAACACGTTACAGGGAACCGCTCATAGCCCAAAAAGAACTCGTCAAGCTTTCAAAAAAGCTGAAAAACCTTCATGTTCCCTACATCTTGCAGCGCCATACCGATGCGAAAGATCAGCGGCATGTGGACATGCAAAAAGTGCGGCTGCCTTACGAAAACAGCGCATCTTAATACGCTGGACGATTATGTTCTTTTACTTGGCACATCAATTACAAACAGACAAGTCAGGGAGTTTCTACAAGTATCCTCTACCTTTTCAGCCTCTAAACTTTTAGCTTCCCTCAATCTCCCTCACACAGGCACCTACCGAAACAGAGCCTATCTTCTGCCCGCACTCACATAAAATCCTCCACAATAACACACCCTAACCCCGAACAAACCACCACGAAAGGAGCAACCCAACATGAAAAAGAAATGGTACCTGCTAGCAGCAGGATCTCTGCTCGCAATGATGCTTGCAGCGGGATGTCAGGATGATCAGGATCCGGCGCCTCCGGAGGATAACAATATGGAGGAGGAAGTGCCGAACGACGAGACGCCTCCGGCTGAGGAAGAGACGGAAGACGACATGGAGCAGGATATGGAAGAGGATATGCAGGAAGATGAAGGCAAGATGGAAGATGAGATGCAAAAAGATGAGAAGCACATGGAAGAAGATATGAAGAACGACATGAAATAGGCAAAACAAAAAGTCCCTTCATGGCTGAGGGGACTTTTTGGTGTTGATTTCTCGCTGTTCGTTGAGTTTTTGTCTGAAGGCGTGGAGGAGTTCGTCGCCCTGGATGCCTTTGGTGAGCAGGTCGCCAAGGACTTTTTCCGGCTCGCTTTTTGATTTTCGGGCGAGCATGCGGCCTTCAAATAAAACAGATATATGCTCTTCAAGGACCATAATGGATTTGATGTTTGCCATAATTTCCGCGGGCTTGTTCGTTTTTTTGGATATGGTGACATAGAGGCGGAGTTCATCCTGCTGCTTTGACAGCAATTCAAAGTATTCATTCTGATCTTTCGGAAGCAGCGCTTCGATCATCCAATGATTTTCGCCGTCTTCTTTGTTGATAATCAGTCCGTCCGATAGGGAAATCTCGTCAAAGCTTACACCGTTTTCTCCCTCAAGTTCAATTGTCAGTCCCACAAGTCTAAACGTTTTCATAAACACCCTCCTTGGTCCAGTTTATCGTTCTCATATGGTTATTGTTACATTATACCATACGAGGGGAGCGGGACACCAAAGGAAGGGATGAGCCGAATTATTCAATTATCTTCTGTATCTCCTGAATCGCATGCACAATGACGTTCTCCGCATGCTTCCGGTTCTTGGATTTCATCAGCATCAGGCGTTCGAGCTGTTCAAGCATCTGAGGCGTTTTTACTAAATATTCTACAATCTCAGATAGCTGGTGCTTCGTTTCATACCGCTCATAAACCTCATGCAGGATCGTATTTTCAATATCTTCACGGCCAAGCAGCTGATCGATGCTGACTTCAAACGCGTTGCTAAGTGAAATCAGATAATTGAGCTCTGGTGCCTGTTCCCCTGTCTCAAGGCGCGACACAACCGAGCGGGACACGTTCATCCGCGCAGCCAGATCCTCCTGCGACCAGCCGTATTCCTGCCTGTAGAATTTCATGTTCTTCTTCAGTGTTTCCAGTTCTTTCATCAGGAGCACCTTCATTTCCGTGTTTCAAGCACTTTACTCATATCGTAAAGTAGCTGGTCCGGCGCCACTGTTCAGTTTACGGGCAAAAGAATGAATGTGCGAAAACTGAACACAAGCCCGAATATACAGAAAAAGGGAGGAAAACCATTTCTAGAGGAGGATAACCGAGTATGAAAGAGATGTATGACACTTTTTGACAATAAATAAGTAAATATACCCATTATGTGAGTTTTTCAAACTCTTTATCATTTGCTATTTTGGAATAGTAAACATTTAAGAAAAGAGGATGATCAGTGGAAACCTTCAAACTTAAAACCATTTCAGTGAAAGACCTTCAGGCATCAGGAGGATTTGTGCGGGAGGGACCGGCTGACATGCCGATGACACTTAGAGTAGGGGAAATCACCTGCGGAAAAGTAAAGCACCACCATTTTCAGGTCAACAGGGAATCCGCAGTAGAAATTCTCTATGAAGCACAAAACAAGCAGCAAATGGTCCGAATTCTATTGGACTTATTTAAAAATCACCTATCCATCCACTCATACATGTGGACGAATGAAACAAACCGCTATGAACAGGAACCTGTCGAAGAACAGCTCATGACATCAAAGGCCTTTCAAACCATTCTCCAAAGCATCACATTTTCAGGCAGTGATCAGCAATCCTATCTTTTTCAGCTTCATAAAAAATAGCTATATGCGAAATGAATGACGCTTAATCCAATTCAAAACGATATTTTCCTAAAGTAAAAACTTCATTATCTCCCGGCAAAATCTGATTTTCACGATTTTTCCTTGGCTCAAAAACCCGTTACAATGGTCATGCAAGCTAAGGAAAGGAGGAATCACGTGATCAATTCAGTTGTGCTCGTCGGACGCTTAACGAAAGATCCGGAAATGCGCTACACAGCAGACGGTGCCCCCGTCGCCAACATCACACTTGCAGTCAACCGCACCTTTAAGAACGCATCAGGTGTCATGGAAGCAGACTTCGTCAACTGCACCCTCTGGAGAAAAACCGCAGAAAACACGGCAAACTACTGCCGTAAAGGCTCCATCGTCGGCGTCTCCGGCCGCATTCAAACCCGCAACTACGAAAACTCAGAAGGCAAGCGCGTCTACGTCACCGAAGTCGTAGCCGATTCCGTCCGCTTCATGGGCGGACAAACCCGCGAACTGGCCGTTACCGAAAAACCGCAGCAGCTGCAGCAAACCCAGCCGCAGTAAAGAACAGGCTGCACCTCCCTCACAGACAGAGAATCAAGGAATGCCCCGTTTACCCACACACTTTGGCCGGCCGGATTGATCTGGCTGGTCATTTATTAAAAATAGACGCTTTTATTAAGCGTCATTGTTGTTTTGCTTGATAAAAATTGAACTCGCTAAGCCGAATTCATTCTAGAATTCTTTATGAATATATAAATCAACAATTTTTTCTAATACCCATAAGCAACGTAGAATTCTAAAGGTAACAATAATAACCCCCCAGCAAGTTAGGTAAGTCAAAACTAAGATTGGATGCGTATCTTTATCAAAAATTAAACCAACTAATGCAAACAGAAGCAATAATCCTAGAAATCTACTTGTACTAAAAAATACTTTAAAGATTGTTTTATAGTGCTTGCTCTTTCGCAACATATCCAATTGAGGTGTAGAATTAGCTGTTAGTAAAACTGATAATCCTGTGATAACGAACCCTAGTAATGCACCTGCTACAGCTGCAATTGTTCCATACAAAGTGGCTCTTATGCTTACTAACATCTCGGTAAAATGATCAAAACCTATCGATTTCCCAACGATTAAAATTGTTATTAGTATCAATATAATTGATAAACTAAGTTCTATCTTCAAAAAGTGTCTTCTATAAATTTTAAACATACTTTCTCAGCTTTCCGAATTGAAATTTGGGGATAGTTCAGTAAACGCCTCTTCAATTTTATCGAACATACTATTTGAATCTACCGACCTACTTCTTCCCCCTATGGAAGTGACTTTTTTGGAAGTAATCATCTTATCCTCCAACAAATCAAAGGTTTTATTATTTTCTTCCGATCGAGATTCGGCATTAATTTTAAGTCTGTTTATTGCTTGTCTGTTGTCGCCTATTGAGAGGAATTCTTTAAGTTTATTCTTGGAAAGCGGAAACCTAAATCCACCTCTAGAGTACTTTTTCTTACGTAAAATTACTTCTACTGATTCAGCATCTTCAGACACTTTTGCTGCAGCTTCAAAAGCACTATGCAAATCTTGATTTAATTCATTTACTACCCCTAACTCATTTCTGGATATTTCCATTGTAAATAAATTTACTTCCCCTACATCTTGTAAGGTCACATCAAGATCTTGATTAAGAATTGGATTTAATTCTATGTATTCAAAAGGCATGCTACATAAGTTACTTTTTTCTAAAAGATAATTCTTTAAGCTGCTAGCCCTAGGACCATAAAAGTTAAATTCTACACCAATTACTTTTTGTTTAGGAAAGTAAATAAAATGAGTAATTTCAGCTAAACCACTATTAATCGGAATATCTAAGGGTTTCAATTGTCCCCCGGTTTCTAATTCTGGAAGAGCACTTCTTCTTGAAATAGCGAATTTACCTTTAATTACTTCACTGTCTATATGTGCATCTATTAAAAAAGTTACATCGCCATTCGAATGATATTTAAATCTTGAATCTGCTCTTTCTCCTAAAAATTGAAACTGGGATATTTCTTTAATAGTGTCCATCGGTTTAGAGTGTTGAATAAATGCATTGGAACCAGGATTACTCTCTAAAAATTCAAAATGAAAAAAATGAATTTTTCTTCTAATTTTATTGGACATTGAACGCTCCTCCTAACTTCACTAGTCTAAAATTCGACACTGATAATATATTCCCTTTATTTTACATGTTATTAACCATGCGTTTTTTTAGCATTTTAGAAGAAGTCTTAAAAATATTAATGAACATTCAATTTTCAACAAAAAACCAGCCCCCAAAAGGAACTGGTCTCACACACAAATCTATTTCCCAACCTTCTTCCCAATCAGCTCATACAGCTTGCGCCATTCGGGACTCATGGTGTCTTTTTCTTTCGGTTTTTCCTGTTCTTTCTTCTTGGCCATGTCGCGCGCCTCCTAGCTCATGGATAGGGTAAAGAGCTCTTCGAGTTCGTCGGTAGAAAGCTCGGTGATCCAGCTTTCGCTCTGGATGATCTCATCATTCAGGGACTGTTTTTTGTCCAGCATGACGTCGATTTTCTCTTCGATCGTGCCGGTTGTGATTAGCTTGTGCACGTGAACGAAGCGGCTCTGGCCAATCCGGTATGCGCGGTCGGTTGCCTGGTTCTCGACAGCGGGATTCCACCAGCGGTCGTAGTGGACGACGTGATTGGCGGCCGTCAGATTCAGACCGGTTCCTCCAGCCTTCAGGGACAGTATCAGAATCGTATACTCCCGGTTCTGGAACTGCTCCACCATCTTATCGCGCGCAGCCTTAGGCACACTTCCGTTCAAGAACAGCACCTTTTCGCCGAATTCGCGCTCAAGCAGCGACTGAATCATTTCTCCCATCCCGATATACTGGGTGAAAATCAGCAGACTCTCATCCTGCTCGCGAATCGCGCCGACGAGCTCCAGCAGCTTCTCGATTTTATGTGATCGCGTAGTCACTGATGCTGCACGCTCTTCCTTCAAATAAAGCGCAGGGTGGTTGCAGATCTGCTTTAGCTTCCCAAGCATCTTCAAAATAAGCGCCTTCCGCTGCATCCCTGCAAGCTGCGAGACCTGCGCGAAAGTATCCTTTACAAGCTGCTCATAGAGCGATGCCTGCTCAACGGTGAGCGGGATGTACTCCTTTTGCTCCTGTTTCTCAGGAAGATTCAGCGCGACCTGCTCATCGCGCTTCGTGCGGCGGAGCAGGAAAGGCTTGATCAGCTGCTGCAGGTTGCCGATGATCTTCGGATCGCGGTCCTTCTCAATCGGCAGCACAAACTTTTTATGAAAGCTATGCAGACTGCCCAAAAATCCGGTATTGATAAAATCAAAAATTGACCACAATTCCGTCAGGCGGTTTTCCATCGGGGTTCCTGTGAGGGCGATATGGTGATGGCCCTTCAGCTTGCGGATGGCCCGCGACTGCTTCGTATGAGCGTTTTTAATGTTCTGCGCCTCATCCAGGCAAATCGTGCTCCATGGAACAGTTGCAATCTCCTCGTGATCTGCGTGAGACAGGCCGTATGACGTCAGCACAATATCGGCACCGGCAATCGACGCCGCAAAATCCTCACCTTTTGCACGGTTCGGACCATAGTGGAGATGAACCTTCATATCCGGCCCAAACTTCTCAATTTCCTTCTGCCAGTTGCCGAGAACAGAGGTCGGTGCAATGATCAAAAATGGCGCCTTCATGTTCTCATGCTCAAGGACATAAGCAAAATAAGCAATCATCTGAATCGTTTTCCCCAGACCCATATCATCTGCCAAACATCCGCCAAACTTGAACTTCCGGAGAAACAGCAGCCAGTCGACTCCTTGCTGCTGATATGGACGCAGCTCACCTCTAAAGGAAGCAGGCACATCGTGCTTCGGAATATCTGTTGTCTGCGTCAGCTGGCGCAGCATCGACTTCATCTGCTTGTTCAGCTCAATGTGTATATTCGCAAACGCGCGCGCATCCATAACCTCGTCCTCATCATCGCGCGTATCTGCAAGCTCCTGCTGCAGAATATCGGAAAAATGCAGGCCTTCTTTTTCCGCCTTTTTCAAAATCGACTGCACATGCTTGATAAAAGCAGGGTCAAGCTTGATCCACTGTCCTTTAAAATTCACAAGCCGTCGGTTCGCGTTCACCATCTGCATGAACTCATCTTCGCTCAGCT
Source organism: Metabacillus indicus (assembly GCF_046603695.1). Lineage (NCBI taxonomy): Bacteria > Bacillati > Bacillota > Bacilli > Caryophanales > Bacillaceae > Metabacillus > Metabacillus indicus. The sequence goes on along the minus strand of NZ_CP176757.1, from coordinate 3,871,981 downwards.
CAACACCGTTGGTCGAAAACCGCCAGTTAAAGTCGATCAGCGAGCTCATGCCGACAAAGGACTGGCCGCGAGGGGAGGAAGACATCTTCGCCTTCAGCATGACCTTAGAGTCGCGCACAACCTGCCACCACGACGGTAGAAGGATCTCCACGCCTGTATTCACAAACGTTTCACTCGCGCTCGTCAGGAAGAGCCACGCCTCATCCTCTGATATATGCGTGTTTCCATTCTTAAACGACAGCCATGGCACAATCTCCTCAAAGCGCTGCTGCTCTCGTTCAATCCTGTCCATATAACTGCCCCATGGAGCAGGAAGATCCTTCAGCCCCTGGAAAAGGTGAAACGAATCCGGGTTCTTCCGGTCACGCAGAAACAATTCCAGCTTCCAGTCATCCCCGTCGTAATCCGGCTCATTCAGCCGCAGGCCAATTGTAAACGGAGCATCATCAACAAGGTAGCCGATTTTCTCAAGCCAGTCGCGTTCATCCAAGAAATGACCTTCAAACGTCTCGGCAGCGCTGTAAGTATTCACTATATCGCCCCACGCTACGCCGAGGTCAGTGTTCTGTTCAATCAAATCATTTACAGCAGCCGACAGCCAGTCAGCCGTAAACCCTTCAAGCTCACCGGCCGTATCGCGCCATCCGAACGCACCGCTTTTCCAGCGCTCATAATCCGGCATAAAATCGCCCGATACGATACAGTCGTATATCGCTTCAGCCGCATCGATCAGCGAGACAGCATCTCCGCTGTATTCAACATCTGCAAGTGAGTTCGTCGTGTCTTTTCCGATCAGCTCGACCATCATCCACGGCGACAGGAGCACAGAAGGGACCCCGATATAGCTCACGTCCTCAAGCATTGATCCGTAGAAAGACGATTCATGCCAGGCGAAAAGATAGCGCCTCATATGATTGGTGCCGAGCACTTTCTCATCCTTTGTCGTACACCAGATGTAAAAGTGAAAATTCTCGATTTGTTCGGTGTGAACGGAGATCTTCAAATCATTCAGCATGAATCAACTTTCCTCTCTTCAGCTCCTCCTGAAAAGCCCGCAGGCGTCGGTGCTCATGCGCAAGCTTCCCAAGATAGATCTCAAATTGACTTTCCTTCTTCAGCTTCTTATATAACGTGCGCGCTTTTTTCAAGTACCGCACGGCAAATTTATAATTGCTCCGCGTTTTCTGGGCAATTTCATGGCGTATCGCATGGTGATACACAGTCAGCAGCGACTCCGGGCTTTCCTTCTCAACAACCTTCAGTAAATCGCGGTCGATCTCATACAATTCAAACCCAAGGAGCAGCTGCAGCTCCGCCCATGTCTTAAACTGCTTTCGATTAACCAAGAAATGATGATACTCCGCATAACTGAACGGGAGGGAAGCGCGGCACGCATTCTCATACAATCGCTCATCCTTTGACTGCATCGAATAGTCAGCGAGCAGATCAAGATAATACCGTATCGCTTTCCGCTTTTCTTCATATGGAAGCTCGCTGTTGATATACGCATCAATCTTTCCGTGCATATGAGAAAACCACTTGCCGGCACGTTTCCAGTTTTTCCGGGAAATAATATCCTCCACCCAGTCGTACAAAACGACAAAGCCCGCATTCGAAAACATCTCCATTTTCTCAAACAGGACATCGTCATTACCAAGCAAATACTCCATATGCAGAAGGGCAAGCCCGTACTCAGGCTTCACCTCCGAGCTTTGCTTATCTTGCAGCCACTCCGCCTCTTCGGTTACCCACTTCTTCTGATTCAGAATGCCGGTCCAAAGCGAGCGATATACACTCAGTCGTTCATATTGCATATAGTCGCTCACATCTAGAAGTCTCCGGAAAACTTCTATACTATCCTTCAGCAAACCGTCAATCGAAAACGGCAGCGCAAACTTCCGCATCTCACGGAGTTCATACGTAATCGTATCAATGCACTCTTCAAGATAAGAATGATACACATTATGCAACAAATGCTCCCCGGGCTTCGTCTCATTAAGCAGACGAAGCATTTGAAACAGAACGGCAAGATTCGCGTGAATCAAATAAAACCGCCTGAGATCTGCATCTTTCGGAGCCTTCTTCTTAAGTGCAGGATAGTAGTGATTGTACAGGCTCTGAAGCTGCTGCACGGTCCGCGGGCGGTTCTCCGCCCAGCGTTCATATTCAAACTCAAAAAAGGCCAGCCAGCTCTCAAGCGAATCTTCCTTCCAGCTCACAGAAGGAACCAGCTTGCTCGCAGGCTTCAACTGGGCCAGAATCGCCTTCTGGGCCTTGGTATTCCAGGCGTCCATATACGTTCCGACTGCTTCCGTACTTGCATATAAATAAAGAAAGGCAGCCGCAGCATGACGGCATGGAAAAGCCGCTGGGCACGTGCACGAACTCATCGTGAAAAAATCAAGCTCAAGCACCACCCGAACAGGCGTCACATCCTGCACATTCGCCTTCACCGTGTGCCCGTCAATCTTCACATTATAAACACTGCCCTGCCGGTACAGCATCAAGCCCTTTTTCATCAGCTGCCGATCATCCTCCGAATTCGGCGAAAGCATATCCTGCAGCTGCTCACCCGCTTGCAGGATCAGTTCTTTATCCAGTTCGTGCTGAAGCATGGCGTACCGCTCCTTTTTGTTTTATGTAAAATAAAAATGTTTTGATATCCATCGTAAGTACATCTCTTTATTATAACTGAAATTGCCAAAAGGAGAAAACCTTCCACAACATTTCAATTTCAGGTTTAGCGGAAAGAAAATTCGGGGACATAAACATTAGTTCGACACGAACGCTATAATATAGTTGCCAGCCGACACAAAACGCAGTATAATCTGCTTGTTGTATATTTTTGTAAAATAAGAGAAAGGAAATTTGTAGAATGAAAGAAAACAGTTTGAAACAAGAAGAACTTCTGCAAATTTTAATGAGCGCCTACCAGAAAGGCGAGCATTCAAATGAAATTACCACCAAAGAACTGCTCGATGAGCTGATCCTCCAATTCAGAAAAGTATATGCGTCTTAATAAATGAACACCGAAAAAAGTCCGCAAGAAAAAGAGTGCGGACTTTTTTCGTCTTATTATTCCGAAAGTTCTATTAAACTTATGAAAGGCCTCACCGATAATTAAGACATAAACATTTAGACATTTGTCGACAAGTTTCGAGGGGGTTTTTTTAATGGGACAATGGATTACACCGGAAGAAATGGAACGGAAGAGAGAGCTTAGAAAGCGCGTCATGACGGTAACCATTCCGGTTTTGACAATCGCACTGACAGCACTTGTAACCGTTTTAGCAAATAACTTATAATTCGTCAGGAGATTCGCGTTTTTGCGGGTCTCCTTTTTAATTTGTAAAAAATTCATACACAATTTACAAATCCTTGTTATAATTGTCATTATTGTTCACGAAAAACAGATTAATAATAAAAAATGAGAAAAATATCACTTTTACTGTAATAATTTGTAGCAAACATCTAGGTCTTTTATTATAATTTGTTTGTACTTTTTCTAATACATATCAAACGGAGGTCACCATGGAAGAAACCATCAGCTTGAAAGAGCTGTTTCAAACGCTAAGGAAACGTCTTTCACTCATCATCATTATCACAGCCATCGCAGCAGCTACAAGCGGACTTATCAGCTTTTTCGTACTTACTCCAATCTACCAATCTTCTACTCAAATTCTCGTAAATCAGGCGAAAAGTGATCAGCAGGCAGTACAGTATAATGAAGTTCAAACAAATTTACAGCTGATCAATACCTACAACGTAATTATCAAGAGTCCAGCGATATTAGACAAGGTCATCCAGCAACTTAATCTGGACATGTCCAGTGGTCAATTAAATGCAAATGTTACAGTTGGAAGTGAGCAAGACTCCCAGGTCGTGAACATTTCTGTGCAGGACGAAGATCCTAAACAGGCAGCAGCAATTGCCAACACCATTGCGACGGTTTTCCAAAAAGACATTGCTAAAATTATGAATGTCAACAATGTCAGCATTCTTTCGAAAGCAGAGCTCGGAACGGATCCGTCACCGATCCAGCCTAAGCCGCTGATGAACATTGCGATTGCCCTGGTTGTAGGTCTTATGGCAGGTGTAGGTCTTTCATTCCTTCTTGAATACCTAGATAACACGATCAAAACAGAAGAAGACATTGAAAAACATTTAGGCCTCCCCGTATTAGGAGCAGTAACCCGCATAGACATTGAACAGGAACAAAGAAACCAAAAGAACGTTGAAACACAAATCTCAAACACAAGAGGTGAGACGGTTGGCTCGTAAAGATCGTAAACACTTATTCCATCTGCAGAACAGAAGTCTGGTATCCATGACGACACCACGATCGCCGGTAGCGGAACAATACAGAACCATTCGCACCAATATCCAATTTTCAACTGTTGATGAAGAAATCTTCTCAATCATTGTAACTTCAGCTGGACCGGGCGAAGGAAAGTCGACAACCGCAGCAAACACAGCCGTTGTATTCGCCCAGCAGGGAAAAAAAGTTCTATTAATAGACTCAGACCTAAGAAAACCAACCGCACACTACACATTTAAAGTGGACAACCACGCAGGCCTGACAAACGTGTTAACGAGACAATCTTCTTTGTCACAGGCGGTTAAATACACAGAGCAGAAAAACCTTTACTTGCTCACAAGCGGGCCGATTCCTCCTAACCCGTCTGAACTTTTGGCATCAAAGGGCATGAAACAGCTGATTGAAGACGCGAAAATGGACTACGATCTAATCATTTTTGATACACCGCCTGTATTAGTCGTAACTGATGCACAAATCCTGTCTAACGCAGTTGACGGTGTCGTACTCGTCATAAGCAGCGGCAAAACGGAGCTTGAAGGAGCAGTAAAAGCGAAAGAGGCGCTGCTTCAGTCTCAGGCCAGAATAATTGGGACAGTCTTGAATAACAAAAAACAGCAGGATAATCAATACTATTACTACGCAACAAGGTAAATATTTCCACTTGTTAAAACCTTTTTCAAAGCGCGAAAGTACTCTAAATTACGAATGGGTATTATGAACCATAATACCTATTCAATTGTCATGGATGGTGGTTCAAATGATTGATATTCACTCACACATATTACCCGGTGTAGACGACGGGGCTGCGACTGCTGAAGAAGCCATCCAAATTGCCAAGGCGGCAGTTAAGGAGGGCATTACGACAATCATTGCCACCCCCCATCATCAAAACGGCAAATACATAAACGGCAAACAAAGTATTCTGAAAAATGTTGAATTACTAAATACACTACTTCGAAATGAAACCATTCCTCTAACCATCTTGCCTGGGCAGGAAACACGAATTCATGGAGACTTAATGAATGAATTAGAAACCGACGTCATTCTGCCGCTTAATCATACAAACTATATTTTTATCGAGCTTCCATCCGGCCACGTACCTAGATACACGGAACAAATGCTGTATGATGTTCAGCTCAAGGGACTCACACCAATTATCGTTCATCCAGAACGAAACGCAGAATTCATTGAAAACCCTGATCTTCTTTACAAGCTTGTCAGCAAAGGAACACTTACACAGATTACTTCATCCAGCATCACAGGACATTTTGGGAAAAATATTAAAAAATTCACCCTGCAGCTGGTTGAAGCACAGCTTGCCCATTTCCTTGCATCGGATGTACACAGCTTAAAAAATCGTCCGTTCAGATTGACTGATGGATACAACGTTCTTAATAAAGAATTTGGGTCGCAAGCAGAGTACCTGTTTAAAGAAAATGCTGAACTCCTAGTACAAAACTTAACAGCTTACAGAATGGATCCGATGAAAATAAAGAAAAAGAAGTTTTTGGGAATCTTTTAATAAAGACCTGGTGATGCCTCCTCCACCATTATCAAAGGAGGCACTCGGCTGCATTGTGGGTGAGAGACCTTAGACGCCTGTCGTCATAGGTGTGGTGTGAGGGTGGGTTTGATGCCCAACTTTATTAATAATAAAGATGGTTAACGAAAGATTGTTACGGTGAGAATGCTTTTCCGTTAACTATTTTAAATGATAAATGTTAGGAAAAAGGTGAATGAACATGAAAATTGCAGTTGTAGGAACTGGATATGTCGGTCTTGTAACTGGCACCTGTTTGTCTGAGATTGGCCACACTGTCACATGTATTGATATTGACCCTAAAAAAGTTGAAAAAATGAAAGCGGGTATATCTCCAATCTTTGAACCGGGTCTGGATGAACTCATGCTGAAGAACATTAATGAAAGGAAATTGTTTTTCACTACAAATCATGCTGAGGGTTTTAATGGTGCTGATGTCATTTACATCGCTGTAGGCACACCCGAAAAAGAAGATGGTTCAGCGAATCTGACATTTGTTGAGCTAGTGGCAAAAGATATTGCTGCACAAGTGAATCAGGATGTTGTTGTCGTCACAAAAAGTACGGTTCCTGTTGGAACAAATGACTGGATTAAAGATGTCATCCAAAATCACTTAGTTCATGATGTGAAAATTGAGATTGTATCGAATCCGGAGTTCTTGCGTGAAGGATCTGCTATCTATGACTCTTTCAATGGCGATCGAATTGTCATTGGGTCGAGTTCAGAGAAAGCGGTAGCGATCTTAGAAGAAATCAACCAGCCATTCGGACTTCCAATATTCAAGACGGATATCCGCAGCGCAGAAATGATTAAATACGCAGCAAATGCATTCCTTGCAACAAAAATCAGTTTTATTAATGAGATATCAAACATCTGCGAAAAATTGAATGCAAACGTTGAAGATGTAGCAAATGGAATGGGACAGGACAGCAGAATTGGCTCTCAGTTCCTGAATGCCGGTATAGGATACGGTGGATCCTGTTTTCCAAAGGATACGAAAGCACTTATTCAGATTGCAGGAAATGTAGAATACGATTTTGACCTATTAAAGGGTGTAGTCCGGGTTAATCAAAAACAGCAGGAAATCCTGATGAATAAGCTAGAAGACAGGTTTGAAAGTTTAAAAGACAAAAAGATAGCGATTCTGGGTCTAGCTTTCAAACCAAACACAGATGATATGAGAGAAGCAGCTTCAATTGTCATTTCTAAACACTTAATCGAAAAAGGTGCTAACGTTTTCGCATATGATCCTGTTGCAATGTCAAATGCGAAAAAGATCCTGGATACAAAAGTGAATTATACTTCAAACGCAGCTGAAGCCTTAATGGATGCAGATGCTGTATTAATTCTAACAGAGTGGAATGAATTTAAGGACTTGGATTTGAACGTATTCCAGGAAGAAATGAAATCACCTATTATCTTTGATGGCCGTAATTGCTATGATCTTGAGGTGGTTAAGAACCACAATCTTGAGTATCACTCAATGGGAAGAAAAACGATAAATACGTTGAAATTAACTGCTGTTAATTAAATAAAAGGGGCGTTTTAATTGAAAAAAGTAAGAAAGGCTATTATTCCAGCTGCTGGCTTAGGGACTCGTTTTTTACCTGCAACAAAAGCGATGCCAAAGGAAATGCTTCCGATTGTCGATAAGCCGACAATTCAATATATCATTGAAGAAGCCATCGAATCTGGAATTGAAGACCTTATTATTGTAACAGGCAAAGGGAAAAGGGCAATTGAAGATCATTTTGATCACAACTTTGAACTGGAACAAAATCTCATAGAAAAAGAAAAGTATGACTTGCTTGAAAAAGTAAGACATTCATCTGGAATTAACCTTCACTACATTCGTCAAAAAGAACCAAAAGGTCTTGGGCATGCCGTATGGTGCGCACGTAAATTTATCGGGAACGAACCGTTTGCAGTATTACTAGGGGACGATATTGTACAAGCTGAAACTCCGTGCTTAAAGCAACTAATTAACGAATATGACAATACTGGTTCGTCCGTCATCGGTGTTCAGACGGTTGGCGATGATCAAACGCACCGTTATGGTATTATTGATCCTTTGAATAAAGAAGGCAAGCTTTATCAAGTAAACCGGTTTGTAGAAAAGCCAAAGCAAGGTACAGCTCCTTCAAACCTGGCAATTATGGGACGTTATGTTTTAACCCCTGAGATTTTTGAACTTCTGGAAAACCAAGAGACAGGTGCCGGCGGCGAAATTCAGCTGACAGATGCAATTCAGAAACTAAACGAGCAGCAGCATGTCTACGCTTATGATTTTGCCGGGAAGCGATATGATGTGGGTGAAAAATTCGGCTTTATCCAGACGACCATTGAATTTGCCCTGCAGCATGAAGACCTTAAAAATGATCTGGTTGAACTCATGCAAAAACTGGTTGAACAGGAAAGTCTAAAATTATCGAATTAAGGAAGTGGCGCGGAAATGTCAGAGTGGGCAAAGGAAAGTACGGCACAGTCACCGCATCATCAGTCAGCAGTTGATTTTGGTACAACAACGTCTACATACAAACTTGTCAAGCGCTCTATGGACGTTACAGGAGCACTTCTTGGAATTATACTTTTAAGTCTTTTATTTCTTGTTGTAGCGATATTGATTAAGCTTGAAGATCCAAAAGGACCTGTTTTTTTCACTCAGAAACGAGTAGGGAAAAATGGAGAAGAGTTTAATATGTTCAAATTTAGATCAATGGTAAGCGATGCGGAAGAAAGACTGAAAGACTTGCTTTCTTTAAATGAAGTAACCGGTGCGATGTTTAAGATGAAAAACGACCCGAGAATAACAAAGGTTGGGAAGTTCATCAGGAAAACGAGCATTGATGAGTTGCCGCAGCTGTTTAATGTTCTAAAGGGTGATATGAGTCTCGTGGGACCCCGTCCTCCTCTCCCGAGAGAGGTTGCTGATTACACGGATTATGATAAACAGCGGTTATTGGTTACGCCCGGCTGCACAGGAGTATGGCAGGTCAGTGCCAGAAACAGTGTAGGTTTTCAGGAAATGGTTGAGATGGACCTATATTACATTAAACATCAGTCGGTCATGACAGATATCAAAATCCTATGTAAAACAGTCATAGTACTATTTGGATCGAAAAATGCATTTTAGGACAGGGTGAAATGAAAATGGAAAAACACGCTAAAATTTATGTGGCTGGTCACAGAGGCTTAGTAGGATCAGCTATCTTAAGAAAATTGCAATCAGAAGGTTATACAAACCTAGTGTATAAAACTAGTACTGAACTCGACCTACGGGATCCAAAGCAAGTGTATGCTTTCTTTGAACAGGAAAAGATCAATTACGTATTCCTCGCAGCAGCGAAAGTTGGCGGAATCGTAGCAAACAACGAATATCCGGCAGATTTCATTAGAGATAACTTAATGATTCAGACAAATGTGATTGATGCGGCTTATAAAAATAATGTTGAAAAGCTTCTTTTTTTGGGAAGCACATGCATCTATCCAAAATTGGCGCCACAGCCTCTTAAAGAAGACTATCTTTTAACAGGTGAGCTAGAGCCGACAAATGAACCATATGCGATTGCTAAAATTGCAGGTATTAAGATGTGCCAATCATATAATCGGCAGTATGGCACGAAGTATATCTCTGCAATGCCTACTAATCTTTATGGTGAAAATGATAATTTTGATTTACATACATCACATGTTCTTCCGGCTCTTATTAGAAAGTTTCACGAAGCAAAGGATAACAAAACGGAATTTGTTGAAGTATGGGGAACAGGTTCACCCAAGAGAGAATTCTTGTATTCAGATGACCTTGCAGATGCTTGTCTTTTCTTAATGAAGAATTATGTAGGCAATGACATTGTAAACATCGGTGTCGGAGACGATTTACCGATAGGTGAGCTTGCAGCAAAAGTGAAAGAAGTAGTTGGGTTTGAGGGCGAAATTCGTTTCGATACATCTAAACCTGACGGTACGCCACGAAAGCTGGTAGACGTGTCCCGGATTAACAGCTTAGGGTGGAAAGCAACTACATCCCTTGATGAGGGATTACAAAAAGCGTATACGTGGTTTTTGCAAAACGAACTAATTAAACAATAAGAACTTAAACTTGGAGGCAATCATGAAAAAGGCACTAATCACAGGCGTAACAGGACAAGACGGATCATATTTGGCAGAATTTCTGCTTGAAAGAGGCTATGAAGTACACGGATTAATCCGCCGCAGCTCTTCATATAACCAAGAGCGATTAGAAGATCTTTTAACAGAAGAAGGAGCAAGCGCGTTCTTAAACCATTCAAATTTCCACCTACACTACGGTGATGTTACTGATGCATTAAACGTAACCCGTATTATCGGTGAAATTATACCAGACGAAATTTACAACCTTGCAGCACAATCGCACGTACGTGTTTCCTTTGACATGCCTGGATACACACTAGATGTTGATGCCAAAGGTACACTTAACATTCTTGAAGCGGTTCGTATTTTAGGTTTAACGGATAAAACACGCGTCTATCAAGCGTCTACTTCTGAACTATACGGCAAAGTACAGGAAGTGCCGCAAAAAGAAACAACGCCATTTTACCCGCGTTCTCCATACGGGGTAGCTAAAATTTACGGCTTCTGGATTACCAAAAACTACCGTGAATCGTACAATATGTTCGCAGTAAACGGTATTTTGTTTAATCATGAGTCAGAACGCCGAGGAGAAACATTCGTAACAAGAAAAATCACTTTGGCAGCCTCTCGTATTGCCCAAGGAAAGCAAGACAAATTGATGCTAGGTAACTTAGAATCTCTTCGTGACTGGGGTTACGCAAAAGACTATGTTGAGTGCATGTGGTTAATCTTGCAGCATGATAAACCGGAAGATTTTGTTATCGCTACAGGTGAAATGCACTCTGTACGTGAGTTTGTTCAATTAGCATTTAAACATACTGGCATTGAGATTGAATGGACAGGACAAGGCGTTGAGGAAAAAGGTATCAACAAAGCAACTGGTGAAGTCATTGTAGAAGTTGATCCTAAGTTCTTCCGTCCAGCTGAAGTAGAACAATTGTTGGGGGATCCGACGAAGGCAAAAACTTTATTGGACTGGAACCCTACTAAAACTTCCTTTGAAGAGTTAGTTCAAATTATGGTTGAAGCAGATATGAAGAAGGTTGAAAAGGAAGAGAAAATAAAACGAATGTTTGATTAAATCATGATTATATATATTTTATACTGATATTAATTATTAAGGGCTAACTTCTTTTGATCCTGGTTTTGCAAGATGCTGTACCTAGGGCGATAAGAGGCGCTCTTTTTTTATGGGGAGGATTATCTTTAGAAATCAGATAATATGGATATTTCGCTTATCTAAAACGATATAAAAATACAAATTAAAAGAGGTTCATGCATTCTGTTTTTTTGTAATTATTTCATTGAGTGTATGCCTACTTATAGGAAAGAGATTTCAAATGAAAAAAAAAGAAAAAATTTTAATATATGCGCACTATTATACTCCTGATGTAGCTTCCACAGGACAAATTTTAAAAGAATTGGCAGAAGGTATGCTTGAAGTGTTTGATATTACCATAATTTGTGTCGTTCCATCTTATACTGGAAAGATTGCATCTAAATATAAAAATAAAATGTTTTATAAAGAAGAGCTTAATGGTGTGAATGTTGTTCGAATTCGTGTTCCTGAGTTTTCAAAGAACAATAAATATAGTAGAGTCAAAAACATTTTTTCATATTACTTTGGGGCAATGATTGCAACACTTAGAGTTGGTAATATGGATTATGTGTTTTCTATTTCTCAGCCTCCCATTTTAGGAGGTTTACTTGGCGTTTGGGGCAAATGGATGAAACGTGCCAAATACATTTACAACATTCAAGATTTCAACCCCGAGCAGACAATGGCTGTTGGATACAGTAAAAATAAGATGATTTTGAATGCAATGATGTGGTTCGATAAATTTAGTTGTAATCAAGCTGATAAAGTTATTGTTGTTGGTCGAGATATGGTTGAAACATTAAAAGCGAGGTTTATAAACAAAAGAGTACCTAATCACTCATTTGTTAATAACTGGATTGACGAGAAAGAAATTTATCCTTTGTCTACAGATAATAGAAAAGTATTAGACTTTAAGAAAAAGTATAGATTAGAAGACAAATTTATCATCATGTATTCTGGCAACATTGGTTTGTATTATGATCTAGAAAATATAATGCGAGTTCTAAGGAAATTCCCTGCAGGAGTAAAAACTATTGATGGCAAGGAAATCGTCTTTGTTTTTGTAGGGGAGGGTACTGTTAAAGAAAAGTTAATTGAATTAAAAGATAAATACAATATGGAAAATATCTTATTTATCCCATACCAAGAAAAAAAGGATTTAGTATATAGTTTAAATGCATGTGATATACAAATGTGCATTTCCGCAGCTGGAATTAAGGGTGTATCTGTACCAAGTAAGCTTTATGGCATTATGGCGGCTGGAAAGCCAATTTTAGGTGTGTTAGAGAAAGGATCAGAGGCACGTTTAATAATAGAAGAAACTAAGTGTGGGATAGTATCAAATCCAGGGGACTATCATACTTTCGAAAAGAATATTGATAGAATATTATCAATAAGCCGCAATGAATATGTGGAGATGGGAAAAGCGGGTAGAGAATATCTAGAGAATCATTTAACTAAAGATGTAAGTATTATGAAGTATATCAAAGAAATCAAATCCTGTTGAAAGGTAGTAGATCAATGTCAAATAAAAGACTATTATGGATTGGTTGTCTAGAAAGTGAAGAAGAATTTAAACTCAAATCAGAAAAAGGATATAATCTGGCATCAGCACAAGTATCGCAACAAAATATATTAACTGGATTAGAAAAAGTCACAGGCCTTGTTTTTGATTCCATCAATGGCAGTGTACTGCCGCCGTATCCTATCTATAAAGATAGAACAGTAAAGGAGGTCAAGTGGTCACATAATAAAAATGCATTAAATATTAGCGTTGGCTACAGAAATGATAAATATATAAATAGGATAACTTGTAAAAATGCGATGAAAAAAGCTGCAAGAAATTGGGTTGAAGGGAGATACAATAACGAAGAGCTTATCATTTTTGTTTATTCCATGAGATCTCCTGCAATGGCTACGGCTATTGAGATAAAAAAAATCATACCCAATGCAAAGTTATATCTCATCGTAACAGATTTACCACAATTCATGGATTTAGGGCAAAGTAAGATAAAAGCTTTTCTTAAAAAAATTGATTTTGTGCAAATTAAAAGAATGCAGGAGAAATTTGATGGTTTTATTCTATATGCATCAAAAATGGCCCAATTCTTAGAAATCACAAATGATAAGTGGATCCTAATGGAAGGGTTGTATAATGCATCAGAATCAGAAAAGAAATTTAATACCGTTAAAAAAATAGATTATGATAAACAATCAATTATGTATTCTGGAAAACTTGATTTTCAATATGGCATTGCTATGCTATTAGATGCATTCATGAAAATCGATGATCCAACTTTAGAACTTTGGCTCACAGGTGGGGGAAATGCTGAAGACTATATAAAAGATTGTGCAATTAAAGATTCTAGAATAAAATTTTATGGGTTTTTACCATCTAGACAGGATGTCTTAAATAAGCAACGGAATGCTTCTCTATTAATAAATATGAGGTTACCCTCGGAAAAAGCTTCTACTTACTGTTTCCCTTCAAAGTTATTCGAATACATGGCTACAGGTATTCCCGTAATGTCGTTTAAGTTAAAAGGAATACCATCTGACTACTTAAACCACCTTTTCATTATTGAAAAAGAGACAGAAGAAAGCATAATTAAGACAATAAAAAAAGTTTTTGATATGGATGAAGGTGTTCGGAAAAGAATTGGCACTGAAGCGAAAGATTTTATTATAAGTCAAAAAAATATAATTGCTCAATGCAATAGTATTTGGAAATTTGTTGATGAAAGTTCAAGGTGAAGATATGAAACGAATTTTATGGGTATGTAATGTGCCAATTCCAAGAATAGCAAATGATTTGCAAGTGAATGTACCAAATATTTGTGGTTGGTTAATAGGTTTTGCAAACTCTTTGGAGATGAATAAAGATATAGAGTTGCACATCTGTTTTCCCATATTGGGGCTTAAAGAAACTAAAAAGGGTAAGGTCGGAAATATAAGTTATTATGCTTTTTCTCAACCAAAGGTTTTTGGTTTCCTACCAGTAGAGGATCAATTAAAAACGTCACCTCTAATGGAAAAGCAGATTGAAAATATTGTTAATTCAGTTAATCCCGATATTCTGCACATTTTCGGAACAGAATACCCCCATTCATTAGTAGCTGCAAAAGCTTTTAAAAAGCCAGATAGAACTGTAGTAAATATACAAGGACTAACTTCGTTCTATTGGATGCACTTTAACTCTGGCATTCCATATAAAAATCTCAAAAGCTTTTCTATTAGTAATATAGCAAGAGGAAATCTTCTTAATCAATCGAAAAGGTTAAAGGAGCGCGGTAAATTTGAGATTGAAACCATCAAAAATATAGGGCATGTAATAGGAAGAACCGATTGGGACGAAGCGTGTACAAAAGAAATAAACCCTGGAGTTAAATACCATTTTTGCAATGAATCTCTAAGAGATTCATTCTATACCGGAACTTGGGACCATGCATCATGTGAAAAGCACTCCATCTTTATGAGTCAAGCTGCAACACCAATTAAAGGACTTCATTTTATGCTCAAAGCTTTGCCAGAAATAATTAGAGAATTTCCAAACACTCATCTTTATATTGCGGGAAATGATTTAACAAGAACAGATTCCATATACTCAAAGCTCAAAATATCTTCCTTTGCTCTGTATATTAAATCACTAATTAAAAAAAATGGATTAGAAGATAAAGTAACTTTTACAGGCCAGCTCACGGAAATGCAAATGAAAGAAAGATTTTTAAAAAGCAATGTATTTGTTTCACCTTCTACTATTGAGAATTCGCCAAATTCATTAGGTGAAGCAATGTTGCTGGGTGTTCCATGTGTTTCATCAGACGTAGGTGGAGTAAAGAACCTGATAGAACATAATAAAGAAGGATATATATATCAAGGAGATGCACCTTATATGCTTGCTTATTATGTTAAGAAGTATTTTAAAAATATTAGTATTGCAGAAAAGTTTGGAGCCAGAGCTCAAAAACACGCTCAGGAAACTCATAATAAAGAAAAAAACCTTAAAACACTATTAAAGATATATGAGGAGATAATAAATGGTGGAAGAAATGGGTGAACTACTTAAAAAAATTATAAAGCAGAAACCATCGAAATTAATTATTCTAATTTATAATGTTTTGCGGTTTGTAATTTTAAAACTAATTTACCCCCAAAGAATAAAAAGTGGTCTAATACAAAACTTACATCCTAGTACTGAAATAGCTATAGGTAGAGGGGTAATTGAATTAGGAAGCAGTATCTTTACAAGACGAAATGTTTCAATTAGAGTCGAATCTGGAAAATTGAAAATTGGAACTAGCTTTTTCAACCAAGGTTGTACAATTACCGTTATGAAAAATGTGGTGATAGGAAATGATTGCTTATTTGGTCCAAATGTTGTTATTGTGGACCATGATCATAACTATAGTCATCTAAACAACTTGAGAGGCAATCATTATTTATTAGATGATGTAATAATTGGTAATAACGTGTGGGTAGGTTCAAATGTCACAATACTGCGTGGTACTGTGATTGGAGACGGTGCAGTTATTGGGGCTGGTGCCACTGTGAAAGGAAATATTGAAAAAAACACAGTAGTATACCCTAAACAAAATCAAATTCGCAAAACTATTATTAATGATTTTTAAACTTAAAGGAGCTTTATTATTTGAGTATAAATATGTATGGGAGATAAATAAAATATGGGAAAATTAGCACCGGTAGCCCTTTTTGTATATAACAGACTTGATCATACAATAAAAACTATTAAATATTTACAAAATAATAATCTTGCAAAAGAAACTGAGTTATTTATTTTTTCTGATGCTGCAAAAGGAGAAAGTCAAGAAGAAAATGTAAAAATGGTTCGAAAGTTTATTTCCAAAGCGGAGGGATTTAAAAAAGTTACCGTAGTATACTCAGAGAAAAATAAGGGTCTAGCACAGTCAGTAATTGGTGGTGTTACAAATATATTAGAAAATCACGGAAAAGTTATTGTGTTAGAAGATGATATATTAGTATCCCCGTTTTTTTTGAATTTTATGAATGATGCATTAAATTTTTACGAAGAAAACGAAAAAATATGGTCAATTAGTGGATATAAATTTCCAATAAGTATTCCATATTCTTATGATAAATCTGTTTTTTTTGCAAGTCGTTCTTCTAGTTGGGGTTGGGCAACTTGGTTAGATCGCTGGAACACGATTGACTGGGAAATAAAAGACTATAAAAATTATAAATGGAATCTACGAAAAATTCATCATTTTTGTAAAGGTGGGACTGATCTTGATAAAATGCTTAGGCATCATATGGCTGGAAAGATAGATTCTTGGGCCATTAGATGGTGTTATAATCAAGCTTTCCAGAACCGATATACAGTTTATCCTACAAAATCCTACGTTTCAAATATCGGAACTGATGGTTCAGGAACTCATTGTGATCCAACATCAGCAAGATTTAACGTTGAATTAGACGGACAATCTTTTTATAACTTTGAAAATAATGTAGAACTTAATGGCTTAATTCAGAGTAATCTCAAGAAAGTTTTAGATAGATCAATAATCAGAAAAATCAAAAACCAAATAAGATATTATAATATGAGGTAGATAGATGAGCAGTAGTAATTTTGTATCTAATTATTCGATTATTCGTTTTGCATGGAATAATATTTTGAGTATATCCTCTTTTGTAATTTCTATAATTGTATTCTTCGAAGAAATAAATTTTAGAACAGGTTTGGAAGGTTTATTTTTACTACCAGCTGTATTTGGAATTTGCATACAAGTATTTAATAGATTTTATATGTATTCTAGAGGGGGAATTGCATTAAAAATATTCTTTTTAATTATGTTTATAAGGTATGATATCTTACCTTTGATGATAGCGTTAACTAATGGTAGATATAACACTCTGCCTATCACAATGCCTATGATTAACGTATCATATAACGGTTATGTTTTTGCGATAATTATGTCAATAATAGAACTTATTGTATGTTTTGCTGCTATATCATATTATTCCAAAAAGATGGAGGCAATCAAAACAATTAATGTTTTGGATGAGAAGAAATCGAATATGGGGATGTCAGCTTTCGGGCTAATTGGTTTTTTCGCATTTTTAGTAGTTTTATCAACTAGAGATCTGCAACAAGTTCTGTCAACAGTTACCTTCTTTACGATGGAAGAGAAGTATGAAAATCCATCTACTGATGCTTTTGGAATCTTAGCAATACAAGTAATAAAAATGTTTATGTTTATGATGCTTACTGTATTATTCTATAAAAAATATACTAAAAGTAATAATGTATTATGGGTTCTGCTTGCTATTATTGTAGGCTTCTTAAATATGTCGATATTTTTCGGGTATAATAGGTCCTTTGTACTACAAACGGCTATCGCTACTATTTATGTCTTATATGCAGTGTTCCCTCGGTATAGAAAATTAATGGTAGGTGGATTAATACCAATTACTGCATTAATAATGATTAGTATGATTTACATTAAACAGTTTGGCGTGAGTTATACAGAATCTTCTCAAAACGAGATGAACTTAGCGCAGCTATCAAATACCATAGAATCATATGTCGGGGGTCCATGGTCATTAGCGTCAGGATATGATTCGTATTATGCACACGGTCAATCATTACCTTTTTCTACGTTTATAAAAGACTTTATCCTAAATTGTTTTATTTCGTATTTGCCAGGGTTTGAATTTATACTGAATATATTTCCAAACACTATAAGTAGCCCTATTGTTCATCAAATGCATACAAATTCTTATCAAATGCTGCCGTTATCTGCAACTAGTTTGTTCTATGGTGGAATATTTTTAGGCCCACTTATCTCCATTTTCTTTTATGTAATATTGATGAAAATGCTTGTCATATTTGATTACAAAAGTAAATTAACAAAAGATTTCTCCAAAAAATATTTATATACTATGATTGCGGTTTTGCTTAGTTTCACTATGTGCTATACATGGGTGACTCTTTTGTGGAGTTTTACTAAAAATATGCTGTTTATAAGCCTATTGGTTATGATGAATGAAATTCACATGGTTAGGAATGGGAAAATAAAAAAAATCAAAACGTTTTAATGAGGTGCTATGTTGAAAATTTTATTTGTCGTAGGTGTTCTTAAAGGGATAGGTGGTATTGAGTCTTCACTTCTTAATCTTATTAACAATTTAAGAGATACAAATAATAAAGTGTATATTTGCGTACTTGGAAACTATATTTCACCTTCTACACAAATACCGTCACACGTAAAAATTATTAAGGGTAATAAGATTATTGAATACTGCCTAATGGGTTATAAGGACTTGGCTGCAAAGTTAAGTCGTACTGAAATGGCAGGAGTTATTTTAATTAAAACAATAAAAAAATTAATTGGATATAGACCAATACTTTTGGCATGTATAAAATTTATGAAGCTTAAAGATAATTTTGATATAGCAATTTCTTTTTCTAATGATATGTATCGAGATGTATACAGCGGTGGCTGCGAAGATTTCGTAGATAAATGTGTACAGTCAGAGAGTAAAATTGCATGGGTACATAATGATGCCCGTGAGCATGGTCTAACAAGAGATATTTGTGAAAAGAAATACAGGAATTTTAAATATATAGTAAATGTTAGTAAAGCTTGTAAAGATATATTCGATGAAATTATTTTTGATTACAAATACAAATCAAAAGTGATAACTAACACTTTGTATTTTCCTAGTATTAACGAAAAAAAATCTATGTATTCTCCCTATGATGTCAATAAGTTTAATCTAGTGACAGTAGCTAGGATAGAAAATCAACAAAAACGCATTGACAGAATACTGGATTGTTGTAAATTACTAAAGATTAGGGGTTTACAAAATTGGACATGGACAGTAGTTGGGGATGGACCTGATTTACTTGAATTAAAGCAAAAAGCGGTGCAGCTAGGAGTAGATGATGTATTAGATTTTGTTGGAAGGAAAGAAAATCCTATTCCTTTTATGCAACATGCAGATCTTTTTGTCCAAACATCTGATTATGAAGCATATAGTATGGTTCTGATTGAATCTTTGTATGTTTCGACTCCTTGTATCGTTACAAACTACGATTCTGCATCTAACATAATAAAAAATAACTATAATGGATGGATAGTAGAGAAAGAGGTTGTCGAAATAGTTAATAAAATCTTCTCTTTAATTAATGATCCTGTAACATTAAACTTGATTAAAAGTAATACGTCACAAAGTAGTATTTTATTAAATGAAAAAGCACTTTCCTCTTTTATAAGCTTACTAAAGTGAATGGGGTAAAAAAATGAAAATTGGAATTATATCGCCTGGGAGATTGCCAGTTCCACCAATTAAAGGTGGAGCTGTTGAAACATTAATCAAGGATCTTCTAATGGAGAATAGTGTAAAAAAAGATTTGAATATAGATTTATTTAGTTGCTATGATAAGGAGATCGGCGATACAGATAATATTGGATACAAATTAATAACCGTTAAAAAAAGTATTATTATTGAAACTCTAAATAATTTGATACCAAATTCATTTGGTAGAATACAAAGGTTGATAAATAAAATTAAAGATTATATATATATACAAAAAGTAAAGAAGGTAATCCTTAACAGTGAGAGCAATTATGATTTTATTATAATAGAAAACAAGCCTAATTTTATACGAAGTTTTAATAAAATACTAAAAGCAAAATTTATTTTACACTTGCATAATAGTCATATAAAAGAATATAGTTCACATGTTTTTGAAAATTACGACTGTATAGTTACGGTTAGCAAATATATAAAAAATGAGATATTGAATAATCATGGTTATATTAGTACTCCAATAAAAATTTTGTATAATTGTGTTTCTGAAGAATTTATTTTAAGCCCCAAAATTAGCAAAGATATAATTAGAAAAGAGTTAGGGTTTGGAAAGAACGATTTCATAGTAACATTTGTTGGTAGAATAGTTGAAGAAAAAGGCGTTATGGAACTTGTAAAGGCATTTAAATTAATAGAAGATTCAAACATAAAGTTAATGGTTATAGGTTCTTCCTGGTTTGCTTCTGAATATAAGACAGAATTTGTAAAAAAACTTGAAGCCGAAGCTAAAGACATAGAATCAAAAATTAAATTTACGGGTTATATTCCTCATGAGAATTTAGCGAATACTTTACAAATATCAGATACAGTTGTATTGCCTTCCATTTGGAATGAACCATTTGGTTTAACTATTATAGAATCTATGGCGTTGGGAAAATTAGTCATAACAACCAATAGAGGTGGTATTCCAGAAATTTTTAAAGGAAATGATGGTGTACTACTTACCGCGGAAAATATTGTATCAGAAATTGCAGAAAAGGTAGTATATTACTTTAACAATCCAATAGAAAGAACCGAGTTAGAAAGAAATGCTATAGAGACAGTAAACTCGTATTATTGTAGAAATACATTTTACGATGAATTTATAAAGATATTGAATGAGTTAAAAGAAGGGATAAAAAATGAGCAATGAATGGGTCAAGAACTTACAAATCTTTTAAAAATTCGACTGTTGCAATAGCCGCGCAATTATTAAGTATTCTTCTGAGTTTTATAACAAGAACTTTTTTTATTAAATATTTAGGTGTTGAATTTTTAGGAATAAATGGTTTATTTATAAACATTCTAACTATATTATCTCTTGCAGAATTAGGTGTTGGAACAGCAATTGTCTATTCAATGTATAAACCAATTGCAGAGGGTAACGAAATAAAAATTGCAGCACTGATGAACTTGTATAAAAAACTGTACATTTCTATAGGTTTATTCATAGGTTTGGTAGGAATTAGTATAATACCATTTCTTGAAATAATGGTTAAAGGAAATACAGAGGTATCCAATTTAGAGAGATTATATATTTTATATCTAGCTAATACAGTTATTAGCTATTTTTTTACGTTTAAAAGATCCATAATTATAGCTAATCAATACGGTTATCTCAATAAATTGAACATTATTCTATTTAGTATTATTCAAAATATCCTACAGATATTTTTACTAGTCTTAACGTCGAATATTTATTTGTATTTAGTTACACAGATTCTGTGTACTTTGCTATCTAATATTTTTATTTCTATAAAGGCAAATAAAATGTACCCGTACTTAAAAAAATATAAAAAAGCAAAGGTTGACAATGAAGAAAAAAGAGAAATTTCTAAAAATATCATAGCAATGATGTCACATAAGTTAGGATCAGTAGTAGTAAGTGGAACAGACAATTTACTTATATCAGCATATGTCGGTATAGCTTCCGTTGGACTTTATTCAAACTATGTGTTAATTTCAAATACCCTTAAAGCTGTTACACTACAAGGGATTGAGGCCATTACTGCAAGCGTTGGAAATTTAACAGCTATTGGGTCTAAAGAGCATTCATACGAAATATTTAAAAAGGTTTATTTTATAAATTTCGTAACGACATTTTATTCTGTGGTATTCCTTTATGTGTTTATTAATCCGTTTATAATAATTTGGATTGGTGAAAAATATTTGTTAAGTCAACAAATAGTATTAATGATAGTGATTAATTTTTATGTAGTACAAATGAGGCAGCCTTCAATTGTATACATCAATTCATACGGTTTATTTTGGAAAATAAAATGGAAATCTCTAGTAGAGGCGGTATTTAATCTATTTATTTCTCTTATCTTAGTTTCGGTGTTTAATATGGGTATATTTGGGATCCTTATTGGCACATTGCTAAGTAATATGGTTACAAACGTTTGGTGGGAACCTTTCGTAGTATTTAAATATGGGTTTAATAAGTCAATTTTATCTTATTATAAAACATATGTCGTAGACAGTTTAATCTGTATCATTACCATGATTACCGTTGACAAAGTGGCTGGGATTTTAATAGAAAATCTCATATTAAATTTTACTATATCCAGTATTTTAGTAACACTAATTTTAATGGTAGTCTACGGTAGGAGAGAGGAGTTTAAATTTAGCTTGTCGTTGATAAAGTCAATTCTCAAAACAATTTTTAATAAGATAGCTGCAAGTAAGAATAAATCGCAATAATTTATTCTTACTGTCATTAAAACTGCATTTAATTATTTCCGTTCAAGGAGGTTAATTATGAACGCAAACTACTACAAACTAGTTATGCGATTATTAAAGATTAAATTTGGCTCTGGTTTAAGTTTGCAAGGTTTACCGATAATATATAACAAAAAAGGAGCAAGTATTAATATAGGCAGAAAAGTAACTATCAAATCATCTTTCTTATCTAATTTAGTAGGTTTATACTCTCGCACTATTATAGTAGCTAGAGTACCGGGTGCTAAAATTGAGATTGGTAATAATGTGGGGATTTCCGGAGCAACCATTTATGCGAGGAAGCTTATTGTAATTGGTGAAAATACTTTAATTGGTGGTAATGCGAAAATTTTAGACAATGATTTTCACCCAATCGAAGCAGAAGATCGTAATGCAGACATTAAAGAAAAAATTGGCACAAGCTCCATAATTATTGGGAAAAATTGTTTTGTAGGATGTAATGCACTAATTTTGAAAGGTACAGAACTTGGAGATGGTTGTGTAGTTGGTGCTGGTGCAGTTGTAAGTGGTAAGTTTCCGCCTAATAGTGTCATAGTAGGAAACCCCGGTAAAGTGATAAAATTGTTGTAACTTTAAAAACTGAAAACTACCGTTAAGAAGACCATCATGATTTAACTTGCAAATATGCACTGGTATTATAAATACATTATATTTAGAATGTTTTTTGTATAAAGTATATACTATAGTTGTTAGAAGATTTGATAAGGAGGTCCATATGAAACTAGTACTACTCTCAGGTGGCTCAGGCAAACGCCTCTGGCCCCTGTCAAACGACACACGATCCAAACAGTTTTTAAAAGTGCTGGAGGACCAGGAAGGCACGCGCCAGTCCATGGTGCAGCGTGTATGGAATCAGTTGGAGACCGTTGGGTTGTCTGATTCTGCTGTGATCGCAACGTCAAAAACACAGACTGAAATGATTTATACTCAATTAGGTACGGATGTACCTTTGATTATTGAACCGGAACGAAGAGACACTTTCCCTGCGATTGCTCTTGCCGGTTCTTTTTTATTTTCTGAAAAGCATACAGATTTGGATGAAACGGTGATTGTGCTGCCAGTCGATCCGTACGTGCATGACAACTTCTTTGAACGTGTGAAGGTACTGGATAGTGTGTTACAAAGCTCCGATGCTGATTTAGCTTTAATTGGGGTTAAACCAACGTACCCTTCATCTAAATATGGTTACATTGTGCCTGAAAGAGAAGAGGATGGTTTCTATCATGTTGAGCGTTTTACGGAAAAGCCGAGTGAGGAAAAGGCTGTTACGTTGATCGAGCAGCATGCTCTCTGGAACTGCGGCGTATTTGCATTTAAACTGCGCTACCTGATTGATATTCTTGAGGCGAAGCAGCTGCCGATTACTTATGATGTTCTTTCTGCGCACTACAGCGATCTTCCTAAGATCAGCTTCGATTATGAGGTAGTAGAGAAGGCCAAACACATCGTTGCTGTTCCATATGAAGGATACTGGAAGGATCTTGGTACATGGAATACCCTTACCGAAGAAATGGCTACTGCTCAAATCGGAAAAGGGATTATTTCGAATGATTCAGAGAACACGCATTTAGTTAATGAACTGGAAATTCCAGTTACGGTGGTTGGATTATCTGATATTGTAGTGGCTGCCAGCCCGGATGGAATTCTGGTTGCAGATAAGGCATCAAGTCCAAAAATTAAGGATCTGATCGGCGGTTTTAATAACCCTCCTATGTATGAAGAGCGAATCTGGGGCTGGTCGAAGGTTCTGGATTATGCAAAATATGAAAACGAAGAAATGGTGACGAAACGCATTTGCATCAATGCCGGTAAGAACTCTACTTATCACTATCACAACCTTCGAAATGAAGTTTGGACAATTGTCCGCGGTGAGGGTGAACTTGTACTAAACGACAGCATCCGCCGTGTTAAAGCAGGAGACATCATTCATATACCTGTCGGGAAAAAGCATGCGATTCGCGCCATTAAAGAGCTTGAGTTCATTGAAGTGCAGACAGGAAAAGAAGTAGTCGATACAGACTTTATCAGGTTGTATGCTGACTGGGAAGAAATCCTTCTTCATTACTACAGCTCACAGGCACAGGTTATTGTCTAAACGATGAAGACCATTGCTTACTATATTTCTGAATATGGCTATGGACATGCCACCCGTTCCACAGCACTTATTCGGGAGCTGATGAATCATAGTGAAGTAAGAGTTGTGATCTGCAACTCCTTCGCCATGGATTTTATAATGGATTCTCTGCAAGAGCACGGAGACAGGATTGTTTATCATCGTGCTTCGACGGATGTCGGTTATGTCCTGAAGGAACAGTCATTAGATATCGATTCAGCTGCTCTTAATGAAGCTTGCAGATACTATTTAAAAACTCTTCCGGACGTCGTTTCTGCAGAAGCTGCGTTTTTGCAAGACTATGATGTTGACCTAATTATCTCTGACATTTCACCGCTTGCTTTGGAAGTGGCTGAAAGCTTGCAGTTACCGTCACTGGGGATTTCCAATTTCACCTGGCATACTGCTTATAAGAATGTCATCAATCAGGAGCTGTTGGCGGCTTTTGCTGACAGTTATGATAAGATGGATTATTTCTTCTCATTAGCAGGAAGTGTGGAACCTCAGTGGGGCACTAAAGACAATCAGTCATTTGGCTTTTTTAGCAGAAGAGTAAGTGAAACAGAAGTAAGAAGGATCCGTGACTCTCTCGATCCTCAAGGCGACAAGCATCTTGTATTTCTGCCAATTGGGATGAAAATTGATATGGGTGATATCACGAAACTTCCCCTATGGAATCGAGAGAATTGTATCTTTGTCGTATCGAGCAATATGACGATTGACCATCCAAATGTACATAAAATCCCTTCATCCTATACAGAGGTCCAAAACTTTGTGGCAGCGGCTGATTTAGTGATTTCTAAAGCGGGCTGGGGAACCATCAGCGAAGCGGCCGGAAACGGTACTTCCCTGGCTATCATTAATCGACCGGGTATGAATGAAGATCAAAATACCATTGCATATTTGGAGGTTCACCGTTTGTGCGAATTGATTACTTGGGAAGATTTAGATGACTTAAATTTAGAGACATACATTAAAAAAGCGAAACTTGAACACCTGAATGAGGTCGGGCTTCTGGCTGAGAGTGTAATTGATATTCTTGAGATAGAAGCGAACACTGAAAAGGAGGGGCTATAATATGATTTTAGTCATCGGAGGCGCCGGCTATATAGGCAGTCATGTAGTGAAAGAACTGCTAAAATCAAAAGAGGTTGTTATTCTTGATAATTTATCAACCGGACATCGATGGGCAGTGGACGAAAGAGCTGTTTTCGTGGAAGGTGATCTCGGAAATAAAGATGACTTGAAGGCTCTTTTTTCTCAGTATCCGATTGAAGCTGTTATGCATTTTGCTGCAAGCAGCTTAGTGGGTGAGTCGGTAACCAATCCAATGAAGTATTATATGAATAATGTTTCTTCCACACTCACGTTGCTTCAAACCATGCTGGAGTTTGGAATTAACAAATTCATCTTTTCATCAACAGCAGCTACATATGGCATTCCGAATGTAGTCATGATTACGGAAGATACGGCGACAAATCCGATTAATCCTTACGGCCAGTCGAAATTGATGGTAGAGAATATTCTTTCTGACCTTGCTAAAGCGAATGACCTGAAATATGTTGTTCTGCGCTACTTTAATGCAGCAGGTGCCTTTGAGTCAGGAAAGATTGGTGAAGAGCACGATCCAGAAACGCATCTTATTCCATTAATCCTGCAGCATCTTCTTGGCCAGAGAGAAAGCATCTCTATTTTCGGTTCAGATTATGAGACAGAGGATGGCACGTGCATTCGCGATTACATTCACGTAACGGACCTTGCCCATGCTCATATCCTTGCACTGGAAGCGTTGCTTGAAGGAAAGAAAGAGACGGCTACCTATAACCTTGGCAATGGTCTGGGCTATTCGGTTAAAGAAGTAGTTGAGATGTGTGAGAACGTAACCGGTAAAAAAGCAAATGTTGTAATGGCTGACAGAAGAGCTGGTGATCCAGCGAGGCTTGTTGCTTCTTCGGACAAGATATACAAAGAGCTTGGATGGAAAACTGAATACTCTCTGGAACAAATCATTTCAACCGCCTGGAACTGGCATCAAACAAGAGTGCCAGTAAAGGGCTGAATCTTTCAAAGGCTGCATCCTACCGGTGCAGCCTTATTTACTTGTGTCCAAAATTGATAAATGTGAGGCAAAAAACCAATGAACTGGAACGAACAACTAGAAAAATGGCTGGCTTTTGATGAATTGGAGGAAGACTTGAAAACGTCGCTTCTTCACATCCAGCATGATCCTAAACGAGCAGAAGATTCCTTTTATAAAAATGCAGAATTTGGAACTGGCGGCATCCGCGGGGAGCTTGGACCGGGTACGAATCGATTGAATACGTATACCATCCGCAAAGCAACGGAAGGTCTGGCCAAGTACATTGAGGATCAAGGTGAGCTTGCAAAAACAAGAGGAGTTGTCGTTGCGTATGACTCTCGGCACAAGTCTCCTGAGTTTGCGCTGGAAGTTGCTAAAACGCTCGGCCATCATGGCGTCACGACGTATGTTTTTGATGAGCTGCGACCTACTCCGGAACTGTCTTTTGCAGTTCGCTACCTGAATGCTTTTGCAGGGATTGTCATTACAGCAAGCCACAATCCTCCTGAATATAACGGATTCAAGGTTTACGGCGAGGATGGAGGGCAGCTTCCTCCAGGAGCGGTTGATCAAATTAGCTCGTACATTGATGCAATTGAAAATGAGCTTTTGATTCCTGTATCGGATGAGCAAACGCTGCTTGATGAGGGATTACTGGTTTACATCGGAGAAAAGGTTGATGCTGCCTACCTCCAACAGCTGAAAACGATTCAGCTGAACGAAACGGCCGGAAGCGACTTGAAGATTGTATTTACTCCTTTGCACGGAACAGCGAACAAGCTTGTGAGAAGGGGACTGGAGTCCTTCGGTTTTGAGCATGTAACAGTCGTCAAGGAGCAGGAGCTTCCTGATCCTGACTTTTCAACGGTCACGTCACCAAATCCGGAAGAGCATGAGGCGTTTGAGCTGGCGATTCAATACGGAAAAGAGCAAGATGCTGACATTTTGATGGGAACAGATCCGGATGCCGACCGTCTTGGTGTGGCGGTCAAAAACAGTGAGGGAGAGTATGTCGTTCTTACAGGAAACCAGATGGGTGCGCTGATGCTACATTATCTGCTTTCACAGAAAAAAGCGAAGGGCTTGCTTCCTGAAAATGGTGTCGTAGTGAAGACGGTTGTTACGTCTGAAATTGGACGTGCGATTGCTGGAAGCTTTGGCATTCCAACGATTGATACACTGACAGGCTTTAAGTTCATTGGCGAAAAGATCAATGAATTCGAAAAATCTGGAGAGTATGTGTATCAGTTCGGCTATGAGGAAAGCTACGGCTATTTGATTGGGGATTTTGTTCGTGATAAAGATGCCGTTCAGTCAGCTTTGTTCGCGGCAGAAGTTGCTGCCTACTATAAAGCGAAGGGCATGTCCATGTACGAAGGCTTGCTTGAGATTTTTGAAGAGTACGGATTCTATCAGGAATCTCTTCAGTCATTGACTCTGAAAGGGAAAGATGGCGCTGAGCAAATCCAATCTATTATGAATTCCTTCCGAGATAATCCACCAGTGGAAATAGTGGGATTAAAGGTGTCGGTTGTAGAAGATTATGAATCTAGTAAAAAGATTAATACAATCAGCGGAACCACTGAGATGATCAACCTTCCTAAATCCAACGTATTGAAGTATTACCTTGAAGATGAATCGTGGTTTACTCTGCGTCCTTCCGGTACAGAGCCTAAGGCTAAATTCTATTTTGGGGTAAAGGGCGATTCACTTGAGAAGAGCCAAGAGTCACTAAAAGCAATCCAAGATGCTCTTATGGAAAGAGTACACAGCATCGTTGCTGCTTCCGTATAGAACACATGGAAAATGATGGAAAGAAAGAAGGAACGAACGTGACACAGTCACCCCTGTTTTTAAACCCCGTCTTCCAGGAACGCATCTGGGGCGGGACCTCATTGAGAGATCAATTTAACTACGAAATATCATCTGATCTAACAGGTGAATGCTGGGCAATCTCCGCTCATCCGAACGGACAGAGCATAATTGCATCCGGTGAGCATGCCGGCAAAACACTTGGCCAGCTGTGGGACGAGAACCGTGAGATTTTTGGAGGAGTTGAGGGAAGCAAATTTCCTTTGCTGACAAAAATTCTCGACGCTAATAACGACCTCTCCGTCCAGGTTCACCCTGACGATGAATATGCTCACACCAACGAAAACGGCGAGCTCGGCAAAACCGAATGCTGGTACATCATCGACTGCAAAGAGGGAGCCGACATGATCTACGGTCACACCGCTTCCTCAAAAGAAGAGCTTGTCAAGATGGTGGAAAATGGTGAGTGGAACTCTCTGCTCCGCCGCGTAAAGATTAAGCCTGGCGACTTCTTCTATGTGCCGAGCGGAACGATTCATGCGCTGTGTGAAGGCACACTTGTTCTTGAGACGCAGCAAAGCTCTGATACAACATATCGTGTCTATGATTATGACCGGACAGACGATAAAGGCGAGAAGCGGGAGCTGCATTTGGAGAAGGCAATTGAGGTGAGTACAGTCCCTCATGTGGACCGCGAAGCACAGCCGGCGGTTGCTCAATTGAAGAATGTGACGATTACGACCTTTGTAGAAGAAGAGTACTTTACCGTCTACAAATGGGAAGTGAACGGACAGGCATCTTTTTTAAAGGAGCAGCCTTTCCTGATCTGCAGTGTCATTGATGGAGATGGTAAACTTGTTCATCAGGGCGAAACACACACTCTTTCAAAAGGCGCTCATTTTATTCTTCCGGCTGGGGTAGATGAGTTTGAGATTGATGGAAGTTGCAGTTTGATTGTTTCTCATATTTAAAGTCAAAAGGGTAAGAGGGATTGCTCTCTTACCCTTTTGCTATTTAGTTAAGCTTGACCCTCGTAAAATCAGCCTAGCCGGCAGCAACGTCTCCTGAAAAGGCTCCTCTTTATTCTCCATTCTCCAAAACAGCTGCTCGACAGCTTTTCTTCCAAATAGATTCAAGTCAATATCCATTGTAGAGATTTTCGGGTTTGCGATTTGTGACAGCTGACCGTTGTCAAAGCTTGCTACGGCTGCGTCAGAGGGTACTGAGTATCCAAGCCGCTGCAGGGTTGTCATGGTCAGGAAACCCAATCCGTCGTTGACGCAGAACCAGGCGGTTGGCTTGTTCCCGTCCTCCAGGTTTGAGAGGAAGGAGGTAATGTTTTCTTCGCTTTCTTCTGCCTGCAAGTTCATCCAGTGTTTGTTTTGTTCGAGTCCGTGGCGTCTTAGGGCGAGCTGGTAGCCTTCCCAGCGTTCCTGGTAGCTTGGGGAGTAGTCGATGTTTCCCATGAAGCCAATTCTTTTGTGGCCCTGTTCGATGAGGTGCCGTACCATTTCGTAGCCGCCGAAGCGGTTATTGGTAAGGATGGCGTCTGCTTGGTTGAGCGGGTCGTGATGGTCGATCATGACGGTTGGCAAGCCGGTTTCCAGCACTTTGTTTATATAGTCGGTTGTGAGATGGGACAGAATCAGGACACCATCGACGGATTTTTCTTCGATGATGGACGGGAGCTTGAGGGTTTCTGCTGCTTCTTCATCGACTGAGTGTATCAGCAGGTTCATGCCTCTTGATTTGAGTTCTTTTTCGATGCTCAGGTAGATTTCTCCGAAGAAGCTTTTGAATGAGAAAGCTCTGATTGAGGCAATGAGAGCGATGGTTCCTGTCTGTCCGATGCTGCTGTTCTTTCTGGTACTTGGATAGGAGTAGCCAAGTGCATCTGCTGTTTTTTGGACGAGCATCCGTGTCTCTTCGCTCACGCCTGGTTTTCCGGTGAGCGCCTGGGAGACGGTGTTTTTAGATATGTTCAGTTTATCTGCAATGTCCTGCATGGTAATTTTCTTCATTTGACCACCTGTGTGTTTTGTAGAGTTTCTGTATTTTCTTCGATTTCTGCAAATAGTCCTTTATGAATAGTCATGATGGCGTAAAAGAGCGGGCTGAGCAGCAGGGTGATTGCGTAAAGCTGAAAAAAGTAGACACAGATGCCCCAAGCTGCAAGTGCACTCATGATTAAGAGCGTGTTTTTTATTCTTAGGAAAGTAAGGCCGACAGCAATCCGCACAGCTTCCATCCTGCTGATGTCAAAGCGTGACAGCAGAGGATAAAGATAAAAGATAATGATCACATTTAAGATCAATAGAACATATAGGACCGAACGGAAGATTTCATTCATTCCTTCTACTAATGTGATATCCGCGAGCAGAAACAGGCTGATCAGCAGCAGGACGCTCCATAGAATCATAGCGTGCTCTCCGTTTTCTTTTAAAGCTCTCAAGTAATCCGATGTGACAGAGATGTTTCCTTCGCGCATGAGCTTTCCCATAGTGCCGAAAAGAGCGGCGGCCGCCGGTCCGGCAGGGAGAAGACTGACATAGAGCATGAGCCACAAGAGAAGGTTTTTCTCGTTCCATTCTATCATCAGCACGGCTGCGGCTGGTAGCAAACTGATTGAAAAAAAGAGGTTGCTGACGAGAAACCAGTAGCCGTACTGGAGGATTTTCAGTGAGAGTGTCTGTTGGTTCAGCTGCTTCATCATTCGGCAAAACTCCTTATCCTTTTATACCTGTAACGGTGATGCCTTCAACAAAGTATTTCTGCAGGGAGAAAAAGATGGCGATGGTCGGAATTAAGACAAGCAGAGATGCGGCCATAAGCGGTCCCCATTCGACTTTGGTCATGCCGTTAAACATCGCAAGTCCGAGCTGCAGGGTGAATTTGTCCGAGCTGTTTAAATACATGAGCGGCCCGAGCAAATCGTTCCACGAACCCTGGAACGAAAAGAGGGCAATCGTAATCAGCGCCGGCTTTGAAAGCGGCAGGAAAATCCGGTAGAAAATCTGGAAGCGGCTCGCACCGTCAATCAGAGCGGATTCTTCCAGCTCTTTCGGGATTGAGGCGAAGAACTGCCTCAGCAGGAAGATGAATACTGCCTGGCCTCCAAAGAAAGCGGGAACAATCAATGGATAGAAGGTGTCAATCCAGCCGATTTTGCTGAACATGATAAAGACCGGAATCATCGTGATTTCACCCGGCAGCATAATCGTTGACAGCAGGATGAAAAACCAGATGTTTTTGCCCGGAAAGTTGAATCTGGCAAAGCCGTAGGCCACAAAGGCAGAGACAAATACCTCTGCAAACATTCTGAAGCCTGTAATGACAACCGTATTTTTCAAGTAGAGGAAGAACGGAATATCCGTGACCGCGCGTTTGTAATTCTCCCACTGCAGGGTTTCCGGAAACCACTGCGGCGGAATCTGGAAGACAACGTCCCCTGATTTCAGCGAGGTGGAAATCATCCAAAACAGCGGAAGGATGGTAGCGATGGATGTCGCGATCAGAAAGGTATAAACAAAGGTATTCTGTATTCGTTTTCGTTGAGGAATCGTTAAGCTCATCTGTTTCACCTGCATCTTTCTTTATCGTTGCGGCTTATACAGGCGCAGGCGTTCTGGCTGGAGCCAATCCGGCTGACAGGCAGCGGGATGCCCGCGCTTTTAAGCGTCCAATTGCTTTGGTTTCGTTTTGAAGAGTTTGCGCTTTTTCTTTTTTGCTGCGTCCTGGCCTTCTCCCTGATAGAACACCCATAGAGAGGAGGATCTGAACACGAGCAGCGTCAGGACCAGGATAATGACGAACAGCATCCAGGCCATAGCGGTTGCATAGCCCATTTTGTAGTAGCTGAACGCATTTTCGTACAGGTACACCATGAAAAATTGGCCCTGGTTGCCTGCGCCTCCGATAATATAAGCGTCATTGAATTTTTTAAAGGAACCAATGATGCCCATGACCAGGTTGTAGAAGATGACAGGGCTCAGCATTGGAATCGTGATATGCCTGAACTTATGCATCCAGTTGGCTCCGTCGATGTCGGCTGACTCATACAGACTTGCAGGGATGTCCTGTAGTCCGGCAAGGTACGTCAGCATGCCGCCGCCTGCGCCCCAGATGGCCATCATAATGTAGGAAGGCAGCACCCAGCTTGGATCTCCGAGCCAGTTCGGGCCGGAAATGCCGATATATGATAATAACAGATTGATTAATCCGTACTCAGGATCCAGTATCCAGCGCCAAAGGAGGGCGATGGAAACACCTGAGACGATGGCAGGCATGTATAAGGCTGTTCTGAAAATGTAGATGCCTTTTACTTTTATATTGACGACAGCTGCAATGGTAAGGGAAGAGATAATGCCAAGCGGGATGGCGAATGCAGCGAAAACGGCCGTTACTTTCAATGAGTTAAGGAAGCTTGGATCGTTGAATAAAGCAATATAGTTGTCAAAGCCGATGAAGGTCGGCGCTGTGAATGAATTCCAGTCTGTAAAGCCAATATAAAAAGCGAATCCGATCGGGAAAACGGTAAAGATGAAAAATCCCAGTATCCACGGGGAGATAAATAGGTAGCCTTCGTATTTGCCAAGTCGTTGTTTCATCGTATCAACCTCTTTAGAAGTCAGCCCTCAGGACGTTTGCCTGAGGGCTTTCCAATTTATTGTCCGACGATCTTTCTGATTTCTTCAGCAGCATCCTTCGCTGCCTGCTCAGGATCTTTTTTGTTTAATAGAATCGGTTCGTAAAGCTGAAGCCAGATGGCATTGTCGATTTCGTTCTGCTTTGGCTGGTTGTTGAAGCCTCTTGAGATTTCAGAGCCCTTTTTCATTTCTTCCAGGGCATATTCTTTTTCAGGGCGGATTTCCGCCACCTTGTCAATTTTTGATTTAACAGGAGGGAGGATCTTCCAATCGTGAACAGCGTTTGTCAGATCAATGAGTGCGTCTGCCGCTGCGTCCTTGTCCTTTGTTGCACTGGACATCACCGTGTGTGCAATCCAGCTTGACGTGACTTCTTCAGTTCCGACAGGCATTTGCGTCATGCCAATTTCAAATTGGTCGCCAACCTGTTTTTCAAGGTCATCTCCGGCACCTCCGAAGAACATCGCAACTTTTCCTGTTTTGAACATTTCAGGTCCGCCAGTATTCTGTGCCTGTGTTTTGTTCGGTGTTACTTTGCTTTCATTGATTAACTGATCCATCATCTTGATGCCCTCGATGGATTCAGAGGAATCAATTTTCACTTCTCCATCCGCTGTGATGATTTCTCCGCCGTATGACCAGATCCAGTTGGCCACATTCGGCCAGCCGTCAATGACCGTTCCGAATTGATCCGTTTTACCGTCGCCGTTTGTATCCTTTGTCAGAGCAGAAGCGGCTTTGTCAAAGTCTTCCCACGTCCAGCTTCCATCAGGAAGAGCGACGCCGTTTTCCTCAAACATCTTTTTGTTGTAGTAGAGCATAACCGGCTGGTTGATCCATGGAAGTCCGAACAGTTTGTCATCAAACTTGCCGATGTTTAAAGCTCCTTCATAATAATCATCGAAATCTACGTCTTTTGCTGCTTCATCGATTGGTGCGATGACGCCTAAGTCAGCGTACATCGGAATGTATTCCTGAGAGAGCCAGAACAAGTCTGGTGCCTGTTTGGCTGAAGCCATCGTTTGAATCTTTTTATAGTAATCTGCGGGAATGCTCTGGATAGACAGTTTGTAGCTGTCAGATTCTTTATTGACCTTGTCAACGACCTCCTGAAACTCCTGAAGCTCAGCAGCTCCTGCCCAGGTTCCCACCTTAAGCTCTACTTTGCCGTCTGCCGTTTTTTCTGTTCCTGCTTCACTTGAGCACCCGATCAAGCCGATTAATAAAGCAGCGGTAGCTGATACGGCTGCAAACTTCTTAAATAACCCCTTTTTCATTTCTCCTCATCCCCCTTTTGTTGTTAGCGCTATCATTTTAAGTGACAGAGATAAAATATAACGTTACAAATTGTATTTGTCATGATTATTTCATGTTTAGTTAAATGTGTCAATTAGAATTTTCTGAATTGAAAGCGCTTGTCAAAATACTGTGTATCTTGTATATTTGGAATAACTTAACGAAATGTTACAAAGTATTTTTGTAACGTTACAGGAAATGAGGGTTGTGGAGATGGGACACCATCTAGTTAAAAGGGATGTGAAAAGTTGCAGGGAGCTTCTCGCAGACTATCAGGCGGGAAAACAGGCATTCGGAGCCGAAAAGCTGCACTTTTCTGGAACAGGCAGCAGGGACGTTTACAATATTACGGCTCCTTTTGAAGATGACGGGGAGCTTGTGATTGCAGGCAGAGTAGAAAGCAGGGACACCGAGCATTCGCACGTGTACTTTTTTGTTAATCGAGGCGGTGAATGGATGGTACGTCCGAATTCGCCTGTCTTTGAGCTGCAGGATCCATTTTTCACGAGAATAGGCGGGGAATTGGTGCTTGGAGGAGTGGAAATCTTTCCGCATCCGGAGATAAAAGATGCATTGGGATGGAGAACGGTGTTTTATAAAGGGAAAACGATTTCCTCTCTTTCAAAATTTGCGGTTGGTCCAGATGGCATGAAGGATTTGCGCCTTGTGGAGCTGAAAGATCATAGAATTGGAGTCTTTACCCGTCCTCAGGGAGATAAGGGAGGACGAGGAAAGATCGGCTTTGCCAAGATTGACAGGTTAGAAGATTTGACGGTGGAGCTGATTGATGATGTGCCGCTTCTCTCAGGTCAATTTACAGACGACGAATGGGGAGGAGTGAACGAGGTTCATCTCCTATCAAACGGGTTGCTCGGGGTGCTAGGCCATATTGCAAGCTTTGACGAAGAAGGAAACCGTCATTATTATCCGATGACGTTTGTGCTGGATCCTGAAACAGAAGCGTTCTCAGATATTTCGCTGATTGCAGTAAGAGATAATTTTCTCCCAGGTGAAGCAAAACGGCCTGACTTGGCTGATGTTGTATTCAGCGGGGGGCTTGTCAGGAAAGAAGACGGCACGGCGGATCTTTATGCTGGAATCAGTGACGCTGAAGCGCAGAAAATTACAATCGACGATCCATTTTTACCATATGAAGCATAACGAATTCAGACAGGAGAGAAAGACATGAATGTATACCGCTATGAACAGAATCCTCTAATTGCGCCTGAAGATGTGAAGCCGTATCACGAGGGGTTTGAAGTAATTGGCGCATTTAATGCAGGGGTCACGACGTACCGTGGTGAAACGATTATGCTTCTGCGTGTTGCGGAACGGCCAATCAGCACTGATGCAGATTGCGTGAAAGCGCCTGTTTATAATCATGAAACCAGGAGTCTTGATATTCTTGAATTTTCCTTGAGTGACCCGGCGTATGATTTTTCAGACTCAAGAGTGATTCGCTTAAAAGGGGATGCCCAGTGGGTTTACTTAACGTCCTTGTCTTACTTGCGGATTGCCCGCAGCAAAGACGGCCGTCATTTTACGGTGGATGAGGGACCGTTTGTGTATCCGGGCGACCAGCTGGAGGCGTTCGGACTTGAGGACGCGCGCATTACTTATTTAGACGGCAGATACTATATTTATTTCACAGCTGTTTCACCGCTTGGAGCAGGCGAGTCCATGGTATCAACGGAAGACTTTGTATCCATTACAAGGCATGGAATGATTTTCGCGCCGGAAAACAAAGATGTCGCTATCTTCCCTGAGAAGATCGGAGGAAAGTATTATGCGCTTCACCGGCCGGTGCCGAAAGCGACTGGATCGCCTGAAATTTGGCTGGCAGAATCAGATAACCTTCTCTACTGGGGAAATCATCAGCACCTGTTCGGGCTGCGGGAAGGCAAGTGGGACAACGGACGGATTGGGGGCGGAGCGGTTCCAATCAAGACCGAAGAGGGCTGGCTCATCCTTTATCACGGTGCTTCAATAGAAGATAGGTACTGCATGGGGGCGGCCTTGCTGGATTTAAAAGATCCGTCTAAAGTGATCGGCCGGTCTGAGCTTCCGATTCTCGAACCGGAAGCAGACTACGAAGTAGAGGGCTTCTTTGGGAATGTGGTGTTTTCCTGCGGGACTATTGTTGAAGGAAATACCATTAAAATGTACTACGGAGTAGCGGACACCTCCATGGCATGCGCAGAATTGCAGCTGGATGAGGTGCTTGAATCCGTAACGGGTAAAGAACGAATTTCATAGATTCGCAGACTTCATAAGGGGATGAACGGTCAATGAATCACTCACCGCTCTTTTTAAAGCCGCACTTCCAGGACCGCATTTGGGGCGGAACGGCTTTAAGAGATCAGTTTAACTACGAAATCGCATCAGAAACCGTCGGAGAATGC
This sequence comes from Metabacillus indicus, assembly GCF_046603695.1. Lineage (NCBI taxonomy): Bacteria > Bacillati > Bacillota > Bacilli > Caryophanales > Bacillaceae > Metabacillus > Metabacillus indicus. The sequence goes on along the minus strand of NZ_CP176757.1, from coordinate 3,835,492 downwards.
TGGGCCATCTCCGGTCATCCAAACGGACAAAGCACCGTTGCCGGCGGCGAACATGCGGGAAAAACACTCGGCGACCTGTGGGACGGTCACCGGGACTTATTCGGGGGAGCGAAAGGAAGCAAGTTTCCTTTGCTGACTAAAATTCTCGACGCAAACAGCGACCTCTCCGTTCAGGTTCACCCTGACGACGAATATGCTCACGCCAACGAAAACGGCGAGCTCGGCAAAACCGAGTGCTGGTACATCATCGACTGCAAAGAAGGAGCCGACATGATCTACGGCCACACCGCTTCTTCAAAGGAAGAGCTTGTGAAAAAGGTGGAAAACGGAGAATGGGATTCCCTGCTGCGCCGAGTGAAGATTAAGCCGGGCGACTTCTTCTACGTGCCAAGTGGAACCATCCACGCGCTTTGTGAAGGTACTCTTGTACTTGAAACGCAGCAAAGCTCTGATACGACGTACCGAGTTTATGATTATGACCGGACAGATGACAAGGGCGAGAAGCGGGAGCTGCATTTGGAGAAGGCGATTGAGGTGAGCACGGTCCCGCATGTGGACGGACTCGCCGAACAGAAAGTAGAAGAGTGTGATGGCGTGACCATTACTACGTTTGTAAAAGAACAGTATTTCACGGTGTATAAGTGGGATATTCAAGGGAAAGCAAGCTTTACACAAAAGCATCCGTTCCAGATGTGCAGTGTGATTGATGGAGAAGGGACGCTTCACCACGGAGAAGATTCCTATCCTCTGCCTAAGGGGGCTCATTTCCTTCTGCCGGCAGGAGTGGAGGAATTTGTGATTGAAGGGGAATGCATGTTAATTGTTTCGCATGTGTGATCCGCGTGAATAATTGTGAAAATCACAGCTGCTGATGATAGCATCTATGATTTTTTTGTACCTTAAAATATAGAAAACGGACAGCTGTTAATAGCTGTCCGCTTTTTTTAGGCCCTGACCTCAATACCCTTCAGATGCTTTTGAAGGAAACCAAGCTTTTCTGACTGGAATGCAGGAGTGTATTCGTGCCCGAAATACCTGTATACCTTAATATCTTTATCTGTTTGCAAGTGGTTATAGACTGCAAACACAGTAGATGGCGGTGTGATATCATCTGTCAAACCGCTTGACATGAGTGTTGGGCATTTAACCATAGGTGCAAGGTTCATGACGTCAAAGTAGGACAAGGTTTCGAATGTTTTTGCTTCGATTTCCGGACTGCTGTTCCTGCGGAAGAATTCATGGATCTCAGCATAAGGTCCAGCCATTGCGATGTCTACTGAACGCTGATAATGGCTTAGGAACGGGTGAATGGAAACGGCGGCAGCGGGAATGTCTGAAAGGGCGGCGGCAGCCAGTGACAGTCCGCCGCCTTGACTTCCTCCAATGACACCGATCCGCTTTGAATCTACATCCTCAAACCCAGCCATAACCTCGACAGCGCGGACAGCATCCATATAAACTCCTCTGTAATAGTAGGCGTCTTTATCAAGTACGCCCTTTGTCATCCATCCTGATTCGTGCCCATGAGGAGTGCCGATATTGTCTTCGCTTCCTTGCTGTCCCCGGCAGAGCATCCCGAATGCCGCATATCCATGAAGGGCTAAATTGACTGTTTCATGTATACCGCCGTCAAAGTTCCAATTGTAGCCGTGATACCAAACCAGACCCGGATACACGCCTTTTTCGGATGGGCGGGCATACCAGCCGCGGATTGTGCATCCTTTATAGCCGGAGTAAGTGAGTTCGTAAACTTCTGCCCGCTCGCACGGATAGTCGACTCTTCTTAAGTTCCAACTCACAGGTTCTTCATCTAAGAGAGTCTTTGTGTACGTCCAAAATTCTTCGAAATCTGCTTGCCTGGTAAGAGCGGGTTTATACTTTTTCAGTTCTTCCAGGGACATGTCATAGGGCTGCTTAATCATTTTTTTCACTCCATGCTGAAATTAGTTAATAGGTAAAGTTCGCTTTCACAGAAAGTCCTTCTAAGGAATCTACGTCCACTTTCAATCGGATCGTCGGGGACAGCTGTAATACTTCAATTCTAGGATCCTTGTAATCAATGCTTTTAGCCTTGCGGTTAAGATCGATGTGGATGTATCCGTCGTCCGTTTGTTTTCCGGTAATTTTCATATGGCGAAGCTGCGGGGACCATACTTCTTTGTCTGCACCGCCAACAAATTCAACTTTCAAATAATGTGAACCTTCAGGGATAACCTGGTCCGGTACAACGACCGTTTGGTTGCCCAGTCCTCCAGCGCTGATTGGTTCGTGAGGTTCTTTGAAGCGCACAGGTATTTCAGTAAATGTTTGATTGTCGCCTGAGACATAGAACTTCACTCTGTCCAATAAATCTCTGTTGTTAGTTGAGGTGAAGTTATACCGCAATGTGGCTTCAAATTCCTGAATGTCATTCAATTTATAGACCAGGTGCTGTGTGCTTGTTGAAAGTCTGCGCTTAAAGCCGCCGCCTGTTTCAAGCATCCAGTCGTCAGTTCTGGAGTGGATGTTGTTAAAGCTCTGGGCATCGTCAATTAGGAGGCCGCCCTTTTTGTTTTTCCAAGTAGGATCTGTCAGTGATAGGCTTATGCCTTTTTTCGTTTCTTTTGTCATGACTGATGCTTTGCGGTCTGAGGTCAGGAACGGTTTTCCTTTTATTTTCAGCGTGCTTTCTTTGTCTTCCCAGAAATTTGCTCCGATAACGTTCAGTTTTTTCTCTTTAACGGCGTGGATTTGATTCGTTTCGGACAGAATCTCTATTTGAGGTTTCTTTGCATATTTTGCTGTTTCTTTTGAGCTGGCACTTGGGAGCAGTACATACGAATAGTGTTCATCTTCAGGATTCAGTCCCTGAGGGATGCCTAAAGAAAGGTAGTATCTCGTCACCTGGGTGGTTGAACCGCCTCCGGTAATTTGGCTCCAGCTTCCTGTTCGCGTTTCATTTTTCACATGAATCTTTGGTTTAGAAGGGAAGTAGTACCCTGTATCAGATTTTTCTGCAGCTCCGCTTAAATGAGCCCAGCGTACAGGTTTATTCGTTGATTCCCATGGCTTTTCCAGAGTACGGATTTTACCGTCAAGGGTAAGTTTTTGGGAATCTGAATCCGTTAATTTGCGATTCTCGGCAATGGTTTCAACTGTACGGTTATCATTGGAATGGATGTCTGAGCCAATTGAAGCGATTTCATTGTCGAACATAAACCATGATTTTTTGGCCATCAGCGACTGTCCGTGTGCTTGAAGCCGCATCCCTGAGACTCCATATTTTCCGTCGATATCCGTTCCGCCGGCAAAATCCTGGGTTCCAAGCCCTGATGTGACACTTGGGATCAGCTGAATTTTAAGGTAATTCGTATTAGCAGGTAACGCTTTTGCGGGTTTTACTTTAGCTTTGAACCATTCATTTCCCATCTCAGTAGGTTCATGAACTGTATCAATCCTTACATAAGAATTGTTGTCGGACGATGTAAAGACTTCTAATCTGTCCAAGTTGCTGTATGACGAAAAGAACATGTCCAATTCAAAGTCTTTTAATTGATTTGCTTTGTAAATGATGTATTCATAAGAGTTTTGTGTTCTGCTTAAACGGCTGGAATCCCCGTAAAAATCAGATTCATCCCCGGTTACGTTCCACATCGGTGAACGGTAGAAAATGCCGCTTAAATCATCCAGTGAATCGCTCTGTTCTGTGTCCCCTTTTAGCGTTACTTTTCCAATTTGAGGCGAGATTACATCTTCTTTTCTATGGTTTTGAATGGTGGTTCCAGGAAGTCTGGAAGCATCCACTGTCGGCCAGTATCCGTCTGAAAACTGTGTCAGATCGTTGTTGTACAGGGTCGTTCTTCCATCTGCTGTATGCCAGCCAATCAAATTTTCAAAGTTGATTGTTTCGTAGTTTCCTGTACGTGAAGAATGCATAGAAACACCAAACATAAAATCCTTTCTCTGCATCACATTTCTGTCCATGTATGGAAACTGTTTGTACAGATCAAGTGGTTTTCTGACGGCTGTGCCAGTATCGCTTACAATCTTTTTCAGTTCTACAATTTCAGGCAGTGCAGCGCGGCTGTAATAATCGAATGTCGGATCAGTTGTGATCAGGTACTTAACTAAACTTCTCAAATGAACAGCCTGCTCCTCTGATGCAGCTGGAAGCAAGTTCAAAATTGCCGGCAGAAGAGGGTCTGCTTTGTCGGAATTGCTTTGCCTTGTAATTTCTCTGCCATCAAGATTGTCAAATATGCGGTTTTTATAGATCAGCGGCTCGTAGGAATCGAGCACCCAGCTGATGAGGTTTTCTTTTTCTTTGTCTGTGATGGCCCATGGGGATCCTTCATAAAGGGAAATGGCCTTTGCCGGTTCAATTAAATTGGACCACCCATAGCCGGTTGTATAAGGGAAACCACCGTGAAAGAGAACGGATCCATCCTTGTAAAACCCGTCTGAGCCATTGTCTGCGTATTTGAACAGCGGACTAAGAGAGGAAGTGGCAAGCTGAATTTTTGCGCTGTTTTTTCCAAGTATCCCTCTTTTTCCGACAGCTGTTGAAGCCCATGCAAGGTTGGCTCCTGTAGCCGGCAGGTTCCAGCCTACGCTCGTTCCGAGACGTGAAGGGTTCGGTAGAAAGTAATCGATTGCTTTTAAGTTATTATCGATCTGTTCTTGAGAAACGTACTCATGCATCAGGCCAAGAACGTCTGTCAGGTTGAGAGGTACACCGAGTTCCCAAACAAACCAGTTGTTTGAAGGAGACTGGGGTTTCTTTTCCATCCCTGTGTAGTACCAATGTTCGTTAAGCCAATCCAGTCCTTCAAGGATGTCTGCTCTTAAAGCTTCGTTCTTGTACAAGGGAGATCCCGCCGTGGAATGGGCGAGAGCCATTTCTTTTAGGTGAACATAGCTTTCTGTTATGTTCTGAGTTGGGACAGGACCTTTAAAGTCACTGAATAAGTAGGTGCGGTCCGGGGATTTGTCCATCAAATCCCAGACACTTTGGGCTTTTTGTGTAATCCGGTCAATTCTTGCTGCAATTTCAGGGTCAGCCGGGTCGTATTCTGTACCGCCGGTAAGCGAGTGAATCCATCGGTCTCTTACTTTAGAAAACTCTTCATCCCCTGTTTCTGCTTTTGAGGGATTGGCTGTACCGCCGAGCAATAAACAAACGGCAAAACTGAAACACAGAAAGGAAAGCCACCTGTTTTTTTTCTTGTTTACCATTCTCTTAGCTCCTTTGCGAACCTTTATTTTTAAGAATGCAAAAAGTAAGGAGGGACGGGACGTCTTCTTTTTTTCTGGTATTCCAAGTTGTGGTAGGGCGCTGATAAATAGGTGCTCTTGAGCAGCCAGTTTAAAAGGGCATCTTTCATTTTTTGTTTGATGCCGCTGTACTCCTTGTGGCTGAAAAGATTGTTAAGCTCATCAGGGTCTTCTATCAGATCATAGAGTTCACCTGAATCCTGCTGCTCGGTGTAGTAGACCATTTTATGGGTATGGCTCCTAATCATAGTCAGATAATTGTCCTGACAAAAGACAAACTCGTGTAATTTGTCTTCCGATTGTTGTTCGAGCAGGCTGTTAAAAGGGCTGCCCTCTAAATAGTCTGGAGGGGAGATGCCTGCGTACGTTAAAAGGGTAGGGCCGATATCGATTAAGGAGACGAGGGCTTGCGTTTGTTTTTTCGAAGCTGACCGGTCCATCCGCGTGTCCCATACAATCATCGGGACATGAACGATGGAATCATACATGAGCCATTTATAAGGCAATTTGTGATCGCCGAGCATGTCTCCATGATCGGATGTGAAAATGACCACGGCATTTTCCAGATATCCCTTTTGATCGAGTGCGTCCATGATCTCGCCGATTTTTTCATCGATCATGGATACTTTTGCGAAGTAATGTCTGCGCATTTCCTGTATGTCGTTCTGTGAAGCGTGTTTCATGGCGATGGTGCTTTCGTGATTGATTTGATCGTGAAAGGTCTGATGCGCAAGGTGCTGAGGGGGTTTTTCGGTTAATTCTTTTTCCATCCAGATGCCGGAAGGAACATCTTCCCGGAGGTAGAGATCCAGATGGCGCTCCAGAGGATCATAAGGTTCGTGCGGACCTGTAAAACCAATCTGCAGGAAAAAAGGGTCTGTTCCTGTATACTCGTTAATCCACTCTGTTGCTTTATCGCCTACAAATATGTCTGGGTGAAGGTGTTCATCTAGTTCCCAAGGGACAGATTGGTAAAGGTTCTTCCAGTCTGGCTGTTTAAGATGGCGGTCATTGGGCCGTTCTTTTCCGTGAGTGGAGAGATATCCTCCCCATTCATCGTCCTTTTGTCCATGCTCAACGAATTTCGAAGTGGGATTTTCAACGACGAAACGCTCATGAAAACCGGCCGGTTCATCCCGGGGCTGTACATGCATCTTCCCGATATTTACGCAGTAATATCCTGCTTCTGAAAGATCTTGTATCCAAGTCCGCTGATGGGACCAGTTGTCAAATGTATAAACACCCGTGTTATGCGGGTGCATCCCTGTAAACAAGGAAGCACGGGAAACAACGCAGGTAGCGCCATTCGTAAAGGTATTGGAAAACATGGTTCCTTTCTTTGCTAAGGCATCAAGATTCGGTGTGTGCATATAATCAAATCCAAACTCCCTGATTGTGTCGAATCTTTGTTGATCAGACATAATGAAAATAATATTTGGTTTTGAGGACACAGCAGTCATCCTTTCTTTTTCATCCTCTTTAAATCCTCTTCTCCCAAAGGCAGAGGGCTTATGCAAGTACTGGACAGCTCGATGTGCTTGCCTTCAAGCGAAGAGAGTGTGAACGCATGCATAGTTTCAAGAACGTGAAAAGCCATTTCTCCGCTGGCGCGGTGAGGCTTATCCTGTTCAATCGCCTGAATCATATCGAGCAGCCCGGCTCCTCTGAAATTCGCTGCCTCAGGCTGAACAGCGGCTGTTTCATCTAAGCGGCCGTCTCCTTTATTCAGTAAAATAGTGCCGTCGAAATGATTTGGATTTGGAACTCTTATGCTTCCTTCTGTTCCGTAGATCTCAATATGAGGAAGCTGAGTAGAATGCACGTCAAAGCTTGTAACCAATGTCCCGATAGCACCGTTTGAAAATTGAATGACGCCCGCTGTATGGGTGTCAGCTTCCACAATAATTGTCTTGCCGTATTTAGGCTGGCTTGTAATGGTTCTTTTTTCAAATGTTTTTCTTGAGAAACCTGTTACTCTCTCCATAGGGCCTATTAACTGAATGAGGGCAGTCAAATAGTACGGCCCCATATCAAACATCGGTCCACCTCCTTCTTCGTAATAAAACTCTGGAGACGGGTGCCAGTTCTCATGTCCCCGGCACATCATGAAAGCAGTGGCTGCAACCGGCTCTCCGATCAATCCATGGTCGATGATGCTTTTGCAGGTTTGAATGCCTCCTCCAAGGAAGGTATCAGGCGCACAGCCGACTCTGAGGCCTTTTCGTTCAGCTGTTTCCAGGATGGAAGCAGCGGTTTCTAAGTCTGCGGCAAGCGGTTTTTCACCGTAGACATGCTTTCCGGCATTCAGACTGTCAAGCGCTACTTTTCCATGCGCTTTTGGAATCGTTAAGTTTAAAATGATCTCTGCATCTGACTGAAGCAGCTCTTCGGGTGATTTGAAACAGGGAATATCAAACTCCCTGCTCCGTGCTGCGGCGGCAGATTCCACCAGGTCCGCACATCCGGTAATCTCGATATGCTGGAATTTTTTAAGGCTGCTAAGGTATACTTTGCTGATGTTTCCGCAGCCGATGACTCCAATCTTCATCGTTTCATCTCCTTTTACCGCGTTGCCCAAATCATTCCTTTTGTAATAAAGGGAAGGACTTCTTTTTGTTTCACCACTTCAACCGAATGTCCAAGCGATGTATAAAAGATTTTCCCGCTGCCGAAACGCTTGACCCACGAAACCGGCATGGATATTCCGTTCGTCTCGGTTGTCGCGATGACTTCATTTGCGGGATCAACGTGCATATAATACAATTCGGTCGTTACAGAGAAAGGGGTCATGCCCTCTGTAATCTCATGGCTGTGAATATCAACGGTGTAGGTGACTCCGTCATCTCCAGGGTGGGCGACAAACTGTCCGCCTGTCATATGATGAAACTTTGTTTCTGACCTGTATGCATCTCCAAGACCGCCGTGAATGCCTGCAAGGCCGCATCCTGATTTAACGGCCGAGATTAAGTTGTCAACGGCTCCTTCGGGAGGTATGCCCATGGTCCAATGAGGTACAATCAAGTCGTACTCAGACAGCCTGGACATTTCAAGAAGAACGTCCAATGAATCTGCAATGGTAACGGCAAAATCATTTTCTTCAAGCTGGCCGGATAAAATGGCGGCAGTTTCTTTGGGATTATGACCTTCATATCCTCCCTGAATAATTAAAGCTTTTCTCATATTTTCTCACCCCAATGCAGATTAATAGACTTTCATTTTCCAGCCATTCAGTTTTGCCAAAGCCTCTACATAAAAGTAGTCGCCATAAATCAGCGGGACATTAATATGCCGTCCTTCAGGCTTGTGACCGGTTCCGGAAGCGAGAATGCCTTCATAGGCAGGATCATCATATCTCGTATACTTTTCAGTTAAGCTCGTTAAGATTTTATTTGCCCAATTTCGATAAAGCCTGCCTTCGAACTCTGGCAGAAGCTCTTCTAATTCAAGTAAGCCAGAAGCGGCAATTGCGCCGGCTGAGGTGTCTCTCGGTTCATCTGCGAGAGAGGGCACTCTAAAATCCCAGTATGGTACATAATCGTCCGGCAGGGCACTGATAAAATAGTGGGCCACTTTTTTTGAAGCATCCAGGAAACGTTTGTCGCCTGTTATTCTGTACAGAACAGCCAATCCGTAAAGGGCCCAGCTTTGACCCCTGCTCCAGGAAGAATCAGGACCATACCCCTGGCCTCCTAAACTCTCAATATAATCTCCTGAATCAGGATTGAACGAGACGATGTGATTCACGGAGCCGTCTGGACGGATAAAGTAGTTCAGAACGGTTTCGGCGTGGGCAAGGGCTATATGCTTGAATCTAGGGTCACCGCTTTCTTCTGATGCCCAAAAAAGAAGCGGCAGGTTCATCAGACAGTCGATGATTGCCCATCCTTCATCACCTCTCCATTTCCATGCCCTGATATAGTTTCCGGCAAGGTTAAAGCGTCCTGCGAGGAAGTTTGCTGCAGACAAGCCGCGGCGTTTAGCATCCTCATCGCCTGTAAGTTTGTATTTGATAACGGCAGTGCTTAGAAACTGGAATCCTACGTCGTGAAGAAATTCATTCTCCTCAAGCATCTTCAGTTCCATATCACGGTCCCATTTCCATGCAGCTTGCCTGTAATGCTCTTTCTTAGTCAGATCATGCATAATCCATAGAATGCCCGGCCAAAAGCCGGAAGTCCAAATATCAACGGAAGTATTGTCGTAAATTCCGGCAGCATTTGCCGAACCAGGGCATTTTTCTCCGAATTGCTGCAGCATGCGGTCGACTTTTTCTTCAAGAATAGTGCCAGCTTTGTTCATTGTGATCGCTCCTTTTGTATTGAAAGAAGACTGTCTGAGTATAGAGAACTCCTATGGACAGTCTCGCTGTAATTCTTTATTCAACAGGGTATTTCTTTACAAAATTCATTAATTCTGAAACGGAACATGTAGCAAGGCAGCAATATTTGTCTGCACCGCCGTAGTAAACATAAAGGGTATCATCGACGATGACGTTGCCTGTTGGGAACACACAGCCTTTATAAAAGCCTTCCCACTCATAATCATGCTCAGGTTCCATAATGTGATGAGGAGGGCGGGCGATGATTTTCGTCGGGTCATTTAGGTCAAGCAGCAGAACGCCTACACGGTAAATTCCTTCTGAATCGACTCCATGATAGAGAGTAAGCCAGCCATCATCTGTTTTAAGTGGCGGTGTGCTTCCTCCGATTTTCAGTTCCCAATCAAATTCGCCTTTTGCAAGCAGCGTGCTTTCTGCTTTCCATTCAAGTAAATCTTCAGAAGAGGTAATCCAGATGCTCGGATACTCGCATCCGTATTCCGGGCCGATCCATTCTTTTGGACGGTGAAGCTTGTAGTATTTTCCGTTGATTTTTTCAGGGAAAAGAATGACATCCCGGTCATCAAGGCTCGGCTCTGTAATTCTTCCAAGGCGTTTATACGATTTTAAGTCATCTGATATAAGCAGGCCTGTATTAGTCACATTATGCCTCAGGTGATATGGAGCGCTCTCAGGAAGGTCAAAGGTTCTCACTTCATCGGGGCCAAACTCCCAATACCTTCCCGGCGGAAACGGGCGATAGGCATATGTCACATAGTAGGTATCGTCATAAACGACAATTCTCGGATCCTCGACACAGCCTTGGTCAGGACCATCAGAGCTGGGATAAAGAACGGGCTTGTCAGAGACTCTTGTAAAATTAACGCCGTCTTTGCTTTCAGCTAAGCCTAAATAAATCATGTGGTCCTGATCATCTCCTGCTGCTCTGTAAAGGAGGGAGAAGGTGCCGTCTTTATAGAAAGCGCCTGGATTGCATACGACTAAATCCTCCCATTTGTTTTCTGGATTCGGTTTTAAGATCGGGTTTGCTGAGTGTTTTGTAAGTTTCATTGGTTTTCTTCCTTTCAAGTAGTAAGAGTAGTTATCCTTTTATAGAACCCGCGGTGATGCCTGAAACGATAAACCGCTGCAGGAATATGAATGCAATGACGAGCGGAGCTGCCACAATCAGAATTCCTGATGCAAGAATGGGCCAGTTAACAGCATATTCGCCCATAAACATGTACAAGCCGGAAGTGAGAGGTCTCAGTTCTTTGTCAATGAGAAACACATACGGACCGACGAAATCATTCCAAGTGCCGATGGCAGTCAGCATGCCTACCGTCATAATGGCGGGCTTCATTAGGGGCAGGAGGATAGTCAGGACATATCTGAGATATCCGCAGCCGTCAATGGCAGCTGCTTCATCAAGCTCTTTTGGAATGCCTTTAATGAAAGCGGTGAAGATAAAAACCGCGACTGAAAGGCCGCCTCCAATTTTTAAAATGATAAAGCCGTGATACGTGTTCATCAGGTTCAGGTATTTCATGAGAAACAGCAAAGGCACAAGTCCTGCAGGCAGGAACAAAGCGGACAAAAACAGCAGGTAAAAGAAATTTGAGCCTTTGATATGCTTTCTTGCGATCGGATAGGACGCAAGCGTTGCTATTAAGCAGACACCTATTGATACAGCTGCTGTATAAATAAAGCTGTTCAGAAAATAAGTGCTCATTTCACCGCTTACCCATGCCTCGAGAAAATTTCCCCATTGCGGATCTTTTACAATGGAAATTGGGGAGGAGAGGAACTCCTGATTAGATTTCAAGGCAATGTTTATCACTTGCAGGAGCGGAACGACCATAATGAGAGTGATCACCATTAGAATGATGTTTGGGATCAGGTTTTTGGCAAATGATTTCCTCATTAAAACTCAGTCTCCTTTCTCCGTGAATAATACTGGGCAATAAAGACAACGAAGAAGATAATGATGAATTGAATCATAGCAAGTGCAGATGCGTACCCTTGGCTTGCTCCTCCGTGAAAGATATTAGTAAATATGTACATTCCAAGAGTCATCGTCGATTCGTTTGGACCGCCGTTTGTCAGGACGAAGATAATATCAAACGTTCCAAGTGTTCCAATAATCATCAAAATCAGGTTGATTGTAATCATTGGCTGAAGAAGGGGAAGGGTTACATAAATCAGGGACTTCCAGCCTGATGCACCGTCGATGTGCGCCGCTTCATAAAGCTCTTTAGGAATCCCCTGCAGGCCTGCTAAGTAAAGGACCATTGAATACCCCATATGCGCCCAAATTTGAACGAAGATAACCAATCCCAGAGCAACCTTCTCATCGCCGAGAAGGGCAGATTCAATATTGAACTTGCTGAGAAGCTGCGAAACAGGACCGGAGAACGGATCAAAAACCAGAGTCCAGATAAGTCCGACAACGAGAATCCCAAGAATGTTGGGCATGAAAATGGCAGATCGGTAAAAGCTGCTTAACTTCAATTTCTGATTGACTAAGACTGCAAGAATAATAGAAATAGAATTTTGAAGAATGGTTACTGCCACACAGAAAATAAGGGTAATGCGGATAGAGTTCCAAACACCGTCGTAGTCTGCGGTAAAGGCTCTCTTGTAATTGTCTAATCCTATAAAGTCAAAATTATTTACATTTCCGTCATAGTCCGTAAGCGAGAAATAAATGTTTCCCACAGTTGGAAACAAGACGAACAAGGAAAATAAGATCAGGGCAGGCATCAGCAGAAGCCATGGCCAGATAGTTGCTGCTCCTTTATTCAAGGGAAACACTCCTTTTTAGAAGAGAAGAGCCTGTAACAGGCTCTTCTTCCTTACATCTATTCCTTCCAGTATTCTTTGCTGTTATCAAAGTCTTTCTGCATTTGTTCTGCTGCTTTCTCAGGTGTGATGTTGTTTGAAATCAGTTTCATTCCAAGGTTTACAAAGTCATATTTAGCGCCTGCAATAAACGTAGACTCCCAAACTGGAACAACGTTATTCTCGTTCATAAGATCTTCAACCATAGCAACCTCTTCACCGACTTCAATTCCATCCATTACTGGAACAGTCTTCGAGAACTCAATGTACTTCTGGTAAACCTCTTTTTGAGAAACATATTCTAAGTATTTCATAGCTGCCTCTTTGTTTTTGCTGTCTTTGGCAACCATCCAGCCGCCGCCGCTTTTAACAGCTACATTTTTATTGTCTTCTGGATTGTTGGAGCCTGGAAGATTCATGACTCCATATTCAAGATCTGGATTTGCCGTTGCGATTTGGCTAGCACTCCATGAACCGTCAACCATGAAAGCCGTTTTTCCCTGTGCGAAAATGCCTGGTGCCTGACCATATGCAAGACCTGCATTGTTCTTTTGGAAAAGGCCGCCGAGTTCTTGCAGTCTTGTTAATGCATCAACCCAAATCGGGTCAGTAAATTTTGTTTCTCCATCTTTTAACTTTGCGTTGAATTCAGGCTGTTCGCTTCTTACCATCGTCGCTTCTATCTCTGTTAAAGGCATAGCGATTGGCCATTGATCCTTCCCTCCAAAAACAATACCGGTGTAGCCTGCTTCCTCTGCTTTTTTAGAAGCTGCTTCGAATTCGTCCCATGTTTTAGGGAGGTCAATTTTCAGCTCTTCTAAAATCTTTTTATTATAAAAAGTAACCATTGCAACGTTATTCCAAGGCACTAGATAATTCTTTCCTTCCACTTCTTCCAGTTTCAAAGCGTCTTCTTTATAATTAGAAAGAACCTTTTCACCAGTCAAATCCGTAAACATTTCTCTTGCTTCTTCCGTTTTTAAATAATCACGGGCTCCTGCAACCAAATCAACTTCGCCGGCAGCTGTTCTTGTGTTGAAAACAACTCCGTAGTCTTTCGTAGGAACAGCATCATACTTGATTTCAATGTTTGGGTACTTTTCCATGAAATCCTTGTGAAGCTTTTCGTAATAATCTTTGTCTTCAACTCTGTAGCTGATAATTCTTAATTCTTGTTTACTCTCGCTGCTTGCGTCTTTTGAACCTTGCTGACATCCAGAAACAATCAGAAGTAAAGCCAAAAACATCAAAAAAGAAATCTTTTTCACAACTGCTACCCCCTTTTATTGAAACGCTTACAAAAATCATAATCAACAGGAATACAGCTTGTCAACAATTTTCTGAAAATTAGTTTACTTTATTTTGTAAACTTATATACTGTAAAAAGTTAACAGTATAAATCTTGATGATAGACTGATTTTATGTGTTAAGAAGCCGTTTTTAGAATAGAATATGACGAAGAAAATATACCTTTCTTTAAAAATACTGATAATTTTATCTATTTTGTTGAATTATTTTTGTAAACAAATTATGATTAAGTTGAAACGTTGTTAACACTGTTGGATAAACCAGGAGGTAATTCATGAAAGCAACCAAAACGACTATCACGATGCAGGACATTGCTGATAAATTAAACGTTTCAAAGGCCTTAGTATCAAAAGCACTCTCTAATAAACCGGGCGTAAACGTTAAAACAAAAGAAAAGATTCGTCTAATTGCCATGGAAATGGGGTACAGCTTCAATTCCTCAAAAAGTTTTGTGCCTGACTCACAGACCGGCAATATGGCCGTTTTGCTTCCAAGAAAGTTTTACGAGGATTTGGAATACTGGGGCATATTGCTGCAGGGGATTGAGTATGAACTTCAAAAATATGATTTCAGCATGATGATTTCAACGATCGATGCGGAATCTGCGGACGGACTTCAGCTTCCGATTTGCATAGAGAACAGGAAAGTAGACGGCGCTCTTATCTTGGGGAACATTCCGCTTTCAATCATCACGGGCGTGCAAACATATGGAATGCCGATTGTGCTTGTCGACTCTATTAACTTTTCATCCCACTTTGATCATGTTCTTACTCAAAATTTCTACGGCAGTTACGAAGCAGCCAATTTCGTTCTTGAAAAAGGGTTTAAAAGAGTTGCTTTTGTGGGGGATGAATCTTTTTCGTGGAGCTTTTCTGAGAGACTTAGAGGATATAAAGCTGCGATTGCTGAAAGGACAGCTCTCCCATCAAAATCTGTCATTGAGAGCTCTGTGCTGACGGGAATTGGTGGAGATTACGTAAATGATGAGTTTGAAAAGAAGCTTCTGGATGTTCTGAAAGAAGGCACGCAGCCTTGCTTTGTAGCAGCCAATGACCCTGTAGCTCTGGAGTGCATCAGGATTGCAGAGAGGAACGGCTTCAGCTGTCCGGCGGATTTCTCAATTATTGGATTCGATAATATCTCTAAAGCGCAATGGAATGACCTTACAACAGTTGATGTCGATAAAAAAGGCATTGCGCAAAAAGCAGTAGAATTGATGATTGGCAGGCTCAGGGAGACAGAAGGACGTACTGTACAAATGATGTTAAGCACGGAAATTATCGAACGCAAAACGGTTGCGTTTCGAAAAGGCCAGCAGTAAGCCCCGAGGAGCGGGGTGTAGATTATAAAGACTGAATATTCAATATTAAAGGGAGTGAAAACATGAAACTTGGCTTAGGACTATACCAGCGAATGCTTACTAAAGAAAATTTCAGATTTGCAAAACAGGTAGGATGCACGCACATCGTCGCTCATTTAACGGATTATCATACAGTGCCGCTTGATCTTGATCTGCACGATAAAGTGTACTCGCTTGAAAATCTTCAAAGACTCAAAAGAGAGATGAATGAAGAAGGAGTAGAATTTCACGCTATTGAAAACTTTTGTCCTGCCCACTGGTACGATGTTCTGCTTGATGGTCCCAAAAAGCAGGAACAAATGGAACGTTTAAAGAGCATTGTCCGAAATATGGGAGAAGTCGGCATACCTGTACTTGGCTATAATTTCAGTATTGCTGGTGTCTGGGGCCTTACAGAAGAACATGCAGCCCGCGGGAAAGCAAGAACAGCTGTTTTTCACAACCCGGAACATACCCCTATTCCAATGGGCACGGTATGGAATATGCAGTATGATTTTCAGCCTGCAGAAGGACATCTGCAAAAGATTACAGCAGAAGATCTATGGAGCAGGCTTGATTACTTCTTGGGAGAGCTTTTGCCTGTTGCTGAAGAGGCGGGTGTCATCCTGGCAGCCCATCCTGACGACCCTCCGCTGAAGGAAGTTCGCGGCCATTCCAGACTGGTTTATAAACCTGAGCTTTTTCAAAAACTCCTTGACCTCCACCCGAGCAAAAACAGCCGTCTTGAATTTTGTCTCGGAACCATTCAGGAAATGGCAGATGGCGATGTTTATGAAGCCATTGAGAAATATGCAGACAGCATTGGCTACATACACTTCCGGAATGTCAGGGGCAAAGTCCCGCACTATGACGAGGTATTCGTGGATGAAGGAGATATTGATATGATCAAGGCCCTTAGAATTCTAAAAGAACGGAATTATGAAGGCGTTTTAATTCCCGATCATACACCTGCGACCGAATGTGATGCACCTTGGCATGCAGGCATGGCATATGCACTTGGATATATGAAAGCTGCAATCAGCAGTTTAGAAAGGGACAAATGAGACGATGAAGAAAGTGGCTGTTACAGGAGGAAGCGGGATTGTCGGAAAGTGGGTTCTGAAAGAATTTATTGATTACGGCTATGAAGTCGTTAATATTGACCAAAAAAGACCGGAGCAAATTAACTGCCGCACCATCATCACGGACTTAACTAATCTTGGAGAAGTATACGGTGCAATCAAAGGAGCGGATGCCGTCGTTCACCTTGCGAGCATAAACGCACCGGGAGGTTTTCCAAACGAAGTCGTTTTTCAGAATAATGTCATCTCTACCTACAATGTCCTTGAAGCTTGTTCAGGTATGGGAATCCAGAAAGTGACTGTTGCATCAAGTGAGTCTATTTATGGCTTCTGCTGGGCTGAACACCGGTTTTCGCCTGATTATTTTCCTGTTACGGAAGAACATCCGCTTCTGCCGCAGGAATGCTACGGTTTATCAAAGATTGCGGCGGAAGAAACAGCTAAAATGTTTCAACGAAAGGATGGCAGTCAGATTGTGTGCCTTCGGTTCGGCCATGTAGCAGTTCCTCCTGCTGGATATGCCATGCTGCTGAATCCCGATAACAAAGAAAGAGAGAGGTTTCTCTGGAGTTATGTGGACGTGAGGGATGCTGCATCAGCTTGCAGACTTGCTGTGGAAGCTGAAAACCTTGAGTTTGCTGCCATGAATATTACGGCTGATGAAACGTGTATGAAAGAAACGTCTAATGAACTTATCCGTAGGTATTATCCTTCTGTAAGTGATCTGAGGGTTGATTTCAGTGGAAATCAGGCTCTTTCATCCAATCGAAAAGCTAAAAAACTATTAAAATGGAAACCTGTTTATTCTTGGGAAAATCAAGCAGCAGAAAGGGAGATTTAAAATGGAAACAAGATATGCTCATCATCCTAATGATATCAAAACGTACACAACAGAAGACTTGCGCCGGGAGTTCCTTGTTGAGTCGCTTTTTCAGCCTGACAATGTTTGTCTTACATATACACATGTCGACAGAATGATTTTCGGCGGAATCATGCCGTTTGAGAATGGATTGAATTTGAGCCTTTCAAAAGAGCTTGGAGTCGGATTCTTCCTTGAAAGAAGAGAGATGGGAGTTATCAATATTGGAGGCAAAGGAAGCATCCTTCTAGATGGAACTGAATATACCATGCAAAAACGGGATGGCATGTATATAGGAATGGGAACAAGAGAAATTGAGTTCCGTTCTGACCACCCATCTGAACCGGCCAAGTTTTACATAAATTCCTCTCCAGCCCATCATACGTATCCTACTGTGAAAATTGATATTGAATCCATCAAGCCTCTTGAACTTGGCTCTTCCGAAACCTTGAACGACCGAAAGATTTATCAGTATATTCACCCGAATGTGTGTGAAAGCTGCCAGCTGCAGATGGGTCTGACCATGCTGTCTCCCGGAAGTGTATGGAATACGATGCCGTGCCATACTCATGAAAGAAGAATGGAAGTCTACTTGTATTTCGATATGGAGCCAGAAACGAGAGCTTTTCACTTTATGGGAGAGCCGCAGGAAACAAGGCATTTAATCCTAAAAAACGAGCAAGCTGTTATTTCGCCAAGCTGGTCGATCCACACAGGAACTGCAACAAGCAATTACACATTTATCTGGGGAATGTGCGGAGAGAATATCGCGTATGATGACATGGACCAAGTGAAGATGGAAGACTTGAGATAATCAAAGCTGATAAAAAGGGGAATGCCATATGGGAGGAATAACATCATTTTCACTGGATTATTTCAGGCTGGATGGAAAGACAGCTGTTGTAACAGGCGCAAACAAGGGGCTTGGTCAGAGCTATGCTGTCGCCCTTGCAAAAGCAGGTGCTGATGTTTTAGTTGTTTCAAGAAGAGGAGATGCGAAAGAAACAATTCAAATGATTGAAGAAACCGGCAGAAAGGCAGTTTCCTTCGTGGCTGACCTAAGCAGCCGAAAGTCGGTTAAGGGTGTAATAGCGGGATGTATAAAAACGTTCGGGACCATCGATATTCTCGTAAATAATGCCGGAACAATTAAGCGATCTCCAGTTCTCGATTACAAAGAAGAGGATTGGGATGAGGTCATGGAAGTAAATCTGAACTCTCTCTATCTCTTAAGCCAGGAAGCGGCAAAGGTGATGGTGGAACAAAAGAGCGGAAAAATAATAAACATAGCCTCTATGCTGTCTTATCAGGGCGGGAAATTTGTCCCGGCTTATACAGCAAGCAAACATGCTGTTGCCGGCCTCACGAAAGCTTATGCCAACGAATTGGCTGAACACAATATCCAGATAAACGCCATTGCTCCGGGGTACATTGCAACAGATAACACGGCAGCCATACGGGAAGATGAAAAAAGAAACGCTGAAATCTTATCCCGTATTCCTGCAGGGTATTGGGCAAACCCGGAAGACTTAATGGGTGCGGTGGTTTTCTTGGCCAGCCGTGCGTCCGATTATATGAATGGACATGTAATGGCAGTTGACGGGGGATGGCTGGCGAGGTGATGTTTAGCGCTCTTTACCTAAAGCGCAGACTAAAGTCCACAAAAACACCCTTGTGAAAGCGCATTCCAGCATCTATCATAAGTTTATAGAAACGATGGGATGGTGGGGGAAATGAATATTGGGGTTGACCTAGGCGGTACAAATATACGGGTAGCTGTTGTTAATGATGCGGGAGCTATTTTAGAAGAGCTAGGCTGTCCCACTGAGGCAGAAAAAGGATCTCAGCACGCGATTAAAAAAATGATTAGTATGATAAAAGAGTTAAAGGATAAGCATACGGTAAAAGCAGTTGGAATTGGAGCTCCAGGCCCCCTTGATGCAAAAAGAGGTGTAATAATCGAGCCTCCCAATCTGCCGGGCTGGCAGAATATCGAACTGACAAAGATGATCCAATCGGAAGTTCAGCTGCCGGTCTACCTAGAGAATGATGCGAATGCAGCAGCACTTGCTGAAGCCAGAATTGGAGCGGGTAAAGACGCAGAGAGTGTGTTTTACATCACCGTTTCAACAGGGGTTGGCGGCGGGTACGTGTATGGCGGCCGCGTCATTTCAGGCGCACAGGGAAATTGCGGGGAAATCGGCAATATGATCATTGACCCTCAGGCAGCCGGCGCACCCGGTCTTAACAAGGGAGCATTGGAAGCACTGGCAAGCGGAACAGCTATTGGCAAGAAAGCAGAAAGTGTCTTTGGACCGGGGTATGGAGCGAAAGAAGTCTTCCAGCTCGCAAAAGAAGGTAATCTTGAAGCAGAAGCAATTATTGATGAGGTGCTGACCTATTTAGCAATGGGGATAGCCAACATTGTGCATACACTCAATCCAGAGGTAATCGTCCTCGGCGGAGGAGTGATGAAATCAAAGGACCTGATGCTGGAGCCGTTAAAAGAGAAAGTTGTGCCGCTGCTTTATCCGAGTTTGAGACCGCACTTAAACATAAAGCTTGCTGTTCTGGATCAGAAGGCCGGAGTAGTTGGGGCGGGAATGGTTCCTGACCAGTTTAGATAAAACAACAAAAAATCACTGCCTCTTAGGCAGTGATTTTTTGGATGAATCTTTTATAACAGTGCGGATTAAGGATATCACCCCGCTTTATTCTGTTTCTTCTCTTCAACGGTTTCTCCCACCGTCCTATCATACTTCCCAGGCTCTTTAGCCACTCTTATAAGAGCGAAAACAATCCCAATAACCAATAAAACAGCAGGCACCCCGCCTAGATTAGACAGCATTTTAATTCCATCAATTTTAGCAAAACTGATCATCACCCATGCGACCGCACTAATGGTGATACCCCATACGACCTTAATGAAGGTGCCTGGTTCTGGACTTTCAGGTGTAATGCCTTTGGAGCTGATTCCTCCCATTGCTGCAAGAGTAGAATCTGCCGAGGTTACAAATGCGATAAAGACGATAAACAGGTAGAGGGGAATGATGATTTCTGATAATGGCATGGCTTCCAGTGCCGCGTAGACCAAGGCTTCCGGTCCGCTGCTGGTTAAGATATCTCCGAATTTCCCGTCGTTCATCTGCAGATAGATGGAAGTGCCACCGAAGATGGTCATCCAGATTCCGCCGAAAGCGGCAGGTAAGGCAAAGTTCACGATGATAAAGGCTCTTACGGTATGGCCGTATGCGATTCTTCCTAAGAACAAGGCTGTTAGTGCAGCCCATGAAAACCAGTTTGCCCAATAAAAAGTGGTCCACCATTGCGGCCATTGGTCGTTTGCTGCAGCGCCGGTAAATAAGCTTTTTTCAAAGAAATGTGTTAAATAATAGCCGAAAGACTCGGTTCCTAAGTTCAGGATATAAGAAGTAGGTCCTACTAGAAAGATAAAGACGATAATGAACAGGAATAATTTAAAGTTGATGTCTGAAAGGATGCGGATCCCTTTCATGAGCCCCGTTGATGCTGAGATGATGAATGTTGTCATCACCACTGCTGCAATGATAGCCCATAGCAGCGGGGCACTTTTGAGGCCGGACAAATAATTGACTCCACCTGCTAAATTCAGGATGCTTGTCCCCATGGCTGCTGCCATTCCTAAAGCTAATGTGTACAGACATACGGCATCAAGTGCTTTTCCCCATTTACCGTGTATCTTATTTCCAAGGAGCGGAGCAAGGGTTGAGCCTATGCTGAAAGGCTGTTTCATGTTGTAATAAGCAAACGCAAACATTAAGGCAGGGATGCAGTAAATGGCGTAGGGAGTGATGGTCCAGTGAAGGTACATGGTGGACATCGAGAAGATCGCTGCCCCTGCGCTGTTAGGTTCCAGATTCATGCTTTTTGGAGGCTCAACCAGGTGGTAAATCGGTTCTGCGATTCCCCAGAAGGTAATGCCTGCTGCAATGGTTGTGGTTAATGTAATCGCGAACCAATTGCGGAAGGATAGAAGAGGTTTCGCGTTTTCCCCTCCAATTCTCACTTTTCCTAATTTAGAGAAGTAGACACCTACACAAACAACGACCATGAACAGGCCGGCTAAACTAAAAACCCAGCCAACGTTTGCAATGACCCAGTCATTGGCGCCAGTCGTGATTTTTATAAATGCCTCTTTGTTCGTGAAGCTTAAGACACTTGCTGCTAATACAAATAGAAAGGGCGGCCAAAACACCCAATGCTTCAATGACTTCATTTTGCTCCTCCTCCAAGTTGCCTGTAAGAAAACGCTTACTTTTTATTTGTCTCTAATAGAGGCTGAATTCTCATTAAGAGTGAGAGGGTCAGCCTGCAAATCAATTTGATGGATTCAAAGCAGAGAGCTTCGCAATGATCTCTTCAATCACAATGAAAAACGCGGTTCTTGTTTTTTCGAATGGGAGTAACGCATCTCCCTGACTGAACTTAGATAGATGAAAAATATAGTCCGCATGAAATTCCTTCGTATTCACATATTCTTCAAGGATCAGCATGATACTTGAGCCATTTTTCTTCACATTCTGAAACAAAGGATGAAAAGAAGAAAATTTTCCGGTCACGGAAAGGACGATGAGCAGTGTCTTTTCATCTGCTATGCGTTCGGCGAAATCTTCACTTTGCGTGACCGTCACATTTTTATCCGATACCGTCGCAAGTTTGTAGGCGAAGTATTCTGCAGCGATAAAAGAGGGGCCAAGACCGAATAGAATGATCTTATCGTACTTTTGAAAAATCGAAACAAAATCATCTATGACTTCAGATTCAAAATTCTCCAAAAAACGCATTAACCGTTCAATTTCGTTTGATTTCTTGTGCTTCTCTAAATTCATTTCCTGACCGCTGAAGTAGAGCTTGTATTGTTTGAAATTATCAAAGCCTAGCTTGCGTACCAATTTAGATACCTTGGAAGGGGAGACCTCGCCGATTTCAGCGGCTTCGATTATTTTTATTTTATTGTCTTCGGAAACGGCTTTTGACAGCTTCTCATGCAGTTCTTCTTCAAGCTTAGTTAACTTGTCTGTCACGACTTTTATCATAGAATATCACTCGCTTTCATTTAGAAAATGGCGGGTCGCCCATCATTTTCTCAGGAACATAGGATGTATTTGAACGATTTCAAAAGCTCTTTGACAATCATCCGTTCGTAAACGAGGAAACGGCCAATCTGTTACCTTCATTATACAGGAATATGTGTATTTGCTTAACAGGGGGAGTAACGAAAAATGAGGCTGCTATACACCAAAAATTTGGTAGTATAACAACCTGGATGGTATACGCCTTATACTGAAATGTCATCTTTCACAGTAATGGTCGCTCGTTTGGCGACTCCCATTTTAAAGATCACTGTAATCACGATGCCCAATACGCCGGCTATTGCACTGAATACGAAGTAGGCATTATATCCGCCCGCATCGCCGAACGATGATATCATCATACTCATGACTAATGGCAATAAGATATCCGGCAAGTATCCGATAAAGGAGATCAATCCGATGGAAAGACCCAGTTTTTCATCGGCGATATTACAATCACCGAGAAGTGACCAGTAAAGGCCTCGGATTGTATAAACGGATAAGCCACTCAATATAACCAATGCGTAAAAGAGGTAAGGAGGCAGAGAAGCAGGCAAGACGGAAATCATAATTAAGAGTGCTGCTGCTAACCCTAATGCGATGATGAGAATGTTGCTCTTCCCGAACTTATCCCCTAAGAATCCGCCGGCAATTCCGCCGACCGGTCTCATCCATAGCATGATGACCGTGACCGTACCTACGATAGAAGCATTGATCCCAATATTCGTTTGCAGGAATCCGCCGAAGTAGTAAATCGTCCATGTGACAATATAGCTCATGAAGATGATGCCGCCAAGAAGCCATACAAATCTGTTGTAAAATACATCTTTGAAAGAACCCTTTGCTTTCGGTTCGTTTTTCTCGCTCACTGCTTCTGTTTTTTCACTGTTTCCGTCAACATTTACGAAGATCATAATTAATATCGATACAACAATAAGTACTCCGGAATACATATAGATGACATTGACTAGAGCGTCTTTTTTATCTGCAACAGCTGTACTTGCTCCCAAAACTCTTGAGAAAAGGAAGACGGCAATACTGGCTAAAACGGCTTCTACTACTCCTCTGCCTCCGTCCAGCACTCCAAAAAAACGGCCTTCTTCTTCTTTTTTTGAAATAAGTTTAACGATTTTAAGATGGGCAGACCAAAACGTTAATACGGAGAAAATCCCCCAGATGATAAATATGAAAATAACAACAGGATAGCTCGGTACTTGAGCAAACCAGATTCCGGCCAATCCGACAAATAACAAGGAGATTGAAATCAGTTTCTTGGCAGAAAATTTATCGGAAATCCATCCGCTTGGGAAATATCCAACTATAAACGCAATCCCGAGTGCAGAGAAAATCGTATTTAATTGAGGCAGGGTCATTCCGTAAACTTCTAAGATCGTCTCTTGGTAGTTGGTTCGAAGGTAGATTAAAGGAAAAATAGCACCTGCTGCTAAAACGATAAGTAAAAACTGAAAATATCTTTTGACATTAGCTGATTTCATGGGCACCATCCACTTCTTATTTAAATATCGGATACGATAATTTCAGTATGTTATCCGTATGCTGTCTGACGTTTTTAACAACGGTGTTATTCAATTCGCTGTAAAAGGCATGGCTGTTCGAATCTGGGTAGAATGTCGTTTCAGTTTTAACCATCTTTTCAACGGCTTCCGAAAAATCATCATAGATTGATAGATGAGCTGCTACAGAGATAGCGGCGCCTAGGCACGCACAGCTGCTTCCTGTTCGCCGGTGTGCCGGCAGCCCGAATAGATCAGAGATGATCTGCATCATGACGTCACTTTTTGAACCTCCGCCATTGACGACTACTTCATCGATTTCCATGTTTATTTCTTCTGCCATTTCATCGATGTTGTTTTTAATGTTGAAGGCAATCGCTTCTAATATGGAGCGGTACATGTGATACCTTGTGTGTCTTTGATCAAAACCGATCATGATTCCTTTTCGGTAAGGTGCAGCGGGAGAAGCCAGCCAGTCTAAGATGGTGATCAGGCCATCACTGCCGACAGGCACGTCTTTAGCTTTGCGGTTCAGGAATTCTTCTTCAGAGATCTCAAGCTTTGCTGCTTCCGTCACCAGTTCTTCGCCGATTAATTTCTTAAACCAGCTGACGGTCCATAATCCGCGTCTGATTCCAGTCGATTCATATACATATTTGAAAGGAACGGATGCAAGAGTGGGGAAGAAGTTGTTAGCGTTTTCATAATACTCATCTCTTAATACCATGGCTGAGATGAATGTTCCAAGCGAAATCATGATGGAGTTCTTTTTGTTGATGCCTGAGCCCAGCACTTCAACGGCTTTATCATTTGAAGTCGCAACGACTGGTATTCCTTCTTTTAAACCGAAGTCCCTTGCCAGTTCTTTGCGGAGCGATCCTAATTTTTCTCCCGGTTTTACTAGATTAAACAGCATGTCCCTTGTAAGGCCATTGGCTTTTATAACGTCATCGTCCGTTGACCAGTCTAATGTTTCACGGTCTAGCGGCCAGTGCACTTCACAATTGCCAGCTGTATCGTTGTATTCTCCGGTTAATCTTAGCCCTAAATAACCTGAAGTAGTCGTTACAAACTTTACCTGATCATCTTCATGTTTATATGGCTCTGATAATCTAGCATCCATCCAGCTTATCGCTGGATGGGCTAAATCACCGTTTTCTTTTAATAAGACACGGCAGCAGCGAATCGTGCACAATCCGATTCCTTCGATTGCCGTCCGGTCACCTTTAAAGTTCTCTAAACAATTTTTCACTCCATGATAAACACTGTCCCACAAGTCTTCATCCGGATGTATAACAATACCTGGTTGGGGGGTTAACGTTTCTTGTAACGAGCATGAGCCAAAAGCAGCTTCATTGCCTTCTAAATCAAAGATCGCTACTTTCGTGCTTTGTGACCCGTTATCAATCCCCATGATATATCTTTTGCTCATAATTGGGCTCCTATCAGCTTCTAATATATTTCTTCACTTCATTTGGCTGCGGGAAAATCGTGCCGTGGTTCATGATGCCCTTCGGATCGAATGCTTCTTTTAGCTTTTCAAGCATGTAGTAAGCTGAACCGTGTTCGTCTTTCGTCCACTCTGAACGATATTTTCCGATACCATGGTGATGACACATAGATCCGCCAAGCTTCAGCGTTTCTTCAATAATGATCTCGTGAATCGGGTGGTGATAGATGCGCAGCTCGTCTTCCGGCGCACAGTTGATTGTGTAATTGTAGACGAAGTACATGTTTGTTCCGTTAAGGTAGCTGTGTGATGAGTGACCGCCAAGCATTGTTAAATCTTCCACTCTGTCAAACTCATTTTTAATTCTTGCCATAACGTTGTTGTAGATTTTCACGATGCTATCCCAGTCAGCAGATACCTCTGTAGTAAATCCATCATGTGAATTATAATCTATCATGTCCTGAATCTCTTTTTGAATTCTGCTTTCATCCCAGTTCAAGTGATTGAACCATGTTTCGATTAGAGAAGAATCTACTTTTTCAATGACACCGTCTTTGAACTTTTCAACAGCTTCTAAGATTCCTTCGTTCGTCGCTTTAACGATTCCAGCAGGACCTTCAGTTGTGAAAATTAAGACGCATTTGTCCTTATAGAAATGTTCGAAATGCTGTCTAGCATCTTCTTCCGAGTAAACACGGGCAACGGACGGTCTGAAGCCGTTTACCATGACTTCTCTCAGGATCTTGATGCCTGTTTCTACATCTTTAATTAGATAGCCGTGGAACTCGTTGTTTTCAGGCATATATTTAAAGATTTTGACTGTCACTTCCGTGATATAGCAAAGGGCACCTTCATTACCAATGGCGATATGTCTGATGTCTGGTCCGCCTGAGCGTCTTGGCACGTTTTTAATTTTAGACACTTGGCCTTCTGGGAATACGCATTCCAATCCGACAACCATATCTTCGATCGCGCCGTATAAAGTAGAGAACTGACCAATACTTCTTGTCGCAACCAATCCGCCAAGCTGGGCAACTGGCTTAGATTGAGGGGAATGACCTGTAGTGTATCCCAGTTTGCGAAGCTCATCTTCCAGTTTTTGCAGCTTCACGCCTGTTTGAACAGTAGCCTGCATGTTGTATGTATCGATGTTGATGATCTCGTTCATTTTTGATCCGTCAACTACGATAGAAGTTTCTTTCCAGTTTTCCAATCCGCCCTCTGTGCCTGTTTTTCCGCTTCTTGGAATCACGTTAATGTCGTTTTCATTACAGAACATAAGAATCGATTTCACATCTTCAGTGGCAAGCGGATAGACGATGGCAATCGGAGCTGGAACGTTCAGTGCTTTTTTTGTTTTTGCATATTTTTTATAACGGTCTGCAGAAGCATCGTATAAAGCCTCTTCATTCGTTACGACCTGTTCCGCTGACAGCAGTGCTTTTAACTCTTCAATCATTTGTTTGTGGTTAGTTTGTGTTTGCATTATTCATTCTCCTTTAGTGCTTATTTTAGTTGGCTTGATTCGAATCTATCGGACTAGATAACCGCCGTCTACATTTACTAAGGAACCGTTTACATAATTGGACGCGTCACTTGCTAAAAAGACAACTGTTCCCATTAAATCAACGATATTGCCCCATCTGTTTGCAGGTATATGATCCAGAACTCTCTGATTGCTTTCCGGGTTCGCTCTTGTATCCTTCGTGACATCTGTCGCAAAATATCCAGGCGCAATGCCGTTTACTTGAATATTAAATTGTGCCAATTCATCACAATAGGCTTTCGTAAAACCAGCTAAACCGTGTTTTGTAGCTGCATACGCAGGAGACCATTGTCCTCCGAGGTATGAAAACAGGGAGCATGTATTGATGATTTTTCCGCTTTTTTGCTCGATCATATGCTTAGCCGCTTCATGCGCCAGCTCAAACGCTGCCGTCAGATTGACTGAAACCATCTTGTCCCATTGAAGTCTAGTAAACTGAGTGACATCTTTTATATTAATGCCGATTCCGGCGTTGTTCATCAAAATATCGATTTTGCCATATGTCTGTAAACATTCATCGACGATCTGCTTACACACACCATCTTTTGTAATATCAGCAATCATCAAGTGAAACTTGACGCCCTCAGCTTCAATTAGTTCCTTCGTCTGATTATCGTCCTCTGCCATGCTGACTGCAAAAATATCAGCACCGGCTTTCGCAAGTGCAAGCGCAAATCCCTGACCCAATCCTGAATTTCCTCCTGTGATGATGGCTGTCTTTCCTTTAAGACTAAAAAAATTCATATTAAAATCAGTCATGTTTGTTTTTTCGGTGATCATGCGTAATCTTTCCACCTTTCAGATAATTTAACTAAACTCAGTCTAAATCCAAAAACACGAAAAATCAATCATTTTATAGAAAATTTCTTATTATTTATTTAATTTAAGCGTTTACGAGGAAAATTTTCCTTTGTGGTGTTGAGTGGTGTAGCCTTGAAAATCGACATTTTAACAAACCTGTAACATCCGCTTCATACCTTCCTTGTACACTTATAAGGAATGTACTCTATTACATAAAAGGAGATTGTTTATGAATCGCTTATTTCTTGTCGTATTAAGTTTTGTCATGGGTATCAGCTCTTTGTTACTAAGCAGCGTAAGTGTTGAGGCAAAAGGGCAGCCTCGGAAAGCAACAGTCCTATATTTTAACGATGCTCATGAAATTAGTCCGGTCGTTAACAAATTGGGAGACCGGGGCGGTGTTGCAAGGCTGAAAACAGCTATTGACCGTGTTAGAAGCGAGAATAAACATACAGCAGTGGCATTTGGAGGAGACTTAGGTGGCGGCACGTTATTTGGCGCTGTGTACCAGGGGTTTCCGATGGTTGAAGCCTTTAATGAAATTGGCATTGATCTTGCAAACTTTGGTCAGCATGATTTTGATTTTGGATCTGATGTGACCAAAAAACTGGTTGAGCAATCTGACTTTGAATGGATGTCTTCAAACCTTACAGATACAGAAGGGAAGCCATTCGCTGATGTTCCAACCTATAAGATTATGAATAAACAGGGAATTAAAATTGGCGTTATTAGTCTCACAGATGATATGAACACGACATCCTCAGATGGAAAAGTGGTTCAGCAGGACCTTATCCAGTCGGCCAAAAATGCAGTCAAAAAAATGAAAGAAACAAAAAAAGTGGATGCTGTTGTTGCGTTAACACAAGAATCCTTAAAGAAGGATGAACAATTACTGGCAGAAGTCCCTGAAATTAATGCCGTGTTTACGGAAGAACAAGCAGAGGATCAATCGTTTATCCATGAATATGAGAATGATCGTTACATTCTTGCTCCGGAAGGAAATCTTGGTTCAATGATTCGGCTGGATATTGAAAAAGATGGAAAAGACATTGCGCTTAAACCATCAGTAATAGAAGTCGATCATACGGTGCCGGAAGATCCAGAATTGAAAAAGCTCGCAGACTACTATCAAAATAAGCTGGAAGAAGAGCTTGGCAAACCCATCGCAAAATTAGAGACTCCTCTGGTTTATGGAGATAACCATGAAACGCGATATCAGGAAACAAATATCGGCAATTTTGTAGCTGACAGCTATCGCTCTTTTTACAATGCGGATATCGGCATGATGAACGGCGGCGGAATCCGGACTAGTATCCCTGCCGGAGAATTCACTCTGCGTGATGCATACTCCATTCTTCCTTTTCAAAACAAAGTGATCATGGCAGAAGTAAAAGGAGAAACCATAAAAGCTGCTCTCGAGAACGGAGTATCAAGAGTCGAAAACCTTGGCGGCGGATTTATGCAGGTCTCAGGCATGACCTATTCCTATAACCCTGCCAAACCAGTGGGATCAAGAGTAGAAACGATCTCAGTCAACAATGAACCGATTGACATGCAAAAAAAGTACAAAGTAGCCATGCTGAATTACGTATTTAACGGCGGAGACGGATACACGATGTTTAAAGACAGTAAATTGCTGGTAGATGAGCAAAGTGCACGGACAGATGCGGAAGTTTTGATTGAGTATGCGAAAGAACTTAATGTTATTGATGTTGGGGTAGAAGGAAGAATTAGTGTAGTGCAATAAGGAGTAAATAGATTTATTAGAACTAGTAATGGAAAAAGCGTGCATCTATTAGATTCTAATAAATGCACGCTTTTTGTATTGGGCAGATGCATTGTTGGGCAGTAATTAATTTAGAATTTACATCTGTTCTAAAGGAATAATATCACAGTGATTTAATGAAACTCTCTTTAATAAATCCAAAGCTTCCTGAGTAACGACTAACTCACCCTTTGATGACATGCAAAAGTGATGACCTGACCAGTTTTCAAAGCGTTCTCCGTCTATTCGGATTTTTCCAAAAGGGATCAATCTAGTAAATGGGGGAATTTTTTTGGCGTAATCCAATTCTTTAAGTGCATCGGATACTGTAATCTGACATTCTTCAAGCTTAAAGTCTGTAAAAGTACTGCTCATCAATTCTGCCTTCAGTTTGTGAGAGACAATAAATGCTGGAGTTGCTTCTAACAGGTCATCTCCCAGCCACCCCTGGAATTCATAATGCAAAAACTTTATCCTTCCTGAAATGCCATCAGTCAATATGTCTTGTTCAGTGCCATAAATGGATTGATTGCCGTGACCACCAGCTACTTCTGGTTCTATGAAAAACAATTTCACAGCATCTTCCCCCTTAGAACATTACGCTTACATATAATTCTAGTATCTAAGTTTTGTTATACTACATTTAGGGTTTATTTTCCAACAAGAAGGATGTGTGGTGGTTGTATGTTTATTAAAAAGGCATTAGAACAAGCCAAGGCAAGCATTGAGCTCGAAGGGAAATACATTACTGCCGAACAAACAGAATTGGTGAAGAAGGTCATCAGGAATGAAATTACTGAAGGTGAATTCAATAAACGTGTTCTGGAGCTGGTGAAGAAAAAAGGGTGAAATGGTTAATATTGAGTGTCAAACAAAGAAAGGAGCTGTAAAAATGAATCAAGAACAAGCAGATCGAATTGAGGGACTGCTAATCAAACTTACAAATGAGATAGAGGACTGTAAAATTGAATTAATAAGAGAGTTTTCAGAATTAAAAAGTGTACTTAGAGAGAGTACTTTGAAAAACGATAGGAGCTCAAAGAAATTGGTGAAATGATGCCCGTAATCCTTATAGATCCTCAAATAAATATTTCCTCTATAAAAACTTCAAGTCATTCCTAATTCAATTCTTAAACTTGAGCCAATCAGCCGATTGGCTCTTTTCCTGGTCAGTCCCACTCTGTATTAATATGTTAATGAGGAGCGGAACTGACCCCTCCTTTTTGGAGCAATTCTCCACCAAATAAAAAATTTTTGAAGAAAATATTCACGCAATTCAGAATTGGTGTTATACTTCTTATCAATAGGCGGTTGTCTATGATTCAGGGGTGAGAGGAAGTTCGATGTGTCTTTTAAACTTCGAGAAATTGATTTTTTCAGTCGATGTCTGCAAAGGGAGATGCCGTTTTATTTGCTTGCGAATCAGGCCTTTAAGGAAAATGAGAGCGTTTACGTTCTGTATGTGCAGGATGGGCTGGATTATCTGGAGATTGGGGAGCTCGAGCAGAAGCTTGGCGGGCTTATGGGGAAGCCGCTGCTGATTGTGCTCGTTCCGCCGGGTGATTCCATGCAGAGGTATGCCTGCTATCATCCGAATGGAGAGACGCACGGGGAATATGTGTCGTTCTTTCTGGAGGAGCTGCTGTCGTTTGTGGCTGATCAAGTGCTTTGCGGTAAGCGTGCGGTGAAGCAGGGGATGCTTGGTGATTCTCTTGGTGGAGCGGTCAGTGTATCCATTTTTCTCAGGGATCCTAAGATCTGGACGCATTTGCTGCTGCAGTCTGCCGCATTTTCTCCTGTTCATTTGGAGGAGGTAAAGGTGCTTGGCAAGCAGAGCAATCTCCACGTTCATCAGCTTGTTGGTTTGAAGGAGGATGACTTTGTCTCTCCGATCAGCCATCAGCGCTTATGGATTCTGACGCGCAATCGCCTTATGCGAAAGGTATGGACTGAAAAAGAGGCTCAGTTGTCGTACATAGAAAAAGACGAAGATCACGTATGGACTTTCTGGAAGGATCATTTAGAAGAAGCGTTATTATTTTTTGCCAATCAAGGGGGATGAAAAGGTGAAGAAAAGCTTGCGTTTACTTATTCTTGGATTGACCGTATTTATGCTGATGTTTGCAGCAGCCTGCAGCGGCGGCACAGAGAAAGCGAGTTCAGATGATAAGAAATCAGACGGACCAATTGAGATTGAATTCTGGACGATGCAGCTGTCTCCGACATTTGATGACTATATTAACGGCGTCATTGCTGATTTTGAAAAAGAGAATGAAAACATTAAGGTCAAGTGGGTGGATGTTCCGTGGGGAGACATGGAGAAAAAGATTCTTGCATCTGTTGCCTCTAAAACAGCTCCTGATGTGGCGAACCTAAACCCGCAGTTTGCGGCAAAGCTTGCTGAGCTTGATGCGCTCGTCGATATGGATGAGGCGGTCGCGGATGATGTGAAGAGCCAGTATTTCGAAGGCGTATGGAAGTCCAACACGTTTGACGGAAAAACGTTCGGCATTCCGTGGTACCTTTCTTCACAGGTAACGATGTACAATACGAAGATCTTTGAAGAAGCAGGGCTTGATCCGAATAAGCCGCCTGCAACGTTCGAAGAGCTTGCAGAAGTATCTAAAACAATTAAAGAAAAGACGGGTAAATATGCGTTCTTCCCTCCGTTTGACGGAAGCCATCTTCTTGAAACGATGGTGATGAAGGGCGTCGATTTGACAAATGAAGAGATGACAAAGGCTGCATTCAATACACCTGATGGAAAAGCAGCGTTCCAATATTATGTGGATTTGTACAAAGCGGATCTAATCCCGCGTGAAGTACTGACAGAAGGCCATGGAAAAGCAATTGATATGTATCAGGCAGGCCAGCTTGCCATTCTTGCGAGCGGTCCGCAGTTCCTGAACACAGTGAAAGAAAATGCGCCGGATGTGCTTGCTGCGACAAAGACGGCTGTATCGATTACCGGTGAAACGAACAAGAAGAACGTAGCGGCTATGAACCTTGTGGTGCCAAAGCAAAGCGAGCATCAGGATGCGGCTGTTGAATTCTCTGTTTTCCTGACAAATGCTGAGAACCAAATTGAGTTTGATAAATTGACAACAATCCTGCCGTCCGTTGAGTCAGCGCTTGAGGACCCTTATTTCACAGAGCTTCCTGAAAATGCGACTCCGATTGATGAGGCGCGCATCGTTTCAGCTGAGCAGCTGAAAGAAAGCGAAGTGCTTGTTCCGCCAATGAAGGGCTACGATGAGCTGAAAAGTGCCATGAATGAAGCGATGCAGGCTGCGATGCTTGGAGAAATGTCCGTTGATGATGCTCTTAAGCAGGCAGAGGATAAATGGAATGAAATCTTAAGTCAATAAGGCAGGGAAGGGGGGAAACTCCCTTCTTTTTTCCACAAACGGGTTCATGTCAAAGTTACGGGGAGCACAGGATGGAGAATCTATTCAGTCAGATAAAGGGAAAGTTGATCGTTTCTTGTCAGGCGCTAAAAGAAGAGCCGCTGCATGGTCCGGCTATAATGGCAAAGATGGCAAAGGCGGCAAAAGAAGGTGGCGCAGCTGCCATCAGGGCCAACAGCAAAGAGGATATTCTAGCGATTAAACAGGAAATCGATTTGCCGGTGATTGGCATAGTCAAACGGGATTATGGAGACAGCGAAATCTACATTACCGCCACAAAGCGGGAAGCGGATGAGCTGATTTCAGCAGGTGTAGAGATGATAGCTCTGGATGCCACAAAGAGAATACGTCCGTCGGGTGAAACGCTTGAAGGGCTTGTTTCCTATATTCATCAGCACCATGTGCTTGTCATGGCCGACATTTCGACGCTTGAAGAGGCTCTTTATGCGGAGAAAATCGGGTGTGACTGCGTCTCGACGACGCTCTCGGGTTATACCACCTACTCAAGACAGGAAACGGGTCCTGATTTTACATTAATAAAAGAAGCTGCACTAAACGTGAAAGTTCCAGTCATTGCAGAAGGGCGGATTGGAACACCGAAGGATGCGGCAAGGGCTCTTGCAGCCGGCGCCCATGCGGTCGTTGTCGGCTCTGCCATTACAAGGCCGCAGCTGATTACGAAAACTTTTACTGACGGTTTACTGGAAAGAGGAGATCGAATTGACGGAAACATTTACATCAAAAGGGAAGCTAGCTGGTCTCATTAACAGCTATTACCCCTCTTTAACAAAGTCAGAGCAGAAAGTGGCTGTTTATGTTCTTGAACACATGGATCAAATTCTGTATTTCTCGGTAACGGATCTGGCGGATGCGGCTGAGGTCGGCGACACGACGGTTCTCAGGTTCTGCCGGAAAATCGGAACAAAGGGATACCAGGAGTTCAAGCTTGCGATTGCAAAGGATTTGTCCCAGCAGGAACAGGAGGAAGACAGCGGAGAGCAGCCGAACGGACTGATTACGTCCATTGCGGCTCACACAAAGCAGGTTATCGATGAAACGGTTCAGCTGCTTGATGAAAAAAAGTTGGAAGAAGCACTCGTTCTTTTATCTGAAGCAAAATCGGTTCATTTTTTCGGAGTCGGCACTTCAGGTCTTACCGCTCAGGATGCGAAAAACCGTTTTTTACGGATCGGGAGACGGACAGATGCCATCATTGATCCGCATATTCAGGCTATGACGGCAGCGACATTGACAGAAGAAGATCTTGTCATTGGACTGAGTGTGTCAGGAAGCACAAAGGATACGCTGGAATCGCTGAAAATTGCAAGCGATAACGGAGCGAAAGTGATTGCTGTGACGTATTACGCCCGTTCGCCTATCACAAGGCTTGCAGACTGCGTGCTGATCAGCGGTGGGAAAGAATCCCCGCTTGAAGGAGGATCGCTTGGGGCTAAGATTTCCCAGCTTTTTGTGATTGATTTATTGTGCACAGGACTTGCATTACGAAACAAATCTGCGTCTCTGCTCATGAAAGAAAAAACGGCGCAGGCCGTTGTAAAGAAAATCTACTGACGCATGTTTTCCGGGGGGATGGCAGAGGTGTACGCGATAGGACTGGATATTGGCGGAACAAAAATAAAAGGATGTATAACAGATCAGCATGGAGTTATGTTAAATCGTTTTGAAACCGTAACACCTGTCAAAGAGGGCAGAGAAGGGATCCTGTCTGCCGCTGCGTTCGTCATTGATTCCCTTCAAGGAACAGACAAGGTGATTGGAATTGGGATTGGATCAGCGGGCAGAATCAATGAAGGGACGGGAGAGGTTGTTTTTGCAACGTCAAATCTCCCAGGATGGCAGGGAGTCAATCTGAAAAAATTCTTTGAAGATATGTATAAGACGCCGGTCTTTGCCGTTAATGATGCAAATGCTGCTTTATGGGGAGAGGCTTTGCATTATGAGGACGAAGATTTGGTGATGCTGACCCTTGGCACGGGTGTCGGCGGGGCAAACCGAATACGGGGAAACGTGCTTTCTGGTGCTCATCACCAGAGCGGCGAGTGGGGACATGTTGTCCTTGTTCCAAATGGACGTCCGTGCAACTGCGGACGGAGAGGCTGTGCGGAGCAGTACCTGTCAGGAACGGCTCTGAACACCATAATCAATGAACGCACCAGCTGGAAGCAGGTCCGGGGATCAGCTGTATTTGATTTGTATGCAGGCGGTGATCCGGAAGTGGTACCGGTTGTTGAAGAATATATGGAGCATTTGGGGATTTTTATTGAAAATATTGCTCATGGGATCGATCCGGATGCTGTGATCATCGGAGGAGGAATCATCGAGTCCAAGGAGCACTGGTGGAATCGATTACTGAAACGGGTGGAAGGTGTCAATGTGATTCCCGCCGTGCTTGGAAACCAGGCAGGAATGATCGGCGCGGCACAGCTTGTTTTCCATTCATTAAAAAGCGGGGTGAGCGGGCGATGAAGCAAGGGAAAATAACACCGTATCTGTTCCTGCTGCCGGGCTGCATCATTCTTGGGGCATTCATTTTTTATCCCATGCTGCAGGCGATCTGGCTCAGCTTCACCAACTATAACATGGTGACAGAGGCGGAATTTATCGGAACGGAAAATTATCAGAATTTGTTTGAAGATGAGCTGTTTTGGAAGGTGCTCGGGCAGACGCTGCTTTACCTGATCATAGTGGTCCCTGCACTCGTCATTCTTCCCATCTTTATTGCCATTCTTGTGAACCAGCAGATCAGGGGAATCGCTTTTTTCAGGTCCGCCTATTACATACCTGTTGTTACATCGATGGTTGTTGTCGGGATTACCTGGAAGTGGGTGTACGCAGATCAAGGCGTGCTGAATTATTTTCTTGAATCGCTTGGGATTATCGGAGAGCCTGTGCACTGGCTTACATCAACTTCAACCTCCATCTTTGCAGTAATGGCTGTAACAGTCTGGAAGGGCCTTGGCTATTATATGGTTATTTATTTGGCAGGATTGCAGGCCATCCCGGGAGATCTCTATGAGGCGGCGGACATAGACGGTGCAAACAAGTGGAAACAGATTATTCATATTACGATTCCTCTGTTAATGCCGTCCATTATGATTGTGACGATAATGTCCTCCATTTCAGCGATGAAAGTGTTTGAAGAGATTTACGTCATGACAGGCGGAGGACCGCTGAACAGTACCAAAACGCTTGTTTTCTATATTTACCAGGAAGCATTTGAGAATTTAAAGATGGGATATGCGAGTGCCGGGGGAGTCATTTTATTCCTGATTACACTTGTCTTTTCAATCTTGAATATCAAGTTTATGAATAAACGCGAAACGGCGATGAAGGGGTGAGGCAATGGAACTTCAGCGAAATCAATCAAGTGCCGTCGGGGTGAAAGTAAACATGAAGAAAAAATGGAATGTGAAAAAGATCGTCCGGCTGACGTTGACGTATGCCCTGCTGATCTTCGTCACTTTCCTGACAGTCGGTCCGTTTCTTTGGCTGCTTGCAACGTCCCTTAAATCGGGAAGTGAAAATATTTTCGCCTACCCGCCGCAGTTCATTCCGGAAAACCCGACTCTCAGCAACTACACGCAGGTGATGGACACCTTCCCGTTTTGGCGGTATCTGGGGAACAGCGTCATCGTATCGGTGCTGACGGTTTTGTTAAACATTGTGCTGTGCTCGCTTGCTGCCTATCCGCTTGCCCGGATGAACTTCAGAGGGAAAAACCTTGTTTTCCTGCTGATCATCAGTACGATGATGATTCCGTTTCAACTGCTCATGATTCCGATCTATCTGCTGTCGCTTGATCTTGGACTGCAGAACACGTATGCCGGTCTCGTTCTTCCTCATGCTACAACAGCGTTCGGTATTTTCCTCATGAGGCAGGCCTTTTTAACGATTCCGTATGAGCTGGATGAGTCGGCGAGAATGGACGGGGCGAATGCGTTTCAGATTTGGTGGAAGATCCTTATGCCGCTAGTGAAGCCTTCTGTCGTGACGCTTGCCATCTTTATTTTTGTCATGGCGTGGGGAGATTTCCTGTGGCCGCTGATCATCACAAATGATCAGAACATGTACACACTGCCGCTTGGAGTAAACATGCTTGCAGGAAGCTTTTCAAGCAATTGGAGGCTCATTGCCGCAGGTTCCATCATTTCGATCTTGCCGATTATTCTTTTCTTTGTAGCGATGCAGAAGTACTTTATTGACGGCGCCATGAAAGGTGCTGTGAAAGGATAAAAACAGGGGAGGTGGATGATCATCTCCCTTTTCAAATGAGGTGAGAGTGTGAACTGTAAATTGGCTTTATTGCCCGTTGATGCGCGTCCCGTGACAAGGGATTTGCCTATCCATCTTGCGCAGATTGGAGGATGGGAGATCATTGCGCCGGACAAAGGATCCCTGGGATTTATAAAAGAGCCCGGGAAGATTGAAGATCATAGGAAGTGGCTGCTTCAGACAGCGGGTGATGTGGACGGGTTTATTCTTTCCATCGATATGCTTCTATATGGAGGACTTGTTCCTTCAAGGGTCAGTGCTGCTTCGATAGAAGAGCTGACGAATAGCCTGCAGCTTTTGAAGGACATAAAAGTTCGGTATCCAGATAAACCGCTCTATGCGTTCAGTTCCACGATGAGAATA
This sequence comes from Metabacillus indicus, assembly GCF_046603695.1. Lineage (NCBI taxonomy): Bacteria > Bacillati > Bacillota > Bacilli > Caryophanales > Bacillaceae > Metabacillus > Metabacillus indicus. Next base: position 3,798,242 of record NZ_CP176757.1, on the reverse strand, counting down.
TCCAACAACTATGTGAATGAGGAAGAAAAAGAGTATTGGAATCAGTACGGGGAAGAGCTTTGGGCTTATTCGTACCACAGTCACCGCTATGAAAAGACAGGGGATGGAAGCTCTAAAAAGATTGTGGATCAGCTTCATATTCCCCGGGGGATTTTGTCGGATTATACCGAAACAAGAGAGAGGAATTTCAAGATTAATCTACAGCTGCTTGATTATGTGGAGGTTGGGGTTCTTGATGTTCTTGTTTTTCCACAGGATGATACTGCTGAATATGGCTTTAATATCAAGGAACAGGAAGTGCTTGCAGGTGAAGTGCTTGAGCGAGGATTATCTTCAAGGGTGCTCATTTATCCTGGAGCCGATGAGGTGGCCTCAACGCTTGCAACGAGGATGATTTATCAGCTTGAAAACGAAACTCACCCTCGCTTCTACCCGTTTTACAGTGGTGAGAAGGGTGCGCTTCTTCATGCCATGTATGAAGACAGGCCGATCGCAGAGTCTGTAAAAGGCCAGATTTTTGCAGCCGGCAGCCATACGGTTGATTCGGCAGCTGAAGCCGATATCTTGCTTGCTGTGAATGTTCCTGGAAAAGCGCAGGGAGATCTTGCCCTGCAGAAACATCTTGGAGGCGTTCATACAGCTGACCGTAACGTGGGTGAGTGGATTGCGCGATTGAAGTACTATCTCCGTACAAAATCGGTTGCTGTCGCGGACCTTGCCTATGCAAATGGAGCAGATCCGGCGATGATGAAGCCGCTTTTGGAACAGGTCAATCTGCTGGAGCTTGCGGGATTTGGCGCATGGAATACGGCGGGAAACACTCTGGGAACGGTTGTATCACAGGCTTGTCTGCGGCATTTAGCTGTGAAGAAAGGGCTTCATACAGAAAGGAACCACCAGGAGCAGCTCTTGGCGAGAGCAACTGAGGATTATCTGTATCAAACGGTTGTGAGGCAGGCCGTGAGAAAGCAGATTGATGAAGAGAACGCGAATCTAGAGGAGCTTGTGAAGCTTGTCAGCGCTGAATTCTTAAAGCAAGTGGAAAGTTTTAAAGGAGAAACAGGTTTTGATTTTGAAGTAGAGGACATTCATCTGCCATGGAACCGGACGTTTGAGATTGGGTTTACTTTGAGGAGGTGAGCGGGGGAAGCTGAACGAAAAAGAACAATGGGGATGTTCTTTATCAAAGGTGAGAAGGGGAGAAATTTTTCATGAGCAAACGGGTTAAAACGTGGATTGTTTTTGCTGTGATTGCTGCATTTGTTCTTTCATACTACCCAAGTTTACAGCCGCAGGCAGCATTTAAGGAAAATCTGATTAAGGCGCAAAATGGACAGACCTACCAGATCAGCGGGTTTAACAAAATCCGCGAGGCCAATCAGCTGATTGTGTATACACCTGAGTTTGGGGACTCTACGTTGAATAATCAGTGGGGTATTGAGATTATTGTTGAAAATGATGTGGTGACAGAAGTCAGGGATGCAGGACAAGGAAAGGCTGATGCTCCAATTCCGGCAAATGGATATGTCCTGTCCGGACACGGTGAAGCACGCACGTGGCTTTTAGCCAATGTGAAGCTGGGTGAACGGACTGAGATCCTCTATGATGTGATTTCAGAGCCGAGAAAAGAATCGACAACCTCCTTTAACAAGCTGAATCCGCAGGCACCGTTTGAATTCCCGGGCGGACGCGGAGCAGACGAACTGATCGTTTATACAAAGGATTACGGCTATGATACGACTGGGACCAATCAGTACGGCGCTGAAGTCATTGTCCGAAATGGCATCGTTGTTGAAATGTCCGGAAGCAACTCCCCAATTCCAGATGATGGCTTCGTGCTGTCAGGACACGGAAAGGGGAAGGACTGGCTGCTGAAGTATACACAGGTTGGAGCAAAAGTGACATTCAATGAGGAAAATAAGACTGTTACGGCTGTCATTGATGCGAGTGCCTATATCAACGCAGCGGACCTGGTCCTGAACAAAGCAAAAGCTTCACTTGCCTCTGCAAAAGAACAATTCCTTGATATTCCGGAAGCGGATGCTGAAGCTAAAATTGGTGAGGCGGAAGAAGTGATTGAGGAAGCGAGACGTGCTTTTGCAGATGAGAACTGGGAGAGCACGATGGAGCTTTCTGAACAGGCGGCCCTTCTTTCAAAAGAAGCTTATTTTTACAGTGTAGAATCTAAAAAAGTAGATGCCCGGGGAGTTTGGCACCGCCCTGTTGAAAAGAACCGTGAGGAGATTATAAAAACGCTTGATCGTCTGGAAGCTGCAAACTATAACCTTCTTTTTCTTGAAACGTACTTCCACGGCTATACGATTTACCCAAGCACAAAAGCTGAACAGAACCCGCAGTTTAAGGGCTGGGATCCGTTAGCTGTATTTGTCGAAGAAGCTAAAAAACGCGATATTGAAGTCCACGCATGGGTTCATACCTTTTTTGTCGGACATGAATCACTGAATCCTCCCGGTCCTGTTTTAGAAAAACATCCGGAATGGGCGGCCGTTGACCGTCAGGGTGATTTGCCTTCCAAGAAAGAGGTTGGCTACTACTGGCTTAATCCCGCACATCCTGAAGCACGCGACTTTTTATCAACCGTTTTTAACGAAATGACGGATGAATATGAGGTAGAAGGTCTGCATTTAGACTATATCCGCTATCCTGTGAGCCAGCCGTATGATGTCGGCTTCAGCTACGATGACTACACACGCGGTGAATTTAAGAAAGAAGCAGGTGTTGATCCGCTTGAGATAACCCCTGCAAGTGATCCTGAAAACTGGGAAAAGTGGAATAAATGGAGAGAAAGGCAGATTTCCACATTTGTTGAGCGGATCCGCGGGGAAATGAACGGCAAAGACAAACAAGTCGATCTTTCAACTGCCGTTTTCCCGGAAGTATCAGATGCCATTGATGCGAAATTCCAAAACTGGGTGGAGTGGGTAAACGCAGGACAGCTGGACTTTATCACGCCGATGGTCTATTCAGTGGATACAAACTATGTGGAGCGGACATCCCGTGAATTCATTGAGCGCATGACATATCCTGTTTTATCCTACATCGGCCTTGCTCCGTTTGTAGGGTTTGACGATGAGCTTCTCGTCAGTCAGGCAGACGCAATAGGCAATACAGGAGCAGCAGGGCAGGTTCAGTTTGCCTACCATACGCTTCAGGATCAGCATTTCCATGCCCTTGCTCTTGGACCGCAGCGGACCAGCGCGATTGTGCCGCACAGAAATCCGGTTCAGTCAGCGAGCGTCGCGTTAGAGGAGCTTTCCCGCAAAATGAATGAAATCTACGTTGAGAAAAAAGGACTTGATCCACAGCTATCGAAAATCATTGAGGTACAGCTAAAGCAGGCGCGGGCTAAGTTGGAGAAAACCAAAAAAGAACAAGCGCTGAAACATATTGATCAGGCTGAAAAGCTTTTAAGCACGGTCAAATTGCACGCAGATCCGAATGTGAAAACGCAGATTGAAAAGCAGCTTGATGATGCCAGAAGGTACCTGGCTCAATAATGGAAAGGTCCTCCCCAACATGCGGGAGGACATCTTTACATAGGGGGAAACAGCCATGACGGAAATGAAGGCGGATATCATCATTATTGGCGGGAGCCTCGGCGGAACACTTGCCGCATTCTCTGCAGCCAAATCGGGCAAGAAGGTGATTTTAACGGAAGAAACAGACTGGCTTGGAGGCCAGCTGACGAGTCAGGCTGTTCCGCCGGATGAGCACCCGTGGATTGAACAGTTTGGCTGCACGCAAACCTACAGGGAGTTCCGAAATCGTGTGCGAGAGTATTACCGCAAAAACTATCCCTTGAAGCAGGAAGAAAAAGAAAATCCTGTCCTTAATCCCGGGAATGCCTGGGTCAGCAGGCTGTCGCACGAGCCAAAGGTGGCTTTGAGCATTCTGAACGAGATGCTTTCACCATATGTGAACAGCGGACGGATTTCGGTTATCTATTCAGCTGTTCCTGTTGGTGCAGAGGTTGAAAACGATGTGATTCAGTCAGTTGCATTTGAAAAGTCCGTAACGGGTGAACGTATTTTACTAAAGGCACCTTTTTTCATTGATGCAACAGAATGCGGAGATTTGCTTCCCCTCACAGGTGCGGAATACGTAACCGGTGCAGAGTCACGAGCGGAAACGGGAGAGGAGCATGCAGGTGAAGTGAGCCGTCCCCAGGATATGCAGTCCTTTACGTTTGTCTTTGCTCTCGAGCACATTGAGGGGGAGGATTTCACCATTGAAAAGCCGGCTCAGTATGAATTCTGGAAGGAGTATCAGGCTCCCTTTTTGAAGCATAAGCAGCTGAGCTGGTTTATTCCGGATGCTCATACAGGCAGCTCAAAGGAATTTAAGATGTTCTCTCACGAAGATTCATGGGGACTGTGGGACTACCGGAGAATTGCGGATCAATCATCTTATCAGGACCTCTATGAAGGGGATATTTCTCTCATCAACTGGCCGCAAAACGACTATTGGCTCGGTTCCATCATTGATGTGGATGCAGATGAGAAAGAAAAGCATATGTATCAGTCCAAGCAGCTCGGCTACTCGCTCTTATATTGGCTGCAGACTGAGGCTCCCCGGTCAGATGGGGGCACAGGCTACCCGGGGCTTCGCATGAGAGGAGATGTACTTGGAACAGAAGACGGATTTGCGAAGTATCCGTACATCCGGGAATCGCGCCGGATCAAAGCAGTTCACACAGTAGTCGAAGAAGATATCAATGCAAATTTGCGGGACTCTATCAAAAAAATAAAAGACAGCATTGGCATCGGCTGTTACCGGATTGACCTGCATCCGACCATTGAAACCAATACCTTTTTCTACGCAGAAAGCTTTCCGTTTGAAATTCCGCTTGGCTCGCTTATTCCTGTCAGGCTTAAAAACCTGCTTCCTGCCTGCAAAAACATCGGCACAACCCATCTGATAAACGGATGCTTCAGGGTTCATCCTGTTGAGTGGAATATAGGGGAAAGTGCAGGTTATCTTGCGGCATTTGCAGCTGATCACAATGTGACGCCTAAGGAGGTTCTTGAGCAGGAAGATTTATTGAGAAGCTATCAATCTATGCTTGAGAAGAATGGGATTGTGCTGCATTGGCCGGTGGTTGGGGCTGTTTGAATGGGTGCAAGGCGGGAATTGCAGCAGTGTATTTCCTCATAAAAAATCTCTTTTTCTCAAAAAATTTAAAAATTAAATTTTGTGTTGTTTTAATACAATTTATCCCTTATTATAAGCAAAAAGACATGAGAGGAAATAACTACATATGAAGCGATTCTTAGCCGTAACTCTATCTATTGGACTGGCGTTGGGCGTTTCCGCTGCACCGGATTCAGCAGAAGCCAAAGCAAAAGTTAAAACGTACAAAAACTGCACTGAGCTTAACAAAGACTATAAAGGCGGAGTGGCCAAGTCTTCAAGCGTAAAAAACAAAGGCGGCAAAACAAAGTATAAGCCGCATGTTGCAAAAGATTTATATGAAGCTAACAAAAAGAGTGATCGTGATAAAGATTTGATTGCTTGTGAAAAATAATAGAGTGAAAGAAAAGGTGCGCCGGAGATGGTGCATCTTTTTTTGTGGCGATTGAAGGGGTTGTAAGCTGGAAGTAATAGAACCATCAAGCTCTATGGATAAGGTGTTGATGGTACTGAAAGCAAAACTGACCCCAGTTCTTTTTCACCTCACCCCTTCATAAACTTGTCTTAGCATCCACAGGAGGTACGTCCCCAATGCGAAGACGAAGGCAATGGCCGGTCATTCCCCTGCTGCTTGTTTGTGCGGCAGGGTTGTTGATCTATGGTGCGTTTCACTTGTTTTCTCCTTCAACGCCGAAGGAGGCAGTGCAGGATTTTTACAGGATGGAGCAGAGCGGCAACTTCGGAGATGCCTGGGAGCTGTTTCATCCTCTGATGAAGGACCGGTTCACGAAAAATGCTTATGTAACGGAGCGTTCTCACATCTATATGAGCCATTACGGAGTGTCGACGTTTACGTTTGAGATTGAGAAGCAGAAGAAAGTCAGGAGATGGAGAATGGCGAAGGGTGCCCCGGTATTTAATGAGGCGCGCCTTGTTCAGGTCAGGCAGACGTTTAAAAGCAAGTTCGGCACCTTTGATGTCAGGCAGAACGTGTATGCGGTGAAGGAAAAAGGAGCTTGGAAGATTGTGTGGGAGTTTGAATGAGGCCTCTAGTTGAGGTCTTTTTGTTTGGATTGTAAAGGATTGTTTTAATATAGTAAATTTTTAATAGTTAATATTACCTACTAAAGCAATATTTTGTATGATAAACAGGAGGGTGGAAAATATTTCATAAAAAATAAAAAGAGGTGGAGAGAGTGCTTGCTGAAGAAAGCTATACAGTTTGGAGAGAAACGATGGTATTAAAGCCGATTTATTCTGAGAAAGGAGAACGCTGGACGATTGTTCACGAGCTGTACAAAAAAAGAATGATCAAATTGTCTCCAAGAGCGATTATGGAGCGCAGCTGTGTTCATGCAGGTGCGTCTTATCAGGGAATGGTGGATGCCGCAAAGCTGATACTGCCGGGCAAGAAGATGCTCCCGATCTGCCTGTCTCCGGGCTACCGGATCTGCATGCTGCCGACGCTGTCGCCAGACCATGAGGACTGCATGTGGATTTCCTACCGGTATGCCAAGAAGCCTTTTCTGAAGGGAAGCAAAACAATGATTGAATTTCAAAACAGAGAGCAAATCGAAATTCACGGCAGTGTGGAAAGCTTTCAGCTGAAATCAGGACATGCCCAGCAGCTTGTCCTGAATTATCTCGACAGGCAGGAGGAAATGTGGGAGCTGCCCGTGTATGTGGCAGAGTCTTATGAAGGATATGACGTATAATAACATGCCACAGCCGGGTTCCTGATGGAACTTGGCTGTTTTTTAATACTAATTCCCGGCAACCTTTAGTAAACTGTAGGAAATAGAAAAAATGGGGGATCGTATGGCGGAATTCATTTGGTTCCTTGCTGGATGCACAGGGTTGTTTTATTCATTGTTCGTTGTGCCGACAAAATGGCTAAAGGTTGAAAGAGTAGACGTGCCGCTCGGGATTGATAAAAAAATCCTTCATTTGTCTGACATTCATATTGAAAGAAACCGAATTTCTTCTGAAAAAATCAGAGACGTATTGAAACGTGAAAAACCTGATTATGTCTTTATCACCGGTGATTTTACGGCTCGGGAAAAATACATACCGCACCTCGAGGCGTACCTCACGGCCATTAAAGAGCATGGTATTCCTGTTTATGCGGTTTTTGGCAACCATGACTACCGGACAGTTCATTTGAGTCTTCTTCTGCGCGAGTGGCTTGAGGAAAAGGGAGTGCATGTGCTGATTAATGAATCAATTGATCTTGAGGACTTTTCATTAATAGGTCTGGATTTTTACAGGGAAGACGAGTTTGGCGTGGAAAAAGCCTTCTCAAATGCATCATCAATTAAACCGAGAATTGTTTTGTGCCACGATCCCAATGACCTTGCAGAAGTGGATAAACCATTTGATTTGATGATGTCCGGGCATCTTCACGGGAAACAATTTAATATTCCGCTGTTTTTCAAATTCATCTCTAAAGGAGAGCTTGCAAAGCGCGGGATCTATAAAGGATTTCATGAAGTGGAAGGTCGCTATTTATATATTTCAAAGGGGATCGGCCAGGCGCACTGGAATCTACGGTTCGGGGTGCGGAGTGAAATGACGATTGTGAATGTAAGGAAAAAAGGGAAGCATGTATAAACTTCAAAAAGTTGTCCATAATTAGAGTAATTCTTTTTAGGGAGTGAATCCTTTGTCTAATCTGGACCATATTCTTTATGATGTACATGAATATTTCATCCTGAACAAAAACTTTCTCCGCGCCTGCTTTGAGGATTTATCTCTGACTGACTCAGAATGTGCAGAAGCGCTCAGGCTTTATTTTAATGATATAAAAGAGGAAGAGTATCACAATACGCTCATCCCGACATTGAACCGCGTCGGACATGACATTCATTTTGCATACGGTGAAGATCAAAGCATGTATATTTATAAGAAATCAGATCAAGTGGGTTAAGAGCTTGATGTAAAAAACCGCAGACTTCAATCTGCGGTTTTTCATTATTTATAACATAATAAAGAATATCATCTTCTTATCTGCCTGTCAGAGCGGACCCTTGGCGCTTCCGCTTTTGTTCTGCGCGTTGAATTATTCCCCGATAACTGGCACAATAGATGAGGGAATAAGGATTTAAAGGAGTCTACAAATGGATATTGGAAGAAATGACGCGTGCCATTGCGGCAGCGGAAAAAAATATAAGAAATGCTGTATGAATAAAGTGACGTCGATTGAAGCGATTCGTCACGCTGATCTTGAAAAGATGCAGGGAGAGCTGATGCAGTTCGCCTCCTCTGTTTATTCAAGAGAAATGGATAAGGCTGTCAGAGAGAAGATGCGCAAGTTTAACATAGGCGAGGATCAGCAGATTTACGGTTCACTCCTTGTTTGGGCTGTTTTCTCAGTGAAAGTTGGAAATGGGACTATCTTAGAAGCCTTTATTGAGAAAAAACGCCGCGAAAATGTGAGACCGGTAACGATGACTCAGCTTGAAAGATGGGCTGGTGCTGTTCCGACGTTCTCTGTCATAGAACATGTAACAGACGATGAAAGCTACACAGTGAAGGATCTGTTTACAGATGAAACAAAACAAGTGCGCGTGGACGAGGGAACCCATTCCTTTAAATCCGGCGCGATGCTTCTCGGGTACCTGCTGCCATTCGGAGACTACTATACGTATTTCATGATGCAGCTTGAATTTGAAGAAGCGCAGACGGAGTTTAACAAAAAACTGACGCTGAAGCTTTTCGAAGAGAGCGCGTTCGATGACATCGGAGCATTTATGGCGGATCAGTTCCCGGAAATGCTGATTTCCATGCTGACAGAGCCTGTAGAAGAAGAGCCTAAGGTAGAAGAAGAGCCCCAAGTAGAAGAAGCAGAGCTGGCTTGGGATGAACCGTTGTACGAAAATGCTGCCTTGAAAATGCAAAGAAATCTTCTGCAAGCCCATGTTCCAGTAGAAACTGCCGAAAAGGCATTTGCTCTAATGCACAAATATCTTTATAGTGTAAAGCCGACCATCAAAAAAGAGGTCATTTACTCAGCAGGTATGCATTATTTCGTGGAAAAGCATATGTACAAGCAGGGAATGACCCAGAAAAAAATTGCGGAGCTTTACGAAGTCAGCACGAGCTCTCTGTCTAAGGTGTATAAAGATATAAAAGAAATGCTTGAGGCGGACCTCGCTGAGGACAGCATCGCTGTTTCCGGAAAAGGTGATCTTAAAAAGTACACTGATGCAGACCGCGCGCGTGCGCAGGAGCTTATCTACGAAGCGATGGAGAGTTCTCCGCAGCAAAGAGTGAAGCTTGCCAAACAGGCGATGGAGATCTACCCGTTCCACCCTGATGCTTTCAATATGCTGGGAGACGCAAAGAGTGATCCTGCCAAGCAGCTTGAGCTTTATAAACAGGGAATGGAAGCCGGAGAGGCGGACCTCGGCAAGGAGATCTTCAAGGAGGATAAAGGCATGTTCTGGGGAATGATTGAAACGCGCCCTTACATGCGCTCTAAGTTCAACTATGCCATTCTTCAAGCGGCAATGGGCAACCTGACAGAGGCGATTAAGCAGTGCGAGGAGCTGCTCGAGCTGAACGAGATGGACAGTCAGGGCGTGCGCTATACGCTGTTTGTCATGTACATGGATGCAGGCGAGCACAAAAAAGCCAAAGCGCTCCTCGAGAAATTCGAAGAGACCGACTTTGCAGCAGGCGCCTACAACATGCTGCTTGTGGAATTCGCGTTAAAAGGAATGACTCCTGCGGTTGAAAGACTTGCTCAAAAGGCGAAAAACGTGAATCCTGTCATCTACGATGTTCTTGCCGGCAAACGAAAGCTGCCGAAGGAGCCGGAGGAATTCGGTCAAGAGTATGAAGCGGTTGAGTACTTCATGGAATATGGATTTGTCTGGTCCAATCATCCGGAACTGGTTGAGTGGATGTCTGAATAATGTAAGGCTGAAGCCGGTTTTCTTTATGGAAGCCGGCTTTTTTAGTGCTTAAATTGCGCAACAAGGGCTGGCGCCAGCCCCTAACAATCCAAATTGGCCCTGTAACAATCCAAACCATGAATCTAACAATCCGATTGGGGTTCCTAACAATCCAAATCCGGGATCTAACAATCTAAACCAGTTTTCAGCTGCTAAGGCAAGTGCTATTCTAAGAACCACCTCCGATTTCTGATCCCACAGCTAATCAGCCGCCCTCCCAAACTGCAAAAAAAAAAGCAAACCCCATTAGAGGTTTGCTTTCTCATTCTATCAATTCGAAGCCGTCGTACCAGACAGCTCCAAATGCTCTTTCAACTGGTTTGATAAAGCAGTGCGCTCTTCTTCAGGAACGATATAATAGTAGATTCCGCCGATCATGTCGTCGGTCCCTTTGATTTGATGCTGTTCCATTGAATTGCGTGCATCTTTGTAGTTCTCCTGGATGCTCCACATTTCGTCCATGCCAAGGTTTGTTTTAACGTTGTTTTCAACAATTTTGAACATCTCGCCGAATTTTGAGATGGAGGAGATGTTTGCTCCTTTTGCGATAACGGCTTCAATGACCTGGCGCTGGCGCAACTGGCGGCCGAAGTCGCCTCTTGAATCTTCATAGCGCATTCTTGTAAAGCTGAGCGCCTCTTCACCGTCTAATTTAATTGGACCTTCGTTAAATGTCTTGCCGTCATATTCAAAGTACAAGTCGTTGTTCACTTCTACTCCGCCTACTGCATCAACGATATCCTTGAAGCTCTCCATGTTCACTTTTACGAAGTAGTCAACAGGAACGTCCAGGAAATGCTCGACCGTATTGATTGCCATTTCCGTGCCGCCGAAGGCGTAAGCATGGTTGATTTTGTCCTCTTTGCCTTTTCCGATAATCTCGGTGCGTGTGTCACGCGGGATGCTGACCATGTTCATCGATTTTTTGTTCGGATTTACGGTTAAGAGAATAAGAGAATCCGAGCGTCCGCGGTCTCCTTTTCGCTCATCTACGCCCATAAGCAGGATCGAGATCGGATCTCTTTCTTTAAATGCCACTGCCTGCGGGCGCTTGTCTGACTTTTCTCTGCCGATATCTTCCTGAATCTTTGCAACAGTGTCCGTTGCTGTTTTATACAAATAGAAGGCGTAGCCACCGGTACCCAGTACGAGCAGACCTATGATGCTTAGGGTAATCCAGAGCCATTTGCGCTTTTTGTGTTTTTGTTCTCTCATCGTCTCATCCTTTAATAGAAGTAATTGCCTATACACATTATATTTTTGCCGTATCATGGAAACAATACTTTTTTTGTAAAAAAATAGAGGTTCCACCAATTTGACGTATTGTATAAGCGGTAAGTTTCATAAATTTGTAGATTTTTGTCTTGCGAATCAAATATACTTTATTATCGGCCATATCTATAATGGATTTAATATGCTGATAAAAACCAGGGGGAAAAAATTTCACGATGAAAAAAATGCTGTCGGTCCTCATGACTCTAATTTTGTTTATAACCATGGTCTTGCCTTATGCGGCAGCAGCGGAAACGGGAACACAAATCGCCTTCCATTCCTATACAAATACAGAAAAAGGAATACGGCTGGTTTGGACTGTGACCTCGGCTTCAAATGATCCGCAGTCTTTTCTTTTAGTGAAAAATGGTGCAGAACAAAAGATTGAGGCCTCACTTGCTGATGAACTGATAAACAGAGATGGTTCAGCTGTAAGAACATATGAATACTTGGACACAAATACTTCTGATAAAGAGGTTTATACGTATTCCATTAAGCTTGAAAATGATGCAATGGTTCAAACAGAACCTATAACGATTGTCCATCAAAAAGAAAATGGCGGGCCTGTTACTCCTGTTGATCCTGCAGATCCGGCAGATGAGGGATTTCTGCTGCATGCCCGTGCAGAGGGGACAACGATTGCCGTTTCCTGGCCTGCCTATAAAAGCAGCGGGAAAGCAGTCTATCAGCTCTATCAATCCGGTACTTTCATTGGAAGCTATCCGGATGCCGGCGAACACATTTTTAGAGATTTGGAGCCTGATACGGACTATTCCTTTACACTTAAAATTATTGCAGACGAGAAGCTGATTGACAGCAGGGAAGTGCGTGTGAGGACAGAGGCTGAAAAAAAGCCTGCCTACACGATTTTCTTTTATCCCGTCAATGACACTACTTTTGAAACAAGCTGGTTTTTAGATGGGGCGGCCTTCTTTGATGTGTATCTTAACGGGAAGCTGAAGCTTGAAAAAACGAAAGAAACAGAGTACCAATTTACCGATTTAAAGTCCGCGGCAGAATACGAAGTGAAAGTCACTGCGTTTGACAGAAACGGCAAGAAGCTGAATGAGGCTTCCGTAAGAGGAAGAACAATGGAAGCTGCAAACGGCAAAACAGTCCAATTTAAAGACAGTGCACTCAAACGTGCGGTGGAGGACCAGCTGCGGATTCAGCGCGATGTGACAGAAAGTGATCTCGAGAAGCTGACCTATTTGAATGCATCAGCTTATGAGATCAAAGACCTGACAGGACTCCATCATGCGGTGAATCTTCAGCATCTTGAGCTTGCAGGCAACAGCTTGAGAAGCATTGAACCATTGAGACTGCTGACAAATCTTGAGTATTTGGATCTTTCAATGACGGGTTCAGTCGATTATTCTCCTCTTAATGACCTCGTGAATTTGAAGAGTCTTGTGCTTGCGGATTCTTCGTTTAAGGAGACAAAAAATATCGGGAAGCTGACGAAACTTAAAGTGCTGGATCTTAGTTTTACCAATGTGAAAAGTGTTTCTTCCCTCAGTTCGTTGTCTCAACTGGAAGAAATAAACCTTTCCTATATACCAATAAAAACGATTCAGCCGCTCCAAACGCTGACATCTCTTAAAAAAATTATTTTGTACGGAGAGGTTTACTTAAAGGTGAAAGATGAGCTCCAGCAGTTTGGCGACAATCTTGAGATCATTTATGACGACAGTCTGAACATCCATCTCGTCCATGTAAAGCCGGGGGATAGGAGTGCTTCATTCCAGTGGGAATATGAGGGAGATGACATTCCTGCTTATTACGAAATTACGGTTGACGGAATTGCTCAAAAAACCGAAACAGAAAGACGGGTCATCAACTATGAGACGGCGGGTCTGAAGCCTGAAACCGTGTACTCCTATTCTATTAAGGTTTTTGAGCACAATGGCGTCATGACAGGTTTTGACCGCGGTTTTTTCACAACGCTAAAAACGCCTGCCGGAGAAAAAGCCGTTTTCCCGGATGCGAACTTGAGAACCGCAATGAAAGACCATTTCGGCTTGAAGCGCGACATTTATGAAAGTGATATGGAAGCTCTGACAGAACTCGACCTGACAGGTGAGGGAATCAGTGACCTGACTGGACTCGAGAGTGCAAAGAACCTTAAGCTCCTTGTTTTATCCGGCAATTCTATAAAAACGGTTAAACCGATTGAGTCTCTGAGCCTCACGTCGCTGCATCTTGATGACAACCGCATGGAAGACCTGTCTTCCATCATCAAAATGAAAAGTCTTCAGGTTCTCAATTTGTCCAACACGGGCATCAAGAACTTTTCAGCACTTGCGGGATTGAAAGACTTAACGGGTCTAAACCTCGCATACAACGGGATTGCTGATCTTTCAGCCATACCTGCAAGCGAAAAACTGTCAGCTCTCTATTTAAACGGAAATAAGCTGTCCTCGCTTGAAGGGATTGAAAAAGTTCAAAACCTCAGTGAGCTCAGTCTTGAGGACAATTCAATCACAGACATTGAGCCGCTAACTGTCTTAAGACATCTTCAATTTACAGATTTGTCGATGACTTCTGTGAAAAAAATTGATCCGCTGCTGTCCATGGACTCACTGGTGACAGTTCTTCTTTTTAGCATGAAAAAGCTCGATCTTTCAGAAGGATCGGACGCCTGGCAGGTCATCGGGCAGCTGATTGATAAAGGCGTCTATGTTGAATACGATGACTCTGGAACCTTGTTTTCCATCTATACAAGCAGAAAGACGGAGGATTCAATAGAAGTAAGCTGGGACTATTTCGGGGAAAAGGATATCGATTTCTTCAAGGTTTTAGTGAACGGAGAAACAGCCTCAAAACGTGTGGAAGGCTATGAATACAGGTACTGGATCAGAGGGTTGAAGCCTGAAACGGCCTATGACATTGAAGTTAAGGCGTATGATGAAGAAGGAGAGCTCCTTTTCAGTGAATCAATGGAAGAGACAACAGAGGCAGCTCCTCAAGGTCCTGCTGTCATTTTTAAAGACAGACAGCTTAGTGATTTGATTAAAGAGCAGCTTGGACTTGTCCGCGACATCCGTCAAAGTGATATGGAGCGATTGACTGAATTATTTCTATTGGATTTGGACGTAACTAGCTTGAAAGGACTGGAATATGCGGAAAATCTGCAGTCTCTTTTCATTCATAACAATGGAAGCGAACTTGATCTGCAGCCACTAAAAGAACTCAATCTAGCAGATCTATCCATCGAAAACACAGAGATCAAGAATGACAAAGTGATTCAGTCGCTTTCAGATCTGTCTTTTCTGGCCATTAAAAACAATCAGCTTCAGGACCTGTCATTTATCAGCGGGCTCGATCAGCTCGTTTATCTGGATCTGTCCCAAAATAACATCACAGACCTGTCGGCTCTATCCGGTCTCAGCGAATTGGAAATGCTTCAGCTTAATCATAATCAGGTTAAGAGTATCAGCAATTCGTTGAAACTCGAGAATCTTCAGCACCTTGAACTTGCCGGAAATCCTCTTGAAGATCTGTCTGGAATAGAAGCATTCGAATCTCTTTCAACTGTGATTTTTGAAAGGACGAAACTGACAAACATTGACCAGCTGCTGATCCTTGAAAACCTGCAGATGGTTTCGCTATTTGGAATCAGCACGCTTGATTTGTCGCCGGGCTCGCGGGCTACAGGCGTTGTGGAGGAGCTCAGAGCAAGAGGTGTGAAAGTTTGGGCGGAAGCTTCTTTTTACCCTGAAATACACATCACTGACGTCACGCAAACGACCATTTCCTTCTCATGGGATAACATGCTGGAAGGAGACGGAACTTACACGGTTTACGTTAACGGCGAAATGCAGGGGGATGAACCTCTTCCTGCTGAGAAGACTTCCTATCAGGTAACCGGACTGGAACCTGATACGGCGTATTATATTGAGGTCTTTGGTGAAAGCAGGGAGTTTGTCAATACAGCCTGGAAAGAAGTCACAACCTTGTCTGAAGAGGAAGAAGAAATCTCTGTTCCAGAACCTGTAAAACCCGATCAGGAAAAAGGAGATTCGGTCAGCGGTCGTCCAATTAGCCCGGTTGAAACCAAATCCGAGAACAAGCTTCCAAAAACGGCATCTATGATGTACCAATCTGTTTTCTTCGGAACCATACTTACGATGGCAGGTGCAGCTTTTCTCGCAGCCCGTCGAAAAAGAGGATGAAAAGATAGTCGAAAAGCAGCAGAAATGCTGTTTTTTTGTTGTCTATAGTCGTTTTTCCCCATTATTTGTAATGTACTTGTAAACTATCAGACTATTACTCCGGTGCTATAATGAGAAGGGTAAAAACATCATAGGAGAATGGTATGAAGAAAATAACACTTACATTGTTGAGCTGTCTTAGTCTAGTGATGCTTTTTCTTATTTCTCAGCCGGAGCATGCTCAGGCAGGGACGACAACAAGAATATCCGGTGAAGACCGGTATAAGACGTCTGTGGAAGTTTCAAAGAAAGCCTTTCCAAATGGCACGGCGAATATTGTGATTGCCGTCGGCACCAATTTTCCGGATGCACTGGCAGGAGGACCGCTTGCCTATAAATTGAAAGCGCCAATCCTTCTTACAAAGAAAGACTCTATCCCCACAGCTGTAAACAATGAAATTGTCAGGCTGAAACAGCGGGGAGCAAAAAACGCATACATACTTGGCGGTGAAAATGCCGTCACTAGAGCCGTAGCAAGCAAGCTGACATCCATGGGTTTAACGGTTCAGCGAATTTCGGGCTCAGACCGCTACGAAACGTCCGTTGCCATTGCCAAGCATGTTGGAACAGCAACTAAAAAAGCATTCATAGCCAATGGCTCGAACTATCCTGACAGCCTTTCAGCATCTGCCATCGCAGCGAGGCAGGGCTCACCGATTCTGCTCGTTCAAAAAAGCAGCGTGCCGTCATCTGTTCAAACTTTTCTAAAAGGATACTCAAAATCATACGTAATCGGCGGAACTGGCGTTATTGATGGATCTGCTTTCTCTAAGCTTCCATATGCAGAACGCATTGCAGGGGCAGACCGCTACGGTACATCAGCTAAAGTAGCCTCTAAGTTTGCGAGCTTTTCCGCGTCGCACGCCTTAGTAGTCTCAGGGCAAAATTATGCAGACGCCCTTACAGGTTCTGTCTATGCAGCCCAAAAGAACATTCCGATGCTCTTAACAAAATCTTCTGCTCTTCCGACCGCTATTGGAAACTTAATCGACACTAAAAATATCGGAACTGTTACCGTTATCGGCGGTACAGCTGCTGTTTCAAACAGCGTTTTAGCCTCGATTTATTTTCCAGTGGACAAGCTGATTGAAACAGCCAAATCCCTTCAGGGTGTGCCTTATAAATACGGCGGCACGACAACCTCGGGCTTTGACTGCAGCGGCTACACAGAATATGTATTCAATAAGCACGGCATTGACCTGCCAAGAACAACGAAGGATCAATGGAATACAGGCACGGTTGTGGCTGTTCCTCAAAAAGGAGATCTCGTCTTTTTTGAAACTGTTTCAGCAGGTCCGTCGCACGTCGGTATCTTCATTGGAAACAATGAATTTATCCATGCGAGCTCATCAAAAGGCGTATCCATTACAACGATGGAGAATGTCTACTTTAAGCCAAGATATCTGGGCACAAAAAAGGTCATTAATTAAGCGGTGGGGCTACTCACTGCTTTTTTTCTTGAGATTAATCCCCAAAATTACGTAAAATTTTCATGAATTTCCTTAATAGTCTTGCAGGTATGCCGATGCATAACTATGATAGAATGTAGTACTTTTCATATTTTGGAGGAATACGGAAATGAATAAAATCGTTACAGCATGTGTCGTCATCCTGACCTTGTGTGCGCTTATACTCGGAAATCATCACTGGAACCAAAAAATCAGTTCCGTAAAAGCGCAGGAAGATCCGGCTAAGTCCGAAGAGATGAAGCAGGAAGAACAGCCAAAATGGCAAAAGTATGCGGCTAACCTTTCCGCACCTCTTAAAGAAAAAATAAAGGAAGCTCAAGAAGGAGGCGCACCTCTTAAACTGGTTGCGGCCGGTTCTGAGAGCACGTCAATCCAAAGCACAGGCTGGCCAGCTATGCTCCAGTCAAAGCTTGATGCAGCCTACGGAAAAAACATTTTTGCCGTCGAGGTATTATCGTATCCGGATGGCACTACTAGAACTTTTCTTAATGAAAATCATATGGAAAATATCAGCGAAAAAAAGCCGGATATCCTGCTTTTGGAGCCTTTTTCATTAAATGACAACGGAAATGTCGGCCTTGAGAATACGCTGCTGAACCTTGAAGAGATTCTCTCGGACATTAAGCAGACAAGCCCGGAGGCAGTCATTTACCTTCAGCCGTCACATCCCATTTTCAATGCAACCTTCTACCCTAAAGAAGTGGATGCTTTAAAAGAGTTTGCAGAAGAAAAAGACCTTACATATCTCGATCACTGGACAAACTGGCCTGACGGCAATGATGAAAAAATCAAAACGATGCTGACAGAAGATCAGCAGACCCCGAATGTTGAGGGCAATAAAGTCTGGGCAGAATATCTCGCGTCCTACTTTATCAATACCGAGAAATAGATCCTAAAGAAGGGTCTATTTTTCTTTTTATTGGAAATTTATACAATACTTGATTGTTTTTTATGTTAGTATTTTACTAGAATCTATTATTTGGAGGAACATGCGTGTAATGAAAAAGATGCTGGTTTTGACGTTTATGACAGCTGTTTTTTTTCTGATGTCGCCCGCCTTATCGCAGGCTGCATCTGATTTTGGTTCTGTGGAGGCAAAAGTTAGTGAAAAGTGTAACTATAATCCAAAGACACAAGAGGGAAAATTCATACCTTATCAAACGGGAAATTGCTTATTGACCAATGTTGCATTGGAACTTGAAGTTCCTGCAGAAATAGTAAAAGCGGTCGCTACAAAAGAAAGTGTGGACTGGCAGCAGTTTGACACAAAAGGAGACCCGATTGTTTCAGGGGACGGCGGGATCGGCATTATGCAAATAACGGTGTATCCTGCAGGTGATAAAGAAATGCTTGAGACGAATGCGGTATTTAATATTTTCTCAGGTGTTAAGAGACTGAAAGATTACATGAACGTTCCAATTGGAACTGGAAAGCCAGCTCCAGTTGTTCAAGCAGATGATCCGGATGCCTATCTAGAGAGATGGTATTTTTCAGCACTGCGCTATAATGGCATCAAACCTAAAAACAGCCCTCTTTTGATTTGCGGAGGAGACGGCAGCAGAAATGCAGGAGCTTATCAGGAAGAACTTTATTCTTTGCTGCAGTCAGACAGCGGAAAAGGCATACAGGATATAACAACCCGCATATCGCATATCGATATGGCGCCATCAGACTTCTCCTATACATGCGGATCAGCAGACAATATTTTATTTAATAAAACAAGTTTTACACTGAATGGACCGATGACAGAGACAAAACATTTATTTAACAAGAACGATACGCTCATTACATATAACGATGATGCAGCCAATCCGAAAATCCGGTCTGGAGCTACGGGCTCTGCGCCCCTTGTAAAAGCCGGAAAGGGGATTACGGTAAAGACAGCGGGCGAATTTGTTTATGACACAGCTTCCGGATCTACTAATCAGTTTGTCTGGTATCCAGTTCAGCTCAAAGATTCTCAGACAAAAGGCTATATTGCCTCAAGCTACCTGAAACGTGTCACAACAAGACTTGCTGGTGACAACAGGTACAATACAGCAATTGAAATATCAAAAGAAGGATGGAAGCAGTCAGGTACAGTTGTCATCGCAACTGGCCAAAACTTCGCCGATGCTCTTTCAGGAACACCTCTGGCAGCTAAATTCAACGCTCCTCTTCTTTTAGTCAACAGCAATCCGAATGCTGCAAATACTGCGGTCTTTAACGAAATTAAGAGACTTAAAGCAACTAAAGCCATTCTTCTTGGCGGAAGTAACGTTGTAAGCTCTAATACTGAAAAAACCTTAAAAGAATTAGGTTTGAGCGTTTCAAGGATTGCCGGTTCAGACCGTTATATAACATCTGCTAAGATTGCAGAACAGCTTTCATCAGCTGCCGCTGTTCTTGCAATTGGCGACAACTTTGCAGATGCCGTTTCAATCGCACCGTTTGCAGCCAAAAATGGCCATCCGATTCTCCTTACAAGAAAGACGAGTATTCCGGCAGCCGTCAAACCAGCACTGGCAGCAGCAAATAAAGCGTACGTGATTGGCGGGGAAAGTGTCATTTCAAAAGAAGTATTTAATTCTCTTGCGGGCAAAAACCCTGTCAGATTGAGCGGCAAGGACCGGTATGCAACAAGCAAAGTCATTGCGCAGGAATTGCCTCTTGGGAACAATGAAATTTTTGCTGCAACCGGGGAGAACTTTCCTGATGCTCTTTCAGGTGCTGTTCTTGCAGCCAAAAACAATTCATCTATCCTTCTGGTAAAACAGATTAAACCAGGTTTAGACGTCATTGATAACTATCAATCAGTCACGATCCTCGGAGGATCAACTCTGATTACACCTGCAATGGAATCGGACATGATCAACCTCCTAAAATAAACCCCAGACTGCCGGACACTCCGGCAGTCTTTTTCAATATTCCCCGGGAAACATGTCGCCTTATGACAAAACATGCCGGGACCAATGCCTCACTGGAATCCTATACCAAAATATAAATGGAAGGTGCATAAAAACTCGGAGTCTGTCATCCCTGTTTCCGCAAGCATCTTTGTATTAATTGCTTTTAAACATTGATGCATCAAAGGATAACAGGGTTTGAAGCGATTTTATACATGTCGTAATTTGTCTTTATTTTATTAATGAATAAAAGTTTTTATAAATGTTTGACTATTCAATATTTTACAAATAGAATAAGAGAGTAAATATATTCTATCTATGTAAAAGGAGGGATAAATTAGAAGTTTTTGAGAATTGCGAGGCTAATTTACTAGGGGGGTCAAGTAGTTGAAAGTTAAGCTGAAAAGATCGTTATTTTTAATGTTCGCTTTCTTGCTGGTTTTCTCAAATGCTGTTATGGCAGCTGGTCCGACGGTTCAAAAAGGGAACGCCAATACCGAAGTACAGAAAAATTTCGGCAAGCAGACACTTAAAAATCCTGACACAGGAAAACAGTATAAGAGTTCAGATAAAGTACGTGTAATTGTCGAAGTAGAAGGCGAACCTGCAATTACATATGCAACAAAACAAGGGAAGAAATTTGATGCTCTGCCGAAGGCTAAACAGGATGAGCTGAAAGCTAATGCTCTTAAAGAGCAAAAAGCTGTCAAAAATCAAATTGCTTCCAAAAATCTTGGAATGAAATTTGAACAGGAATTTACAACAGTCGTCAACGGTTTCTCCGGAGAAGTTGAATACGGCAAGATTGCTCTCATTGAGAAGCTGACTGGTGTAAATAATGTAACAATTGCTCATGAATACGAGCGTCCAAAAGCAAAGCCTGATATGAAGTACAGTAAAGAACTGGTTGAAGCGCGCGAGTCATGGGACCTCGGCTATGACGGAGAAGGCATGATCGTCGGAATCATCGACACAGGTCTTGATCCAAGCCATAAAGACATGATTTTAAGCGAAGATACAGTTCCTGCCCTTTCTGAAGGTGCTGTTAATGACGCTAAATCAGAGCTTGGCCTTCCGGGCAAGTTCTATACAGAAAAAGTGCCATATGGCTATAACTATATGGATGAAAATGAAGAAATTCTTGACCTTGGACCTGGCGCTTCCATGCATGGTATGCATGTTGGCGGAACAGTAGGGGCAAATGGTGATGAAGATAACGGCGGCTTAAAAGGCGTGGCTCCTGAAGCGCAGCTGTTAGCTCTTAAAGTTTTTGGAAATGATCCAGAAATGCCTTCTACATGGGGCGATATTTATATTAAAGCAATTGATGATGCGATTGGTCTTGGTGCAGATGTACTGAACATGAGCTTAGGCTCAACAGCATCGTTTGTACTTCCTGAAGATCCTGAGCAGATGGCCATTGCAAGAGCTGTTGAAAATGGCGTCGTTATGGCTGTTTCAGCCGGTAACTCTGCTCATTTAGGAAATGGCTGGGCAAACCCGTATGCAAGCAATCCTGACGTTGGAGTAGTAGGGGCTCCTGGCCTGTCTTACGATTCTCTCCAGGTCGCTTCGCTTGAAAACTCAACGATTGAACTTGATGCAATGAAAGTTGATGTTGATGGTGCTGCATTTGGCTCGATTGGATACCAAAAGCAGGATGGTCCGAAATTCCTTGATAAATTTAAAGGTCAAAAGCTTGAAGTTGTTTATGTAGGCGATGGTCAGCCTGCAGGCTATGAAGGAAAAGATGTTAAAGGGAAAGTTGTATTTGTTGTTCGGACTGGAAGCTATTTCTATACAAATATCCAGAAAACCGCTGAAGCACAGGGTGCTGCAGGTGTCATCATCCGCGGATTGCCTGCACACGGCGATTACGTGAATATGGCTCTTGATAAGCCGGTTATTCCGCTTGTGTCACTAAGTGTTGCTGATGGAAACGCTCTTGAAGAGCAGGCGAAAGCAGGCAAAAAGCTTGAAGTGACATTCGGTGATGACAAAGTAGCGGCTCCAAATGCGGAAGCCGGAAAAATGTCAGCTTTCACTTCATGGGGTGTAACGCCTAACCTTGATTTCAAACCTGAAATTACGGCACCGGGCGGTAAAATTCTCTCGACGTTCCAGGACAACCAGTACGGTATCATGAGCGGAACATCCATGGCTGCTCCTCACGTCGCCGGCGGATCTGCAATTGTCCTTGAGAAAGTGGACGAGCTGTTTGATCTTGATGGCGCAGATCGCGTACAAATGGCGAAGAATATTCTTATGAATACGTCTCAGCCAGTAATGGATAAGGGACTTGTGAATGATGCATTCGGATGGGAAGTTCCGTATTCTCCTCGCCGTCAAGGTGCAGGCCTGATGAAGCTTTACTCAGCGCTTAACACTCCTGCTGTAGTAACGGAATCAAAAACAGGCGAAGGCAAAGTAGCTCTTAAAGAAGTTGGCGATCAAGTGGAATTTACTCTTGATATTAAAAACTTCAGTGAGCAGGCTGTTTCTTATGATGTGAAAGCTAATGTTCAAACAGATTTCGCTAACGGCGGGTCACTTGGATACAATTACGATGAGCTTGAAGCTCAGGAACTGATTGACGCGGTAATCAAAGTAAACGGCGCAGACACAGCAAAAGTTGAGCTTGCTGCCGGTGAAACGAAAACGGTCAAGGTTACTCTTGATACTTCCAACGCCAAAGTTTTAGGTAATGATTTTGAAACACCAGTATCTGTAAAAGATGTCTTCAAAAACGGATACTTTGTAGAAGGGTTCGTGACATTCTCGGCTGAAGGTTTATCCCAGCTTACTGTTCCTTATGTCGGCTTTAACGGCGACTGGGGCAAAGCGCCAATCCTTGATGCCATGAATCTTGACACTGAGAACGAAACGTTCTATGGAGCTGCAGGTGTTGTAGCACGTGCAGGCCAGAACTTCAATTACCTCGGATTTGATGCATTCAACAGCGAAATGCCGTTTGATGCACGAAAAATCGCTATTTCACCTAATGGTGATGGAAGCCAGGATGAGATCATTCCTGTTCTGTCCTTCCTGAGAAATGCGAAAGAAGTGAAATTCAACGTTCTTGACGAGAACAAAAATCAGCTGCGTGCAATCCGCACAGAGCTTGAAGTCCGCAAGCATTATTATGACGGCGGCTCAGGTGCGACGTACTCATTAAATCCTGCTGCACAGTGGGATGGAAAAGTGAAAAATGCTCTTGTTAAAGACGGACAATATTACTACGAAATCGCTGCTAAAGTCGATTTCGCTGGCAAAGCTCCTCAAAAAGTACACGTGCCTGTTATCGTTGATACGGTTCAGCCGACATTAAAAGCTGAATTCAACAAAGATACAGTCACATTTGAAGGATCAGATGACCGTTCAGGTCTTGCATACTTTGATGTTCTTGTTAACGGCGAGTCTGTTGTCGGCAAAGATAAAGACGGCAACCCGCTGACTCTTGCGCCAACAACAAAAGAATTCAAGATTGCAGATCTTAAGGCCGGTTCAACTGTAACCGTTCTTGCTGCAGACAATGCTGGAAACACTTCTGCTAAGGAATTCAAAGGCGTGAATGACGAAACAATTCCTTCAATCATTGCTGAGCTTCCTGAAGCACTTGGAACGTATGCAACGAGTGAAGTGCCTGTAAAAGGCTATATCACAGATGAGTCAAAAGTGACGAACTTTACAGTTGCAGGCAAACCAGTTGAATTAACTTGGAATGCTGAATTAAAACGCTATGAGTTTGCAACAACTCTTACTCTTGAAGACGGCTACCACAGCGTGACAATCGCCGGAGAAGACGAAGCTGGAAACAAAATTTCCTTCATCAAACGCTTCTTCGTTGATACGACAGCTCCATCCGTAACAGTTGAAGCACCATCTTCTGTAAGTGCAGCAACTGAAAAAGTAACGCTTAAATCAACAGTATCAGACAATTTCGAAGAGCTTCGTGTAGCAGTTGACGGAGATGAAGTTTTCGTTAACCTGCTGAAAGAGCCTTACGGAATGAACAAAATCACGAAAACGCTAAGCACGGATGTTGCCCTTCAGCCTGGAGAAAACACATTCATGGTTGAAGCAACTGACCTTGCAGGACACAAAACAGTAAAAGAAGTAAAAGTGTACCGCGGAGATGACAAAGTCAGCCGCATCAGCGGAAAGAACCGCTATGAGACAGCTGCAGCCATCAGTGGCGAGGGCTGGGAAAGCTCTGAGCTGGTCTTCCTTGCAAAAGGACAGGACTTTGCAGATGCTCTAGCAGGTGTTCCTCTTGCAGCTCAATATGACGCTCCAATTTTACTGACAGATTCAAAAGGTTTGTCAGGTGCAACAAAAGCAGAACTTGACAGACTTGGTGCAGAAACTGTTGTCATCCTTGGAGGAACAGGCGCTGTATCACAGGCTGTAGAAGATCAGCTTAAGAAGCTTGGCTATGATGTTGACCGTATCGCAGGTAAAGACCGCTGGACGACGGCAGCTGCTATTGCAGAAGAAGTAGCTCCAGATGGATCTGAAGATGCAGTCGTAGTCAATGGCACAAGCTTTGCAGATGCTCTTGCAGTTGCTTCTTATGCGGGACAATACGGCATGCCGGTTGTCTTGTCACAAAAAGATAAGCTTCCTGGTGCATCAAGCAAAGTTCTTAAAGAGCTTGGTGTTAAAAACACATTGGCAGTCGGCGGACCAGTAGCCCTTGCTGACAGTGTAGTGAAAAACCTTCCTGGTGCTGAGAGAATCTACGGCAAAGACCGTTATGCAACAAGCGTGAAGCTTGCTGAATTCTTCGAGCCGGAATTAGACGTTGTTTATGCAGCTACAGGTCTTAACTTCGCTGATGCATTAGCTGGCGGAGCCCTTGCAGCCAAGCATGAAAGCGGAGTAATCTTAGTCGGAAAATCACTTTCTTCAGATGTACGCAAGTTCTTTGGAGAAAATGAAATCGGCCAAGTTAAAGTATTCGGCGGTGAAACTGCCGTTTCAAATGACGTGCTTGCTGAAATTAACAAGCTTGTACGCTAAGAAATAAGAAAGAGCTGCCGGATTTGATCATCCGGCAGCTTTTTTTTGCTTTTATGACTAAAGTAACAGGATCCAATTAGCAGATTTCCCTATTTCTCTTTCAATCTCCAAAAATGATAAAAATGACAGAAAGCGGGTGTTATAATAGGAGAGTAGTAGCGAAAATTGCAGAATTAAAGGAGAGTGAACGATGAACAGCAAGTCATGGATGCTTGGCATCCTTCTATTTGTCATGCTATTTTTGGCCCCGAACACCGGTTTCGCAGAAAAAGTGCTGGTGATTGATCCTGGTCATGGAGGCAAATTCAGCGGCACGTGCGGTCTGACGGGGAATACGACCGGATTTTGTGAAAAAAACGCCAATCTGATTGTCTCTCAAAAAGTAAGAGATCTGCTTAAGACAAGCGGCATTAAAGTCTACCTCACGCGAGACAAGGATATGGAATTTGCACCATACTTGAAAAAAGCAGATGGCAGCACAGACGGCGGGGACTTTGATATCCGCATGAGAACCGCCAATTCATTTGCAAGCGGAAACAATGATAACAGTGTCTTTATCTCTCTCCATCATAACGCACATCCAAGCAATCCATATGTAAAAGGCTATGAAACCTATTTCTACAATGGTGTTGATCATGCAAAGGAAGAGTATCCTCACGATCCGATGCAGATCAAGTACTTGGCAGACAACCGCAGACTGGCGAATGAAATTCATCCGACAGTGCTTGCGAAGCTTGGATCCATCGACAGAGGCATTGCGGATGATCAGAGCTTTTACGTGATCCGGAATGCACAGATGCCTGCAGTCCTTGTAGAAATGGGCTTCATGACAAATCGTGAAGAAGAAGCGCGCATCAAAACAGCTGATTTCCAGAATAAAGCTGCACAGGCGCTTGCAGCATCTGTGGTCAATTATTTTAAAGTCTTTGAAGTTTATGACATGAACAGCAATAAAAAGCTTTATACGTCAAAATCAAAAGATCAGGCCCTTACATACGCGAAAAAACAATCAAAACCGGTCAGAGTTTTTGACAAAAACGCTCAAAAAGATATCTATAAAACTACGGCTCTCTATGAGGTGCATCACCGTACCGTCGGCAAACTGGGAGATTTTTATACCTCACCGGATGCCATGGAGTATGCGCAAAGCTACCGCAATACAAGACTGGTTTATAAGAGTACAGGATTTACACTATGGTCTAATTTCCTTCCTGCTAAATACGAACTATACGTAAGCGGCACGAAGAAAGGAAGCTACGTAGACTTTGAACATGCACGCTATATTGCAGAAAAGAATGCTCCAAATGCAAGAGTCATTAATAAAGTTTCGGGTGAAATTGTCTTTACAAATATCGCAAACGACAAAGTGACAAGAAAGCTTCCTGTCACAAAGCTTGTCGGGGATGACCGCTATAAGACAGCCATCAGCGTGTCACGGAAAATGTACCCTTCAGGTTTTGCAGACAGCAAGCCTGACAAAACGATTCTTATTGCAACAGGCACAGAGTATGCGGACGCTCTTTCTGCCGGACCGCTCTCACGCAAGCACGGGGCTGCGCCAATCCTTTTAGTGAAAGGAACCTCGCTTGGGACGGACACCGTAAATGAAATCAACCGTCTTAAAGCGAAAAAAGCGATTATTCTTGGAGGAGAAGTCGCGGTTTCAAAAGGAATTGAAACACAGCTGCAATCGATGAAACTTTCGACACAGCGAATCAGCGGAACAAACCGCTTTGAAACGAACCAGAAAATTTTAACGGAAGTCGGAAATGTTGACGGATACTTCATTGCTTCAGGCAGAAACTATCCTGATGCATTAGGAGCAGCGCCGATTGCCGCCCAAAAGAATTGGGCCATCATGCTTTCTGATACGAAGTCACTTCCAAGCGCGTCAAGTGCGAAGCTGAAAGGCAAACAGGCCCTCATCGTCGGCGGAACGAGCGTGCTGACATCTGCGGTCGATACGCAGGTGAAAAACGCAGGACCGTCAAGCTACACGCGTTTAGCCGGGAAAAACCGGTATGAAACGCTCGCTAAAGTATTATGGAAATTCGATTCCAGTTTAAACTCGAATTCTATCATGGTATCAACTGGAGCGAACTTCCCGGATGCGCTGTCGGCAGCACCGCTTTCCATCGTAACGAAAGCACCGCTGATTTTGACTGGCCCGACGATCAACCGTCCGCTTGAAACCTATATTATGGAGTACGGCGGCAAGCACCACATGAAGGAAATGACGCTGGTAGGCGGGGCAGTTCCTGCTGAAATGACCAGTGAGATCTTCAACAGAATCAGATAATAGAAAAGATTCGGGCTTGAAGTCATATGCCCGGATCTTTTTTAGATAAGGAATGATAAATATGAAAAAATGGATGTTTATTTTGGGTGTGACTCTCATAGTTGCAGCCGGCTGTTCTCAAGAGCCGGAAGAAACTGTACAAGAGCAGGAATCAGAAGCTCCGGTACAGGACGAAAAACCTGCGGCAGAACCAGAAAAAGAGAGCAAGCCATCTGAAGACACTGAGCCGTCAGATCAGGCGAAGGAAGAAAAAGAGAAAGAAGAAACCAATGAAAGTTCTAAAGAACTGACAGGAAATTCCGATAAAAAGAAAGAGAGCAAGAATAGTTCGGACGGTCCTTATAAGGCCTACCGTCCTAAGACCGGAGCAACCAAACAATTTGAGGAACAGGGGACCGTTTTGCTGACGGAAACAATCACTGCAGCAAACGATGACTATGTTCAGATTGCTCTGAGATTAGGAGATTCAACAACTACCCAGATCTATAAGTGGACAGGCTCTGAAATGACTCTCGTCTATGAAGACAGAGAGCTTCAGGATCACACGGTGGATCTGCTTGATGCATTTGAACCGAATATGAATGAAAAGCTGCTCGGTGAAGGTGCAGACTGGAAACTGCTTGATTCTTCGGCTGCGGTTGAAACACCATACGGAAAAATCGAAAACGCGGTTGTCATTCAGAAAACATCAAATGAGGTAGTGGGAGAAGAAACGATTTTCACCAGGTATTATGCGCCCGGCCTTGGACTTGTAAAAGAAGATTTTGAACTTACAGGCGAAAATGGGTATAAGGGTGAGTCAAGTCTGTCCTCTGTTGAATAAACTAGTAATTCTATAAGCTCTCAATCTATTATTGCGGAGGAATTACTGTTGAATAAGGTTTTTATGTCAATTGTTGCGTTAACACTCTTCTTTTTGTTTTCAGAAGAAAATGCGTTCGCTGCTTCTGGTAATCCTTCAGAAGTCTCTGTCAGTCTGAAAAACTATGTCGGAAAAGCAAAGGAAGTTACGGTCACAGTTGACGGTGAATATATGCTGTCAGGGCAACCAGGCTTTCTTTTGAAAAAAGGCAATACGTATAAAGTGAAAAATGAAAACGGAGTGCTGGTGGTTTACAACGGAAGCGCTAAAGCGAAAACTCTCGGCAGCTCAGGCGCCTTTCATCCGGTGAAGTATGGAACGGACAATGTGATCAGCATTAACGGCCGTCCATATTTGGGCACGATGAAGTTTACTGTTGAAAACAGCGTCTATGTGCGACCTGTGAATCAGCTTCCCCTTGAAGATTACCTGAAAGGCGTCGTACCAGGCGAAATGTTTCCAAGCTGGCCTGTTGAATCCCTGAAGGCGCAGAGTATAGCAGCCAGAACGTTTGCCCTGAAAAGAATCAATCAGACAATAGACGATACCGTCAGCTTTCAAAAATACGAGGGCTATATCTGGTCAGCTTCAGCTTATGGCAACACGAATACAGCTGTAAACCGTACGAAAGGCCAAGTTCTAGAAGCGGACGGCAAGCTTATTGACGCTACTTACAGCTCAAGCAACGGCGGCCGGACTGAAAACAATGCCAATGTATGGACGTCGGGAACGCCATTATCCTATCTTCCTGCAAAAAAAGATCCTTTTGATCCGGTGAACAGCTGGACAGTCGCGGTAAACGAAGTGCAGATCAATCCTGCAGCACTTAATCTGGCTAATCCAGGATTATGGTGGGGAACGGTTAAAGAAAAAGACGCAAAATACGCAGCAGCCATAAAAACCTGGCTGAAGACAGACAAAAATTATACAGACAAAGACCTTAAGATTGTCAATGTGAAAAACCTTACAGTATCAAGTGAAAAAACAAGCGGCGACCGGAGAAAAACGGGCAGCTACCGTCTTGAATTCTATGTGAAAAATGCAAATGGAACCTATCAGATGAAAGATGGAAAAATTGCGACGGTCGTCAAAGAAGGAGTCAACGTCAATATTTCCATCCTCCGTTCAATGTTTGGGACAACGAATTTTAAAAGCCATCTCATTGACTCGCTTACATTTGAAAAAGGCATCTATACGTTCAGTGGCCGCGGATATGGACATGGAGTCGGCATGAGCCAGTATGGTGCCAAGGCCATGGCGGATCAAAGCAAGAATTACTTGGAGATCACGGATTTCTATTATCCGGGAACGAATTATGATAACTACATTCATAATGTTATAGAAGAAATTGAAGGGGAAGACCGCTACGAAACAAGTTCGGAAATCGCCAAATTCGGCTGGTCCACTGCTAAAACGGTATTCATCGGCAGAGGAGACAACCCTGTTGATGCTTTGACAGGAAGCGTTCTTGCCAAAAAATTCAATGCTCCATTGCTTTTGACAAACCCGAATCAACTATCAGATTCAGTCAGACAGACATTGAATAAGTTCGATCCAGCTGCCATTATTATTCTTGGCGGAACAAATGCTGTTTCCGCAGCAGTTGAATCAGAATTAAGAAACATCGCACCGGCGGTTGAGCGTATCAGCGGTTCTGAACGCTATGAAACGGCAGCCATGGTCGCAACACAGATCGGACACTCAGGTGAAATTTTTATTACATCCGACAGCAGCGATTCGCCTGATGCATTGTCCATTGCCTCTTATGCGGCAGCCGAGCAGATCCCCATTCTTTTTGCCAAAAAAGATGCCGTGCCAAAGGCTGTCTCTGATTATATAAAAGACAGCGGAGTGCGCAAAGTGACTGTTATTGGCGGAGATGTCGCTGTGTCTGCCAAAGTGTTCGCAGACCTTGAGACACTTGTCGGCAAAGGGAACGTAGATCGTGTAGACGGCAAAAACCGCTACGAAACTAGCATCAATATCGTCAAGAAATATAACCTTGATACCCGCAAAATCTTCTTTGCACAGGGAACTGAATTCATTGATGCTCTTCCGGGCTCAGTGCTTGCAGCCAACACAAGATCACCGATCATCCTTGTTGACCAGGATTCTGTTCCGACGCCAGTATCAAGCTATATTTACGATAACATGACATTTATTCCGCACATTCACTACCTGGGCGGAAAAGGTGCAATCACTGCCCAAAACCGAATCAGCCTGCAAAACTGGTTTTTGCAGTAGGTCATTCAGCCGGCTCTCTATAGGAGAACCGGTTTTTTTATGTTTGCGGGCTGGCGTGCGCGATGCAGGATCCTTTAGCCCTTGCTGCGCTGCTAAAAGCAAAATGGCCAACTGCGTATAGAAAAAGAATGGATGGCGGATTGATTTGTTAATGGCACTTTGCCGGTGGGGGAGCGTGTGGAAAGTGTTGTAAAGAGGTTTTAGTAGCACTTTGTGGTTGAGAGAGCGGGTTGAAAGTGTTGTAAAGGGGTTTTAGCAGCACTTTGTGGTTGAGAGAGCGGGTTGAAAGTGTTGTAAACGGGCTTTAGTAACACTTTGTAGTTGAGAGAGAGGTTGAGAAGTGTTGTAAACATTTTAGCAGGACTGGCCGATTCCGCTTTTCGGCATTGTCCAGCTCCGCCTCCCAGTCCTTCTGTCAGAACAAAATCGCCCATAAAGGCAAAAAACGGCCTTTATGGTCGATTTCTTATCTGACTGTCAGGCCTAAACGGTCGGCTCCGCATTTCTGTTTACCAAACTTTCATAAAACATTAAAGGAATCAATCCTCCCGGTGTTGTACTATTATAGGAGAGACTTTATACGACATTACCGGGGGGATTTTGACATGCGAGTGAGGAAAGCGATTATTCCGGCGGCTGGGCTTGGTACGAGGTTTTTGCCGGCTACGAAGGCACAGCCGAAAGAGATGCTGCCGATTGTGGATAAGCCTACGATTCAGTACATTATTGAAGAGGCGGTTGCGTCTGGGATTGAAGATATTCTGATTGTTTCCGGCCGCGGGAAGCGTGCCATTGAGGATCATTTTGATAAATCGTATGAGCTTGAAGAGACGCTTGTGAAGAAAGAGAAATGGGATTTGCTCAGCAAGGTTCAGGGTATTTCTGAGCTTGCGAACATTCATTATATCCGCCAGAAAGAGCCGCTTGGTCTTGGGCATGCTATTTATTGTGCTAGACGTTTTATCGGCAATGAGCCGTTTGCTGTTATGCTCGGGGATGACATTGTCCAGTCTGATGTGCCTTGCCTGAAGCAGCTGATTGACGTGTACGATCAGTTCCAGAGCACTGTCATCGGCGTACAAAAGGTCAAGCCTGAAGACGTGTCTAAATACGGAATCGTCAGTTATAATCAAAACGAAAAGAAAGCCGATAACGTGTACAAAGTACGGGACTTGGTTGAAAAGCCAAAGCGTGAAGAAGCTCCTTCGAATACTGCGATTCTCGGCAGGTACATTCTTCGCCCTGAGATTTTTGAGATACTCGGCAATCTAAAGCCGGGATCTGGAGGGGAAATTCAGCTGACAGATGCGCTGAAAGAGCTTTCCCAAAAAGAAGAGGTAACAGCGTATCATTTTGTCGGCAAGCGCTATGATGTGGGAGATAAGCTTGGTTTTATCCAGGCTACGATTGATTTTGCGATGGATAACGAAGAGCTCAGAGATGATATTATAAAATATATCAAAAGCAAAGTTTCAAACTAGAAAGGTAGGATTCTTTTGAGAGTATCAGTAGCCGGAACAGGATATGTAGGACTGGTTACAGGGGTGTGCCTTGCAGAAATCGGGCACCGCGTAACGTGTGTTGACATTGACGAGCAGAAAATTGCCAAGCTGACTCAGGGGATTTCACCTATCTATGAACCTGGTTTAGAAGATCTGATGAAGAAAAATCATGAGGCTGTCCGCCTTGATTTTTCAACTGATTCAGCACAGGCTTACGGCGAGAGCGACGTGATTTTCATCGCTGTTGGAACACCAGAGAATGAAGATGGCTCAGCCAATCTTACATATGTAAACGCCGCAGCGGAGCAAATCTCGAAACAACTGAAAAAGGATGTCGTGGTCGCAGTGAAAAGCACCGTTCCGGTCGGGACGAATGAACACGTGCTGAATGTGATTAATCAGCATAAGCCTATGTCCGTTAAAGTTGAGGTTGTATCCAACCCTGAATTTTTAAGGGAGGGGTCAGCCATTCATGATACATTTCATGGGGACCGCATTGTCGTCGGTTCAGAAACGGCATCGGCCGGTGATCTTATGGAGGATCTTTACAAGCCTCTTGGCATTCCTGTCGTCCGGACTGATATCCGGAGTGCAGAGATGATTAAGTATGCTGCCAATGCGTTTCTGGCCACGAAAATCAGCTTTATCAACGAAATTGCGAACATCTGCGAGAAGCTTGGGGCGGATATTGAGGATGTGGCTGAAGGCATTGGAAAAGATGCGCGTATCGGGCCGCAGTTTTTAAAGGCAGGCATTGGGTACGGCGGCTCCTGTTTTCCGAAGGATACGAAAGCCCTCGTTCAGCTTGCGGGAAATGTGCAGCACCAGTTTGATCTGCTTGATTCCGTTATTTCGGTTAACAACCGCCAGCCGCTGAAGCTGATTGAGTCTGCCAGAAAGCATATGGGCAGCCTTTCAGGGAAAAAAGTAGCCCTTCTTGGTCTTGCTTTTAAGCCGAATACAGATGATGTGCGGGAAGCGGCATCTCTGGTCCTTGCCAAAGAACTTGTAAAAGAGGGGGCCGTTGTTTCAGGCTATGATCCAATCGCAGCAGAAGAGGCCCGTAAAGTCCTTGGAGATTCCATCACTTATTGTGACTCCGTTACACAAGCGATTGAAGGGGCTGACGCAGCATTTATCGTGACAGAGTGGGACGCCATCACTTCCTATCCGATGGATCTTTACCGTGCAAAAATGAAGCGGCCGCTGCTCTTTGACGGCAGAAACATTTACAGTCTCCGGGATATTCCGGACTGGATGACTTATATATCAGTAGGAAGAAAAGAAATCGTGCGTGCATGACTGCCCTCAAATTTGAGGGCTATTTTTTTGGGAATTTTTCTAAAGTTTTCCCAGTTGGATGCGATATATAAAAGGAGTGGACTGTACGGAAAAAAGTCCCAGCATCAAACAACCGGGAGGAAAAAATAGAATGAAAAAGCTTTTAGCCAGCATGCTGGCCGTTTTACTGCTGACTGCTGGAGTCTTTCAGGCGATGCCGGCTCAACAGGCAGAAGCAGCTGCCGCCTTTACGTATTATGCCAAAAATGACTTTCAAACACGGACGGGTCCAGGCGATCATTATGCCAAAGCGTTACACGTTCCATTTCAGACTTCCTTTGCTGTAAAACCAGGTGCAATCAAGAACGGCTGGGCAAAGATACAGCTTAATGGCAAGACGCTCTATGCGAAATCATCATTCATTACAAACAAAAAGCCGGCAAAAATCTATTTCAGCTACTATACAAAAGAACCGGTGAGTTTTTACGCAGGAAGAGGGACTCATACAAAACGCTACGGCTCGATTGCGGAAGATGCGATCATCAAAGTCGGAAAAGGAACGGTTTTAAATGGATGGGTGGAAATTCTTCACAACGGAAAAACATACTATGCGGACTACTCCAAGCTGACATCCAAAGCTCCGATCTACTTTACCTATTATGCGGTGAAAGATTTCACTCTATATAATGAAAGAAACACGGTTACACCGAAAAGAACGGTATCACTAGACGCTGCAGTCAAAGTAAAAAAAGGCAGCGTGCAAAACGGGTGGAGCCGAATTGAGTACAATGGTGTAAAAGGATATGCCCCATACAGCAGTATTGCAAGCAAGCCTGCTGCGGCTGTTTATTTTACGTATTATGCCAATAAAAATACAGGTATTTACAATTCGCACAACACATCTTCAGGCAAGCTTGCCTCTCTTGTTCTAAACGATCAGATGAAAATTAAAAAAGGCAGCATATCAAACGGGTGGGCTGTGACGTCCTTTAATGGAAAAGATGCGTACGTGCCAGCGTCTGATATCGTTAACAAGCCAGTGACGATTAAAGCGGAAGATCTTACGTACTACGTAAGAGAGGGATTAAATCTCCGCTCCAAGAAATCAACCGCTTCAAACATCATCCTGACCATTCCTCAAGGAAATCAAGTAGAGATCTTAAATCCTGAGGAACTGAAGGAAGAATGGATTTCTGTCAGATACAGCGGGAAAACAGGGTTTGTGAAGACGAGCTACCTGACTCTTGAACCGCAGCCTAAAGAAACAGCTCTTTCAAAAACAATCGTCCTTGATCCTGGTCATGGGGGAAAAGACCCTGGTGCCATCGGCAATGGCCTCCAGGAAAAAGAGGTTGTGCTTGATGTCGGAAAGATTGCTTCTGAAAAGCTGAAAAAGCTTGGCTATAATGTTTACATGACAAGAGCGGATGATACGTTCCTCTCTCTTAATGAACGGACAGACTTTACTTATACAAAGAATGCAGGTGTTTTTGTAAGTCTTCACATGAATGCAAGCACAGCTTCGTCTGCAAATGGTACAGAAACCTATGCTACAAACGGTTCGAATGCAAGTGCAGCTGCTTCTGCAAACAGTTCTATAGCAAGTAATAGCTTCAGGACTTCTTCTCTTACACAAGGTGAGAAGGATGACAGCGCCAAGCTTGCAGAATTTATTCAGGCAAGATTAATCAAGGCACTCGGCACTAGAGATAGAAGCACGAAAAAAGCAGAGTTTTACGTTATTGATAAAAACTACACAAGATCTGTCCTAGTTGAAATGGGCTTTATCTCAAATGCAAAAGACGCATCCATTTTCAAAACATACGACGGAAAAAACAAAGCTGCAGAAGCCATCACACAGGGCGTAAACGATTTCTACCTGTGGAAGAACAGCAAGTGAAACAAAAAGACCTGAAACACGTGATCCGCGGTTTCAGGTTTTTTTATGGTTGTTAACGAAAGACTATATTCGATATAATAAGTAGGTCCTTGCAGAATACGTCGAAAAATTATGCAAAAACTACATATAGAACTTATACAAATTACGTTAAGCCATTA
This sequence comes from Metabacillus indicus, assembly GCF_046603695.1. Lineage (NCBI taxonomy): Bacteria > Bacillati > Bacillota > Bacilli > Caryophanales > Bacillaceae > Metabacillus > Metabacillus indicus. The sequence goes on along the minus strand of NZ_CP176757.1, from coordinate 3,763,028 downwards.
GCTAATTGGAGGAGTTTTTTTGAGTAAAAATATCATAGATCGCGTCAATGAAGCTTATTATGGAGCTTTGGGAACGGATTTCAGCAAAAAAACGAGAGAACGCATCAACTGGATTGTGACACGTGTTAGTGGAAACAAGGTCCTCGATATCGGCTGTTCACAAGGTATTAATGCCATCCTCCTCGGACGGGAAGGCAAAAAAGTAGATGGAATCGATATCTCCCGGGAATCGATCGATTACGCCATGAATGAACTTGGCAAGGAACATCCGTCTGTTCAAGCATCTGTCACATTCAAAGTGTCGAATTTTATGACAGATGACGAAATTGAAAAGGATTATGATACGATCCTTCTGACAGAAGTGCTTGAGCATATCAGCGATCCTGAAGCCTTCCTTAAAAAAACACTGGCTCATCTTAAGCCGGGCGGCAGACTGATTGTCACCGTTCCGTTTGGCATAAATGATTTTATCGACCATAAACGTACGTACTATTACTCATTATTGGCAGAACAAATCGGCACTCATTTTAAAATTGAGTCCTTCGATTATTTAGGAAGATGGTCAGGCGTTGTCTGCACAGCCTCTCCAGAAGAAAATCTGCCTTTTTATACAAAAGAGAATCTGCAAAAGCTTGAACAGGGCTTTTACGCTCTGGAAAGAGATTACATGCAGCGCATCGGAACGCTTGCAGGTCAGACTGCAAAACAGGAAAAAGAGCTAAAAGAGCTTCGTCAGCCTAAAGAATCTGGAGAAACGCTGTATGATGAGCTTAAAGCACAGATTGCAAAGCAGGAGGAATATATCCGCCAGCTGCAGATTGAAACGGTTGAGCTTTTAAACCGCGAAGAGGATGCACTTAAAGCAGCACTTGCAGCTGTTAATAAAATTGAAGATGCGAACCGAAAAGCATCTTATATTGAGCACCGCTATAATGTCCTTAAAAAATCCCGATTTGGCAGAGTTCAGCTGAAGTACTGGGCATTGAAGAAAAAACTAGCCGGAAGAGGTAAGAAATAATGCTTAAAGTGGAAATACTCAAACGTTTAGAGAAAGTCCGACTAACTAGAGCAAAGAAAATGGGGTATGACATCGAAGAGGAGCATGTGCGGAAAAATGAAAAGCCCCTCTACGATAAAGGCATCAGCGTTATTATCCCAACCTATAAAGGTGAAAATGTCATAAAAAAATGCCTGACTTCATTGGCTGATCAGACAATTGATCATTCCCTGTTTGAAGTGATCATTGTCATTAACGGCGAAAAAGACAAGACAGAAGAGATGATTGGACAGATTGCCCTTGAAAGAAACATGTCCAATATCCGTGTTGTGACAATGGACGAGGCAGGAGCATCGATTGCGCGCAATAAGGGAATTTCGCTTGCAGCACGCGAATATGTCACGTTCCTTGACGATGACGATTATTTTTCTGCCAACTTCCTTGAGGAAATGTACAAGCAGGCAAAGCCTGATACAGCTGTCATTTCTCAAATTTACAATGTTGAGCCGGACGGCAATATTCAATCATCCAATCCGATCAACCGCCAGATTTTAAAGTCCGTCATCAGCAAACAAAGCCCGTATATGAAGCTTCACACAGTTCTGACCATTAATGCGTGCAAGCTGATTCCGACTTTATATGTTCAAAAGTATAAATTTGATGAGAGCCTGAAAAGCGGGGAAGACGTCGTCTTTTTCACAGAGCTTTTCGTTAAAAATGACCTTAAGTTTGCTGTTGCTTCATTAACTAAAAAAGCCGTTTATTACCGGACGCTCAGGGAGAACTCCATTTCCCGCCAGGCGATGACGTTTAACTTTAACGTTGAACAGCGTGCAGACTGCATTGAGAAAATGAATGAGCTGCTCGTTCCGGATCTGCCTTTTGAAAAGCGCGACTTTATTGAAAGAAAGATCAATGCACAGGTCTCGTTCATCGTGAAATATTATGAAGAGCATAAAGATGAGTATGACCGCATCATGAAAGAGATCTCATCAAGAAGACCTGTATACTTCCCGTACCATCTGCTGAATAAGGACCGCGTGGAGCAGCTGGTTGTTTCATACTGCTTCCCTCCTTATAACGACACAGCCGGGAACGTGATGGCGAAGCGTATGAGACAGGCAGGCAAGGTTTCAGATGTCATCTACAATACGATGGACAAAGTCCGGACAAAAAATGCATCCCTGAACCAAATGGTGGATGATTTAATTCATACAAGACTGCCGATCAATTCGCCTTCAAGCTTCTCGCACTGGGCACATATCAAAACGTTTGTTGATATGGGAATGAAAGGTGCAGACGATCTTGTAGAGAAAAACGGCGTGCATAAACAGGTATTCAGCCGTGCAATGTGGGCAGCCTCCCACTTCCTTGCGTATGAGTACAAAAAGAAATACCCTCAAACAAAGTGGATCGCTGAATTTTCCGACCCATTGATCTATGACATCGAGGCTAAAAAGCGTCTGGTGGATATTACCGATCAGGGGTATTTAAAGCAGCTTGAAGCAGATGTGAAAAAAGCAGGGTTCCCGTCTCCAAACGATGCAAGTCTTTTTGTATGGTGTGAATACCTTCCGTATATTTTTGCAGATGAACTGATTTTCACAAACAAAAATCAGTATCAGTACATGATGGATATGTTCCCGATTGAGGAAATTAAGCCGATTATTAAGCAGAAGGTTGTCATCGAGCCGCATCCGACATTGCCGGAAAGCTATTACCACATGGAGGAATTCGATTATCCGCTTCTATCAGAAGATCATGTGAATGTTGCCTATTTTGGAAACTTCTACAGCAAGCGGAACCTGAACGACTTGTTCTCAGGTTTAAAAGAAGCGCACGAGGATACTCAGCGCAAAGTCCTGATCCATGTCTTTACGGCGAAACCGACAGAGCTTGAAGATCAGCTTAAAAACGATCCGCTTGAGGACTCCATTATTGTCAACGGGTTTGTCGATTTCTACACGTTCCTCAACCTTTGCACAAAGTTCGACTGCCTGGTTGTCAATGACTCAACAACGAAAGACAACAAGCCGATCAATCCGTATCTGCCGTCTAAACTGAGCGACTACAAAGGAAGCGGCACGGACGTTTGGGGCGTTTACGAAGAAGGCAGTATTCTCGGTCAAAGTGAAGGCATTACTTATTTGTCTCCGCTAAATGATGCAAGAGCTGCAGGAACTGTTTTTGACAAGATGGTTGCGAAGAAATTTTCCGGAAAGAAAGCACGAAAAGTGGAAAGAGCACCAATCTCTCCGGCTAAACCTGCAGAACGTTCAGCTGGTCTCGCCAAAACCGCTGCTCCTGACACAGTATTTGAAAAGAGCTGGGTCAAAAAGCAGGAAACGGACCTTCAGCATACAGCAGGCACGGACCAAGAAGAGCTTGAGAGACTAAGCCAGCTTGCAGACCGCCTGATTCAGGATAAGAAGGAAATGGAGCAGGAGTTTAAAACCATTCTGACAGCCATTGCAGACGATGTTGAAACCCGTGAAAATCTTGGTCAGCTGATCAGCAAACAGGAAGCTGAGGGACTGAAAGCATCCGGAATCTATCCAGAATTGATATCAGCGGGTCAGGAACAGCAGAAAAAGCTTCTTGAGGAAAAAGAGCGTACTATAAGCCAGCTGCAGACAAAATTGACAAAACTGCAAAATTCCAAACTTGGAAAATTACAGTTGAAATATTGGGGACTAAAACGCAGAAAATAAAGGTATGTCTCATATTTTTCAATTGACGGGAGGGGACATCATGCTGAAAGAGCCGGTTAAAAAAATCACTTTTTTTGATAAATGGCCGAAAGATACAAAGAAAAGCTTTGATGTTCAGATTGACGGAGGCGCACAGCTGGACATCAAGATTGCCCAGCTGATAAAAGACGCAGGTCCGATCATTCTTTATTATAATAAAGGCAATAGAGTTGACCGCAGTCTGAACCCAGGCTATACGTACATCGCAAGAATTGACGGTACAGTAAACAGCGGGGTTCAGGTGCAGCAGGTCATTGTCGGGTATGACAGAAATGACAACAAGGTATATGTTCAGTACAATCCTCTTGGAAGTGAAATGAATTTAAGCTTCCCTGCGAATGTGGCGAGCTACTCCATGGGAATTAGACTTTCAGGGGCAGGAGAAGCAGCTATAACAGATTTTTCTGTTTCAGCGTACAACGTACCCACTTCAGAAAGTCAGAAAGAGCTGTTTCTAAGACATCCTGAAACGGATTACCTGATTGTTACGAATGTTTACCCTGAGAAAAACACGTATTACCAGAACATGTTTGTTCATAAACGCGTGCTCGGGTACAGGGAAAATGGCATCAATTGTGCCATCTACCGTTTAAACACATCTCCGGCAAGCATCGCTCATTACGTTTATGAAGGTGTGCCCGTCTATATTGGCGGAGAGGATGCGCTGACAAACCTTTTAAATGCAAAGCCATATAAGAAAGTGATGTTTCACTTTATCAATGAAAGAATGTACCGTGCTGTCCGCAAGTCAAATGCGAGATACACGCCAAAGCTTGTATGGGTGCACGGTTTCGAGACAACAAAATGGTACCGCCGCTGGTTCAACTTTTACCAGAGCACGAAAGAAATCCGCAATAGCCTTGAGTATGCGAAGCGCAATCAGGCGCAGCTTGATTTCATGGCAGATCTTTACACCACGGAAGATGACGACATAAAATTCATTTTCGTTTCGAAATGGTACAAAGAGAACGTTGCTGAAAAAGATACAAACACCATCATCAAAAATTACAGCATCATTCATAACTCCATTGATGACGAGCTGTTTGATTATGTAGAAAAAACAGAAGAGCAGCGGAAACGCATTTTAACGATTCGCCCGTTTGCTTCAAGAACGTATGCAAACGACCTGACCGTCAAAGCAATTCTTGCCCTGAAGGACAAGCCATTCTTTGATGATCTGACCTTTGATATTTTCGGCCAGGGTCCTTTATGGAATGAAACCGTCGAGCCGCTTAAAGGGATTCCGAACGTTCATCTGCACAATTACTTCTTGTCCCAGAAAGAAATTGCCGAGCAGCATAAATCCCACGGCGTCTTTTTGAGTCCATCCCGTATGGATTCCCAAGGGGTTTCACTTGGCGAAGCAATGTCAAGCGGACTTGTGCCGGTAACATCAGCCGTTTATGCCATCCCTGAATTTATTGATGATTCGTGCGGCTTCCTTTCAAAAGGGGAAGATTACATGGGTCTTGCAGAAGCTATTGAATATCTTTACTACAATCCAAAAGCATTCCTGCAAAAATCAGAGGAAGCTGCGCATATCGTCAGGTTCCAGTGCGGCAAGCATAAAATGATTCAGGCGGAACTGAACGAAATTAAAGAAAAAAAGGAAGAAAAAGTTCTCTTGGAGCAGGGCAGCTGAAATCATTGACACCGTGTTTTCTAAGCTGTAATGTGGTATGAGGGAAATTTTTGAACAACCAACTGGAGGAGAATTCACATGAAGATCGCAACACTAGGTCTTGGTTATATCGGACTGCCGACTTCTATTATGTTTGCAAAGCATGGCGTTGACGTGCTAGGCGTAGATGTCCAGCAGCATGTTGTTGATTCATTAAACCAAGGCAAAATTCATATCGAAGAGCCTGGACTTCAGGAAGCGCTCGAAGAAGTAATGGCTTCCGGCAAATTCAAAGCATCAACACAGCCTGAAAAAGCAGACGTATTCATTATTGCCGTTCCAACTCCAAATAAAGACGATCAATATAAATCTGTAGATTTAAAATACGTATTAAGCGCTACAGAAATGATGATTCCTTACCTTGAAAAAGGCAATACAGTCATCGTAGAATCGACAATCGCGCCTCGTACAACAGACGACCATGTAAAACCTTTGCTTGAAAAGCATGGCTTTACAATCGGCGAAGACATTTTCTTAGTTCATTGCCCAGAGCGCGTACTGCCTGGACAAATTATGCATGAGCTTATTCACAACAACCGCATCATCGGCGGTGTGACAGAAGCATGTAAAGAAGCCGGAGCAAAAGTGTACAGCACATTTGTTGAAGGCGAACTGATTTTGACGGATGCGAAAACAGCTGAAATGTCCAAGCTTATGGAAAACACATTCCGCGACGTCAACATTTCACTTGCAAATGAGCTTGTGAAAATTTGTACGGAGCTTGATATCAATGCTCTTGACGTTATTGAAATGGCCAACAAGCATCCGCGTGTTAACCTTCATCACCCTGGACCGGGCGTTGGCGGACATTGCTTAGCAGTTGACCCGTACTTCATCGTGGCAGAAGCTCCTGAACAAGCGAAGCTGATCTACCAGGCACGTGATATCAACGTTTCTATGCCTTCCTTTGTTGTAGAAAACGTATCAAAAATGCTTGGCGGCCTTGACGACAAGAAAATTACAGTCTTCGGTTTAACATACAAAGGCAACGTCGATGACATCCGTGAAAGTCCTGCAATGGACATCTACCAGCAGCTTAAAATGGCCGGTGCAAACGAAGTCATCGCATACGACCCGCATGTTCAAAAAGACTGGGTAGAAAAAGACATCAAAAAAGCAACAGAGCAATCAGACCTTGTCCTTGTTCTGACAGACCATAACGAATTCAAAGCACTTGATGCTTCTGACTTCGCTAGCATGAATACAAAACGCATCTTTGACACGAAAAACATCGTAAAGAACTGCCCTGAAGAGATCACATACATCAACTTCGGCAACCTTTACAAATTCGTTAAGTAAGAAAAAAGACGAAATGGGGACCATATTAGTTTATGGTCTTTTTTTATTCCGGAGGTTTCATTCCCTTGATTAAAGAGAGAACTTTGCGGGTAAATCCTGCACAGGGGCTGAATAGAGGGAAAGCGGGGATACTGGAGTAAGAAGGGTACTGGATGTTTAAGGTCACCTGCCATTTATTTATATAGAAGTAAACCTCCAGTGAATTGGAGCGGAAGGCACTTGACTCCTTGTCCAGCTGCAGCGCCCAACTCCTCTGTCAGAACAAAATCCCCCAAAAAGTCAAAACCGGACTTTTCCGGTGATTTCTTATCTGACTGCCGGAGCAAAACGGGCGCTTCCGCTTTTCTAAGGGATGCAGAGGGAACGGAAGACCCCGCAGGCTGGCCGAGGAGGCTCCCGACCTCCCCGCGGAAAGCAAGTGACTGGAGCGGAATGGAACGGGTACAAGTATGGACCAGTCGCCTCCGCTTTTCGGTATTGTCTAGCTCCAGCGCCCAACTCCTCGGCCAGAACGGCTCCGCCAGAAAAAGCAAGACCGGCTTTTTCCGTCGGATCCTTTTCTGTCCTTCGGAGCTAACCGGGCGCTTCCGCTTTTCGGTGTGTCAAAACCTTTACAAATCCCTCTAAAACTTGAAAGGTCTTTGGACTAGGTATATTATTAGGAAGGTGCAACATTTTGTGAGTTAGGAGAACATCTTATGCTACTTGATACATTTAAGGCCATTAAATCCAACAAAGACCTGATCTATCACTTGACTGCTTCTGACTTTAAAGCGAACAATTCAAGAACGTATTTCGGTTTTTTATGGTGGATCCTTGATCCAATTTTTTATATGGCAATCTTTTATTTACTGGTCGTGGTCATTCTTGACCGTGGTACGCCAAACTACCCGATCATTATTTTCACAGGGCTTATTCCTTTAAAATTTGTTACAGCTGCACTTGTAGATGGAACGAACTCGATTTCATCAAAAGGGAATATTCTGCAGCAGGTGTATGTGCCCAAAATTATTTTTGTAGTTGTGCGGCTGCTTGTAAACTGCATTAAGTTTTTAATCAGTGCCGTCGTGCTTATTTTGTTTTTGATTATTTTCGGAACAGAGTTTTCATGGTATGTTCTCTTATTTCCGCTGATTTTTATTATTAATGCATTCTGCCTGCTTGGCGTTATGATTTTCCTTGCACACTTAGGTGTTTTCATTCGGGATGTTAAAAATATGATGCAGTATATTTCCCGTGTTTTGCTTTATTTATCACCCGTTTTATTTGAAATGAGCACAGTGCCGGACAAGCTTGTTCCGCTGCTCTATCTGAATCCTTTTACAACGATTCTGGAATCCTATAGAGACGTGCTGATTTACGGCAGAGCGCCTGAGTGGATTCCGCTCCTTATATTAACGGTGATTTCTCTTGTAATCCTGTATTTCGGAATTCGTTTGCTTAACAAAAATGAAAAAGAATATGCTAAGGTGATTTAATTGACTGATACTATAATCGAAGTTGAAGATCTTTGGGTTTCTTATCCGGAATTCACGGAGAAGCCGTTAAAGAAATTATTGAATATGCATAAGCAAGATGATCGTTTCTGGGCTCTGAAGGGCCTTAATTTCGAAGTGAAAAAAGGTGAGGTTTTAGGTGTCATCGGACGAAACGGTTCGGGTAAGAGTACGCTGTTGAAGCTGCTCAGCGGATTGATTTCGCCTGACAAAGGCACATTTAACATCAAGGATGACGAGCATCCGGTTCTTCTTTCTCTCGGAGCTGGCTTCCAGCCTGAGCTTCCCGGAATCGAGAACATCTATTTAAATGGATTGCTTCTTGGCCATAAAAAGAAGCAGATTGATGAAAAGATCGATGACATTATTGAGTTTTCCGAGCTTGGCGATTTCATTTACAAGCCTGTCCGCACCTATTCGGCAGGGATGAAATCAAGGCTTGCTTTTGCTACGGCGATTTCGCTTGATCCTGAAATTCTTCTGATTGACGAAGTACTTGGAGTTGGAGACACAGCCTTCCAGCAAAAGTGCCGAAATGCCATCATGGAGAAAATCAAGCAGGACAGAACCGTTATCTTAGTCACTCACTCATCAAACCTTGTAAGAGCCATCTGCGACCGCGTCGTCTGGATTCATCTCGGGGAGCAGAAAGCAGTCGGTGAAACAGGGCCGATCGTCAAAGAATACGATGAGTTCATGAAACAGGCAAAATAATGAACATCCTCATGCTGCTGTATAAGGATATTCCTTATGATGCCAGAGTGAAAAGGGAGGCCCTTGCGCTTGCGGAAGCAGGACACAGCGTTTATCTTGCCTGCGTCCGCGAGTTCCAGGAGCCGGACCCTTTTCTACATAAAAATATTCATTTAATGCGTCTCCCTATTTCTGTTAAAAGCATGAAGGCGGCTATGGCGGGTACAAATCCGGGACAAGCGCCGAAACGGTCCGGTCTGAAACGTGCAGTCGTCCGCGCTGCCAGACTGCCTCTAGTTAAAATACTGAAAGATTATATGGCGTATTATGAGTTTTATAAAAAAGTGAAAAACAATGTACGGGACCTTAAAATAGATACAGTTCACTGTCATGACCTGAATACGCTCTGGCAGGGCAGCATGCTTGCAAAGGATTTCTCCGCAAAGCTGATCTATGATGCCCATGAAATTTTCAACGAAATGGCAGGGCGCAATGAGCTTGACCGCTTTGTCGGATACAAGATGGAAAAGCAACTTTTTAAGAAAATAGACAGGTTTGTGACGGTGAATCCGTATTTGAGAGATTATTTGTTTGAACGCAATGGGGAAAAGCCTTCCGTGCTCATTCAAAATATTCCGCTTTTTTCTGAAGACATGCTTGCCGGCAATAAGGCGATTGACTGGAATTATACCTTTGGGGAAGAAGATACGGTATTGCTTTATCAGGGCGGTTTTTCTCCATACCGCGGCCTTGATCTGATTGTAAAGACAATGGCTGAGCTGCCTGAGAGCTTTAAGCTTGTGATGATCGGCTCCGGTATACTGAAAGAGGAGCTTATGAGTCTCGCTGAATCTCTCGGCTTATCTGACCGTGTGTTTTTTCATGACCAGGTGCCGTCAGAGGATCTCTTCTATTACACTCAGAAGGCGGACATTGGCCTTGTGATGTATGAGAAGGTTTCAAAAAACAACTATTATTCCACACCGAACAAAATGTTTGAATATCTGCAGGCCGGCGTTCCTGCTGTTTCCTCCAACCATCCCGGCAAATCGGTCGTAATCGATGAGTACAAGACGGGCGTGCTTGCTGAAGAAACAACAGAGGGCATCAAGGCCGGGATCATGGAAGTGAAGAATAATTACGAGTACTACCGGCAAAACTGCCTGCAGGCAAGGAGAGTTTTAACCTGGGAAGCAGAGAGCAGAAAGCTTGCTGAGATGTATGAAAATCTGTGATGCGGTTTTAAAAACCGCATCTTTTTTGAAAGACCTGAAATATTATTGAAGGCAAATCTTAATACTATAGAAAACAACTCTATTACTGCTTAATGATATAATCATCCTAATTGATTGAAAAAGGAGTTTAGACTATATGGACCGCAAATTAAAAGTCATGACAATCTTCGGGACAAGACCGGAAGCGATTAAAATGGCCCCGCTTGTACTGGAGCTTGAAAAATATCCGGATGAAATTGATTCAATCGTTACGGTAACGGCCCAGCACCGTCAAATGCTTGATCAGGTTCTGGAATTGTTTGAAGTCAAACCGGATCACGACCTGAACATTATGAAGGACCGCCAGACTCTCACAGGCGTTACGACAAAGGCACTTGAAGGCCTTGATGAAGTCATGAAAGAAGTGAAGCCTGATCTTGTTCTTGTGCACGGCGACACAACCACTACGTTTGTCGCAAGCTTAGCAGCGTTCTACAACCAGATTGCTGTCGGACACGTGGAAGCCGGCCTCAGAACGTGGAATAAGTATTCTCCGTTCCCTGAAGAAGTGAACCGCCAGATCACAGGCGTTATTGCTGATCTTCATTTCGCGCCGACAAACAAAGCAGAGCAAAACCTGCTTCAGGAAAATAAGAAGGGCGAAACGATTTACATAACTGGAAACACAGCAATTGATGCCCTGAAAACAACGGTAAAAGAAGAATACACTCATGAAGTCCTTGAAAAAGTGGGATCTGACCGCATGATCCTTTTAACAGCACACAGACGGGAAAATCTCGGCCAGCCGATGAGAAACATGTTCCGTGCGATAAAACGCCTGATTACGGAGCATGAAGATGTACAGGTGGTATACCCTGTTCACTTAAATCCTGCCGTGCGCGAAGTGGCGGATGAGGTGCTTGGAAATGACCCTCGCATTCATTTGATTGAGCCGCTTGGCGTTTATGATTTCCATAACTTCGCAGCTAAAGCCCACATCATTTTGACAGATTCAGGCGGCGTGCAGGAAGAGGCTCCTTCACTTGGAGTTCCTGTTCTTGTCCTGCGTGACACAACTGAGCGTCCTGAAGGAATTGAAGCAGGCACTCTGAAGCTTGCAGGTACAGAAGAAGAAACCATTTATCAGCTTGCATATGAGCTGCTGAACGATAAAGAGCGCTATGAGGCGATGTCTAAGGCATCCAACCCATATGGCGACGGCGAAGCTTCAAGACGGATTGTGGAAGCGATTCTGCATCATTTCGAGAAGCGCAGCGATAAGCCTGTTCCTTTTGAAGTGTAAAATAAAAGACCTGATGCTGCGGCATCAGGTCTTTTTCTGCTTTTTGGAAGCGGATGGAAATTTTCAAGTATGGAAGAAGATTTGGCAAGTATTCTTTGAAAAGCTGCAAGTAAAGTGGTTGAGCCGGCAACTAAAGCGTTGATTTCGGCAAGTAAAACGTCCACTTCGGCAAATAACGGTCATTTCTGCAGCTTTTGAAGAGCATCAGACAGTTCTTTTGCCTGCGTTTCCCTGTTAAATGACTGAAGCAGGTGGCCGCGCAGTCCTTTTTTCATGGTAAGGAGACGTTCTGGCTGACTTTGAGCAAGCTTTAAGGCGCGGATGAAATCATCTGCGTTTTCAGGCTCAAATGGGAAGCCGGCCTCATTTGCTTCAACGATTTCCTTCGCCTCGCCTTCCACGCCAATCAGGACAGGCAGCGATACCGACATATAATCAAATACTTTTGATGGAATCGTAATTTCAAACAGCGGATGTTTTTTCAGGCTGACAATGCCAAGGTCCGCACTTTCGTAGTAGGAAGCAAGGTCTTCTTTTCGTTTGCCTTCAAGAAAACGTACATTTGTCAGGCCCATGGAAGCTGCTTTTTCCATTAAGGGTTCTTTTTCAACGCCTTCCCCGATGAAAAGGAAGCAGACGCTTGGGTCATGTTTTAGCTTGTCTGCTGCTTCAATGATGGTTTGAAGACCCTGGGCAGCGCCGATATTTCCGGTGTAGAGGACAAGGAACTGATTTTCGATGCCAAGTTCTTTTTTTACATCGCGTGCTTGTGCAGGAGCTTCAAGTGACGGCGGATTGACGCCGTTTGGAATCACGGTGATTTTATCAGCTGAAATACCCATGCCAATCAGACGGTCTTTGTAGCCGTGCGTCACGACGACTATCAAATCGGCCCTGTTGTAAATGAACCTTTCAAGCTTTCTTGCAAGGTCCAGCAGGCGCTTGTTTTTGAACTGGCCGAGAATCTCAGCGAAGTCGACCCATAAATCGCGGACTTCAAAGACGAACTTTGTTCTGTGGATCCTGCTCAGGATATATCCCGTTACCCCCTGGAAAAGCTGAGGGGAGGTCGCGTATACTATATCCGGTTTTCTGACTCTGAAACCGCTGAAAACGCTCGATACCATAAAGGATAAATAGTTGGCGAGCCGGCGGATGGAGCTCTTTTTCGTATCACGTATTTGAAAAGATCGGTAAACAGACAGTTTATTTACCTTCTCTTTGCTGAATAATGTTGAGGATGGCTTTGGAAAGGCCGTCAGCACATGCAGATCATGGCCCAAATTTGAAAGGTTTGTGCTCATATCAAATGCACGTCCCTGAGCTGCACCTATTTCAGGCGGAAAGTGCTGTGTAATGTAAATAATTCGCATAGTAATCCCTTTCCATAAAATATTAGGATATGTCAATATATTAGTGTAAAGTATTAATGGGAAAGTTACAACTTTGATCTGAAAAGGAATGGATAGCCCATGAAGAAAATATGTGTCATCACCTCTGTTCACCAGGCGTATGACGGACGCATTTACCATAAACAATGCAAGTCGCTGCAGAAGGCGGGTTACGATGTGACGCTTGTCGCGCCAAAACCCCATGCTGTTCTGGATGATTCCATTAAAATAGTGCCGGTCGAAAAGCCGAAATCAGAGCTTAAACGGTTTTTACATACACTGACGGTTATGAAAACGGCCAGAAAAACAGGGGCGGATCTCTACCATTTTCATGATCCTGAGCTGATCCCTGCGGGGACACTGCTGCGCATCATGACAGGCAAACCCGTCATTTTTGATGCCCATGAGCATTATCCGAATGCCATCATGAGCAAAAAATATTTAAAAAGCTGGCTGAAGAAGCCGGTCCGGTTTGCTTATGAGATGATAGAAAAAATCTGCCTTCCTATATTATCGGGCGTAATTTATACAACAGATGAGGTAGGGGAGAGGTATCAAAAATACCGGTCATGCAAAATTGAAAATTATCCGCTGACAGATATGTTCACCGTCCATGACGGCGAAAAGGACCGCAGACTTGTTCTGTATCTTGGCGGGATAACGCCGATCCGGGGAATCAGACAGATGACGGAGGCGTTCATCATGACGGCGGACAAGCATCCTGATGCAGCCTTTCAATTTGTAGGGAGATTTGAATCAGAAGCGTTTGAAAGAGAGATTAAGGAAATGGTTGAGAAAAGCGGGCACTCTGACAGGATCACATTTGCCGGAAGCGTGCCTTACTCTGAGATTGAATCGTATTTGTCCAGAGCATCCATCGGGGTGATTCCTTATCTGCCTGAGCCCAATCATTTAGTCTGTCTGCCAAATAAACTGTTTGAATATATGGCAGCTGGCACAGCGGTAGTGGCTTCTGATTTTCCGCACTACAGAAAGGTAGTGGAGAACTCAAACAGCGGACGGCTTGTTGACCCTGAGAGCCCGTCAGCAATTGCCGGTGCGCTTTCAGGCCTGCTTGAGAATCCCGGTCAGGCAGAAAATTTTGGTTTGAACGGCCGAAAAAGTTTCGAAACCGTCTATAACTGGGAATCAGAAGAGAAGAAACTGACAGCGTTTTACCGTAAGCTCCTGAAGTAGCAGGAATTTGTTCAAAAAGCGTTCAAACTTAGAATAGCCGCAACAGATTCTTAACAAAATAATAATTGCAAGTTCAAATATTTTTGCTATGATGGAGGAAGTGAAAATATCACACATAAGTTGGTGCAGACATGTTAGATTATTCTAATTATATTATAGCTTTTATAGTTTCTTTTATAGTGGCTGTATCGATCACACCACTTATTAAAAAACTTGCAATAAAAATGGGGGCAGTTGATAAGCCCGACAGCAGAAAAATCCATCAGGGCCTGATGCCGAGGATGGGCGGCCTTGCGATCTTTATCGGAACCGCTGCAGGCTTCCTTTATCTTAAGCCCGAATCCATGTATATGAATGAAGTCATCATCGGCGCGTTCATCATTGTTCTTGTCGGTATTTTAGATGACCGTTTTACGCTTAAAGCGAAATATAAGCTTATCGGACAGCTGGCAGCTGCCGGAGTTGTCGTATCATCAGGGTTGCTGATCAACAAAATTACGCTTCCGTTTTTCGGGCTCATTTACCTCGATTACTGGAGCTATCCCGTGACGATTCTATGGATTGTAGGGGTAACCAATGCGATCAACCTGATTGACGGACTGGACGGGCTTGCTGCAGGTGTTTCATCCATTGCGATGACAAGCATCCTGATTATGGCCTTTACAAACTTTCAATTTGCGGTCGTGTCACTGTGCGTCATCTTAATCGGAAGCTCACTTGGCTTTCTGGTGCACAATTTCTATCCGGCCAAAATCTTCATGGGAGATACCGGGGCGCTGTTTTTAGGCTATTCGATTGCCATACTCTCCACGATGGGATTATTCAAAAACATCACATTGTTCGGTTTTATTATCCCGATCATCGTTTTGGCTATACCTATTTTCGACACGCTTTTCGCGATTGTCAGAAGGCTTGTGAACAAGCAGAATATTGCTGCGCCTGACAAGCTACACCTGCATTACTGCCTGGTGGACCTTGGCTTCAGCCACAGAAAATCTGTTCTGCTTATTTACTTCTTCAGCGCATGCTTTGGTCTTTCTGCGATCATCTTCTCAAACGCAACGATGTGGATGGCACTCTTCATCATGATGATTCTTCTTCTGTTCATTCAGATTGCAGCAGAGCTTGTCGGCCTGATTGGCGAAGGCCATAAGCCGCTTATCAATGCATTCAGAAAACTGACGCAGCCTCAAAAAGACAATTAATGAATCCGTACAGCAACGAGCTGTGCGGTTTTTTTATGCACTAAAAAAGCTCCGGCACCGGCCGGAGCTTTTTCCTATTCATTTGTGCTGCTGAGTGTATCGCTGTCTGTTTCAAGCTCGAGGTGTTTTTTGAGCTCAATCTGAGTATTGGCAAGACTTGTATCATCCGGAATCCAATAGGCAACATTTCCGATGTATTCGCCAACGCCTTCAAGTTTAACCGTTTCAATCTTATTGGTGTTGAAGTTGTTGTATTTCTTGTAAAAGCCAAGAAGTTCCGACATTCTCATGTTCGTTTCGACATTTTCCCCAACTTCGTTTGTCAGCTGGTCCACCTTCAGCAAGGTGCCTGCTGAAACAATTTCATTTATGACTTCTTTAACGACCTGCTGCTGTCTTTCATTTCGGCCGATGTCATTGTTTGGATCCGCCTTTCTCATCCGGGCATAAGCAAGTGCGTACCGTCCGTCCATCTCCATAGGGCCTTCTTTGAATTCGAGCTTTTCAGCTTTAGGATCATCACTGTTCTGTTCAAAATCAAACGGAACATCAACGGTGATGCCGCCGACGATATCAATGATGTTTTTAAAACCTTCAAAATTTACGGTTGCATAATAATCAATCGGGATATCGAGGAAATCCTCTACTGTTTCAATCGTCAGCTCTTTTCCGCCGGAAGAGTAGGCGGAGTTAATTTTGCGCTTTGATTCTTTTCCCGGAATGTTTACGCGTGTGTCGCGGGGAAGACTCAATAGCTTCATCGTTTGATCCTTTGGGTTAAAGGTTGCGACCATCAACGTATCCGCACGGCCGCCTTTTCCTCCGCTTGAATAATCCTCAACACCGAGAAGCAGGATCGAAACGGGATCATTTGAAATCGTAACCGCTTCATCGCGGAGCTTCGATTTATCCCTGCCGAGATCATCGTAGGAATTGTTTGCTGCCTGATAGGTTTGGTAGAACACGTAGCCGGCATATCCTCCTACAGCTAAAAAGAGGATGAAGAACAAAAATAAGATGCGTTTAAAAATGCTTTTCTTCTTCTTTTTCTTTATTTTCTTTACTTCTTGCCTATTCATAAGATACTCCTCATTTTTCTTAAATTTTTGGCTGTTCTAAGTAAAGCTGCCGGCCTTCTGTGATTTCTCCCTGGCCGTTTGTCAGCTCAGTCATCCATTCTGTAAATGCTTCTTTCTGGCCCTCTTCTGCAAAGGTCTCAACCTCAACGGTATCAAGGTAGTGGATCTCTTTGAGCTGAAAGCGGGAGTTCCTCAGTTCGTTCTCCACTTTTCCGAGCCATGTATAGTCAATCTTAGTATGCATCACACGGGTCAACTTACGCTCCACAATGCCGATTTCATTTAATGCTTCTGATACCGAGCTTCCGTATGCGCGGATCAGACCGCCTGCGCCGAGCTTGATGCCGCCGAAATAACGCGTCACGACTGCGACTGTATCTTTCAGCTGCCTTTTTTTCAGAACTTCAAGGATGGGCACTCCTGCTGTCCCGCTTGGTTCTCCGTCATCGTTTGCCTTTTGGATGTGATCCTGTTCCCCGATCAGATAGGCGGAACAGTTGTGCGCTGCGTCCCAGTGCTTCTTTTTGATTTCCTGAATGAAGGCCTGTGCCTCTTCTTCTGTTTCAGCACGGGTAAGATAACAAATAAAACGGGATTTCTGTATGGATATTTCATGCTCTCCGTATCCTTTTACGGTATAATAGTGTGAAAGCATGCTTGTACACCTCCTTAAAGGGTTGCAGAAGGCAGCTTATTTCGAATATAGTGCTGTCCAGCTCCGGTGCCTAACTCCTCTGTCAGAACAAAATCCCCAAAAAAGTCAAAAACGGACTTTTCTGGTGATTTCTTATCTGCCTTTCGGAGCTGAACAGGCACCTACGCTTTTCTAAAAGCCATTCTTCTATTATAAAGCGACAAAATTTTCACTTCAATCATTATATTGTGTGATATTGTGTGAAGTTTATTTTAACCCATTAGCGGAGGAGATATAGTGGACTCCAAGAAGCTCGACTGCAAAGTGCTCGATCAGATTCTGGATAAAATGGTAAAAACGGTGGACGGCAGCAAAGGCGAGATTTTTAAGATCGGCGAACAGTCCCGCCATCAATACGAATCACTCGTCGAAGAGTTAAAGCAAATCAAAATACAGGTGAATGATGTCATTGAGCAGGGCGACAAGCTTGAGGTGCATGCGAGATTCGCCAGAAAGCGCCTCTCAGAGGTCAGCAAGCACTTCAAGCAGTTCAGCGAAGAGGAAATCCGGGAAGCGTATGAGAAGGCCCACAAGCTTCAGGTGGAGCTGACGATGCTGCAGCAGAAGGAAAAGCAGCTCAGAGACCGCCGGGATGACCTTGAGCGAAGGCTGCTCGGTCTTCAGGAGACGATAGAACGCGCGGAGGTGCTTGTCAGCCAGATTACCGTCGTCCTGAACTATCTGCATCAGGATCTGCGGCAGGTTGGCCTGCTCATTGAAGATGCCCAGCAGAGGCAGGATTTCGGCCTCAGAATTATTGAAGCCCAGGAAGAAGAGCGCAAGCGCGTTTCGCGTGAGATTCACGACGGGCCTGCACAGATGCTTGCAAATGTGATGATGCGCTCTGAATTAATTGAACGGATTTTCAGAGAGCGCGGTTCTGAAGAAGGATTCAAGGAAATCCGTTCTTTGAGGCAGAATGTCCGGAATGCCCTTTATGAGGTGCGCCGCATCATCTATGACCTGAGACCAATGGCCCTGGATGATCTTGGCCTGATTCCGACGCTCAGGAAGTATCTGTATACGATAGAGGAATATAACGGGAAGACACGAATCCTGTTCTCAAGCCTTGGGGAATTTGAAGAAAACCGGCTGCCGCCGCGGTTTGAGGTTGCGCTGTTCCGCCTTGCCCAGGAGGCAGTGACAAATGCCCTCAAGCATGCTGAGGCCCGCGAAATACAGGTAAAAGTCGAAGTGAACCAGAATAATATTGTCCTCATGATCAAAGATAATGGAAAAGGCTTTGATACGAGGGATACGATTCAAAATCAGAAAAAGTCATTCGGATTGCTCGGCATGAGGGAGCGGGTTGAGCTCCTGAACGGAAGAATGACCATTGATTCGAAAATAGGTCTTGGGACATTCATTATGATACAGGTGCCTCTTAACGTCTGAAAAAGGAGACAAAAGGCATATTGACGGCATGACCTTGTTTTAGACTAGAATAAAAAAATGGGAGGCGTATGCATGAAGACAAGAATTGCAATTATAGACGATCACCAATTATTCCGGGAAGGCGTTAAGCGGATCCTGGATTTTGAACCAAGCTTTGA
The DNA here is from genome assembly GCF_046603695.1 of Metabacillus indicus. Lineage (NCBI taxonomy): Bacteria > Bacillati > Bacillota > Bacilli > Caryophanales > Bacillaceae > Metabacillus > Metabacillus indicus. Next base: position 3,744,476 of record NZ_CP176757.1, on the reverse strand, counting down.
AGTTGTATCAGAAGGCGATGACGGAGAGGATGCTCTTTCAATCGTTGAGGACAGCAAGCCTGATGTCGTCATCATGGACATCAACATGCCGAAAGTAAACGGCGTGGAAGCGACAAAGCAGCTTGTAGAAGCAAATCCTGAAACGAAAGTCATTATTCTTTCCATTCATGATGACGAAAACTATGTCACTCATGCGCTGAAAACGGGAGCACGAGGCTACCTGCTGAAGGAAATGGATGCAGATACACTGATTGAAGCAGTTAAAGTTGTTTCTGACGGCGGTTCTTACCTGCACCCTAAAGTCACTCACAACCTTGTGAATGAATTTAGACGCCTCGCGACAAGCGGTTCAGGCGGAGGCACAGCCACAATCGCAACGGAAATTCGGCGTCCATTACATATCCTGACGCGCCGCGAGTGTGAAGTGCTGCAGATGCTTGCTGACGGCAAAAGCAACCGCGGCATCGGCGAAGCTCTTTTCATCAGTGAAAAGACCGTTAAAAACCACGTAAGCAACATTCTTCAGAAAATGAACGTTAACGACCGTACACAAGCTGTAGTCGTTGCCATCAAAAACGGCTGGGTGGAAGTGCGATAGAACCTGCTTCGGCGGGTTTTTTTCGTTTTGAAGTTTTTCTATATAGCAAATCCCTGTTATGATAGGTAACAGGGGTTTTTGCTGTTCACCAATTATTTACATGAAAAATTAATGAAATTTATAGCATTATCTTATAGAATGAAAGAACAAGTTGAGAAGTCGATGACAAGGAAGGTACATTTTATGAAAACGGCAATTGTTACGGACAGTACAGCTTATATACCGAAAGAAACACGCGAGCGGCTGAACATCCATATGATCCCGCTCAGCGTTATTTTTGGCGGGGAAGTGTATCAGGAGGAAGTCGAAATTACGGCTGCCGAATTTTACGAGGAAGTCAAAAGCAAAGGTGAGCTTCCGACAACGTCACAGCCGCCCGTCGGAAAATTTGTCGAGCTGTTTCAGGAGCTTTCAAAAGAATATGACGCTGTCATCAGCGTCCACTTATCAAGCGGCATCAGCGGAACCTATAATGGAGCCGTCACTGCTGGACAAATGGCGGAAAGCATTAAAGTCTTTGCGTTTGATTCAGAAGTCAGCTGCATGGTGCAAGGCTTTTACGCGATTGAAGCGGCAGAAATGGCAGCTCTGGGCAAAACACCTGAGGAAATTATGGAACGCTTAAACGAAGTGAAGCAGTCGATCAGCGCCTACTTTATGGTGGATGATCTTTCCCACCTGCAGCGCGGAGGACGTTTGAGTGGTGCGCAGGCCTTGATCGGAAGCCTGCTGCAGGTCAAACCTATTCTGCACTTTGTAGACAAACTCATCGTGCCATTCGAAAAAATCCGCACACGCAAAAAAGCGCTCAACCGCATCTATGACCTGTTTGACGAAGAAGCAAACAAAGGCAAACCGATGCGCGCTGTCATCATTCATGCCAACCGTCCTGATGAGGCAGAGAGCATGAAAGCGGAACTCGAAGCAAAATATCCCCACGTCGAATATTCCATCAGCTATTTTGGGCCCGTCATCGGAACCCATCTGGGTGAAGGGGCTATGGGTCTTGGCTGGTATACGAGATAAAGAAGCCGCTCCGCAGGCCGCCTTAGAGCGGCTGCGGGGCTTTTTTTAGTGGTCTAAATAAACGGCAGGATATACCGATAAATAATATAAAAGCTCCTTTAAAAATTGACTCCATTCCCACGGAACGTGATTTATCCGCATAAGTACCCACTTCTCTTTTTGTCAACACAGGACTCTCTTCCTGTGATATTTCTTCGGTATCCGAAAAAAAGGACGAAATACAACGCAAAAAAGACGAAATTGCCACCGAAAATTTTGTATTTTTCATTAATTTTTTCCTTACATGACTAGACAATAACTGCATTTATTCCCATACTTGTATATGTATACATCAATATCCATATAGAGGAGAGATTATATGCAGGAAATTGACATTCAAAAACGGTCATATCGGCACTGGACAACACTTGAGGACCGGAAGCTTGTTGAACTCAGAAAACAAAACTTCAAATTCCGTGAGATTGCCAAGCAATTGAACCGGACGCCGATCAGTGTTGAAAAGCGCTTCAGAAAAATTGAAAAAACGAAGTTCGATCAGGTGTGAGGTTTTCTGTCCAAAATGGATTGCTGAAACCCGCAGAGATTGTGAGTGAAGGACTTCAGGTCGCCAAACACAGCCTCCGTGTTAGCCGAACCAATCCATCATTTTTATACTCCAAAGACCTCCAAACATACCTTCAAGGCAGATTGCTGCTCCCTGATGAGCTTCCTTTCCCCTTTGCCCTTATCCAATTACATGCTGAAAATGGCTATGTCAGTTATGAATACGGCGTGAAAGATGGAGCATGCTTCCGCTGCGGTAATAAAGATCCTCGGCTCATTGATTCCTTTCCGTGCGCGAGATGCGGTGAAAGCTGCTCCTATTGCAGGGCCTGCATTCAAATGGGAAGAGTAAGCGAATGTACGCCTCTCATCAAGTGGACAGGCCCGTGCCGGCAAAAGAGCGAGGCTGCATCTGCAGGCCTGGAGTGGGACGGCAGGCTTTCAAATGCCCAGCAAAAAGGATCAGACCAAATGGTTTATGCGGTAAGAAATCAGCAGGATTTGCTGCTCTGGGCAGTGTGTGGAGCGGGTAAAACCGAGATGCTTTTTCATGGAATAGAGGAAGCACTGTCGGAAAATAAACAAGTGTGTCTTGCAGCCCCGAGAACTGATGTCATCCTCGAGCTCACGCCAAGGCTCCGGACAGTATTCCCGAAAGTGAAGATTGCCTCTCTCTACGGAGGAAGTGAAGAACGCTTCCAGGAAGCGGATCTCGTCATTGCAACGACTCATCAGCTCATGCGCTTCACCGCTGCATTTGATGTCCTAATCATTGACGAAGTGGATGCCTTTCCATTTTCAGCAGACGAAAAACTCCAGTTTGCTGCAGCCAGAGCCCGAAAGCCTGACAGTTCTCTGATATACTTAACCGCCACCCCTTCAGAAAAAATTAAAGAAGCTATCAGTCTTCATGTGAAAATTCCGCAAAGATTCCACGGCCATCCACTTCCTGTTCCTTCCTTCACCTGGTGCGGGCATTACAAACGGGCGCTTCAGAAAAAGAGACTCCCTGAACCGCTTCAGCAATGGGTCACTGACCGTCTAAGCTCAAACAAACAGGCATTTCTATTTGTCCCTTCAATCTCAATTTTAAAAGACGTTGTGGCAATCCTGAAAAAGCAGCATGCAGCGGTCGAAGGGGTCCATGCAGAAGATCCGGACCGGAAAGAAAAGGTGCAGAAATTCAGAGACGGCGCCATTCCGATTATTATTACAACGACCATATTGGAGAGGGGAGTCACCATTCCTAATTCGGATGCGGCGGTGCTCGGGGCAGAAGCGGGTGTTTTTACTGAAAGTGCCCTTGTCCAGATTGCAGGACGTGTCGGCAGAAGCGCTGCACACCCTGATGGGGATGTCCGTTTTTTTCACTACGGAAAAACAGAAGCGATGATTCGTGCCAAAAAGCATATTCAAATGATGAACTCGCTGGTTGCGAAAGTGACTTTATGACTGTTTAGCATGTTAAATATATCCAACATTTTTACGTTATGGCATAATCGGTTAGTAGCAGCAGGAAAGGGGACAGAACGTTGGCTGTTAATGCAATGGAACAAATCATGTCAGACTTATTGTTTGAATATAAACAGGCTCTTCAGATGAGCTGCACGTGCGATGAATGCCTGAATGACGTGCTCGCGCTTGTCTTGAACAGAGTCCAGCCGAGATATGTGACAGACGCCGGCAAAATCGCCTACGTCAAAGCGGAATTCATAGACAAACAGCAGATGACGACGCTGATCGTCAAGCTCGCGGAGTCGGCGAAAATGGTTTCTGACATGCCGCGCTGCCGGAGAGGTGAAGAATGAGCCTTTGTCTGATTTGCGCAGCAGAGCTTGCACAAACGGTTACGTGGAGAAGCGTTTTTTTCTTGGAAAAGGAAGAAGCATGCTGCTCAGAATGCCTCGGGAAATTCACTCTGATAGAAGGACCGGTCTGTCGAACCTGCGGCCGGCCTCAGGCAGATGAACAAACCTGTTATGACTGTGAAAGGTGGCAGTCAGACTCTGAACTCGGCCCCGTCCTCACAAGTAACCGTTCGGTTTACCACTACAATGACTGGATGAAAGATGTGATCGCCAGATACAAATACAGAGGCGATGCAGCATTAGTACGCGTCTTTCAAGACTCCTTCCGGCAAGCTTTCCTTCAGCACTTTAAAGAGGCCGGCCTCATCGTTCCGGCCCCTCTCAGCAGCCAAAGACTTTATGAACGCGGATTTAATCAGGCCCTCCTCCTCGCTGAACTTCTCGGCCGCCCCGTCCTTTCACCCTTAAACCGCAAACATCTTGAAAAACAATCCAAAAAAACCCGCGAAGAACGCCTTCAAAGCGAAAATGTCTTTTTTATCGAAAAACCTTCTGACATTCTCTCAAAACACATCCTTTTAATAGATGATATTTACACAACAGGCACGACAATCAGGCATGCAGCAAACGTGCTGATCCAAAACGGGGCTGAAAAGGTCTCCTCCTTAACTCTCGTGAGAGGCTAAACGTTTTCAAAAACGAACCGATAATATTGATATATAGTACAATGATAGGAGAAATAATTGTGGAACTATCAAATTGTCCGGAATGCTACTCGTTATTTGTAAGAACATCTTTTAAAACAGTATGCGATACGTGCCATAAAAAAGAAGAGCGTCATTACGAAGCGGTTTACAGCTTTTTAAAACAAAGCAGGAACCGGACAGCTACACTGGTCACAACGGCAGAGGAGACAGGAGTTTCTGAAGACCTGATTCTGAAATTTATCAGACAGGGAAAGATCCAGCTCGCCAATTTCCCGAATCTCGGCTACCCGTGCCAGAAATGCGGAACGCTGATCAGGGAGAACAAGCTGTGCCTCACATGTTCAAAAGACTTGAAAACTCAGCTGTTTGACTTAGAGCGGGAGGAAGAACGCCGTCAGAAAGTCACAGAAGAGAAAGCGACTTTCTATACCTTTCAGCCCAAAAACAAGTAAGGCTGTTAATGCCCGGCAAAAAGGGCCGATAAAGATATCATCAAAGGAATGGAGGAGGATAAGAGATGAAAATCAATCATCTGAATTCAGCTTCAATCAATCCCTACCAAAGAAGTGCGGAAAAACAGCAGCTTCCGCAGGCTGCACAAAAACAGGATAAGGTAGAGATCTCATCCAAAGCGAAAGAACTTCAGCAGCAGAACAGCATCGATGCCGCAAGACAGGAAAAAGTGGCAGCTCTGAAAAATCAGGTTGAAAGCGGCACTTACCAGCCTGATCCAAAAGCTGTGGCCGAAAGCCTTTTTAATCACTATAAGAAATAGAACCAGGGGGATTTGCCGTGTCAGCACAGCCGTTAATTTTTAAACTCGAGAAGCTTCTCAGGCTTAATCAGCAGCTTCTGAAGCTAGCCGAAGCCAAAACAGAAGCCCTGAAAAAAGAAGATCTGGCTGTGCTTCAGCAAACCCTGAAGCAGGAACACATCTGCGTAAGCGCTATTAAGCTTGCAGAGAAAGAGCGGATCCCGCTCACCTCAGCCTATCTTGGCAGAGATCATGATCTGACACTGTCGGCATGCATCGAAAAAGCAAAGGGAGAAGACAAGGTCCAGTTTGCGCAGCTTTTATCCGACCTGACAGATGTCATGGACAAGCTGAAACAGGCAAACAAGCTGAACCAGCAGCTGACCGTTCAGGCCCTTCAGTTTGTCTCCCTGTCTCTTGATATGCTCATGCCTAAGGAAGAGTCCCCGGCCTACAAGCCTCCGGGCATATCTGCAGCAGCTCAGCCGAAACGAAAATCGTTATTTGATTCAAAAGCATAAAGCTCGGAGGAATGAACCATGCGCTCGACTTTTTCAGGTCTTGAAATTGCCAAAAGAGGAATGTTTACACAGCAAAGCGCCCTGAACACAACGGGACACAATATTGCCAATGCCAACACGCCGGGCTACACAAGGCAGCGTGTGAACTTTGAACAGACGGAGCCCTATCCGAACGCATCCATCAACCGCCCCCATATCCCGGGGCAAACCGGAACCGGCGTTCAGGCAGGGACAATTGAACGTGTGCGCGACAGCTTTCTGGACACGCAGTTCCGCTATGAAAACAACAAAAGTGGATACTGGGATTCCCGCGCTGATGCCCTTCTGAAGATGGAAGAAATCATGAATGAACCGTCTGAGACCGGTCTCTCCAAAACGTTTGACCGTTTCTGGCAGTCAATGCAGGATCTCGCCCTAAACCCAACGAATGCAGGCGCCCGTTCGGTTGTGCGCGAGAGAGGAAAAGCGGTAGCGGAAACGTTCCACTATCTTTCTACTTCTCTAAAAGCAGTTCAGGGTGAGCTGAAAAGCGAGATTCAAGTCTCTGTCAAAGAGATTAATTCACTTGCAAACCAGATTAACAGCATCAATAAGCAAATCTCGGAAGTTGAGCCGCACGGCTATCTGGCGAATGATTTGTACGATGAGCGGGACCGTCTGCTTGATCAGCTTTCGGGGATGGCTAACGTGAAAATCTCCTATGAAAAAAGCGGGGGGAATTCGCTTCCAATCGCGGAAGGATCCGTTTCTATTGAAATCGTAGACGCTGGAGGCAAATCACTCGGAACCCTAGTAGACGGCAAAACGAAAGCAGTGAATGAAATAAGCGTCGGGTATGCTTCTGTCAACGGCCTTGCTGATACCGTCTCGATCGGAGGGACGGCTTTAGATGTGAAAGATTTCGGCAGTGCGGGCAAGATCCGCAGTTTAATTGATTCCTTCGGATACAATGACGGCAGTTCTGCTAAGGGGATATACCCGGAAATGCTTCAGCAGCTTGATCAGCTTGCCTACAGCTTTGCAACCGAGGTCAATAAAGTTCAGGAAGCGGGCTACAGCATTAAAAGAATTGAAGAGGGCGGAGCAAGCAGCTCACCATTCTTCGATCTCGGCAGCCTGACAAATCCTCCTGAAGGTGCCGCTGCCCTTATTCAGCTGCACCAGGACATTCTGGATTCAACCGACAACATTGCGGCCTCTTTCAATGGAAACATCGGAGACGGAAAAAATGCATTGGCGCTTGCCGAAGTGAAAAATCAGACGTTTTCCATTGGCGGAAAAACGACGACCATCCAGGACTTCTACGAAAGTCTTATTGGCGGAATGGCCGTTGATGCCCAGGAAGCAAACCGCTTTTCGAGCAACACAGATGTCCTCCGGTCGGCTGTTGACCAGCGCCGCCAGTCGGTTAGTGCTGTGTCACTCGATGAAGAAATGACAAATATGATTCAGTTTCAGCATGCCTATAATGCTTCGGCGAAAATGATCTCGCTGCAGGATGAGATGCTTGACACCATTATCAACGGATTAAGAAGGTAGGTGAAAAACCATGCGCGTCACACAAAGTATGATTGCAGCCAATTCTCTCCGCAACTTAAGTAAAAGCTATGAGAAAATGGGGACATATCAGGATCAGCTGGCCACGGGCAAAAAGATCAACCGCCCCTCTGATGATCCGGTCGTTGCCATGAAAGGCATGCACTACCGCACAAACCTGACGGAAGTTGAACAATACCAGCGCAACATTTCCGAAGCCTATCAGTGGATGGAGAACTCAGAAGCGGGCATCGAGCAGGGCACACAGGTTCTGCAGCGTGTCCGTGAGCTTGTCGTACAGGCAAGCAACGGCACAAACAGCCCGGAAGACCTGAAAGCGATTGGCGCTGAAATCAAACAGCTTAAAGAGGACCTGGTCGGGTCTGCCAATACGCAAGTAGCGGGGAATTACATTTTTAACGGAACGGAAACGAAAAAGGCTCCAGTGACACTGAATCCTGACGGTACGGTAACCGTTCTCGTTGATAAATCTCCGTTTGAAGTAGAAGTGTCAAAAGGGGTTTCATTAAAAGCCAATATCAATTCAGATAACGTATTCAGCGAAGACTTGTTTGCGGTAGTTGGATCGATTGAAAAAGCAATGTCATCAGGTGATGCGTCCAGCCTGGACGGACTGCTTTCAGACCTTGACGGGAAAATGGACGCCATGACCGCTGAACGCGCGGAGCTTGGCGCACGGTACAACCGTCTTGAGCTGATCGAAGACCGGGTGATGAAGCAGGAAGTTGTGTCTACGCGTATTCTTTCAGAAAACGAAGACGCAGACCTCGAGAAAGTCATCATGAGTCTCACCGCACAGGAAAGTCTGCATAGAGCTGCGCTTTCAGTAGGTGCGAGAATCATGCAGCCTACTCTGATGGACTTTTTACGATAAAGCTATCTTTTGCGAGATAGCTTTTTTACTGGGAGTGAAAAGATGAAAATTCCTCAAATCAGACTTGAAAGCAGGTTTGCCAGAATCGGAATCGAGACGGTCAACGCAAAGCTCTCCATCGAACAGAAGCCTGCTGACCTCTCCATACAGCAGCCGAAAGCAGAGCTGACGATCAGGACCACACCGGGGAAGTTGACTATTGATCAGTCGAAAGCGCGGGAAGATGTCGATTTAAAGCATATTTCAAAGCGCATTGAAGAAGCTGCGGATATGGGCAGGCAGGATCTCTTGTCCGGCATTGCAAGGCGCATCAGGCAGGGTGATGAGCAGATGCGGATTGAAAACGGCGGAAGACCTTTGACTGCTCAGGCAAAATCAAACAGCGAGCGTCCGGAGAAGCAATTTAACATCGGCTTTATCCCGTCGCATTTCAGTGTGAAGCTTGCTTATCAGCCTGCAGAGGTTGAGATTGATGTGAAGACGAATAAACCCATCATCGAAAGCACGACAAATAAGCCGGACATGAACTATGAAGCCGGAGACGTAAAGATCCATCTGGCTGAGCGCAATCAGCTGAAAATTGATTTTGTCATTTAACAGAAAGGAACGTGAAGCATGGTTATCGAAACGAAGTACCACGGAACGGTCGATGTGGGCGAAGCAGAGAAACTGACGTTTGGGCATGGCGTACCAGGATTTTTGGATGAAAAATCGTTTGTCCTCCTGCCGCTTGAAGAGGATTCCTCCTTTTTTATTCTTCAGTCTGTTCAGAGTCCGTCAACAGCCTTCGTCGTCACAAGCCCGTTTTTCTTTTTCAAAGACTATGAATTTGAGATTGACGAAGCCTCAAAAGAAACCCTGTCCATTGATAGCGAAAAAGACGTTGAAGTTTACGTCATCCTGACCGTAACAGACCCCTTCAATGCTTCAACCGCCAATCTCCAGGGACCGGTCATCATCAACCGTAAACAAAAAACAGGCAAGCAGCTCATCCTGAGCGGAACAGACTACATAACCAAACACCGCCTGTGGGAGGAAGCCTGATGCTCGTACTCACAAGAAAAACAGGGGAAGCCATCAAAATTGGCGACGATATCGAGATCTCCGTCATCTCCATCTCAGGCGACCAGGTCAAAATCGGCATCAGCGCCCCAAAACACATCGACATCCACCGGAAAGAAATCTACCTTTCCATTCAGGATGAAAACAACAAAGCGGCGGACGTTTCACTTAGCCTCCTGTCACAGCTAAGAAACAGATAACCTTAGGCACATCGGCTTGAGGTTTTTTTATGATTTTTTTTCTAATTCTATTAAACAATACTCAGCCATGTCGATATAAAAAGTGTCAGGCAGGACTGCAGACGGCCGGCTCGGTCCAGTCTGACATCTTCCACAAGGATGTGGATGAAAACAACTATTTCAAGGAGGAAATATACTAATGAGAATCAATCATAATATTGCGGCTCTAAATACTTACAACAAATTGAGCAGTGCTTCTAACGCTCAATCTAAATCAATGGAGAAATTAGCTTCTGGTCAGCGTATCAACCGTGCTGGTGACGATGCAGCTGGACTTGCGATTTCAGAAAAAATGCGTGCGCAGGTTCGTGGATTGGATCAGGCTTCTCGTAATGCCCAAGACTCAATTTCAATGATTCAAACTGCTGAAGGTGCTTTGAATGAAACACATGATATCTTACAACGTATGCGTGAACTAGCTGTTCAGGCTGGTAACGATACGAACACTGGTACAGATCGTGGAGAAATCCAAAAAGAGATTAACCAATTAACTTCAGAAGTCAACCGAATTGGAAATACTACTGAATTCAATAATCAAAAGCTACTTAATGCTAGTGCTGGTACAGTTACACCTGGATCTCCTGCAGGACCTGGGACACCAGCAGTGCCAGCTGCAGCTACAACTAGCCAAACAGTAGGAACAAGTGGAGATGTTACATTTACAGACCAAACTACATTCACGGGTACTACAGGTACGTGGACTCTAGCTACTACTGATGGAACGAACTTTACTCTTGATAAAGGTACTGGTGCTAACGCAATAACAGTTACTGGTGGGCAATTCACAGAAGATGGATTGGAAATAAATTTACCGGCAACTCCTGTTGCAAATGATAGTTGGTCAATTAGTGTAACTGCATCGACGCCGGCTTCACCTGCAACGTCAGCTACTGGAGGGAAGTCTTCATTCTCTACTCAAATCGGAGCTAACGAGAGTCAAACAATGACTCTTGAATTTGAAGATATGCGTGCTGCTGCATTAGGTATCACTGGAACAGGAACAAGTTTCACTGCTACAACTACTGTTACTGATGGAACAAATAATACAGCAAACGAAAATGCGTTAGATGTTTCTACGTCAGCAAATGCCGGTAATGCTGTAACTGCAATTCAAAGCGCTATTGATAAAGTTTCTGCAGAACGTTCGAAACTGGGTGCAAACCAAAATCGTTTAGAGCATACAATCAACAACCTAGGAACATCTTCTGAAAACCTAACTGCTGCGGAATCTCGTATCCGTGACGTAGATTATGCTTTAGCTGCCTAAGCAGCGACAAGCACAGTCGTCCTGGCTGGTAACGGCCAGAGATCATAATTGGGTGAATTGCTGGAAACCCCTTAGAGCTTTTCTTGCCACAACGCAGTCGGAAACGACAATCGTGAAGGTCCGAAAAAAGAAAAGATTGGGCAATCAGCAGCCAAGCTCCTGTGAGGAAACTCTGGAGAAGGTTCAACGACTAGGATAGACCATCTAAGGCGCAAGCTATGGTGATGAAATCCGTAGGTGAATCAATGTGGTTCAGCATTGAAGATCCGAAGTGCCCAACCCCTACTCGAAAGTTCAGAGGGTGAAGATATAGTCTGGTCATTTATGAAAGTAAATGTTCGCGCGATGGCGAAAGAAATGATGAACCAAACAAAGAATTCTATTCTTTCTCAAGCTGCACAAGCTATGCTGGCTCAAGCCAACCAACAGCCTCAAGGTGTTCTTCAATTACTTCGTTAATTGGATTAAAGACTCTAGCGCAGCTAGAGTCTTTTTCTATTAGAATGTATATTCAGAGTAAGCATTGTACTTACAGCTTCACTCATATTCATACCTGTTTCCCTTTTAATCAAATCAAGGAACTCCTGATGCTTCCTCGTTAAAACAATTTGATAGGATTTTCGTATCCTCATTTCATTAGTATTAGAAAGTGAAAAATATGATTCATACAGTGAGAGTGGGTTAAGATTCATTGATTTATTAATAACGTCTCTAATATCTTGCGTTGGCTTTTTAATTCGAATTTGAATAGGAATATGAATTGATGTTCTCTTGTAGTCATGGAAGGTTATTTCTGATTCTGAAGGCGAAAGCATTTTTCGTTTCATAGAATGATGAATGTACGGGTGCACAATCCTCAGGAACAGCAGAATTTGTTTTTGATCGTAAATGACCAGACGATTTTGCCCATCTAGTTTAAAGTGAAGCTTAAATTGGGTGTAAAGTAACTCTATTAAAAACCTGTTTTCCTTTTGATGAAACGAATCTGTGGATAGGATAATTTTTTTAGGGGCGTTGTTTTGTATTTTTAAATGTCCGTCATCCTGATACCACCAAGCTAAGGCTAGAGGATTAATAACCTGTTCAAGAAGGGGGAATGGGATACACTTTGTTCTTTCTTTATACCAAAGTGGAAGTAAGCTATCAAAGAGAGGCGATAATTTGGATTGAACATAGAACTGTTCGGTATACCCAGCCTCTATTCTATTGTCAGAGATCCTCCTGTATTTAGGCTTACTGAGCGGGATATGTGCTTTAAGAGTTTCGTAGCAGTGAAAACACCAACCAGAATCTGCATAAGAGTGTGAAAAACGAAATCTTGGTCTCTTTCCTTTTTCAATAGATAAATTTCCGTCTCCTAACAATTTACCTGTCAGCATTTGCATGACTTCTATTGGTGTAGTCTCAAAAGTATTAATCTAAATACCTCCTTCAAAAAGGAACGTTTGTTCTTATCTTATTTTACTTAATGATATTTATTTCTGTAAAGAATAATAATCTTCCTTTACACATTTAAGCCCAATTTAAACTCCCCCAAACCTTCAAATCTCCCCATTCCCTCCGATATAATCAATAGAACATTTATCCAAGGAGCGACCCATCATGATGATTGAGAAAATGTCATCCCAGCCTGGTCCGCGCATCTCAGAAATTGACACGAAGCCCGTAACCATACAAGAAGGAAGTAAAGAAGAATACATTCCTGCTTTTCCGAAAGAAGAGATTGAAAAAGCGGTGAACAGCATCAATGAGTTTCTGCAGCCGGCGAATACGTCGATTCAGTTTCAGCTGCATGAGAAGCTGAATGAGTATTATGTGACGGTGGTAGACAGTCAGACGAAGGAAATTGTCCGGGAGATTCCGTCGAAGAAGATGCTGGATTTGTATGCAGCATTAACGGAATTCCTGGGGTTTGTAGTAGATAAAAAAATCTAGAGAGGTGAAGGTACATGGTCAGAATCGGCGGTTTGGCGAGCGGGATGGATATTGATTCGCTCGTGGCAGATTTAATGAAGGCGGAGAGAATGCCGCTTGATAAGCTGAAGCAGAACAAGCAGGTGCTTGAGTGGCAGCGCGACGGCTACCGCGAGATGAACAGCCTGCTGTTTTCATTCCGGAATGCCGCGTTTGATATGAAGCTGACGAGCAATTACCGGGCACGGACTACGAACAGCTCCAATGCTGATAGAGTGACGGCGACTGCAACAAGCGCGGCGAGCCAGGCGTCCTACAGCATCTCGAAAGTGGATCAGCTTGCAACGGCAGCGACAAAGGTGAATGCCGGAGCTATCTCTGCCTCCGGTCAAAAGGTCGACCCGTCCAAAGCTCTCCAGGATATAAAAGATTCGTTTGCCAATACAAATTTTAACTGGCAGACAGGAACCGTTAAAAATCAGACAGTTACTGCCGCCGCTGACGGGACGTCCTTTAAGCTGACACTCGAAACCGGGCAAGTGCTGAAAAATGTTGATAAAGACGCGATTATCAAAGTGGACGGCAAATCCTTTAAACTTGTGACGGGTCCTCCTCAAGCGGGAGAAGCTGCACTTGATACAGACGGCAACCTGACGTTCGGCGAAACGATCAAAAAAGGAAGCGTCATCAAAGTGGATTACGTGATTGAGAGTACGGACCAGTACTTCTCTTTTGACATGCAGACGCACACTTCAACAGGTCTCAAAAAAGAGAATTTCCTGATCCAGGGCACAGAATCATTGAACAGCGTTTTTACAAAAATCAATTCATCATCACTTGGTGTGACGGCGCTGTATGATTCCTTTTCAGACAAGATTACGCTTACGAGAAAAGAAACCGGCGATTTTAACAAGGGCGGCAATGAAATCATTACGTCCGCAGGCTTCCTGAATAACGTGCTGAGATTCGGCTCAGGCACAGAAACGGGCGGGCAAAACGCGAAGTTCACCATCAACGGTCTTGAAACAGAGCGTACATCCAACACATTTGCAATGAGCGGGGTTACCTTTACTCTGAAAAACACCTTCACGGCAGCTGATCCACCTGTCTCTATTAACGTGACAAATGATACGAATGCCGTTTTTGACAACATTAAAAAATTCGTCACCCTTTACAACGAAACCATTGCGAAAATCCAGACGAAAACGGATGAAACCCGATACCGCGACTATCAGCCGCTATCTGACGAAGAGCGCGAAGCTCTGTCTGACAAGCAGCAGGAGCAGTGGGATGAAAAGGCGAAAAGCGGGATGCTCAGAAAAGACTCGATTCTGACTGGTGCTCTGAGCCAAATGCGAACCGATTTCTACTCAACGCTGTCTTCAGCATCAGGGACATCTTTTACCCACCTTTCCAATATCGGAATTACGACCTCCACAAACTACCGCGAGGGCGGAAAGCTGATCATTGATGAGGCGAAGCTGAAAAAGGCGATTGAAGAAAATCCGGACGGCGTTGAAAAGCTGTTTACAAGCAATGGCCCGACGAGCGGGGAAAAAGGAATCATCACCAACCTGTACGACAATTTAAAAACAACGATGGACAAGCTGAATGCCAAAGCGGGCACGTCCAGTTCCACAAGCCAGCAGTTTACAATCGGCAGAAATCTCTCATCCATTGATAATCAGATCACGCGTTTTGAAGACAGACTGACGCAGGTAGAGGACCGCTACTGGTCGCAGTTTACGGCTATGGAAAAAGCGATTCAGCGATCAAATGAACAAATGAGTTATTTAATGCAGCAATTCGGCTAAAAAAGGAGTTAACACGATGGCATTGACAAATCCCTATCAGGCGTACCAGCAGAATTCAGTAAGCACGGCATCTCCAGGCGAGCTGACACTGATGCTTTATAACGGCTGCCTCAAATTTATCAAACAGGCACGGGCAGCGATGGAACAGAAACAGGTTCAGGAAAAAAACATCAATCTTCAAAAGGCGCAGCGCATTATTCAGGAATTGATGATCACATTGAACCCTGAAGCTGAGGTTTCCGGGTCGATGATACAGATGTATGAATACATCAACCGCCGGCTCGTAGAAGCGAATATCTCAAATGATCCGGAGATTCTCTCTGAAGCAGAGGGATATGTAACTGAATTCCGCGATGCTTGGAAGCAGGTCATCCAGTCCGCACGCAGGCAGCAGTTCGGACAGGGCGGCCCTATCTGATGAGCGCTGTTGAAAAACTGCACCAGCTTACTCATCAGCTGCTGAGTGAAGTGAACGGGTCGCAGCAAAAGGATATGAGAGACAGCTATATCCTGAACATCCAGCAGTGGATCGAACAGCGGGAAGTGCTGATCTCAAACCTGAAGCCGCCATACACTCAGCAGGAAAAACAGCTGGGAAAAGAAATCACGGAATGGAACGCGGTTATCCATCAAAAGCTGAAAGCCGTGCAACATGAGATTAAAGAAGATATGACAAAATTAAAGCTGCAAAAAGCCTCCGGCCAGAAATATGCAAACCCCTACCAGAGCACAGCCATCGACGGAATGTATTATGATAAGCGCAAGTGACGCCATAACTCAAAGCGATTACGAGCTTTTCCTTTCCTATAATGAGCTACTGAACACAATCGAAGAGTGTTTTTATTATCTGATCAAAAGCTATGAAAGCATGGAATATACAAATCGCGAGCAAATCATGGACGATCTGATGGACGCCTTCATACAGGTCGATGCCGTTCACAGCTCCATGATGCATGCGGCCCGAAGCAATTCAGAGCTCCAGAAAAGCATTCTTCTCTTTGACGACATGCTCGAAGAACTAAGACCGGCGCCAGAAGGCGGATCCCACCTTTTCCATGCCTATTTAAAAAGATTATCCCATCTATATAAAGCCTGGAAGCGCGACATCCAGACATGCCTGCTCCCATACCTGCTTCACTGATCCCGCCGGAATAAGGACGGGATTTTTTATTTGGATTTGATTCAATGGGGGATGTTTATGCGGATTGCGGCGGATTATCATGAACAAAAAGAGCTCCTTTCTCGTAACATCGTAGATTAATTTGGCAAACCAAATCAGAGCTACATTACGGAAGGAGCTAGTTACTATAAAGGATGCCATGAAATACATAAGTTTATACGTATTGAATGAAAAATTGCGGTAGCGATTGCAGAAAAGGGACGCGAAGCTTAACTATTAGTTTGGTCACCAGTGGACTGCAGCGGAAGGCACTTGACTCCTTGTCCAGCTGCAGCGCCCAACTCCTCTGTCAGAACAAAATCCCCCAAAAAGTCAAACCCGGACTTTTCGGGTGATTTCTTATCTGACTGCCGGAGCAAAACGGGCGCATCCGCTTTTCTAAGGGATGAAGAGGGCACTGAAGATCCCGCAAGCGCAGCGAGGAAGCTTCAGGCACTCCCCGCGGAAAGCAAGTGACTGGAGCGCAAGGGAACGGGTACGATTTCATAAAAACAGTCCTCTTCTTCTCAGAATAAATCAAACGCCCCCCGCATACTCTATTCACATCCTTTCCTTCTGAACCGCAAACTTCAACAAATTTCACATTGTTTTAACATTATTTTTACGTTTCAGCAGGAATTCTAAAGGGAAAGGAAGAATTAAGTTTACATATCCTTAACAAAGGAGGAGTTCATTTTGAATTATAACGTCAGAGGCGAAAACATTGAGGTAACTCCAGCATTAAGAGAGTATGTCGAGAAGAAAATCGGCAAACTGGAACGCTATTTTGAGGATTCAGTTGAAGCAAACGTAAACGTAAATTTGAAATTCTACAGCGATCAGGAATCAAAAATTGAAGTAACCATTCCCATGACCAATCTAGTGTTGCGTGCTGAGGAATATAACGAGGATATGTACGCTGCCATCGATCTTGTGACAAACAAGCTCGAGCGTCAAATCCGTAAACATAAAACAAAAGTAAACCGCAAGCTGCGCGAACAGGGATCACCTAAATTCATGTTTGCAGCAGGCACAGAAGAAGCTGAAGGGGCACAGACCCAGACAGCCGTTCAGGAAGAAGAAGACCAGATCCAGGTTGTCCGCACAAAACGCTTTAACTTAAAGCCGATGGACAGCGAGGAAGCGATTCTCCAAATGAATATGCTCGGTCATAATTTCTTCGTCTTCACAAATGCTGAAACAAACACAACAAACGTTGTGTATCAGCGTAAAGACGGCAAGTACGCGATTATTGAACCGACTGAATAACAACCATATCAAGCAGTCTCTCTATGCAGAGGCTGCTTTTCATTTGTTCCAATTTACATATTTTTACTTTTGTTAGACATATTTAATGATTCTAAAGTCATATGCTCTAGAGAAGGAGGAGATGAGCATGCAGGACTTTTTAAAATTCAATAAAATGATTACCCCCACTATTATTACGGTTATCTTTTATGTGGGATCGGCCCTCAGCATCATCGCGGGATTTATCTCGATTGCAACAGGAGCGAGTGCTGATTTCGGGGGTGGAGCTCAAGTGTTTGCAGGGCTGCTGACACTGCTGTTTGGTCCCTTTGTCATCAGGATCTACTGTGAGCTGTTAATTGTCATGTTCAAAATGCATGAAAATCTTCAAGTGATAACAAAGAATGTATGTTCCGAACAGAAAAGCAGTTCCTCCGCTGATCTTCTATAAAGGTATACATAGAATAGAAGGGAATTCCGGCCATGCCGGATTTTTTTGTTTTCTTTTTTAAAAAATACATAAGCTTCTTCAGCAAACCTGAAGACGATGTTTTAAAAAAGTTGAGGGAGAGCGGTTTTTCGCTTTGAAACAGGATAAACTGTTGATATTATTTAATATATGGTAAAATAGAAGGTAGTTTTGCAGGACGGATGATTATCCTGCCATGAGTAGCTTCACGTATGGCACTTCACTAACAGAGGAGCGTATATAATGCTTGGAATCTTAAATAAGGTGTTTGATTTTAACAAACGTGCATTGAATAGATACGAAAAAATGGCTAATCAAATAGAATCTTTAGCAGGTGACATGGAGATGCTTTCTGATGAAGAGCTGAAGGCGAAGACGCTGGAATTTAAAGAGCGTGTTGCCAAAGGCGAAAGCACGGATGATCTTTTGACAGAGGCTTTTGCGGTTGTGCGCGAGGCTTCAAAGAGAGTGCTCGGACTTTATCCGTACCCGGTTCAGCTGATGGGGGGTATCGCTCTTCACGAAGGGAATATCTCTGAGATGAAAACAGGGGAAGGTAAAACACTGACTTCCACGATGCCTGTTTATTTGAATGCTCTTTCCGGAAAAGGCGTTCATGTTGTGACGGTCAATGAATACCTTGCAAGCCGTGATGCTGTTGAGATGGGCAAGCTGTATGAGTTTCTCGGCCTGACTGTCGGACTCAATTCAAACGGTCTTTCCAAAGAGGAAAAGCGTGCTGCCTATGCGTGCGATATTACGTATTCGACGAACAATGAGCTTGGCTTTGACTACCTGCGCGACAACATGGTTCTTTACAAAGAGCAGATGGTTCAGCGCCCGCTTCATTATGCGGTTATTGATGAAGTTGACTCCATCCTGATTGACGAGGCTCGTACGCCATTGATCATTTCGGGTTCTGCTGCGAAATCCACGATGCTTTATGTACAGGCTAACGGCTTTGTCCGTTCGCTGAAGCGCGATGAGGACTATACGTTTGATGAAAAAACAAAAGGCGTGCAGCTGACTGAAGACGGAATGTCTAAAGCAGAGAAAGCCTTTAATATTGAAAACCTGTTCGATTTAACACATGTGTCTCTCAACCATCATATTAATATGGCATTAAGAGCCCACGTTGTGATGCACAATGACGTTGATTACGTTGTTGAAGACGGCAATGTTGTCATCGTTGACCAGTTCACAGGCCGCTTAATGAAAGGCCGCCGCTACAGCGATGGTCTTCACCAGGCAATCGAGGCGAAAGAGGGCCTTGAGATTCAGAATGAGAGCATGACGCTTGCAACAATTACGTTCCAGAACTACTTCCGTATGTACGAAAAGCTTTCCGGTATGACAGGTACAGCGAAGACAGAGGAAGAGGAGTTCCGCAACATTTACAACATGCAGGTTGTTGCGATTCCAACAAACCGCGATGTTGTGCGTGATGACCGTGCAGATCTTGTGTACCGTTCTATGGAAGGCAAGTTCAAAGCCGTTGTTGATGATGTAACGACGCGTTATTTTGCCGGCCAGCCGGTGCTTGTCGGTACGGTTGCGGTAGAAACGTCTGAGCTTATTTCAAGACTCCTGAAGAAAAAAGGTGTTCCACATAACGTGCTGAATGCGAAAAACCATGAAAGAGAAGCGGAAATCATCGAGAATGCCGGCCATCAGGGTTCGGTTACGATTGCGACAAACATGGCGGGACGCGGTACGGACATCAAGCTTGGACCTGGTGTAAGGGAGCTTGGCGGTTTGGCTGTTATCGGTACAGAACGCCATGAATCACGACGCATCGATAACCAGCTGCGCGGACGTTCAGGACGTCAGGGAGATCCTGGTGTGACTCAGTTCTATCTTTCTATGGAAGATGAACTGATGAGACGCTTCGGCTCTGAAAACATGATGGCGATGATGGATCGTCTGGGCATGGATGATTCACAGCCGATCCAAAGTAAAATTGTTACGAAAGCTGTTGAATCTGCGCAAAAACGCGTTGAGGGCAACAACTTTGACGCTCGTAAACAGCTTCTGCAATATGATGACGTTCTTCGCCAGCAGCGTGAAGTTATTTACAAGCAGCGCTTTGACGTGATTGACTCTGAAAACCTGCGTACGATTGTTGAAAGCATGGTTTCATCAACAGTTGAACGTGTGGTTGCGATGTACACGCCAAGAGAAGAGCTTCCGGAGGACTGGAACCTTGAAGGGCTGATTGACTACCTGAATGCCAATCTTCTTGAAGAAGGCACATTCACAGTTAATGACTTTAAAGGAAAAGAATCCGAAGAGATTTCAGAGCTTGTGCTTGATAAAACGAAAGCCCGCTACAATGAAAAAGAAGAGGCATTCGGAGAAGAGCAGATGCGCGAGTTTGAAAAGGTCATTCTTCTTCGTGCGGTTGATACGAAATGGATGGATCACATTGATGCCATGGATCAGCTGCGCCAGGGTATTCACCTTCGTGCATACGGCCAGACAGATCCTCTCCGCGAGTATCAGATGGAAGGCTTCGCGATGTTTGAAAGCATGATTGCATCGATTGAAGAGGATGCTGCAAAATACATCATGAAAGCAGAAATCAGAAACAATCTTCAGCGCGAGGAAGTCGCAAAAGGCCAGCAGGCGGTTCACCCGAAAGAGGGAGACGAGGCGCCTAAGAAAAAACCGGTTAAGAAACAAATGGAAATCGGCCGCAACGACGCATGTGTATGCGGAAGCGGAAAGAAATACAAAAACTGCTGCGGCAGCGGAAAATAATTTTTCAAAGAGGGGCACTTTGCCTCTCTTTACCCCATTTTAGAGGAGAATGAATATGGAACTTGCAGAAATTCGAAACGAACTTGAAAAAATGGCTAAGAAATTAGCGGCTTTTAGGGGGTCTCTTTGACCTCGATCGCAAACAGGCTCGCATTCAGGAGCTAGATGAAATGATGTCCCATCCGAACTTCTGGGACAGTCAAAACGAAGCACAAACCGTTATTAACGAAAGCAATATGCTGAAAGAGGCAGTTGTTCAGTTCACAGAAATGAGCGAAACACATGAAAACCTCGAAATCACGCACGAACTTCTAAAAGAAGAGCCTGATGCTGATCTTCATGCAGAGCTTGAAAGTGAAATTGCCGAGCTGACTGAAGCGATGAGCAATTATGAGCTTCAGCTTCTATTAAGTGAACCTCATGACAAGAACAACGCCATCCTGGAGCTTCATCCGGGAGCAGGTGGAACAGAATCCCAGGACTGGGGTTCAATGCTTCTCCGCATGTACACGCGCTGGGGCGAAAAGAAAGGCTTCAAAGTGGAAACTCTTGATTACCTTCCAGGTGATGAAGCGGGAATTAAAAGCGTCACGCTTCTTTTCAAAGGCCACAACGCCTACGGCTACTTGAAAGCGGAAAAAGGCGTTCACCGTCTTGTCCGCATTTCGCCGTTTGATTCATCAGGCCGCCGTCATACGTCATTCGTATCATGCGAAGTCATGCCGGAATTCAATGATGAAATCGAAATCGATATCCGTACAGAGGACCTGAAAATTGACACGTACCGTGCAAGCGGCGCCGGCGGTCAGCATATCAATACGACGGATTCCGCCGTCCGTATCACGCATTTGCCGACCAACACGGTTGTATCGTG
This sequence comes from Metabacillus indicus, assembly GCF_046603695.1. NCBI lineage: Bacteria > Bacillati > Bacillota > Bacilli > Caryophanales > Bacillaceae > Metabacillus > Metabacillus indicus. Next base: position 3,723,282 of record NZ_CP176757.1, on the reverse strand, counting down.
CCAAACAGAGCGCTCCCAGATTAAAAACCGCGAGCGCGCAATGAAAATGCTTCAAGCGAAGCTCTACCAGCTCAAGCTTGACGAGCAGCAGGCTGAGCTTGACGAAATCCGCGGCGAACAAAAGGAAATCGGCTGGGGCTCCCAGATCCGCTCCTACGTGTTCCACCCGTACTCTCTTGTCAAAGACCACCGCACAAGCACCGAAAGCGGAAACGTACAGGGAGTCATGGACGGAGATCTTGATCCGTTTATCGATGCGTATCTTCGTTCGAAACTTTCATAAAACAAATGAGGCAGCTGTCCCTGTGGGGGCGGCTGTTTTTTTGTGGACTTTGCTGCCTTATAAATTGGGTAGAGCAGAATATGGGGTAGCAAAAGGACGAAATGCTGCCCTGTAAATCAGAGTGAGCGGAATATAGGGTAGCAAAAGGACGAAATGCTACCCTATAAATCAGAGCGAGCGGAATATGGGGTAGCAAAAGGATGAAATGCAACCTTATAAATCGGAGTGAGCGGAATATAAGGTAGCAAAAGGACGAAATGCTGCCTTATAAATCGTAGTGAGCGGAATATAGGGTAGCAAACGGGCGAAATGCTGCCCTATAAATTAAAGCGACCGGAATAAGGGTAGCCAAAAAAAGTGCGATCCTTCTAAGTCCAGAGACGCAGCCAAATTTGCTTCTCCAGCCGTTGTTTGATCATTAAAAATACCTCTATGATTAAAGCATACTAAAACGGCAGGAGCTAGAAGGTATGACGCAAACAATCGTGAGTCACGCAGAAGACTGGGGTATATGGGGTGTGCTCCTTTCCTTATTCATTGAAGGAAGTGCTTTTCCCTTTATCGGAACCTTTTTTATGGTAACAATAGGCTTCATTTTAGAATTGTCCTGGCTCGAAATTGCAGGAATTTCGCTCATCGGAAGCTTCCTTTATACAGCAGGCAGCTACATTCCTTTTTTCATCGGATACAAACTGGGACACTCATTCGAGAACAGATTAAGCCCTCGGAACAGAATCGGTCTGGAAAAAGCAAAAGCCAATTTCAGCAAATATGGAATTTGGAGTGTCGTTATTTCTAGTCCCCTTCATTTAGGAAATGTCGTACCTTTCCTAGCTGGCGCTTCAAATATGAATCTTCGCCAGTATACATTGCTGACCATGACTGGGATTGCGCCGACGACCTTTTTGTTTTTGAGTATCGGTCATTTCTATGATGGCGATACGGAAACAATCATCAAAACAATTACAGATTATCAAACGCTGCTCCTTGCAGGCTTTGTGATCATTACTGCCGGATATGCGGGCTTGAAAGCGCAGCGCAGTCGGCGTGAGAAAAAGAAAAGCAGTACTGGAAAAGAAATGATCTGTTAACGGAAAGCACCGGCATCCTCCACACAAATCCGCGCACCGCAGACTAAATTCCACCCGCAATGCTAAAACTAACATCACCGCTTTATCTCTTTAGCACGTTATCCCGCTGTCATTTACAGCTGAATCAGACGGGTGCTATACTCTGTAAGGTTATGTCAAAAATATGTGTGATTCAGATGGAGGATGCAGGATGTTTCAGCGTAAACGCACTCGTACATATAATCCAATGCTTGAAAAAGTGACGTCGTATTTATTTATTCTGCTCGGTTCTGGAATCGTTGCCATTGCTTTTAATCTGTTCCTTCTGCCGAACCGCATCGCTTCAGGCGGAGTGAGCGGGATCAGTACGATTACAGATGCTCTATTCGGTTTTGAGCCTGCCTATGTGCAGTGGGCTTTTAATATTCCTCTGTTTGTAGCAGGTGTGCTGCTGCTTGGGAAACAGTTCGGCTTAAAAACGCTGGTTGGAACGATCTTTCTGCCATTTGTTGTTTTTATAACGAAGGATGTTGCGCCCGCGACGACAGATCCGCTGCTCGGTGCAATCTTCGGTGGAATTGGAGTAGGTCTTGGTCTTGGCCTTGTTTTTAGAGGAAAAGCTTCTACAGGGGGAACGGATCTGGCAGCTCAGATCATTCACAAGTTTACCGGGCTTTCTCTCGGAACGTGCGTGGCTTTAATTGACGGACTAATTGTCCTGACTGCTGCAGTGGTCTTTGATATTGAACTTGGACTTTACGCTCTTGTTGCCCTTTACGTCACAAGTAAAACGATCGATGTCGTTCAGGTGGGGCTGGGCCGTTCAAAGATGACGATGATCATTACAAATCAGGAAGAAGAGGTCAGAAAAGCGATTTTGAGCGAGATCGACCGGGGAGTGACAAAGCTGTCGGCCTTCGGAGGCTACACAGACAGCGAGCGGCCGATCCTGATGTGCGTGGTGGATCAGACAGAATTCACGAAATTGAAACAACTCGTTAAAAGCATTGATACGTCTGCGTTTGTGGTCGTTATGGATGCTTCTGATGTGCTCGGGGAAGGTTTCAAGCGGGCCTAGTTAGGATATAATAAATGTGTGTTTTACATCCTTATTTGGGGAGGATTTCGGCGATGAAATCAAAAGTATTTGCCCTTCTTTTCGGAACATCTTTAGTCCTTGCTGCATGCGGCGGAGGAGATAACGCAGGAGAAGAGCCAAAAGATTCGGGCTCAAAAGATACAGCGAATGCTGAAGAGATTGTTCAGCAGAACTGCATCAGCTGCCACGGTCAAAATCTTGAAGGCGGCGGGGCCGCACCAAGTCTTGCAAAGGTCGGCTCAAAATATGACAAAGAAAAAATTGAAAGCATCATTAATAATGGCCAGGGCGGAATGCCTGGAGGTCTTATTAACGAAACGGATGCAGCTGTCGTAGCTGAATGGCTTGCGCAGAAGAAATAATCTTAAAGAGAAGCCAGCCGGCAGCATCGGCTGGTTTTGCTGTTTTAAAGGCACGATATAACTTGCCGCCTTCCAATATCCGTTCCTCCTCCGAAAGGCAGAAAGAATTTCCACCTATATCTTCCTAAAAAAAGATTGTCTTTTTAGTCAGAAAGTTCTAATATTTACATTAAAGCGCTATCAGTCGACAATTCTTTAGACCTGGATTACATTTCCTTTGACAATTTACGACACTGAAATGAAACTGTAATATTTTTAAGTCTATTTTTGCCGAACTTTGATGGTATAATGACTTTTGTGGGTAAATCTTATTAATATATGAAAATTATGGTTACATACTTAAATTTAGCTTAAATCAGGCCATTACACCACGTTATCTACAAAATAAACAGCTTTGGGTGATGAAAATATGATCGAAATGACAGACGTTTACAAAACGTATTCTAACGGCGTTCTCGCCATTAATGGAATAAATGTAAAAATAGATCAGGGCGAATTTGTTTATGTTGTTGGTCCGAGCGGTGCAGGCAAGTCGACATTTATAAAAATGATGTACCGTGAGGAAAAGCCGACAGACGGCAAAATCCTGATCAACGGAGTCAATCTTGCAAAATTAAGAGAGAAAAAAGTTCCTCAATTAAGAAGAAGCATCGGCGTTGTTTTCCAAGACTTCAAGCTTTTGCCTAAACTGACAGTCTATGAAAATATCGCATTTGCTCTTGAGGTAATCGGGGAGCAGCCGAGAGTCATCAAAAAGAAAGTGCTGGATGTACTTGATCTTGTTCAGCTCAAGCATAAAGCCCGATCTTTTCCTAACGAACTTTCAGGAGGAGAGCAGCAGCGGGTATCGATTGCAAGGTCGATTATCAACAATCCAGGCGTAGTCATCGCTGATGAGCCGACAGGAAACCTTGACCCTGATACGTCGTGGGAGATTATGAACATTTTTGAGGAAATCAACAACAGAGGCACTACTGTTGTGATGGCTACTCACAACCGGGAAATTGTTAACACCATGAAAAAACGAGTCATCGCGATCGAAGGCGGAAAGATTGTGCGTGACGAGGCTAGAGGGGAGTATGGTATTTATGATTAGAACCCTTGGGCGTCACTTCAGAGAAAGTATGAAAAGCTTAACCCGCAACGCCTGGATGACCTTTGCGTCGGTCAGTGCCGTTACGGTCACTTTAATCCTTGTAGGAACGTTCTTGGTCATTATGATGAACTTAAACAACTTTGCTACAAAGGTTGAAGAGGATGTAGAGATCAGGGTGCTGGTTGATGTGACAAGCACACCTGAACAGCAGAAAGAGCTCAGAAACAGGGTGGATAATCTGAGCGGGATTGCATCCGTAGAACTTTCACCGAAAGAAAAAGAATTGGATAACCTGATCAGCAGCATGGGCGAACAAGGAAAATCGTATCAGCTGTTTGAACAGAACAATCCGCTGAATGACGTTATTGTAGTTAAAACAGAGAATCCGCGCGACACACCTCAAATCGCCAAGCAAATTGAGCGCTTTGACGGAGCGTATAAGGTTCTTTATGGTCAAGATGAAGTCAAAAAGCTTTTTGATTTTGTTGAAATTTCAAGAAACATCGGTATTGCGCTGATTATCGGACTTGTCTTTACTGCGATGTTCCTAATCTCAAATACCATTAAAATCACAATCTTTGCCAGAAGGCATGAGATTGAAATTATGAAACTCGTAGGCGCAACCAACTGGTTTATCCGCTGGCCGTTCTTCTTAGAAGGCCTGATGCTTGGAGTAATGGGAGCCATCGTCCCTGTTATCCTTGTGCTGGCCACTTACAACTATTTATATACATGGGTCGAACCAAAGGTCGCAGGTTCATTTGTTCAATTCCTGCCGTTCAGTCCGTTTGCCTTCCAGGTGTCAGCTATTCTGATCCTGATCGGTGCACTGATCGGTGTATGGGGAAGCTTAATGTCTGTCCGCAAGTTCTTGAGAGTATAAACAAGCAGTCTTTAAGGATTGCTTGTTTTCTCTGGATGATGTGAAATTCAGAGAATAATAGAGAGATAAGATAAAGGGAGGAACTAGAGAGTGAGAAAGAAATTACTGGCACTTGGCCTTGCGGCTTTGGTTGGGACAAGCTCCGTTATAATACCAGTTACCCAAGAAAAAGCTTACGCAAACACAGAATTAGAAAAGAAAAAATCAGAACTCCAAACGGAGCGTTCTGGAGTAGATTCAAATATTAAAGAAAAACAGGGCGAGCTTTCTGAGCTTAAAAGCAAAGAAGAAAAGCTGAACGCAGACATTGAAAAGCTTGATAAGCAAACAGCGGAGACGAACGAAAAAATCCGTGAGCGCCAGGCTGAAATTGAAGAAGCAAAGAAAAAGATTCAGGAACTGAAGGTTCAAATTCAGGAAGTGAAAAAACGCATTGCAGAACGCAATGAGTTATTGGAAAAACGCGTCCGTTCCCTGCAGGAAACAGGCGGAGTAGTGAGCTATTTGGATGTGCTGCTCGGTGCTCAGGATTTCGGTGATCTTGTTACACGCGTAAGTGCTGTAACACAAATCGTCGATGCTGATAAAGAAATCATTAAAGCACATGAAGAGGATAAAAAACTCCTTGAGCAAAGTGAAGCAGAACTAAGCAGCGAACTGCAGAATCTGGAAACGGCTTTAATTGAGCTTGAATCTTTAAAGCAGCAGCTTAAAAAACAGGCAGCTGAAAAGAATAAATTAATGGAACAAGTGAAAGAACAACACAAATCAACTGAAGCAGCTATCTATGAGCTTGAAGACGAAGCAGCGTTCCTGAAAGAGCAGGAAGCAGCAATCGCTAAAGAAATTGAGCGTCAAAAGCAAGAAGCTGAGCGCAAGCGCCGTGAAGCAGCAGAAGCGGCAGCAGCAGAAGAAAGAGCGAAGCAGGAAGCGGCAGCTCAAGCAACAGCAGCCAAAGCATCTTCACCTAAGAAGTCATCATCATCAGGCAGCTCTTCTGGCAGTTCGTCGCAAGCTCCAGCACCTGCTGAGCCGGCACCGGCACCAGCTGTCACAGGCGGTAAGTTCATGTGGCCTGCACAAGGTACATTTACATCCCCATACGGCCAAAGATGGGGTAAACTGCATGCAGGTATCGACATTGCCAACGCTTCGGCGGACGTTCCTGTAGTTGCATCCGCAGCCGGAACGGTTATCCGTTCATATTACTCAGACAGCTACGGAAATGCAGTCTTTATCACGCATAACATCGACGGCAAGACGTATACAACGGTATACGCTCACTTAGATGCACGTCACGTAAGTGCTGGACAGTCTGTAAGTAAGGGACAGCAGCTTGGTTACATGGGCAACACTGGACGTTCAACAGGAAAGCATCTTCACTTTGAAATTCATGACGGTGCCTGGAAAAACCCAGTTAACCCGATGAAATATCTTCAATAGTAATGAAAACTCCTAAAACAAAGCGTTTTAGGAGTTTTTTTGACTTTTTTTCATAGAGATTGCCTTGTCCTACATGATTGATCCATAATTTACATATACTAGCTGTACTGGTATCTACATAACCAATCGTCAAGCCTATCGAAGGAGGAACAAGATGAAGCAGAAAATGACAGCCTTACTGATGGCTCTTTCCATGGTTCTGGGTGCAGGGGGCATGTACACCGGCATCCAGTTTTACGAGCATGACAAGCAGCAGGATGCAGCCGCAAAAGAGCTTTCCGTTCCTGCCGTTACGGATGTATTAAAGGAAGAACGCGCACAGGAAACAGAAGGACTTGAGAAGGTAAAACAGGCATATGAACTGATTTCGAGCAAGTATGTTGAGGAAGTAGATGAGGAGCAGCTGCTGGAAGGTGCCATTCAGGGAATGCTTTCTACGCTGAATGACCCTTATTCGGTTTATATGGATAAAGAAACAGCGAAGCAATTTTCGGACAGCCTTGACTCTTCTTTTGAAGGAATCGGCGCTGAAGTTGGAATGGATGGCGGGAAGATCATTATTGTATCCCCGTTTAAGAATTCACCGGCTGAAAAGGCAGGTCTCCAGCCGAATGATGAGATTGTTTCCATTGACGGTGAATCAACAGTCGGCAGTGATTTAAATGATACGGTGTTAAAGATCCGCGGGAAAAAAGGAACTACGGTAAAAATTGAAGTTATGCGCGCTGGCTCAAAGGAAAAGCTGAACTTTGATGTCACGCGTGATGAAATTCCGATTGAGACAGTGTTCAGTTCCATTAAACAGCAGGGCAAGAAAAAAATCGGCTATCTTGAAATCACCTCTTTTTCTGAAGATACAGCAGAGGACTTTACGGAAGAACTGGCCAAGCTTGAAGATCAGAATATAAAAGGTCTTGTTCTTGACGTACGCGGCAATCCGGGAGGGTATCTGCAAAGTGTTGAAGAGATATTAAAGCAATTTGTCACAAAGGACCAGCCTTACATTCAAATTGAAGAGCGCAACGGAGAAAAGAAACGGTATTTCTCGAATCTTCGAGAGAAAAAAGACTATCCTGTTTCTGTGCTGATTGATAAAGGAAGTGCTTCTGCATCGGAAATTCTGGCTGGAGCGCTTAAAGAGGCGGGCAAATATGACATTATCGGCGAAACCTCGTTCGGAAAGGGAACCGTCCAGCAGGCAGTACCGATGGGAGACGGCAGCAACATTAAGCTGACCCTTTACAAATGGCTCACTCCGGAAGGAAACTGGATTCACAAAAAAGGAGTTGCTCCGACAGTCAAAGTGGCTCAGCTTAAACACCTGACATCCCCACCAATTCAGCTTGAAAAGCCGCTTGCCCTTGATATGAATGACGAACAGATCAAGGTGGCACAAGTACTGCTGAAAGGGCTCGGGTATGACACTGGAAGAGAAGACGGCTACTACGGCAAGAAAATGGCCGATGCCGTAAAGACGTTCCAGAAAAAACACAGCCTTAAACAATCAGGAACCATTGATATCGCAACAGCCAATGAAATCAATGAACAAATCTCCAAACAGCGCACGGACGGGAAACACGATAACCAGCTGAATAAAGCATTAGAAACGATATCAAACCAATAGTATGTTCGAGTGAGTCAGCCGCAAGAATGCGAGCTGGCTTTTTTATGGATAAAAATAACATAATATCTACTTTTAGGACGATTTACTAACTTTTTAGTTAAAAAGCGACGGAAAAAAGCGGGAATTTCCGTATTTTTATAATTAGTACAGACTTTTCGGGCACATAAAAATGAATCTTTAGCTAGTTGAATAGTTCGATATTTCGTTTTACGATGGAAGTACTGTTCTACAACACACTAAATAAGAACGGCTCTTTTCGTGCCCCTTTGTTGCATGATAATCAAAACGTTTTGATTATAAAGGAAAAGAGCATTAATGCTTCCTGTAAAACGTAAACAAAGAGCGAAAACAGCCTATGGAAAGATGGGGAGATCAATTGAAAAAAAGGGCAAGTGTGATGAGAGAACAAACGTATAAGCAGTTAACAGAGGAATTTAAGATGAGACTGCAAACGGCAAACTCCTCTCATGCAAAGGTCAGCAAATGGGTACAGCTGTTCTGCATGTACCTTGCTAATTACACTGACGTCAAGCATCTTCAGGAAGTGAACAAGGCTTGCGTCGAAGACTACTTTCACTATTTGACGGAAAACTACAGGCGTCTTTCGTTAAACCTCACGGATATAAAACGTTCAATGCAGCTGATTGAAGAAGTGCTGGAAATAAAAGTGGACGATTCCCTCCTTGATTTTTCCCTTTCGAATCTGCATCTGTGGAGCAAATTAAAGTAAACTTTGCTCATGCAGGATACTCAATGCTATTTTTATCTGATAAAATAGCAGTAGAGTCAGACGAAAGGATATAAGGTGGTGACAGGATTTGCTTGAAAACTGGCTGCTTGAATTTCTATTTGCAATGGGAAGGTTTTTTATTCATCCTCTCGTTTATTTTTTCCTTATTTACAGTCTTGTGCTTGGATACATCCGCGTAAAGCGTGAGCGCAAATCCTTTCACACAAGGATTCAAGATCTTTACGAAGAAGTTCGGTTTACATATTCAAAAGGACTGCTTACAGGTTTGGTCCTTTCAGCGGCAGCGCTTGCGTTTGGTTTTGGCATGCCGTCCGGTGCTGTCATCGTACTTGGAGCAGTAACTGTACTCTTGGCATTAACGATGCAGCTCAGATTTCTTTCTCCTGCCTATACGCTTGGACTTACGATGTTCGCGGTACTCATTCTAATGAACACTGGTATATTATCAGGTAGGCTGGAGTTAGAGGGGATAAGCTTTGCGGTTCTTGCGCTGCTTATGGGATTTTTCCTCATCGTTGAGGGATCTCTGGCATATAAGACAGGACACGTGAAGACATCTCCGTTTCTGCTGAAGAGCAGCAGGGGTCTTCCGATCGGCAATCATGTTGCCAACCGTACATGGCTTGTACCGCTGCTTCTGCTTGTTCCTGGAGGTACACTGACAGAAAGCCTGCCATGGTGGCCTGTTGTCACAATCGGAAATGAGCCGTTCATGCTTTTGTTTATTCCTTATATCATAGGATTTCATCAGCGTGTCCAGGGCTCTCTTCCAAAAGAAAGCATTATGGTCACATCAAAACGCATCATCTGGCTTGGCATAGGGATTACTGCCATCGCTGCAGCGAGTATTTGGTTCACTCCACTTGCGTTTGCAGCTGCGATCATTGCGATTGCCGGCAGAGAGTTCCTGACTGTCCGCCAGCGCATGAACGACAACTCAGCGGCCTTTTATTTCTCAAAGCGCGACCAGGGATTGATGGTGCTTGGCATTCTTCCCAATTCACCCGCGGTCAAGCTCCAGCTTGAGGTCGGCGAGATTATTATGAAAACGAACGGCACGCCTGTTAAAACGGTCGATGAGTTTTATCAGGCCCTTCAGATCAACGGGGCTTTCTGCAAGATGGAAGTCATCGGCCACAACGGAGAAATCCGCTTTGTTCAGGGTGCCATTTACAAAGGCGAACACCACGAACTTGGGATCCTGTTCGTTCAGGACGATAAGAAGTGGGGAATAGAAGCGGTTTAAGACTTTAGCGAAATGCTAAAGTCTTTTCTTTTTGAAAAAAGACTATTGACCCTCACGCTGCGTCATACTTTAAAGTAACAAGTGAAGGGAGGCTCACAGCATGAAAGTAAAAGAAGTGGCGGATTTAACCGGAATCAGTGTGCGCACACTGCATCATTACGATGAGATCGGACTCTTAGTGCCTGACGAGGTGACAGAGTCCGGGTACCGGATCTATTCCAGTGAAAATCTTGAGACGCTGCAGCAGATCCTGTTTTTTAAAGAGCTCGGTTTCCCTTTGAAGAAAATCAATGAAATCATCAGCAGTCCGACATTTGACAGAAAAGAAGCTCTGGAGCTTCACCGCCGAATGCTGCTCGAGAAGCGGAAGCGGCTGGATCAGATGATTGAGACGGTTGAAAAGACGATACAGCATACGAAAGGAGAAATTGAGATGTCACAAAAAGAAAAATTCGAAGGCTTTGACTTCAGCCATAATCCTTATGAGGAGGAGGCACGGAAGCTTTACGGGGACAAAGCAGTTGATGAGGCGAATCAAAAAGCAGCCGGTATGAATCAAGATATGCAGGAGCGGTTCAACGACCTGTACAGAAGACTTGCAGATGTGCGCCATACAGCACCTGATTCTAAGGAGGCACAGGAAGCAATCGGCGAATGGTATACCCTTCTCAATGAATTTGGCAGCTATTCACTTGATGCATTCAAGGGCCTTGGCCAGCTGTATATTGACGACGAGCGGTTTACTAAGAACATCGACAAGTTCGGTGAAGGTCTTGCCGTGTTCATGCGGGATGCAATGGCCGCCTACGCAGATTCTAATAAAAAGTAATATGGAGCGGCGGTTCTTAAAGAGCCGCCGCTGTTTTACCTTAAAAACAAATTTTAAATAGCCCAAAGTCCGCGCATACTTTTTTCCGCTGAACCCTAGAATAGGATTGAAGGGCATCGTCAGTTCTCATCTTTTTAAGCTGTGCTTCCTTTTCCAGCTTGTTAAGTTCCTCTATGACATAAAAATCGTGGTTATTCATTGTTTACCGCCTCCTTAAGTTACTTTTATTATATGGGAGCCGGCGTGAAAAACAGATTCGGCATCGGACTGAACTTTTCTCGGTCTTTAGGATGGGAATGCTTTATAATGGATAGAGACTTGAGTAGCAGGAGGAGTAAGAATGAAGTTTCCAAAGGATGAGGACGGCAAGATCCTGAGCATGCTTTACAGGGAAGGGCTGAATTTTAAAAAGCCTCACAATGTTGATTTTTATGTAGCTGTACCAGATGAGAAGAACGGGGAAGCGATGATTAAGGCGCTTGCTGATAACGGTTATAAGTTCATGATGGAGTATGATGATGATGTGGAAGAGTGGACATGCTTCGGTTCCGTTAAAATGCATTTGAAGCACAATGAAATTACAGCCGTGCAGAAAAAGCTCGATGCGATTGTAAAGCCGCTTGGCGGATACGCGGACGGCTGGGGCGTTATGACGGAATAGTAAAAAGCCAGCCTTAGCGGCTGGCTTTTCTTATAGGAAAGAAACAATAATAAGCAAAGTGAAAATAATCGTCAGATGGTTCAGCGAGAAGATGAACATCATTGTTGCCCATTTGTAGTCGTTCATTTTCTTATAGCCTGCAAGGCCTGCGATCATCCATGCAAGAGTCAGGGCGAACATTGAGAACGCAACGACTTTGCTGAAGGACAGGAACAGGAATGAAGCTGCTAGCAGGGCGATTAAATAAACGATTGTTTGAACTTTGGCGCGCGGTGTTCCTTTCACGACCGGAAGCATTGGAACGCCTGCGTTTTTATAGTCATCAAAGCGTCTGATGGCAATCGCGTAAAAATGCGGAGGCTGCCATAAAAACATAAGAACAAACAGGCCGAAAGCTGCCGGATGAAACAGGTCAGGCGAGATGGCTGCCCAGCCGATCAGCGGAGCGATGGCACCTGATAAGCTTCCCACTTCCGTGTTGTAAATCGTTTTGCGTTTCGTCCACATTGTGTAGGGTACTAAATAAAGAAAAAGACCAAGTACACCGATAAAGGCTGTCAGCGGAGAAATAAGATACAGGAACACTGCCCCGCTGATGGAAAGGGCAATTCCGAGCCAGAGCGCAAACTTCGGATGAATGGACCCTGTGACGGTCGGTCTTTCCATCGTGCGCTGCATAAGAGAGTCAATGTCTCTGTCATAGTAGTTATTGATTGCGCCTGCTCCGCCGACAACGGCTGCTGTACCAAGCAGGGCGAGAATCACCACTAAAATGTTGTCTACAAAATTTGCATTATATACGGACAGGGCCACAGAAAGACCTGCGAACATGCCGAGAAGGTTTGATTTTACGATGCCGTCTTTGACGATGGCTTTAAGATTGCTCCAGGAAAAGATGCTTTTTATAGAAAGAGAATCTTCTACGATAACCTCTGAACTTTTCATCACAATTCTCCTTTTCAAGTGTTAAAAAATATACATGCAAGCGCACCTGTATGCTGCCTGCAGAATCTGACCAGACACATGCGCTCATTTTACGTACAAAACTCTTATCTAACTTAACTAATTATCTACTATCTTAACAGGTATTTGAACTGGAAAGTAATAGACGGATAGATTTGACAAAAAGATGTCGTATCTTTGTGAACATTTTCTATACGTTATTGAACTTTTCAGATAATAACCCTGTAAATAGGCACTCTCTCCATTATGGTGTCTGATGCAATCCCGGGTCAATCCTCAAAACCCGGAATGAGCATATTGCCTGTCCGGAGAAAAAAGAAAGACCGGGCTCAAAAACCCGGTCTTTCCGATTATCAAATTTTCGCAACCATTTTTCCTTTTACATGGCGCTCCGATAATTGTACAAGTGCATGGGGCACTTCTTCAAGCGGGATGACCTGCTCAAGCAGGGAGTTCAGCTGTCTTTCTGCAAGCAGAAGCAGCATGTCATCGCCCATTACCGCTAAATCTTTTTGCTGCTCAAGGTTGTCGGACTGATGAACAGCGCCAAGAGCGATTTCATGATACGAAACGGCTTTGGTAAATGGTTTAACTTTTGTAAAATCAGGTGCGCCTGCGATATAGGCAATCCGTCCGTTGAAGGCGAGGCAGTCAAGAGAGTCGGTTGCGTTTTGGCGGCTTACTGTATCAAGGACAGCATCGACCCCGTTTCCGCCGGTCAGCTTCATGATTTCAGCCGTAACGTCTGTTTCATTATAATCAATTGCATGGTCTGCTCCGAGAGATTTCACAAACTCATGATTGGAGGCAGATGCCGTTGTATAGACAGTCAGACCTGAACGTTTCGCCATCTGGATGGCAAATCCGCCTACTCCTCCTGCGCCTCCATGGATCAGAATCGATTCGCCTTCTGTGACGCGGAGCTTTCTGTAAAGAGCCTGATAGGCTGTGTAGCCCGCGGTCGGAAGGGCTGCTGCATCTTCAAATGAGACAGACTCTGGAATGATGGATACTGTGTGGGCAGTTGTCACAGCGTACTCGGCAAATCCGCCCTTTTTCGTCAGGTCGCCGTGATATACGACGCGGTCTCCGATTTTCAGGTGCTCCACGCCTTCACCTGTTTCCTCCACGATGCCTGCAGCATCAAGGCCGAGAATGTGGGGATAGCTCCAAAGCGGATTGCCGCCTGTTGCTGTTTTATAATCAACCGGATTCAGTCCGACTGCTTTCACTTTGATAAGGATTTCGCCTCTGCCGGGCGACGGCTTTTCGGTTTCCCCAATCTGCATGTCTTTCCATTCGCCTTTTCCTTGAAGCAATAATGCTTTCATATGTAGAACACTCCTCTGAGTTTTATAAACAAGTTTCTTTGACATTATAGGAGAAAGAGTGAACTGTTTTCAAATGAAGTGCCTGTATTTAAAGTCAAGGCTGCAGGCGCGAACATTTTAAACCAGCCAATTTGAAGACGGCCATTAACGGTTCATTAAAATCCCGTTTTCCTTTACAGTAAAGCTCCTTTTAGAGAGCTTTACCGTAACATCGGAGATCTCGGCAATGCTTGGATCATGTGTAACAACGATGATGCATTTATTTTCATCATGGGCAAGAGACTGAAACAGGCGGACAATGTCTTTTGCGGTGTCCTCATCAAGGTTGCCTGTCGGTTCATCGGCGATAATCAGATCGGATTCGCAGGAAAGGGCTCTGGCAATGGAAACGCGCTGCTGCTGACCGCCGCTGAGTGTGAGAACTTTCTGGCGGGCCTGCTTTTCGGAGATGCCCACTTTCGCAAGCATCTCTATGGCAAAAGCTTTTTTGTCTTTTTGTTTCGATCCTGTAATCTCCATGGCTGTTGTCACATTTTGCAGAGCGGTCATATAGGGAAGGAGATTGTAGGATTGAAAAACAATGGATACATGTTTGTTCCGGAAGTTCGCAAGACCAATCTTCTTTATCGCTTTTCCTTCATACAGCACGGATCCTTCCTTTGGAAGATCGAGGGCACCGGCAAGCGCAAGGAAGGTCGTTTTCCCTGAACCTGAAGGACCGACAATTGTGTAAAAATTTCCTTTGTTAAAGCCGATTGAAATATCATTTAAAATGACATGCTTTTTACTTTCATGATGATACCAGTAGCTGACGTTTTCAAATTGCAGCAAGTTTGTCACAGTGTGTTCCTCCTAATCTTGTTTGGTTAAGATTGTTTTTGGCTGCAGTCTCAAGACTGACAGTGCCGGTATAATGGCGGATATGACTGCAATCAGAAGTCCAATTCCAAACAACATGCCAAGGTCGCTGCCTGTGACTTCGATCTCCATTTTCTCAATCGGTTCAGCACTTGCTGCAGCATCAGGACTGCTGAGTGGTCCGCCCATACCCATTCCGCCTCTCCCTCCGCCAAACGAAGCAGGATTTGATGCAGTTTCTTCAGCTTGCGAAAGCTCCTGCGACAGCAGCTGGTCTCCAAACTGCTTCGCCACAGCCTGGCCTGAAACGGAGGAAACGCCAATGGCAATAATGGCAACAATCAGGATCTCAAACAGAAACTGGCCGACGAGCTTCCATCGCTTTTCGCCGATTGCAAGCAGTACGCCCATTTCATATTTCCGTTCGCGTATTGACATCATAATAATAAGCGCCAAAATGACTGCACCCGCAATCGTCACTAAATAGACGACATTTTTTGAAAAAGAGGCGACATTATTGATTGGCCCGATCATCTGCTGGTACGTCTGGTCATTGGCATCCAGTTTAAACGTGTCAAAGTCAATGCTGCTGTTTTCCTGCGCATCGGAAATAAAACGCTCAATCTCTTCAGGGTCATTCATATAATAGATGGCTTGGTCAATCGTCCCTTCATAATCGGTGCCCTTAAGCGCGGCAGCTTTCGTATAAGGCACATAAAGCTGATTATAAGGATTCATGGCGGATATATTTCTTCCGCCAAGGTCAGTGCTTGCGGCAGTTGTTTCGTAAATACCGACAATCTCCAGTTCCAATGCTGTTTCTTCTTCACTCGCTGCTCCTTTAACCGTCAGTGTATCTCCGACAGCAAGCCCGTTCTCCTCAGCAAGCGTCTTTTCAATAACGGCTACATTTTTATCGATATCCGCATCTGTGAGATGCCGGCCTTCAGTCAAAACAGATTCGCTGTTTAAAAAGGCCTGAACAGAGTCAGTAAACATCACTCCCTGCAAGGTAACATCCGCTGAAATCATGCCGCCTCCGCCCATTCCGCCGCGACCCTGATTTTCTTCTGATGAGTCAGAGGATTCATTTTCGATTGGTTCAAAGCTGCTTGCTGCAGCGAATGTTGACGATAAGAGGTTATATCCTTTTACTTGAGAAGAAGAAGCAAGCTCTTCAGCTGCTTTTTCATGAATCGGCACAGGCTGAAACCTTACCCGCCCTCCTTGCTCCGTACTTTCGCTTCGCTGCTGTTCCATCATTTTCTCCATGTCGACATTCAAGGTCACTTCGCCGCCGAGAGATTCTCTTGCAAGGACGCTTGATTTTTCAGCAGCCGACTGAATGGACAGGCCAGATAAAACAAACACGCAAATAACAGTAAAAATAAATACTTGCAGCAGGCTTTTTCCGGCCCGTGCTTTCACACTTAAAAAACCGCGTTTGATAAAATTCATATGTTTTCTCCTTTGCCTGTAATTGAGGCCATAAGTTCCGGCATTTACAGATTAATGAGGAAACATGAACAAACTGTGTCCAATCTGTTTCCTAAGTTTTAAAAAACAGGGAACAATTTAGAAAATAGTTGCGAAACGATGAAATTCACTTTACTTTGAATAGAAAGTGATCCATTTGGAAGGTGAAAAGATGAAGGTTCTTGTAATAGAAGATAATCAGAGCGTCAGTGAGATGCTTGAGATGTTTTTTTCAAAAGAGGGCATAAAAGGTTCTTTTATAAAGGATGGACTGGAAGGTTACAAAGTGTATAAGCAGGAGGACTGGGACGTGCTGATCATCGACTGGATGCTGCCGGGGATGGACGGGGTTTCGCTCTGCCGGAAAATCAGGGAGGAAAAGGGAACGGTTCCCATCATTATGCTGACAGCCAAAGACAGTGAATCAGATCAGGTTCTCGGACTTGAAATGGGAGCGGACGATTATGTGACAAAGCCGTTCAGTCCGCTTGCGCTGATGGCACGGATTAAAGCTGTATCAAGGAGACACGCAGCCGCGAGGACGCCTAAAGAAGAAACAGATGTTTTACAAACAACTTACTTTAAAATTAATAAACAGACACGCGAGGTTCTTCTTGATAACGGGAAAATAGAAAACCTTACTCCAAAAGAATTTGAGCTGCTCTGCTATTTTGCAGAGCATCCGCGTCAGGTTTTTACGCGCGAGCAGCTGCTTGAAAGGGTATGGGGCTATCAGTTTTACGGAGATGAGCGGACCGTTGATGTCCATATTAAGCGGCTCCGCGCAAAACTCGGCACGAAAGCGCGTCCATTTTTCCACACGGTCTGGGGAGTTGGCTATAAATTTGACGAAACGGCCGGATCCGAATGAGGATTAAATATCTTTACCAGCTGTTTTTAAGCCACATCAGCATACTAATCATCGCCTTTATGATTTTAAGCCTGGTTGTTGCGCAATATGCGGAATCCTTTGTTTATGAAAACAAAGTGGAGGAGCTTGAACAGTACGGAGACAGAATCCTCGCAGATGTGAAAAACAACAGGGGCGAGAGGGCACTCAGAGAATATGAGCATGTTCTGAGCGCACGCGGCATCCGCTTCAGCCTGTTTGATGATAAAGGAATGATCTTTTATCCCTACTCAGGCAACGCCCCGAGATTTCAGCCGACAGACGAGGAATGGGAGAATCTGAAATCTGGCCAGCGGATTGTCGTCAAACATGAAATCAAGCGGTTTGACCAGGAGGTATCGCTCGTTGCCCTGCCGTATATAGAGAACGGCTCGCTCTCGGGAGGAATCCTGCTTGTGTCTCCGATTAAAGGATCCCGTGAGACAATCAGTGAAATCAACAGGTACCTCCTTTACACAATCCTTATTTCCCTTTCTGTCTCCCTGCTCCTCAGCTGGATTTTATCCAGTCTCCACGTGAAGAGAATTCAGCGGATCCGAAACGCAACGTCTATGATTGCGGAAGGGAAATATGACATCTCCGTCCCGTCTTCTACAATTGATGAGATTGGTGAACTGGCCAACGATTTCAACATCATGGCCGGTCAGCTGAAAAAATCAAATGAAGAAATCGAGAGTTTAGAAAACCGCCGGAGAAAATTCATGGCGGATGTCTCACATGAGCTGAGAACTCCGCTTACGACCATCAGCGGTGTTATTGAAGGCTTGAAAAACAACATGATTCAGGAAGAGGAAAAAGAGCGGGGGCTTCAGCTTGTCAGTCAGGAAGCGAAAAGACTGATCAGGCTCGTAAATGAAAATCTGGATTATGAAAAAATCCGTTCAAACCAGGTGAAGCTTTTTAAAGAAAAGATTCAGCTGATTGAGGTTTTTGAAATTATAAAAGAACATTTAGAGCTGCAGGCAGAAGATAAAAATGTCCGGCTTGATATTGCTTCAGATGCTGATGCAGAGGTTTACGCCGATTATGACCGGCTCATCCAGATCCTCATCAACATTACGAAAAACAGTATTCAGTTTACAGAGAGCGGGACCGTTTGCCTTCGGGGCAAAAGGGGGTATAAAGAAACCATTATTACTATAGAGGACACGGGAATTGGCATGGATCCGGAGGAAGTGAAAGCCATCTGGCAGCGGTTCTACAAGGCGGACATGTCACGCACAGGTCATCAGTTCGGGGAATTCGGCCTGGGCCTCTCAATAGTAAAGCAGCTTGTCCTCATGCATAACGGAGAAATTGACATTGTCAGTAAAAAGAATCAGGGAACAACATTTATCCTCAAATTTCCAGAGAAGTAAGCTCGGCTGTTCATAGTTTGTTCATACTTCTCTGGTAAACTGATTACAAATATGACTGAAAAATAGGAAAGGGGACGAGATTTATGAAAAAGAAGGATACGGTCTTCATTCTTGTAGGCGCTGTCATTATGGCTGCGGTCAATGTTCTTTTTTTCACAGCTCCTGTTTAAAGAAAGTCCAGGCTGAAATTGTTCTATTGCTCTAAATGTGATATATTTCAAACGAAGTAAACTTTGTGAGGGTAATCATATATGAGCATAGATAATGAAATTTCAAAGAGACGGACGTTTGCCATCATCTCCCATCCTGATGCCGGTAAAACAACGTTAACAGAAAAGCTCCTGTACTTCGGGAAAGTAATTCGCGAAGCAGGAACAGTAAAAGGGAAGAAAACCGGCAAGTTTGCCGCTTCCGACTGGATGGAAATCGAGAAAAAACGCGGCATTTCCGTTACATCAAGTGTCATGAGTTTTCCTTACCATGACTTCCACGTTAATATCCTTGATACTCCTGGACACGAAGATTTCAGTGAGGACACCTACCGTACACTGACGGCAGTTGACAGCGTCGTGATGATTATCGACTCCACTAAAGGGGTTGAGCCGCAGACGATCAAGCTGTTTAAAGTCTGCCGCATGAGAGGCATTCCTATTTTCACCTTTATTAATAAACTTGACCGTGAAGGAAAAGATCCGCTTGAGCTTCTGTCTGAAATTGAAGAAGTGCTCGGCATCGAATCCTATCCAATGAACTGGCCGGTTGGAATGGGCAAGCGGTTCCTTGGAATCATTGACCGCGAGCAGCACACAGTCGTTCAGTTTAAAGGAAACGAGCAGGAGGAAATCATTCCTACAGCTGAAGTGGAAGGCAGCGAAATCGGCAGCCATCCGACGTACCTTGAAACGCTTGATGAGCTTGAGCTGCTTGAAGAAGCCGGAAACCAGTTCGACGCTGACCGTGTGAAGCGCGGAGAACTGACGCCTGTATTCTTCGGAAGCGCACTGGCAAACTTCGGGGTGAAATCGTTCTTTGACGTGTTTCTTCAGTATGCCGTTCCGCCGCAGCCAAGAAGAACAAATCAGGGCTTTATATCTCCTGAAACAGAAGAATTTTCAGGCTACATCTTTAAAATTCAGGCCAACATGAACCCGGCTCACCGCGACAGAATCGCATTCCTTCGTGTGTGCTCAGGCCGATTTGAGCGAGGCATGAGTGTTCAGCTGAGCAGAACGAACAAAACGCTGAAGCTGAATCAGACTCAAGTTTTCATGGCCAAAGACAGAGAAACCGTTGATGAAGCGTTCGCGGGCGATATCATCGGAATCTATGATCCGAACGTCTATCAGATCGGGGACACGCTGACAGCCGGCAAGGATGGCTATCAATATGATGAGCTTCCGCAGTTCCCGCCTGAGATGTTTAAAAAAGTTCGCGTGAAAAACGTCATGAAAGCAAAGCAGTTCCGCAAAGGAATTGAACAGCTTGTTCAGGAAGGCGCGATTCAGTACTTCCGCCAGGATTCTACTGATGATATTATCCTCGGTGCAGTCGGACAGCTTCAGTATGAAGTGTTCGAATACCGCATGAGAGCGGAATACAACGTTGAAATTGAATTTGTGCCAATGGGCGACCGCATTCCAAGGTGGATCGGCAACGACAAGTTCGAAAAGCGTTTCTTTGATTCAAGAAGCCTTCTTGTGCGCGACCGGAATGACCAGTATGCCGTTCTGTTTGAAAACGAATTTACCTTCAGGCATTTCAGTGAAAACCATAAAGAGATTCAGCTGATCGATCTTCTGCAGGAAAATGACTATCAAAGCTATTCGGCTACAGATAAATAAGCGGGGGCGGATTGAATGCTATTGAAAGCAGCTCTGGCTCTCGTCCTGCCTTTTGTCATTCTCACGCTGTTTGCGCGCGTGACGTATAATCACTACGTGGCAGCGGTGCTGACAATCGCCCTTCTTGCTGCAGCCTATTCAAAGGGCTACATGGATTCCTGGCTGCTTATCGCTCTTGACGCGGTGTCGGTTATCGCAGGCTTCCTGTACGCAGCAAAAATGGCCAAAAGGACGAGAAATGAAAAAACCAATTAGAACCTGTTCCCGGTGGGAGCGGGTTTTTTGTTTGTTAACCAGGAAATTATAAAGAATAAAAGGCTGTGGCCAACATAACAAAGTTATCGGCGTCTAGCTCCAGCGCCTAGATCCTCTGTCAGAACAAATCCGTCAAAAAAGTAAAACCCGGACTTTTCCGCCGGATTCTTATCTGCCTATCGGATCTGACCAAGGCGCTTGCGCTTTTGTTCTTTGTATAAAACATCCTTCCGGTTTACCGTCCCCTCTAAAAAGGTATTGAAATAAGAAACACAAGCATTTAAATAGCTTTTTCAGGCGATAATGATAAAATCAAACCAAAATGTCGAAAGAAAAATACGAACTATCGTTCGTATTTTTAGTGTTTTTCTCTGCGATTATGGTAAAATATGAATACTGATTACATACGAATGGAGGTCCTCCTGTTGAGCGATCGTTTTGAGTTAGTATCAAATTATAAGCCGGAAGGCGATCAGCCAGCGGCGATCAAACAGCTCGTCCAAGGCATTAAAGAGGGGAAGAAGCATCAGACGCTTCTCGGGGCAACAGGCACCGGGAAGACGTTTACCGTTTCAAACGTCATTCAGGAAGTGAACAAGCCGACGCTGATTATCGCCCACAATAAAACACTCGCCGGACAGCTGTACAGCGAGTTTAAAGAGTTCTTTCCGAACAATGCAGTCGAATACTTTGTCAGCTACTATGACTATTACCAGCCGGAGGCCTATGTCCCCCAGACGGACACATTCATTGAAAAGGACGCAAGCATCAATGATGAAATTGATAAACTAAGGCACTCCGCTACCGCCTCGTTATTTGAACGGAAAGATGTCATCATCATTGCCAGTGTATCCTGCATATACGGCCTCGGTTCTCCTGAAGAATACCGCGACCTGGTCGTTTCTTTGCGCACGGGCATGGATATTGAACGCAATCAGCTTCTCCGGAAGCTTGTGGATGTGCAATATGAACGCAATGACATTGATTTTAAGCGCGGAACGTTCAGGGTGCGCGGAGATGTTGTGGAGATTTTCCCTGCTTCAAGAGATGAACAGTGCATCCGGGTTGAATTTTTCGGGGATGAAATTGACCGCATCCGCGAGGTTGATGCACTGACCGGTGAAATCCGCGGCGACCGTGAGCATGTCTCAATCTTCCCGGCATCCCACTTCGTTACCCGCGAGGAAAAAATGAGAGTCGCGATTGGAAATATTGAAAAAGAGCTTGAAGAGCGGCTGAAAGAGCTTCATGAGAACGGAAAGCTGCTTGAAGCGCAGCGTCTTGAGCAGCGTACGAGATACGACCTTGAAATGATGCGGGAAATGGGCTTTTGCTCAGGGATTGAGAACTATTCAAGGCACCTGACGCTCCGCCCGGCCGGTTCAACGCCTTACACGCTTCTCGACTTCTTCCCGAAGGATTTTATGATTGTTGTCGATGAGTCACATGTGACGATTCCTCAGATCAGAGGCATGTTCAACGGGGACCAGGCGAGAAAGCAGGTGCTTGTCGATCACGGATTCCGTCTCCCGTCGGCCAAGGATAACCGTCCCCTTCAGTTTGGCGAGTTTGAAGAGCATATCAACAACATCCTGTTTGTATCTGCAACTCCAGGACCGTACGAGCTTGATCATACACCTGAAATGGTGCAGCAGATCATCCGTCCGACAGGGCTTCTTGATCCGACCATCGATGTCAGGCCGATTCAGGGTCAGATTGATGATCTGATCGGGGAGATTCATGCCCGAATTGAGCGCAACGAGCGAGTCCTCGTTACGACCCTCACGAAGAAAATGTCCGAGGATCTGACCGATTACCTTAAAGACATCGGAATCAAGGTTAACTACCTGCATTCTGAAATCAAAACGCTCGAGCGGATCGAAATTATCCGAGAGCTGCGCCTCGGGAAATTTGATGTTCTTATCGGAATCAATCTTCTCAGGGAAGGACTCGACATCCCTGAGGTGTCTCTTGTCGCCATCCTTGATGCGGATAAAGAGGGCTTCCTGAGATCGGAACGCTCGCTGATTCAGACGATTGGACGTGCTGCCCGGAACTCAAACGGCCACGTTATTATGTATGCCGACAAAATGACGAATTCCATGGAAATTGCCATAAATGAAACAAAACGCCGCCGTGAAACACAGAAGGCATTCAATGAAAAACACGGCATTGAACCGAAGACAATCCAGAAAAAAATTGCCGAGACGATTCGCGCTGTTATTGCCCCGGAAGATGCGGAAGAACTGGAATCAGCTCTTCCAAAACTCGGCAAGCTGTCTAAAAAAGAGCGCGAAAAAGTCATACAGCAAATGGAATCAGAGATGAAAGAAGCGGCTAAAGGGCTCAACTTCGAGCGTGCTGCCGAGCTTCGTGATCTGATACTAGAGCTTAAAGCGGAAGGATGAAACTAGATGGCACTCGATAAAATTAGTGTGAAAGGTGCGCGCGCTCACAATTTGAAAAACATAGATGTGACGATTCCGCGGGATAAGCTCGTTGTTCTGACAGGCTTATCGGGCTCCGGAAAATCGTCGCTTGCGTTTGATACGATTTATGCAGAAGGGCAGCGGAGATATGTTGAATCTCTCTCTGCCTATGCCCGCCAGTTTCTCGGGCAAATGGATAAACCGGACGTTGATTCCATCGAAGGGCTGTCACCTGCCATTTCAATCGACCAGAAAACAACAAGCCGGAATCCCCGTTCCACAGTAGGAACAGTCACGGAAATTTATGATTATCTGAGACTTCTGTTTGCGCGCGTTGGAAGACCAACGTGTCCAAACCACGATATTGAAATCTCATCCCAGACAATCGAGCAGATGGTGGACCGGATCCTTGAGTATCCTGAGCGGACAAAGCTTCAGGTGCTTGCGCCAATTGTCTCTGGAAGAAAAGGAACACATGCGAAGGTGTTTGAAGACATCAAAAAGCAGGGCTACGTTCGCGTCCGTGTCGACGGGGAAATGATGGAAGTCGGCGATGAGATCAGCCTTGAGAAAAACAAAAAGCACACGATTGAAGTTGTGATTGACCGGATTGTGATAAAAGAGGGAATTTCAGCCCGTTTAGCTGATTCTCTTGAATCAGCCCTCAGCCTTGGGGAGGGCAGGGTTGTCATTGACATCATCGGTGAGGAGGAGCTGTTGTTCAGCGAACATCACGCCTGTCCGATCTGCGGTTTCTCAATCGGCGAGCTTGAGCCGAGAATGTTTTCGTTCAACAGCCCGTTCGGCGCCTGCAATGAATGCGACGGACTTGGCACAAAGCTAGAGGTGGATGTTGATCTTGTCATGCCGAATAAAGACCTTTCTTTAAAACAGCATGCGCTCGCACCGTGGGAGCCGACAAGTTCGCAGTACTACCCGCAGCTGCTTGAAGCAGTGTGCAATCACTACGGTGTTCCGATGGATATTCCGGTCAGGGATATTCCGGCACATCTATTAGATAAAGTTCTCTACGGCAGCGGCAGTGATGAAATCTACTTCCGCTATGAAAATGACTTTGGTCAGGTGCGCGAAAACTACATTCAGTTTGAAGGGGTTATCCGGAATGTGGAACGCCGCTATAAAGAGACAAGCTCTGATTACATCCGCGAGCAGATGGAGAAATACATGGCTCAGCAGGCATGTCCTAAATGTAAAGGACACAGGCTTAAAAAAGAGAGTCTTGCCGTGCTTGTTGACGGGAATCATATCGGAAAGGTCACAGCTCTTTCTGTCCATGAAGCCATCGCTTTCTTTGAAAGCCTGAATTTAACGGAAAAAGAAATGCAGATTGCAAGACTGATCCTCAGGGAACTCGAGGAGCGGCTTGGATTCCTGAACAATGTCGGACTGGACTATCTGTCGCTCAGCCGCGCTGCCGGTACTCTTTCCGGCGGTGAAGCCCAGCGGATCAGACTTGCCACGCAAATCGGCTCCAGGCTGACAGGAGTCCTGTACATTCTGGATGAGCCGTCAATCGGTCTTCATCAGCGGGATAATGACAGGCTGATTCAGACACTTCAAAGCATGAGGGATATTGGAAATACGCTCATTGTCGTCGAGCATGATGAAGATACGATGATTGCAGCGGATTACTTGATTGATATAGGACCGGGCGCAGGAGTACATGGCGGGCAGATCATTTCCGAAGGCACGCCTGAGTACGTCATGAATGACAAGAATTCTTTGACCGGACAATATCTGTCGGGCAAAAAATTCATTCCTTTGCCGGTCGAGCGCCGCAAACCTGACGGAAGATTTATTGAGATTAAAGGAGCAAGCGAAAACAACCTGAAGAACGTCTCAACAAAATTTCCTCTTGGAACATTTGTGGCCGTAACAGGCGTTTCCGGTTCGGGAAAGAGTACACTTGTGAATGAAATTCTCCACAAGTCCCTTGCCCAAAAACTGAACGGCGCCAAAACGAAGCCCGGTGAGCATAAGGAAATCAAAGGAATTGAAGAGCTTGATAAGGTCATTGACATCGACCAGTCTCCAATTGGACGCACGCCGAGGTCAAATCCTGCCACATATACGGGAGTGTTTGACGACATCCGTGATGTGTTTGCTACAACAAATGAAGCAAAAGTGCGCGGCTACAAAAAAGGGCGTTTCAGCTTTAACGTTAAAGGCGGACGCTGCGAAGCGTGCCGCGGTGACGGAATAATTAAAATCGAGATGCACTTCCTTCCTGATGTGTATGTACCGTGCGAAGTGTGCCACGGAAAACGCTACAACCGCGAAACACTTGAAGTGAAGTACAAAGACAAAAACATTGCGGATATTCTTGAAATGACGGTTGAGGACGCAGTATCCTTCTTCGAAAATATCCCGAAAATCAAGCGGAAGCTACAAACCATTTACGATGTTGGACTTGGCTACATCACACTCGGACAGCCGGCAACCACTCTGTCCGGAGGAGAAGCGCAGCGCGTGAAGCTTGCTTCTGAGCTGCACCGCCGCTCAACAGGACGCTCTCTTTATATTCTTGATGAGCCGACAACAGGTCTTCATGTAGACGACATTTCAAGACTTTTGAAAGTCCTTCAGCGTCTCGTTGAAAATGGAGATACCGTGCTTGTCATTGAACATAATCTGGATGTCATCAAGGCAGCGGATTATCTCATCGACCTCGGCCCTGAAGGCGGAGACCACGGAGGCCAGATCGTCGCTTCAGGTACACCGGAAGAAGTAGTAAAAGTAAAAGGCTCATATACAGGCAAATACTTAAAACCAATCCTCGAACGTGACCGCGAACGGATGAAAAAAGCATTAAAAGAAAAAGAAGCGGTTGCGAAAGCATAACAGACCCAGCCCCTAGCCTAATAAGGCGGGGGCTGTTTTTTTTATTTGGGGATTGTTTCTTTTTGCAGTCGGCTTGATGACACAAAACACTATAGGATGGAACCATCAAGCGGTGGAATTTCCGTCTTGGAGGCACTTATCTCGGAGATAGGAACCATCAAGCGGTGGATTTTTTATCTTGGAGGCACTTATCTCGGAGATAGGAACCATCAAGCCATAGATTTTCCACTTTGGTGGCACTTATCTCCGGGATAGGAACCATCAAGCAGTGGATTTTCTATCTTGGTGGCACTTATCTCGGAGATAGGAACCATCAAGGGGTGGAATTTCCGTCTTGGTGGCACTTATCTCGGAGATAGGAACAATCAAGGGGTGGATTTTTCATCTTGGTTGCACTTATCTCCGGGATAGGAACCATCAAGCCATAGATCTTCCGCTTTGGTGGCACTTATCCCCTGGATAAGAACCATCAAACCACAGTTTTTCCGTTTTGACAGCACTCATCTCCGAGTTTGCAACCATTTTCCCCATCCAAACCCACTCAACTCGCCCCTGAAATGACCTGCGGTATATGCTTTTCTGCCTTCAGCCCAAAAAAAGAATGAAACTTATCTTTCACTCAGTCGTATACTTGTTATAAGGAGCTGACATGAATTGAACACAAATAAACTCTTATCCTCACTTTGTTATTTCAGTATCTTTTTTGCCCCGTTTTTATTTCCGATCATCGTGTACTTTATTGCAGATGAGCGCGATGTGAAGCAGCATGCCAAAAAGTCACTGTTTTCTCATTTGGTTCCGCTTTTAACATTGATTCTGCCGTTTTTCATGATGCTGTTTGCAGGTCTTGCAGGTTCTCCTGAGGCACTGGCGGTCGGGATTGTGATTTTCGGGTTCATTCTGATTGGGGTTGTCAACATTGCGGTGTTTGTTTACAACATTGTGCAGGGAATTAAAATATTGAAAACCGTATAAGCTTTGAGATGACTCAAGGCTTTGCCATTACATAATTAGGGGGAAGGAATTGTGAAGGATCAGAAGAAACGCATCTTGGAATTGGTTGAGCAGGGAAAGCTTTCAGCAAGCGAAGCGTTAACTCTCATTGAAGGTCTTGAATCAGAATATGCCCAAAAAGAGACGGCATCTATGGCCGATCATGCAGGGTTTAACGGGCCGTTTGTTGAAAAAGAAAAAGCTGCGCCGTCCTATGCCCTGTCGTCAAAACTTGCCTTGTTTATTGATACAGCTGTGAAAAAAGTCAAAGAACTCGATATCGATTCCGCCGTTAAAAAGGTGAAAGAGATGGATCTTGATTTGAACTTTGGCCATTCGGTCAGTGTTCAGCATGTGTATCACTACGAAAATGCGGATATCCGTGATTTGGACATTCAGATTTTAAACGGAAGTGTCACGCTGCAGTCATGGCCGCAGCAGGACGTCCGGGCAGAATGTGATATCAAAGTCTACAGAGCTGAAAGTGCCGAACAGGCGAAGGAAATCTTTGTCCAAAATACGAACTGCAGCCTTGATGATGGCGCATTCCGTTTTTATACAGAAAAGAAAACCGTCAAAGTCAGCATGACTCTTTATTTACCGGAACAGCAATATGAGCTTGTAAAAATTAAGCTGTTTAGCGGTCCGATACGAGGGGAAAATTTAAAGATAAAAGATTTCCGCACTAAAACAGCCAACGGTCTCATCTCCCTTTATTCATTCAAGGGAGAAAAGCTTGAAGCTGAAACGGCAAACGGCCAGATCAGACTTGCCGGAATTGAAACTGCTCATACAGAAGCGGAAACGATCCACGGCATGATTCAATTTGAAGGGAAATCAGATAGGCTTGATGTCCAGAGCTTTAACGGCAACATGGTGCTGAAGCTTGAAGAGCAAACATGCCGCACGCTTTATGCCAAAACCGCGACTGGGAACGTGGAAGTTCTTCTTCCCGTCCAGACAGCCATTAACGGCGAACTGAAATCAAATCTTGGATCTGTTTCTGCTGATCTTCCGGATCTTGAAGTGCTCTATGAAAAGAATGAATCCATGCAGAAAGAACTGCGTTTTAAATCAGTTGCACAGGCAGGACCGGTTATGAATCTGATTGCAGATTCAAAAACTGGTTCCATTACGCTGAAAGAGAGGTAATCCACTATGAAGAAAAAATTGTACAGATCGCAATCGAAGAAAATGATCAGCGGGGTGCTTGGCGGACTTTCGGATTATGTCGGCATCGATGCAACTCTTTTGCGGATTTTATTTGTGATTCTCCTGCTTACAACAGCTTTCTTCCCGTTTGGCCTTATCTATGTAGCGATGGTCTTCCTTGTGCCGAATGAAGGAGATGTCAGATAGCCATGATTAGATGGGCAGTCAGTATCCTGGTCAATGCATTAATATTAATTGTTGTATCGGGATATTTTGAATCTTTTCATATTAGCGGCGTGGGTGCTGCGATTTTAGCAAGCTTGCTCATTTCCGTCTTAAACATTTTAGTGAAGCCCTTTTTGATCCTGCTTACACTTCCTGTTACGGTCCTTACTCTCGGTCTGTTCCTGTTTGTCATCAATGCCATCACACTGATGATTGCGCAGGGGATTATGGGGGACTCATTTAACATTGACGGTTTTGGCACCGCGGTGCTTGCTTCAATCGTAATTTCCCTGCTTCACCTGCTGATTCAAAAAGGGGTTGTAGAACCCCTTAAGGAAAGTAAGAAGAAATAGAAAAGGCGGACATTTGTCCGCCTTTTTTAATGCTCTCTTTCCTGCTGAGTTTTAAGTAGGTCGCGAATTTCTGTCAGGAGCTTTTCCTCATTCGTAAGAGTCGGGACAGGCTTTTGCTCATCCTTTGTTTTAAATCGCTCAAAAAAGCGGACAAATAAGAACACAGAAAACGCAATGATGAAGAAATCGATGATGGTTTGAATAAAAGCACCGTATTTTACGATTGCTTTTCCAAAGGCATAGTCGAGTCCGGAAAAGTTTACTCCTCCAATAAGAATCCCGATCAGCGGCATCACGATGTCATTGACAAGGGATGTAACAATTTTGCCGAATGCTGTACCGATGATGACCCCGACAGCAAGATCAATGACGTTGCCTTTTATGGCGAACTTTTTAAAATCTTTTAGCATAGATCTGTCTCCTTCTCCTGTTTTTCCATCTCTAGTATAGACCAATGGGGGCAAATGTAAATCCGTCAACATAAGGAGAACGCTTGTGGGCACGCTATTAATGGGTGAATGTCATGAAAAAAATCTGTTTTGCCGTTATGCTTCTATTTAGTTCTCTATCAGCCGGGCCGGCGTATGCAGCCATTTCTTTTGAAGAAGGAGATGAGACGGTTGTCTGGCTTACGGATACACAGTATTATGCAAAAACCTACCCTGAAATCATGATCAAGCAAATTCAATGGATTATTGAAAACAGGGATCAATACAATATTAAGTATGTTTTCCATACAGGCGATCTTGTGAACGAACCGAACGATGAGGTGCAGTGGGAACGGACTGATCAGATCATGAAGATGCTTGATATGACCCGTATTCCCTATGGTGTTCTGGCAGGAAACCATGACCTGGTTCACGGAGATGATCCGTACCGGGTGTTTACAGACAATTTCGGCTATCACCGGTTTATCAGGCAGCCTTTTTACGGGGGCTCGTTTGAAAATAACCGCGGCCACTACGATCTGCTGACCATACAGAATCAGCCCTATATTATGATTTATATGGGCTTTGAGTTAAACCGCGGAGCGATTAAATGGCTGAACAAAGTACTCAGGGAATACCGCGGCCACAAAGCAATCCTTGCCTTTCATGATTACTTGAACTTTAAAAGTGAACGCAGTCCGGCCGGGGAGGAACTCTATCAGAAAGTGGTTTTAAAGAACAAAAATGTCCAGCTTGTTTTATCAGGACACTACTACGGAACCGGGTTCCTTGAAAGCCGGTTATCGCCTGAGCAGAGGGTCTTTCAGATGCTTGCCAATTATCAGACGGAAAAGCACGGCGGCAACGGATTTATGAGACTGCTCTTTTTTAAACCGGATCAAAATCAGATTCAAGTTGATACGTATTCTCCTTATTTGAATAAATTCCGCTCCAAAAAGAAGCTTCCAAAAGAGCGCTTCCTGCTTGAATTAAAAGAATAGAGACAGCCTGTGCGGCTGTCTCTATCGGTTTGGCTATTCAGCCAGCACAATGACGCTGTATCCCTTTCTTCTAAGTTCATTTGCCAGAGCATCTGCATTAGCCTTATCTGCAAAAGCCCCAACCTGAACTTTGTAAAGCTTGCCAGGTGCGGGAGGAGGAGCAGGCGGCGCTTTTTTCTTCAGCTTGTAAAAGGCGGCAAGAGCTTCTGTGATGGCTTCCGCGCAGAGTTTCCGGTATGCCGCAGACTTCAGTGCCTGAGCTTCCTCCTGATTGGTCATGAATCCGCATTCAATCAAGATAGCCGTCATCTTTGTTTCGCGTAGAACATGGAAGTTTGCTGCTTTGACTCCGCGGTCTGTCCGCTTCGTTTTTTCAATCAGCTCTTTTTGAACGGCATTTGCAAGTGCGAGTGCCTGCTGCGGCCTTGAATCATGTACATATGTCTCAATTCCTTTTACGTCGTTCCAAGCGGTGCCGCTTCCGAATGCATTCGCATGGATCGAAACAAATACATCCGCAAGTTCTGTATTGGCTTTGTCCGTTCTTTCCTGCAGCGGGACGTCACGTGCGTCTGAATGGGTAAACAAAACCGTGACATTTTCATAACCCGCAAGGAGAGTTCTCATTTCATTTGCCACAGCACGGTTGAATTCGTATTCTCGCGTCCCGTCTACAGTCCGTTTTCCGGGAGTAGTGTAGCCGTGTCCGGCATCAATGGCTATTTTCACGTGCAGTCCTCCTAGTAAAAATCTTTTCTCTAGTAATATATGGCGTTCGGTATGGTAGAGTAGCGGTGTTTGTCCCCGCCCTCTTATAAAAAGTTGGAGTCCGGGGAATCCCGGTTTCCGTTTAAAAGGCAAAAGTGCTAAAATAAGAAGGGATTTTAGTTCTCTTACTTAATCAGTAAAAATGCATGAATGCAAGAGTCGGGATCTTGATTCCGCGCCAGTCAGGCAATGGATTTGTGCGCATAAAATACGTTCTATTTTTAGAAAAAAAGGAGGAACTTGCATGGCGAAAGTTCGCACGAAAGATTTAATAGAAAAGTTCCATTTAGAGCTCATCAGCGGTGAAGAAGGTGTTAACCGGCCGATTACGACGAGTGACCTGTCCCGCCCGGGTTTGGAAATGGCAGGATTTTTTACATACTATCCGAAAGAGCGCGTCCAAATACTCGGAAAAACAGAATTGACATTTTTTCAGAAGCTGACGGACGAGGAAAAAGTGAAACGCATGGATCAGCTCTGCACGGACTCTACTCCGGCTATTATTGTCTCACGGGAGATGGAGATTCCAAAAGAACTGACAGATGCATCTGAGGAGAAATCGGTGCCCGTTCTTCGTTCCCCGTTAAAAACAACACGCCTATCAAGTCATTTGACGAATTTCCTTGAAGGGAAGCTTGCGCCGACAACGGCTGTGCACGGTGTTTTGGTTGACGTGTACGGAGTCGGTGTCCTGATTGTCGGAAAAAGCGGCGTGGGGAAAAGTGAAACCGCTCTTGAACTTGTGAAGCGCGGCCATCGCCTGGTTGCAGATGACTGTGTAGAAATACGCCAGGAGGATCAGGATACGCTGATCGGGAATGCACCTGACTTGATTGAGCATCTGCTTGAGATCCGCGGTCTTGGCATCATTAACGTCATGACGCTTTTCGGAGCAGGCGCAGTCCGCAGCTATAAACGGATTACCCTCATCATCGATCTTGAAATCTGGGATCCGAAAAAGCAATACGACCGACTTGGTCTTGATGAAGAAAAAATGAAAATCATTGATACGGATGTTCCAAAGCTGACAGTTCCTGTCCGTCCCGGAAGAAACCTTGCCGTTATCATTGAAGTGGCCGCGATGAACTTCAGGCTGAAGCGCATGGGTTTGAATGCTGCCGAACAGTTTACAAATAAATTAACGGATGTCATAACGGATACAGAGCACGATGACGCATAATCATCTATAGGGGGAAGAAAGCATGGAGGAGAATTTTACGCCGATTGATCCGGTGTTTCTGGAGCTTGGACCTATTCAGGTGCATTGGTACGGCCTGATCATTGGAGTCGGGGCGCTGCTCGGCTTGTGGCTTGCGGTGCGCGAGAGCGAGAGAAGAGGGCTTCATAAGGATACATTTGTTGATCTTGTCTTATTTGCCATTCCGATTGCGATTATTTGCGCGCGGATTTACTACGTGATTTTTCAATGGGACTATTACTCTCAGAATCCGGGAGACATCGTGAAGATCTGGAACGGCGGCCTTGCGATCCACGGCGGTCTGATCGGAGCATTTGTGACGGGCTTTATTTTTGCCAAAGTGAAAAAAATCTCCTTCTGGAAGCTTGCCGATATTGGCGCGCCGAGCATCATCTTAGGTCAGGCAATCGGCAGATGGGGTAATTTCATCAACCAGGAAGCACACGGAGGCGAGGTTACCCGCCAGTTCCTTGAAGGGTTATATTTGCCGGAGTTTATTATTAATCAGATGTATATTGACGGGACTTACTATCACCCGACGTTCCTGTATGAATCACTGTGGAACTTTGCCGGATTCGCCGTTTTGATGCTTCTCAGAAAAGCGAATCTGCGCCGCGGCGAGCTGTTTCTCACCTATATCATCTGGTATTCAATCGGACGTTATTTTATCGAAGGCATGCGGACGGACAGCCTGATGCTGACGGAGTCACTCCGCATCGCCCAGGTCATTTCACTAGGTTTGATTGCCGTTGCGGTTGCCATTTTGATTTTCAGAAGAGTCAAAGGCTATTCAAAGGAACGCTATTTAGAATCAGCTGAATAAGGGGATGTTTCTGATTACTAGCTTAAAAAAGGGATTTCAGGCAGGGCTTCAGACAACTTGGACGCTTGGAAAGGTGATTTTTCCCGTTACGCTGATCGTCAGCCTGCTTCAGCACACACCGGTTCTGCCATGGCTGATTAAGCTGATTCAGCCGGTCATGGGAATCTTCGGGCTTTCAGGGGAAGCGGCCATTCCGCTTGTGCTTGGCAATATGCTGAATCTGTATGCGGGAATTGCTGCGATTTTAACGCTTGATTTATCAGTTAAAGAAGTATTTATTTTAGCGGTTATGCTTTCTTTTTCACATAATTTGATTATTGAATCCACGGTGGCTGCAAAAGTCGGCATCAAGATCTGGGTGATTCTGCTTGTCAGAATCGGTCTTGCTGTCAGCTCGGCGATTATGATCAATCTCCTGTGGAAGGGCGGAGCGGAGACGGCTCAGTACGGGTTTATTCCCAAGCAGGCGGCTGCTCCGGAAGGCTATTTGGAGATTGGCTTAAGCGCTGTTCAAAAAGCAGGTCTTGGCATCGTACAGCTGGCGCTTATCGTCATTCCGCTTATGATCATTATTCAGTATTTGAAGGACAAAGGTTTCCTGACAGTCTTTTCAAGATGGATTGCCCCTGTAACAAGAATGCTCGGCATGAAGGAAAATACCTCTATGACGATGGTTGCGGGTTTAACGATTGGCCTCGCATACGGTGCCGGGGTTATGATCAAGGCGGTGGAAGAGGACGGGGTCAGCTACAGGGACTTGACGCTTGCCTTTATTTTTCTCGTGTCCTGCCATGCCGTTGTTGAGGATACGCTGATCTTTGTTCCGCTCGGCATTCCTGTGCTGCCGCTTTTGATTATCAGGATTGTTACAGCCGTTCTGCTGACAATGGCAGTCGGGGCGATCTGGGACAGATTTGAACATACAAGCAGAAAGGAAGCAACTTATGAAAATTAACACCGTATTGTTTGATCTGGACGGAACATTGATCAACACAAATGACTTAATTATTGAATCATTTCTTCATACGCTCAACCTCTATTATCCAAATCAGTACGGAAGAGACGATGTTCTGCCGTTTCTCGGGCCGACTCTTCATGAGACATTTGTGAAAATGGATCCAATGCGAGTTGATGAAATGATCAGCACATACCGCACGTTTAACCATGATAATCATGACAAGCTTGTCACTCAGTTTGAAACGGTGTATGAAACGGTTCAGGCGCTGCATGAAAAAGGCTTCAAGCTCGGCATCGTGACAACGAAAATCCGGAATACCGTCAATATGGGCCTTGAGCTGACCGGACTCGGCAAGTTCTTTGAAACGGTCGTCACGCTTGATGATGTGAAAAATGCTAAGCCTCATCCAGAACCCGTCCTGCTCGCTCTTGAAAAACTGAATGCTTCACCAGTTGAGGCGATTATGGTCGGGGATAACTACCATGATATTGATGCTGGAAAAGCAGCAGGCACCAAGACAGCCGGTGTAGCATGGACCATCAAGGGAGCAGCGTATCTGGAAGGCTTTCAGCCGGACTACATGCTTAACAAGATGAGCGATCTGTTAAGTGTGCTTGGAGAGGAATAACTCTTGAGAAGAACGACGAGATACCCTGTTAAAGGCCCGAACTCACTTTGGCATGTTTACAAAACCGTTCCATTCTGGAAGGTTGTCCGCAATTTCACCGTCATCCAGCTTGCGCGCTACACGCCGTTTCTATCCATGAAAAACTGGATGTACCGCAGACTTCTCGGAATGAAGGTCGGCGAGCAGACATCCTTTGCCCTGATGGTGATGCTTGATGTCATGTTTCCGGAAAAAATCAAAGTCGGCAGAAATACGGTCATCGGCTACAATACCACGCTGCTTGCCCACGAATACTTAATCCGCGAGTACAGGCTTGGGGACATCGTGATCGGCGACGAAGTCATGATCGGCGCAAACTCCACCGTTCTCCCGGGAGTAGAAATTGGCGACGGCGCCATCGTCTCTGCCGGCACCCTTGTCCACAAGGACGTACCCGCCGGAGCATTCGCCGGAGGCAACCCGATGAGAATCATTTACACAAAAGAACAAATGGCAGAACGGAATCAAAAAGATCCGCTCCGCGAAAAACAATGACACTGGCTGCGGCCGGTGTTTTTTTATAGTCTTTTTGAATTGCAAGAAAAAGTTTTCGGATGTAAGTGAAGTGAGAGGATTTATTGTGAGAGAAGTTGGATATAAGTGGACTGCAGCGGAAGAAACTTGACTCCTGCGGGATGAAGAGGGCTCTGAAGATCCCGCAAGCGCAGCGAGGAAGCTTCAGGCACTCCCCGCGGAAAGCAAGTTTCTGGAGCGGAAAGGAACGTGTACAGCTGCAATCCCGAAATATACTCTAAGCAAAAAAAGAACCGGCCCTCAACATCCAGGCCGGTTTTCTATGATCATTGGGGGAAATATTACTATCTATATACCCGCATTTCAACCACTCAAACCTAATCAAACGTTTGTTTAAAAACTTTTTTAAAAAGGAAAATCAACCAAACA
This sequence comes from Metabacillus indicus, assembly GCF_046603695.1. Taxonomy (NCBI): domain Bacteria; kingdom Bacillati; phylum Bacillota; class Bacilli; order Caryophanales; family Bacillaceae; genus Metabacillus; species Metabacillus indicus. Next base: position 3,688,183 of record NZ_CP176757.1, on the reverse strand, counting down.
GAAAGAATAAGAAAGAAACATTATGACTTGCGAACCCAACTTTATTTTGGTAGCATGTTACTATATTAGCGAACTAAAGGATTCGGAACTTTTCGTGAAAGAGGTGCAGCAGAAGATGTTTATGTTTGAAAAACCGCTTGGCATGAGAGATACACTGCCATCGCTTTATAATACAAAAAAACAGGTCAGGGAACGGATGACCGATGCGATCGGGAAATGGGGATTTCAGTTTATTGAAACGCCAACACTTGAATTTTACGATACTGTCGGTGTTCAATCCGCCATTTCAGAAGGCAAGCTATTTAAACTTCTCGATCAGCAGGGACACACGCTCGTCCTTCGGCCGGATATGACCGCGCCTATTGCACGTGTGGCAGCATCCCGTTTTTATCAGGATGATTACCCGCTGCGCCTGGCGTATGATGCGAACGTCTTCCGCGCACAGCAGCGTGAGGGAGGGCGTCCGGCAGAGTTTGAGCAAATCGGAACGGAACTCATTGGAGATGCAACGACAAGCGGTGATGCGGAAGTAATTGCCCTTATGATTGCCGTTCTGAAAGAGGCCGGCCTGTGTAATTTCAAGGTTGCAATCGGCCACATCGGCTTTGCGGATGCCCTTTTCAAGGAGATTCTCGGGAATCAGGAGCGGGCAGATGTACTTCGCCGTTTTCTTTACGAAAAGAACTACGTGGGATATAGAGAACATGTGAAGGGATTGCCTCTGTCTTCCATTGATAAAGGCAGATTGCTTCAGCTCCTGCAGCTTAGAGGCGGCGAGGATAAACTCGCACTTGCGTCTGAACTTGCTTCAAGCAAAGAAGCAATAGAAGCGGCTGCGGAGCTTGAAAAGCTGTGGCTGCACCTCAAGGATTTTGGAGCAGCCGAATATGTGAAGCTTGACTTGAATATTGTCAGCCACATGAGCTATTACACAGGCATTCTGTTTGAAGTGTACGCAGGTAACATCGGGTTTCCTGTCGGCAGCGGCGGACGGTACAACAAGCTGCTTGAACGCTTTAACACCCCGGCCCCTGCAACAGGATTCGGCATCAGGCTCGACAGGCTCATTGAATCGCTTGGTGAAGAAGACAAACAGCCTGACATTTACTGTATCCTTTACAGCGGGGAGAGAAGAGCAGAAGCCATTAAACAGGCTGCAAATCTCCGCGGACAGGGCAAACGTGTGACGATGCAGGATATTACGGGTGTCAATGATGTTGACTCCTATACGAAACAGTTTACGGACGTGAGTTTTTTTATCGGATCAAGAAAGGGAGAGCAGGATGAGTAACATGCTGACAATTGCCATGCCGAAGGGAAGAATTTTTGACGAAGCGGCTGACCTGCTCAGAAAAGCAGGGTACAAGCTGCCGCCTGAATTTGATGAATCACGTAAACTCATTCTTGAGGTACCGGCTGAAAAGATGAGGTTTATCCTAGCTAAGCCTATGGATGTTGCCACATATGTGGAGCACGGGGTTGCGGATATCGGGATTGCCGGTAAAGACGTGATGCTTGAGGAAGAGCGGGATGTGTACGAAGTGCTTGATCTGAAAATCAGCGAATGCTACTTGGCTGTAGCCGGTCTGCCGGGGGGCAGCGGCACAGGTGCAGTGGCTCCCAAAGTGGCCACGAAGTATCCGGGTGTAGCTTCCTCTTATTTCAGGGAGCAGGGAGAACAGGTTGAAATTATTAAGCTAAACGGATCAATTGAGCTTGCGCCTTTAATCGGGCTTGCCGACAGGATTGTCGATATTGTTTCAACAGGACGCACGCTTAAGGAAAACGGTCTTGTGGAGCTTGAGAAAATCTGCAATATTACCTCAAGGCTGATTGTAAACCCTGTAAGCTACAGAATGAAGGATGAACAGATTGACGAGCTTGTAAGCCGTCTTTCAGCTGTTGTAGAGGGGGACGCACTATGAGAATCGAGCGGCTGACAGACGCGTCCGCATCTTTAAAACGATCCATTGATTCAGGGACAGAAACCCAGCGGGACGCGGTAAAATCAATCATTGAAGAAGTGAAGCAAAAGGGGGATGCAGCCCTGTTTGCTTTTACGGAAAAATTTGACGGCGTGACGCTATCTGATCTAAAGGTAACGGAAGCTGAAACTCAGGCTGCCTATCAGGAATTAGATCAGGAAACGGCAGACATTATCCGCGAAGCGGCTGCAAATATCCGTTCATTTCACGAAAAGCAAAAGCGCGAGTCGTGGATGACGTATAAAGAGGACGGGACGATGCTCGGGCAGAAAATAACGCCTCTTGATGCGGCGGGTGTTTATGTACCGGGAGGCACGGCTGCCTATCCTTCTTCTGTTCTGATGAACGTCATTCCGGCTCAGGCAGCAGGTGTAAAGCGGATTGTTCTCGTATCCCCGCCGAATAAAGAAGGCGCATTGCCTGCAGGCGTCCTCGTCGCCGCAAAAGAGCTTGGCGTAGAGGAAATCTACAAGGCCGGCGGAGCGCAGGCGATTGCAGCCCTTGCATACGGCACAGAAACCATCAGACCGGTCGATAAAATAACAGGGCCCGGAAACATCTATGTGGCTCTGGCAAAAAGAGAAGTATTTGGAGATGTCGCGATAGATATGATCGCGGGTCCGAGCGAAATTGTGGTTCTTGCCGACAAAACCGCTGTTCCGGGTGAAGTTGCGGCAGATCTTTTATCACAGGCAGAGCACGATGCCCTTGCATCAAGTGTGCTTGTGACAGATTCAATGGAGCTTGCAGAAGCCGTTTCTTCAGAGGTTGAGAAGCAGCTTGAGACGCTGCCGCGCAGAGAAATCGCGTCTCCTTCAATTGAAAATTACGGTTGTATCTATGTCGCGGATTCTCTTGATGAAGCTGTAGAGGCTGTGAACGAACTGGCTCCTGAGCATCTTGAAATTCTGACAGAAAATCCGATGGAGCTGGTTGGAAGCATCCGACATGCGGGAGCGATTTTCCTTGGAAGATACAGCTCTGAGCCCGTCGGCGATTATTTCGCAGGCCCGAATCACGTGCTGCCTACTAACGGTACGGCACGGTTCTCAAGTCCGCTTTCTGTCGATGATTTTATCAAGAAAACGAGCATCATTTCATATAGTGAAAAAGCTTTTGCGCAGTCAGCGGAAAAGATTGCGGCCTTTGCCCGTCTTGAAGGTCTTGAAGCACATGCACGCGCCATTGAGGAGCGCTTAAAATAGGAGGATGTCAAAATGGAACGAACAGCAAGTCTGCAAAGAACGACAAATGAAACCGATATTTCCCTTTCTCTTGCCATAGATGGAGAAGGAATCTCAGAACTCAATACAGGCGTGCCGTTTATGACGCACATGCTGGATCTTTTTACAAAACACGGCCAGTTTAATTTGACCGTTGCAGCTAACGGCGACACGGAAATTGACGGCCACCACACAACAGAAGACATCGGCATCTGTCTTGGACAGGCCTTCAGAGAAGCTCTTGGCGACAAAAGAGGCATTAAACGCTACGGTCAGGCAATGGTGCCGATGGATGAAGCACTTGCACAAGTTGTAGTGGATCTCAGCAACCGTCCTCACTTTGAGCTGAAGGGAGAGTTCCCGAGTCCGACAGTCGGCAATTTTGATACAGAGCTTGTTCATGAATTCCTATGGAAGTTCGCTCTTGAAGCAAGGATCAATCTTCACGTCATCGTTCATTACGGCCGCAACACCCACCACATGATTGAAGCTGTGTTTAAGGCACTGGGAAGAGCGCTTGATGAAGCATCATCGATTGATCCGCGGATCAAAGGAGTGCCGTCGACGAAGGGAATGTTGTAAATGATTGGGATTATAGATTATGGCATGGGAAACCTCTACAGCGTCAGCAAGGCGCTTGAACGCCTGAATGTTTCCTATTTCATTTCTGACAGCCCTGAAGAGCTTGACCGGGCGTCCGGACTTATTCTTCCGGGAGTGGGGTCATTCAAAGACGCAATGGCCATTTTAAACGAAACAGGTTTGGCAGCATACATACAAAAGGCTGCACGTGCAGAGAAACCGCTGCTCGGCATTTGCCTTGGCATGCAGCTGCTGTTTGATTCAAGCGAGGAAAACGGCCTCACAGGGGGACTTTCCCTTTTGAAGGGGACCGTCGTTCATTTTCCGGTAGGTGTCATGAAAAGAGAACAGCTCAAGGTTCCTCACATGGGCTGGAACAGGCTTCGTCTGAACAGAGAGAGTGACCTGCTGGACGGGATTAAGGAAGGGTATTCCTATTTTGTCCACTCCTACTACGTAAAAGCAGAAGCTGATGCCACAGTGATCGCAGCCGCAGATTACGGTGTGGAAGTACCGGCAGTTGTAGGAGAAGGAAATGTCTTCGGAACACAGTTCCACCCTGAAAAGAGCAGTCATACAGGAATCGGCATTCTGAGAAACTTTGTTACTATTGTGGAAGAGAAGGTGAAACCATGAGTGAATTTATCATCTATCCCGCCATTGATATGAGGGGCGGCAAATGTGTCCGTCTCATACAGGGAGATTACGCAAAAGAAACGGTGTACGGCGATTCTCCTTTTGAAATGGCGAAAGTATTTGCTGAAAAAGGAGCCGAGTGGATTCACATGGTGGACCTTGACGGTGCAAAAGCAGGCAGGCGCGTGAATGACAATCATGTGATTGAAGTTGCACGAAAGCTTGATGTGAAGGTGCAGATAGGCGGTGGCATCCGCTCTGAAGAAGATGTGGACTATTACCTTTCAAATGGTGTCTCCCGCGTCATTCTGGGCAGTTCCGCTATCTCAAATCCTGAATTTGTGAAAAAAATGCTCTCCAAGTACGGAGAGAAAATCGCCATCGGCATTGATGCGAAAGACGGTTTTGTTTCAACGGAAGGATGGGTGGAAACCTCGACCGTTAAAGCGACTGAGCTTGGAGTGGAACTTGCTGCAGCCGGTGCAGAAACGTTTATTTTCACAGATATTGCAACAGACGGCATGCTTTCCGGACCGAATGTGGATGCTGTGTGTGAAATGGCAAAAGCGACAGGCAAAGAAGTGATCGCATCCGGAGGAGTCAGTTCGCTGAATGACCTTGTTATTTTAGCAGCTTTCGCGGCAAATGGCGTTAAAGGAGCAATCGTCGGAAAAGCGCTCTATACAAATCAGTTTGACCTGGCGGAAGCGCTGGAAGAGGTGGAGCGGGCATGATCACAAAACGCATTATTCCGTGCCTTGATGTCAAAGACGGCAGGGTCGTGAAGGGCATTCAATTTTTGGGGCTCCGTGATGCTGGAGATCCTGTTGAACTGGCGAAGTTCTACGACAAAGAGGGAGCAGATGAGCTAGTGTTCCTCGATATTTCTGCATCCCATGAAGGAAGAAAAACGATGACCGACGTCGTGGAGAGCGTAGCCGCGCAGCTTGCGATTCCCTTTACGGTTGGAGGTGGCATCAACTCCCTTGAGGATATGAAGCGAATCCTTCGTGCAGGGGCCGATAAGGTGTCTGTCAATACTTCGGCGGTTCTGCGTCCGGAGCTGATTACAGAAGGCGCCAGCTTTTTTGGCTCCCAGTGCATCGTCGTTGCAATTGATGCAAGGTTTGATGCGGAATCAGGTACTTATTTGGTGTACACACATGGCGGAAGAGAGAAAACAGCCTGGGAAGTAACCGAATGGGCAAGAGAAGCAGTGAAGCGCGGAGCCGGTGAAATCCTGCTTACGAGCATGAACAGCGACGGAGAAAAGAGCGGGTTTGATCTCAAGCTGAACCGGATCGTAAGCGAAGCTGTAACAGTTCCCGTGATTGCGTCCGGAGGTGCGGGCAATGCGGCACACTTTGCTGATGCATTTAAAGAGGGAAAAGCAGATGCCGCACTTGCAGCTTCTATTTTTCACTATAAAGAAACGTCCGTAAAAGAAGTAAAAGACTACTTAAAAACGCAGGGAGTGTTAGTCAGATGAACCTGGAATCCGTAAAATTCGATCAAAATGGCTTAGTCCCTGCCATCGTACAGGATGCAGCAAGCAAAGAAGTTCTTACGCTTGCTTATATGAACAAGGAATCCCTTCAAAAAACAATCGATACGAAGCAAACGTGGTTTTACAGCCGTTCAAGACAGGAGCTCTGGAACAAAGGGGCAACTTCAGGAAACACCCAGGAGGTTGAGGGGCTGAAGTATGACTGTGATCAGGATGCCCTTCTTGTATTAGTGAAGCCTGCAGGTCCTGCCTGTCATACCGGCGCCTATTCCTGCTTTTCTGAAACGCTGTTCGGCAAGGCGCAGGAATCTGTTCCTGACCGCTTCAACATCCTGAGCACTTTAGAGAAGCTGATTGCAGAGCGCGAAGCTGAAATGCCTGAAGGCTCTTATACAACCTACCTTTTCACAGAGGGAGTAGATAAGATCCTTAAAAAAGTCGGCGAGGAAGCATCTGAGGTCATTATTGCTGCCAAAAACCGCGACGCGGAGGAACTGAAATGGGAAGCAGCCGATCTGCTGTTTCATCTCATGGTGCTCCTCAGAGAACAGAAGCTGCCTCTCGATGAAGTTCTGAGTGTATTGAAAGAGCGTCATGCATCAAAGTAAAGCCCTATATTTTGGGGCTTTTTTTGTTGTGTGAGTGGTTAAGTTCCCTGCAATCCGGCGGAAAAAAGGTACAGGCGAACCATACAGTTCTGCCTGTAATTTGTTTGCCCCGGTGTTATTTTGACCATGATAGGACAAGAGCTTTTAATTTTTGCCACCTGCTATGTTGTACTTCCCCAGTGTGGTATACTAACCTACGGCAGAAGTAAAGAAATGGAGGATTTCAGTGGGTAAACAATCAACCAACAGTGAACAGAAAGCGCAGATTGTCCCTTTCTTCCAAGACGGACAGTACTTTTACCGTAAGGGCATGAAAGCCTATCGGGAGCGAGACCTATTAAGAGCGGGCAAGTGGATTGAGCGTGCCATAAAGCTTGAGCCGGATCATATCGTGATGCTCAGCCAGCTTGCAGCCATTTATACCGAACTTGGAAAATATCAGCAATCAAACGAGCTTTTAACATATATTCTAAAAAACCTTGATAGCGAGTTATCAGAGTGCCACTATTTTATGGCCAATAATTACGCGCATCTGGGTCTTTTTCATGAAGCCTATAAATGTGCGACAGAGTACCAGACAAAGGAGCCGAACGGTGAGTTTATCGAAGAAACGGAGGATCTTCTTGAGCTTTTGACAATTGAAAGCGCGGATGAGGAGGATCTGTTTTCTGATTCTGACGAATTGATCGTGAAGCAGGATGCAGCAAAATCTCTTCTTGAGAACGGGAAGCTTGAAGAAGCGATTGCCCTGCTGAAGGAAATTACGGCAGACTTTCCTGAGTTCTGGTCGGCTTACAACAATTTATCCCTGGCTTATTTTTACATGGGAGATGTCGAGCGGGCGAAAGAGCACCTTGATATGGTGCTGGACAAAAATCCCGGCAACCTCCATGCATTGTGCAACTTAATGGTGTTTTATTATTATGAGCGCCAGGATGACAAAGTGGAGGAGCTCGCGCAGCGCATGGGGAGAATTCACCCGATTCTGTTTGAACACAGATATAAGCTTGGTGCGACATTTGCTCTTGTCGGACAGTATGAGCTTGCTTACAAATGGCTGAAGGCGATTTACAGACAAGGATTTGACGGTGATGAAACGTTTTACTACTGGCTTTCTTATTCCGCTTATTTTACCGGAAAAGAACAGTTTGCCAGAAGCTGCTTTGACCGCGTTCTTGAGATGAATCCTGAAAAAGAGGGATCAGAGCCGTGGGCTAAAGATACAGTGTCAGTGGAGCGGCCGATGACCATGCCGATTGAAGAGCGTCTGCTGGCCATCTTTTTAGCAGCTGAAACGAATCAGCCAGATCAAATTCAGGTTTTTAAAACATCAAAAATTCCCCAGTCTGCATTCGAAAGAGAGTTTATGGATCTTGCAATTGCGCATGTTAATGGGGAGATCAAAAAAACCGTGTCTGAGAAATCCAGATTCACCTACCAGGCAGCACAGGTTCTCTTCAAAAACAACAAGGGTCTGAATGAAGGACTTTACTTGTTTTTCTTTAAGACGGCTCTGAAAGCAAAACGAGAAGAGCTGCCTTTAAGCAACCATCTTGCATGGGCAGGAGCACTTGAGTATGTATGGAAAAAGGAAAACGGCTATAAAGTGACACAGACGGAAACGGCTAAGCAATACTCCATATCCGGCAAAACCTTGTCCAAATATTCAGCTTACATCCGGAACCTCTGGTCGTGAGCAAATAAATGGCATGAAATCCTTATCTTTTATAGGATAGGAGTATGGGAGAAGCGTCCCGTATACGAATGATTTGTGCGAATCCAAGGAGTGATTGAACGATGTCTGAAGAAAAAATCTATGATGTCATTATTGCCGGTGCAGGACCTGCCGGAATGACAGCAGCTGTATATACGTCAAGGGCAAATCTTTCAACATTGATGATTGAGCGCGGCGTGCCGGGCGGCCAGATGGCCAATACGGAAGATGTGGAAAACTATCCGGGTTTTGACCATATTCTCGGACCGGACCTTTCAACAAAGATGTTTGATCATGCGAAGAAGTTCGGTGCTGAATATGCTTACGGAGACATTAAAGAAATTATCGACGGCGAAGAATACAAAACCGTTGTTGCCGGAAGCAAGCAGTACAAAACGCGTGCAGTCATTATTTCAACAGGTGCCGAATACAAGAAAATCGGCGTTCCGGGCGAAAAAGAGCTTGGCGGACGCGGCGTTTCCTACTGTGCGGTATGCGACGGCGCATTCTTTAAAAACAAAGAGCTGATCGTGATCGGCGGAGGTGACTCTGCGGTTGAGGAAGGAGTGTACTTAACACGCTTCGCAACTAAAGTAACAATCGTTCACAGACGTGATGAGCTCCGAGCGCAGAAGATTCTGCAGCAGCGCGCGTTTGATAACGAAAAGGTTGATTTCATCTGGAATCATACGGTGAAAGAAATCAATGAAAAAGACGGCAAGGTAGGAAGTGCCACCCTTGTTAATACGGAAACCGGTGAAGAAACAGAAATGAAAACAGACGGCGTGTTCATCTACATCGGCATGCTGCCGCTTTCTAAACCATTCCAGGCGATCGGCATTACAAACGAAGAGGGCTATATTGAAACAAACGACCGCATGGAAACAAAGGTGCCGGGTATTTTTGCAGCAGGCGATATCCGTGAAAAATCCCTTCGTCAAATTGTTACAGCAACAGGCGATGGATCTATTGCAGCCCAGAGTGCACAGCATTACGTAGAAGAACTGATGGAAAAAATTAAAGCGGCAAACTAATAAAACGTTAAAGCTTTAAACAAGTTCATGAAAACGTAACTCTGTTTTAACTCTCCTGTAACACCACTGAAATAATTATGGGGTACTATATAAATAGTAATTGACCCCCTTTTATAAATATTTTTTGAGTACGGGCGCCCTTTCCCGTACTCCTTTTTTTTGTCCAAAAAACTGAAACATTCCTTCGTACAAGCCGTATATATACATAAGTGCTATTTCCAGCAGAAAACAAGAAAATAAAATGGTGCCTGGAGCCCCCGTTCATTGTGGGGCTGTGCGCAAAATAGTATAATAAAAGGTGAGAAAAACAATGACGGCCTGCCGATTAAATCCAGAGGTGAAGAGTTTTGCAAAGAGTGACGAATTGCGTATTAGTACAGGACGATAAAATTCTTCTCCTGCAAAAACCGAGAAGAGGATGGTGGGTGGCACCCGGCGGAAAAATGGAGCAGGGTGAATCAATTAAAGACACTGTCATACGGGAATATCGCGAAGAAACAGGCATATATTTAAAAAACCCAAAAATCAAAGGCATTTTTACCTTTATTATTAAAGAAGGAAATGAAATTGTTTCCGAATGGATGATGTTCACGTTTTTCGCTACTGAATTTACAGGCGAAAATGTGGACCAGTCCGAAGAAGGAAAGCTGAAGTGGCATTCACTTGAAGAAGTCGCAGAGCTTCCGATGGCTCCAGGAGATCATCATATTCTTGAATTCATGATGAAGGGGGCGGGCTTAATCTACGGCACATTCACATATACTCCTGATTTTGAGCTGCTTGCCTACCGCCTGGATCCGCAGTAGTCTGCTTAGACATACAAGATATACTTAACCGAGAATGTGAGAGGAGGCAATCAAAATGAGTACAGGCAGTGTTCAGGACATTAAAATGGTCATTATTACAGGCATGTCCGGAGCTGGAAAAACAGTAGCGATTCAGAGCTTTGAAGATCTTGGCTATTTCTGCGTGGATAACCTTCCGCCGACGCTGCTGCCTAAATTCCTTGAACTGATGAAAGAATCGGGATCAAAGATGAACAAAGTTGCCCTTGTAATGGACCTCAGGGGAAGAGAGTTTTTTGAAAGCCTGTTTCAGGCGCTTGATGATATAGCTGAGACAACGTGGATCAGCCCGCAGATCCTGTTCCTCGATGCAAAGGATGCAACTCTTGTGACACGCTACAAGGAGACACGGAGATCCCATCCGCTTGCAACGACAGGTCTGCCGCTTGAAGGCATCAAAAATGAGCGGGAGCTGCTTGAGGAACTGAAAGGCCGTGCACAGCTTATTTTTGATACATCACAACTGAAGCCGCGCGAACTCAGAGAAAAAATTCTGAAGCAGTTTGCGGAAGATGCCGAGCATACCTTCTCGGTCAATGTGCTTTCATTTGGTTTTAAATACGGAGTGCCGATTGATGCGGATCTGGTTTTTGATGTCAGATTCCTGCCAAATCCCCACTATATCGACCATATGAGGCCAAAAACAGGACTTGAAGAGGAAGTGTCCTCTTATGTTCTTAAGTGGACGGAAACGCAGAAGTTCCTTGAAAAAGTGCTTGATCTGCTGACGTTCATGCTGCCTTACTACAAGCGGGAAGGCAAGAGCCAGCTTGTAATTGCGATCGGGTGCACAGGCGGACAGCACCGTTCGGTCACATTGGCGGAACACATTGCGAAGCATTACAAAAACGATTACCAGACGCACGTATCACACCGTGATATTGAGCGCAGAAGCCGTCATTAATGACAGCTCCTTCTAAACGGCCAAATGTAGTCATCATCGGCGGAGGAACCGGTTTATCTGTCCTTCTGCGGGGCTTAAAGGTATACCCTGTGGATATTACAGCGATTGTGACTGTAGCAGATGACGGCGGAAGCTCTGGCCGGCTCCGCGATGAACTAAGTATTCCGCCGCCAGGTGACATACGCAATGTGTTAGCTGCGCTCTCAGATGTGGAACCCCTTGTTGAAAATTTGTTTCAGCACCGCTTCAATAAAGGCAACAGCCTGACAGGGCACTCTCTTGGGAACCTGATTCTTGCCGCCATGACGAACATCACGGGAGATTTCTTCCACGCGGTCACCGAGATGAGCAAGGTGCTGAATGTCCGGGGAAAAGTCCTTCCGGCTGCGAACAAGAGCGTTGTACTCCATGCAGAGATGGAAGATGGCACCATCGTCTCCGGAGAATCAAAAATTCCTTACTCGGGGAAAAAAATCAAACGGGTCTTTCTTTCACCCGAAACGATTGAGCCCCTCGACGAAGCAATTGACGTCATCCGGAAGGCAGACCTCATTCTCATAGGACCGGGAAGTCTATATACAAGCATTCTGCCGAATCTGCTCGTGCCAAAAATCGGTGATGAGGTATGCAAGGCTAAAGCCAAAAAAGTGTATATCTGCAATGTGATGACACAGGCCGGTGAAACCCTTGATTACACAGCATCCGATCATGTAAAAGCACTGAACGATCACATGAAATGCCCATTCATCGATACAATTTTAGTGAATGATGAAGTGATTCCTGATATGATGAAAGCATTATATGCAGAAGAACTGGCAAAACCGGTAAACTATGATATAGAGGCACTCCGTGAACTGGGACTTGAAATTGTCCACGATAAGATTGTCTCCTATGAAAATAACGTCATCCGGCATGACACCGTAAAGGTAGCAAAGCTCCTGTATGAGATGATTACTTGATAAGACCCAGGCTTTCCGCGGAGCCTTTCTTGCTAATCCGCGGAAAACGGCAAAAAAATAAAGAGTGCAAACGAATGCATTCATACTGATTGGAGGGTGCAGAACGATGTCTTTTGCTTCTGAAACAAAAAAAGAACTGACTAACATAGAACTTAAACCATGTTGTTTAAAAGCAGAACTGTCTGCACTCATCCGGATGAATGGCTCTCTTTCTTTTTCGAATCGAAAATTGATTCTAGATATTCAGACTGAAAATGCAGCAATAGCCAGAAGAATTTATACTCTCTTAAAAAAGCAGTATGACGTTTCTGTTGAACTGCTTGTCCGGAAAAAAATGCGTTTGAAAAAGAATAATGTCTATATCGTTCGGCTGATAGAAAAAGCCCGTGAAATTTTGGAGGATTTAAGCATCCTTGGGGAGAATTTCACCTTTATTAGAAGTATTTCAGAAGATCTCGTTAAAAAGAAGTGCTGCAGAAGATCGTATATCAGAGGGGCGTTCCTTGCTGGAGGTTCAGTGAATAATCCTGAGACATCCTCGTATCATCTGGAAATTTTCTCTCTGTACAAAGAGCATAATGATGCACTGTGCGAGCTGATGAATGTTTTTAACCTGAACAGCAAAACACTTGAGCGGAAAAAGGGGTATATCACCTATCTAAAGGAAGCGGAAAAAATCTCCGAGTTTTTGAGTATCATTGGAGGCCATCAGGCGCTGCTGCGTTTTGAGGATGTACGCATTGTGAGGGATATGAGAAACTCCGTAAACAGGCTCGTCAATTGTGAAACCGCTAACTTAAATAAAACAATTGGCGCTGCAATCCGCCAGGTTGAAAATATTAAATTCATTGATGAAAAAATGGGTCTTGAAGCTCTGCCTGATAAATTAAGCGAAATTGCAAGGCTGCGGGTAGAGTATCAGGATGTCACGCTGAAAGAGCTCGGGGAAATGGTTTCGAGCGGCAAAATCAGCAAATCAGGCATAAACCACCGCCTGAGAAAATTGGACGAAATTGCAGAACAGCTTAGAAACGGCCAGCCGGTAACAATCAAATAAAAGGGGAAAGCAGAGGGGATTTACATGGCTCAAAAACAGGTCGAAGTTCGTTTGAAAACAGGCTTACAAGCACGTCCCGCAGCATTATTTGTACAAGAGGCCAACAGGTACGCATCAGATATCTTCCTTGAGAAGGATGGGAAAAAGGTTAACGCCAAAAGCATCATGGGGCTCATGAGCCTTGCCATCAGCTCAGGATCGACCGTAACACTGATTGCAGAAGGCCACGACGAAAACGAAGCACTCGAAGTTTTAACAGAATACGTAAAGCAGGAAGCATAAAAACGGCCTTTGGGCCGTTTTTTTTATGGTGCAAGTTTAGCTGCAGGTGCCTGGCCTGGTCCAGTGGAGCAAATCAACTGCTAAATGCCCAAGATCTTGCTAGAAAAAGAGGTAGTTTGCGTTCGTATGGAGAGTTGGTCGTAAATCAGGGAAAGTTGGTAGATACGCAATCTAAGTTGGTTGTAAAATACTCGAAGTTGGAAGTATTGCACTGATTGTTGGATGTAACGCACTGATCTCTGTTAATCCGGACTGCGCAGGTGCCTGATTTAGCTGCTGAACAGATCCAGACAGTAAATCAACTGCCAAATGCCCAAGATCTTACTAGAAAAAGAGGTATTTAGCGTTCATATGTAAAATCTAAATAAAAAAAGAACGGCAGGATGCCGTTCTTTTTGCACTTCTTATTTTTTGTCTGCTAATGTATTGCGGTCCATGACTTTGTCAATCAAGCCGTACTCAAGGGCACGCTCTGCTGTCATGAAGTTGTCGCGGTCTGTGTCGCGCGCGATGACTTCAATCGGCTGGCCAGTGCGGTCTGCAAGGATCTGATTAAGCTTGTCGCGAAGGAAAAGGATGCGTTTTGCAGCGATCTCAATTTCCGTAGCCTGGCCTTGCGCTCCTCCAAGTGGCTGATGGATCATGACTTCAGAGTTTGGAAGGGCATAACGCTTGCCTTTGGCACCTGCTGCAAGAAGGAATGCTCCCATAGAAGCTGCCATACCGATGCAGATTGTTGATACTTGCGGCTTGATGAACTGCATTGTATCGTAAATGGCCATACCGGCAGTGATGGATCCGCCAGGGCTGTTGATGTAGATAGAAATGTCTTTCTCTGGATCTTCTGCTTCTAAGAATAAAAGCTGAGAAACGATTGAGTTTGCAACGTTATCATCAATTCCGCTTCCAAGCATGATGATGCGGTCTTTTAGAAGACGTGAGTAAATGTCATATGCACGTTCACCGCGGTTTGTCTGTTCAATAACTGTAGGAATTAAATTCATCGTATTTCCTCCTTTAAAGTAAAGGTAAATTTATGTACTCTCATCATACAACTAAGGTCAATAAAGGTCAAACGAAACGCTGCCGCCTGAGCATGTTTAAGGCCCCTCTTATGTATATGTCAGAGCTAGTGACTGTAACCATGTTACCCAATTTTTCTTTTTTTCAAACGATTGAGAAGAAGAGGGTACTATTTTCTTGAAATATGCAGTCCTTCCTGCGCCAGGGCGTAGTGAATGCCGTGTTTCAGCGTAGAGAGGCAGGGAATGTTCTGCATCTGATACCGTGAGCTGACAATTTTCATGCTTAGCTCAGGAGAAATGCCAACTAAAATGCACGATGTTCCAAGAAGCGCGGAAGCCTGAACAAGCTTTTGAAGCAAGTCAATTGTAAACTCGTCCACTTGAGAGATAGCAGTCAGATCCAGAATGAGAAACGTCGCTTTATACTCTGGCAGGTTTGAGAGAGTTTTTGTTAAAAGTTCCTCAGCCCTCGCTTCGTCGTATCTTCCAATCATCGCAAGGACGATGATGTTGTCCAGAACCGGGATAATTGGTGAAGAAATCTCTTTCACAAGATCAACAAGATCGGCGGTCCGCTTAGCAACACTTTGTTCCAGCGCAAGCACGTCAGCCCTTTCCTGCTCCTGAATCAGGGAGCGGATATTCCGCTGCGGAGTGATTCCGGAAGGTGAAAATTCAAATTCTGAATACGGATCTCCGCTTGTCTGGCTTTTCAGCACTCTGTACCAGACCGTTTTCCCAAACAGGCCGCTTAATACACCGGCCCAGTGACCGGCCAGAAACGAGCCTTCCACCGTTTTGCCCTGAGCTTTGTTCACCTTATACTCCCAGCCGTTTTCAATTCTGACTACAGCTCTGCATTCGTCATAAGACAGGACATCAATCGTGGTCCTGCCCCAACCGGCTGTAACATATGTATTCGGCAGGCTCTTCAAAATATCCTCTGTTTTTCCGATTGAACGCTTGTAAAAGTCGCTGACAATTTCACCTGTGCGATAGCCGGCTGTTTCAAGAACCAGTCTTGCGGCATTTTCTCCAGAGATCTCTTCAATTGAATCAAGGAATGTTTTGAAGGCCGTGTTGATCCAGAATAAAACGACTTCATCTCCTTCGAAGTGATAGGCTGCCTGCTTTAAATCCCAATCGAAAGAGGAACCGTTAACATTTATTGAATAGCGGTCAGTCATAGTGTTTAATCTCCTTTATTCAGCTGCTTCTGTCTATAAGCCCTTTACCCTTTATACCGCTGTGATGAAGCCTGTTTTTCTAATCATACAACAGAAGATGCACACTGTATATTTTGAGAGTACATGAAATAGGCGGCTTTCGTGATACGAAGAAAAATAACGCTTGAAACAGGCAGCGGTTTTGTCGTATAATAGCGCTACTGGCTAATACGTGCGCTCGTAGCTCAGTTGGATAGAGCGGTGGTTTCCGGTACCACGTCTGTCGGAGGTTCGAATCCTCTCGAGCGCGTCAAATTGCAGGAGAGCTGTTCCTTATGGGAGCAGCTCTTTTTTTATTGGAATTTTAACACCGGACATTCAAAACTAGCACAAACTTGTCTGCCTCGCGGTCACAAACTAGATTTTTCCCCAAAACAGGCGCATGCCTCAGGTTAACAGCCTTTCCCAAAGCTCTCACTCTATCATCTACTATATAAAGGAGTGATAAAAGTGAGTGTTTCTGATAAATATCAGATTGAGCAGCGCTATATACGAATTGGAAACTCGAGACCGGGAACAGGTCTGTCCGGGCCGCTCTTTATTGTTGCACACGAGACCGCCAATAATTCTGCAGATGCAGATGATCATTTTGCCTATTTTAATAATTCACAGCCGAGTGCGTCGGCCCACACATTTATAGATGACGGGAAAATTCTCGAGATTATTCCCCTGAATGAAAAAGCCTATCATAATTTGTATACAAATCCTGAGGACAACCGTCTGTTCGGGGCTGATGCAAATGATGCGGCAATTGGAGTAGAGCTCTGCCGCACGGGGGTTTTCCGAGAGGCATACGACAGGTATGTCTGGTACCATGCGTACCTTTGCCGCAGATTTAATCTCGATCCTTCGACTAAAATTATCGCACACAGTACTCTTGATCCGCGCAGGCGCACGGATCCTGAAAGCTGGCTTGTACCGAACGGAGTAACGTTCGCGCAGTTTTTAAGGGACGTCCGTGCCTATTATAATGCGTGGGACAGCAGCACGTCTCCGCCAATCAGAGTCCAGCCGCCCGAGCGCGAGACGGGCAGTGAAGTGGACACGACGATATTAAGAAGAGGGGATTCTGGAGCAGATGTCACGTTTTTGCAGAGAAAACTGATTTCCCTTGGATATCCGCTTCCGAGGTTCGGGGCAGACGGAACGTTTGGAGCTGAAACGGAGGCGGCGGTAAGGCAATTTCAGCAGGAGCAGCGCATAAGGGTTGACGGGATAGTCGGTCCGGAAACGTTTGGAAGGCTGAACAGAGCGAAACCGAGGCGTCCGAAACCGTTCCCGGGAACTCTTTACAGACTGAAGTCTCCGTACATGAGAGGCTCAAATATTGGGGAAATTCAAAAGAAACTGGGTGTTCCTGCCGATTCGATCTATGGCCCTGTCACAGCCCAGGCAGTAAGGAATTTTCAGAGAAGAGAAGGAATTAAGGTTGACGGGATCGTCGGTCCTGTAACATGGGCAAGGCTGTTCCGCTGAAAAAACAAAAAAAGCCCCGCCGAGTTTTTCGGCGGGGCATGTTTTTATGGAATGTGAATAATATGTAAGCAGTCCAGTAAGCCGCACTGGACAAAAAGTGTATGTTGCCGCGCTTGGCGACTCAACATAACCAATGATAAATCATCATCCCTGTTTTGTGAACAGGTAATTATTTCAAGGTGGCTTTTACCTTGTTATATGCTTCATCAAGGTTTTGAATCCGTTTCAGCACAACCGAATTTTTCGTCAGCTGATCTTGTACAAGTGTTGAAACAACCGACCGGTAATAGCGATTCATTGCATCAAGCTCAGGAATCTGATTCTCATTGTGTCTGAGATGTTCTTTGAAATTCTGTACGAAATAGGGAACTGAAAATAATTCGCTCAAATTGATCTCTCCTTTGAAGTTTCTTCCATTCAATGATGGACCGTTTTCGTGTAAAATGAACAGCAGGGGGAACGATCTATGGATATGAAAGCAGGTTTATTTCAAGAGCAGTCCTTAAAACTGAATATGACACAGGAACTAAAGCAAGCGATTACTCTCCTTCAGTACTCTTCTATGGAACTCGCGTCCTACATAGAGGACCTTACCCTTGAAAATCCCCTCATTGATGTGAAAGACAAGCCTGATTCAGGCGTATTGTATCATACCTCAGCCCTCAAAACGGCAAATGCCTCAAAAAAAGGAGACTTGCTAGAAAATGCAGCGAGCAGGACGGCGACTCTGCAGCAGCATCTGGAATCTCAGCTGCTTGGCATGAAGATGCAGCCACAGGAGAAAAAGGCGCTGCACATTCTGATTCATGCCCTGGATCCAAACGGGTATATAGAAGAAGATCTGCAGGTGCTGGCAGAAAGATTCAGCATCAGCGAAGATGAACTGCAGATTCAGCTTGAAAATCTTCAAAAGCTTGATCCTGCAGGTGTGGGAGCCAGGAATCTGCAGGAGTGCATCTACCTTCAGCTGCTGCGGCTGCCTGACCGCAATCAGACAGCAGAACTGATTATCCGCGATTATTTTTATCTTTTTGCAGAAAAGTCATGGAAAGAGCTTGCGAAAAAAACGAAACTGGAACTGAAAGAGATACAAAGTGTGCAGGACTTTATCCAAAAGCTGCATCCCCGTCCAGGTCTTGCTTTTCATCATGCCCATGACAGCTACATTGTGCCGGAGCTGATCGTAAAGAAAATCGGCGGTGAGTGGCAAGTGATGTATAATGAAGAGAGTTCACCTAAAATCGGGGTGAATTCTTCGTATGAAGCTGCCTTTTCAGCCACTGATGATGCGGATGTGAAGCAGTATCTTTCGTCTAAACTCAACCAGTGCAAATGGCTGATGAAAACACTGAATCAGCGGAAAACGACGATGCTGAAAGTGATGCATGAAATTCTAAGAAGACAGACGGACTTTTTTGAAAAAGGCGGGCACTTTTTGAAACCGCTGACACTAAAAGCCGTAGCTGATGTGATTGACGTGCATGAGTCCACGGTAAGCCGTACGGTCAGGGAGAAATATGTACAGACACCGCATGGTCTGTATGAACTGAAGTTTTTCTTCTCAAATGGCCTTGAGCAGACTTCTCAGGACATTACGTCATCGGCTGTAAAATCACTCATCCAAAAGATGATCGAGAGCGAAAATAAACTGTCTCCGCTATCTGACCAGCGAATTGCAGACACCCTCTCACAAGAACACGGAATCGAAGTTTCAAGACGGACTGTAGCCAAGTACAGAGATCAGCTTGGCATTGTATCTTCATCTGCAAGAAAACGATATTAGGATGTGTTGGAATGATTTTAAACGTGTACTCAAGAGAAGGCTGCCCTCTTTGTGAGGAGGCCATCGAGGATTTAAACGGACTGAAAACGGATTTAGACCTGGACATACAGGTCATCGATATTCACTCAGACGATGGTCTGCTCGAAAAGTATCAGCTGATGATACCGGTGGCAGAATTAGACGGAAAAATCATCGGATACGGCCGTATCAGAAAAGAATTGATAAGAAAGCGGTTACTTGAAAAAAAGCAAGAAACAATAGTTGAATAAGCGAATTCACCCTGCTAGAATATGAATTGAAGCAGGGATGATTTTTTTTGCGGACAGTGGGACACAATACGTCATATAGGGACAAATGAAGTCCCGCGATTCTTAGTAAATAAGAAATTTCGTTAAAAAGGTCAGCCGGAATTAGATGCGCAGATTCGTGCATCAAGGCACATTTCTTATTTGAAAGGAATTTATACGATGAGATCACTGATTGAAGTCCAAAAAAAATTATTGCCTGATCTGCTTCTCGTTATGCAAAAACGATATCAGATCCTTCAGTACATAAGACTGATGCAGCCGATCGGCAGAAGAAGCCTTTCATCGAGCCTCGGCATAAGCGAGAGGATTCTCAGGGGAGAAGTTCAGTTTCTGAAAGATCAGAACCTGATTGAGATTTTCCCGGCCGGAATGACGCTGACAAAAGAAGGATCGCACCTGCTTACCGTTTTGGAAGAAGCGATGAAAGATGTTTTAGGTTTAACGTTTTTGGAAAATACATTAAAGGAACGTTTAAACCTGAAAAAGGTTATTGTCGTCTCTGGAGACAGCGATCAATTCTCATGGGTGAAAAAAGAAATGGGAAGAGCTTGCGTCTCATGTATAAAGGAACGTTTGACCGGGAAAAATATCGTCGCTGTCACTGGAGGAACCACGATTGCAGCCGTTGCAGAAATGATGACGCCTGACAGCAAAAACCGCGAGCAGCTATATGTGCCGGCGCGGGGAGGCCTTGGTGAGAATGTAGAGAACCAGGCAAACACAATCTGTGCAAAAATGGCCGAACGGGCAATGGGCAACTACCGTCTGCTCCACGTTCCGGACCAGCTCAGCAAGGAAGCATATCTTTCGATTACAGAAGAGCCTTCCATCAAAGAACTGCTTGCTCTCATTAAATCTTCAAGTATGGTCGTTCATGGAATAGGAGACGCTAAGACAATGGCGGAACGCCGGAAAACACTGCCTGAAGATTACATAAAGATTGAGCAGGGCGAAGCGGTCGCAGAAGCATTTGGATACTACTTCAACCAGGAGGGGGAAGTTGTCCACAAAGTGCAGACTGTCGGCATGCAGCTGAGTGACCTCGAGAAGATTCAAAACGTCATCGCAGTAGCGGGCGGCGCTTCAAAAGCCGGAGCCATCCAGGCTTATCTGAAGCAGGCACAGGGTTCCATCCTGATTACGGATGAAGGTGCCGCAAAAGAGTTAATAAGGGATATTCATCCCTAATTATATAGTTACACAAAAAAATCTCTCACTTATTTAAAGGAGGAAATTTCAACATGGCAGTAAAAATTGGTATTAACGGTTTTGGACGTATCGGACGTAACGTATTCCGTGCAGCACTTAAAAATCCTAACGTGGACGTTGTAGCAGTTAACGACCTTACAGACGCTAACATGCTTGCTCACCTTTTAAAATATGACTCAATTCATGGCAGACTAGATGCTGACGTGAAAGTAGACGGAAACAACCTTGTTGTTGACGGCAAAACAATCCAAGTATCAGCAGAGCGCGACCCTGCTAAACTTTCTTGGGGCGAGCGCGGAGTAGAAGTTGTTGTTGAATCAACTGGTTTCTTCACTAAGCGTGCAGACGCTGCTAAGCACTTGGAAGCTGGCGCTAAAAAAGTAATCATCTCTGCTCCTGCAACAGATGAAGACATCACAATTGTTATGGGTGTTAACCATGACAAATATGACGCTGCAAGCCACGATGTTATCTCAAATGCATCTTGTACTACGAACTGCCTAGCGCCATTCGCTAAAGTTCTTAACGACAAATTCGGCATCAAGCGCGGTATGATGACAACTGTTCACTCATACACAAACGATCAGCAAATTCTTGATCTTCCGCACAAAGACTACCGTCGTGCGCGTGCTGCAGCTGAAAACATCATCCCAACTTCAACTGGTGCAGCTAAAGCAGTATCTCTAGTATTGCCTGAGCTAAAAGGCAAATTGAACGGCGGAGCTATGCGTGTTCCAACTCCAAACGTTTCTCTAGTTGACCTTGTTGCTGAACTTAACACAAACGTAACAGCTGAAGAAGTAAATGCTGCATTCAAAGAAGCTGCAGAAGGCGACCTTAAAGGAATCCTTAACTACAGCGAAGAGCCTCTTGTATCAGGCGACTACAATGGTGACCCTGCTTCTTCAACAATCGATGCTCTTTCTACAATGGTTATGGAAGACAGCATGGTTAAAGTTATCTCTTGGTATGACAACGAGTCAGGCTACTCTAACCGCGTAGTTGACCTTGTAGACTACATCGCTTCTAAAGGACTTTAATTCTTAAGTCGCACGAAGTTTGGTTTTAACCTAAAACTAACGATATAATGAGTGCAAAGGGGAAGGGGAATACAGCCCCCTCCCTTTTGTTTTGTATTTCCAATAAAAGGAGGAATTCCTGAAGATGAACAAAAAGTCAGTAAGAGACATCGATGTAAATGGCAAAGTGGTTTTCTGCCGTGTAGACTTCAACGTGCCGATGAAAGACGGCAAAGTAACAGATGACACACGCATTAACGCAGCTTTACCAACCATTCAGCACTTAACAGAGCAAGGTGCAAAAGTTCTTTTAGCAAGCCATCTGGGCCGTCCAAAAGGCCAGGTTGTTGAGGAGCTTCGTTTAAATGCAGTTGCAGAGCGTCTTCAAGAATTGCTTGGTAAAAATGTTGCAAAAGCTGACGAAGCTTACGGCGACGCTGTAAAAGCGAAAATCTCAGACATGCAGGAAGGCGACGTGCTTCTTCTTGAAAACGTCCGTTTCTACGCTGGCGAAGAGAAAAACGACCCTGAGCTTGCAAAAGCATTTGCAGAGCTTGCCGATGTTTATGTAAATGACGCATTCGGAGCAGCACACCGTGCACATGCATCTACTGCAGGCATCGCTGAGCACATTCCGGCAGTTGCAGGATTCCTTATGGAAAAAGAACTCGAAGTACTTGGAAAAGCACTTTCCAACCCTGAGCGCCCGTTCACAGCTATCATTGGCGGAGCAAAAGTAAAAGATAAAATTGGTGTCATTGACCACCTTTTAGATAAAGTAGACAACCTGATCATTGGCGGCGGACTTGCTTACACGTTCATCAAAGCACTTGGACATGAAGTAGGAAAATCTCTTCTTGAAGAAGACAAGATTGACCTTGCTAAAACGTTCATGGAAAAAGCGAAAAAGAACGGCGTAAACTTCTACATGCCGGTTGATGTTGTGGTTGCAGATGATTTCTCTAACGATGCAAACATCAAAATCGTTCCAATCGACAGCATTCCAAGCGACTGGGAAGGCCTTGATGCCGGACCAAAATCACGCGAAATCTACGCTGATGTCATTAAAAACTCTAAGCTTGTTATCTGGAACGGTCCTCTTGGCGTATTTGAACTTGATGCATTTGCTGAAGGTACAAAAGCGGTGGCAGTAGCGCTGTCAGAAGCTGAGAATACATACTCAGTCATCGGAGGCGGAGATTCTGCAGCGGCAGCAGCAAAGTTCAACTTAGCTGACAAAATGGATCACATCTCAACAGGCGGCGGAGCTTCACTTGAATTCATGGAAGGCAAAGAACTTCCTGGAGTCGTCGCGCTAAACGATAAATAATTCTTGTTAAGTTAGGATGGTGTACACAATGAGAAAGCCAATTATCGCAGGCAACTGGAAAATGAACAAAGTCATGGGCGAAGCAGCAGCTTTCATTGAAGAGGTAAAAGGTCTTGTGCCTTCTGCTGAGAAAGTGGATGCAGTTGTATGTGCTCCTGCTCTTTTCTTAGACCGCCTTGTAGAAGCAGTAAAAGGCACAGATGTAAAAATCGGTGCTCAAAACATGCATTTTGAGGAAAGCGGAGCATTCACAGGCGAAACAAGCCCTGAAGCTCTTAAAGATCTTGGCGTATCCTACGTCATCCTCGGCCACTCTGAGCGACGCGAAATGTTTGCTGAGACGGACGAATCTGTCAACAAGAAAACGGCCGCTGCTTTCAAGCACGGTCTGACTCCGATTGTCTGCTGCGGCGAAACGCTTGAAGAGCGTGAAGCTGGAAAAACAAACGACCTTGTTGCTGATCAAGTAACAAAAGCTCTTGCAGGACTAACTGACGAGCAATTAAAACAAGTTGTCATCGCTTATGAGCCAATCTGGGCAATCGGAACAGGCAAATCTTCATCTGCTAAAGATGCAAATGACGTATGCTCTCACATCCGCTCAGTACTCGCTGACAAATTCGGAAGCGAAGCGGCAGAAGCAATCCGCATTCAATACGGCGGCAGCGTAAAGCCGGGCAACATCAAAGAATACATGGCTGAATCAGATATCGACGGAGCATTAGTCGGTGGAGCGAGCCTTGAGGCACAATCTTTCCTTCAGCTTCTGGAGGCAGGAAAGCATGAGTAAAAAACCGGTCGCCCTCATTATCCTTGACGGTTTTGCCCTGCGCAATGAGGAAAAGGGTAATGCGGTTGCACACGCGAAAAAGCCAAACTTTGACCGTTACTGGGATCAGTACCCTCATGCAACGCTGACAGCAAGCGGCGAAGCAGTCGGACTTCCTGAAGGCCAAATGGGCAATTCAGAGGTAGGTCACTTGAACATCGGTGCCGGCCGCGTTGTGTATCAGAGCTTAACACGTGTAAACGTGGCTATTCGCGAAGGCCAGTTTGAGAAAAACGAAACCTTCCTTTCTGCCATGAACCATGTGAAAGAAAACGGAACAAACCTTCACGTTTTCGGTCTTTTATCAGACGGCGGCGTTCACAGCCATATTGATCATCTTTATGCGCTGCTGAGACTAGCCAAAGAAGAAGGCGTGAAAAACGTGTATATCCATGGTTTCCTTGACGGCCGTGACGTTGGTCCTCAAACAGCTGAAGGCTACATTAAAGAGCTGAATGAGAAGATTGAAGAATATGGCGTGGGTGCAATCGCAACCCTTTCAGGACGCTACTATTCCATGGACCGCGACAAGAGATGGGACCGTGTGGAAAAAGCTTACAAAGCCATGGTCTACGGCGAAGGCCCAACCTACACAGATCCTCTTGACTTAGTTGAGGATTCATATAAAAATGGTATTCATGATGAGTTCGTTCTTCCTTCTGTGATTACAAAAGAAGATGGCTCACCAGTAGCAACAATCAGCGACAACGATGCGGTCATTTTCTATAATTTCCGCCCGGACCGCGCGATTCAAATTTCAAATACGTTCACAAACGAAGATTTCCGTTCATTTGACCGTGGACCAAAGCATCCGAAAAACCTTCATTTTGTCTGCCTGACTCACTTCAGTGAAACAGTTGACGGCTATGTTGCTTTTAAAGCGACAAACCTTGACAACACACTTGGTGAAGTTCTCTCACAAAACGGGTTAACCCAGCTTCGGATTGCCGAAACGGAAAAATACCCTCACGTAACGTTCTTCATGAGCGGCGGACGTGAAGCGGAATTCCCGGGTGAAACACGCATTCTTATTGATTCACCGAAGGTTGCAACCTATGACTTGAAACCTGAGATGAGCGCCTACGAAGTAACGGACGCGTTGCTTGGCGAAATCGAAGCAGACAAGCATGATGCAATCATCTTGAACTTTGCAAACCCTGATATGGTTGGACACTCAGGCATGCTTGAGCCAACAGTAAAAGCCATTGAAACGGTTGATGAATGCCTCGGCAAGGTTGTCGATGCAATCATTGCAAAAGGCGGAACAGCCATTATTACAGCAGATCACGGGAACTCTGACGAAGTGCTTACACTTGAAGGAAAACCAATGACTGCACACACGACAAACCCGGTTCCTGTAATTATCACCAAGGAAGTTTCAGGCCTGAGAGAAGACGGCATTCTAGGCGATTTGGCGCCAACCGTGCTCGACCTGCTTGGAGTAGACCTTCCGAAAGAAATGACAGGCAAAACGTTAATCAAAAAATAACCATTTAAAAGGAGAGAAATTTAATATGCCATACATTGTTGATGTATTTGCACGCGAAGTATTAGACTCACGCGGTAACCCGACAGTAGAAGTAGAAGTACACACAGAAACAGGTGCAATGGGACGCGCATTGGTTCCATCAGGCGCATCTACAGGTGAATACGAAGCAGTAGAACTTCGTGACGGCGACAAATCACGCTACCTTGGAAAAGGCGTTCTTAACGCAGTTAAAAACGTAAACGAAGTAATCGCTCCAGAACTACTAGGTTTCGACGTAACTGAGCAAGTTGCAATCGACCACCTTCTAATCGAGCTTGACGGCATGGAAAACAAAGGTAAATTAGGTGCGAACGCAATCCTTGGCGTATCTATGGCAGCAGCTCGTGCAGCAGCTGAATTCCTTGGACTTCCACTTTACCAGTACCTTGGCGGATTCAACGCTAAAACATTGCCAGTACCAATGATGAACATCATCAACGGCGGCGAGCATGCTGACAACAACGTTGACATTCAGGAATTCATGGTAATGCCTGTTGGCGCTGAAGATTTCCACGAAGCTCTTCGCATGGGCGCTGAAATCTTCCACAGCCTGAAATCAGTTCTTCAAGGCAAAGGCCTTAACACAGCTGTAGGTGACGAAGGCGGCTTCGCTCCAAACCTTGGATCAAACGAAGAAGCTCTTCAAACAATCATCGAAGCAATCGAAAAAGCAGGCTACAAACCTGGCGAGCAAGTTATGCTTGCAATGGACGTTGCAGCTTCTGAGATCTTCAACAAAGAAGACGGCAAATACCACCTTACAGGTGAAGGCGTCGTAAAAACATCTGCTGAAATGGTAGACTTCTACGAAGACCTAGTTTCTAAATACCCAATCATCTCAATCGAAGACGGTTTAGATGAAAACGACTGGGAAGGCCACAAACTTCTGACTGAGCGCCTTGGCGAAAAAGTTCAGCTAGTTGGTGACGACCTGTTCGTAACAAACACGAAAAAACTTTCTGAAGGAATCGAAAAAGGAATCAGCAACTCAATCCTTATCAAAGTTAACCAAATCGGTACCCTTACAGAAACATTCGACGCAATCGAAATGGCTAAACGCGCTGGCTACACAGCAGTTATCTCTCACCGCTCTGGTGAAACAGAAGACAGCACAATCGCTGACATCGCTGTAGCAACAAACGCTGGCCAAATCAAAACAGGTGCCCCTTCACGTACTGACCGTGTTGCGAAATACAACCAGCTTCTTCGCATCGAAGACCAGCTTGGCGACACAGCTAAATACGATGGCATCCACACATTCTACAACCTTAAAAAATAAGGTTAGCTATAAGTTGAAAACCGCCCTGGAGACTTTTGTCTTGGGGCGGTTTTTTTTGTAATTCATTGTTGGTGGATAAGTTTTTAGAGTGAAGATCGTGTGAGCTGAGATTACAAGTTGGTGCTGCTGTGGCTTTTGAATTGAGTTAAGACGGGGATAGCAGCAGGAACTTGGGGAAGCTCCGTCCAGAAAGTGCGCCAAGTCAGAGTTAGCAGCATAAAGTGAGTAGAGCACGGGTCTGAAAGTGTTCTAACCCAGAGTTAGCATCACAAAGTGAGTAGAGCCCGGTCCCGAAAGTGTTCTAAGCCAGAGTTAGCAGCACAAAGTGAGTAGAGCCCGGTCCCGAAAGTGTTCTAAGCCAGAGTTAGCAGCACAAAGTGAGTAGAGCACGGGTCTGAAAGTGTTCTAACCCAGAGTTAGCATCACAAAGTGAGTAGAGCCCGGTCCCGAAAGTGTTCTAAGCCAGAGTTAGCATCACAAAGTGAGTAGGGCCTAGGCCCGAAAGTGTTCTAACCCAGAGTTAGCAACATAAAGTGAGTAGAGCCCGGTCCCGAAAGTGTTCTAACCCAGAGTTAGCAGCACAAACTAGGTAGAGCTCAGGCCCGAAAGTGTTCTAAGCCAGATTTAAACTAATAAGAAAGTGCTCCAAATGAAAACTACTTTTTCTCTTCATAATTAGTGCCTCTCGAACGACCCACTCTCACAAAATTCTCTTTTAGTATTTTTTGAATAGACCTGCTGTTTTTTATGTTTCCGCACCATTCGTGTATTTGTTCAGACGTAATCTTTTTATCCGGAAACAGCAGACGAAATTCCTCCACGCTTCTCAAAACGCTGTTTTTAAATCTTTCTTTTTGCCCGCAGTTTACACAGACCAGCTGATCCCTGCTAAGTGCATCCATCCCCAACCTTCCACACCCCCCACACACAATCCCCTTCCGAAGTTCCTCATATCTAAAATCGGGCCGCCGTTCATAAGGGGATTTTTCCACATGGAGTGATAAAAGCTTCTCCGCAAGCTCCGAGTGAAGGCCTTGCGGCATACGGATACTTTTCAGTCTTTGGGAAAAACGGTCCCATTGGGAAGGGAAGATCATAGGGGGATGGAGGGGAGCATGGTAGAGGTGAAAGTGCGGGTTTACAAATACGACATAGGCTTCAACCGGAAGTGGGCATCTTAAAATCTGCAGCTGTCTTCTAAGAAGAGATTCGCATCTTTTCAGCTGTAAAATGGGGTTTTTGACTTCGGTTTTTGCCCCACATGAGATCCATTCTTCTTTTTCAATGTAGTGGTCTCCATACATGTTTTTCACTTCGAATAGATAGATTTTTTGCGGAGCGATGTAAAGAGAATCCATCTGATAGTGGCTTCCGCCGGTGACAAAGAGAAGGTCGTTTAAAATCAGTCCCTCTCCAGCGTGCTCTACCCATCCATCAAAGATTTTCTCTCCCTCATATCCGCTTTCAAGGTAGTCGCACTGTTTCTGGTCTGCACGCGCTAAGTCCATTCGCGCATTTAAGCTTTTATACGTTCTCAGTTCCGCCGATTCTGTTCGTTCTTTTAAAATCAGTATAATCACCTCCTCTGCTCATCATAAGGCGAGAGCAGATGATCCGGCAAATCTTCAAAATCTAATTTTATTCGTTGAAAAAGTAATTTTCGCATATGTCTCCTACTCCTGTTCGCAAGCAGTATGCTGGGGGAAAAGCTAAGAAGGTTTTCGCCCTTACCTAAAAAACTACAAAAAAACACCTTCTTCATCCCGAAGAAGATGCTTCATGTTTATGATGGCGATGCCTGAATTCTTCATATGCCCCAGATCCTAAAATGACCCCGGACACAATGAACAGAAGTCCAAATAAATGTGATGCATATACGGCTTCATGCAAAATCAGAGCAGATCCTGCGAGTGCAAAAAAGGTGCTTAGATTCATGAAGATGGACGTTTCTGCCGGTCCGACCATGCCGATGGCGTAGTTATAGGTCATGTGTCCAATCGCCGTTGCGAGGATGGCGGATGTGAAGAAGACTCCCCATACTTCAGGCGTTCCTTCAGTAAGGCTTGCAAGTCCGCCAGGTTCTGTGACCAGGCTGATAAGGAATAAAACAAAGGATCCAAAGAACAGCATGTATCCTGTCATAAGACGCGGATCCAGTGTGCGGCATGCTTTTTTGATTATGATAAAGCTGCATGCCTGAGTGAAAATCGAGATGAAAATGTAAATATCGCCTGTATTCATGCTGCTGACGCCTTTGCTTCCGGCTAAAATGGTGAACCCGACACCGGTTAGCCCAAGGATAAATCCTGTTAAGCGGATAACCGTCAGACGCTGGTTAAGAAAAATAATGGACAAGATGGCTGTAAGCATTGGGCCAAGGCCGAGAATGAGTCCTCCATTTGTAGAGGAAGTCATTGTCAGGCCGACAGAAAGAAAGTAGTGATGGCACACAACATTCAGCAGGCCGCCGGCTGCAATGTAAAAAGTTTCTTTTAATGTAGGCTTGCGGAGCAGTTTTAAAAAAGCCAGTATGATCAGGACGCAAATGCTTGCAGTAAAAATTCTCACTGAGGTGACAGTAACAGGCATAAAGCTGTCAACAATGATTTTAAGCAGGGGCACATTCAGGCCCCATATGAGCATAACACCGACCAGAATCAGATAGATGCGGGTGTTGTTCAAGATTTTCCCTTCTTTCTGCGAACTATTTAAACAGCATATCACAGAGGAAGCTTTTCCCTCAAAGGGAATGTTTCGTGAGGCTAATAAAAAATCAACTTTGAATGATAGTGACATTTGGACGGCAATATGGTAAATTGAAAATAATGCTAACCGGGTTTTAGGAGGTGTCGTCCATGCACGTTTTATTGATTACTTTGCTTGTTATCGTCAGTCTTGCCCTTATCGCAGTCGTACTTCTTCAATCTGGGAAGAGTGCAGGTTTATCAGGAGCCATTTCAGGCGGAGCTGAGCAGCTTTTTGGAAAGCAAAAAGCACGCGGACTTGATTTGGTGCTTCACCGCGCGACTATCGTGCTGTCTGTTTTATTCTTTGTACTTACAATCTTGGTTTCTTACGCAGGATTTTAATACATCTTTCTAATCATTCGGGGGTCTGATTGCCATCAGACTCCCTTTTGTTATTTTTTAAACAGCATTTTTGCCCTTTAATTAAACGTTTGTTTAAATAGAAACGGAAGAAGGAATCTTAACAATAGAAGCCTTTATTTATATGACTAGTTTACATAAAGGAGTTTTTAAAATGAAAAGAGTTTTGCCGAAGCCGTTTACGTTTGAAGGGGGAGACCGTGCTGTTCTTTTGCTGCACGGTTTTACAGGGAACACAGCGGATGTGAGGATGCTTGGACGCTATTTGAACGAGAGAGGCTACACGTGTCATGCCCCTCAGTACAAGGGACACGGAGTGCCGCCTGAAGAGCTTGTTCATACGGGTCCTGAAGACTGGTGGAAAGACGTTATGGAGGGCTATCAGCTCCTTAAGGACCGGGGGCATGAATCGATTGCGGTTGCCGGATTGTCGCTGGGCGGTGTGTTTTCGGTCAAATTGGGTTACACTGTACCTGTAAAGGGTATTGTGCCGATGTGTGCGCCGATGTACATCAAGAGCGAAGAAGTGATGTATAAAGGAATCCTTGAATATGCCCGCAATTTTAAAAAATTCGAAGGGAAAACAGAGGCGCAAATCGAAGAGGAAATGAAGCAATTTGAGAAAACGCCGATGAATACCCTGAAAGCACTACAAGAGCTGATTGCTGATGTGAGAAATAATGTAGATATGGTTTACTCGCCTGCATTTGTTGCACAGGCAAGGCATGACCACATGATTAATACAGACAGTGCAAATATTATTTATAACGAAGTGGAAACAGACAATAAAAAGATTAAATGGTACGAAGAGTCAGGACATGTTATTACACTCGATAAAGAGCGGGAGCAGCTTCATGCAGACGTTTACGAGTTCCTGGAAGGTCTTGACTGGCAGTAATTTAAAGGAGGGACGCAAATGGATCAGCAAATTGAACTACATATAGAAAAACTGCTTTCTTTTATGAAAGAGGAAGCATACAAGCCACTGACCGTTCAGGAGCTTGAAGAGGCATTTGGCATTAAGGAATCCTCAGATTTTAAAGAGTTCGTAAAGGCTCTTGTTGTCATGGAGGAAAAAGGGCTTGTCGTGCGGACGCGCAGCAACCGCTACGGAATTCCGGAAAGGATGAATCTTTTCCGCGGAAGGCTCAGCGGGCATGCCAAGGGGTTTGCCTTTCTAGTCACAGAGGAGCCGGGCCAGGATGATATCTTTATTCCTCCGGGTGAGCTGAACAATGCCATGCACGGTGATACGGTGCTTGTCAGAGTCAGCACGGAATCAAGCGGCAGCAGGCAGGAAGGAACCGTCATCCGCATCGTTGAACGCGGCCTGAAAGAGGTTGTTGGAACGTATACGGAAAGCAAAAACTTCGGATTTGTGATTCCGGATGATAAAAAGATTCCAAATGATATTTTCATCCCCAAAAAAGCCTCTAATGGTGCGATTGAAGGGCATAAGGTCGTTGTGAAGCTGACAACCTACCCTGAAGGCAGAATGAGCGCTGAAGGGGAAGTAATAGCGATTCTCGGGCACAAAAATGATCCTGGTGTGGATATTCTTTCGGTTATCCATAAACATGGCCTCCCTCAGGCGTTCCCTGTAGAAGTGCTTGAGCAGGCAAACGAAGTTCCTGAGACAATCCGGGAAGAAGATATTAAAGACCGCCGCGACCTCCGCAATGAAACGATTGTGACAATCGACGGAGCGGATGCAAAGGATCTTGATGACGCAGTCACGGTCACCGAACTCGATAATGGAAACTACAAGCTTGGCGTTCACATTGCTGATGTCAGTCATTATGTGACGGAAGGTTCGCCGATTGATAAAGAAGCGCTGGAGCGTGCTACGAGTGTTTATTTAGTAGATCGTGTTATTCCAATGATTCCCCACCGTCTTTCAAACGGAATCTGCTCGCTTAATCCGAAGGTTGACCGCTTCACGCTTTCCTGTGAAATGGAGATCAACAGCCTTGGTGAAGTCGTCAAACACGAAATTTTCCAGAGTGTCATTAAAACGACGGAGCGGATGACCTATTCCGATGTGAAGGAAATTCTTGTTGATGAAAAACCTGAGCTCCTTGAAAAATATGAGCCGCTGATTCCTATGTTTAAACGCATGGAGAAGCTGGCACAGATTTTAAGAAACAAGCGGATGAGCCGCGGAGCAATCGATTTTGATTTTAAAGAAGCAAAAGTGCTTGTTGATAAAGACGGGAAGCCGACAGAAGTCGTTCTGAGAGAGCGGACCGTGGCTGAGCGTTTAATTGAAGAGTTCATGCTGCTTGCAAACGAAACGGTTGCCGAGCATTTCCACTGGATGAATGTTCCGTTTATCTACCGTATTCATGAGGAGCCGAATACGGAAAAGCTGCAGCGGTTCCTTGAGTTTGTCACAAACTTCGGATACGCCGTAAAAGGAACAGCCAATACGATTCATCCGCGTGCGCTTCAGGATATTCTGGATGATGTAGCAGGCCAGCCTGAAGAAATGGTCATTTCAACCGTCATGCTCCGCTCCATGAAACAGGCGAAATATGATCCGGAAAGCCTTGGACACTTTGGGTTGTCAACAGAGTTCTATACGCATTTCACATCTCCGATCCGCCGTTATCCGGACTTGATTGTTCACCGTTTGATCCGGACTTACTTAATTGAAGGCAAGGTGGATGAAGCGACAAAGGCTAAGTGGGCTGAAAAGATGGAGATGATTGCAGATCAGTCATCAAACATGGAGCGCCGCGCAGTTGATGCTGAGCGCGAAACAGATGATCTGAAAAAAGCAGAGTACATGCTTGATAAAGTCGGTGAGGAATACGACGGCATCATCAGTTCAGTCACAAATTTCGGCATGTTCGTCGAGCTGCCGAATACGATTGAAGGACTTGTTCACGTCAGCTATCTGACAGACGATTACTACCGCTACGATGAGCGCAACTATGCGATGATCGGCGAGCGTACGGGAACTGTGTACCGCATAGGGGATGAAATCACCGTCCGTGTCGTAAATGTCAACAAAGACGAACGGGCCGTTGATTTTGAAATTGTCGGCATGAAAGGCACAAGACGCCGTTCAGCCAAAGATGCTCCTAAAGTCATCAAGGGCGACCGCGGCAAGCGCAGCGGGGCAAAAGAAGGCAGAAACAGAAGAAAATCTGCTTCTGATGACAGAAGGAAGCCTGCTGAACGCAATGGCAGTGTGGAGGACGGCTGGAGCAACCAGAATCCTAATAAGAAGAAAAAGAAAAAGAAGTCGTTTCAGAATACCCCTGTTGCAAAACGGAAGACGAAAAAGAAGAAAAAGCAATAATGGATTTAATGGACAGGGAGCCTCAGGCTTCCTTTTCCTTTCATCTTTTGCTAAAATAGAGGCTATCGCCATAGAGAGAGAAAGGGGATGCAGCATGCCAAAAGGAACCGGAAAAGTCGTTGCGCAGAATAAGAAAGCCAACCATGATTATGCCATTGAAGAAACGTATGAAACGGGCATCGTCCTTCAGGGGACAGAAATCAAAGCGATCCGCGCCGGACGCGTGAACTTGAAAGACTCTTTTGCGAGAGTGCAGCAGGGTGAGGTTTTTCTTCACAACATGCATATTTCACCTTATGAACAGGGCAACCGCTATAACCACGAACCTTTGAGAACGCGCAAGCTGCTGCTTCATAAAAAAGAAATCAGCAAGCTGATTGGACTGACAAAAGAAGAAGGCTATGCACTTGTGCCTTTAAAAGTGTATCTGAAAAACGGCTTTGCCAAAGTTTTGATCGGACTCGGAAAGGGTAAAAGGAAATACGACAAGCGTGAAGACCTGAAGAAAAAAGAAGCAAAACGAGAAGTCGAGCGTGCTTTCCGCGAACGTCAGAAGGATTATTGATTGACAATAACTTACAATTGATATTCCGCGTCATTCTGCTATAATGGAACTTGTAAGACAAACACACAATTTCATATACGCTCAAGCTTGATTATC
Organism: Metabacillus indicus; assembly: GCF_046603695.1. NCBI lineage: Bacteria > Bacillati > Bacillota > Bacilli > Caryophanales > Bacillaceae > Metabacillus > Metabacillus indicus. Next base: position 3,654,760 of record NZ_CP176757.1, on the reverse strand, counting down.
GAGCGTCTCCGAACACCCATGTGAGGCTTGGATTCATTTCCTTGCTGAACCTTATATCATGGGGACGTTACGGATTCGACAGGGATAGTTCGAGCTGTAGCTGCGAGTCGAGGGGATCGTCCTCGTCAAAACGTCAAAGCCAATAATAACTGGCAAACAAAACAACAACTTCGCTTTAGCTGCTTAATAACAGTCTATAGCGGTTCCTCCCTCCATCGCCCATGTGGTAGGGTAAGGGACTCACTCTAAGTGGGCTACGCCTGATGCCTCCGTCTGGGGATAAGGGAAGAGATCAATCAGACTAGTTGCTCCGACGCCCGTTGATAGGCATACGAGTCAGCGAATCGCAAATATATCAACTACACTCGTAGACGCTATGGTGCCGATGTTTCTGGACGTGGGTTCGACTCCCACCGTCTCCACCATACATAGTAAATGACAACAGATCAGCCTTTGAGGCTGGTCTGTTTTTGGTTTTGGCAGAAGTAATGAAGCTGTTATCAGGGTATATTTCATGAACAAAAAACAGACAATGCAAGTAGTGAACTTAAATTGAGCAGGAGGTCAAAGAATCATGAACGTATTAGGCTACCGCTACGTAACGGTATCTGAGCATAGTATGGAAATGGCGGATTTTTTTCAGAATAAGCTGGGCATACCAAATGGACGAGAAGAGACAGCTGACAATCAGGGCGGAGTTTTTACTGCGGGGGACAGCCAGCTGGAGTTTTGGAGAAAAAGTGACTGCATGCCAGAATCCGTCATGCTTCAGCTCATCGTTGACGATGCCGACGAGTTTGCTGAGTTTGCATCAGCCAGAGGAATCAAGCTTGATGGGCCGATGTTCGAGCAAGGTGAAAAAATCTACGCTTTGACTGCTCCAGACGGTATGCCGTTGACGATTCATTCTGCAGCTGACTAAATCAGCCGCAACGTTCGGGGACGCCACTTTTTAGGAACCCCAGTGAAAAAAGTGGCAGCACTCGAGTGAGTGGCGCCAGAAATGACAATCCATTACTTGAAAAGTGGCAGCACTCGACCGAGTGGCGCCAGAAAAGAGGATCCATCACCTGGAAAAGTGGCAGCACTCCGGTGAGTGGCGCCAGAAATGACAATCCATCACCTGAAAAAGTGGCAGCACTCCGGTGAGTGGCGCCAGAAAAGCGGATCCATCACCTGGAAAAGTGGCAGCACTTGAGCGAGTGGCGCCAGAAAAGCGGATCCATCACCTGGAAAAGTGGCAGCACTCGAGCGAGCGGCGCCAGAAAAGAGGAGTCATCGCCTAAAAAAGTGGCAGCACTCTAGTGAGTGACGCCACAAAAGAGAGTCCACCACCTGAAAAGTGGCAGCACCAATGCGGCACAGTGTTTAATCACTTTACATCAATTTCAATCCTCTCATCATAAGTCTTCAAATAATGCATTCCCTCAATAAATAAAGATTCGGCTTTTGCGGTGGTATTGAAAATTAGCGTCCTCTCTTTCATGCCCTTTCCGTTTTTGTGCATATTCACTGTTGTCTCAAGCGGAACGCTGCGGCCCTGGTGATCTGTCAGGGATACCCCCTCCAGCATGACATCTTCATCTGTTGCCACAGTAAGTTCAATGCCGCGCGATGTTTTGGCCAAGTTTTTAAGGGAAAGTTCTTTTTCTCCCGCCAGAGTCTGCGGCTTATCAGCCTCGCTGAGCGGGATTTTCCTATTCAGTGGTTCGTAGCCGGTAAATGTCTTCATGACAAGGGTGAGTGTTTCAACTGTTTCTGGCAAGGCGTCGTACCGGATATCAAAGGATGTGCCGAACAGTGATGTGCTGCTTCCTCCACCAGTGAGCGGAACGTTTTTCCCGTCTGCTTTCAGTTCAATTCCTCCAAGGGCAAAATCAGCACGGTCAAAATTCTCTACATCAAGTTTTCCTTCTATAATAGTCATTGTTGGTGATGCTTTGATTGAGCGGAAGGTTATGTGCCCTTTATCTACGCGCAATGTTTTCCTGATCGGCTTTTTTAAGGAGGTCTGCAGGGCTTTGTTTGGGTAATAAGGAAATGTCAGAGCAGATTCTTTTATAGAGCCATTCTTCATTTGCTCAGAGAAATGCAGCGTCAGGTCGTTTGAAAAAGGGCTGACGGGCTCAAAGGACAGTATGCCTTTTAACTCAGTGCCATGATCGTTTACTTGAGAAGTGCCGCTTTCCGCCGTGGAGTTAGTAAAAAGACCGGTAATCCTCGCAGGGGAAAGATCGGCATCTGAGCGAAGTCCGTTGTCATTTGACATCGTATAATACAGGACAAACTGATTCTCATCAGCCATTGCGCCATTGATTGTGAGCTTCGTTCCGTCGGACAGGACGGCGTCTTTTTCAATAACCTGTCCGTAGCCTTTTTCATTCAGTTCGTTCAATGTGCCTGAACTTAATTCGTCAAAGCCTAACAGTTTTTTTCCGTAATAGGCTAAAGCGTCATATTGAAAGGTGACGATTCCGAGAAGAAAGATGGCTGCTGCAGCTGTCAAAAGGAAAGGGGGGCGTTTCTTTTTTCTGACAGGGACTGATTCGAGTGCCCTTCTTAATCTGGGTTCGAGCTCACCTGGTGCTTGAATCTCTTCTATTTGCTTTTTTGCTTCATCAAAAAGTTCATCGCCGGTTTTCAACTTATTCACCTCCAGTAAGGGTTCTCAGTTTTTTTAGTCCCTGAAAAATGCGTGACTTTACAGTACCAAGCGGGGTATTGGTCATCTCTGAAATCGTTTGAAGTTCGAGGTCATGCAAGTACTTTAAACTTAAAGCTTCCCTCTGCTCGTCACTTAGGCGGGCAAGGAGTTCCTGTATTTCCATGTGATGATCACTTTGGGTAATAGGATGTACTGATTTCTCTTCGGTTAATGTCCAGTCATTTATAGGCAGGGTCCTCTTTTGTTCAGCGAGCAATGATTTGCAGCAATTCACTAAAATGGTTTTGCTCCAGCTGTAAAAAGATTCGGGATTTTTAAGCTGGTCGAGCTTTTCGTATACTCTTACAATCATTTCATCCATCGCATCCATTGCGTCATGCGGGTTTTTCATATAAGTAAGGGCAAGCCTGTAATAGGCGTTTTTTTCTGCCATGATTAAGTGGAGCAGAGCGTCCTTGTCGCCCCGCTTCGCTTTTTTGATCAGTCGTGCTGCCTCCATTTTTTCACCTCTCTCTTTTATAAGAGTGACAGACTGGTCATAAAGTTCAAATTTTTTTTCTAAAAAAAGTCATTTAGGCATATGAAAAAATTTCGAACAGGGTTGTTGACAAAATACCCAAAGGGGTATATTATTAGTCTTGTTCACATCAAATCGTTTAACGGGGAGATGCTATCGTTGATTGGTTTGTTTTTGAGTATAATCGTGTTATCATGTATTTTACTATATAACCGCTACTTTCCTGTGCGGGGAATCGCTTGCAGCAGCATGCCGGATCAGCCGGCAGAAGGTATTATGGTACTGGATCTGAGAGCTTACAATGAGTCTTATAAGAATCCTGTGCCGGGTGCAAGAAATATACCTGTTGCCTATTTGCACAGATATTATAAGGAAATTCAGCACAATAACATTCATATCATTGCATCCGATAAGGTGCAGAGAAATTTCGGCATCCGTATTCTGAAGCAAAAAGGATTTCAGATCAAAGGGTGTACGATTGCCAATATAAATGCTTAATGAAAGGAGAGAAGAACATGGAGTACAATGATCAAATGAAAAACCGGGTTAAGCGGATTGAAGGTCAGCTTAGAGGCATTCTTCGGATGATGGAAGAAGAGAAAGACTGTAAAGATGTGATTACACAGCTGTCTGCCACGAGAACGGCGATTGACCGGACAATTGGTGTCGTTGTGAGCTCTAACCTGGTGGAATGTGTACGGGCTGCAAATGAGGAAGGCCATAACACGGAAGATCTGGTTAAGGAAGCTGTTAATCTGCTGGTAAGAAGCAGATAAAATAAAAGGGTTGACGCCCTCTTTATTTTTTATTAGTATGATACCCATAGGGGTAAAGGTAAATTTTTTTATAAAACTATATACCCTAAGGGGTAAAAACAGGAGGAACAACACATGTCAGAAACTAAAAAAACAACCATCGTTCTTTTCAGCGGTGATTACGATAAAGCAATGGCAGCTTACATTATTGCAAATGGTGCAGCGGCGTACGATCATGAAGTAACGATTTTCCACACATTCTGGGGCTTGAATGCTCTTCGCAAAGATGAACCGATTGCTGTTAAAAAAGGCTTCATGGAAAAAATGTTCGGCAAAATGATGCCGCGCGGCGCAGATAAAATGGGACTTTCTAAAATGAATTTTGCTGGAATGGGTCCTAAGATGATCAAAGATGTCATGAAAAAGCACAACGCTATCCCGCTTCCGCAGCTGATCGAAATGGCTCAAGAACAGGATATTAAGCTTGTAGCCTGCACAATGACAATGGATCTGCTTGGTCTTCAGGAGAAAGAACTTCTTGATAACATTGAATATGCCGGGGTTGCCGCTTATTTGGCAGACGCAGAAGACGGCAATGTGAATCTGTTTATCTAACTGGAAAGGTGTGAGTGCAGTTGGAGATTGTACAATACGTTTTAATTGGCTTGCTTTTACTTTTTCTTATAAAAAGGCTTATGCCTGCAAAGGGTATCCGGGCCATTTCGACTGCTCAGCTTAAAGAGCAGCTGGATGACCGCAGCAAGCAGTTTATTGATGTCAGGACTCCTGCAGAGTATAAAGGAAGACACCTTAAGGGGTTTAAAAATATGCCGCTGCATCAACTTGCTCAAAAGGCACAGCTTCTTTCAAAGGATCGTGAGGTTGTTGTGATCTGCCAGAGCGGAATGCGGAGCCAGAGTGCCTGCAAAACATTAAAGAAGCTTGGTTTTAAAGATGTGACAAACGTTAAGGGCGGAATGAACGCCTGGAATTAAGGAGGCCAAATGATGAAGCAAATGACGGCAAAAGAAGTTGAAGCAACACTTAACGACTTAACTGTGATTGATGTCAGAGAACCGGATGAAACGGCAGCCGGCAAAATTCCCGGTGCAATGACCATTCCTTTAGGGCTTCTTGAGTTCCGCATGCATGAACTTGATAAGACCAAAGAATACACAATGGTCTGCCGTTCAGGCGGAAGAAGCGGCCGCGCAGCCCAGTTTCTAGAAAGCCAGGGATTCAAGGTTATTAATATGACTGGCGGAATGCTTGAGTGGGAAGGGAAAACGGAATAATTTTCACAGGAAAAAGCACTTAGACAATTAGGAGGAATGAAAATGAATACGCTGAAAACGAATTTGACACTTGATGCAAAAGGCCTTGCATGTCCAATGCCAATCGTAAAGACGAAAAAAGCGATGAAAGATCTTGAACCTGGGCAGGTACTCGAGGTGCTCGCTACAGACAAAGGCTCGAAGGCTGATCTGAAAGCCTGGGCAGGAAGCGCAGGACATCATTATCTCGGCACAATCGAAGAAGACGGCATTCTTAAGCATTATGTGCGCAAATCTTCAGGTGAAGAAACAAAAGAGAAAACGTACCCTCACGTAAGCAGCAATGAAGAGCTTGAAACAAAGCTTGAAGACAGCAGCATTGTGATTCTCGATGTACGGGAAGCAGCAGAATATGCTTTTGAACATATTCCAAATGCAGTATCTATTCCGCTTGGCGAGCTTGATGACCGGATGAATGAGCTGAACAAAGAAGACGAGATTTATGTTGTATGCCGTACAGGAAGCAGAAGTGATCTTGCCGCTCAAAAACTTGCAGGCAATGGATTTGCGAACGTGAAAAACGTTGTTCCAGGCATGTCTGCATGGTCTGGCAATACGGCACGCATCTAACAAATTTTTTTACCATATAATATACCTTAGGGGGTAATTAAACATGGCATTAAATGTGATGACAGCAAAAGACGTAACAAAAAAGGTATTTGATAAACAGCCTTTATTCATCTTGGATGTCCGCAACGAAAGTGATTTTCAGGATTGGAAAATCGAAGGCGAAAACTTCAGCTATTTAAATATCCCGTATTTTGATTTGCTTGATGGGGTTGAAGAGATACTAGATCAGATTCCGGCAGACTGTGACGTATTAGTCGTTTGTGCAAAAGAAGGATCAAGCATTATGGTTGGTGAAATGCTTGCTGATGAAGGTCTGTCTGTGTCCTATTTAAAAGGCGGCATGAAAGCCTGGAGTGAGCATCTCGAGCCTGTAAAAGTCGGAGACTTAAAGAACGGCGGCGAGGTTTATCAATTCGTCCGCATCGGGAAAGGCTGTCTTTCCTACATGGTCATTTCAGACGGTGAAGCAGCGATTATTGACTCAACCCGTATGACAGATTTATATCTCGAGTTTGCAAAAGAGAAGGGTGCAGCAATTGAGCATGTGTTTGATACGCATCTGCATGCGGATCATATTTCCGGCGGAAGAATCATCGCAGAGAAAACAGGCGCAGCCTACTGGCTGCCTCCAAAGGATGCTGGTGAAGTAACCTTTGACTATAACGCATTAGAAAGCGGAACAGATGTCACAATCGGCAGTACGACAATCAATATCCATGCCCTTTATTCACCGGGCCACACGATTGGATCAACTTCCTTCGTCGTTGATGAGAAATTCCTGCTTTCAGGTGATATTCTTTTCATCGATTCCATTGGGAGACCGGATCTTGCAGGTATGGCTGAAGACTGGGTAGGCGACTTGCGCGAGAGTCTTTATAAGCGCTATAAAGAATTGTCTGAGGATCTGCTTGTCCTTCCGGCTCATTTCATGATTATTGATGAGTTAAATGACGATGGCAGTGTTTCTGAGAAGCTAGGCGTACTTTTTGAAAAGAACCATGGTTTAAACATTGAAGATGAAAATGAGTTCAGAAAGCTTGTAACCGAGAATCTTCCTCCGCAGCCAAATGCGTACCAGGAAATTCGCGAAACAAACATGGGGAAAATCACCCCGGATGAAGAGCAGCAGCGTGAAATGGAAATCGGTCCAAACCGCTGTGCAGTAAGATAATCAGACTTTAAATTAACTCTAGGAGGAATTTTAAAATGGAAACAGCAAAAGTATTAGACGCAAAAGGTTTAGCTTGTCCAATGCCAATCGTCAGAACAAAAAAAGCGATGGCTGAACTTGAATCTGGACAGGTGCTTGAAGTACATGCAACAGACAAAGGGGCAAAGGCGGACCTTACAGCCTGGGCAAAATCGGGCGGCCACGAGCTTGTAAAACACGAAGAAGAAAACAGTGTCTTCAAGTTCTGGATCAAAAAAGGATAATAGAAAGGGAACCGGATCAGGTTCCCTTTTTTAATAAAGGAGAGTGACTCACCCATGGATTTTGCATTTATTATCACTATTTTCTTAATCGGTTTTATCGGTTCATACATTTCCGGAATGCTTGGAATCGGCGGTTCAATTATAAAATATCCGATGCTCCTCTACATTCCGCCCCTTTTCGGACTTGCAGCCTTCAGCGCCCATGAAGTTTCGGGGATCAGTGCTGTTCAGGTCTTCTTTGCGACAATCGGCGGTGTGTGGGCCTACAGAAAAGGCGGATACTTAAATAAGCAGCTCATCCTTTATATGGGTGCAAGTATCTTAATCGGAAGCTTTATCGGCGGATTTGGCTCTAAAGCAATGTCTGAAGAAGGCATTAACGTGATTTACGGAGTACTTGCTTTGATTGCAGCTATTATGATGTTCATTCCTAAAAAGGGCATCGATGATATTCCTCTTGATCAAGTAACGTTTAACAAGTGGCTTGCTGCTGTTCTAGCAATTATTGTTGGTGTTGGATCAGGAATTGTCGGTGCAGCCGGGGCATTTTTACTTGTGCCGATTATGCTCGTGGTTCTTAAAATTCCTACAAGAATGACGATTGCTTCGTCCCTTGCAATTACCTTGATTTCATCCATTGGAGCAACTGTAGGGAAAATAACGACAGGCCAGGTTGACTACTATCCTGCTCTGATTATGGTTGTTGCAAGTTTGATTGCTTCTCCGCTTGGTGCAATAGCAGGTAAAAAAATGAATACGAAAATCCTTCAGATCATTCTCGCTGTCTTGATATTATTAACAGCCGTGAAGATTTGGCTGGATATTCTTTAATAGAAAGAGCAGCAGATCATCGGTTGATTTGCTGCTCTTTTATCTTGCTCGATTAAATTATAAGGAAAAAGTAGAAAGTAAACCCAAGAATCAGCACAAGAATAATGATGGATAAAAAGATGACAATATGTTTAGAGGGCTTAAACGTCTGAGTATCGATCTGCTTCGTTTTTTTGATATAGTCATACGTCGAAAACAGGACAATCCCAATTCCTGAAAAAATGGAGACAATACCGGTAATAGTAGTTATGGCATCAGCCATATCAGACAGTTTTGACAAAAAAGTAAAATGAATATTAGTCATAAGAAACCCGATTCCGATAATGGCGATGGATGTCCGGATCCAGGCTAAATAGGTTCTTTCATTTGCGAGATGCTGCTGAATGTAATTAGAGCTCACTGTTTTATTCAATGGGTTCACCTCATTCATTTATCTTACCTTCATTAAATACTATATGGGGTATATATTCAACTTTTGAATTCTGTAAGAGTATGTCCATATTTATAAATAAAAAGCGGAAATCAGTTTAGATACAAACAGGTTTAGAAGAATGTTGACGAGGTAATATACATATACGGGTATATGTAAAATAACAAGGAGGCAATTCTATGTTTTTCCGTTCATTCTTTGATGAAAATCTTGCTCAAATGTCCTATTTTGTTGGATGCCAGAAGACAGGCGAGGCACTGATTGTAGATCCTGCACGCCACATATCTCCCTATTTGGAAACGGCAGCTAAAGAGGGTTTTCATATTTCAGCCGTAACAGAAACCCATATTCATGCCGATTATGTATCTGGATCACGAGAGCTTGCGAAAAAGACAGGAGCCAAGCTCTTTTTATCTGACGAGGGCGATGAAAACTGGAAATACGGATTTGCTGAAGAGTTTGACCACGAGTTTCTGAAGGATGGCTCTGTTTTCACAATCGGGAAAATCGAACTGAAGGTGCTTCATACTCCTGGGCATACACCGGAGAGCATCTCTTATGTTCTTACTGACAGAGGAGGCGGCTCTGATGTGCCGATGGGGATTTTCACAGGAGATTTCGTTTTTGTCGGAGATATTGGTCGTCCGGATCTTTTGGAGAAGGCGGCAGGGGTAACCGGAACTGCTGAAGCAGGGGCAGCTGCCATGTATCAGTCCGTACAGAAGTTCAGGGAACTGCCTGACTTTATGCAGATATGGCCGGCTCATGGAGCAGGGAGTTCCTGCGGAAAAGCATTGGGGGCTGTGCCGGTTACAACGGCCGGATATGAAAAGAAAAACAATTGGGCTTTTAAACTTGATAACAAGGATGACTTTATAGAAGAACTGCTTAAAGGCCAGCCTGAGCCTCCGAAATATTTTGCCCTTATGAAAAAAGTGAACAAAGAGGGGCCGGATTACTTGCGTGAAGCTGATATACAGGAGATGTCTGCTGAGGAACTGAAAAAGAATTCAGAGGTACAAGTGATTGACACAAGGCCATCTGATCTTTTTAAAGAGGGGCACTTGCCTGGAAGTCTTAATATTCCGTTTGGCAAAACGTTTGCAAACTGGGCCGGATGGCTTCTTGATTACAGCAGGGAAGCGGTGCTCGTGTGTGAGTCAGCATCTGTTGAACAGGCAAAAAAAATGCTCGAGTCGGTAGGGTATGATAAAACGGCAGCATATATAGAACCAAAAGGCATCAGTGAGATTTCAGACATGGAAACGTATGAAGAAGTCACCGCAGCCGAGGCAGCTGATCTGCTTAAATCAAACCCTGAAGACTATGCAGTGATCGATGTAAGAAACGCTGCAGAGTGGGAGCAGGGGCATATTCTGGAAGCAAAGCACATGATGCTTGGAACCATCCAAAAGAGAACGGATGAGCTCCCGGATGACAAAAAGCTGCTTGTCCACTGTCAATCAGGGGTGCGCTCAGCCATCGCCATGAGTGTTCTTCAGGCAGAAGGGTACAAAGATTCCATCAATATTATCGGCGGTTTTTCTGCCTGGAAGGAAGCGGACCTGCCGTACTCAAAAGAAAGCTGACAAAGGGTATCCTGTCTGAAATCTTTTCATAAAAAACGGTTCCCAATCCTTCTGCCTCTTGTTAAAATTAGGGAGATGCTAAACAAGGAAGGATGAAAACCATGTTTAAAAAGATCGCTTCAGAAGCACTTGGCCTGTCAGATATCGGCACGATCATCAGCCCTCAAGACTTTGATAAAACAGATGCAGACGATTATGTAATGCATGAAGACAACGAAAAAATCTACTTCTTAATTAAAACAAAAGCAGACGAGTACTGCTTTACGAATCTTGCCTTTATCCATGTAGATGGTGCAAATGCTGTCTCTTCAAAGCGAACATTGAAACGCTATCCTTACGCACAGCATAAGTTTTCAGATGTCATGCTTGAAACAGCAGGCAAAATTGATATGGACGTTGAAATCAAGTTTACACTGGGCAGCCAGCGTTTTGACATTGACGTGCGCAAAGATCAAATTGAACAGCTGAAGGACCTGTACAAATCACTTCTTCGCATCGCTGAAACTACGCATGAGAATGCCATCTACATTGATATGGCGTCTCAAAGTCTTGATAAAGCGGTGAATGTACTGCAAAACTCAAGAACGGATGATACAAAGCTTGCTGATACATACAGAGATCTGACGGACTTCGGGTTCACATGGATGACATCTGTACGCGAGCAGTACCATATTAAAGATTTTGGCAGCGTGTTTGAAAAGTATATTAATAATTGATTGTAATAAAAGGCTGGGAAGTAACTGTTTCAGCCAAGAAAGAACCGGACTGGGATTATAGCTAGTCCGGTTTTTTATGTTAAAACGACTAAGAATGTTCCCGATTTTATGGTGTCATAAGCCGTAGTGCTGCCACTTTTACCAAAGATGTACGATGGTTAGTGGCGTCATTCGTTGTAGTGCCGCCACTTTTACCAGGGATGGATGATGGTTAGTGCCGCCACTTTTACCAGGGATGGATGATGGTTAGTGGCGTCATTCGTTGTAGTGCTGCCACTTTTACCAGAGATGGACGATGGTTAGTGGCGTCATTCGTTGTAGTGCTGCCGTTTTTACCAGAGATGGATGCACGTTTGTGGCGTCATTCGTCGTAGTGCTGCCACTTTTACCAGAGATGGATGCACGTTTGTGGCGTCATTCGTCGTAGTGCTGCCACTTTTACCAGAGATGGATGCACGTTTGTGGCGTCATTCGTTGTAGTGCCGCCACTTTTACCAGAGATGTACGATGGTTAGTGGCGTCATTCGTTGTAGTGCCGCCACTTTTACCAGAGATGGATGATGGTTAGTGGCGTCATTCGTTGTAGTGCTGCCGTTTTTACCAGAGATGGATGATGGTTAGTGGCGTAATTCCACGTAATGCCGTATGTTTCATAAGGAGTGGCATCATTTTTTTCGGAATTTTGTTTAATCAAATCGACCAGACTGATGCTTTAAAACCTGTGCAAATAGTCTGAAGTGTGTTGACAATGAGAATCGTTCTCCATTATAATGACGAAGTACTTATTGAAAATCATTATCAACAGCGATAAACAGGGGGAAATAACATGTCACTTAAGTGGACGATTTTATCAGCGGCTCTTGCATCAGCTCTTATCATCAGCGGATGTTCAAAAGATTCCGCGTCATCAAATGAAGAGAAACCGGCTGCAGAAGAGAAAGCAGGCAAAGAAGAACAAGTGAAATCAGATACAGATAAGCAGGCTGAAATGGAGCCTGAAGCTCTTGTGGCCTCTTATAAAGAAGCAGTTGCAGAACTGGATAAAGCAAAAGAAGACAAAGAAGTGGACTTTGCAAAAGTAGAAGAAATCTACATATCCGACCTTCAGCCGCTTGTTAAAAAGCGCGATGAGGAATTCGGAGAACAGGTTGACCAGACGCTGACAGCTGCACTTGCAGCCGGCAAGAACGAAGAAATGAATCCGGTTGTTGTAAGACAGCTTTTTGATAAGCTCATGCAGAAAGAATTTTTCCAGACGGTCAGACACGAATTTGCTGAAATCGATGAAAACTGGGGAAATAAAGAAGAAGTAACGGAAGAATATGAAGAAGCAATGACATTCTACAGTGTTCTTGAAGGAACCGTTGAAAAGCGCGATGCCGCCTATGAGTCAAACATGCAGGAGGTTATTTCAGGCGGGTTCAGCGAAATTCAGTCAGCCATTGAAAATGACGACAAACTTGCTTTTTCACTTGGAAAACAAGTAGTTGATAAAACCTTGATGAAAACATTCTATTATGCAGTAGGCGCTGTGCCGAACGGCTATGCAACAAAAGCGTCAGAATCAGCGAAAACGGATGAAACAGAAGCGATGATTCAGCAGTCAGAAGGATGGGCTTTCTATCAGTCAGTGTATCCTTATCTGCAAAAGAATGCGCCTGAAGAAGCAGACTACATCCTAGGCCAGCTTGATCTTCAGACAGATGCGAAAAATATTGATGCTTACAAAATCAACAGAGCGTTCGTACGCGGATTCGGCAAGATTGCCCTTCATGAATATGAAGAAAGCAAAGAAGCGTTCGGTGAAGAAAAAGGAACAGTTACAGCCATCGAGGGTGCTCTTTTCATCAACATGATTGAAAATGACATCAAAGAAATTCTTGGCGAAGAAGAAACAGCGAAGCTGACTGAAAATGCTAATAGCTATCTTGAAGCTGCAAAAGCAGGCAACAAAGAAGAAGCAGACAAATATTTGCCTTTACTTGAAGAGAGCTTAAATAATCTCATTCAGAAAGCTCAATAATATGGTATAAAAGAAGAAGCCTTGTTTGCAGACAAGGTTTCTTCTTTTTACGATGAGAATGGATGATGAGGAGATTAATGCAAATATGAAAGTACTTATAACAGGAGGGGCAGGTTTCATTGGAAGCCATCTTGCCATCCGCCTTTTAAAAGAGGGCATGCACCCGGTTTTGATAGATCATCTTTCCGAGGAACTGCCCCATGCGAGAAAAGAATATCAGCTGAAGCAGGTATTCAAAACCGGGCCTGCCGTTTATTATAATTGCAGTTTCCTGGAACGCGAAAAGGTTTCTGTCATCATGGAGAAGGAAAAGCCCCATGCTGTCGTTCACCTGGGAGGACTGGCAGGGGTCATACCTTCCCTTAAAGATCCTTCTGCTTATATTAAGACGAATATCGACGGTACAAACAATGTGCTTGCCTGTGCCGCTGAACAGAATGTGAAGCATGTGATCTTTGCTTCTTCTTCATCCGTTTACGGAGAACAGGCAGGGCTTCCGCTGTCAGAGGATATGGCGACAGGAAGGGTTCTTTCCCCGTATGCTGCCTCCAAAGCAGGTGCAGAGGCACTCTGCCACTCTTATCGCCACATGTATGGCTTTCAGATGAATATCCTCAGATTCTTTACCGTATATGGACCGTGGGGAAGGCCGGATATGGCGTTTGCCACTTTCATCCGCAAGCTTTTCCATAATGAGCCGATTACTATTTACGGACAGGGTACAGGCCGTGATTATACGTATATTGATGACATTGTGAGCGGCATTCTGCTGACACTGAAATCAAAAGAGAGTGACGTGTACAATCTTGGATCAGGCCGGCCCGTTTTAATGAGTGAGGTAGTGGATGAGATCAAGCATCACTTTCCGAATGTGACGCTGCTGCAAAAAGAGGCAAGGACAGGCGATGTGACGTCGACCTGGGCGGATGTCTCAAAAGCACGGGCGAAACTGGGATATGAACCAGCTGTGTCTTTTAAGAAAGGATTTGAGGAAACTGTTGCCTGGGCAAAAGAGCATTCGGACCTTATTTAATCTGACAGGCCTCATTCTTGTAGGCTTTTTTATCTTTATCAGCCTCCGTGTGTTCCATCCGGAGTTAATGATAGGCCAGTTCCAGTCTCTCCTGCAGCGTCCGAACGTCCTGATTGCGATCACCCTTTTGTACGGGACTGCCTTTATTTTACGGGCAGCTGCTTGGAAGCTGTATCTCAAAAATCGCGCTTCATTCAGAAAGTGTCTCGCAGGCCTGCTTTACAGCCTGTTTGTCAACCATTTATCTCCGGTAAAAGCAGGGGACGCAGTGAGAGCAGCTGTTTTTAAAGGCGACCGGAATGTATCTCTTGGGCAGGCAGCCCACTCTGTGGTTGTGCTGAGGCTTCTTGACATGCTTGTGCTGAGTGTGTTTGCAGGGGCTGGCTTTACTGTGCTTCTTGGCGGATTTGGCCTGAATGTTCCGCTTGTCATTTTGCTGGGAGTTGTTGCAGGAGTCGGGCTTTTGCTGCTGGGGCTGAAATTTCCTGAGTTCCTCCGAAAGCAGACTCTTCAGCTGAAAGAAGGGCTTCACGGTGTGAGGGGCATGGCAGTCATATGTTTAATTATTGTGAGCTGGGTGCTTGAAGCGTTCGTTATATTTGGTGTTGCTGCACCTGGAAGCTTATCCTTCCTTGAATCGATTTGGGTGAACAGCGTGACGGTTGCAGGACAGGTATTTCAGGTGACGCCGGGCGGGGTGGGCACTTATGAATCGGTGATGACAGCGGCCCTCGTTCAGACAGGTGAAGCCGTCCAGGAAGCCTACGGATACGCAGTCATCAGCCACGTGTTTAAATTTGTCTTTTCATATGCAGGCGGTCTGGCGGCATTTCTTTTGCTGCCGCTTCCGGTGAGAGAACTGACAACATTCATGAAAAGAAAGGAGAGGGATCGGATTGGAAAAAGCTAAACAGGCTTCATCTTTTGAGAAAATCGCTGCATGGTGCTGGAATTTGCTGAATGAAGGCAAGCCGTTCACGCCTATTTTTGCAGCAGGTTCTTTTTTGCTGTTTCATCTTGGTCTTTTTGAAGATGTCCGTTTTTGGCAATCGTTCGCAGGTTCGCTGCTCGTTGTCATTCCATTGCTTATTATTTATTATCTCTATGATTTCCCTCTATTTTTAAGGAATTATTTGTGGATTCCGTTCATTGCGTATTTGCTTATGTTTGATGCAGTGAATCTTGGCCTGCTCTTATTTGCTGCCGGTCTTTATTTCTTTTTTACGGTCTTTTTCTGGGGCACGTTTTATTATCATCTTCGGATTGGGACGTCCTGGACTAACTTTACGCGTTTCTGGAAGCTTGTGTTAAAAAACAGTGACTCCACAAGCGGAAATGCACAGGAGCAGCTACCGAAGCTGGCACTTGTTCTTTCCGTCTGGAGCTATGCGTTCAGCGTTTTATACAATGGCGGAACGTATGCAGATATTGCTGCCGGGCAGCTCATCATTTTGTATGGGGGTCTGCTCATTTATACCTTTATTCTTCATCGGTATCTGTTCGACTGGAAGCCGAAGCCGATTTCCACATATACAGATAATGCCGAAGTACCTGAAAAAGGCTTGAATGATAAAGTAGTTGTCATTGTCATCGACGGAATGAGAAAGGAACGGTTTGAAGAAGCTGATACCCCTTATCTCGATTACCTCCGCAAGAACGGAACAGAGTATGCGAAGATGGAAACGGTGTATCCTGCACGAACGGTTGTGTGTTTCTCATCCATGTTCACCGGCACATACCCGTTTGAGCATGGCATAAAATCCAACATGGTGTGGAGATTCGGAGTGCGGACAGAAAGTATTTTTGATTCCTTGCGCAAAGTGGGGAAAAAGGGGAAAATGCTTGCCGTTGCCCACCTTGTGGACGCATTTGGAAAAGACGTTGAAACCTTTACCGCCGTCATGAAAAATGATGTGGTTGATTATAAAATCATGGAAAAAGCAAAGCAGATTATGGATGAGCAGGATCCTGAGCTGTTCATCGTCCAGTTGATTTCAACAGATCAGACAGGCCACAGCAGAGGTGTATTATATGACGAGTATCTTCAGAAAATAAAAGAAGCCGATCATCTCGTAAAGGATTTTATCGGACACCTTGAAAAATCAGGAAAAGCCGAAAATACGACGTTTATCATCTGTGCGGACCACGGCCAGGCCGATGGCATCGGCGGTCACGGCCATCTTGATGAGGGAGAGCGGATTGTGCCGTTCTTCATGTACGGCCCATCCATTGCCAAAGGCAAAGTGGTGGAGGAAAAACACAGTCTCGTATCGATTGCGCCTACCCTTTCCTATCTGCTAGGCGCACCATTTCCATCGCACAGCAGGGGACCGGTGCTCATGGATGCCGTTAAGAAAGGATCAGATCAATGAGAAAACAGAAAGTAATCGTATTTCTGCCCGCATACAACGAAGAAAAATCCATCGCACCTGTCATCGAATGTGTTCCCCGGAACATTCATGAGAATGTGGACGTTGAAATTCTGGTTATTGACGATGGTTCAACAGACGGAACTGTCCGTGTCGCAAAAGCGGCAGGCGCTGATCATATTGTATCAATGCCCCGTAACGGCGGCCTCGGGGCTGCGGTCAGAGAAGGCCTTGCGCAAAGCTTTCGATTAGGGGCTGATATCTCTGTCATGATTGATGCCGACAACGAATATCCAGCGGATGAAATTCCAAACCTCTTGGAACCGATATTTGCAGGAGAAGCAGACTACACAATGGGTTCGAGATTTTTAGGAACGATAAAAGGGATGAAGCTTCATAGAAGGCTTGGCAATTACTGCTTCACCCTCCTTCAGTCGCTTCTATTAAGAAGGTGGATCTACGACGGGCAATCAGGCATGAGGGCGTTCTCCCGCCAGGCAATGGAACACGCTGAAATCATCCATGACTACAATTATGCCCAGGTCATCACACTTAACCTTGTCCGCAAAGGCTTCAGGGTAAAAGAGGTGCCGATCACCTATCAAGTGCGGACAGAAGGTCAGTCATTTATTAAATTCAGAAAATACATGTCGTCTGTTCTGCCTGCCATCTTTAAAGAAATGACGCGCCCGGTCAGAAAACCGGACATAAAAAGAGATGCACATGTTTTGCCGCTTTTTAGAGAAAATAAAAAATGCTCCTAGAGTATTTTTTATTTTCTCATTTTTTATTGACAATAAAAATGAGAATCATTATCATTGTTTAGGGAGGGAACATAATGAAAAAGACTTTTATCCTGCTTTTAGCACTAATACTACTCAGTTTGCCTGTACATAACAGTGTTTCTGCTTATTCCTACGGTGATCCGAATGAGGAAAAGATCGCAGAAGCTTATAAAAACATGCAGGTTCAGCTCGACGAATCTCCTCCTGATTTTGCTGAGGCAAAGAAGATTTATGAAACAGTTCAGGAAGAAGTGGATATGCACATGGGCGCTGAGCCTTCAGAAGCAATCCTTCAGAATATAGAAGATAAAGACAAAGAACAGCTGGTTCAGAACATGGAGAAGCTTCTTGCCATGAACATCAGCCGCCGCCTTGAGAACGTAGACGCGAATTTTAAAGATTACGATACAAGCAAACGACTGCTTGCAAAAGGCTTTGCTACTTACGAAGCTTTGTCGCCGCGCATCGCAGAGAGTGACCCTGAAATGGATCAGCAGAACAAAGATGAATTCAATAAAGCTCTAAAATCTCTTGGAAATCCGGGCCTTTTCGGTGTCGGAAAAGCAGATGCAAGCCAGGATTCGTTTAATGAAAGCAAAGATGTTATTTTAACGAACCTGAAAAAAGAATTTGATATAGAAGATTTTGAACAGGGACACTTTACAAGCGGAGAGGAAGAATCGACCGCTTCAGAGACAACGGACTGGACAGATCTTGCGAATTTGAAAAACTGGATTCCAATTTTGCTGCTCGCAGCAGTGATTGCGGCCGTTACAGTATTCACCATCCGGAGAAGAAGAAAGTAGCCGCATAATAAAGGGGAGGGTATAGTATGCAGCTTCAGGCATTTTTAATCACATTCCGCGAAGTACTTGAAGCCCTGCTGATCGTAGGGATTATCACCACATATTTAAAGAGAATAGACAATGCAAAGCTTGTGAAATTTGTCTGGCTTGGTGCAGGCCTTGCCATTTTCGCAAGCTACCTTGTGGCATTGCTTTTCCAGGTCGTCTTTACCGGCTTTTCGGCGATGGGAAGCGAAATGTACCTGAAGATATCCATTATCTTTATATCCTCCATTCTTTTAACACAAATGGTTTTCTGGATGGCTGAACACAGCAAAAACATCAAGTCCTCCATTGAGGGAAAAATCAGTCATTATATTTCTGCCGGTAGCATCATCGGCATGGTCATGCATTCCTTCCTTGTTGTCCTCCGCGAAGGTGTAGAAACGGTCTTCTTTTTCGCAGCCATCACGGGCGGAAACATTGGAGCGGCTATGCAGGGCTGGGGTGCTATATCGGGGCTGCTCACAGCATCTGTTGTCAGCTATTTATTCTTTAAAGGAACAATGAAGATTTCACTTAAAGCATTCTTTAGAATTACGGGGGCTTTCATTGTCCTGATCGCTGCGGGTTTGTTTGTCCAAGGTATTTCTATCCTTCAGGATTTAAAGATCATTGGAAGCGTCATGCCTCATGTGTACAACATTACTTGGCTGCTGCCGGAGCATCCAATTGATTATGCGCACTATCTGCGCGATCACGGCACAGCACCGCTTTTATCAGGAGATATCGGCATCTTCCTGAAAGCATTTCTTGGCTATTCATCCATGCCTTCTCTCGAGGAAGTCATCGGATACCTTGGCTATTTTGCTGTCATTTATATGCTGCTGACAACTAAGAAGCCTGTAAAGAAAGAAAAAGAAGCATCCAAAGAAGTATTGAAGCCTGAGGCACGTTTAGGCTAAAAAGCGCAAGGCATATGCCTTGCGTTTTTTATCGTTCAGTATCCAGCAGAGGAGAATGCAATAATGAGCAAAAACATCACGACAGCCGCCGCCTTTTTTCTTCTGGCTGCAGTCTTCAGCTTACGGTTTTTATACAGCAGCCCCTATGCAGCAACCTGGGATCAGGTTGACTTTGCCCTTGCACTTGAGAGATATGATCTTCTTGCCATGCAGCCGCATTTTCCCGGCTATCCTTTTTTTATCTTCGGAGGCATGCTTGCTAACAGCTGGATAGAAAACCCTGCACAGGCACTGTCTGTTTTTAACGGAATCATGACACTTGCTGCGAGCCTGCCGGTTTATCTGCTTGCAAGGCAGTATGCCGGACGTCTTCCATCACTTCTGGTTGTGGCGGCCTTGCAGACGAACACGTACCTCTCTATCCTTTCAGCTCAGCCGATGTCAGAAGGAGCGGCAATCGGGGCGCTGTGGTGGTATCTATGGGCGGTTCACCGTGCATATCATAAAAACAATCTGACGGCACAGCTCCTGCCGCTGCTTTTTTTCAGTCTGTTAATGGGGATAAGGCTCTCGTATGCTCCGTTCGGACTTGCCATCGTGCTCCTGTGGATTCATCAGTACCGAAAAGGAAAACGTTTTAGGGAGCTTGCGGGCCTTGCTGCTGCGGCCATTCTGTTTCAGGGAGTGTGGCTTGCTGCGCTTATTCTCAGTGAAGGGAGCATAAGCGGTTTTCTAAAGCTTTCCATGGGATTTGTAGCAGGTCACTTCACTTCTTGGGGAGGCGCTGTTACGGAGTCAGGGGAACCGCTCCTGTCCAGACTTTACCGGCTGACTGTCAACAACGTTGTGTATACAGGCATGTTTGCGGGATCACTTCTCCTGCTTGCTGCGGGTACTGCAGCTGCTTGCTTGCTGCTGATCAGATTCCGAAAGGCTGCATTCAGGGAGTACTGGTCGAACAACAAGCTGCTGCTCACCCTTGCCGGCGCCTATTTTATCTGGAATCTCTTCGCGCAAAACATTGATAAACCGAGACACTCGTTTCCGATTGCCATGCTGCTGCTTTTCAGCCTTTTTACAATGGCTGCCGCAAAATCTGCAAAAGCTCAGTATGCCCTTATTCTGTTTGCCATCCTTCAGTTAGCGGTAAGTGTTCCCATTCTAAAAGAACAGGTCGAAAAAAAACCCGCCGTCTATCAGATGGCGGAATACCTTGAACAGCAGCAACAGCCGCTGATTGTGTATACGTGGGAAGAAACCCGGGTGCTGCAGTATCTTTCCGTTCCCTATGACCATAAACGCTTTTACACATATCCATACTTCAAAAAAGACATCTCCTACCAAAAAAACAAGGAAATCTATCTGACAGGCGAGCTCGTCGACGGATTTAAGGAACAGGGAGTGGACTTATATCCCCGTCTTGAAAAAGTAAAAGAATTTCATTCGAACTTGCTTTTTGATCCTGTTTACGGGGAGATTGAACTTTATAAATTGAAGGAATGATGGGTGAGGTGAGTGCAGCTGATGAGGTTTTCTTACCCTCGCAGATCGAATTACAGTTTGCGAGGGTAAGCAAAGTAGATTTGCTTACCCTGGCAGTTCGAATAACGGTTTGGGAGGGTAAGATAGGTTGGTTTGCTTACCCTGGCAGATTGAATAACGGTTTGGGAGGGTAAGATAGGTTGGTTTGCTTACCCTGGCAGATCGAATAACGGTTTGGGAGGGTAAGATAGGTTGGTTTGCTTACCCTGGCAGATTGAATAACGGTTTGGGAGGGTAAGATAGGTTGGTTTGCTTACCCTGGCAGTTCGAATAACGGTTTGGGAGGGTAAGATAGGTTGGTTTGCTTACCCTGGCAGATTGAATAACGGTTTGGGAGGGTAAGATAGGTTGGTTTGCTTACCCTGGCAGATCGAATAACGGTTTGGGAGGGTAAGAAACGCAGGTTTGCGTGCCCTCTCAGATCGAATAACGGTTTGGGAGGGTAAGAAAAGTAGATTTGCTTACCCTGGCAGTTCGAATAACGGTTTCGGAGGGTAAGAAAAGTAGATTTGCGTGCCCTCTCACATCGAATTGCGGTTTAGGAGGGTAAGATAAATTGTCTTGCAACTCATCTCCACTCCAAAATCCCTTTCAAATCTTCGTAAATACTATGCGGCTTTACCCCAAGCTCTTCTGTGGGCATGCCTCCCCGGTTGATCCAAGCTGTCTGGAATCCGAAATTTCTGGCACCGGAAATATCCCATCCGTTTGATGACATGAAAAGCACGTTTTCCCGCTCGACCCCGAGTTCTTTTAATACAAGGGTGTAGGAAGCAGGGGAAGGTTTGAATTGCTTCGCATGATCAACACTGATAATGGCGTCAAAAAGAGGCGCAAGTCCTGACTGTTCAATGAGGGGATCCAGCATATCATGGGATCCATTTGAAAAGACAGCCAATTTTTTATCCGATAGGCTCCGCAGAACCTCTTCCGTTTCCGGGTAGCATTCCAGCTTTTTATATTCATTAATAAGCAGCTCTTCTTTTTCAGGTGAATTCTCCAGATGAAGCGAACGAAGGGTGTATGACAGTGCGTTTCTTGTGACGGTCAAAAACGTTTCATAGTTGCCCATAATCTGCCGCAGGAAGGAATATTCCAGCTGCTTTTGCCGCCATATCCTGCTGATCTCTTCTCCTCGTCCATCATAAAGTTCATCTGCTTTTTTCTTTACGGAATGCACATCAAAAAGTGTGCCGTATACGTCAAATACACAAGCCTTTATTTCATTATTCATTGGCGTCTCCTCCTATTACTGAGCCATACCCGTTTTTTTACTATACACAAACAGACAGAAAATATGGCGAAAGCTTGAACAATGGTCAAATTTGTCCAAAATGGAACGTACTCAAAGTTGCACTGAGCTTCTGTTTTCATGTAAATTGATGGATAACACGTAAGGAAAAGGTGATCGTTTGAAACCAACTGCAGCAAAGTTTATCGGCATTTTATCCGTGCTGGCAACCGCTTTATGGATATTTGGACTTGGATGGACGATTCAGCATTATTTTTTCAGCGGGCCGGCTGCTAATCTTTCGCCCGGTCAGAGTGAAAAGGAAGAAGTAAGCGCTTCGAGCGACGGGGAGTATCAGATTGTCGCGCTTGGAGATTCTCTAACGCGGGGAACCGGGGATCAGTCCGGTAAAGGATACATCGGCTACATGATGGATGAGCTCGGAGAAAAGACAGACAGAGAGATTAACCTGTCTAATCTGGCTGTAAAAGGACAAGTCTCAAAAGACGTCATAGGTCAGCTCCAAAAGCCTGAAATCAAGAGGCAGCTCCGCTCAGCGGATACGATTGTCATGACGATTGGCGGAAATGATTTGTTCCAGGGTGGCCAGGCGTTGGAAAATCTGAACGCTTCTGCAAATGAAGCGGCAAGAGAAGCGTATGTAAAGAATCTGGATGCCATTTTCAGCGAAATTCGCGAAATAAATAAGGAAGCCGTGCTTTATTATGTCGGTCTCTACAACCCGTTTAATGATCTTGAAGATGCAAAAACGACGTCAGCTGTTGTCAGACAGTGGAATTTTGAATCCGCAGAGACGGCAGCGAAATACCCAAACGTCATCATGGTTCCGACGTTCGATTTATTTGAGCAGAACGTGAATGACTACTTGTACAGCGATAAATTTCATCCTAACTCAGAAGGCTATAAGCTGATCGGAGAGAGGCTTTCATCATTGATTGTGTTCAGCGGGGAGGAGAAGCAGGATGAGCAGTAAGCAGACAACGCTCGCAGTGACAGATCTTAAAAAGAAAATTGGACGGAAAGAGATCATTAAAGGCATTTCATTTCAGCTGCAAAAGGGAGAAGTATTCGGCTTTCTCGGACCAAACGGAGCAGGAAAGACAACGACGATCCGCATGCTTGTCGGGCTCATTAAAGCAACGTCAGGAAAGATTACAATTTGCGGCCATGATTTAAAGACGGATTTTTCAAAAGCCATCAGTCATATCGGGTGCATTGTGGAAAACCCTGAACTATATCCTTACCTGACAGGCCGGGAAAACCTTCAGTATTTCTGGCGCATGGTTCCCGGGCTTCCGAAGGAAAGGATACAGGAAGTGGTGGACCTTGTCGGACTACAGAACAGAATTGACGACCGCGTAAGCACGTACTCCCTAGGTATGCGCCAGCGCCTTGGTATTGCCCAGGCTCTTCTTGGCAAGCCGGATGTACTCATTCTTGATGAGCCGACAAACGGCCTTGATCCGGTGGGCATCCGGGAAATGCGGGAATTCATCCGGTTCCTAGCAGAAGAAGAAGGACTGAGTGTTCTGGTATCCTCTCATTTGCTCAGTGAAATTCAGCTGATGTGCGACAGAGTGGCGATTATATCTAAAGGATCTGTACTTAAAGTAGACACAGTAGAGCACCTCCTGTCAGAGAAAGAGAGAGTCATCTGGAAGCTTGACCCTCCTGAAAAAGGGAAAGAAGTGCTGGCAGCGGAAACAGCCATCCTGTCAGACTTTGATCAGCAGATTGTCACGTATCATGAAGAAGAACATATCCCGGACTGGAACGGGAAGCTCGTTTCAGCTGGTGTTAAAGTGAAAGAAATCCAGGTTAAGCTTCCTACTCTTGAAGACCTGTTCATTGAACTGACTGAAGGTGAAACCATTGATTAATCTTGTCTACAACGAAATGATCAAAATCATTCGCAAAAAGCGGCTCTTTATTATCGCAGGAATTCTTGCCGTCCTGGTTGGCCTTTTCACCTATGCACAAATGAAAGAAGCACAACAGCTTCAAGAAGAACTTGGGACCACAGACTGGCGCACTCAGCTGCAGCAGGAAATTATCAATGCCCAGAACCGGCTGAGTTCAAGCGGAATTTCAGCTGAATGGAAAAAATATTTGCAGATCCGAATGGAACAGCAGCAATACTACCTGGACAATGACATCAATCCAAGTGCGCCGGGAGCACCGACGTTCATGAGGATGTTCGCCGAAAATTCCATCGATCTCCTGCTGCCGCTCATGGTCATGGTCATTGCAGCAGACCTTGTCTCGTCCGAAGCGAACAGAGGCACCATTAAACTGCTGTTGACAAGACCTGTGAAAAGGTGGAAGATCCTTCTGAGTAAATACATCACCCTGCTTTTGTCCATATCGTTTATTGTTCTTTCGCTTGGGGTTCTGTCTTACCTGATATCTGGAGTCGTCTTCGGATATGGCGGGTGGACAATGCCTGTGCTGACCGGATTTACCGTGACCGGAGAAGAACTGAACACGGAAAATGTTCAGCTCATTGACCAGTGGCAGTATATCCTGATGGAGCTTGGGCTCGTATGGTTCGTCGCTGTCGTCATCGGCACGCTTACCTTTACCCTGTCCGTGCTCATGAAGAGTACGGCATCCGTCATGGGCGTCATGCTCGCAGCACTGATTGCGGGAGCGATTCTTGCCAATATGGTTTCCTCGTGGGAATCAGCGAAATACTTGTTCATGGTCAACTTGAGGCTCACAGACTACGTAGCCGGAATGGCTCCGCCAATCAGCGGGATGTCGCTCGGATTTTCAATGAGTGTCCTCGGCGTATGGGCCGTGTGCGGCCTCATCGTATCGTTTTTTGTCTTTTCGAGAAGAGATATTTACTAAGAAACAGCCGCAGGGGATGCGGCTGTTTTTTTCATACTTGCATTCCGTTAAGGGCGTACAAACCTGATAATTAAAATAGAAATGTAAAAACTAAGTACAACTTGCACAAAACAACACGTTTTGAAATAATGTATATGAGCATATATTCATATATAAGAAGAACGGAGGGATTTGGATGGGACATTCTCACAGCCATGGTCATGACGGGCATCACCACCACCATACGAACAATAAAAAAGCACTGCTTTGGGCGTTTGCTCTTATTGCTCTCTTTATGGTTGCTGAAGTGATAGGGGGGCTTCTGACAAACAGTCTGGCTCTGCTTTCTGATGCAGGTCATATGCTGAGTGATGCGGCTGCGCTTGGCTTGAGTTATCTGGCTCTGGTATTCGGGGCAAAAGGGGCATCTTCTTCTAAAACATTCGGGTACAAACGGTTTGAGATACTTGCTGCATTCATAAACGGCCTGACGCTGATCGTCATTTCGATTTTTATTTTTATAGAAGCCTATCAGCGGTTTGTGGATCCACCGGAAGTAGTAAGCTCAGGAATGCTGATTATTTCAAGCATCGGCCTGCTGGTTAATATTGCAGCTGCATTTATTCTGATGAAGGGTGACAAGGATGACAATTTGAATGTCAGAAGTGCTTTTCTCCATGTAATCGGGGATATGCTTGGTTCTGTCGGGGCCATTATCGCCGCCTTGCTGATCATGTTTTTCGGCTGGGGAGCAGCAGATCCAATTGCAAGTATCATTGTGGCCATCTTAATCATCATCAGCGGATTCAGGGTCACAAAGGATTCGTTTCATATTTTGATGGAGGGTGTTCCGGGCAACTTGAATCTGGATGAAATTAAAGGCGCTCTGCTGAACATGGACCGTGTACACGGGGTGCACGATCTGCATGTATGGTCGATTACATCAGATTTTCCTGCACTGAGCTGTCATCTTGAAGTGGAGGAAGGAATGGAACAGCAGGCTGTCCTAAGAGAAGCGAACAAACTGCTGCATGACAAATTCGGACTTCATCATACAACCATTCAGGTCGACTGGACAGGATCAGGCTGCTGCGGGGATGAGCACTGCAATTAAAAGACAATTAAAATAAAGCCCCGAATTATGGGGCTTTTCTGCTGTCTTTTTAATGCTGCGCATGCTCAATCATCTGTTTTAGAAGCCCGATAACATGTTCATCATCGTGTGAATAAAATAAGGTGGTGCCTTCTCTGCGGAATTTGACCAGGCGCAGGTTTTTTAAAAATCTGAGCTGGTGGGAAACGGTTGACTGCAGAAGAGATAAGGTTTCAGCTATTTCATTGACCGAGCGTTCTCCCTGTGTCAGGAGATTTAAGATACGGAGTCTGGTAGGATCGGACAATGCTTTGAATGTCTGCGATGCGATAAACAGCGTTTCTTCGTCCAAGTCCTGATAGGACCCGTGTTTTTCATTAGACATTGATATTCTCCTTCTCCGGGCGATTGTTCCTTTATTATAGGAAAAATGTTCTGTTTATACAAACATTCAAATAATTGTTTGACTGTTCATGTATTCATGCATATACTTTATTCAAACAATGATTTGAATGTGGGGTGTGATGAAAATGAATCTGCAGGATGTTTGTGAAATCACCTGTGTTCACTCTGAGAAGGTGGAGCGGGCAAAAAGAAAAGCAGCACAGCTGGATACAGGAAGGGCTGTGAGAATTTATAAAGCACTGGCTGATGAAACGAGACTCAAAATTGTCTGTGCCCTTTTTGAAGAGGGGGAGCTTTGTGTCTGTGATGCAGCCGCCATCACCGGCACAACAACAGCAACCGCATCGCACCATTTGCGGCTTTTGAAAAATTCCGGTCTCGCAAAGTTCCGGAAAGAAGGAAAACTTGTCTATTATTCATTGGATGATGAGCATGTATTGCAGCAGATCCGGATTGCTTTTGTTCATCAAGAGGAGATGAGCATCCATGGAAGCTGAACAATCAGCCGAGAAGAATGTGTACCGGGTACAAGGTTTTACATGTGCGGGCTGCGCCGGGAAGTTTGAGCGGAACGTCAAGGAGCTGGACGGCGTGACGGATGCGAAAGTGAACTTCGGTGCCGCCAAGCTGACCGTGATGGGAACAGCCAGTATAAAAGAAATCGAGAAAGCCGGTGCGTTTGAGCACCTGAAAATACTTCCTGAAAAAGGGGCTGTGGAAACACCGGCAGAACCTTTTATCAAAAAGCATGGGGCATTGCTCGCATCAATAGGCTTCATTGCTTTCGGGTACTATTCTCTTTTTGCATATGGAGAAGAAAGCCTGCCGTCTATTCTGGCATTTCTGGTTGCCATAATCATTGGGGGATATTCGCTTTTCCTCACGGGATTTAAAAATCTGATGCGCCTTGAATTCGATATGAGAACACTGATGACAATCGCTGTTATTGGTGCTGCAATCATTGGAGAGTGGAGTGAGGGTGCGGTTGTTGTCATCTTGTTTGCCATCAGCGAAGCGCTTGAATCCTATTCAATGGACAGGGCGCGCCGGTCGATACGTTCTTTAATGGAAATAGCCCCGAAAACAGCCCTGATCAGGAGAAATGGCCTGGAATCGCTGATATCGGTTGATGATATTGAGGTCGGAGATTTAATGATTGTCAAACCGGGACAGAAGATTGCTATGGACGGAAGGGTTATAAAAGGTTTTTCATCTGTTAACCAGGCTCCGATTACCGGTGAATCCATGCCAGCTGAAAAAAGCCCCGGTGCAGATGTGTTTGCCGGGACACTGAACGAAGAAGGATTTCTTGAGGTTGAGGTCACGAAGCTTGCAGAAGATACGGCTATTTCAAAAATCATTCATCTGGTAGAAGAGGCTCAGGCTGAGCGTGC
This sequence comes from Metabacillus indicus, assembly GCF_046603695.1. Lineage (NCBI taxonomy): Bacteria > Bacillati > Bacillota > Bacilli > Caryophanales > Bacillaceae > Metabacillus > Metabacillus indicus. The sequence continues at coordinate 3,627,441 of NZ_CP176757.1, read as the reverse complement.
CCCTTCACAGGCATTTGTTGATAAGTTTGCGAAATATTACACGCCTGCCATTATGGCTGTCGCGTTGTTGGTTGCTGTTCTTCCGCCATTATTTCTTGGCGGTGCATGGGAAACGTGGATTTATCAGGGGCTTGCCGTTTTAGTGGTAGGATGCCCGTGCGCCCTCGTTATTTCTACACCTGTATCCATTGTAACGGCCATCGGCAATGCGGCCCGGAACGGAGTGCTGATAAAAGGCGGCATTTACCTTGAAGAGCTTGGCAGCATTAAGGCTGTGGCTTTTGATAAAACAGGAACCCTGACTAAAGGAACACCCGCTGTTACGGACTTTGAAGTTCTTGCTGGAGGACGTTCTGAAGATGAATTTTTCACAAAGATTGCCGCTCTTGAAAACAAATCACAGCATCCGCTTGCATCTGCCGTTTTAAAGAAGGCCAGAAATCTGAATCTTTCTTTTGATTCCCTGGTGGTCGAAGACTTTACGTCTGTCACTGGAAAAGGGCTGAAAGGCAAGGTTGACGGGGAATGGGTGTATGTAGGGAATGCCTCTTTGTTTGAAGAGTCCGGCAAGCTGGATTCCAGATGGACCGAAAGAATGCAGTCCCTGCAGAGAGAAGGAAAAACGGTCATGCTTGCGGGTACAGATAAAGGGCCGCTTGCTCTTTTAGCTGCAGCGGATGAGGTGCGGGACAGCAGCATCCGGGTGATCGATCAGCTGAAGGAGCTTGGGATCAGCAAGACTGTGATGCTTACGGGAGACCATGCAGCAACTGCTGAAGCGGTGGGCAGGCAGCTCGGCGTTTCGGACATAAAAGCGGACCTTCTTCCGGAAGATAAATTAACAGCCGTTAAAGATGTGCAGCAGACCTATGGCAAGACCGCTATGGTCGGTGACGGAGTAAACGATGCTCCGGCTCTTGCATCAGCTTCTGTAGGAATAGCCATGGGCGGAGCCGGAACCGATACGGCGCTTGAAACAGCGGACGTAGCGCTGATGGGTGATGATTTGAAGAAGCTGCCGTTTGCCATTGACTTAAGCCGCAGAACCCTTGTCATCATCAAGCAGAACATCGCGTTTGCACTCGGACTTAAGCTCATCGCGCTGCTTCTTGTCATTCCCGGCTGGCTGACCCTCTGGATCGCCATTTTCGCAGATATGGGAGCAACCCTGCTTGTGACAGCCAACGGATTGCGTCTGTTAAGAGTAAAAGAAAAAAGAGACAGCTAGAATGGGAGAACGCGGACCTTGCGGGGTTCGTGTTTTTTTGAATGGAATAAGTGCTTTTGGGGAATTTATGACCTTTCAGAGGTCTTTATCATGTATGAAGGTCACAATCTGTTGCCTATATGACGCTTAAGATATTTTTGCCGTAGCTGAAAGTCACAATCCAAGCCTCTTATGACCCTTCAGCCGTTTCCGCCGCAGCTGAAGGTAACAAATGACATTTCAGGATTTTCTGCTGCAGCTGAAGGTAACAATCGAAGCCTCTTATGACCCTTCAGACAATTCTCCCGCAGCTAAAGGTAACAATCCAAGCCCCTAATGACCCTTCATGCCTTTCCGCCGCAGCCGAAGGTAACAATCCAAGCCTCTTATGACCTTTCAGACAATTCCGCCGCAGCTGAAGGTAACAATCCAAGCCCCTAATGACCCTTCATGCCTTTCCGCCGCAGCTAAAGGTAACAATCGAAGCCTCTTATGACCCTTCATGCCTTTCCGCCGCAGCTAAAGGTAACAATCGAAGCCTCTTATGACTCTTCCATCCATCTGCTAAAAAGCACATTTTCCAACTCAAAACACTCCGGCTTCCCATAAACCGGAGTGCTGCAGTCTTACTCTCTTTTTCCTTAAGCCGGTGCATCTCCCGGCCAAAACGGTGCCAGGATCTCTTTCAGCACCCCTGCACTGCGGCGGAACTTGCTTTGTTCGTCTTCGCTTAAGTCAAGCTCAACGATTTCCCTGATGCCGTCGCGGTTAATAACGGCGGGTACGCCGATGTACACATCAGATTCGCCGTATTGTCCGTCAAGACGCGCAGAAACGGTGAGCACACAATTTTCGTTATGAAAGATGGCTCTTGTGATGCGGACAAGGCCCATGGCAATGCCGTAATAGGTTGCGCCTTTTCTCTCGATAATCTGATAGGCTGCGTCGCGTACATTTTTAAAGATCTCATCCAGGTCTTCTTTTTTATAGGTGCTGTTCCGTTCAATCATTTTCATAACAGGTATGCCTCCGACGTCCGCAGTGCTGTACACCGGCAGCTCGCTGTCTCCGTGCTCGCCTATGATGTATGCATGGACGTTGTTCGGCGCAATTTTAAAGTAATCTCCAAGCAGGTAGCGGAAGCGGGATGTGTCCAGAATGGTTCCTGAACCAATCACTTTCTCCTGTGGCAGTCCGCTGTATTTCCATGTGGCATACGTGAGAATATCGACGGGATTTGTTGCAACGAGAAAGATGCCGTCAAATCCTGATTGCATGACACTCTCGGTAATTTCTTTGAAAATCTTCAGGTTTTTTGAAACAAGATCAAGGCGTGTTTCGCCTTTCTTCTGATTGGCGCCTGCACAAATAACAACAAGGTCTGCGTGTTTGCAATCTTCATAGTCTCCGAGCCTGATGGCAGTCGGATTCGGAGCAAAGACTTTTCCATGATTCAGATCCATGACATCTCCAAGGGCTTTTTCGGCATTCGCGTCAATAAGAATCAGTTCATCTGCTATTCCCTGATTCATAAGAGCAAACGCATAGCTTGATCCTACAAATCCGGTTCCAACAAGCACTACACGGTTTATTTTTTCCTGTGCCACAGTGCAACACCCTCCCATTATTATGTGAAAAACTTCACAATATAATTTTACCTTAAAAAGGAAAAAATGTCCATTCCTGTTTAGAAAAAATAGGCAGATTCATCAATGTTAGGATTTATGACATGATTTACAGAAAACTGGTTGACAACATTCAATATTCAGATAGAATATAGAATAATAGTTTAATGTTATGTTTTATAACATGTAATGTAAGATAAAGATCATCAAGGAGGACATTCAATTGGATTCGGTGTATTTATTAAACAGTTTATGGGTGGTGCTGGGTGCCATTCTTGTCATACTTATGCAAGGCGGGTTTATTCTGCTTGAAGCAGGCTCGACCAGGATGAAAAATGCAGGGCATATTGCAGGGAAAACGATCTTTACGTTTGGTCTTGCATCGCTTATTTTCTGGGCGGTTGGATTCGGTTTTATTTTCGGTGACAACAGCAATTTCTTTGTTGGACTTTCTCATTTTTTCTATTCTGGATACGAGCTTGAGGGGATGAATTTATCTTCATCTGTTTTCTTTCTTTTTCAGCTTGCATTCGCAGGGATTGCGATCACCATTGCTCTTGGCGGATTTGCTGAGCGCGCGAAGCTTTCAGTTTATCTTGTGTTCACGGTTTTGTTTTCGGCGCTTGTGTATCCTGTAGTCGCTCACTGGATTTGGGGAGGCGGATGGCTTGCAGAGCACGGCAAGCAGGATTTTGCCGGTTCGACAGTTGTTCATTTAACAGGTGCTATGGCTGCTTTAGCTGCTACAATTCTGTTAAAACCCCGTATCGGAAAATTTAATCAGGACGGCTCTGCCAACAGTATTTTCGGCCACAACCAGGTCTTTACGGCTCTTGGTGTGCTCGTACTGTGGATTGGCTGGTTCGGCTTTAATGCCGCTAGTACGCTCGGAGTGGAAGATGGCTTTTTCGGCTATGTAGCCCTGAATACGAACCTTGCGGCTGCTGCCGGCGCGGTTGCTGCTCTGCTTGTTTCATGGGCGGTTCTCGGGAAATCAGATGTCCCGACGATGCTGAACGGGGCACTTGCCGGCCTTGTCGCGATTACCGCATCATGTGCATTTGTTGAAACGTGGGCAGCTGTTCTAATCGGATTTGTTGCCGGAATCCTAGTTTTCTATAGTGTGAGATTTTTTGAAAAGAAAAGAATAGACGATCCGATCTTTGCTTTATCCGTTCACGGGGCAGCGGGTGTTTGGGGAACCATTTCAACCGGATTTTTTGCAGCGCCTGAACTTGCAACAGTAGGAAAGCCGGGACTTTTTTACGGCGGCGGTTTTGAACAGCTTGGCGTTCAGGTCATGGGCGTCGGGGTATCAGGTGCATATGCCTTCATCGTTTCGTTTGTCATTCTTTACGCAGCAAAAAAGCTGATGGGCGGTCTGCGTGTGACAGAGGAAGAAGAAATTATGGGTCTTGATATGAGTGAGCATGGAAGTTACGGCTATCCTGAAGTATTCTTATCAAAAGAGGATAAGATCAGCTCGTAATGGAGCGAAAGGGACGTGCGGTTCATGGGAGATAGCTACGGGTCAATCAAGGAGTGGAGAGAGAAGGAGATTCAGAATCATATGTCTGATGCGCATTCGCTGAATGTGTTTCATGACCGGGTCATGCGGACGGTTTTCGAACGGTCTCTGCAGATTGTGAAGGAGGAGAAAGGGGATCCTCCTTCGCCCTATGCATGGTTTGTCATGGGGAGTGCAGGGAGATTTGAGCAGGGGGCCGTAAGCGATCAGGATCATGGAATGGTGTATGAAAAAAGTGGTGCAGCTGAAGAGGAATACTTTCTGGCTCTCGGAAAAGAACTATCGGACGGACTTCATGCTGCAGGCTACCCTTATTGCGAAGGGAAAGTGATGAGCTCAAATCCTTTATGGTGCAAGTCAGCAGAAGGATATGAAGGACAGCTCGACAAATGGATGGAAGATGTCAGCTTTGAATCGATGAGATACCTGCAGATCTTCATTGATGCAAGAACCATGGCGGGGGATGATAAGCTGCTTGTCCGTTTAAAGCGGAGGGTGGACAATCATCAAAAGAAAACGCCAAAGCTTCTGCAAAGGTTTTTGGATACCATCATGCACATCAAACCGTCTGTCGGACCGCTCGGACAGATTTTTACAGAAAGCAGCGGCCATTATCAGGGGTGCTTGAACATTAAACAGGCGGCATTTCTTCCATATGTCAATGCGGTCAGAATTCTTGCCATTAAAGAAGGGATTATGGAATCCTCCACCCTTGAGCGGATAAACAGCCTTTCCCGGCAGGGTGAATATAAAAATGAACTTGAAATCTATAAAGACAGTTTTCTGAGATTGCTTCAGTTCAGGATGTCGAATTTAAAGAGAATTAAAGAGTATGATGATGTGCATTATCTGCCTGTACAGGACCTTACCCGTGCGGAAAAGAAAGAGCTGAAAACGATTCTGAAGAACGGGAAGAAACTGCATCACTACGTTCAAGTGATCATTGAAAAGGGTGTTCATTCATGAAATCCAATCCGTTTATTCATTTTATCAGGGAAGTGCACGGCAAGTTTCAGACGAGTGTTTTCGGAACGGCACAGGGCGGGCAAAATTCCCAGCAGATTGCCTTTTTGAGGCAGCTCCAGCGGGAAATGAAGGCGGAGGAAGTGATGTCTGTTCCTTTAGAAGAGTTTTCCGCTGTCGTGTTTGATATTGAAACGACAGGCTTTTTTCCTGAACAGGGAAATGAAATCATTTCAATTGGTGCGGTGAAAGTGAAGGGAAGCGAGATGCTCGAAGACGAGCGGTTTTATACACTTGTCCGGCATGAAAACGGCCTTCCTGATGAAATCAGCACGCTGACGGGAATTACAGAAGCGGAATTGGAACGGGCACCGGCCCTTGAGGAAGCGCTCATTCAATTTTTTAAATTTGTGAAAGGGGATACGCTTGTAGCGCATCACTCAGCTCATGAAAAAAAGTTCATGCAGCACGCAAGCTGGAAGCATTTCCGGGCACCCTTCAAGCACCGGATCGTCGATACTTCCTTTCTTCAGCGGATTGCTGAACCCCACACGGATTTTGTCAGACTCGAAGACTTGTGCGAACACCGGTCTATTCCTGTCACTGACCGGCACCATGCCCTTGGAGATGCCGTCATGACAGCCAAACTCTGGTGCGGGTACATTGAAGATGTGAAAAAAGAGGGCTGCAGAAACCTTCGGGATATTTATGAACGGATCGCTGCGGGTTAAAAGCATTGCCATTTGACTTGGCAGTGTTTTTTTTTTTGATTCAATTCATGAATTTTGCTACTTCTATGAACAACTTAAATGCACCAGTGAACTGTAGCGGAAGGCACTTGACTCCTTGTCCAGCTGCAGCGCTCAGGCTCCTCTGTCAGAACAAAATCCCCCAAAAAGGCGGGACCCGGACTTTTCGGGGGATTTCTTATCTGACTGCCGGAGCAAAACGGGCGCTTCCGCTTTTCTGGGGCATAAAGAGGGCACGGGAGACCCCGCAGGCTGGCCGAGGAGGCTCCCGGCCCTCCCCGCGGAAAGCAAGTGACTGGAGCGCAAGGGAACGGGTACAATTCAAAAATAAAAATCGGAGTGGTAACAGTTTTACTTTTAAAAGAAAAAACATCAATCCATCAATCTAACAGGTTCAAATAATACAGAATAAGGGTAAAGCCATAGAAAAGAACACATTCAAGGGGGAATCGGGTTTGAAGCAGGCGATGCTGATTGTTAATCCATCTTCAGGCAAGGAAAAAGGGGCCGAATACACGGAATATGCCCTGGAAACAATGAAAAAGATGGGCTATGAAACGGAATTGCGTGAAACAGAGGGGGAAGGGGACGCCAGAGATTTTGCACGCGAAGCCTGCGAACGGAGGCTTGATTTTATTGCGGCAATGGGCGGCGACGGAACAATTAATGAAGCGATCAACGGAATAGCTGAACAGGAGCACAGACCGCTGTTCGGCCTTATCCCTCTTGGTACGGTCAATGATTTTGCGAGGGCGCTGAATATCCCGCTAGATCCGGAAGCTGCAATCAGCTTGATGAAGAAGCAGCATTCTAGATGGACAGATGTAGGCAAAATAAACGACCGCTATTTTATCAACATTGTAGCTGTCGGCGCTCTCGCTGAAGCGTCCTTTTCCACGCCTGTTGAGCAAAAAACAAAGCTTGGTCCGCTCGCCTACATTGTCGAAGGGGTAAAAAAAATGAAAGAAAAGCAGCCATTTGAACTCCGCGTCAAGCATGAAGAGGGCGTGTGGGAGGGAGAGGCGCTGCTCATGCTGATCGCCCTGACGAATTCTGTGGGCGGGTTTGAAACCATTGCGCCAGAAGCAAAGGTCAACGACGGCAAACTGCACGTCTTGATCATAAAAGATATGGCCTTGCCTCAATTTCTTCTGCTGCTCCCAAAAGTGATGACAGGGGATCTGGCAGAGAGCGAGCAGGTTGTTTATTTAAAAGTTCCCGAGGTAGATGTTTCCTCTACATACGAAATGATTGCAAATGTTGACGGGGATGAAGGGGATAAGCTGCCTGTGAAAGTGGGCAACTTAAAACGGCACATTGAAATCCTGGTTCCGAAGGAGGAAGAGTAATGTTAATGACTGTAACCGACCGGGCGAAGGAGCAGCTTAAAAGCATACCGGATGACAAAATGCTTCAGCTCTCGTTTGACCGCGGCAGCTGTGACATCGTCAATACCCTTTATGAAATGAAAGTTGTCCCTAAACGCGATCCGGCAGACTATGAAAAAATACTGGAAGTGGAAAAACTCAGCATCCTGGTTGATCATGATTTTGAAGAAGCCTATGATCACGAGCTGACCATAGACTTCGCAAACAACTTTTTTGTTTTTAAAAATAAGAATCAGACATTCAATAATAGGATTGGCTTAAGATATGTATAAAAAGAAAGGGATGGTTCATCCCTTTCTTTCATTCTGAAAGCATCCCTTCAGCTCTTTATTAATGACTGATTGCCCTGAATCAGTTTGAAAATATCCACAACCATCGGTTCTTCCTCTGCGCCTGAAAACAGTTCAACGCCAGTTACAATGACATCTGAAGAGCCCGCCTGAGGCAGCTTGTTGATTAAGATCAGTGCCTGGGCTGTACCTGCTGGTGCTGCAGAGACGGTTTCACGAACGTTCATCGTTCCTTTATTGCCGGCATTAAAAGGAATGTTTTTGATAAGGCCGTAACCAAGGAAAGCGTACGAAGCGCTGTAATAAACAACAGAAATTGTAAGCGGAGCTCTAACATCTGATAAGGCAACAAGAAGTTCGAGCGTCTCTCCGGAATTAACTTTTACATACTGTGAGATGCTGCTGTTGACGGTTCCGCCATGAAGTTTGGCAGCAGACGGTGCTGCAGGTGATGCATTTGTGCAGGTCCACGGCAACAGGGATCCCGCATCAAAATGACCATTTATCATCCGATTGTTCATAGGTTCATATTCTCCTTTAGAGTAGTCTTCCTACTATATGTACGTGCCTAATCAATTGACAGTGCTAGTAACTATAAACCTGATATTCAATTGGCGAACCTGAAAAAAATTCCAGATAAAAAACATTTGCAAACGTTATCATAATCGGGTAAGATGACTATCAAAGGCATCCGAAACGTTTTGGAGGAAAGTATTTTGACTACGATAAAAGACATTGCGAAAGCGGCAGGCGTGTCGGTAACGACTGTATCACGGGCACTGAACGGCTATTCCGATGTGAATGAAAAGACAAGACGAAAGATAATGGATATTGCCAAACAGCTCAATTACAGCCCGAACACACTGGCTAGGGGACTTGTCATGAAAAAGTCCAGAACCATCGGGATGCTTGTATCCGGCATGAACCGTGTCAGCTCCAAAGACAATTTCACTTTTGAGGTTCTCTCGGGCGTAAATGAATGCATTTCAGAACGTGATTATGATCTGGTGCTTTTCAGTACAACAACGACAAAGCAGCGGGAGAAAACGTACTCGCAGCTGTGCAGGGAACGAAGAGTTGACGGAGTCATTCTTCAAGGGATGAAAATCGATGACCCTTATTTAAAGGAAGTTGTAGAAAGCGACATCCCGTGTATGCTGATTGATATCCCGATTTCATCAAAGAGCGTGGGCTATGTCACAACTGACAACGTTCTCGGGGCAAAACGAGCAGTCCGGCATCTCATTCAATCCGGCCATAAAAACATCGGCTTGGTGAATGGCCATGATCAGGCTTATGTCAGTAAACAAAGGCTTAAAGGCTATATGGAAGCCCTGCAGGAAGCTGGACTTCAAGTAAACGGGCAGTATATCGCGAGCGGTGACTTTACGGAGGAAAAAGCAGAGGAAGCAGGAACGATGCTTTTAAAAGAACACCCTGAACTGACAGCCATTTTCTGCGCAAGCGATCTTATGGCGCTCGGCGTGATAAAAAGTGCAAAAGCAGCGGGACTTTCCGTTCCTGAACAGCTTTCTGTCATCGGCTACGACAACATTCTGCTTGCAGCCTATTCATCACCTCCTCTGACGACCATTGCCCAGAACAAGTTTGACCTCGGCTACAAAGCAGCGAATGCACTCATAGATATGCTTGAAGAAAAAAGCGATGCACAAGTTATTACACTTGAAACAGAATTAATCATAAGAGAGTCTGCAAAATAAAAGCCACTTACGTGGTACTGCTAAAAACCGAAACGTTTCGGGAAGTGCTGCATGAAATCCAAAACGTTTCGGAACCATCAAGGAGGACATTCATGGATTACAGAGTGATTAAAGAAAACGACCTGTTTCTGCTGACAGACACAAGTGGGAATATACCTGAAAACCATCCGTACGGCTTAGGGCTTTACACAAAGGACACACGCTTCCTGAGCAAACTGGACTTGAAAATCAACGGCGAAGATCCTATCCTTCTCTCATCTGAAGCGGATAAAAACTACAAATCAAGCATTCTATTAACGAATCCCCATATGGAAAAAGACGGCGAGCTGATTCTGTGGAGAGAATCCGTTGAAATGGAGCGCTCCCGTTTTATCTACGATGATGTGCTGTACGAGGAAGTGAAAGTGAAAAATTACTTTCCGAAACCGGTAAAATTTGAAATCAGTGTGCATGCAGATGTTGATTTTCTCGACATGTTTGTTGTCCGCGGATTCCAAAACGGCGATCTTGGCAAAAGAACCGGACAAAAGGTTGAGGAAAACACCCTTTCGTTTCACTATGAAGGCGCAGACCATGTAAACCGCAGCACGGTCATTACCTGGGATAAACAAGCGAAACGCGCTGAAGAGGACGGAACCATTGTTTTCGAATTTGAACTGGCACACGGGGAATCAGATTCGGTGACACTTGCCGTACAGCCGAAAATTGGCGACATCAGCGGAAATAAGATGGTGAAAAAAGAAGACGCTCTTCAAAAGCTTGAAGCTTCATATGAAAAATGGAATGACGGCACAGCGACAGTGAAAACTGATTTTGCACCGCTGCAGCGTCTGGTTGACCGCGGGCTGAATGATATGAGAGTGCTTTTGACAGACGTTGGGTTTGGACCTTTCCCGGTAGCAGGACTTCCTTGGTTTGGCGTTCCATTTGGACGTGACAGCCTGATTGCCGCACTTCAGATCCTTCCTTTCCAGGCAGAGATTGCAAAAGGCACCCTTCTTACAATGGCGCACTACCAAGGGAAGAATCTGGATCCTTGGAGAGATGAGCAGCCGGGTAAAATCATGCATGAAATCCGGTTTGGAGAGCTTGCAGCGACAGGGCAAATCCCGTTTACCCCATATTACGGAACGGTTGACGCTACACCGCTGTTTTTAATCCTCTTATCAGAATATGTGAAATGGACGGGAGATTTCGAGCTTGCTGAATCGCTTGAGACGACAATTGAGAACGCTTTAATGTGGATCAATGAATACGGAGACCGCGATGATGATCTATTTGTTGAATATCATCAGGAGTCAAGCAAGGGCATAGCCAATCAAGGCTGGAAGGATTCAGGTGATTCAGTTGTTCACCGTGACGGGGAGTATGCGAAAACGCCGATTGCTCTCTCAGAAGTACAGGGCTACGTCTATCAGGCGAAAACAGGGCTTGCTGATATCTATGAAAAAATGAATCTTTCTGAAAAAGCAAAACTTCTCCGCAGACAGGCATCAGCTTTAAAAGAGAGATTTGAAGAAGCGTTCTGGATGGAGGATGTTCAGTTCTATGCCATCGCTCTTGATGAAAAGAAAGACCAGGTAGGAACGATTACGTCAAATCCCGGTCACGTTCTGTTTTCAGGCATGCTCAGCGACACCCGGGCAAAATCAGTAACAGACATGCTTGTGTCGCCGAAAATGTTCTCAGGCTACGGCATTAGGACAATGGCGGAAGGCGAAGCCGGCTACAATCCGATGAGCTATCATGACGGCAGCATCTGGCCTCATGACAACAGCATGTCACTGCTTGGAATGAGCAAAACGGGCTTCCATCAGGAAACAGCCAAAGTCATAAACGGTTTGATCGAAGCGGCATCACACTTTGAATATGACCGTCTGCCTGAACTGTTCTGCGGTTACAGCAGCGAGGGAGGCAAGGCGGTAAAATATCCTGTTGCCTGCTCGCCTCAGGCCTGGGCAGCCGGAACACCGCTTGTGTTTATTCAATCTCTGCTCGGGTTATTTCCGGACAGCATAAAGGAAGAAATCACGCTTTCACCTGTTCTGCTCCCAACAATGAATTCACTTGAAGTACATGATCTCGCAATCGGAAAGGGAAAACTGTCTCTTTCGATCAAACGCAGCGGAACAGATTACAAAATCGAAGTGCTTAACAATACGACAGGATTTCAACTTAACACATCTAAGCAGCTCGCACAGAAATAACCCATTATCTTCTGGGGGGGAACCCCCTTTAGATCATAAAAATTGGAAGGGGTAAAGGACATGAAATCAAGAAAATGGATGGCGGGACTTGGAATTGCTTCAATGCTGATGGCGGGTGTTCTCTCAGGGTGCAGTTCAGACGGAGCTTCTAAAGAAGGGACAGACGGAGAAAAGACAGAAGTGACACTTGCCGGATGGGGAGGAAATCCGACGGAAGAAAAGCTTTTAAAGCAGACCATTGCTGACTTTGAAGAGAAGCATCCGAACATTGATGTGAAAATTGAGGTTATTACGGAGCAATACATGGATGTCATTAAAACCCGTCTAATTGGCGGCGAAGGTCCGGACGTGTTTTACCTGGATGCTTTTGAAGCTCCTGCGTTAATCGAAACGGGCGTAATTGAGCCTCTTGATGAGTATGTAACAGAAGATTTCGATGTAGAGGATTTTGAAAAGCCGTTGCTTGAAGCGTTTATTGCGGATGACAAAACGTACGGTTTTCCAAAAGATTACTCGACTCTAGCGTTATTTTACAACAAAAAAATGCTTGCTGATGCGGGTGTAGAAGTACCGCAGACGTGGGATGAATTCCGCGAGGCAGCTAAAAAGCTTACAAAAGACGGACAGTACGGTTTCGGGGTTGCACCTGAGCTTGCACGCCAGTTCTGGGTGGCTGAGTCCCTCGGCGGAGATGTGGTAAAAGACGGCCAGGCAAACTTTGCATCAGATGAAGTGGCAGAAGCATTAAAACCTGTCATTGATATGCACAATGTCGACAAGTCGGCCGTTGAACCTAAAGAGGTCGGCGCGACTTGGGGCGGAGAAGTATTCGGCCAGCAGAAAGCTGCTATGGTCATTGAAGGAAACTGGGCGATCCCGTTTCTTGCTGATACATTCCCGGATGTAGAATACGGAACAGCCGAGCTGCCTTCCATCAATGGTGAAAAATCAACTATGGCTTACAGTGTTGCTTATGTCATGAATGCTGCTTCTGAAAAGAAAGAAGCTTCATGGGAACTGCTTTCTTATCTGACAGGAAAAGAAGGAATGGAAACGTGGACAAGTAAAGGCTATGCACTGCCTACACGTAAATCAGTGGCTGAAAAGCTTGGCTATGATCAAGACGAACTAAGAGGACCTCTTGTTGCCGGGGCATCCTATGCGACTGTCTGGTCAGAGGGTTCTAATCTGCCGATCATCATGAACAACTTCAACAACCAGTTTTTGAGTGCTTTCCTTGGAGACCGGCCGCTTGAAGAGGCTTTGAAAGAAGCGGAAAAACAGGCAAACAGCGAGATTGACTCAAAATAAACTGCTGAATCGGGAGAATGGGAAGCGTGACCTTCCTTTCTCCCTTTAAAAAATCTGCACGGCTTCTTTCTGCTGAAGTTAAGGCTTCAATGGAAAGAGGCTGTGCAGCAATCCGTTGCACAGGGAGCGTGGCCAGCAAATGAAATATCTTTCAAAACGAACAGTAAGAGAAGCGGGGCAGGGCTACTTCTTCATGTCGCCAGCACTTTTTGTCCTGCTGCTGTTTATAATCGGTCCGATTTTTTACGTCATATTCATGTCGTTCCATAAGGTTCAGCTGCTTGGAACAACAAGCTATGATTTTGTAGCCTTTGAAAACTTCGCGCGCATTCTGGATGATACGAGGGCGCAAATTGCACTTTGGAATACGTTCAAGTACGTTGTCATTGTAGTGCCTTGCCAGACGATCCTTGCTCTGATTTTGGCTGCTACTCTGAATGCCGGCATGAAAGGACAGACTTTTTTCCGGATTGTGTACTTCCTGCCGACATTGACTTCATCAGCCGTACTGACGCTGATTTTCATGTGGATGTACAACAAAAACGGGCTGATCAATAACGTGCTAGATGCTATCGGACTTCCGACATATAACTTTCTCGGGGATCCGAACATTGCGCTTAATGCAATTATGATCATGAATATCTGGTCAACAGCACCGTTTTTCATGGTCATTTACCTGGCAGCCCTGCAGGATATACCGGACTCCTTATATGAAGCCGCTGAACTGGACGGGGCAAATACAATCCAGAAATTCTTGAAGATTACTGTCCCGCAGCTGCGTCCGGTCACATCATTCGTCGCAATCATGGGTCTGATCGGAACGTTTCAGCTGTTCGACCAGTCGTATATTTTTTCAGGAGGATCAGGGGGACCTGACAACTCCACACTGACGGTCGTTCTATTAGTCTATCAATATGCGTTCAAAAATCTTGGAACGATGGGCTACGCAGCAGCGCTTGTGCTCATGCTCGCCATCGTCATCCTCGTGGCCACACTGATTCAGAGAAAATTTTCAAAAGAAGAGTCGCTATATTAAGGAGGGAGAAACATGAAGAAAAAGCTTGGAGCCGGACGGATCATTGTCTATGCGATCTTGATTCTCTATGCCATCACAACACTTGTGCCTTTCCTGTGGGCGCTGTCTTCATCCTTTAAAACACTCCAGGAAATCGTAAGCGGCACCTTAAGTTTTATTCCAAAAAACTTTACACTCGATAATTACAAACAAATCTTCATCGAGCAGGAGCTCTTTCCAAGATGGATGTTTAACAGCGTGCTGATTGCAGTGGTTGGAACGGCACTCAATCTCCTGTTCAACTCCATGGCAGGCTATGCGCTGGCAAGACTCAGTTTCCCGGGGAAAAAAGCTCTGTTCATCATGATTCTGGCTGTCCTGATGATTCCGGCTCAGGTCACAATGATCCCGAACTACCTGATTTTGAAAGAGCTTGGCTGGCTCAATTCCTATCAGGGCATGATTGTCCCTGCGATGATCAATGCTACATTCATTTTCATGATGAGACAATTTTTCATCAACTTTCCGAAAGAACTTGAAGAAGCCGCAGAAATGGACGGACTCAGCAGACTCGGCACGTTCTTTAAAATTGTGCTTCCGCTCGCAAGACCAGCCCTTGCAGCACAGGCCATCTTCGTGTTCATGGGCTCATGGAACGACTTTATGAGACCGCTGATCGTCATGACCGACATTGAAATGTTCACCCTTCCGCTCGGACTTAATACCTTTAAGGGTCAGTACGTCAGCTACTGGAATTACATTATGGCCGCATCTATGGTGTTCACGCTTCCGGTTCTGCTGATTTATGCGTTCTTTAACCGGTACTTTATTAAGGGGATATCGTTTACCGGAGGGAAATAATCTGTGGTTTGAATGGTGCCATCAAGAGAAGGATATCTGAGTTTGGTGGTACTTGTAAGCGAGGTAAGTGCCATCAAAAAAGGATTTCTGAGTTTGGTGGTACCTGTATGCGGGATAAGTGCCATCAAAAGAAGGGTTTCTGAGTTTGGTGGAACTTGTAAGCGAGATAAGTGCCATCAAGAGAAGGATTTCTGGGGTTGGTGGTACTTGTAAGCGAGATAAGTGCCATCAAGAAAAGGATATCTGAATTTGGTGGTACTTGTAAGCGAGATAAGTGCCATCAAGAGAAGGGTTTCTGAGTTTGGTGGTACTCAAAAGCATGATAGGTGCCATCAAGAAATGGATTCCGGTTTTTGATTGTACTCAAAATCATGATAAGTGCCATCAAAAAATAAATGCTGTGAACTAATGGAGCACTCAATATTTCATGCTGTTCCAACAGTCTATTGCCCAAACAAAAAAGGGTGTTCCGGCCAGCTGCCGGGACGCCCTTTTCTTATTCCTCATCACCTTTATACTTCAAATAACTGTAATTCCCCGTCGGCCTGACATCTACTGTTTTTCCATCTGCATCTTTATCTACCTCAAATTCCTGATACGTTTCTACACGGTAGCCGTCTTCCCATATCGTCCCGATCTTTTTGTCCTCATAAACAGTGACAAGCTGCGATTCCCAAGCCGCTGTCTCCTGATCCTCTTCTTCAGCAGCCATTGGAAACGTTACGGTTTCATCACTTGTTGCCTGGGGTGTATCCAAATAGGCCATCATCGCGATAAACAGAGTTAAAAAAAGAAAAGTCACCACTGCTGAACTTGTTTTAGAAAGCAAAACGAGCCGCTCCTTTCAGAAAACCATCCTATCTCATGTGTACGCTTGTCTTTTTAGGAATATGCCCTTTTGATAAGGAGAACGCTAGCTTTAAAAAGGGAGGAAATACGTTGAAAAAAATAATCGTATTACTGCTTTCTTTGTGTTTTTGCTTAGCATTCCACCAGCCTGCACTGGCGAAAGATCCGCTTGCTCCAGAAATCAAACTATTGGATATGCGGGGGCAGGAGCATCATTTAAAACCTCCTTACAAACAGCCTGTGGTCCTGAATTTCTGGGCTTCCTGGTGCGGTCCGTGCAAACAGGAAGCTCCAGAGCTAGTCATGCTTTCAAAGAAATATGAAGGGAAAGTGAAAATATACGCCGTGAATTTAACAGCCAAGGATTCAGAAGAAGGAGCGTATATGTTTGCGAAAGATTATGGCTTCACGTTTCCTGTCCTGCTGGATAAAACGGGAGAAGCAGCATCACTATTCAGGGTAGCGGCTGTGCCGACAACCTTTTTCATTAACCGGGACGGAGAGATTGTGAATGTGCTGATGGGATATGGCGGAGAAGGGCTTTTGGAGAAGAGAATAAACTACTTGCTGGAAAACTGAAGAACCGGCTCTATGTGAGCCGGCTCTTTTAATGGTCTATATCAAAATGACTACTTATGCACTTTGCTTTTCCGTCTCTGCCAATGCTGCCGTTCGCATAGCAGAATCCTTTTTACCATGCAGCAAATAGTAAACAGCAAGGCATCCCAAAATGAAGAACGAACTGGCAAAATACAAGGTGCTGAACGAAATCTTCGCTGTCAGAACACCGACAATAAATGAACCTGCACCAATCCCGATATCAAAAATGGACAGGAAGGTCGCCGTGGCAAGGCCCCTTTTTTTCGGCTCGGCGGACTGGATGGCGATCGTCTGGAAGCTTGGAAACAGAGTGCCCCATCCGAGGCCGATTAAGCCTGCAGCGATGAGAAAGCTCACAGATGTGCCGGCTAAACTCAAAAGCACCATTCCGGCCGCAAAAATCAGGATGGCAGGGTAGATAATGACATTTGCTCCATAGCGGTCAAACCATTTTCCTGTAAAAGGCCGTGCCATGAGCATGACCACAGCATAGACAACAAAGAAGTAGCTTGCTGCCTGCATCAGCCCGATTTCCCTTGCGTATACAGAAACAAAGGAAAGGATGGATGCATATACAAGAGCGAATAGCCCTGCAACCAGCGCTATTGAGATGGCTGAGGCCTCAAACAGTCCCTTTATTCCTGTGCGGCCGGCAGCTGGAACGACTTTGCTTCCATCCGCAGCATCCTTTGGAAGAGTCATAAGTAATCCTGACACTAAGGAGAAAACAGCTGTAAAGATGCAGATGCTGAACATAATTCCCGTGCCCCATTGGTCCATTGCGGTTAAGCCAAGGAACGGTCCTATGACCATCGCAAGATTCATCGACATGGCGTAATAGCCCATCCCCTCGCCGCGCCTTGATTCAGGAATGATATCAGCCACAATCGCTCCTGCAGCCGTCGTGGCCATTCCGAAGCCGATTCCGTGGAGGAACCTGAGCGCAAGCAGCCCGTTCATTGAGTTTATCGAAGAATAAAGCAGGGATCCTATTAAAAAGATCAGAAGGGAGGAAAGGAGCACTTTCCGTTTTCCGTGCCGCTCAATCCATTTACCTGCAAATGGCCGCACTACAATGGCTGCGACCAGAAAAATGGTCACGATCAGTCCTGCTTGTGCAGGTACTCCGTTTAAATCGTGAATGGCATAAATGGGCAGGGTTACGAGCAGGTAGTAAAACGTCAAAAAAAGAAAAAAGCTGCTTATAGAAATGGACCAAAAATTTCGGGTCCATAGTTTTTGTTCGTTCATCGGGTCATTTCCTTTCTGTGGTTCTTATGTGGAGAAGCCACTGCTGAATATAAGTCCTGAGAGGCTCCTGAGTGCTTTCCGGCATGCCCGAAAGAAGGTCCTTCTCCATTTCAGCTACTGCTGATTCCCATTTTTCATAATCCTGGATGGCTTTGTCAGTCAGTTTGATGTGCTTCGTCCGTTTATCAGCTCCCTGAAGCTGCATAACATATCCCTGTTTCACGAGGCGCTGGATGGTACGTGTCATAGGAGGAGCTTCGATCGATAAATAGTCACAGAGCTCAGTCTGTGTAAGAGTTCCTGATTTTTTGAGGGTAAATAGCACGGTCCATTGAGCGCTATAAAGGCCAAAAGGCTGGAGCGTTTCATTTAAACGGTTTGTCAGCTTCCTCGACAGCTGCTGAATGGCGTGAAAAAGGTTCTGTTCGGCGGTCATGTGTTGGTTCTCCTTTTAAATAGTTACCTAGGTAATTATATCATAGCTTTTAGTTACCTGGGTAACGAAAGTTCTTGCTTTATTGATTCTGCAGCCTGTGCGAAAATAGTCAGTAAGGAAAGGAATGATCGGTTATGCTGTTTGCTGTTATCATCGTATCAGGTATTTATGCCGCAATAGCTGCTTTATACTGCGCGTCCTTTTTTACGGCTGTTTTAGAGAAAAAAAGGTATAAACTGCAGCATCTTCTTCATCTTATGCTCTGGTTTTCAGCTGCGTTTGTGCTCGGCATCTCGTATGCCGGCACGGCAATCTACTGGATGATTTATTTAGTAATATCGATTTTTCTTGCATCCGTCCTTTATGCTCTGAGCTATGTCAGGGGGAAAGAAACTGTCAGTCTGACGGTTATGGATACATTGAAAATGAAAAGCCCTCAGGCAGACGTCTGAGGGCTTTGATTGTGGTGGAGTTCACTTTCATTCCGGATACCAAGAAAGCTTATGGTCACTGTCGAGCGGCACATTCTCGGTTTCTTTTTCCATGCGGGCAAACCAGTTTTGTAGAAGCTCATCCCTTGAAATATCAGCGTGCTCGCCGTCCGCCCATATGATGTGGGAAAACCACGCTTTCGTAGCCCATTCAAACTGAAGCTCTGCATACGCAATTGGGACGTGTCCTGCTGCGATGAAGTTTTCATTTATCGCATTCGCTGCGTCAGGCGCCTGCGGCAGAAGCTGTGTCCGGATTTTTTCTGTAATCGTCTTGTTCTCGAGCTGATCCCACATTAAAAGTGAGCCGTTTTGCTGATAAAACAGCTCAAACGACGGCTCAGTGCGAAAATCGAGAATGACAAAGGCGCGATCTACTGTCGAACCTGTTGCGTTGACAGCATTTACGAGAATATTTTGGGCCATTTGAATCCAAAAATCGTAGGCATCCTCTTCTGTGATCAGCACCATTTCCGATTCCAGCTCAGCGGCTGCTGCTTCTCCGCGATTAACATCCTCTACTTTTTTGAACATTCGCTGAAAAAATCCCATCTTTTTCGCCTCCCTTTCATTCTCCCAATTATTCACAATGTAAAATACCATGCTGGTATTGTCAAATTTAACCTGTATAAAGTGAGTGCTATGAATCTATTAATCTATACGTCTATTGCCTCTTCGATCTCATTTAGATTTTACTATGCAAAAAAAAAACACCGCAGAAACGGTGCTGGAATAGGCTGCTTATTTCAGTGCTGTTTCCGGTGTATTTTCGCGATGCAGAGTATTCCGCCTTCCGCTATACTCTCGTTTCAGAAATCGCACTCCGGATTTTTTCAAGAGACAGATTCGCCTTTTCTTTATTTTGAATCATCATGTTTACATAGAGCGCATCAATCAAACTGAGCTGGCCGATTCTCGATGCGAGAGCTTCAGACCTGTATTCGGTTTCTTCAGAGCTTGTAAACAGCGCAACATCTGAATTCTGGCCGACAGGAGATTTGGGGAAGCTTGTGATCCCGATGGTTTTTGCTCCGTTCTTTCTCGCTGTATTCATGATTTTAATCGTGTCTTTATTGGTCCCTGAATGGGAAATGATGACTGCTGCATCATTGTTCGTCAGCTGCGAGGCTGACATCAGCTGAAAATGCGAATCAATAAACGCATAGGCGGAAATGCCGGTGCGGATAAATTTATGATAGGCATCCATCGCAATGATGGCAGAGCCCCCCGTTCCGTAAAAATCTACGCGGTTCGCGCCTGCAAGGATGCGGGCAGCTTTCTCAATAGATGAAAAATCTAAAATCTGCAGGGTGTTTTCAAGGGTGCGGATGTTGGATTGAAACACTTTTTCAGCAACCGCTTTTTCATTATCGTTTTCATTAATTTCCTCATGTATTTGCTGGATCGGACTCATAATCTCTGAAGCCAGAGCGATTTTCATCGCCTGATAGCCTTTAAAATCAATGCGCTTGCAAAAGCGGAAAACGGTCGCTTCTGCAACACCGAGCCGGTCAGCTGTTTCATTTATCGTACTATGAATAATTTCCTTGGGGTTTTCCAAAATAAAATCAGCAATCTTTTTTTCTTTTTCACTCAACCTTGCATAATGAGAACGGATGCTACCTAGACAATTTTGCCCCATATAAAATGACCTCGCTTACATGTACTAAAAAAAGTATAGCACAAAGGAAATGTGAAAAAAAATTTCTTGGAAGCGATTGCTAAACGAAAAAAAATTCGTATAATAGGGATAGGACATAATATGTGATAAAAAGGAGTTTTCAAAGATGCAGGTAGGTTTAATTGGCCTTGGAAAGATGGGTTATAATCTTTCACTTAATTTAATGGATCATAAACATGAGGTTGTTGCTTTTGATATTGATTCAGAAGCAGTAGCCAAACTTTCAAATATGGGTGCAGAAGGTGCTTCTTCCATTGAGGAACTAGTTTCAAAGCTTGAGGCGCCAAGAAAGATCTGGATGATGGTTCCAGCCGGCGTGATTACAGAAAATGTACTGTCTGAGCTGAAAGGCTTGCTTGAGCCTGGCGATCTTGTCATTGACGGCGGAAATTCAAACTATAAAGAATCCGTTAAGCGCGGGAAGGAAATGAAAGAACAGGGTGTTCATTTCTTTGATGTCGGCACAAGCGGCGGCATGGAAGGCGCACGCAGCGGCGCATGCACAATGATCGGCGGAGACAAAGAGGTTTTTGCATCAATCGAGCAGCTGTTTAAGGATATCTGTGTTGAAAATGGCTACTTGTATGCCGGTGAAACAGGAAGCGGCCACTATTTGAAAATGGTTCATAACGGCGTAGAATACGGCATGATGCAGGCAATCGCAGAAGGCTTTGAAGTGCTTGAGAAAAGCCCGTTTGATTTTGACTATGAACAGGTGGCAAGAGTCTGGAACAACGGATCTGTTATCCGCTCATGGCTGATGGAGCTTACTCAGAATGCGTTCTCCAAGGATTCGAAACTTGACGGTATTAAAGGAGTTATGCATTCATCAGGCGAAGGGAAATGGACAGTTGAAGAAGCGCTTGACCTTCAAACGGCAACGCCGATCATCGCCCTTTCTCTAATGATGAGATACCGTTCTCTTGATGAGGATACGTTCTCTGGAAAAGTAGTAGCAGCTTTGCGCAATGAATTTGGCGGCCACGCTGTTGTAAATAAAGATTAACGCGTTTACGTGCATAATTGGAAAGGGAAGAGGCTTATTTAGAAGCATCTTCTTTTTCATTTAGGTAAAATGAAAACGCTGTACGTACGAAATGCAGGGGAGGAATAAACGTGAGAGAAAAATATATGATCGGCACGGATATAGGAACGACAAGTACAAAGTCCGTTCTATTTAAAACAGATGGAACCATTGTTTTTACGCATGGGATTGAATATCCGCTGCACTCCCCGGACCCGGAGACCGCAGAACAGGATTCGGAAGAAATTTTTCAGGCGGTTGTGACAACCATCCGCGAAGTGATTTCAGGAGGGAATGTCCATCCATCGGATATTCTGTTCGTTTCATTCAGTTCTGCGATGCACAGCGTCATTCCCGTTGACGCGGAGGGAAATCCTCTTACAAATTGCATAACATGGGCAGATAACCGAAGTGCAAAATGGACGGAGAAAATTAAGGATGAAATGAACGGGCATGAGATTTATCTTCGAACGGGAACCCCTCTGCATCCAATGTCTCCGCTATCCAAAATCACCTGGATCAGACATGACCGTCCTGAGCTGTTCCTGAAAACCTTTAAGTTTATCTCGATAAAAGAATATGTTTTCTACAAGCTCTTTAAGCGGTACGTGGTTGACTATTCCATTGCTTCAGCTACGGGTCTGTTCAATCTTCGTGAGCTTAATTGGGACAGGGAGGCTCTTGAAGTTGCCGGAATTACTGCAGAGCACCTGTCTGAGCCGGTCGGCACGACGGTTTCCCTGACTGGACTCGATGCTCAGTATGCGTCTCTTATGGGGCTTCATGGTGATACGCCTTTTGTCGTCGGAGCAAGTGACGGCGTGCTTTCCAACCTTGGCGTAAACGCCGTTCAGCCGGGAGCTGCAGCTGTGACGATCGGAACAAGCGGCGCTATCCGCACCGTGACGGATAAGCCCGTTACAGATCCTAAGGGCAGAACGTTCTGTTACGCATTGACTGAAGACAAATGGGTCATCGGGGGGCCGGTCAATAACGGAGGAATGATTTTCAGGTGGCTTAGAGATCAGCTCGGGCACGAAGAAACGGAATTGGCCAAGAAACTTGGCAGAGATCCGTATGAAGTGCTGACAGAAATTGCGGCACGAGTAAAGCCCGGATCAGACGGCCTGCTTTTTCATCCGTATCTGGCAGGCGAGCGGGCGCCTCTTTGGGATGCAAACGCAAGAGGATCATTCTTCGGCCTCTCTCTTCACCATAAAAAAGAACACATGATACGCTCTGTACTTGAAGGAATTATTTTCAACCTGTATACTGTTCTTCTCGCGCTCGAAGAATTGATCGGAGAGCCGGCAAGCATTCAGGCGACAGGCGGATTCGCCAGGTCTGAACTTTGGCGCCAGATGATGGCCGATATTTTCAACCAGGAGGTTTCTGTACCGGAGAGCTTTGAAAGCTCATGCCTTGGAGCTGCTATTCTGGGCTTGTACGGCCTTGGGCATGTATCTTCCCTTGATGTTGTCTCTGACATGGTGGGGGCTGCTCATCATCATAAGCCAATTCCCGAAAACGCTGCCGTTTATCAGGAACTGGCACCGATTTATATACGTCTTTCGAGGCTGCTGAAGGAAGAATATGCAAGCATCGCCGCCTTTCAGCAAAAGCACATTTAACTTCCAAGATGAAAGAGGGATCACATGCGCATCGCTGTTTTCGGAATTGATACCATTAATGAAACACGAATGATTTTAAATGCCATTAAAGCATTTGCTGCGGAAAAAAACACGGAAGCATCCGTACTTGAATGGCACACTGGAAAGCTGCAGGCAGAGCCGCTTGGCGAATGGATCCGCTCCATCCCGGAAAAAACGGTTGCAGAGAATAAACATGACTTCTTGCCTGTAATGGAAACCTATGATGCTGTTCTCGTCCTAGGAGGATCAGAACAAGCAGTGCAGCTGCTTTCACAGGCAAAAACGAACGTACTCTTTTTGCCGGTCTCATACCTCGGGGATCATGCTCTTGGATATGATACGGCACTGAATGAAGTCGTGACGAATGTACTCAAAGTAAAAGATACAATCAGCTCGCTGCTTTACATGAAACAGAGAGTCTGCTGCGTGCAGCTGCCCGGGCATGAAGTATCTGACCTGATGAAGGAGGCAGCTGCAGCTGTTGACGGATTTGTGGTTGCCGCAGATGAATCATCCTGGCAGCATGCCGCTGATTACTTAAAGCAAAAAGATGAAAAAGGGATCACATATTCCTTTTTAATCATCAATGAGTCGGTTGCGCCGCAGAAGCTGGGTGCTTACTTGGGAGAAAAGATGGAGCTTGATTTCAAAGAGCTTATCTACGACGAATCCCAATGCATGAGTTCCCGCCCGACGGCTGCTGACAGGATCATTGAAAAGAACCTTGCCCGTGCTGCAGCCGAGTGGCTTGAATCAGGAGCCGGAACAAAGCAGCTTGTCCTTGTGAATAAAGAAGTGAAGTAAAGGAAGGCCCGCGGCTGGTGCAGCTGCGGGTGTTTTTTTGTTGAAACGGAGTTAGCAGCAGAAAGAGGAGCGCGTGACTAGAGGGAAATGCGCTAAAACGGAGTTAGCAACAGAAAGCGCCGCCCGAGCACAAAGGAAAGTGCGCTAAAACGGAGTTAACAACAGAAAGAGGAGCGCGTGACTGGAAGAAAATGCACTAAAACGGAGTTAACAGCAGATAGTGCAGCCCGATGACAAAGGAAAATGCGCTAAAGAGAAGTTAGCAACAGAAAGTGCAGCCCGAGAACAAAGGAAAGTGCTCCAGAACAGATTAACAGCACAAAGTCCTGAATCAGCGTTCCAAAAAGTTCAAAAAAAACAGCAGGCCCACTGTGGCCTGCTGTTCCATGTATCGCCTACGCTTTAAAGCCCCTTCACCATCAGCACATTCAATCCCTTCGAAGGAACATGGAAACGGAAGTCGGTTTCTTTAAAGCCGAGATGCTGGTAGTATTCAACGTTGTTGACAAGAGTTGTGCACCACAGCGTGTCTGCTTCGAGCTGTGATAATTTGTTTTCAGCAAGCAACAGCAATGTCTGACCACGGAGCTGGTTCCGGTGCTCCGGATCTATTGCCAGGCCTCGCAGTCTGTAAGCGCGTTTCCCTTTTATTTTTTCATGTGTTTCTTTAAAGAAGGATGCTGTTCCGATCAGGTCTTCCTCTTTAAATGCACCGAGGTGAAGCGTATCTTCATCAAAATCTTTTTGATAGCCGCACTCTTCTACGGAGGAGTCGGGCATCAGTACTTTTTGCCTCAAGGCATATGTATGTTCAGCTTGTATTGGTTTTATTTCAAACATGGTAATCCCTCACTTGGAATAGAAGTTTCATAGAATAGACGAAAACAGGCCGGCAAAAGTTTCATCTAGGGCCAGGGCCCGACAAGCTGATAGTCTTCAGCCTGTTTCGCTTTCGTACATTCTACCTTATTCTTAAAAAGATGAGAAGCTGGCGCATGTTCTTAGTTGAAGAGATTGCCAGATTTATTATAATAGTAGGCAAAGGGCATGAGAGAACGGAGCAGGATGAGATGAAATTCATAAAAACCAGTATAGGCTTTCTGCTGCTTGTGTTTGCCGGTTTTTTTGCGCTGACCGTGTTTTATTCCGCAGAAAGACAGCCGGCGGTGATGCAGCAGAATGCGTTTGAAGAAGTCATAAAGTACGAGCCCCTCATTGAACAGGAGCTTGCGTCCTATCAGCTTGAAGAATATACGCCGCTCGTTCTGGCACTTATGCAGCAGGAAAGCAAAGGCAGAGGGGGAGACCCCATGCAGGCTTCAGAGTCAGCCGGTCTGCCGCGAAATGCCATAACCGATCCGGAAGAAAGCATCAGGCAGGGTGTGGAGTATTTTCAAAGAAGCCTGAAGTACGGCCAGGAGCGCAAGGTAGATGAAATGACCATCGTGCAGGCTTATAATATGGGCCTCGGCTATATTGACTTTGTGGTGAAAAACGGCGGAATGCACACGGAAGAGCTCGCGAAGCAATTTTCAATGATTCAGGTGAAAAAACAGCCGGATCTGTACAATTGCGGAGGGGACAAGTCCAACTTCAGGTATCCATACTGCTACGGGGACTTTACTTACAGCTCCAAGGTTCAGGAAAACAGGAATGCATTGACGGCTGAATCAGAAAAAACAAATGATCAAATGTGACTTCGCCGAGTGCGGAGTTTTTTTCTATTAAAAAGCAGCTGGTAAAATAAACCCTTGACGTTGATCAAGAAGCAGGATAAGATAGAAACAGTTACTTTATCACTTAAAAGCATAGACGCTTAAAAGCGAAATAGAGCAGAGCTTAGCAGAGACCGAGCAGGGGCCGTGCAGCTGTCAATTTTTTGACGGGGCACGGTCCTTTTTATATGGAGCCAGTATCTTTCTTTGCACGCTGTCCAGTCCGTCTGCCCCTTATATTTCAAATAAAAAAGGGCAATTATAGATATGGAGGTGTTTTATGATAAAGGTAATCGAAACCATTAAAAGTATGATCAAGCTCTCTGCTGATGGTGAGCCGAAAGCTCCTCTGCATGTGGGAGAAGTGATGGCGCTCTGGACGCTTCTTACATTGATGGAGGAAGCCGTCGTTTTTTATGGTGTATTTCTGAATACAACAACAGACGAAGAGCTGATTAAAATGATTGAAGAAGCCAAGACATCGACAGAAGATACGGTTTTGAAGCTGAAAGAATTTTTGGCCGGAGAAGGAGTGCCTCTTCCGCCGACGTCAGAAGAAAAACCGAAGTCCGAGCCGCTTGATGTACCGTTCGGTGTCAGATTTACAGACAATGAAATCGCAAATTTTCTGAGCGTGAAGACAGCTACCTATATCACGTTTTGCGGTACTTCCTTATCGGAGTCTGTCAGAAATGATGTTTCTACCCTTTTCCTTACTTTTATGACGGCCATAATCCAGTACAGTATAAGGCTGAAAAGCTTAATGATTCAAAGAAGCTGGCTGAAGGTTCCGCCTTATTTCCAGCCGCCTGTTCTGCCGAAAAATACATAGAATCAAGTCGGGCTGCTCTTTCAAATCGGCAGCTCTTTTTCGTTTCATTTTTTGCATTTCGTAATTAGAAAAACAAGTATATACTTGGTGGGAGAGGAGGAATGCTCCGTGAGAAAAGCCGTACTAAGCGTGAAGGGCCTGAACAAGGCAATCGGGGATAAACAGCTGCTTTATAATGTAAACCTGACTGTATACGAAGGAGAATTATTTGGTCTGCTGGGCCCGAATGGCTCCGGGAAGACAACACTGATCCGATCTGTTCTTGGTCTCGTGAAAAAGGACGAAGGAGAAATATCTGTCAGTGGCTATTCCATTAAGACACATTTTGAAGAAGCGATGAAGCATGCCGGGGCAATCGTCGAAAATCCTGAATTTTATCCATTCATGACAGGATTTCAAAACCTGACACACTTTGCCTGTATGCATGAAAACATAGATGAAGACAGAATAAAAGAAGCAGTATCGCTCGTGAAGCTTGGTCCTGCCATTCACGATAGAGTTGAGACCTATTCCCTCGGAATGAGGCAGCGCCTCGGGATCGCGCAGGCTATTTTACATAAACCGAAATTGCTGATTCTGGATGAGCCGACAAACGGGCTTGATCCTGCGGGAATCAGAGAGCTAAGGACGTATTTGAAAGAACTCTGCACAAAAGAGGGAACGGCCGTCGTGATTGCTTCACATCTGCTGAAAGAAGTTGAGGAGATGTGCTCGCGTGCCGCCATCATACAAGATGGTGAAATTCTTGCTGTTCAGGAAATCGGCCGCAGGGAGGGAGAGCTTCTGACGGTAAAGTTTGAAGTGTCCGATGCAACCCGTGCGGCGGAACTTCTTCCGGAATACTCAGCTGCTGCTGAAAACAGCGAGATCGTTCTTCTTGCTAAAAAAGAAGAGATCCCAATCATAAATAAAATGCTGATAAAAGAACAAATTGATGTGTTTGCCATCCTGCCTCTCTCCAAATCACTGGAGGAAACATTTATTGAACTTACTGGAGGCATGCCGGATGTTTAATCTGTTGAAAATGGAACACCAAAAACTGCTCTATCAGAAAAGCACAGCTGCGCTTTTTATAGCGCTTGCTGTGATCAGTTTCCTGCTTGCCGCCGTTTCAAAGCAGATGTTCACAGGAGCGGGAGTGGGCGAAAACGTCGTTGGCTATCTCTCGTTTTCAACCGGCACTTTGTTTGTCCTGCCATTTTTCGCGCTGGTGATTGCAGGTGCCATTGTGGCAAACGAATTTAATTGGGGCACCATCAAGTTTCTTTTAATCCGTCCGAAAAACCGTTCGAAGATCCTTGCGGCAAAATTTTTGACGGCCCTGCTTTTCGGCGTCTATTTCCTGCTGGCTTACTTTCTTTTCTCTGTCATTCTTGGGGTTGTTTTCTTTGGTGCATCCGTTGCGCCTGATGACAAACTGATGGCAGAAAGCATTGGTCTGCACTATTTGACAGCTTTTATTGAAATCGTTCTGATATCGGGTTTTGCCTTTATGATTTCCTCTGTATTCAGAAACAGCTCTCTTGCCATCGGGCTTTCCATCGTCCTGACGTTTTCAGGCAAAATCATGGTGCAGCTGATGGTTCACTACGGAATGAACTGGGGAAAATATATCTTGTTTGCAAACACGAACCTTAAGCAGCACCTGGAAGGAAACCAGCCGCTGTTTGAAGGAATGACACTTAGTTTTTCAATGACCGTTCTGTTTGTCTATTTGCTCGTTTTCCTTTTGGCGTCGTGGGCAGCTTTTACGAAGCGGGATGTGTCGATTTAAACAGATGAATAAGAGCTTAAGTTTCTGCCGGACATAGCGTGTCCGGCATTTCTTTTTTATAAAAGAAGGAAAGCCATTCGTTTATTTAACGATCAAATTTCTCATCCGGAATGCATAGGATGTTTAGATAAGCCTACCAGGAAAAGAGGATGATCTTAATGAACAGAGATGCACGCGACCAGTCCGAAAATGGAAAGATTCCTCAGCCGAAAAGACGGGGCAGGCTGGTGGGATTATGGTCCCCGCAACGTGATGCGGGACCTTGAAAATCCGGATCTGCTTGTTCCGCCGGCAACGGATGCCGGAACCATTCCCAACCTCAAATTTTCGTTCTCAGATACCCATATGCAATTAAATCATGGAGGCTGGTCAAGAGAAATCTCGGTCAGGCAGCTTCCGATTGCAACGACTCTTGCTGGAGTAAATATGGCTCTGACCCCCGGCGGCATCCGTGAGCTGCATTGGCATCAGCAGGCAGAATGGGCGATGATGCTTGTGGGACGTGCGCGCATAACAGCGGTCGATCAAAACGGAAAAAATTTCATTGCAGATGTAGGAGAAGGAGATTTGTGGTATTTCCCTCCCGGAATCCCGCACTCCATTCAAGGACTTGAAGAGGGCTGCGAATTTTTGCTTGTTTTTGATGACGGGACGTTTTCTGACTTAAACACATTGTCCATTTCTGATTGGTTTGCGCATACTCCAAAAGATGTGCTGTCGGCAAATTTCGGGATACCTGAAAGTACATTGGCTGGAATTCCTGAAAAGGAGCTGTACATATTCCAGGGTGATATTCCGGGATCTCTTGAGAGCCAGCAGGTGGCAGATCCTTATGGCAACGTCCCAAAGAGCTTTACACACCGGCTTTATCAGCAAAAGCCCCTTGAATTTCCCGGCGGCACCGTCAGAATTGTTGATTCATCAAACTTTCCTGTCTCAGAGAAAGTCGCTGCAGCACTTGTAGAAATCAAACCTGGCGGAATGAGGGAACTGCACTGGCATCCGAATAACGATGAATGGCAGTATTATATCTCAGGAACAGGCAGAATGACGGTTTTTGCAGGGAATGGAACAGCGCGGACATTTGATTACCGGGCAGGGGATGTGGGCTATGTGCCATTTGCTTTTGGACATTATATCCAGAATACGGGCGACCAGAGTCTTTGGTTTCTGGAGATGTTTAAAAGCAGCAAGTTTGAAGACGTGTCACTTAATCAATGGATGGCCCTGACGCCTAAAGAGGTCGTGCAGCAGAATGTGAATGCCTCACGGGAATTAATGAAATCGCTCCGCAAAGAAAAATGGCCGGTCGTAAAATTTCCCGGTTTCACCTACTATCCAAAAAAAAACCGGTAAGACTGCAAAAAGGGTGAGATCTCTCATGATCTCACCTTTTTTAGTATTAGATCCTGCTGAAATGCTTTCTCAAGCCTTCCCCAATAAGATTAAACGTTAAAATTAAATAGGTCAGAGCAAGCGCAGGGAAAAAAGGAATCCAAAATCCACTGATAATATCAGACTTCGCCATGCCAAGCAGAATCGGCCAATTCAGACTTGTATTCTGCAATTCTCCGTACCCGTAGTTCAGCTGCACAAATGCCTGCGTAACGAAAATGGACAGGATGCCGAGCTGGCCGAGGAGAAGAGTTACCTTTCCCAAATCCATAAAAAAGTGGGTAACAGCATCAGGCAGCAAATTCGGAAAATAGTGGCGGGAAAACAGGCCAAACGGACTGTTTCCGATTGTTACTCCGGCTTCTACATATTGCGTATGCGAGATGGACTTCATGGCCTGCTGAAAGACATAGGCGACCCGGCCGACGTCTGAAAGGGAGAGAATCAGGACAATCCAATAAACACGGTGGGGGCTGAAGGTAAAGACAGGCATCGTGATAAAGAGAATGGCAGCGAACACGATCGGAAGGCTTGCTGCAAATCCGTTCAGACTGTAGATAAGTGCCCGGGCGGGACTTTTTTCAGGCAAACTGAGCAGCGCAAGCAAAATAGCCGCTCCATACCTGATGATGCTGATGACAAGAACGAGCATCAGCGTCTCCTTTGCACCCATGATGACAAGGCTTAACAGATCCCGTCCGTCTTCATCTGTCCCAAACAAATGCTGCAGCGATGGAGGAAAGGGCGCCCTTTCAAACGCTCCGCTCTCTTTAAAAACCATTCTCTGTTCAATGATCCCCTCCTTCACAGACGGAATCACCGGACCCAGCCATGCGACAGCAACAAGGACTGCGAGCATGAAGAGGCCGGATAATAGAGGGATATTCCTCATGCGCTTCCCTCCCTTGGATCAATCCATCTTTTTGCTGTTTCGCTCAGAATCTGAACAGTGAGAACCATGAACATAAAGCAGATGCCAAATAAAATAATGACATTTGGTTCAATCGCTGTATTCAGTCCTGCGCTTAAAACAGGCGTGACATGAAAAGCTTCGAAAAGCCGGTAGGCCGCTCCTTTATAATCCGTAAGGTACTCCACGATCAGCAGATTGGACAGAAGATAAATCATCAGGGAGCCCATGTTTGTTAAAATCGGGACGAGACTGTTTTTTAGCATATGCTTGAAGGTAATCATGGCGGAAGGCAGTCCTTTTGAGCGGGCAACCGCAATATACGGCATTCCTTCCTGATCAAGAATCGAAGCCGCTGTAATTCTGCTTATGTACAGTGCCGGATATATAGACACGAGCAAAGCGGGGTAGATAAAACTGTACCAGCTTTCGTACCCGAAAAGATCCACATAGTCCCTGAAATAAATCAGCAGAATCCACTGCAAGGAAAGAAACAGAAAGAAATCAGGCACAGACTGCAGCAGCCACGTAAACCCTTTACCGAAAACAAGCCGAAGAGGCCCTCCGCGTTTTGCATCATATATGCCTTTTAAGATGCCAAGCGAGAGACTGAGAAAAAAAGCGAAAACAATCACTTTCAGACTTCTTGAAAAATAAAGAACGGCTTCATCCTCAGCTGAGCGTTCATACTTTGTTAAGCCGAACGATTTTTCACGGATTATATCTAAGAAAAAACCGGTGAGATTTTCAGAATATAAAGCCCATGTAAATTCGTATTCGAAGACGACAGTCTGAGGCTTCCCTTCTGCACCGATCTCAACATCCCTCGGCAGTAGAACGGTTAAAATAAGGATGATGACAATAACGAAAAACAGCAGGATATGCCTGCTGATGGCCAAAGCTGCTTGCATATAAACACATCCATTTTCTGAGTATTGTAAAAATTTTACCATGACTTTTGATTTGTGCATAGAATATAAGAGAATATTTCCAAAAGTATTTGTGAAAAACTTCACAATATCTCTTGCATTTCGAAAGGAGCGGAGATATAATAGGGTCATAAAGGATAAGTGAATTCCTTCACAATATTATGTGAAAAACTTCACAAACTAACAAGTTACTCTCAGGGAGGAATTGCTTTATGAAAATCGCAGTTATCGGATGTACACATGCTGGAACGGCAGCTGTTTCAAATATGGCTAAGCTTTATCCAAATGCAGAAATAACGGTTTATGAAAAAAACGATAATGTTTCATTTCTCTCTTGCGGCATCGCCCTCTATGTTGGCGGAGTCGTTGAAGATGCACAGGGGCTTTTCTATTCATCACCCGGAGAACTTGAAAAAATGGGGGCAGCGATGAATATGAGACATGCTGTCACGGCCATTGATTCTAAAGCAAAAACACTGACGGCACAAAACCTGGAAACGGGCGAAGAAGTTGTCGACACGTATGATAAATTAATTATGACGACAGGATCCTGGCCGATTGTTCCGCCTATTGAAGGAATCAATCTGGAGAACATTGTCCTTTCAAAAAATTATCAGCATGCCAATACCATTATTGATAAAGCAAAAGAAGCCAGAAAAATTACGGTTGTAGGCGCAGGCTATATCGGCATCGAACTTGTAGAAGCGTTCGAATCCTACGGAAAAGAAGTAACGCTGATTGACAGCGAAGACAGAGTCTTGAGCAAATACCTCGACGCGGAATACACAGAAGTTGTTGAAACGGAGTTTGAAAACCGCGGAGTTACACTTGCTCTTGGGGAAACTGTCAAACAATTTAAAGGCGAAAACGGGAAAGTGACAAAGGTTGTGACAACCCATGGTGAGTATGAATCGGATCTGGTTGTTCTCTGCATCGGTTTCAAGCCCAATACAGAATTGCTCAAAGGACAGGTCGAAATGCTTGATAACGGGGCCATTATCGTGAATGAATATATGCAGTCAAGCAATGAAGATATCTTTGCAGCCGGTGACAGCTGTGCGATCCGCTACAACCCGACTGGAAAGCACGCCTATATCCCGCTTGCAACCAACGCTGTTCGAATGGGAACTCTTGCTGCAAGAAACCTCGTTAAAAAGACGATTAAATATATGGGAACACAGGGTACCTCAGGCATTAAAATCTATGATCAGAACATTGCATCAACCGGGATGACGGAAACGGCTGCTTCTCTTGCAGACATGAATGTGAAAAGTATCACAATCTTAGAAAACGATCGTCCGGAATTCATGCCAACCTACGAACCTGTTACGCTGAAAGTTGTCTATGAAGAAGAGACACGGAGAATTGTCGGTGCACAGGTGATGTCCAAAGCAGACCTGACACAATCGATCAACACACTGTCTGTCTGCATACAAAACAGCATGACTATTGATGAGCTTGGCTTTGTCGACTTCTTCTTCCAGCCTCACTATAACAAGCCTTGGAACTTCCTGAATCAGGCTGGTTTGCAGGCGATCCACTCATAATTTATAAAGGCGCTCCGAAAACATTCGGACGCCTTTTTTCTATTCTTAAAGCAACAGGTTCACAAGTGAAGATATAAAATGCATACTTTTGCCAGCTGACATAGAAACTAATCTCATACATCTAGGAGAAAGGGGAGAAGAGAATGTTTTCGTTTTTAAAAAAGAAGAAGAAGGAATCGGAAAAAAAGAAGCCGCAGCCGCAGAATGTTGTGTCGCCGGCTGATGTCAACATTCCCGTTTCTCCTCATTTTAACGTTAATATCGCTAAGATTCTTACCCATCTCGACCACACTGATGATCTTGGACAAAGGAGAATACAGTTTCAGGGAAAGCAGGCACTGCTCCTTTATTTTGTTCCGATGATGCAATCTGAGAAAATCAACCAGGATGTCATTGGTCCGCTGCAGCAGGCGAAATCCGGTGAAGTAGAAGACGCAGTTGCAATTGCCTCTATTACAAAAACCAAAGATATTCACGAAGCGATTCACTATTTATGTAAAGGTGCGTGCCTGCTGTTAATTGAAGAAACAGACATCATTTATTGCATAGATGCCGGCATCAGTCAGGCACGATCTGTGCAGCAGCCTCAAAATGAAAAGGTCATCAGAGGGTCTCATGAAGGGCTGACAGAAAATCTGGATATTAATCTGAATCTGGTCAGGCAGCGGATTTTAGATGGAAGTGTAGTTGTGAAATATGTGCAAATTGGAAGTGTTTCAAGAACAAGAGTAGCGGTTGTGTACATGAATCACCTGACAAATCAGAAATTAGTTAAAGATGTGATTACACGCCTTAAGACAATTGAAACAGATGCCCTGGACTCTCCAGGAATCATTGAAGAGTCACTTGAAGAAAATCCGTTCTCTTTTTTTCCGCAGCTTTTAAATACAGAACGGCCGGATAAAATTGTGTCAAATTTACTGGAAGGAAGAGTGGCGATTTTGCCTACAGGAAGTGCTTCAGCCCTTATAACACCTGTTAATTTCTTTTCATTTTTCCAATCTCCCGAAGACTATAACAGCCGCTCGCTGTACGGGTCTTTTTACCGGCTGATCCGCATATTGGGCTTTTTCATTGCGATAAGTCTACCGGCATTGTATATCGCAACGATTTCATTTCACTATGAGCTGATTCCAAATGATTTGATTCTGACGGTTAAAAGCTCCCTTGAGAATGTTCCGCTTCCGCCTCTCGCTGAAGCTTTGCTCATGGTTATCATTCTGGAACTGCTGAGAGAAGCAGCTTTGCGTCTGCCTACCTCCATCTCACAGACAATTGGTGTTGTAGGCGGTTTGGTTATCGGAACAGCCATCGTTGAAGCAAATCTTGTATCCAATATGATGATTATTGTCATCGCCCTCACAGCTATAGCAGCTTACGGCTACATCATTTTCTATATATTCCTGTCTAGTTTGATTGCTGTGTTGTATGTCAACGTTCTAAAAAGATGGATTTATCACTTTACGCCTGCCTGGGTGCTGATTTTGCTGCTATCTGCAGTGGCCCTCTATTTTGCAAAGGAGAATATACGAAAATTAGCCAGGTTTTATGTGCTTGTCTCTACTTTGCTTATTTTCTTGTTTCTTTTGACCCTCAATGCCTATAAAACGGTGGATATCCGCTATGTATTTCCCGTTGGAGAAAGCGGAATTGTCAATATTCTGCTTGGCAGCAAAGAGGCGATCATGTCCTACATGGGGTTTGAAATCCTTCTGTTCCTCTATCCATATGTAGAAGGGAAGCCTGCTCAGAGCCTGAAAATGGTGTCCCTGAGCAACCTGATTGTCACTCTGTTCTATTCGTACATTACGTTTACAAGCCTTATCTTTTTCAGTCCAAAAGAGATGCCAATCGTACCTGAGCCAACGCTTTATCTGCTGAAGGCTATTACATACTCTGTCATTGAACGAGTAGATTTGGTGTTTCTCGCTATTTGGGTTGTTTCGGTCATCACATCAGGACTAATGTATATTTACATTGCAAGCAAGGGCATGCAGAACGTTTCCGGGAAAAAGAACCACCGTCCGTTTGTGCCTGTCGTCGTTATTGCTGTCACTTTGCTTGCGTTAACTCCCGCTAAAAGTGATCAGCTCACAGAAAAGCTTGCGGACATTGTGAACATGTCATCGCTGGTTTTTGTGTTTACAATTCCTCTCATCCTCTTCCTACTATCATTTGTCAGAAAGGGGAAAGCGAAAAATGAAAATGAACAAGCTTAAACCGCTGTTTTTAGCCGGGCTGTCGGTGACGCTGCTAAGCGGGTGCTGGGACCAAAAACTTTTAAAAAATACAGTTTTTATGTCCGCGACCGCTTTTCAGGTAAAGTCGGAAGATGAGGTATTGGTCACCACGTCCATCCATACGTATACAACTAAGGAGCAAAGACCGGTCAATAAAACATATTCGGTAGTTGCAAAATCATCCCGCGATGCAAAAATCAAACTGAATCAAGAGGCTTCAGGCTTTTTAATGACGGCAAAAAACAAGATCTTCCTCCTGCAGGATGACCTGGCCAAAAAGGGACTGCTTCAATTCGCAGATGTTCTCTACCGCACGCCTGAAAGTCCGCTTAATGGAAAGTTTATTGTTGTGGAGAAGGACCCGAAGGCCATATTGGAACTTCAGAAGGTGGGAGATGAGCTGATTGGCGAAAACCTTTCCGGATTAATCAAAACAATGGAAATCGAATCAACTGTTCCGACTGAAACCATCCAATCCATCTGCACCATTCTATTTGATGAAGGAAAAGGCTTGATGCTTCCTTATATGAAGCTTAATGAAAGCAACCAGGCAGCAGAAGTTGCAGGTGCCGCCCTTTTCCATAAAGATAAATTTACCGGAGTTACAGTAAATACAGATCAGACGAAACTGCTGCTTGCATTGAGCAATAAACGAAACAAAGCGATGATGATTAATGATACGATTCCGTTTAAAGATGAGCAGCTGACGGTATCCTACGAAATCTCTCATTCAAAAGGCAAGCTGAAAATAGAGAAGGATGGCTTGAATAAAGTTAAGGTCAAGCTTCCTTTCAAAGCAGAGCTCGATATTATGGAATTCCCGCATGACCGCTTATATGAAAAAAATGTCCTTGAAAATCTTCAAAAAGGGATCGAGAAAAAGCTTCAGCAAAATGTGGAAGAAGCCATTTCCATCATCCAGGAAGCAAACTGCGATTATCTCGGAATCGGCAGGGAACTCATTGCCTATCATCCGGAATTGTGGAAGGAACTTGACTGGGACAAAGACTATCCTGAAATTTCGATCGAACCGGACGTGTCGGTTGAGATTGTGCATCATGGGATTATTAATTAGCAGGGGACTGACAGGCGGGATACCTCGCCTTTCGGGCCCTGTTTTTTTGATTGTG
The DNA here is from genome assembly GCF_046603695.1 of Metabacillus indicus. Lineage (NCBI taxonomy): Bacteria > Bacillati > Bacillota > Bacilli > Caryophanales > Bacillaceae > Metabacillus > Metabacillus indicus. The sequence goes on along the minus strand of NZ_CP176757.1, from coordinate 3,591,316 downwards.
GTGTTACTCCTGCTAAGTGATGCGACAAGTCCGGGGCGGTGAAAGGTGAAAAGTGGCGTCACTTCGCCGAATGGTGCCACAAGTCCAGGGGTGGAAGAGTGAAAAGTGGCGACACTTCGCCGAATGGTGCCACAAGTCCAGGGGTGGAAGAGTGAAAAGTGGCGACACTTCGCCGAATGGTGCCACAAGTCCAGGGGTGGAAGAGTGAAAAGTGGTATCACGCCGCCTAGTGGTGCCACAAGTCCGGTGGTGGAAGTGAGGAAAGTGGCGTGACTCCGCTTAGTGGTGCCACAAGTCTGGGGGGGAAAGGTGAAAAGTGGCATTACTCTGCCTAGTGGTGCCACAAGTCCGATGGTGGAAGAGTGAAAAGTGGTATCACTCCGTCTAGTGGTGCCACAAGTCCAGAGGGAATAGTGAAAAAGTGGCGTCACTCCCGAAGCTGCCCATCAGCTCCGCTTTTCGTTCCTTAATTTTAGAATTTTTGATATATTAAGGATAGGAAAGAGAGAAGTGGAGGGGATGGACACAGATGAAGAACCTTGAGCAAGACTGCGGCGGGAAGGTCCTATCTCAGGAGAAGCTTGATGCGCTGAGGGAAGCATATACAAATCAGCTTGAGAATTCTCCAACTGCTTTTTTGATACATGAAGACCGGAATTGGACGTACGTTAATCCTTCTGCTGCTTCGATGCTTCAGTACGGCAGAAGGGAAGAGCTTATAGGAAAGCCCATATGGGATTCGATAGATCCCCAATACAGAGAGAACATCGAGCAGAGAATTCTGGATACAAAGTGCGGGTATACACCGCCTGCGATGGAGCAGCTGTGGTATACGAAGACAGGTCATCCTATATATGTTGAAGTAACGTCGCTCCCGAACGTCTGGGGAGATACACAGGAAACCCAGGTCATTATCCGGGATATCACGGAGAAGAAACTGCTTGAGAAAGAGCATGAAGAAACGATCAGACGCTTTCGATTAATTACGGAGAATATGAGAGATATCGTCGGGCTGCTAGATGAAGAGGGGCTGTTCACGTATGTTTCGCCGTCCTTTAAAGAAGTGCTCGGCTACGGGGCAGAAGAGGTCATCGGATCCAGTCCGTTTAAGTTCGTTCATCCTGAGGACAGGGAACAAATTGCTGGACAATTTTATACGATGGTGACAGAAAACAGGCAGATGACGGTTGAGTACCGCTACCTTTGCAAGGATCAAACCTATATCTGGCTTGAATCTCACGGCATTCCTGTTCAGGAGCAGAGCCACCTTAAACACGCAATAGTTGTTTCAAGAAATATTACACAGAGAAAGATGACCGAAGAGCGGCTTAGAAAAAGCGAGAGCAAGTACAGAATCATTCTCGAACACAGCAATGATCTGATTTGTGTTGTGGACCTTGAGGGGAAATATAAATATGCTTCGCCTTCCTACAGAAAAATCCTTGGCTATGAACCTGACGCCATGATTGGTGAAAATGTCTTTAAGTATATTATGGAGAGTGATCATGAGCAGACGCAGGACATTATGTCCACTGTCTTTACGACAAAGGAGCCTGTCACTCTTCCTTATCATAAAATCAGCCGATCCGGACAAGCTATGCTCTTTGAAGGAAGAGGGATGGCTGTTATGAATCAAAAAGGCGAACCGGAAAGCATTGTGTTTATTTCAAGAGATATTACGGAAAAACGGAAAGTAGAAGAATACATTAAAAATTATGAAAAGCTGACGGTTCTCGGGGAGCTTGCAGCAGGAGTCGCCCACGAAATCCGGAATCCCCTGACCTCGATAAAAGGCTTCTTTAAACTTTTGACTGAAAAGAACAGAGATGAAGAAGATCAGACGTATCAGAATGTCATTATCGATGAATTAAGCCGTATTGAACAGATCGTCAATGAATTCATGGCCCTTGCAAGACCGCAGGCTATTCATTTAAAAGAGCGAACAAACCTCGTTCAGCTTGTGAAGGATACCGTCATCCTGCTTAACCCGGAAGCAGCTTTAAGAGATGTTCATATCGAAACGGCATTCGATGCGGAGGAATCGCTCATCGAATGCGAACGAAACCAAATGAAACAAGTGTTTATCAATGTCATGAAGAATGCCATTGAAGCCATGTCTGATGGAGGCACTTTGAAGATCCGCGGGTGCAGCATAGACGGCGCTCTTTATAAGCTTACGTTCGAAGATAACGGGGCAGGCATCGATGAAAAAAGACTGAAAAAGCTGGGGACGCCGTTCTTTACGACCAAAGAAAAGGGAATAGGCCTCGGGCTTACAATCAGCAATAAAATCATTACAGAGCACAATGGCGAATTTAAAATGGAAAGTGAAGTCGGAAAAGGAACGAAAGTGACCGTCCTTTTAAAAAAATAAAACTTCAGCCCGCGGGCTGAAGTTTTTTTGAGTTTTTTCACTTAAACAAATCTGCAAATTCACTGTACCCTTCCTGCTCAAGATCCTCTGCGGGAACAAACCTTAGAGCGGCGGAATTGATGCAGTATCTCAGGCCTGTCGGTTCCGGACCGTCGTCAAAAACATGGCCGAGATGCGAATCGCCGTATTTGCTCCGGACCTCTGTCCGCACCGTGAAGAAGCTGCGGTCTTCTTTCTCAATGATGTTCCCTTTCACAAGCGGCTTCGTAAAGCTCGGCCAGCCGGTTTTAGAATCATACTTGTCTTTTGAGCTGAAAAGAGGTTCTCCTGAGACGATGTCCACATAGATGCCGTCGTCCTTCAAGTCCCAGTATTCGTTGTTATAGGCTTCTTCGGTGCCGTCTTTTTGCGTTACTTCATACTGGATATCTGTAAGGCTTTCTTTCAGCTCCTTATCCGTTGGCCTGGAGTAGGCGGAATCAGCAGGAGCCTGGGCGTCATTTTTCCCCCAGACCTTTTCAAGAAACTGATCCCTACCTGAATTGTCCCGGTAGTATTTATATCTGATTTCATTCTTTTTGTAATAATCCTGATGATACTCTTCTGCCATATAAAAGGTTTTGGCAGGGAGTATTGGTGTGACAATTTCTTTATCAAACCGTCCCGACTCGCCAAGCGCGGTTTTGGATGACTCCGCTTCTTTTTTCTGCTCTTCGCTGTGGAAGAAGATGGCGGTTGAATACTGCTTTCCGCGGTCCACAAACTGACCGTCCGCATCAGTCGGGTCTACCTGTCTCCAGTACACGTCCAGAAGCTCCTTATAGGAAATGGTTTTCGGGTCGTACACAACCTGGACGGATTCAACATGTCCTGTCTGACCTGATGAAACGTCGTTGTATGAAGGATTCTCCTCTTCACCGCCCGTATATCCAGAGATGACGTCCTCTACCCCGTCAAGCTTTTCAAACGGCGGTTCCATGCACCAGAAGCATCCTCCTGCGAATGTCGCCACTTCAAGGTCTTCTTCCTCATAACTGGCTTTTACCGGCGTGCTTCCAGTCGATCTTGTAAAAAGGGCTTCGCCTCCCTTGACCATGACAAAGACAAGGCTAGGTATCAGCACAATCGACATGATGATTTTCACATTTCGTTTTTTCATATCATCCCATCCTTTACCTTTATAAAAGGTAAAACGTCATTTGATTAAAAAAAGATCACTTTTCTATATAAAAAGTACCTAATTTTTTTCAGCAGGAACAGTTTTAATGTGCTCTCTGATTACACGGGCCCAAACATGTCCAAAATGTAAAGAAAAGAAGGTGGGGCAAGTATGTCGCAAAGACGGATTTCAATCAGCCTGTTTGCCCTTTTGTTTGTTTCTTATATCGGGCTGTTTGCCTGGCAGCAGGCTGTTTTTTTTCAGAAGCAAGAGTCGTTTTATGATGAGCTTCACGCTGTGATGACATCATCAAGAGAAGGCGACTGGGCAAGGGCTGCGGAAAAAGCAGAGAACGTGGAAAGCATGTGGGAGCGCGGAAAGGTGATTATTTCAATTAAAAGCGGAGGGACAAATCAGGCTCTCCTCAATATATCACTGAAACAGCTGAAGGGTGCGATCAAGGAAAAAGACTTAAAATCAGCCATTCGGGAGGGTGAAACTTCTATGATGCTGTTTGAAAATCTGACCTCTGTTACGCCAAGGTTCTAGGAGGATGTTATGGGCGATTTCTTAACAGATTTATCAATTTATATTATCCGCTCTGTGATTGTCATTGCCGGGACGTGGCTCGTAACCAATTTTATCGGAAAAAAATCAATTGCACAGCTGACACCTTATGAAATAGCGATTCTATTTATTCTTTCAAATGTGGGGGCACAGCCGCTCGTATCCATTGATACGTTCAAAACAGCGTTTGGAATGGTGATCCTTGGCATCAGTATTATCCTGATTTCTAAAGTATCCCTATCAAAGATGTTTTACGGAATGAATGCAGAACCGGCCATTGTCATCTCAAACGGGCAGATTGACCGTCAGCAGCTGAAAAAGAACCGAATGAGCATTTATTCTCTGTTATCCATGCTGAGAGTGCAGGGGTATTTCAAGGTGGAGGATGTCGAGTACGCCATCTTGGAGCCGAGCGGGGATTTGTCTGTGCTTCCGAAAGTTGACGCAAGGCCGGTTACGCCTGAAGACCTGAATCTCAAGCCGGAGCAGGATGCTCTCTCCTATGCGGTCATCATTGACGGCGACATCAAGGAGCATGCCCTGGCGTCTGTACAGCAAACCAAAGAATGGCTGATCAATGAGCTGATGGCCCAGTATAAAACAGCGAGCAAGGATGTGCTTTATGCGGAAGCGGACAGCCAGGGGAATTTGTTTGCGAATATTAAAAAAAGCGGGGCGTAGTGCCCCGCTTTCTATTGTATTGAATGTTCAGGCATGACTATGACTCTTCACTCTGCGGGAGTAAAAGCGTCCGATGAAAACGACGACTGCAAGAGCCGAACCCGCTGTTAGCAGCATTCCGTCCGGAGTATGGTGGCTTCCGGCTAGCTGCCATAGTTTATAAGGGATAACAGAGATTGAAGCGAGAATAAGAAATCCGAGATAGATTTTAAGAATACCTTCTTCTTTTTTCTCGGATTGTTTTATTTTTGCAAGAGAGTCCAATGAAAAAACCAACAGAAGCAAAGCAGCAGCAATAACAGCGATATCTCCCATTTTTTCACCTCATTTATTTTTAAACAAACGTTTGATTAACCGGTTTAAGCTTGATATACGGGTCTTTTAATATGAGCAGATTTTCCTCTGCTTCTTTATTTTATCAAAAAATCCAGCAGGAAAATGGGGAGAATGAAAGGTTTATATGAACATTTCTTGAATAAAAAGGGTAAAGAAAAAGAGACGGAGGTGGAAGCATGGATTTTCGTATTGAAAAAGACACAATGGGTGAGATCAAGGTTCCTGCTGATAAGTTTTGGGGTGCCCAAACGCAGCGGAGCAAAGAAAACTTTAAGATTGGGACAGAGCGCATGCCGATCGAGATGATTGATGCGTTTGCGATTCTAAAGAGAAGTGCTGCTAAGGTGAACAGCAGCCTTGGCATGCTGAGCGACGCGAAAGAGCAGGCAATTGTACAGGTGTGTGACGATATTCTGGCCCGCAGGCTGGACGGACATTTTCCGCTTGTTGTCTGGCAGACCGGCAGCGGTACCCAGAGCAACATGAACGTCAATGAAGTCATCGCGAACAGGGCAAACGAATTGCTGAGAGAAACGGATGAGACCGTTCATCCAAATGATGATGTGAATATGGGGCAGAGCTCCAATGACACATTCCCTACCGCGATGCACGTCGCAGGAGTGCTTGCTGTTTTTGATTCTCTTATTCCCGCCATTGATAAACTCTATCTGACACTCCTGAATAAATCAAAGGAAAATGAAGATGTCGTGAAGATTGGTAGAACCCATCTGCAGGATGCTACACCGCTTACTCTTGGCCAGGAAATCAGCGGCTGGGTTCACATGCTTCACAAGTCCAAGGACATGATCAGGCTTTCTGTTGAAAAGATGCGCGACCTCGCCATCGGAGGAACGGCGGTAGGGACGGGTATTAATGCGCATCCGGATTTCGGAAGGCTTGTGGCTGAGGAAATAAGCCTCTATACTGCGACGAAATTCCAGACGTCGGAAAATAAGTTCCACGCCCTCACAAGCCATGATGAAATCGTGTTTGTGCATGGTGCGCTTAAGGGGCTCGCAGCCGATTTAATGAAGATTGCAAACGACGTCAGGTGGCTTTCAAGCGGACCACGGTGCGGAATCGGCGAAATTACGATTCCTGAAAATGAACCAGGAAGCTCCATCATGCCCGGAAAGGTCAATCCGACTCAAAGCGAAGCCATTACCATGGTCGCCGCTCAAGTGATGGGAAACGATGCAGCAATCGGCTTTGCTGCAAGTCAGGGAAACTTTGAACTCAACGTGTTCAAACCGGTGATCATTTATAATTTTCTGCAGTCTGTCAGGCTTTTATCAGATTCAATCCACTCATTTAACGACCACTGTGCCATCGGCATAAAGCCAAATTTAGCAGTCATTGAGAAGAATCTGAATGAATCTCTGATGCTTGTCACGGCCTTGAACCCTCATATCGGATATGCAAATGCAGCGAAAATTGCCAAGGAAGCCCATAAAGAGGGAATAACGCTTAAAGAAGCAGCCGTAAAGCTGAATCTTCTGACCGCATCCGAATTTGATGAATATGTGAATCCGCTTGATATGATTGGACCTAGAGGAGAATAGACAGGTGTGCCGCTCGCTAATAGAGCGGTATTTTTTTTATGGAAAAATATTACTCTTGGTGTATAATCACTTCTGAAGGGAGATGGAAAATGATGTCCAGGAGATTTATCGGAGCTGTCCTTATTTTACTTGGTGCTATTGTTATGGCAATCAATGTTCTGTGGTTTCAAAACCACGAACTGTACGATACTGTGAGAATCGCTTCGTTTGTTAGTTTCATAGCGGGATTTTTGCTGATTCCGAGGTATCAGGAAAGAAAGAATTTATAGAAGAAGGTTAGGCCGTTATCTAAGAAAAAACTTTCAGACCAGTTTCCTCCCACGGGAATGAAGGAGAAATTTATGCAAAGGAACGATAAAAAAAGGCTCATAGATAAGAAATATAAAGAGATTATCAATCAAAAGAAAGCGGAAAAGAAACACACGGCAGAGGCGTTCTTTATTATTCTCTTTTTTGTTTTGATTTTTGTTCTCAATGCATTTTTTAAAGGATTTTAAAGAGAGTATTTTTTTCTTCTTCCTCGTTAAAAAACAAATACCCAAAGTAAATCCTTTGGGTATTTCGCTATTGAATAAAGTGAAAGGGGCCGCTCCCTGACTTGCTGGCTGGCGTTACTTCAGCACTTGTGTCAGGTGCCCTCTTCGGGTCTCCGTTAAAAATAACCTCTTTTAATGCATCATTCATCAATGCAAAGCAAAACTCTGCCTCTACCAAAGCGGCTTGTCCTCTTCAATATATTCATAGTAATAAGGCGATAAAAGAACAGATAAAAGTCCGGCAGCAACGATGGCGCCTATTCTCACACCTGTAGCTGCACCAAACATTGTGCAGATCACGCTTGCAGCAATAATCGGACCGGCGATAAGCAGCGTTCCTTTTGTACGTGATTTCGGAGTCGGATACAGTTTTGTGCCGCATTTAGGGCAGGTTAGGATTCGGGTGAATTTCAGTGATGTTATAAGCGTTTCCTTCCAGGAGAAGGAATAGCGGCAGGATGTGCAGACTGGAAGTTTCAAGTGGTGTAGCCTCCTGTTGTTTTCTTTTTATTTTAGCATGATTATAGAAAAATTTAACATAATCATTTCTCTGACAACGATCTATTTGTATAATAAGAGAATAACATACTAACCGGTCAGTCTGAAGATCTCAATGAAATGGGGAATGAAGATGACAGCTTATTGGCCAGATTATCTTTCTGAAACGCTTATCTATCAACAGGGAGAAAAGCCGCTTCATGAGTACATGAAGAGACACGCTGAAGAAAAGCCTGACTCGGCAGCCTATATTTACTATGGAAATAAGATTACGTGGAGAGAGCTCTACAAAAAAACCTGCCAATTATCAGCATATCTGAGCCGCAATGGAATTGGGCAGGGGGATGCTGTTGGGCTGTATATGCAAAATTGTCCGCAGTATATCATCGCCCACTACGCCATTCAAAAAATTGGCGGTGTGGCAGTTCCTCTTAATCCGATGTACAAAGAATCCGAACTGTCTTATTTTCTGAAAGAGTCAGGCATGAAAGCAGTTATTGCAGGAGATGAGCTGTTTCAAAGAGTAAAAGCAGCCGCAGAATCAAATAAGACCGACCTATTGGCTGTAACGGCTCACTACGGGGATTTTCTGCCTAATGCTCCAATCTTTAAGCTCCCTTCCGATTTGGAAAGACAAAAACAAAAAGACTCGTCCGCCAAGGATATTCAGGATATTTTTCAGTATGAGGACCCGCTGGAAGAGAGTGCTCCTATTGATTTATGGGAAGGCGAAGGTCTGATGGTTTTTACTTCGGGAACAACAGGAAGACCAAAAGGAGCCCTGCTCACATGCGGAAGTTCCCTTTATAAAACGGCGGCAACAGCTCAGGCAAATGAGATGGGGGAACAGGATGTTTCTCTTGCCGCAGCCCCTCTCTGCCATATCGCAGGGATGGTCATGGGAGTAAACATTCCTGTTTATACAGGAAACACGTGCATCCTCCTGACAAGGTTCGACCCAGAAACGGCCGCTGAAGCAATTGAAACCTATAAAGTGACTGTCTGGTACAGCATTGCCCCCATGAATGCGGCGATTCTGAAGACACCTGGAGCAAAACACAGAGATTTATCATCCTTGAAGCATAATCCGGCGACAAGTTTTGGAACGGCTGTAACAAAGGAGCTTGCTGACAGGTGGAGTGAGCTTACAAAAGGATGCCTGATGCACGAGGCATCATACGGACTGAGCGAAACTCATACATGCGATACTTTCATGCCGAAGGATAAGATTAAGTTTGGAAGCTGCGGAATACCGGTCTATCAAAATCACATTCTGATCGTGGATCCTGAAACCGGTCAGCCGTGCGAACAGGGACAGCGCGGAGAAATCGCGGTCCGCAATCCGGGAATTTTTAAAGGATACTTGAACAGACCGGATGAAACACTGGAAACAATTGTTAACGGCTACGTGAGGACGGGGGATATCGGAATGCTGGATCCGGATGGCTATCTTTACTTTTACGGGCGACTGAAAGAGATGATAAAAACGTCAGGCTACAGTGTGTTTCCTGAAGATGTCGAGGCGCTGCTGAACGAGCATCCCGCAGTTATGCAAAGTGCGGCAATCGGAATGCCCGATGAAGAAAAGGGAGAACGCGTCAAAGCTTTTATTGTGCTTGCTCCTGAATATAAGGGCAAGGTAACCGAGAAGGAAATTTTAACATGGGCAAAAGCGCATATGGCCATCTATAAATCACCAGGAGAAGTTGAATTTCTGGATGCCCTGCCTGCCACAAGCTCAGGCAAAGTATTGAGAAGGGAATTAAAAACAACGAGGGAGGCAGCGAAATGAAAACACATGCAAACGAGGTGGATGATGCAGTACTTGACTTGCACAGAAGAAAACAAAAAGCGCTCCTTGGAGGAGGACAGGACAAAATAGACCGCCAGCACAGCAGCGGGTTTTACACGGCGAGAGAAAGAATTGCCCTGCTTGCAGATGATGACAGTTTTCTTGAGCTCGGAATGCTGAATCATTCAGACAAGGAAGGCGCAGCTGAAAAAAGCTACGGAGACGGTCTGATTACAGGTCTTGCAAAAGTCGACGGAAGGCCTGCTGTTGTAATGGCCGGTGATAAAACCGTTTTTGCCGGTACAGAGGGGGCCGTCCATATCCGCAAATCTAAAAAAGTACATGAATATGCTTTGAAAAGGGGCCTTCCTCTTTTTAACCTGAATGAAGGCGGAGGACTCAGAATGCCTGATGGAATGGGGTCTGACGGAATCAGCGACAAGCTTTTCCCGCAGGAAATGCTGACTCATTCGAGGCAGGTTCCTTTGATGACGGCAATTCTAGGCGACAGCTTCGGCGGCCCAACATGGATGGCCGTTTCATCTGACTTCGTCACAATGCTGAAAGGAACCTGCATGGCGATTGCAGGTCCGAGAATGCTTTCTATGGCTACCGGGCAAAAAGTAGAAACGGAAGAGCTTGGAGGATGGAGGGTTCATGCGGATCACACAGGCCAGTCAGACTCTTTTGGCGATACAGAAGAAGAATGCATCATGCAGATGAAAAAATTCTTCAGCTATATGCCGCTGAATAGCGGGGAGGAACCCATGTTTAAAGAAACAGATGACGATCCGTACAGAAAGCTTGAAAGGGTTCTTGACATTCTTCCGAAACAGAAAAACAGAGTCTATGATATGAAAGAGATAATCAGGGACCTTGCTGATGCAGGGGAGATGTTTGAGTATAAAGCGATGTACGGGGAAGGCCTGATCACGGCTTTTGTGAGAATGGGAGGAAGAACGGCAGGCATTGTAGCCAATCAGCCGAAGAAATTTGCCGGTGCAGCAGGCCCGAAAGAGTGCGATAAAGCCATTGATTTTATATGTTTATGTGATTCTTACCATATTCCGCTGATCTTCCTGCACGATACGCCCGGATTCAGAATCAGCCAGGATGCTGAATGGGAAAAAATGCCTACTAAAATTATGATCTGGAACCAGGCTCTTGCCCAGTCTACTGTACCTAAGATTTCAGTTGTTATTAGAAAAAGTGTCGGGGCAGCTTACGGAAACATGTGCGGTCCATCAATGGGTGCGGACTTCGTTTTTGCCTGGCCGACAGCCGAGATTAATTTCACAGGACCCGAAGTGGGTATTAATGTCGTGTATGGAAGACAGCTGCAGGAGGAAGCCAATCAGGAAGAGGCACGGAAAAAGCTTCTCGAGCAGTGGGCTTTTGACAGTTCTCCCTATAAAGCAGCTTCCAAACACTACCTCGATGATGTCATTGATCCAAGAGATACAAGGAAATATTTGTGCAAGGCGCTGGAATACGCTTCATACAAAAACGGAACGAAAAGCGAGCGCAGGCTTGCCAATTGGCCTACAGGCTATTAAAATACCTGTTCGAATTCAGGAAAGTCCTCTATAATAAAAAAGCTATTATTTTCCAAGGGGGATTTCACTATGGTTCGGACAGCTTCAAAAGCTATCATACTAAAGGATGGAAACCTTGTTGCCATCAAAAAAGAGGATGATCAGGGGTATTATTACATTCTGCCTGGCGGCGGACAGGAACAGGGTGAGAATCTGCACGAAAACCTGCGCAGGGAATGTCTTGAAGAAATAGGGGTAGAAGTAGACATTCACGAGCTGGTATTTGTCAGGGATTATGTCGGCGGAAACCACGGATTTGATGATCAGGGATTTCATCAGCTGGATATGATGTTTCTCTGCACCATCAAACAGGGGCAGCCTGAACCTGCAGCGGGAACGGTGCCGGATGACGGTCAGGTTGGAGTGGAATGGCTACCTGTAGAAGCATTGAGGGATTACAGGCTGTATCCCGTCACGGTGAGAGATGAGATTATGAAGCTTCATCTTGGGGAAAAGCCGGAGAAGGTTTATTTGGGAGATGTTAATTAGCTCACCAATACTAACAAAAGAAAAAGCTGATTGGAAAACGAAATATATAAAGAAAAAAAGTTTGGTTGCGTAGTGCCAGCATCTTAATCAGCTAATTAAATATCACATAAAAGAGCATACTCTAGAATAGCTGCTTGTATGCTCTTTTATGATATACAAAGGTTTTAATGGGAAGAGATTAGCATAGGATATGGCAGGAACCTGCTCAGCTAAGTATTTATTTGAGCAATCAATTCTATTACCGCTTCATCCTAATGTAATAGTGTAAAAGACTTGCCCTATCTAAAAAGTTCAATTTCCAGAAATCCTTGCTTTCCTGCTTACTTTACAAACTAACCTCATTAGTCCTTTGTGTGCCGGCGGAAACAGCGTGAAGAAAATATCCATTGTTCGACGCATCGGCATTGGGCATATGATAGGTTTGTTTTTATGAATCCCATCTAATGCTATTTTAGCTAGTTTTTCAGGAGACATCATTTTTTGCTTCTTTAGTTGTTGGGTAATAATTGCCTTATTGATATTAATTGCTTGTGCGCTTTCGAAAATAGGGGTATCAACAAACGTGGGGCAAAGTGTGCTAACTTTAATTCCGAATTCCTCTGCTTCATAATGAAGCGAAGTGGTTAAGCCTACAACCGCATGTTTTGTAGTTGCATATGCTGAAGATACTGGAGAAGGTCCTAAACCTGCTGCTGAAGCTGTGTTCACAATATGGCCAAATCCTTGTTTTTTCATGAGATTATATCCTACTTGAGTTCCATTAATGACTCCCCATAGGTTAACATCCATGATTTCTTTCCAGTTTTCTATCGTCATATCATAGAGTTCACCGTACATAACCATACCAGCATTATTAAAAAGATAGTCGATCCGGCAAAATTCTTGAAATAAATCTGTAAATAATCGCTCTACACTATTATAATCAGTGACATTTAAATAGGCATACCTAGCACTTATTGATTCTTTGTTCAATTCGATTTCAAAATTTCTTCCTGCTTGTTCATCAATATCTGAAATGATAACGAAGACATTCTGTTTCACTAGTTCCCTGCAAATTGCCCTGCCTATCCCTGAAGCACCACCCGTTACAATCGCAACTTTTCTAATCACCGGCATCCCACTCCTCTTCTATTCGACAACACCTCTAGCCTTTATCATGACTGAATTGCGTCTTGATTCTTGTATGTCAAACGCGTGATTTCGGATGCATAAATCTCTGCAACAATTTCTGCACCAGCACTATTTAGGTGTATACCATCTAATGTAAGGTGAAGACCTCGTTTTTTTGATAACCTGTCAATTCTTGAAGGTTTCTTATAAAAAAGAACATCCACCATTACTCTCATTACTTTTGTGCTGATATAATCTGAACTGTTAACTTTTGAAAGGTGAGTTAAAAAGACTGAATGGATATCCAGAAAACTTACATTTACTTGATCACGAGTGATGGATTGAATTAGAAGATTTAATTCTTTGATTTCATGATTGGGAGTATTATTCGCATTTTCACCAACTAATGCAGGGGTAACTGCTACGACTTTCTTCGATGATGAAAGAATCAGGTCTAATATTTTCTCGTAATAAGCTTTGAACTCATTATGATTTTTTGCTGCTGGTTGTGCTTGAACACTCAGCATTTTCGAATAAACATCATTTACGCCAATCCAAAGGAAAATAAGATCATAATCTCTATCTAACTTTGTTTTTAATAGACGAGTATATAAACTTTTAACTGACTCTCCTGGTTTGCCAAGGTTATCAAACGATATATTTGGAAATTTTTCTTCTAGTATGTTGAAGAAAGAAACACCAGGACGACCTTCAGTTAAACTGTCACCGATTAATGCTATTTTCATTTTTATTTCCTCCTCCTAATGGACGCTGCAAAGATTGTAATGGCTTGGTTAAAAAGAGGTTCAAGCGTATTCAATTGGTGTGTGTTCGTCAACTGACATAAACCCCCCAACCATGTTCCAACAAGCAAGGTCCACTCATCAATATTTCCATCTTCAAATTCTCCCTTTTCCACTCCTTCTTGAAGAATGGAACGATATGAACCCATAGGAATGACTGCTAACTCAAATAATGCTTTTACAGATTCTGAACTTGAGGCAGGATTTGAGGCGAGTTCTTGTCCTCCTTTTAATAAAGGAGTCTGGTAGTTATAAAGGACATGCTTTGCGATCCCATAGAGTTTTTCCGTTGCAGTGTTATAGGATGATTCTTTTTCCATCCATTTTGTATACCAATCCTGCATCGTGTTTTGTGCTAGTAAAACAAACAGTTTTTCTTTATTTCCAAAATGATAATAAATGTGACCTTTGCTATAACCAGAGGCTTTTGATATGTCCTGTACAGAAGTTTGATTGTAGCCTTTTTGAGAAAATATCAAGGTCGCTTTTTCCATAATTTCACGCTTAGCATCTTCACTGTTATAACGCCTTTTGTCCAAAATGTATTATAACTCCTTCCTTTAAATTGAACGAACGTTCTAATTTATTGTATAATTTTTTCCATTAAAAAGATACATTTGGTAATATTTGTTCGAAATATTGCCATTTTTAAATAATACTTAATAAACTTTCAATACAAATCAGCATACGTTGCGCGCTTTTAATTGAGAAAATAAAAGATCAAGTACCATCTTCAAAAAAAGCCATGAGAAGCGGATACACCGTTTCTCATGGCTTTTTTTGTTATATTACACCGGAACCTTCACATAAAACGTACTCAAACCCTGTTCATTCACTGCCCAGACCTTTCCCCCGTGCAGCTCTGCAATGCGCTTGACGATGTTCAGGCCGAGGCCGAATTCTCCGTTGCTTCCTTTGTGGAACGGTTCAAACAGGTGCGGCAGAATATCCTCCTCAATCGGAGGGCCGTCGTTCCAGATTTTAAGCAGATAGTCAGAGCCTTCGCGGATAAGCCTGGCGCCGATGATTGTATCTGCATATCTCAGCTGATTTTCAAACAGGTTTTCAAGAAGTTTCATCCAAAGCTCAGCGTCTCCGTGAATGACGGCTTCTTCAAGCTGGATGCTGTAGTCGAGTTCCTGCCGGCTCCATCTGATCCGGTCGATGACCTCCTGGACAATCCGGTTCAAGTGCAGTTTTTCTTTTGAAGCATTCCGGGATGAGAGGTAATCAAGTTTTGTGATGTAAAGGAGGTCTTTGATTTTTTTCTCAAGCCGTTCTGATTCTTCTTCAATGACGTCCATCGTGCTTGTCAGGTCGCCCTTCGGATAGATGCCATCATTGACGGATTTTGCATAGCCTCTGATGACCATGACAGGAGTCTTCAAATCATGTGAAATGTTTTGAAGAAGCGTTCGCTGGGCTTCATCTTTTTTCACAAGCCTCTGACGCATTTGTTCAATGGAAGAACCAAGCTTTCCGATTTCATCGCTGCGCTCAAGCACTACAGGCTCATGCCAGTCTTCATTGGATATCCGTTTGACATCCTTCTCAAGTGAAACCAGCGGGCGCGACAGGTATTTTGCAAGCCAGATGGACGGAATCCAGCTGAACAGAAAGACGATGATCATGACAAGGACAAGCTGTTTGAACAGGGTCAGAACAAGGTCGTTTCTGTAGGAGTCCCATGCATAGGAAAGCAAAAAGGCTGGCTGTCCGTCTAGCGAGACTTTTTTGATGACAAAAAAGAGCCGTTCGTCGCCTATCACTCTTGAATATTCCTCTGTAATGGCTTCCTGATTCGCTGCAAGAGACTGGGTCTCCTGCAAGAAGCGAAGCGGGAGCTTTTTTTCGTTATAAAAGAAAGGCGCATTTTCAGGAAGGATGATGTGCTGAACCGAGCGGTCCGGAGACAGCTTCTCGCCGTTTGGATTCAGCGGGTCCATCTCCATATCCCCCTGCAGGCGGTATTCGGTCAGGATGTGCTGCTCATTTTCAATCGTATTGTAGATTTCATTGGTAAAAAAGTTTCTCAGGGTTGTCGGAAAAATGATCATCAAAACAAGCGAAATTAATAGTAGGATGCCTGAAATGACAATCCAGATCTGAAAGGCTAGAGATTTGTTTTTCATCAGGCAGTCAGCATCCTGTATCCGTACCCGTAAATGGTTTCAATTTTCAAGTCCGGCATTTTCTTTCTAAGTCTCCGCACCAGGTCATCCACGACCCGGTCCGTCCCGAAATAATCACTTCCCCAAATGTGCTCAATCATCTGCTCGCGTGAAAAGGCCTGTCCTTTGTTATGCAGGAACAGTAAAAGTAGGTCAAATTCCTTTGATGTCAAGTTCAGGTTCTTGCCGTCAAGCGAAACGGAACGGATGCTTTCGTCAATTGTGTATGGAGGTAAAGTCACCGTATTTTTCACCGGGGCGGATTCATACAAACGGGTCAAGAGCTTCTGAACCCGGATGACGAGCTCCCTTGGGAGAAACGGCTTTGATATGTAATCATCGCTTCCTAGCTCAAGGCCGAGCACCCTGTCAATATCCGTATCCCGTGCGGATATGAAAATAACCGGGGTATCCGGTGAAGCCGCTTTGATCTCTTTGATAAGCTGATATCCGTCTACACCGGGAACCATAATATCGAGCACCCACAAGTGCGGCGTCTTGTCTATGGCACTGCGCGCGCTTTCTCCGTCTGTAAAAGCAGTCACGCTGTATCCTTCTTTTTCAAGGTATTTTGTCAGTAAATCATTGAGATTCTGTTCATCTTCAACAAGGAAAATCGAATACGTCATTCTGATTCACCCTCCTCTTATTGGTCATTATACTATGGGGGAGCGGGGGAAATCATTTTTTTGATGTCTAGCTTCGCCTCCCAGCCCTTCCGTCAGAACAAAATCCCCCAAAAAGTCAAACCCGGACTTTTCGGGTGATTTCTTTTCTGCCTGTCAGGGCTAAACGGTCGGCTCCGCTTTTCGTGGTGTCTAGCTCAATCAGCCAACTCCTCTGTCAGACAAAATCCCCCAAAAAGGCGGGGCCCGGACTTTTCGGGTGATTTCTTATCTGCCTATCGGAGCTAAACGGCTGATTCCGCTTTTCGTGGTGTCCAGCTCCATCGCTCAACTCCTCTGCCAGAACAAATCCGTCAAAAAAGTCAAACCCGGACTTTTCCGCCGGATTCTTATCTGGCTCCCGGAGCTAAACGAGCGATTCCGCTTTTCTTACAATTTCCCACATTTCTCTCATCTTTCTCCCAAAAAGATTTCTTATAGTAGAGTCAACAAAGAAATTCACCGGGAGGAATGAAGATGGGATATTACGATGATACGGAACGGAAAGAGGCAATGGAGCAGGAATCACGGGAGACCAACAGATACGTACAGCCGCAGAAGAAGCCGTCCAGAATGCGAGGCATTCTTTCATCGGTTATCAGCGGTGTAGTGGGCGGGGCGCTTGTTCTTGGTGTTCAGCCGTATTTTGAAGAAGAGACCGGCAGCAATCAGCCTTCTTATTCTGTTGATTCCAACACCGCTCAGGAAAACAGCACGAATGAGGTAAATACGCAGCCGCTCAGTTCAACGAATAATATTGCTGATATGGTTGAAAACCTGTCCCCTGCGATTGTCGGTATTTCCAATAAACAGCAGCAGCGCAGCTTTGGAGGCGGCACGCAGAGCGCTGAAGCAGGTACCGGCTCCGGGGTTATTTTCAAAAAAGACGGGAACACGGCTTACATCATTACAAATAATCACGTCATTGAAGGCGCAAGCAGCATTGAAATAACGTACTCGGACGGCGAGAAATCAGAAGCTGAACTGGTGGGTGCTGATCCGCTGACAGATACGGCTGTTTTGAAAATTGACAGCAAGTATGCAAAAGCAGTCGCGCAGTTCGGGGATTCAGGCAAGCTTCGTGCAGGAGAACGGGTTGTAGCGATTGGAAATCCGCTTGGTCTGGATTTTTCCCGCACAGTGACGGAAGGAATCATCAGCGGAACAGACCGGACGGTGCCGATTGAAACGTCTGAAGGAAATTGGGATTTGAGCGTCATCCAGACGGATGCTGCGATTAATCCGGGAAACAGCGGAGGTCCCCTGCTGAATATGAACGGTCAGGTAATCGGTATCAACAGCCTGAAGATTACCCAGGACGGTGTTGAAGGCATCGGCTTTGCGATCCCAAGCAATGATCTGCAGCCGATTGTGGATGAACTGCTTGAAAAGGGAAAAGTTGACCGTCCGTTTCTTGGGGTCGGCCTGATTGATCTGAGCCAGGTGCCGGAGCAGTACCGCACAAATACGCTGAAGCTTCCAAATGATGTGACAGAGGGCGTGTTTGTACAGGGTGTCAGCCCGGGTTCTCCTGCATCTGAAGCAGGCATGAAAGAAGGAGACGTGATTGTTGCCATGAACGGCACGAAGATCAAAAGCTCAGGTGAACTGCGCAAATTCCTCTATTCACAAACGGCGATCGGGGATGAAATAGACGTAGAATTCTACCGGCAGGGAGAGAAGGTCACTGAAAAGGTGAAGCTTTCTCAAAAAGAGGTTGTGAATAGTTAATATAGATCCCCCTTTTGTTGGCGGCTCCTTGGATGGAGCCGTTTTTTCTGTTTGGATTGTAAGGATGCGAGGTTGGACTGTTAGAATGGCAAATTCGCTTGTTAGAGCAGTAGTTTGGATTGTTAGACAGTAGTTTCCGCTTGTTAGAACTCTGATTTGGACAGTTAGCTCCATTTTGTCCGTTAGTGCCAATCATACATGAACCCTTCAGCCTAAAATTGACCCTGAAGTCCGCGCCTTACGACCTGTTTCGACAATATCCAACATTTTCATCCTCCGCTTCCCTCAAAAAAACGGAATGGTTTCGAACAAATATGGTATCACAAAACGCATAATTGATAACAATGCTCTTTTTGATGCAACATAACAGAACGGATGCCATGAAATAAGGAGATCAACGATGAATTTACTAACTTTGCTTGAGCAGACCGGTCATTCCATTTTTCATCAGGATGATCTGGGAGCTTGTGAAATTACGGGAATTGAAGCAAACTCAGCCAAAGTCAAGGAAGGCTGCTTATTTACAGCGATCTCAGGCTATGCACGGGATGGCCATGATTATATAGAGGATGCAATCAGAAGAGGGGCTGCGGCTGTTGTTGGAGAAAAAGACCTGACAGGTTTGCCTGTGCCGTATATAAGGGTGGAAAACAGCAGAGACTCACTTGCCAATCTGGCGGCGCATTTTTATGACTATCCCTCAAGGAAACACATCATGATCGGCATTACAGGCACCAACGGAAAGACGACCACTTCTTTCATGCTGAGACATATTTTGCAGCACGCAGGGTATTCATGTGCGCTTTTCGGCACGGTTCACAATGTCATCAATGGACAGGCATACAGTTCCAAGAATACGACCCCGGATGCGCTTGAGCTGCAGCGGTTATTGGCTGAAAGCAAAGACGAGGTTGTCATCATGGAGGTTTCCTCTCACGGGCTTTCGCAAAAAAGGCTCGAGGGCATCGAATTTGATCTTGGTCTTTTTACGAACCTTGCTCATGAACATCTCGATTATCACAATACGATAGAGGAATATTTTGAAGTTAAGCAGCAGCTGTTTTCAAAACTGAAGCAGGGCGGACAGGCCATTGTCAGCACGCATGATGAATGGGGTCAAAAGCTCACCGGCATACTGCGGGAGCGGAATATTGAGGTATCCACATTTGGTTCTTCGAAAAGTGATGACCTTCAGTTCACATCTGAAAATGACGTTCACTGCTCTGATTTTGAAGTGACAGAAAAGGGTGAAAAGCTTCATTTCTCCATGAGCATTCCGGGTCTTCACAATATATATAATGCCTCAATGGCATATTTGGCGGGCAGAAAAATCGGTGTGGACCGGGCGAAGCTGATTGATGGCTTCCGGACATTCAAGGATGTGCCAGGGCGTTTTGAAATGTACGATCATCCGGAAGGCGCCACAGCTGTCATTGATTATGCCCATACGGCAGATGCGTTTGAATACATTTTGAAAACTGCAAGAGACTGCGGAGCAAAGCGGATCTATCATGTGTTTGGATTCAGAGGCGGACGCGATGAAAGCAAACGGGCGGAGATGATGGAAATCTCATCACGAATGAGCGACTGTTCTGTTTTGACATTTGATGATTTAAACGGTGTCGAACCAGCAGAAATGATAGAAGAGTTAAAAACATTTCTCGGCGGCAGCGGGAAAAAAGAAGACCTTGTCGTTCCTGACCGGACACTTGCGATACAAAAAGCATGGGAAATGGCTGAAGCGGGTGACTGGATCCTTGTGACCGGCAAGGGAAGTGAAACGTATAAAGATTCATACGAACTTCCTGCAGGTTCAGATCAGGAAACGTTTCAGCTTTTATTAAAAGAAAAAGAAGCAGCGTCATCTCATCATTAAAAGACGGAACAAAAAGGAATCTCCAGTCAGAGGAGGTTCCTTTTTTTATGTGTAAAAAAAAGGTCGAATAAACAAAAACCCCAATTTTAAACCCCGTTTACTAGATATTTAGAATCAGATACCTGCTTTTTTTATTCAAATACCTATCAATTTTGGTGATCAATAGGTCTCAAAGTCCGCTTAATAACCCCGATTGTACCTTCCATTCCGGCAATATACAATTCTAGTAACATATTCAAATCATCTTATGAGATCGCATTCTTTCAAGTGTATTGCATCCAGATGAGCGCAGTGGACCAATTTAAATTTTTTAGGGGGATGTTTGGTGGAAAAATCTGTTTTAAAGTCGCTAATCGCAACATCTGTATCTGCCGTTATGCTGTCCTCAACGTTCAGCAGCGTCAAAGCTGTTGATCAGCCAAGTGCTGAAAAAAAGGATCAATCTGCCATCGTTCATGAGACAACGGGGAAAGGCGAGCGCAAGATCACTCTCATTACAGGAGACGTGGTGACCGTTCAAGAGATTGGAAACGGCAAAAGCGCCATTAATGTTGAGCCTGCTGATCGAAGCGGTGCAGGAGCGCAAGTTCTGACCATTGGTGAAGATACGTACGTGATTCCAAATTCGGCCATGCCTTACTTGGCAGCTGACAAATTGGACAAGGATTTATTTAACGTAACGGAACTAATTGAAAATGGCTATGACGACAAAAGCCTCACTTCTCTTCCCGTAATCGTGGAATATGAAGAGACGAAAGCACGGGCAGCTCAAGTAAAATCAGACCCAAAAGGAGCTAAAAAAGTTCGTACTCTTGAAAGTATAAACGGAGCTGCACTGTCTGCTTCGAAAAAAGAGGCAGAAACATTCTGGGAGGATATCACCCCTGAGACAGCAGCTTCAGCAAAAGCAAAACCGGAAACAGCTGTTTTTGAACAGGGAATTGAAAAAATCTGGCTGGATGGAAAAGTAGAAGCATCTCTTGCACAAAGCGTGCCGCAGATCGGTGCTCCGCAAGTATGGGAATCCGGCTATACAGGGGAAGGCGTAAAAGTAGCTGTGCTTGATACGGGTATTGATCCGGCTCACCCAGATTTTTCGGGCCAGATTGAAACGTCAAAAAGCTTTGTTCCAGGCCAGCAGGTTGACGACAAACACGGCCATGGCACACATGTTGCCTCGACCGTCCTTGGAACTGGCGCTGCTTCTGAAGGAAAGAATAAAGGGGTTGCCCCTGAAGCTCGTCTAGTAGTCGGAAAAGTACTGGATGACTCAGGGAGTGGTCTTGATTCATGGATCATCGACGGCATGGAATGGGCAGCTGAAAACGCGAAGATCGTGAATATGAGTCTCGGAAGCTCTGAACCTTCTGATGGAACGGACCCGATGGCACAGGCAGTCAACCGGATCAGTGAAGAAAAAGGAACTCTGTTTGTCATCGCAGCAGGAAATTATTCAGCGGAAGGGGCGATTGGATCACCTGGAGCTGCAGATGCTGCGCTAACAATTGGAGCAGTTGATAAGTCTGATAAGATTGCAGGTTTTTCATCTAAAGGACCGCGCTATGGGGATAAGGCGCTAAAACCTGACTTATCAGCTCCGGGAGTCGGCATCGTTGCCGCGCGCTCAGGACTTTCTGCCGGAACAGGCTATTATAAAAGTTTAAATGGAACGTCAATGGCTACACCGCACGTTGCAGGTGCTGCCGCGCTTCTTTTGCAGAAGAATCCTGGCTGGAGCGGCACTCAGTTAAAAGAAGCACTGATGAGCACATCAAAAAAATTGCCATATTCTCCGTATCACATTGGTACAGGCCGTCTGGATCTGCCGGCTGCAGCAGCAGGCAAAGTAAGGGCAACGGGTTCTCTGTCATTCGGTTTCTTTAAATGGCCGAACGCGGATGCACAGCCTGTACAAAAAACGGTCACGTATACAAATGATTCGGACACAGCGGTTACATTAACTCTTCAGGCTGATTTTAAAAATACAAACGGCAACGCTGCACCAGATGGCATGCTGACGATATCTGAAAGCGAGATTGTGGTTCCGGCTGGAGGCACTAAAACCGTTTCCCTCACGCTTAATCCGCAGCTTGGTGAAGCCGGAGCCCGGTATGAAGGTCATTTGACGGCACTTGAAAACGGCAAACAAGTGGCTCATACTTCACTCGGCACGGTGAAAGAAGAGGAAAAATACACGTTAAAAATGACAGCTAAAGACCGCAGCGGCAAGCCTGCCCTTGCATACGTTGGTCTCGTTAACAAGGACATGATTCCAGAGTTCGTCGCTGTAAATGGAGAAGCAGAATTCCGTCTGCGCCCTGGAACTTACTCCGCTATGTCCATGATGGAAGTAGATGCAACTACAGACCACCACGGGGTTGCATTAGTCGGAAACCCTGAATTTGTACTGGATGGACCTAAAACCGTAGAATTTGACGCAAGGAAAGCAAACGAAATAAAAGTGAATGTGCCAAAAGAGACAGAGCCAAGCTATCAGCGCCTGGAATATTACCGCTCTCTTGACGGCAAAACGATGAACCACGTGTACTTGGCGCCGGTATGGATTGATAAACTGTATGCTGCTCCAACAAAGAAAGTGAAAAACGGAGAATTTGAAATGCTGACCCGTTGGCGTTTAATCAAGCCTTATCTTCAAATTCACTTTAAAGATAAAGTGCTTGATGATATTCCTTTAGCAGGCAGCACGCTGCTCGATGGAAAATATAACTTATCAACGGTTTATGCAGGCAGCGGATCCCAGGCTGATTTTGAGCGATTGAATGCAAAAGGCAAAGCTGTCGTTGTTGACCGCAATGCGGATGTCACTCCTTCAGAGCAGGCTGCTGCCGCACATGCAGCAGGAGCTAAGCTATTAATCATCGTCAATTATGAAGATACGGAGTTCAGCGTATATGCAGGCAATCCGGATTACACAGACATTCCCCTTGCTGTTGCAGGCATAAGCAAGAGCGAAGGAGACAAAGTAATTAAGGCTGCACGTTCAGGCAATCTGAAGCTGTTTGTTGAAGGTGAAACAAACACGCCATATGTCTATGATTTAATGGACGTTCATGGTGAAAATATTCCAAAAGATCTGACCTATGCTCCTTCGAATAGCGAACTTGTAAAGATTGATGCACGCTATAAGTCTGATCAGGAAACTTCTGGCGGGGAATTCCGCTTTGATTTGCGCCCTCATACGGTCAGAGCAGTGGGCTTCATGTACAAAATGCAATTTCCTTCTGTTCGGACCGAGTGGGTCTCAGCTGTTGAAGGAACACGTTGGTATCACCAGGCTGAAGTTTTAGACAGTCCTTGGTCTGTACGCCAGCCTGCTGTGACTTATAAAAAAGGAGAAAGACTGCAGGAAGAATGGTTCTCGCCAGTCGTCCGTCCTCGCCTGGGTGACGGATATTGGACACCATTCCGCAGCGGGAACTCGTTCCAGTTTAACATTCCTGCCTGGGCAGATTCTGGCAAAGGACACACAGGCGGTACGGAATATGATGAATCGGTTAAAAATCAAACACACAAGCTTTATCAGGGAGATACCCTGATTAAACAAGGAACAAGTCAGGCTTTAAATGTATTCAGCGGCATTTCAGAAGAAAGAAAGCAATACCGTTTAGTAACGGATGCCAAGCGAGATCCGGAACGTTGGGATACCTCAGTCAGCACACACACGGAGTGGACCTTCTGGTCTGGAATAGAAGATTACTCCCGTAAACCGCTTCCGCTTTATTCTCTTGACTACAAGGTTGAAACGGATATGTACGGCGATGCATTGGCCGCACCATCAACGAATCTGGAACTCTCTGCAGCAAAACTGGACGGAGTTGAAGGGTACGGAAAATTGGAAGGTGCTTCGCTCGAAGTGTCTTTCAATGAAGGAAAGTCATGGAAAACAGTAAAGCTTGAGCAAACAGCAGAAAATAAATGGGCCGCTAAAATCAACAATCCAAAAAACAGCAAACATGTGTCACTAAGAGCATCTGCATGGGATGATGCGGGCAATAAAATCACGCAGGATGTCATTAAGGCATACGGATTGAGATAACCGCAAGAATGGAAAGCAAGAAGAGGGGCGTATGCTTCTCTTCTTTTTTTCTGTTGAGCTGGAAAAAAGATTTACTTTTTATTCCATGTAAAGTAAACTTAACGTAAAGGAAGCTTTACAAGGTGGATGAACATGAAGAACAGAATCAGGGAAATGCGCTCAGAAAAAGGAATGACTCAGGAACAGCTTTCGGTTCAGGTTGGTGTTTCAAGACAATCGATTATTGCGATTGAATCCGGCAAGTACAATCCGTCTTTGGAACTTGCGTTTAAGATTGCAAACTCGTTTACGTGCAGAATTGAAGAGATTTTTATTTTTGAGGATGGGGGAGAGGTTTGATGGAATCAGCTGGGGCTTTTATCGGGGTATACGGGGGAATGGCAGCGGGTCTGGTTGCCTGGTGGCTTGGTCTTTATTTTGCGAAGAAAAAAAGAGGTGTAGATGAAGTGTTTCATTTCATCGAACAGAAATCACGGTCGATCGCATGGATCTTTACGATGGTTGCCATCTATTTTTTCTTTACCCTTCTGCTTTTCGGAGTGGATTTGAGTCCTGCGATGATGCTGTCTTTGCTCCTATTTGTTCATCTGGGCAGCTGGGCGATCACAAAAGTCATTCTTTCGGTCCGTTTCAGCAGCACTGGATCAGACATCAATTAACCCCTTGACACTTTTCTCATTCAATCATAAACTAACGATAGACACTAGTTTATCAGAAAATTCAGTACGAAGTGAGAAATGACTTATGAGCATACAGCCAGATCACCGTATCGGAAAAAATGCCATGCAGCTTGTTCTGCTTGAAGAAGAGGAGCATCTGTACGGCGAAAAGCTGAAAGAACAGGGATTTCAATTTTGCTTGGGCAAGACAGGATCAATGGAGACGCAGAAAGTAGTGGCGGCCATTGAAACGGCAGCGAAGCGTTCTGGCGTGATTTCGCCCGACGGATACCGGGAAACGCATGCTTTGTACCATGCGATTATGGAAGCGCTTCATGGTGTGACGCGCGGCCAGGTTCAGCTTGGAAGCGTGCTCAGGACAGTCGGTCTCAGGTTTGCGGTTGTCAGAGGCAAACCGTACGAGGCAGAAACAGAAGGCGAATGGATTGCGATTGCATTGTACGGAACCATCGGTGCGCCGGTGAAAGGCTCCGAGCATGAGGCAATGGGGCTTGGAATTAACCACATATAAGATGCGCCCATAGTTATGAGATAGCAGGGGGCTGTATCAGTAGAAAACACGTTTTGAGTGTTTCTATTGGTATGGCCTCCTTTTTGTTTGTCATTTTTCTATAAAAAGGAGAAGCGGGATGATTGAATTAACGGGACATTCCTTAACAATTGAAGCGGCCAGAAAGATTATCTATGACAAAGAAGCAGTGCATATCCCCCAGCATGTATGGGGAAAAGTCGAGAAAAGCAGGAAAGCGGTTGACGCCATTGTGGCGCAGAAAAAAGTTGTGTACGGCATAAACACGGGATTCGGAAAATTCAGTGATGTACTGATTGATGCCGAGCATGTGGAAGAATTGCAGATCAACCTGATCAGAAGCCATGCGTGCGGTGTCGGGGATCCATTTCCCGAAGAAGTATCAAGAGGCATGCTGCTTCTCAGGCTCAATGCACTTCTGAAGGGTTTTTCAGGTGTACGCAAAGAAGTGCTGGAGCTGCTTGCCGAGCTGCTGAATAAGAGGATTCACCCTGTTGTGCCGCAGCAGGGATCACTCGGTGCAAGCGGGGATCTTGCTCCGCTTTCCCACATGGCTCTTGTCCTTGCGGGAGAAGGGGAGGTCCTTTATCAGGGGAAGCAAATGGAGACTGCTGAAGCTTTTCATACAGCAGGCTTGGAACCTGTCACTCTTCAGGCAAAAGAGGGCCTCGCTCTCATTAACGGCACACAGGCCATGACGGCGATGGGGCTTGTCAATTACATCGAAGCAGAATCGGTTGCGCTTCAGGCGGATTACATTGCGTCCATGACACTGGAAGGATTAAGAGGAATCATTGATGCATTCGATGAAGACATTCACCTTGCCAGGGGCTATAAGGAGCAGACAGAGGTGGCTGAGCGTATTAGAGGCATCTTAAACGGCAGCTATCTCGTGACGCATCAAGGCGAGCTCAGGGTGCAGGATGCCTACTCGCTCAGGTGCATTCCCCAGGTACACGGAGCAAGTCTTCAGGTGCTGTCATATGTAAAAGAAAAGCTGGAAATTGAAATGAATGCCGCGACAGATAATCCGCTCATTTTTGATGAAGGCAGAAAAGTGCTATCCGGCGGCAATTTCCATGGACAGCCGATTGCGTTTGCGATGGACTTTTTAAAAGTGGGAATGGCGGAGCTTGCTAATATTTCAGAGCGGAGAATCGAGCGCCTCGTCAATCCGCAGCTGAATGACCTCCCGCCTTTCTTAAGTCCGATGCCGGGTCTTCAGTCCGGTGCCATGATCATGCAGTACTGCGCGGCGTCTCTTGTTTCTGAAAATAAAACACTCGCCCACCCGGCAAGCGTTGATTCTATTCCGTCATCGGCGAATCAGGAGGACCACGTGAGCATGGGAACCATTGCTTCAAGGCATGCCCATCAGATTATCCAGAACGTGCGAAGGGTGCTTGCGATTGAACTCATTTGCGCCATGGAAGCGGCGGCTTACAGGGGAATTGAAAAAATGGCGGAGACAACGAGACGCTTTTATTTTCACGGCCGGAATGCTGTCCCTGCCATCACGAAGGACCGGGTGTTCTCAAAAGATATCGAGGCGGCGGCAGCCCTTCTGAAAAAAACAAATATGAAGCGGTTTGAAAAAAATCATAACGACACAAAGGGGGAATTTGTATCATGACATTGAAATTTACGGGGGCAAAACGGGGAACAGAGCTTGAATGTAAAGGATGGGAGCAGGAAGCGGCACTTCGGATGCTGATGAATAACCTTGATCCTGAGGTAGCGGAAAAGCCGGAAGACTTAATTGTCTACGGCGGGATTGGAAAAGCGGCGAGAAACAAGGAGGCGCTTGACGGCATTATCCGCTCGCTGAAATCACTCGAAGGAGATGAGACACTGCTTATTCAGTCAGGAAAGCCTGTCGGGATTTTTAAAACACATGAGCATGCTCCGCGCGTTCTGCTTTCAAACTCTGTTCTTGTCCCTAAATGGGCAGACTGGGAGAACTTCCATGAGCTTGATCAAAAAGGGCTGACGATGTACGGGCAGATGACAGCAGGCAGCTGGATTTATATCGGCACGCAGGGCATCCTCCAGGGAACATACGAAACCTTTTCTGCTGTAGCGAAAGAGCATTTCGGCGGAAGCCTGAAAGGGACGATCACGCTGACGGCTGGACTTGGGGGCATGGGAGGAGCGCAGCCGCTCGCTGTGACAATGAACGGCGGCGTAGTCATTGCGGCAGATTCGGATCAAAGCAGAATTGAGAAAAGGCTTGAAACCAAGTACTGCGACAGGCTCACACATTCATTCGACGAAGCGGTGCAGTGGGCGGAAGAAGCAAAGGCAGAAGGCCGCCCGCTTTCGATTGGCCTTGTGGCAAATGCCGTGGATGTGCTTCAGGAAGTGCTCGCAAGAAAAATCAAAATTGACGTTCTGACCGACCAGACCTCTGCCCATGACCCGCTGAACGGCTATTTTCCTCATGGAATGACGGTAGATGAGGCGCTGCAGCTGAAACAGGACCATCCAGACCTTTATGTTCAAAAATCAAAAGCATCGATGGCGGAGCATGTCCGCTGCATGATTGAACTGCAAAAGCGGGGAACGATCGTTTTCGACTACGGCAACAACATCCGCCAAGTGGCGAAAGATGAGGGAGTGGAAGATGCTTTTGCCTTCCCGGGATTTGTTCCTGCCTATATCCGGCCGCTTTTCTGCGAGGGGAAGGGTCCGTTCAGATGGGCGGCTCTATCAGGAGATCCGGCTGACATCCACCGCACGGATGAGCTCATTAAAGAGCTGTTCCCGGAAAACGAAGCCCTGCTTCGCTGGATTGACATGGCTCATGAACACGTTGCTTTTCAGGGGCTGCCTGCCCGGATTTGCTGGCTTGGCTACGGAGAGCGTGTGAAGATGGGCCTCGCCATCAACGAACTGGTCCGAACAGGAGAGCTGAAGGCTCCGGTTGTCATCGGCCGTGATCACCTTGACTGCGGCTCTGTCGCCTCGCCGAACCGGGAGACAGAAGCGATGAAGGACGGCAGCGACGCCATCGGAGACTGGGCCGTATTGAACGCGCTCGTAAACACATCTGCAGGGGCGAGCTGGGTTTCCTTCCATCACGGCGGAGGAGTCGGCATGGGATATTCCCTCCACTCAGGCATGGTCGTGGTGGCGGACGGGACGGAAACTGCAAAGAAAAAGCTTGAACGCGTGCTCGTTTCAGATCCGGGCATGGGCATCATCCGCCATGCAGATGCCGGCTACGCGGAAGCCCAGGATTTTGCAAAAGAACACAATGTCCGCATCCCGATGCAGGAATAGGAGGAGGTATTATGCAATACGACTTAATACTTGAGAATATTGGCCAGCTCCTGACGATGGATTATGGAAAAGAAGGACCGCTCTGCGGAAAAGAAATGGATCAGCTCATTGTTCTTGAAAACATGTCCATAGCCATAAAGGACGGCAAGGTTGCAGAGATTGCAGCAACATCCTCGGCTGCGGACTGGGAGGCGGACAAACAGATTGACTGCGGCGGCCGCCTTGTCACTCCCGGTCTCATCGACCCGCATACCCATCTTGTCTTTGCGGGATCAAGGGAACATGAGATGGGCCTCAAGCAGCAGGGGGTGCCATACCTTGAAATCCTGAAGCGGGGCGGGGGGATTCTTTCGACCGTGGAAAAAACAAGAGCCGCAACCGAAGCGGATCTCTATAAAAAAGCAGCCGGGCACTTGAATGAAATGCTGTCATACGGAACGACAACGGTTGAAGCAAAAAGCGGGTACGGACTTGAAGCGGGTGCTGAGCTTAAACAGCTGAGAACGGCGAAAAAATTAAACGCGGAACATCCTGTAGACGTCGTTTCCACCTTTCTCGGCGCCCATGCCATTCCTGCAGAACGCAGGAATCAGCCAGAAGTGTTCTTAGACGAAATGCTTCAGCTGCTTGATGTCATTGAAAAAGAAGACCTTGCCCGGTTTGTTGATATCTTTTGCGAAACAGGCGTGTTCACAATCGAACAGTCCCGTGCCTTTTTGACAAAGGCTAAACAGAGGGGATTCGGGCTTAAGATCCATGCAGACGAGATTGACCCGTTAGGCGGGGCTGAGCTTGCCGCAGAGCTCGGCGCTGTCAGTGCAGAGCATCTGGTAGGCGCATCAGAAGCAGGCATTAAGCGTCTTGCAGAGACCGGCGTCATCGCCTGTCTTCTTCCGGGAACCTCTTTTTACCTGAACAAACCGGATCATGCCAAGGCAAGGAAGATGCTTGATGAGGGCGTCGCTGTGACCCTTGCAACGGACTTTAATCCCGGCAGCTGTCCGACTGAAAACCTGCAGCTGATCATGTCATTTGCTACCGTTATGTACAAAATGACAGTGAAGGAGATCTGGAATGCGGTCACGGTAAATGCCGCCCATGCCATTGGTCTCGGCGGACAGAGAGGCGTGATTGCCCCGATGCAGCAGGCGGACCTTGTCATCTGGAACGCAGACAACTATGAATACATTCCGTACCATTTTGGTGTGAACCATGTTGGGACCGTTATTAAAAAAGGCGCTGTCGTGTATGAAAAGGGGGACTGTCATGAGCGGGCTTCCCTATCTTTCACATGAGGCTGGTTTTACAGACAGAGGCATAACAAAGGCCGGAAAGCTGCTTGGAAATTGGAAAGAGGGAGACGCTTCAGGCATCGGCCTGATCGGAGTCCCCCTGTCAAAACCGTCAATCAGCCACTCGGGAGCATCCTTTGCCCCGCAGACAATCAGGAAAATGATGAACTCTTTTACCACATATTCCATTCAGGATGACATGGATATCCAGCCAATCACAGATTTCGGGGACATCACCATGCATGTGACAGACCTGTCAGATTCAATCAGACGAATCGAAGAAACAGCAGCAGGCATCCTGAACAGGCACACTGACATTCTTCCAATCTTCCTTGGCGGCGATCATTCTGTCACGGCCCCTCTTTTTAAAAGTTTTAAAGAGGCAAGGGGCAAAGCGGGGATCATCCAGTTTGATGCCCATCACGATCTCCGGAACCTTGAAGATGGCGGCCCTTCAAACGGAACGCCATTCAGGCAGCTGATTGAAAAGGGCGTACTTGAAGGTAAGCATCTTCACCAAATCGGAATCCGCAATTTCTCCAATGGAAAAGCCTACACGGATTACGGAAAACAGCATGGCGTCCACATTTATACCATGCAGGATGTCTATGAAACCGGCATTCTGACAATCTTGGAGACAGCCGTTCACGAACTGCTCAAAGAAACAGACCAGATTTACGTTTCTCTAGACATGGATGTCATGGACCAGGCGTTTGCTCCAGGGTGTCCGGCTATTGGCCCCGGTGGAATGGATGCAAGGATGCTGATTGAAGCCATGCGTTTTCTTGGAGAAACGCCGCAGGTTAAAGCCCTTGATATCGTAGAGATTGATCCGGCCGTCGACTTCAGGGATATGACGAGCAGGCTTGCCGCCCATGCCATTTTAACGTTTCTGTCAGGGTATCAAACCCGGAAATAGCTGTTCACACTTTTCTGACAGAAAGGTATACTTAAAAGAAAACGGGGAGTGTGCAGCTGTTGATCATAGAAGAAAAAACCGTTAAATTGGCGGTGAATGGAGGCATCGGCTTCGGGGCCAAATTGACCGCCAAGCAGCTTTTGGCGCTTGCCGCCTACATGGAAGAGGACAAGGAACTTGAGCTCACAACCTTTCAGCAGCTCTATCTCGACATTCCTGAAAGCAAGCTGGAAGAAGCCAAAACAGCCTTTCAGCTCTGCGGACTGCAGTGGTATCCCGTCGGGAACTTTGTCAAAAGCCTGCGAACCTGCAACTTCTGCAAAGGCGCTGAAGAAGAAGGGATGCCCACCGCCATTGAACTGAACGAAAGAATACAGGGAAAACCGGTTCCGTTTCCGCTCAAAGCAGCCTACACCGGATGCCCTAATGCCTGCGGTGAGCCTCTCGTCAACGACATCGGCGTGATAAAAATGAAAGATTCCTATGACCTGTACATCGGCGGCAGGGCTAAAGGCATGAATGCCCAGACCGGAACGCTGCTGTTTGAAGGACTCACACCCGCGCAGCTGTACTCTGCAGTTGAGAAGATCATTGACATTTACGCGGCGAACGGAAAAAAGCGGGAGTACTTTGCAAAGTTCTTGAAACGGTACGGGGTGGAGAAGCTGAGAGGGGAAGTTTTGGTTTAGACTCTCTCAAACTTTTCGCACCGTTTTGGGCCGTAAATAAAATACAGTTGAAGCCAATCCATCAGGGTTGGTCTTTTTTGTGCGGGAAGAATTGGAAGATTGAAGAGTGCCGCCACTTTCTGTGTAAAGGTTCTCCCATATGTGGCGCCATTCTCATAGTGCCGCCACTTTTCATGTGAAAACTTCCACGTTTGTGGCGCCATTCCGCATAGTGCCGCCACTCTTCATGTGAAAGCATCCATGTTTGTGGCGTCATTCCCCGTAGTGCTGCCACTTTTCATGTGAAAGCATCCATGTTTGTGGCGTCATTCCCCGTAGTGCTGCCACTTTACATGTGAAAGCATCCATGTTTGTGGCGTCATTCCCCGTAGTGCTGCCACTTTTCATGTGAAGTTTCTAGGCTTGTGGCGTCATTCTCCGTAGTGCCGCCACTTTTCATGTGAAAGCATCCATGTTTGTGGCGCCATTCCGCATAGTGCCGCCACTTTCCGTGCAAAGACTTCCCCATTTGTGGCACCATTTTCCCCATGGTGCTACCACTTTCCCGGTGTAGGCTCCCCCATTTGTAGCACCACCCCCAAAATCAATCTACTCCCTTAACGGAAGTTCATAATCAGTTCATAAATCTCATGTACTTTTATCTCATCACATATTGGAGGGATCAAACATGAGTGCAAAAAAGAAGAAAAAGAAAACCAAGCTGGTTATCGGAATTGTGATTGGATTTGTTGTTGCAGGCGCAGCAGCAGCTCCTCTCTTTATGCCGAAGGGTCAGGCTGTCTATAAAGAAGTCAGCGCAGAGAATGGCGATCTATCATCCTATTACACATTCTCCGGAACAGTTGAAGCAAAGGACCGCAAGATTGTCAGAAGTGAAACAGCCATGCAAGTAGAGGAGATCAAAGTGGAAGAAGGGGATGCAGTAAAGAAGGATGATGTTCTCATAGAAACAGCGGCAGGTGAAGAAATAAAAGCACCTATTGATGGAGAAATCTCAGCTGTCACAGCGGAGGAGAACGCTCAGGTTATGGCGGGAGCAGAACTGCTGGAAATTGTGAATTATTCAGATTTGCAGACAAGCATGAAAGTGGATGAGTACGATTTGAAGAGTGTGAAAGAAGACAAAGAGGTAAATGTCATGATTTCAGCTCTTGATCAAGAAGTGAAGGGGGTTATTTCCTCCATCTCCAAAGAGGCAGCAAATGAAAATGGCGTGGCCTATTTTACGGCTGTTATTGACCTTGAGGAAAATGAAGACATTCGTGCCGGAATGAGTGCTGAAGCTAAAATCCTGAATGAACAGGCGGCGGATGTGCCATCATTGCCGATGGATGCTGTGCAGTTTGACAGCAATGACAATCCATATGTCCTTGTACCGGTAAAAGATGGCCAGCCAAAAAGAAAATACATTAAAACCGGGATCAATGACGGTGTGCATGTTGAAGTGAAAGAGGGGCTCGCGATCGGAGAAACAGTTGTGATTCCGTCAGAGGAGCAGCCCGCGGCACCAGGCGGCTTTATGCTTCCAAGACCTGAGGGAATGGGTCCTTCCGGCTCGCAGGGGGGACAATAAATGAGTGAATCTGTTTTACGTTTAAAGGATATTTATAAATCCTATCTGATGGGAGAAGATGAGCAGACGGTTTTAAAGTCCGTTAATCTCGACATTAAAAAGGGTGAATTTGTGTCCGTGCTCGGACCATCCGGTTCAGGCAAATCAACGCTGATGAATATCATCGGGCTTCTCGATGAACCGACATCCGGCAACTACTCTTTATCCGGAAATAAGGTTGACCATTTAGATGAACGTGAACTTGCCGCCGTCAGGAATAAAGAGATTGGTTTTATCTTTCAGCAGTTTCAGCTTCTTCAAAAACTGACGGCTCTGCAAAATACAGAGCTGCCGCTTATCTATACAGGAATGCCTGCAAAGGAACGAAGGAAGCGTGCAGAAGAGATGCTTACCCGGCTTGGTCTTGCAGAAAAAATGCAAAACCGTCCAAGCCAGCTTTCCGGAGGCCAGCAGCAAAGGGTGGCGATTGCAAGAGCTTTAGTGACAGAACCTTCTATTCTGCTTGCGGACGAACCAACTGGAGCGCTCGATCAAAAGACAGGCCAGCAAATTATGAGCCTGTTCCGTGAGCTGCATGAGGAAGGAAAGACGATTATCATGATTACTCATGATCTGGAGGTAGCCAAAAACGGCAGCCGGATCGTCCGCATTTTGGACGGGGAGCTTGGGGAGGTGACACACTCATGATGCTTGAAAACATCAAAATGTCCTGGATGAACATTGCTCATAATAAAATGCGCTCGTTCCTCACCATTTTAGGCATTGTCATCGGGGTAGCATCCATTATTGCCCTTATAACCATTGTTAAAGGAGCTACAGGAGAAGTAACAGAGCAGATGTCCTCTCTCGGCGCGGATAAAGTGACTGTACAGGTGCAGGGGACTCCCTTAAAGCAAGGTTTGCTTGAAAGTGACATAGGAGAGCTTGAAAAAATAGAGCATGTGACGGGTGTTTCTCCTACACTGAGCGGGAAAACGTCAATCGCATATTCAAAGAACGTTATGGAAGACATCTCGATCCAGGGGAAAAATCAGGTGCACTTTCGAAAAAATGAAGATCTTGTTGAAGAAGGAAGAGCCATCAATAAGCTGGATATTGAGAATAAAAACCGTGTTGTCCTAATCGGCTCAGGAATTGAAAAAGAGCTGTTTTGGGGGAAGGATCCTGTCGGTGAAAACATCCAGATAGCAGGCGTGAATTTTCAGGTCATCGGAACGCTGAAGGAATCAGACAGCTACTCAAATGATTCAACCAATGAAACGGTTGTCATGCCGTATACAACAGCCATGGGCTTTCTTCAAACGGGTTCTGTTTCAAAAGCCGATATCTACATGGATGACCCCAAAAATTCAGATGAAGTGACAAGCGGCGTGGAAAAGGTCATGAATCAGGCATTTAACTATAAAAATGAAGGCTACTCCATCATAAATATGGGAGATATGATTTCTTCTATTAATGACATAACCGATATGATGACTCTTATGCTCGGCGGAATAGCTTCTATCTCACTTGTCGTCGGCGGAATCGGGATCATGAACATGATGCTTGTTTCAGTAACGGAGAGGACGGCTGAAATCGGCCTCAGAAAAGCGCTTGGAGCAGAACCTAAACGCATTCAGCAGCAATTCTTATTTGAATCTGTCTTTCTTTCCCTATTTGGAGGACTGATTGGTTTGGTGACAGGAGTTGCCATTGCCTTTGTGGTATGCAGCATCATGGGAACAAGTTTTGCGCTCTCTGCTTCTACCATCCTGCTTGCAATCGGTTTCTCGGCGGCTATTGGAATCTTGTTCGGATTTGCACCGGCTAGAAAGGCTTCTCAGCTGCATCCTATTGATGCGCTCAGAAGCAATTAATGGGGGGAGAATAATGCTAAAATCAAAATGGTTTTTTATCAGTTTAATTGGACTGTCAATCACGGTCATGATCCTGACTGCACTGCCACTTTTCCTGAACCCGCCTGATGAAGGCGGCGCTTTCAAGCCTCGAGGTCTTCCACCAATGAACGAGATGCCTGCAGGAGGGATGCCCGGTGCAGGTTTGCCTGAAAACATGGATATGTTTAAGGTACAGCAGTTTATAGAGGAAGTGAAAAAAAACGGAGGACTGACCCCCGAGCTAAAACAGCAGGCAGAAGAAATGGGGTTACCGAATCAAATCCTTCAGATGATGGGTACCGCAGGACCGCCCAAAACATTGAACAATGTATCTGTAGGCGCTATGATAATGGGAACAATTGTATTAGCATTTAGTACGTACCGGCTTTATAAGCTGAGAAGATCAAACAGTCAGGAAACGTGAAATAGGCGGTGGAACCATGGCAACGATATTGGTTACAGAAGACGATGCAAACATAAGGCGGCTGATAAAAGATCACCTTGTAAACTCAGGGTATCGTGTACTTGAAGCAAGTGACGGCGATGAGGCTCTGAGGGTTATGGAACATCATCACATCGATTTATTAATTACCGATGTCATGATGCCGGCAACTGACGGTCTGGAACTGACAAGTGATTTGCGGGAGTCCGGGTATGAATTCCCCATCTTGATCATTACTGCTCTAGAAACAGTTGAAGACAAAAGAAAAGGTTTCTTTGCAGGCGGTGATGATTACATGGTCAAACCGGTCGATATGGAGGAGATGCTTTTGAGAGTCACGGCTCTTTTGCGGAGGGCGAAAATCACTTCTTCTAATCTCCTTGAAATAGGAAGCACGGTGCTGAACCAGGATCAGATGACAGTCACATCGGGCGATGTTGTGATTGGATTGACATCAAAAGAATTTAAGCTCCTCTATAAGCTTTTGTCTAACCCTAAAAAGATCTTTACCCGGCAGCAGCTCATGGATGAAATTTGGGGATATGATGTTCAAAGTATTGAACGTACTGTCGATGTCCATATAAAGCGCCTCCGGGAAAAGCTTGCGGCTGTAAAGGAATTTGAAATCGTTACTGTGTGGGGACTGGGGTATAAAGCAGAGAAAAGAGGCCATTCGTGAAAGCGATGCTGAACTCCATTTATGTCAGGTTTGTCCTTCTTTTTATCGGCATTCTTATTGCTTCTGCTTTGCTGGCACTTAGCGTTGTTACGGCATTTCAATTAGATGACCTGAAGAATATCGTGAAAGAGCAGCTCGAAGACCGAATCACAGCTGTCACTTCACTTGTTGCTGAAAAGGATATCCCTCTTCATGAGGCCATTCAGTACATCAGCAGCCCGGACATGAATATTCAGGTGTTTGTAAACAGGGAAGAACTCTTACAAGCAGGACAATATTTGTCTCTGGAAAGTGAGCTTGAGAAGCTTGAGGAGGAAAGTAGCGTTACGAGTGAGCTGGACAGCCGGCCTCCGCTGCCTGTTACAGCTGCAATCATTGACGGACAGTATGTGACCGTACATCCTGATGTGGATAACAACCTAATCGTCCGTTTCCAAAGGACGGCCCGGACGGTTCTTCTTACAGCGATTCTATTGGGCTCTCTTCTGATTCTGTTTGCGGTTTCCATGGTCGTAAAGCCTATAAAATCTTTATCTAAAGCATCCGTCGAAGTGGCAAAGGGGAATTTCGAAATACACATCCGCGAAAAAGGGAAAGATGAAATCAGTGACCTCGTTAAAAACTTTAATCTCATGATAAAAGAATTGAAGGCAAATGAGTATCTTCATAAAGAATTTGTATCATCAGTGTCCCATGAATTTAAAACACCTCTTTCCTCTATCCATGGCTTTGGCAAACTGCTGAAAAAGAAGGACTTGTCATTAAAGGAGAGGGAAGAATATACAGACATCGTGATTGAAGAAAGCGAACGGCTGTCAAACCTGTCAGCAAATCTTCTCAGGCTGTCAAAGCTTGAACACCAGGCCATTCAGTATAAACAAAGCACGTTTGACCTTGATGAACAGATCCGCAGAGTGATTCTGCTTCTCCAGAATCAGTGGGAAAAAAAGGACCTTCATCTGGTTATTACACTTGATAAGGCAGTATTTACAGGGGACGAGGAACTCCTGCAGCAAGTATGGCTGAACCTCTTGATCAACGCCATAAAATTCACATCTGATCAGGGAACGATAGAAATCGTGCTTCGCTCAAACGCTGACCACATATCTTTCTCCATCGCTGACAACGGAATCGGCATGTCAGAAAGCGATCAAAAACGCATTTTTGAGAGGTTTTACAAAGCTGACAAATCACGTACCAAAACAGGAACTGGACTTGGGTTATCCATCGTTAAAAAAATTGTTGATATCCATGGCGGGAAAATAACTGTGGAAAGTGAACTTGGCAGGGGAAGTGTTTTTTATGTAGAGCTTCCTTCTCAAGATCATCAAAAACCGGGAATACTGGCATAACAGTATTCCCGGTTTTTATTACTTCAGAAGCCTCTCAGTTTCCACGTCAATCCTCTCCAGATCAATCCGTTCAAACAGCGGCTTCACATCCTGAACTGTAAAGACCTGCTGTTGAAAATATGCCCATTCTTCCGCTGACAGGTTCAGCGTCTCCTGTATCCTAAGGCAGGAAAAAGGCAGAAAAGGCTGCAGGATAACCGACAAGTTGGCAATGGCCAGCGTACAGGTGAAAAGTACTTTTTGGCAGTCATCTTTATCTTGTTTGATAGAAATCCATGGTTTCTTTTCATCAAAGTATTTATTCAGATGCCGGATGAAAGCGAAAATGGTTTCAAGCGAAGCTTTGAACTGACCGCTTTCAATCAGTACTCCAGCCTGCTTGAAGAGATCCTTAATCTCCTCTTCAATCACAGAATCCGGACATCCGGAAATGGTTCCGCCAAAGGATTTTTCAATAAACTTTAACGTTCTGTTTACTAGATTTCCAAAGGC
Source organism: Metabacillus indicus (assembly GCF_046603695.1). Taxonomy (NCBI): domain Bacteria; kingdom Bacillati; phylum Bacillota; class Bacilli; order Caryophanales; family Bacillaceae; genus Metabacillus; species Metabacillus indicus. The sequence goes on along the minus strand of NZ_CP176757.1, from coordinate 3,553,508 downwards.
TCCAAGCAGCTCTCCGTTGTGAGAATGGATAAATTCTCTCCAAGAAAAATCGGTGTCTCTTTTTTCCGGTCCGTTGATGGTCAGGAAATAGCGAATGGAATCGGGATGATAGCGTTCAAGAAGATCAGGCGCCCAGACAGCCCAGTTTTGGCTTGTGGACAGCTTTCTTTTTTCAAGGGTTACATATTCACTGGAGATGATATGCTCCGGCCGTTTTAGTCCGCCAAGGGCTGTAAGGATACCAGGCCAAATAATGGTGTGAAACGGAATGTTGTCCTTCCCGTGAACGTAATAGGAGGAGGTATCATCCTTCCAGAATTCTTTCCAGTCCTCTCCGGTTTCTTCCGCCCAGAGCCTGCTTGCAGATAGATAGCCTGATACCGCCTCGATCCAGACATAGATTTTTTTCTTTTCGTAGCCTTTGACCGGAACCGGCACGCCAATCGGCAGATCACGTGTGGCACACCTGTCCTGAAGGCCTTCTGCCAGATATCGTTTAGTCAGATTCACCGCATTTTCACGCCAATTTGAGGCGTTTTTAGATGTATACTCTTCCAGCGCAACCTGGAGGGAAGAAAGGCTGAAATAATAATGGGCGGTTTCTCTCGCCTCGGGCTCATGCCCGCAAAGCTTACATTCCTTGTCAATCAGTTCGAGCGGGTCGAGAATGGCAGAGCACACGTCACACTGATCTCCTCTTGCCCGCGATGAACAGGAGGGACAGACACCTTCCACGTACCGGTCAGCCAAAAACTGTTCGCAATGTCCGCAATATGCCTGCCTGGTTTCTTTTTCGTAAAGAGAGCCGTTCTCAAGCAGGGACAGGAAAATTTCCTGGACTGTCTTGTGGTGATGGGCCGAATCCGTTCGTGTGTAGCAGTCATACGTAAAGCCAAGTTTGGTGAAACAATCGGAAAATTCCTTATGGTAGCGATCTGCAATCACAGCTGCGTCCACGTTTTCCTGCCTTGCTCTGATTGAAATAGGTGTTCCGTTGCAGTCACTCCCTGATACATACAACACCCTTTCTCCTTTCAGCCGGTAATAGCGGGCCAGAAGATCTCCCGGCAAAAGACTGGAAATATGTCCGATATGCAGGGATCCATTTGCATAGGGCCAAGCTCCTCCAATAAAAATACTCATCATTTTTCCTCCTTTTCCACGCAAAAAACCCCCGTCCATAGACTGAAACAGTCTAAGGACGAGGGTTGAAGTCGCGGTACCACCTTAGTTTACAGATCAATTGACCTGCCTTTGTCCGTACGGGGCATGAAAGCCTGATACGTATACTGTTGTAACGTCAGCAACCACGTCACAGTCTACTTGTGCATGTGCACGTTCGGTGTGAAGCTCAAAGGTCATTTTCCGTGCGGTCTGCCACGCTTCTTTTCAGCTGCCGAAGCTCTCTTTGGAGGCGTCCCTGCATGTACTCTTCCTTCTCATCGCTTTTCATTTGTTCTCAATTTTATCCAAAAGAAGGAAGCTTGTAAAGAGCAGGATTTTGTCGAAAAATTTAAGGTTTTTTATGTAAGATATTGTCATTTATTGCATTCCGTTTTATTCTTTCAAAAAGTATAATAGAGAAGTTTGATAGATGATATTCAGGGGGATCTTTATATGAAAAAAACGATTGTACTATCTGCGTTATTTGCTTTAAGCCTTCCATTTGCTCAAGTAAGTGCAGCTGAAACAGCTCCTACTTACCGTTATGCTGGTGAAAACCGCTTTGACACATCAGTGGCGCTTGCTGATGAGTGGCTGGAATCAGATGTGGCTGTTCTTGCTACAGGAAGAGATTTTCCGGATGCACTTAGTGCAACTCCGCTTGCTGCGAAGCACGAAGCACCGCTACTTCTTACAGACACAAAGGCTGTACCATCCAAAGTGATGGCAAAATTAAAAGACCTTGGCGTTACAAAGGTTTATCTGATTGGCGGAACTGGCGTTATCTCAGCTGATGTTGAAACTCAACTGAAAAACAACGGTGTAAAAACAATTGTCCGGATCGCTGGAAATGACAGATACGAAACTTCTGTCAAAGTGGCAAAGGAAGTAGGTATGGACTCAGGAACTCTTGTTGTAGCTTCAGGTCAAAACTATCCGGATGCTCTATCCATTGCTCCTGTTGCGGGAATCATCCAAGCTCCAATCCTTCTAACTCGCAGTACTGATCTTCCAGGTGTTGTTAAAACATATGTGAAATCCGCTGATGCCGACTATTCCATTGTTGCAGGCGGATCTTCAGTCGTTTCTGTTAAAGCGACTGAAACTCTTCCGGATATGGTCAGACTTGGCGGAAGCAACCGTTATACAACAAATACTCAGATTGTAGATTATGCGGTTGAAGAAGGAATCTATGACATGGACTATCCGTTCATCGCGACAGGCGCTGATTTCCCGGATGCCCTATCCGCTTCTGCACTTGCGGCTGGCCTATTCAACGGTGTCATTCTAACAGATCCAAATGAGCCAAAAACAACAACAAAAGAGACTGTTCAGTATTATTCTGATCTGGCTGAAGAGTATGAAATTGTCGGTGGAGTAAAAGCACTGCCTGACACTACGATTGCGAAACTGTTTCAATAATACAAGTAAGAGAGGCTGGGACAAACCCCTCCTCTTGAAATGAAAAAGCCGGTGACATTTTACGACGAGTAAAATGACACCGGCTTTTATTATTTTAAAATTAAAATAAGGACCACTGCTGATAAAATAAAGTTACCACACCTTTATAGTGAACTCTAAGAAAACATCAAATGCAGCCTATCGACCGCTTCATTTATTTTCTCCTCTTGAATATTGGCAAATCCTAAAACTAAACTGATTCTATTATCTTCTTCTATGGTGTGTTCCAGCATGAAACGCCTCATTGTATAGATTTCAATATTTTCTAAAATTGCTCTTTTTTCAATCTCTCCATAATCCAGAGGTGTTTTGAATTGTGCAAGGAAGTGAAGCCCGGCGGGAACATTTTCTATAGAGACCTTATGTTTAAATCTGTGCTGTAGCTCTTTGATTAACTTTTTTCTCTTGATTTCATAATGGTGATTCATACGTTTAATATGCCGGATGTATTCGCCGGATTCTATAAAATAATGCAACGTAAACAGGCTTAGTGTGTTGCATGATTGGATTAAATCCGCGTAGTATTCACGATGTGCCCTTAATAACTTGGGCGGAAGCACCATATAACTGATTCGCAATCCCGGAAACATCGTCTTTGAAAAAGTGCCTGTATAAATGACACGGTGATTTCGATCTAAGCTTTGCAATGAGGGTATATGATCTGTTTCATATTTGAATTCACTATCATAATCATCTTCGATAATGTACCTGTCATCAGAAGAAATTGACCAGTTCAGTAGTTCGATGCGTCTTGAAATCGGCATGATTTTACCGGTTGGAAATTGGTGAGAGGGCGTGACGACTGCAAAATTTGCACCGGAACGTTCTACCTCTTCAATTATTATTCCTTTTTTATCCATTTTAACTGGGCGTGTGTCAAAGTTCATCTTTTTCAGTAAATGATAGAGTCTTGAATATCCGGGATCTTCCATGGCAATAACGGTCTCTTTTTTACGGAGCTCCATTAATTGCCGTACTAATGATTTAGTCCCCGCGCCAATCACGATTTGTTCTGGCTCACATATAACCCCTCGTGTTAACGCAATTAATTGACAAATTGATTTCCTTACTAGATAAGGCCCTTGAGGATGCGGCATTTCCGAAAGCTCTTTTGAGTGATTCTTTATGGCTTTTTCCTGAGATTTCAGCCATTCTTTGAATGGAAATAACGACAAACTCGAGGTCATATGAGAAAGGGAGAGTCTGCCTTCACTGGTGAAAATCGTTTCCCTTAAATCAGCCGGCAGCGTATTTTTAACTGATTCTTTATGATTGATAAATTGAGTGATATTTTCGACATAATACCCTTTTCTCTCAAGAGTGTAAATGTAACCTTCAGCTAATAATTGATCATACGCATTCATCACTGAATTGACACTGACATCTAATTGTTTTGCCAATGTTCTCTTAGAAGGGAGTTTATCATTCGGTTTCATTCTGCCTTTTAAAATATTATTTTTAATTTCCTTATAAATTTGCTGATATATAAAATGCGAATCTAGTTTTTTATCAATTAAAAAATAAATCATGTTATCCCTCTTCATCTGGTACCTAAAATATTTTCTGTTTGGTACTTTTCATTATACCAGATAGTTATCATAATAATTAATAAATTCAGATAAGGGGGATTATTATGTTAACTTCACAATTATCTACTGAAGAATTACAAGAGAAAAGAAGTAAGTATATCCCGAAAGGTGTGAGTAATGGGAATTTGAACATTGCTCAATATGCTTCTAGTGCAACGATTACAGATATTGATCAGAACGAATGGATAGATTTTGCAGGTGCAATCGGCACTCTAAATGTAGGGCACAGTCATCCGAAGGTAACCCAGGCAGTTAAAGAACAAGTTAATAGATTTTTGCATCCTGGCTTTAATGTCATGATGTATGAAGGCTACATCAATCTTGCAGAAAAATTGTGCCGCATCACTCCAGGTAGCTTTGATAAGCAAGCTATTTTATTTAATTCTGGTGCTGAGGCTGTGGAAAATGCAATTAAAATAGCACGGCGCTATACAGGCAGGCAGGCCGTTGTTTCATTTGTCCGTGGGTATCATGGGAGAACAAATTTGACGATGACGATGACCAGCAAAGTTAAACCATATAAATTTGGATTTGGGCCGTTTGCTCCGGAAATCTATCAGGCTCCTTTTCCATATCTCTATCAAAAACCAAATGAAATGACAGAAGAATCTTATGTAGACATGAAAATAGAAGAGTTTAAGGAGTTCTTCATTGCCACAGTTGCTCCGGAAACAGTGGCATGCGTCGTTATGGAGCCGGTTCAGGGTGAAGGCGGATTTATTATTCCTCCTATTAAGTTTGTGCAAGCCGTTTATGATTTTTGTCAGGAAAATGGGATTGTATTCGTAGCAGATGAAATTCAAACAGGGTTTGGAAGAACAGGCAAGTTTTTTGCGATAGAACATTTTAATGTAGCTCCGGATCTGATAACAGTATCAAAATCATTGGCAGCGGGTTTGCCTTTAAGTGGTGTTGTGGGAAAAACGGAAATGTTAAATGTAGCTGAACCGGGAGAGCTCGGAGGCACATATGCAGGAAGTCCGGTCGCATGTGCTGCAGCATTGGCGGTCATTGATATTATGGAAGAAGAAAAACTGGCTGATAAAGCAGAATGGCTTGGAGAAAAAATGGAAGCCGTTTTAAATGAACTATATGAAAAACATGATTACATGGGAGATATTCGCCGTTTGGGTTCTATGGTCGCGGTTGAAATTGTGGAAGACCGCATAAGTAAGCAGCCTAATAAAAAGAAGACAGCAGAAATTGTGAAGTACGCAAATGAAAATGGTTTATTGCTTCTCTCTGCCGGTTTAAAGGGAAATGTTATTCGTTTCCTTATGCCGCTTGTGATTACAGAGGATGAATTGGCAAAAGGACTGGCTATTTTGAAAAAGGCGTTTCATTAATTTCTAAATACCAAGGGGGGAATTGGATGGAGAAAAATTTTTCAAAATCAATGTCTAAGGTAGATGTCTTATTTTTAGCCATGGGTGCCATGCTGGGTTGGGGATGGGTAGTTCTTTCAGGTGAATGGGTATCTAAAGCAGGGTTTTTAGGAAGCATCATCGCCTTTTTGATTGGCGGACTATTGGTTATCTTCATTGGCTTAACTTATGCAGAGCTTGCAGCAGCTATCCCGGAAACAGGCGGGGGACTGGTTTTCGTCTTGCGTGCTTTTGGCAAACGGAGTTCTTTTGTAGCAGCCTGGGCTGTTTTATTTGGATATGTTTCTGTTATCACTTTCGAAGCCGTCGCGCTTCCTACCGTTTTAGATTATATTTATCCCGTGCAGCATCAAGTCTTTCTTTGGACATTGGGGGGATGGGATGTTTACTTAACCTGGGCCCTGATTGGATCTGTTGGCGCCGTTCTTTTAACAGCTTTAAATTACTTCGGGATAAAACCAGCATCCATTTTCCAGTCTGTTTTTACAGTTGCCATTGTCGCGGTTGGCCTCCTGTTAGTATTTGGAGCCATTAAAAATGGGAATACAGCTAACCTTGAGCCTCTTTTTAAGAACGGAGCCGGAGGAACAATGGCCGTATTAGTAATGATTCCATTCCTGTTCGTAGGGTTTGATGTTATTCCGCAGGTTGCTTCTGAAATTAACGCTCCGCCGAAGATTATTGGCAGGATCTTGATTATTTCAATAATTACATCTGTCGTGTTTTACTTATTTATCGTATTCGGGGTTACAACAGGGTTATCAGAGTCGCAGTTAAATAATTCCCAATTAGCTACTGCAGATGCTATGGTTAATTTATTTGGGAATCAATGGTTTGGCACCATTCTGGTCCTGGGCGGTGTTGCAGGAATCGTCACAAGTTGGAATGCCTTTATTATTGGGGGCAGCCGGATTCTCTATGCAATGGCAATTAGGAATATGATTCCAAGATGGTTTGCTCATATTCATCCAAAATATAAAACTCCTACAAACGCCATTCTCTTTTTGGGACTGCTTGCCTTCATCGCTCCTTTCTTAGGCAGACCGGCTCTCGTTTGGATTGTAGATGCGGGTGGAGTTGGAATCGTCGTCGGCTATTTGATCGTATCTATTGCTTTTTTAAAGCTTCGGAAAACAGAACCGAATTTAGAACGTCCGTATAGAGTAAAATACTGGAAAACAACTGGAACTCTTGCTATTATTCTAAGCATTGTCTTTCTAAGTTTCTATTTACCTGGCATGCCTTCTGCACTTGTCTGGCCGATGGAATGGATCATTCTTGCTGCGTGGTGTTTAATAGGCGCCGTTTTATACTTCACAAGTCCAAAAGAAAATAGAAAAGAGATGAATACGAATGCCGGAATCATTCAAAGTAAATAATCCTGCTACAGGGGAAATGATTGCAGAAGTAAGCGTTCATTCTGCAGAGGAAATTAAACAAGCACTAAAAAAAGGACATGAAAGCTTTAAAAGCTGGTCTAAAATAAACGCTCACGAACGATCAAGACTGTTAAAAGAATGGTCACGAAAAATACAGGAAAATAAAAGTGAAATCGCTGAAGTTATGACCTTAGAGAACGGGAAACCTTTAAAGGAATCACTGGGTGAAGTCGACTACGCCACAAGCTATATCGATTGGTATGCGGAAGAAGCGAAACGCATTTACGGCCGCACCATTCCGGCGTCTTCGGAATCGAAACGAATTATCATAAGCAAACAGCCAGTAGGATTAGTCGCTGCGATTACCCCGTGGAATTTTCCAGCCGCAATGATGACAAGAAAAGCAGCCCCGGCCCTTGCAGCCGGCTGTACCTTTATTGTGAAACCTGCAGAGGATACGCCTTTAACTGCTATAAAGGTAATTGAACTCGCACATGAAGCAGGAATTCCGAAGGATGCCATTCAATATGTGATCGGTGACGGCAAAGAAGTGGGAGACTTATTTACTTCAAGTGAATATGTAAGAAAAATTACGTTTACAGGTTCGACTCCTGTAGGAAAGTCCCTCATTAAAAATAGTGCCGATACAGTCAAACATGTCACAATGGAATTAGGCGGACATGCTCCTCTAATCATTGCGGAGGATGCTGATCTTGATTTCGCTGTTCAGCAAACAATTGCCTCTAAATTCAGAAACGCCGGGCAAACATGTGTATGTGCTAACCGGATCATCGTTCATGAAAACATTGTTAAAGAATTTTCTCAAAAACTAACAGCTAATGTGGAAGAGTTAAAAGTAGGAAATGGTTCTGAAGAGGGTACTCAAATTGGTCCTATTATCAATGAAAAAGGATTTAACAAAATTGTTGAACAAATCGATGATGCTCTTGATAAAGGAGCGAAAGTCCTGACTGGAAATAAATTCAGATTTAATAGGGAACAGGGTTTCTTCTTTGTCTATCCTACCGTTTTACAGAATGTTAATGAAGACATGAAAATCCTGCAGGAAGAGACATTTGGTCCTGTAGCACCAATAATGAGCTTTAGGGATATTGAAGAAGCTGTTGAAATTGCAAACAGTACACCTTACGGGCTTGCTGCGTATTTCTTCACAAATGATTACAAAACTGGAACCTATTTAAGTGAACATTTGGACTTTGGTATTGTAGGGTGGAATGATGGAGCTCCTTCTGCTGCTCATGTACCGTTTGGCGGAATGAAGGAAAGTGGATTGGGACGTGAAGGCGGTTCGGAGGGCATTGAGCCATACTTAGAAACAAAATTTGTTTCAATAGGCAATTTATAAAGTATTTGCTATAAAATATTAGAAGTGAAAGCCTAATTTCTCTTATGCAATACAAAGAGATTAGGTTTTTTTATTTCCATAATTTAAATTTGTTTGTAGTTAAACCAAAAGCTTTTCAGTGCATGCGTGAATAATTGTCTTTTTTTAATGTGGAAGCATGCATTGAGCATGAGGAATGGTTTTGAGTCCCATATCATAAAAAAGATAGAATTTAGCATAAAAAAGGACTTTCTTTAACAGAATTTTCTGCCCGATTTGGGCCGTGCAAGTCATGCAGTTTTTACCTGCCTTCTCCCTGCGTTACATAAAATACCTCTCACCAAAAAGCATGCAGATCAAACCCTGCATGCTTTTTCACCTTCATCTTTTGTTTTCACGTTCTGCTTCCCTGCTTATTATTTCACTTTCACACTCGCAGATTTGCTGACATTCCCTGCTGCATCAGTAGCGGTGATGCTGAGGATGGTATCTTTCTTTTGTTTGGCAATTGCAGCGTTAAACTTCCCTTTATGGTCTGCCTGGGCGCTTCCGATGACCTTGCTGCCGGTTTTGATTGTAATGGTGGCATGGGCCTCTGACTTGCCTGTGACAGATGTAGAATGGCTGTCTACTTTGTCTGCTTTTGGAGCTTGAGGTGCCGTTTTATCTGTGACAATGACCGTTCTGGTGCCGCTGATATTGCCGTCTGCATCAGTTGCTGTAAGGTAAATGATTGTTCCTGCTTTTTGTTTAGGAATTTTCACCTTGAACTCGCCTGCAGCATTCGCAGTTGCCGTATACTGTTTCTTTTTTGTCCCGATTGTCACAGTTACAACCGAACCTGCTTCTGCTTTTCCGGTTACTTCTTTAGAATGGTCTGATACTTCGTTCGCAGTTGGAATCGTTGAATCTACCGTTTCTTTTACCGTAATGCTCAGTTCTTCGCTCACATTTCCAGCGGCATCTGCTGCTGTAATTTTGAGCACAGTGCCCGCTTTTTGCTTTGGTATGGTTACCTTGTAAGAACCTTCCGAATCAACGGCTGCTGTATATTTATCTTGTCCAATCATAACGGTAACAGTCGAGCTAGCTTCTGCTTTTCCCGTCACTTCTGTCGATTGGTCTGATACTTCACCCGCAGTAGGTTTGCCAGGAGCTGTTTTATCTTTTACTGTAATGCTCAGTTCTTCGCTGACATTTCCGGCCGCATTTGCTGCTGTGATCTTAAGCACGGTGCCTGCCGTTTGTTTAGGAATCGTTACTTTAAAGGCGCCTGCAGAGTCTGCAGCTGAGGAGTATTTCTCTGTCCCAATCGTAACAGTCACCGTCGAACCGGCTTGTGCTTTTCCAGTTACTTCTGTAGATTGATCGGATACCTCATCCGCTGTCGGGGCAGCGACGGCAAACTTATGCGTATAAATCTGCTCGTTGTATTCTGCTTGTCCTCCGGCATCTAAGCCATAGGTAAACCAGTATTTAATGACATCCCCCTCTTTTACATCATTTAATGTGTAAACAGAGTAGTTGTCACCGGCTTTATTCATCATGATGTTCTGCTGTGTAGTGCCATTTTTGATGTAATGAATAATGGCCCAAGGAGCATCATTCACATAAAACTCTACAGAATTTTCCTTGATGGTTCCAACACCGTAGCCTTCTTTTTCCGGTGCTGGAGGATCAGCCGGATCTGCCGACAGCTCTGGGATTTCATAAAGATGCACGTTATCAATCGTTACGGTATGCTCTCCCAGTGCGGCTTGTCCGTCCACTTTTCCTAATGCAAAAATAAGCTTTGCAGCAGGGTCGGTATTCTTTTCATGAGTAAATTCGATCGCATAGGTATTTGCCTCTTCATTTACTTCAATCGTTTCCCATACATATTTGTCATAGCTGGCGCTTTCAAGAATCGCATCTATTTTTCTTCCAATGGTAGAAGACATATCAAAAACCAGTCGGTAGGACTTTGATTTTTCTAATGAAAGGCCAAGCTGGCTGAATTGAATGCTCCAGAAATCACTGCCCAATGATGGAATCGTTACTTGCTTCTTCTCGCCTTCATTGCTGGAAGTTGCTCCAACATTCGACCATACTTCCCATGAAGCATTTCCATCTTTAAACGAAGGGTTTTTAATCTTGTTTGAAGCAGGATTTTTCATTTCAAGGACGACATGATCAATTGTGATGCCATGCTGGTCGTAGTCAGCATATTTGCCTAATAAGAAGTTTAATTCGACGATTTCTTCTGCTGTTGCTTTGAATGAATAGGTATATCTTTTACTTTCCTGTGTTAAAGATATATTTTTCTCAAAGACTCTATTAAATGCCGCGTTTTGAACAACCAATTCCATATCCCGCGGAATTGTCGAACTGGCATCAAATGAGACTACATACTCCTTGTCTTTGAGAAGCTGAAGTCCGGATTGCTTGAATTGGACAGCCCATTTTTCAGCTCCAGAACCGCTGGCATCAAACTTTGGAATCGTAATTTTAGCTTTACCGTCCTTTGCGCTTATCTCATTGATAAAACTATCATTGCTTTTCCAGCTCCATGCTGACCATGAAGCAAGCTCCTGGCTGAACGAACCGTTCTTTAACGGGAAGAGCTGTTCTGCCGGTATTTGCGGTTCAATGGCGACAGTCACCGTGCATGATGCTGTTTTTTGTCCATCTTCGGTTGTTGCCGTAATCGTCGCTGTTCCATTTTTTACGGCCGTTACAACACCGCTGGCGCTAACTGTAGCCACAGTTTCGTCGCTTGAGGACCATGTTACTTTCTTATTCGTTGCATTTGACGGTTCAACGGCAGCCGATAGAGTTGTTTTCTGTCCTGCAGCCGTTAATGCAGCTTCCGTTTTATTGATTTTTACGCCTGTAACAGGAACTGGTTCTTCTTCCTTCACTTCCTGGTTATACACGCGAACATAGTCTACTTGCATGGAAAGAGGGAAATCATCCGGTGATGGTTCTCTTCCTCCATCAAACCAGCCTCCTAAGGCAAGGTTCATGATGATATAAAAGTCCTGATCAAAAGGAGCGCGCGGATTTTCCCTTGCCGCTGCTGAATACCATTGTTCCTTTGTCACGCTGTAAAAAAACTTGCCGTCAACATACCAGCTAAGGATATCTTCCTCCCATATTAAACTGTAAACATGGTAGTCTGTATCAATTCTTCCTCCGTCAGCAAAGGTCTGTTCACCGGAAAGATACTTATTTAATGGCCATTCATCGCCAAAGTGGATCGCACCGCTTGTCGATCCAGGAACACGTCCTTTTGCTTCCATGACATCTATTTCACCAGAAGAAGCCCAGCCTCCGTATACATCATCATTCGGCAGCATCCAAAGTGCCGGCCAAGCTCCAGTAACGGCGGGAAGCTTCGCGCTGAAATCAATTCTGCCGTATTTAAACGTGAATTTATCCTGTGTCGTGATTTTTCCTGAAGAGTAGGGGGCTACACGGTCCGGATCCTGCGGAAATGTCTTCGGATCAGCGAGCGCCTTTATGTTTAATTTCCCGTCTTCTACAAAAACATTATCCTCACTGTCCGTATAATGCTGAAGTTCATTGTTGCCCCAGCCCCAAGTGCCAGGATCATCATTCAGGTAGTATCCTGTGGAATAATTCCATTTGGATTCATCTAACTCCGTGCCGTTAAATTCATCACCCCAAGTTAGATTCCAGCCTGCAATTTCTGAGTTCTCAGACGTGCCGATTTGGATATCATCTAACTTTGTTTCGTCCGGACGATAGGCATCCGGATTCCCGATGAACTTATACTGAACATAGTTGTCTCCGATTTCTCCGCCTTTTTCTCCATTCAGCGGATAGCCAATACGGAAATCCATGTCCTCCTGAATAGGCTGGAACCAAAGTCCAAAGATGTAATCCACCCAGTATCCCCACTGATTGGCAGAAGACATCCGGTTGTATCCATTGGAAGAATAGCTGAATTTAGTCAAATTGGATTCAAGGATATTGACCCACTCATCATCAACCTTCACTTCATAGACAAATTTATCGACTTCACTTTTGATCGCGGAGCCGCCGTCTATTTTAGGTATAGGCAGGCCGATTGCCCCGTTTTGATCCGCTTCAAAAGTTGATCTGCCGTCAAAATTTGTGATCTTAAAGGAATTTCTAACCGGCACCGTAACCTTCAGCGTGTATTCAACAAACACATCAGGATTTGTTTTGGAAGCCACTTTCACCTGCGTGGTTTCTTCTACCGGATTAAACCAATAGCCGCCCGGACCTTCCCACCAGTTTCCGAAATTCGTATCGTAGATCCATCCGCTTGCTGCATTGTTATCGATTGAAATCCAGTCACCATCCTGCTTTACAAAGAGGGCAATATCATCCTTTACATCTTTAAAGGTAGCCCCGTTGTTAAACCTAGGAAATTCAAACCCAACCCCGCCTGAAGGTGATACATCAAGTGAAGTAGCTCCAGCCGGTGACATGGCTGTAATTGGCTGAGGCACGGCCGGAGTGACGTTTAATGTATACTCAACAAAAACGCCTGGATTTGTTTTGGAAGCCACTTTCACCTGCGTAGTTTCTTCTACCGGATTAAACCAGTAGCCGCCCGGACCTTCCCACCAGTTTCCGAAATTAGAGTCGTAGATCCATCCGCTGTCCGGATTGTTATCAATTGAAACCCACTCATTATTCTGTTTCACAAAAAGGGCAATATCATCTTTTACGTCATTGAACGCCGCCCCATTGTTGAAGGTTGGAAATTGAAATCCCGCACCGCCGTCAAATCCTACTTTAATAGAAGTTTCGCCGGCCGGAGTCATGGATGTAATAGTCTGCATTGCAGCAGTTCCGGCCGCATTCTTGCTTGGTCCCTCTGTATGGCCTGTTAGTAACCCGGCATTGAATATGAGCATTTGAATGGCCAGTAAAAAAATCAGTATCCTCTTTGCTTTAGGCTTTCTTGTCATGTATTCATCTCCTGATTTGATTTTTTCTTTGCACGAAACGTTTTAAATAGTTGAATGTCATCTAGTCTTATAGAACTATAGCCTTCACCCCACAATTTGGTAACGCTTTCATTTGATTTGACTATTCTATCTTTAATTGCAGTCATTTGTTAGGAAGGAAATTTTGTATAGAGTGCAGATATTTTGTTTTCGGCTTGAAACATAACGTGATTTAAGAGATTCTGAGAAGATTCAGATGTTCTTTGTTTTATGGAAGGATGAAAAGAGGGAAGTATGACCTAGGATTTTTTGTAACATCCAGAGATTTGTGCATGCTTAAGCAGCAACGGTTCTAACTCTTTCTTTGTCTGTGAAGGAGAAGCTGTTTTTTTTTCATTAGAGGAGAATGGAAGCTGAATATTGAAATGGTAGAGAAGGTTATAAAAAGTTTGATGTTTTGATAGCTTTAGGAGGTTTTCTTACACTTTCAGTCCAAGTCCATTTGTGGTCAACAGTTGTAGTTTTAGTTGGAAATTCGGGTGCTAAAGGAGAGAAAATCATGATATTTTTATGTATGGGCTATTTCAGCCCTGAAAAAATGAATGCACGGCCAAGAGAAGAAATTGAGGCGGTTATGAGTGAATGCCAGCCTGTTATTGAAAATTTTTATGAAAGCGGTAAGGTGCTTCTTGATGCAGGCCTTGAATCTGAAGTTAAGAGCCTGCGCCGCGTAAATGGACAGGTTCTTGTAACAGATGGTCCTTTTAAAGAAACGGAAGATCTGATCGGCAGTGTATTTGTTTTTGAAGCAGAAAGTATGGATGAAGCAATTAAAATGGCCTCTCTTCATCCAACGACGCAAATCAGCAAAGGGGAAGAATTCGGCTGGCGGATAGAAGTCCGTCCTGTTCATTTCTTTAAGAATGAAAAATGAGCTGCCTTGATAAAGTGTAACTGGTGAACAGAATGGAGCTCCCACAGCTGGAACTCCAAACGATTAAGAGAAAGGGAACTCCAATTTCCGTGGAGCTCCCTTTCTTTATTCCTCCTTAAATAGCTCCTCCAAAAACCGCTCCCGGTTTTCCAGAAAGTATTTCGTAATTTGATAGTGATCCGTATCTTCGTACGTCCTTTTTGTAATTTGTTCATCGTCAAAGCTCAGAATGTCAGCATCCGGAAAGCCAAGCAGGATAGGGGAATGAGTGGCAATAATGAACTGAGTGTCTCCGTTTTTCGTCAAATCGTGAAGGACGCGGAGGAGGGTCAGCTGCCTTGACGGGGACAGGGCTGCCTCCGGCTCATCAAGCAGATAAATGGCTTTGCTGCCGAAGCGGTTCAGGAAAAGGGACAAAAACGACTCGCCGTGGGACTGTTCGTGCAGTGATTTTCCTCCGTATGCACCGAAGACATCTCCTGATAAAGGGTCTTCACTGAGTTCTTCAAGATGGGAGGCAAATTGGTAAAAGGATTCTGCTCTGAGAAAGAATCCATTCTTTACTTTAGGCATCCACCCGAGCCGAATATAATCGCCAAGGTCAGACTGCGAGCTCCTCGGATTGTAGAGATGGTGGCTTCCGCCTGCAGTGTTAAAGCCGCACTGATAGGCAATGGCCTCCATCAGAGTCGATTTGCCCGAGCCGTTCTCACCGACAAAAAAAGTAACAGGGCTGGTCAGTCTCAGTTCATCCATACCGGAAATGGCAGGGATGGAAAAGGGATATTTTTTAGAAGAGGGGATATTCTCTTTCAGCAGTTTGATTGATTTTAAGAACATGTACATCACCTGCCTACAGTTTAGCAGATTCAGACAGACAATTTATACTCCCGGCTGCAGCAAAGTTCAATATAGGTGGCTGTTTTTTCTGCAATGACGTCCTTATCAAAATCCATTGAGGCCACATGATAGGAATTCGTGAGGCTGACCATCTGTTTGAAAGGAGATGAGATGGCATGGAAAAGAACATCTGAGCTTGAGGCCGGAACAACATGGTCTTCTTCTGATTTGAAAATCAGGGTCGGACAGGTTACTTCAGACAGCACGGGCTTCGTTGTTTTAATGAGCGTCAGCAGGTTGTGTACGGCTTTAATCGGAACGGCTTCATACGTAATTTCTTCTATATCGTCCGCTTTGATATCCGGTTTTCCTTCTGGAATAAAACGGGGTTCGATCTCGTGCTGAAAAACCTCATAGCCCGGAACACTGAGTGCAGCATTGATGGTGATCAGGCCGTCAATATCCTGGTGTCTGCAGGCAAGGTGAGCCGCTAAAATTCCGCCCATGGACTGTCCTGCAACAAAGATTCTGCGGCACACTTTTTTAAGCTTTTTATAAGCTTCTTCGATATTTTGAATCCAGTCTGTAAAGCAGCAGTCTTCAAAGTCTAGGGGAGTGGTTCCGTGGCCTTTCAGGCGCGGGGCATAAACGGTATATCCCTTTGCGGCCAACAGTTTTCCGAGCTCGCCAACACTTTGGGGAGTACCGGCAAATCCGTGGCACAGAAGAATGCCGATCTCATTTCCTTTATGAAAAAAACTTTCAGCTCCTGCAAGGACAGGCACATGTTTCTTCGTCATCATCATTTCCTCCCAATCAATTCTGAACTAAAAAACCCTCTCCTGCTTACAGCTGACAAGAGAGGGTTTTGTCTTTATCGGCCAAAGCATCGTGCTTTGCTGGTTGGAGCACCTTTCCGGCAAGCGGCGGCTGCTGTGAAGTCATGGAGCCAGATCTCTCGTTCACTCTTGATAGATTATATTTAATTCTTATTGGTTTAGTTGGTTTTAACGATCTTATCATGATGAAGAGATAACTGTCAATCACTTCCTGAAGCAATCCTCTTCACAAAATTGGTTCCCTGGAGTAAAATACTTATATTCCAATCAGACAGGTGGGTTTTAGTGTGAAAACCATTCCAAAACCTTTAGTATTAGTTAATCAATGGGTGATTGTGCTATCCGCTGCAGCATTCTTGATCAGCGGCATGGGCGCTTTTTTACTGGTGCCTCTTACGGCGGGAATTATGGGACTGCTGTTTAAAGTAAACCCGATTATGAAAGCTGCCGGCACCTTTTTGAAAAAAGAGCCTTCAGCCTATATACAGGAAGATTTTGATCAGCAGCAGTTTAATCAGGTGATAGCAGTGATCTGCCTGAGCCTTGGGTTTGCCGGATACATGCTTGACTGGACGGCGCTAGCCTATGCGGCGACTGCGATGGTTGCCATTGCTGCATTTGTCGCGATTCTCGGTTTTTGCATCGGCTGCTTTATCCGTTTTCAGTGGCAGCAGTATAAATACCGCAGACTTTCTAAACAGTCCAACTGATTTTTTAAAAAAGTGTTGACTTTCAGAAAATACCGGAGTAAAGTAAGACACATCGAAAATATAGCTTCTTATCACGAGAGGTGGAGGGATATGGCCCTTTGAAACCTCGGCAGCGGACTCATTATGAGAACTGTGCCAACTCCAGCAGGCGTGCAGCCTGAGAGATGAGAAGAGCGAACGGTCTTTTTTTGCAGATCCAGCCTCTTCCTGTCTTTCAGGGAGAGGTTTTTATTTTTGTTTAAAACTAAATCATGATTTTCTTATCCAGAGAAGCGGAGGGACTGGCCCCATGATGCTTCGGCAGCGGACTTTCGAAAAAGTACTGTGCCAATTCCAGCAGGCGATAGCCTGGGAGATGAGAAGAGAACCGGTGATTCGTAATGCCATGCCCTCTTCTTGTCGGATAGAAGAGGGTTTTTTGTTGTTAATGAAATTATAAAGAGTAAAAGTCTGTGGATAACATAACTAAGTTATCCTCGTCCAGCTCCAGCGCCTAGATCCTCTGTCAGAACAAATCCGTCAAAAAAGTCAAACCTGGACTTTTCCGTCGGATTCTTATCTGCCTATCGGATCTGACCAAGGCGCTTGCGCTTTTGTTCTTGCAAATAAATGGGAGGTTACATACATGATTGAATTTAAAGGTGTCACAAAGGTATACGGGAGCGGCGGCAATGAAGTGAAAGCTCTTGACGGCATTGATTTGGAAGTGAAAAAAGGGGAAATATGCGGAGTCATCGGTTTTAGCGGAGCCGGAAAAAGCACCCTGATCCGCACAGTGAATCTGCTCGAGCGTCCAACTGCAGGGCAGATCATCGTGGATGGTCTCGACTTAACGGCGCTTTCCAAAAAGGATGTGCGCGGAGTCAAACGGAAAATCGGCATGGTGTTTCAGCACTTTAATCTGCTTAATTCAAAGACAGTCTATGCAAATGTGGCGATGCCGCTGCTTCTCTCAAAGGCCTCGCCGAAAGTTATTAAGGAGCGGGTTGCTGAGCTGCTCTCGTTTGTAGGACTTGAGGACAAAGCGAATCAGTACCCTGATCAGTTATCAGGCGGCCAGAAACAGCGCGTCGGAATTGCAAGGGCACTTGCTACCCAGCCATCCATTCTTCTGTGCGATGAAGCTACCTCGGCACTTGATCCTCAGACGACAGCTTCGATTCTGAAGCTTTTGAAAAAAATCAACGAGGAATACAACATTACGATTCTCATGATCACGCATGAAATGTCAGTCATAAGAGAGGTTTGCGATACAGTAGCCGTGATCGAAGGCGGAAAAATCATAGAATCAGGTTCTGTGTTTGAGGTCTTCTCAAATCCAAAAACAAAAACCGCTTCAAACTTTGTCAGCTCTGTTCTGAATGATTCGATTCCTGAATCGGTTCTGAAACTTGTTCAGGAAGAAAACAGCCAGGGACAGATTTTCAAAATTAATTTTGTCGGAAAATCCTCAGGTCAGCCGCTGCTTTCGCAGATTGCGAAACGATTTGACCTCCATATCAACGTGCTGTTCGGCAACATCACGGAGCTTCAGGGGATTCCATTTGGACATTTAATCGTTGAACTTCAGGGAACGGAAAGTGAAATAAAAAGAGCGCTTCTGGTGATGAACCAGGAGAACGTATCAGTGAAAGAGGTGAATGCACATGCTAGTTGATTCTCAGCAAATAATCGATGCTTTAGTCGAAACACTCGCAATGACCGGTTTTTCCCTGCTTTTCTCCACGTTGATCGGCCTTCCGCTCGGCGTGCTGCTGGTCATCACCCGAAAGGGACATCTATGGGAAAACGCCATTATTTTTAACATCCTGAACGGGATTGTGAATCTTTTCCGCTCTGTGCCGTTCATCATTTTGATGGTGGCGATTGTTCCGCTGACGAGACTGATTGTCGGAACGTCGATCGGAACAGCTGCAGCTGTTGTGCCGCTTGTCTTTTACGCAGGACCCTATATTGCCAGATTAATAGAGAACTCGCTGCTTGAAGTGGACCCGGGAGTCATTGAAGCGGCAGAAGCAATGGGTGCAACGCCGACCCAGATCATCTTTAAGTTTATTGTTCCTGAAGCATTAAGCTCACTTGTTCTCAGTCTGACGATTGCGACAGTGGGACTTGTCGGTGCATCTGCGATGGCAGGGGCTGTCGGCGGAGGCGGACTTGGAGATCTCGCCATTACATACGGCTACCAGCGCTTTGACACGGTTGTCATGATCATTACAGTGGCCATTCTTGTTGTCCTTGTTCAGGGACTTCAGACTTCAGGAAACATTTTATCGAAAAAAATCAGAAGACGATAGGAGAGAACAATGATGAAAAAATGGATTATTTTAACACTGATTGCAGCACTCGCCGCTTTTGCTGCGGGATGCGGAAATAAAACAGCTAGCGGAAAAGAAGAGGTGGATGTGAAAATCGGCGTCAGCGGATCTGATAACCGCATCTGGGATTTTGTTGCCAAGAAGGCAGAAAAAGAAGGCATCAACATTGAGATTGTCAGATTTTCAGATTATGTACAGCCGAATCTTGCGCTTTCAGAAGGCGAGCTGGATGCCAATGCGTTTCAAACGATTTCTTACTTTAATGCCTTCAAAAAAGAACACAATCTTGACCTGACTCCTATTGGAACAACGGTCATCGCACCTCTTGGCCTCTACTCGGATAAATACAAATCTGTTGAAGACATTCCGGAAGGCGGAAAAATTGCAGTTCCGAATGAAGCGACAAACATGGGAAGAGCGTTCCTTCTTCTTCAGGCAGCCGGTTTAATTGAACTTCCTGAAGACTTTGACGGCAACGGATCTCTCGATAAAATCGTCAAAAATCCTAAAAACCTTGAAATCGTGCCTGTCGTCGCAGGCCAGACACCGCGTGTTCTTCCCGATGTAGCAGGTTCTATCATCAACAACGGAATTGCTGTTGATGCAGGATTTAACCCGATCAAGGATTCTATTTTCCATGAAGATGACACAGCCACACCCTATATCAACATCATCGCAACACGCACAGAAGACAAGGACCGCAAAGAACTGAAACGCATCGTTGAGCTTTACCAGGAGGAAGACACGGCTGAATTTATTGAAAAAGAATACGATGGAGCCACGATTCCGACGTTTGTCCCTCTAAGTGAAATTGGAGAATAATCATTGAGGAGGAAAGAGCATGAGCACAGCAGCTGTTACGCTTAAAGAGCAGATCATTGATGAAATCGAATCAAGAAAGGCAGAGTACCTGAAAATTAGCCATTCGATTCATGAAAATCCTGAAATCGGCAATGAGGAATACTTTGCTTCAAAGCTCCTTTCCGACTTGCTTGAGTCAGAAGGGTTTACAGTTGAACGCGGAGTCGCAGGACATGAGACGGCGTTTCTGGCCAGGAAGAAATCGCCGCTAAAAAACGGGGCATCTGTTGCTTTTCTGGCGGAATACGATGCGCTTCCGGGACTTGGCCATGCCTGCGGCCACAACATCATCGGCACCGCAAGCACTGCAGCAGCGATTGCCCTCGGCAGACAGATTGACGAAATTGGCGGAGAAGTAGTCGTTTTGGGAACACCAGCGGAAGAAGGCGGCCCGAACGGCAGTGCGAAAGGTAGCTTTGTCAAACACGGGCTGCTTGAAGGTATCGATGCCGCTCTGATGGTGCACCCATCGAACGCAACGAGAATAACGGGAAACTCCCTTGCAGTGGATCCGCTCGATTTTGAATTCATCGGGAAGCCGGCGCATGCTGCAGCTGCTCCTCATCAGGGAATCAATGCCCTGGATGCAGTGATTCAGCTTTTCAACAGCATCAATGCCCTCCGTCAGCATGTAACAGATGATGTGAAAATTCACGGAATCATCACGCACGGCGGCGATGCCCCGAACATAGTTCCGCACTATGCAAAAGCACGGTTCTACATCCGTGCGGCAACGAGAAAAAAATGCTCAGAGACAACAGAACGCATCAAAGCTGCAGCACAGGGAGCAGCCTTGGCGACAGGCGCTAAGCTGAATGTCATTGCTTTTCAAAATGAAGTCGATAACCTGGTGCTCAACCGGACGTTTGATTCCGTTTTTAAAAAACAGCTTGAAAGTCTCGGAGAAACAGTGGAAACGTCTGAACGCGAAGGCCTCGGCTCAACGGACGCCGGCAACATCAGCCACGTTGTTCCGACGATCCATCCGTATATCAAAATCGGACCCGATACCCTCGTCGGACATACAGACGAATTCAGGGAGGCAGCCAAATCAGAGCAGGGGGACGCAGCGCTTTTGCTCGGTGCAAAAGGCCTTGCCCTGACAGCGCTTGAGCTGCTGACAAACCCTGTGCTTCTGGATGAGATTAAGGAAGAATTCAGGCAGCGGAAGGAACTGGAGGGATAGGAAGAGACTTGAAGAAAATCATTCAGCCAAAGAAAAATCCGGACTGTAATTAGTCCGGATCTTTTAATGTATATAAAGGGTTCAACAGTTCACCCAGAATGCTGCCACTTTTCGAGTGATGAGACTCTCAAATGTGGCGCCATTCTGCGTAGTGGTGCCACTTTCCGAGTGAAGAGACTCTCAAATGCGGTGCCATTCTGCGTAGTGGTGCAACTTTCCGAGTGAAGAGACTCTCAAAAGTGGCGCCATTCTGCGTAGTGGTGCCACTTTTCGAGTGATGAGATTCTAATATGTGGCGCCATTCTGCACAGTGGTGCCACTTTTCGATTGATGAGATTCTCAAAAGTGGCGCCATTCTGCGTAGTGGTGCCACTTTCCGTGTGAAGAGACTCTCAAAAGTGGCGCCATTCTGCGTAGTGGTGCAACTTTTCGAGTGATGAGACTCTCAAAAGTGGCGCCATTCTGCGTAGTGGTGCAACTTTTCGAGTGATAAGACTCTCAAATGTGGTGCCATTCTGCGTAGTGGTGCAACTTTTCGAGTGAAGAGACTCTCAAAAGTGGCGCCATTCCCGAAAATGCTGCCACCTTTCAATTGATGGTTCCCCATTTTGTCGCAACTCTCCGCGATGCCAAATTTAAACAAAATATTCCCATAATCACACCTCTTTTTTAACATTTGTCCGCTAATCTATGTGAATACCTTTACTAAAGAAAGCGGGACAAACCATGAAAACAAATTGGAAAAAAATCATCCGAACTCTTTTTCTGCTTATCGGAGCTGTCATTTTGCTGAGCTTCATCCTTCATCAAGGGATCACACTCTATGAGCAGAAGAAATACCAGGCTCCGGGGCAGCTTGTCGAAATAGACGGCAGGAGCATGCACGTTTACACAAAGGGTGAAGGGGAACATACGATTTTGCTGTTAAGCGGACTCGGAACGGCTGCGCCAGTTCTTGATTTTGAACCGCTGGTAAATGAACTTTCAAAGAACCACAAGGTCGTGGTCGCTGAACCATTCGGATATGGATGGAGTGATGGGACAAAGCAAGCGCGCACTGTGGAAAATATGGTGGAAGAGGTGCGGACGGCGCTGAAGAAAGCCGGCATCAAAGGTCCGTATGTTTTGATGCCGCATTCCGTCTCAGGGGTCTACAGCATGTATTATGCCAATGCCTATCCAGATGAAATTGAAGCTATTATCGGAATAGATCCAACCCTGCCAAAGGCTTTTGAGTATTTTAACGAAAAGGCTCCGTCGGTTCCTTCGTTCGTTCGTGCTGCCTCTGTTCTTGGTGCTGCCAGGTGGGCGGCTGTATTCACACCTGAAGACTTTCTTCCCATTACAGGGGAAGGAACGTATTCAGAGGAGAATCTGAATATGACCAAACGAATTGCCGCATGGAAAAGTTACAATAAAAACGTCATAGATGAAGCGAATGAACTGAACAGGAATGCGGAAAAAACAGAAGTTATGACGTTCCCGCCGCATGTTCCCGTCATGATTTTTCAAGCGATGGACAAGGACCAAAAAGAGAAGGACGAAAAGATCAAAGCATTTTATGGAGATCAAATGAGTCCTGCGGAGGAACATAAACTTGTTTCACTTACAGGTCATCATTATCTCCACTGGACAAAGTCAGCGGAAATAAGCGAGTATACGACAGAGTTTCTAAAAAAGTAAGGTTACAATTCGGTCTTTTTTCCAAGCAGCTTGCCAATAAGTATGGATTCCCACATGCGCCAGGGAAGAATCCGTTTTAAGAACAGAGATATCCGGACGCCTTTTCCAGCCGGATATCTGAGCTTGGTCAATGAATCTTTTGAACACAGCTTAACAATCAGTTCAGCGACATCAGCCGAGTCCCCGAGCTTATCTTTCCCCTGCTCAAGTTCGTTTTCGATGGCATTCATATACACAAGATACGGTGAATCTTCTATGGAAGATACTTTTCTTCCCGTTGTCCAGATGTTCGTAGAAAAGGAGCCCGGTTCAATCAGGGCGACATCAATGCCGAAGGGCTTGACTTCCAGTCTGAGGCTCTCGCTGTATCCTTCAAGCGCATGCTTTGATGCTGCATACGGCGAGATGCCCGGAAAGCCGATCAATCCGCTGATGCTGCTCATGTTGATGATTTTTCCGCTCCGCTGTTTGCGCATATACGGAAGAACAGCCTGGGTAACAGCAATGACACCGAAGAAATTCGTCTCGAACTGGCATTTATAGTCGATCACCGTTACTTCCTCTCCAAATCCGCCAAAGGCAAATCCGGCGTTGTTGATCAGAATGTCGATTCTGCCGGTCTCTTTCAAATACTCCTTTAAGCCATCAATCGATTCCGGGGACGTGACGTCAAGCTCGAGGACCGTCACTCTTTCTTTGTGTTCTCCAAGCATCCTGAAAAGGTCCGTTTGTTTCTCCGTATTTCTCATAGAAGCGATGACGCGGTATCCTTCCGCAGCAAGTCTGCAGGCAGCGAGCATCCCAAAGCCGCTTGATGCACCTGTAATGAGCACCGTTTTATCATTCATATGGCATTTCCCCCGTGTAGGCATGTCTTTTCTCCATTATATATGGCGTTAGCAACGAAGGGTTATCTTTCGTATTATTGTCCGAATTGTTATAAAATTTACGGGAGATCCATTTTAGGGAGGATGAGGAAAATGGAAAGACGCGCGTTTGGAAAAACAGATATGATGGTCAGTGTACTTGGTTTTGGAGCAGCGGAAATCGGGTTTTCAAATGCTTCTGAAGAAACGGTGGACCGCCTTCTCGGAACGGCGCTTGATGCCGGATTAAACGTCATCGATACCGCAGAATGCTACAACACAAGTGAAGAGCTGATCGGCAAAACGATGTCTCACCGCAGAGATGATTTTTATCTTTTCACAAAGTGCGGCCACACCTCAGGCCTTGACGGCGAAGACTGGAATCCGACCATGCTTGAAGAATCCATCGACCGAAGCTTAAAAAGGCTCAAAACAGACTATGTTGATACCATCCATCTGCACAGCTGCTCTGAGGATATCCTCAGACAGGGAGATGTCATTGATGTTCTAAAGCGTGCGAAGGAGAAGGGGAAAACCCGCTATATCGGCTACAGCGGAGATCACACGGACGCCTTGTATGCGATAAAAACCGGCGCTTTCGATACCTTTGAAACATCCGTCAGCATCGCCGATCAGGAAGCTGTTGATCTCACAATTCCGGAGGCAGTAAAAAGAGGAATGGGCATCATTGCAAAACGCCCGATAGCAAACGTTGCCTGGAACTACAGCGAAAAACCTGAAAACGGCTATTATCAGGAGTATTGGGAAAGGTTCCACGAGCTGGACTATCCGTTTCTAAAAGGGGAATTGCCTGAGGCAGTAGAAAAAGCACTCCGTTTTACACTTACGGTTCCGGGTGTTCACACAGCCATTGTCGGAACGGCGAAACCTGACAGGTGGATCCAGAATGCGAAGCTTGCGGCTAAAGGCAATCTTTCAGAAAAAGAATATAATCAAATAAGAGACCTATATAACCGTGCTGCCAAAAAGGAATGGGCCGGACAAGTATAAGAGGGAGGAAAATTCAGTCTGAAAAGGGACTGAATTTTTTTCGTTTCAGTGAGAGAATGGGAGAAAGAAAACGTCTAATGGGGCAAAGAGGGCAAAATGAGGTGAATGGGATGGACGGACAGGAACTGGAGAGGATGTTCAGCGAATACGGTGACGATGTGCATCACTTTCTTGTCTATTATAAAGGTACGCATGATGTCGAAGATGAGGTTCAGGAAGTGTTTTTAAAAGCATTCAAAAGCAGGTTCCGGGACGAGAGCCATCCGAAAACCTGGCTGATCAGCATCGCAAGAAGACTTGTGATCGACCAGTGGAGGAGAAAAAAATTTCTTGGCTGGATGCCCGGCGTGCGGAATGTGAAAACGCCGGATGAGATCCTGCTTGAACATGAGGAGCTGAGTGAAGCGTACAAAGCGATTTCAGAGCTGAAGGGAGAATACCGTGATGTGATTTTGCTCAGAATTGTTTCTGAGCTTTCGGTAGAAGAAACAGCACATGTTCTCGGATGGTCAAGGGACAAAGTAAGCCGGACGTATTACCGGGCCCTGCAGAAATTAAAGCAAAACCCACGGTTGGAAAGAGGTGCTGAGCTTGAATTATGAGAACATGAAATTCCCTAGAAAAAATATGTCCCCTTCACAAAAACAATTCATTCGTGAACTCTTGCAGAGAAGGCAGGCTCCTATTACACTCATGCACCGATTTTTTCAGATAGCTGCTGCCGCTGTTCTGCTCCTTGGCATTGGTGTTTTCTCTGTCTATCTTGCAAATGAATCCGGCAGGAGCGGCGAGCAAACGTACGCAATTGATCTGCCGCAGGGAATGGACATTTTAAAAAGGGAGAAGGGTCTTGAATTCAAGCTGGGCGAGCGCACAGTCGGAGGTGCTGTTCCTAGTTCGACTAAGGAAAAACAAAGTCTTGAATCCAGTCCTGGAATTTTTGAGATAAAGGAGATCACGGACCTGGCCTATCCTGCTGAACGATTGCTTCAGCACGTAAAGACGATGACCGCCGTGCAGACCTATCATTATTTTCTTGAACTTGAAGACGGGACGCTTGTGCGTGTTTACTTCCATACTCCTTATGTAACAGAAGAGCAGGCAGAGGAAGCAATGAAGACGTTTCGGGCAGGGGACTGATTGACGCTCTCCCTGCTCTGAATGACTTACTTGACATTGCATTTAGAAAAATGTTAATTTGTATATGCAAATGAAAAAAGGAATGATGCAGATGAACGAAGAAGAACAAGTACTCATGCACTGCTTGTATTTTACAGCGAGCAGGTTTGCTCGAAACATGACAAAGCTTGCTGAACAAGTTTTTGATGCGGGTGACCTTGCACCATCTTACTTGTACTTAATCATGACCGTTAAATTCCATCCCGGAATTACTCAAAAGGAGCTGTGCAAAAAGCTTTCCATTGCGCCTTCCACAAGCACCAGATTTATTGATAAGCTTGAGAAGCAGGGGCTTGTAAACCGGAAAGTAAGCGGCAAGCAGTCTTTCATTTCACTTACGAGTGAGGGAGATAAAATTTATACACAGTTCCGGGCATCTCTGAAGGATCTGTTTCAGGAATACTCGGCTGTTCTAGGAAAAGAATTCAGCCTGGAATTAAGCAAGTCACTGCATGAGGCGAGCAATAAACTAGAGAAAAGAACGTAAATTTTTTTTGGTATTCATTTGCATGTACAACTATATTTTTTTGCTTATTCATTTGCATATACAAATATAAAGTGCAAAGGAGATAGAAATATGAATGAAAATGTCCTGCTTGTGGTTGGAGCCGGCAAAGGAATCAGTTTGAGCACGGCTCTTGCATTTGGGAGAAAAGGATTTAGGGTGGCGATGATCGCACGCCGAAAAGAAGCTTTGGCGGATTATCAAAGAGAACTGGAAGCTCATGGAATAGAGGCTAGAGGATTCAAGGCAGATATCGCATCCGAATCTCAACTTAAGTCCGCCATTTCAGATGTTATCCATGCTTTTGGCAAGGTGGATGTTCTCTTGTACAATGCGGCTGCAGGAATGCCGGGAAAACCGACGGCCCTTGACAGCGGAGATTTGATTGCCGATTTCAAAGTCAGCGTGTCTGGAGCTCTTGCAAGCACGAAAGAAGTTCTTCCATATATGAACAAAGGGGCTATTCTTCTGACTGGCGGTGGGCTTGCTCTCCATCCTTACGCAGATCTCGCGTCTTTATCCATAGGAAAAGCTGGGATCCGCAGTCTGGCCAAAAGCCTTCATGATGAACTGAAGCCGGAAGGAATTTATGCAGGTACTTTGACGATAAAAGGCTTTGTAGAATCCGGCACCTACTATGATTCAGAAAAAATTGCCGATGCTTTTTACAGTATGTATCAAAACCGAACAGAAGCAGAGGTTATTTACGAAGAAACGACCGGCGGAAACTAAATAAAAGGAGAGATACATGAAATGAAAACACTTGTTATACTTGCACACCCTCATCTACCCAATTCAACAGTCAACCAAGCGTGGAGTCTCAGATTACACGAAGAGCAGGACGTCACGGTTCATGACCTTTACAGTGAGTATCCTGATTTTAAAATTGACATGGAACGCGAACAAAAGCTCTTGCTTGAACACGACCGGATCGTTTTTCAGTTTCCATTCTACTGGTACAGCAGTCCGTCACTTTTGAAAGAATGGCAGGATGAAGTTCTTGCCTACGGCTGGGCATATGGCTCACAGGGGACAAAGCTTCACGGAAAAGAGTTTATGCTGGCTGTTTCAACGGGAGGACCGGAAGCTGCGTATCAGTCAGGCGGCTATAACCATTACAGCATGAGCGAGCTGTTCAAGCCGTTTCAGGCAATGGCTAATCTGACCGGCATGCGCTTTCTTCCAGCTTTTGTCGAGCATGGGGTAAGGATGCTAGATCAGGAACAGGTTAATGAAAGTGCAGAGGCACTGATTGGTCACATCAAAAAAGATTATTAAGAGGCAGGTCGGTTAAATATTTGTAAAAGTGATGTCACTTCTGGAGACAACGACACATAAGAGTATCCACCTTTGATATAAAACGGCGGCACACGGGCTAGTGACGCCACAAACGAGAAATCACCTCTGATAAATGTGGCAGTACTCAGGCGAAAGACGCCACAAATGAGATCCACCTCTGGTAAAAGTTGCGGCGCTCGGGCGAATGGCGCCACAAATGAGGGTTCACCTCAGATAAAAGTGGCAGCACTCGGGCGAATGGCGCCACAAATGAGGATTCACCTCAGATAAAAGTGGCAGCACTCGGGCGAATGGCGCCACAAATGAGGATTCACCTCAGATAAAAGTGGCAGCACTCGGGCGAATGGCGTCACAAATGAGGATCCACCTCTGATAAAAGTGGTGGCACTCGGGCAAAAGACGCCACAAATGAGTATTCACCTCAGATAAAAGTGGCAGCACTCGATAAAAGATCACATGTCCAATACTAAAAAGTATATTGACAGTTGAAAAAGTCCATTAACATAAAAACCGAACCGGGTTTATACCACGGTTCGGTTTTTTAGATGGCTAAATAGTATATTTCTCAGCCTTTTTTTCTGTATGCATTTATTGCATTGGAAGTGTCTGACCTACATTCTTCTTCTGCCGGAAATAATAAAAAAGCTGCGGGACCGCAATACCTGCCAGTATAAGGATAATACCGGCCGTCTGCACCAGGTTCACCGATTCTTTCAGAAAAAAGACCGAGCATAGAACGGCTGCTGGCAGTTCGGCAGCACCGACAATCGTGGCGAGTCCTGAGCCTATTTTAGGAGTGCCGATGGAAAACAGCACAACCGGGATAAACACGCCGAAAAAGCCGAGCGGCAAGGCGAATTTCCATAGTCCTTCCTGAAGAGAACCATTTGTCATAAAATCGGGAGTGAAAAGGACGGTGAGAAAGATCGCCGCCCCAAACGACATGAACAAGCTTCTGTTCAGCGATGGAAGCTCAGCTGCCACTTTTCCGCTTGCAAAGATAAAGAGGGAAAAAGAGACAGCCGAGAAAAGGCCCCAGATGATTCCCGGGTCCGTTAAGCTGACTGCTTCTTTCCCGAACAGGTTGCCTGCCATGAAAGTGCCTATAAGCAAAAGAAGGACAGCGAAAAGCTTCGCTCTGTCAGGTCTCTTTTTAAGATAAACTGCCTCAATTAAAATGCCGATCCATGTAAATTGAAACAGCAGAATAATCGCAATGGACGCCGGAACGGTTTCAAGTGATTTGCCGTAAAAAATCCCTGTAAAACTTGTCGTCGTCCCTGTCAGCATCAAGAAGAGCGCCTGTTTCCATGTCGCTTTTTTTCTTGAAAAGAGAAGGGAGCAGACTAAAAACAGAAGAAAGCCAGTCACATACTGGCTGCCGATCACTTCTTCCACTGAATAGCCCTGTTTGTAGGCAAGCTTGATAATTGTTGAAATGATACCGTAGCTGCATGCGCCAATAAACACGAGAAACGAATATTTAATCAAAAGTAAAAACTCCTTACGAAACCAGTTTGAGCCCTACCGTTGCGGAAATAATCATGCTGATGAATAATATCCGTTTCCAGCTCTTTGAATCCCCGTAGAACAAGATGCCGATCAGCGCACTCCCGGCAGATCCGATTCCTGTCCAGACGGAATAGGCAGTCCCGAGTGAAATCGTCTGGAGGGACTGATTCAGCAGCAGAAAGCTTAGCGAAAAACCTGCAATCATAATCAGCAGTGGAACGATTCCCTTAGATTCCTTCATTTTATTAATCCCGATAACGCCGGCTACTTCAAACAGGCCGGCCCCAATTAGAAACGCCCAGTCCATTATATGGAAGCCTCCTCTTTTTTGTCATCAGACAGTGTTTTTAACCCGATAACCCCGCATACTAAAACGGTGATTAAAAGGATTTTAACCAGCTGAAAAGGCTCATTAAAAAACAGAATTTCTGCTATAACGGTTCCGGCTGCCCCAAGTCCCGTAAAAACAGCGTAAACCGTACTGACAGGCAGTCTTTTCGATGCACTGATCAGCAGGTAAAAGCTGATGCAGATTGTGATGATGGTTCCCAGCCATTCAAGCCAGCTGTCTGAATACTTCAGACCGGCAACCCAAATGACTTCAATAAAACCGGCCATAAATACTTTCGTCCAGTCTTTGTTCATGATAATCGTCCTTTCCTTATGTTTCCATATCATCGATGAGAACGGATGAGAGGCAGAAAAGCACCTTCTTTACCGAATGATATTTTGGATGCCTGTCAGGGCTAAACGGTCGGCTCCGCTTTTCGTGGTGTCCAGCTCCGCCGCCCAACTCCTCTGTCAGAACGGAACCGTCGGCAAAGGCAAAAAGCGCCTTTACCACCGTTTCCTTATCTGACTCCCGGAGCTAAACGGTCGGCTCCGCTTTTCGTGGTGTCCAGCTTCGCCTCCCAGCCCTTCCGTCAGAACAAAATCCCCGAAAAAGTCAAAATCGGACTTTTCCGGTGATTTCTTTTCTGCCTGTCAGGGCTAAACGGTCGGCTCCGCTTTTCTTTTAATTCCATTCCAATAAACGCAAAAACAGCTATCCAGCCGTTTTTGCACGCGCGAAGGTCCGCCATAAAGCATTTCGGCGAAAACAGCATCTGCGACACCCATATACGCCGTGGCCGCTTCAGACGGTTTTACAGCAAGAGCAGGCTGATTTTCAAAAACGCTGATGAGCAGTTCTTCAAACGTATCGAGGTACACATAAACTTTTTCCATGACCTCCCGATATAAATGTGAGGGGGGCAAAAAGCTAATTCTCAGCATGAATTTTGTTTCCGCCTCCACTTCGAAACGGTGCACATAATCCGTCAAATAGGAGAAGAGAATTTCTTTTAGATGAGGCTGTTCTGAAGAAGAAAATGAAGCTTTTGCATATTCAATTTCCTTTTCAAGAACATCAGCCATCGCTTTAAGAAAGAGTTCATCCTTATTTTTAAAATGGGTGTAAATCGACTGTTTCTTTATTCCAACTTCAGCAGCAATGTCAGCCAGTGAAGTACCTTCATAGCCATAATCGGCAAATAGGCGGATGGCCGCCTGTTTAAGCTGTTCTGAGGTCACATTGAAAACCGCCTTCCTGACGTTCGTCAGGTAAAGTATATGACAGGCAGAATTGGAAGTCAAATCAATAAAAATACAGATTTTTCTATAAATTCAGGTAAAATGAACGTTTATGCATCCGTTTCTATAACTTTACATTGTCATGCCGTTTTATTACCTGTTATGCTTGTATACGGAATGAATATAGACTACTACAATCAGGAGATTTATATAGATGAAAAAAACCCCTTTGATTCTTGCAGCGAGCTTCTTTTTAGGTATGATTTTTTCTTCAGAACCATCAGCAGAGGAACTGTCGGCAAATGAACCGGCAATCGAAAGTGAATCAGCCGTCCTGATCGATGCTGATTCCGGCCAGATTCTCTATTCGAAAAAAAGCGATGCCGAGATGTACCCTGCTAGTGTGACAAAAATGGCCACAGCCATCTATGCGATTGAAAATGGGAATTTGGATGATATCGTAACTGTCAGCGAAAATGCCAGAAATGCCGACGGGACAAGAGTGTATCTTGAGGCAGGCGAACAGGTGCCACTGAAAAAGCTGATTCAGGGACTCATGATCAATTCCGGGAATGATGCAGGAATTGCCATTGCTGAACATATCAGCGGAAATGTAGAAACATTTTCAAAGGAAATGAATGAGTTTTTGGAGAAGAAAGTAGGGCTTGAGGATACTCATTTTACGAACCCGCACGGTCTTTTTGACCCGAATCATGTCACTACAGCGGAAGATTTGGCTGCTTTGACTCAGTATGCATCACAAAACGAAATCTTCCGCGAGATCTTTTCAACAGCCGAGCTGAAATGGGACGGGGAAACCTGGGACACAACTCTCCACAATCATCACAAACTTCTGCAGGCGACCCCATATGAAGGAATGGTGGGGGGAAAGAACGGATATGTCAGCCAGTCCGGTTTTACGCTGTCGACTCTCGCTGAAAGAGAAAATATCAGGCTGATCGCTGTCACGCTGAATGCAAAGACAGACCGTATGTCTTACAAAGATACGGTCAAGCTGCTTGATTACGGCTTTGCAAATTTCACATCCGAATTTGTCGCTTCTGGAACATATTATAAGGATCAAGAAGGACAGGAGTTCACATTGGATGAGCCGCTTTATTATGCCAGAAAAACACATGAGACCATTTCTGCTGATGTGGATACCAACGGAAATTTGACGATTGACGGTGAAGATGGCCGGGAACTCGCCAAACATCCGCTTGATCCTGTGAAAGCTGAAAAAAATAAGCTTGTGAAAAGCGCAGTAGCAGATGTAGAACCCGTTTTTGGGAAAAGCGTTCTGCATGATCATCTGAAGTTTATTGTCATGATTTCATTTGCTGTCGCACTGCTGCTAGTCGGGTACTTTTTCAGACAGGTCAGACGATCATAAAGAGTAAAAACCTTTCTCCTGCAGCGGAGAAAGGTTTTTTTTGCGATCTAAACTAGTTTGCTGTTTTTCCTTGCGTATACAAAATAGATGACGGCCCCGATTACAATCCAAATGATAAAGGAAGTCCATGTGATGGCGGGAAGGCTCGTCATGAGATAGATGCAGAACAAGGCGCTGATTGCCGGAAATACAGGGACGAACGGCACTTTGAATGCCCTCTCAAGGGTTGGGTGTGTTTTTCTCAGAACAATCACAGCGATTGATATCAGGGTAAAGGCTGCAAGGGTACCCAGATTCACTAAATGGGCCAGTGTAGTCAAATCGACGAAGCCCGCAATGGCTGCAGCAACGAGACCTGTCAGCCACGTATTTTTAAACGGTGTTTTAAATGATGGATGCACACTTGATAAAACGCTTGGAAGCAGTCCGTCACGGCTCATCGCAAATGAAATCCGGACCTGCGCATACATCATCACGAGAAGCACAGTCGTAATACCTGCAATTGCTCCGACAGAAACGAAGCCTGCCAGTGTGTTCTGACCGACAAAGTGAAGGGCGAAAGAAACCGGATCGGCTACATTCAGTTTTGTATAAGGAACCATTCCTGTCAAAATAAGCGAAACGATGATATACAGAGCTGTACAAACAGTCAAAGAAGCAATAATGCCGATTGGGACATCCCGCTGTGGTCTCTTCACTTCTTCAGCTGCAGTGGCAACAGCATCAAACCCGATATAGGCAAAAAACACAGTCGCAGCACCTGTAACAATCCCGTCAAAACCAAAAGGTACAAACGGCGTCCAGTTTGCAGGCTTAACATACCACACACCAGCTACGATAAAAGCGATGATCACGGCAAGTTTGACGAACACCATGATGTTGTTGACGCGGGTGCTTTCTTTGATTCCTTTTGACAGAAGTGCGGTGATTAAGAAGATGATGCACACAGCAGGCAAATCGATCAATCCGCCCTTTCCAGCTCCGGGAGCGGAGGTGATGGCCTTGGGCAGGTCCAGTCCGAAACCTGCGAGCAGTGATTGAAAGTAAGCAGACCAGCCGGTTGCAACAGCAGAAGTGGCAAGCAGATATTCAAGCATCAGGTCCCACCCGATTAAAAAAGCAAAAAACTCTCCAAGTGTTGCATATGTATAGGTATACACGCTCCCTGAAATCGGCACGGAGGAAGCGAACTCGGCATAACAAAAGGCAGCAAGCGCACATGCAATACCGGACAGGATAAAAGACAGAATGAGTGCAGGGCCCGCAGCTTCTGCAGCAACCACTCCTGTCAGAACAAAAATGCCCGTACCCACGATGGCTCCGATGCCGAGCAGGGTCAAATCCATTGCACCCATCGTGCGTTCAAGTGACTTTTGCTGACTTTGGGCAAGTAGGTCGGTAATTGATTTTTTTCGGAAAAGGGAATTCATACAGTATCCTCCAACAGTTGAGAATAACACTCTCACAAAAGTATATTGATATAATAACCAGTCCGCTCACCTTGCGAATCAGCTTATTTTCTTACGTTAACCAACTGGCCGGAAATTATGAATTCCTTCACGGAATGAGACACAAAAAATCCCGATTCAACAATGAACCGGGGTTTTTGATTTTCTATTAAAATTTCATCTGATAACGTTCAATTTCCCATAAATGTACGGTATTTCTGTATTCGTGCCATTCAGCCCTTTTATGAAGAAGAAATTGACGGAAAACGTGAGGCCCTAGAACCATTTTCGCAAGTGGGCCGTTTTCCAGCAAATCCAGTGCTGTCTCAAGGTTATCTGGAAGATGCTTGATGCCTTTTTCAAGCCGCTCTGATTCTGTCATGCTGAATATGTCATCATGCACAGCAGCCTTCGGGAATTCTGATAAGGCAATGCCTGCCATTCCGGCTTCAGCAATCGCGGCATAAGCAAGGTATGGATTAGCGCTTGGATCAGGATGCCTCACTTCAATGCGTGTTGCAGCCCCTCTTTTTGCCGGTATGCGAATTAAGGTTGAACGGTTTGAGGTTGACCAGGCAATATAGCAAGGAGCTTCAAAGCCAGGAACAAGCCGCTTGTACGAATTAACAATCGGGTTAGTGATGGCGGTCACTTCTTCAATATAGGTCAGTATGCCATTGATAAAGTAGTAGGCTTCATTTGAAAGCTGCATATCATCGTTTTCGTCGTAAAACGTATTTTCCCTATCCTTAAGCAGCGAGATGTTCACGTGCATGCCTGATCCGTTTATTCCTTGAACCGGTTTAGGCATAAAAGAAGCATGCAGATTAAATTGCTTTGCGACATTTTTAACAACCCATTTATAAGTCGTTGCATTATCGGCAGAAGTCAGGGCATCGTTAAAACGGAAGTTGATTTCATGCTGGCCGTTTGCTACTTCATGGTGTGAGGCTTCAATTTTGAAGCCCATTGCTTTTAACGTCCGGTAGATCTCAAGCCTCACTTTTTCACCTAAATCATGAGCGGGTTCGAAATAGCCTCCCAGATCATGCGGATTTGTTGTCGGATTTCCATTCTCGTCGGTTTTGAAAAGGAAGAATTCCAATTCAGGCCCGATGCTGATGGAATAACTGAGTGATTTTGCTCTTTTCATTGCCTGCTGCAGCACAAATCTCGGATCACCTTCATAAGGAGTCATATCCGGATTGTGAATGCTGCATAGAAACCTTGCTTCCGCATACTTTTCCTCAACTGACCAGGGAATGATGGCAAATGTGTTCAAATCAGGCTTTAAATATAGGTCGGACTGATTAATTGGACAGAAGCCCGTGATTGACGACCCGTCAAACATCATTTTACCTTCCACCGCCTCATCAATCTGATCAGCTGTAATGGTGACATGCTTTAAATTCCCTTCAAGATCAACAAATTGAAGGTGCAGCAATTCTACATGTTTTTCAGCTATTTCTGCCTTGATTTCACTTAACGTATCTAAAATGGTCAACATAAAAAACACCCCGATTTTTTAATTTTTGTCTGACATTACGAACGGTTTTTGAAAAATCGAAGGATTATATTTTTGTTTCAGCAAGCGGGTTTTAGCCGGCTCTGAATAGTCACACCTTCCTCTCTCAAACAACGCATACGGAGTTAGCTGACGGATTCGGACGGTAAGAGTCGCCCGGCCGCTTGATGCTGCGGCTTCACCCCGGAAGATTGGGTCCCCCGTTCCTTTAGCGGATTCTGCGAATTAGGAAATAAATTGAGCCTATCATAAGCCCGGGTAATTTTACTTGTAAAGCTCTGAAAAAGAGGAATAATTTAGAAATTAATCTATCCAGACTCTGTTTTTCTCTCGTTTTCTCTCTCATTCTCTCTTTTTTAATTTATTGTATATCTCCAGATTATTATTTATTATTCCTGAGAAGGTGTTTGAAATGAGGTGGAAAATAGTTGAATACATAGAAAAAAGGAGTATGCGGGCTATGCATACTCCTTTTGAAATGCGGTTTTTAGCCTTTTGATTCGAGAGAACGCTCTAAATCCTTATCTACCACAAAAACCTCAATCCGTTCCCCCATTTTGGTGCTGATGTCGCTGTGGCTGGACAGCACTTTGCACCCGGTGCATCTTTCTACGATTTCCTCAAACTCTTTACTGTACATTTCACGCAGGACTTGTCTCATTTGTTTCACAAGCTTTCTGCCATTCTCGTTTTCAACCAGGTGTTTTTCTTCAACTGTGAGAACACCTTTGAACCTCGCGATCACCATATCATGGACAATGTAGGTTCTGGTCTCCTGAGGACCGCGTCCAATTAAGTCTCTTTGAAGCTTAATAAAGGCTTCACTAAGTTCCATTTCTAATTTTTTTTTTGGCGACACAGCCATATGAATATACCCCCGGCAAACATGCTTTTGATTAACATTGCTGCTGCAGTTGCGCAGATCCACCGTCATACAATGACAAAATCTTATCTTGCTGGTGAGTGCGCTTTGCATATATTGACGAGTTTATCTTACTTACACACCCAGACCCTGTCAATAGCAAACTGTAAATGATAGGGAATAGTATGCTGGTAATATGCTGCAGCAATCGTTAAAAAAAAGACTTAAATTTTGTAATAACATGAGCAAATAAGAGTAATAGAGAGAATGAAAGGCGAAAGCAGTATAATTCACCTGATTTTCGGTGTATTTCCCTGTTTACACGATCTCACCGCGGGAGTAAGATAATCACGTAATCACGAATTGCATAACGGCCTAGTCCCGAGATTCGGGAGCGGAGGAACCAATTTTTTGGGGTTAATTCTGCATTTGCAGGAAGGATGAGATCTTTCGCCATCCTACCCGTCAGCTAACTTCGTCGGCTAAAGCGAAGGAGGTCAAAAGACCGCCTTAACAGGAGTCTTTTTTTTACTGCCCTTTTTTAAGGCAGAGAAGAGGCCTGGGGACTGTAAAAGGTCTTTTTGATGCATGCAATTCATTCGAAAAAGGAAAAAACGGAAGACGGAACGCAAAGAGGGCCTCGGCTTGCTGGGCGTTAAGTAGACCAATGAGTACTTTTTCTCCAAAACAGCCATATGTAGATCAATCTAGCTTATTCTGCTGATTTGATTGGATATGGATCTGTTTGGGGAAGGGTAAGCATTGGTCTCTTTTTTTTACACTTGGGCTGCTTCATCCAATAGGGGTAGAGCCGGCAGGAGGGGAAAAATACCGTTATACATGGATGTGCGGGGGATGACGATGAATCACACACTGGTTATAGGCAAGGGAGATTTATTCGGTTCTGTCGTAGAGAGTATAAGCGTGAATAGAAGATTTGCAGATGTCATGAACTATGAGCAGTATGCGTGTGAACTGTCGAACTCTAGAGATGGAAACACACGAATGGATAACCTGATCGAATTGGAAAAGAAGTTTTCAAATTATCGTTCTGTTTATGTTATATCGGATTCGATCAATGAAGGATTTGAATTAACAGCCTTTTTCTCAGATCTGGGCACGATGCGGATTATCGTGATGACAGATGACAGCAGACACTATGACCTATATAAAAAACTGGGAGCACGATACGTGATTTTCAGCAAGCCTGGAACGTGCTCGTACTGGCTTGGCGAAATGAAGCAAGGTTAAAATACGAGAATGATTTAAGGAGGTGGATCTCTAAAAGAGATGTCAAATCAGAACTGAATACCTGGACGCTTAATTTCACAATGAAATCGGGGGAACCAATCTTCTGCGGCATACAGCCGCTTGGGGTGAATCCATCTGAAAAGGTGGCAGGGCAGCTCTCATAGCCCGAATCCGACAGCTAACCCCGAAAGCGCAGTGAGGGAAATCAAAATCGCAGGTGCGGCATGCTTTTTAAGTGATGCCTAAAAACCGCGGAAGAGACCCTCTTCCGCGGTTTTTATTGATTTGAAAAGGAAGGGAACGTCATGGAAACGATGCTGATTTGCATTCCGAGCTATACGAGGCTTGGCTGCCTGGATGAGATTCTCCCGGAGAATTCATCTCTGTCATTTATTACCGGAGATTACAGTGTAGAAAGTCATTTGAGAACCAAAGGGTTTAAAACCATTTATTTTATTAAGCAACATGCACAGTACCTGATTATAAACGAGCCCATTTCACGAGTGCTTTTGCTCGAAGACAAAATAGCTGAGACCTGCCGGCTGATGGAAATACTCAAAGCGAGTGTCAGGGCGCCGATTACGGTGATTACAAAAAGAGCGAATTATCCGGCTAAGCTTTATGAATTGCTCGGCGCTCAGCATGTCATGTATTCAAGATTGGATAACGTAAAATTTCTGATTCAATAAGAACGGGGGATTTAAATGCTTGACAGTATCATGATTCTCTCATTTGCAGCTTTAACGCTGCTTATGTCAGGACTTGTAAAATGGTCTGAAAAGATTGTGACTGAAGGAAGGGAAGAAAAGTGACGATTGTTTTGCTCGGCGGAATCGCCGCCATCACGCTCTATTTGCTTTATGCATTGGTAAACCCTGAAAAATTTTAACTTGCGGAGGAAGAGACATTGAGTGTACTATCCATACTTTCCATTATCCTGACATTGGCGCTTGTCGTCCTGCTGGCAAAGCCTGCAGGCAACTACATTGCGCGTGCGTTTTCTTATGAAACAACGAAACTTGATGCTTTTTTTGGCCCTTTTGAACATGCGGTTTATAAACTAAGCGGAATCAAACAAACGATTCAAAGTTTCAGGCAATATGCTTCTGCTCTACTGATTTCAAATATTTTCATGATTTTTATCGTTTACCTTGTGTTTCGTTTTCAGGGTTCGCTTCCGCTGAATCCGAGCGGCATTGCCGGAATGGATCCGACACTTGCATTTAATACGGCCATCAGCTTTATGACCAATACAAATCTTCAGCATTACAGCGGAGAGAGCGGATTATCTTATCTTTCTCAGATGATCGGCATTACGTTTATGATGTTTGTCGCTCCTGCTACAGCATTTGCTGCAGCCATTGCATTAATAAGAGGACTTTCAGGCAACCCTCTTGGAAATTTCTTTGTAGATTTAATTCGTTCCATTACTCGTGTTCTTTTGCCGATAGCCTTTGTAACGGGTCTGGTATTTGTTTTTCTTGGTGTTCCTCAGACGCTGGATTCAAGTGTGACGGCAAAAACCGTAGAAGGCGCGGATCAGACGATCGCAATGGGCCCTGTTGCTTCTCTTTTATCCATTAAGGAAGTGGGCAACAACGGAGGAGGATTCTTCGGTGTCAACTCAGCCCATCCTTTTGAAAATCCTAACGGGATTAGCAACCTGCTGCAAATTCTTTTGATGCTGCTGATTCCGACAGCCCTTCCTTTCACGTATGGAAAAATGGTCGGAAACGCAAAGCAGGGCAGAATCCTATTTGCTGCAATGGCCATGATTTTCGTGGTCTTTCTTGGAACAGCTCTTTTATCTGAATATCAGGGTAACCCAAGATTGGCTGAAGCAGGCCTTGAGCAGGCATCAGGAAGCATGGAAGGCAAAGAGGTCCGCTTTGGTGCGGCACAATCTGCTCTTTATGCAATCGTGACAACAGCTTCTGAAACAGGAGCGGTTAATACCATGCATGATACGCTTTCTCCCATCACAGGGATGCTGGCCTTGTCGAATATGCTTTTGAATACGGTTTTCGGCGGGATTGGAGCTGGCTTTATGAATATCATCATGTACGCTGTCATCGCCGTTTTCTTATCTGGCCTGATGGTAGGGCGCACGCCAGAATTCCTTGGCAAGAAAATAGAAGGAAAAGAAATGAAACTGATCGCTGTTACCTTGCTGATTCATCCGTTTCTGATTCTGGGATCAACAGCCCTTGCGCTTTATACGCCGCTAGGATCTGACGGTATTTCAAATCCGGGATTCCATGGGCTTTCCCAAGTTCTTTATGAATACACATCTTCTGCAGCCAATAATGGTTCAGGCTTTGAAGGTCTTGGAGATGCCACTCCGTTCTGGAACATCTCAACTGGAATCGTCATGTTTATCGGCAGATACTTTGGCATCATTGCCATGCTTGCTGTTGGAGCATCATTAGCTGCTAAAAAGCTTGTGCCGGAAACCATCGGAACATTCCGTACAGATACTAGTTTGTTTGGCACCATTTTTGTCGGAGCGGTATTTATTGTAGGGGCATTGACATTCTTCCCGGTACTGGTTTTAGGACCGGTCGCAGAGTTTTTAACTTTATAAACCTAATTGGAGGATCCGAAATGAGTAAGACATCATTAGCAACCGCAGTGAAGGCTGCTGAAAGGTATGATCAGATGGAAGGTGCAAGACAGACAGAGCCGGAAGATCAGAAGCCGGAATACAGAACGAAAGTGGATAAAGGGCTGATTGGAAACGCAATAAAGGCATCTTTTATTAAGCTTGATCCGCGAATCATGGTGAAAAATCCAATCATGTTTATTGTAGAAATTGGTTTCTTCCTGACATTGCTGCTCACTTTTGCACCTTCTGCTTTTGGATCTGCAGAAGTAAACGTGACGTTTAATTTAACGGTCTCACTGATTCTTTTGTTCACCGTGTTATTTGCTAACTTTGCTGAAGCTTTGGCAGAAGGACGGGGAATGGCTCAGGCAAACTCGCTGAAAAATTCCAAGAAGGAAATGACGGCCAATCGCCTTAAACCTAATGGAGAGATTGAAAAAATTGACTCCGCTTCGCTCCGCAAAGGAGATTTGGTTATTGTATCACAGGGAGAGTTTATTCCAGGGGACGGTGAGGTTATCTCAGGTCTTGCATCTGTTGATGAATCAGCCATTACAGGAGAATCTGCTCCTGTTATTAAGGAAGCGGGAGGAGACTTCAACTCCGTAACAGGAGGAACAAAGGTGGTAAGCGATCAGATTAAAGTGAGAATCACAAGTGATCCGGGCGAATCCTTCCTTGATAAAATGATTGCTCTTGTTGAGGGGGCCGAGCGTCAGAAGACACCGAATGAAATTGCTCTGAATACGGTTTTAACAAGCTTGACACTCATTTTCATGATTGTCGTTGTAACACTTCCTTTTTATGCGAATTATCTCGGCTTTCAGCTTGAAATACCTGTTCTGATTGCACTGCTGGTTTGCCTGATTCCCACGACAATCGGGGGATTGCTCTCCGCGATCGGAATCGCCGGGATGGACCGGGTAACACAGTTTAACGTCATTGCGATGTCTGGTAAAGCCGTTGAAGCTGCAGGTGATATAAACACCATCATTCTGGATAAAACAGGTACGATTACATTCGGGAACCGCATGGCGAGTGAGTTCATTCCTGTGGGCAATGCCCCGATGCAGGACCTTGCCCAATGGACAGCCATCAGTTCGCTTGAAGATGAAACACCAGAGGGAAGATCGGTTCTTGAGCTGTTAAAGAACAAGCAGCTTTCATACAGAACGGATCTTGCAGATGGAGGAACGTTCATTGAGTTTAAAGCCGAAACACGTATGAGCGGCATGGATTTGCCTGATGGGACGACAGTAAGAAAAGGCGCGGTGGATGCCGTGAAGAAATGGGTTC
Organism: Metabacillus indicus; assembly: GCF_046603695.1. NCBI lineage: Bacteria > Bacillati > Bacillota > Bacilli > Caryophanales > Bacillaceae > Metabacillus > Metabacillus indicus. The sequence continues at coordinate 3,512,565 of NZ_CP176757.1, read as the reverse complement.
TGTCACATGGAGGAGTCATCCCTGCTGATCTTGATAAAAAAACGGATGACATTTCTAAGGCCGGCGGTACGCCGCTTGCTGTAGCCATGAATGATCAGATCTTCGGATTAATTTATTTGAAAGATACGGTGAAGCCCGGAATGAAAGAGCGGTTTAACATGCTGCGCAGCATGGGGATTAAAACCGTTATGTGTACGGGAGATAATCCTCTCACAGCTGCCACAATCGCAAAAGAAGCGGGTGTTGACGAATTTATTGCAGAGTGCAAGCCTGAGGACAAAATCGAAGTCATTAAATATGAACAATCACAGGGCAAGCTTGTTGCCATGACGGGTGACGGCACAAATGATGCCCCTGCACTTGCACAGGCAGATGTAGGTCTTGCCATGAACAGCGGAACGGCCGCTGCAAAAGAAGCGGCGAATATGGTGGATTTAGATTCCAATCCAACGAAAATCATTGAAGTCGTCTCAATTGGAAAACAGCTGCTGATGACACGCGGAGCACTGACAACCTTCAGTATTGCAAACGATATTGCCAAGTATTTCGCCATTATTCCAGCCATGTTTATGCTCGCCATTCCGGAAATGAATATGCTGAATGTCATGAGACTTGATTCGCCAATCTCTGCGATCCTGTCGGCCTTGATTTTTAACGCAGTTATTATCCCGATCCTGATTCCTCTCGCAATGAAAGGTGTCAGCTATAAACCGATGAGTTCAAATGCCCTGCTCAGAAAAAATCTGCTGGTATACGGTTTCGGAGGAGTGCTGGTTCCTTTTATCGGCATTAAAATGATCGATCTTTGCCTTGCTGCATTTATATAGAAGAAAAGAGGTTTATACAATGGAAGAAAAACAATCAATAATAGGGCCGATTATCAGAATGACTCTTGTGTTAATGGCCTTCTGCGGCCTGGTATATCCGGTTGCGGTAACAGGAATTGCCCAGGCGGCTGCCCCTCATAAGGCAGATGGAAGTTTAATTTATGATGAGAATGATAAGGTGATAGGTTCTGAGCTGATGGGACAGACTTTTACAGAAGAAGGCTATTTCCACGGAAGAGTCTCAAGCATTGAATACAGCGGTGCAGGATCAGGCTCCAACAACTATGCACCATCCAATGAGGATATGCTGAATCGCACGAAGGAATCAATAATAGAGTGGAAAAAAAACAATCCTGAAACGAAAATCAGCGATGTACCGAATGACCTGCTGACAAATTCAGGCTCAGGTCTTGATCCGCATATTAGTCCAAAAGCAGCCTACGTGCAGCTCGATCGGGTTTCAGAAGAAACAGGAATTAACAAAGCTGAACTTGAAAAACTGATTGAAAAACATGTGCAGGGAAGGGAACTTGGACTGTTTGGAGAAGAAAGAGTGAATGTTCTTAAATTGAATCTGGACATAAAAAACATGATGAAACAATAAATAAGATCCGCCTCAGCTGCCGATTAAGCTGAGGCTGGATGTTTGTAAACAGCTGACGCGCTTATCATAGAGGAGGTGAAAATATGACGGAAAACCATCCATATTTCAGGCGAAAAACCCCGCAGGAGCTGCTTGATGAAATTGCAGAAATGAACCGGGGCAAACTGAAGCTTTATGTGGGAGCTGCCCCAGGGGTTGGAAAATCGTATAAAATGCTTCAGGATGCCCATGATTTAAAGCTTGAAGGCATTGATGCCGTCATCGGTCTGATTGAATGTCATGGAAGAAGAGAAACAGAGGATCTGATAAAAGACCTTGAAGTCATCCCGCTTAAAGAGATGAAATATAAGGGAAGCATTTTCAGAGAACTGCATGTGGAGGCCATTATTGAAAGAAAGCCGGCGGTTGTTATTATTGACGAGCTTGCCCACACCAATATACCAGGCTCTAAAAATCTTAAAAGGTATATGGATGTAGAAGAAATACTGGAAGCAGGCATCCATGTCATGTCCGCCGTCAATATTCAGCATCTGGAAAGTGTCCATGATATTGTTCAGCAAATTACGAGAGTAGCGGTGCGCGAACGCGTGCCTGATTTGTTTGTTCAAAGAGCAAGCGAAATCCAGCTGATTGATGTGACGCCTGAAACGCTGAGAAAAAGAATGTCAGAAGGTAAAATTTACGGCTCTGACAAGATAGAGCAAAGTCTCTCCCATTTCTTTACCGTTCCCAATCTTTCTGCTTTAAGGGAGCTCGCCCTTAGAGAAGTGGCGGACGATGTAGATGAAAAAATGGAGCAGATCAGCGGAAACCTTTCATATGGTCCCATAGGCGTACATGAAAAAATACTTGTCTGCGTGGGATACGGCCCTACAGCCGAAAAACTCATCAGAAGAGGCTGGAGGATGGCGAACCGGCTCCGTGCACAGCTTTTTATCCTCCATGCAGCAAAATTACCGGAAGAATCATTTACCCAGGAGATGAGAGAAAAAATGGAAAGGTGGAAGCTGCTGTCCTCTCAATTCAATGCGGTCTTTTTGCTTGAGCATGAGAGGAACCGTAAACCTGCAGACATCATCATAGAAACAGCAACGAAATACCATGTGACTCAAATTCTGCTGGGGCAGTCAGCAAGAACAAGATGGGAGGAAATCCGAAAAGGGTCTATCGTAAATACAATTATGAGAAAAACAGAAAACATTGATATTCACATTGTGTCAGATGGAAAAATATAGAGAGGACTTTTAAGAAATGAATATTGCTTTTTTCCTGATTCCAAAAAAGGAAGTTGTCTATTTGCCTATCCAGTCGACGATGCGTCAGGCGCTTGAAAAGATGGAATACCACCGCTATTCAGCGGTCCCTCTGCTTGATCAAGAAGGGAAATATGTCACGACGCTGACAGAGGGAGATCTGCTCTGGAAGCTGAAAAATACCCCAAACCTGAATTTTCATAACACAGAAAACATCCGGCTGACGGAAATCCCTTTTCACCGCAAAAACGAGCCCATTTCCATTCAGGCTGAGATGGAACATATTATTACAAGGGCCATGGAACAGAATTTTGTGCCAGTGACTGATGACAAAGGAATCTTCATTGGAATCATAAGAAGGAGGGAAATCATTGAGTATTGTGCAAGCCAGATGTTTGCTCCGGCAGCAAATTAAAAAGGCTGCATAATGGATGCAGCCCTTTTGGTTAAGCAGAGGCAGATTCTTCTTTTTTCATGTACTTTACAAGGAAAGGATAGATCACAAAGCCTGCAAGGAAAAGGCCTACGCCCAGAGCAAATGTTTTAAGGTCCGCTGTTCCGGTGACGATCACCCAGACAGAGTACAAGCAGGCAATGAACGCGATGATCCCGTCTTTTACACGTGAACCCTTTACCAGATCATACGTTTCTCCTTTAGCGATCAGCTTCAGGAAGAAGATGGAGGAGACAAGGTACGGGAAAAGATAAGCAAGTGTAGCTGACGTTGTCAGGAACGTATATGCTTCGCTGATGGTCCCTGAAATCGTTGAAAAAATAAAGATCTGCGACATTAAATTCGTTATCAGCAGGGCATTTTTAGGACTGCCTTTTTTATTGGTCTTTGCAAAGAATGCCGGGAAGATGCCTGACTTCGCAGCCTGATACGGCACTTCAGAAGAAAGCAGAATCCAGCCGATGGTGGAACCGAACAGGGACACAACGGCGAGCAGAGCCATTGCATTCGCTCCTGCATCTCCTAAAATAACGGAGAGCACATCGACGAACGGTTTGTCGGAGGTCTGCAGCTGGTCATGCGGAAGAACAGCCATGGTTATAAGTGTGATAATCAAATAGATGAAAACGGCAATGATTAAGCCGGTAATAGTTGCTTTTTTCACATCTCTCTGTGAGGATGCGCGTCCTGATAATATCACGGCAGATTCTACTCCGACAAACGCCCATAAAGTTGAGATCGCGGCGAATTGAATTTGACTTGTCAGTCCGAGGGTACTGCCGCTGTCTGTTTCAACCGGGAAATAAAATTCGCCGAACGCGGCAGTTTCAAGTGCAAATAATCCGGCAATGATAAACAGCATAAATCCAATGACTTTAGAAGCGGTAGCAGCAAAATTAAGCTTCCCTGCACCTGTCATGTTTGTGACAAGAATGGAATGAGTGCCCCAAAGCAGAATGGTACAGACAGCAAACGTTACTGCTCTCCCAAGCTGAACGTCCTGTGAGCCTATTGTAAAAAGAACAGATTTGTCCGACATAATCGGGAAAAAGGAAGATAAGTAGCCGGCAAAGCTGGTGATAATGGCAACATTGCTGATCCAGTTCGCGACCCAGTAGCCCCAGACCATACTGAAGCCTGCGACATTTCCTTTCTTAGGAGAATCAAAAAGGGCTTTCGCATAGCTTTGAGGACCTGCCGTCAAATCGGGTCTGCGGATAGAAAGATTGCCGAAAACAAGAGCAATCATCAGAACGCCGAATCCAGTGACAAGCCAGGCGCTCGTTACACCGAGAGGACTTGCCGTTTGTGCAAGTGTGCTCGGAAGCATGAAAATACCCGAACCGACCATATTTCCTACAACAAAGGCTGTTAACAGCCAGAAACCCCATTTTTTCTGTTTCAAAATGTGAAACCTCCTATGGAACACATACCTTATGATCAGTCTGTGTCATTCTTAATAAAAACAAACAAAAAGACGCACGGAAAAGTCCGTGCGCCACAGTACGCAAAAACTCACGATCATCTCCAGATAGCACTCCGCAGAAAAATCTGCGGCAGTCCGGCACCTGTTTAATGCCGTCCCAGCGTATAACAGTGTGGCTGTTATACACTTCGGCGCGAAGGCCTTTCGTCATGCGTTCATCAGCCCCACCGGCCTCATGCATGCTACTCTTCCAATCGCGCAACCTCTACCTCACTGAGATGTCGTGAGGATTTTTTAATGTTATTTTAATAGAATTAATTTAGCAGGGAGAAATAAGTTTGTCAACGAGATATACCATATAGCAATAATTGCATGATATCTTGAAATAATTGTCACCAAAACTTCACTTTGCATTGTACACAGGAATCTACTATAATTTACAAAGATAGCGTTTTCTTTCTATTTTTATGAAAATATGACATGGAAGAAGGTTACATGATGAACTTGGGATTCGGCGAAATCATGTTGATTGTGTTTGTGGCACTCCTGCTTTTCGGACCGAAAAAACTTCCGGAGCTGGGCAAAGCTGCAGGCAAAACACTGAGAGAATTCAAAAATGCAACAAAAGGTTTAATGGATGACGATGAGGTAAAATCAGATAAATCGGTGAAGTAACTAAAAACAGCCTGCAGGCTGTTTTTTTTGTATTTGAAAAGAGTAAGAATTATACAAAAATTCAAGCCGATGTTATATAATAGACCTGTCAGTTTATTTAGTGCAGCGAAATACTTAATGGGGGGTAAACTTATGAAAGCCGCTACATATGCAGAAACATGGAATTTGGATGTATTTTTTGAAGGAGGCAGCAAGTCTGAAAGTTTTAAGCGTCACTTAGAAGAGCTTGAAAAGGACGTTCCATTATTTCAGGCAGAGGCAGATCAGCTGGTTGTGCCAAGCTCAAAAGAGGATCACGTTTACCTTAATGAAATCCTTGACTCATTCCAGGGGATTGCTAAAAGAATTAGACAGGCGGGTGCTTTTGTTGGCTGCCTGCAGGCTCAGGATACAGAGGACAAACACGCTGCTGTTCTGAGAGGGAAAGTAACGCAGCTCAGCTCCCACTTTCAGAATGCACTCGCAAGCCTTGATCAAAAGCTTGTAAAAGTGGAGGATGGAGTCTGGGAAGAGCTTATTTTGACGGAAAGTCTTGCTGACCTTAGCTATGTGCTTACTGAACGCAGAAACAAAGCGAAGAATAAACTGCCGATGGAGCAGGAAACGCTGATTAATGCTCTTTCTGTTGATGGATATCATGCGTGGGGACAATTTTATGACACGCTCGTCTCAACAGTGAAAATTCCATTTAGAGAAGATGGAGAAATAAAAGAACTTTCAGTTGGCCAGGCAGCCAATAAATTCTCAAGCGGGGATCGTGAAGTCCGCAAGGCTGTATTTGAAGAGTGGGAAAAAGCATGGGGAAGCAAAGCGGATTTATTTGCACAGACGCTGAATCATCTTGCGGGCTTCAGGCTGAATGTCTACGAAAAGCGCGGCTGGAACGATGTGCTCAGCGAGCCGCTTGAAATCAACCGGATGAAGCGGGAAACGCTTGATGTGATGTGGAAGGTTATTTCTGAAAACAAGCAGTCTCTAGTGAAGTATTTAAAAAGAAAAGCAGAGCTTCTTGGGGTGGAAAAACTCAGCTGGTATGATCTTGATGCGCCGATCGGCGGCAAAGAGTCGAAGGTTTCCTACCAGGAGGGAGCAGAGTTTATTCTTGATCAGTTCTCAAACTTCGGGGAGGAGCTTACCTCTTTTACGAAAAAAGCCTTTGAAGACCGCTGGATTGAAGCTGAAGACAGACAGGGAAAGGCGCCGGGCGGATTTTGCACAAGCTTTCCGGAAAGCGATCAGTCCCGCATTTTTATGACGTTCTCAGGGACGCCTTCTAACATTGCAACTCTTGCCCATGAGCTTGGTCATGCGTTTCACCAGCATGCAATGGCAGGCGTTCATCCGCTGAACCGCAGCTATGCGATGAATGTGGCGGAAACGGCTTCGACTTTTGCCGAGATGATTGTGGCGGATGCTTCAGTGAAAAAAGCAAAAACGGAAGAAGAGCGCCTTGTTCTGCTTGAAGATAAAGTTCAGCGCAGTGTGGCGCTTCTGATGAACATACATGGCCGCTTTATTTTCGAAAATGCGTTCTATGAAGAGCGTAAAAAAGGAATGGTGAGTGCCGAGAGAATCAGCGAGCTGATGGAAGACGCTCAGAAAGAAGCCTATTGTGATTCATTAGGCGAGTATCACCCGCACTTCTGGGCATCAAAGCTCCACTTTCATATTACGGGCGTTCCATTCTATAACTTCCCGTATACATTCGGTTACTTGTTCTCGCTTGGAATCTATGCAAAAGCGCTTGAGGAAGGAGCTGCTTTTGAGCAGAAATACATTGCCTTGCTTAAAGATACAGGCTCGATGCAGGTTGAAGATCTTGCCATGAAGCATCTTGGCGCTGATCTGACAAAAGAGGATTTCTGGAAAGACGCAGTGGCTCTTATAGTTCAGGATGCAGAGGAGTTTCTTGAGGCAGTAAAATAATTATAAGATACTGCACCCTTAAGCTATTTGAAGGGGTGCAGTTTTTTTGTTTAAAACTTATTGATTCATGATGATCCATCTGTCGATTGTATTAACAATAAGGTCCTGCTGAATATAAACGTTGATGTCCGCTTCATTATCGCCTTTTTGATTGCCGTAAATGCCGAACTGCGCATGATTTCCGCCTTTAATTTGATAGAAAAATGTATCCTCTGAAAGCAGGTGTTTTTTCTCCCTGATATCATCAAGAGTGGCCAAACCGTCTTTCTCTCCGTAAATTGTCAAAATCGGAAAATCAGTCCCGGAAAAATCACTGGAATCTGTGGGATAGGCAGCCATAAGGAACAGTCCTTTTATTGTATCCTGGTGGTCATAGGCATAGATCGATGCTGAAGCTCCCCCAAGTGAGTGCCCTCCCAGATACCATTTTGTGATTTCCGGATTGTCTTTAATTACATTCCCGGCTTTATTGATGCCGGCAATCGCCAGGTTAAAAGGCATTTTGACAATCGCCGCTGTATATCCCCGCTGAGCAAGCTGCTCGGCAAGATAGGCGTAAGCTTCAGGCTCGACCTTTGCTCCGGGATAAAAAATAATGCCCGTATTTGTCTTCTGATTCACCGGTTCAAAAAGCAAATAGCCGTCTGCTGTGTTTTCCTTTTGAATATTGGTCGAGTTGTAAAGGTCTTCAGTTGCTTTATATGTCTGCTGTGACCATATGAAAAAGCCTGCAAACGCAAGTACAAGTACTGCCACGGCTATCAGAAAAAAATTTTTGATCCATCTTTTCATGGGAAAACTCCTTAATTTATCGCGATTTCTGCTAAATTTTATGCTTAAATCCAACTAAAGGCAAATTTTGATGTTTGCCAAAAGACAAACTATTATTTAGAATAGTAGTATAACTTAATAAATATACGCTTAATCCTTAACAGGAGCGGGGGACCCGAGTAAGTGCGCATGCACTGGGGGTGAATCCTTGTAGTTTTGAGGTAGGACAGCTCTTCGTCCGAATCCGACAGCTAACCTCGCTTGCGCTGGAGAGACTCAACTGTGAAAAGTCATAATTATTCAAATTGACGAATGCAAACCATGGGTTCCTCCTGTGGTTTTTTTGTATTTTTTAAAAAACTCTCACAATCATGTTTCTCCATCCCGTTAAACTGGGAATAAATAACTAGCTTTTTATTATTCTATTTTACGGAGGTTGTCTATGAAACTAGCAACGAAAATCATCATTGGTCTCATTCTGGGTGCAATTGTAGGATTAATCCTCAATATTACCGCCCCGGATTTATTTAAGCAGCTGGATACATTCCTGTTTACGCCGCTTGGAAAAATCTTCTTGAACTTAATTAACATGCTTGTTGTGCCGATTGTCTTCTTCTCTATTACTCTTGGGGTAGCCGGGCTCGGTGATCCGAAGAAGCTTGGGAGAATCGGTGTTAAAACTGTAACATTCTTTCTTGGAACAACCGCACTCGCCATTGTCATCGGACTGGTTCTTGCCCTTACGATTCAGCCGGGGAACTTCGGGGAATTTGATACATCTTCTGCAGAGTACGAAGCGAAGGAAGCCCCTTCTGTAGCGGAAACACTGCTGAACATGATTCCAACAAACCCTGTTAAGGCTTTTGCTGACGGCAATATGCTTCAGATTATCGTTTTCTCAATCTTTGTAGGTCTTGGTATTACATTCCTTGGTAAAAAGGCAAGTGCTTTGCTGAGATTTGTTGAGCAGGGCAATGACTTAATGATGTACCTTGTCAATCTTGTAATGAAATTCGCTCCATACGGCACATTTGGTTTAATCGCAGCGGCAGTCGGCAGCCAGGGACTCGATGCTCTGAAGGCAATGGGTCTCTACATGGGAGTCGTTATTCTTGCCCTTGTGATTCATGCCGTTGTCACATATGGATCGGCCATCTTCTTCCTTGCAAAACAAAGTCCGGTGGCATTTTTCAAAAACTTCTCGCCGGCAATGGCAGTTGCCTTCAGTACGTCAAGCAGTAATGCAACACTTCCTGTATCTATGGAAACAGCCCAAAAACGCCTGAAAGTTCCTGAGCCGATCTCAAGCTTCGTTCAACCGCTTGGCGCAACAATCAACATGGATGGAACAGCAATCATGCAAGGTGTAGCGACAATCTTTATTGCGCAGGTTTACGGTATCGACCTTACAATCACTCAAATGATTACGGTCGTTCTGACAGCTGTTCTTGCATCAATCGGTACTGCCGGTGTGCCGGGAGTAGGACTAATCCTGCTTGCCATGGTACTGAACTCTGTCGGTCTTCCAGTAGCGGGTATCGCCTTGATCATCGGTATTGACCGTCTTCTTGATATGGCGCGTACAGCCGTTAACATCACTGGAGATGCAGCATGTGCTGTTATTGTTGCTGAAACGGAAAAGAAACATGGAGAATATAAGATTCCTGAAATTGATGAGAAAATGGTTTAATACAGAAAGCGGCCTTTGGGGCCGCTTTTTGTGTATGCTTTTTTAGCCCGCTTGCACAAATTATGCACATTTTTCTGGTATGGTAAAAGAAATAAGAATAATAAGGGGATTCACCGTGAACAAGCTTGCCATTAAAATTGGATTATTGTTTTTTATCATTATCTTAATAGTAGAGACCTGTCTTTTTCTCTTTTTATACAGAAATCTTGTAAATACACGTGTAGAAGAAGAGCTGACTGCCCTGCAAATCAGGGGGGACAGCCATCGTGATGTCCTTGAGAAACACGGGGATGAAACAACAATGGAGCATGTGGTTCTCATGGAATCTGAGGCTGATACGGACGTTTTGCTGACAGCAGCGGATAAAACCGTTCTCTATGGATCTGCTGATCTCAATTCTGATATGGAAAAGGCATTAATGGAACCTTCGGCATCGGGGGAAGACTGGAAAAACAGTCCTTATATATGGACGGCAAGCCCCGTCCGCGACGGGGAAAAGGTAAAAGGATATGTCTATATGTTTAAAGGGACAGATTCCATCCAATCCATGATCTCAAGGCTGAACGACCATTTCCTTTTTATCGGCACTGTTTCTGTGCTGCTGACGATTATAGCCGTTTTCTTTTTATCAAGAATTGTGACAAAGCCCATGCTCAAGATGAAAGAGGCAACGGAGCGGTTAAGTGCAGGGGATTTTACGGTTAAGCTGCAAATGCACAGAAACGATGAGCTTGGCGAGCTTGGTGCCTCCATTCAAAAGCTGGCAAGTGATCTTGAGCACCTGAAACAGGAAAGAAACGAATTTTTGGCAAGCATTGCTCATGAATTGCGTACCCCCCTCACGTATATTAAGGGATATGCTGATGTGGCAAAAAGACCGGAGCTTCCTCCTGCTGAGCGATCGAACTATTTGACAATATTAAGCGAGCAAACATCCAGCCTGTCAAGATTAGTGGAGGATCTGTTCGAACTGGCAAGAATGGATCAGCTGTCCTTTCACATTGAAAAAGAGAAAACGGAGATACGGTCATTCCTCCGAAAAACAGTTGAACAGGTTCAGGCCGTTCTGGCAGACAAAAAAATGGAGGTTGTAGAGGACTTTCCGGAAGATAAGGTCTATCTTTTTATTGACCTGGCAAGGTTTGAGCAAGTTACTTTGAATATTTTAGACAACGCCATCCGCTATTCGGAGGAGAATTCAGCCATTACAGTCAAAGTCCGGGAAGAGCATCATTCCGTGAAGATTGCCTTTTCTGATGAGGGGATCGGGATACCTGAGAAAGACCTGCCGCATGTCTTTGACAGGCTCTACAGAGTAGACAAGTCGAGGTCGCGCCACAGCGGAGGGACAGGTCTTGGTTTGGCCATCGTAAAAGAAATTGTGGAGGCTGCGGGAGGCACAGTCCGTGCAGAGAGCAGTCTTGGAAAAGGAACTTCTATTATCATTGAGTTTCAAAAGGAGTCAAAAGCATGAAAAAAATACTTTTGATAGATGATGAACAGCTGATGCTTAATCTGCTGGAGCTTTATCTTGTGCCTGCAGGCTATTCCTGCGTGAAAAGCACCGACGGCAATGAAGCGGCAGACTTGATCGCAAGTGAAAACCCTGCTCTGGTGATTTTAGATATCATGATGCCGGATAAAAGCGGTTTTGAGATCTGCAGGGAGATCAGGCTGTTTTCAGATATTCCGATTATTATGGTCACCGCCCGGGATCATAAGGCGGATATTGTAAAAGGACTCAGGGCCGGTGCGGATGACTATCTGACGAAACCGTTTGATGAATCCGAATTGCTTGCAAGAATTGAAGCCATTCTAAGAAGAACGCGAAACAACCCTGCAATTGAATTCAGGGGATTAAAGTGGGATGAAAATAAGCAGGAAGCTGTTTACCGAGAGAAAACAATTCCTTTTACCCCAAAAGAATTTCGACTGGCCGGTCTTTTTCTGCAAAACCGGAACAGGGTGTTTGACCGGGACCACCTGATTACGGCAGTATGGGGATATGAGGCAGATACAGACGGCAGAACGGTCGATTCTCACGTGAGACATATCCGGGACAAACTTAGAAAAACAGGCTTTCCGGTTGAAGAACACCTTCAAACGGTATGGGGTGCAGGCTACAAGTGGACAGACGAAAAAAAATAGGCGGTTTTTTCCTTTACATAGGGTAGGGGGGTATGGTAAATTTAAATCAAGGAGGTGCATGACATGGTTGATCACGCAAATGAACCTGAAAGCTGTCATGTTCCAGGAACAGACCGAAAGAGCCATCATTCGGAAACAACTAAAAAGAATTTAGTGACACGGCTGAACAGAATAGAAGGCCAGATTCGGGGAGTAAAAGGGCTGATTGATAAGGATACCTATTGTGATGATGTTCTGACTCAAATAGCTGCTGTACAATCTGCCCTGAATTCCGTCAGCAAAATTCTTCTTGAAGGCCACATGAAAAGCTGTCTGGTCGAACGCATCCAGGATGGTGATCTTGAAGTCATCGATGAAGTACTTGTAACTGTTAAACGTCTAATGAAATAAAACAAAAGGGGAGATACAATATGGAAAACGCAACATTGAATGTACAGGGAATGTCATGCAACCATTGTGTGAAAGCAGTAGAAGGCGGCGTGGGTGAACTAAACGGTGTCACATCAGTAAAAGTCAATCTTAACGAAGGCACAGTAGCTGTCGAGTACAACCCGGAAAAAGTGAACCTGGCTGCCATCAAAGAAGCTATTGATGATCAGGGGTATGAGGTGGAATAAAACGAAAAGCGGAATCGCCTTGGTCAGCTCCGAAGGGCAGAAAAGGATCCGCCGGAAAAAGCCGGGTTTGCTTTTTTTGGCGGAGCCGTTCTGGCCGAGGAGTTAGGCGATGGAGCTGGACAATGAGAAAAGCGCAATCGCTTTATTTTAACCAGAGAAACCGTGCTAAACCGCACGTTTTCTTTTTTAGAAATATATACCCCTATGTGGTATATGGAGGGACTCTAAATGAGCAATCTCAAAGAAACCAATTTTCAAATAACCGGAATGACGTGTGCAGCCTGTTCAAACAGAATTGAAAGAGGCCTGAATAAGATTGAGGGAGTTGAGCAGGCAACAGTGAACCTCGCTCTCGAGAAAGCTTCCGTCACATTCGATCAGGGAAAAACGAACAGCGCAGCCATTCATCAAAAGGTAGAGGATCTGGGATACGGAGTCAGTCTTGAAAAAGCTGAATTCAGTATTAGCGGAATGACGTGTGCAGCTTGTTCGGCAAGAATTGAAAAAGGACTGAACAAGCTCGAAGGCGTATCAAAAGCAACCGTTAACTTAGCTCTTGAAACAGGTTCGGTTGAATACAGCCCTTCTGTTATTACACCTCAGGATATGATCAAGCGGATTGAAAAACTGGGGTATGGAGCAAGTGTCAAAGCAGAGAAGGGCCATGAAGATACAGCAGACCGCAAGCAAAAAGAGATTGGGAAGCAGCAGAGAAAATTTATATTATCGGCCATCCTTTCAATTCCCCTGCTCTGGTCAATGGTCGGTCATTTCTCCTTCACCTCATGGATGTATGTGCCGGAACTGTTTATGAATCCCTGGTTTCAGCTGATTCTCGCAACTCCGGTTCAATTTATAATTGGAGGCCAGTTTTACATTGGCGCCTACAAAGCACTTAAAAATAAGAGTGCCAACATGGACGTTCTTGTTGCACTTGGAACATCAGCTGCCTATTTCTACAGTCTCTATTTGACAATAGAGTCCATCGGGCATGCCGGTCATATGCCGGAGCTGTATTTTGAAACGAGTGCTGTGCTGATTACCCTGATTCTGCTCGGAAAGCTGTTTGAGGTTAAAGCAAAAGGAAGATCGTCAGAAGCCATAAAAAAACTGATGGGACTTCAGGCAAAAACAGCAAGGGTGATCAGGAACGGCACCGAACTTGAGGTGCCTCTTGAAGAAGTTGCAGCAGGAGACACCGTGTTAATTAAACCGGGAGAAAAAGTGCCGGTTGATGGTGAAATTATAGAGGGGATCTCAGCATTTGATGAATCCATGCTGACAGGTGAAAGCATTCCTGCCGATAAATCACCTGGTGATCAAGTCTATGGAGCAACCATTAATAAAAATGGCTTCGTTAAGGTGAAAGCAACGAAAGTCGGCAAGGATTCAGCGCTTGCACAAATCATTAAAGTGGTTGAGCAGGCACAAACGTCAAAAGCGCCGATTCAGCGTCTCGCTGATCAAATTTCAGGCATATTCGTTCCGATCGTTGTCGGGATTGCCGTTCTAACGTTCCTGATTTGGATCTTATGGGTTGACCAGGGAAACTTTGCAGGAGCGCTTGAAAAAATGATTGCGGTGCTTGTCATCGCATGTCCATGTGCACTGGGCCTTGCTACGCCTACCTCCATCATGGCAGGTTCCGGGCGCGCTGCTGAAGCGGGTATTCTTTTTAAAGGCGGAGAACACCTGGAGACGGCACACCTTGTGGATACGGTTGTTTTAGATAAAACCGGTACTGTGACAAAAGGGGAACCGGAATTAACGGATGTGATTCTCTATGGTGACCGTGATGAAGAGACTGTCCTGAAGCTGGTCGCTGCAGCAGAAAATCAGTCTGAGCATCCTCTCGCCCAGGCCATTGTCGCCGGAGCAAGAGAGAAAGGCGTCGAGCTCGCAGAAGCAAGCAAGTTTGAAGCTGTACCTGGCTTTGGTATTAAAGCTGAGGCAGCAGGCCATGAAGTGCTGATTGGCACCATACGCCTTATGGATAAATACGGAGTTGACGCGCAAGCAGCTCTTTCAGAAAAAGAACGCCTGGAAGCTGACGGGAAAACGGCTATGCTTGCAGCAATTGACGGAGAACTGGCGGGCTTGATCGCTGTAGCGGATACGATTAAAGAGACATCTAAAGCAGCGGTTGAACGCTTAAAGCAGATGGGACTCGACGTCATCATGATGACCGGCGACAACGAACGGACAGCGCAGGCAATCGCAAAAGCTGCGGGCATTGAGCATGTCATTGCTGAAGTGCTTCCTGAAGGAAAAGCAGAAGAAGTGATAAACCTTCAGAAGGCCGGGAAAAAAGTGGCGATGGTTGGGGACGGCATTAACGATGCTCCCGCCCTTGCTGCTGCAGACACAGGCATGGCAATCGGCACAGGAACGGACATCGCCATGGAAGCGGCAGATATTACGCTGATGAGAGGCGATTTAAACAGCATTGCGGATGCCATCTACATGAGCAAGCTGACCATCCGCAACATTAAGCAGAACCTCTTTTGGGCTTTTGGGTATAATACGCTTGGCATTCCAGTGGCAGCGGCAGGGCTGCTTGCACCATGGCTTGCCGGAGCAGCCATGGCCTTCAGTTCCGTATCAGTCGTACTGAATGCCTTGAGATTGCAGCGTGCAAAATTATAAAGAGATCGAAACCAGGTCTGCTGCGGCGGCCTGGTTTTTTTGATGCAGTGATTGCCTGCTGTAAATGATGGGGATCCGGCTCTGAATTGACCTCGGATTGTTAGATGCTTGTTTTGGATTGTTAGACCCGGTATTTCGCTTATTAGCAAGGCAGTTTGGACTGTTAGACTCTGACTTTGGATCGTTAGCCGGACTGGAGCCCTCTGAGATGACCTCTTTTTCTAGCGGAACGCTGAACTCGGTCACAAGGTTTCTAGAAAAGAGGTATTCTGGCCTTTTATTCGCTGTATGATTGTTGATTTTACGGAGATTTGGTTCTAAAACTGAGCTGGATCGTTAGCCAGGCAGAAGCCCTCTTTAGATGCCTTCTTTTTCTAGGGAAAACGAAGTTATACTGTGGGAACCGCCTGCAGAGAGAGTTGGATGTAAAATGGATGAAGTTGGCAGTGAAAGTTCAAAAGTCGGTAGATAAAACACGGGAGTCGGCAGAAAAAAGGCAAAAGTCGGCGGTAACGAGTCATGTCCCTCCTGCGGTTCAGATATCAGCATCAAAGTTCACTAGTACAATATCCGAGAAACCCTAAAATTTACAGCCAGAGTCAGCAAAACACATATGTAAGCGCTTAACCAAACGATTTACACGTAAAATTAAAGCTTTTTGCCCGAATATGCCTCTTTACTGTCCATTCCAACAGGAGTAAGATACTCTCATAACTCACATTCATATGTTCTTAAATCGCTGAATCCATTAGGAGCGGGGGACCCAAATTTGCTGCAGACTGCAGCTCGGGGTGAATCCTTTACAGGTAGGGCTACTCTCATGGCCCGAATCCGACAGCTAACTTCGCAAGCGTTCTTGAGAGAGGATAAATGAAACATATTGCAGTCTGAAAAAACAGGCGCAGTGGTTCATGGAACCTCTGTGTCTTTTTTGTGTGCAAAATTAATGGATTGAAAGAAGGAAAATCAGGTGAGAAAGCAGTTTGCGGTTTTTGGGCTTGGACGTTTCGGAGGAAGTCTTGTAAAGGAATTTCATGAAATGGGAATTGAAGTGCTGGCAGTTGATAAAGATGATGAAAAGGTGCAGTACTATTCTCAATATGCCACTCTTGCTGTGCAGGCAAATGCGATTGATGAAGCAACACTAAAGCAGCTGGGGGTCCGGAATGTGGATCATGCCTTTGTTTCTTTTGGAGATGATATTGAAGGGAGCATCCTGACTACTCTGCTTTTGAAAGAAATGAAGATTCCGCAGGTCTGGGCAAAAGCCCAAAATGACTATCATCATAAAGTTTTAGACAAAATAGGAGCAGACAAAGTGATTCATCCCGAGCGCGATATGGCAAAGCGGATCGCGCATTATATCTTTTCTGAAAAAATGGTTGATTACATTGAACTTTCAAAGGATTACAGTATGGCGGAGCTTTTGGCGACCTCCAAAATCCACAGGAAAACGCTTATTGATCTGGATATCAGATCAAGATACGGCTGCAACATTGTAGGGATTCAGCGGGAGGAAGAAATCATTGTTTCCCCGCCTGCAGAAGAATTCATTAAAAGCGGTGATATTCTGCTTGTCATCGGACGCAATAAAGACATTTCAAGGTTTGAGGAGGAGGGGATGTAGGTGTTCAGCAGAAAAAGAATGCAGAGGTTAACACGATTAAATCCTTCTCAGCTGCTTGTCGTCGTTTTTGCAGCCGGCATTGTGCTTGGAACGGTTCTTCTGAAATTGCCATTCGCTACGCATGAGTCTGTCAGATGGCTTGACGCCCTATTTATTGCAGCATCTGCCATGACGGTTACAGGTCTTGCTACGGTTGATCCGGGAAGCACATTTACTACATTCGGGCAGACCATTATCGCTCTCCTTATTCAGCTTGGCGGACTTGGTATTATGTCTTTTGCCATCCTGATTTATATGGTCCTTGGCAGGAAGATTGGGATAAAAGAACGTCTTGTGATGCAGCATGCGCTTAACCAAACATCTCTTGGCGGAGTGGTCAATCTTGTCAAACACTTGTTTTTGTTTTCCATCTTGATTGAATTTGTTGCCATGGTCTTTTTATCAATCCGCTGGGTTCCAGAATTTGGCTGGTCCAAAGGTCTTTTCTACAGCTTTTTTCACTCCATATCAGCTTTTAATAATGCCGGATTTGCCCTGTGGCCGGATAATATTATCCGCTATGTAAATGATCCTTTGGTCAATATCGTTATTTCCTCCCTGTTTATCATCGGGGGGATTGGGTTTACCGTACTCCTGGATATATGGAAAAAACGGAAGTTCAGCAAATTTTCTCTTCATACAAGAATCATGCTGATCGGCACGCTCGTTTTAAATGTGTTTGCCATGTTTTTTATCTTCTTCGTGGAGTACAGCAATCCGGAAACACTCGGGAATCTGTCTTCAGGAAGCAAGCTGCTTGCCTCCTATTTCCAGGCGGTTTCTCCGAGAACAGCAGGTTTTAACACACTCGATATGGCGAGCCTTGATGAAGCGACTCTTTTTCTGATGATCATTCTCATGTTTATCGGGGGCGGCAGTGCATCGACTGCGGGCGGGATTAAATTGACGACAGCGATCATTATTGTCTTTGCGACCATTACCTTCCTGCGCGGAAAAGAAGATTTGACAATCGGGAGAAGAAGCATCCATCCGAGGTTTATTCTTAAGGCGCTGGCTATTGCGATGGTAAGCTTGATGTTTGTACTGACAGCAATCTTTATTATGACCCTGTCAGAAAAAGCCTCATTTATAGAAATCCTCTTTGAAGTCGTTTCCGCCTTTGGAACGGTTGGGTTATCGATGGGGATCACCGGCAGCCTGTCGGATCTTGGGAAAGAAGTAATCATCATCATTATGTTTATTGGAAAAGTTGGGCCTCTTACACTTCTGTTCTCATTGGCGAAACCAAAGAAAGAAAAAATCAAATATCCAAATGAAGACATTTTAACAGGATGAGAAAAGGGCTCCGCAAAAGCGGGGCCCTTTTACAAGTTAGATAAGATTAATGAAGCCAGTACACCAATGGAAGCAATAAAGCCTACTACCGGGCCGCCCTCTTCAAACGCTTCAGGCATCATGGTCGAAGCAACCATAGCGATAATTCCCCCTGCGGCAAAGGCGCCTATTCCTGCTATGACGGCAGGGCCTGCCTGCTGAAGGAGCGTATATCCAAGAAACGAACTTAAAGAGGACAGCACAAGAACGATGAGCCACATGAGAAGGATTTTCTTTTTTGAATACCCGTCCTTGCGCAGTCCCACAGAGCTTGAAAGTCCCTCCGGGAAATTGCTGATAAAAACAGCTGTGACCATCAGGAAACTGACGGCATTTTCCTGAAGCAGGCTGACTCCGATGATGACGGACTCGGGTATGGCATCGATGACCGTGCCGATAAAAATCGAGACTCCCGAATGATTCTCGGGATTTTTGTCTGAGCGTTTTCGGTCGCTGCCCCCTTTTTTCGTAATCAGCAGTTCACTGATGGTAAAGGTCAGCGAACCAATGATAAATCCCGCTGATGCGGTCATCAAGCCGCCATCATCTACAGATTCCCTCAAAAGTTCAAAGGAAGCTGCCCCTATTAAAACACCTGTACCAAACGACATTATCCACCCAAGAATTCTCCTTGGGATTTCCTTATAAATGCCAAGCAATGCGCCCAGCAAAATAGAGGAACCAGCAAAAGCTCCCCAAAGTGCTGCCTGAAGCATTTGTCTGACTCCCTCCTGCCCCGAATTTTCTATCTATAGCTTTCCAAAGATTGTTAAAAGAATACGAAGAAACATATGTAAAAGATTTGAATTTTCAGTAAAATAAGAAGTGAACGCATTTACTGAAACGGGGTGCACAATCATTGGAAGCAAATCTGCTGTTTAACTTGAAAAAGTATATGGATCATGAACTGTATGAATATACAATTACCCGTCTTTCTTCTTTTTATAAACGCTGCTACGGGGAATTTGACAGGCGTGCCGCACACACAGACAGGGAGGGACAGCCGAAGCTGATCCGCTATGATAAATACGGAAACGATGCGTCTGAAATATGGCTGAATGAGGGCTATAAAAAGACGATTGAAGAAACGTACGGGACCGGAATTGTCGGGTACTTGCATAAGCCGGTGCCTGAGCTTGGCAGAAAAGTAACCTATCATTACTCGTATGCTCTCGGATATGTGCTGTCACAGGTGGAATCAGGTTTTTACTGTCCGGTCACACTGACGATGGCGACGGCTTACCTTGTCGATGAATACGCAGATGATGAAGTAAAAGCAAGGTTCTTGCCTCATCTTATTTCAACAGGCGACACAGAGCTGTATGAAGGAGCGACTTTTTTAACAGAACGGCAGGGAGGCTCAGATGTAGGAGCTAATGAGACTAAGGCAGTGAAAACAAATGACGGGTACAGGCTTTATGGGGAAAAGTATTTTGCAAGCAATGCCGGTGCCTGCGGGGCTGCCGCTGTATTGGCAAGAATGGAGGGTGCCCCTCAGGGAACGAAAGGGCTGTCTCTCTTTCTTGTACCTTGGAGAAAAGACGACGGAACGCTGAATCACCTGTCAGTCAGGCGTTTAAAGGACAAGCTCGGTGTCCGTGCTGTCCCTTCTGCTGAAGTTGAACTGACGGGCGCACAAGCTTACTTGATTGGAGATCCTTCTAAAGGGTTTTACTATATGATGGAAGCGCTTAATTTATCAAGAATCTGCAACGCGATTGCATCCGCAGGCATTATGAGAAGAGCTTATGTAGAAGCAAAGTCCTACGCCGATAAACGTGAAGCATTCGGCAAGAAGCTAACAGAGTCCCCGATGATTAAAGAAACACTTGTCAAAATGGCCGTCAAGCAGGAGGTTCAGACAAGTGCCTGCTTTGAAATGATCGAGCTGTTTGAAAAATCGGCAAGAGAAAAAACTGCAACAGAAGAGGAGAAAGCCCTGACAAGGCTGTTTATCGCCTTGTTAAAGGCAAGAACGGCTGAAGAAGCGATTCACTTTTCGCATGAAGCCATAGAAATGCACGGCGGAAACGGGTATATAGAGGATTTTGTCACTCCAAGGCTGCTGAGAGATTCGCAGGTGCTGACGGTATGGGAGGGGACAGCCAATATATTGGGGCATGAGGTTCTTCGGCTGATCAGAAAGTTTTCCGTTCATGAATCGTTTACCGGATGGATTCTTTCCCATTCTGCAAACAGTCCTGAAGTCATGAAGGGAGTGAAGGAACTCGGGGAGCTCCTCTCTTATTTGAAAAATCAGGATGAAGACGCCTGGCAGCTGCATGCAAAAAAACTGTCCTCACTCATGTGTGATCTTTTGCTTACGGTCATTGCCAAGAAGGATGCAGAGTCCGGAGACGCGAGGAAAAGTGCTGTTGCAGAAATCTGGAATGATCTTTGCTGGAACCGCTCAGTTAAAGATGAAAAGATGCTTGCACTGAAATATTATGAGTTGATTACTGAAACGAGAGAATCTGTCATTCAATAGAAGAAACGAAAAAACGTCCACCGAATGGGAGGACGTTTTTTCGTTTAAAAGGGTCTATTTAAAGATAAGTGGGAGACAATGATTAGTTTTCGAGAACCAGCTTTTCAATATCATCAAGAACAAGATTCGCTGATTTTACTCCGCCTGATGTATTCCAGATTGCATCGCTCACCTGGTAAGCTTTGCCCTCCTTAACAGCATTCAGGTTTTTCCAAAGAGGATCATTTGTCCATTCTTCTACCTGTTTGTCTGCATCGGCTTTTGATTCAGCCGGGTTATATGTGAAGTAGAAGAGAAGATCTCCGTCCATTTCAGGAATTAATTCCTTTGTTACCTCACGTGCGAACAGGTCCTTTGGGTTATCAGAGAATACTTTTTCAAGGTTTGCAGGTTTTGTGAATCCAAGCTGCTCAAGAATGACTCCTGAGAATGAGTCTTTATTGTAAATGCGGGTAGCGCCAGCCATGAAACGGACGACAGATACGTCCTGATTCAGCTTTTCTCCGCCTTTTTCTTTCAGTTCAGCAATGCGTGCATTGTAGTCGGCAAGAACTTTTTTGCCTTCTTCCTCGCGGTCAAGAGCTTTTGCGTAGAATTTGAAGTTTTCCTGCCATTGTCCTTTCAGCGTTTCTGAAAAAACAGTCGGTGCGATTTTGCTTAGTTTTTCATACTGATCTTCCTGGCGCAGCTTGTTTCCGATAATTAAATCAGGCTTAAGCGCTGCGATTGCTTCTACATTAAGAGCACTTTCGTCTCCTACTACTTCAACGTCTTTCATGTCACCGGCAATATGCTCATACCAAGGGTCGCCAATCCATGATTTAACGGCTCCCACTGGAGTTACTCCAAGTGCAAGCAATGCTTCAGTTCCTTCATTTGTAAGGATGACCACTTTTTCAGGCTTGCCCTTTACTTCTGTCGTGCCCATTGCGTGTTCAACTGTATAAGATTCGCCTTCTTTATCTTTGCTGCCGGTATCGGCTGCCTCTTCTTTTTCGCCATTGCCGCATGCTGTAAGCATTACTGCAGATAAAACGATTGCAATCAGTGCCAGCCATGCTTTTTGATATGTAGCTTGCATATGTTTCGTACCCCCGTATTGTATTTGATAATGATTTTCATTTACAAGTTAAATATTAATTTTTCTGATTTCCGTTGTCAACATTTAATTGAAAATGATTTTCAAAATCATTTGATTTTGTTACAATAACGGTAGAAAAAAATAATCCTGGGATGGTTTAACATCAAGAGGTATAAATATGTTATTACAATCTAATTTAATGAAATCGGGAGGACTTGTTCTTGGAGTCATCCTTCTTATTGCAAGTGCATGTGCCAGTGTTGTGCTCGGTTATACACAAACTTCCTGGCAGACCGCGATTGCTGCTTTTACAGGCTTTGATGGATCAAATGAACATATTATTATTCAGAATGTGCGCCTTCCGAGAGCCTTGGTTGCTGCGGTTGTTGGAGCAAGTCTTGCTGTTGCAGGGGCACTTATGCAGGCCCTTACAAAAAATCCGCTCGCATCTCCAGGCGTTTTCGGGATCAATGCAGGAGCTGGCTTTTTTGTAGTCATTGCCGTGTCCGTATTCGGCGTGACGTCTCTCCAGGCATTCACATGGATTTCGTTTGCCGGAGCTGCAGCTGCAGCGTTTACAGTCTACTTTGCAGGCTCCTTCGGGCGTGAAGGTCTTACTCCGATGAAGCTCACACTTGCGGGTGCTGCAATGGCCGCCTTGTTTTCTTCTTTAACTCAAGGATTTCTTGTCAGCAATGAGGCTGCCCTTGATCAGGTGCTGTTCTGGCTTGCGGGTTCTGTTCAGGGAAGGAAGCTCGAGCTGCTCTACAGTGTGCTGCCTTATACAGCCGCCGCTTTTTTCATCTGTGTTTTTCTTGCGTCTAAAATCAACCTTCTCATGATGGGGGAA
The DNA here is from genome assembly GCF_046603695.1 of Metabacillus indicus. Taxonomy (NCBI): domain Bacteria; kingdom Bacillati; phylum Bacillota; class Bacilli; order Caryophanales; family Bacillaceae; genus Metabacillus; species Metabacillus indicus. The sequence continues at coordinate 3,490,108 of NZ_CP176757.1, read as the reverse complement.
GATGTGGCGAAAGGTCTCGGACAGAAGACAGGGACGGTTAAACTGGTCACAGCTGCTGTTATTATACTGCTTGCAGGCGGTGCAGTGGCCATTGCAGGACCTGTTGGATTTGTCGGAATCGTTATCCCTCATATAGCGCGTTATTTGGTTGGAAATGATCACCGCTGGATCTTGCCGTATTGCGCTGTACTTGGTGCAGTCCTGCTGCTGATAGCGGATATAGGAGCCAGATTTGCAGCGATGCCTGAAGAGGTTCCGGTTGGAGTGATGACGGCTCTTGTCGGAACGCCGTTTTTCATCTACATCGCACGCAGGGGGTTCCAAAAATGAAAAGCTACCAATCTTTCAGAATCGGCAAAGGATTTATCTCGTTTCTTATTGATAAGAAGGCACTAGCTGTTTTTTTAATCCTTCTTGCCGTTACGTCTTTTACGTTTTTGTTCAGCACGGGTATGGGGGATATGCGGATTGGACCGCTGCAGGTGCTGAAGACGCTTGCCGGATTCGGCACAGAAATGGATGAGCTCATCATAAACTCGTTCAGGCTGCCGCGGATTCTAATTGCGCTGATGGTCGGCATATCTCTCGCCATAGCAGGGGGAATTCTGCAGGGCATTATCCGCAATCCGCTCGCATCCCCTGATATTATCGGGATTACAGGCGGAGCATCTGTCGCGATAGTCCTTTTCCTGGTGCTTTTCAGTGATAAAAACAATTCACTGACAGTTCCAATTCAGTGGATGCCTGTCGCTGCTTTTATCGGGGCAACCGTTATTGCTTTGCTTGTTTATCTTTTATCCTGGAGAGGCGGTTCATCCTCGATTAGACTGGTTCTGGTCGGAATTGGCCTTTCAATGCTTGCTCAGTCACTTACAACCCTGCTGCTGATCAAAGGTCCGATATACAGGGCAGCGCAGGCTAATATATGGATTACCGGGACGGTGTACTCTGCAACATGGGAACAGGTGAAAGTGATGGTGCCTGTTACCATAGTGCTTGTGATCATCAGCTTTATTTTTGTCCGGAACGTCAACATTCAGGAGCTTGGGGATGAGCTTGCAGCCGGTGTCGGCAGCTCAGTGCAGAAAAACCGGTTCATTCTTCTGCTGATTGCAACAGCACTTACAGGAAGCGCAGTGGCATTTGCCGGAGGCATTGGTTTTGTGGGGCTGATCGCGCCGCATATTGCAAGAAGGCTTGTCGGATCTTCCTTTGGAGCACTCCTTCCTGTATCAGCTCTGATAGGTGCTGTTCTTGTAATGGCAGCAGATCTCATCGGAAGAACACTGTTCGCCCCTCTTGAAATTCCTGCAGGCGTTTTTACCGCAGCAATCGGGGCTCCGTACTTTATTTATCTGCTTTACAGAAGCAGAAACAATTAAACCCATTCTTATGCGAAAGGGAGCTGAGGCTACTATGACAGCTATTCAAACGAAGTCGCTCACATTATCATACGGGGATACAACGATCATCAATGAACTTGACCTCACGATTCCAAAAGGAGAAATCTCCGTCTTTATCGGCAGCAATGGCTGCGGAAAATCGACTCTTCTCCGTTCCATTGCGAGACTGCTCAAACCTGAAAAAGGGGCTGTTCTTCTTGAGGGAGAGGCGATTGCAAAGCTTCCTACAAAAGAAGTGGCCAAAAAGCTTGCCATTTTGCCTCAGGGTCCGGCTGCTCCTGAAGGTCTGACGGTTCTTCAGCTTGTGAAGCAGGGACGCTATCCTTATCAGAACTGGCTGAAACAGTGGACAGAGAAGGATGAGAAAGCCGTGATGGATGCACTTGCATCTACGGGAATGCTGGAATTTGCCGAACGTCCGGTTGATTCTCTTTCAGGCGGCCAGCGTCAGCGCGCCTGGATTGCGATGACTCTTGCTCAGGACACAGACATTATTCTGCTCGATGAGCCTACGACCTATCTTGATATGACCCACCAGATTGAGATCCTTGATCTGCTGTTTGAGCTGAATGAAAAAGAAAAAAGAACGATTGTCATGGTGCTTCATGACCTCAATCTCGCCTGCCGCTACGCCCATCATATCGTGGCGATAAAAGATAAGAAAATCTATGCAGAAGGCCGCCCGGAGCACGTGATTAACTGCAATCTTGTTAAGGATGTTTTCCAGATGAACTGCGAAGTCACAATGGATCCGCTTTTTGGCACACCGCTTTGCATTCCACACGGTAGAGGACGATGCATCATTAAAGAGGCTGCTATTTCATGACGGTTTTTCTGAGTGAAAAGGAGATTCAGGACCTGTCCAGGTTTCGGCTCGGGTCAAGTAGAAGCGGATCGGATCTGTCTGTTGAATCAGCCGGTTTATTTGAACCTGCAGCTCTCCTTGCTTATTTAGATGCAGTTAAGCATAAAATCCATTCTGACAGATTAAATGTGACAGGGTCCCTGTTTGTGAAAAGATATGCCTTTCTTGCAGCACTTACGCTTTACTCAATGACCGTCTTTGAGAAAGGTCTGAATACAGATCCCGAAAATATGAGCCTGGAATCTGATGATGAAGACCCGTTGTGGCTGCCTTCTTTTTATTTCCGGAAGCTTGAGTGCTCCGTACCGGGAGAAAAGAGGGAGGAGTGGAGGGACGAAGTTCTCCGCAGCCTTTTCAAAAACCATCTGAGCAGGCTTGTCCTGACTGTATCAAAAGAAGCAAAGATTTCTAAAATGATTCTTTGGGAAAACATCGGCCTTTATATTGTCTGGATGTATGAAACCCTCCTTGCAAACAAACCTGAGTGTGTTACGATAGAACAAATACAGGAAGATTATGAGTATGTGGTAAGGAAGGCGGACGGCTCTCTGTTTGGCGAAGGATTGAGAAACCCGTTTCAATCGTTATTTAGAGAACAGCATTCAGATGGAGCGAGAATCAGACAGACCTGCTGCCTGTATTATTTAACATCTGAAAAGAGAGACCGGTGCAGCACATGCCCGAAACATTGCCTTACATAATGGAGGGATTTTTGTGCAGAACGAGTTGAATGCTCCGCTTGACGGATTACTTGAAAAGTACACAGAGCTGCTCCTTGGGGAAGCAACTCCTGAGCTCAAGGAAAAAGTGAAATTGTGGGTGCTCTATTCGCACATTGCAAAATCAATGCCGCCGCTGGTCAAGCACTGGAACGAAACGTATCCGGAAGAGAAGGAAATGGTGAAAGAACTGATTTCTGAAATTAAACAGCTGAATGAACAGCACCGCATGTCCCAGACGAATAAAAAACGCACGTAATCTCAGAGAAACTCAAAGAACTCTGGGATTTTTTATTTTAATGCGCTCTCGCTGCCGCTGTCTTTTCCTGAAAAGAAATAGTAGACTGGCGCACAAAGGAAAAAAGGAATAACTGAACCTGTAACCGTTTTCACTCCTCCTGCCTGATCGTACACTGTTTTTTGCCACTGAAGCCAGGTAATGTCAAATATATATCCGCATGCATACAGAATTCCGACTAAAGAAAAATAGACGATTAGAGCGGAAGCAATACTTCTCATTAATCTAACAACCTCCATATTTTCCCTGTTTCTGTCATTATAAGGTATAGTTTAAAAGAGTAAAAGAATTTTATGGAAATCACATCCCAAAACGGAGGATAAACGAAATGAAGCAGCAAAAAACCATTATTCGTCCTATTGAAAGCAGAGATCTTATTCACCTTTGGGAAATAAAATACAAAGACGAACACCCTGAATGGAAAAAATGGGACGCCCCTTATTTTGAACATAAAAGCTTGACTCTGGCTGATTTTCTCTCTCAGAAAGAAAGCATTGTCGGACTGGATGACTACTGGGCCATTACTGTAGATGAAAAGGTCATTGGAACCGTCAGCTATTACTGGGAACATGAGCCGTCCATGTGGCTTGAAATGGGCATCGGCATCTACGACCCAGCTTATTGGAACGGAGGTTACGGTACGGAAGCTTTTCGAATGTGGATTGATCATCTGTTTGAATCCCTGCCGATTGTCAGAGCGGGATATACAACCTGGTCAGGCAATGCCAGAATGATGAAGGTTGGAGAAAAGCTCGGAATGACCGTTGAGGGAAGGATGAGAAAATGCAGGGTAGTGGACGGTAAACACTACGACTCAGTAAGAGTCGGCATTTTAAGAGAAGAATGGGAAGCTCTTTCTGCAAAAAGACAAGTTTAAAATCAGGTTCAAACTTACTATGTGAGGGTATAGACCAATAACATAGATTAGGAGAGTGAAACTTGATGAACCAGTCTAAGCCGGTTATTGGCATTACAAGTTCAGTAGTGGACCATGGAGACATTCCGAGTGTCCATGTTCACCAAAAATATATCGGTTCCGTCATACAGGGGGGCGGCATCCCTGTCGTTATCCCTTTAGTGGATGACGAAGCTGCAAAGACCCTTGCTTCGAAGTGTGATGGTTTTATATTAAGCGGAGGAGAGGACGTTGATCCTCACTCGTACGGGGAAGACCCTGACCCGATGCTCCGGAAAACAAACGGGGCGCGGGATCAAATGGAGCTGTCTGTTGTGAAATATGCAGAGCAAAGTAAAAAACCCGTGCTTGGCATTTGCAGAGGGATCGCTATGCTGAACGCTGCGCTTGGCGGGACAGTCATGCAGGATATTGAAAGCCAGTATGAAGACCCGATCAAGCATTATCAAACAGCAGACAGACCGGACCCTACTCATATGGTTGAAGTATCACAGGGAAGTGAACTTGCAAGGATTTTCGGAACGGATTCTGTAAGAGTTAACAGCATGCATCACCAGGCTGTAGGCAGACTAGCAGATACGCTTTCTGCAACTGCGACCGCTCCGGACGGAATTATAGAAGGGCTTGAGGGGACTTATGAGGACTGGTATGTATTAGCTGTTCAGTGGCATCCAGAAGAAATGGCCGCTGAGGATGAAGCCATGCATAAGCTATTTAAAACATTTATTGAGAAGTGCAGATAAAAAAGCAGCCGGCGGCTGCTTTTTTTTGTATTTATTGAATATAAGGAGACTGCTGCTGCAGATAGCCTGCAAACTGCTGATGAGACTGCTGGATTTTGGTTGTGTCGGCAGCTTCGAGTTTGTACCATCCGTACTTATACATCATGTTATAAAGCTCGCGCTGACAATTTTGTGTTTCATTAAAGATCCCCTGAATATCCTGATAGAGAGCATCGTTGCTCATTTCATTCAGCGCAGTGGAGTAGGAATCCGTCATGTACTTTTCAGTTGCAAGCAGTTCGTTAATGAAGTCCCTGTCGTTCATCTGCGGGGTTTTGGGAACTTGTGTTTCAGGATTTCCGATCTTATTCTGATTTTGACTGTTGTTCATGCTGCACCCCTCCTATTGAAGCTGTGTTGAGCTTGCTTCCTGATTTGGATTTAAGTGATTAAGAATGGCCGTATAGTGCTTTTCATGCATTTTTCCGGTCTTTTCAAGCTCTGCTTTAATTTGCTGATCGCTGCAGTGAGAAGCGAAAAAATGAGCTTTTTTCATGGCGAGCAAATTCCATGAAAGCATATCGGTTAAGTAAAGGTGATCCTTTGTTGTGATCATGGCAGGCGGCTGCTGCATCATACCTTGCTGTTGGCCTGTGTTCTGCTGTTGTTGCATGGAAAAACCTCCTTGGACATTTTCTTCCTTATCGTTCCTCAGGCTGCTGATTTTATACAGGTTCACCTATGTAAGATTTTATATCGGAAGGGGTATGCCAGTTGGAGTTTTTATTCCGTCATTTTTTCCTGTTTTTATCAAAAAACAAATGGCTGACGAATGCCGCAAAGCGCTACGGCCTGAGATTCGGCGCATCGCGTTTTGTGGCAGGAGAAACGATTGGGCAGGCTGCACAGGTCATAAAAGAGCTCAATCAAAAAAATCTGGATGTGACAATTGATTATCTCGGGGAGTTTGTTGATAACGAAATTGAGGCAAATGAAATGGCTGAGCAGTCTATAAAGGCTATTGAAACAATCGCGGGGGAACAGCTTCAGTCCCAACTGTCACTGAAGTTAACGTCAATGGGACTTGATCTTTCTGATGAGATTGTCTGCACCAACATGAAAAAGATTATGGAAGCCGCCAAACAGCATGGAGTCTTTGTCACAATCGATATGGAAGACTATGCAAGGTGCGGGAAGACACTCCAATTATTCAAAGAGCTCAAGAAGGAATATGATCTGGGCACCGTGATTCAGGCTTATTTATACAGATCATCCAAAGACCTGGAGGATCTGAGCGCTTATCATCCGAACCTGCGATTAGTAAAAGGAGCGTACAGGGAATCTCCGCATATCGCTTTTCCAAACAAGAAAGACACAGATGAAAACTTTAAAAAGCTTATAAAAATGCATATGCAAAACGGCCATTATACGGCTGTTGCCACCCATGATGACGCCATCATTGAATTCACAAAGCAATTTGTAAAAGAAAACAGCATTCCGAGTGACCGATTTGAGTTTCAGATGCTGTACGGGATCCGCCCCGAGCGCCAGGCTGAACTCGCAGAAGAGGGCTATAAAATGAGGATCTATGTCCCGTACGGCAAAGACTGGTACGGTTATTTCATGAGGAGGCTGGCAGAAAGGCCTGCAAACGCTGCGTTTATCCTGAAAAGCCTGTTTAAAAAATAGGGGTCAGTCCCGCTGTGCTTTAAAGCACGGCGTGACTGACCCCAGCACCTATTCCTGTCCCATATTCTTTTTCTTATATTGCTGGTTTGTGCTTGAGCGTTTCCCTCCGCCGGCCATTTCGTTTGTCGGCCCGGAGCTTCCCTTTACACTTGCAGCGCTAATCCCTGCATTGGATGGATCTTTCTTCAGTCTTGCCATGAGTGATCACCTCCCCAGTTTTATTTTTCCCGGGGGTTCATTTTTCATGTAATCGGAGCTGCCCGTATTTTTGGCAAATGAGTTGGACAAATGGTTCTTTTTAAAAATTAATATGTGAATTTTTCGTAAATGTGTTGAACAAATTTTCTAAATCTTTTATATTAATAGATAGAGGGAAGATTTCCCGGATTTTTTTTCACCAAAAAATGAATGAGCATTCATTCAAAGCGACTAAAGGGGGAGCATTCATGAACCAGCGTATTAGAAAAGCCGCAGTTCTCGGATCCGGAGTCATGGGTTCAGGCATTGCTGCACACTTGGCAAATATCGGAATCCCTGTTCTATTGCTTGATATCGTACCGCGCACGCTGACAGACGGCGAAGAGAAAAAGGGACTGACTCTGCAGGATGCAGCTGTGAGAAACCGCATCTCATCCGGAGCTGTGCAAAAGCTTCTTAAGCAAAAGCCGGCACCGCTTACTGCAAAAGGAAATCTGGCTTTAATCGAAGCGGGTAACTTCGAAGATGACATGCACAGACTCGCTGAAGCGGATTGGATTATTGAAGTAGTCGTTGAAAATCTTGAAGTGAAGCAAAAAGTCTTTACTCAAGTAGATCAATATAGAAAACAAGGCAGCATTGTCAGCTCAAATACATCAGGCATATCAGTTGAAGCGATGTCAGAGGGGCGTTCTGATGACTTCCGTAAGCATTTCCTCGGAACTCACTTTTTCAACCCGCCGCGCTATCTGAAATTGCTCGAGGTCATCCCGACAAAAGCAACATCGCCGGAGATTCTCTCGTTCATGAAAACATTCGGGGAAGATGTTCTTGGAAAAGGAGTAGTCGAAGCAAAGGACACTCCCAATTTCATTGCCAACAGAATTGGAACCTACGGCCTCCTTGTTACGGTTAAGGAACTGCAAAAGGGCGGATACAGTGTAGGTGAAGTGGATTCTGTGACAGGTCCTCTTATCGGCCGTCCAAAAAGCGCAACTTTCAGAACGCTTGATGTTGTAGGACTTGATACTTTTGCACATGTTGCAAAGAACGTTTATGACCAGGTGGAAGGCGAAGAGAAAGATGTATTCGACATTCCTGAATTTATGAAAAAGATGCTTGAGAACGGCTGGCTCGGAAGCAAATCTGGCCAGGGATTCTTCAAAAAAGAAGGAAAAGAGATTCTCGAGCTGAATCCAGAGACCCTGGAGTATCAAGAACGGAAGAAGCTGAAAGCTCAGAGCATCGAGGCTGCAAAACAGATCAAGGGTTCAGCAGCAAAAATGAAAGCGCTTATCTATTCAGGCGACAGAGCAGGAACGCTTCTTTGGAATATTACAAGCCCTACTCTTCTCTATTCTGCTGAACTTCTCGGCGATATAGCAGATGACATCCTTGCAATAGATGAAGCAATGAAATGGGGATTCGGATGGCAGTATGGCCCATTTGAAACATGGGACAGCATCGGCCTTTCAAAATCCGTCGAAAAGATGGAGGCAGAAGGAAAAACAGTTCCAGCCTGGATCAAAGACATGCTTGGGAGAGGCTTCACTTCCTTCTATAAAAAAGAAGACGGCGTTTCTTACTATTACCATGACGGGGATTACAGACGCATTGAGACGAACGAAAAAGTCATCAATCTTAAAGACTTAAAAGAGAAAAAAGGGGTCATCAAGAAAAACAGCGGAGCAAGTTTAGTGGATCTTGGGGACGGAGTAGCGCTGCTTGAGTTCCATTCACCGAATAACGCGATCGGGCTTGATATTATCCAGATGATCAATTTTGCGGTGGATGAAGTCGAAAAGAACTTTAAAGGACTTGTCATCGGCAATCAGGGCAAAAACTTCTGTGTCGGTGCGAACCTTGCCATGATCCTGATGGAAGCTCAGGATGACAACTATTTTGAAGTTGACATGGTTGTCCGCCACTTCCAGCAGGCCATGATGAAAATCAAATACAGTCCAAAGCCGGTCGTTGCTGCTCCATTTGGCATGTCACTTGGCGGAGGAGCAGAAATCTGTCTGCCGTCTGCAAGCATTCAGGCCTCAAGCGAAACGTACATGGGACTTGTTGAAGCCGGTGTAGGCCTGATTCCGGGCGGCGGAGGCAATAAAGAGCTTTACATTAAACTTCTTAACAGCGTTCCAAAAGGCGTCGATTTCGATCTGCAGAACGTAGCCAATAAAGTATTTGAAACGATTGCAACAGCTAAGGTTTCTTCTTCTGCTGCTGAAGCAAAAGAAAATTTCTTTATGAATGAAAAAGATTCTGTAAGCTTCAATGGGGATCACCTCATTTATGATGCAAAGCAGAAAGTTCTTCAGCTGTCTGATAACGGCTATAAGGCACCTGTGCGCAAAAATGTACCGGTCGTAGGCGAGACGGGATATGCTGCCCTTCTTCTTGGAGCACAATCCATGCTTCAGTCAGGATATATTTCAGAGCATGATCTGAAAATTGCCCAAAAGCTCGCATATGTCATTGCGGGAGGCAAAGTGCCGTTTGGCACGGAAGTAGATGAACAGTACTTACTTGACCTTGAAAGAGAGGCGTTCCTGAGTCTCGTGAAGGAAGGCAAATCTCAGCAAAGAATGCAGCACATGCTTGTAAAAGGAAAACCATTACGTAACTAGGAGGGTGCACTGTCATGAGAGAAGCGGTCATTGTAGCAGGTGCCAGAACACCTGTCGGAAGAGCAAAAAAAGGGTCACTAGCAGCCGTTAGACCAGATGATCTTGGAGCGCTTGTCGTAAAAGAGACACTTAAGCGTGCTGGCGGATATGAAGGAAATATTGATGATCTGATCATTGGATGTGCGATGCCTGAAGCAGAGCAGGGGCTGAACCTTGCACGTAACATCGGCGCGCTTGCCGGTTTGCCGTATACAGTACCGGCGATCACTGTCAACCGCTATTGTTCATCAGGTCTTCAAAGTATTGCTTACGCAGCGGAGAAGATTATGCTTGGCCACTCGGATACAGCCATTGCAGGCGGAGCCGAATCAATGAGCATGGTGCCGATGATGGGCCATGTTGTCCGTCCGAATGCATTGCTTGCTGAAAGTGCGCCTGAATATTACATGGGAATGGGCCACACGGCAGAGCAGGTAGCTGTCAAATACGGAGTCAGCCGCGAGGAGCAGGATGCCTTTGCAGTAAGAAGCCATGAAAAAGCGGCAAGAGCCATTGCAGAGGGCAAGTTTGACGATGAAATCGTGCCTGTAAAGGTTACACATAGAAGTGTGGGAGCAGATCATAAGCTCCGCGAAAAAACGTTCCAGTTCTCAAAAGACGAGGGTGTCCGTCCTGGAACGACTATGCAGATTCTATCAACATTAAGACCTGCATTCAACGTGAAAGGATCAGTTACAGCAGGAAATTCCTCGCAGACGAGCGACGGTGCTGCTGCCGTAATGGTCATGGACCGCGAAAAAGCGGATGCGCTTGGACTGGAGTCACTCGTGAAATTCAGATCCTTCGCAGTAGGAGGAGTACCTCCTGAAGTAATGGGAATCGGTCCGATCGAAGCGATTCCTCGTGCACTGAAAGCTGCAGGTTTAAGCCTGTCTGATATTGGACTCTTTGAACTGAATGAAGCATTTGCTTCACAGTCTATACAAGTCATGAGAGCTCTTGGAATTGATGAAGAGAAAGTGAATGTCAACGGAGGAGCAATTGCGCTCGGTCATCCGCTTGGCTGTACAGGAGCAAAATTAACCCTTTCCCTTATTCACGAAATGAAGCGCCGCGGCGAGCAATTCGGAGTTGTCACAATGTGCATCGGCGGCGGAATGGGTGCAGCGGGAGTATTTGAATTAGTGTAAGGCTTAAAAAATCAGGAAAATGGGGGAACAAGCAATGTCAAAAACAACTGAAAATCTAATCAAGGGCGGAAGCTTTTTACTTGATGATGTAACATTTGAAAGTGTTTTTACGCCAGAGGATTTCACAGATGAGCATAAAATGATTGCCAAAACGACAGAGGATTTCGTCGTAAATGATGTACTTCCTCAGCTTGAAGATATTGAAAATCACCAGTTTGACAAGTCTGTCAAACTATTGAAGCAGGCAGGCGACCTTGGCCTTCTCGGTGCTGACGTACCTGAAGAATACGGCGGCCTTGGCCTTGATAAAATCAGCTCTGCGCTGATTACTGAAAAATTTGCCCGTGCAGGAAGCTTCTCTCTTTCATACGGTGCGCATGTCGGTATCGGGTCTCTGCCAATCGTTCTTTTCGGAAGCGAAGAGCAAAAGCAGCAGTACCTTCCAGACCTTGCATCAGGACAGCGCATTGCAGCCTATGCACTGACTGAACCAGGATCAGGCTCAGATGCCCTTGGTGCCAGAACGACGGCAAAGCTTAATGCAGAAGGCACGCATTATGTATTGAACGGCGAAAAACAGTGGATCACAAACTCCGGCTTTGCAGACGTGTTCGTTGTCTATGCAAAGGTTGACGGAGAGCATTTCTCAGCGTTTATCGTAGAAAAAGAATATCCTGGGGTTTCAACCGGTCCGGAAGAAAAGAAAATGGGAATCAAAGGTTCATCTACAAGAACACTTATTTTAGAAGATGCGCTTGTTCCTAAAGAAAATCTTCTTGGAGATCTTGGAAAAGGCCACGTTATTGCCTTTAACATTCTAAATATCGGACGCTATAAGCTTGCTGTCGGAACGATCGGCGGATCAAAACGCATTATCGACGTATCTGTTGAATATGCCAATCAGCGCCAGCAGTTCAAAACGCCAATCAGCAGCTTCTCGCTCATCCAGGAAAAACTGGCAAACATGGCTTCAAAAACATATGCAATGGAAAGCTCAGTTTACCGTACAGTTGGATTATTTGAAGACCGCATGAGCCGCCTGACTCCTGAAGAAGTCAAGGACGGAAAAGAAGTTGCGGCATCTATTGCAGAATACGCAATCGAGTGTTCACTGAACAAAGTCCTCGGTTCTGAAACACTTGACTATGTCGTTGATGAAGGCGTTCAGATTCACGGCGGATACGGCTTCATGGCTGAGTACGAAGTAGAAAGAGCATACCGCGACTCACGTATTAACCGTATTTTTGAAGGAACGAATGAAATCAACCGTCTTCTCGTTCCTGGCACATTTTTAAGAAAAGCAATGAAGGGTGAACTGCCGCTACTTCAAAAAGCACAGGCTCTTCAGGAAGAGCTAATGATGCTTATGCCTGAAGAACCGGGAGACGGCGTTCTTGAGCAGGAAAAGCACCTTTTGAAAAATGCAAAGAAAATCGGTCTAATGATTGCCGGACTTGCTGCTCAGAAATACGGCAAGTCCCTGCAGAAGGAACAGGAAGTTTTAGTGAACATTGCTGATATCGTGAGCAATGTATACGCTATGGAATCTGCCATCCTCCGCACGGAAAAGGCAATTAACAAGTATGGTGAAGCTAAGAGTGCTCAAAAACTTCTTTACACACAAGTGTATTGCCAGGAAGCATTCAACGAAATTGAAGCACATGCAAAAGAATCTCTTGTTGCGATTGAACAGGGAGACACTCTCCGCATGATGATCTCGGCATTAAGAAAATTCACTCGCCACACGCCGATCAATGTGATTGCCAAGAAGCGTGAAATCGCTGCTGCACTGATCGAAGAGAACGGATACCGCGCGTAATAAACACCTTTCAAAAAGGCCTTTTTCAAAAGAAAAGGCCTTTTTGATGTTTTTTGCTGAAAAAAGGCTAAGATAATAGATGGCAGAATGACGATGCTTGTCATTATGCTTGTCAAAAAGAATGTGGTAAAATAATGATGTTCAATTACGGTTGCAGGTGGTGAAAAGAGTGGCGCTTAAATTTTACTGGTATCCGAAATGCGGGACATGCCGGAAAGCAAAAAAGTGGTTAGAAGATCACCATTTGCAGGCAGAAGAAATACATATTGTTGAAAATCCGCCGTCAAAAGAAGAGCTGAAAACCATGCTTGATTCAAGCGGTCTGGAAATCAAAAAATTCTTTAACACAAGCGGTCAAAAATACCGTGAACTTGGCCTGAAGGATAAAATATCCTCCATGTCAGAAGATGAGCTTCTTACGCTTTTGGCATCAGACGGCATGCTTATTAAACGTCCGCTGACAACAGACGGAAACAAGACAACTGCCGGATTTAAAGAAGATCAATTTAAAGAAACCTGGCTAGGGAAGTAGAAGACTTACACTTTTAGTCTTTTTACAAATAAAACACGATAATCAGTTGGAGGTAGAAAACATGAACACACCAAAAGAACTTCGCTACTCTGAAGAACACGAGTGGGTAAAAGTTGAAGGCGATAAAGTACGCATCGGGATTACGGACTTTGCACAATCAGAGCTTGGAGATATTGTGTTTGTTGAACTTCCTGAAGTAGGCGACGAAATTAAAGCAGACGAGCCATTCGGCAGCGTTGAGTCTGTAAAAACAGTATCTGAGCTTTATGCTCCAATCAGCGGAACGGTTGTTGAAATTAATGAAGACCTTGATGACAGCCCTGAATTTGTCAACGAGTCTCCATATGAAAAAGCCTGGATGATTGTCATCGAGCCAAGCAATGCAGGTGATGTTGACAGCCTGATGACTGCTGAGCAATACGAAGAAATGACAAACGAAGACTGATAATCAATCCGCCTTCTGGACACCCTAAACAGTAAAAAGGAGGGTGTTTCAGCATGTCATTTGAAAAGAAGCGGCTGGATATTACGGATCGCGTTACCGGCAGGTTTGAAGGCGGACAGATGAATCTGTTTTTTGAAAAAGAGCAAATCGGTTCGATGTCACTTGGACCGGACGGCCGGGTGTCGTTGAAAAATGGATATGAAGAAGAAAATCATTCCTTTTTTCAGTATGCAGACGTTCTATCTAAACAAGATGAGAAGTATGTCGATTGTGACGAAGAAAACGGCTGGTGCTGATGACTTGGCAGTGGAATGTTCCACTGCCTTTTCCTGTTGTGACGGCCTGTTATAAAGGTCAGAAGGAAACAACCTCATGCATTTCGAATAGGTTATAGATAACATATACTCTAACTGAATAGGTGATGGCGATGTCTGCAATTGAGGTTGAAAAAGTCATAATAGTTGAAGGTACATCTGATAAGCGTAAAGTATTGAATGTTGTCAATGAACCGGTAGAAATCATTTGTACAAACGGCACGATCAGTCTGACACGGCTTGATGAAATGGTGGATGAACTGTTCAGCCGCGATGTATATGTGCTTGTGGATTCTGACGATTCCGGGGATCGCCTGAGAAAACAGTTTAAACGCGAATTTCCCGAGGCTGCGCATTTGTTTATCGACAAAATGTACAGGGAAGTTGCCACCGCGCCGGATCAGCACGTCGCAGCTGTGCTGCTGAGTGCAAACATTGATGTACATGCTAAATTTTTATAAAGGGAGCTGCTGAAAAGCCGATGATCGAATGCAATGAAGAGCAGGTAAGCAGACTCGCAGACAAGGAAAAAGCCATTCTTTATCTCTATACACCTTTTTGCGGCACATGTCAGCTTGCTAAAAAAATGATGACAGTCGTTGAGGCGATGCTGCCTGCCCTTGAAATAAATATGGCCAACCTGAATTATCTACCGAAACAGGCGTCAGACTGGGAAATTGAAAGTGTCCCTTGCCTGCTTGTTTTTGAAAATGGAAGAGTAATCAGCAAAACGTATGCCTTTCATTCTGTCGAACATCTCTATCACATATTGAAAAAACATGCCGCCTGATGAGGGCGGCATTTGACATATTTCTTGGGAAATAGAATCTTGTCTATCTGCGGGAAGGAATATGTCGAAGCTTTCTTAAAGGGAAAAGTACGGAAAACTAGAATTTCTCCCTTAACCACTTGCACGGAAATGGGGAGAAACGATGAATCTGGACTTTTTTGCCGAAAAAATGAATAATGCCCACTTTATTCAGCCGCTGCTTCCAAATGAAAACTTGAGAATTGAGTTTTTTGTTAAAAATATCAACAAGAAATCAACCCTGGTTTTGCAAAAAGGCAACTGCCATATAAGCAGTGATGATGAATTCTTTCATGTGCAGATTATTGGGGAAGAAAAGCATTTTCAAGATTGCTTTCATTCGCCGATCAGGCTTTTGCAGCTTGTAAAACTTGGCGCTATGGAGGCAAAAGGATCATTCAGAAATATACTTCGGATAGAGTCACTCATTCAGCTCTGCAAATAATATTCTAAAAATTCAAACAAATAATTGACTTAAGACAAACTAAAGTGATACAATTCCAACAGAAATAATAAGATATCTTATCAAGAGCGGTGGAGGGGCCTGGCCCTGTGAAGCCCGGCAACCGGTTATAGAGAGTGAATCACGGTGCCAATTCCAGCAGAGTGCATATGCTCTGAAAGATAAGAAGACCGGGATGCGCGCCTCTTCTTTGAAGGGGCTTTTTATTTTTTGAAACTTGGGAGGAGAAATGGATCATGACTCAAAAAAAGTACCGTTTGGAGACCGTCAACATTCATGGAGGGCTTAAGCCTGATCCTGGAACAGGTGCCAGATCTGTTCCGATTTACCAGTCTAATGCATACGTTTTCAATGACACTGAGCACGCTTCAAACTTATTTGCATTAAAAGAACAGGGGTACATTTACACTCGTATACATAATCCGACTTCCTCCGTCCTTGAGGAGCGCATTGCTGAACTAGAAGGCGGTGTCGGAAGTCTTGCAGTAGCAAGCGGTATGGCTGCCATTACCCTTTCGATTCTGAACATTGCCGGTGCCGGGGATGAAATCGTGTCCGCGTCCAGTCTCTACGGGGGAACCTATAATCTTTTCCAGACAACTTTGCCAAAATACGGCATTGAAACCACATTTGTTAATCCGGAGAACCCGGAAAATTTCAGAAGCGCGATCACAGAAAAAACGAAAGTCATTTTTGCCGAGACAATCGGCAACCCGAGTCTTCAAGTGCTTGATATAGAAGCCGTTGCAAAAATTGCTCATGAGGCCGGCATTCCGCTGATTGTAGATAATACATTCGCCACGCCGTATTTGTGCCGTCCCCTTGAACACGGTGCTGATATCGTTGTCCATTCTGCGACAAAGTGGCTGCTTGGAAATGGCACAACGCTTGGCGGTGTCATTGTAGATGGAGGGAAATTCGACTGGAACAGCAGAAAATTCCCAGGTTTCACGACACCTGATCCAAGCTATCATAACCTGGTTTATGCGGAAGCCCTTCCGGAAGCAGCCTATATTGTAAAAGCGAGGGTGCAGCTGCTGAGGGATCTTGGGCCTGCTCTCAGCCCGTTTAATGCTTTTCAATTTAACCTCGGTCTTGAAACGCTGCACGTCAGAATGAAAGAGCATATCTCGAATACGAGGAAGGTTGTAGACTATCTGAACGGACATCCTGCAGTGAAATGGGTTCTTTATCCTGAAGATTCAAAGCATCCGGACCAGGCTCTTGCTGAGAAATACTTGCCTGAGGGAGCAGGCGCAGTTGTCGTATTCGGCATTGAAGGCGGACGCGAAGCAGGGGCTAAAGTGATCAACTCTGCAGAGCTGTGGTCACACGTTGCGAATGTAGGGGATGCAAAGAGCCTCATCATCCATCCTGCCAGCACGACACACCAGCAGCTTGACGCTGAGGGCTTAAGAAAATCAGGCGTAACGGAAGACTTAATCAGGCTCTCTGTTGGAATTGAACATATAGACGACCTTCTCGAAGACTTGGAGCAGGCAATTGAGAAGGCTGTCGGCATTAGGTCACTGACAGAATCGACAGCACGATAAGCATGATCCGGAAGTTTTGTTCTTGACACGTACTTTTGATGCATGATAGAATCACTCTCGTACTATAAACTCACTAAATATACAGTCAATTTAATAAATGTTAGTCTCTTATCCAGAGAGGTGGAGGGAAGTGCCCTATGAAGCCCGGCAACCGTCAACATTGTTGAAAAGGTGCCAATTCACTCAAAGCTTGCAGCTTTGAAAGATGAGAGAAAGGTTTTTTCACATATGCCTTTCTGCTCATTTCTGCAGAAAGGCTTTTTTGTTTTCATGGAAAAACATGAAGCAAGGAGATATAGAGCAAAATGTTAGTGAGTGGAATTTTGGAAGAAGGTGAATTCATGATTACGCTAAAGGACGTGCGAAAAGTCTTTCAGACGAAGAATGGCCGTGTCACGGCTGTTGATTCCGTCAATCTGGACATAAACAAAGGTGAAATTTTCGGAATTATAGGTTATAGCGGCGCCGGGAAAAGTTCACTTATCCGCCTGCTGAACGGACTTGAAAAACCAACGGAAGGCTCCATTCAGGTGGCAGGCCAGGGCATCGATGAAATCAGCGGCAGCGATCTTAGAAAGGCACGGCAGGAAATCAGCATGATTTTCCAGCATTTCAATTTGCTTTGGTCAAGAACTGTCCGTGAAAATATTGCGTTCCCGCTTGAGATTGCCGGGATAAAAAGCGAGCAGCGGGCTAAACGGGTAGAAGAGCTGATCAAGCTTGTCGGGCTCGAAGGCCGGGAAGACTCCTATCCTTCCCAGCTGAGCGGAGGGCAAAAGCAGAGGGTCGGAATTGCGAGAGCCCTTGCCAACAATCCAAAAGTCCTGCTATGTGACGAGGCAACATCAGCACTTGACCCGCAGACAACCGATTCCATTCTTGACCTGCTTGTTGACATTAACGAACGGTTAGGACTGACGATTGTTCTGATTACCCACGAAATGCATGTTATCCGAAAAATCTGCCACCGTGTGGCAGTGATGGAAAGCGGAAAAATTGTCGAGCAGGGTGAAGTGCTAGACGTATTCAGAAGGCCTCAGCAGGCCATCACAAAGCGCTTTGTGAAACAAATTACAGAGCCGGACGACACGCAGGAAACAATGGAGCTGATCCTTGAGAAATATAAGCAGGGCATGGTTATTCAGCTGACATTTGTAGGTGACTCAACTGAAAATCCCCTTATTACGAACCTGATCCGGAACCATCCGATTCAGGTGAACATTCTTCAGGGGAAAATTTCGCAGACTCAAAGCGGATCTTACGGTACACTGTTTATCCACATGGACGGCGAACAGGCTGAGCTTGAAAGAGCGATGGCCTACATCCGCAGCCAAGAGGTCGAGGCGGAGGTGATTTCAAATGTTTGAAAACGTGAGATGGGAAAACGTTTGGGAAGCAACCAGTGAAACCTTGTTCATGACTGCCTTTTCCGTGGCAGCGACATTCGTGCTGGGCATCATCCTCGGATTGCTGCTCTTCCTTACATCCAGAAACGGTATTTGGGAAAACAAGCCGGTTAATGTCATCATATCTGCATTTGTAAACATTTTTAGATCGATTCCATTTATCCTGCTGATCATTTTGCTAATTCCTTTTACCAAGGCCATTCTTGACACGTTCCTTGGTGCAAAGGCGGCACTGCCGGCATTAATCATCGGAGCTGCTCCGTTTTATGCCCGAATGGTTGAAATTGCACTCCGTGAAATTGATAAAGGAGTCATTGAAGCGGCCAGATCAATGGGTGCTAAAACATCTACGATTATCTGGAAGGTCCTGATTCCTGAATCATCACCTGCTTTAATCTCCGGCATTACAGTAACGGCTATCGCTCTTGTGGGCTACACAGCCATGGCTGGGGTAGTTGGTGCAGGAGGCCTTGGAAATCTTGCCTTTTTGGAAGGCTTCCAGAGGAACAATAATGCTGTAACGATGATTGCAACTATTTTAATATTAGTCATTGTCTTCATAATCCAATTTATTGGAGATTTAATAACATCAAAATTAGATAAACGTTAGGGAGGATATTCACCATGAAAAAATTACTATTAAGTGCTGTTTTTGCTACATCTGCTTTCGCTCTTGCTGCCTGCGGCGGCGGTGACGGTGGCGGAGAGGAAACAAAGACTCTGAAAATCGGAGCATCAAATGTTCCTCACGCTGAAATTTTAGAAGAAGCACAGCCTTTACTTGAAGAAAAGGGAATCGAGCTTGATATCGTTCCTTTCCAGGATTACATTCTGCCGAACAAATCACTTGCAAGTGAAGAAATTGATGCAAACTACTTCCAGCATATCCCGTACCTTGAGTCACAAATGGCTGAAAACAAGGCCTATGATTTTGTGAATGCAGGCGGAATCCACATCGAGCCGATCGGTGTATATTCTAAAAAACATAAATCGCTTGAAGATATTCCTGAAGGCGGAACAATCATTATGAGCAACTCTGTTGCTGATCACGGACGCATGCTTTCCCTCCTTGAAAAAGAAGGCCTGATCACAATTAAAGAAGGAGTCGACAAAACAACTGCGACTGTCGACGACATCGATGAAAACAAAAAGAACCTGAAGTTCAAAGCTGATGTAGAAGCAAGCATCCTTCCTCAGGCTTACAACAACGACGAGGGCGATGCTGTTCTGATCAACACGAACTATGCAATCGGCGCAGGACTAAACCCTCAAAAAGATGCAATTGCCCTTGAAGGATCAGATTCACCGTACGTAAATATCATCACTGTCCGCAAAGGCGACGAAAACAAAGAAGAGATCAAAGCCCTTGTGGAAGTTCTTCACTCAGAAGAAATCCAGAAGTTCATCGAAGAAAAATACGAAGGTGCAGTTGTGCCTGTAGACGGAAAATAATTTGCACGGCCATTGGAAAATCCGAACTGAAATCAGTTCGGGTTTTTTTCTTGTGCAGGCACATCTTAGGTGCGGGAGGTAAAGGGTCATACAGATATGACCCTTAAGGCAGATTATAATTTGATGGCACTTATTGCAGAATTCAGAACCATCAAAAGCGGTGATTAGAACACTCTCGTCGTGTCTCCGCACCGAGTTAGTGCTGCTAACTCATGATTAGAACATTTTCGTCGTGTCCCTGCACCAAGTTAGTGCTGCTAACTCATGATTAGAACATTTTCGTCGTGTCCCTGCACCGAGTTAGTGCTGCTAACTCATGTTTGGAACACTTTCGGCGGGGTCACGATTCACGAGAGCTAAAGGGTCAAGATGAGCGGAGAATGCTTCCTGTTTGTGGCGTCGCTAAACTCCAGTGCACTGCAGCGGAGGGAACTTGACTCCTGCGGGATGAAGAGGGCACTGAAGATCTCGCAAGCGCAGCGAGGAAGCTTCAGGCACTCCCCGCGGAAAGCAAGTTCCCGGAGCGAAAGGGAACGGGTACCACTGCAAAATAAATTAGAAAGAAAATTCCTCCTCAAACAACAATCAATATTATATAGAAGAAAACAGTCACTCCAAACTCAATAAGCTGCCGCTGTATCCTTTATTTTTCCGCATACTCTGGACCCCTTTTCTGCATACTAACGGTGTTGAATCTTAGGAATGGAGCTGAACAGTATGCAGCATTTTGAACCGAGAAACTCAAGCGAAGCAGCTTTGCACGACTACAAAGAAGGCCTTGGCATTTTTACAGAAAAAATGCCTGAACTTGCTCACCTTTATAATGAATTTACACAGGAATGCTTTAAAGAAGGGACTCTCTCCCAAAAAGAAAAGCAGCTGATTGCCCTTGGAATCAGTATTTACTCCCAGGATGAATACTGTATCATTTATCATACGAAGGGCTGCCTTGATCAGGGAGCGAGCGAACAGGAAATTCTCGAAACCGTAGGGGTGACGGCTGCATTCGGCGGAGGAGCCGCCATGAGCCAGTCTGTTACGCTTGTTCAGGAGTGCATCACAGAACTCAACCAGCTGAAACAGTAGCAAACAGAAGAAAACGAGAGCATCTTTTTAAATTCTGCCTGCTTCGAGCAGTGAAGAGCTCTGTATGTATGTCACTCATTCTTATCCCTTCTCAGCAGGTTTGAACTTTTTTACAAGGGGTATTACGATAGTAGTATCGTTTTTACAAAACCTGAGAGGATGATTCATTATCTACGCAAGTCAGCAGAAGCTTGATTTGAATTACACGACTGAAATGGAAAAGGCTCTTATGCAGTCCCACAAAATGGGGTACGCAGTGTACAGCAGAAACCATGAGAAGCGTATGGAAGTAGAAAAGAATCGTGAAGAGGACTATCAGAAAAGCAAACAGCTGTTTGCGGAACTTGACCGGAAAATGAATGGATAGACTATGGATAAAAGGAATCAGCCGCAGGCTGGTTCCTTTTGGGTTGCGGCAAATTGGATCAGCCTCCGAAAAAGTTGTATTCACTTTTCATTTGTTATAAAATTAGAATGAGAATAAATTGAGAATGATTAAATTCAGATCTTATAGATTATTGGAGGTATAAGCAGTTATGGCAGGATCAACATTAGTGATTAAAGATTTACACGTGGAAATCGACGGAAAAGAGATTTTGAAAGGTGTAAACCTTGAAATAAAAGGCGGAGAGTTCCACGCAATCATGGGACCGAATGGTACTGGTAAATCTACGCTTTCATCAGCAATTATGGGGCACCCTAAGTACGAAGTAACAAAAGGCAGCATCACTCTTGACGGTGAAGACGTGCTTGAGATGGAAGTTGATGAGCGCGCACGCGCAGGTCTGTTCCTTGCAATGCAGTATCCAAGCGAAATCAGCGGTGTAACAAATGCGGACTTCCTTCGTTCTTCTATTAATGCACGCAAAGAAGAAGGCGAAGAAATTTCATTAATGAAATTCATCCGCAAAATGGATTCAAACATGGAATTCCTTGAAATGGATCCTGATATGGCACAGCGCTACCTGAACGAAGGTTTTTCTGGCGGTGAGAAAAAACGCAACGAAATTCTTCAATTAATGATGATCGAGCCTAAGATTGCCATTCTTGATGAAATTGACTCAGGACTTGATATCGACGCTCTTAAAGTCGTTTCAAAAGGTATCAACCAAATGCGTTCTGAAGAGTTCGGCTGCCTGATCATCACTCACTATCAGCGCCTGCTTAACTACATCACACCTGATCATGTGCACGTTATGATGCAGGGACGAATCGTAAAATCAGGCGGTCCTGAGCTTTCTCAGCGCCTTGAAGCAGAAGGATATGACTGGATTAAACAAGAGCTTGGCATCGAAGACGAAACTGTTGGTCAAGAAGCGTAAGCGTTAGGGGGATTAAGATGACAGTAGAGACAACATTCAACCATGACTATGTCGCCGGCTTTTCAAAAGAACTTGGCGAACCGGAATGGCTAACAGAACTGCGCTTACAGGCTCTTGCAAAAGCTGAAGACCTTTCTATGCCAAAGCCGGATAAAACAAAGATTGACAAATGGAACTTCACTGAGTTTAAAACTCATGCAGTGAAAAGCGAAAAGCATACGTCACTTGACAGTCTGCATGAAGAAGTAAAATCTCTTATCGACCTTGAAAAAGAGAACAAAAATCTGTACATCCAGCTTGATACAACACCTGCCTATTCATCTCTGTCACAGGAGCTGAAAGACCAGGGCGTTATCTTTACAGATATTCATACAGCTGCACGCGAGCATTCAGAGCTTGTGCAAAAATACTTCATGACAGATGGCGTTAAAGTAGATGAGCACCGCCTGACAGCATTGAACGCTGCTTTGATGAACGGCGGAGTGTTCGTATATGTGCCTGAAAATGTCGAAGTTGCTGCACCTCTTCAAGCTGTTTATGTTCACGAGAATCCGGCTACGACTCTTTTCAACCATGTAATCGTAGTAGCAGATAACAACAGCTCAGTAACGTATGTTGAGAACTATATTTCTGTAACGGAGACTGAAGGAGCAATTTTCAACATCGTGACAGAAGTTTTCGCAAACTCAAACGCAAAAGTAACGTACGGTGCTGTTGATCACTTGAATAAAGGTGTTACAACATATGTAAACCGCCGCGGAACTGCAGGTCGCGATGGCCGTATCGAGTGGGCTCTCGGCTTGATGAACGACGGAAACACAATTTCTGAGAATACGACAAACCTTATGGGTGACGGATCTTACGGCGACACAAAATCAGTTGTAGTCGGCCGCGGATCGCAAACTCAGAACTTTACGACTAAAGTGATTCACTTCGGAAGAAACTCTGAAGGATATATCTTAAAACACGGTGTAATGAAAGACAGTGCTTCATCTGTCTTCAACGGCATCGGAAAAATCGAGCACGGTGCTTCAAAATCAAATGCTGAGCAGGAATCAAGAGTGCTTATGCTGAGTGAAAAAGCGCGCGGTGACGCTAACCCGATTCTTCTAATTGATGAAGATGATGTTACGGCAGGACACGCGGCTTCTGTTGGCCGTGTAGATCCTCTTCAGCTTTACTACCTGATGAGCCGCGGAATTCCAAAGGTTGAGGCAGAGCGCCTTGTCATTCATGGATTCTTAGCACCGGTAGTCAACGTCCTTCCAATTGAAGGTGTTAAGAAACAGCTTGTAGAGGTTATTGAAAGGAAAGTTAAGTAATGAATATTCAAGATATCCGTTCACTTTTTCCGATTTTGGATCAGCAGGTAAATGGACAGGATCTTGTATATCTTGACAGTGCAGCGACTTCCCAGAAGCCGCTGCCCGTCATTGAAGCGCTGGACCGCTATTACCGGGAGTACAATTCAAATGTGCACCGCGGCGTTCACACGCTTGGAACGAAAGCGACAGATGGATATGAAGGAGCCCGTGAAAAGGTCCGGAAGTTCATTGGCGCTTCATCAATGGAAGAAATTATTTTCACGCGCGGAGCTACGACAGCTTTAAATACAGTTGCAGCGAGCTATGGGCGTGCGAATCTTAAGGCCGGGGATGAAATTGTCATCACCCACATGGAGCATCATGCGAATGTGATTCCATGGCAGCAGCTTGCCAAAGAAACGGGAGCGGTCCTTAAATACATCCCTCTTCAAGAAGACGGAACGATTTCTTTAGAGGATGCAAAAGCGACCATTACAGATGCCGCTAAAATTGTATCTGTGATGCAGGTTTCAAACGTGCTTGGAACTATTAACCCTATCAAAGAACTTGCAGAAATTGCACACGGCAAAGGTGCAGTCATGGTCGTTGACGGTGCACAGAGTGCTCCTCATATGAAAATTGACGTGCAGGATCTGGATTGTGATTTCTTTGCTTTTTCTGCCCATAAGATGTGCGGTCCTACCGGCATCGGCGTTCTTTACGGGAAAAAAGCGCTTCTTGAAAAAATGGAGCCGGTCGAATTCGGCGGCGAGATGATTGATTTTGTCGGCCTGTACGAATCAACGTGGAAAGAGCTTCCGTGGAAGTTCGAAGCCGGAACACCGATTATCGCCGGAGCAATCGGGCTAGGTGCAGCGATTGATTTCCTTCAGGATATTGGTCTTGATAACATCGAAGCATACGAGCACAAGCTTGCAGGCTATGCCCTAGAGCGCCTTTCAGATGTTGAAGGGATTACAATTTACGGTCCAGAGCACCGCGCAGGACTTGTAACGTTCAATATAGAGGATGTTCATCCTCACGATGTGGCTACAGTGCTTGATGCAGAAGGCATCGCCGTGCGTGCCGGCCATCATTGCGCACAGCCCCTTATGAAATGGCTGAATGTTTCTTCCACTGCACGTGCAAGTTTTTACCTGTACAATACAGAAGAAGAAATCGATAAGCTTGTTGCAGGAATTGTTAAAACAAAGGAGTACTTTACAAATGTCTTTTAACAACCTGGACACCTTGTACCGTCAGGTCATCATGGATCATTACAAAAACCCGCGGAACAAAGGTGTACTCGAAGATAGCTTAACAATCGATATGAACAACCCTACATGCGGCGACCGTATCCGCCTTACCCTTCAAATTGAAGACGGCGAGATAAAAGATGCCAAATTCGACGGGGAAGGCTGTTCCATTTCCATGTCCTCTGCTTCAATGATGACCCAGGCCATTAAAGGCCAGTCTGTTGAAACCGCGCTTAAACTGTCAAAAATCTTCTCTGATATGATGCAGGGAAAAGAGTACGATGACGACATTGAACTTGAGGACATCGAGGCCCTTCAGGGTGTTGCAAAATTCCCTGCCCGCATTAAATGTGCAACTCTTGCGTGGAAGGCCATGGAAAAAGGAGTTCAAAACAGCTGAACAGGAAAAAGGGCAGCTTTAAGCTGTCCCTCTCCTGCTTACAATGATGGAGAACCTTCCATCAACTATGATTGGAGTTGAATACGGATGGCTAAAAAAATGCCGGATATCGGCGATTATAAATATGGATTTGCAGACAAAGACGTCTCGATTTTCCGTTCAAAACGCGGATTGACAAAAGAAATCGTTGAAGAAATTTCACGTATGAAAAGCGAGCCACAATGGATGCTTGATTTCCGCCTGAAATCTCTTGAGCATTTCTACAGCATGCCAATGCCGCAGTGGGGCGGAGACATGGCTGCTCTTAACTTTGATGAAATTACGTATTACGTAAAGCCGTCTGAGAAGTCAGAGCGCTCATGGGATGAGGTTCCTGAAGAAATCAAGCGTACGTTTGACAAACTTGGAATCCCTGAAGCTGAGCAAAAATACCTTGCAGGTGTATCAGCCCAGTACGAATCTGAGGTTGTTTACCACAACATGAAAGAAGACCTTGAAGATCTTGGCATCGTCTTTAAAGATACAGATACAGCACTTAAAGAAAACGAAGACATTTTCAGAGAACACTTTGGAAAAGTCATTCCTCCAACAGACAACAAGTTCTCAGCTTTGAACTCGGCTGTCTGGTCTGGCGGATCGTTCATCTACGTTCCTAAAGGCGTGAAAGTGGATACGCCGCTTCAAGCGTACTTCCGCATCAACTCTGAAAACATGGGTCAGTTTGAGCGTACTCTGATCGTTGTTGATGAGGGTGCACACGTTCACTACGTTGAGGGCTGTACAGCTCCAGTTTACACAACAAACTCACTTCACAGTGCAGTTGTTGAAATCATCGTAAAAGACGGCGGCTACTGCCGTTATACAACGATTCAGAACTGGGCAAACAACGTCTTCAACCTTGTTACAAAGCGTGCAGTCTGCGAAAAGAACGCAACGATGGAATGGATCGACGGAAACATCGGTTCTAAACTGACTATGAAATACCCTGCGGTTATCCTAAAAGGCGAAGGTGCACGCGGTATGACACTGTCAATCGCTCTTGCAGGAAAAGGCCAGCATCAGGATGCCGGTGCAAAAATGATTCACCTTGCACCAAACACATCATCTACGATCGTGTCAAAATCAATCTCAAAACAAGGCGGTAAAGTAACGTACCGCGGAATCGTCCACTTCGGCCGCAAAGCTGAAGGCGCCCGTTCTAACATTGAGTGCGATACACTGATCATGGATAACCAGTCAACATCTGATACGATCCCTTACAACGAAATCTTCAACGACAACATCTCGCTTGAGCATGAAGCGAAGGTTTCAAAAGTATCAGAAGAACAATTATTCTACTTGATGAGCCGCGGAATTTCAGAAGAAGAAGCAACTGAAATGATCGTAATGGGCTTCATCGAGCCATTCACAAAAGAACTTCCAATGGAATATGCCGTTGAAATGAACCGTCTGATTAAGTTCGAGATGGAAGGATCAATCGGATAATAGAAACGAAAAAAGCTCGCCTTTAGAGGCGGGCTTTTTTGTATGTAACTGAAGGTACAGGGATAAGCGCACTTACGCGAATCAAAGCATAGGTGGAAGTGTTCTAAAACTGAGATAAGCGCACTTAGCCAAAGCGCAGTATCTGTGAAAGTGTTCTAAAACCGGGATAAGCGCACTTAGCCAAAGTGCAATATCTGTGAAAGTGTTCTAAAGCCGAGATAAGCGCACTTAGCCAAAGCGCAGCCTCCCGCAAAATGTTCTAAAAACAGCTCACGCATATTTCACAGTATTCAATCCCTTAATCACCTCTTCCAATCAACTGCACAAACCATCCAGAATGAAAATTTTTCATCCATGTAGTATCATAAAAGAACCGATACGTACGAAAAGGAGGCTGGACGCAGATTGATCTATATTGGATTAACAGGCTGGGGAGACCATGATGCTCTGTACCCTAATGGAATTGCAGCAGGGGAGAAACTGAAGGAGTACTCGGCCCATTTCCCGGCAGTTGAAGTGGATGCAAGCTTTTATGCTGTTCAGCCTGTAAGAAATGCAGAAAAATGGGTGAGTGAAACTCCTGAGTCATTCAAATTCATAGTGAAGGCTTATCAGGGAATGACAGGCCATCAGCGCGGGGACATTCCCTTTGATTCGAAAGAAGAGATGTTCGCAGCCTTTCTCAGGTCCATTGAACCCTACATACGGACAGGAAAGCTTGCCATGGTGCTTTTTCAGTTTCCGCCGTGGTTTGACTGCAAAAAGGAGAATGTGACCTATTTAAGATGGTGCCGCGAGCAAATGGGAGACGTTCCGGTTGCTCTTGAGTTCAGGCATCAGTCTTGGTTTACTCCGGAAACACGCGAAAAAACGCTCTCCTTTATGCGGAATGAAAAGTGGATTCACAGTATATGCGATGAGCCTCAGGCAGGCAGCGGGTCGGTTCCGGCAGTTGTGAAGGCCACAGACTCAGGTAAAACGCTGATCCGGATGCACGGAAGAAATGTTCATGGCTGGACGAAGCCTGCTAAAGGAGAAGAATGGCGCGAAGTGAGATATTTATACAGGTACAATGAGAACGAGCTGAATCAATGGGCAGAATTTATTGAAGAACTGAAAGAGGTAACAGAGGATATTTTTCTCCTCTTTAATAATAATTCCGGCGGAGATGCTGCTGACAATGCGAAACAAATGCAAAAGCTGATGAAGATTGAATATGAGGGTCTTGCGCCGAGGCAGCTGGACTTGTTCAGCGGAGAATAGAAAGAGGCGGGTTGTTTAAATGGAATGGATTTTCCTTATTTTCATAGGCTTTATAGCAGGAACAATCGGCAGCCTTGTTGGCCTTGGGGGAGGCATTATTGTCGTTCCGGCCATGCTGTTTTCATCAGGTTTTTTTACGATTTTTGAAGGAGTTTCCCCTCAGACAGCGGTCGGGACTTCGCTCCTTGTTGTCATTTTCACAGGCCTTTCCTCTACACTCGCCTATATGAAAAAGAAAAAAGTGGATTACAGGAGCGGACTGATCTTCTTTATCGGGAGCGGGCCTGGAGGAATAATTGGAGCATATGCGAATCAATATTTAAACACGGATTCTTTTTCCCTGTATTTTGGTTTATTTATGATTTTCGTTTCTGTTTTGCTGATGCTCAGGGACAGACTCAAACCGAGTGCGAGACAGCCTGGAGAAAAAGAGATTGTCCGTACATATCAAGGTGAGCAAGGTGCGGAGGGAGTCTATTTTTATAAACCCGTACCGGCCATCATCATTTCATTTGGCGTTGGTTTTTTGTCCGGTCTTTTTGGCATTGGCGGCGGTGCCCTGATGGTGCCTGCGATGATTCTCCTCTTTTTCTTCCCGGCACATATAGCTGTCGCAACGTCTATGTTTATTATTTTTCTCTCTGGTCTGACAAGCTCGGTTATGCATGCGGCTCTTGGAAATATAAACTGGCTGTTTGCTCTTGCTTTAATACCAGGAGCCTGGGCAGGAGGAAAAGCAGGTGCGCTGATTGCCTCAAAGCTTTCTGGAAAAGCGCTCATCAGTCTGCTCAGGATTGTCTTGATCCTTGCGGGACTTAAACTGATTTATGAAGGTGTTTTCTAAAACCTGAACACCTTTTTGAAAAGGGGACTATTGATGGCTGAGACCATTCATTTATATCATACAAACGATTTGCACAGTTATTTTGAGAACTGGCCTATGGTTGCTCACTACTTGAAGCGGATGAAAAAAGAGCATGCAGAAGATGGGGAAGAGATGCTGCTTGTAGATGTCGGAGACCATCTTGACCGTGTGCATCCAATCACGGAAGCTACGAATGGGAAGACGAATGTAGAGCTTTTGAACGGCTTAGAGTATGACGCTGTGACCATCGGCAATAATGAGGGGATAACGCTGCCGCATGATGCGCTGGATACTTTATATGACCGGGCAGCATTTCCGGTCATTCTTTCAAATCTTTATACAGAGTCAGGGGAGCGTCCCCGCTGGGTGGAGCCTTATAAAATCTTCTCTTTTGCAAACGGAACTAGAGCTGCCGTTCTTGGTGTCAGCGTCTTCTATGAGAAGTTTTATCAGCTTCTCGGATGGAAAGTAACGGATCCGTTTCAAAGTCTTCGCGAAACGCTGGAATTGATTAAAGACCAGGCGGATATCATCATTCTGCTTTCTCATTTAGGGATTAATGACGATGAACTCCTGGCTGCGGAATTCCCTGAAATTGACGTCATTTTAGGTGCCCATACCCACCACGTCCTGGAAAAAGGGAAGCTGGTGAATAATGTGCTTCTTACAGGTGCGGGGAAAAACTGCAGCTTAATCGGCCACGTGGCATTATCAGTTGACGGTGACACGCTTTTGTCAAAAACGGCAAATGTCATTTCAGTTGCTGCAGAGCCGGAATGTGAAGATGTAAAAGTGTTTCTTGATGCGGAGAGGAAGAAAAGCGATGAGATTCTGTCAGAGGAAGTGACAGTGCTTGACAGGGATCTCACGCTGGACTGGTTTGGTCCTTCTGACTTTACAGCCCTTCTGGCATCAGCCGTCAAGGAATGGTGCAAAGGCGATGTGAGCATGGTCAATGCCGGGCTGCTGCTGGAACCTTTACAAGCAGGCTCAGTGACGAGAAAAGACCTGCACAGGATCTGTCCGCATCCAATAAACCCCTGTAAAGTGCAGTTAAAGGGAGATGTCCTGAAAGAAGTGATTGCAGAATCACGGACAGAAAAAATTGAACAGTTGAGATTAAAAGGGCTTGGATTCAGGGGGAAAGTAATGGGCCGGATGATTTTTGACGGAATCGAGGTTCGCAGTGAGCAGAAATCAGACGGTTTAAATCACATTACGGGCATTCTTATACAAGGGGAACCGCTTGATCCTGACCGCACCTATGAGGTTGCGACAGTCGATATGTTCACTTTGGGCGTGCTTTACCCTTCCATTTACCATGCAGAAAAGAAAACCTATTATATGCCTGAAATGCTGCGTGATGTCCTTGCCTGGAAGCTGAAACAGGGACATTCGTACAAGAATGCCTAGTTTTCACACTCAATGCCTCCTGCCTTCATAAATTACAGAAGGAAGGGAGTGTGAAAGAACGATGGTATCCATGACACCTATTATGATTGGAAGTCATCAATTTACAGCTGTAACGGTTGCTTTGCCTAAAACAAATTTCATGGCTGTTACAAGCGACAAAGGGTACATTATGTGCGGCGCACTCGATGTAGCGCTGCTGAATGAAAAATTGAAAGAGCGGGGAATTATTGCAGGGAGAGCAGTCGGCGTCCGGACGATCGAACAGCTTCTTGATGCTCCGCTTGAATCCATTACCTTTGAAGCCGAAAACCGCGGAATCCACGTAGGAATGAGCGGAAGAGATGCCCTGCTTAGAATGCTCTGAGTCGAACTGTATAACATCATTGTTTTAATAGATAACTTCAAAAAAATAGCGTACATCCCTCCTTACATGCATAAATATAGCTTGTAAAGGGGGGATTTATTTTTGGCCAGATTCCGCAGCCGTCCTCATAAAAAAGGGCCGCTTCCTTTCAGATATGTATTCCTGCTTTCACTCGTCTTTTTTATCTTATCTACAGCTGCGGGGCTGTGGATTGTTAATAAGGGAATTGAACCGACATTAATGACGGTGGCTGAAACCGAAACAAAACGGATTGCGACACTTGTTATCCAGAATGCGATTAACAAGGACATTAAAGAAGATGTAGATGTGGATGAAATGTTCGTCGTTGATACGGATGAAAAAGGGAATGTGACGACAATCGATTTTAACGCCAAATTTGTCAGAAGCGTGCTTGCCAAGACAACCGACAAGATTCAGGCGAATTTAAGAGAAGCATCCAAAGGTAATATTGACGCGCTTGAACTGCCGGAGGGCGAGCATCTTACGAAAGATAAACAGGGCGAGGGAATCATCTACTCGATTCCGCTTGGCCAGGCAACGAATAATGCACTGATTGGAAACCTCGGTCCGAAAGTGCCCGTCCGTTTTTACGTTGTCGGTGAGGTGCAGACTGATGTGAAGGAAACGATTCAGCAGTATGGAATTAACAATGCGCTGATTGAAATAGCAGTTGAAATTGAAGTGAATGTCGAGGTGGTCATTCCGTTCTCCACAAGAACTGCTACAGTAAGAAACAACATCCCGATTGCGATTAAAGCTGTTCAGGGGCAAGTGCCAAGCTATTACAACGGGGGCGGAGGAAGCTCACCTCCTGCGCTTGAAGTTCCCGTGGAATCAACTGGAAGGTAAGTTGCTGTTGATAGATTAGGAGATTATTGATATAATCCAACTAGTTAATGAGCTGCTTTTTGGGGCTAAAGAAATATGTCCGTTAAATCAGCATACAAATTGAATACTTCACCTTGTCTCATGATGAGGTAGAGGCGCGAAAAAGAAGAGTAGATAGTGTGAGGATGACAACTGAGATCACTATACAAAAGGCTTTTTTGCCGAAGTTATGCAGCATGCGTCAACATCTGCACAGCTGGGGTTACCTTGAATAAGGGTAACACTGTCATTGCAGGGATATCTGCAATGGTGGGCTACTGATCGTGGAGGATAACATAACATTACCTAAAAAGAGTAATGATAGTTATTTTCTATCGTACTCTTTTTTATTTGCACTTTTTTATCCTTGCATCGTGCCGGTAGCCCCATTACTAATTCCAGGAGGTTTTACCATGTCAGGCACTATTTATTCAATTCTTCCCCCGATCATCGCCATTTTGATGGTCATACTTACTAGGAAAGTCCTTCTTTCACTCGGAGTCGGAATCCTTTCCGCCGCACTTATTCTTACAAACTTTTCAATAGGAGAGACCCTTTCGAAAATCTGGGGAGCTTTTAAAGCCATCTTTGTTGCAGACGGAGAGCTCAATACGTGGAATGTGTTCATTCTTCTGTTCCTGCTTATCCTTGGTGTTGTGACTGCGCTGATTTCCATATCAGGCGGAAGCAGGGCGTTTGGCGAATGGGCTCAAAAGCGTGTTAAAACAAGAGCTGGTGCTCAGTTTACTGCTGCTCTTCTGGGCATTATGATTTTTATCGATGATTATTTCAACGCACTGGCTGTAGGGCAGGTCAGCCGTCCGATTACAGACCGGCAGAAAGTTTCAAGAGCCAAGCTTGCCTATATTATTGATTCAACCTCTGCACCGGTGTGTGTTGTTTCACCGGTTTCAAGCTGGGGAGCGTATATTATTGCCATGATCGGGACGATTCTTGCAACCCACAGTGTTTCTGAATACACCCCTCTGTCTGCTTTTATGACGATGGTTCCTATGAATTACTATGTGTTCGCTGCACTGGCTCTAGTTTTTGCAACGGCCTACTTAAACATCAATCTCGGCAGCATGAAGTTTCATGAAGAGCGGGCTATGAAAGAAGGCGTATTGTTTGATCCTGAAAAAGAGCCGCTCGGAGATATTAAGGAAGATCTGCCTGTTAGTGATAAAGGCTCGATCGGAAATCTTGTCTGGCCGATTATTGCCCTGATTATTGGAACAGTAGGCGCCATGCTCTGGACCGGGTATGAAGGCGTTCTAGCAGAAGATGGCGTTAAAGTGACGCTTCTTACAATGTTTGAATACACGGATGTGGCGAAGTCGCTTGTCATTGGAGGACTTATCGGTCTCGTGGTTACACTTGGTTTATATTTAGGCAAAGGCATCTCTTCTGCCTACTTGCCAAAAGCTTTCCTTGAGGGCATTAAATCAATGCTTCCGGCCATTTATATTCTGACGCTTGCCTGGATGATCGTTGATTTGATCGGCCAGCTGAAAACAGGAGAATACCTTGCAGGGCTAGTAGAGCAGTCAAACATGAATACAGCCTTCCTGCCTGTCATTCTGTTCGTTCTTGCAGGTTTTATGGCGTTTGCTACAGGAACGTCATGGGGAACATTCGGCATCATGCTTCCGATAGCAGGCGAAATAACGGCTGCAACTGATATTTCGATGCTTCTTCCGGCAATGGCGGCTGTCCTTGCAGGAGCTGTACTCGGAGATCACTGTTCTCCTATTTCAGATACGACGATTCTATCCTCAACTGGAGCGGGAAGCCATCACATCGACCATGTGGTGACGCAGCTTCCATATGCAGTGTCAGGAGGAATCATGGCAGCTCTTGGATATTTAGTTCTCGGACTTACAGGAAGTATGATTCTGGGACTTTTGACAGTAATTGTGCTTTTAATTGTCTTTATCCTTATTTTCAAGAAAAAGGCAACAGCTGTTTAACAAATAGGAAAAAGGCAGAGTTCACGCGGACTCTGTCTTTTTTTTGCGAGAAAATATGACAGATTTATCATTTTACTATAATAAATTTCAAAAATCATTTTGACTTAGGCATAATGTCCGATTATACTATGTATAGTTATATTTAAATATCAGAAAATAATAAAAATTAAAATTCTTCCAAATTCGGAAGAAAAGGCTAAAGGGGGCTTTACACAAATGGATAATCGTCCACAGTGGGGAACAAGGGCAGGCTTTATTTTAGCGGCTGTCGGATCGGCAATCGGACTTGGAAACATCTGGCGTTTTCCTGGAGTGGCGTACGAAAACGGCGGAGGATCGTTTTTCATCCCGTACCTTTTCGCATTGCTGACAGCAGGTATTCCCCTGCTTGTAATGGAATTTACTCTAGGTCACAAGTACCGCGGTTCTGCACCTTTAACGTATGCACGGTTAAGCAAGAAGTTTGAATGGCTCGGATGGTGGCAGGTTGGAATAGCATTTGTCATTTCTACTTATTATTCTGTCATTATCGCATGGGCGATTTCATACAGCGGTTTTTCATTAAATTTAAGCTGGGGAAAAGACACTCAGACGTTCCTCTTTAATGATTACCTCCAAGCTGCAGCGCCTGGAGAACTTGGCGGATTTGCACCTGGAGTTCTCATTCCGCTCCTGATTGTATGGGTGGTTACACTTGGTGTTTTATTTGCCGGAGTTAAGAAAGGCATCGAGCTTGCAAACAAAATTTTCATTCCGACTTTAGTGGTCTTATTCTTAATTATTGTTATCAGAGCATTAACACTTGAAGGTGCTGCACTAGGTCTTGAGGCATTTTTCAAACCTGACTGGAGCATGATTGCAAACGGCAAAGTGTGGGTTGCTGCTTACGGGCAGATCTTCTTCAGTTTATCGATTGCATTTGCCATTATGGTTACGTACTCAAGCTATCTGCCTAAAAAATCGGATATTACAAACAATGCGTTCATTACAGGTTTCGGAAACTCTGCATTTGAGCTTCTTGCAGGAATCGGGGTTTTCAGTGCACTTGGTTTTATGGCCATGCAGCAGGGCGTTCCGGTAAGTGAAGTCGTTTCTAAAGGAATCGGTCTTGCATTTATCGTATTCCCGCAGATTATTAATGAATTCCCGGCATTTAACCAGCTTTTCGGATTCTTATTCTTCGCATCCCTGACGCTTGCCGGACTTACATCTCTCATTTCGATTGTTGAGACATTTGTTGCGGGTGTACAGGATAAATTCAATGTATCCCGTACGAAAGCCGTGCTGTTCGGAGGCGGAGTTTCAGCTATTATCTCTCTTCTGTTCGCAACAAGAGGCGGCATCAACTTCCTTGATGTAGCAGATGAGTTCATCAACAGCTTTGGTGTGGCTCTTGCAGGACTTGTAGAAGTAGTTGTTGTCATCTGGATCCTTAAGCAGGCAACAAATCTTCAAACTCATGCAAATCAGATTTCCGACATTCAATTAGGTTCTTGGTGGAAGATCTGTCTGGGTGTCATCACTCCAATCATCCTTGGCTACATGATGATTGATAAACTTAGAGCTGAGCCATACGGCGGAGGATCTTACTCAGGAGAATTCCTGCTTTACTCAGGCTGGCTCGTTGCAGCGGGCGCATTAATCGTCGGCATTCTGTTCTCCTTTATTTCATGGAAGAAGGATACAATTGAATTGCCGGCTGATAAGGAGGTATCACGCTGATGAGTGGTGGAGCTATTACAATGATGGTAGTCGGTATTGTTGTGATTTGGGGAGGTCTTGCAGCAAGCATTGCAAATGCAGTTGTGAAGGCCAAAAAGTCATAAAATGTTCGGGCCAGTCCTTAAAAGGGCTGGCCCGTTTCTTATTTACGCTTTCTGTACTCGGCACGTTCCCAAACCTTAAGCTGCGGAAAAGGGTCATAGGACCATTCTGTTCGTCCATTGTCCTTATACATTCCGTAATGAAGGTGCGGGGGGAACTTGCCGGATGTGCCTGGTGGGCCGTAGCCTGAGCTTCCCACAGAGCCGATGAGCTGCCCGGGTTCAACAATCTGTCCCACTTCAAGACCGTCTGCAAACCCATTTAAATGAGCAAAATAGTGATACGTGTTGGTGCTGTCGCGAATGCCGAGTCTCCAGCCGCCAAACATGTTCCACCCTTTCATTTCAATGATGCCATAGCAGGTGGAACGAACGGGAACACCGTAATTAGCAAAAATGTCGGTTCCTTCATGGATCCTTCTGCCGCCCCATCCGCGGGCATCTCCCCATGTGTTTTTGTAGCTGTAGTTAAATCTGATTGGAACCGGGAACGCATGCTGATCAAGATCCAGCCTGCCGTATTTTTTGAAAAGCTTCATATGTCCTGTAATTAAACCGATGGATTTATCGCGCTGGTAATAATCCCAAAGCCCGATTTTAATGTTTTCAAAATCAGTTCCATACGAAAGGAGATAATCGGCAAAGGATAAAAGAACATCTTCATCATTCGTGGGGTCTGCTCTCCCGTCTCCATTTCCGTCGATTCCAAGCCCGCCAAACAGCGCGATGCTTGCAGGGTTTGTGTCAGACTGATTTGGATTTTGGATGCCGGCCCATAATTCTGGACGAATATAAATGCCAATTACGCCCTTCGCTTTCGGAATATCATTGCGTGTTCTTCTCACATTGCGCTCATATTGATCAACAGATGCCAGCACATACCAGGGAATCTGAGTAATGGTCTCTGCATTTTTAAACAGAATCATTCTCTCCTGATTGATTTCTTCTGTGCTTTTCTCTGATCCAAGGACAGAGTGCGGTTGAATAAAGCAAAGAAAACATACACTAAACAGGGTCAACATTTTTCTCACATTACCGGTCTCCTTTACCCAATTTCATAACCTTAGTTTGGTGCTTCAGGAAGAATTCATATGTAGAAAATGTTAGTAATTGATCCAATCTCCATCCTTGTAGAACCGCACTCTGTTATGTTAAAGTGACAAGTGTACGTTTTAAGCGAATTTTCCTTTTTTCCTGATTATTTTGCCTAAAGAAACCTGACTATACATACTGGAGATGATTCAGATGGCTAAGAAAGAAGAATACCTGAGAAAGCCTGACTGGCTAAAAATAAAACTGAACACCAATGAAAATTACACAGGCCTTAAAAAAATGATGCGCGAAAATAATCTTCACACCGTTTGTGAAGAGGCAAAATGCCCGAACATTCACGAATGCTGGGCTGTGCGTAGAACGGCGACGTTCATGATCCTCGGGGACGTTTGTACCCGTGCATGCCGATTCTGCGCTGTCAAAACGGGCCTCCCAAACGAGCTTGATCTCAAAGAGCCGGAACGCGTTGCGGATTCAGTTGCCCTGATGAACCTGAAGCATGCGGTTATTACAGCGGTTGCCCGCGATGACCTCCGCGATGGCGGTGCCAATGTATTTGCTGAGACGGTTCGCGCTGTCCGCCGCAAAAATCCGTTTACTTCAATTGAAGTTCTTCCATCAGATATGGGCGGAGTGGAAGAAAACCTGAAAATTCTTATGGATGCAAGACCGGACATTCTTAACCATAATATTGAGACGGTTAAACGCCTTACACCAAGAGTCAGAGCCCGCGCCAAATACGACCGCTCCCTTGAATTTCTCCGCCGTGCGAAAGAAATGCAGCCTGATATTCCGACTAAATCAAGTCTGATGATCGGGCTTGGAGAAACAAAAGAAGAGATTATCGAAACAATGGATGATCTTCGCGCTAACAATGTTGATATTATGACAATCGGCCAGTATCTCCAGCCGTCCAAAAAACATCTTAAAGTCATCAAATACTACACGCCGGAAGAATTCGCAGAACTACGCGAAATCGCCATGAGCAAAGGCTTCAGCCACTGTGAGGCAGGACCGCTTGTAAGGTCTTCCTATCATGCAGATGAGCAGGTCAACGCTGCAACAAAAGCGAGACAGGCTCAGGCTTAATAGCTTTTCATAAGAAAAACCCGCATAGCTGCGGGTTTTTGCGTTTTATTTATATCTAGTTTCCTGATATTTATCCTTCATATCCTGATCCAGTTCTTCGTTTGTTTCGCCGTAGCCTTCTCCGTTAGGGTTTTCGCCTGTGTTGAGCTTGCGTCCCTGAGGGGATTTGAGCATTTCTTTGATTGTGCTGTTGATGATTTCGTCAATGTCACGGCTGTTGGCGTCAAGGCCCGAATAGCCTTCAATTTGCTTGATCATCCCCGGCTGGTCTGAGACATAGACATGATAATATCTTGGAATGGCGGAGATCGCTGCTTTCTTGACCATATCAGCGGTTTCAAAACGGTCTCTGTTTTTCTCCGCTTCATAGGCAATCAATACTTCTTCATCTGTTACAAGGGTAGCAGCATCCTCTATGCCAGGCAGCTGGATTACAAGATCTGATATCACATTTGCCAGCTGTTCATGGTCGATGCCGGGAACTTTGTTGTAGTCAATATCTCTGGCGAGGCCGCTTTTTTCGTGGCGGACATACCCAAAGTTTGACGTTGTGTTCTTTTCTCCTTTTTTCATCCCATCTTCGTTGTACAATTCGTTGCGGTCGTTGACATTGACCGTATTACCGCTTTCTTCAAAAAGGTCGTTTTCACTAGCTGTATTCTGGCATCCCGTGATGATGGCCATCCCGATTATGGACGCCGTGAACGCGATTTTCTTCATCGCAAACACCTCCGTAACCTTAGGTTTGCCAAAACATATCCAAACTTTCTTAGCAATTGATGGGGAAATCGATTATGATAGTAAATAATGCGGTTGAGAGGTGATAGTTGTGATAACTGTTCAAAATCATACTTTTGAATTGATTAAGGACGAGCGGAACGGCTTTAATGAAGAAGCATTCAAAGCGCGCTACTCTGAGATCCTGAACAAGTACGATTACATCGTGGGGGATTGGGGCTATAATCAGCTCAGGCTGAAAGGCTTTTTTGATGATCAGAACCAAAAAGCATCCTATGACACGAAAATCAGCACGCTTGACGAGTACATATTTGAGTACTGTAATTTCGGCTGTGCGCATTTCGTTTTAAAACGAATAAAGAAATAAGCCGCTGCGTAAAACAGCGGCTTGTATTTTTCTATTTGGCTGTATATGGAGGCTCTTCATTTTTCTCCGGGTCATCATGTGTCGGATGCGCTCCCGGGTACTGTCTTGGCAGGTTCTGATGAAGAGATTTGAACTCATAATTAAACGCACTGTAATAGCGCTGGCCTTCTTTCCACTCCGAGCTTTTATTCTCTACGGGCGTATTCTTTCCTCTTGGAGCGCCGTAAGGGCCTTCCGGTGTTATTTCCGGCAGGATGAAATTCCGCATGCTTTCCACATTCGAAAAATCTGTATACTCCCGTTTTTCTTTGTCATCCATTCAAGATCACCTGCTTTTTTACTTATTGTGCAGTAGCAGGACACTTCTTAATCAGACAATTTCATACAAAAATTCTCTAAGTTCATTTGCCTCATTTTCATCAAGGCCGTATGCATGTTCAATATAACCGGGCTCATTTAAATCATCTTCCCCGATAATGGCAAAGCGGCTGCTGAGCAGGTTCAGAACAAGGTGCTTTCCGTAATAGCGGTCGGATCTGACAATCGCCAGGTCAAACCGGCTGTTCTCTCCCATAAAGCTTACAAATCGTGTCTTTGTTTCAACCGTATCATCATATAAAAAAAATCGTTCAGACATCCATAATTCCCCTCTCATGCATCATTGTCTCTTAATAATAGCAGACGTCATCCAATCCTGAAACAAAGTGCTTTGAATGTGGTAAAATAAAAGCATTCAACTGTGCTGGGAGTGTAATGGGATGTATTTTGTCGATCGTGAAAAAATAGAAGAAACGCTTGTTTATTATGAGAAGAACCTGACTCTTTTTTCTGAGCAGAAGAACTGGGACACTGACCTTGAATTGAAAGCGCTTGAACGGCTTGCCCACATGCTGATTGAAGCCGTTTTAGATACAGGCAATGCCATCATCGACGGATTTATCATGCGTGACCCCGGGAGCTATGAAGACATCATCGACATCATGCTCGATGAAAAAGTAATCGGCGCTGATGAAGCAGACGGACTGAAAGCGGTAATCGCCTTCCGCAAGCAGCTCGTGCAGGAATACCTGGGCATTAACCACGGGGAATTAACACAATGCCTCCAGGAGCAAGCAGCCATACTTGCTTCATTTCCGGCACGTGTAAGAACCTATCTCGAAAATGAACTGGGACCCGTCTCTGCTTTTAGACATTAACAAATGAACGGATTATAATGAAGAGGCGCAATGATAATATTGCGTCTTATTTTGCTTTCTTCATAAAAAACTTGATTTAGATAAAATTTTTAAGCTCCAGTGGACTGCAGCGGAAGGCACTTGACTCCTTGTCCAGCTGCAGCGCTCAGGCTCCTCTGTCAGAACAAAATCCCCCAAAAAGTCAAACCCGGACTTTTCGGGTGATTTCTTATCTGACTGCCGGAGCAAAACGGGCGCTTCCGCATTTCTAAGGGATAAAGAGGGCACGGGAGACCCCGCAAACGAAGTGAGGAGGCTCCCGGCGCTCCCCGCGGAAAGCAAGTGGCTGGAGCGAAAGGGAACGGGTAAAATATCAAATACAGGGAGTGCACTCACTTTGAAAACATACAACGGCTATTTAATCGACCTCGACGGAACGATGTACCGCGGCAAAGAGCGGATTGAAGAAGCAAGTGACTTTGTCAAATTGCTGATTGAGAAAAAGATTCCCTATCTGTTTGTGACCAACAATTCATCAAGAACACCCCGGCAGGTAGCAGAAAAACTAAACACGTTTGACATTCCTGCAAGTGAAGATAAAGTGTTTACAACAAGCCAGGCAACTGCCAATTTTATCTGGGAGAAAAAACCGGATGCATCCGTGTATGTCATCGGGGAAGAGGGGATTCAAAAAGCTCTCATCGAACGCGGTTTTCAGCTTGTAGATGAAAACCCTGATTTCGTCGTATCCGGAATCGACAGGGATATCACTTATGAGAAACTCGCTCTCGGCTGCATTGCCGTCCGCAATGGGGCGACGTTTATCTCTACAAACGGAGACATTGCCATTCCAACAGAACGCGGACTTTTGCCGGGAAACGGTTCTCTCACATCTGTCATCGCTGTCAGCACAACTGTAGATCCGATCTTTATCGGCAAGCCTGAAAGTATTATTATGGAACAGGCTTTGAAAGTGCTCGGCACAAAACCTGAAGAAACGCTGATGGTAGGGGACAACTATGACACAGATATAAAAGCGGGAATGAATACAGGTCTTGATACCCTGCTTGTCCATACTGGCGTAACTCTGCGGGAGCACCTTGTGAACTACGATGAAAAGCCGACCTATACGGTTGATTCTCTTTCTGAGTGGTTTGAAAAAATATAAAGACAACCAAAAAGCTGCATCTTATTCTCTGGATGCAGCTTTTTGTGTACTCACTCTGTATTCTTCGCCCTGTGCGCCAGTCTGCTTGAGGCGGCGGCAGCGATGGCTCCAACGATGTCATCAAGGTAGGTATGGACCATTCCGGATGATTTATCGTTCAGGAATTTAAGGATTCCCGGTTTTTCTTTATCAATGTATCCGTAGTTGGTGAATCCTATTGATCCGTAAATGTTGACGATGGAGAGAGCGATGATCTCATCAACCCCGTAAAGGCTTTCGTCACTTTCAATGATGGCTTGCAGGGGTTCTTCAAGCATTTTCTTTTCAGCCAGGATATCTAATTGAATGCCGGTAAGGATGGCATTTTGAACTTCGCGTTTTGCAAGGACTCGATCTATATTTTCTAAACATTGATCGATTGTTAATGAAGGATGATATTTGACTTGCAGGAAGTATACGAGTTCTGCGATGTCATTGAGTGTGACTCCGCGGTCGGTTAACCATTGGCGTGCTGTTTTTTCGACAATGTCCATCTGTTCTTTATCTTTCATCCATTTCACCCAATCTTTTTTACCATTTTACGCAAATGGCTCTCTTAGTGTGTAACGAAAATGACAATCATTAAAAAGTGTTTAACTGCAGGGCCAAATTATACATAAATCGGCTAAGTTGCGATTACGATAGGATAAGGACTTTTTATACATGGGGGAGAATCTGGTGGAAAAATTGATTCGGGAACAGTACGGGCTTAGAATTGGAGAGACATTCCGGGTAGGTCACTACGATGCGTTTTCGCATCATCAGCATGTGTATTTAATTGTGCCGGTTTCCCACTATGAAGATGAAGAGCTTTATGAGCTTTACCATATGAGCCAGTACCTGCTTGAACGGGGAGATCCCTTCGTGGCCGTTTTTTTGCTGACAAAACAGGGGAATTTGTATATAGAATGGGAAAAGCGGAAATACGGCATTCTGAAAACATCATACGTGCAGGGCGAGCGTGTGTTTCAGGTAGGCAGAGAGCTTGCCCGTTTTCATCAGAAGGCAAGAAGCTATCCGTATCAGGTGTCTAAAATCAGCCGGATCGGGCAGTGGAAAAATCTTTGGGAAAAGCGGACAGATCAGCTGGAAGGCTTCTGGAGGGGAAAGGTGAATTCCCAGCCGCTTGATTCATTTGAGAAGATGTTTGCTGAATCGTTTCCATATTATATGGGGATTGCGGAGAATGCCATTCAGTATTTGGTCGACACAGAGCTTGATGATGAGCCTCAGCCGATCGATTCTGCGACAGTATGCCACAATCGCTTTTATTCCCATACGTGGAGGTCTTCAGGTCTGGTTAAGGTTCCGACAGACTGGGTGTTTGATCATTGCAGCAGGGATATTGCGGAATACTTGAGAAACCAGTTTTTTGAGGAGCCGGAGTCGCTCCGCCAGGAAGGTTTTCAGTTTTTAGAGGACTATGACAGGACAACGCCGCTGTCGTCTTTTTCCTGGAGGCTGATCTATAGCAGGATGCTGCTTCCGATTCACTATTTCGAATGCATTGAAGATTATTACTTATCCGCTGAAACCGATAAGCCTTATTATGAGGCGAAGCTTGCAGATATGCTGAAAAACTCTTCAAGATACGAAGGGTTCCTGAAATCCTATGAACAGCTTCTGTCGATGAGAACGAAAAAAATTTATTTGCCCTCCATTCACTGGCTGTAGGCTTATTTCCTCCCTCTCATGCCTGATATGATAAGATAAAAGAAAATGAGTAAAGGGTGAGAGGATGGAAATGCCTTCTGTGTTTGTTGCGAGAAAGCTTCCGGAAGAAGTTTTGAAAGCGCTTAGAACGTTCGCTGATGTCGAGATGTGGGATAAAGAAGATGAAGTGTGCCCGAGGGATCTCCTGCTTGAAAAAGCAAAAACCTCTGATGCTCTGCTGACCATGCTTTCTGACCAGGTCGACAAGGAGCTGCTTGATGCGTGTGAAGGGGTAAAAGTAATCGCCAATCTTGCTGTCGGCTATGACAATGTGGATGTGGAATATGCGAAGGAAAAAGGCATCATCATAACCAATACGCCGGATGTTCTGACGGAAACAACAGCAGATTTAACCTTTTTGCTGCTCATGTCTGCTGCAAGAAGAGTGACGGAAGCGGCTGCTTACATAAAAGAAGGAAAATGGACAAGCTGGAGCCCGATGCTGCTTGCTGGGGCAGATGTCCATCATAAAACAATCGGCATTGTCGGGATGGGGAATATAGGACGGGCTGTTGCCAAGAGGGCAAAAGGGTTTGATATGAACATTCTTTATCATAACCGTTCAAGAGATACGGAGGCGGAAGAAAGTCTCGGAGCCGAATACAGGTCATTTGAGGACCTGCTGCAAGCGTCTGATTTTGTTGTCTGCATGACGCCATTAACAAGTGAAACAAAAGGGATGTTTGATGCCGGCGCTTTCAAAAAAATGAAGCGGGAGGCCATTTTCGTCAACACATCTCGCGGAGGCACCGTTGTCGAGGAAGACCTGATTGCGGCACTTCGGAACGGTGTGATTGCAGGAGCGGGGCTGGATGTATTCGAAAACGAACCGATCCGTGCAGATCACCCCATTTTGCAATTGGAAAACGCTGTGGCGCTTCCCCATATAGGAAGTGCTACACGGGAAACGAGATTTGCCATGATGGCATGCTCCATAGAGAATATTAAACAAATCCTTGAAGGGAAAAAGCCGCTTACACCTGTCCGTTAGATTAGCCGTTTGGAAAAAGGGGTATAAGACCTTCAAAACGGGAGGGATCTGACTTGAACAGTTTTTTAGTGCAGTATACGGATAAAGAAACGATGGAACGGGTTTTTGACGGCCCTGTTTTTCCTACAGAGGAAGAAGCAATGAGGGAAAAAGAAAAACTCGAAATGAAGGGTCACATGGATGTAGTTGTCGAAAGCGAGAACGACATTCAGCTTGACCGCGAATAACACGTGCGTGCGGGAGATTTCCTGCACGCTTTTTTTAATGGATGAGCATGAACAAGCCAACCAGTTTTACAAAAAATATAAACAGCGGTCCAGCAGGAAAGAAAGCGATTACAATAAAATTACTGAAAATTCTCTATTGATAAGCAATGGCACACTGTTTATAATGACAATAATAGAAAATGTCTATCATACATAAACAAATGTATTTCTAAGAAAGACATCAAGGGAGTGGAAGAAATCATGAATGCGATTCACGTTGGATTATTAGGGCTCGGAACAGTCGGAAGCGGCGTTGTGAAAATTATTGAAGATCACCAGGATAAGCTGATGCATCAGGTAGGCTGCCCTGTTAAAGTGAAAAAAGTTCTTGTTCAGGACATAGATAAGAA
Source organism: Metabacillus indicus (assembly GCF_046603695.1). Taxonomy (NCBI): domain Bacteria; kingdom Bacillati; phylum Bacillota; class Bacilli; order Caryophanales; family Bacillaceae; genus Metabacillus; species Metabacillus indicus. The sequence continues at coordinate 3,446,295 of NZ_CP176757.1, read as the reverse complement.
ACGGCAAATTGAGTTTGGGAAAGATCTTTTGACGAAAAATGCAGATGAGGTCATCCATGACCCTGAGATTGATGTTGTAATAGAAGTGATGGGCGGCGTTGAGCTTACGAAAGAATATATCCTTCAGGCTCTGCAGGCGAAAAAGCACGTAGTCACAGCCAACAAAGATCTGATGGCGGTTTACGGCACGGAGCTGCTGGATGCTGCAACTGAAAATGGATGCGACTTATTCTATGAAGCCAGTGTCGCGGGAGGCATTCCTATTTTAAGAAGTTTGGTAGACGGACTTGCATCAGACCGGATTACAAAAATGATGGGGATTGTAAACGGAACAACAAATTTTATTTTAACAAAAATGAGCAAGCACGGAAGTCCGTACGGAGAAGTGCTGAAAGAAGCGCAGGAGCTTGGATATGCTGAATCAGATCCGACTGCGGATGTGGAAGGACTTGATGCTGCGAGAAAAATGGCCATTCTGGCACGGCTTGGTTTTTCCATGCATGTAGATTTAGAGGATGTCAGTGTTAAAGGGATCAGCGAAGTGACGGATGAGGACATCAGCTACAGCAAACGCCTCGGCTACACAATGAAGCTGATCGGGATTGCAAACAGAACGCGCGACAAGGTCGAGGTCAGCGTTCAGCCGACCCTGCTTCCTGACTTTCATCCGCTTGCATCAGTAAACAATGAGTACAACGCTGTTTATGTGTACGGTGAGGCAGTCGGCGAAACGATGTTTTACGGACCGGGGGCAGGAAGCCTGCCGACGGCAACGGCCGTTGTTTCAGATCTTGTCGGTGTGATGAAAAACATGAGACTTGGGGTTAACGGCCGCAGTGCCGTCCTTCCTCAATATGAAAAGGCGCTCAAGCAGAGTGATGAAATTTATGCCCAGCATTTCCTGCGCATTCATGTAAAAGACCAGGTCGGGGCTTTTTCAACGATTACATCCCTGTTTTCAGAACGCGGGGTCAGCTTTGAAAAAATTCTTCAGCTGCCGCTTAAAAACAGCAGCCTTGCTGAAATTGTCATTGTCACGCACCAGGCTTCAAATAAAGATTTTGATGAAATTCTCGGAAACCTGCTGGACCTTGAAGTTGTGCAGGGCATTAAGAGTTCATACCGCGTAGAAGGGAACGGATATTCATGATGTGGAAAGGCCTTTTGAATCAATACCGCAATTATTTGCCTGTGAACGACCAGACTCCTTTGCTTACGTTGAACGAGGGCAATACGCCTCTGGTGTTTCTGCCGGTGCTTTCAGAAAAGCTTGGTCTTGAACTCTATGCAAAAACAGAAGGAGCCAACCCGACCGGTTCATTCAAGGACCGCGGAATGGTCATGGCTGTTGCTAAAGCAAAAGAAGAGGGAAGCGATACGGTCATATGCGCTTCAACGGGAAATACATCAGCGGCTGCGGCAGCTTATGCGGCGCGCGCGAAGATGCGCTGCATCATCGTTATCCCTGACGGCAAAATTGCGTTCGGCAAACTTGCCCAGGCGGTAATGTACGGTGCTGAAATTATCGCCATCAAGGGAAACTTTGATCAGGCCCTTACAATGGTCCGCAGCATGTCAGAAAAGCTTCCTATTACTCTTGTAAACTCTGTCAACCCATATAGACTTGAAGGCCAGAAAACAGCGGCATTCGAGCTTTGTGACGCATTAGGCGCAGCTCCGGACGTGCTGGCGATTCCAGTCGGCAACGCAGGCAACATTTCAGCCTACTGGAAAGGATTCAAAGAATATCACGAGCATCATCAGACAGGGCTTCCCCAGATGCACGGCTTTGAGGCGGAAGGTGCTGCGGCGATCGTTCGAAATCAGATTATTGAAGATCCTGAAACGATTGCAACGGCTATCCGGATTGGAAATCCTGCAAGCTGGGATAAAGCCGTACAGGCAGCTGAGCAGTCCGGCGGTTTCATTGATGAAGTAACAGATGCAGAAATTGTGGAGGCCTACCAGCTTCTTGCCAGAACAGAAGGCATTTTTGCCGAACCTGCATCTTGCGCTTCCATTGCAGGGCTGATTAAAAACGCAAAAAAAGGCGTGTATCAAAGAGGTTCCAAAGCAGTAGCGGTCCTGACTGGAAACGGCTTGAAGGATCCGAATACGGCCATTGATGTTTCATCTATAAAGCCTGCGGTTCTGCCGAATGACGAGCGTGCTGTCATGGAGCAGCTAAAAGGAGTCGGTGCATGGTGAATGAAGGTGACATGCTTAAAATAAGGGTGCCGGGCAGCACGGCGAACCTCGGTCCCGGCTTTGATTCTGTCGGTCTTGCAGTCAGCAGGTATCTTGAACTGAATGTCACAAGGGACCACAGCTGGACATTTGTTCCCCTGAATGATGAAATGGCTGATATTCCGGAAGGCAAGGAAAATTTGATTTATCAGGTGGCTGAGCAGGTTGCCGGCACCTGTCATGCAAAGCTTCCACCCTGCAGAGTTGAAGTATGGAGCGATATCCCAATGGCAAGGGGGCTCGGAAGCAGCGCCGCCGCCATCGTTGCAGGCGTAGAGCTTGCAAATGAGTTGTGCAGACTCGAGCTTACTATGAAAGAAAAGCTTCATTTTGCAAGCCTGATTGAAGGACATCCGGATAATGCAGGTGCTTCGCTGTACGGAGGTCTGGTTGTAGGTATTCACCAGGAGCACGAAACAGAGCTCGTGTCCGTCCAGCAGGTGGATGTTGAGCTGGTTGCGGTTGTCCCCCCTTATAAACTTTATACAAAGGATGCGAGGGATGTCCTTCCAGGGTACCTTGAGTACAGCGGGGCAGTTGAAGCAAGTGCAGTAAGCAACGTCCTTGTTGCCGCCGTGCTTTCAAATAACTGGCCGTTGGCAGGAAAAATGATGCAGAAAGATTTGTTTCATCAGCCATACAGAGGAACACTCATTAAAGAACTTTCCCGAGTGCAGGAAGCTGTACTCGAAGCAGGTGCTTACGGCGCTGCCCTAAGCGGCGCAGGCCCGACCGTCCTTGCGTTTGCTGCAAAAGGCAAAGGGAAGGCTCTTGCAGATGTGCTTAAAGTGAAGTTTCCCAAATGTGAAGTTGAAGTGCTGGAACCCGTTCTTGAAGGATCAAACGTTTACTATGAAAAGGGTGCGGGACAAGTTCATGACTCGATCGGCTGAAAGCATTCTCAGGATGAGGATGCTTTTTTTCAGTTTAAAATCAAAGGCAGAGAAGGAAAACTATTTAGCTTGTCGAAATAAATAGAATAAGAGCAAATTTAAGAGAAAGAATGGTGTTAGTAAAATGGAAAAAAGGGTCATTGCTGCAGAAGATTTATACAAACTGAAGTCCGTCAACGATCCGCAAATGTCACCCTGCGGAACGAAAGCTGTATACGTTGAAACATCCATTCAGGAAGAAAAACATCACTACATATCGAACCTGTTTTTGCTTGATTTAAAAACAGGCGAGAAGGTTCAATGGACATTTGGCGAACACAGAAATACATCGCCAAGATGGTCTCCGGATGGCAGCAGGCTTGCCTTTTTGTCCAGCAGAAGCGGGAAAAATCAGCTTTACGTCATGTCAGCAGGAGGGGGAGAAGCAAAAGCACTGACAGAAGAGCACCTTGCCGTTTCACAGCCTGTGTGGAGTCCGGACAGTGCGAGCATCCTCGTTTCACTTGCGCTTGCTCCTGAAGATACACTCGAAAAAGCGAAAGAAGAGGACAAGCAGCCCCAACCGCTCGTTGTGGAAGATATGAGATATAAGTCGGATGCTTCGGGATTTGTCAGAAACAAAAAAAGACAGCTGGCTGTTGCGGATGCAGAAACCGGAAAACTCAAACTGCTTGGGTTCAGAGAATATGACTGCAGCGACGCAGCCTGGTCGCCTGATGGAAAGGCTATAGTTTTTACATCCAATATGACGGATGACCCTGACCAAAACCTGATTTCAGATGTCTATATTCTGTCCCTTGACGGGCATGATCTGACAAAACTGACAAACAGCAATGGATTTTACGGCCATCCCTCCTGGTCGCCTGACGGCAAGTACGTATCCTTTTTAGGACACGAAAAAGAGTATCTTGGGGCTACTTTCTCAAAAATCTGGCTGTCTGATCGTGAAACTGGAGAGCTTTCCTGTTATTCTGCAGATTGGGATGTCCATATCAGTGATGCGGCGGTGGCAGATTTTATTTCGGGAAGTGTCTATCCTGGACTTATCTGGACGGAAGACAGCCAGGGCTTTTATTTCATTCTGACGGATCAGGGAAATACAGGCGCTTACTACGGTTCGCTTGAAGGCCAGACAGTTCCTGTCCGCTTTGAAAACGAGCACGTCTATGGGTTGTCCGTTCATGTTCAAAGCCATACGGCGGTCCTTGGCATCAGCCGTCCGGATCACCCGAGTGACCTTCACTTCTTCGATTTCAGCACAGGTGAAAACAGGCAGCTGACAAGCATTAATGAAGCTTTTTTAAACGAAGTGGAGCTCTCTGTTCCGGAAGCAATTGCGTATAAGGCGGAGGACGGACTTGAGATTCACGGGTGGATCATGAAACCGGCAGGCTATCAGGAAGGCGAGAAGTACCCGCTTGTCCTTGAAATCCACGGCGGTCCGCATGCCATGTATGCCAACACCTATTTCCATGAGTTCCAAATGCTTGCTGCGAGCGGAAAAGCGGTTCTTTACACAAATCCGCGAGGAAGCCATGGATACGGCCAGCATTTCGTTGACGGGGTCCGGGGAGACTATGGCGGAAGCGACTACACGGACTTGATGAGTGCAGTCGACTATGCGCTGAAAACATATGATTTTATTGATGAGGAGCGGCTTGGTGTAACGGGAGGAAGCTACGGCGGCTTTATGACAAACTGGATTGTCGGCCATACAAACCGGTTTAAAGCAGCAGTGACACAGCGTTCAATTTCCAACTGGATCAGCTTTTACGGAGTAAGCGACATCGGGTACTACTTTACTGAATGGGAGCTTGGCGGGAATCTGATTGATGACTTCGAGAAGCTGTGGCACCATTCGCCTTTGAAGTACGTAAAGAACGTCGAAACACCGCTTCTTATCCTTCACGGCGAAAAGGACTACCGCTGCCCTGTTGAGCAGGCAGAACAGCTTTACATTGCTCTGAAGCAGCTGAAAAAAGAGACTAAGCTGGTCCGTTTCCCTGAAGCCAACCATGAACTGTCAAGAAGCGGGCATCCAAAGCTCAGAATTGACCGCCTGAATCATATTAAGGAATGGTTTGATAAATACCTGTAAATAAAAAAAGATGGTGAGCGGACTCACCATCTTTTTTCTATTTCATTAAAAAACCTGCTCTACTTCAACAACACCAGGAACTTCCTCTAAAAGAGCGCGTTCGATACCGGCTTTAAGTGTGATTGTTGAACTTGGGCAGCTTCCGCATGCACCAAGAAGACGAAGCTTAACAATGCCGTCCTCCACATCAACCAGTTCACAGTCCCCGCCGTCGCGAAGAAGGAACGGACGCAATTTATCAAGTACTTCCTGAACTTGTTCGATCATATGAGTTTCTGTTGCCATTTTAAATCGACTCCTTCCTTATCTTGCTATTATATTCAAAATGCTTCTGAAAATCTATTGTTTTGACTGGTGCAAATTCTGTAATCAGTTCTATTTTAACACACTCTGCAGGGAATAAAAATGGATAGAACCCTGTATTTTTCATGGCAAAAATGCACACTGTCCCTTACAATGAAAGGAAAGAAAAGGGGGAGAACGATGGATAAACGATTAAAGGTTTTTGTGTACGGTGCTGAAGTGCTCTGTCCGAGCTGTGTGAACCTCCCTTCAACAAAAGATACATGCGAATGGCTAGAAGCAGCTCTCACACGCAAATTCCCGCAGCAGCCCTTTCATATTGAATATGTGGATATCTACCAGGAGCACGAAGATGAAGAGAAAAAGGAATTTGCAGAAAAGATTGCGAATGATGAATACTTCTATCCGCTTGTCGTTATTAATGGAGAAGTGGTGGGAGAAGGCAGTCCGAAATTAAAAGTGATTTATGCGGAAATGGAAAAGCACGGCTACGTTTCAGCATCGTGAAAAAAGACAAAGAAAACGCAAGGCTGCAGACAGCCTTGCGTTTTTATTATGTGAGCACAGTCAGGAGATGCATCCTGTCCTTTACCCGTTATGATACTTGTACATCCAAAGAATCCCGGATTTCAAAAGTCTAGGGACACGTCCAATCAGCGGACGGTCATTTACAAGGCCAAAGCCATGTTTTTTTCCAAGTGATCCGAGCACGCCTTTTAATTTGAAGGCAGGGAAGTTTTGCGGAAGTTCTTCCCCATTCCATTTTTTCAGCAGTACCTGAACAATTTGCTCGGCCTGTGCTTCAGCAAGCTGGGCACTTGGAGCATGAGGGAGACTCGCGCAGTCGCCGACAACGAAAGCATCCTCATAATCAGGAAGAAAATGCTGCTTCGTCAGGATGACCCTTCCCTGCGGATCTTTTTCAACCGGAAGGTCTCTGACTACTTTGTTTGGCTGAATGCCGGCTGTCCATACGATGGCATCATATGTAAGCGGCTCATCATGATTGTAGAGAACGTTTTGCTCTACTTTTGTCACATTCGCGCTGTTCACGATTGTCACGCCATGGTCTTCAAACCAGCCTTGTACATATTTGCTCAACCGTTCAGGGAAGCTTGAGAGAATATTCTTGCCGCGGTCATATAATGTGATTTTCAGATCTTTGCGGCTTTCTCTGAGCTCACTGGCAAGCTCAACTCCGCTTAGGCCTGCGCCAACGATTGCAACAGATGCTCCGCCGCTCAGGTTGTTAAGCAGCTGATACGTTTCTCGTGACTGGTCAATGGTCTGGATGCTGTGTGTGTATTCCTTTGCTCCCGGAACATTGTGATACTTGTCCTCACAGCCAAGGCCGATAATCAGATCATCGTATGAAATCGGTTCCTGATTGGCCAAATAAACCTTTTTTTCCTGAAGGTCAATAGAAGTAATCTCCCCGTAGGCTGTGTTCAGACGCTCATGCTCAGGAAAATCGACGCGGATGTGGTGGTCTGAAATCGTTCCCGCAGCAAGCGCGTAATATTCCGTTTTTAAGCAGTGATAGGGATTTTTATCTATGAGTGTTATTTGCACATCATCAGGCAGCTGTCCAGGAAGCAGCCTGTGCAGGATGCGCATTCCGCCGTATCCGCCGCCAAGAATAACTAAGTTCTTCATTGCAGATTCCCCTTTTTCTCCTCATTAAGCGAGTATATTCTAATCTATTTTATGGATGATTCATAAGAAAACCTTTGCAATATGCCATATAAAAGTATAACGAATTTGCAGATAAACCACAATATGTTATGAAAAAGTCATCTAATAATCTGCAAAGACCGTCAATAGTAAATCACTTTTGTAAATATGTGTTGTTATTTACTGAAAAGTATATCACAAAACGTTAAATATTGACGATGGGGCATAAAAAGAGGTAGCATTGATTGCAGGTGTGAGGTGATAAGGTTGAAACCAATAATTGAATTTTGCATAAGCAATCTGGCGAACGGCTCCCAGGCGGCTTTAGAACAGCTCGAAAAGGATCCGAATCTGGATATTATTGAATACGGATGTTTGGGGTACTGCGGCAAATGCTATTCGTCACTCTATGCCCTTGTCAACGGAGAGATCGTAGCCGGCGAGACACCAGACGAGCTGGTCAAGAACGTTTATGATTACCTTGAAGAGAATCCTATGTTTTAATAGATGCCTTTTGTTAGGCAGGAACACGTACTCCGGTGCGTGTTTTTTTATGTTTGAAGGCACTTATCGCAGGGTTCGGAACCATCAAACGGAGGAATATCCTTTTTGGTGGCACTTATCTCTGAGTTCGGAACCATCAAACGGAGGAATATCCTTTTTGATGGCACTTATCTCTGAGTTCGGAACCATCAAACGGAGGAATATCCTTTTTGATGGAACTTATTTCTGAGTTCAGAACCATCAAACGGAGGAATATCATTTTTGATGGCACTTATGTTCGGAACCATCAAGCGGAGGAATAACATTTTTGGTGGCACTTATCTCTGAGTTCGGAACCATCAATCGTGGGAATATCATTTTTGGTGGCACTTATCCCTCAGTTCAGAACCATCAAACGGAGGAATTTCCTTTTTGGTGGCACTTATCTCTGAGTTCGGAACCATCAAGCGGAGGAATATCCTTTTTGATGGAACTTATTTCTGAGTTCAGAACCATCAAACGGAGGAATATCATTTTTGATGGCACTTATCTCTGAGTTCGGAACCATCAAATGGAGGAATATCCTTTTTGATGGCACTTATCTCTGAGTTCGGATCCATCAAACGGAGGAATATCATTTTTGGTGGCACTTATCCCTCAGTTCGGAACCATCAAACGGAGTAGTACAATTGATGACTCTTTTTAAAATATCCTTTCTTGCATAATGATATTTGATCAGTAGCACTATAAAATGTAGCAGCTAGTGAATTTGTCGGAAAATATCGTGTTTTGTCAAAAATATATGGACACGGCTGCAATCGGCTGTTATTTTAGACTCATCAAAAACTATTGCCTGAGGTGAAGAAATGACGAATTTTTTATGGGGAATAATGGGGGTTGCCGTCCTGTTTGCGATTGCTTTTCTCCTTTCTGAAGGGAAAAAGAAAATAAAAATCCGCACCATTCTCGGCGGCCTTGCTATTCAGCTTTTATTTGCATTTTTAGTTTTGAAATGGGAGCCCGGAACACGGGCATTTAAAGCGCTGACGGAAGCTGTTCAGAATCTTGTGGGATACGCAAGTGAAGGTATTGGCTTTTTGTTTGGATCTTTAGGAGATCCCTCTCAGCCGACAGGTTTTATTTTTGCCTTTAACGTCCTTACAATTATTATCTTCTTTTCATCGCTTATCTCGGTCCTGTACCATATAGGCGTGATGCAGTGGATCATTCGAATTTTGGGAGGCGGATTGTCGAAGCTTCTCGGAACGAGCAAAGCAGAATCTCTTTCAGCGGCGGCAAACATTTTTGTCGGCCAGACAGAAGCGCCTCTAGTTGTAAAACCATACATAGCCAAAATGACGAGATCAGAGCTGTTTGCGGTTATGACAGGCGGCCTTGCATCTGTTGCAGGTTCTGTATTATTTGGATATGCGGCTCTTGGAGTTCCGCTCGAATACTTGCTTGCCGCGAGTTTTATGGCAGCGCCGGCCGGATTGATCATGGCTAAAATGCTGATTCCTGAAACGGAAAAACCGGTAACAATGGACGATGTGAAAATGGAAAGCGATGAAGATGCAGCAAATGTCATTGATGCAGCAGCCAAGGGGGCATCTACTGGACTTCAGCTTGCATTGAATGTTGGAGCTATGCTTCTTGCGTTTATTGCTTTAATCGCTCTATTAAATGGAATTCTCGGATTTATCGGCGGGCTTTTCGGAGCTTCAAATCTTACGCTTGAATATATCCTCGGATTTGTATTTGCACCGCTTGCATTCGTGATTGGTGTTCCATGGGAGGAAGCTGTAAAAGCGGGAAGTTTTATTGGGCAAAAGCTAGTATTAAACGAGTTTGTTGCCTACAGTAATTTTGCACCTCAGCTTGAAAATCTGTCCGATAAAACCATTGCGATCGTCAGCTTTGCCCTTTGCGGCTTTGCAAACCTGTCATCCATTGCGATTTTGCTCGGCGGGCTTGGGGGCATGGCGCCTAACCGACGTCAGGATATCGCAAGACTCGGATTCAAAGCGATTGCTGCAGGGACTCTTGCAAACCTGCTGAGTGCTGCCATTGCAGGAATGTTTATGTTTTAAGACGGCTGTAACGAATAAAAGCTCCCTGCATGAAGCAGGGAGCTTTTATTATCTATAACAAACGGGGGATATTTCTATTGTGCTCCGGTTTCCAGCATTTTATACTTATAAAAAGAAAAAAAACGGGAGACTCTTATGAACCAATTTACCTTCACCAAAATGCACGCACTTGGAAATAACTATATATATGTAAATATGTTCGAGGAAAAGCTGGAAGAATCGAGTTTAGCCGAGATTGCCGTAAAGGTATCGAATGTTTATACAGGTATAGGATCTGACGGCATGATCCTGATCTGCCCTTCAGATAAAGCAGCCGTAAAGATGAGAATTTTCAACAGTGACGGCTCTGAAGGAAAAAACTGCGGAAACGGACTTCGCTGCGTGGCGAAATACGCGTACGAGAATAAACTGACAGAAGAAAGAGAGTTTTCTATTGAAACCCTCTCAGGCCTTGTTTATGCGAAACTTGAAGGCGAAGGATCAGTTATCAGCAAAGTGACAATCGACATGGGAGAACCTCTGCTTACCCGCAGCGAGATTCCGATGCAGGGCAATCCGGAGGAAAAAGCGGTAAACACACCTCTTGAATTTGGCGGGAAACAGTACATGGGCACTGCCGTTTCAATGGGGAATCCCCATCTTGTGTTCTATGTCGATGACATTGAAACGGCACCTGTTTTGACCCTTGGTCCGGTTGTTGAAAAAGATCCTTTATTCCCAGAAAGTGTGAATGTCGAGTTTGTTGAAGTCGTATCTGAAAACGAGCTTCATTTCAGAGTGTGGGAGCGCGGTTCAGGTGTAACGATGGCCTGCGGAACAGGGGCATGTGCCGCCGTTGTTTCTTCTGTTTTAAATGGCTTCACAAAAAGAGGAGAAGATACGACGGTTCATTTAGCAGGCGGAGATTTGCTTATTAATTGGTCTGAAGAAGGAAATGTTTTTATGACAGGGCCCGCTGAAGTGATCTGCACAGGAGTTTATTACTATAACAGCTGACAGGCTGAATCATTTGAGACTTCCTTTCGGATTCGGTATACTGGTAGCATAGCCTTTGGATAATCGGCAAAGGAGGAATAAAGATGAGTGATTTAGTAACAATTACGGAAGCAGCAGCTTTTCAAATAAAAGACATGATGAAAGAAAACGGTGAGGAGCAGGCTTATCTGCGCGTAGGCGTTAAAGGCGGCGGATGCAGCGGCCTTTCTTACGGAATGGGCTTTGAACAGGAGCCGGGCGAAGATGACACGCAATTTGAGCTTCACGGCATCAAAGTTGTCGTAGACAAGGAGAGCACGGCAATCCTGAAAGGCACGATTATCGATTTTAAAGAGTCGCTGATGGGCGGCGGCTTTACAATCGACAATCCGAATGCCATTGCTTCATGCGGCTGCGGTTCTTCTTTCAGAACTGCAACGAATACTGGTACTCCTGAGGAGTGCTGATAAAAGGACATTTCCCTGTAACGACAGGGGAATGTCTTTTTTTTGCTTGTTTTACATAATAACCCCTGTTTCTTTTCTCTGACACTGGACAAAAACCCGGCATATAGTATGGGTGTGAAAACGATAAGGGGGCAGAGCAAAGTATGTATTATCATCCATATACGCCGTATCACGGCTATTATTCTTACCGTCTGAATTCGACAGACGAATTAAATGAAGGTCTGTATAAATGGGGCAAGTTCACATTTTCAAATGATGCTGAAAAAGAGGCCTTTATATTTTACTTAGACAAAGAGTCAGGAGATGCGTATATCCTGTCTTTTCCTGCTTTAACGACAAGCAGAGTAAACGTTAGCGATATAAAATCGTTTAAAGTGATGGAGAAACCTCCGAAGGCTGAAGGTGAAGGTCAAAATGGAGGCGGTCAGTCAGAAGAGGGGCAGCAGGGCGGCTCTTCAGAAGGCGGACAGAACGGCGGGCAAGAAGGATCTGGCGGTCAAAACGGCGGATCGGAAGGTCAAAACGGCGGTTCTGGTGGCGGTCAAAACGGCGGTTCAGGCGGCCAAGGCGGCCAGAACGGCGGAACAGGAGGCCAAAATGGCGGTTCCGGAGGCGGACAGAGCCCATTTGGCGAGATGCCTGGAATGGGTCAGAACGGTGGCTCACAAGGCGGTCAAGGTGGATCGCCTGGTCAGATGCCTGGAATGGGTCAGGGCGGAGGAGGCCAAGGAGGCCAACAGAGTCCGTTCGGCCAAATGCCTGGAATGGGTCAGGGCGGTGGCATGCAGGGAGGTCAAGGTGGATCGCCTGGTCAGATGCCTGGAATGGGTCAGGGCGGTGGCATGCAGGGAGGTCAGCAGAGTCCGTTCGGCCAAATGCCTGGAATGGGCCAGGGCGGAGGCATGCAGGGAGGCCAGGGAAGTCCGTTTGGCCAGATGCCCGGATCAGATCAGGGCATGATGCAGTTTGACGGCCAGCGTTATCAGCAGCCGCAGCCGTATTTTTATAACCCCTACAGCCAATACTGGCAGTGATTTATATAGAGAAAAATGAAGTGGTTGGTTGTTAAAAAGGAAGAGTTGGCAGTAAATTCAGAAAGAGTTGGCAGTAAAGCGGGAAAAGTTGGTTGTAAAAAGGGCAATCTTGGAAGTGAAAAGAAGGATTAGCAGAAAAACGAACTTTCCAGGCAGCAGAATTGATCGTTTTTTCTGGATGAAATCAAAAAAATTAACGCAAATAAAAAAAGAATGCAGAGACATAAACAATTTCTCTGCATTCTTCATTGTTTCACTTATTTTTCAAACAAGCTTGTGCTGTGAAGCGGCTGCACTCTTGCTTTTGGATCCATATAGGCTTTTGCATTGTTGACGGCAGTTGGAGCTTCTCCAAATCCGCTTGCAATCAGCTTGACTTTTCCTTCGTATGTGCAGATATCTCCTGCAGCATAAATGCCTTCAACATTTGTCTCCATTTTGCTGTTTACGAGGATGGAGTTCTTTTCGATTTCAAGTCCCCAGTTTTTAATTGGTCCAAGAGAGGAAACAAATCCGAAGTTTACGATGACAGCATCAACGTCCAAGACTTCTTTGCGGTCGCCTTTTACTTCTTCTAAAACAACCTGTTCAATCTTGTCTGTTCCTGTCAGTTCAGTTGGAATGAAAGGAGTCAGGATTTGAACTTTCGAGTTGTTTAGATTTTCTACACTGTGCTCGTGGGCGCGGAATTTATCTCGTCTGTGGACAAGGGTCACTTTTTCTGCAATCGGTTCAAGCATCAGTGACCAGTCAACTGCTGAGTCTCCGCCTCCGCATACGAGTACGCGCTGTCCTGCAAACTGATTCAGGTCATCGATGAAATAGTGAAGGTTTGATTTTTCAAACGAAGCCGCTTCTTCAAGCTCGATTTTACGCGGCTGGAAAGCACCGTTTCCGGCAGTGATGATGATGGTTTTAGAATAATGAACTTCTTGATCGGTTGTCAGTTTGAAAACACCGTCTGCCTGTTTTTCAACATCGGCAACTGCCTGTTCAAGACAAATCGTTGGTTCAAATTGAGCCATTTGTTCTTTTAGATTGTTGACAAGTTCCTGAGCGCGGACTTTTGGGAATCCCGCTACATCATATATGTATTTTTCAGGATAAAGGGCAGAAAGCTGTCCTCCAAGCTGCGGTAAGCTCTCAATAATTTTAACTGATGCCTGGCGCATGCCGCCGTAGAATGCAGTGAACAATCCTACCGGTCCGCCCCCGATAATCGTGATGTCGTATACTTTTGTGTCTTCCTTCACAAAGATAACCCCCAATTGTAATTGATAATGATTCTTAATGTTAACATATTGTCACTCGTTCGTCATTTCAGCCGGCAGCCGTCTGCAGTGCGAAAGAGTCATTCACTGTTTGATTATGATTATTATAGAGAATGTTTTTATTTTTGTAAAATTCTTAACGTTTTTAATCCTTTAATTTGGTCTTGAAAAAATCAGTACAGGTGCTATTATGGAATATAGGCATTATTTCTATCATATTTAATTATTTGCTTCTTTCTGAAAAGTTAAGTGAACATTTTCACAAACTTTTTTGCGGAAAACAAAATAAAAAGCTGTAAAGCGGAGGAAGATAAGGAATATAGACATTATTCTATCCTTCACAGCAAAAAAATCAAAAAAGGTGGATGTGATTCGGTTGAGAAAGCCCAAAATAGTAGTACTAGGTGCAGGTTACGGCGGATTAATGGCAGTTACGCGTCTTCAAAAAATGATCGGTGTAAATGAAGCAGATCTTACACTGGTGAACAAAAACGATTATCATTATGAAACAACATGGCTTCACGAGGCATCAGCTGGTACGCTGCATCATGACAAAGCAAGATACCAAGTGAAAGATGTCATCGATAACAGCCGCGTGAAATTTGTGAAAGATACAGTAGTATCGATCAACAAAGATGAGAAGAAAATTGTCCTTTCAAATGGTGAGCTTGAGTATGACTATCTTGTTATTTCTCTTGGTTCACACCCTGAAACATTTGGAATCAAAGGTCTTAAAGAATATGCATTCGGCATCACAAATATTAATGCTGCACGTCAATTGCGCGAGCACATCGAATATCAATTTGCTACTTACAATACAGAAGAAGTAAAACGCGACCAGCGTCTTACGATTGTTGTCGGCGGAGCAGGCTTCACTGGCATCGAGTTCCTTGGCGAGCTTGCAAACCGTGTTCCTGAGCTTTGCCGCGAGTACGATGTTGATCATAAGAAAGTGCGCATCATCTGCGTAGAGGCTGCTCCAACAGCTCTTCCTGGATTTGATCCTGAGCTTGTCGAGTATGCTGTAAACCATCTTGAGCGCAAAGGTGTTGAATTTAAAATCGGCACTGCGATTAAAGAATGTGTTGAAGACGGCATTATCGTTGCAAAAGACGATGTAATGGAAGAAATCAAAGCTGACACAGTTGTTTGGGCAGCAGGCGTACGCGGAAACAGCATCGTAGAAGAAGCTGGATTTGAAAACATGCGCGGCCGCGTAAAAGTTGACTCTTACCTTAGAGCTCCAGGCCATGATGATGTCTATATCATCGGGGACTGCTCTCTTGTGATCAACGAAGAAATCAACCGTCCATACCCTCCGACAGCTCAAATTGCTATGCAGCAAGGTATTACAGCGGCTAAGAACATTTCAGTTGCAGTCCGCGACCAGGGCGAGATGGAAGAATTCAAGCCTGATATCAAAGGTACAGTAGCTTCTCTTGGCGAAGACGATGCAGTAGGCATGGTATTCGGCAAAAAAGTAATGGGTACAAAAGCTTCATTCATGAAGAAAATGATTGATAACCGTGCTCTTCTAATGGTTGGCGGAGCAGGTCTTGTAGTGAAAAAAGGAAAATTTAAGTTTTTCTAAGAAATCGATTAAACTAAAGACAAGAGCTATATGCTTTTGTCTTTTTTTTATGCGCGAAAATTGATTTTTACATAAAGAATTTTCAAAAGGAAGGGGAGTTTTTAAATGTCAACCAAACGGGGAAATGTCTGGATTGCCGTTTCAGGCCTTGTTGAAAATGAGAATGGTGAATGGCTTGTCGTAAAAAAGCGTTATGGAGGTTTAAAGGGCAAATGGTCTTTTCCTGCAGGCTTTGTAAACGAGGGAGAAACAGTGGATGAAGCTGTTTCAAGGGAAATCCTAGAAGAGACAGGGATAGAAACGGCCGTTCTTGGCGTGATTGGGATCAGGTCAGGTGTCATCCATGATAAAATCAGCGACAACATGATTATTTTCAGATTAAAGGCCATCTCTTCTGACATCACCGTCCAGGAAAATGAACTGTTTGAAGCAGCCTTTATGCACCCCGATCTATTAAGGGAGCATATTGATTCGTCTTTGCTCCTTAAATCATTCGCAGATGAAACGTTTGATAAAATGCTGAACAAAGTGGACGGGGCGAATCCCGGAAATCAGTTTGGATACACAGCTTACCGTTTATTTTTATAATTTTCAAAATAATAAGAAAAATTAAGAAAACGAGAGAAAGAAGTTGATGTATTCGCTTACATCGGGAATCTCGTCAGATTTTCTTCCTTTATCCTTTACAAAGAACCTGATATAGTATCTTCAATATCTAAAAAGAGATTTTTACCGGGAGGGAAATATAGATGATCAATGGATCTGTTATCGAAAAGAAAGAGTGTCCTTATTGTTCGGGTAAAGGGTATTTCCAGCTGCTTCTTGGAGGTTCCGAAACGTGTGACTGCTGCAACGGAACAGGGAAGAAATCAGCATAGATTTTAAGATTGACGGGTTATCCCTTGTTCAGTACACTAAAAGAGGTGTACTGGAGGGGATAACTTGTTTTTGCCTGTATTAATTATTTCAATGCTTTTATTTTTTGTTTTGTTTTTTGGAATCGGTTTCTTGCTGAACATGCTTCTCAGAATGTCATGGATCATGGCTATTATTTATCCGATTGTCTGCATCTTTATCGTAGATTCAGTTAAATTTACGGCCTACTTCACAGCTCCCGGTTCATCTATATCTTCGCTTGGACAGCGTTTTGCGTCATTGGCCCTTGCAGATATCCTGATATTAGCCAGCGGTCTTGCAGGAGCCATCGTGTCCGGAATCGTCATTAACATGCTCCGAAAAAGAGGATATCAAATGTTTTAGTCCTGATCTGTGCGATGCGTGCAGGTCTTTTTAGTATGTTTACACTCTGTTATTTAGGAGCTAGAAGAAATTGGATTCCTCTTCATTCTGAATATTTCGCTTCCTGATTGGAAACGATTATGAGAGTGAGAGGAGTGAAACACTAAATGAAAAAAGTGATAAGGCGCCTGCTGATGGCTATTATGCTGCTGCTTGCGCTTGGCACGACGTTCAAGGCTTTTTCAGGTGCAGAAGCGAAAGATATAACGGGCTGGACCGGATTAGCAGAAGGTAGATTAAAGGTTGAAAATCACCCCTATAAAAAATCAGGACTTACATTCAAGTCATTAAAAATCAAAGAAACGGCACTTGCGATTTCAGCCGCCGTTGAAACATCAGAATCGCTTGAAGATCAAATGGCGCACTATCCCAAAAAAGAAGTCACAGCTACCGGATACACCGCAGGCTTCGAATCAACAGGTAAACATCCCGAACATCCGGAATACGGCATCACTTATTCCGGCGTAAAAGTGAAAAGAGATTTATATTCTACAATTGCAGCTGACCTTAACGTCTTTCCGATCGGCACCATTCTTTTTATACCAGACTACGGCTTCGGAGTCGTAGCGGACAAAGGCGGCGCCATCAAGGGAAATGAGCTTGACCTCTACTACGACACGGTAGACGAAGTCTATGAGCACTGGGGCAAAAAGACATTAGACATATACATCGTCCAAAAAGGAAACGGACGGTTAACTGAAAAACAGCTGACGGAGCTTAACGAAAACAGATCCATGCAGGCGTTCCGTCAAAAATACATGAAGCCTAAAACAAAGAGTTAGAGACTGGGAACCATGTTCTCTTATGACCCTTCAGCCATTCTTTTTGTGCCGAAGGGTTAAATCATGTGCCTCTATGACCCTTCACGGAGTTTTTATTATGTTGAAGGGTTAAATCATGTGTCATTATGACCCTTCACGGAGTTTCCTTCATGCTGAAGGGTTAAAACATGTGCCCTTATAACCCTTCACGGAGTTTTCTTCATGCTGAAGGGTTAAAACATGTGCCCTTATAACCCTTCACGGAGTTTTCTTCATGCTGAAGAGTTAAATCATGTGTCATTATGACCCTTCAATGTGTTTCCTTCATGCTAAAGGGTTAAATCATGTGCCTTTATGACCCTTCAAAGAGTTTCCTTCATGCTAAAGGGTTAAATCATGTGCCTTTATGACCCTTCACACAGTTTTCTCATACTGAAGGGTCATATCATATGCCCTTATAACCCCTCAGACAGTTTCCTTCACACTTAAGGGTCGTATCTATTGTGTTTATGACCTTTCAAACCTGTCCTTCTTCGTTTAAAGGTTCTATCTGCCTTACCAACACCCCCAATCCAAACCTGGAGGCACGCCAACAAGACAGCCCCTTTTTCTATACGGACAAGTTTCTATCAATCGGTTGGACAAAGCAATTCACTAAAAACCCCTGGCCGCGGCCAGGGACTTAAAGTTATATGCGCAATTGCAAATCATCCAGTGCTCCCGGTTTTGGGTAAACACCAGGATGCAAAATATCAGCAAGCTTAGCAAGTCCGTGCAGCAGGCGGGGGGAAGGCCGGCAATAAAGCTGTTCTTCGAGCAGATGTATACGATTCTCTTTTACAGCTGTAACGCTCTGTGCGTCCTGTCTTTTTAATACATGCGATATTTTCATCCGGCTTTGTTTCACTCCGACCCAGGCAAGGCAGATATAATCCGGGTCTCTCTCTGTTACATCGCTCCAGTCCGTTTGGACACTCGCTAAATCGACATCTTTAAATAGATTCGTACCCCCTGCAAGTTCACACATTTCTGTGAGCCAGTTGATTCCGCCCGGTGTGAAGATCGGGTTGGGCCACCATTCAAAATAGACGGAGGGGCGGTCTTTTATTTTCTCTGAGATCTCCCTGTATTCATCCAGGAACTGATGATACCTGGAAACAATGTCTTCCGCTCTTTTTTCCGCTCCCGCTGCTCTTCCGACTGCAAGCAAATCATCGCCAATGTCTTTAAAAGACTGCGGATTAAGAACAAGATGGGGGATGTTTCGCTTTTTTAGCTCTTCAATGTTTTTTTCCATGCCCGGCACACTGAGCGAGGCAAGAACAAGGTCTGGCTTATGCTGTTCAACAAGATCCATATTTATGGACAGATCAGGGCCAAGCTTTGGGAGTTCATTTACCCGTTCTGGCCAGTCTGAAAAGTCGTCTATGGCTACAAGGGAATCTGCAAGCCCCAGATAGGCAGCAAGTTCTGTGTTGCTTGGGCAGATTGAAATCAGGCGCACACGATCTCTCCTTTATAAGATAATCAGGTAATGAAGGAACAGAGTCAGAAGAATGCCTGTCAGTCCCCCGAAGAACACCTCGATCGGCTGATGTCCGAGGAGCTCTTTTAATTTTTCCTGCTTTTTTTGTTCTTCTTGTTTTGGCCAGTTTTTGGCTTCGCCTACAAATGTATTAAAGTCGGTGACTAGCTTATTAAGGACGGTTGCCTGTTCACCGGCATGCCTTCGTACTCCAGTTGCATCAAACATCGTAATGATTGCAAATACGGCTGAAATAGCGAAAAGGGAGGAAGCAAGGCCGTTGTCAAGCGCTACCCCTGTTGCAAGGGCCGTTACTGCTGCAGAGTGAGAGCTCGGCATTCCGCCTGTGCTTGTGATAAGCGACCAGTCAATCTTGCGGGTGGCTATGTAGGTGATGGGCACTTTTACAAATTGTGCAAAAAAGATGGCTGCAAGAGAAGCCAGTAAAGGGAAGTTAAGAAATGTCTCCATGAAGTCTTACATCCTTTCGGTTTTCGTGATGGTATGCTGGTATCGCTCTAATTTATAGTTCCATGTATTCGTGCCCTTATCCTTTGTCATTTGTTCAAATAGTATAAAAACTTTTTGTGCTTTGATACAATGGGGACAGAGGGGAGTGTGCCTGCTTCATGACTCTTTATCCGATGGAATATTATCAGTTTTTTATCTCATTTAATGAAGGCGATTATTATACGTGCCATGATCTGCTTGAATGGATCTGGCTGACTGAAAAAGATAACCTTTTTTTAAAAGGGCTTCTTCAGATGACGGTCGCTATTTATCATTACGAATATGGCAATATTAAAGGAGCACGGCTGATGATGCAAGCAGGGCATTCCTACATACAGCCTTACCGTCCTTTTCACTGGGGCGTCGACCTTGAGGAAATAAATGAGTTTATGGAACGTTCGCTTGAGATCATTCCATCTGACGTGCAGTCGGTGCCTTTTGAAGAAGCGGGACGGCTCCCAAAACTGCCTGCTCTTTTTCTTTACCTGAAAGAGCAGGAATGAAAACATACTATATGATGGAGGTGTGCTTGGATGTTTCAT
Organism: Metabacillus indicus; assembly: GCF_046603695.1. Classification (NCBI taxonomy): domain Bacteria; kingdom Bacillati; phylum Bacillota; class Bacilli; order Caryophanales; family Bacillaceae; genus Metabacillus; species Metabacillus indicus. The sequence continues at coordinate 3,426,532 of NZ_CP176757.1, read as the reverse complement.
ATTAAATCACATGCATCCTGGGAAGAAGAAACAATCGTAATCGGTCTTTTCCATAAAAACGGTCCGTTTTCGGGCGTTCTTGGCGAACTTGACCGGAAGCTTGACGGACAGCTTTCAGAGCTCAGCAAAGAAGGAGATCTGTCAGCGAAAAAGAAAGCCATTACCAAAGTACATACACTTGGAAAACTGGCAGTAAAGCGAATCTACTTTGTCGGACTCGGCAAGGAAAAAGAATATGATTTTGATGCATCAAGAGAAGCTTTCGCCAAGGTTTTCAGAACGGTTCAGGAGGCTAAAATCCAGTCTGTCGCTGTATGGCTTGATACGTTTACAAACGAAAACGTCGACGGGAATGAGGCCGCACATGCGCTTGCTGAGGTGCTGCCGCTGTCTACATATAAAGTTCAGGATTATAAACAGCGTTCAAACGAACCCGAGCGGAACATTCATCAGGTCACAGTCATTTCACAGGCAGACGAAGATGAAATACGCTCAAGTCTGACAGTAGGCTCCGCTTTTGGAGAAGGAACAAATGCTGCAAGAACGCTTGTCAACATGCCAGGGAACATCTTAACAGCAACAGAGCTTGCCAAGTATTCAGTAGATCTTGCGGGGAAATACGGATTCCAGTATGAAGTGCTTGAAAAGGAAGACATGGAGAAGCTTGGAATGGGAGCGCTTCTTGCCGTAAACAAAGGCTCTGAGGAACCGCCGAAGATGATTGTCCTGAAATATCAGGGAAAAGAAGAATGGAAAGATGTCATTGGCCTGGTCGGCAAGGGCATTACCTTTGATACCGGAGGCTACTCGATTAAGCCGAAGGACGGTATTGTAGGCATGAAAACAGATATGGGCGGAGCGGCTGCCGTTCTTGGAGCGATGGAAATCATCGGGAAGCTGAAGCCGGAGCAAAATGTACTGGCAGTGATTCCATCAACAGACAACATGATCAGCGGCAATGCGTTTAAGCCGGATGATGTCATCGTATCACTAAGCGGAAAAACAATCGAGGTGCTGAATACAGATGCAGAAGGCAGGCTGGTCCTTGCTGATGGCATCACGTATGCCAAGCACCACGGAGCAGATTATTTAGTGGACGTGGCGACTCTTACAGGAGGAGTGATCATCGCCCTCGGCACTCACACGACTGGAGCCATGACAAACGATGAAGCCCTGTTTGAGCAGGTTCTTGAGGCTTCGCATGAATGCGGCGAACCAATCTGGAGACTGCCGATTACAAAGAAGGACATTGAAAAAGTGCGCGGAAGCAAAATGGCGGACTTGAACAATTCACCAGGACGCGAAGGGCACGCCATTATGGCAGGCACATTCATAGGTGAATTTGCAGAAGGCACACCTTGGGTTCACCTAGATATCGCAGGAACAGCCACATCATCCAAAGGGGATGAATTCGGTCCTGCGGGCGCCACAGGTGTTATGGCGCGTACCCTGGCAGCTTTAGTTGAACGGTTTGAAGCATAAAATTTCAAGTGTCCGGCAGTTATATACTGCCGGCTCTTTTTTTTCCAAAAATCCTTCCACACCTCTAAATCCTTTAGTCTGCTAATATAATAAAATTTTAACATTGACATGAAAAAAGAAAATGTGTTATTTTATCTCTATTGAATTTATTTCTCTAATACATTACCAAACTAAAGCGAAAAGATTTCGGAGGTTTTATAGATGAATGCAGTGATTTTGGCTGTCGTTGTGATGCTGATTTTGAGCCTGCTGCGGGTAAATGTTGTATTTGCCCTTGTGACTGGAGCTCTTGTCGGCGGATTGACAGGCGGTCTTGATTTAAAAGCAACAATTGAAACATTTACTGGCGGTCTTGGCAGCAATGCCACAGTTGCCCTGAGCTACGCTTTGCTCGGTGCGTTTGCTGTCGCTCTTTCAAAAACAGGATTGCCTGATGCAATGGTAGACGCGGCGATTAAGCTGGTCGGCAAAGAAGGAGAAGAGAGAAAGAAATCTCTATCTAAAGTACTTATCCTTTTCGTGATCCTGACTATTTCAATCTTTTCACAAAACGTGGTTCCGGTTCATATCGCGTTTATCCCTGTTTTAATTCCGCCGCTTCTTAAGGTTCTTAATCAGCTTGAAGTAGACCGCCGCTTAATTGCAGTAGTCATTGCTTTTGGACTGATTACACCTTATATGCTGCTTCCAGTGGGATTCGGCGCCATTTTTCATGATATTCTTCAAAAGAATATGGCTTCAGGCGGACTTGAGGTAAGTCTGAAAGATATCCCTCAGGCTATGCTGATTCCATCTGCAGGTATGGTCATTGGTTTAGCCGCTGCTTTTTTCACATACAGAAAAAAACGGATCTATCAAACGAAAAATGTTGCCGGGCAGCAAACGGCCTTTTATACGAAGAAAAGCGTTGGATTTGCAGTGCTTGCAATTGCCGTTTCGTTATCCGTCCAATTGATCCTGTCTCAAAAACTTGAGGTAGAGGGAATGATCTTCGGTGCGCTTGCCGGAATCATCGTCCTTTATGCGACAGGCTCGATGAAGTGGAATGAAGCGGATGAACTGCTGACAACGGGCATGAGAATGATGGCATTTATCGGATTTGTCATGCTTTCTGCTGGAGGATTTGCAGCTGTTATGCAGGAAACGGGGCATATTGAAACTCTTGTAAAAACGTCAGCTGATCTCATTAACGGAAACCAGGCACTTGCTGCATTGCTGATGCTTCTCGTCGGTTTGCTTGTAACTATGGGGATCGGATCTTCGTTCTCAACTGTTCCGATTATCGCTACCATTTTTGTCCCGCTATGTCTCGAACTTGGTTTCAGCCCGATGGCGACAATCGCCTTAGTTGGAACCGCCGGTGCATTAGGGGATGCAGGTTCTCCTGCATCTGACAGTACCCTTGGACCAACATCAGGTTTGAATGCTGACGGTGAGCATAACCATATTTGGGATACGGTCGTACCTACTTTCCTTCACTATAATATCCCGCTGATTATTTTCGGCTGGATTGCCGCAATGGTTTTATGAACATGAAAAAGCCTCCTGCTCTTGCAGGAGGCTTTTGGCTATTTTACAGGTAAGTTGTTTATCCGCTGAACAAGCTCTTCGTCATCCATTTCAAGAATGACTTCTTCGAGCTCAGGCTTTTCGGCAGCCAGTTTGTTTTCATATGTTTCGCGCTCAAGCTCGCTTAAAAAGTAGCGCTTCATTTGAATTACGGTCATGACGTTCACCTCTTTCATGAGATTTCATATTTAGGATTTTCCAAAACAGGAATCTTTTATACATGAAATCTATGATACTGTAAGATTTTATCGAATTTTGTCTAGTTGTGCAAGGATTGAATCTGAAGCAGGAGATAGAAGAAGAGAAATCGAACTAGACAAGAAAAAATGAGAGGGGTGCTGTCATGAAGTGGACGAAGCAGAAGCGGATTTTTGCGGGCGTTCTTTTCATTGTTCTTGTGTGCGGAGGAGCGGCGGCTTATGTTTTTACCGATTTGAATCCAACACCTGTGCAGAGTGCTGAACAGGTGGACAGCAAGATCGATAAACATGCAGACAAGCTTGCAAAAGTGGACTTGAGCAGCAATCCGTTTCCGGTCGGCAGCGAAACGGTAACAGAAGATCAAATTCAGAAGTACCTGCACGGAATGTCCCACCAGAAGGTTGAGGCAAAAGATAAATGGATCCATTTTGAAATAACCGAAGAAAGGATTCTCTATTTAATGAAGCAGATTGAAAGCAACAGATCTGCGTTCGGACATGCCGATCTGTATCTTGACATTTTAAGCAGATGGCTGGAAGGAGATTACTCAAAAGCGGACCGGGACCATAATGCAGTGTGGAATCTTCAGGGAGGGACAATCGGAAAAGCGACCGGTGTGCTGTCGGAGGCTGAAGAGGCTCAGTATTTGGAGGAGAATAAGGAAGATAAGAAATGAAAAGGCGCGGACACTAGAATACGAAAGAAAAAGAACGCCTTGGCGTTCTTTTTTCGTTCATATTGCAGCCATTGAGAGCAGAGATTTATACAATATCAAACCTGGAGATTAGTTCTCCAAGTTTTTTACAATGACTCATAATCAAACATTACGCTGCACGGTGTCTCCCAGTCTTTGCTCCTCTATGAACAGCATGATAAATTCTTGGTGCAATGAGCGCTCCGATTGCCGTGAAAATGACGTCTTTGATCATGAACCATGTCATGACCGCCCATGCTCCTGCATAGCTCATATCCACATTAAGCCAGTAGTTAAGAGCTGCATACATATAGGTTGTTCCGATTAGATAAATAAGTACGATGCCTGCAAACGATGATAAAAAGAATACACCCAATCCAGGTTTTTTGCTTGCTTCAACAATTTTCCCCGCTGCATATGCCGCCGCAATATAGGAGAGAATAAAACCGCCTGTGCTGCCGAAAATCACGCCGATGCCGCCGCTGAACTGGGCAAATACAGGTGCACCTGAAATGCCAATAAGTGCATAGACAATCATAGATAATGCGCCAAGCCTGCTGCCGAGGAGCAAACCTGCTAAAATACAGAAAAAGGGCTGCATCGATAATGGCACGGTTCCCACAGTCAAAAAGGAAGTAAGGTTTGCGCCGATTGCCATCAGCGCTGCAAACATCCCGACAAGCGCCAGATCATAAGCTTTTAATTTTGTTTTCATGTTCTCATCCCCCATAGATGCTATGTATGTTCCATTAAAGAGTAACTGAAAACGCATAAATATGTCAACTTCATTTTTAAAAGGTTAACAAAGGAGGTCTCCCGGTGTATTTTGGCAAGGCAAGATCGAAAGGCGACCCGGACAGAGTGCCGCCAAATCAGCATGTTACAACAACATTTCCTGTCCTGCATGCAGGGAATGTACCGTATTATGAGGACATCAGCAAATGGGATCTTCAGATTTTCGGACTGGTCAAACAGCCGAAGCAGTTTACATATAAAGAGCTCATGAGCTTGCCTCAGTCAGAACAGGGAAACGATATTCACTGCGTAACGGGCTGGTCAAAGCTTGATAATGTCTGGAAAGGAATCCGGATGGGTGAACTTGTTAAAGCCTGCGGCCTGCTTGAGAACGCGAAATACTGTATCCTTCATGCAGAAGAAGGATGGACAACAAACCTCCCAATTGAAGACTTTCTGAAAGAATCGAGTCTGCTTGCCCACTCCCACAACGGAGAACCGCTTACGCCAGAGCACGGATATCCGTTCAGGGCCGTTTTTCCTCACCTGTATTTTTGGAAAAGCGCCAAGTGGCTGCGCGCTATTCAGTTTACAGAGCACAATCACCCTGGATTTTGGGAGAAGAACGGGTATCACATGTACGGAGATCCATGGAAAGAGGAAAGGTTTACATGGGACTGAAAAAGCACCTGCTGCAGGTGCTTTTTGTTTTCTTAAAATAAATTGAATGCGCGCACCGGCAGATTATCGTCTATAATGAGGATGCTTACACAATTAAACCGGAGTGAACGCCAGTATGTATTTCACAATTCTTGGACTCGTGTCCCTCATCCCGATGCTTCTTGGGATGATCATTTATATAAATGAAAAAACCATTCTCTCAAAGGCGATTGTATCCTTTTTAATGATGCTGTTTATCTGGCAGATAGATGTTGCGGTCCTGTACGGAACGGATTTGTTTTCAGCCGGAACAGCCGAATGGTTATTTAAAATAGGGCGCTTTGGCTCCATTTTTATCCTGCCGGTGGTTTTTTATTACATGTACCTGCTTTTAAAAGACGAGAACTTTGTTTCTGAAAAAAACTGGTTCAGGATCGTTAACATAAAAACGTTCCGTATTTTTATGCTTTGGAGCACCCTTGTTTTTACTGTTAATCTTACGTCTTATGGAATCTCAGGCATGAGAATGATTCAGGATGATTTTTTCCCTGACCACTACTATCCTGTGTTCGGAGGATTGAACTGGACGTATTACCTGAACATTGCGGCCGTTTTTTTCACCATTCTCCTGCTGATCAGAGTTTCGATGCAGCTTGCTGACAGAGACGTGCGTTTCTTCAGCATCTTTTTCTGCACGTCGATCTTGTTTGTTTTCATAAATGGGGTGCTTGCGGGCTATCATGCTCTTCCCTTATTTTTATCAAGTTTTGGTTCAGTTCTCTCGACGCTGATCATTTTTATGGCGTATTTTGTCATGCATTCTAGGCGGATTCAGAGGATGAACCGGAATCTGAACGATCAGAAAGACTTTCTAATAAAAGTGATGGATTTGAATCCAAGCTATATTTATGTGAAAAATCAGCAATTGAAGTTTGTTTTGGCAAATAAAGCGATGTCTGAGCTTTACGGCAGGGAAGTAAGTGATTTGATTGGAAAAGAAGATTCCGATTTAAATGACCAGCCGGATCAAATAAAAAAAATCCGGGATGAGGAGCTTCGCATTCTATCATGGGAAACCGAAAAATGGGCAGAGCCTGAGCTTGCAATTGACTCGACCGGAGGCACAAGATGGATCGAAGTCACGAAAATACCGGTGAGGCTGGAAGGCGAAACGTACATACTCTGCATAGGGAACGATGTTACGCAAAAGAAGCTGGAAGCAGAACTGATTTTAAAGTCAGAAAAGATGAGTGTTGTAGGAGAACTTGCAGCAAGCATTGCCCATGAAATCCGCAATCCCCTGACTTCTATTAAAGGGTTCGTCCAGATTCTTCAAGAGGATGAAAGTCTTCGTGCGAGACGGGATCACTTGAGGGTCATGTCAGAAGAGATCGACAGAATCAACGAAGTAGTCGGAGAGCTGCTGCTGATTGCAAAGCCGCAAATGCAGACGATGAGTTCTGTTGAAATGAAAACGGTGATTGAAGATGTCATGACGCTCATGACAGGCAGTGCGGAAACAAGGGATATCCGCTTTAAGCTTGCGGCTTCTGAACCTTTCTGGATACAAGGCTACAAAAATCATTTAAAACAAGTGTTTATTAATCTGATTAAAAATGCAATCGAATCCATACCGGACGGAGGCACAGTCGCCGCATCTGTTAAAAGACTTCCTGACGGACGGATTCAAATTTCAATAGCAGACGATGGAACCGGTTTAAGCAGAGCACGGCTCGAAAAGCTTGGGGAACCTTTTTATACAACCAAGGAGAAGGGCACAGGGCTCGGGCTGACAGTCTGCTATAAGATTATCAGGGAAGAGCATCAGGGAGACATTCAGTTTGAAAGTGAGGAAGGGCAGGGAACCGTGGTTCATGTTACCCTTCCGGAAAAACAGGATTAAAGGCTGCGGCTTTTTGATCCTGTTTTTTTAGTGGCATTCGTGCCGATTACTCCTGCAATAATGAGAAAAGCGCCAATCCAATGGTAAAGATAAATCGTTTCGTTCAGCACAATTGCCCCGGCTGCAATGGAAATAACAGTAGACAGATTTGCAAATACACTCATTTGAGAAGCAGGCAGCTTTGAAAGAATATAGTTAGACAGAAAAGAGGTCAAAAGAGTAGCAAAAACCCCTAAAAAGCATGTATAGAGCAAGAACGGAACATTTGTCCATAGGGATGTATAAGTCATCAAATCACCCGCTGCGGCATGCTGAATAATGGCATAGGCATTAAAAAAGACAAAGCCGAACGTAACCATAATAAAGCTCAGCTGCAGGGGAGAATAAGAGACTGAAAGAAACCTTGCCAGCACCGTATAGCCTGCAATGGAAAGACAGGCTATAAAAAGCAGCAGATAGCCGAGATAGCTGCCCGTTTGAATGCTCGCGCCTTTCATATAAAAAATGGAGACAACCCCGGCAATGGACATGAAAATAAACAGCACCTGCACGAGGTTTGTTCGTTCTTTTAAAAATAAAGCAGCAAGAAGAGCAGTCAAAATTGGAGCAAACGCCATCAGAATACCGCCTTCAGCAGATGTGGTATAAAGAAGGCCAAAAGCCTGAAAACTAAAAAACATAGTTGGGTAAAACAGGGCAAGAAGCAATAAATAGCCAAGGGCTTTTTTGCTTTTGATTGCCGAAAGCTTCACTTTAAAAATAATCTTGATCAGAATAAGAACGATAAAACCAAGGGTGAAACGGTAGGACAGCGTATCGGACGGGGAGGCATCCTCGAGCGCAAGCTTTGTAAACAGGAAGGTCAGCCCCACGATTGAGGCATTCAGGATTGCTGCCAAATAAGGCAGGAGCATTTTTTTATTCATCTTTTGCACCCCTTTCATTCTTCACCATACCATGTTTCCGGACAGTTTGGGTATGATATCCAATGGGAGATGAAAGTCAATGCTTCAGTTCTGCTCTTTTATGATGATTATGCTACGATAGAACTATCTTTGAAATGAGGTGCTGTGATGAAAATTGAGATTTGGTCTGACTACGTCTGCCCATTCTGCTATATAGGGAAAAGAAGGCTGGAAGAGGCACTTGAGTCTTTTCCGCATAAAGAACACGTGGATGTCGAGTTTAAAGCATTCGAACTTGATCCGAATACTCCGCTGAAAACGGAGCAGACGATTCATGAACAGCTTGCTGCCAAGTACGGGATGACGGTTGAACAGGCAAAAGAGGCAAGCGCCAATGTTGCCCTTCAGGCAAAAAGTGCCGGTCTTGATTTCCGGTTTGACAATATGAAGCCGTCAAACACGTTTGACGCCCACCGCCTGGCAAAGTACGCTGCTTCAGAAGGCAAAGAGAAAATGATATCAGAGAAGCTGCTCCAAGCTTACTTCACGGACTCAAAAGACATTTCCGACCACGGAGTGCTCGCAGATCTCGCCGAAGCATCAGGTATGGAGCGGGAGAAAGTTCTTGAAATTTTGAGCGATAAAGATGCTTTTGGCGGTGAAGTCCGCGGAGATGAAGCGGCTGCGCGCCAGTACGGCATCAGCGGGGTCCCGTATTTTATCATCAACAATAAGTATGCGATTTCAGGTGCACAGCGAACAGAAACCTTCTCAGGCGCCCTTGCAAAGGTGTGGGCAGAAGAACAGGCTGCTTCAAAGCTGCAGGACCTTTCGGGCGGAGAAGGCGATGTATGCGGCGATGACGGCTGTGATATTGCAGGAGAAAAATAAGCGGTGGACGACTCGTGTTAGAAGCGGGTCGTTTTTTAATGCAAAAAAGAAAATGCATCCTTATAAAAACGGGATGCATAAACATGGGGTATCAAAAAGAGAGAATGCATCCTTATAAAAATGGGATGCGGAAATATGGGTACTAAAATGGAAGAATGAATCCTTGTAAAAATGGATGCCGGAAATATGGGTTATCAAAACCCGAAAATGCTGCCCTATAAAAACGGGATGCGGAAATATGGGGTATCAAAAACAGAAGATGCATCCTTATAAAAATGGGATGCGGAAATATGGGGTACTAAAATGGGAGAATGAATCCCTATAAAAATGGATGCGAGAAATATGGGTTATCAAAACCCGAAAATGCTGCCCTATATAAAAGGGGTGCGGAAATATCGGGTATCAAAAAGAGAAAATGCATCCCTATAAAAACAGACACCAAAAATACAGGATACTAATGTATTGCCGAATTCATAGAACCCAAAAAAACCGGCCTAAAAGGCCGGTTTCATCTTTATCAATTAACCGCAATCTCTTTATCAAGAGCTACATCAACTGGCACATAAGTGTAGCCAAGGTCGCGTGCTACGGCTTCATACGTGATGTCGCCTTTTGCTGCGTTTACGCCGGCTTTCAAAGCTGCGTTTTCGGCAATCGCTTTGTTGACGCCTTTGTTTGCAATTTGCAGGGCGTAAGGCACGGTTACGTTTGTAAGAGCGAGCGTAGATGTTCTTGGAACAGCTCCTGGCATGTTGGCAACTGCATAGTGCACAACACCGTGTTTAACGTATGTTGGATTGTCATGAGTTGTAATGTGGTCAACAGTTTCTACGATACCGCCCTGGTCGATGGCAACGTCAACGATGACTGAGCCTGGTTTCATGGATTGAACCATCGCTTCAGATACTAGAGTAGGAGCTTTTGCACCCGGAATCAGCACCGCGCAGATTAATAGATCAGCTTCTGCAACTGCGTTTGCGATGTTCACAGGGTTTGACATCAAGGTTTTGATCTGGTTACCGAAGATGTCGTCAAGTTCACGCAGTCTGTCTGCGCTAAGGTCGATGATTGTTACGTCTGCTCCAAGGCCGATTGCCATTTTCGCAGCGTTTGTTCCTACAACACCGCCGCCGATGATTGTTACTTTTCCGCGGCTTACGCCAGGGACGCCCGCAAGCAGAATGCCTTTTCCGCCTTTAGGTTTTTCAAGGAACTGTGCACCGATTTGTGCAGCCATGCGGCCAGCCACTTCACTCATTGGTGTAAGCAGAGGCAATGTGCGTCCGGCAGACACCGTTTCGTACGCAATAGCAGTAACCCCTTTGTTTTTAAGCGCTTCTGCAAGAGCAGGCTCAGCAGCTAAATGCAAGTATGTGAAAAGAATTAGTCCTTCGCGGAAGAAGCCGTATTCAGATGGCAGAGGCTCTTTTACTTTCATCACCATTTCAGCAGCCCAGACGTCTTTCACGTCTTCTGCAATGACTGCACCGGCAGCAGCATAATCTTCATTAGTGAAACCGCTTCCAATTCCAGCGTCCTTTTGTACAATCACTTTATGTCCAGCAGCTGCAAATTGTGTAACCCCGCCAGGAGTTAACGCTACTCGGTTTTCGTTGTTTTTAATTTCTCCGGGAACTCCAATAATCATTGAAATCCTTCCTCCTTTTGAAGAAGCCTTAAACTGGCTTTTCTCTCAAATGTGTTGATTTCCTGACATCAGTATAAAGCGTTTTCTCACACATTTGTTTGTTTAAAAAAGAGAAAGGATTTCGGATCATTTGTGAAATTTCACAAATTCATTTTATCGAGCTTCAGGCTGAGATAAATCGTGATTTTCTGATTTGGATTCCGCAGATCAAGCTCTGCGATTTGAGAGATCCGCTTCATTCTGTAGCCAAGTGTATTGACATGAACATTCAAGGCTTTTGCAGCTTCATTCACATTGCTGTCTTTATCTAAATAAGTTTCAAGCGTCTCAACCAGATCCGTGTGATGAACCTGATCATATTCCTTCAGCCTTCTCAGTGAATAGTGAACAAACCCTTCTTTTTGCTGTTTTTCATGAAGCAGATCTAAATACTGATAGATGCCAAGCTCTGAAAAACTGTTCAAGCCGTCTGTTTCTTCAGTAAACCGCTTTTTTATGTTTTGGACAGAAAGAGCCTCTTTGTAGCTGAGTTCAATTTGATCAATTTCGCGGTAAATGCTTCCGATTGCTGCTTTCACACGGTCAATTTTAAACCGTTCTTTCAGCTGAAGAATGGTCCAGTCGACAAACTGCTTGATGTCATAGAGGGGCTGATCGCTTTTTGGCGAAAGCAAGACAATCAGCTCGTTCTGATCAAGAGTAGAAAGCAGCACGTGTACTTGCTGTGTCGTCTGCAGCAGATAGTTGATCTGTTTTTCAGTCGGCTCTTTGATCTCCTCGCTGAAGCGGAAAAGAACGACAGAATGCTGGGAAGGAGGCGTGACGCCAATTTCATGAAAGCCATTAAGGATCTCCTCTTTTTGCTGAATATGCCCAGTCAGCAGCTTCCAGAAAAATTCCTGGTTTCTTTCTTCTTTTTTGGATGTGCGGTTATGGAAATTCAGCAGCTTCCCTTTTACAACCTGGGCTGCCTTTTTTAAGAGTCCGAGTTCTTCGTCCGTAAGCTTTTTATCAATTTCAAGGGCCCAAATAAAGCCAAGCACTTCTTCGTTTTTCCAGATGGAAATGGCAATCCGGTTCCCGAGTCCTACTTCATCAATGTTTTTAACACGGATTGGGTCATCTGTCTGGAGGAGCATAGGGATCGTGCCGTCCTTCCAGAGGCTGTTGATGACCTTCTCCGGAACCCGTCTGCCTATAATGGTGGAAATCCGGGCCTGGTCTGTGCAGTCATCATGTGTACTATAGGCTAAAAGCCTGTGGTTCACATCTTCTATAGTAATCGGACACTGCAGAACCTCACTGATGCGGTCTGCTACATCTTCAAGTCTGTCTGAATGGTGGTGAAAAGGATCTATTGAACGGTTCATCTGAAAATCACCTGCTTTTTACGTTTATAAATATTACAATGAAATATTATTCTATCTTATCTTTCTGAAGGGTTTATTTTAAGCGAAAAAAATTGGTACTTTTTTAATTTTGACAACGGGGACCCTTATGGATATTATGTAACTAGCCTTTGTAAAAATCAACAAAAAGGATGTACTTGTTTTATGGAATTCAACAATTACATAGTAGTATCTTAAAATTTATTATAGTGATATGGTGTGAAAGCGTTAACAAAATGACACAGCACAGGGGTGACAGCACATGATGGATATACTTTCAAAGATTAACGGGATCCTTTGGGGAACTCCAAGTTTGATTCTATTATTTGGGACAGGCTTATTTCTAACATTTATTTTAAAAGGTTTGCAGTTTAGAAGACTGATTTATGCGTTTCAGCTGGGCTTTTCAAAAAAACACCAGGAAGATGACAGTGCTGAAGGTGACGTGAGCAACTTTAAAGCACTCATGACGGCACTTGCTGCCACAATCGGAAACGGAAACATAGCGGGGGTTGCAACAGCGATTACGCTTGGAGGACCTGGTGCGATTTTCTGGATGTGGATTGTCGGACTGCTTGGCATGGCAACGAAATATTCAGAGGCCCTGCTGGCCATGAAATACCGGGTTAAAAATGAGAACGGAGAATATTCCGGCGGACCGATGTATTATGTAGAAAAAGGTCTGGGGAAAAAGTGGAAATTTCTTGCGCTTGCGTTTGCCCTTTTCGGAGCATTCGCTGCACTTGGTATCGGAAACAGCGTGCAATCCAATACGATTGCACAGGTCATGGATGACAGCTTTGGAATTGGCGGGCTGACAACAGGTATTGTTCTTGCCGTTCTGACAAGCCTGATTATTTTCGGCGGTATTCAAAGAATCAGTACAGTTGCTAGTTTCTTTGTTCCAATCATGGCTTTTCTGTACATTGGAGGAGCACTGATGATTCTTGCCGTGAATTACGATCAGATCCTTCCTGCTTTCGGAACCATTTTCCACTATGCGTTTAATCCTGTTGCCGCTGCCGGCGGATTTGTCGGGGTTGCAGTGGTTGAAGCGATTCGAAGCGGAGTTTCAAGAGGAATTTTCTCAAACGAAGCAGGTCTTGGGACTGCCGCATTGATTGCCGGAAATGCTAAAGCAGATCATCCGGTTAAACAGGCGCTTGTGGCAATGACCGGTACATTTATCGTAACAATCATTGTTTGTACAATGACTGGTCTGGTACTTGTCATTACAGGTTTCTGGGATCCTACAGGCGGTTTGATTTCAGGCGTGGAACACAATGCTGCGCTTGACGGGGGAGCGCTGACATCAGCGGCTTTTGCATCTGCTCTTGGGGCAATCGGTGAATATATCGTGGCATTCTCCGTTATATTCTTTGGATTCTCAACGATCGTTGGCTGGTATGTCTACGGTGAAAAATGCTTTGAGTACCTGGTGGGCACAAAGGGAATTCTTGGCTACAGGCTGATCTACATTTTTGCCTGCGGGTACGGTGCTGTCGCACAGCTTACTGTTGTATGGGCATTTGCTGACATGGCGAATGCGCTTATGATGATTCCAAACTTAATTGCCTTAATCTTACTATGGAAAGTAATCGTAAATGAAACAAATGATTATTTTGAAAATCACTATAAAATGGCAGAATACAAGAAAGCCAGTTAAGAAGAGAAACGCGGACCCTGATGTCCGCGTTTTTTTAGGTCAATTTGTTCATTCATTTGAAAAAAACAGGTAAAAATTATTTACATTGTGTAAATGAATTGTAGTTTTTTTGCAAATCATCTGTAAATTCCTTAATATTTGACAAAAAAGTGATATATTATAAGGGTGCTAAATTACATGATTCGACCGGAGGTGTGCGTGAAGGCAAAAATTCCAATGGGTTAACATTTAGTTGCTTATTAAACATGTCTATGTAAGTAAACGCTTACATTATTGTGGTTAAAATAAGCCGGCCGAGGTTACATACGCTTATTTCATTATTTTATTCATTTTGAGGGGGAACCAGTTTGAAGATCATGAAAAAACAGCTGATCGCTCTGACGACGATTTTTGCTTTGCTTGTTTCGCTGATGGTGCCGTTTGGCGCACCGGCGCAGGCAGAAGGCAATATGACTGTTGCAGAAGCCATCGCGAATAATTCCGGCAGCGGAACAGTCGAAGGATACATTGTAGGATATACAGTCAGCGGTACAAATGTTGATTTTGAAGCACCGTTTTCTGCTGATACAAACTTTGCGATTGCTGACAGTGCAAGCGAAACAGATCTATCGAAAATTCTTCCTGTCCAGCTTCCATCAACTTTCCGAAGCAAATTTGGATTAATGACAAACCCTGCAAATGCAGGAAAAAAAGTGATTGTCACAGGCACACTTGAAGCCTATTTTTCAAAACCAGGCCTCAAAAACCCTACAGCCATGGAATTTGACGGTGAAACTCCTGAAGAGCCAAAGCCATTTGAAGGCGTTGAAGGACTCCGCATTCATGATATTCAGGGCGCAGGCCATAAATCTCCTTATGACACTCAAAATGTAAAAGCAGTTGAAGGAATTGTCACTCACGTTCAGGATGCAAGCAACTTCTTCATGCAGGATGCATCTCCGGATGACAATGCCAATACATCAGAGGCAGTTCTTGTTTACAAGCCGTCCCACGGTGTTAAAGAAGGCGACCTGGTTTCTGTAGACGGCCAAGTGAAGGAATGGGTGCTTGACGGCTACGCCGAGAAACTCCAGACTGACCTTGCGATGACAGAAATCAATGCCCAAAACGGCAATGTAACAGTGAAATCAAACGGACAGGCTCTCCCTGCTGCAGTTGTGATCGGCAAAGATGCCATCCCTCCTACTGAAGTCATCGATAACGACCAGTTTGGTACATTTGATCCTCAAGAAGACGGAATCGATTTTTACGAAAGCCTTGAAGGCATGCGCGTTTCTCTTGAAAGCCCAACAGTGACAGGCCCTCAAAAATATGGTGAAGTTACAGTTGTCACAGGCAAAACAGAAGGAAAAGCATATACGAAAGAGGGAGCACCTCTTCTTACAAAAGAAAACCAAAACCCTGAAAGAATGTTTCTGCTTCTTGATAACCGCAATTATGTTGCAAAAGCGGGAGATAAGTTCGACGGCACGGTAACAGGCGTTGTCAGCTACGGGTTCAGCAACTTTAAAATCCTAGTAAAAGAAGCAAATCTTCCAGCTTTAAATGAGCGTGAATTTACACCTGAAGTAACAACAATTGAAAAGGCTGAAGACAAGTTGACGGTTGCAGGCTACAACATTGAAAACTTTGCAGCTTCAGATGCTGAAAAACGCGACAAGCTTTCTGAATCGATTGTTGAAAACCTGAAGTCTCCGGACATCATCGGACTTGTAGAAGTACTTGATGAAAGCGGAACGGCAGATGACGGCACGGTTAAAGCAGATGCAAACTATAAAGCATTAAGCGATGCTGTAAAAGGCTTCGGGGGTCCGGCTTATGCATGGACGGAAATCGCTCCTGAAGATAAAAAAGACGGCGGAGTTCCTGGCGGAAACATCCGTGTAGGATTCCTTTACAACCCTGAGAGAGTAACACTGAAAGAAGGAACAAAAGGCACGGCAACAGAAGCAGCTGCATATGAAAACGGTTCTCTGACTCTTAACCCAGGCCGCATTGCCCCGCAGGATCCTGCGTTTGCAGACAGCCGCAAGCCGCTTGCTGCAGAATTTACTTTTAAAGGCGAAGATGTTGTTGTCATCAATAATCACTTCAACTCTAAAGGCGGAGACGAGCCGTTATTCGGCAAAAAGCAGCCACCGGTTCTTGGCAGTGAAGCACAGCGCATGGAAATTGCCAAAATTGTCAACGAGTTTGTAGCTGATATTCATGCTGAAAACGAAAAAGCAAATGTCATCGTAACAGGTGACTTGAACGACTTTGAATTCTCAGCTCCTCTTCAGACATTAAAGGGTACTGAGCTTACAAACCTTGTAGAAACACTTCCTTTATCTGAGCGCTATACGTACTCTTATCAAGGAAATGCACAGGTTCTTGATCACATGCTCGTGTCAAACCGCTTAGCTTCAAAAGCTGAATTTGACATTGTGAACTTCAATTCTCCATATATGGAAGAGCACGGCCGTGCAAGCGACCATGATGCATATGTAGGACAATTTGATTTAAAAGCAGAAACGAAAGATGAATACAATCTTTCCATCATGCACACGAACGATACACATGCTCATGTAGAGAAATATCCTCAGCTGTTCACAGCTGTGAACAAGTTCCGCGGAGAAAAGGACAACAGCCTTCTTGTTGATGCGGGAGATGTTTTCTCAGGTACATTGTATTTCCGTCAATACCTTGGTTTAGCGGATCTTCACTTTATGAATCAGCTGAACTTTGATGCGATGACACTTGGAAACCATGAATTTGACAAAGACTCAAAAACGCTCGCAAACTTTATTAAAGAAATGGAATTCCCAATGGTTTCATCTAACGTCAACGTTAAAGATGATGCAGATCTTGGACCTCTTTTCAAAGATGAAGTGGCGTCACCTGGTGAAGGCGGAAACATCTATCCTGCCATCATCAAAGAAATCGGCGGAGAAAAAGTAGGGATTTACGGATTAACAACTCCGGATACAGCTTTCCTTGCAAGTCCTGGAGAAAATGTTGTATTTGAAGACGTTGTTCAAAAATCCAATGAAACAATCAGCAGACTGAAAGAAAAAGGCGTAAATAAAATTGTTGTTCTTTCTCACTTGGGATATGCACCAGACCTTAAACTTGCTGAGGAAGTGGACGGAATTGACGTAATTGTCGGCGGTCACTCCCACACGAAGCTTGAAGCTCCTGTTTTAATCGAAAAAGAAGAGCCGACAGTTATCGTACAGGCTGGTGAATACCTGAACTTCCTTGGAATGCTTGATGTAACCTTCAACAATGAAGGTGTAGTGACAGGTCATAACGGATATTTAGAAACACTTGCAAACTATGAAAAAGATGCACAAGCTGAGGCAAAAGTGCAGGAATACAAAGCACCTCTTGAAGAAATTAAGAATGAAGTGGTTGGAAATACATCAGTTGCCCTTAACGGACTTCGCGCTGATGTCCGCACGAAAGAAACAAACCTTGGAAACCTGATTGCTGACGGCATGGCTGCTAAAGCAAATGAATCTATTAAGACTCATATCGCCCTTCAAAACGGCGGCGGTGTCCGTGATTCAATCAATGAAGGTGAAATTACCCTCGGTGAAGTTCTTACCGTTCTTCCTTTTGGAAATAATCTTGTAACACTTGATTTGACAGGACAGGAACTGCTTGATGCACTTGAGCACAGCGTCAGCGGAGTAGAAACAGGAGAAGGACGATTCCTTCAAGTTTCAGGCCTGAACTTCAAATACGATATCAACAAGCCGGTTGGAGACAGAGTCTGGTTTGCAGAAGCAAAAACAGATAATGGTTTTGAAGCAATTGATCCGGCCAAGACCTACCGCGTGGCTACAAATGCATTTACAGCTGACGGCGGAGACGGCTACACAATGTTCAAAAAAGCAAAAGATGACGGCCGTATGACTGAGCTGTTTGTAGTGGATTATGAAGTATTCACTTCTTACCTTGCTAAGAACAATCCTGTATCTCCTAAAGTAGAAGGAAGAATTGTTCAGGCAGAAGAAGTAAAAGAAACTCCGGTAACGCGCATTGAAGGCAAAGACCGTTACAAAACGGCTGTTGAAATCTCGAAAAAGGGCTGGGAAACAGCGAAAACAGTTGTAATTGCACGCGGAGATTCTTTCCCTGATGCACTAGCTGGAGCACCGCTTGCCAAAAAGTTTGATGCACCAATTCTATTAACGCAAAAAGATGGACTGAATGCTGCAGCAAAAGCTGAGATTAAGCGTCTAGGAGCTGAAAAAGTCATCATTCTCGGCGGTAAAGAAGCAATCAGCAATTACGTTAAAAACCAGCTGCAAGGTATTGAAAACGTTGAAAAAGTACAGCGCATTGGCGGGAAAAACCGCTTTGACACAGCTGCCAACATTGCAGCGAATCTTGGCGGAGACCCAGAAAAAGCGGTAGTTGTTAACGGAAGAAACTTCCCAGATGCACTGGCTGTTTCGTCTTACGCAGCGAAAATGAAGTATCCAATTCTTTTGACAGATGCTGAGAATCTTCCAGCAGCATCTACTAAAGCATTAAAAGGAATCGACAGTGTCATTGTTGCCGGCGGAGAGAATGCAGTTTCTGAAAAAGTATTCAAGAAGCTGAAAAATGCTGAGCGTGTTGCAGGGAAAGACCGCTACGCGACAGCAGCTGAAATTGCCAAGAAACTGAACCCTTCAAACAAAGTGTTCATTGCAACCGGCACAACTTTTGCAGATGCTCTTACAGGCTCTGTACTTGCTTCAAAACATGAAGCTTCTATGCTGTTAGTGAAGAAAACAGCTGTTCCATCTGCAACCAAAAATGCAATTGAAGCATTGAAAGCAAATGACTTCACGATCCTTGGCGGAAAAGAAGCTGTAGGAGAAGAAGTTGTAAACGAACTGAAGAAATAAGACCCATGCTGCCGGGAGGTGTTCCCGGCAGTTTTTTGATAGAATGTAAGGAGAAAGAAAGGAGCGGTAAAATGAACACTACGATTATTACAGGAGCTTCAAGAGGACTCGGGGAAGCAATTGCCAAACAGCTTCTTGCACCGGGCCATCATATTATTTACCTTTCGCGTTCAGAGAACCATTCCCTGAGACAGCTTGCATTTGAAAAAGACGCTGTTCTTCAATTCGTTCCATGCGATCTGTCAAATGCTCATCAAACCGAAGCGGCGATCACGGAAGTATTTGAAAAAATCAATTGGAATGATGCCGAACAGCTGACGCTTATCAACAATGCGGGAACGGTTCATCCAATGAAGCCGGTAGGTAAAGCGGAAGCATCTGAAATTGAAGCACACATTCAGCTTAATTTAACAGCTCCGATGGTTCTAAGCCATGCTTTCGCAGCGAAAACAAAAGATCTTCCCGTGAAAAAAACAGTTGTAAACATATCTTCCGGTGCAGCGAATTATTCATTGTTCGGATGGAATGCCTACTCCAGCTCAAAAGCTGGCCTGGACATGTTTACAAAATCTTTCGGTCTTGAACAGAAGCAGGAGAATCATCCAATTACCGTTCTTTCCTTCTCGCCGGGCATCATGGATACAGAGATGCAGGGGAATATTCGAAGCACAAAGCCTGAGGATTTTGCGGATGTGGCAAGGTTTCAGGAGTATCATGAAACAGGAAAGCTCAGGTCAGCGGATTTTGTTGCAGGCGTCCTCCTGAATCTTCTAGAAGAAGAGCCTGAAAACGGCAGGATTTATGATATAAAAGAATTTCTATAAGAAGCTTCAGCACTCATTCATTGAGTGCTTTTTTTATATCGTCTTCTTGCAGGCCGTCATATTTTCACATGATTTCACACAATTTATTTCTAATGGTTTTCCTTCTGCCGGACAAGATAAGACTAATCAGCAAAAAGGAGTGATAAACCATGGGAAAAAGAAAGTGGCTGTTTACTTTTTTGGCCGCAGGACTGCTCTTGTCAGCAGCGCCAAATGTTCAAGCAGAGAAGGCAGAAAGCCGTCATCACGAAAAGGAAGATTGGATTGCAGAAAGAGACAAATGGGATCAGCAGCTGCTGGAGCTTGCGGATAAATACTCTCCCGAAACAAAGAAAGAGTGGGAGGCTGTACTAAGTGAAAGAAAGCAATTAATCGATAGGATGGGAAAGCAGGGCCTATACAAGAGACATCATCACTTCAAAGCTCAAAGGCAAAAAGAAATCGCTGAGATGAAAGAGAAAGTAAAGAACGGTGAAATGACAGAAGCGCAAATGAAGGAAAAAATAAATTCGTTCAAAGCGAAAAGAGAACAATTCAGAGTGAAAAGAGCTCAAGCCCGCAAACAATGGGAGGCTGCCGTCAGAAGCAATGATGGGGCAAAAATAAAAGAACTGCTCGGTACAAGGCTCCAGCACATGAAAGAGCATAATGAAAAAATGAAGCAGGTGCTGGACAGCCGGTCTGCCCGTTAAATGAAAAGAGGGATGCTTTTTGGCAACCCTCTTTTTTCTTTAAAAATAGTGATTATTTCTATGCCAAAATGTTTTTAGCCGCATATACTTAATAAAACGCCGGCCTTGTACTTATTGGCGCGCTTTTCCGGGATATTCATCCGTCAATTCGGTCCATTTTTTGTCCAATTCATCTTTATCGAAAGAGGAAAACCAGCGGTAATCATCATGGTCAATGATTCTATAGTGAAAACTGATGATATTTTGCTGCAGTTTATACTTGCTGCTGCTTGCAATATCTCTCCACCATACTTTTCCTCCCATCGTCTTTTCTTTGCGGGAATGAATTTTCTGGTGGGCAACCAGCTGAACAACATCCAGAGGATCCCCGCCAATTGCGGAATGAAGTGCGGCATTGTCTCTGAAAAGGGTGCAGAGAACGACGATTGTCGCCCAGGATGCCTCCTGCCGTCCTTTTTCAATTTGCACAAGTGTTTTTTTAGATAGGCCGAGCACTTCAGCCATTTCTTCTTGTGTATAGCCGCTTTCTGTTCGGATGGAAAGAATTTTGCCTGATAGTGCGGAAATCAGTTCATGTTTTTTCATAGATCCTCCTCAGCTCATCTTTTAGTGTAATTCTACACGAAGAGTTTGCCTAAATCTATCAGGAACAGGAAGATTATGTTATGCAATGTAACAGGATTGTTGCGGCTGCATGAGTAATATGATAATGTATATAGAAATATTTTTAACGGTTCCGTTATTTTCATTATTTTTCAGGGAGGAGATTACATGCGAAATGTCACATTGACAGAGGTTTATTCCCATCCGATTGCTCAAAAATATCTGCAGCGTTCAGGCTTAGCGCATGCAATTGCAGTAACCTGTCATGCATATAAATTAGCGGTGAAATACGGGGTGAATCCTGATTTAGCGACGAAAGCAGCCCTTCTCCATGATATTGGACATTATGAATGGTATACCGACGGAGAATGGGATTATGAAAAGTATAAAGAAAACGATATTCATGCCATTAAAGGGGCAGAGCGCGCCCATAAATTGTTGATTCGCCTGGGAGAAAATCCCCAGTCGGCAAAAGAGATTGCCCTTGCGATCCTGCTGCATACAGACTCGTATCTTCCTGAAGGTTCATTGAACCAAAGCACCCTTCAGAAAGTTGTCAGATTAGCGGATGAAATGGATGAAGAGCCCGGCGGAGGGCATCACTACCGTAAAATAAATGAAGTGACAGCTTTGAAGACCATTCAAAAGCTGGATGAAAAAATAGACCGGCTGCCGAATTCTTCATTAAAAGAATCCGTTTAATGTGTATTTATCCTGCTGTCTTCTTCAGCAGAAAAAAATCCACCAATGAAACTGGTGGATTTCAGCTGGTTACTGAACAAACCATTTCCCGTCAGCGTCAACATACACCGATTTAATAAAAGTCCGTTCAATGATTTCTCCTTTTTGTGTTTTCCCTCGAGCTTCTACTGTAATGTTATAGAGACCTTCCTGCGCTAAATGAATTCCTGCTGAAGTTTGCTGTTTTGTTTTCGTTAGTTTTTGTGAACGGATTTTCGTTTTATTTTTATATTGATCAATGGTAATAGTTGCTTCCGTTTCTTTTAGAGCCTTTGCCGAATTTATTTTAAAAGAAATTTTCTGGTTTTGCTTTGAGAGCGGCTGCATGGAAATGGCGTCATGATTATCTGAGCTGTAAGAGACGTGCAATAAATAGGCTTCTTTATCTTGATTCTGTGCAGTGAGCTGCCATTTTCCGCTTTCAGGCAGCGTCAGGACAGCCTGATGATGATACGCTCCACTGAAAATTCCATCAGCTGCCGCTGTTTTAAATGATGTGATGACCTTCTTCCCGTCAGGTGAGTGAAGAGAGAGCTTTGTTTGTTTTGAGCTGCTCAGCCAGTCAACGGTTACTTTCCTTACACCGTCTTCTGCATAGAATGACTCCTGCTTGACTCCAGAGAACTCGCCGCCTCTAATGTAGAAGGCAGAAGAGGCATCTGAAACAGATACATCTTCGCTATTGCTGGTTGCGAAGGATGCTGTTCCTGCCGTTCTTAAATACGGTTCAAATAGAAGAAACGTGGAGCTTCCTTTATTTACAGAATAGTGGTCCCAGCTGCCGGTTTTAATCTCCCTGCCGTATCCGAGGCGTGAAGACTGTACCGTCACAGCTCCATCATTGCTTCCATAGGAACTTAAATACAGTCCTCCCCAGTAAAGCGAAGATCCGAAGCTTCCCCATTTCGTTCCTCCGAATGTGTAGATCGGATTTTTCCTTGAGTTCGCATGTGCATCTGTCTGTGTTCTGAACTGGCTCATATATCCTGTCTGAAGCGAATAGACAGCATCGTTTTTGCTGCCGAGTATGCCTGAGAGCCATCCCGCCCAGCTGCTGTAGGCAAGATCTGCGAGCTGTGAACCTGAGTGCGGGGTGGACAGAGTGATTAAATTGCTCACATATTGATGGGCGCCGTAATGAATCAGAGCTGATTGCGCATCAATTCCCCCTTTGCTGTGTGTGACAAGGACGAGCTTTTTACCCCCGAAATACTGGTAGATTTCGCTCAGTTTCTGTGAAAGAAGTGCGCCGTTGTCCCACATGTTCTTAGTGGGATATAAATCAACAAAGGCTGTCTGATAGCCATTTGCGAGCGCAGTGCTGTACATATCATTTCCGTTCCACCACGTGTTTGACGAGCTGTTTAGTCCGTGCACAAAAACGACCGGTGATTTAGAAGTGTTTTGTGATGACGGTGCATCGCCAACATACCATTGGCCAGGCGTGCCTGTATAATCGCCGCCAAAAGAGCCCGCATATGTACTTCCCGGCAAGATGAGCAGAAAAACAGCAAACAGCAAAATCCACTTTTTCAAGTTCCATCTCCTCCTTCTTTATGAAAACCTTTACAAATATATGGATGCTGTTTTCAAAAAAGAAGAAGGCCATTCAGCCTATTTTCATGCTAGTCCGGATTTTTACTCGCGGGCAGCTTTTTGTATTAAATAGGTAAATGCCTTCATATAGTGTCAGTGAACTTCAGAAGAGGATGTGACACGATGCAAAACCAATCACAAGTACCGCAAATGATTACAATAGTGGATCCTTATGTTTTCCAGACCCTTCAAAGCGTGATCGGAAAAACCCTTGTCATCCAAACGGTCAGAGACAGCACCCGCGGCGTGCTGAAAGATGTAAAGCCTGATCATATCGTGCTTCAGGCGGGAGATTCGACGTTCTTTATCCGCATCCAGCAAATCGTTACGATTATGCCTGATTAAGATTTGGTCCTTCTAGGGCCTTTTTTATTTTCCATAAATAACAAAAGCTGCAGGGGTCATCCGCAGCTTTTCTCTAGTCGTTTATTCTTTTCTTCATCCATATTCCGGCGAGGATCAGCAGAGAGCAAGTTACAAGAAAGAGCTGAACGCGCCATCCTGCATTCAAAACCTGATGCACAGCAAAGCCCTCTATCAGGATTGCCGGTATTTTTCCGAGAAAACTTGCTGCCAGAAACGTTCCTGCGCTGACGCTGCTGCAGGCAGCTGCGAGTGTGATTGCCCCTGAAGGAACAAAAGGAAAAATCCGCAGGGAAAGAATGACAAAAAAAGCGTCTTTCTCTGTTAGGCCGGATAGCTTTTTTAATACAGAGCTGCTGTGAACAGACGTTTTCTTACTTAAGAAGCGGAAACCTTTCCTGTAGACATAAAAGCTTACCATGACACCAATGACCTCACCCGAGAAGGAAAGCATCAGTCCATTGATCAGCCCGAAGAAAGAAAGGTTTGCCGCCGTAACAAATACACTTGGAACAAATGCCAGGAGGCTGATTGCTGTATTGGCAAGAAGGCTGATAAGAAAAGCGAAAGGACCGCTTTCCTCAAGCCATGCGAGTAAAGTATCTTTCATGAGTTCACCGCTGTCTTTTGAGGTTATAAAGAATAAGTGTAATGGAAATGAGTGAATTTTTAAAGGGATTGCGGGTGATTACTCATTTCGCGGTGTCCAGCTCCGCCTTCCAGTCCTTCCGTCAGAACAAAATCCCCGAAAAAGTCAAACCCGGACTTTTCCGGTGATTTCTTTTCTGCCTGTCAGGGCTAAACGGGCGATTCCGCTTTTCGGGTAAACCAGAACGTTTGACTGTACACTTAGATTAAAAGTATAATAGATGTAACTATTTAGATTGGGGTGATAAGATGGGGCATTGTATCGAATAGGCGAGGTAGCAAAGCTTGCAAATGTTTCTAAGAGAACGATAGATTACTACACTCAAATTGGACTGCTCCATGCGGACCGTACGTCTGGGTCTAATTATCGCCTCTATTCGGAACAGGCGCTGGATGATATTCACTTCATTGAAGAATGCAAGCTCTTCAATATGTGCCTTCAGGATATTAAAGATAGACTGGAGCTGAAACGAAGCCAGACAAATGAAGAAGATAAGCTTTTGAAACAAGCTGAAATTCTTGCTTCTCACATGAAGCAGCTGGACCATGAAATAAAAGAATTAAAGCCGATATTTGATAAATTAAACGGTGAAAACCAGGAGATGATCGCGAGCCGTATATCTCCGCAGAGAATGGCACTCATACAGTCTTTAATGGTTTTGCTTCATTAACATTTATAGAATTCGGCTGAACATGCATGAACTTACTATTTTAGGAGGTGACTCCTTATTCTCCACCGGGGGGATAAGGGTGTTTTGGACATAGTTAACTTGATATTCGTGGCGATTTTAATTGCTTTAACAGCTTTTTTCGTTGCATCAGAATTTGCGATTGTTAAAATTCGCAGTTCACGATTGGATCAATTGATTGCAGAAGGCAAAAAAGGGGCAGTTGCTGCCAAAAAGGTAACGACACATCTCGATGAGTACCTTTCAGCCTGTCAGCTTGGTATTACGGTTACTGCTTTAGGACTTGGGTGGCTTGGTGAACCTACGGTAGAACGTCTTTTGAGACCTGTTTTTGATAATTTCAGCATTAACGAGTCACTCTCGCACGTTCTGACATTTGGTATTGCTTTTGCTTCTGTTACGTTTCTTCACGTTGTAATCGGAGAACTTGCTCCTAAAACAGTAGCTATTCAGAAAGCTGAAGCTGTTACATTGCTGTTTGCAACTCCTTTAATCTGGTTTTACCGTATTATGTTCCCGTTTATCTGGGTATTGAACGGATCAGCGCGTGTCATTACGGGACTCTTTGGATTAAAGCCTGCTTCTGAGCATGAGCTTGCCCATACTGAGGAAGAACTGCGCATTATTCTTTCCGAAAGTTATGAGAGCGGGGAAATTAATCAATCTGAACTGAAGTATATGAATAAAATTTTCGAATTTGACGATCGTGTCGCAAAAGAAATTATGGTGCCACGTACAGAAATTGTAGCTGCTTCAGTAGAAAAATCGTTCCAAGAAAACCTGGAGACGATGAGTATGGAAAAGTACACTCGTTATCCGGTCGTTAACGGAGACAAAGATCACGTCCTTGGCATGATTAACCTTAAGGAGATCTTTACCGATATTTTTTCACTTTCTGAAGAGGAACGGAAGAAAAGCACAATTGAGAAATATATCCGTCCTGTCATTCAGGTCATTGAGTCGATTCCGATTCATGATTTGCTTATAAAGATGCAGAAAGAACGTGTTCATATGGCAATCCTTGTCGATGAATACGGCGGAACGGCAGGCCTTGTAACGGTTGAGGACATCATTGAAGAAATCGTTGGTGAAATCCGTGATGAATTTGACCAGGATGAAGTGCCTGAAGTGCAGAAAAAAGGCGAGGGACATTACCTTCTTGACGGCAAAGTTCTCATTTATGAAGTTAATAATCTTCTTGGCCTTGAAATTGATGATGCCGATGTTGATACAATCGGCGGCTGGATGCTCACTGAGAATATCGATATTAAACAGGGTGAAAGCATCATCCTTGATGGCTATGAATTCTTCACAAAAGAAATGGATGGCCACTTGATCCGTGTCATTGAAATTTTTAAGCTTGAAGAAGCAGAAGAAGAAGAACTAATCGCAAAAGAGAGCTAATACAGCCATTGAAAATCCGAACTAAGATTCAATTAGTTCGGATTTTTCCTGTTTAAAGGGCTTTTGGGTGGCATTGTTATACCTTTTGGATGTGATGAACACTCAAAAGTGGCGACATTCGTGAGAGTGCCGCCACTTTTACCTGTCATGAACGCTCATTTGTGGCGTCATTCGCGGTAGTGGCGCCACTTTTGCCGTTGATGAATCCCCATTTGTGGTGTCATTCGCGGTAGTGGGGCCACTTTTGCCTGTGGTGACCGCTCAATTTTGGCGCCATTCGCGGTAGTGCCGACATTTTTGACTGTGATGAACGCTCATTTGTGGCGCCATTCGCAGTAGTGCCGCCACTTATGCCTGTGGTGACCGCTCAAAAGTGGCGTCACTCTCAGTAGTGGCGCCACTTTTGCCATTGATGAATCCTCATTTGTGGCGTCACTCGCGGTAGTGGCGACACTTTTGCCGTTGATGAATCCCCATTTGTGGCGTCATTCGCGGTAGTGGCGCCACTTTTACCTGAGATAAACGCTCATTTATGGCGTTATTCCCCAGCTTCTCTCAATCTTTCCAATCTTCCAGCTCCTAAACAAACACAGCCTATTTAATTAAACTAATTCTGACGCATAATCTTCATAAATCTTAATTTGACACCCAGTACATCACGTAGTACGTTTGAATCAACCAGGGTCTTTTTATGAGTAAAAGGAGGATGCAAACTGAACAGGTCAAAGGTTCATTTCTGGACCATCGAAATATTATTGCTGCTGCTGATCATTTATGTAAGTACAAAGGTTTCCTTTTTGTTTCAGCCGCTGATTATTTTTGCATCTACGCTGTTTTTCCCCATTTTGATTGCGGGCTTTCTCTTTTTTATTTTCAGTCCGGTTGTCAGGCTGCTTGAGAAAAACAAAGTGCCCCGGGGCCTTGCGATTCTGATCCTGTACCTCATGTTTATCGGGCTCATCATGCTGGTCATGTCGACTGCAGGACCGGTTGTCTCTCAGCAGATCACGGATTTATTTAAAAATTTCCCCCGGTATATGATTGAATTCCGGCAGTTTATCATGAATCTTTCTGAATCCAGGTGGTTCACGTGGATCATGACTCAGGAGTATGTCTCTATTGAAGAGACCATTTCTAAAGTAGAGAAATCGCTCGGCAATTTAACAACATCGCTCCCTGAGAGTATTACTTCATCCGTTTCGAAGGTGCTTGGGGTTGTCACAAATATCACACTTACTGTGATTACCGTCCCGTTTATTTTGTTTTATATGCTGAAGGACGGACATAAGTTTCCGGTGACTGCTGTTAAAGTCCTTCCGGCTGCATACAGACGCGAAGGAATGAAGATTTTTGAAGATCTATACGACACACTTGCAGCATACATACAAGGACAGGTCCTTGTTTCTCTGTTTGTCGGAACGGGATGTTTTATCGGCTATACGCTGATTGGACTTGACTATGCGCTCATTCTTGGAATCGTTGTAGCGATTGCCAACATTATTCCATATCTCGGGCCGTTTATTGGCGCTGCCCCTGCAGTGATCATTGCGCTGCTTGATTCTCCGACAAAAGCGCTGCTTGCTGCTGTCGTTGTGACAGTGGTTCAGCAAATCGACGGCAACGTTCTTTCTCCGCTGATCATTGGAAAGAGGCTGAATACACATCCGCTTACGATCATTCTTCTGCTGATCGGCGCAGGAAGCTTTGGCGGCATACTGGGAATGATTCTTGCGGTTCCGACCTATGCTGTTTTGAAAGCCGTTCTCTTAAATGTCATCAGGCTGATCAAGCTTAGAAACCGGTACAAACGGGAGACGGCGAGTACCGTGCCGAAAGAGGATGAAAACAGACCTCGAGAATAACGAAAAGCGGAATCGCTCATTTAGCCCCCGGGTGTCAATACAAATTATCCCTGCATACATTGGCATAGGCAGATAAGAGTTATATACAGTAAAGGTGGAGATGTCATGCCGGCATTTGTGGGGCCGATTTTAATTCACGGGGTAAGAAGCAGCGGGGCTGTCAGCGTGGGAGATGTTTTTGCTTTATCGCCAAAGCACACGGACAAAGTCTTTTTCGGAGCGGGCGGTTTGAATACAGGAGACTTCAATGTGATTACGAGTGATAAAAATGCAACAAATCTTTTTGATTTTGATTTAATCGATCAGACAAAAGCATTTAACGGATAAGTAAGCACCCTCTTTCATGCAGAAAGAGGGTTTTCATATTTGATGGAATTGGGTATTAATCCGTATGAACAGTGGAAGAGGTGCTTACATGAATCGGTTAAATGAAATTGCAAAGCTTGCCGGCGTTTCCCGGCAGGAAGCAGAAGACGTGCTGCATGAGTATGAATCAAACGTATCTGAGATCAGCAGAACGAGAATCATGCAGGCTGCTGAATCTCTTCAGTATAGAGTTCCCAAGCTTTCCTCAAAACCTGCTGAAAAAGAGTACTCCATTGCCCTGGCTGTTTTAGATGATTCATCTGATGAACTTGAAAATCCTTTCTTTGCAGCGCTGCGAAAGTATGCGGAAGTTTATTGTCTAAAGCAAGGCATACATATTCGTGAGATAATCCGCAGAGAAAATATATCTGACAGTAAGAGAATGGCAGATGTAGACGGAGTTCTTGTGATTGGCAGGGTACAAGATGGCGACAGTGAGGCTATTGAGAAAGTGTCCCGCCAGTCAGTTGTTTTAACTGACTGGGACGGAGGGGCTGAAGGTGATGTTGTCAGCATTGACCTGCATCAAATGACTGAACTGGTTATTTCCCATCTGAAGGAGATGGGGCATGAAAAAATCGGCTACATCGGTGCGCCGAACTGGGGAGAGACCTTAAAGGATGAGCTTATGAAAGCAGGCCTGCTCTCTGAGGAGCATTTGTATTTGACAGATCCGCACGGAACAGAAGGTTACCGGATTATGAAAGAGGCATCTCAGAGCGGCAGTCTGGCCAATGCCTATATTGTTCAAAGCAGCGTCATGTCGCTTGCCGCCATCACGGCTCTGAGAGAAGAGGGCAAAAGAATACCGGAAGAGGTGTCGATTGTCAGCTTTTATGATGTGCCGGAAGCCCACTATTTTGCCCCGTCCCTGACAACTCTTCATGTTTCTGCTGAGGAAATGGCGAAAGCTGCCTTGTCACTTCTCACGGATAAGATGACCAATCACAGGGATACCCCTTTAAAAATGCTTGTACCGGCAACGATGAAAATGAGAGAATCTACTGCTTCAAAATGAAAATCAGGAAGGCTGCGGAGATAATCCCGGCCTTCTTTTTCTTGATGTAAATCCAAATCTATTTTATTCTTAATGCAATCATTTTCCAAAAAAGAGGTGTTCGCATGCATCCCTATGTCGAAAAAAAGAATGGCGTTTTTCCAAGTGTGTGTTCCCTTGACTGCCCTGATCAGTGCGGTCTTCTGGTGCACAAAAAGAACGGTAAAATTATGAAAATTGACGGTGATCCAAATCATCCAGTCACGAAGGGCAGCATCTGCAATAAAGTACGGCACATGGCTGAACGAATTTATGATGTGAAACGTCTGGAGTATCCCCTTAAACGAACAGGAAAAAAAGGCGAAAACCAATTTGAGCGCATTTCATGGGAAGAAGCATTGAACACTATTTCATCTAAATGGAAAAGTCTGATTGAAACGGATGGTCCTGAGAGCATTCTTCCATACAGCTTCTACGGCAATATGGGGAATTTAAGCGCTGAGGGGATGGACCGGCGCTTTTTTAACCGGCTGGGGGCGAGCAGGCTTGACCGGACCATCTGCCAGGCAGCGGGTTCTGAAGGGTATAAATATACTATGGGTGGAAGCTTCGGTATTGATCCGGAGGACACGATTCATACGAAGCTGTTTATTTTCTGGGGGATCAATGCGGTGAGCACGAACATGCACCAGATGACTCTTGCGCAGAAAGCAAGGAAACAGGGCGCAAAAATCGTTGTCATCGATGTGCATAAAAACCAGACAGGAAGAATGGCAGACTGGTTTATTCCCATTTTGCCGGGAACAGACAGCGCGCTGGCACTGGGGATAATGCATATTCTCTTTAAAGAGGAACTGACAGATGAAGGCTTTTTGAAAGAGTATACTTCGGGCTTCAAGGAGCTTCGGGAGCATGTGAAGCAATACGATCCGCACACGGTATCTGAACTGACAGGCGTTCCTGCCGAGGATATCGTTAAGCTTGCAAAAATGTACGGGGAAACCTCCCCGTCCTGTATCCGCATCGGAAACGGCCTCCAGCATCACGATAATGGAGGGATGTGTATTCGGACCATCGCCTGTTTGCCGGCGCTGACCGGCCAGTGGATGCATAAGGGCGGGGGCGCCATTAAGGGCAATTCCGGCTTTCTGGCATTTAACACAAATGCCCTGCAAAGACCGGATCTTCTTAGAAAAAAACAGACAAGAACCATTAATATGAACCTTATAGGCGAAGAGCTTCTCAGCGCAGACCCGCCCATCCAATCGATGTTTGTCTACGGAAGCAATCCTGCCGTTGTGGCGCCGGAATCGGGAAAAGTAAAAAAAGGACTGATGCGGGAAGACTTGTTTCTTGTCGTCCACGATCTTTTTCTCACAGAGACCGCTGCTTATGCAGACATTGTGCTGCCGGCTTCATCCGCTTTTGAAAATACGGATTTCTATACTTCCTACTGGCATCACTATATTCATTTGCAGGAACCGGTTATTGAGAAATTCGGAGAGTCAAAGTCAAATGCCGAAGTGTTCCGTCTTCTGGCTGAAAAGATAGGATTCACTGAACAGGCGTTTAAAGATACAGATGCAGAGATGATCAATCAGGCACTGAACAATACTCACAATCCCTATTTGGACAACGTGACATTTGATGAACTGGCTGAGAAGAAATGGATAAAGGCCAGCGTAAAACCTTTATTTCCGGGGAAGCTGAATACGCCAAGCGGGAAAATCGAGCTCTATTCAGGCGCAATGGAAAAAGCCGGCTACCAGCCGCTTCCTGTGTATACTCCGCTTGTAAAAGAGAGTGAGCTTCCCTTTCTTTTTGTGCCGGGACCCAATCATAACTTTCTGAATTCCACATTCTCCAATAATCAAAAACACGTTTCGCTTGAGAAAACGCCACTTGTCCATATAAATAAAAAGGATGCAGAAGAGGCGGGGCTTTCTGATGGAGATACGGCCATTATCTGGAACGGGAGGGGAGAGTGCGAGTTGACGGTTGCTGCCGGAGAGAATGTCCTGCCGGGCGTTTTAGTCACACAAGGGCTGTGGGCAGAGGACCCGGCAAAAAAACAGCTTGTGAATGTACTGACGCCAGACAGGCTGTCCGATATGGGAAAAGGAGCTGTCTTCTTCTCGGGAAGAGTCGGCATAAAAAAGAAAGAACGTCCTTAGTCCTGAGGGCGTTCTTCCGCTTTTTCCAAAAAGTCTTTTACTCTGTCCATATACTGTTCTCTCGAATAGCTGCTGTAGATATTTTTAGCAAGCCTTATAGGATCTCCGAAGAAATACCGTTCATAATGGGTTTGCCTCGTTCCGAATGAACTCATCGTCAGCTCCCATGCGAGGCGGAACAGCTTTGTTTTCGTTTTTGCATCAACTGCTGCCCCTTGAAGGTACTGCTCAATATCCTTTCCGATAGGAGATGCAAAATCTTCTTCTGAAGGCAGCACCATCAGTCCGCCGGCGCCAATCTGCTGAAGAAGGCTGATATAGTGCGGATAGAGCTTTGAGAAAAGAGTAACGGCAGCGTAGAGTGCATGCGAACTTGGCGTCATCGTTCCGAAAGCATCCACTTTTGCTTCAGATTCAGAACGGAGAAGGAGTGCTTCCATGCTTTCAAGCCCAAGAATCATTTCAGACATTTTCAGCTGAATATGTTCATAGGCAGTTACTTCAAGAGAATTGATCATCACCTGGGCAAGACCAATAAGAAACTGCAGCTTGACGATCTGTCTTGTGACGACTTGATGAAGAGCGTGCGGTGCAAAACCGCTCTGAGTGAAAAGTTTAAAAGCAATGTCCTGTCTATGATAGAAAAAGACCCGTTCCCACGGTACTAGAACGTCCTCAAACACAAGCAGGGTATCCATTTCATCAAACCGGGATGAAAGAGGGTAATTAAAGGCGGATTCTCCTGAGTGAAATGGCTCTCGGCAAATAAACTTCAGTCCGGGTGTATTGGCAGGAATACTGAAAGCAAACGCATAATCATCGCTTAAATTGTTTCCGCCTGAAGGGAATATCAGCACTTCATCTGTCATTCCGCCTTCAGTTGCAAGCAGTCTTGCCCCTTTTATAACAAGGCCGTCAGCCGTTTTTTTGACGATTTTAGCTGCAATCGGCTGCCGTGTTTCTTCTGTATAATACAAAGAGCGGTTTACTTGCGGATTAATAAAGCTGTGGGTAAAAGATAAGTCCTGTTCAAGCGCCATGCGGTACATGTTCCTTAAATTCTTGGCAAACTCCTCATCCTGGGACCCGGCAATGGAAGCAGCAGCGGAAAGCGACATTAAGGCGGTATTCATATAGTCGGGACTTCTTCCCATCATGCCGCATGTAGCTTTTGCCCAAGTCTCAATCATCCGCCGTCTTCTTTTTAAGTCTTCAGCGGTTTTCGGCTCCAGGTAGGACATCCCTGCCGGCTCCCCAGTAAATGGAGAAGGAAATGTCATAAAGCCGAGGTTTTCCTTCTGCACCTGCAAATCATATAGAGAAGCCTTTGTCTGCATGGCACCTTTATATACAGGGTGCATAAATAGAGGCTTCTCAATCGGCTGTCCTTTTAGCCATACATTTGGTTTTAATGCCGCCATACGCTGCAAATAATCTTTCCCTGATATCGCAGACATCCTATTCCTCCCAGCGGTTTGAAGTAGCGTGTGTGATTGTAAAATATACCCAAATAAATGAATCACTGATACAGATACTATATGCCGGCCTCATGCTGCGGGTGTTTTGGAAAAATGGAAAGAGGCTGCAGGCAGGGTGTGTGATGAAATGAAGAATTTGACCCAGAGGAAACGAAGAAAAAAAGAAGAATATTAATCTGAAAGCGTTTACTTTTATGCGGGCGTTTTAAAAAGGCAAGAGTAAGGAAAAGATGAATACCAGATTGAATTAAAGGGGGAACTACTCATGCAAGAAGCAGATTTTTTTAAAGGGATGATCTGGGCTGGTGTTTTGAGTGTACCGCTGTGGCTGTCTTTCTTCGGATGGATGAAAATTCTTCTGGCCTATTCATGGTAAACGGGTCGCATGATTTCACGTTTACACGCAACTCTGCTAAAGTAAAATGTATAACCCAGCATAAAAGGAGACCTTCATCATGTCAGACGAACAGATTGACCTCTACTTAAAGCAGGGGATCTACGGTACCCCTGAGACGAAACCGGAAGAAAGAAACAAATTTCTGGGCACTCTGAGAGAAAGAATTGAAATAGCTCTTACAAATGGCCAGGTTAGACAGAAAAAAGTATACAGCGAAGCCGCAGCCGCCATCAGGCTCGGAAAAGGATATCAGCTGCTTTTAAACGGAACCATTGCCTATTCAGACCTATCAAAATATATTAAGCTTGCAAATGAAGCAGAACAGCCATTTACCATTGTAAGTGATCAGAAGGATACAAAAATAGGCCTGATTGTCGCTGCAGAACATGCCATCGACAAAGAATCCATTTTTGTTGAAGACTCTATTTATAAGAAATCTTTTTGATAAAGAATGAAAACCACTGGGATCCCCAGTGGTTTTTAAAATACTTTATAAAAAACATAAAAAACAAACAGCCATATAGGAATGGAAAGAATAATCCCGTAAAAACATCCTTTTGCAAAAGATTGATCATTCTTCATAAATTACTCCTTGATGATACGTCATACCCCTACTATATCTTTGGAAGGGAAAAAAATTCAACAAAAAATGTCTTATTTTGTCGATTAAACTCTTTAATCTCCTTTTCCAACTAAAGATTAGTTAAACTTCCAGATAAAAAATTCCATTATTATGAAAATCAGGAAAAGAATACTCCTTCCAACATAAAAGACAGACTATTCTCACATATTAAAACTTGTACTTATTAGTAAATTAAGATTATTGTGAAAATTGTTAACGTATTATATATTTAATTTACTTCGAAGTACAAAGTTATAAAAAACTAACATTTTGAGAGGGGAAATATGATGAAGTTTTCAAAAACGCTTGGAGCCGCTGCACTTAGTCTGTCTTTAAGTCTTTCATCTTTTGGAGCTGCCGCTTTTGCTGAGGCTCCAGTTAAGCAGGAGGCGCAGCAGGAGCAATTCCGTGTTGTCATTAAAGGAACAGATGCACAAAAAGTAAAGAAGAATCATAAAGTCCGCAGAGATTTCGGTGCTGCCGGCTATACTGCGACGGTCACTCAGGAGCAGCTTGAGAAACTTCAGAAAAACAGCAGGCTGAAGGTTGAAAAGGTTGCAACATTTAAAGTGGCTGCAGGCAAGCCTATTAAAACGATGGCAGTGCCGAGCACACGGACTCCGTGGGGAATTAAGGCCATTTACAACAACAGCTCGCTGACTCAGACTTCAGGCGGTGACGGCATTAAAATTGCTGTTTTGGACACTGGAGTACAGACAAGCCATATTGACCTGTCTCAAAACGCCGAGCAGTGCAAAGATTTCACTGTAGGCACAACGTATACGAACAACTCTTGTACAGACCGCAATGGACATGGAACTCACGTGGCAGGTTCAGCTCTTGCTAACGGCGGTTCAGACGGACAAGGCATTTACGGTGTAGCACCTCAGGCTGAGCTTTGGGCATACAAAGTGCTGACTGACAGCGGATCAGGCTACTCTGATGATATTGCAGCGGCGATCAGACATGCTGCTGATGAAGGAACAAGAACTGGATCAAAAGTTGTTATTTCAATGTCACTTGGTTCAAGCGGAAAAGACAGCCTTATCACAAGTGCAGTTGATTACGCATACAGCAAAGGCGCTTTAGTGATTGCTGCTGCAGGAAACTCAGGTTATGCAAATAACACAATCGGCTACCCGGGTGCTTTGACAAACGCAGTGGCGGTCGCAGCTCTTGAAAATGTACAGCAAAACGGGACATACCGTGTTGCAAACTTCTCATCCCGTGGAAATTCAGCGACTGACGGAGACTTTGTGATTCAGGAAAGAGATGTTGAGATCTCTGCTCCTGGTGCTGCTATCGAATCTACTTGGATTAACAGCGGCTACAACACAATCAGCGGAACTTCTATGGCTACTCCTCACGTTTCAGGTCTTGCTGCGAAAATCTGGTCTTCAAATAAAGGCCAAAGCAATGCACAAGTCCGTGCGGAACTTCAGCGACGTGCAAAACTGTATGACATCAAAGGCGGATACGGAGCGGCAACTGGTGACGACCATGCATCAGGCTTCGGATTTGCAAGAGTTCAATAATACTATAAAAAGAGCTTCCGGATTTTAGATCCGTGAAGCTCTTTTTATACAGAAAAAACCGCTGAAACAGGACGCTTGAAGGCCTATTTCAGCGGTTTTGCAGTTTCTATAAAGCTTTCTCTTATAAAGAATTTTCCAAAATTGATTGGTTCACGTTCTGAAAAATATGGTTTAATAGATAAATATAAAACAATCTGCTCAGCTGTATTTTTCAGACTTGATGATTCTCGGCCATTCTTCGTCAGCCGTATGGACTTTATTATCTACTGCAGAAAAGCCTGCTGTAAGGATGGCTGCACCAAGTGCAAGATACAATAAATATTTTTTCCCTTTTTTCATGTTATGACCTCCAATGATTTATTTATTTAACATTTTAAAAAAAACTAACATTTTGTTATAATTAACTGACAATTCAAATATATACAACTATTCAATTTCTTGTCAAGACATAATCGACTTTTTTCAGGAGGGTATGAATGAATACCGTTGGCTTA
The DNA here is from genome assembly GCF_046603695.1 of Metabacillus indicus. Classification (NCBI taxonomy): domain Bacteria; kingdom Bacillati; phylum Bacillota; class Bacilli; order Caryophanales; family Bacillaceae; genus Metabacillus; species Metabacillus indicus. Next base: position 3,390,422 of record NZ_CP176757.1, on the reverse strand, counting down.
AAACTCAGGCATTTGAGAAAGAAACAAAAACTGACCCAAAGTGAGCTTGCAGCAGGCATTGTGAACAGAAGCTATATCAGCCAGCTTGAAAAAGGCATGGTGCAGCCATCGTATAAACTGCTATTAAAGTTCAGTGAACGGCTTCAGTGTGATATTCATGATTTCTTTGAAGAGGAAAATAAAGCACTTCTTTCATTTGATATTAAAAAAGCGCTGTCAAATTTGGAGTTTGCTGTTATAAACGATGATTTTGCGGATGCTGAGGAGCATCTGAATGATATCGAAAAGAATCTGTCAGCTCTTAATCAGCGGGATCTTGCTCTTTATTATTTCTGTCAGGGGCGCATTCTGCAGAGTGTCAGGCAGGATACGGATGGAGCCGTCACGGCTTTTGAAAAAAGCTATGAGCTGTACTGTAATCTGCCGTATTGCGAGGAACGGCTGAGAACGAGCAATGAACTCTCCTCTATGCTTATTAATGAAGACCGCTTTTCAAAAGCATTTACCTATTTGAATGAAGCGTATGATGATTCCATTGCCTTCAAGGCATCGGGAGTAGAAAAAATATCCCTGCTGAACAACCTTGGCCTTGCCCATGCTAAAAAGGGGGAGTACTACTCCGCCATCCGCTTTATTAAGCAGGCTCTTTCAGTCAGCAGCAAAACAGCCATCTATTATCAGACAGGCATCGTCTACATGGTTCTTGGCTTATGCTACAGAAGGATGAGCCAGTATGAAGATGCAAAAGGCGCCTATTCAAAGGCACTTTTGTTTTTTGAGGGAACAGACGATCAGCTGAACCTGGCAGGAACATATACAAACCTGGGTATTTTAAGCAGATATACATCAGATGCAGAAAGTGCTGTCTCGTATCTAAAATCAGCTCATGACCTGTACAATCAGCTGGAAGACAGCAAAGGGATCTTAAATACATTATTTGAACTTGCTGTTACTTATCAGGAGTCCGGAAAAGAGGAGCACGTTCTCAGCCTGTACAAATCATTCAACGAAGCGTATTCAGAGCCTTTTACCGATTATAAATTTAAATTTCTTCATCTGCTTGGCGATATGCATCAATCACGCGGGGAACTGACGGATGCTTTAAGATGTTATCATGAAATCCTTGATGAATCGGAAGCTGTTAAGGACCGCTCAGTCATTAAGGATGCACTGAAAAAAGTGGCTGCGATTGCATGCGGCAGGCGCGATGAGAAAACGCTGTTTTACGTCACAGAAAAATACTTGGCACTTTAAAAAACTATCTACATAATTCGACAGCCCTGACTGCAGCTTTTGTGTACAATCGATATAGGTCAATTGTACTGATTGGTAAAAGGGCAAAGGGGTTGAACATATGAAGGTATTCGTAGCCAGGCAGCCGATTTTTGACAAAAAGGGTCAAAATGTTGCCTACGAATTACTTTACCGCAATGGAGATAAAAGTAACACATTCCCTAATATAGACGGGGACGAGGCAACAACAGATGTGATTGTAAACAGCTTTATAAATATCGGTCTTGAAGAACTGTCACAGGGGAAAAAATGTTTTATTAACTTTACAGAGAGCCTGCTTCAAATGAAGCTCCCAAGTTACTTCAATCCTAGTTCGATTGTAGTGGAGATCCTGGAAGATGTTCCCGTGACAGAAGAACTTGTCAGCATCTGCAGAGACTTGAAAAAGCAGGGGTATACAATTGCCCTGGATGATTTTAATGTTGTGCAGAATAACCTTCTGCTGAACAGACTGCTTGCGTATATCGACATCATTAAAGTTGACCTGCTGCAGACAAGTCCTGCAGCCAGGAAAGAAATTATAGAGAGATATAAGCCATTCGGCGTTTCCTTTCTGGCTGAAAAAGTGGAAACACATGATGAATATGAGCAGGCCGTACGCGACGGATATGACTATTTTCAAGGATACTTCTTCAGCAAGCCTGTTGTTTTGTCAAGCTATGATATTCCGATTTATATACAGGCCTATTTGCAGATTCTTCATGAGCTGTCAAAAACAGAGCCTGACATCGACACCATCACAGAACAAATTGAGCAGGATCTGTCTTTGTCATACAAACTGCTCAAACTCATTAACTCTCCTGCATTCAGGCCAAGAAATAAAATAAAGTCCATAAAGCAGGCGATCGTTCTTCTCGGATTAAATGAAATAAAGAAATGGATTTACATTTTATCCATCAAAAACCTGAAAGGAAATCAAGATCCCATTCAGGAAGAAGTGATCCGTCTTTCTCTGCAGAGAGCAAAATTATGCGAAAAGCTTTCTGTTAAAATGGGCAAAACAGAACCATCTCTTTATATGCTCACGGGCATGTTTTCACTTGTAGACGCGCTCTTGCACCGCAGTCTTGATAAAGTGCTTGATGAACTTCCTTTATCAGACGACATACGGGATGCCATTCGGGGAAAACAGAATGAAATCCGGATTGTTTTGGACGCGGCTGTTAAAATTGAAACATTTAAATGGGAGGATTTGCCGCTGTCCCTTGATGAAATTGATGAATGCTACAGAGAGGCAATTGCCTGGTCAGCCCATCTGCTTGATGCAGACAAAGAAACGGCGAAAAGCGGCTGAAAGCCAATCGCTTTGAATTTATGTAAATGAGAGATACAATACGATAGAAAGGAGAATGATGATGCAGCGTATACAACTGACAGAAAACTTATCATTTTCAAGAATTGTTCATGGACTTTGGAGACTCTCTGACTGGAACATGTCAAATGAGGAAGTGCTTCAGCTGATCGAAGATTGTCTTGAAGCGGGAATTACAACATTCGACCATGCGGATATTTACGGGAATTACACATGTGAAAAGCTCTTTGGCGACGCGCTTGCTCTTAAACCGGAGCTGCGGGAAAAAATGGAGATTGTCACGAAGTGCGGAATTAAACTTGTTTCTGACAACCGCCCGGATCATGGGATTAAATCATACGACACAAGTAAAGAGCATATCCTGGCATCAGTGGACAAATCCCTGGAAAACTTCCGGACAGACTACATAGATGTACTGCTGATCCACCGTCCTGATCCATACATGAATCCTGCCGAAGTGGCAGAAGCGTTTAAACAATTGAAAGAAGAGGGCAAAGTCCGTCATTTTGGCGTGTCTAATTTTAAGCGCTCTCAGCTTAAGATGCTTCAATCCCATCTCGATTTTCCGCTTGTGACAAATCAGATCGAGCTTTCTGCTTATCAGCTTGAGAACTTCGAAGATGGAACTCTTGATCTTTGCCAGGAAGAGAGAATGGCGCCAATGGCGTGGTCGCCTCTTGCAGGCGGCAGCATTTTTTCTGCAGAAAATGAAAGAGCTGAAAACCTCCGCAGCACCCTTGAACGAATTGCCGGAGAAATTGGCGCAGACGGAATCGATGAAGTCCTTTATGCGTGGCTGATCAGCCATCCTGCAGGGATTATGCCGATTGTAGGCTCAGGTAAAATGAACAGAATTCAATCCGCGATCCGCGCTCTTGATCTCAAATTGACGCGCGAGCAATGGTTTGACATTCTTCAGGTGTCAATGGGACATGAAGTAGCGTAATTTAATCCGAAAACCTCTGCCTGACAGGCGGGGGTTTTTTTATGAATGAATGATGTGACAGAATCTTCTGATATAATAAGGCCGTGAGGAGATGATCCATTTGAAAAAACTATTGCTGACAGGATTTGAACCATTCTTGGATTACCCGCTTAACCCGACAGCTGAAATTGCAAAGCAGCTTGACGGCGAGATCATAGGCAGCTGGAAAGTGGCAGGTGCTGTATTGCCTGTAGCATTTTCAAACACGTGGGAACAATGCCTCCTGCAGATCGAAAAGGAAAAGCCGGATGCCGTCATGCTGCTCGGTTTAGCTGCCGGAAGAGATAAAATTACGCCTGAAAGAGTGGCCATCAACTGTGCGGATGGAGATAAAGACAACGACGGAATTGTAAAGCAGGACGAATTGATAGAGAATGAGGGCCCTGCTGCGTTCTTCAGCACACTCCCAATCAGAAAATTTGTGAATGCACTTGAAAGAGACGGTATACCTGCAGGAATCTCCAATACAGCAGGAACATATCTATGCAACTACCTTATGTACCGCGTGTGCCATCACTTTGAATCGGCTGATCAAAAGGTTCCGGCAGGATTTATCCATATTCCTGCATCAGAAGAGCTTGCCCTGGAACTTGGTCATGTACCGGGGATGCCTCAGGAGAAATTAGCAGATGCAGTCAGAAAAATGATTCGCTGTTTGGACTGAGCGACTTTTTTGCAGAAAAATATGAGCTGCTTCCAGGAAAATAAAGGAATGACCAATTTGATGTCGAAATAAGGTAATGTTCATTCTATTTTTAAAGGAGGTTCAACTCTCTCATGCGTGTGCAGCCATCCGTATATGTGCTGGATGATAAAACGGTTGCGGTGTTTTCGGTGGTTATCGGTGACAGTAAGGTTAAAATGGAGTGTTTGCTCTCAGAACAGGGAATTCTTGATTACACCTTGGAATTTAGCGGACCAATCGAAAAGAGAGAAGAACTGACAAAAATGGCCCTTCAGGAAGCAGAGTCCTATCATCTGCAGTCAATTAATACTGTAAAATAAATCACCCCATTCACATGGGGCTTTTTTCTGCCTTTTTTTATAAATGAGATTGGACAGTGAACAAAAAAGACTACCAGCGCAAGTTGCGGTATCACGCACTGATTCTTTCGCATTATTTTCGGTGAAATTCCTTTTCACATCCTTTAAAATTTAAAGTAAGGAAAGATCAAAACACGTGTTTCGTTCACCATGCAGAATTTGATCTTTTACAGAGGAGTGTGGAAACGATGAAAAAGCACAACATTGAAGAGATTACTCAATTATTGAAACGTCTTGAAAAAGAAATTCAAGAAACGAAGCAGTCGCTGAGAATGATCAATAAAAGCATTGATAAGTATGATAAATACTCCTTTATAAACGTGTCATAAGACTTGGCTGAATGCAGCCGGGTCTTTTTTTTTACCCATATAATGGGATTAACTGTTAAATGTTTTATATTTATGTAAAAAGATTGTTTTTAAGCTACTCAATTTGTCGCGAATATTGTAATATAATTTCGAAGGGGTGATTACATTTGGACTATAAATCTCTGATTCACCGTTTAAACACTGCAGTAACATCTCATATTGAGAACGAAAAATTGCTGCACCTTCTTCTTTCGTTCATAGAAGCGAAAAAGACCTTCCCTTTTGCCCAATTGACAAACCTGCACTATACAGCTTTTGGAGGGAAAGAGGACGAAGTTGTTCACCTGTCGGGTGCAGTTGAGCTTTTAGCTCTTTCATTCGACATTCTGGATGATCTCGAAGACCTAGACAATTTTGAAGAGCCATGGATGAAGATTGACTCTTCGGTCGCCCTTAACGCTGCTACAGCCCTCTATACGGTCAGTCTGAAAATGGCTGATGAACTTCACAGCCCTTATAAAGGAATGATCATCAGCGTATTTCACCGTTTAGCCCTTCAGGCAATGGAAGGACAGCACGCCGATTTGGAGAATAGGATTGAAACCGAAGAAGAATGCACCTCCATGATCGAAAAAAAGTCAGGTTCCCTCGTAGCTCTCGCATCTGTAAGCGGAGCTATGCTCGCAACTGGAGAAGAGCAGGCAATTGTCGAAAAATATTCCTATCAAATAGGACTGGCTGCCCAAATTGAGAACGATTACCGTGACTTATTTCATCTGCATAAAAATGATTTGTCATCACAGAAAAAATCTTTGGCTCTCCTCTACATAAACAGGGAGTTTAATGAACATTCAAAAGAACTGAGCCGTTTTATCGCAGAAGGCAAGTCATATGAGGAGCAATACGGGGATGCAGCAGCATTCAAATCGAAATTGTTTCAATCTGGCGTCGTCCACTACCTCAATGTCATCAAACAAATTGCTCTTCAAAAAGCTTCAACTTTACTTGCCGAACTGCCCTTGCCGCAGCATCAAATTGAGCTTCTTAAGTCTCATTTGATCATAAATCAATCAGAAAATAAAAGGAGAGATTAATTCATGCAGGAAATCGTCAATTTTTTAGTAGAAAACCCTGAAATCGTTGAAAAAGTAGTAAACGGAGAAGCAAGCTTGCTGGGTGTGAAAAATGTAGATGAAGTGTTAGGATTAGTTGAGGGGCTTGTGAGCATGGGTAGAACAACAAACATGTTCTGGTTCTAAAAACTTAGAAGGAAGATTTTATGATTAAAAATCTTAACAAGAGCTACCTGCTGATTGTGATTTTAAGTGGCATCTTGGCGATTTACTTTTCTTATATAAATATAAAAATTCCTTATGTTGGAGCAAACGTACAAATAATTAGTGACGATAAGCTTGAAATAACAGCAATTGAACCTAAATCTTGGGCGGATAATGTCAATATTCGTCCAGGAGACATTGTTACTGAAATTAATGGAAAAAATCCGATTCTCCATTCTCCTTCCACAAACAGCGGTTTGCTTGAACAAGTAGAGACTCTTAAACTGCTAAAGGGGAATGAAGAAAGAGAATATGTAGTATCTGACTCCATTTTTAATTATCAGAACATGTTCGTTGTAGTTGTGCCTTTAACGGTTTATTTACTTTGCTTATTTTGCAGTTACTTTATTTATAAATCCAACAGAAAGCTGAATTTGCCTTCTGCATTAATACTGAACGCATTTTTAATTACGATTGCAATGGCATACCTGAGCGGCGGAAGTTCTGCAAGAGGAGATATAATGAGCAGATACTTTAATCTCAGCTTGTTTTTGCTTACGCCTGTTTTTTATCTTCATTTTATATACCAGTATTTTAAGGAAATGGGCAAAGCCCTTTTCTCTGTAAAATTTGTTTACTTTGGCTACTCTCTTATTCTGTTTAACCTTCTTGTTGAAACGGTAAGGATTATTTATAACTTAAGTTATCCATTAAGCTTTTATTCATTAGTAAAATCCATTAACTTAACTTCCTTTTTGCTTCTATTTATTCTAACGTTTGGGCTTAAATTATTTGGGCTTCAAAGAGTAAAATATTCAGATCAGAAATATCTGGTGAAAGTTCTTATTATTACAAATGTTATAGCATTTTCACCTTTTTTGCTTTTGTATACAATACCTTATATTGTTTTAAATAAGCAAATCTTCCCGCCTACATTCTTAGCAGCCTTTTTGCTGTTGATTCCATTTTCATTAGTGTATCAATTTTTAGCCACTAAAATTTATGATATTGAGTTTATCCTAGGAAGAGTAAAATATTATGCACTCCTTGCAGTCATTCCTACATTTATAGGAGTTGGCCTGGTTCTAGTGAACAAGGACAGCAGCCCGAGCTTTTATCCAATACGTTTGTCAATAATGATTTATATGCTCTTTGTAGTTGTCTTCTACATCAAAGAAATTCTCGATTTCCGCTTTCGGTTTAAGCGTTTTTCGGAGAAGTACAACTATCAGGACAGTATCTTTAAATATACGCAGAGCATCCGTAAAGCGAGCAAGCTGGATCAGGTCATCAGCGAGCTGAAAGAGGTTATTACAGATGTCCTGCTTGTCAGCAGGGCAAGCTATGTGGAAGTAAATAAAGATGGGGATATTGTTTCGGTTGATATTCAGATGAAAGGGTCTGATTATCTCCTGTATGAAAAGGAAATAAGGAAAGCATCTCATGAGATCGGGAAGATCGTTGAAGTGGACAGGGGTTTTGTGATTAATGTGGGGGAGACAGACGAGCGCAGTTTTGTGATGGTCTGCCTGTCCATGCTCAATACGCCAAAGCTCAACAGGGATGAGATTTCATGGCTGAAGACCCTTTCTTTCTATACGAATATCTCCCTTGAAAACTTCCTTAAGATTGAAGAACTGATGAGCCATCTTCAGAAGATCAAAAGCGAAGGCAGCAATCCGGCCTGGCTGACTAAGGTGCTCTTTTCCATCGAGGAAAAACAGCGCTCTAATCTCGCTAAGGATCTGCACGATTCTGTTCTTCAGGATTTGATTTCACTGAAGCGCCAGTGTGAGCTGGCACTGGCTGAGCTCCAGGCTGCCCCGGCTGTTTTTACGGACCAGCTTCAGGATATGAACAGTTCGATGACGAATATTATTAAAACGACCCGTGAAACCTGCCAGGAGCTTCGGCCGCAGCTGCTGTATGATTTGGGCCTCGTTAAGGCGCTTCAGAAGCTTGCTGCCCAGTACAATGAAACGGCTCCGTTTGATGTCAGGCTCAATGCCGGCAACTTCACAAAATCGATTGATATTGACACCCAGCTGAACTTGTACCGCATTGTCCAGGAGCTTCTTACCAATGCCGGCAAGCATTCGAATGCCATGCATGTGCTGATTATGCTTGTCTGTATCAAGGATAAAATCGTTCTGCATTATGAGGACGATGGAATTGGCTTTGACCAGAACGAATTGTACACCAATCATCAGAGTATGGGGCTCTCTGGAATTGCTGAACGGGTTAAAGCGCTGAATGGGACCCACTCTATTGAGACGTCAAAGGGCAACGGGTTTAAAGTTGTCGTAGAGATTTAAGTTGCACCTTCAGACTTGGCACAGGCCAGGTCTTTTTTATAGAATAGTAAGCAGAGGCAGTGGACAGAGAGGTTGATACAATGTTGCATATTTTAGTTGTGGACGATCATCCGGCAGTGCGTGAAGGAACAAAGGCCATTCTTGAAACCGATTCACAAGTGAAGGTTTCGTACCTGAATCCCCCTTACTCCAAAGATGTGATTCAGCACCTGAATTTTCAGGAGTATGATGTGATTCTTATGGATATGAACCTGGGAGACATAAACGGCATGGAGCTTTCCACAGAGATTATTAAGCACTCAGAGGATTGCAAAATTATTTTATATACAGGCTATGATGTAGAGGATTATTTTGAAGAAGCCATCCGGCTTGGCATTCATGGAGCAATAAGCAAAACAGAAACGAAAGAAAAAATTCTTTCTTCCATCCGGCATGCTCTTTCAGGAGATATTGTTGTTCCCTATTCCTATTTAAAATCCCTTATTCTTCAGCAAAAAAATAAAAGCAGTTCTGCTCATTCAGAGACTGAGACGCTGAATGAAAGAGAAAAAGCCATTCTCCAGGAAGTTGAACGCGGTTTAACCAACCAGGAAATTGCCGATAAGCTGCACTTGAGCAAGCGCTCGATCGAATATAGCCTTACTTCCATCTTTAATAAATTAAATGTCGGGTCAAGAACAGAAGCCGTTCTGATTTCCAAATCCGAAGGCATTATTGATTAGTGTGCAGAGCAGATCTGCACACTTTTTTGCAGGTTTATAGATATTTAAATGCTTAAAGTGTGAAATTAGTAGTGAGTTATCATCGTCCAGCTCCAGCGCCTAGATCCTCTGTCAGAACAAATCCGACATAAAAGTCAAAACCGGACTTTTTTGTCGGATTCTTATCTGCCTATCGGATCTGTTCAAGGCGCTTGCGCTTTTGTGATTATACGTTTTTTTCTCTGCATACAGTTAAATAGAACGCTAGCATGCTGAGGGGAGAATGAATGTATGTATCCAATGTACGGACAGCCTTACAATCCTGCATACCGTCATGCCTTAAAGGCGGATGAACGAAAAGCAAAAGGCGGAAGCACCCTGTCTGTAAGAGGGATGGGGAAGGTGGAGGCTGCGCCTGATACAGCCGTGCTGCAGCTTGCCGTTGTCACAATGGATAAGGATGTAACGGCCGCACAAGAAGAAAACAAGCGGCGGGTCAATCAGCTTATCAGGACACTTCAGGACGAGGGAATTGATGAAAAACAAATTGAAACGATTTCCTATACCGTGTTCCCGCAATACGACTACACTGGAGGCTCTGAGCCGGTCCTGAAGGGCTATGAAGCGGTTAACACACTCTCTGTCAGAACACGGGACTTAGACACAATCGGCAGCATTTATGATGCAGCCTTCGCAAACGGAGCCAACCGGTCTGACTCGCTGCAGTTTTTTCTTTCTGATCAGCAGAAATGGATCAATCAGGCTCTTGATCTTGCGGCAAAGCAGGCACTAGAAAAGGCAGAAGCCATCGCACTGTCGTATCGGCTGAATTTAAACCGCACCCCGGTAAAAATAACAGAAGAATCAAGAGGGTTTTCACCTCTTTCCAAAGAATTAAGTCTTGGAGCGCAATCTTCCGGGCAGACACCCATTTTTGCAAGACAAATCGAGGTAACTGCTGAACTCGAGGTTGTTTTCTCCTATCAGTAGCAAGTTTACAAACTTTATACTTTTTCTCAATATTTCCATCACATCCATCCGCTATGATTGACCTTAATTAAGATTATGAGCGTAAGTAAGCGCTTTCTATTAGGAGGATGGCAGCATGGATGTGACGGCGGTTTTACCGATTCTTGGTTTAATGGCGATTTATTTTTGCTTTGCTTTGGCAGCTCTTCGCAAATAGCAGAAGGGTGACGCGTGAATGATTGTTTCTTTTCAGTTAAACTAGATGTAAATGGAAATCAGAGGTGATCGTTCTGAGGAAATGGGTTGCAGTTGGTGCACTGATTTTTCTTGCCGGATGTCAGTCGGGTCAGGAAAGTCCAGAATCAGAAGCTGTTGTTCAGCAAGAGGGTCAGGGGGCTGAAAGTGTCTTGAAAGAGATGGATGTTCCATGGTCAATTAATGAACACAGCGGAACTTTTTATCTGAGCGAACGAAAAGGAAAGATTGTCAAGTGGGACAGCACATCCGGCAAAAAAGACGTTCAGGATGTTTCCTTTGACAAAAAAGTTCACCTGGAAGGGGAAGGCGGATTTCTCGGGCTGCAGCTTGCCCCGGACTTTGACAAAAGCAGACAGGCCTATGCTTACCATACATATAAGGATGGCGGAAGCATTAAGAACAGGATTGTTGTCATTGAGGAGCGGAACGGTGGATGGAAAGAGGTGCGTGTGCTGCTCGAAGATATTCCCGGTGCCCGTTTTCACAATGGCGGCCGGCTGAAGATCGGCCCTGACGACAAGCTGTACGCGACAGCTGGAGATGCTTTAACCCCGGAGCTTGCACAGGACAGGGAATCACTTGCAGGGAAGATTTTGAGACTCGAACTTGACGGCGCACTGCCTGATGACAATCCGTTCCCGGAATCATATGTGTACTCATATGGACACAGAAATCCGCAGGGGCTCGCATGGAGTGATAACGGGGAGATGTACAGTACGGAGCACGGCCAGTCTGCTCACGATGAGATCAACCGTATTATGCCAGGCAGGAATTATGGGTGGCCTGTGATTGAAGGGGACGAGCAGCAGGAGGGGATGGAAACACCGTTTTTCCATACCGGCAGCGAGACATGGGCGCCATCCGGCATCGCCTATAAGGATGGCCGTCTGTACGTTGCTGCATTGTCCGGAAATGCTGTAAAAAGAGTGAATATAAATTCCCGCAAAGCAGCAAATGAAATGGATGGTTTCGGAAGGATGCGGGATGTGCTGGTAGCAGGCGGCGAAATCTATGCCATAACAAACAACCGCGACGGAAGAGGCAATCCGCACCCTGGCGATGATCAGCTTCTGGTGAAAAAATAGAGGAGGAATCAGGATGGAATACAACGTTGAAAATACACTGCTTAACTCGCTTGGAATCGACATTAAAAGCATTACAAATGACGGAGTTGTGGCGACAATGCCGGTGGATGATCGGACAAGACAGCCATTTGGCATCCTGCATGGCGGGGCTTCTGTCGCGCTTGCAGAAACCGTTGCGAGCATTGGAGCATATCACTTGATCGATCAGGAAACGGAAATGTGTGTGGGACTTGAGATTAATGCAAACCACATCAGAGGCAAGCAGGACGGCACAGTGACTGCTCACGCTGTTCCTGTTCACAGAGGGAAAACAACGATGGTCTGGGAAATCAAAATAGTCGATGAAAGAGAAAGCCTGATCTGTATTTCAAGATGCACGATGGCTGTGTTAAAAAAGAAAGCATAAGCGGCAGGCAAAGGGGAAGAAGAGATGAAAACACCGGCAGACTTTCCGGTTTTGCACACGGACCGTTTTACATTAAGAAAACTTGAAGAACGGGATGCAGAAGCTGTATTTTCGTATTTTTCAAAGGACGAAGTCACAAGGTATTATGATTTGGAAAGCTTTACAGACCTAGATCAGGCGCTGGAAATCATCAGCCGCTGGGCTGAAAGATTCGGTAAAAATGAGGGGTATAGATGGGGCATTGCAGAAACAGCAACCGATAAAATTATAGGAAGCTGCGGCTATCACAATTGGGATAAAGAACATTATAAAGCTGAAATCGGTTTTGAGCTGCATCCGGACTACTGGAGAAAAGGCGTGATGAGTGAAGTGCTTAAACCTGTCATTGCCTTTGGATACAACGAAATGAATGTAAACCGCATTGAAGCATTTTATGATCCTTACAATTTCGCATCCAAATCCTGCCTTGAAAAAGCCGGCTTCATGTTTGAAGGAGTTTTGAGACAGGCCGCCTATGAAAAGGGCGTATTCTGTGATGCAGCAGTGTGCTCCATGCTGCGGGATGAATATATGAAAAAACAGAGCCTTTTATAGAAGGGCTCTGTTTTTTTGGGGGTGTTATGCTGCTGGATAATGATCATATTACTGAACATATTTCAGTCCTTCGCGCCTGCTGAGCGGGGCAAGAGGATGGTTCTCCGCAAACGCTTTGACGGATGCGGGAGCTGTTTTTGAATATTCTCTGAGCGCCCATCCGATTGCTTTTTGAATAAAAAATTCTTTCGAAGATGAGTTTTGTGAAATCACACGGTAGAGCCAGGCTTCGTCTGTATTTGCTTTATATTTCAGCTGATGCAGAATTGCGGTTCTGACCAGCCAGATGTTTTCCGATTCGGCCCATTCATCTAAGTATCTTTCACGTAAGGAAGGCTCTTTCTTTACAAGTGGACCAATGATGTTTGAGGCAATCAGGTCCACAGTATCCCACCATGATTCAGTCGTGATTGCCGTTTTAAGCCACACCATATCTTTTCCGCAGAGCTGCTTTTTATTGCGCTCCAGCATATCCACGGCTGCATATTGGAGTTCTCTCTCTTCAAATGCCCAAAGCTTTAAAATGGCACCTTCAAGAGAGGCTGGATTTCCGTGTTTTTTAAGAAATTGTTTTGTCAGTTCTTTTCTCTCGGGAGACCTGATTCCAAAGAATTGAAACTGGCCGCGCATATAAGCTGACATTAGGTGAGCCTTTTCCGCGTCGGCATGCTCCCGAAAGAGTTTTCGCAGGTCTTCAGCATAATCCATCGTGCAGTCCTGTAGAAAAAGGATGAGAGCGTCTCATCCTTTAACCCCTTCTTTTTTTCTGTCTGCTTCTAAATCATCCTGAACGCTTTTTTCCCAAAGCGGCACCTTCGTATTGTAGGCTGCCCGCATAATGAGGTGGCCAGCAACAGGAGCTGTCATAAAGACAAAGATAATCCCGAGAATGATCCGGGCATTCATATGGCCTTCAATCAGCCAGAAGTAGAAAAACACGCCGAGCAATATGCTGATTACTCCAAGTGTGGCGCTTTTTGATGCGGCATGATTGCGTGTATAGGCATCAGGCAGGCGCACAACACCGTATGCCGCTACCAGGCTTAAAAGAGCACCCTGAAGCACAAAATAGCCTGTAATGAACTTAGCGATGACGATTGCGGTCATTTTCGATGATCTCTCCCTTCTCAAGGAACTTGGCAAAAGCCACAGTGCCTATGAAGGTCAAAATGCCGAGCAGCAGAATGACTTCCAGGAAGGCATTTGTACGCAGCATGACAGAGATGATGGCCGTAATGCCGATCAAGTTGATGCCGATTGCATCAAGGGCAATGACCCTGTCAGGCACAGACGGCCCTTTAATCAGCCTGTACAAATACAGGATGGTTGAAACGGCAATGATGAGCAGGGATATTCTGAGCACCAAATCAAGCATCAGCGGCTCACCTCCTGTATCGCTTTTTCAAACGTATTTTTAATATCGTTTCTTGCTTCTTCCGCATCCCCAAGATCCATTGCATGGATATAAAGGAAGCGGTTATCCTCTGAAATCTCTACAACGAGTGTTCCGGGAGTCAGCGTAATTAAATTTGCAAGAATGGTAATTTCCCAGTCCTTTTTCAGCTCTGTTTCAAGCTTGAAAATGCCGGGACGGGCATTTATTTTCGGTGCAAGCACCACTTTTAAAACAGCAAGGTTGGACATAATCAGTTCACGGTTGAAAATGTAGATCAGCTTTAAAACGGCACCGACGTTCCATAAGTAGAAACGGCGGGCAAAAAAGCGCCGCAGCGCAAAAATCATAAGCAGACCGAAGAAATAGCCGTTGAAAAAGTCCTGTGCTGCATATTGCCCTTTTAAAAACATCCAGAGAAACGCAACGAAAAAATTCAGCAAAATTTGAAAGGCCATATCATCTACTCCTTCAGCACGGCTTGAATATAGATTGACGGATCAAGCAGCGTTTCTGCAGCTTGAGTGATATAAGGTGCAGCAGCTTCTGTACCGAGTCCGAATGCAGCGGACAGAGCGACCAGGATGGCAATTGGATAGAGCAGTCCTTTTGTGGACCCTTTCTCTTCTTCCTTGGAAAGCTTTACTTCGCCCCAGAATCCATGAATGAAAATCTTCATGATGGAGTAGAGAACAAGCAGACTGGACAAAAGAACAAATAAAGCGAAGACATATTCTCCGGCCTCAAATCCGCCCTGGACAATTTTCAGCTTTCCGATAAATCCGCTCAGCGGAGGAATGCCAGCCAGGGAAATAGCCCCGATGAAGAACAGCCATCCAAGGAGAGGGTGATGTTTCAGCAGTCCGCCCATTTGCCTCAGATCGCTCGTGCCGGTAATGACAATCATCACACCTGCAAGCATAAAGAGTGCGCCTTTGATAATCATGTCGTGAATAAGATAATAGATGGCCCCTTCGATTCCAGGAGAATTGAAGACGGCTACACCAAACAAGATAACGCCGACGGCAACGATAATATTGTAAATGACAATTTTATCTACGTCCCAATAGGCAATGGCTCCAATGACCCCAAACAGAATCGTAAGGACGGAAAGCCAGGCCAGGATTTGGTGCGTGTAGCCTGTATCGTGAATGAATATGAGTGTATAAACTCTTGTAATCGCATAAACCCCGACCTTCGTCAAAAGCGCTCCAAACAGCGCGGTAACGGCGGCTGGCGGTGCCTTGTAGGAACCAGGCATCCAGAAGTAGAGAGGGAAGATCGCGCCTTTCATTCCGAAAACGACTAAAAACAGAATCGCAATGACTGTCAGCAGCCCTGTCTGCCCGTTCTCTGCAATTTTCTGCCCGAGGTCCGCCATGTTAAGCGTTCCTGTTACCGCATAAAGGTAAGCCACCGTAATGACAAACAAAGCAGATGAAACAATGTTAACCAGAATATATTTAATGGATTCTCTAAGCTGCGGCTTTGTTCCTCCGAGCACAATCAGAACGTAAGAACTCATCAGCATCACTTCAAAGAAAACGAACAGATTGAAAATGTCGCCAGTCAAAAAGGCGCCTGTAACTCCAGTTAAAAGAAATTGCACCGCTGAGTAAAAATAGAAGCGTTCTCTCTCAGGCCCAATTGTGCGGAAGGCGAACAGAATGGAAGTGAGTCCAATAATGCTTGTCGCAAGCACCAGGAGGCTTGCGAACATGTCCGCAACAAAAACAATTCCGTAAGGCGGAGCCCAGCTGCCGATTTCAACTGTCAGGATACCGTTCGTTCTGACTTCCTGGACAAGCATGGCAGACATGACTACTGCCAAAACGGAAGCAATCACGCTCAGCCATTTTTGTATAGTGATATATTTGTTGAAAAAAATTAAAAGTATGCCTGCCAATAAAGGAACAATAAGAGGCAGCATCACGATATTATTCATTATGATCATTTCCCCTTAACTGATCCATATTATCGCTTCCAAGCTCCTGATAGGCTCTGTATGCCATAACAAGGAAAAAGGAAGTAACACCGAAACTGATGACAATTGCAGTCAAAATCAATGCCTGCGGCAGCGGATCGACATAGGAGGACGCCTCTTCGCCAAGCAAAGGAGCTGCTCCTTTTTTCAGCCCGCCCATCGTCAGGATCAGAAGGTGGGCGCCGTGGCTTAACAGCCCTGTGCCGATAATAATCCGCAGCAGACTTTTTGAAAGCATTAAATACGTTGCAGCCATAAACAAAATACCAACGACGATCGACATTAAAATTTCCATTATTCCGTCTCTCCAATCGTCTGAATAATGGTCAGAGTCACCCCGATAACGACGAGGTACACCCCGAGGTCAAACAGAACGGCAGTGGCAAGCTCTGTATCACCGAGCAGCGGGAGGTGAACATGCCCGAACGTATGGGACAAAAACGGAACGCCGAAAAAGAAAGAGCCGACACCTGTGAGAACAGCGATCAAAAGTCCCGCCGCCGCCATGTGAATATAGTTTACAGGGAGTATGCCCACTACTGTTTTTACATCGTACGCAAGCAGAAGAAGGACAATTGCAGAGGACGTCATGAGTCCTCCGACGAAACCTCCTCCGGGCGTATAGTGACCTGCGAAAAAGAGGTAAATCGAAAAGATGACAATGATGAAAAACACGACTTTCGTTATGGTCTGAAGGATCACATCATTTGTCTTTATTTTTGAATTCATCCTTCCTCCCCCTTTGCCATGCGAAGTTTTACCATTCCATAGATTCCAAGTGCAGCAATGCAGAGAACAGCTATTTCAAACAGCGTATCAAATCCGCGGAAATCTACAAGAATTACGTTGACCATGTTCTTTCCGCCGGCAAGCTTGTAGCTGTTTTCAATAAAGTAGGAAGAAATCGTTTCTCCTGCTCTGCTGCTGTTTGCAGAGATAGCCACCAGTGTGACAGTAAGTCCCACACCCAGTGAAATAAGGAAATTAACCAGCCTGAAGCTGAGCTTTTTCTCCCGCTTTTTGAATTTCGGAAGGAAATAGAAACAAAGCAGGAAGAGTGCAACAGAAACTGTTTCAATGACAAGTTGGGTCAATGCGAGATCCGGTGCGCGGAACAGCACAAAGAATAACGCCAAACTGTATCCGACAGAACCGAGTGCAATAATCGCTGTAAGTCTTGATTTGGAAAATAGGATGGTCACGGTTCCGAGCACCATGGCAAGCGCCAGAACAACTTCATAGATCCCGATTTCAGCCGTACCGTCAAGAGTAAACGCAAATCCGCCTTTAACAGCCATCGTTCCGAGCGTAATCACAATCAGGAACACAAAGATGTAGGCAAGATAGTCGCGGATAAATCCGGTCATATAAAAGCGGGTGAAACTGTTTGAAAAACGTTCCATGCCGTTTATTGATGCGTCATACAATTTGTTGAGTGCGAGCTTCTTCGGGAACAGATCATACACTTTTCTCCATTTTCCAAGAGTTAAGTAGAGAAGGGTTCCAATCAAGATCACGCCGATTGTCATGAACAGCTCGGGCGTAGGACCGTGCCAGAAGTAAATATGCACTTTAAACTGTTTTCCTTCAGGGAGAAGCGAAGGCAGAATAGATTCCACTGCCGGCTCAATTAACGTGTAGGAAAGCAGGTTCGGGAAAAAACCGAATATAACAACGAGTGAAGCTAAAATAATCGGCGGGATCAGCATGCCGATCGGCGCTTCATGCGGCTTTCGCTCAAGTTTTTCAAGCTGGGCAGGGCCGGTAAACGTCTTGAAAACAAGAACCATGCTGTACAGGAATGTAAAGACGCTTGCAATCCAGGCAAGAACAGGGAAAAGCAGACCCCACGTATCAGCGTTGAAAATATCCATCTTCGTGACATGAATCATGCCTGTAAAGAACATCTCTTTACTTAAGAAACCATTAAACGGCGGCAGGCCGGCCATCGAGAAGGCACCAATAACCGCAATGGTAAATGTAATCGGCATAAAGCTCATCAAGCCGCCAAGTTTCCGGATGTCACGCGTGCCTGTTTCATGGTCAACAATACCTGCGACCATGAACAAACTGCCTTTAAACGTGGCATGGTTGATTAAGTGGAAAATGGCCGCAACCGTTGCAATGGTAAAGTAATTATCATCAAGCGAATCATAATGCAGCGCTGCCGCACCGACTCCAAGCAGGGACATAATTAATCCGAGCTGACTGACCGTTGAAAACGCAAGAATGGCCTTTAAATCAGTCTGCTTGACCGCGTTCAGCGATCCCCAGAAAAGAGTCACGATTCCAAACAGGGAAACAAGCCAGAACCATTCGGGAGTAAGCGCAAAAACAGGGCTGAACCTTGCGACAAGATAAATACCTGCTTTTACCATCGTGGCTGAGTGCAGGTAAGCGCTGACCGGAGTCGGCGCTTCCATCGCATCAGGAAGCCAGATGTAAAATGGAAATTGTGCCGATTTTGTAAATGCCCCGAGAAGCACAAGAACAAGTGCCAGAATGAAAAGCGGATTGGCCATCATTTGAGGAACAGCATCAATCATTCCGCGAATACTGAATGTGCCGGACATTAAATAAAGCAGCACAAAGCCTCCGAGCATGGCAAGACCGCCGAATACAGTAATCAGCATCGACTTCAGCGCGCCATACCTTGATTTTTCTCTGTGGTACCAATAGCCGATCAAAAGGAAAGAAGAAAGGCTCGTAAATTCCCAGAACGTATAAAGAACGATGACGTTGTCAGATAGAACCACACCGAGCATGGCCCCCATAAACATCAGCAAATATACGTAAAAATGATTTAATTTTTCTTTCTCTTTGGATAAATAATAAATGGAGTACAGGACAACGAGCGCTCCGATTCCTGTAATCAGCAAAGCAAAAAGCAATCCAAGTCCGTCCACATATGCCGTGAAGTTAATTCCAAGAGACGGAATCCATTTCACAGTTGATGTCACGGTCTCACCGATAAAGCTCAGAAAATAGCCAAATAAAACAACAGGCAGAATAAGGACGAACCAGCCTGTATGTATGTTTCTGAAATATTTATAAAGGAAGGGTATCAGAATGGCCAGAAGAAATGGTGAGATGATAGCCGCATGCAATAACGTCATTTTTGAACCTCCTTACAATAAAATTTCACGGTCATAAGACCCTAAATGCAATTATAACGTAAAAATTTCGATCGTGCATTTCTCACACATCTAGTATTAACCAGCTTTTCATGTTCTATTAAATAAGAAGAGAAAGCTAAAATCAGGCAAAAAATAACGGGATTTTTTTGTATAGCACGGGGAAAGAATGAGAAACCTATTGCTGAGGTGATCCATATGCTGAAAAAGAAGATCATCACGGCATCCGCATTGTTTTCCGTTCTTTTTGCCGCCGCATGGGCTGCAAACGAATCAGCAGAACAGCCTTTTTACAATCCCGGATACCAATCCGAGAGCGATTCTGAATGGTCTGAAAAACAGGAGCCGTTCTATTTATCCAACGAAGAAAAACGGATGCTTGAAAAATTCAAACCAAGAGAATATATCAGAATCGTCAATAAGTAAACGAAACCGTCTGGATCAGGCGGTTTCGTTTGCGTGTTCTATTCTGATTTGGTTTGAAATGAATCAATACATTAGCTCGAATCAGTAATTGCGGTTTAACTTCAAGCTATAATTGGACAGCCGGCAAAAACTGAAGCTTTACAACCAAGAATTGTGGTATTACAACCAACAATAGAAGTATTACTACCAACTATTTTGAGATTACAGCCAACAATCCTGGTTTTATAACCAACTTCATAATTTTACTGTCAGTAACCGAAATTCAACTGTCAGCCCCGTATTATGCTGCTGACTAAGATAAGGGCATCAATCAGACAGCCAAACGCCGTCAGCTGTCATTTTTCCATTTCCTTCTTGTCACCCGGACCTCATTCGTTCATACTAAATGAGTATTCTGACGGATTAGGAGATTATGGAATGAAAAATACGTATTTCACCAGCTACTTCCCCCTAATCGCTATTCTTCTTTTCAGCACATCGCTTTCCATTTCAACTGTTTCTGAAATTGTAGGGCTGCTGAAGAGGCTTGGCGTATACGGCGGGATGCTGGAGTTCTTTTCAGAGAGCGGCATTAAGCTAGCTCTTTTCACGGTCTTTGCCCTTATCTATTTTATGGTTTTTTCTGCCCTTAAGCTGATCTCTGATACCGTGACAGAGCTGTCCCTTCTGTTTTTCTCAAAGGATGCTGAGGGGGAGAGCCTGAAAAAAATCAGGCTCGGTTCTGCCTTTTACCTGGCAGGAGGCGGAGTATCTCTGCTGCTTGTTCAATTTGGCGCAGCGATTATTGCGGTTTTCCTGCTTGCAACGGTCTGCTACTTCATTTTTGCCGTGTATCAGTTCAGTTTTTTCTTGACATCCTTTTCGCTGATTGGCCTTGTTCTGTTTCACGTATTGTTCTGGTCCGTTTTTTTGTTCGGTATTCTTTATATTTGCATGAAGCTGTATAACAGCCTTTTAGCGAGTCTGCCAATTTAAAGCGAAAGCCCCTCAGGTTTTGAGGGGCTTTCGTTTACTTCGGGCACGTTTTCACAGGAATCTTTTTCTGACATCTTTAGACGGCAATGTGCAGGCGTCTTTTTTTCCGAACCATTTGTATCTGTTTTTTGCGATCATCATGTAGACGGCATCTCTTATCGGTTTTGGAATGGCAATCAAAAGATAAAGCGCTCTGTATATTCCGCCGAGTTCCTTGAGAACGCGCAGAGCGGCAGTGGATTTTGTATGAACCTTCCCTTCATCGAGATAGACAAAGCTGTCGTAATCTTCAAGGGGAAGTCCGTGTTTCCTGAGCAGGCTCTGGCCGGCTTCCGATTGAAGGGAGGCAAAAGAGAAGACTTCTTTCTTGTCGTGTTTTAAAACGAATTGAACGGTTCCGTCACAGAAATTGCAGACACCGTCAAATAATAGAATTTTATTGTGTGTCATGTCACTCACCTGCTTTTGGCTGTTTCTTTTTCTGTTCCCCAATCTTAAAACGAAAAAACTAGCGGTTCTTAGTGATATCTCTCCAAATCAGCTGATGCGGTGCTGCTGATGAAAGGCTCTCAATGCTTTCTGCTTTATCTTTTCCAATCCAGACAGCGGCTGTATAGGCGTCTGTTAATCCGGCAAACCATAAATCATTGTAATCATTTGTTGTGCCGGTTTTGCCTCCTGTATAGGCAGCGGGATGATTTGCCTTCGTTCCAGTACCGCTTTCAGTCACTGAAGTCAAAAGCGCTCGCATTTTCGTATTTGTTGCGCTTTGCCATACTCGCACCGGCTCGTCCTTCCACTTATATAAGGGGTTCCCTTCAAGGTCCGTCACACTTTTAATAGCACGGCTTTTAGAAAAAACGCCGTCATTTCCAAAAGCAGAATAGGCCTGTGTGAGTTCGAGTGGGGAGAAGCCGTATGTGAAACCCCCGATTGATACAGGAAGTCTGTAATCTTCTTTGACAATCCGGCTGAATTTGAAAGGCTCTAAGTATGAAAAGGCCTTTTCAACCCCGACTTCATTCATCATTCTTACGGCCGGTGTATTATAGGAACGCTTAAAGGCTGTTTCCAGCGTTACCCTCCCGTACGTTTTTTCATCGTAATTCTTTGGACAATACTCTTTATCGCAAAATGGTTCTGCGCTGATCATGGAATTCGGTCCCGCCCCCGTGGTTTCGAGATACGGCACATAGTCAAGCAGAGGCTTTATTGCCGAGCCGGGCTGGCGGTATGCTTGATATGCGCGGTTGAAGTCGAACTTTTTATAGTCCTTTCCTCCGTACATCGCTTTAATTTCATGAGACCTATGGTCAATGACAACACTTGCACCCTGTACAGAGGGATCTGTCAGATGGTTTTTAAAAGCATCCGAAACACGTGTCTGAAGGGTTGGATCGAGAGCAGTATGGATGCGCACTCCACTCTTCAGCACATCCTGCACGCGGATTTTAAGCTGCTCGTTCAAACGCTCTTTTTCTGCACTGTCCGCTTTTGAAAGCTTGATGGTGTACCCTTCTTCTTCAGCAATCAGCTGCTTCAATTCATCATGAACATACGTGATGTAATCCGGATAGCGGTCTGTTCTCGTCTGGGTGTTTATCCGGATTTTTTCAGCAGCAGCAGCGCGGTATTGTTCCCCGGTTATGTACTTTCCTTCAAGAAGCTCGTTAAGGAGCCGTTCCTGCCGCTTTTTCGTATTCTCAAAACGGGTAATAGGGTCATACAGGGCAGGATTGTTCGGGATCGCGCTGATAAAGGCTGTCTGGGCAAGAGTGAGTTTTCCTATCGGCTTGCTGAAATAGTACTGACTTGCCATCTCTACGCCGTAAACCCCGTTGTGAAAATAAACAGCATTCAAATACCCTTCAAGGATATCTTCTTTTGAAAAGGTCCGCTCAAGGTGGTACGAGTATAAGAGTTCACTCAGTTTACGGTTATATGATTTTTCATGAGTCAAAAAGACATTCCTGGCAAGCTGCTGTGTAATGGTGCTTCCGCCCTGGTCGGTCGACTGGTTTTTAGCATTCACAAGGACTGCCCTGGTCATGCCGGCCGGATCAAATCCGATATGGTCATAAAAACGCTGATCCTCTGAAACAATGAAAATCGTTTTTACTGCTTCCGGCATCTCTTCCAAAGGAACAAATCTTCTGTTTTCCCTTGAGTTGACAATTTCTGAAGCGATGCTTCCATTTTGGTCTAGAATGTAGCTGTTTTGAATCATGGGAATGTCTGTTAAAGGAATCTGTTCTTCCAAAACAGTCGAAACGGCTTTTACTTGTTTTACTTCTTCCCCCGATAGCATAAATAAGAAAATGAGGAGAGGGGACATTGCCAGAAGGCAAATCCAGCCTGTAATTGAACGCAATGATGTCACACGCCTTTAAAGTTTATTGGAATGATGAATAGTACGGCTCTTTCTGCCTGTCAGGCTAAACGGTCGGCTCCGCTTTTCGCGTTGTCCAGCTCCATCGCCCAGCTCCTCTGTCAGAACAAAATCCCCAAAAAAGTCAAACCCGGACTTTTTCGGTGATTTCTTATCTGCCTATCGGAGCTAAACGGCTGATTCCACTTTTCGTGTTGTCCAGCTCCGCCTCCCAGCCCTTCCGTCAGAACAAAATCCCCCAAAAAGTCAAAACCGGACTTTTCGGGTGATTTCTTTTCTGCCTGTCAGGGCTAAACGGTCGGCTCCGCTTTTCTATTCATACTACCATTTCCTACTGTTTTTTAGAATATATTTCCTCCGAGTAAAAGAGGATGAAAAATGTTTTTAACAGTACAAGAAATTTAAATGAAGATTTAAAAATCATGCCACTCCCTGGAATGGCGCCACAAATGCATCTGCATCTCTGTTTAAAGTGGCAGCACTAAGTGGAGTGGCGCCACAAATGCATCTGCATCTCTGTTTAAAGTGGCAGCACTAAGTGGAGTAGCGCCACAAAAGGAGCTTCATCTCTGTTAAAAGTGGCAGCACTACGTGGAGTAGCGCCACAAAAGGAGCTTCATCTCTGTTAAAAGTGGCAGCACTACGTGGAGTAGCGCCACAAAAGGAGCTTCATCTCTGTTTAAAGTGGCAGCACTACGAGGAGTGGCGCCACAAATGCATCTCCATCTCTGTGAAAAGTGGCAGCACCACGAGGAGTGGCGCCACAAATGCATCTCCATCTCTGTTTAAAGTGGCAGCACTAAGGGGAGTGGTGCCACAAATGCATCTCCATCTCTGTGAAAAGTGGCAGCACTAAGTGGAGTGGTGCCACAAATGCATCTGCATCTCTGTTAAAAGTGGGAGCACCACGTGGAGTGGCGCCACAAATACAGCTTCATCCCTTTGAAAAGTGGCAGCACTACGGGAGAAATATTCTAAGCATAGAAAATCCGAACTAGTTATCTCCCAGTTCGGATCAAAGTGCTGTATATAATTATGTCCCAGCCTCATTCAGCTAGCTTCTGCCAGCTGCTTTTGCTCTGTGCGGACACTTTTCCATAAAAGGATCGCTCCGGATAAAAAGAGTCCTGCTGTTACGTAAAAAACGGCTGAAATGCCGAATCCGCCTGCAATGGTTCCTCCTAATACAGGACCAGCGACATTCCCGAGGAATTTGAAGCTTGTGTTGTAGCCGAGCACTTCTCCCTGCATTGAAACGGGTGCGGTCTGCCTGATAAAGGCTGTAATGCAGGGGATGATGCCGCCCATCACCAGGCCGAAAAGGAAGCGGAAAATCATCAGCTGCCATAGTGTGGATACAAGGGCCTGGGGAATAAAGCAAAAAACAGATGCGATCAGCAGGCCGATCAATACTTTTTCATGGCCGATGCGGTCACCGAGAGCGCCCCATTTTCGGGAAGCCAGCAAATTGCCTGCTCCTGTTGCGGAGAAAGCAAGGCCTGAGAAAAACGCAAGATTGACAGGGCCGTGAAGCTCGCTTACATAAAGAGCAAGAAGGGGCTGAATGCTGAAGTTTCCAATTTGGATCAGCAGCGTCAGAAACATAATGGTCAAAAGCAGCGGAGATTTGAAGATATGCTGCAGAACCTGTTTGCGCGAGTAGGATTTCTTTCCTTCTTCTTTTGTTCTGAGGGGTTTTTCTTTGATGCCGAAGGCTACAAGCAAAACAGATATGTAAATGACGGCGGATGTAATGAAGAATGTATAGGTGAAGCCAAATTGATCAGCAAGAAGGCCTCCGATCAGCGGTCCGAACAGTCCGCCTGACACGGTTCCCATCTGCAGAGTGCCTAGGGTGCGGCCGGCTTCTTCCTTTTTCGTTTGAGCGGAGATGAGTGCAAGAGATGTAGGAATAAATCCGGTCACTGCCCCCATCAGCAGGCGCAGAACAAACAGCTGATGCACGGATTGAACAAAGCCCATCAGAAAAATGCTTGTGGCAATTCCTGCTCCGGTCATGATCAGGATTTTTTTATAGCCGTATTTATCGCCGAATCTGCCCCACAGCGGAGAAACAAGGAAGGCCATTAAAAAGGAAATACCAAACACATATCCTGACCATCTGCGAACATAGTCATCTGAAAAATCACCGAATGTACTCAAATACAAAGACAAAAATGGCATAATCATTGTCGCGCTTGCTGCAACAAAGAAATTAGCCGTCCACATGATGAGAAAATTGCGTTTCTGAATAGAAATAAAAACACCTTCTCTGGTAGAATACCCACTATTTATTTCGTGTCCCTTAATATTATAAATCAATCCTTTCGTTTTTTGAAATATTATGGGGGCATATTCATTATTTTTCGAAAAATGAAGCTATATTTTCGAGTAAGGTGATATAATAGTAATAAAAAGGAAATGATGAATTTTTGGAGAAAGGAGGGGGGAGAAATGGAAGCTCCTCAGCAATTAATTTTCGTTGATTTTGAGTTTACTATGCCTGAAGGAAAAGCCAACCCACGCGGATTTTATCCTGAAATTATCGAAGTAGGAATCGTTTCCGTCATCAATCAAACTGCTCACAGACAATTTTCCTCTTATGTAAGACCCGTACAGTTTCCCTTTTTAACAAACCGCTGCAAATCCTTTTTAAACATATCCCAGTCTCAAGTCAACTCAGGCATTTCGTTTCTGGACCTGATCGCCATTTTAAATGATTTTGGAAATTATCCCAACACCACAGTCATTACATGGGGAAATATGGACATGAAGGTACTGCGCCAAAACTGCCTTAAGAACAATGTTGAATTCCCGTTTCATGCGAAGTTCAGAGATTTATCCATGGAATACAAAAAGTTTTTTGGTGACAGAAACCAGACAGGACTGTGGAAGGCTGTCGAAGAATACGGCAAGAAGGGAACAGGAAGACATCATTGCGCACTGGATGATGCTCTTACGACCTATAACATTTACAACCTGGTAGAAAACGACAAACGTTATTTGCAGAAACCTGCTCCGCCAACCATTGGAGACAGGATCGATTTTTCAAAAGTTATGAACAAGTTTGCAACTTAGAGCCAAATCACTAGCAAGTGATTTGGCTCATTTGATTTTAAAATAATCCGCTTTAAGAAGCTGTATTTTCTCAAGAGATTTGACTGCCCAAGGACGGGCATCTTCTTTTAGTTCGTTTTCGATTGCTGCTACTGCGGCAACAAGGGAATCCTTGTATGCAGGCAGGGGTTCTTCATATTTGCGCACCATATTTTTCGGGATATTCGTTTGTTCGTTTTCTGCAAGAGCTCTGCGTTCATGAAAAAGAGGAACGTCCGCTTCTTTAGGCATATGCAGATCGCCTTGAGCGGGGTGACGCAGAACGGCTTTTACTTTCACTAAGTAATGCTCAGGGCGCACGTTTGTAATGACGCCGATATATTTGCCTGTTTTATAGATGCCTGTCACGATTTCTCCGCTACTCAGTTCTTCTTTCAAGTTTATGCCTCCCATACAAAATGGTGCAAATCCCCATTTTTTTCTTTTTTAACGTTCTTACGTCCATTATAGCAAAGTCCGGGAGAAAAATTTTTATCTAAAGTAGAGGAAGCAATGAATTCTTGCTATAGTAAAAGGGACAAGGAGTGATTAAATTGTTAAACGCTTTCATTATGGGGCTGTTTTTATATTTTCCGGAAGACAAGTCTGAGTACCTTCCCGCCGGCATCACAATGTTTATCTTTTTTCTTCTGGCCATTGCAGCCTTTATGCTGATTAAAAAGGTATCCAGAAAAGAGGAACTGAAAGCAGAGGAGTTTGAAAGAAGCCTAAAAGCAGCGGATAAGAACAAATAATGTCAGAATCCAATTCCGCTGCTTCGGGATTGGATTTTTTATTAACAGGATGCGGCACATTTCCTGAAAATGAAAAAACGGCCGAGCTGGCCGTTTTTGGTCGTGCGTGCTAATTTACTTCCTCAATTTCATTGCAGTCCGCCTTCACTTTTGACAGGGGCAGTCCAAAAAAAGTGTAGAACTGAATGGTCGTTTCATAGCATTTTTGCCCGCTGTCTTTAACAGGCTTAATGCTCAGGACTTCCTCATTCAGCGTGAGCGCCCTCTGAAAAGAGTTGAAATGAATGGTCAAAACCGTATCAATTGCAAGGGAAGCTTCCTGCTGCATGGTTTCGTTTGGAATGGCGCTTGCGCCATTGCCCATTTGTTTTGGGATGGAAAAAGCTGCAGTCAACAGGCACAGGGTCAGCAGAAAAATCAGCATAAATCGGTTTTTCAGGAGTACCCCCTCCTTACGTTCATTTCGTCCATGTCCTATAAAC
This sequence comes from Metabacillus indicus, assembly GCF_046603695.1. Classification (NCBI taxonomy): domain Bacteria; kingdom Bacillati; phylum Bacillota; class Bacilli; order Caryophanales; family Bacillaceae; genus Metabacillus; species Metabacillus indicus. The sequence goes on along the minus strand of NZ_CP176757.1, from coordinate 3,363,241 downwards.
AGTTTATTAACAAATAAGAGAAACATTCGATTTTATTCATTTGAGAGCTTCGATAGGGAGAGAGACGGTCACAGATGTTCCTCCGCCTAATGTACTCTGATAGCGGATCGTCCCGCCATGATGCTGAATGATCGAAAACGTCACCGTAAGTCCGAGACCTGTTCCTTTCTCTTTTAAAGTGAAATAGGGTTCACCGAGTCTCTGAAGCTGATCCGCCCTCATTCCGCAGCCATTATCCGTCAGTTTGATTCTCACAAATTCATGGGATGAATAAGCTCTGATTTCCACTTGTCCCTCTAAATCAGGAACGGCTTCAATTGCATTTTTAAGCAGATTAATAAACACCTGTTTCAGTCTTGAGCGGTCTCCAACAATCATCAGCCCGTCCTCAATGCTGGTTTCAATCGCAACTGTTTTATAATTGGCATAGGAGCGCATCAGCTGATCCACTTCATAAAGCAGTGAAGTCAGGGACACATTCTCTTTTTCGATATAATGCTGTTTTGCAAGACTTAAATAATCGGTAATAATATCCTGAGCCCGGTCAAGCTCTGATAATACTAATTCGTGATAATCCTTGTTTTTTTGTTCATTGTCGCGTATTTCCTGCCCCATCAGCTGGATGAATCCCCTTACAACAGTCAGCGGATTTCTGACTTCGTGGGCAACACTCGCAGCAAGCTCGCTCAGTATGGACAGCTTTTCATTTCTGATAATCTGATATCTCATGATGGCATTTTCACGAATGTATTCAATGGCATAGTGGGTCAGAAATAAAGCGAAGTTCAAAAAGATCCAGCCGATAATTAAATACTTCCGGCCTTCCCCCGAGAAAACATCCGGCACCCATCCAAAGGAATGAAAAAGGTACAGGGAAGAGTAGGTGATAGCTGTTTTGGCATTGCCGATTAAAAGAATAACCAACATTTTTCGCCGTTTATTAAAGGAAAACCAGGAACGCTGAAAGTAGAAGGATAAAAGGGTATAAAAAGGAATTGTCACGAGACTGAGAAGAAGCCAGTGTCCTCCGGCATAAAACCGGTAGGCGAGAACGGAGGCAATGACCGCAGCACCTGAGAAGGGTCCGCCATAAAGGATGCTGACAATAACAGGTATCGCATGCAGGTCAAAGCTTACACTTTCAATTGTGTGAAGCGGATAAGTCAGGCAGAGCAGGGCTGAAGGGATGCATAGAAGGGAAATAAGAAATTTGTTCCTGCTTGGAGGGGACTTGAACGGCCTGCTGAGCCAAACGGTCTGATAGAGAAAAACAGGAAACAAAAGAAAGGTTATATGAAGTATCAGTTCTTTTACAGACTCTATAGGAATGATCAACGGATTCTCACCTTTGCTATATTCTGAGTCCATTATACCATCAGAACATTCAAAAAACTCCTAAAATGACAATTTTTGTTTGTGCGCAAGAACAAAAGCGCAAGCGCCAAGGCCCGCTCCGATAGGCAGATAAGAATCCGGCGGAAAAGTCCGGGTCCCGACTTTTTTGACGGATTTGTTCTGACAGAGGATTTAGGCGCTTCCGCTTGCCGAGGATAACTTTGTTATGTTTTTACTTTTATAATTTTCTAAACAATAAAAAACCGCAGCTGTGAACCGCGGATTTTCAGGATTATGAAAACGCCTTTCTCAAACGTTCCAGTCCTTCATGGACAAGAGAGCGGGGGCATCCGATATTCATGCGGACAAAGCCCTCTCCGCCGGGGCCGTATTTGGTCCCATCCTCAAGCGCAAGCTTTCCTTTTTGAAGCAGCAATTCCTTTAGTTCAGCATCTGTTTTCTGCAGTTGCGTGCAGTCAATCCAGATTAAGTATGTCGAGTCAGGCCGAATCACATTAAGCTTGGGCAAATGCTCTTCAATATATGAAATCACTGTGTTCACGTTCTCTTCAAGGTAGCTGTTTAACTCATCAAGCCATTTCTCACCATGTGTATAGGCTGCAGTTAAGCCGGCTATGCCAAAGGTATTAAGTGTAAAGAACCCCTGGCGCTTTTGAAATTCCTCGTATTTTGTCCGGATTTCTTTATTCGGAATGATAATGGCTGAAGACTGGAGCCCTGCAAGATTAAATGTCTTGCTCGGTGCCATGCATGTAACAGAATTCCGGGCATGCTCTTTGGAAAGGGAAGCAAAAGGGACATGCTTATGGCCGAACAGCATCAAGTCTGAATGGATTTCGTCCGAAACAACAATGACATGATGCTTTGCGCATATTTCTCCGATCCTCTCGAGTTCTTCCTTTGTCCACACTCTGCCTCCCGGGTTCTGCGGGTTGCAAAGCAGCATGAGCTTCACTTTTTGGTGTGCAGCTTTCTCTTCAAGATCTTCAAAATCAATTTGATAGGCGCCATTTTCAAGTTTCAATTGATTGTTTACAAGTATGCGGCCGTTTTTTTCTGTCATGTCAAAAAAAGGGTGGTAAACAGGAGACTGAATCAGCACTGCGTCTCCAGGGTCTGTGAGGGACTGAATGGCCATACTCAGGGCAGTAACCACTCCCGAGCTGAAAGCGATGGATTCCTGGGTTACATCCCAGCCGTGCCGCGCTTTCATCCATGACTGCACGGCTTTTTTCGCTTCTGGACCTGCTGAAGTATAGCCGAAAATACCGTGCGATGCTCTTTCCTGCAGGGCGGAAATCACTTCATCAGGTGCACGGAAATCCATATCTGCCACCCACATGGGGAGGACATCTTTTACACCGAAAATCTCCTCGGAATAATCCCACTTCACTGAGTGCGTCATGTATCTGTCGATTTTTTGGTCAAACATGCTCATCATTATCACTCTCCAGTTTGATTTCTCCGGATGTTGCTCCTTTAAAACCTTATGATAAAATATGTATGGAACGTTATGCAAAAGAAAAAGGTTTGGGTGATGCGCAGTGGAAATGAGAGAAGCGAACGAGCAGATGCTCGCGCTGTTATCTAAATGGGACCCGCTGAAGTACGGCGCGGAAGCATATGAAACGGAAGTATTTGATGTCCTTCAGGCGGTGCACGTCTCAGAAACACCTGCACAGCTTTCCCGAAAAATACAGGCTGTTTATGAGTTCTCTTTTGAAGAGATTATTCCTTTAATAGAGTGTGAAAAAATGGCTGTACAGCTTCTGCTGATCAAAAACAATGCAGCTTGTGAACGATGATTTGCCGTTCTAAGCTGCATTTTTTTATGTTTCTTCACTTACACGCAAAATTCAAAAATGCGTTCTGATACAAAATCAGGGCGTTCTTCCGGAACTAAATGACCCGTGTTTTTTAATGAGAAGAAATGAGAATTTGGAAGATCCCTGTTCATTCTCTCTCCGATATGAACCGGTACAACGCGGTCTTCCTGTCCCCAAATAAGAATGCTTGGTGTTTCGATTTTCCGCAGATCTTCTGCAGGCAGATCACCTTCTCTGTCCCTGATCATCCGTGAGAGCGCCATGAAGATGCGGTCGTCGTAAAATGGCTGAATATAGCCATCCATCATTTCCTGATCAATCATCGAGCGGTCATGTACGACGTTGCATAAGTTTTTCCAGACTCCCTGTCTGCTCATGATGTGCTTGATGCAGAGGTAAAAGTAAGGAAAATAAGAGCCGAATATAAGCGAAGGATGGGACCTTTTCATATAGCCTGAGCTGCATAGAAGCACGACTTTTTTAATCATCTCAGGCATTTCTTTCGATGCGTACAGGGAAATTTGCCCTCCCATTGAATGTCCAACCAGGATAGCTTGTTCCACTTGCAGGTTTTTCAAAAGCTCAATCACAACTTTAGCCATGTTCCGGTACGAGTAAACGAAAGCGATTGATTTTTCCGACTGGCCAAACGGCGGAAGATCAACAGCAATGAGATGATACTCATGCCTGAGAAATGGAATCAGCCGGCGGTAGCTGAATGTGGAAGAAAGAAAGCCGTGTATTAAAACCATCACAGGTTTGCCGGGATTTTCATATACCTCATAGTGAACCCCTATCCCCTGAATATGCATCTTAAACTCCTGCTTGTTATCCAATATCACCATAATCATTCACTCCAGCATTTATTCTTAAATCCTTGTAAAAGACATGATTTTCAAAAGCTGGCGGCAATGAAGTGCCGGCAGCGAAAGTTTTTACTATTTTAACCTGCCGGCCGAAAATAACTCTTGTAAAATCTACCCGGTTTTTCCCGAAAAAAAACGGAAGAATGCGTGTTTGTTTTCAGATGTTCATGCTATAATTATCAGAACATTCTTAACGGAAAGGGAGGAAAAGAAAATGAAGCTTACTCAAAAAGAAACAGAAATTCTTGAGCTCCTTGAAGAAAACAGCAGACTAACGCCGCAGGACATCTCAAAAATGGTTCAGCTGAGCGAAGAAGAAACACTCCAAACAATTAAACGCCTGGAAGAGCAGAAGGTCATTATCGACTACTCAACGACTGTCAACTGGCGGAAAGTGGATGGGCATGAGGGAGTCACGGCGATGATTGACGTAAAGGTCGCGCCAAAAAGAGGGACAGGATTTGATGCGATTGCAGAAAGAATCTACAGATTCAATGAGGTGAAATCGGTTTATCTCATGTCAGGGGCATACGATCTGTCCGTCGTAATAGAAGGACGATCAATGTCAGAGGTTGCACACTTTGTTTCGGACAAGCTGTCAACTCTTGACTCTGTCCTTTCAACAACGACGCACTTCATCTTAAAAAAATATAAACATGACGGGAAGATTTACGAACAGGATGATGAAGACAAACGGATTGTGGTGTCTCCATGACGCAATCGAAGTATTTATCACATACGGTTTCAGCCCTGAAGCCTTCCGGCATCCGCAAGTTCTTTGATCTTGCGGCAAGCATGGAAGGTGTTATTTCGCTTGGAGTCGGGGAACCGGATTTTGTTACATCCTGGAATGTAAGAGAAGCATGCATCCTGTCGCTGGAACAGGGGTTTACATCATACACCGCCAATGCCGGTCTTTTGGAATTGCGCCAGGAAATTTCCCGGTATCTTCACGAGAAATTTGATGTGTCTTACCGGCATGAAGATGAAATCATTGTAACGGTGGGGGCAAGCCAGGCGCTGGATATCGCATTAAGAGCCATTGTGAACCCGCTTGATGAGGTGCTCATTCCTGAGCCTTGCTTTGTTTCCTATGCGCCGCTTGTATCACTCGCGGGAGGAGTGCCGGTGCCTTTGCATACGCGGGCAGATGATCAGTTCAAACTTCGGCCCCAGTTAATTGAAGAAGCATTGACGGAGCGGACAAAAGCCCTGCTGTTATGCTCGCCAAGCAATCCGACAGGCGCTGTCTTATCAAAGCATGAACTCCAGTTGATCGCAGAGCAGGCTGAATTGCACGACCTGGTGGTGCTTGCTGATGAGATATATGCGGAACTTACATATGATGAAGTTTATACGAGCTTTCCGAGCCTGAGCGGAATGCGCGAACGCACCATCTTGATTTCCGGCTTTTCAAAAGGGTTCGCCATGACAGGATGGAGGCTCGGCTTTATCGCTGCGCCTGCCGAGCTTTCAGGAGCCATGCTGAAGATTCATCAGTACTCTATGATGTGCGCACCGACGATGGCTCAATACGGGGCCATTGAAGCGTTGAAAAATGGCATGCAGGATGTTGAGCAAATGAAAAAAAGCTATCGCCGCAGACGAAACTTTTTTGTCGAGATCCTGAATGAAATCGGTTTGTCCTGCCATCTGCCTGGAGGCGCGTTTTACGCCTTTCCTTCAATAAAAGAAACCGGACTCAGTTCAGAAGAGTTTGCTGAAAAGCTGCTGATTGAACAAAAAGTAGCTGTTGTTCCAGGGAACGTATTCGGTGAAAGCGGTGAGGGATTTGTACGCTGTTCGTATGCCTCATCCCTTGAGCAGCTTCAGGAAGCGCTTAGAAGAATGGCTGTATTTATGGAAAAGGGCAGAAAATAAAAAATGGACAAAACCTTAAAGGCCTTGTCCTAAAAACAAAAGGGGGGGAATACTAGAAAGCTTATACGCTGATAGTATTCCCCCCTTAAATTTGAGTTAAACCTGTTTTTTTGAAAAAATTTGCATCTTGCGTCCATCAGCGTGAAACAAACTGCATGCATCTCCCGTTTCACAGGTGTAAGAAGGAGGGCAGATTATGAACGAAGATGAATTAGTGCGGCGGGCAAAGAAGGGAAATATGAGTGCATTCCGGGAACTGGTTGAAAAATATACGCCTACAGTCGAGCGGTTTGCGTATCAGCTTGGAAACCGGCGTGATGATATAGATGACATTACCCAGGAAGTATTTATCCGGGTATACCGGTTTTTGGACCAATTTTCAAAGGCGAAATTTTCTACATGGCTTTATAAAATTACTCTCAATGTGACAAGAGATGCGGCCAGAAAACGCATGTCAAACATGCAGAAAGTATTCAAAATTCAAAATGAACCTGCGATGGATTATCCTGAGGTGGAATCGAGTGTTATTCAAAATGAAGAAGACAGGGCCCTTCACATGTGCCTTCAGAAACTGGATGAAAAATACCGGATTCCAATTGTTCTGTATTTTTTCCACGAAATGAAATATGAAGAAATTGCTGAAATTATGTCAATAACGCTTTCTACTGTTAAAACACGCATCCTCAGGGGGAAAACGATGCTGAAAAAACTAGTGGAGGAGCACGAAAAGAAAGAAGGTGAAACTCATGGATGATCAGCTTTTTGAGAAACGTCTATCGAATTTAAAGCAATCCTATGAAAAGCTTCCAGTGCAAACATCGGCTGATCATATAATGGACCGCATCAAGCTTGAAAAGCAGAAGAATAATCCTTTCTTCAAAGCCAAAACGCTGTATGCTGCAAGCTTTGCGGGTGTCGTGCTGATTGCGGGGCTGCTTGGTGCACAGCTGCTCCAGCAGAATAATGAGGGAAATGGCGGAACAGGTGAACAGCCTCCTGCTGTGCAGGTGCCGCCTTCTGCTGAAGAGATTGAAGCTAAACGAAGTGAACTGGACCTCCTGTTTAAGGAAAGACTTGCTGCTTTCAAGGAAGAGATTCAGATGCCTGACGCGGAACTTTATCCTTTTATCCAGGAAGCCGAAGATGCAGTCCGGGAATTTAAGAGCAGAAGTTCCTATCAGACCATTCAGGAGCTTGACAACTATTTTAAGACAGTCAAGCTGACAGTTGAACAAAACGTTTCCTCTCCAGCGGCCCAGCTCGCTGCCCTAAGAGCAAAGGCAGAAGAAGGAGAAGAGGTAAGGGATTCAGAAATCATCAGCCTTCTTGAAAAACAGAGGATGATGGAGGAGTATTTCTTTGAAAAGTGGCTGACTGTTTCAAGCACTCTTCAGTATACGGATGTAAATGCTTTCGCTGAACAATTGAACCAGGAAGGCTCCGACCATCCTGAAGCAGGGCCGGTTGTTGAAGAGATCAGAAACAGCGGCTATCGTTTTTATCATGAAGGGGAAGGCATGATCAATTTCCAGCCGGATTTAGAGCTCCTTGAAAACGAGCTTGACCCAAGCCCGCAAATGAAGAAGTATTTTGAAACGGAAAACCAGGCACAGGTTGCCATGGATGCGGCTCTCGCTGTCCCAATTTACGAACTGGCAGAGCGGACTGTTGCTCTTGAAGACTTTATTCTGCAGAACCCAAACTTTAAATACCGGGAAAAACTAAAAGAGCGCTACGAGTTCTGGCTCACCGTTCTGCTTAAAGGCCTCAACAATACTATGGCCGTGGATGAGCAGCTCAGACTGAAAGAGGAATGGAAATCCGCCTTCGAACAGCTCATGAAAGATTATCCGAATCGTGAGACGACTTCATCTGTATCGGCATACTATGAGTTTTTGAAAGCGCAGAATTTCACTTTTAAATCACAGGAGGAATACTGGCAGTATAAGGTGAACGTGCCCCAAAGTCTGAAGCCTGACGTATCTTTCTTCAGGGGAAGAGAGATTCAGCTATTGCCTGTATCAAGCAGCATCCTAACTGCCTATCAGGCATATACTGGCGGGGACAGCGCGGCATTGAACGAGCTGCAGCCGGCTGATGTGCTCCGCCTCTATCTGTACACAGCTGTTACCGGAGATGCAGATACGGCTTATGACCTTATTGCAAAAGACGAATCAGCTCCTTCAGAAGAAGAATTTAAAGCAGATTTAGAAGAGAAAGCCAAGCAGTACAGCGTTCTTTCTGCAAATACGGTTAAATTGAATGAAACCTACAGCGATGATGGCAGTACAGCCGTATTTGAACTGATTCTCAAGGACGGTTCATCCAGGGAGATGACGGTAAAGGTTAATGCTAGTGACTACACATCTAAAGTTGTTTATAACTGATGGAAAAACCGGGCGGGGTTCTGCCCGGTTTTTTATGGTTTTTTGGCGTTCTTAAGTAAACGACGATGTTGTTAAGATCATAAAAGACAACAGCTTATTACTTGACAGTAACTAAATTGTTATTGTAAAAACAGGCGTGATATGATATAGTTTTAAATTGCGTATATTAAACGAGAAAAATCAACTTATATAGGAGTGTTACCATGAGTACAAAATTCGAAACAGGTTCTGTTTACACAGGCAAAGTAACAGGAATCCAGCGCTACGGTGCGTTTGTTGCATTAGATGAGTCTACACAAGGACTAGTCCACATTTCTGAGATCGCACACGGTTTCGTTAAAGACATTAACGAACAGCTGAAAGTAGGAGACGAAGTACAAGTAAAAGTACTTTCTGTTGACGAAGCAGCAGGCAAAATCAGCCTTTCTATCCGTGCAACTCAAGAAGCTCCTGCACAAACAGAAGCTCCAAAGAAGCCTAAAAAGCGCCAGGCAACAGTTAAAGCTACTCCAGCTTACTCTAACGAAACTCCACAAGGTTTCAACACACTTAAAGAGAAGCTTGAAGAGTGGATTGAGCAATCAAAACAAACGAACAAATAAGTTTGTGAAAAGAATGCATCCGGCTGGATGGATTCTTTTTTTTGCATAAAAAAAGCACCGGAGCGAATCCGGTGCTTTTTCTTTAACGTGCTTCAGGTTTTGGTTCTGTTCTGCCGAGCTCAGCTGCCGGCTTGAAGAGGATGGCAAGGTTGATTAAACCTGCGATTCCGACAAGTCCATAAATAATTCTTGAAAGGGCAGCGCCCTGGCCGCCAAAAATAGCAGCCACTAAATCAAATTGAAAGAAGCCGATTAGCCCCCAGTTGATTGCTCCAATAATTGTAAGTACAAGTGCAATACGCTGTAATGCGCTCATGCTGATAACCTCCTTGGATGTAAGAATTCACTAATAGAATGCGGAAATGTCATGAAAATTATTCACGGCACAAAAAAAAGTTCCACAAGCGCATTTCTTGCAAAAAACATTCGAAACAGGTCATACTTATTTTATAAAACGTAAGGAGGCGATTGATTGTGGAAAACTTTACATACCATAATCCTACGAAATTAATTTTTGGCAAAGAGCAGCTTCAGCAGCTTCAGACAGAGGTGCCTAAATACGGCAAAAATGTTCTCCTTGTTTACGGAGGGGGCAGCATTAAACGAAACGGCCTCTACGATAAAGTACTTGCTGAGCTTGAGAAAACCGGGTCAAACGTCTTTGAACTTTCCGGTGTAGAACCGAATCCAAGACTTTCAACCGTTCACCGCGGTGTGAATATCTGTAAAAGTGAAAATATTGACTTCCTGCTTGCTGTAGGCGGCGGAAGTGTCATTGACTGCACAAAAGCGGTCGCTGCAGGAGCTAAATATGACGGAGATGCATGGGACATCGTAACCAAAAAGCACACTCCGTCAGAAGCTCTCCCGTTTGGAACCGTGCTGACGCTTGCTGCGACAGGTTCAGAAATGAACGCAGGTTCGGTTATTACGAACTGGGAAACACAGGAGAAATACGGCTGGGGAAGTCCGCTGACATTCCCGAAATTCTCCATTCTTGATCCTGTCAACACGTACACAGTTCCTCAGGATCAAACCGTGTACGGAATGGTCGACATGATGTCTCACGTATTTGAGCAATATTTCCATCATACAAAAAACACGCCGCTTCAGGACCGGTTCTGTGAATCGACTCTGAAAACAGTTATGGAAACAGCGCCAAAACTGATGAAGGACCTTGAAAATTATGAGCTTCGCGAAACGATCCTTTATTCAGGAACAATTGCTCTGAACGGATCCCTTCAGATGGGCTACCGCGGAGACTGGGCGACTCACAATATCGAGCATGCTGTCTCAGCTGTATATGATATCCCTCATGCCGGCGGCCTGGCCATCCTGTTCCCTAACTGGATGAGACATACGCTTGATGAGAACCTTGACCGTTTCAAACAGCTTGCTGTCCGCGTATTTGAAGTAGATACAGAAGGCAAATCAGACCGTGATGTCGCGCTTGAAGGAATCGACAAGCTCAGCGCGTTCTGGAGCAGCCTCGGTGCACCAAGCCGCCTCGCTGACTACGACATAACAGACGAGAAGCTTGATCTGATTGCAGATAAAGCAATGGCAAACGGAGAGTTCGGCAACTTTAAAAAGCTGAACAAAGAAGATGTTCTTGCCATCTTGAGAGCTTCACTTTAATGGCACCAGCACCCTGCATCTGCAGGGTGTTTTCATTTATTTTTAAATGATCGCGTTTTCATTTTTTGGTCCGCTTGATTTACAAACACAGTTTCGTTAAAGTGAAAGAGGATTAAAATTTTAGGAACGATGGAGGAACTGCAATGACACATGTTCGTTTTGATTACTCAAAAGCGCTGTCATTTTTTGGTGAGCATGAGCTTACATACCTGCGCGATTTCGTTAAAGTTGCGCATCACTCAATTCATGAGAAAACAGGAGCGGGAAGCGACTTCCTTGGCTGGGTTGACCTTCCTGAGGCATACGATAAAGAAGAATTTGCACGCATTCAAAAAAGTGCAGTAAAAATTAAATCTGATTCGGATGTTCTTTTAGTCGTTGGAATCGGCGGATCATATCTTGGCGCACGCGCTGCCCTTGAAATGCTGAACCATTCTTTCTACAATGCATTGTCTAAAGAACAGCGCAAAACGCCGCAAATTATCTTTGTCGGCAATAACATCAGCTCTACTTACATGAAAGACCTGATGGACCTGATTGAAGGACGCGACTTCTCAATCAACGTTATTTCGAAATCAGGCACAACAACTGAGCCAGCTCTTGCCTTCCGTATTTTCCGCAAGCTGCTTGAAGAAAAATACGGAAAAGAAGAAGCGAAAACACGCATCTATGCGACAACAGACAAAGCGCGCGGTGCTTTAAAAACACTTGCTTCAGAAGAAGGGTACGAGTCATTCATCATCCCAGATGATGTTGGCGGACGCTACTCTGTTCTTACTGCTGTCGGTCTGCTTCCAATTGCTGCTGCAGGAGCGGATATTGAAGAAATGATGAAAGGCGCAGCTGCTGCCATGAACGATTTCTCAACATCCGAGCTTGAAGAAAATGCTGCTTACCAGTATGCAGCCGTTCGCAACGCGCTTTATAACCGCGGCAAAACGATTGAAATGCTCATTAACTATGAGCCGGGCCTTCAATATTTCTCAGAGTGGTGGAAACAGCTGTTTGGCGAAAGTGAAGGAAAAGACCAAAAAGGCATTTTCCCTGCTTCAGCAAACTTCTCAACAGACCTGCATTCAATGGGCCAATACGTGCAGGAAGGACGCCGTGATCTGTTTGAAACCGTCCTTAACGTTGAAAAACCGCGTCACGAGATTACGATTGAATCAGAAGAAAACGACCTTGACGGCCTGAACTACCTTGCGGGCGAAACAGTTGACTTCGTCAACAAAAAAGCATTCCAAGGGACGATGCTTGCTCACACAGACGGAGGCGTTCCAAACCTGATTGTGAACCTTCCTGAAATGAACGAGTACACATTCGGATATCTTGTGTATTTCTTCGAAAAAGCCTGTGCGATGAGCGGATACCTGCTTGGCGTGAATCCATTCGATCAGCCGGGTGTTGAAGCTTACAAAGTAAACATGTTTGCTCTGCTTGGCAAACCAGGATTTGAAGAGGTTAAAGCTGAGCTTGAAAAGCGTTTGAAATAAGTGTAAATGGCAGTCCGGTGTAATTTAACCGGGCTGCTTTTTTTGCGGGAAAATAGAAGCAGGGCCTGTGAAGCCGTAAATTGATTTCGGTGGGTAAGCAAAGCGAAGAATCGTACCCAGCAAGAGCGAAAAACGGCATGGGCAGGGTAAGCAAAGCGAAGAATCGTACCCAGCAAGAGCGAAAAACGGCATGGGCAGGGTAAGCAAAGGGATGAATCGTACCCAGCAAGAGAGAAAAATGGCATGGGCAGGGTAAGCAAAGGGATGAATCGTACCCAGCAAGAGTGATAAACGGCATGGGCAGGGTAAACAAAGGGATGAATTGTACCCAGCAAGAGTGAAAAACGGCATGGGCAGGGTAAGGAAAGCGATAAATCGTACCCAGCAAGAGCGATAAATGGCATGGGCAGGGTAAGCAAAGCGTGGAATCATACCCTGCTAAAAGCGAATAACGGCATGGGAGGGTAAGCAAACCATCAGAAATATGTCATTCCCTCCGCTTCCCTTCCCTTCCTCATAAAAAACAGTTATCAGGAGAACCTACCTTAAAAAGGAGGTCGAATCTCATGATTGAAATTCCATCGAAACTGGAAGGGAAATCGTTCAAGCTGTATCATCTTGAAACACAATTAAAGCCGCTTGGGTATGCTATCGGCGGGGGCTGGGACTATGATCACGGTTCGTTTGATTATAAGATTGATGATGAGGTGGGCTATCAGTTTTTGCGTGTTCCGTTTACGGCAGCTGACGGCCAGCTGGATTCGCAGAATACGACTGTCACGCTCTCAAACCCTTACTTGCTTTCGCACAAATATCAGATAGGTCTTGATGACAATGTTCATATTGGAAATGTAAAGGCATCTTTTGACCAGTTTCAGGAGCCGCAGGACAAAGACGCCGATTTTCCGGAGAAATACATTGATACAGGCAGGGATTTGGTAAAAGAACTTGAGGATCTGCTGCTTGATTAATGAGTAATCATAATCAGAAGATCCTCTTCATTAAGAATTTGGGAGATCGGCGGATTCAGTTTCGTCTGATCTCCTTTTTTGATGCCAATAAGCAAGTTTTCTTTTTCAAGCAGACTGTGGCTGGCATCGTGAAAGGTTTTTCCGACTAGTTCAGGAGGTATCGGAATGATTTTAAAGTAGTTTCCGTTTGCGGGATTGAGTTCTGAATATACGCTCGACAGCCCGTATTTCGCCAGGTAGCTGTTCATCATCAAGTGGCTTGAAAGCTGATAGGACTTGATAATTTCATCTGCACCTGCTCTTTTGGCGTTATTCACATGCATCCCGGTAACAAGCTCGACAACCGTGTAAAGATCAGGGTTCATGCCTTTTAGTGCAAGCAGGATTAAGATCGACTGCATGTCAGCATCTGTTTCGCTTTTATACTGATCGGCCGTGATGATGGCAGCATCTGCTTTTTCGATGTTTGCTTTGATCAGTGTCCGGTCAATCGTTGGATTGCCTTTGATAAAATGCAGATTTTCAATTAAAGGTGACTCTTCGAGAGTGTCATCAATGAGAACGATGTTTTTATAGGGCTTGACCTTTTGGAAGGTTTCGATCAGCTCGTTTGATTTTTCATTCCACCCGACAATCACGACATGATTTCCATATTTGTAGGCCGTTTCTCCTTTTAGGTAAGAATGCTGCTTTTGAAAAGCTGCTGCCGACAATGTGGCAAAGTAGGTCGTGACAAATCCGGCACCAATAAGGATGAGCACGATGCCTACTGATCTTCCTGCAACCGTTTCTGGAACATAATCGCCGAATCCGACGGTGGACACGGTAACAAGCGCCCACCAGATTCCATCAAAAACAGTCGGAAAGACGTCCGGTTCTATTAGGGATATCACTTGTCCAAAGAGAAGGACAATCAGCATGACGATTAAAATAATGCGGACATAGAGGGGCCATCTCAGCCAGTCTACAAGCAGTTTATTTGATCTCAACGTTCACACCCGCCTTATTTTTTGTTTGGTAAAAAAGATAGAACCTCACGGATAATGGCATTTATTTTCTCCGAAACCGGTTCTGTTCCATAGGCTTCAATTGCTTTTTCAATAGCAGCAATCGTATCTTCTTTGAATTCGATCACCGGCTTTTCTTCTTCAGCATCATTGTAGAATTGAATGAATACATCAAGCCCCTCATTCATTTTGTCGATGGCTTCGCTAAGCGCGGTCTTTTCCTCATCAGACAGTTTCATCTCATCACTTCCTTGATTTCAAACATGCTTTTATGTAGTATGTGCAAGTTTCTCCCATTTTTTCTACTTGTTTCGTTTATGTATGCATAGTCAGGGATTGCGGAAGATAAAAGAAAACTCGAGTGAAAAGGTTGAGACATGGTGCTAAAGCGATACGTGAGCGTGAAAAAGAAATTTTGGATCAGCCAGACCGCGGCTTTGTTGTGGATGCTCTTCTCTGTCTTCCTTTCTCTTCCTTGGCTAAGGGAGCTTGCTGAGCTGACCTCGCTGCCGCTTGCCATCTTCATTATTGGCGGCATTGCCTACATACCGGGGTTTTTGAATGCCTTTTTGATCACCAGCCTGCTGATTGACAGGCAGCCCCCATATAAAATCAGCAGTCCTGCAATTCCGGTCACCATTTTGATTGCAGCAAAGAATGAAGAGAAGAATATCGGGACGACAATCAGGTATTTGGCCGATCAGGATTACAAGGGCAGTCTTGAAGTGATTGTAGTGGATAACGGATCCGAGGACTCAACTCCGTCAGTTGCCCTGGAAGCCGGGACTGCCTATGGCATTCCTGTGCGTCTCCTCCATGAAGAAAATCCGGGGAAATATCATGCGCTGAACAAAGGCATTAATGAAACGATGACCGATTTCGTTCTTACTCTTGATGCAGATACGCTTCTGCACAAAAGTGCTGTCAGGCGCATTGTTTCAAGGATGATCAGTTCCCCTGAGGATGTCTGTGCTGTTGCAGGTACCATTCTCGTCAGAAACAGCCGGGAAAATCTTCTGACAAAAATGCAGGAGTGGGACTACTTCCTCGGCATTGCAGCGATCAAAAGGCTTCAAGGTTTATATCAGGGAACGCTCGTAGCACAGGGGGCATTCAGTTTGTACAAAACGTCTGCTGTAAGGGAAACTGGCGGATGGCCGGAAGCAATCGGGGAGGACATTGTTCTGACCTGGAGATTTCTCCATCACGGGTACAGAGTGTACTTTGAGCCTTTGTCTGTTGCGTTTACAGAAGTTCCGGTTTCCTTCCGGCACTTTGCCAGGCAGCGGTCAAGGTGGGCGCGGGGGATGATTGAAGCGCTGAAGGAAATGAAGCCGTGGCATCAGCCGGCCATTTTCGCGAAATTCCTGACGGGCATTAATTTCATCATGCCGTATCTTGATTTTACGTATACTGTTTTCTGGATTCCGGGCCTGATTCTCGCTTTTTTCGGTCATTACTGGATTGTCGGGCCGATGACCCTTTTTGTTCTGCCCCTTACACTGATCAGCTATTTGAGCATCTATTCCTATCAGAAAAAAGTGTTCAGAGAACTTGATTTAAAAGTGAGAAAAAATATCTCAGGCTTCTTTTTCTTCGTTTTAAGCTATCAGCTGATCATGGCTCCTGTTTCCGTCTGGGGATACATTCAGGAGGTTTTCAGGCTGAAAAGAACCTGGAAATAAATAAAATGCTAAAGTAACGCGAAAAAGCAAAGAATAGAAGCAAATAAAACGGAATCCGGGTTTCACCTTATGAAAGGAGGTGACCCTTGTCCTTTGAAGGATGAGGGAACTCTTTGATTGCTACAAATCTAATTCTAGTCGCCCTTTTAATTGCAGCTACAGGCTTTTTTGTCGCTGCAGAGTTTGCCATTGTAAAGGTAAGAAGCTCAAGAATTGATCAGCTCGTAGGAGAAGGAAATAAAAAAGCGATTGCTGCCAAAAAAGTAACGGGAAGTCTTGATGAATATCTTTCAGCCTGCCAGCTTGGCATTACGATCACAGCTCTCGGTCTCGGGTGGCTCGGGGAGCCGACCATAGAGCGCCTCCTTCATCCATTATTTGATTCATGGGGAGTCAATCCGTCGCTGTCAGGAATTCTATCGTTCGTCCTCGCTTTTGTGGCGATCACGTATCTTCACGTGGTCATTGGGGAGCTTGCCCCAAAGACCCTGGCCATTCAGAAAGCGGAATGGGTCACCATGAATCTTTCGAGGCCGCTTATTCTTTTTTATAAAATCATGTATCCCTTTATCAAAACGCTGAATGGATCTGCCCAGACGATTGTTAGAATGTTTGGCCTTCATCCGGCTTCTGAACACGAGATGGCCCACACGGAGGAAGAGCTCCGCATCATCTTGTCAGAAAGCTTGAAAAGCGGGGAGATCAATCAGTCCGAGTATAAGTATGTGAACAAAATATTTGAATTTGATAACCGGATTGCAAAAGAAATCATGGTCCCGAGAACAGAAATGGTTACTGTTGCACTGGAAGATTCATTTGAGGAAAACCTTGAAATTATGAGAAGCGAAAGATACACCAGGTATCCGCTTGAACACGAAGACAAAGACAACATCGTCGGTCTTGTGAACATTAAGGAAGTGCTTGATGCCCTTTACATGTCAAAAGACGGCGTGCTTCTTAAAAATTACATCCGGCCGGTGATCAAAGTGATTGAAACCATTCCGATTCAGGATCTGCTCCTGAGAATGCAAAAGGACCGGATTCACATGGCCATCCTTGTCGATGAATACGGCGGAACAGCCGGTCTTGTGACAGTGGAGGATATTCTTGAAGAAATTGTAGGCGAGATCCGCGATGAATTCGACATCGATGAACTCCCAAATGTGCGGAAGAAAAGCGAGACGCACTACATTTTTGACGGAAAAGCGCTTATTGAGGAAGTAAATGATCTTCTTCAGACAAACATTGATTCCGAAGATGTGGATACAATCGGGGGATGGATCCTCACCGAAATGATTGATGTTCAAAAAGGCGATAAAATCTCCGCAGACGGCTATGAATTTACCGTTACGGATATGGAAGGCCACCACATCATAACCCTTGAAGCCAAAAAGAAAATGAAAGCAGCCGCAGGCGATCCTGAGTGATTGCCTGTTTTTTGTGCTGATGAAAATTCCAATAAACCTTTCTTGAAAAAAGTCCATTCCTCTGATAGCATTAGTTGGTTCTTATTGATATGAAAGAGGGATTTTAAATGAAAGCTTACCGTTTTCCGCTTATTCTGCTTTCATCAGTTGTGATTGGCGGCATAATCGGACTGATGTTTGGAGAAAAAGCTGTGTTCTTAAAGCCGTTCGGCGATTTGTTTTTAAATGCCATGTTTACGGTTGTTGTACCGCTTGTGTTTTTCACGATTGCTTCATCCATTGCGAATATGGGAGGAACAAAGCGTTTAGGAAAGATTATGGGCAGCATGCTGGCTGTGTTCCTGTTTACAGGATTGATTGCAGCCATATATATGACGGCTGTCGTTAAAATCGTTCCTCCAGCACAGGGTGTGACGCTTCAGCTTGAAAAGCCTGAGGCGATGGAGGATGTAACACTTGCTGATCAGATCGTCAGCACGTTTACGGTTCCTGATTTTGTCGAACTGTTCTCAAGAAACAACATGCTTGCGATGATTGTTTTCTCCGTACTGGTCGGGCTGTCTGTTTCCATGATCGGGGAAAAAGGAAAGCCGTTTGCAAGCTTTCTCGCGTCCGGTTCTGAAGTGCTGATGAAACTTGTTTCCATCATTATGTACTATGCACCGATCGGGCTTGGCGCCTACTTTGCAACTCTTGTTGGTGAATACGGGCCAATGCTTCTTGGCACCTATTTCAGAGCAGGTGTGATGTATTATGCAGCAGCCTTTATTTACTTTATCATTGCGTTTACGGTTTACGCATTTATCGCCGGCAAGAAACAGGGAGTGAACGTTTTCTGGAAAAACATGCTGTCTCCGACGATTACTTCTCTTGCAACATGCAGCAGTGCAGCATCCATCCCGGTTAACCTTGAGGCGACGAAAAAGATGGGTGTCAGCGCAGATATCAGAGAAACGACCGTGCCTCTGGGAGCCGCTCTTCATAAAGATGGTTCCGTTCTTGGCGGCGTCCTGAAAATTGTATTCTTATTTGGTATTTTTGACATGAGCTTTTCAGGATTTGGTACCATTACAAGCGTGATCTTAGTAGCCATCCTTGTCGGAACGGTCATGGGAGCCATCCCGAGCGGGGGAATGATCGGCGAAATGCTTATTCTTACGCTTTACGGTTTCCCGCCTGAAGCACTGCCGATTATTGCGGCCATCTCAACAATCATCGATCCTCCTGCAACCATGCTCAATGCTACAGGCGATAACGTCAGCAGCATGATGGTTTCCCGCATGGTTGAGGGCAAGAACTGGCTTAAAAAGAAAACAGCTGAAGTCAGCTCTAAAATAGCATAAGTAATGGAGAAAGTTATCCGGTGCGGATAGCTTTTTCTTGTTTTAAGGATCTGTCTGTCAATAAAGGATGGACGGGGCCACTTTTTAAAGGAATTCAAAGGAAATTGTTCAATCTTTAACACAATTAGAGTATAATACTTTTTAGTAATGAAAACTTAGCATAAATGTAAGCGAATACTTTTTATTTGGAACACATACCCGTTCGTCTTACTGGACGTTAAGGTTGAAATAAAGGAGTGCTGTATATGAAAAAAATGTGGTGGAAAGAAGCAGTTGCCTACCAGATCTACCCAAGAAGCTTTATGGATTCGAATGGGGACGGAATCGGTGATATCCGCGGAATTATTTCTAAACTGGATTATTTGAAGGATTTTGGAATCGATGTCATCTGGATTTGTCCGATTTTCTCTTCCCCAAATGCAGATAATGGATATGATATCAGTGATTATCAGGACATCATGGCTGATTTCGGAACAATGGAAGACTTTGACGAGCTTTTAGCAGAAGTCCATAAAAGAGACATGAAGCTGATTTTGGATCTTGTTGTCAATCATACAAGTGATGAGCATCCATGGTTCATTGAATCACGCGAGTCAAAAGACAATGAAAAGCGCGACTGGTACATCTGGCGCGACGGCAAAAACGGCAAAGAGCCAAACAACTGGGAAAGTATTTTCAGCGGTTCTGCCTGGGAATATGATGAAAAAACAGATCAGTACTACATGCACGTTTTCGCAACAAAGCAGCCTGATTTAAACTGGAAAAACCAGGACATGAGACAAGCTGTTTACGAAATGATCAACTGGTGGCTTGATAAAGGAATCGACGGCTTCCGAGTAGATGCGATTTCCCACATCAACAAAAAAGAAGGATTCCCTGATCTTCCAAATCCAAACGGTCTTGATTACGTTTCATCCTTTGATTACCACATGAACGTAGAGGGCATTATGGAGCATTTGAGCGAGCTGAAAGCGCAAACGTTTGCACGTTACGACATCATGACAGTCGGAGAAGCGAACGGGGTTAAGCTTGAACAGGCAGAGGACTGGGTCGGAGATACGAACGGAATCTTCAACATGATCTTCCAGTTTGAGCACCTTGGCCTTTGGGACAATGGACTTGAAGGATCGGTTGATCTTGTCAAACTGAAAGAAACTCTTACAAAGTGGCAGAAGGGTCTTGATGGCAATGGCTGGAATGCTCTTTTCCTTGAAAATCATGACCAGCCGCGTTCTGTTTCAACATGGGGCGATGACAAAGACTATCTTGTAGAAAGTGCAAAAGCACTTGGCGCTATGTACTTCATGATGCAGGGTACACCGTTCATTTACCAGGGACAGGAGCTCGGCATGAAAAACGTTCATCTTCCGTCCATCGATGATTACGACGATGTTGCCATGAAAAACCTTTACCGCATTGAAACGGCAAAAGGACGCTCACACGAAGAAATCATGGAAATCATCTGGCATAAAGGCCGTGATAATTCACGTACGCCAATGCAATGGAATGACGAGAAAAACGGCGGTTTCTCAACAGGAACTCCTTGGTTCGGCGCTAATGAAAACTACAAGGAAACAAACGTTGAAAAGCAGCTGAAAGATGAGAACTCTGTCTACCATTTCTACAAAAGAATGATTGACCTGCGAAAAGAAAACGATGTCCTTGTTTACGGGACATATGACTTAATCCTTCCAAAGGATAAACAAATTTACGCTTATACACGTACGTTTGAAGGCAAAACAGCCCTTGTCATTTCGAACATAAGCAACAAAAATGCATTCTATCAGTACAGCAAGCTTCCGCTTTCAAGCGAAAGCCTGGTGCTGCAAAACTACGAAACAGAAGGCCACAAACATGTGACTTCCTTTACAATGAAACCTTTTGAAACACGAGTATACTTGTTCTAAACATGCAATCCCCGAGACAGCCTGTGCCGTTTCGGGGTTTTTGCATGCTGATAATGGTACAATTTAAAAAAGGAGGCTGATAGAATGCTGAAAAAATTCACGATTAGGACATCAGCACGCGATGAGATGCTCGACACAACAGCCCTGATCGAAGATTTTGTGAATGAAACCGGCACAGTAGAAGGCACAGCCTTAATCTATTGTCCGCACACCACTGCAGGAATCACAATCAATGAAAATGCGGATCCTGACGTGAAAACAGACATGATCAGACGCTTTGATGAAGTCTATCCATGGTTTGACGATAAGGACAGGCATGCCGAAGGGAATACTGCTGCGCATATGAAAGCAAGCACAGTCGGCTCCTCGCAGCATGTCATTATCACTGGAGGGCACCTCCTGCTTGGAACATGGCAGGGAGTCTATTTCTGTGAATTTGACGGGCCGAGAACCCGGACATTTTATGTAAAGGTGCAGGCAGATGGGCAAGAAATATCATAACTTGGACGGGGTTGAAAACACCAAAAGCTTTTCGGATTTCAGAAAATGGATGAAAGAGCGAAAAGCGAAAAAGAAGGATTTGTCGGTCTCCATTGAAAGGCTGGATAATCCTCAGACGGAAGAAGTGTCGGCTAATCGTTCAAAAACCAGTGTGACCTGGATCGGCCATTCTACATTCCTGATTCAGACAGGCGGCATCAATATCCTTACTGACCCGGTCTGGGCAGAGCGGATGGGCATGCAGAGGAGATTGACGAAACCGGGCATGCCAATCCGGGCACTTCCGGAAATTGACGCTGTCCTGATCTCTCACGGACATTATGATCACCTGGATTTTGCATCAATCAGAAAGCTCAAGGGAGACCCGGTTTTTTACGTGCCCGAAGGCCTCGGTGCTTCCTTCAGAAGAAGAGGGTATAAGAACGTGAAAGAAGCTGCATGGTGGGATGTGTTTGATAAAGAGGACGTCAGATTTACATTCGTTCCTGCCCAGCACTGGACGCGCAGAACCCTGTGGGATACGAATACTTCCCACTGGGGAGGTTGGGTCATTGAACACAAAGGCCACTCCATTTATTTTGCCGGTGACTCCGGATACTTCCGCGGCTTTAAAGAAATCGGTGAAAAAATGTCTGTCGATGCCGTCCTGATGCCCATCGGAGCTTATGAGCCTGAGTGGTTTATGAAGGTATCGCACATCAATCCAGAGGATGCAGTCACGGCGTACCTTGATCTGAACGCGAAAGGGCCATTTGTTCCCATGCATTACGGTGCATTCAGGCTGGCCGACGATACAGGACCTGAAGCTTTGGAGAGGCTGCTTGCAGAATGGGAAAAGCGTGCACTTGACCCGGAAAAGCTAAACGTAATGAAAATTGGTGAAACATGGTGGGTATGAGCATTGATGAGATTCAGTGCTCTTTTTGTTGTGGAAAAATAAAACCATCATCGGGGAAGGACCCTGAGGTTGTTGGCAGAAAACAGCAGGACAAGAACCATCAACCGGAAAGATTTCGAGTTTGATGGAATTAATAAGTCTAATAAGAACCATCAACAGGAGAAATCTTGTGCTTGATGGCACTTAACAGCGTGATAAGAACCACCAACAGAGAAGATTTTGTGCTTGATGGTACTTAAGAGCTTGATAAGAACCACCAACAGAGAAGATCTAGTGCTTGATGGCACTTAACAGCGTGATAAGAACCACCAACAGAGAAGATCTTGTGCTTGATGGTACTTAAGAGCTTGATAAGAACCACCAACAGAAAAAATCTCGTGCTTGATGGCACTTAACAGCGTGATAAGAACCACCAACAGAAAAAATCTCGTGCTTGATGGCACTCAACAGCTTGATAAGAACCATCAACAGAGAAGATCTTGTGCTTGATGGTACTTAAGAGCTTGATAAGAACCACCAACAGAAAAAATCTCGTGCTTGATGGCACTTAACAGCGTGATAAGAACCACCAACAGAAAAAAACTCGTGATTGATGGCACTCAACAGCGTGATAAGAACCATCAACAGAAGCATGGTAGAACTAAAACTTAGTACCTGGTTTAATATCATCTCCGACAGCTCCTCCACCACACAAAAAAACAGACCACCAAAGTGATCTGCACCTCTCAGCCCCGAACTCTGTGTGCGGCGCGTTCTTCTTTTTTAGATGGTATAAACTCTTTAAAGCTTTTCAAAGTTTCCGGTGTTTCTTTCGCAATTTCGATTGTTTCCTGAACGGTTTTCTTTTTGTACTCTACGTCAGACATGATTTTTTCCTGGGTGGCGGAGAGTCTGGTTGTTTCATTTTGAATGCTTTCGGTTTGTTTTTGGAGGCGGTTTGCCGTTTCCTGAAGGTCCTGCAGCACAGGCTGTGATTTTTTGAAGGTGCGGATGGATGAGACACCTAGATAGATAAGGGCAAGGACAACAAGCGCAATGCTTATGTATACAATGATCATCGGTAACACTCCTTTGTCAGCGGTCTTTCTCTTTTTTTACCCAAGTTCGGTCCATTTTAATCTTCGTCAGAGAGGGAAGGCCGCAGATTCTCTTTGCCCTTCAGCCAGGATCTGATGCCTTTTCCGGCATACGGTTCGTCTTTGAAGCGGGGGATGATATGAAGGTGAGTGTGAAAAATATGCTGCCCTCCGGCCTCGTTTGTATTCCAGCCGATTGTATAGCCATCAGGCTCGTGTTCTTGATCAAGCAGCTTTTTCACTTCCTGAAGCAGACTGTATGTTGCATTCCATTCATCCTGCGTTAAATCAAACATAGTAGGGCGGTGCTCTCTTGGGACAATCAGGCCTGATCCAATAAGGATGTTTTGGGGCATCTGAAGAAAGAGACAATGGTCGTTGGACAGGACAATTTTCTGATCTTCTATCATTTGAGGATTGCAAAGGGGACACAGCTCATCCAACTTCAACAGCTCCTATCTTTGAGTGTCTATTTTTTACCATTTTAGCACAACCGGGTAAAAGGAGAACGGATTTTGCTCCGGATCATTCCTCCTGAATCCGGCAGGGAACGGCTGCATGCTTGTAGAAGAAGGTAGGCAGTTCACTTCTGGATGAGGAGGAGTATGTGTGGGATGGAATGAAACAGCTGTAAGCCGCAAGCTTTGCATCACCTATCCGGTTATTCAGGCACCGATGGCGGGAGGAATTACTTCACCCGAACTGGCGGCTGCTGTCAGCGGCTTCGGGGCGATGGGGTCTGTCGGAGCAGGTTATTTAACGGCGGAACAGCTTAAGGAGCAGGTTGTGAAAATAAAGGGTTTGACAAGGAAACCGTTCAGCGTCAATCTTTTTGTGCCTGAAAAAGAGGTCTATGCCAGTGAGGCAGAGATAAAAAGGATGACGGATCGATTTAAGCAATGGGGACTTCCTGTGGAGGACCTTTCTTATTCAGATGAAGAAAACTGCCATAATTACGAACAGCAGCTTGAAGTCATTCTCCAGCAGGGGGTGCCTGTCTGTTCATTTACATTCGGGCTGCCTTCAAAAGAAGCTGCAGCAGAACTGAAAAAATCAGGCAGGACCGTAATTGGCACGGCGACATCCGTAGACGAGGCGCTTATGTTTGAAGAACTTGGAGCAGATTTGATTGTCATGCAGGGCAGTGAAGCAGGAGGACACCGCGGAACCTTCCATCACTCTCAGGATGCAGGGGTCGGAACCATGTCACTTATTCCTCAGGCAGCAGATGCGCTTCGGGTGCCGGTGATTGCTGCCGGCGGCATAGCGGATGGAAGAGGAATGGCAGCGGCATTTATGCTCGGTGCAGAGGGAGTGCAGATGGGGAGCGCGTTTATTCCATGTACTGAAAGCGGTGCAGCGGAAGCTTATAAAGACAAAATAATCTCAAGCACAGAAGATCAGACGGTACTGACGAAAGCATTCTCAGGAAAATATGCGCGGGGAATTACAAATGATTTTATCCGGAAAATGGAGCCGTATGAATCAGATGTCCTCCCTTATCCTATGCAAAACAATCTGACGAAGCGGCTTAGGAGCGAGGCTGCTGAAGCGGGAAACACTGAAAATATGTCTGTCTGGGCTGGCCAGGGTCTAAGGATGATTCATGAAAAAGTGCCGGCAGACGTTTTTTTAAATCAGTTAATCAGTCAAACTGAAATCAGGATGAAGGAGGCTTCCCGCTATGGATCCAGATAAAGCGGCAGCACTTGATAAGCAGGATGAACTTGCCTGCTACAGACAGGAGTTTTATTTAAAAGAAGGCATTATCTATATGGATGGCAATTCTCTTGGCCTCCCTTCAAAGCGGACTGAAGCTGCGTTGCTTGAAATGCTTGAGGCCTGGAAGGAGCACGGAATTGACGGCTGGACGAAAGGCGATAAACCTTGGTACTACCTGTCTGAAACACTTGGCGGGCAATCGGCTTTTTTAGTGGGGGCAAAGCCGCATGAGGTCATTGTGACAGGTTCTACTACGGTAAATCTCCATCAGCTTGCAGCCAGTTTTTTTAAGCCGGAAGGAAAAAGGACAAAGATTCTTGCGGATGAATTAAATTTTCCTTCTGACATATACGCTCTTCAAAGTCAGCTGTCTCTGAAAGGATTAGATCCTGATACACACTTAGTCAAGGTGAAAAGCAAAGACGGTCAGACGCTTGATGAAGACGATATTATTGCCTGCATGACAGAAGATGTGGCGATGGCTGTTCTGCCGACTGTTCTGTACAGAAGCGGCCAGCTGCTTGATATTGAAAGGCTTACGAAAGCCGCTCACGAACGGGGGATTATCATCGGCTTTGACGGCTGCCATTCAGTGGGGGCAATTCCTCATGAGATGCACAAATGGGGGACAGATTTTGCTTACTGGTGCAACTATAAATATGTCAATGGAGGACCGGGTGCGGCGGCAGGACTGTTTGTCCATGAAAAGCATCTTGGCAAAAAGAGACCGGGGCTTGGCGGCTGGTTTGGCTCAAATAAAGAGCAGCAGTTTGATATGGAGCATACTTTTACGCCGGCAGACACTGCAGGAGCCTATCAGATTGGAACTCCGCATATTTTCAGTTCGGCGCCCTTATCTGCTTCTCTTGAAATGTTCAGGGAAGCAACGATGGCTGCCATCCGCAGGAAATCGCTGAGTATGACCAGGGTGATGATGGATTTAATCGAAGAAGAGCTTTCAGGTTTTTCTTTTGAGATTGTGAACCCGAAAGAAGATGCACGTCGCGGAGGTCATGTTGCTCTCATGCATCCTGAGGCTGCAAGAATCTGCAAAGCGCTGAAAAAGGATGGAGTGATTCCGGACTACAGGTCTCCTAATATTATCAGGCTGGCCCCTTCACCCTTTTACACTTCTTATGGAGAGATTTGGAAGACCGTGCAGTTTCTAAAAACGATAATGAGGGAAAAACGATATGAGCAGTTTGAAAATATTCGGGAGGTGATTGCATGAAAATTATTGATATTTCAAGGCCGCTGCAAAACAGCACGCCTGTCTGGCCGGGGGATACTCCATTTGATTTTGAACTGATGTGGACGAAAGAAGCGAGCGGGTCCGTTAATGTCGGAAAGGTGGAGATGAGCACCCATACAGGAACTCATGTAGATGCCCCCTATCATTTTGACTCGGAAGGGAAGAGGATCCATGAACTTGATCTCTCCATTTACTGCGGCACAGCAAAAGTCATTCACATTCGAGGCCAGGAGGTCATTACTGCTCACATTCTGAAGAAAATGGATCTTGCGGGAACAGAACGTCTGCTCATCCGGACTGATTCCTGGGAGGATTCAAACAGGTTTCCCGAAGAGTTCACTTATTTTCACCCCGATGCTGCAGAGTACCTTGGAAGTCTTGGCATTAAGCTGATCGGAGTGGATGTCCCATCGGTCGATTTTATGAAAAGCAAAGAATTGCCTGCCCATCACTCGTTTTTTCAGCAGTCCATCTTTATTTTAGAGGGGCTGGACCTAACTTCGGCTGAAGAAGGAAGCTATGAGCTGATTGCTCTGCCGCTGAAACTTACGGACGGTGACGGAAGTCCGGTCAGAGCGATCCTAAGAAGCGGGTCAGCCGATTAAAGCTTTCTTTTTCAAATCAGAACATGTATTCTTATAACAGGTGATGAAAATGAAGATTATTCATTATTCGTACAAGAAAAGGGGAAGAATTGAATTCTGGTTCGATCAATGGCCGAATTCCCCTGTTGTGTTCACCCCCATTAAAGACTATTACTTCATTAGAGTTGTAAAGTGGAATCAGCTCGATCCGCTCGTGACAAGAATTGACCTTGGCGAAATGGAGCTGATGGTAAATAAATATCTTGGGCGTGAACAGCACTACTTGCAGCGCAAATATTTTCATAATGATCAGCTGAAGCTGCCGAAATAATGGCGGCTTTTTTTTTGGCATTACGCTCTTAAATAAAATACGTCCCCAAGTCTCGTTGCCGTAATGGTTCCATCTGCAAGCGGATAGGCGCCTGTTTCCTCTCTGTCACTCCGTTTATACGGATACAAGTATCTGTAATCAAGCCGCGTTACCTGGGAAAGAAGGTAGGCTGATCTCGTAGCTCCCTGTTTTCTGTATTTGTTGAGGGAGGTTATGATGCCCTCAGAATCTTTAATGCCGATGCCGTGTCCGTAGTAAAGATCATAGCCGAGGTCGATTGTATTCTCACCTCGCCACTGCGGCTTTTCAGGATCAA
Organism: Metabacillus indicus; assembly: GCF_046603695.1. NCBI lineage: Bacteria > Bacillati > Bacillota > Bacilli > Caryophanales > Bacillaceae > Metabacillus > Metabacillus indicus. The sequence goes on along the minus strand of NZ_CP176757.1, from coordinate 3,336,172 downwards.
AATCAGGATTTTTAAAGTACAGGCAATCACCTGGAAGATAATCATTTCCTCTTCTCGTAAAAACTCCAAGGTCGTCATCATAGTGCCAGTCGTATAGAATCATCCCGTCGAACAGGCGGTTGAAATAGGGCTCTTCAATCATTTCCAGCACGGCTCTGTAAAAAACGGCTACCATGGCAGTCGCACATTCAAATGCATACATGGTCCCATTATTGTAGACGTCCATCAAGGCGGCTGAAGGAGGAACGCCGGGTTTGATGACTATGGCTCCCTGGCTCGTCAGGTCCCAAAAAGCCGGATTGCATTTGGAATACTCGAACGTCGTAAACTTGACCCCGCTCTGATAGAGGGCAGAGGATGCTTTTACAATTTCGGTCCGCAGATCCATTTCGAATTTGAACTGGCTGAAATGCTCATATGAATAAACCTCTTCATACTTTACCATCAGATCAAGAATCTCTTTCTGCTCGGCGGTTAATACACTCGTATTTAGGATATTGTCATTTTGATAGGCGTTTTTAATTTTTATCACGTCAGACACGCGCCTCCTTTTAAAGCTGCTCTCATAAATTATGAGATTGCGGGCTGAAGCGGAACCATTCAGGCATAATTCCTTAAAAGCGGACATAACCTTTGAGTGTTGGCCGCCGGTAATTCCTACTTGACTGATTGGTTTAATTGCTTTATATTTTTCTAATACTTAAGGAAAAAGTTAGGGGGGAAATGCTATGTCAGCATTTTTGTTAATTGTGAATATTGCCGTTCTTCTTGGACTCATATTCTTGCTTTTTTATATGCAAAAGAAACACGTTTCGTTTTCAAAAAGGGTGTTTGCAGCCCTTGGTCTCGGGATTGTGCTGGGCTTTGCCCTTCAATTTATTTACGGGCCGGAAAACGAGGTTCTTCTTGAATCAATCGGCTGGTACAGCATCGTGGGGAGCGGTTATGTCAAGCTGCTTCAAATGATTGTGATGCCTCTTGTCTTCATCTCAATCCTCAGTGCGTTTACGAAACTGAAGCTTTCGGGAAATATCGGAAAAATCAGCATCCTGATTTTGGGGATTCTCGTTGGAACAACAGCCATTTCCGCCGCAATCGGCATTGGAACGTCGCTTGGATTTAATTTAGAAGCAGTTCAAATTGAGCAGGGAGAGGCTGAGACAGCCAGAGGGGAAGCCCTTGACGCTACATATACGGAAATTCAGGATCAGACCTTCCCGCAGAAGGTTCTTGAACTTCTTCCGGGCAATCCGTTCCTTGATTTCACAGGTGCCCGTCCGACTTCAACCATTGCAGTTGTGATCTTTGCAGCCATTCTTGGTCTTGCGTTTCTTGGAGTAAAACGCAAAGAGCCTCAGCATGCAGAGCTGTTTGCTAAAATTGTGGATGCTTTTTATGCCGTCATTATGCGCGTCGTTACATTGATTCTGCGTCTGACTCCATATGGCGTGCTTGCAATTATGACAAAAACAGTTGCTTCAAGTGACCTCGATTCCATCTTGAAGCTAGGGAAATTTGTCATCGCTTCATATGTCGCACTTCTCGTCATGTTTATTATTCACTTGCTGCTGCTTACACTTGCAGGGTTAAACCCGGTTACGTATGTAAGAAAAGTATTTCCTGTCCTTACCTTTGCGTTTACTTCACGTACAAGTGCAGGTACGCTGCCGCTTAATATCAGCACACAGACGAAAAAGCTTGGTGTGCCTGAAGGTATTGCAAACTTTGCAGGTTCATTTGGTCTTACAATCGGGCAAAATGGATGTGCCGGCATTTATCCGGCCATGCTGGCGGTTATGATTGCGCCGACAGTGGGGATTGATCCGCTCAGCCCGTCATTTATTTTCACCCTTATTGCAGTTGTGGCCATCAGTTCATTCGGTGTTGCAGGTGTTGGGGGAGGGGCTACATTTGCGGCCATTCTCGTTCTTTCAACCATGAATATGCCGATTGCTTTAGCAGGGCTTTTAATTTCAGTTGAACCGTTGATTGACATGGGCCGTACAGCGCTGAATGTCAGCGGAAGCATGACAGCCGGGGTGCTTACCGGAAAAGCGACAAATGAACTTGATACGGATGTATATAACGGCGATTCTTCTCAAGTTGAACTTGAAGCCTGATGCAAAAGCCGTATGAACCAATTAGAACACACAGAAAGGCAGCCGGATTTATTGCGGCTGCCTGTTTTATTTTATATAGCCAATTCCCAGTGCATAGTGTTCCTTCAATATTTTTTCCACGCGTGAAAACACTTCCTCACGGCATTCAATAACCAGGACGACTTCGGTTTTTTTTGCGCTCCCGCCAATTTTAAGTTTTCTTTTTTTTATGACCGTATAGTAGAACAAATTGATGGCAAACCCCAACAGCAGCCCGCTGCCTGCCCCGATCAGTCCCCAGTAAACAGGTCCCCATTCAAGCTTAAACCCGATGCTGACGCCAATGACGGCAAATGCAGTAGCAAGGGCTGCACCTGTATCAAAAAGACTGATGCCATCCGAATGATGGATAGAATCCATCAATTTGACGGAATCGTCATTCGATTTTAAAGGCACAGCAAGGATTCTGTCTTTATGTATACCTTCTTGCTCGATTTTGGAAATCGCAAGCTCCAGATATGTGCAGTGATCAAACGCAGCAAATACTTGCAATGGAAATCACCCCTCAAACTCTGTCAGGAAAGCTGACCCGGTATTTCTGATAATTAGTCATCAAAAAATTTCTTTGTTCATCTATAAACAGCTTGTTGTTCTCGACTGTATTGATGTATGAGTCATAAACAGCGAATCCGTATACGGAGGGAACAAACATCAGCCATGATGGATTCAGAATGTTTGTTGCCTGCTCAATTTCTCCCAAAAACAGAAAATGAACAGCGAGAAGACACTTGGAATAATAAACGAAAACAACCGTCCAGATCAGGGCGAAAAATCCGGTAATAAGGCGGTGTATATACAGCTGCCCGGTCCCAGGCATGAGAAAGGACCAGACGACAGCCATTCGGGGATTGCGCTTGTCTAAATAGTTGATTTCCATGGCTCCGATTGTAAAGGTGTTAAAGGGTGCGTTTTCACGTTCGGCGAGCAGATAGACCCGGTTGGAATCGACTGTTGTGCGGTAGCTGTCCCAGATGGCAAATATGTAGACGGGAATATATAAGAGGGTCCACCGGTAATCAAGGGCTTCGCGCGCTTTATCAATTTCTCCGCAGAACGAATAAACCATCGCGATGTTCAAATGAGACTGCATATTAATAAAGACTTCCCATACGAAAAGGAGCAGCCCCCTGAAGTATTTGGACAGAAGGAGATGGCCGAATCCGGGAAAAGCCGCGGACCACCATGCAATAATGTATGGGTTTCTTAAGTGGAATTGAGTTGTCCCAAACATGCTCAAATGAGCTTTATACCGCCTGTGCTGATTGGATCCAGTGAAATTTTCCATCTTCTACGCTGCTTTCTTGGTTAGTTATACTTGAGTACTATCATTTCCTTAATTATGGAATACATGCAGGAAGGCAGAAGGGCTTGTATTTATTCTTTTCTGGAGATATCTGTATAATAGATGGTGAGTATGCATGATGGGGGAAGAAAACAATGAAAGAACAAAGATACGGTGACAGACTGCTGCTTTTTTATGAACTGATACGCGACACAAAACCGTCGAAAGCGAGAATGGCTGCTGCAGGCATTCTAAGCGTTATTTCCACGCTTGCCGGTCTTGTTATTCCGCTTTTTACAAAAAATCTGATTGACGACTTCAGTTTTGAGAGCATTGGAGCCTTCCATATTTTGCTCTTGTTATCAGCCTTTGTCGCACAGGCGATTACGAGCGGCATTTCCATATATCTTTTGAATTATGTCGGACAGCATGTGGTTGCAAGGCTTAGAGAACGTTTATGGAAGAAGCATATTCATCTTCCGGTTTCATTTTACGATCAGCATAAGACAGGTGAAATGATCAGCCGGATGACAAATGATACAGCCATTTTAAAAGGGCTGATCACAGATCACATCACCAATTTCTTTACAGGCATCATCGCCATAATCGGCTCGTTCGGCATTCTGCTTTACCTTGACTGGCAGATGACGCTGATTATGCTTGCCCTGATTCCTCTCTCAATCTTGATTCTGCTTCCGCTTGGAAGAAAAATGTACAAGGTTTCAAAAGGGCTTCAGGATGAAACAGCACGGTTTACTTCTCTGTTAAGTGAAGTGCTGTCCCATGTGCGCCTCGTGAAATCATCGAACGCTGAAACGAAAGAATATGAATCAGGTAAAGAGGGAGCTTTCCGCCTGTTTACCTTCGGCCTCTCAGAAGCAAAAATTCATGCACTGATTGGACCGCTGATTTCGTTTGTCATTATGTCGCTGTTAGTCATTATCCTTGGATATGGCGGACTCAGAGTGCAGTCCGGCGCCATCTCATCCGGAGATCTGGTCGCGTTCATTCTCTACTTGTTTCAGATTGTCATCCCGATGACACAGTTTACGGCATTTTTTACTCAGCTTCAAAAAGCAATGGGAGCCTCAGAGCGCATGATTGAGATCCTTGGGGAAGAAGAAGAAAGCTTGTCTGCAGGAAAAGAAGTAAAGAGCATTGCAAAACCGATCATCTTTCAGGAGGTTGATTTTGCTTATAAGAATGACCCGATTTTGACCAAAGTGGCGCTGGAAATTGAACCGGGAAAAACGACGGCTATTGTAGGTCCGAGCGGAAGCGGAAAAACGACGTTATTTTCATTGATGGAACGCTACTACAAGCCAACCGGCGGAGCAATCATCCTGGGAGAAAATCGAATTGAAGAGTTTTCCCTTCAGTCATGGAGAGAGCAAATCGGGTATGTTCCGCAGGAAAGTCCCATTACGTCAGGGACGGTCAAAGAAAACATTTGCTACGGATTAACCCGTGAGCCGAAAGACGAGGAAATCATCCGGGCTGCTGAAATGGCGTATGCCCACCAGTTTATTGAAGAATTTCCCGAAGGTTATCATACACAGGTCGGAGAGAGAGGCGTCAAGCTCTCCGGCGGACAGCGGCAGCGGATCGGAATTGCAAGAGCACTGTTGCGCGATCCGAAGCTCCTGCTCCTTGACGAAGCAACATCAAGCCTTGACAGCCACTCAGAAATCATCGTTCAAAAAGCACTGGGCAATTTGATGATGGGCAGAACAACGCTTGTTATTGCCCACAGACTGTCAACGGTTATTGATGCTGATAAAATCATCTTTTTGGACAAAGGAAAAGTGACCGGTTCGGGAACACATGAACAATTGCTCGAATCGCATGCGATGTACAGAGAGTTTGCCGTTCAGCAGCTGAAGCTTCAGAATATAGGATTAAATGGAACTGTCTGAGAGATCGGACAGTTTTTTTGATTGGTTTTGACCGTATTTAAAAATATAATGAACATTTCTGGTTGTTTTTGAATGTTTTTGATTGATTTTTGAAAGGGCTTACGTTACTATTAGGTCATAAAGTTGAAACAGATGGAGGGGCGCTATGATTACACAAGAACGGCACCGCTTGATCCTGTCGGTTTTGCAGGAAAAGCAAGTAGCGACTATACAGGAGCTGGTAGATGCAACAGATTCTTCAGAATCAACCATCAGACGAGATTTAAGCCAGCTTCAGAAAGAAAAAAAGCTTAAGCGTGTTCATGGGGGAGCATCTCTTCTCCATCAAAAGGGCGAAGAACTCAGTGTAAGCGAAAAAGCCCTTAGACATTCGGAAGAAAAAGAGCGGATTGCCAAAGCAGCCGCGGCGATTGTGAAGAACGGCGACAGTATTTATATAGACGCGGGAACGACGACAATGCAGATGATTCCCTACTTGAAGGATAAAGAGATAACGGTTGTGACAAATGGCGTTTCCCATCTCGAACCGCTCCTTGAACAGGGCATTCCGACTTTCCTGACAGGAGGAATGGTTAAGCCTAAGACAAGGGCATTAATTGGCAGTGAAGCTCAGAAAGGGTTAAGTTCGTACCGTTTTGATAAGTGCTTCATGGGTGTGAACGGCATTCATCCGGAAGCGGGATTTACGACTCCAGACCCGGAAGAAGCGGCAATGAAGAGGCTTGCTGTTTCTCTGTCTCAGGAGGCATATGTCCTTGCAGATGAGTCGAAGTTCAATGAATGGTCTTTTGCAAAAATTGCAGACCTCAGTGAGGCTGTTATTCTCACAAATGAACTTGAAGAAGATGCAGCTTATGAATATATGGAAAAAACAGTGATAAAGGTTGTGGCACCATGATATATACATGTACGCTGAATCCCTCCATCGATTACGTGATAGGGGTCGATGATTTTAAGGAAGGTCAAATTAACCGCACGAAAAACGAGAATATGTTTCCGGGCGGAAAAGGCATCAACGTATCAAGGATGCTAAAGCGCCAGGGTGCAGACAGCACGGCCATCGGTTTTACCGCAGGATTTACCGGCGATTTTATCGAGAACTTCCTGGCTGAAGAAAAAATCACAAGTGATTTTATCCGTGCAGATGGATATTCAAGAATAAATATTAAACTCAAATCCAGTGCTGAAACGGAAATAAACGGGCAGGGGCCGGAAATCGCAGAAACCCAAAAGCTGCAGCTGCTGAAGAAAATATCTGCCTTGCAGGAGGGCGATATTCTTGTCCTTGCAGGCAGCATCCCAAAAAGTCTTGGAGAAGATTTTTACAGAGAGGCAGCCCGAATTGCCCGGGATGCCGGTGCAAAAACGGTGATAGATGCCTTTGGCAATGCATTAAAGAACACGTTCAGCATGAAACCGTTTCTGATCAAGCCGAATCATCATGAGCTTGGAGAATTGTTCGGGACAGACATACACAGTGCGGAAGAGGCTGTGAAATACGGTCGCATGCTTCTTGAAGAGGGTGTACAGAATGTCATTGTTTCCATGGCGGGAGACGGTGCTGTATTTATCAATCAGGAATCGGCGTTCATTGCTAATGTTCCAGCTGGAGAGATCAGGAATTCAGTAGGAGCCGGCGACTCTGTTGTAGCTGGATTCCTTGCAGGATATACGATGCACGGTGATTTGAAAAAAGCATTCAGGCAGGGAGTTGCAGCCGGCAGTGCTACTGCCTTTTCAGAGGATTTGGCAAAAGAGGAGCTTGTCCGGCAATTAATAGAAAAGATAACAGTCAGAGAGATATAAAGAGGGAAAGGGGAAGAAACAATGAAAATTACAGATTTATTGACACGGGATACAATCATTCTGGATTTGCGCGCCGGCACAAAACCGGCAGTGATAGATGAATTAATTGAGATTCTTCACAACTCTGGAAAACTTAAAGATAAAGAAGGGTATAAAAAAGCCATTCTGGCCAGAGAGGAACAAAGTACAACAGGAATCGGCGAAGGAATTGCCATTCCACACGCGAAGACGAATGCAGTGGCAGAACCGGCTATCGCCTTTGGCCGTTCCAGGCAGGGAGCAGACTATGAATCTCTCGACGGTCAGCCTGCCCATTTGTTCTTTATGATTGCTGCTTCTGAGGGCGCAAATAACGAGCATTTGCAAACGCTTTCCAGACTGTCCGGCTTTCTGATGGATCCTGCTTTTAAGAAGAAGCTTGAAGATGCCGAAACAGAAGAGGAAATCTTGAACGCAATCAATGAAAAAGAAAAGGAAATGGAAGAGGAGGAAGCTTCAGAACCGGCTGCTTCAGGAAAAATGATTCTTGCCGTAACTGCCTGTCCGACAGGAATTGCCCACACGTACATGGCAGCTGATGCCCTCAAGGCGAAAGCAAAAGAAATGAATGTTCCCATCAAAGTGGAAACAAACGGTTCAGGCGGCATAAAAAATGCGCTGACAGAGGAAGAGATCGCAGAAGCTGCTGCCATTATTGTCGCTGCCGACAAACAGGTGGAGATGGACCGGTTTGCAGGCAAGCATGTGATACAGGTTCCTGTCGCACAGGGTATCCGCAAGCCGCAGGAGCTCATTCAAAAAGCTCTTGACCAGGATGCTCCAATTTTCAAAGCAAGCGGAGAACCAAAAAAATCTGCAGAAGGCAAGTCCGGCAGATCCGGTTTTTACAAGCATTTAATGAGCGGTGTTTCCAACATGCTGCCGTTTGTAGTCGGAGGCGGGATTTTAATAGCCCTTTCGTTCGTTTTTGGCATCAATGCGGCTGACCCGAAAGATTCTTCCTACCATCCGATTGCAGAAGCGCTCAGCACGATTGGCGGAGGCAATGCCTTTTATCTCATGATTCCTGTTCTTGCAGGATTCATCGCGATGAGTATTGCCGACAGGCCGGGATTTGCACCTGGTATGGTCGGCGGCCTGATGGCGGCAACTGGCGGGGCAGGGTTCCTTGGAGGCCTCATTGCCGGATTTCTTGCAGGTTATCTTGTTGTCGGATTAAAAAAGGCGTTCAGCGGTCTGCCGGGTTCCCTTGAAGGAATTAAACCGGTGCTTCTGTATCCGCTGTTTGGCATCCTTTTGACCGGACTAATTATGATGTTTGTTGTTGTTGAGCCGGTCAAGGCCATTAATGACGGGCTGACTGTCTGGCTGAAAGGCATGGGAACAGGCAACCTCGTATTGCTTGGACTAATTCTTGGAGGCATGATGGCAGTTGATATGGGAGGACCGATCAACAAAGCGGCCTTCACCTTTGGAATCGCCATGATCGATGCCGGCAACTTTGCTCCCCATGCTGCTATAATGGCAGGTGGAATGGTGCCCCCGCTTGGTCTTGCCCTTTCTACGACTTTCTTTAAAAAGAAGTTTACAAAAGCTGAAAGAGAAGCCGGGAAAACAAATTATGTAATGGGAGCAACCTTTATTACAGAAGGAGCGATCCCGTTTGCAGCCTCAGATCCTGCCAGAGTCATTCCGGCAGCTGTCATTGGTTCTGCTGCTGCAGGAGCACTGACAATGATCTTCGGCATCGGACTTCGTGCCCCGCACGGAGGAGCATTTGTCATTCCGATTGTTGACGGAAATCCATTGCTTTACATCGCGGCTATTTTAACAGGATCCGTCATCACGGCAGTAATGGTTGGAGTCCTCAAGAAAGACGCAAAAGAATAATCCTGAAACTGGCGCTGAACGAACCGGCGCCAGTTTTTTACACACCGGCCCTTTTTCTGGTACAATGCATTCACCAACCATTCATGGAGGAATGCGATTATGTCTGACATTATCTATTACGATTTCTGGTATTTAAAATCAGAAGAAATCAATCTTAACGGCTCTGATACTGGAGCCATTGCGTATGAAGTGGGCATCAATGTATTTGCAGATGAAGACTTTACTCATCTTCTGGACGATGTCCGGATCTCAGGTCTCGGTAAAGAAGAGATGCTTGCATTTGATCTTCAGAATGCTGAAAAGCTGTGTTCAAAACTTGAGGAAGAAGGACTTCACAGCGTAGCAAGTGATATGAGATCTTCAGGTTTTTATTTTGTCATGGGCGAAAAAGTAACTGTGTGATTCAGAGAGACCGAAATTGACTGATTCTGGTCATTCACGGTATAATAAAAGCAACATCATATCTATTCCTTAAAGGGGAGTAGCTTTAACAGCAAAGTCGTCATTACGGGACCGTTTCCCCGGCTTTGCTGGCAGCATCCGCTGTTAGCGAGACCTTTGCCGATTTATTGGTGAAGTCTCTTTTAAAAAGACGCTCGGCCAATTCATCGGCCGCAGCGTCTTTTTGCATTTACAGATGGAATAGCAGGTGTATAAAAGGAGGGAGCGGTTTAAATGAAATGGATGATGAAACTTACGGCTGTTTTAACCGTCGTATTACTAAGCGGATGTTCTTTTCTCCAGGAGGTTAATTCAACGCTTGAGTACGCCAATGAGGCAAAAGATTACATGAACGAGGCAGCAGCTTTTGCTGAAGAGGCACCTGCGCTTGCTGAAAAAGCAGCAGGGAGCGTTCAGGCAAGAGAGGATTTGAAGCAAAGCCTCCTGGATATGAAAGAAGAAATACAAACCTTTAAAGAGATTGAGGCACCTGGTGCAGCTCAGGATGCCCACAGTCAGCTCATAAAGTACAGTGAATCACTCGAAAGTGGCATTGATTCAGCTCTGCAGCAGGTGGAGAACGGAGAATATACCCTGCAGATGCTGGAAGACTCAGAAATGATGAGAAATATAAATGAAATGAAGCAGATTCTGGATCAGATCGAGCAGCTTGGATCGTAATAGAATGGTATCCCGCAATGATCGCACTTTGTAAAAGACGTTTAAAACGAATGGAGGTTTTCCTATGACAGTCTGGAGCAAGCTCGCTGACAGCGTGAAAATCGGCGGCAGAGGAACGAGAGCAAAGCTTTTGGGCCACGACCCGTCCCTGACGTTCATTGGAGCAGGCAGGAGTGCATTCGTCTTTAAGCTCAGCGGCGAAGAAAAAGCGTTAAAAGTATTCTTTCCTGATTTTACACATATTGCACAGGAGGAAGCTGACATTTACAGGACACTACAAGGAATTAAGTACTATCCCTCCTTGTATGAAGCAGGTAAAAACTTTCTGGTCATCGATTACATTGAAGGAAGCACCCTGTTTGAATGTGTCAGCAGCGGAATCTCCATTACAGACGAACACATTGCAGAAGTGGACAGTGCCCTTTTGTCTGCAAAAATGCGAGGATTAAATCCGTCCGATATTCACCTCCGCAACATTTTCATCACGTCAGACGGCAGCATTATGATGATTGATGTTGCCAGGTTTCGCCAAAAGAAAGACTGTACACAGTGGAATGACCTGAAAACCGCTTTTCACAAATATTACAGAAAAGCATATTTCCCTAAAAAAATTCCTGCAGCTTTAATGAACGTCATTGCTGCACTTTATAAAAAGAAGCTGATTCCATTAGCTCCATAAAAAAAGAGAGATCTCAGGAAATAGAAGAGGCCTCTCTTGTTTTTTTGCTACTTAATTTGGAAATAATAAGCAATGCTCTCTTTTAATTCAGATAAAGCAGAATCCTGGCTGAAGTTTGCAAGCATCCCTTGAATAACGGCTGTTCTCGGTTCGGGTTCCTGTATTTCCGCCTCAAGAACTTCCAGTGTCACAAGCAAGTCTCCTGAAACTTTTTGTTTATAGTGGGAAATAGCATGGATCAGATCCTCTTTGCTAATACCCGAGCATGGAGAAAAAAGAGTCAGTTCATCTCCCGAAAGAATAGGCTTTTCGTCTGAACGGATCAGTCCTGAAACCATATCATCGATCCGGTTTACAAGAAAAACAGAGAGTGCTTCAAAATCTAGCTCCGCTTTATCGAAAATAATGTACTTCAAATAGGAATGGATCATCCCCTGCAGGATTGCCGTCATATCCCAGATGAATGGATTTATGGAGTCTCCGTAAATAGAAGCCAGTCCATTTTTAACAAGGAGACTTGCTTCAGCATTCATTTTCTGAATAAATGCTGCGACTGACGGATTGTTCGGCACGGCATTTTCACGCATTTGCATAATGATGAAATCTTTATGTTTATTAATTTCACTGAACTGGCAGGATAATTGCTTAATCAAGAGTGCGCGGGGTTCAAGATTTTCTTCTCGGACAGACTGCATTTTTGAATGGATGAGCTCAAAATGATACTTGAACGTCTCAAGCAAAAGAGCGTCCTTGGATTTAAAGTAAAGGTAGAAAGCCCCTTTTGAAATACCGCATTCATTGACGATATCCTGAATGGAAGTTGAGGTTACACCCTTTTTGGCAAAAAGGCTCATCGCCGCTTCAATGATCCGTTTTTCTTTTTCCTTCATTCGCTGATTCTCCTTACACGTGCATTGGCCGTCTTCTGTTCTCACCATAATGTTCCTGAAGTACAGCTGATTTATGACTGAATGTTCACATTTACATAAAATTCATACTGGAACAAGCTTATTATAATTGACTGCAAACGACTGGTCATTTATATTATTAATTATTATGACCAGTCAGTCAATAAACTTTAAAAAAATCATCTCCGGAGGATCACATGAATTCCATCATTAATTTTGTCCTGAAGAACAAATTTGCTGTATGGCTGCTGACCATTATTGTGACAGTGGCAGGACTCTACTCAGGCATAAACATGAAGCTTGAGACAATCCCGAACATTACAACTCCCATTGTAACCGTGACAACGGTTTATCCTGGAGCTACTCCTGAAGAAGTTGCTGAAAAAGTAACAGAACCGATTGAACAGGCAGTCCAGAATCTTGGCGGAGTAAACGTAGTAAGCTCCACATCCTTCCAGAACGCCTCATCCATTCAAATTGAATATGAGTTTGAAAAGGATATGGATAAAGCTGAAGAAGAAGTGAAAAGCACTGTAGCAGACTTGTCTTTTCCTGAAGGAGTCAATGAATCGGATATTTCAAGACTCAGCATTAACGCATTTCCTATTTTGGCGTTAAGCATTTCAGAGGACGGGGAGTCTCTCAGCGAGTTAACCACCCTCGTGGAGGATGACATCGTCCCTTCATTGAAGGGTCTTGACGGTGTATCTTCTGTTCAGGTATCCGGCCAGCAGGTAGAAGAAGTTCAATTCACTTTTAAAGAAGATAAACTCACAGAATACAACCTGGATCAGGAAACGGTCCAGAATATCATTAAAGGCGCAGATGTAAACTTCCCGCTCGGTCTTTATACGTTTGGCGAGAAAGAGCAGTCTGTTGTCGTTGATGGAAATATCGTCACAATAGATGATCTTAAAAACCTTGAAATTCCTGTCACGCCTAAAGGAGCAGATGCCGGCATGCAGCAGGCAGCACCTGGGGCAGGACAGAACCCTGGTGCAGGGCAGAACCCTGGTGCACAGGCACCTGCTGAAGCAGCTCCTCCTGCAGGACAGACTCAGACAGCACCCGGAGCACAGGCTCCTCAGGCTGCCGAGCTGCCGACAGTAAAACTTTCTGAGATTGCAGACATTCAATCAGTCGGGAAGGCAGAATCGATTTCCCGCACAAACGGAAAAGAAGCCATCGGTATTCAGGTTGTAAAATCTGCTGATGCAAACACAGTTGATGTAGCAAATGCTGTTAAAAAAGAACTTAAAACATACGAAAAGGAATACAAAAACCTTGATGTGCAGACGACTCTTGACCAGGCAGAGCCGATCGAGGAATCCGTAAGCACGATGCTGAGCAAAGCGGCTTTTGGAGCAATATTTGCCGTCATTATTATCCTTTTATTCCTGAGGGATATAAAATCAACGCTAATCTCGGTTGTATCCATTCCGCTTTCTTTATTGATTGCGATTCTCTTATTGAAACAAATGGACATAACATTGAACATTATGACACTTGGAGCGATGACCGTTGCCATCGGACGTGTCGTCGATGACTCGATCGTCGTCATCGAGAATATTTACCGCAGAATGTCTCTGCAGGGTGAAAAACTGAAAGGCATGGCGCTTGTAAGAGAAGCAACGAAAGAAATGTTTGTTCCGATCATGTCTTCAACGATCGTAACAATCGCGGTGTTCCTTCCGCTGGCACTTGTAAATGGAGTCATCGGAGAATTATTCCTTCCATTTGCCTTAACGATCGTCTTTGCCCTTCTTGCCTCTCTTGTTGTAGCTGTCACAATCGTGCCGATGCTTGCACACAGTTTCTTTAAGAAAGGACTGTACGGAGAGACCGCTAAAAAACATGATGAACATAAGCCGGGGAAAATGACGGCTGCCTACAGAAGTATTTTGAACTGGACCTTGAACCACAAATGGATCACATCCATTCTTGCGGTCCTGGTTCTTGTCGGAAGCTTGTTCCTGGTGCCTGTCATCGGTGTCAGCTTCCTGCCTTCTGAAGAACAGAAGCTTGTTTATGCGACGTATAAACCTGCACCTGGCGAAACAGAGGAACAGGTTGAAGATGTAGTCGCAAACGCAGAAAGCATGCTGCTTGACCGCAAAAACGTTTCGCTTGTCCAATACTCGCTTGGAAGCGAAAACCCGATGAATCCGGGAGATACGAACAGTGCGATATTCTTCATTGAATATGAAGACGACACAGAAAACTTCGAAAAAGAAAAAGAGAAAGTCATTGAAGACCTTCAGGCAGACACAGAACAAGGCGAGTGGGCTGCACAGGATTTCACTCAAAGCGCCGGAAGCAATGAAGTTCAGTTCTTCGTGTACGGCAACGAACTGAAAGACATTGAACCGACTGTCGGAGAGATTGAAAAGATCATGAAGGACAATGGCAGCTTTAAAAACGTAAGTTCAAGTCTTGCTGAAACATACGATGAGTTCACTCTTGTCGCAAACCAGGAGGAACTCGGCAAGCTTGGGCTGACTGCCGGTCAAATCGGCATGGAACTAATGCCTCAGCGCGACCGTCCGGTTCTGACTCAGGTTGAAAAAGACGGGGAAGACATCAACGTCTATCTGCAGACAGAAAAAGAAACATTCGAAGATGTAGACGACATGACGGAAAAAACCATTATGTCCCCACTGGGTCAAGAAGTGAAAATCGGAGATGTTGTCTCGGTTGAAGAGGGGAAAACCTCTGATACAGTGACACGCCGCGACGGACGAATTTACGTTCAGGTTTCCGGAGAACTGACAACAGATGATGTGGCAAAAGCATCGGGTGAAGTACAGAAGGAAGTGGATAAACTCTCCTTGCCAACAGGCGCTGATATCGACACAGGCGGGGTAACAGAAGATATTCAGGAATCCTTTACTCAGCTTGGCCTGGCGATGCTTGCAGCTGTTGCCATCGTGTATCTTGTGCTTGTCATTACGTTTGGGGGAGGACTTGCGCCGTTCGCAATCCTGTTCTCTCTTCCGTTTACAGTAATCGGAGCTCTAGTTGGACTTTGGATTGCGGGAGAAACGATCAGCATCAACTCCATGATCGGAGCTCTAATGCTGATAGGGATTGTTGTAACGAATGCAATCGTTCTGATTGACCGCGTCATTCACAAAGAACGTGAGGGACTTTCAACAAGAGAAGCGCTGCTTGAAGCAGGAACAACACGTCTGCGCCCGATTCTGATGACCGCCATCGCTACAATTGGAGCGCTCATCCCTCTTGCCATCGGCATTGAAGGCGGAAGCGGCATTATCTCAAAAGGACTTGGAGTAACGGTCATCGGCGGACTCACAAGTTCAACGCTTCTTACTCTCATCATCGTGCCGATCGTTTATGAAATCATGAGCAAATTCAAGCGTAAAAAACCAGCAATCGCTGAAGAAGAATAAGAGGTACGCAAGGCACCCTGCGATGCAGGGTGTCTTTTTGCTGTCTGTCTGTCATGAGAATATGCGGCCTTATTTGTAAAATCACATATATTCACATGCCTGCGAATGGTATAATGTTTCAAACATTAAATGAGTACACTATAAAAAAGAGAGAGGGGGAAAAGAGTTGGAGGATATCATCGTTCATCAGCATACCATTCTTAAATTGTTTTTATCTTTGCTTGTCGGAATTATCATCGGGCTTGAGCGTGAGATTAAGAAAAAGCCTCTCGGACTTAAAACGACCATTATTATCGCAGTAAGCTCGTGTCTGTTGACCGTTATTTCAATAGAGGCAGCCTATACCTTTTCAAGTGATTACAACCGGCCGATGGACCCGCTGAGACTTGCCGCTCAAATTGTATCAGGAGTAGGTTTTCTTGGTGCAGGTGCGATCCTCCGGAGAAGCAATGATGTCATCAGCGGCCTGACGACTGCAGCGATGATCTGGGGAGCTGCAGGGCTTGGAATTGCCATTGGTGCAGGTTTTTATCAGGAGGCTTTGATTGCGCTTGTTTTTATGATTGGTTCAATTGAAATCATTGCGCCGCTGGTGAAGAAGCTCGGACCCCGCACACTGCGCCTTAAAGAACTGAAAGTAAAACTGACCGTGCCGGTGAACGTAAGTATATCTGACGTGCTGAAAATTCTCCGTGATTACGATATGAAAATCAAATATGTCAAAATCAAGGATGTTGTTGACCGCGAAATGAGAACCGTTGACTTGATCCTGCTGATAAAAAATGACCGCTATACGTCTGATGTGTATGAAGATATAAAAAGAGTTGAGGGCATTGAATCTGTAGAGGTGGAATTAATTTAAGCAGGCGTCAGCGGAGACGTTTGCCCATACATATGGTAAGGTATTACAGAAATCGATTTTTGGGAGGAACTAACGTTGATACGCTTTGGAATTATCGGAACCAACTGGATTACAGACCGCCTGCTTCAGGCAGCTATGCAGGTTGAAGATTTTTCGCTGACTGCCGTCTACTCAAGATCAAGCGAAAAAGCGGAAGAATTTGCGGCAAAATATAACGTGAAAACAACATTCACAGATTTAGAAAGCATGGCAAAAAGCGATGAGATTGATGCCGTTTACATAGCAAGTCCAAATTCGCTGCATGCAGAGCAGGCCATTTTATTTATGAATCATAAAAAGCATGTTCTTTGTGAAAAGCCGCTCGCTTCCAACACGGCAGAAGTGACAAAGATGATTGAGGCAGCAAAAGAAAACCGCGTCCTGCTCATGGAAGCAATGAAATCCACCTTCCTGCCAAACTTTAAAGCCATCCAGGAAAACCTTCATAAAATCGGAACGGTAAGAAGATACACGGCAAGCTACTGCCAGTATTCTTCAAGGTATGACGCATACCGCTCGGGAACAGTTCTGAATGCATTCAAACCCGAATTCTCGAATGGTTCTCTTATGGATATTGGTATTTATGCGCTGTATCCTTCCCTTGTGCTGTTCGGTGAACCGGAGACGATTAAAGCAAGCGGGATGATGCTCGAATCCGGCGTTGACGGAGAAGGAAGCATCCTTCTTCAATACAAGGACATGGACGCTGTCATGATGTACTCGAAAATATCTGATTCCGCCCTTCCTTCAGAAATACAGGGAGAGGACGGGACGATCGTCATTGACAGAATCAGCACAATCGGGAAAGTGGAGATCCACTACCGCGACGGCAGAATCGAAGACATTACGCGTCCGCAGAAAGAAGAAACGATGTATTATGAAATGAAGGAATTTATTGATTTGATTCAAAATGACCTTTATGAATCGACGATCAACACTTATAAACATTCAATTTCCGTAATGAACGTAATGGATGAAGCAAGAAAACAAATCGGCGTCGTTTACCCGGCAGATAAAAAATAAGTGAATGCGGAGGCAGGATCAGGTGAAAGCAAAGCGGTACAACATTCCCGTAGAAGCTGCTCTTGAAGTCATTGGCGGTAAATGGAAATGTGTGATTCTCTGCCATTTAATGAGGGGGAAAAAGCGGACAGGAGAGCTGAAAAAGCTGATGACAGGCATTACCCAGAAAATGCTGACACAACAGCTCAGGGAGCTTGAAGAGGACGGGATCATAAACCGGATCATCTACAATCAGGTGCCGCCAAAAGTCGAATATGAGCTTACAGAATACGGCTGGTCAGTAACAGGCATTCTAGAATCGCTGTCTGCATGGGGTCTGCAGCATATTGAAAGAGTGTATGGTGACAAGTCGGCTGTGCTTGAAGAAAACATCCTGAACGAGCAGTAAAAAAGATCGGTGCCGATGCACCGATCTTTTTGTATCTACAGGCATGCGGCCTGTCTGTAAAAAGACTTTCGTCCAATTACCGCGCAGCCTCTTTTTTCTTAGCAGGCTCAATGGTAACCGAAATCAAGCAGTGATGCTCTCCTTTTTCATTCACCGAGAGCTCTTTTACTTCTGCCTTCATCCCCAAACCTTCACGAAGTGAGGCTTCTATTTGTCTGCTTTTTGCTGCGCCGATAAAGCCGATATAGCGGCCAGTTTCCGTGTAGACAAGATACCGGTCTTTTCCTTCCTCTTTAAGCAGAGAAAGGATGTCTTTTGCGGAAAGAGAAGGAATATAAGTCTGAGGGCTCGTCCCGTCTGCCTGTTTTTGCTTGACGCCTGAGAGCGGGCACTTGACCGTCTTGTTCACAGGCGATGCAGAGGAAAGGGCAACCTTCAAATAGGATTTCCCCTCATAATTGGAACTCATGAGCAGCTGCTTCAGCTGCCTGACATCATCAAGGGCACGGTGAGTCTGCGAAGATGCAAGCTTATGGCTGTGCAGCAGGCTGATAAGCTTCGCGCTATAGTATCCGTATGTTTTCCAAGGGATGTTGCGGGCGGAGCAGTACCACTTTTTTGAAAATAGCTCAGGGTACATTTTGACCGTAAAGCTTTTGTCGAACGAAGCATTGTGGGCAATGATAAAATCTGCTTTTTTAATGGCCGCTTTTACTTTTTCATCATCAAATGACTTGCCTTTCACGTCTTCAAACGGAATGGAATGAATGCGGAAAGCGAATGGATAATTTTTTCTGGCAGAGGCAGAGAGCGGTTCTCTTAGATAAGTGCCTTCTTCCAGTGTATCTAAGTAAAGGTCCCGCTCATCATCATAAGTGAAAAGGATATAGCCAATCTCGATTATTTCATCATTAACAGGGGACAGGCCTGTCGTTTCAGTATCAAGGATCATTCCAGTAAGAATCATTCGGTTCTCCTCCTTTCCTATTAATCTATCACTTTTCTGGAGAAGGGAACAGCGTGAAGAATCTGCTTTCGCAGAAGGAGTTATGGGGCTGCAGTTTAGAAAGGGATCATTCCTTATATAAATACTTCAGTGCATGCTTAAGCTGTCCAAATGTAGCGAGATCTCCAAAATCAATTCCAAGCTGGATAGAAGTTTGAGCGATTTCGGGACGGATGCCCGTAATGGTTACCTGAATTCCTAGCAGCTTCAGCATCTGCATCATTTTAAAAAGCTGCCCTGCAACCATCGTGTCAATGACCAAAACGCCGGAGAGGTCAATCACAATGCGGCTCAGGTTAAGCTGTTCTGCTTTTGAAATGGCACTTTCTGTAATCATTGCCGCGCGGTGCATATCAAGATCACCGACAATGGGCAAAACCCCGATTTCATCCGAGATTGGAATAACGGGCGTTGTCTGCTTGTAAATCATGGTTTTATGGGCTTCCATTCTTGCGTCTGATACTTGATGATAATAGCGGGTAAAGAGTTCAATAGCGTGATCAAACGCTGAGTGAACTTGTTTGCTGAATGATAGAAGGTCATGGATGGAAAATTCGTCTTCATGGCTTAAGATATAGGCTTCGGCAGTTTCCAGAAAAATCAGCCTGAAGCGCCTGAATTGCTGAATGGTACGGTACAGAGGAGTTTCTGAAGCGGCGCGTTTTACAGCGATTTCCTGAGCCCAGCTGCTCATACGGTCAGCTGCGGGGTTCTCAAGGAGATTGATAAGGGTATGAATGAAATGCTGATTCTGTTCGCGAAGATCTGCTGTGACTTTATCAGGTACATTAATGGAATAAACAGATACTGGTTCAATGGTTCTTGCACTGAGCCATTTGTCTGACATAGATCCAGACTGCTCTCTTAAAAACTGACACAAAGCCTTAGTCTTCATCAACTTCTCTCCCGTATCAAAAAGTAAAAGCCCTTTGTACCCTCACTTTATCATAAAAAATTCCAACATCCTATTTTATTCTCACATAATTGTCAAAAGATGAACCAATAGTAATAAAACAGAGGAAAACCAGGATCCTCCTCTAATGACAGATGGTTAAAGAGGAATGAACAAAAACAGAAATGGACAGGGCCGCTATGATACATGAGAGATGGATTATTGCCGGAGCCATTGTGCTCAGCATCCTATTAATAGGAAAGTTTGTACCGAAAGAGAGGGCAAGGGAAGCATGGGTTCCGTTTCTTTCCCTGGGCTCCATTACGTGGATTGCAGGCCTTTTTGTTGTCGAAAAGGGCTGGATCCATTACCCGGTGCAGCTTTTAAGCATCGAAAACAAAGTGAACGAATCAAGCTTTACGTTTGAGTTTTTCTTATTTCCCGTGCTGGCCATTCTTTTCAGCATCCATTATCCATCACGGAAAAGCCTGATTGTAAAATGGGTCTACGCTATTGTCTTTTCCGGGGTATTCACCGTTGCAGAAGTCATATTGGAGGCCTATACAAACTTAGTCAAATATGACGAATGGAAATGGCACTGGACTTTTTTTTCCGTCTTGCTTGTGCTGATGCTAAACCACCAGTACGTAAAATGGTTCAGAAAGGGAATGGTTTCGGGCGGTGACAGTCATGCGTGAAATCATTGTCCTTGCTGCTCTTTGGGGAGCTGCCATTCTGTATCTCCTGCTGAAGGTTCCAAAAGGCAAACGAAGAGACGCTCAAATAATCTTCCTGTTTTCACAGTCTGTAGGCTGGCTGTATGTGTACATCCAAACCCTGTCAGGCAGAATGGTTTTTCCGTTCAGGGAGTTTCCGGATGCGACAAAGATGAGCCTGACGCTCTTCTATTTATTTTATCCTGCAATTGCCGTTTGGTTTAACCTGAATTATCCGGAACAAAAAAGGCTTTCACTGAAAGCAGCATATTTCATCGCGAGCGCATTAGGCATCCAGCTCATGGCCTGGCTTCTTGCAGAGTATACAGATTTAATGGAGTACAGGAAGTATCATTGGTTTCTGACATTCTTCATTAACCTTTCCATCATCATCATTATCCGCATATTCTATATCTGGTTCCGGAAGGGTCTGATAAGGAAGTAGTGCTCTGCTCAGGCAGAGGCGGCATAGATGCGGCTTTTTCACTCAGTTTGTAACACTCCGTGAGCAATCGGAAAAATCTCCATACAAAAAAAGCCCTCTATTTGAGGGCTTACGATTATGCATCTATATCGTCTTTATTGGTTATTCTTCTGAAAAGACTTCTAATCACCAAAACAACGATGATGAGCGCTATATAAACTAAAAATAGTGCGACAAAGCCCCACAGTCCGACAATGGCATCAATAAATTCCATGTTCCCGCGCCTTGTAAGAGCCTGCTGAATTTCAATGCCGAAAACAAGAACGAACATAAACGTCATTGTGTATAGAAAGGAAAGAGCTGTTATTCCAAAAGGAAGCTTGGACAGCCATTTCGAAAGAAGATAGACAAATAGAAACACAGCCATTCCAATGAAGCCCATAATCCAGAAGTGAAGGTCTTTGTCCGTCACATTTAACCCAAAGGTCTGATAGGCCATTGAATTGATGAGGTCGTGTATATTATTCACAGCTTCTGCCATGAGAAGAATAAATTCTTTCAGAATCTGTCACCCATTTCTGTTTGTGATGAACCTATTATACCTGATTCTGTCAAATCTGTTCATAGCATTGGCCTATTAAATTTTTCCATAAAGGGCTGCCCTTAGAAAATATAGGAGTATAGTAAATAATCCATTTGACGCTTTAGTGGTTTAAAACGTTGTAGATTTAAGGCGCCATTCAAAGTAAAATAAATGAAATAGCACAATTATCAGAAGGGAATGGAGAACTGTGAGATATACGAAAAAAGAGTCTAATGAATTGATTGCGGCTGCTTTTCATCTGCTCAGGGCCAGGAAAGTGGCCACACCCAAACAAATTGCAGACGATCTGGAAGCGCAGACCGGAAAACGGGTATCGTCTCCATCCGCATTCATGGTAAAGGTAATTGAACGGTATCCTTCAGTCGTAAAACCGAGAAGAGGAGTATATATGGTAAGGGAAGGATAAAAAAAATTTTTGTTTTTCTTTTATTCTACAATAGAAAAATCAGAAAGACTTCTAGTTTGTGAGATTATATGACGAAGTTTTCAGCGTGAAAAAAATGCCCGTGAGACAAAGTCCCGCAGGCATTTTTTTAATCAAGCCAAAAACTCGTTCGGATTCAGTCCAAGCTCATAGCAGATATCTGCAACAGCTTTTTGTTCATTCTGATCGAAGTGCCCGTCCGCATAGCCGATGGCGATGCAGTAGCGGGCAACAAGCCTCGCAATTTCCGGTTTCGTGCGCACTCTTCCAAGTGCTTTAAAGGCTTCAGCACGCCCGATGATCGGATCTCTTTCCATTTTTTGAACATATACGTTAAATTGCTGAATGACTTTATTTGTGTCAAAAACACGGAGCTCTTCACTTTGATTCACAAACTCAATCATTTTTTGGCGTTCAGTCTGATCAAGGCGGCCATCTGCCGTGCCTACGAGTGCACAGGCGGCAACAACGGCTTCAAGCACGTCCTGACTCTTATATTTCTGGAAAAGCTCCATAGCCTTGTTCTTTTGCTGATTAGCCCACTCGGCGTAATCCGTCTGATTTGGAGACCAGGAATTACCGCAGCTGTTGCACGTGAACTTCAGCTTGTTTTTTCCGATAAATCCTCCAAGCAGTCCTACAGGACCAAGAATCAAACCGCCTACAGCAGCTTTTCCAAGACCGAAGCCCTTTTCGCCTGTGCGTACGTTCGTTGAACTGCAGCGGGTGCAGCTGATTGTTTCCCCGCCGTATGTCTGCGAACCTTGACCATATGTCTGCTGCGGCTGGCTGTAGCTTTGCTGAGAATAGGCCGGAGTAGACTGAGTGTACGATGGCGCGGACTGCTGAGAATAGGCTGGCTGCGGCGGCTGATACGTATTCTGCTGGGAATAGCTTGGCTGCTGCGGCTGAAATCCGCTTGAATGAATTCCCGCTGCCGGTGCCGGTTCGTCATCAACCGTTACCCCGAAGTTGCGGCACAAGGCTGCAAGGCCGCCCTGAAATCCGCTTGCGATTGCATTAAATTTCCATTCGCCGTTGTGGCGGTAGAGCTCAGCTGCAACAATCGCGGTTTCGACAGTAAAATCTCTGCCAAGATTAAACCTGATCAGCTCATCATTGTTTAGCGGATTGAAAATGCGGACATAGGCATTTTCAACCTGTCCGAAATTCTGCTGCTTTGCTTGTGCATCATGGATTGTAATTGTAAATGCAATGCGGTGAATGTGCTGAGGGACAGCGCTTAAATTAATCTGAATCTGCTCATCATCCTGATGCCCTGCACCTGTCCTGTTATCTCCCGTGTACAGAATCGAACCGTTTCCGCCTGAGGGATTGTTGTAAAAAACAAAATCCTGATCGCTGCCCACCTTGCCGGATTGACCGACCAGGAATGCTGATGCATCAAGATCGTAGGAAGCCCCGTGCCTGCTTACATCCCATCCAAGTCCGACAATTACGTTCTGAAGGCCGGGATTTGATTTTGTTAGATCCACTTTTTGACCTTTACTGAGCGTCACACCCATACGTCCATCCACTCCTTAAGTTAAATAGGTTTCTGTAAAGTTGCTTAAATTATGTAAAATTAGTAAAAAATCACTCTCTTTAAATACTAAGTCTTTTAAACTATTTTTTCAATGATAAGGTGCGATTCCAAGACCCCGTAATGACACCGGCAAAACAAAAGAGAACAGCAGCCCGCTGCTATTCTCCGTCCATCAGGCTTTTATGGATCCAGACCGCAGCCTGACATCCTTCTCCCATAGCAATGGTCACCTGCTCAGAATGCACGCCTGCATCGCCAGCGGCCCATACATGCTTTACACTTGTTTCCTTCGTCCGGGGATTTGTCAGGACATGCTTATTTTCAAGCCGTTCAGCCCCGAGCATTGCTGCAAGCCCGGTGTGGACAGTGTTCCCTCCGAAAGCAAGAAAGCCGCGTTCACCCTCAAGCAGCGTCCCGTCTGCAAAACGAATTCCTTTAAACACAGATTCGTTTTCTGTCAAAACTTCATCAGCTTTTTTATCAACGGTCATAATTCCTTTGTGTGTAAGCTTCAAAATCAGGTCTTCAGGAATGGATTGCTGTTCATGATTGATATACACAATAGAATCGGTCCAATAAGAAAGGGTCAGCGCCATGTTTGCACCAGCAGCTCCCGCGCCGAGCACAATGGTTTTTTTATCCCTGACCTCATAGCCGTCGCAATCGGGACACACATAAACACTGAGGCCAAGGCAGGCTTTTAGACCGGGAAGCTCGGGCATTCTGTCAGATAGGCCAGTCGAAAGCAGAATTCTCTTTGCGTAATAGACGGCTCCTGACGCCGTTTCAGCCTCAAAAGCATTTTCTCCTTTTTTCAGCCCGACAACGCGGCCGCTTAAAAAGTGCACACCTGTTTTTTCAGCTTGTGTTTTTCCAAGCGCTCTCAGTTCCTCTCCGCTGATTCCGTCAGGCCAGCCCAGAATATTGCGGTAGCTTCTGCAAAGGGAAGAACGTCCTTCACCGGAATCAATGACAAGTACATTTCTTTTGTAGCGTCCAAGCTGAATGGCTGCCTGAAGCCCGGCAATCCCTGCCCCAATAATCAAACACTCGTAAATCTCGTTCATCAGCAACACGCCTTCGGTTATGTATAGTCTATAGGATGCTTCAATCAAAAAACCTCATTCACACGTAAGTCTTTTCTCTCAGCAAGAATAAAATTGACGGAAGCAGGGAAGAAACTTTTACCAAAAAAGAGGGGCATGCTGTTCATTTTTTCAGGATTCATCTTTTACAGGGAAATACGCTCAGTCCCCGTCCTATTGGCATTGCAAGGATTTGCAAAATTCATGCAGGAAATGTCACGTTTTTCAATTTCATACATAAGTACTTATTTTGACATAAATCGACACTTGTTTGTTCATACCATCTACACTAAACTTATACTTTAAGGACAAGGAGGTCAGGTTATGTCTGTTCAGTCATCTGTTGCTACTAAACAAAAAAACAGAAATTACCTATTTGAAATTTCATTCTTAAGAGCTTTTGCCTGTATGGCTGTAGTCGGCGTTCACGTCACGGCCACTCATTATTACGCAAATGCTCAAACATGGCATTGGTTTACGTATTTTATTAATCAGGTTGGAAGATTTGGAACAACCATTTTCGCTGTGCTCAGCGGCTTTCTCCTTTTTTACCAAGTGAGAAAAAGGGGTTTTGATACAAAGAAATTCATTACTTCCCGCTTTTCAAAAATTTTGCTCCCGTTCCTCATCTGGAGCTTCGCTTACCGTTATATGGTTTTTCATTATGATGGTCTGGAATTTCAGGGATTAGGCGCAGAACTGCAGAGGCTGTTATTGGGAGAATCGTTTTACCATCTTTACTTTATAGCAATCGTGGTTCAGTTTTATTTTGTTTTTCCGCTTCTTCAAAAAATCGTGAGATCTAGAATTCTTATGATTGTTTTTGCTCTTATTTCATTAGTGATCAGCTACAAATTATTTGGTTTTAATCCAGGTGTAGAAGGTGCGCTTGGAGCATTTTTCGCAAGCAAGACCTTTATGCCGATCTGGCTATTCTACTTTGCGTTTGGCGGAGTCCTTGCTTATTTCTGGGAAGAAATTGTAGGCTTTGCGACTAAGCGTCCATGGCAGATGCTTGTTCTTGCACTGGTTGTTTCTGCCGGAGCCGTTGTGGAGTATCGTATCACTGGACAGGTTTCCAACAGAAGACTTACCAATCTGATTAACCTGCCGCTTCTTTGCATTGCGACGATTGGCATGTACCCGCTTCTTACAAAACTGACAGTCATTAAAAAGCCGCTGATGGTCATTGGCCAGTATTCAATGGGCATTTATCTCGTTCATCCGATGACGTTATATCTTATGGTTGAATACCTGCCAAACAGCGTTTGGACAGTCGGAAACATTCCGCTGCTATTCCTTGCTGTAATGGTCATTGGGGTAGTATTTATCAGGCTGCTGCAGTTTATTCCATTGAGCGGCTATGTCATTCCCGTACCGAAAATCAAAAAAGCAAGACCTGCTCAAGATGCATCTGCAGAAAGGCAGCTGCGCTCAGCATAAAAGTCCAGCCGTTTGGCTGGACTTTTTTTATAAACCTTCTGCTTTCTTAACATAACTTCCAACCAGCTGATCCAGCCGCTGCAATTGGAAGGCATATTCATAGACGGCGGATGCTACAACATTCAGCCTCTGGTTTTCAATTTTTTCAGAGTCTCTTTCCATCATCTGAATGAGAAAAACTCTAGTTCCTCTTGTCACCCGGTCATCTTCAAACCAGTCCTTGAGTTTAATTTTCCCTTCATATTTAAGAAGCAAATACTCATGCCATTTCGTCAGCTGTTCAATTTGATCATCAAACAACTGATCCTCAGCCATTGTGGTTCTGCTCTGAAAGTAATGCTCTTCAATAACTTTCAGCACATCGGCAGCCTGCTGAATGGTTTTGAGCATCTGTTTAAACACGACAATTTCTCTTACATTCAGCGGATTGATCTTTGCCATCTTTTCCCGTTCTTCATCAAAAAGTTCATATAAGTCTTCAAGCTGCTGAAGGTCAGTCCTGAACTCTTTTCTTTTTTCCTGATAGTATGATTCAGTCAGTTCATCCGATACGGCAGTTCTCAGTAAAAGAGACATCGTTTCAAAAACGGTCTGAACTTTGGAAAAAAAGTTCTCTTTATATTTCGGCGGAAGAATCAGGAGATTGACAATAAACGCTGATGCGATTCCAATCATAATGACGGCAAACCGGTTCAGCACATATAGAAAATCCTCTTGTCCCGGTGCACTCATGATGGCCAGAACGGTTACAAGCGTCAATGAAATGGACGCTTCCATTTTCAGCTTCAGGCAAATCACGATGACTGAGATGACAACGACTCCAATGACGAGCGGACTGCTGCCGAAAAAGTAAAGAGCAAACAGGGCGAGCATCGCACCGAGTGTATTAGCCTGAATTTGTTCACGAACCTGTTTCCATGTCCTGTAGATGGAAGGCTGGATGGTAAAGATGGCGGCTACCCCGGCAAATACAGAATACTCAAGATTTGCAAGGGAGCAGATAAAAAGCGCAAGTGTGACGGATATGCCTGTTTTCAAAACGCGGGGTCCAAAAATCAACTGATTCTTTCACTCCTCTATTCTCAGGATGAAGTAGCTTTAGTTTAACAGAAAGGCTGATTCCTAAAAATGAAAAAATCGGTTTGAAAAATTTTTCATATAATTCCTTGTAAACTCATAGGAATTATGTATAATAAAAATACAAATTAAAAATTTAAAAAAATCAGACTGATTGGAAAACCAAAGGTCCTTAACACATTGTTAGGGACCTTTTTGTATTCAGAAAGGGGAGATAACGTTGAGAAAGCTTATTATTTTTGCATTTATTGGTTTTTTGGCACAGTTAATTGATGGTTCACTGGGGATGGCATACGGGGTCACATCTACTACACTGCTTTTGACTTTCGGGATTGCCCCTGCCGTTGCCTCGGCATCTGTGCATTTGGCAGAAGTGGTCACTACAGCAGCATCCGGCGCTTCGCACATTAAGTTTGGAAACGTGGATAAGCAGGCCGTCTATAAACTGATCATCCCAGGCTCAATCGGAGCATTTGCAGGAGCGTGCTTTCTAAGTAATTTGCCCGGAGATCTGGCAAAACCGTTTATCGCTGTTTTCCTGCTTGCTTTAGGGCTTTATGTTCTTGTCCGTTTCTTATTTCATTTTGAAGAAAGGGAAAAAAATCAATCCCTTGCACTGACAAGAAAAAAATCAATTCCCCTTGGGCTGATTGCAGGGTTCGCTGATGCAACCGGCGGGGGCGGATGGGGGCCGATTGCAACACCAGTGCTGCTTTCACAAAAGGGAGCTTCAGCACGCAAGGTGGTAGGGACGGTCGATACGAGTGAATTTGCCATAGCCGTATCTGCAACACTTGGATTTTTGCTTTCTCTTGGATGGGAGCAGGTGAACTGGCTGTGGGTTGGAGCATTAATGATCGGAGGAATCTTCGCAGCCCCGATTGCGGCCTGGCTTGTAAGGAAGCTTCCCGGCCACCTCCTTGGCGTCCTTGTAGGAGGATTTATCGTGCTGACTAACGCAAGAACGCTCCTGACAACCTGGGACACGGACGCATCGATTACACCATTTGTTTATGGATTTATCATTATCGGCTGGGCTGCGGCGGTAGCATATGCCGTGAAACGCAACAGAGGAAGATCCGAGGAAGCGGCAGTGGTCTCATAAAAAGAAAAAACCCCTTTTGTTCAAGGGGTTTTTGACGTTATTAAGCGATAAACTGCACGAATGAAGCTATCAGCAATGACCCTGCAATGCCAAACAGAAGGTCTTGTTTTGTCATATCCAGCTTTTTAAGTAATTTCCCCATTTTCATTTCCCCTTTGTTTTTTCTTCTTACATATAAGACGGATTTTCATGGCGGTTTGTTTCAAAAAATAGAAGAAATTTTAGCAAGTATCCCTTATATAGGGCCATACCATATGTCCTGATAAAAAGAAATTTAGTATTTGAATATGGTGAAAAACGAACTAATTTCCCTTATTTTTTGAAGGAAACTAAGGAATATAGTGGGAATTTTCAGTTATTTGGTAAGGTAATTGTTATCGTGCTGTTACATTTGTAATGGATTTATTATCTCGCTGTTTTTTACAAGCCTCTTTTTTATGCTAAGATGGGAAACATCGATTGCTGAAGGAGGAGGAAAAATAATGAAAAAAACAATCTTTTCATTAGCAGCAGCAGCTGCACTAACAACGACAGCAGGATTTAGCGCACAGGCAGAAGAGGTCGTAGTGGAGAAGGGTGACACTCTTTACAGCCTATCCAAAGAACATAACGTTTCAGTAGAAGATATTAAAAGCTGGAACGGATTATCATCAGACATAATCATGGCAGACAATACATTAAAAGTATCAGATGAGGAAGTTTACACAGTCGTTGCCGGAGACACTTTATGGAGCATCGGAGAAAAATTCGGAGCAAGTGTTGAACATATTAAAGGTAAAAACGATCTTCAAAGCGACCTGATCCACCCTGGACAGGAATTGGTGGTTTACAGTGATGCAGATAATGGCAAGCCTGCCCCTGCTCCTGCAAAAGCTAGCGAAAAGCCTAAGGACACAAACCCGTCTGTAAATGAGGCTTCTGCAAGCGCGGTTTCAGAAAATGATGTAAAAGAAGAGAGCGTTGCAAAAGAAATGACAGTTACAGCAACAGCTTATACCGCTTTTTGTGACGGCTGCTCAGGAACAACGGCTACAGGCGTTGATTTAAGAGCAAATCCTGACAAGAAAGTAATTGCAGTTGATCCAAATGTGATTCCGCTTGGCTCGAAAGTATATGTTGAGGGCTACGGCTATGCAACAGCAGAGGATACTGGCGGAGCGATTAAAGGCGACCGCATTGATGTGTTCATTCCTACACAAGATGCAGCAGTTGCATTTGGCAAGCGCGAAGTAAATGTGAAAGTTTTAAACTGATAGATTGATAGATACCGTGAATCTCCCAGGAGATTTACGGTATTTTTTTTGCGGTCATAAATCTAATTCCGTCTAATAAAGGGTATAATGAATATTTACCCGAAGCACACGTGATAAAACAAATGAAATTGAGGTTCAGGACAAATGAAAAACGGATTTTCAGATTACAAATTAAGCTCTGATCTGCTTAAAGCTTTAGATAAATTAAGCTATACCCAGCCGACTGAAGTACAGAAACAAGTGATCCCTGCTGCCCTGCAGCAAAAAGATCTGGTGGTTAAATCCCAGACAGGCAGCGGGAAAACAGCAGCGTTCGGCATTCCTCTGTGTGAGCTTGTTGAATGGGAGGAGAATAAGCCCCAGGCGCTGGTTTTGACTCCGACAAGGGAACTTGCGGCACAAATAAAAGAAGATCTCACAAATATTGGGAGATTCAAGCGAATTAAAGCAGCGGCTATTTATGGGAAACAGCCATTTGAACGTCAAAAAACAGAATTGAAGCAGAAGACGCACATCGTTGCGGGAACACCCGGAAGAGTTCTTGATCACATTGAAAAAGGCACTTTTCCTCTCGAGAAATTGCGCTTTTTAATTATAGATGAAGCTGATGAGATGCTGAATATGGGGTTTATCGATCAAGTGGCGGCCATTATGGAAGAACTGCCGAAAGAGCGGATATCGATGCTCTTTTCAGCTACGCTTCCTGATGATGTTGAAAAGCTGTGCGACAAATATATGAACGATCCGGTCCAAATTGAAATAAAGGCATCAGGATTAACGACGTCTGACATTGACCATTCGCTGATCACTGTTTCAGAGGATGATAAGTTTTCACTTGCTAAAGCAGTAACGGTGATCGAAAATCCTGACAGCTGCATTCTTTTTTGCAGAACGCAGGAGAGAGTGGATTTACTCGAGAGGAAGCTCAGCCGTGCTGGCTATCCATGCGGAAAAATTCATGGCGGACTCGTTCAGGAAGATCGTTTTTCTGTCATGGATGATTTCAAAAAAGGAGCATTCCGCTACTTAATTGCAACAGATGTCGCGGCAAGGGGAATCGACATTGACAACGTATCCCTTGTCATCAATTACGATCTTCCCCTTGAAAAAGAAAGCTATGTTCACAGAACAGGCAGGACCGGAAGAGCAGGGAAAAAAGGAAAGGCCATAACGTTTGCCGTTCCAAATGAAGAAAGAATGACAGCGGAGATTGAGGACTATATCGGATTCGCCATCCGCAGAACAGATGCTCCAACTCATGAAGAAACGGCAGCTGCCAAGCCGGCGTTTGAAGAAAAACGAACGTCAAAGCCTGTAATGAAAAAAGATAAAAGTGCGCAGTTGAATAAAGGCATCATGAAACTTTATTTTAACGGCGGAAAGAAAAAGAAAATCAGAGCCGTTGATTTTGTCGGGACGATTTCAAACCTTCCCGGCATCACGGCGGATGACATTGGGATCATTTCCATACAGGAAAATGTTTCATACGTAGATATACTGAACGGAAAAGGGCCCGCCGTCTTAAAAGCCATGAAAACGACCACTGTTAAAGGAAAACTTCTGAAGGTACATGAAGCAAGAAAGTGAATGATTTTGGATAATGGCATTAGAATCTGAGAAATAACCCTTCATGCGGATGTGTGAGAGCTGAAGGGTTATAAGAAGCGTGGAAATAACCCTTCGCGCGGATGTGTGAGAGCTGAAGGGTCATAAGAAGCGTGTAAAGAACCCTTCATGCGGATGTGTGAGAGCTGAAGGGTCATAAGAAGCGTGTAAAGAACCCTTCGTGCGGATGTGTGAGAGCTGAAGGGTCATAAGAAGCGTGTAAAGAACCCTTCGTGCGGATATGTGGGAGCTGAAGGGTCATAAGAAGCGTGTAAAGAACCCTTCGTGCGGATATGTGGGAGCTGAAGGGTCATAAGAAGTATGGGATTAACCTTTCGCGCGGATATTTAAGAGCTGAAGGGTCATAAGGCCCGAGAAAGCTAATCCATTACAAAAAATCCGAACTATTTTCACAGTTCGGATTTTTTGGTTCTCTGCCCAGTCTCTTTATTCTTCCTTTTCGCTGACAGTATCGTCCACGATTGCAAAAAGCTGCCGGTCGAATAGGTCGTCGCTGCAGAGGAGATGTTCTTCAGCCTGATTCACGATGTCTGTCAGTTCTCCCTGATCGCCTTTTGCATTAATGATTTCAACGATTTGATTTAATCCTTCGGACGTTTGAGCGTGTTTATCTCTCATTGAACGATCACTCTCCTTTTATCCGTAGGATTCTCCTGGAAAGTCATTTTTACGCGCCGGAAGAATTGCTTTTCTTTTAGAATACAGCTATGGTTTTATAGATGCATATTTTTAACGCTAAAGGATGGGAAATGATTGCAGAATCAAAGCCGGAAACCGGCCTATATTTATACGTTTGCAAGCACACAAGAAGAGCTTGAACTATGCAAGCTGGAAATGCGGTCTTTTTTTGGCGTTCAGCCGGAAGGACACTGCCTGAAAAGCAGCACCTGCATTGATCCAAGCAGAAGCCCTTTTATGAAAGAGCGCATAGAGATTTTATATGAAGGAAATGAAGTAGAAGATATCGTTCAGCAGGTTGGCGAGATTGATATTGGGCCGGATACGTTTAAGATTATTTTTCTTAAAATCAATGACCTCGATGACTCAGAACAAATCAGTTATGACGAACGGCGGAAGATTGAACGCAGAGTAGGCTGGCCGTTTAAAGCAGAAGCGGATGTCCGGAATCCTGATCAGGTTTTTGGGATTACAGTACACGAAGGACGCTGGTATTTTGGAAACTATACAAAAGCCGAACCTGTATATCTGCACCATGTGAAAAAGCCCAGGGAATATTCAACCGCTCTCAGTACAAGGGTTGCCAGAGCAGCGGCTAACATTGCGGTCCCGCATCCGGCAGGAGTAAAGGCAATCGATCCATGCTGCGGAATAGGGACAGTGCTCGTTGAAGCTCTTTCAATGGGAAT
Source organism: Metabacillus indicus (assembly GCF_046603695.1). Classification (NCBI taxonomy): domain Bacteria; kingdom Bacillati; phylum Bacillota; class Bacilli; order Caryophanales; family Bacillaceae; genus Metabacillus; species Metabacillus indicus. The sequence continues at coordinate 3,304,120 of NZ_CP176757.1, read as the reverse complement.
TGATATTGCCGGCCGTGACATCAACCCTCTTGTTGTGGATGGCTCCAGAGAAAATATTGCCCATTTCGGATATGAGTGTGATGTGAAAGTATCTCCGATTGCAGAGGTAAATGGAAAGTATGACGCGGCCATCATCGATATGCCTTACAATCTTTACACACATGCTACCCCTGAAGAGCAGCTTGATATCATCAGGCACGCAAGACGCATTGCAGATCGCGCAGTCATTGTCACGAGTGAAACGATGGATCACATGATTATCGAAGCCGGCTTTGCCATCATCGACAGATGCACTGTCCGAAAACAGATGTTCTCTAGACAGGTTCTTGTCTGTGAATAGATTGTCAGGATCGTGAGGATACTATCTTCTTGAATGAAAATCAGGAGGTATCAGCGATGGACGATAACATGGAGAGCCCTTTTGAGCATAAGTTCATCCCGGTAACATCTGTCATGAGCGGACTTGAAATGGATGTGCTTCCCGGGATTTACTGCTATACAAACCAGGTGGTAAACGTAGTATTTATGAGAAGCGGGGACGACTGGTATGTCATTGATGCAGGGATGCCCCACTCTGCAGACGCCATTAAAAAAGCGTTCGAAGCACATGGCGGAATTGATGCTGCTCCAAAAGCGATTCTGCTGACACACGGGCATTTTGACCATGTGGGTGGAATTGTGGAACTTGTTGAACAATGGCAGGTGCCGGTGTATGCTCATGAACTGGAAATTCCTTTTTTAACAGGCCAAACAGATTATCCAGAACCGGACCCAAGTGCAGAAGGCGGAATGGTCGCGAAGCTGTCAAAAATGTTTCCGAACGAATCCATCGATCTTAAAGACCGGGTCAAGCCGTTTGAACCAAACGGGATGATTCCTGGGCTGTCAGATTGGAAATGGGTTCATACTCCCGGCCACACACCAGGACATGTCTCATTTTTCAGGGAATCCGACCGAACGCTGATCGCAGGGGATGCGTTTGTAACCGTGAGGCAGGACTCCCTCTATAAAGTGTTTACACAAAAACAGGAAATCTCAGGGCCGCCAAGATACTTCACGACAGATTGGCAGGCGGCATGGGAATCTGTCAAAACATTGGAATCCTTAAAGCCTTCCACAGCAATAACAGGACATGGCGTGCCTGTTTCAGGAGAAGAACTGCGTGACGGCCTTGCCCTTTTGAGCACGGACTTTGAAAAGCTGGCCATTCCTGATCATGGAAGGTATCTTCATTAATGCCGGGAAACCGGCTTTTTTTCATAAATAAAAAGCAGAAATCCGCCTCAGGGATTTCTGCTTAATTTTCGTCTGTCTCACTTACCTTTTCAATCTTCTCAACAAACATCTGATAGACTCTTCGCTTTTCATCCAATTCTTTTATGTACAGTTTCAGTTCATTGAACTTTTCTTCAAACGGCTTTTGGTAAGTTGTTTTGATCGTGCTGATGATCTCGTCATTGATCGTGGATTGAATCACTTGTTTCGTAATGCCGAACTTATAGGAATACAGCTGAAGCTCGCTTTTTACTTTCTCGTACTCAGCATCAATTTCATTTTTTTGCTGCAGCATGTCTTCTTTCCATTTTTGCAGAGAATCTTTTACGTAGGACTCCATCGTTTCCCTCCAAGCATCGTCTATTTCAATACACTATTGAAGGAAAAGGCGGATTTTCTGGGGGTGGCAGATGGATTATGCTTCCTTTTTCCCTCATGCCTTAAGGTTATAGTAGGTCCATTGTTTCAGTTCTTTTTCCATTCGGATGATCTATTATACTAGTAAAATATTTCCGATTATAGGATAATAGGCCAATTCCAAGTTTTTCATAGTATGGTATCTTTATACGTGTAGAAAAAAACAGAAAATTCTACATGTTCTTACAAATTGGGAGGGGACCGCACTTGAATAACTGGAGCAAGAAACTTGGAACGTCGATTCTGGCTGCAAGCTTGACGGCAGGCCTGTTTGCACCGGCAGCTTTCGCCAAGCAGCCCGTGCAGGAAAACACACAAACGGCTTTGTCTGCGCCGATTGATATGAATATTATTAATGAAGAGCGTCTGGCTGACGCTTTGAAGAAACAGGGAATCATCCCGAAAAAGGCAAGCGACAAAGAGACTGCCGCAGCTGTGAAAAACTATATTGAAAAAAAGCAAGGTGAAAAGCCTGCTGCTGATCTGCATACAGAAGAAGACGGTCATGGAGAATATGACCTGGATGAAAAATCAAAAGATTTTTTAACGAAACAAAAAAAGCAGCTGACAAAGCAGCTTGCTAAAGGTCATGAAAAGCTGAAAAAAGGCAAAAAAGACGGCTTTGTTAATGTGAAACCTGCAAAACAAGCAGGTTATAACGGTGCAGTCAGAGAAGATAAAGTCTTGATTTTGCTTGTTGAATTTGAAGATTTTAAGCACAACAATATCATTAAAGAAGAAGGCTACATGTATTCAAATGATTTCAGCAAGGAGCATTATGAAAACATGCTGTTTGGGGACAAGCCGTTTCAGCTTCTGGACGGAAAGAAAGTTCCTACCTTTAAGCAATTCTATGAAGAGCAATCCGGCGGCAGCTACACAGTAGACGGTACGGTTTCTGAGTGGCTGACGGTTCCGGGAAAAGCTGCTGACTACGGAGATGATAATCCGGCAGGGGGACACGATAACCTTGCCCCGCTTGGACCTCGTGATCTTGTAAAAGAATCTCTAAAAGCTGCAGCCTCATCAGGCATGAATCTCGCAGACTATGATGAATTTGATTTGTATGACCTTGACGGTGACGGCAATCAAAATGAGCCGGACGGTCTTGTCGACCACTTGATGATTGTCCATGCGGGAACAGGACAGGAAGCAGGCGGCGGAAAGCTTGAGAGCAACGCAATCTGGTCACACCGCTGGACATTAGACGGTGTATTCCCTGTACCTGGCACCGAGGCTGATGTGGATTACTGGGGCGGAAATATGGCTGCATTTGATTACACAATCCAGCCTGAAGACGGGGCAGTCGGCGTTTTTGCCCATGAATTCGGACACGATTTAGGCCTTCCAGATGAGTATGATACGCAGTATTCAGGCCAGGGTGAACCGGTTGCTTCATGGTCTATCATGAGCGGCGGAAGCTGGAACGGAGAGATTGCCGGAACAGAACCGACAAGTTTTTCTCCCCAGAATAAAGAATTCTTCCAGACGATGATGGGCGGAAACTGGGCCAACATTCACGAAATTAATTACAAGGACGTAACGGCTGAAGGAACGGCATCATTCATCGACCAAAGTGTAACGAAGTCAAACAATCCTGGTATTGTGAAAATAAACCTTCCTGAAAAAGAAGTGAAAAGTACAATTCAGCCGCAGTTTGGCGAAAAGTACTATCACAGTACGAAAGGTGATAACGTACACACAGTAATGGAAACACCCCAATTTGATCTTACAGGCAAAACAAGTGCAGCATTCACTTTCAAAGCAAACTATGAAATTGAATATGGCTGTGCATGTGATGCTTTAACTGTAAAAGCAGAAACAGCTGACGGAAGCAAAGTTCTTGAAATCCTCGGCGGAGATGTAACAGACGGAGACGCTACTAAAGGAACAACTGCCGGCAAATGGATCGACAAGTCATACGACTTGAGCGAATTCGCAGGCAAAAAAGTGAAGCTTGTCTTTGATTACTCGACAGACGGAGGACTTGCGCCTGAAGGTTTTGCCCTTGACAACGCGGTCTTGACGGCTGATGGCGAACAGCTTTTCAGCGATGATGCAGAAGGAGCAGCGAAGTTTACATTAAACGGTTTCCAGGCATTTGACGGGACGTACCTTGCTAAACATCACTACTATCTTGAGTGGAGAAACTATGCAGGTTCTGATAAAGCTCTTGCGTTCTCACGCGGACCAAAATACAACACAGGCATGGTCGTATGGTATGCAGATGACAGCTTCACAGACAACTGGGTCGGCGAACATCCAGGTGAAGGCTTCCTTGGAGTGGTAGATTCTCATCCGCTTCCTCTGTACGGCCAGCTTGACGGCAAACTGACAACTACTCAATCAACACGCTACCAGATTGCAGATGCAGCATTCTCGTATGACAAGTCACCTTCATGGTATGTAGACAGCCCGACACGCGGCGAATACAGCTACAACGGACTGAAGGGAGTAACATTCTTTGATGATTCAAGATCCTACATCAATGATGTCATTCCGGATGCAGGGCGCAAAGTTCCAAACTACGGCCTGAAATTCCAGGTAGTAGGAGAAGCGAAAGACAACTCCGCCGGTGCGGTTTGGATTCGCAAATAAAACATTGAAGGGCAGCGTTCTTTGGGCGCTGCTTTTCTGTTTGTATAAAATTTTTTTTATGGGAAAAAAGAATGGAAGAAATTGAATGCAGTATGCGCAATTAGTATTGAATATTCTGAAATCTAACTCTATAATGAAAGAGGCTTTGCAAAATATGTGAATATGGGGGGATAAAGAAAGAATGAAAAAAGGATCATTGCTTTTTGTTTTCATCTTGTTGCTGAGCAGTTTTGCAGCATCTATCGGCTTTGCGCAGGAAAGCGGGAAGGACAAGCTATTTGTCGCAGCTTTAGGAGATTCAATCACCTTTGGCTACAACCTTCAGGAAGATAAAACAAAGCCTTCAAGCCAGGCATTTCCTTACTTGATTAACGAAGGCAATGCAGAAGTCGCCAATATCAGCTTTCCGGGCTGGACATCATCACAGCTTCTTGGAGCACTCTCTAACCAGGAAACCTTACTCGCTCTGCAGCAGGCTGATGTCATTACATTGAATATTGGAAGCAACGATTACCTTCAGGCAATAGGCCTGCAGGAATTGATCGAAAACCAAACTCCTATCGAATTCACACCAGAACTTCAGCAGAAGATTGCTGCAGCATCTGCACAGCTATCTCAGAACCTTCAAAACATCCTGCAAACAATCAGACAGAACAATCAAACCGCACCTGTCGTTTTTTACAACATGTACAATCCCTTTGGAGCAAGTGAAGATCCCTTTTTACTTTCGCTGCATCAAGCAGGGGAGCAAATTACTCTAACTGTTAATCAGCAAGTATTAAATCCGATCGCAGCAGCATCAGGGTCATTGCTTGTGGATACATACAGCGCTTTTTCCGGTAATCAAGCTGCCTATATCATTCCGGGTGACATCCACCCTAATGCAGCAGGACATCAGGTTCTTGGAGCACTTGCTGATCAAGCCCTGGCATCATTGGTTCCTGCAGCTCCAACTGTAGAAATAGTTTTCTCGACAACAGAAAAAACAGAGGGCACTGTCACGGTAACAGTATCGGCAGACCAGGACGTACTAGAGATGAAGTGGCTTCCAGGCGAGCAGACAGCTGATAAATTTTCAGCAGCAGGAAATGCAATAAAAGGAAACACGTTCGATGTAACTGAAAACGGCACTTATACAGTGTATGTTAAAACGCATGAGCAGCTTGAAGCTGTCAAAACGTTTAAGATCGAAAACATCGTTTCTAAAGAAGAAGAGGAGCCGCCGGCAGAAGAAGAACCGCCAGTGGAAGAGCCTCCGGCTGAGGAACCTCCGGCACAAGAAGAACCGCCTAAAGAAGAAGAGCCGGCTGAGGAGCAACCTGTGACAGAACAACCTCAGGAAGAAACACCTGTTAACGAAACGGAAAAGGATGAAAAAACTCCGGTAAAAGAAGAAAGCGCGACTCCGGTTGTTACTGTTAAGAAAAATGAACTGCCTGATACAGCTACCGCTGCTTACAATTATACGGCTGCAGGTGCAGTCATGATCATGGTTGGAGCAGGAACGATGCTGATTCGCAGGAGAAGAGCTCGGGTAAATTGACTCCTATACCTGTTTAAATAGCAGAATACCTCATGTGAAAGCCCTTCTCTTTGTGAGGAGGGCTTTTTCCCTTTGCACGGCATGGGCGAACTCTAATGGGTAAAAAGTCCTTCCTCTACAATATTCCCCCGGAAAAGGAAGGTTTGTATTATACTGTAAAACAAACAGAAATTTTCGAAAAAATATCGGGGGTCTCCATGTTTTATTCACTTAGAAACCGGCTGTTTATCATTTTTACGATTCTTCTGACCGTTCCGTTTCTTGTTTTGTCCCTTCTTATCCCGGCATGGTTCTCTTCTGTTATTGAAGATCAGACAAAGGATTCAACTGTTGAAATGATGGAGCAGTTCTCAATCTATATTAACTCCGTCACCTCACAGGCAGAAGATTTGGGGAAACAAGTACTTGTTAATCAGGCAACTCAGGACTGGCTGCATGCAGAAAGTGATTCTGCTGTTTCGTCCGATGAGAGGATGCTGATCAAAAACCAGCTGAAAATGCAGCTTTCTTCGATGATGATCAATAATTCAAATGGCATGGACATTTCCGTTTTTCTAAACGATGGAACAGGGACATGGGGAGATAACCCCAACCTTTCTGAAACGCATTGGTACAAGGCGTTTTCAAAAGATGAAAAGCGCTGGATAAGTCATCACCAGGACCCGTACCAGCTTCATCAGGCAATGAGAGAAATGGAGGTTAACAGCTATTTAATTCCTCTTTTTGATATGCAGATGCTTGATTTATCGGGAATCATTAAAGTCAGTTTTCCAGCTTCGCTTCTTGAAACTGCGCTTGGGAAAATTAAACTGGGGGATAACGGACGCGTTTATCTTCTGGATGAAGACGGAAAGAATGTGCTGTCCGGCAAGGTGGAAACCCCTGCTTCTGTCTTAAAGGACAGTCTTTTAAACATTGAACGGATGAATCAGTCAAATGGGCTGATTGAAACGGCATACAAGGGTAGGGATTATCTTGTTTTTTATCAAAAATTAAAGGTAGGCAATTGGACGCTTTTCAGTGAAATTACAACATCTGAGCTTTTCGCTGAAATTGACAGGCTGCAGAAAAAATTATTCTTTTTCAGCGGAGTGATTTTTCTGCTGACAATCCTCGCTTCGTATGTCCTTTCTTCCAATATTGTCCGTCCTCTCGGTAAGCTTACCAATGCCATGAAATTTGTAGAAAATGGAGATCTTGAAGGAGCCAGGTCGTTTATGCCGACCATTAAATCCTATAATCATGAGGTCGGATACGCCATTAAGATGTTTGATCATACCGTGGAAAAGCTGAATGAACTCATCAAAACAGAATATGAGGCAAATCTCCGAAGAAAGGATGCTGAGTATAAAGCTCTGCTTCTGCAGATTAATCCGCATTTTTTAAACAATACGCTAGAAGTCATCGGAAGTCTTGCCCTGCAGAATAAACAGAAGGAAGTCCTGGATGTAAGCATCTTTCTTGGAAGAATGATGAGATATTCATTAAATACAAAAACGGATATTGTCAGATTAGGAGAAGAGCTAGCCTATATCCGTGACTTCATCGAAATTGTAAAGCTCAGATATGATGGGGCAGTCAGCTTTATCATAGAAGAAGATCCGGCAGCAGCATCCTTTCCCATCTGCAAATTTATCATTCAGCCGCTTGTAGAAAATGCGGTTAAGTATAGTTTAATACAAAAAACAGAGGCGGAAATTCTGATTAGGACCGAATGGAAAGATAATGAGTTAACTATATTGATAGAGGACGATGGCATAGGCATGTCAAAGGAGATTTCATCAAAGCTCTTAGCCGAAGAGAAAGAATCCGAAACCGTTTTGGACAGTGGAGGAAGCAGCATTGGGCTGAGAAATGTCATTGGAAGGCTGAAGCTGTTCTGCGGGAGCCGGTTTTCAATCAGCATTCAGTCAGAAGAAGGAGCAGGGACAAGCATTGCATTATGTATAAAGGGAAATGAGGGGGATATACATGATGAAGGTTATATTGGCGGACGATGAAATTCAAGTGCGCAGAGGGTTGAAAATGAAAGCAAACTGGGAAGAAGAAGGATTCATGATTGCCGGAGAAGCATCAAATGGAAAGGAAGCACTTCAGCTTGTGAAAGAGTTGAAGGCAGATGTCGTCATTACGGACGTCCGGATGCCTGTGATGGACGGAATTGAATTCGCTGGAAGATGCCACCGTGAGTTTCCCGGTGTAAAAGTGATTGTGTTATCGGGATATTCCGATTTTGACTATGTCAGGTCGTCCCTAATTGAAGGAGTAAAGGATTATTTGCTCAAGCCTGTTGCTCCAGACGAGCTTGCAGGAGCTTTAAGAAGGGTGAAGGAAGAAATAGCTGCTGAAAAAAAGAAGCAGCTTGAAGCAGATAAAATGACAAGGCTTGTTCACACACAGCTGGAAGAAATGAAGGAACAATACATCCTTCAGCTAGTAAAACAGGACTGGACTGAGTCAGCTGCCGAAAGACTGCATCATTTTGAGATGGATTTTCTCGCCAATAAAGAAAATTTCGTTCAATTTTTCACCGTGGAACTCAGGTCAGCCAGATATTCAGTAAAGGAGCTATGGCTTCCTTTCAGAATGCTCTGCAAAGAAATAGCCGGAACGTATGAAGGGGCGTGCGCTTTTTATGATGCCGGGTATGCAAGCATGATCCATTTTCTTCAGTGTTCATCAGACAGGAACGCTTTTGAAACATCCAGCATGATCAAAAAAGTTCAAACGTATGCAAAAAAATATCTTGAAGCTGAAACCGTCATCGGAATAGGCAAGCAGGTATCAGCATCAGAGTTAAAAACAGGCTACATTTCTGCCCTGCTTGCCTGGAGCCAGAGTGATCCGGAGGAAAAATCACAAGTGATTGACGGAACACTTCATAAAGAGTTTTACGAGTTCTCGCCTGATCTTGAGAAAAAAGCAGTCAATCTGATTGAAAATGGCCGAATGCGTGAGTGCAGCATGATGATCGCCGATCTTTTAAATGAAGCAAAGACCAAGTCAATGCTGTCCTTTTCATTTGCAGCCGGCAGGTTCCTTTTGCTGCTTGAATCGCTTGCTGTGAAATATGATTTGGACAGGGAACAGATGAACCAGACGATGTGGACATGCCAGCAGAGTATCGGAGAATTGACCTCCCATGAAAAAGTCATTGAGCAGCTATCAGATTTTGCTCACAGTATTATTCAGAGGGTAAACACGGTCCGCTCTTCGCCAAACGGCTTATCCGTTGTGGAAAACGTGCGCCGATACATCGACCAGAATTTTGCAAATGAAATTTCATTGGGCACGCTTGCTGATCAATTTCATATCAACAGTGCTTATTTGTCCGAACTGTTTAAGCTTCATGTCGGACATACGTTCAGTGATTATCTGGCGGAGGTACGGATGAAGCATGCATGCGGATTGTTAAAAGACAGACAGCTGAAAGTGATTGATATTGCATACTTAACAGGCTACTCTAATTCCAGTTACTTCAGTACCGTCTTTAAGAAACACATCGGACAGACACCGGCTGAATACAGGAAAAATGCTTTCAACATGGCAGGAGGAGAAAGTAGATGAAAAAAGGTGCAGTTGTCATTATCCCCGTCCTTCTGCTGTTGCTTGCAGGCGGGTATTATGCCTTTTCATCCTTCAACCTGTTTCCAAATGATGAAAGGAACGATCAGGGATCGTCATCGGGGAAACCCGCAGCAATTGAACTGACATTCTGGCGGAATTATGGAACAAAGCTTGAAAATGAAGCTTATAAAGAGCTGATTTCAGCTTTTGAATCAGCTCATCCAGACATAAAGATTACCATGAACGCTATTCCGTATGGAGATTATGAATTAAGGCTGAGGACGGAAATTGCCGCAGGAAGTCCTCCTGACATTATGTCGATTGACAGTCCGAATCTTGGGCTTTATGCAAATTCGGGTGCGCTGCTTTCCATTGATAAAGAAATGAAAGCAGAAGGGCAGATTGCGGATATCCCCAATTCAACACTTGAGGGAATGAAATTTAAAGATGCAATCTATCTGTCTCCTATCGCGGAATCCGGTGTGGCCTTATTTTATAACATTCACCTCTTTAAAAAAGCGGGACTGATGCTTCCATCACAGGATCCTGCTGACCCAATGTCATGGGACGAAGCAGTCGAGCTTGCGAAGGAAATCAATGATCCCTCAAAAGGGGTTTATGGAATAGATCCTGCACAGGGATTCAGCAGCGGAGAATCCCCAGCCTACTTTAAAACACCGCTGCTGTGGCAATTTGGCGCTGATGTTCTCAGTCCGGACGGGAAAACGGCATCCGGATATCTGAATTCAGACAACGCAATTAAAGCCCTGCAATTCTATCAGGATCTCTATCACCGCCATGGTGTCGCTTCTGTTGAAATGCCTCCCGATCCGTTTGTAACAGGCCATCTTGGCATGTCGGTCATGGGGTCATGGATGCTTGAAGAAATTGAACGGAATTTTCCTGATTTTAAGCTTGGAGAGGATTTTGGAGTGGCCCCATTGCCGAAAGGGACGCACCAGGTGACGCCAAACGGAGGCTGGGCTCTTGGAATATCATCAAATTCAGAGCATCCGGAAGAAGCCTGGGAATTTATTCAATACATGACGGGCTTTGAAGGTTCCAAAAAATATGTGGAAATAACGGGTGACATGCCTGCCCGATTTTCAGTATCCAAGTCATTTCCGGAACTCTCATCTTATCCGAAAAATATATTTGTTCATCAGGCTTTAAACTACTCAAAAAACCGTCCTGTTTCACCGGCTTATCCAGTCATAAGCGATTCTTTGAAAGAATTATTCGAAGACATCGGCATAGGAAGAAAGGACGTAAAAGAATCCGCCGATAAAGCTGTCGCTAAAATAAACGGAAGTCTCGATGATATAGATAAGAAATAATGAGGAGATATGCTGGTTGTGGAGAGCTGAAACATTTGTTAGCATTCTCCAGCCCAAATAAAACTTCAAAATGCAGAGCCGATTCCGCTGAGGATCGGCTTCTTTTATTTTTTGAACACGATTGTGCGTATCCTCTTCTCTGTTGAACCAAAAATATTAAACTTCTTCTTCCAAAGATATCAAACTTTTTTGAATGGGGCATTTGATAAAGTGAATGTACAGAGACAACAGGTAAAGATCTCTGAAACATAATGAAAGCGCTTATATGTGTTTTCTGTAAAGGGGGGGAGCTGTATGCAGGAGGCAGTGAAGGCAAAAGATGAGAGTGTTATCATCGTAAAGCCGGAGGCAAAACCCAAATACAAATGGGAGTATGTGAAAAAGAATTACTTTCTGTATTTGCTGATTGCGCCTGCTGTTATTCTCACAATTGTATTTAAGTATGTTCCGATGTACGGAGCAATCATTGCCTTTAAAGATTTCAGCACGATAAAGGGAATCTGGGGAAGCGAATGGGTTGGGCTTAAGCATTTTCAGGAGTTTTTGACCTCGCCAAATTTTGAAACCATCTTCATGAGCACGCTTAAGCTCAGCCTGTACGGGCTTTTGCTTGGATTTCCGATTCCGATTGTCCTTGCTCTGATGCTGAATCAGGTCAGAAGAGCAGCTATTAAGAAAAATATTCAGCTGTTCTTATATGCGCCAAATTTTATTTCGGTCGTTGTCATTGTAGGGATGCTGTTTATCTTTTTAGCTCCGACAGGCCCGGTGAATCACTTCATTACATTTCTTACAGGGAAGCCGGTCATGTTTATGTCCGATCCGGAATACTTCAGATCGATTTATATTCTTTCAGGCATTTGGCAGGCTGCGGGCTGGTCGTCCATTGTCTATGTGGCGGCACTTGCGAATGTGGACCCGGAACTGCATCAGGCCGCAACAATTGACGGGGCCAATATTCTTCAGCGGATGATTCATATTGACTTGCCCGCTTTAAAACCGCTTATGGCTATTATCTTTATTTTAGGTGCAGGGGGCATCATGGCAATCGGCTTTGAAAAAGCATTTCTAATGCAGACAGCCATGAACCTTCCAACGTCGGAAATCCTTCCGACCTACGTTTACAAAATCGGACTTCAGGCTGGCGATTACGCCTATTCCACTGCAGTCGGCCTGTTTAACTCCGTCATCAACGTCATTTTGCTTGTAGTTGTGAACTTTGTGGTCAAAAAACTGAATGAGGGAGAAGGACTCTATTAATCCGAGAGGAGGATTTTCATGATTAAACATACGCGCGTTGACCGGATCATCCTGTCTCTGAATGCCGTTTTTCTCTGCCTGGCAGTGCTTGTTGTTCTTGTGCCGCTGGTTTATGTTGTTATCGCTTCCTTCATGGATCCGACGGTTCTTTTAAATCAGGGACTTTCCTTTAACGTCTCTGACTGGAGTCTTGAAGGCTACAAACGGATTCTGTCGGATGATTCTATGGTGCGGGGATTTGTGAATGCGATGCTTTACTCCGCGGGGTTTGCCATAATAACTGTCGTCGTTTCCATATTTGCTGCGTTTCCTCTTGCGACAAGAGGGTTTGTCGGGAAGAACGCGTTTATGACGTTTTTCCTGATTACGATGTTTTTCAGCGGCGGTTTGATTCCGACCTATCTGGTTGTGAAGGAACTCGGCATGCTGAATACAGTCTGGGCGATTTTGCTGCCTTCCGCTGTGAATGTGTGGAACATCATCCTTGCAAGAACGTACTTTAAGGGAATTCCCCACGAACTGCACGAAGCGGCAAAAGTGGACGGGGCGTCAGATCTGCTGATTTTCTTCAAAATTGTCATACCGCTTTCAAAACCGATCATCTTTGTTCTTGCTCTTTATGCTTTTGTGGGACAGTGGAACTCATACTTTGACGCAATGATCTACCTGGAAGATCCGAACATGCATCCTTTGCAGCTTGTTTTAAGGTCTATTTTAATTCAGAACCAGGCTGAACCCGGCATGATAAGCGATCAGCTGGCAATGGCCGAGCTTGCCAAGGTTTCTGAGATGATCAAATATTCAGCGATTGTCATTTCAAGCCTTCCGCTGATTATTATGTATCCGTTCTTCCAGAAGTATTTTGAAAAAGGGGTTATGGTTGGTTCGTTAAAATAACAAACACAGGGGGAAATGGTCATGAAACACGTTAAAAAAGCTGCAGGGGCAGCGGCAATTGCCGCTCTATTATTATCCGGGTGCACAAGCAAAAATGTCGCATCCTCTGAGGACTATGAATTAAAGGATATTTCTTTCCCGCTGAAGGAAGAGGTGACGCTGAAGTTTATCACGCAAAGCTCTCCGCTTGCGCCGAAGGATCCAAACGAAAAACTGATTTATAAGCGTCTGGAAGAAAAAACGGGTGTTCAGATTCAGTGGAAGAACTATACGAACGATGTTTTTGCAGAAAAAAGAAACCTTGCCATGGCAAGCGGTGATTTGCCGGATGCAATCATGGATGCGGGCTACGGCGATTATGACCTGCTGAAGCTCGCCAAGGACGGGGCCATTATTCCTGTTGAAGAGTTAATTGAAAAGCATATGCCGAATCTGAAGAAAGTGCTTGATTCATCACCTGAATACAAAGCGATGATGACCGCTCCTGACGGCCACATTTATGCATTTCCTTGGATTGAAGAGCTTGGCACCGGGAAAGAAAACATTCACTCAGTCGATGATTTCCCGTGGATCAATAAAGAATGGCTGAACAAGCTTGGACTGGAGATGCCGAAGACGACAGAAGAGCTGAAACAGGTATTGATTGCCTTTAAAACGCAGGATCCAAACGGCAACGGCAAAGCGGATGAAATTCCTATGTCCTTTATCATCAATCACGGCGGGGAGGATCCGGCCTTCTTGTTCGGGGCATTCGGGCTTGGAGACAACTGGGATCACACGGTTGTAAGCAACGAAGGTAAAGTGATACTGACAGCTGCAGAAGAAGGATATAAAGAGGCCATTATGTACTTCAGCGACCTCTATAAAGACGGGCTGATTGATGTTGAAGCGTTTGAACATGACTGGAATACGTATCTCGCGAAAGGAAAAGATGAGCGGTACGGTATGTATTTTACATGGGATAAAGCAAATATCACAGGCATGAACGAGAAATATGATTTAATGCCTCCAGTAGCAGGACCTGATGGAAATGTGAACGTTGCGAGAACAAACGGGATGGGCTTTGACAGAGGAAGAATGGTCATCACAAGCTCAAACAAAAACCTTGAATTGACTGCGAAGTGGGTCGACCAGCTCTACGACCCGCTGCAGTCTGTCCAGAACAACTGGGGAACATACGGGGATGATAAGCAGCAAAACATCTTTGAATATGACGAAGCTGCGAATATGCTGAAGCATCTGCCTCTTGAGGGAGCTGCTCCGGTTGAAGTCCGTCAGAAAACCAGCATTAACGGGCCGCTTGCCATTTTGGATGAATACTATGGCTCTGTGACAACGAAGCCGGATGATGCCGCATGGAGACTGGACTTAATGAAAGAGGTCATGGTCCCACATATGAAAGCTGAAAACACGTATCCGAAGGTTTTCTTCTCGCTTGAAGAGCTTGATAAACTATCATCTATTGAAGCCGATCTGTTTGCTTATATCAATAGAAAACGAGCAGAATGGATGACAAATGGAAAAGCAGAGTCAGAATGGAAGGAATATCTGGCCGAGCTTGACCGTCTGGGACTGCAGGAGTGGCTTGAAATTAAGCAGACAGGCTATGACCGCAACCAGCAATAACCGGACTGCAGGGGCTGCTTAATCATCAGCAGCCTCTTATTCTATGAAAAGGGAGTTTTTTAAGTGAAGACGATTCTATCAGAAAAATACCGCCCGCAGTTTCACTTTTCACCGAAGGAGAAGTGGATGAATGATCCTAACGGAATGGTGTATTTTGAAGGCGAATATCATTTGTTTTATCAGTATCATCCTTACAGCACAGTTTGGGGTCCTATGCACTGGGGGCATGCCGTGAGCAGGGATCTGATTCAATGGGAGCATCTGCCCCTGGCCCTGTATCCTGATGAACACGGAGCTATCTTCTCTGGAAGCGCAGTTGTTGACTGGAAAAACTCAACCGGTTTTTTCGATGATGAACCGGGGCTTGTTGCCGTTTATACGAGCCATGACACCTATCCGGGCACAGACAGAGCCCGTCAGCGGCAATGCCTTGCATTCAGCAGCGATAAAGGGCGGACTTGGACAAAATACAGCGGCAATCCCGTTCTTACGGATGAATCGAAGACCGATTACCGGGATCCGAAGGTGTTCTGGCATATGGATACGCAGCGCTGGATTATGATTCTTGCCACAGGACAAAGTGCGACCATTTATAAGTCGGAAAACTTAATAGACTGGCAGTTTGCGAGTGAATTTGCAGAAGGATCACACGCGGGCTTTTGGGAGTGCCCTGACCTCTTTCCGCTTCCTTCAGGCGAAGGGAAGGAGAAATGGGTCATGCTCGTCAGTCTGGGTGATACAGGTGATTACACAGAGGGGTCGAGAACTCAGTATTTTACCGGTGACTTTGACGGAGAAACCTTTGTGAATGACCGGGAAAAAGATGAGGTGCTGTGGCTTGATCACGGCAGAGACAACTATGCAGGCGTAAGCTTCTCAGACCTTCCTGACCGCCGCATATATATGGGGTGGATGAGCAACTGGCGGTATGCCAATCAAGTGCCGACAGGAGAATGGCGCGGCGCTATGACGTTCCCGAGGGAGCTGTCACTATCAGCAGGTGCAGACGGCCTTCATCTTATCCAGAAACCGGTCCCGGAAATACAGGTCCTTAGAAAAGCGGGAGAAACCTGTCACGATCTTTTTGTGTCCGCAGAAAAACACGCAGTGATTCCATTGAAAGGTTCTTTAATGGAACTGAACCTGGAGGCTGAGTTTGAGGGGGATGCCGGGCTGGAGCTGATGATCCTTCATTCAGAAGCAGACAGAACGATCATCTATTATGACCCGCAGTCTGAAATCCTTTCAGCAGACAGAACGCACTCCGGAGAGTCTGACTTTTCAGCGTCTTTCCCTGCCGTTCAGGAGGCGCCGCTAAAGATGAAGAATCGTTCGATCCGCCTGCAGCTGCTGCTGGATTCATCCTCCATTGAGCTATTCGGCAATGACGGTGAATGCGCCATAACGGGCCTGATTTTTCCTCAGCCGGAGGAAAGTGTGCTGCGCTTGGCGTCGAGGGGCGGAAGGGTACATGTCAAATCACTCGAGCTGCATGAACTCTCTTCCATCTGGAAGCGGAAGGAGTGATGGATGTGGACAGGTCTGTCATTTGCATCGGAGAAGGGCTGATCGATTTTTACTGCACGGAACCGGACATCCATCTTGCAGAAGGAAGGAAGTTTGAAAAGCAGGCAGGAGGAGCACCAGCAAATGTCTGTGCCGCAATTGCCAAGCTTGGCGGCAGGGCTTCCTTTTGCGGCAAAGCCGGGAATGATCCGTTCGGACAGTTTCTGAAGAAAACGCTGGATGATGCAGGCGCAGATACATCCATGCTTGTTTTTGATCCTGATCATAAAACGACGCTTGCCTTTGTATCACTTCAAAAAAATGGTGAACGGGACTTTCTTTTCAATAGAGGCGCAGATGGTTTTTTAACGGAGCGCGATATAAATGAAGAAAAGTGGAATCAGGCGTCAATCCACCATTTTGGTTCGGCGACAGCCCTGCTGGAAGAACCGCTGCGTTCCATGTACTTGGATTTGATGGGAAAAGCAAAGGGCGGGGGGAAATTCATTTCGTTCGATCCAAACTACAGACAAGATTTGTGGAAAGGAAGAGAAACCCTGTTTATCAATCTTGTTCAAGAGGCCTTGAAACTCGCTGACTTTATCAAAATGAGCGGAGAGGAATTGGCGCTGATTTCAGGGGAAGAAAGTATTCAGGCAGGCCTCGATGCACTGCACAAGTCCTGCAGCGGGCTGATTGCCGTTACATTAGGAAGTGCAGGAACCGTAGTTTCGAACCGGAAAGAAAGAGCCGCTGTTTCAAGTATTAAGGTAAAGTCGGTCGATTCCACGGGTGCCGGAGACGCCTTTGTCGGCGCGTTTCTTTATCAGCTTGCAGACAAGGGGAATCCGAGGGAAGCGGCTTCTGACATGGCAGCAGTAAAAAGAATGACGGCCTTCAGCAATCTGGCGGGAGCCGCGGTCTGTACAAAGATTGGAGCCATTACTGCAATGCCTTCAATTGAAACCGTCAAAAGATTATCAGCAGCTAACGGGATTGGATAATTACGTCCCGTTTTTTTAAAAGAAATAATGTAAGCGCTTAATAATTACTGGGAGGGGATGGATAAAATGAAAAAAAGAACACTTCTCAAACTGGCAGCAGCAGCTGCTTTGTTATTTTCTGCTTTTTCCATGCAAGAGTTCAAAGGAAGAGCTACCGAGAGGAATACAGCCATTTTCGGATACTCAGCTTTGTCAGGAAGCTGGACAAAGAATTCAGATGGATCGCTAAGGGGAAGTGCGGCAAAACAGCCGGCTCTCCTTTTATCAGATTCAGAAACGTCCGGTTATCTTGAGTATGAAGCAACAGTGAAGCTTGAGAAAAAAAGTGCAGCATCCCTTGTTCTGCGAGCAAATGAAACAGGGACAGAAGGGTATAAAGTGAGCCTTGATGCAAAAAAAGAAACCGTATCACTTGGAACGCTGAATCAAGGCCGCGCGTTAAGAACTGTTCCGCTAAAACTAAAACATTCAGCAGCTATCAACGTTAAAACAGTGGCAGATGGCCCGTACATAACAGTTTCCGTAAACGGGAGAACCGTTCTGGAGGTTACTGACTACCGCTTTTCAAAGGGCTATGCAGGATTTCAGGCAGAGAACGGAAATATACTTTTCAGCAAAGTGAAGCTGCACGAAATACGGACAAACCTGACGGGCCTCTTAATGAAAAAAGGAAAGTGGCAGGCTGGACCTGACGGGCTGGAAGCATTACCGGGACAGGGAGAGGACCTCTCTTCCGTTTCATCGGTTTCTTCTAAAGATTTCACCTTTGAATCGGATTTGCTGATAAAAGATAAACATGCAGCCGCCTCCCTGCTTATCAGATCAGACAAAACCGGCACAAAAGCCTATCAGGTAAAGGCTGATGCCGAAAAAAATAGGCTGCAGCTTATAGACGTTCAGAAGAAAAAGATTCTTGAGGAAAAACAGGTAACGATTGACCATGAAACGCTTTATCACGTAAAGGTCAAAGCAGAGGGCTCTTCCCTGCAGGTATTTTGGCAAAACGCAGGAAAGCCGGTTATAGATGCTGAAGATGATTCATATTCAAATGGATTTTTGGGCTTTCATGCCGTCGGACATGCCGTCTTTCAAAATAGTCACCTGAGTGATCTTCAGTCCAACCTTGAGGGATGGCAGCCGGTCAATGGAGAATGGGCTCCTCATCTTGAAGGTGTTGGAGGAACGAGCCTGCCAGAAGAAAATGCCTTCCGTATGGCTGAAACAGAAGGGGATGATTTTGTTCTTGAGGCTGATCTGAAACTGGATGCAAAGACGCCCTATGCATCGGCTGGCCTTATTTTCAGAGGAAAAGGGGATGTCAGTGAAGGGTACATGCTGACTCTGGATCCCAATCTGAACCGAATTCGTCTGCTCGATTTGAAAGGAGACCGTACCCTTGGCATAGCGGACAGGGATTTAGAGCCTGGTAAACTCTATCATGTTGAGGTTCATGCAGCGGGAGATCATTTGAAAATTTATTTTGACGGATATGCTGATCCGGCTATTTCCGTAACAGACTCAGCCTATTCAAGCGGAAAATATGGATTAAATGTATACAACGGCACAGCCTTTTTCCAGCATGTATACGGAGAACAGCATGACACGTATTATTCTGAGCTTTACCGACCGCAGTATCACTTTACACAGGCAAGGGGCTATGCAAGCGATCCAAATGGCCTTGTTTACTATGAGGGAGAGTATCATCTTTTTCATCAGGACGGCGGAAAGTGGGCACATGCGGTCAGCACGGACCTTGTTCACTGGAAAAGGCTCCCGATTGCTATTCCCTGGAATGAAATGGGGCACGCCTGGTCAGGGTCGGCAGTAGTTGATAAAACGAATGCCTCCGGATTATTTGATAAGGAAGGTTCCGGACTGATTGCCTTCTATACCTCCTTTAATCCTGAAAAACACAATGGAGATCAGAAGGTCGGCGTTGCCTACAGCCAAGATAAAGGCCGTACGTGGGAATTTTATGACGGAAATCCGATTATCCCGAATATAGGGGAATTCTATGGCGGAGAAGGCTGGGATTTCAGAGATCCGAAAGTTGTATGGGACGGGGAGCATAATCAGTGGGTGATGGTCATTTCCGGAGGAGATCATATCCGTTTCTTTACCTCTCAAAATCTTCTGGACTGGGAGATGATTGAATCATTTGGCTATGGGGACTACGTCAGAGGGGGAGTGTGGGAATGTCCGGATTTCTTTCAGCTGCCGGTAGACGGAGATCCGTCCAAAAAGAAATGGGTGCTGTCCATCAGTACCGGTGCCAATCCGAAAACAGGCGGATCAGATTCGGAATATTTTACGGGGACCTTTGACGGAAATCGTTTTGAGAGCGATAATCCCGCTGGAAAAGTGCTGAAAAACGAGTTCGGCAAGGAAATGTATGCGGCGATGTCGTTTGCGGATATTCCGGAAGAGGACGGGCGCAGAATCTCACTCGGCTGGATGAGCAACTGGGATTATCCCTTCGCTTTTCCGACATCACCGTGGAAAGGGCAAATGTCGATTCCGCGTGAACTGACGCTCAAAACCGTGCCGGGAGAAGGTGTAAGATTGTTCCAGAAACCGGTTGGAGAGCTGGAGCAGTTAAGAGGCGCAGGTTTCTCTTGGAGCGATAAGACTGTAAAGCCTGGAGATGCAAATCTACTGGCGGGCATCAAAGCCACATCGTATGAAATCAAAGCAGAAATAGAACTGCCTGAGAACAGCAAGGCAGAATTCGGATTCGGGCTGAGAGAATCGGGCTCTCAAAAAACGGCTGCAGGCTACAAGGCTTCAGAAGGCATCATGTTCTTTGACCGGTCTCAATCTGGAGACGTCAGCTTCTCTGACAAGTTCTCCACTTATCATGAAACTAGTGCTGAACCTGAGAACAAACGGGTGAAAGTAAACATTTTTGTAGATGAGTCTTCTGTTGAGGTGTTCGTAAACGACGGCGCGGCCGTTTTCTCCAATGTTATCTTTCCGGACGGGGCAAGTGATGGGATGAGTTTTTACACCAAAGGCGGGAGCGTGAAAATTGTTTCCCTTGATGTGTACCCGTTAAAAGGGGTCTGGAAGGAAGGCGATGGTTCTGCCGCAGTCGTCATGGATCATCAAAAAATGACCCTTCCGGTTGGAGGTGTGCATAAGCTTTCTGCATCCGTAACAGGCAAGCATCAAAAACTGAAATGGCATTCAAGTAATCCTGATGCAGCAGAAATTGAAAAAACGGATGATGACAGTGCAGAAATCCGTATGACAGGCCACGGACGAAGCATCATTACTGCATCGGCTGCAAATGGGAAAATTGCCGGCAGAACCATTATCGAGAGCACCGCTTCCTTTAAAATCGCCGAGAGGACAAGCGGGAAATTCCTTGTACCGGAAGGAAAGGGAAATGGATCTAAAACAAGACTTCAGCCGGGCGGGGAACATGTATGGAAAATAGAAAATGCCGCACCGGGGGCTTATAAAGTTCACGCAGGCGACAGCAAGTTTGTGCTGGATGCTTCAGGAGTCACCGCCGGAGATGATGTGCAAATATGGGAGTATTTTGGCTACGGCAACCAGCAATGGAAAATTACAGATCAGTGGGATGGAACCTATCGCTTCAGTGCTGTCAACAGCGGTAAAGTAATGGGCGTTAAGAACAACCGGCCCGAGGATGGAACAATTGCAGAAATCCAGAATGCAGGGGGAGGGGAGTTTCAGGATTGGGAGCTTATTAACTTTGAAGGAAACGGCATAAAGTAAACTTACTAAAGCTTTACTTTAAAAATGCATCGTGCAGAGGAGTCGTGTTTTAACTCTTCTCTGCACGTTTTTTTATTAGACCTTATAAAGCCATAAGCAGATTCATTTGTTAGAAAATTTATTTAACAAGGAAATAATATCCTATTATGTTACAATGTTCTAGTCTAAAAGGAGGGGGTGTAAAGTCTTGAGTACAGAAGCTTATGTAAGTCAGCCGGTGAATGCAGCATCACATAAAGAAGCCTCATATTTTGATGGCGGACTGTTTCAATACATCGGTTGGTCTTTGCTTGGTTTGCTAGTAACAGTGTGTACATTTGGTATTTGTTATCCTTGGTCTATTACTATGATTTTAAGCTGGAAGGCACGGCATACTGTTATTAACGGCAAGCGCCTAAGATTTCACGGAACTGCAATAGGATTATTCGGCAATTGGATAAAATGGTGGTTCCTATGCATTATTACTCTTGGAATCTATTCCTTTTGGCTGTTTATTGCGCTGGAAAAATGGAAAACAAAACATACGTCATTTGAGTAATATGAAAGTGCTCTTCTCTTTATGAGGAGGGCATTTTTTTATTCTCTGCAACTCAGGTCTTAGAACGGTTCAATCCCGCGTCCGTTTCAGGAAGCTGTATTCCGCGATATCATAGGCTGTGCAAAGAGATAAGCACTACTATTTTATATGGAGGAATATTTCAAATGAATAAAAAGAACTCGTTCTTTTTGGCAGCACTCAGCATCACAGGATTAATCGTATGGTTCAGCCAGGGAGGATCAGACGTTATTTTTAAAGAAAAGCCGGTTGAAATACCGGAAACAAAAACTTACTCAGCTGAAGTTCTCTGGCCGAAAACGCCCGAAGAGAAAAGCGCAGCTGGTGAAGCAAGCGGTGTGGCGGTTAACTCTGAAGGAGATATTTACTATTTTCACAGAGCAAGCGGAGAGTACAGCGGAAAAGATTTTATTAAAGAACCAACGATTGTCGTTTTGGACGGAAAAACAAAAAAAGTTAAGAGAACTTTGGGAGAAGGCATGTTCAAATCTCCGCATGGTCTTGAAATCGACAGCGAGGATAACATCTGGGTGACAGACGTTTCTTTAAATAAGGTTTTTAAATTGAGTCCGGAAGGTAAGCTTATGCAATCATTCGGAAATGAGTACCGGACGGGTATGGAATGGAGTCTCCGCATTCGAAATGTGCTTCCAAACTTTCCTGTTTTCATGGACGAATACACATTTGCGCGCCCTACAGATGTAACGGTCATGGATGACGGCTCATTCGCTGTTTCGGACGGCTACAGAAACCGGAGAATAGCTAAATTTGATAAAGAAGGAAAACTGGAATGGCAGATTAATCAGCATGGAGACGAGCCGGGAGAATTCAACCTGCCGCACGGAATCAGCAGCGACAGCGAAGGCAGAATCTATGTCGCAGACCGAAGCAATGCACGCATACAGGTATTTGATAAAAATGGACAGTATCTTGACCGCTGGGACATGCCGGAGATCGGCAGGCCGTTTGGTGTAGAAGCTGCGAGTGACGGAAACATTTACGTTGTTGACGGCGGTGATTCCCTGAACGGCGCAGAAGAAAACTTTACAAGCGGGGTCATTGTCTTAGACAAACAAGGAACAATACTGGAGCGATTCGGCACATGGGGCAGCAAAGAAGGCCAGATGAAAATTCCGCATGATATTGCTGTTGATGAGAGCGGGAATTTGTATGTAGCTGAGCTTGGCAATAAAAGATTACAAGAGTTTTCAAGAAAGTCGTTTAACTAGAAACATCGGATTATCTCTTCTAACTGGGGACGGCACTTTATAGCCGTCCTCCCCTTTTGCTTCAATTTTACCCTCAGGTTCAAAACTGCCTTAACTAATTTCAGAATTTTTTATGCTTTTACGCGCTGCCCGCTAAATAGAGGATTTTTACGTCCGATAATATAGGTATAAAGTAATAAATGGAATGCAGAGATTGATCGTTTATAATTGGGCGCTTTAACGATCGGGAGCAAGTAGCGCAACCGGCCAGCACAGACAGGACTGATGGACTGAAATAGAAAAAGCATTGAGTAAGGGTAAGCATGAAGGTAAAAGGGGGAAAAAATGAAGAGTATAAAGTGGAAAATCTTAATGAGCTATGCGATTGTTTTGCTATTATTGGTCATCATTGCCGTGTTCAGTTATCTGACGATAAACCGGATCTCTGATGATGTAGAGGAAATCACCGCAAATGATTTGGCGTTTCTGGAATCTTCAAATTCGATGACATTCAGCGTGGCGTACAGGGCAAAAATTGCGCGTGATTATATTTTATTTGACAGGGGAGAGTTCAAAAAGCAATTTTTAGACGAAACGGAAAAAGCGATCGAAACCGAAAAAGTATTGCAAGAGGCTATCCAAAACGGAAAGATTTCAAAAGAAGTGGAATCTGCTCTCTCGGAAGCGGATGAAAAGACGATCAAATGGAGGACGCTAGTTACTGAAGAAATTATCCCTCTATATGACAGCGGAGAACGAGAGAAAGCCCTGCAGCTGATGGAGGAGAAATGTCTCCCGTACAGTCAGGAAGCGATTGATGCTTGGGCAGAAGTTGTAAAAATACAAAATAAGATTACAAGTGATCAGACATCTGAAACGATTGAGTCTTCAAACCAATCTAAAATAATCATTGTTATTGCTTCTGTGATCGCTTTTGCAGCAGCTCTCATTATTGGTCTTTTAAATGCCAATGGAATTTCAAAGGCTGCTGCCCTCATCGTGGACAGACTCGAAACCATCTCTAAAGGAGACCTCAAAGGCGATCTTATTCAGACGCAGTCCCAGGATGAAATCGGCCGCCTCATTGTGGCTTCAAATACAATGTCGGTCAATTTAAAGGCGTTTATGCAGAGAGTCTCAGACACATCAGGACAGGTAGCGGCAGCCTCTCAGCAGCTCGACGCATCAGCAGAGCATTCTTCCGCGTCTGCCCTGCAAGTAACGGCAACAATTCAGGGAATTGCCGAAGATGCCAACACCTCTTCTGAAAGTGCCAATGAATCTGTGCGGTCGATGGAGGAAATGGCGAAAGGAGTTTACCAGATTGCCGAATCATCCGAAGATGTTTCCAGAGAGTCGCAGACCGCAGCGAAACAGGCTTCTGACGGTAATATTCTTGTAGACAAAGCCGTTGAGCAAATGGGGGCCATCCAGACATCTGTTGCAACGACATCACACCTTTTATCTAATTTAGGAAACCGTTCAAAAGAAATCGGGAAAATAGCCGAGATGATTACAGGGATTGCAGAGCAGACAAACCTGTTATCTTTGAACGCTGCAATTGAAGCTGCTCGTGCAGGAGAACACGGACGGGGATTTGCCATTGTTGCTGATGAAGTAAGGAAGCTTGCCGAGCAGTCGAAAGAATCAGCCGATCAAATAGATGAATTAATCGGCCACATTCAAAACGATGCAAGTACAGCAATCTCGTCTATGGCACAAGGTGAAGGCGAAGTGAAAAAAGGGACGGATGCGATGAATGAGGCCGGACATGCATTTAAAAATATCATCGCTTCCATTCACCTGGTCTCAGAAAAAATCGAAGAAGTTTCAAGATCCGCAAAGAAAATGGCGGGTGACTCAAAGCACGTAAACGGAAGAATCCATTCGCTTGCAAACGCAGCAACAGATACATCCTTAAATTCGCAAAACGCTGCAGTGTCCTCAAAAGAACAATTGACAGCCATGCAGGAAGTTTCTGCTTCTGCCGCCTCACTGAGTCATATTGCGGGAGAGCTTCAGGAAGAATTGAAGAAGTTTAAGTTTTAAGAGAAGAAACGAATATTAAAGGCAGAGAGCGCATAGTGTGCTTGCTGTCTTTTCTGTTTGTGAAAAAATGCATAAAAAAGAAACCCTTGATACACAAGGGTTTCCGGATATGGAGCATAACGGGATCGAACCGATGACCTCTACGCTGCCAGCGTAGCGCTCTCCCAGCTGAGCTAATGCCCCGTATAAAATTAGTGCCAGTTGTTTCTGGCGATATACTAAATTATACTCCGTGATTCACTATGTTGCAATAGAAAAAACAGTCAAAACGAAAAAAGTTTTGACTGTTTTTTATTTGCTTTCGGTGACTCCGAAAATTTGCTCATGGACATATCCGTTTACAGCAATATCTAAATCATGAAAATAACGATGAAGAGTCAGGACGGTCTCAGCGTTTCCTGCGATAACACTGTCGGCATGCATGATGATGGCTTCAAGATCGTTTTTTAGAGCAGGATCTTCCGTCAGCGGAATGAAATGGCCGGCATAGGCCTTGGCTGCTTCCGCGCGGGCAATTTGGTCTGGCATGTTCAATTCCTGAATTCTGTCCCAGCCGGTTGTTTGATTGTAGAACTCATGAAATTTTTTGATGAATTCACCTGCATCAGTGTATTCCGGATTTTCTGTGTCCCCATAATCCTGCACTTGCTGAGGGCGCCAGTTGGTTTCAGCGGCGGTAGAATTTTCTTCAGCACTGGTGTTTTTCAAGTAAACCATTGTCCAGACGCCGATGACCCCGGCCGCAAGCATCACCATGACAGCTGCAGCTGCAATTTTAAGTCCTTTCTTCACAGTTTCAAGCTCCTTTTATGTAAGTAATACCTATTAAATAATACCATTAATGGTTGTGATTGGGGCTGTTATGAGTGAAAAGAATGAAAATTTACATAGTCTTATTAATCTATTTTTCCTGTGACACATAATCGCGAACCAAAAAAGCGCAGACGGTGTCTGCGCTTTTTTTACGTTTCTGTAGAAGTCTCTCTTTTAGGAAACTGCACTCCGCACTTCGAGCAGCTGAAGGAGATGTCTTTTTTCATGATAGCCGATGAATTCGATCCATTGCTTGAGAGAAAGGTCTCCGAGATGCGGATGCTTCATCACCTTTTCTTCAAGTTCCTGTTCAGGAGCTGTTTCTGCAAAGTTGATGAGTTCACGCCGCGAGCGGTCAAGCTTTGAGAATAGCTCTTCTTTTGAAAATGGGCCTTCTGCCGGCTTCAGGTTTTCAGGTGCCGGCACTTTACGTGAGCGGTCAATGACCAGTTGGAGCGGTTTTTCAGAGGCCTCTTTTTTCTCGCCGTTCATCAATACGTGCTTGAGGCCGCCTGTGATGACGGTTTCCATCAGATACAGATGGTCGAGAATCTGTCCAGGGCTCCAGACATCCTTTGAGGGTTTCATGTTCAGCTGTTCATCTGTCATTTGTTCTGTTTCTCTGATCAGTTCTTCTCTTACGTTCAATGTATAGTCGAGCATGGTGATCTCTCCCTTCTGCCGTTATTCTATCAAACTTGCCTGCAGGAAATCTCTTTTCAGCTTTTCTCAGACAGTTCCCTTGCCAATTCGTTTTTCACTTGCTCCCTGAGTTTGTATTTCTGGATTTTTCCTGAAGCGGTCATTGGATAGTCTTTGACAAAGGTGTAGTATTCAGGGATTTTATAATGGGAAAGCTGTCCTCTGCAGAAGGCTTTTACGTCATCAGCAGTAAGTGCTGCGCCTTCTTTTAAAACGATGCAGGCTGCCACTCTTTCTCCATATTTTTCATCAGGAACGCCAATCACCTGAACGTCCATAATGTCTTCGTGACGGTAAAGGAACTCTTCAATTTCACGAGGATAGACATTCTCGCCCCCGCGGATAACCATATCCTTTAGGCGTCCGGTGATGACAATATAGCCGTGCTCATCCATTGTTGCCAGATCGCCGGTATGAAGCCAGCCTTGTTTATCGATAGCTTCCTCAGTAGCCTCCGGCATTTTGTAATAGCCTTTCATGACAAGATACCCTCTTGTGCAAAGCTCGCCCTGCACGCCTCTTGGCGCCTCTTCTCCTGTAACGGGATCAATAATTTTCACTTCCACATGCGGATGTGCCTTGCCCACCGTTTCCACTTTGCGTTCAATGGAATCTGTTACAGTCGTCTGCGTGATAACGGGTGAGGCTTCTGTTTGTCCGTAGGCGATTGTGATTTCAGACATGCCCATGTCGTTCATTACTTTTTTCATCACTTCAATCGGACAGGTGGAGCCAGCCATAATGCCTGTTCTTAAAGTGGAGAGATCGTATTTTTTGAAATTTGGAGAGTTCAGCTCCGCGATAAACATCGTTGGCACGCCATGCAGCCCGGTGCATTTTTCTTTCTCGACCGTCTGAAGAACAAGGTCAGGATCGAATTCCACAATCGGAACCATAGCCGCCCCGACCGAAACGCAGGCAAGCACGCCGAGAACGCAGCCGAAGCAGTGGAAAAACGGGACAGGAATACACAGGCGGTCTTCATGGGTCAAATTCATCGAACTTGCCACCAAAAACCCGTTGTTGACGATATTATGGTGCGTCAGCATAACACCTTTCGGAAAACCGGTTGTACCTGACGTATACTGCATATTTATAACGCCTTCAGGTGTGAGCAGGCTCTCACGTTCTGCAAGTTCTTCATCGGTCACTTTCATGCCGCGGAGGAGAAGGTCGTTCCAGCTGAGCATTCCCTCCGGTGCTTCATTCTGTCCTATGTAAATGAGATTCTTCAAGTAAGGGAGTGCAGGCTGTGAGCTGTTTTCTGAAGAGGTTTCAGTCGTGATGGAGCGGATCAGATCAACGTAAGATGTTCCTTTATAGCCGTCAATCAGAAAGAGAGCGGCAGAGTCTGACTGCTGCAGCAAATACTTGAGTTCACTGCTTTGATAGCTGGTGTTGACAGTGACAAGCACGGCCCCAATGCGGGCAGATGCAAACTGAAGGAGCAGCCATTCAGGAACATTCGTAGCCCATATGGCAATGTTTTCGCCTTTTTTTACGCCGAGTCCGATTAACGCTTTTGCGAGTTTAGTTGTCTCGCGATAGAACTCATCATAGGTATAGCGGATGTTTTCCTTTGAATAGACGACTGCATCTCTATTTCCGTATGCAGAAACAGTGTCTTTCAATAATTGGCCGATGGTTTTGTTTTTAAGTGATTGCATAGGACCTCCCGGAACATTAAAATGGTTACGCTTTCATTATAACTATTTTTTGAAAGTTTTGAAAATAATATTCTGCAAATTGCCGGGTCCATCATGCAGTATAATGGAAATGAGTGAATGGTGAAGGAGAAAAAACATGAATAAAACCACTTTGTATCCATATATCGCACTTGCTGTGGGGGTTGCGGCTGTTTCAACATCCGCTATCTTTGTAAAACTGACATCTGCTCCTGCGCCGGTTATTGCCTTTTACAGGCTCTTTTTTTCCACGCTGCTTGTTCTGCCTCTTTTTCTGGCAAAATGTCTACCGCAGCTAAAGACGATGTCACGGAAAGACTGGAGCTATTCCGCTCTGGCCGGAGTGCTGCTTGCCTTTCATTTTATCCTCTGGTTTGAATCTCTGAACTACACGTCTGTGGCAAGCTCGGTTGTTCTCGTAACGCTGCAGCCGCTGTTTGCTTTTATCGGAACGTATTTCTTTTTTAAAGAAAGGGTTTCGATCAGGGGAGTAATCAGTGCCCTGCTGGCGATTGCCGGCAGTGCTGTTATCAGCTGGGGAGATTTCAGAATCAGCGGTCTTGCTCTGTTCGGAGACTTTCTTGCTCTGGCAGCCTGTGCGATGGTCACGGCGTACCTTCTTTTTGGCCAGGGAGTGAGGAAAAGGCACTCTCTGACGCTATATACGTTCATCGTCTATGCCGTAAGCTCCGTGACACTTCTAATCTACTGTCTGGCTCTGAAGTATCCGCTCGGCGGCTATCCGCAGCAGGACTGGATATATTTTCTTCTGCTTGCGGCAGTCCCGACCCTGCTTGGGCATTCGCTGTTTAACTGGTCGCTGAAGTGGATTTCGACAAATGTCATCTCGGTCGCCATTCTGTTCGAACCGGTGGGCTCGATTATCCTGGCCTATTTCTTTTTGGCTGAGACGGTTCTCCTTACGCAGGTGATTGGTGGGGCAATCATTGTTGCCGGTGTGCTTCTTTTTATGACTGAGAAAAAAACAGGAGCGGAAATTCCTGAACAACAAGCCGTGTAAAACGGAAAAGAGCACCCGGGCTGTTCCCTGGTGCTCTTTCCATTTTATTGCTCTTTTAATTTTCTTTCTAACTCTTCATACGTATATCCGGTTTTATTTTTAAGGGCTTCTTCAAAGCTTCCGGCCGCTTTTGTTTCCTTCAGCAGCTGGAGGATGATCTCTTCTCCAAATTCATCGGCAAGCATCTTTACCGCATAATAGCTTTGAGTATAAATGTCAGCTTCCGTGCTTTTTTCAAGGGCATTTGCCCAGTCTCCCGGATTGATGAGATCGTAGAAAGAAACGGTAGTCTGCAGGGGGATGAGCACCTCTTTCCCGTTATACCCCGCGTATTCAGCCAGTCCTTCATTAAACCAGATCGGGATTTTGTAAGGCTCAATGCTGAGCTTCTCCAGTGTCTTTTCTAAATAATAATGAGAATACTCGTGGTAAAACGTTTCAATCACAACAGGAGATGAGGCATTGTATTCATCCGGAATGACAACAGCCATCGTTTTTTTATTGTGGTCGTAGAAACCCATATAATCCAGATAATCAAGCTCGTGCAGAGAGTCAGGCGATTCGTCTAAGAGAAGAAGGTCTATTGGCTGATCCTCAATCTCGCCGAGCAGGCGCGTGCTTATTTCTCTTGCCTGTTTATATTCATTTTCTACTAGCTCAAGATCCTTTTTCTTCAGTGACGGGTAAAAGACAGTTAAATGTGAGATTGTTTTTGTCAGTGCCTTGTCTTTGTATTCTTGGTAAGGATCAACCGGCAGGAAGGCATTGACCTGGAATTCGAATTTTTCGCGCGGGCTGATGCTCTGGTAATTTACATGAGTGGTCATAATGTTCATCAGCACAACGAAAAACAGCGTAATGATCAGGCTGATGCTTGTTACCGAAAGGGCGATTGTTCCTGACAGCCCTCTGAAAAAAAGAAGATTCCGTTCTTTGCTGTGAATCATTTCGTAGACGGAATAGATAAAGAGGCCAAGGAGCAGCAGGCATATAATGGTCCCGGAAATCACAGACGCCGGGATATTTAAAAAAAGAAACAAAACGTAAAAGACAGCGGTGAAGTACACGATATAAAGAATGGACAGGACGGCATGAAGTACGATTTTCACTGTAGGCCTCCAATTGATTTGGTCTAGTAAACTTATTCTCTGCAAAAAAAGAAACTCCTTTTGAAACAGGGTTTTTATTGAATGTTGTCGAATTTTCATCAGCAAGGAGTGTTGAAAAATGAAGGTACTGATAAGAAAAGCTGCCAGAGAAGATGCAAAGCAAATTGCGATTGTGCACGTCGACAGCTGGCGGACAACCTATAAGGGAATCGTAGCAGATTCATTTTTAAATAGTCTGACTTACGAAAGCAAAGAGAAAATCTGGCGCAGTATAAATCCGGATACTGTGTTCGTTGCAGAAGATGAAGAGGGCAAAATTGTCGGGTTTGCGGGATTTGGTCCGTCCAGATCTCAGGAATTCGGCTATGATGGCGAATTATACGCCATCTATCTTCTGAAAGAAGCACAAGGTGCAGGTGTTGGAAAGAGACTGGTTCGTGCGGCAGCAGAGGAGCTGATGAACCTGAACTATCAAACGATGATGCTGTGGGTGATGAATGCCAACCCGTCAAAGGGATTCTATGAGCGCTACAGCCCTGAAAAAGTGGGAGAGGATACATACGCGATTGAAGGTACCGATCATCCGGAGACGGCATACGGCTGGAATCTCAAGGATTTGTCAGCGAGGCTGAATACATAATGAAAGAGGGAAATACATTGAAAACCGCGTTAATACTAGGTGGGACACAGTTTTTTGGGAAGAGGCTTGTTCATAAACTGCTCGAGGAGGGAGTGGTTGTGACGGTCGCAACAAGAGGCAGAACCCGGGATGATTTTGGAGACAGGGTCGAGCGCCTTGTCATTGACCGGGAAAAGAAAGAATCAATGACCCGGGCTTTTGAAGGAAGGCAATGGGACGCTGTCTATGATCAGTCCTGTTTCTCCCCGCTCGAAGCCAAAACCGCTTATGAGGCTCTCGAAGATAAAGTAGGGCATTACATCTTTACATCAACAATGGCAGTCTATGAATTCGGCAAAGGACGAAGGGAAACGGATTTTAACCCGCTCTCGTTCGAACCGACGTTTAAAGACCGCAAGGAATACGGGGGAATGACCGGTTATCAGGAGGCAAAGCGCGGTGCCGAAGCTTATCTGTTCCAGAATGCAAAAGTGCCTGTTGCAGCAGTCAGGCCTGCTCTGGTTATCGGAACCGATGATTACACCGAGCGCTTTTTATTTCATGTAGACAAAGTGAAAAGGGAAGAGCCAATTGGCGCGAAAAATGACAATGTTTCTTTCAGCTTCACTTCATCTGAAGACGCTGCAGGTTTTCTTTTACATATAGGAAAAGAAAAGCTGACAGGAGCGTATAATATAGCGTTTGAAGACAATCTTTCCCTGAGGGAACTGATCGGCAAGATTGAAAGTGCTGCAGACAAAGCCGCAGTCATTACAGGGGAAGAAGAAAATGCTTCCCCGTACGGTCTTCCGGGTGACTGGACGCTGGATGTGACAAAAGCACAAATGACAGGATATACATTTGGGAACATGAACGAGTATGTTGAGAGTTTAATAGAAGAGCTGCTGTAAACTCTTGCGGGAGTTTCTGTGAAAACAGAGACTCTTAATAAGCCTCTGTAGCTCTAGAAGGGAAGAGCGCCGGAAAACAGTAGAACCGGGTCGCAAGGCAAAGGTTTCAGAAGCACCGAAAAGCAACTATGCTGAGGCAGGTGAAATTCCTGCCGGTGAAAATCCGTAGGGAAGCGTGTTCCCCTTAGCCTATGCTTACGAAAGGAGTGCGGGTTCGAATCCCGCCAGAGGCATCAAAAAGACCCGGCAGACATATGCCGGGTTCTACTTTTTGTTAAAGGAATTATAAAAAATAAAAGGCTGTTGATAACATAACAAAGTTATCAACGGCAAGCTCCAGCGCCTAGATCCTCTGTCAGAACAAATCCGTCAAAAAAGTCAAAACCGGACTTTTCCGCCGGATTCTTATCTGCCTATCGGAGCGGGCCTTGGCGCTTGCGCTTTTGTTCAGATTTGCTGGTTAAAAACTGCTGCAAAATAGGCAAAAACAAATCCGAGCGGAAATGAAAAAACAACCGACCAACCTCTGACAGGGCCATCTTCGCCGCTGATCCGCAGCGCTTCAAAGTAGCCATACAGAAAATGAAAGATGGATAGAAAAAAGGCAAACAACATGAGTGAGTATGTGAGATTCATTTCATGGCCTCCAATAGGAAATCTATTACTACTAATACATGCTGAAAAAGAAGAGATTATGATAAAAAGCACCGGATTTCCGGTGCTTTTCTCTATTTTCTATTTACTATCAGCGCTTTTGATGTCAGCAGCATCAGCACAAGAATGATCGTACAGATGATAAATGTCGGAATCATGTAGGATGCATTGTACCCTGCTGAATAAAGAAGCACCGGCTGATCTCCTGCAAACTCAGCGAAAAAGACAGCGCCTGCGAGTGTGTGGGCTGCAAATCTCAGGAAGCTTCCAAGGAAAGCGGCAAGTGTGACATAAAGAATCAGGCGCCCTTTGTTTAAAGAATGGAGAGAGTTCTGAATTTGCTTATAAAAAATACCTCCGGCACCAACCGCTGTAAAGGCGACAAAGTAATCCAGAAAACCCTGTACAGGATGAACAATGGTCGTATAGCCCATGACCGTCTGCAGCAGTCCGAGGAGAAAGCCTGTCAGCAGTCCGCCTTTTAGACCGTGGCGAAATCCCATGATCAGTACGGGCACCATTGCAAGTGAAATCGATCCTCCCTGCGGCATTTTGCCGATAAAGCTTGTCGCTAAATCTAAAAGAAAGGCGATTGCAGCAAGAATCGCTGCTTCCAATAAAAAAACCAGGCGCTTATTTGTTTGCATGATTTTACCCCTTTTCGGCATTCGACCGGGGCCTTTTCTCCATAGAAAAAAGCAATGCGGGGAATGTCGGATGGTTTCCACGCACTGCTTTGGTTGGGTTATCACTTGAATCCATCGCCACATCCCTACGTAAGCTTTAACTTAACAGGTTCAACGGGTCAGAACATAACGTTCACTCTCAGCCGGCGGCTCCCCAAGTGGTCAAATGCGATATATGATTTAGACACTACTATACAGGAAACTGCAAAATTCGACAAGCCTAAATTCTATTTTTTTTCAGAAAATAGCGGAAAGTATTTTTCCTTTCTTTACAAGTCTTGTAAAACTTGCTATAGTTTCCATGAATCTTATAGAAGCAGGGGAGCTGAGTGAACTCGGCTGAGAGGATACTGATTCTTGTATCGACCCTTTAACCTGATCTGGGTAATGCCAGCGGAGGGATACAGGAAAAGAGTCTATTTTCCATGAACTTTGCGAATGCTTAAGGCTGCCCTAACCGGCAGCCTTTTTTTGCATTTTCTAAGAGATTCACAGAAAGAAAGGGAGGAATTCATGATGTCCAGTGTAAACCTTGCGTTTCAAGTACTGCCGAAATCAGCACACGGAAATACATACGAGATTGTCGACAAAGCCATTGAAGTTGTGCAGCAGTCAGGTGTCAAATATGAAGTCGGCGCGATGGAGACCGTTATGGAGGGGGAACTCAATCATCTGCTTGAAATTGTCAAGCAGGCTCAGGATGCCTGTATCGGGGCAGGTGCAAGTGAAGTGATGACGCACATCAAAATTCATTACCGCCCTGCTGAAGGAGTAACGATGGATGAAAAACTCCAAAAATATCGCTGAATCTATATCAGGAATAGCGCTGCCTGCAGCCGTTCTTGCCGTTTTTCTTCTACTCTGGGAGATGGCAGTCGTGCTTTTTCGAATTGAGAAGTGGATCCTGCCAAAACCTACAGACATTTTCATCACCCTGTTTGAAATGAGAGGAACGCTCGGAGTGCACGTTCTGCAGACGCTTACTGAAGCTGTTCTCGGCCTCCTGATAGCAGCAGCTGCCGGAGTGGCCATTGCCATTTTAATTGACCTTTCCCTCTGGATCAGAAAAGCGGTTGAACCGCTCCTTGTCCTTTCACAGACCGTTCCAATTATTGCACTGGCACCTTTGCTGATTATCTGGTTTGGATTCGGGATCTTGCCGAAGGTCATCGTAACAGCACTTGTCTGCTTTTTTCCGATAGCCATTAATCTTGCAGACGGATTCAGTCAGGCAGACAGGGATATGATCAAACTGATGAAGACCATGGGAGCGAATAAACGTCAGCTCTTCTTGAAGGTGAAGATTCCTGCTTCCATGCCGTATTTTTTCTCAGGGCTCAAGATAGCCGGAACATACAGTGTAATGGGAGCGGTTATCGGAGAGTGGCTGGGAGCGAGTCAAGGCCTTGGAATTATCCTTACTAGATCCTCTCAATCTTTTTTAACAGAAAAGGTATTTGCCATCATTATCGTCATTGTTGCTTTAAGTCTGGTTATTTTTGCAGTCATTGAATTGCTGGCAAGAGCGGCGATGCCCTGGAAGTACAAAGCGAATAAACACAACTGACATGGAGGAATACGATGAAAAAACTGCGGAGAATGCTCGTCATATTATTCAGCACATCCATCCTTTTAACAGGATGCGCTCCTGCTGAGAATGCCTCAAGTGAAGAAGCAAAAAAAGTGAAGGTCATGCTGGACTGGTTTCCGAATACAAATCATACAGGCATTTATGCAGCGATTGAAAAAGGGTTCTATAAAGAAGCGGGTCTTGAAGTTGAGATAGTAGAACCTGGCGAGGGAGTCAGCGCAGATCAAATTGTTGCATCTGGCGAAGTCGATTTTGCGGTCAGCCACCAGGAAAACATCACACATGCGCGGTCAGCCGGTGTGCCGATCGTTTCTATTGCGGCCATTATTCAGGAAAATACTTCTGCTTTCGCTTCATTAAAGGAAGAAGAGATTGTCTCGCCTGATGATTTTGAAGGGAAACGGTACGGCGGATGGGGGTCGCCTACTGAAGAGGCTGTGATTCGTGCGGTTATGAACCAGGATGACGCAGATTTTGGCAAAGTCGATTATGTCACACTTGGCGCAACTGATTTCTTTAAATCAATCGGCCGGGATACGGATTTTCAATGGATCTTTGAAGGCTGGGACGGGATAGAAGCTAAAAGAAAGGGGATAGAACTGAATTACATCTATCTTAAAGACCTTGATCCAGCATTGAACTACTATACACCTGTACTTGCTGCAAGCGAGACAAAGATAAAAAAAGAAAAGGATACGGTACAGGCTTTTGTACAGGCAACCGCAAAAGGTTACGAGTTTGCCATCGATAAGCCGATTGAAGCGGCAGATATTCTAATTAAGCATGTACCGGAAATAAATAAAGATCTTGCAAAGGAAAGCCAAAAGTGGCTCAGCAAGCAGTATCAGGGTGATGCAAAGCAATGGGGCGTTCAAAAAGAAGAAGTTTGGGAACGGTATGCTGACTGGATGTATCAACAAAAGCTGATTGAAGAAAACATAGATCCGGCAGAGGCTTATACAAATGAATTCCTTCCGGAGGCTGAAAAGTAGCATGCTGACACTAAAAGGAGTCAGCAAGACTTACTCGAAAGATCAGCCTGTCCTGCTTCCATCTGATCTTATAGTAGAAAAAGGGGAATTTGTCAGCATCATTGGTCCGAGCGGGTGCGGCAAAAGCACTCTTCTTGATATCATTGCAGGGGTAAATAAGCCAAGCGGCGGAATTGTTCATTACAAGGGGAAAGACATAACGAATCAAACAGGCCATGCCGGGTATATGCCGCAAAGCGATGTGCTGTTTCCGTGGAGAACAATTCTTGATAATGTCATACTTCCGCTGGAGCTGCATGGGACAGGGAAAGAAAAAGCGCGTGCCGAAGCTCTATCTTTCTTTTCTCAGTTTGGGCTTGAGGGATTTGAACAACACTACCCTTCCATGCTTTCTGGCGGGATGAGGCAGAGAGCGAACTTCCTCCGGGCTTATTTGAGCGGCAAAGAACTTCTATTATTGGACGAGCCTTTTGGAAAGCTTGATGCCATGACAAGACACAAGCTTCAGAAATGGTTTATCAGAATTTGCGAGGCATCCGGGAAAACGGTCCTGTTTATTACTCATGATATGGATGAGGCGATTTTTCTTTCTGACAGGATTGCCGTGTTTTCCCCGAGACCTGGCAGGATCATTGAACATATAGACATTCCTTTCGGCCGGTCGCGAACGGACCAACTCTTCGCTTCAGCTGAATTTGTATCAATTAAACAAGTACTCCTGGATTTGCTGCATTCAAAAAGTCATCTGGAAACGCGCTGATTTCAGCGCGTTTTCATTTATAACATTTTTTTTGCAAAAAGATAAAAATGCTATTGCAATGGGGAAAACAGCGTGGTATATTATTATTCGTTGCCGCGAAAAACGCGTGAGAGCAACGGTGCCTGAGAAAAAGGAAAGTAAAAAAAACGCTTGACTTTGAAAAGGTGAAATGTTATTCTAATAAAGCTTCGCAGGAAGCGAAAATGATCTTTGAAAACTAAACAAAACCAAAAGCGTACCAAACGTTTTAAATTTTTAAGTCAGCAACATTTATGAGTCACAAATTTTCTTCGGAGAGTTTGATCCTGGCTCAGGACGAACGCTGGCGGCGTGCCTAATACATGCAAGTCGAGCGGACCTCTTCGGAGGTCAGCGGCGGACGGGTGAGTAACACGTGGGCAACCTGCCTGTAAGACTGGGATAACTCCGGGAAACCGGAGCTAATACCGGATACTATGTCAAACCGCATGGTTTGACATTCAAAGACGGTTTCGGCTGTCACTTACAGATGGGCCCGCGGCGCATTAGCTAGTTGGTGAGGTAATGGCTCACCAAGGCGACGATGCGTAGCCGACCTGAGAGGGTGATCGGCCACACTGGGACTGAGACACGGCCCAGACTCCTACGGGAGGCAGCAGTAGGGAATCTTCCGCAATGGACGAAAGTCTGACGGAGCAACGCCGCGTGAGTGATGAAGGTTTTCGGATCGTAAAACTCTGTTGTCAGGGAAGAACAAGTGCCGGAGTAACTGCCGGCGCCTTGACGGTACCTGACCAGAAAGCCACGGCTAACTACGTGCCAGCAGCCGCGGTAATACGTAGGTGGCAAGCGTTGTCCGGAATTATTGGGCGTAAAGCGCGCGCAGGCGGTTTCTTAAGTCTGATGTGAAAGCCCCCGGCTCAACCGGGGAGGGTCATTGGAAACTGGGAAACTTGAGTGCAGAAGAGGAGAGTGGAATTCCACGTGTAGCGGTGAAATGCGTAGAGATGTGGAGGAACACCAGTGGCGAAGGCGACTCTCTGGTCTGTAACTGACGCTGAGGCGCGAAAGCGTGGGGAGCGAACAGGATTAGATACCCTGGTAGTCCACGCCGTAAACGATGAGTGCTAAGTGTTAGAGGGTTTCCGCCCTTTAGTGCTGCAGCTAACGCATTAAGCACTCCGCCTGGGGAGTACGGTCGCAAGACTGAAACTCAAAGGAATTGACGGGGGCCCGCACAAGCGGTGGAGCATGTGGTTTAATTCGAAGCAACGCGAAGAACCTTACCAGGTCTTGACATCCTTTGCCACTTCTAGAGATAGAAGGTTCCCCTT
Source organism: Metabacillus indicus (assembly GCF_046603695.1). Classification (NCBI taxonomy): domain Bacteria; kingdom Bacillati; phylum Bacillota; class Bacilli; order Caryophanales; family Bacillaceae; genus Metabacillus; species Metabacillus indicus. The sequence continues at coordinate 3,266,677 of NZ_CP176757.1, read as the reverse complement.
CGGGGGACAAAGTGACAGGTGGTGCATGGTTGTCGTCAGCTCGTGTCGTGAGATGTTGGGTTAAGTCCCGCAACGAGCGCAACCCTTGATCTTAGTTGCCAGCATTCAGTTGGGCACTCTAAGGTGACTGCCGGTGACAAACCGGAGGAAGGTGGGGATGACGTCAAATCATCATGCCCCTTATGACCTGGGCTACACACGTGCTACAATGGATGGTACAAAGGGCTGCGAGACCGCGAGGTTTAGCCAATCCCATAAAACCATTCTCAGTTCGGATTGCAGGCTGCAACTCGCCTGCATGAAGCTGGAATCGCTAGTAATCGCGGATCAGCATGCCGCGGTGAATACGTTCCCGGGCCTTGTACACACCGCCCGTCACACCACGAGAGTTTGCAACACCCGAAGTCGGTGGGGTAACCGCAAGGAGCCAGCCGCCTAAGGTGGGGTAGATGATTGGGGTGAAGTCGTAACAAGGTAGCCGTATCGGAAGGTGCGGCTGGATCACCTCCTTTCTAAGGATATGAGGTCGCTTTTGGTTTTTGTTTAGTTTTGAGAGATCATTCTCTCTATATGAAAGAAGGCGATCATTTCTGATCTGCCGGTTGTTCTTTGAAAACTGGATAACGTAATTGATAACAAGTAATTCACTGAGATTTACGCTTACCATAGTGATTTTCTTAGACTTTACAGTCTAAACAAACGATTGACCAATTTTGGTTAAGTTATGAAGGGCGCACGGTGGATGCCTTGGCACTAGGAGCCGATGAAGGACGGGACTAACACCGATATGCTTTGGGGAGCTGTAAGTAAGCTTTGATCCAGAGATTTCCGAATGGGGAAACCCACTGTTCGTAATGGAACAGTATCTTTACCTGAATACATAGGGTACTGAAGGCAGACCCGGGGAACTGAAACATCTAAGTACCCGGAGGAAGAGAAAGCAAATGCGATTTCCCAAGTAGCGGCGAGCGAAACGGAATCAGCCCAAACCAAGAGGCTTGCCTCTTGGGGTTGTAGGACACTCTATACGGAGTTACAAAGGAACGGGGTAGATGAAGCGGCCTGGAAAGGCCTGTCATAGAAGGTAAAAACCCTGTAGTCGAAACTTCGTTCCCTCCAGAGTGGATCCTGAGTACGGCGGGACACGTGAAATCCCGTCGGAATCCGGGAGGACCATCTCCCAAGGCTAAATACTACCTAGTGACCGATAGTGAACCAGTACCGTGAGGGAAAGGTGAAAAGCACCCCGGAAGGGGAGTGAAAAGATCCTGAAACCGTGTGCTTACAAGTAGTCAGAGCCCGTTAACGGGTGATGGCGTGCCTTTTGTAGAATGAACCGGCGAGTTACGATCCCGTGCAAGGTTAAGTTGATGAGACGGAGCCGCAGCGAAAGCGAGTCTGAATAGGGCGAATTAGTACGTGGTCGTAGACCCGAAACCAGGTGATCTACCCATGTCCAGGGTGAAGTTCAGGTAACACTGAATGGAGGCCCGAACCCACGCACGTTGAAAAGTGCGGGGATGAGGTGTGGGTAGCGGAGAAATTCCAATCGAACTTGGAGATAGCTGGTTCTCTCCGAAATAGCTTTAGGGCTAGCCTCGAGTATGAGAGTCTTGGAGGTAGAGCACTGATTGGACTAGGGGCCCTCATCGGGTTACCGAATTCAGTCAAACTCCGAATGCCAAAGACTTGCTCCTCGGGAGTCAGACTGCGAGTGATAAGATCCGTAGTCAAGAGGGAAACAGCCCAGACCGCCAGCTAAGGTCCCAAAGTATACGTTAAGTGGAAAAGGATGTGGAGTTGCTTAGACAACCAGGATGTTGGCTTAGAAGCAGCCACCATTTAAAGAGTGCGTAATAGCTCACTGGTCGAGTGACTCTGCGCCGAAAATGTACCGGGGCTAAACGTATCACCGAAGCTGCGGACTGTTCTTACGAACAGTGGTAGGAGAGCGTTCTAAGGGCGTCGAAGCCAGACCGGAAGGACTGGTGGAGCGCTTAGAAGTGAGAATGCCGGTATGAGTAGCGAAAGAGGGGTGAGAATCCCCTCCACCGAATGCCTAAGGTTTCCTGAGGAAGGCTCGTCCGCTCAGGGTTAGTCGGGACCTAAGCCGAGGCCGAAAGGCGTAGGCGATGGACAACAGGTTGATATTCCTGTACCACCTCCTCACCATTTGAGCAATGGGGGGACGCAGGAGGATAGGGCAAGCGCGCTGTTGGATATGCGCGTCCAAGCAGTTAGGCCGGGAAGTAGGCAAATCCGCTTCCCATATAAGGCTGAGCTGTGATGGCGAGGGAAATTTAGTACCGAAGTTCCTGATTCCACACTGCCAAGAAAAGCCTCTAGCGAGGTGAGAGGTGCCCGTACCGCAAACCGACACAGGTAGGCGAGGAGAGAATCCTAAGGTGAGCGAGAGAACTCTCGTTAAGGAACTCGGCAAAATGACCCCGTAACTTCGGGAGAAGGGGTGCTTTTTAGGGTGAATAGCCCTGAAAAGCCGCAGTGAATAGGCCCAGGCGACTGTTTAGCAAAAACACAGGTCTCTGCGAAGCCGCAAGGCGAAGTATAGGGGCTGACGCCTGCCCGGTGCTGGAAGGTTAAGGGGAGAGGTTAGCGCAAGCGAAGCTTTGAACCGAAGCCCCAGTAAACGGCGGCCGTAACTATAACGGTCCTAAGGTAGCGAAATTCCTTGTCGGGTAAGTTCCGACCCGCACGAAAGGCGTAACGATCTGGGCACTGTCTCAACGAGAGACTCGGTGAAATTATAGTACCTGTGAAGATGCAGGTTACCCGCGACAGGACGGAAAGACCCCGTGGAGCTTTACTGCAGCCTGATATTGAATTTTGGTACAGCTTGTACAGGATAGGTAGGAGCCTTGGAAGCCGGAGCGCAAGCTTCGGTGGAGGCATTGGTGGGATACTACCCTTGCTGTATTGAAATTCTAACCCGCAGCCCTTACCGGGCTGGGAGACAGTGTCAGGCGGGCAGTTTGACTGGGGCGGTCGCCTCCTAAAATGTAACGGAGGCGCCCAAAGGTTCCCTCAGAATGGTTGGAAATCATTCGCAGAGTGTAAAGGCACAAGGGAGCTTGACTGCGAGACCTACAAGTCGAGCAGGGACGAAAGTCGGGCTTAGTGATCCGGTGGTTCCGCATGGAAGGGCCATCGCTCAACGGATAAAAGCTACCCCGGGGATAACAGGCTTATCTCCCCCAAGAGTCCACATCGACGGGGAGGTTTGGCACCTCGATGTCGGCTCATCGCATCCTGGGGCTGTAGTCGGTCCCAAGGGTTGGGCTGTTCGCCCATTAAAGCGGTACGCGAGCTGGGTTCAGAACGTCGTGAGACAGTTCGGTCCCTATCCGTCGTGGGCGCAGGAAATTTGAGAGGAGCTGTCCTTAGTACGAGAGGACCGGGATGGACGCACCGCTGGTGTACCAGTTGTCTTGCCAAAGGCATCGCTGGGTAGCTATGTGCGGAAGGGATAAGTGCTGAAAGCATCTAAGCATGAAGCCCCCCTCAAGATGAGATTTCCCATCACATTTGTGAGTAAGAACCCTGAAAGATGATCAGGTTGATAGGTCTGAGGTGGAAGCGCGGTGACGTGTGGAGCTGACAGATACTAATCGTTCGAGGACTTAACCACAGTCTAACTAAGCGTGAATTGCACGTGAATCTTGTTATCAAACGTTATTCAGTTTTGAAAGAATAACTTCTATCAAAAAAAAGCTTGAAATCTTCGGATTTCATAGTATAATAATTTTTGTCACTATGTCTGGTGATGATGGCAAAGAGGTCACACCCGTTCCCATGCCGAACACGGAAGTTAAGCTCTTTAGCGCCGATGGTAGTTGGGGGTTTCCCCCTGTGAGAGTAGGACGTTGCCAGGCTGCTGACAAAAATTAAACCCGGAGGATTAGCTCAGCTGGGAGAGCATCTGCCTTACAAGCAGAGGGTCGGCGGTTCGAGCCCGTCATCCTCCACCATATGATTTTTTTGGACATGCCGGTGTAGCTCAATTGGTAGAGCAACTGACTTGTAATCAGTAGGTTGGGGGTTCAAGTCCTCTCGCCGGCACCACCAGATTTACTATATTTGTGCCATTAGCTCAGTCGGTAGAGCATCTGACTTTTAATCAGAGGGTCGAAGGTTCGAGTCCTTCATGGCACACCATTTTTCCTTAATATGCGGGTGTGGCGGAATTGGCAGACGCGCTAGACTTAGGATCTAGTGTCTTTGACGTGGGGGTTCGAGTCCCTTCACCCGCATGATATTGCGGAAGTAGTTCAGTGGTAGAACACCACCTTGCCAAGGTGGGGGTCGCGGGTTCGAATCCCGTCTTCCGCTCTTTGAATAAGCCGGGGTGGCGGAACTGGCAGACGCACAGGACTTAAAATCCTGCGGTAGGTGACTACCGTACCGGTTCGATTCCGGTCCTCGGCACCACACACATTTAATATGCGCCCGTAGCTCAATTGGATAGAGCGTTTGACTACGGATCAAAAGGTTATGGGTTCGACTCCTATCGGGCGCGCCATATTACGGGAAGTAGCTCAGCTTGGTAGAGCACTTGGTTTGGGACCAAGGGGTCGCAGGTTCGAATCCTGTCTTCCCGACCATTTTCACAGATTTAAGGGGCCTTAGCTCAGCTGGGAGAGCGCCTGCCTTGCACGCAGGAGGTCAGCGGTTCGATCCCGCTAGGCTCCACCATTTTAATAGAAGTAATTGACTTTGTTCCTGGGGCGGTGTAGCTCAGCTGGCTAGAGCGTACGGTTCATACCCGTGAGGTCGTGGGTTCGACTCCCTCCGCCGCTACCAAAAAAGGACCTTTAGCTCAGTTGGTTAGAGCAGACGGCTCATAACCGTCCGGTCGTAGGTTCGAGTCCTACAAGGTCCACCATTCTATTTTCCATACGGAGGTATACCCAAGTCCGGCTGAAGGGATCGGTCTTGAAAACCGACAGGGGGGTCAAACCCCGCGGGGGTTCGAATCCCTCTACCTCCTCCATTTCTTTTATCTTCAGCAAAACAAATCAGCACTAATTATTATTATCGCGGGGTGGAGCAGTCTGGTAGCTCGTCGGGCTCATAACCCGAAGGTCGCAGGTTCAAATCCTGTCCCCGCAACCAAATGGTCCCGTGGTGTAGCGGTTAACATGCCTGCCTGTCACGCAGGAGATCGCCGGTTCGATCCCGGTCGGGACCGCCATTTTTATAAAGGCTTGGTAGCTCAGTCGGTAGAGCAAAGGACTGAAAATCCTTGTGTCGGCGGTTCGATTCCGTCCCAAGCCACCATTTGCTTTTGCAAATATTATAGCTTTAGACATTTTACAGATAGTGGCGGTTGTGGCGAAGTGGTTAACGCACCAGATTGTGGCTCTGGCATTCGTGGGTTCGATTCCCATCAGTCGCCCCATTTTATCTTTATTTACTGCGGGTGTAGTTTAATGGTAAAACCTCAGCCTTCCAAGCTGATGTCGTGGGTTCGATTCCCATCACCCGCTCCAATAATGGGCCTATAGCTCAGCTGGTTAGAGCGCACGCCTGATAAGCGTGAGGTCGATGGTTCGAGTCCATTTAGGCCCACCATTCCTATTATGGGAGCATATTTGATTTTCCGCAGTAGCTCAGTGGTAGAGCTATCGGCTGTTAACCGATCGGTCGTAGGTTCGAGTCCTACCTGCGGAGCCATTTATTCTGGGGAAGTACTCAAGTGGCTGAAGAGGCGCCCCTGCTAAGGGTGTAGGTCGCGTAAGCGGCGCGAGGGTTCAAATCCCTCCTTCTCCGCCAGAAGGCATGCTCCGGCCCGTTGGTCAAGCGGTTAAGACACCGCCCTTTCACGGCGGTAACACGGGTTCGAATCCCGTACGGGTCATCATTAAAAAAGTGTTGCACATTGTGCAGCGCTTTTTTTGTTGTTAGAAAAGATAGCCGTTATGAAAAACGCCGTAAAGCGTACCTATCCTCCACAATGATTCCGTCAACGGGATCTCGACTCCTATAAGGCAGCTCAGACCATCTCCAAGGAACGAATGAACCCTGTATCCCCGTTAAAATATGACTTCAAAAAATCCTTTTTTCCCTTAAAATATGTTTTCAACAAATAATATATATTTCTGTTACTCAAAAAGGTTTGAATGTTTTTCATTAGAGGTATAAGTAATGGTAATAAAGAAACCGTGATTAAAAGGTCGTGAAAATTTCGACAAATATAAGAGGATTTGTCGAATTAACTGTTTTTGTGATATAGCATACTGCATTTGCTGAGATTGTATTTTTTTGTTAATATGACCGGATTTTCTCATCGAATATGACTTATTTAGTAAATAAGACTGATGTTCATTTCACCAACATTCTCTCCTTCCTTCCTTTCTTTATTCGACATCATTTTAAAAGTATAATGTTTTGAAAAATGAATGGCTGTTCATGACATTTCGTGTCAATAAGTAGAAGCGCTTACAAAAAAGGTAATCCTTCCTTCTGATTGAAATAAGAATTAAGATTACTTTATAGAAAGGGTGATGGGAATGAATCTTGCTACGCCAACTGATTTTGAGGTGCATCTTTTCCATGAAGGAAATTTGTTCAGAGCTCATGAATTGTTTGGTGCCCGCAGCAGCGTGCGAAACGGTGTGAGCGGAACAGTATTCACAGTTTGGGCTCCTCATGCGCTTGAGGTGCGGGTTGCAGGTGATTTTAATCACTGGGACGGCACTGGACACAAGCTTGAGAAGCTGAATGAACAGGGAATCTGGTCTGCTTTTATTGATGGCATCGAAGAGGGTGATCTCTATAAATATGAGATTATCACTCAAAAGCATGAAAAAATTCTGAAGGCTGATCCATTTGCCTTTTATTCTGAGCTGAAGCCGAATACAGCTTCTGTTGTTTACAATCTTGGAGGGTATAAATGGAATGATAAAAACTGGCAGAGAAAAAAACGCCAGAAGGAAATTTATCAGCGCCCTATGTACATTTATGAATTGAATATCTGCTCTTGGAAAAAGAAAGAAGACGGCAGCCTTTATACATATTTAGAGCTTGCGGATGTCTTGATTCCGTATGTTCTTGAGCATGGGTTTACACATATCGAGCTTTTGCCGATTATTGAGCACCCATATGACCGTTCATGGGGATATCAGGGCACAGGCTATTATTCGGCTACAAGCCGTTACGGCACCCCGCACGACTTGATGACATTCATAGATCTTTGCCATCAGAATAACCTGGGAGTCATTATGGACTGGGTACCAGGCCATTTCTGCAAAGATGCACACGGACTTTATTTCTTTGACGGGGAACCGGTTTTTGAATATGAGAAATTTGAAGACAGGGAGAACATCGTCTGGGGTACGGCGAACTTTGATCTTGGAAAACCGGAAGTGCAGAGTTTCCTGATTTCAAATGCTCTCTTCTGGCTTGAGATGTTCCATATCGACGGTTTCAGGGTTGATGCTGTTGCCAATATGATTTACTGGCAGAATACGGATGAACCTCACGAGAATGCGTTCGCGGTTCAGTTTTTAAGAAAACTGAATGAGAAAGTGTTTGAGTACGATCCTTCCGTACTGATGATTGCGGAAGATTCTACGGATTTTCCTCTTGTTACATCTCCTGTCTCTGATGGAGGACTGGGATTTAATTATAAATGGAATATGGGCTGGATGAACGACATCCTCAAATACATGGAAGCCCCTCCAGAACAGCGGAAAGATCTTCATCACAAAGTTTCTTTTTCCCTGATCTACGCTTTCACAGAGAATTTTATCCTTCCGCTTTCACATGATGAAGTGGTCCATGGAAAACGTTCGCTGCTGAATAAAATGCCGGGTGACTACTGGCAGAAATTTGCACAGTACAGACTTTTGCTCGGTTATATGCTTGCACATCCAGGCAAAAAGCTGCTGTTTATGGGCGGAGAATTTGCCCAGTTTGATGAGTGGAAAGACCTTGAGCAGCTTGACTGGGTGCTTGATGACTTTGACATGCATCAAAAATCAAGAGTTTATGTTAAAGAACTGCTTGCCCTGTATAAACGCCAGCGTCCGCTTTATGAGCTTGACCATTCGCAGGAAGGCTTTGAATGGATTGACGTCAATAATTCAGACCAGAGTATTTTTTCTTTTATCCGTAAAGGGATTAAGCCGAACGAACAGCTTGTTGTCGTTTGTAACTTCACTCCTGAAACGTACCATGACTATAAAGTCGGAGTGCCGATTGATACCAGATATGTTGAAACGCTGAACAGCGATGATGCGGTATTCGGAGGGTCGGGCCAGATCAACAAGAAAGAACTGAAAGCGCAGGAAGGCAAGATGCATAATCAGCCTTACCATATATCAATGACCATTCCGCCATATGGAATATCCATATTACGCGCAGTTAAAAAACGAGAGGAGACAATCAACCATGGTGAAAAAAAAGTGCGTCGCAATGTTATTGGCAGGAGGAAAGGGTAGCAGATTAAGTTCACTGACACAGAATCTGGCGAAACCGGCTGTTCCTTTTGGAGGAAAATACAGAATCATTGATTTTACACTGAGCAACTGCTGCAACTCCGGCATTGATACAGTTGGTGTGCTGACGCAGTATCAGCCGCTTGTCCTGAATTCCTACATCGGAATCGGAAGTGCATGGGATCTTGACCGGAAAAACGGGGGAGTAACGGTTCTTCCTCCATACGCTGAATCTTCAGAGGTGAAATGGTACAAAGGAACAGCAAGTGCCATCTATCAGAATCTGAATTATTTAAGACAGTATGATCCTGAATACGTGCTCATTTTGTCAGGCGATCATATTTACAAAATGGATTATTCCGACATGCTTGACTATCATATCGAAAAGGACGCCGACGTTTCTATTTCGGTAAAAGAAGTTCCATGGGATGAAGCGAGCCGGTTCGGAATCTTAAATACTGACGCTAATCTTGAAGTTATAGAGTTTGATGAAAAACCTCAAAATCCTAAAAACAATCTTGCTTCAATGGGAATCTATATCTTCAAATGGTCCATTCTTAAGGAGTTTTTGGAGATGGATGAGCGCAATCCATATTCAAGCCACGACTTTGGAAAAGATGTTCTGCCGCTGCTTCTTGATGAAAAGAAAAAGCTTGTTGCGTATCCATTCAAAGGCTACTGGAAGGATGTCGGCACAGTGAAAAGTCTGTGGGAAGCAAACATGGACCTTTTAAAAGCCGATCCTGAGCTTGATCTTTTCGACAATAACTGGAGAATTTATTCAGTAAACCCGAATCAGCCGCCGCAGTATCTGTCAGAAGGCGCAGAAGTGACGGAATCATTAGTGAATGAAGGCTGTGTCGTATACGGCACCATTCATAAATCGGTCCTTTTCCAGGGTGTAACAGTAGGGCAGCACTCTTTCCTGAAAAATACGGTCGTCATGCCGGATGCTGTCATTGGCAATAATGTTTATATTGAGAATGCGATTGTTCCGTCGGGGCTTGTTGTGCCGGATGGCATGGTCATTCGTTCGGATAAAGATATTGATGAAGTCATTTTAGTAACGGAAGAATTAGTCGAGCAAACGGCAGGAGCGTAACCGCTAAGTACGATGTGCGTGTCAGCAGTGAAATCCTATTTATTTCCGATGAAAAAAAACGAATGCGAGAGGTGGAACAGCTATGAATCAAAGGATGCTGGGAATTATTGATGCAACAACGTATACAAATGCCATCGAAGACTTGACGGTAAATCGTTCAATGGCAGCGGTCCCGTTTGCAGGACGCTACAGATTAATAGATTTTATCTTATCGAATATGGTGAACTCGGATATTGACAGTGTAGCAATCTTCCCGAAATACCAGTACCGTTCTCTAATGGACCATCTTGGTTCAGGAAAGCAATGGGACTTAAACAGAAAGCGTGACGGACTGTTCTTTTTCCCGTCACCGCATTTAAATGATCAATACAGCGAGTTTGGATCGATCCGCCAGCTGTCAGATCATATTGATTATTTCCTCAGAAGCAAGCAGGAATATGCGGTTATTGCCAACAGCTATACCGTCTGCAATATCGATTTTAAAGATGTTCTTGCCAAGCACGTGAAAATGGGCTGCGACATAACGGAAATCCGCAAAGACGGCGAGTCCCTGCAGATGTATGTCATGTCAACAAAACTATTGCTGAATCTGATTCATGACAATAACCAGACAGGATATAAAACGATAGCCCAGGTAATCATGGATAATACCCACAAGCTTATGATCTGTGATTATGAATTTGACGGATATGTCGCCATTATTGATTCGACTGAAAGCTATTACCGCCACAGCCTTGAAATGCTGAAGCCGGAAGTCTGGCAGCAGCTGTTCCTTACAAATCGTCCTATCTTGACGAAGGTAAAGGATGAGCCGCCTGCACGCCATGGCCAGAACGCTGTTGTGAAAAATTCCATGATTGCAAACGGCAGCGTCATTGAAGGGCATGTTGAAAACAGCATTATTTTCAGAGCCGTTCATATTGGAAAAGGAACCGTTGTGAAAAACGGCATCATCATGCAGAAATCACAAATCGGTGATGACTGTGTTCTTGAAAATGTCGTGCTTGATAAAGATGTCAAAGTTGGAAGCGGCATTGAACTGAAAGGAACATCTGATCTTCCGGTTGTCCTCAGAAAAGGAACGGTACAAGGAGCGCTGATGAAATCGTGAAAGTATTATTTGTCGTATCGGAATGTGTTCCCTTCGTAAAGTCCGGAGGCCTGGCCGACGTTGCGGGAGCACTGCCGAAGGAGCTTAAGCGCCTCGGGACTGACATAAGAGTAGTCCTGCCTAAATACGGGCAAATCCCAGAGCGCTTCCGCTCCAAAATGAAGAAAGTGAAGGAGATTGTCGTTCCTGTCGGATGGAGACGGCAATATTGCGGTATCGAGCAGCTTGAATTTGAGGGTGTCACGTATTATTTCATCGATCATGAATATTATTTTAAGCGTGATTCTTTATATGGCCATTATGATGACGGGGAACGGTTCTCTTTTTTCTGCAGAGCCGTTCTTGATTCCATTAAGGCGGTTGACTTCCAGCCTGATGTGATCCACTGTCATGACTGGCATACAGGTATGGTTCCATTCCTTCTGAAAGAGGAATATGCCTCGCAGTCTTTTTATGAAAATATGAAAGCAGTCTTCACGATTCACAATCTGCAGTTTCAGGGGATTTTCCCGAGAGAAATTCTGTATGACCTGCTGGGCCTTGATGACCGTTATTTTAACAATGATCAGCTTGAGTTCCACGGCATGGTCAATTTCATGAAAGCTGCTCTTGTAGCATCTGATTTAATCACGACGGTAAGCCCGACGTATAAAAATGAGATTCAGACGCCATATTTCGGAGAACGTCTTGACGGTCTGCTGCGGGTTAAGGAAGCGTCTCTTGTCGGGATTCTAAACGGCATCGATGACACGATCTACAACCCCGGGGATGATCCGTACATAGCATTCCCTTATGACGAGCACAGAGCTCAGAATAAAGCGAAAAATAAAAAAGAGCTTCAAAAGATGTTTGGCCTGCCTGAAAAAGAGGATACGCCACTCATGACAATGGTTACGCGGCTTACTCAGCAAAAAGGACTTGATCTCGTTGAGCGCGTGCTGCATGAAATGCTGCAGTCTGATATGCAGATGATTATCCTTGGAACCGGAGAAAAGAAATTCGAAGATTTTTTCCGCCACATGGAATGGCTCTTTCCGGATAAATGCAAAGCATATATCGGCTTTGATGAGCCTCTTGCACACCGCATTTATGCGGGGTCGGACTTCTTCCTGATGCCGTCGCAGTTTGAACCGTGCGGACTTGGACAGCTGATTGCCCTCCGCTATGGATCCATTCCGATTGTAAGGGAAACAGGCGGACTGAATGACACTGTCACATCCTACCGGGATGATACAGGTGAAGGGAACGGATTCACCTTCACAAATTTCAATGCGCATGATATGAAGCACACAGTCGACCGTGCATTTTCTGTTTATAAAAACAAAACCATTTGGAACAGCCTTGTCAAAACAGCTATGAAGGAAGATTACAGTTGGGCGCAGTCTGCGTTTAAATACAACCAGCTTTACGCTGATTTAATGACTAGGAGTGGGAGTCATGTTCTCTGACAAAAACGAGTTTAAGAACAGTTTTCTGAAGCGTCTGGAGATGATGTACGGAAAAACGTTTGCTGAGTCGACAAAACGCGACCAGTACCAAACGCTTGGAAACATGGTAAGAGAACATATCAGCAGCCATTGGATCCAGACAAATGAATGGAACCGCGCAAGCAATAACAAACAGGTCTATTACCTGTCAATCGAGTTTCTGCTTGGCAGGCTGCTTGGACAAAATCTGTTAAACCTGGGGATCCGGGAAGTTGTGCTTGAAGGGTTTGCTGAGCTTGGCATTGATCTTGAGGAGATCGAGGAAAGCGAAGCAGATGCAGGCCTCGGCAATGGCGGTTTAGGCCGCCTTGCTGCCTGTTTCCTTGATTCGCTGGCATCTCTCAACCTTCCGGGCCATGGCCTTGGAATACGCTATAAACACGGCCTATTTGACCAGAAAATCGTCGATGGCTATCAGGTGGAGCTGCCTGAGCAGTGGCTTAGACACGGCAACGTCTGGGAAGTGCGAAAGCCGGATCAGGCCATTGAAATTCCTTTCTGGGGAAAAATCGAACATGTCATGGAGGATGGGAAGCTTGAATTCCGTCACGTTCATGCAGAAAACATAATGGCTGTGCCTTATGATATGCCCGTCATCGGCTATGAAACAAGCACGGTCAATACTCTGAGACTGTGGAACGCTGAACCGTCTCCAAACCCGCCAAACCGCGACGTGCTTGCGTATAAACGAGAGACAGAAGCTGTTTCTGAATTTCTGTATCCGGACGATACACATGATGAAGGGAAAATTCTTCGTCTGAAACAGCAGTATTTTCTGGTCTCTGCAAGCCTTCAGTCCATCATTAGATCCTACCTGAAAAAGAATGACACACTGCATGAATTTCACAAGCATGTAGCCATTCATGTCAATGATACACATCCGGTTCTGGCCATTCCTGAACTGATGCGCATCCTTCTTGATGAAGAGCACATGGAATGGGAAGAAGCCTGGAACATCACCGTTGGCACGATCTCCTATACAAATCATACGACACTGTCTGAAGCACTTGAAAAATGGCCGTTGCATATCTTTAAACCGCTGCTGCCGCGAATTTATATGATTGTTGAAGAAATAAATGAAAGATTTTGCAGAGAATTGTGGAATCGTTTCCCGGGAGACTGGAAGCGGATTGAAAATATGGCGATTATTGCGCACGGTGTCGTCAAGATGGCTCACTTAGCCATAGCTGGCAGCCACAGCGTCAACGGAGTAGCCAAAATCCACTCTGATATCCTGAAAAACAGGGAAATGAAGCTGTTTCATCAAATCTATCCTCAAAAATTCAACAATAAAACGAACGGCATCACTCATCGCAGATGGCTGCTGAAAGCCAATCCGGAGCTGACAAGTCTGATAACGGATACGATCGGCACAGACTGGATTAAAAAGCCCCATCTGATGATTGAACTGAAGCGGCACATTTACGATCCGCTGCTGAAAGAACAGTTTGCAGCTGTAAAACGAAAGCGAAAGAAAATTTTAGCGGACATTATTGAAAAAAATACTGGCATCAAGGTAGATGAAAATTCCATTTTTGACGTTCAGGTTAAGCGCCTTCATGCCTATAAACGTCAGCTGCTGAACGTGCTGCACATTATGTACCTGTACAACAGGCTGAAAGAGGATTCTAATTTCTCGATTCATCCGAGAACCTTTATCTTTGGGGCAAAGGCATCACCAGGCTATTATTACGCCAAGAAAATCATTAAGCTGATTAATGCACTTGCCGACAAAGTAAACAATGACCCGAAAGTTTCAAAAATGATGAAAGTCATTTTTATGGAAAACTACAGAGTGTCATTGGCGGAGCATATTTTCCCTGCTGCAGACGTCAGTGAGCAAATCTCAACAGCCAGTAAGGAAGCATCGGGCACAGGGAATATGAAGTTCATGATGAACGGCGCCCTGACTATAGGAACTCTGGACGGTGCAAACATTGAGATTCTTGAAGAAGTCGGGAAGGAAAACATTTTCACATTCGGATTAAAGGCTGAGGAAGTCTTGAACTATTATGAAAATGGCGGATATCGCTCAAGCGAATATTATCACCATGATCTGAGGATCAGGCAGGTGGTAGACCAGCTCACAAATGGATTTTTCCCTGATACGGAAGATGAATTTGAGGCGATAAAAGACTCCTTGCTGTATGAAAACGATCAGTATTTCGTTCTTCGGGATTTCGCATCATATGTGGATGCACAGGATCAGCTTGAAAAAGCCTATCTAAATCAGGATAAGTGGCTTGAAAAAGCCCTGTTGAACATTGCGCATTCCGGTTATTTTTCCAGTGACCGCACCATTCATGAATATGCAGACGGCATTTGGGACATCCAGCCGATTCCTGTCTTACATTGAAATTGAAAAACCCGCTATTAGCGGGTTTTTTTCTGCGGCGGTAAAAACAAGCGCACAAAACGCTCTGTTTTACTCTGTATAAGGATCTTTTTCGTATGCAGGCAAATCACCGAACGGCGTCATCAGACCTTCTTCATCAAGTGTGTGTTCATATTGCCTGTGCTGAATGGTCGGATATACGATTACATTCTTTCCTTCAATATCTGTGGCAGCGAAGTTTTCGTAATCTTCGACATAGCCTGTCGGATCATCATTTTCCATGTAAACGTCATTATATGAGTCGACGGGATATTCAAGGTCTGAAGGTGTTTCGGAGTTTCCGTACCGCTCGACGTCCTGATACGTATCTTCTGCATCATAAGCTTCAGAATCGCTCTCATCGTACTCAAACTTACCAAAGGCAGGCTCCAGGACATCTTCTTCAATTGGGCGCTCATAGGAAACAGCCTGTTCAGGCGAGTGCTCCTTGCAGGTGACGGCTGTCGGGAGCACTTCAAGCCGTTCTTCGGGAATGTCCCGGCCGCAAACCTCGCATTTGCCGTAAGTGCCATTTTTGATGGCTGAAAGAGCCCGGTTCACATCACTTAATTCCTCTTCTGCATGCTCGTTAAGGGCAATATCCTTCTCGCGTTCATAAAGTTCCGTACCTTCATCTCCCGGATGATTATCATAGCTTGAAAGCTCTCCTGTTGAATCATGCCCGAAGCTCTGTTCAAGGCCGTAGTGGCTGTTTTCTTTAAGATGCCGTTCCAGCTCCGCTTTTATCTCTTCAAGAACAGAGCGATAGGAAGCCATTTGTTCACTGCTCAGCATATCCATCACATTCCTTTCCCTGTCTAGCAGCTTTTAAGTTAATCGCTTTTCTTAGTATGGTCAAAAGGCGTTTTTTCATGTTTGAAAATGAAAGTTTCCTGGTTCTGCATGTGAAAAAAGCCAAAATAAAAAGGCCCCGTAAGAGGACCTTTTAGATCGTGCTGATAAATAATCCGATCGCAAGCAAAAAGCCGAACTGGATGTTTGTTTGAGCGGTAGCTTTCATAGCAGGCATCATTTCAAGCGGAAGTGATTTTCCGATAAACTTTTTGACCGCACTGTATGCTTTAGGCGTGCTGATCAAAACAAGCAATGCCCATGCTGACAGATAGCCAAATGCAATCATGGCAAGAATGACAGCGTAAGAAGCGGCAAATGTGGCAGCAAGGAAGATGATGGCTTTTTTGCGGCCAATTAGAATGGCCAGTGTCTTCCGTCCATTTTCTTTGTCGCCGTCAAGGTCACGGATGTTGTTGGACAGCATGATGTTTCCGACTAAAAAGGCAATTGGTATGGAAATGATTACACTGATAGCAGAAATTGTGCCTGTCTGGATATAATAAGCGAGCAGAATGATGACCATTCCCATAAAGAATCCCGCTACAAGCTCTCCAAAAGGAGTGTATGCAATCGGAACAGGGCCTCCTGTATAGAAGTATCCTGTCGCCATGCAGATCAGGCCGATGACAGCAATCCACCAAGTGGACTCCATACAAATGTAGATGCCAAGCAAGATGGCGATTCCGAAGAAGCCGAAAGCAAGGTTCAGTACTGTTTTTGGCTTTACGCCGTTTCGGACGATTGCTCCGCCGATTCCGACAGAGTTTTCATTGTCGAGACCGCGCTTAAAGTCAAAGTATTCATTAAACATGTTGGTTGCAGCCTGAATCAGAATGGATGCAATGAGCATGGCAAGAAACAGGGCCGCATGTATACTGCCTTCATTTAAGGCAAGAACTGTGCCGATCGTAACGGGTATAAAGGCTGCTGAAAGGGTATGCGGCCTGAGCAGCATCCACCATACTTTCCAGCTTTTATCCGGTTTGATGGAAGGCATGTTCTGAGTTGTGTGAGATTGTGTGTGCATCTTTTTCTTCCTCCCCTAGTTGAAGCTGACTAAAGCTGACAGCTTCCCAAAATTAAGTGTAGGAAATTTACAATATTGTGTCAATCCTTTTACAGATGTTTGAACATCGGGGTCTATTCCAGCACCTGAAAATTCTTCCTTGAGAGCTTTTCATTTTAAAGTGATGCGGGTAGTAATATAATAAGGATAATAGTCGTTCATTCTATTATACCATTTCTTTGGGAAAGTACTATTGACACCTCTTTCCTCTGGGGTGTATCTTAATATAAGCGATTTTTCGGTTTTGGAGGGATTTCCAATGATTACGGCGTTAGAACATACATTTACAGAGAAATTGAAGGGTGCTTTGGATGAAGCGGGACAGTTAGAAGAGCCGGTGATCCTGAGTCAGGTTAAAACATTGCATGAGATCAAGAATCCCCTCCAATTTTATGCGGCTGGCGAACAGCATTTTTCAGGAAGCCGGTTTTACTGGGCCACTCCGGGTGCACGGTTTACGATCTGTGGTCTGGGCAGCGAATGCACAGTGGAAAATGATGCTGTAAGCGACCGTTTTGGGCGCATTGAAACGGAATGGAAGCGCTTCAAAAAGATTGTTCACCATGAAGATAGTGAAAGTTTTCACATAGGTACAGGCGCCCTGCTTTTTGGCGGCTTTTCGTTTGATCCGCATAATCGGAGCAATGAGCAGTGGAGCCACTTTCCGGAATCTAAGTTTTTTCTGCCTTCTGTAATGCTTACGGTGAAGGAAAATGCATCCTATTTAACCATCAACCGGATAATCAGGCCGGATGACGAGCTTGAGGACTGCGCGCTGCACTTTACGGATCTTGAAAATAAAGTACTGGCGGCACAGCAGCCGGTGAGCATGGAACCCGCCGGCAACTATTCGCTCGAAGAAGCAGATACACAAGAATGGATGTCCGCTGTCGAAAAAGCTACAGCTTCCATTAAAGGAGGCAAGCTTGATAAAGTGGTGCTTGCACGGGAGGTCAGTGTATCTTATGAGCGTGATATAAATGTCTATGCAGCTTTAAATAAGCTTCAGACAGAACAGCCTGGAAGCTTTATTTTCTCGATTGAAATCGGCAGCAAGTCTTTCATCGGGGCTACACCTGAGCGGCTTATTAAAAAAGAAGGCAGCAGACTGCTTTCAACATGTCTTGCAGGGTCGATCAAAAGAGGGGATACAAAGCACGAGGATACAGAACTTGGCACTGCTCTCTTAAATGATGAAAAAAACCTGATTGAGCATGACATTGTCGTCAAAATGATCAAGGATTCTTTTGAGGAGTGCTGCAGTGAAATCAGGGTGCCGGACGGTCCGCAGCTTTTAAAAACAAAAAATATCCAGCATCTGTATACGCCGATTGAAGGCACGATGCACGGGGGCAGGTCGCTGCTCAGCTTAGTTGAAAAGCTGCATCCAACGCCTGCACTCGGAGGGTATCCGAAAGCAGGTGCACTTGAGATGATCAGAGACATTGAGCCGATGGACAGAGGATGGTATGCAGGTCCGGTTGGATGGCTGGATTCAGACAACAACGGGGAATTTGCAGTGGCCATCCGGTCAGGGCTCATTGACGGGGAACAGGCATCCCTTTTTGCAGGATGCGGAATTGTAGCAGAATCGGATCCGCAGTCGGAATATCAGGAAACACTCATTAAACTAAAGCCGATGCTTTCTGCTCTGGGAGGTATGCAGCATGAGCAAATCTAAATCACTTACCCTTTATGCAGCAAACTTTGCGGATGAGCTGGCAAAAGCGGGGGTTACAGAAGCCGTCATCAGTCCAGGATCAAGGTCAACACCGATGGCGATGCTGATGGCAGAACACCCTGATATCAACATTCATCTTATGATCGATGAAAGGTCCGCAGGCTTTTTTGCACTGGGGCTTTCCAAAATGCTGAATAAACCGGTAGCGCTGCTGTGCACATCCGGTACTGCAGCTGCAAATTATTACCCTGCTGTCGTGGAGGCATTCTATTCAAGAGTGCCTCTGCTTATTTTGACGGCTGACCGTCCTCACGAACTGCGGGATGTTGGAGCTCCCCAGGCGATTGATCAGATTCATTTTTTCGGACGGTATGCGAAGTGGTTTGCAGACATGGCAATTCCTGAACAAACGGAGGGAATGCTTGCCTACAGCAGAATGATGGCTGCCAGGGCAGCAGGCAAAGCATTGTCATCTCCAGCTGGTCCTGTGCACCTGAACCTTCCATTCAGAGAACCGCTGATTCCTGATTTTGACTTAGAGGACATTTGGAAGAATGGAAGCGGCAGAACACAGCATGTCAACATTAAACCGGGACAGGCAGTTCTTCAGGACCTTGAAATAGAAAGGATTGCCGAGCTGCTTTCCGGAAGAGAAAAAGGACTGATTGTGTGCGGGGAAATACGTGATCCGCTCTTTACTGACGCTGTCCTTAAACTTTCAGCAACTTTAAAATATCCAATACTTGCAGATCCCCTTTCTAACTTAAGAACAGGATCTCATGATAAATCTGCAGTCATTGATGGATACGATGCTTTTATGAAAGATGATGAACTTCTAAATGAGCTGAAACCGGACGTCATAATCCGTTTTGGAGCGATGCCGGTTTCAAAGCCGCTGTTCCTGTTTCTGAAACGATCTCCTGAGATTCTGCAGCTGGTGGTCGATGGACAGGGAGGGTACCGGGAACCTACTCTCATGGCTTCTGAAATGATTGAATGCGATGAAAGCTGGTTCTGTGAAAGTCTGTCGGGCAGGGTTTCTCCTACAGAAAATGAACAATGGCTAAAGACTTGGCAGGAGACAAACAGCACAGCACGTAAGATCCTTTCCTCTCCGGAAGACGGACCGGATGCCATGTTTGAAGGAAAAGTCTTTTCCGAGCTGCAAAAGGCCATGCCTGAAAAAAGCCATATGTTTGTCGGAAACAGCATGCCGATCCGTGATGCTGACAACTACTTTTTAAATTCAAATAAGCGTATTTCTGTACACGCCAACCGGGGGGCAAACGGGATAGACGGAATCGTCTCAACAGCCCTTGGAATGAGTGCGGCTGCAGAAGATCCGCTTTTCCTGGTCATTGGAGACCTTTCCTTTTACCATGACATGAATGGGCTGCTGGCTGCAAAAATGCACAAGCTTGACATGACGGTGATTCTATTGAACAACGACGGCGGAGGCATTTTTTCCTTCCTGCCCCAGTCAAAAGAAGAAAAGCATTTTGAAACGCTTTTCGGGACCCCGACCGGTTTGCATTTTCAGCATGCTGCTTCGCTCTATGATGCGGCATATACCCAGCCTGAGACCTGGGAGGCATTTAGAGATGACGTTGAAAACGCCGCTCGCCGCAAGGGGCTGAATATCATCGAAGTCCGTACGAACCGCCATTCCCGTGTCACGATTCATCGAAACTTGATGAATCGTGTTTCCCAGGAAATAAGAGAGATGCTTCGGAAATGATGGTGAAGATAAGAGGGATTTCCTACTCGGTCGAAACGTATGGAGAGGGCCGGCCCCTTGTGCTTCTGCATGGTTTTACAGGATCGGCAGAAACATGGCATCCGTTTCTTGAAATGTTTCAATCCTGCCAGGTGATATTAATTGACCTGATTGGTCACGGCAGGACCGATTCTCCGGCAGATTGCCGCCGGTATTCGATGGAGGAGACGGTGCTTGATCTTCATGCACTTTTCAAGGAGCTAGAGCTGGATAAACCTGTGCTTGCAGGCTATTCAATGGGAGGCAGGGCAGCCTTGTCCTATGCTGTGCGCTATCCCGAAACAGTCAGCAAACTGATTCTTGAAAGCTGCACACCCGGGCTCCTCTCGAGTGAGGAAAGAAAGAAGAGACAGCAAAGTGACAAGGAACTTGCCGAAATGATTTCAGAAAAAGGAGTTCCGCATTTCGTGCAGCATTGGGAGGAGATTCCGCTGTTTGCCTCCCAAAAAGAACTGCCTGAGGCCATTCAGAACAGAGAGCGCAGCAAGCGGCTTAAAAACAATGCAGCCGGCCTGTCAAACAGTCTTCTCGGGATGGGGACGGGCTCACAGACTCCTGTCTGGACCGGCCTTTCTTCCCTTCATATCCCTGTCCTTCTCATCTGCGGAGAGCGGGATGAGAAGTTCTGCAGGCTTGCAGAAGAGATGAAAGGTTTGCTCCCTCTTTCGACATATATTAAAATAAGAGATGCAGGTCATGCGGTTCATGTAGAACAGCCGCAAATCTTTGGTAAAATAGTAAATGAGTTTACTAATAAGTAAACGTATTCAAAAGGAGGCTGTACGCGATGACAGTAGAATGGGTAGCTGAACGCAAGTACGAAGATATTTTATATGAAACGTATAATGGGATTGCCAAAATCTCAATAAACCGCCCGGAAGTACATAATGCATTCCGTCCAAAGACAGTGATGGAGCTGATTGACGCTTTTGCCTATGCAAGAGACGATGCAAATGTGGGAGTCATCATTTTAACAGGCACAGGCGAAAAGGCATTCTGTTCAGGAGGAGACCAGAAAGTCCGCGGACATGGCGGATATGTTGGAGAAGATCAGATTCCAAGGCTGAATGTTCTTGACCTTCAGCGCCTGATCCGTGTTATTCCGAAACCGGTTATCGCGATGGTTGCAGGATACGCAATCGGAGGCGGACATGTTCTTCACATCGTATGTGATCTGACAATTGCAGCTGACAATGCTGTATTCGGACAGACTGGACCAAAGGTTGGAAGCTTTGATGCAGGATACGGTTCAGGATACCTTGCCCGTATTGTGGGACATAAAAAAGCGAGAGAGATCTGGTTCCTATGCCGCCAGTACAATGCACAGGAAGCGCTGGACATGGGTCTTGTCAACACAGTAGTGCCTCTTGAAAAACTTGAAGAAGAAACCGTTCAGTGGTGTGAAGAAATTCTTGAGAAGAGTCCGACTGCCATCCGCTTCTTAAAAGCTGCATTTAATGCGGATACAGACGGACTTGCCGGCATCCAGCAATTTGCAGGTGACGCAACGCTTCTTTATTACACGACAGATGAAGCAAAAGAAGGAAGAGACGCTTTCAAAGAAAAGCGCAACCCTGACTTCAAACAGTTCCCAAGATTTCCTTAAGGACATGCAGCAGCTTGATGAGTTCATCAAGCTGTTTTCTTTTATGCAAATTTACCGAAGCTACTAGCAAATGAAAGTTGGTGAAAACATGACAATGATGCCAAACTGGCTGATGCAGAGGGCTTTTTTGACGCCCGAACGGATCGCGGTTGCAGCAGAGGAAGAAACGGTAACTTTTCATGAACTGCACATCCGGACACTCCGAAAAGCAGCCGCCATTCAAGGAGAAGGCATGGGAAAAGGGAGCCGCTGTGCGGTTCTTATGAAGAACAGTCTTGATATGGCCGTCACCATTCATGCTCTTGCCTATATTGGGGCACAGGCCATATTGCTGAATACACGCTTGACAGCAGCAGAGCTTGACTATCAGCTGCGTGATTCAGAAGCAGAGTATCTCCTGTACCATCATGCGCTGGAACATCATTGGGAGAAGCCAAGCTGGATTTCTATAGACAGCAGGAACCTTGAAAGTCTTACAGAAACTGAAATGTTTGAAAAAACATTTCATCTGGATGAGACGGCGACCATTATGTATACATCCGGCACGACAGGGAAACCGAAAGGCGTGATGCAGACCTTCGGGAACCATTACTGGAGCGCTTCCGGATCCTCTTTAAATCTTGGGCTTCATCATGATGACCGCTGGCTTTGTGCGGTTCCTCTTTTTCATATCAGCGGTCTTTCCATTTTAATGAGAGGAATTATTTATGGAATGACCGTTGTGCTTCATGAAACATTTCAGCCTGAAAAAGCAAATAAGGCGATCATGGAAGAAGGAGTAACCATTGCATCGGTTGTGCAGGCAATGCTGACACGGATGCTTGAAGACCTTGGTGATGCAAAGTTTCCAGACAGTTTGCGGGTCATGCTGCTTGGCGGAGGCCCGGCGCCCATGCCTCTTTTAAAAGAGTGTAAAGAAAAATCCATTCCGGTCTATCAGACTTACGGAATGACAGAGACTTCCTCTCAAATTGTCACCCTTTCTCCAGAATACAGCTTTTCAAAGCTTGGATCTGCCGGCAAGCCTTTGTTTCCGTGCCGGATTAAAATCATGAACAGCGGAGCAGAGTGTCCTCCTATGGCTGAAGGAGAGATTTACGTCCAGGGTCCAAATGTCACAAAGGGCTACTGGAAGCGGGAAAGCACGTTTCACGACGGCTTTCTTCCTACAGGGGATATCGGCTATCTTGACGAAGATGGGTTTTTATTTGTTTTAGACAGGCGTTCAGATCTAATTGTTTCAGGCGGTGAAAATGTATATCCGGCCGAAATAGAGGCGGTGCTACTGTCGCACCCGTCTGTACTTGAAGCGGGAGCAGCGGGAGCAGATGATTCAAAGTGGGGACAGGTGCCAGTAGCATATGTGGTTTTAAAGGAGCATGTGAGCGAAGTTGAACTGCTCTCGTATTGCAGGGAAAGGCTTGCAAAATATAAACTACCTTCCCGCATTTATTTTAGAGACAGCCTGCCGAGAAACGCTTCGAGCAAGCTGATGCGGAGGATGCTTGCGGATGGAGGCAGGCATGATTGACGTCCGGAAAGTGACCCTTCACCATCTGGAGATGAATCTCGTCTCTCCCTTCAAAAACAGCAGAGAGACGGTTCACCGGCGGGAGAGTATTCTGGTTGAATTGGAAGATTCCTCAGGATCCACAGGCTGGGGAGAGGTTGTTGCCTTTTCATCCCCCTGGTATACCGAAGAAACCATCAAGACATGCCATCATATGCTGACATCTTTCCTGATTCCGGATCTTCTCGGTCAGACGTTCCAGCATCCGGAGGCCTATGCAAGTTCCCTTCAGTGGATCAGGCGGAACCAAATGGCAAAGGCATCAATTGAATCTGCTGTATGGGATTTGTATGCGAAGCTTCTTGGCAGGCCGCTTGCAGACGTACTTGGCGGGACCAGAAGTCAGATTGATTCCGGAGTTGTTGTGGGAATGGCACCTGCAGCAATGATGCTTCAGAAGATAGAGCAGCATATCGATGAGGGATATAAGAGAATAAAAGTGAAAATCGAACCGGGGATGGATGTTGAACTGCTTGAAGAAATCAGAACCCGTTTTCCGGATATTCCTCTTATGGCAGACGCCAATTCAGCTTATACACTCAGTGATCTCGGACATTTGAAAAAGCTTGATTCCTATAATCTGATGATGATTGAGCAGCCGCTTGGCCATGATGATATCATCGAGCATGCGGTCCTGCAGGCTGAAATCAAAACGCCCATCTGCCTGGATGAGAGCATCATCACCTTCAATGATGCGAAAAATGCGATCCAGCTTGGAAGCTGCGGAATCATTAATATTAAACCAGGCCGAGTTGGAGGGCTTGCGGAGTCAAAGAAGATTCACGATCTCTGTGCGGAAAAAGGCATACCTGTCTGGGTAGGCGGCATGCTTGAGACTGGCGTTTCACGGGCACATAACATTGCTCTCGCCTCTCTATCCGGTTTTTCCATTCCAGGTGATATCTCTGCATCTTCACGGTATTGGGAGGAGGATATCATTACACCTGAAGTGAAAGTGGACAAAGGATTGATTGATGTTCCGGCAGCAGCGGGAATCGGGTTTGAAATCGACAGGACGAAATTAGAAAAGTACCGCACCTTCAAAGAGGAATTCACCCTGTAAAAAGGTATTTTACCCTAGGGGAAAATGAAGTTTTTCAAATCAAAAACGTGATTTTCCCGCTTTGCTCAGTTTTGCGTTATATGATAAAAAGAGAGTGTAGAGTGATTCGGCATCATTCTAACAAATACCCTCTCTGCCCTTTTTAAGCCAGCTGTCTTCGGATAGCTGGTTTTTTTTGTCGAGAATCTATGATTGACAGACAGAGGGAAATGCTTTAAATTTTGCATAAGGGCAAAAAACTTATACTTGTCAACAAATTATGAAACAAGCTAACTTATTGGCACCCAACCTATCTTTCTTTCATATGATGCTTCAGCGAAAGGAAGACTTTTTTTACCTTAAAATTTGCATATGGGAAACATTTGTTGATTGATGAAAAGGAGGATTTATATGAAAAAACGATTTAGTATGCTGATCGCAGTTTTTATGTTTACGGCAATCATGTCTGCCTGCAGCAAGAGCACAGGCGGAGGGGAAAATGACAAGGTTCAGGTAACGACGACAATTGCTCAGATTGCGGATGTTGCAGCGAATGTCGGAGGAAGCCATGTAGAAGTCACTTCTTTGATGGGACCGGGAATTGATCCCCATTTGTATCAGGCGTCACAGGGAGACATTCAGAAGCTGAATAAGGCTGATATTATTCTTTACAATGGTCTCCACCTGGAAGGCAAGATGGGCGAGATTTTTGAAAAGATGTCAAATGAAAAGCCGACTGTACCTGTAGCAGAGGCGATACCCAAAACAAAATTGATAAGTGATCCGGCCAATAAAAAAGCACATGATCCCCATGTCTGGTTTGATATTTCATTATGGATGTACACCGTTGATAAAGTGGAAGAGGAGCTGAGCAAGCTTTCTCCTGAAAACAAAGAGGAGTTTGCTGCCAATGCAGCTGCCTATAAAGAAAAGCTTGCAGAAATGGACCAATATGCAAAAGAGCAGGTTCAATCCATTCCTGAAGAGAGCAGAGTTCTAGTTACCGCCCACGATGCATTCGCATACTTTGGGAAGGCATACGGCTTTGAAGTAATGGGCCTTCAGGGACTGAGCACAGATTCTGAATATGGTTTGAAGGATGTTCAAAATTTGGTGGAAGTGCTGACAGAGAAAGAGATTAAGGCTGTTTTTGTTGAGAGCAGCATCTCAGAAAAATCCATTAAAGCGGTTGTCGAAGGTTCTAAGAAAAACGGTCATGACGTGAAGATCGGCGGACAGCTTTATTCAGATGCTATGGGCGAAGAAGGGTCTGAAGAAGGAACGTATCTTGGAATGTTCAAACACAATATCGATACAATCGTTTCATCATTGAAATAAGGCAGGTGCTGATCATGATACCAGTAGCAGTTAACAATTTGACGGTTGCCTATCACCGGAAACCTGTCCTTCAAGAGGTTGGTTTTGAGGTTCCGGAGGGGAAATTAATTGGAATTATCGGACCGAACGGGGCAGGAAAATCAACGCTGATTAAGGCGGTACTCGGGCTGATCCCTTCAGCCTCAGGAGAAGTTGAAATTTACGGGGATTCATATAAAAAGCAGCGTAAGCGGGTCGGCTATGTCCCTCAAAGAGGTTCAGTTGACTGGGACTTTCCGACAAATGCCCTTGATGTTGTGCTGATGGGGCGCTACGGACATGTGGGCTGGATGAAAAGGCCGGGCAAAAAGGATATTGCCTTTGCAAAAGAATGCCTGAACAAAGTGGGCATGCTGGATTTTGCCGACAGGCAAATCAGCCAGCTTTCCGGCGGCCAGCAGCAGCGTGTTTTTCTTGCAAGAGCCCTTGCACAGGATGCAGACGTATATTTTATGGATGAACCATTTGTCGGTGTGGATGCCGCAACGGAAAAAGCAATTATCTCGCTGCTTAACGAACTGAAAGCAAGAAAAAAGACGGTGCTGGTCGTGCACCATGATCTGCAGACTGTAGAAGAATACTTTGACTGGGTATTGCTTTTGAACCTTAGGAAAATCGCTTTTGGTCCGACGGGTGAGGTCTTTAACATGGAGAACCTTCAGAAAACCTACGGGGGCAGACTCACATTCTTGCAGGATCAGCAGGTGCTAGTAGACGAAACCAAACAGGAGTGAAGAAATATGATGGAGGAATTAATCTATCAGCTGCAAAATCAAAATACGCAGTGGGTGCTTGTCGGAACAATGCTTCTAGGTCTTGCAAGCGGAGTCCTTGGCAGCTTCGCTCTTCTTAGAAAACAGAGCCTGATCGGCGATGCGATGGCCCATGCCGCTCTGCCTGGAGTTTGTATGGCCTATCTTCTCTACGGTTCTAAATCATTGCTGTGGTTTCTTGTGGGAGCTGCGGTTTCGGGAATGCTTGCTGCTTGGCTTATCGGGATCATTATCAAGCACTCCAGAATAAAAGAGGATTCAGCCCTTGGCCTTGTTCTGTCCGTTTTCTTCGGGTTTGGAATTGTGCTGCTGACTTATATTCAGCATAACCGGGGCGGAAATCAGAGCGGACTGAGTGATTTTATTTTTGGAAAAGCGGCATCGATGGTCGGTCAGGATGTTCAGATTATTACATGGATTGCAGCTGCCCTGCTCCTTCTTACCGCCATTTTCTTTAAAGAGTTTAAACTACTGACGTTTGATCCTCAATTTGCAAAAGGAATTGGCCTGCCGACAACATTTCTGAATGGCCTGCTGATGGTCCTGATTGTCTGTGCAGTTGTAATCGGCCTCCAGACGGTTGGTGTTATTTTAATGGCAGCCATGCTGATCACTCCGGCGATTGCTGCAAGATACTGGACGGATAAGCTTGGACATATGGTGCTTATTGCAGGGCTTATAGGCGGGATCTCAGGTGTTGCAGGGACTCTTCTCAGCACGACAACTGACGGAATGGCAACAGGGCCGCTTATTATTGTTGCAGCGACGACCCTGTTTTTGATATCCCTTGTATTTGCACCGAAAAGAGGCCTTGTGTCAAAAGCGGTGAAACAGTTGAAATTGAAAAGGAAAACGTCGGTTGAACAGCTTCTTCTCTCTTTTTACGATATAACGGAGAATGCCGGGGTGAGTGGGGCATTTTCCCTTCAAGATGTTCTCAGTAAGAGAAAGGTTTCCCAAAGTCTGATCAATAAATCGGTCAAGGAACTTGAAAAGAAGAACCTCGTTATGCAGGCCGGGAGCGATCAATGGAGATTGACAGAAACGGGTTTAATGCATGCCTACGAGCTGACCTTGAATCAGAGGCTGTATGAGATGTATTTGATGCATGAAATGGAGCTTGCCCAGCTTCAGCTTAAAAGCAGGGATGATGTTGATGTGGAGAAAATGCCGTTTGATATGAAGAAGAGGCTGATGAGTCTTCTGAAAGATCACAGCAGAGAGCCAAAACTTCTGCCGGGAACAGCAAATGGCTTAAACAGAAAGGAGTGGCAGGTTCAATGAGCTACGATGCATGGATTCTTTTGACCGGATCCCTTGTCGGCATTACATGTGCGATCATTGGCTGTTTCCTGATTCTCAGGCGAATGGCGATGCTCGCTGATGCGATCAGCCACTCTGTTCTGCTCGGAATAGTCGGTGCCTATTTCGTGAGCAAGAGTCTTGACGGTGTTTCGATGTTTATAGGGGCAGCTGTAGTCGGCCTGCTGACAGCTTTTTTAGTTCAGGTGCTGAATGCAAAAGGGGTTCAGTCCGATGCAGCAATTGGAGTCGTGTTCACATTCCTGTTTGCAGTCGGAGTTATTCTGCTGTCGCTATTTGGAGGGAATATTCATCTTGATGTGGATCATGCATTAATGGGGGAGATCACCTTTATTCCGTGGAATACCCTTACACTTGCAGGAATGGATGTTGGGCCAAAAGCGGTATGGATGCTTGGTTCGGTTCTTGTGATTAATCTCGTACTTATTGCGCTGTTTTATAAGGAGTTCAAAATAACATCTTTTGATCCTCAAATGGCAGCCGCCATCGGCATCCCTGTCCTTGTTATGCATTATCTGCAAATGGGGATGCTTTCGATTACAACGGTTGCTTCCTTTGACAGTGTCGGAGCGATATTAGTGGTTGCGATGCTGATTGTTCCTGCTTCAGCCGCCTATCTGCTGACAGATAAACTGTCGCATATGCTCGTGATCAGCTCTGGTATTGGTGTTTTGTCCGCAGTCCTCGGCTATTGGTCGGCAACATGGCTGAATGTTTCCATAGCCGGTGCGATGGCTACAGCAGCAGGTGCACTCTTCTTTTTGGCCTTTCTGTTATCGCCAACACACGGTATGCTTTCAAAATGGCTTGCAAAAAGAAATTTTGCTTCCACTAGTGAATAAAAATGATTCTCATTATCAATAATAAAGAAAAGGACAGCCGCAAGCTGTCCTTTTTACTAGAACATTTTACAAATCATGAGGTTTAAATGTTTTACAGTCGGTCTCTTCACTGCGTGAAGCCGTGTCGCCTCTATGGCTCACAACATAAATGGCATCAGCCGTACACTGGTTGCCATTGCCCCAGTACTCACAGTTATTTACTTCGCACTTTACCTCTCTTGGCATAAAAATACCCTCCTTTTAATTAAGGTTCATCTGTTAGTTTTGCTTACTTTCCTGTCTTTCATACGTGAAAAGGGGTCAGTCCCGCTCTGCGTTAATCCGTTAACAAGGAGCGGGACTGACCCTCAGCTTTCCTTTTGATCCAAATAGCGTTTGTCTTTCATGAACAGCCTCCAGAAATAGAAGAAGCCAGGGAAAAGGATGAGAAATCCGACGATGTACGTGATAAAGACGGCATGAAACGTATTCGGGTGTGTAAAGCCGTCCTGTATGGTCACATCCGGATAGAGCATGTAAGGCAGATGTGCACGTCCGTATGCGTAGCTTGCAAGTAAATACTGAGCGACTACAGCTACTACAGCGAGCCTTGGGCGCCCGAGCTTTCTTTTATCCTTTTGGGAAGGAAGAAAGAGTGCTCCGCCGGCAATGAGAAACATGGCTACCGAGCCAATTAAAAATGGGAGATATTCCATCATGTTTGTGTAGATCCAATTAGCTTCATTCCTTAGCGTAAGCATGATCAGAAAGCCCATCACAAGCGAAAGCGGTCCGACAATCAGGGCATCCCGTCTGTAAACTTTATAAGCTTCAGGCTCATTCGCCACATTTGAATAATCCGACAGCAGGAGTGAAGAAAGAAATAGCGTGCTCGTAACGGCAAACCCGCTGAATGCATAGGCATTCGGACTTGTGAACAGTTTATCAAGTTGAAGCTGGTGCGCACCGTCGATAACCTCAATGAAGCCGCCGTGTGTTATCGGGAGCACGAGAAGGAGGATGGCCGGTATAATAAACCCTGAAATTCCGGAAACATACGTCAGCAGTTTGCCGTATCCTGATTTTGAATAGTGGGAAAAAACGAGAAAGCCGCTTCGGATTGCGAGCAGCAGCAGAATAATGCTGCCCGGAATCAAAAGCACAGTGCCCAGGATGAACGTTGCCCCCGGGAAAAAACTGAACAGGGCGACAACTATCGCAACGATAAAAACATTCGTTACCTCCCAGGTTGGCGATAAATAGCGATTGGCAATGTTTGTTGCATTCGTCCGTTCTTTGTTGATGTAAACCATGGACCAGAATCCCGCTCCAAAATCCATCGTCGCCATAACAGCATAGATAAAGACAAATCCCCAGACAACCGTAATGGCAAGCAGAGCATCTGTTGTCATCTTTGCAGCGCCTCCTTCGTAATCATTTTAATAAACACTGACGCCATCTCCCGGCTTATCGAGTTCTTTTTCAACCGGATTGCGTTTAAAGTAATAGACAAGGACAAGAATTACGGCGAGTCCCAAAATGACATAGACAAGGGTGAACAATATAAAGAGTGTGCCAATCTGACCTGAAGCTGTCACGACATCCTCGGTTTTCAGCAAGCGGTAGATTACCCAAGGCTGTCTCCCTGTACAAGCGAAAATCCAGCCAAACTCAATCGCAAGCATGGACAGGATGCCTGATGGAACAAACAGTACAAGCAGCCATTTCGGAAAATGGGGCCGCTTCAGAATTTTGTACCAGAAAAACCCGATCATGGAAAGGAGGATCAGTAGACTTCCGATTCCTACCATGGCATTAAACAAGGTATGGACAAACAGCGGAGGCCAATATTCTTCCGGAAAATCATTTAAGCCGATAACCTCGGTTTTAAAGCTGTTATCTGCCAAAAAGCTGAGTGCCCACGGGATTTCAATTCCCCATTTCACTTCCTGTGTTTCTCTGTCTGTAAATCCGCCGACAGCAAGCGGAGCATAGCGCTGCGTTTCAAAAAGCCCCTCGGCTGCAGCGAGCTTTTCAGGCTGATATTCATGCAGCATCTGAGCAGATTCGTGTCCGTTCAAAGCGGTCAAAAATGAGAAAATGCCACCGACAATCAGCCCCATCATGAGCGCTTTTCGGTGAAACTTATAAAGCCTTTCATTTTTCATGTTTCTGAGCATTTTATACGCAGCAATTGAAGCGATGACAAATGCTCCCGTCATAAATGCGGAAACAACGACATGTCCAGCCGTTACGATGAAGCTTGGGTTAAAGAACGCAGCCCAAGGATCAACATCAACAATCTCTCCGTTTTCTATCCGGAAGCCCGCAGGAGTCCCTTCAAACGCATGGACATTTGTAATGAGAATCGCGGATGCTGCGGCCCCGAGTAAAACAAGTGATACACTGACAATTCTCATTCTCGGGGAGATGCGGTCAGCAGCATACACATAAATGGACATAAACAGCGCTTCCACAAAAAAGGCATAAATTTCAATCTGAAAAGGAAGGGCCATAACCCGCCCGATGACTTCCATGAATCCCGGCCACAGCAAGGCAAGCTGCACACCTGCAATCGTTCCCGTAGGTATTGCAACCCCGAGCAGCACGGCCTGCCCTTTCGTCCAGCGTTTTGCCATCACGGCATAATCAGGATCCTTCGTTTTTTGAAAAAGCAACTCTGCTATTAAAATCATTAAAGGGAGGCCTACACCAAGCGATGCAAAAATAATATGAAAGCCCATTGTCGTCCCGAACAAGGATCTGGCAAGTACGAGATCATCCATCTGTTTTCCGCCTTTCTTTCCCATGGTTGTAACAATCTTTCCTTATTGTCCGCATTTTTCCATAAAATATGCTTTCAATGTTTCTTTCTTTGCAGGCAGACCCGTTGACAAAAAGACGTAAAGAGGGTAATATATAAAACGTAATAATTACGATTAAAGGAGTGCTGTAAATGAAACAGGGTATCCATCCGGATTATCATAAAGTCGTATATATGGACACAAACAGCGGGTTTAAATTTTTGAGCGGTTCTACTCAAAAATCAAACGAAACAACAGAGTGGGAAGACGGCAATACGTATCCGCTGATCAAAATTGAAATCAGCTCTGATACACATCCTTTCTACACAGGGCGCCAGAAATTCGCAGACCGCGACGGACGCGCAGAGCGCTTCAAGAAAAAATACAACATGTAAAAAGGGAGCCCTGGAGCATCATGTTCCAGGGCATCTTTTTTGTATGATAATCTAGTGGCAGGGAGGTTTTTTACATGAAAAAAATACCCGTTTACACCATAAGCGGTTTTTTAGGAAGCGGCAAAACAACGCTTCTTGTAAAGATGGCGGATGAGCTGAAAAACAGAGGACAAAAAGTAGGCATTATTTTAAATGAACTTGGCGATGAGAACGTAGAGAAGCATTTATTTAAAGATCAGCATGTCCATGAGCTTTTAAATGGCTGTATTTGCTGCACCATTCAGGATGACCTTGTGACGACGCTCAAAGCGTTTAAAGCGGAGCAATCTGTTGACGTCCTTCTAATAGAAGGAACAGGAGTGGCGAATCCGCTTGAAATTAAAGACGTGCTTCTTTCTCCGGCACTGTTTGATGACTATGAGCTTCGTTCGATGATTGGAATTGTCGATGCCAGCCACTACCTCGACTACCAGAGCATGTTCTCAAGCTCGAAGGAAATCCGCTCTCTGCTGAAAGAACAAATTATTTCTTCTGATTTTCTGATTCTGAACAAAATAGACCTGGCAGGGGATAAAGAACTGGAAAAGGTAAAGAAGAAAATTCGGAAAACCGTTCAGGAAGATGTGGAGATCTTTGATGCAGCGTATGGAAACGTACCATTTGAAAAACTGATTGAACAGCGCCATTCTTCCCTTACACTCAGTGAAGGAGGAGGGCACCATCACCATCATCACACGATTGGCACAATTAAGATTGAGGATCCGCGGGTCATGGAACTTTCTGATCTTGAATCCATCCTGAGAGATATTGATGGCCTCATCCGTGCAAAAGGGCATCTCATAGTGGAAGGCACAATGAGGGAGATGCAGTATGCTGCAGGGAAAGCAGTAATATCAAAAGAAAAGGTTGAGAGCGACAAGCCTGTTTTGATCCTGATTGGGCAGAATCTTCCTGCAGAAAGAATAAAGAAACTATTTGTAAAAAGACATACATAAAAATCCCGGCCAAGCTGGCCGGGATTTTTATTGAAGAGCAGTCTTTAACGTTTCAAGATTGCGCTTCATGATGCTGAAATAATCTTCTTTATTTTTAGCATCTTCTTCTGAAATGGACTCAAGATTGGATAGTGTCAGGCTTTCTGCGCCAATTTCATTTTTCACAATGTCTGCGATTTTGCTGTTGACGTTATTTTCAAAAATCACATAATTGATCTTGTTTTCTTTAGCTGTTTCAACGATGGTCTGAAGCTGCTTTTGGGATGGCTCCTGTGTTGGAGAAAGTCCTAAAACGCTTATCTGTTCAATGCCGTAGCGACTTTCCCAGTAGCCGTACGCAGCATGAGAAACCAAGATTTTTTTCTTTTCAGCAGCGTCAATTGTTTCTTTGTAATCAGCATCCAGTTTTTCTAAGTCTGCTTTAAGTGAATTAAAATTCTTCTCGAATTCTTCTTTTGATTCCGGATGAAGCTCTGTCAGGCCGTTTTTGATGTTCTCAGCCATTTGGATGGCAAGAGCTGGATCAAGCCAGATATGAGGATCTTTGTCTCCATGGTCATGAGCGTGTTCTTCTTCAGCTGCATGCTCCTCTTCTTTAGCATGGTCGTCATGTCCCTCTTCAGAAGCATGTTCTTCCTCATGAGCATGGTCGTCATGTCCCTCTTCAGAAGCATGTTCTTTCTCATGAGCATGATCATCATGCGCTTCTTCGTTATGAGAGGAATCAGCAAGCTCAATTCCTTCACCGGCTTTAATGATTTTCACATCTTCTGACTGCAGGGTTTCAGTTGCCTTTTCTGCAAATCCTTCAAGACCGACGCCTGAGTAGATAAAGGCATCCGCTTCAGCCATGGCAACCATATCTTTTGTAGAAGGTTCAAATGTATGGGCGTCTGCATTCGCAGGATAGACACTTTCAACCTCTACTGCGTCTCCTCCGATTTTTTCAGCAAAATCCTGAACAGGGAAGATCGTAGTATAAACCTTCAGCTTGTCCTTATCGTCTCCGGGTGTTTCATTTCCGCTGTCTGCACACCCTGCAAGAGCTGTTCCAAGCAGCAGTGCCAGTGCCATTGATAATCCTTTTTTTCTCATTGTAAGCTCCTTATATATAAATATTTCGTTGGTTTCATCATTTCCTATCACATTATATCGTAATACTTACGATTTGAGAACCGTAAATACTCTGATGGAAAAAGAAAAACCATTCTCACAATTATGAAAAAGCAGGAAGCGGGTCACGCATGGAGGACCAGTCTGATTTCATTTCTTCTTCTATCAGAAGACATTCGTCAAGTGAGGCTTCCACATCTGAACGATTAAGATCAATACCGATGAAAACAAGTTCTGTCATGCGGTCTCCAAATTCCGCGTCCCAGCGCTCAAGCAGCTCAGGCTCTTCCTGAAGGGTTTGAATCCGCTCTTCCTCCGTATAGGCGGCAACCCATTCTCCTGCGCCCTGAATCATGATGGATGTACCTGCCTGGGACAGAAGGCCGGATGTATCATTTCTTGATGCAAGCCAGAAAAAGCCTTTCGCTCTTACGACATCCTGCGGCCAATTCTCAAGCCATGCCATAAACCGCTCAGGATGAAACGGCTTCCGTCTTCTGTAAACAAAGGAAGAAATGCCGTATTCCTCTGTCTCCGGCACATGCTCTTCATTGAGTTCCTTGATCCAGCCGGCGGACTGGCTTGCTTTTTCAAAATCAAAGCTGTTTGTGTCCATAATTTCAGCCAGAGATACATGGCTGAAGGCGGTTTTTATAATCTTTGCATCCGGATTTAATTTTCTCAGTACACCATATAATTCATTTACATCCTCTTCTTCCAGTAAATCAGTTTTGTTCAGGAGTAGAACGTCTGCGAATTCAATCTGGTCGATCAGCAGGTCAATGACTTCTCTTGTATCGTTTTCATCTGTTCCCTGTTTCCGGTCCAGAAGATTTTCACCAGAAGAGAAATCCTCCCAGAAGCGGTTCCCGTCCACAACCGTTACCATTGTATCTAAGCGGCAGAAGGCAGAAAGATCAATGCCTATCTCTTCATCAATATAGGTAAATGTCTGGGCAACAGGCACAGGTTCGCTGATGCCGGATGATTCGATAACGATATAGTCGATGTTTCCTTCCTTCACCAGACGCTCGACTTCAATCATCAAATCCTCGCGCAGCGTACAGCATATGCAGCCGTTTTGCATTTCCACCAGTTTTTCTTCTGTACGGCTGACGCTATTTTTAATCAGGCTGCCGTCAATGTTGATTTCGCTCATATCATTGACAATCACTGCAATCCGCCTGTTTTCTTTGTTCTCAAGAATGTGCTTTAAAAGGGTCGTTTTTCCGGCTCCAAGGTATCCGCTTAAAACCGTAACGGGAATTTGTTTGCTCATCATAATCCTCCAGCTTTTTTAAATAGTAATTATTACGATTTACATCATATAGTAAAACGCGCCTAAAAAACAAGTGTTATGATATAGTAAATAAAAAGCTGCCTATTACATGCAGCCAAACTATACCACTTTATAAGGAGAATAGCAGATGAGATTGTTAGAAGAAATTATTGAACACAATTCCCAGTTTGTAGAGAAGAAAGACTACGAAAAATATCAGACGACAAAATTTCCTGACAAAAAAATGGTCATTTTAACTTGTATGGATACAAGACTTGTCGAGCTTCTTCCGCAGGCAATGAACGTCAAGAACGGCGATGTTAAAATTGTAAAAAGTGCCGGAGCAATTGTTGCCCATCCGTTTGGAAGCATCATGAGAAGTATTCTTGTAGCTGTTATGGAGCTTGGCGCAGACGAAGTATGCGTTGTCGGACACCATGACTGCGGCATGAGTGCCCTGAATCCGGAGTCATTTCTTGAAAAAGCAAAAAACCGGGGAATTACCCAGGATAAAATTGATACGCTCCGTTATTCAGGAATTCAGCTTGATGATTGGCTGAAAGGGTTTAATAAAGTCGAAGACAGTGTAAAACACAGTGTAGACGTTATCCGCAATCACCCATTGCTTCCGGGTGATGTTCCTGTACACGGTCTTGTGATAGATCCGTCTACAGGAAAGCTTGATTTAGTAGTGGACGGCTACGGAGTCTGATCCTTTTTTTCCGGAACCGGATCAAAGCCCCCGGGATGAAAAGGATGGCACTTAAGGATTCTCTTTACGGTCAGATAACCGCCTTTTAAAGCCCCAAACCGTTTGACGGATTCTAGCCCGTAATGGGAGCAGGTCGGATAGAAACGGCAGGACGGGGGTTTCAGCGGCGACAGGAATTTCTGATAAAAGCGGATCAGTGCGATAAACAGCTGTTTCATTTTTGATCACCTCTCTGTATGCCTTAAGTATACTGCAAGAGAGAA
The DNA here is from genome assembly GCF_046603695.1 of Metabacillus indicus. Taxonomy (NCBI): domain Bacteria; kingdom Bacillati; phylum Bacillota; class Bacilli; order Caryophanales; family Bacillaceae; genus Metabacillus; species Metabacillus indicus. The sequence goes on along the minus strand of NZ_CP176757.1, from coordinate 3,230,695 downwards.
AAAGTTAAAATTGGAAACACTTATTCAGACAAAAGTGATGAATTTTATCGGAATTAATTGTATGATGAAAAGAGACGTAATAAAGGAGTGGTACTATGCCATCAGTTGAAAGCTTTGACCTTGATCATAATGCAGTGGTTGCACCGTATGTCAGACATTGCGGCGTTCATAAAGTAGGAACAGACGGACTTGTTAATAAATTTGATATCCGCTTCTGCCAGCCGAATAAGCAGGCGATGAAGCCGGATGTGATCCACACACTTGAGCATTTGCTTGCATTCAATATCCGCACGCATGCAGAAAAGTACGATCACTTTGATATTATCGACATCTCGCCAATGGGCTGTCAGACCGGCTACTACCTGGTAGTAAGCGGCGAGCCGAAGGTTGAAGAAATTATCGATCTTTTAGAAGATACATTAAAAGATGCCGTCGAAATTACTGAAATTCCTGCAGCCAACGAAAAGCAGTGCGGCCAGGCTAAACTTCATGATTTAGAAGGAGCCAAGCGCCTCATGCGTTTCTGGCTTGATCAGGATAAAGAAGACCTTGCTAAAGTTTTTGGATAAGAACAGAGAACAGTGCCTTGCGATGCGGGGCGCTGTTTTTTTGAGCCTTTTTACCTGATTGACGGTGGAAAGAAGGGAATGATACACTTCAAATCGTAATTATTACGTTTTGAGGAGAGGTAGTTTGGAAGACAAGTATACGTTTTTAGTGTCCATAAAAATGCTTTTGCACGAAATAGCAGAGCTATCGGCCTTTATTAAAAAAAGCAGCCCGTGCTGTGAAATGCTGACAGAAAAACTGGACGAACTTTCTGCATTTGTCATGGATGATAAAAACGAAAAACAATGGCGTTTATGGGAAAGTGATAAGGAGATCAGAAAATATGCCAGCCTTCTGAGAGAAACATCTTCCGCTGCGGTAGCTGCCCTGGAAAAACATCAATCTGTCTGCACGTCGAGGAGCAATGCCGATATGTCAGGCTATTTTTCAGCTCTTTCCTCTGCTGTAAAAGAGGATGCTGTCAAGTGCGGAATCTCAGGGACATCAGAGGTTTTCTTTATAGGGTCAGGTGCGTTTCCTCTTTCTGCGCTAACCATTGCCAAAGAAACAGGAGCTCGTCTGACATGCCTGGATATTGATGAAGAAGCTGTGGCAATGGGCAGGGATATCGCCTGTCTGTCTGGACTAAAAGAGAATGTTCGGTTTACAAGCGAGCCGGTTTCAAAACTGCCTGCCATCAAAAGAGCCACGCATGTCATAATTGCTTCCCTTGTGGAAGAGAAAAAGGCGATTATTGAGCAGCTTGCATCCCTTCTTCCGTGTGGAGCCAAAGTTGTTCTGCGGTATGGAAATGGCCTGAAATCTATTTTTAACTATCCCTATTATGATTCGCCGGAGTCTGTTTGGAAAACTGAAACGGTTTACCAGGATAAACGTTTCTACGATACGCTGATTCTGACAAAAAAAGTGGAGGCATTGACAGGAAAGGAAGTCGAATATTCATGACCTTTAAATCGAATTCTTTTGGGAACACGCTGATTGCGGGGGCTGGACCGGCAGCCTTTGCCGCTGCGGTCCAAGCTGGAAAAGGAGAGTACTCAAATAAATTGGGCTTAGCCAACCGGGCCGGGGAACATTCTGAACAGCTTCAGGAATACTTTGAACGAAATGGATTTGAAGTGTCCTCCTTATTTGCTCCCCACTTAGATCAAAATTTGAATGGAAAAACCCGCATTCATTATTTTTACCCATCTTTAGGTGAAGTGAACGATTTATGGGAGACGATTATCCTATGCACGCCAAGCCATACATACATTGAAGTTTTAAAAGAGTTGAACCTAAAGAATCTGAAAAGGGCAAAACGAGTGGTTCTTCTTTCTCCGGGAATCGGCTCTGCTTCAACGATCATCGAGAAGCTGGCATTAGATATAGAGGTTATCAGCCTGTCTGCATATTATGCAGCGACAAAGCTTCCAGCAGAAGACCCGTTCACAGCTTACACAAAAGCTGTGAAGAAAAAAGTCTATGTGGGGTCCCGATACAAAAACAGCAGCTTTGCTCATGTCCTGGCTGACTTTATAAGAAGTATCGGTCCTGAAGCGGAAATTCTTTCATCAGCAGTTGAAGCCGAGGCAAGAAGCATAACAACCTATGTTCATCCGCCATTATTCATGAACCCTGTTGCGTTGAGAGAGATTTTGAGAGAAGACAAGTCTGTTAAATCCATGTACAAGCTATATCCGGAAGGGCCAATTAGCCAGCACGCGATAAAGGCTATGAACGGTCTTTGGAAAGAGCTTTCCGAAGTTGCTTCCTGTTTGGGAGCAAAGCCTATTAACCTTTTGGAATTTTTAAATGATGATAACTATCCAGTACACGAATACACGCTCTCAAGAAATGATATCTGCCAGTTCCCGACGTTTAGTCCGGAGAAGCAGGAATATTTGCTGTACATCAGATACACGTCTATTTTAATTGACCCTTTTTCCGCTCCAGATGAGAATGGAACGTACTTTGATTTTTCAAAGGTGCCGTTTGCCCAGGTAAAGCGGGCGAGGTCAGGAAAATGGGTGCTTCCAAGAGTTCCGCTTGAAGATTACCATAAGCTGAAACTGGTGACTGAACTTGCTGTTAAGGCAGGCATTTCTATGCCTGTGGCTCATTCATTGCTAAGGGCGTTTGAAGAGGAAGCGGCACGGTTCAGCCAAACACATCACGCTTCGTTTGAAAATTATATTCCTGAAGGGAGGGAAGAAACATGCTGAAGAATGGGGTCTTGCTTGCCGTTTTATCCTCACTCGTTTTCAGTGTGATGAATGCCCTTGTTAAAGCGGTCAGCCTGAATATTCCTGCTTCAGAAATCATGTTTTTCAGAAGCTTGATCGGCACTGTCATCATTTTTGTAATGATGAGGCAAAGCAAAACCGCCTTTTCAAAAAAGGGCGTGCCCATGCTCTTTTTAAGAGGAATGCTCGGTGCATTGTATCTATATGCTTACTTTTTTACCATTTCAAAAATACCGCTTGCTGATGCAAGTATTCTTGCACACTTATCAACTATTTTCGTCTTTTTCCTCTCAGCGGTCTTTTTAAAGGAAAAGGTCTCAAAATCAACCTTTTATGTTCTTCCCCTTGTTTTTCTTGGAGGAATACTCTTGATTAAGCCGTTCCAATTCTCGTCTTTCTCGGTGTATGCTCTTGTCGGAGTATTAAGTGCTCTGTTTGCTGCAGGAGCAGCAACATCTATTCGGTATCTGAGCAAAACACATCCGTCTTATGAAATTGTTTTTTATTTTCTCGCAACAGGAACGGTTCTTTCCATTCCGCTCATGTGGAACGAATTTGTCGTGCCGTCACTGATTGAAGGCTTTTACTTAATTTGCATTGGTGTTGTGTCCCTTCTTGGCCAAATTTTCCTGACGAAAGCTTTCACCCATGAAAATATTGTTGTTGTGGAAATGACCAGGTATATAGGAATTGTCTTCAATGCATTGTGGGGCTTTTTATTCTGGTCAGAGATACCGGATGCACTCACCATTTCAGGCGGTATCTTGATTGTTGCTTCATGTGTTCTGCTGTCTATGATGAAAAGAAGAACGGCTGGGGTGCAGGGGCGCGCGTCTTCTGTTTTAAAAAATGGGCATTGACCGTTGTTCAAGAAGCTAGTAATATTTACTAATGTAAATCGTAATTATTACGAATTAAAATATTCAAGGGTGGTAGATGTGATGAAATCGTTTAGTGGTTCAAAAAGCTTGATTGCTATTTTAATAGGCTTATTTATTCTTGCAGCTGCAGGATGTTCTGCTGAAAATAGCCAAGCTGATCCTGAAAAAGAAGAAAAGGATAAGAAGGTATCAATGATCTTCAGCTTTAAGTCGCCGAACATGGATCCTCACACTGGATTTACCCCAATCCGTGCAGGAGTGACAGAGACGCTTCTAAAGCTTGACGAAAATTCTAAGATCGAAGGCTGGCTCGCTGAAAAATGGGAGACAGAAGATAATGTGAACTGGACATTCACAATCCGTGATGAGGTTAAATTTCAGGACGGAAAAAAACTTGATGCTGCGGCAGTCAAGGCTTCTCTGGAGAGAAGTGCTGCTGTTAACGAATCACTTGGAGATTCGCTGAAAATACAATCAATGGAAGCAGACGGACAAACGCTTTCTATTACAACCACAGAACCATATCCTGCTCTTCCTTCCGAGCTTGTTAACCCGTATACATCGATTGTAAACACAGAAGCTGAAAAAGAGATGGGCGAAGAAGAGTTTAACAATGCCCCAGTTGGTACAGGTCCGTTTAAAGTCAAAACATTCATTTCAAATCAAGAAGTACAGGTTGAAAAATTCAGCGGCTATTGGGCAGGAGAGCCTAAGGTCAGTGAAGCAGTCATTAAATTTAATGAAGATGCCAACGTAAGATCACTTGCTTTTCAATCTAAAGAAGCAGATGTCGTTTACAACATTCCGGCAGAAGGCATTGAGCCAATCGAAAAAGATAAAGAACTGAAGGTTGAATCTGTACCTGGCCTTAGAGCCCATTTTATTTTATACAATCAGCAAAGCCCTAAAGTGTCAGATGTTAAGGTGAGAGAAGCCCTTGACTTGCTCCTTGACCGCAAGAGCGCAGCAGAAGACATTATGCTTGGACACGGGATTCCTGCAAATGGCCCGTTCAACAGCACCCTTCCATTTGGTATAAAGGATGAAGTGAAAGCAGTGAATGTTGATAAAGCCAAAGAACTGCTTGCTGAAGCAGGCTACAAAGAGAATGGCCAGGGGAAAATGGAAAAAGACGGACAGCCCCTCAAGCTTGAACTCATTACGTATAAAGCACGTCCGGAACTTCCGCTTATCGCACAGCTTCTGCAGTCAGATGCAGCAAAAGCAGGAATTGATATCGAAATTAAAAATGTTGAAAATGCAGATACACACCTTGTTGAAAATAAAGACTGGGATCTTGCTACATACAGCAACAATACGTCTCCCCGGGGAGATGGGAGCTACTTCCTGAATACAGCCTTTACGAAAACAGGTGCTTTAAACGTAGGCAAAATTTCAATCCCGGAACTGAATGAACTGATCAAAGAACTGAATACAACCACCGATTTAGATAAAAGAACACAGCTGACAAGGGATGCAGCAGGAATCATCAACAAAGAATTCGCACACAGCTATGCCGTTTATCCAAACATTCTTGTAGGGGTGAACAAGCGGGTTCAAAACTTTAATCCTACAGCTGAGGAGTATTATATCCTAACTCATACAATGGATGTGAAGTAACATGCTTCCTCTTATAAAACAGCGTGTGATTCAGCTGGTTCTCGTCATCTTCATTTTGTCTGTTTTTACATTCGGACTGATGAAGCTTGCTCCTGGCGATCCGGTAATGCTGATATTAAACGCTGATGAAATGATGGTAACAGATGCTGACCAGGCTGAGCTCAGAAAAGAGCTTGGCTTTGATCAGCCTCTATATGTTCAGTACGGAAAATGGATGTTTGGGCTGCTTCAGCTTGATCTTGGAAAGTCCTACATGAGCGGTAATCCAGTCTGGGACGAACTGATGAAGCGCTTGCCAATCACGTTGGAGCTTGCAGGGGGAGCATTGCTCGTCATGGCTGCCATCGCTCTTCCGCTTGGTATTGCAGCAGGGAGGTTTCCAGGGAAATGGCCGGATCACCTCAGCAGAGTGCTTGCACTGATTGGGGCATCAATTCCAAGCTTCTGGCTGGGACTGATGCTTATTTACGTTTTCGCTTTTAAGCTTCAGCTGCTGCCTTCGAATGGATTTGGAGAGTGGTCTCAATCCATTTTGCCCTCATTTGCATTAGGGTTTTCACTGGCAGCTGTTTATGCAAGATTATTGCGCTCGGGTTTAATGGAAAGCTATTCCGAAGATTACGTCCGGGCAGCAAGAGCAAGAGGGGTGAAAGAATGGCGCATTCTGTGGATTCATGCTATCCGGGCTGCTCTTTTGCCTGTCATGACGGTGCTTGGTCTGAGTATGGGAAGTCTTCTTGGGGGAGCGGTCGTTATTGAGATCTTATTTTCCTGGCCAGGGCTTGGAAGTATGGCGGTCGACGCTATTTTTGCCCGTGATTACCCTGTCATACAGGGATATGTATTACTGACAGGCGTTTTTGTTGTAGCGATGAATCTGATGACAGATCTTTCGTATTTTCTCATTGATCCCCGAATCAGAAGAGGAAAGGAGGCAGCGAAATGAATCCTTTTCCACAGGTGAAAAAGAACGTCCGCCATCTGAAACGGACCATTTTTTCAGGCAGATTAATGATAGTGACAGGAGCAGCTTTGCTTGTCTTTATTGCCGTTCTTTCAATTGCGGGCCCGCTTCTTGTTTCAAATGATCCTTATACGGCAAATATGGGTGAACGGTTTGCTTCTCCAAGTCTGCAATACCCTCTTGGAACAGATAATCTTGGCAGGTGCATTTTTACAAGATTGATGGTAGGGGCAAAAGCAACTCTCGGCATCACAGCGCTTGTTGTGGCAAGTGTTCTTTGTATAGGTCTTCCTCTCGGCCTTCTGTCGGGGTATGCAGGGGGGAGGTTTGATGCTTTTCTCATGAGAACGGCAGACGGGCTTCTTGCTTTGCCGGAATTTATTCTGGCGATTGCCATTGCAGGTTTTATGGGTCCAAGTCTTACAAATTTAATGATTGCTGTTGTCGCAGTGAAATGGATCACCTACACCCGTTTAGTAAGAGGCATTGTGATTTCGGAAAAGGAAAAAGAGTACATTCTTGCCGCAAAGGTTGGAGGATGCTCTGATTGGAAGATTCTTAGAAGGCATATACTGCCTCACATTCTGTCGCCGGTTCTCATACTCGCAGCACTGGATATCGGGAAAGTGATTTTGATTATCTCATCTTTATCTTATATAGGCCTCGGTGCACAGCCCCCTAATCCTGAATGGGGAGCCATGTTGAATGACGGCAGGCCTTATTTTCAAACGTACCCGGAATTGATGATTTATCCCGGTCTTGCCATCTTTCTGGTTGTTTTATCATGCAACTTAATAGGGGAAGGCCTGAGAGACCGGCTCGATGTAAAAAGCAGGTAGGTCCGGAGGTGAAAAGAGCATTGAATGCAAAGAATGATAAGACAGTCTTAACCGTAAGCAACGTTTCCATTACACTAACGAATAAACACGAGAGCAGAATCCTTGTAAAAAATCTTAATCTCAAGATCAAGGCAGGAGAAATGATTGGACTTGCAGGAGAAAGCGGCAGCGGGAAAAGTATGACAGCAGCAGCTATACTGGGTCTGCTGCCGCCGTCTGCCCGTATATCAAAAGGGAGCATCCTTTTTTCCGGAAATGAATTAACAGCCATGAAAGAAAAAGAAATGCAGAAGATAAGAGGAAAAGATGTAACATACATTTTCCAAAACTATCAAGGAAGTTTTACGCCTTTTCTTAAAATTGGCAGGCAGCTTGTCGAAGCGATTAAATCTCACCGTCAAGTAAGGAAAGCGAACGCTGAACAGGAGGTTCTTTACTGGCTGGAGCGGGTGAAGCTTCCTGCAGAAAGGACGTTTAATAGCTATCCGCATCAGCTCAGCGGAGGACAGCTGCAGAGAGCCGCACTTGCAGCATCCCTCATGATGAAGCCTTCACTGATCATTGCAGACGAGCCGACAACTGCTCTTGATGTTTTGACTGGTGAATCGATTCTTCAGTTGCTTGCTGACCTTCAAAGAGAAATAGACTGTGCGGTGCTCCTTATCTCGCATAATCTGAATCATTTGCTGAAACGGACAGACAAGATGATGATCATGTACGGCGGGAGTATCGTTGAGCATGGTCCAACTGAGATGATCGCTACAGATCCCGCACATCCTTATACGAAACTTTTATTAAGCACACAGCCTAAACTTGAGGGAAGTGTACCCAGAAGATTGCCGAGTATTGATGGCGAGCCGGGTCTCACAGCTGAAACGGGTTGTCCGTTTGCCCTTCGCTGCCCGCTCGTAATGCCAGAGTGCAGGACATTTCCTGCATTTCAGGAAAAGAATGTTCATCATTGGTCCGCTTGCCATGCGGACATGAGAGGAGAGAAGACAGATGCTGACAGTCAGCCAAATCTCAAAGTCTTACAAAGATCATAACATTCTTTCAGACGTTTCCCTCACTGTAAAGGAAGGGGAGTGCCTCGGGCTGATTGGCGAAAGCGGAAGCGGCAAAAGTACGCTTGCAAAGCTGATAGTCGGACTTGATTCTGCTGACAGCGGAGAAATCACGATAAACGGAATTGTGCTGAGGGAACAAAAGGGAAAAGCTCTAAAGAAAATAAGGCGCCACATTGGGGTTGTGTTTCAGGATTCTCATGCTTCACTAAACCCCAAACTGCCTATCTGGAAAACGGTCGCAGAGCCGCTTGAAAACTATCCGGAAGCTATTCCTGCTTATTTATTGGAAGAAAAAGCGGACAGAAAAAAAATGGCACTTCACCTTTTTAAAAAAGTTGGCTTAAGCGACAGGCACTTGGATTGTTACCCTCATCAGCTCAGCGGCGGACAGAGACAGCGCGCAGCCATCGCCCGGGCAATCAGCATTGAACCGAAACTCCTCATTTTGGATGAGCCAACATCAAGCCTTGATGTATCCGTCCAGGCGCAAATATTGAACCTGCTCAAGGAGCTTAAAGAGGAGCTTGGCATGTCCTTTTTGTTCATATCACACGACATCGCTGCCGTCCGGTTTATGTGCGATCAAATCTGCGTGCTGAAGGATGGAAATCTGCTTGATGTCTTTTCTTCAGCAGAGCTCTTTGAGGACAAACGCCATCCATATACGAAGCAGCTTGCGGATACTGGTTACTAGGCGTTGCTTAAAATCGGTCGATTCGTTATACTGTTCACATTGATTATACATATGTCCGTACAGAGAATACATGCGGGCCGAGGAGGATTCAGTGTGATAGGAAGATTATTGATTTCATGTGAGGACCGCCCGGGAATTGTTGCAGCAGTATCACGTTTTTTAGCTGATGAAGGAGCAAACATTATTCACTCAGATCAGCATTCTACCGATCCGGTCGGCGGTCTTTTTTTTATGAGAATCGAATTTCAGCTTCATGGAATTGAAGATATGATAAATGAACTCAGAAACCGGTTTGAGCAGACGGCAGCTGCGTTTCAAATGAAATGGCGCATGTCCTGTGCGAGTGATAAAAAGAAGATAGCCATCTTTGTTTCAAAAGAAGATCACTGTCTCCAGGATCTGCTGCAGCGTTACCGCCTCGGCGAACTTTCTGCAGAAATAGCTATGATTGTCAGCAATCATAATGATATGAGGGAAATTGTTGAGCCGTTCGGCATTCCGTATCACCATGTGCAGGCAACGAAGGAAACAAGAGAAGAAGCGGCAATAACACATCTTGAACTTTTGGAAGAAGCAGGTGTGGATACCGTTGTTCTTGCGAGATACATGCAGATTATTCCGCCTGTTATGATTGAACGTTTTAAGAACCGGATTATTAACATTCATCATTCATTCCTGCCTGCCTTTGTTGGGGGCAAGCCTTATAATCAAGCCTATGACCGCGGCGTGAAAATTATCGGGGCAACCGCCCATTATGTAACTGAAGAGCTTGACCAGGGTCCAATCATTGAGCAGGATGTCGAGCGTGTAAGCCACAGATATCAGATTAAGGATCTGAAACGGGTTGGAAGAGACGTTGAAAAGCTTGTTCTGTCACGCGCCGTCGGGTGGCATCTGGATGATAAGGTACTCGTTTATGAAAATAAAACGGTGGTATTTCCTTAAAAACCCAAAAAAAGATCAGTCGAATGCAGACTGGTCTCTTTTTTTTGCTGTTTTCGCATTGATTTATAGGTACCAGGTCCTGAGCAAAGTAATTGACCCCATTCTCCAAGAGGAGTATCGTTGTCTGCGTTAACTTCTATACAGCTTATATCTCTGTTTTGCAGAGCTATTAAAGAAAGAATGGTTCAAAAAATAGACCCATGAAGGAGAATGCGATATGGAAAACTATCAAGAACTTGCAGCAAAACAAAAGTCATTTTTCCGAAGCGGGAAAACGAAGGATGTTCAGTTCCGGATCCAGACGCTGACTAAACTGAAAGAGCTTATCATAAGCAATGAACAGGAGATTCTTGACGCCCTGAAAGCTGATTTGAATAAACCTGAAGTTGAAGCGAAGCGCGCAGAGATAAGCCTTGTTTTGAGTGAAATAGATTTTATGGCCGAGAATTTAATCTCTTGGTCTGCACCGAAGAAAACAGATACGCCGACTACACATGAAGGGGCAGAAAGCTTTATCTTATCAGAGCCGTATGGTTCAGCCCTTATCATTGCCCCTTGGAACTACCCGTTCCAGCTTGCCGTTAATCCGCTTGCTGGCGCGATAGCAGCCGGGAACTGTGCGGTGCTGAAACCTTCTGAGCTCACACCACGCACATCAGGGCTTTTGGCAAAGCTGATTAATGACAACTTCCCGGAGGAATATTTGCGTGTTGTTGAAGGGGAAGTCGAAACCAGTACAGCTCTGCTGAAAGAGAAATTTGACTATATTTTCTTTACCGGCAGTACACCAGTAGGGAAGATTGTCGCAAAAGCTGCTGCTGAGCATTTGACACCTGTTACGCTTGAACTGGGCGGGAAAAGTCCGGCGATTGTTCACGACGATGCTGATTTGGATCAGGCGGCTGCACGAATTGCCGGGGGGAAATTCATGAATGCCGGCCAAACGTGCGTGGCACCCGATTATATTTTGGTAAAGAGAGAAGTGAAAAATCAGCTGATAGCCAAGCTGAAAGAAGCCATTACAAAGACATACGGTGAAAATGTGGCGGGAGATGAGTACCCGCATGTGGTGAGTGAAAGACACTTTGACCGGCTGCATGCATTCCTGGAAAGCGGAAACGCAGTTGCAGGAGGAAAATCCGACAAATCACGTTTATTCATTGAACCGACAATCCTTGACAATGTTTCATGGGATGACCCTGTGATGCAGGATGAGATCTTTGGGCCAATCCTGCCTGTGCTAGAATACGATGACTTGCAGCAAGCCATCGATGTCATCACCGAACGTCCTAAGCCGCTTGCCTTGTACCTTTTCTCTGAGAACGAGAACATCCAAAACGAAGTGCTGCATAACCTGTCATTCGGCGGCGGTGCAATCAACGATACCATCAGCCACATGACGTCTCATTACCTCCCGTTCGGCGGTGTTGGAGACAGCGGCATGGGCGCTTACCACGGCAAAGCGAGCTTTGATACGTTTACACATTCTAAGAGTATTCTTAAACGCTCCTTTAAGTAAGGTTAATAGATGATGCCTCAAGCCTGCAGTGAGAAAATATTTTCCGCTGCAGGCTTTTCATTTAGGTACAGAAAATGTATAATGATTATAAATCGTATTTATTACGATTTGTATTAACTCTCATCGAAATCGGGGTGCTGAGATTGAATGAAAAAGGAATGAACGTCCTTGCAAAGGGAATCATTGCAGGTCTATCCGAGACGAAAAGATCAGTTTATCAATATATAGAGAGCAGAGAGGATGAACTTGCGTCTCAATGCGAAACAAAAGAACAATTTTTGACCATGCTCGTAAAAGTGTCGCCCTATCATGAAGCAGCCGGCAGGTTCAATATAAGTGCTGAAGAAATTTACCGGCTGATGAAGGAAACAGAAGCTGAAATCAACAAAAAGCTAGAACAAAAACTGAACACTTATAAATGGATCGACTGTACAGAGCGAATGGGCAATGGATCAGAAAACAACAAAAAGCATTTTCTCTTTCTAGCATAAATGTGCGGAAACAGTATGATTTTTAAATCGTAATCATTACGAAGAAAAAGAAAGGATGAACGTTCATGGCCAAAAAATCAAAAGTGGCAAAAGAAAAAAAGCGTCAGGAGCTTGTTGAAAAATACAGGGAATTACGTGCAGAATTGAAGGAAAGCGGCGACATTGAGGCACTGCGCAGGCTGCCGCGTGATTCTTCCCCTACACGCCTGAAAAACCGCTGCGAGGTAACAGGCAGACCTAGAGGGTATCTTCGTAAATTTAAGCTGTCAAGAATTGCATTCCGTGAGCTTGCTCACAAAGGCCAGCTTCCCGGTGTGAAAAAATCAAGCTGGTAAGACAAAAGAAGGAAAACATACTCTGCCAAGATGTGACTGAAGCATGCCATTTGCCCTGGTATGCTTTTTTTATGTCTATAAGTATCTATTTTCAATAAATGAACATCTTAAATAAATAAAATTTTATTGTAAAACAATAAATAGCGTGGTACAGTTTAATTGAAAATATATATGAGAGGTGCTTTTTATGAAACGGGGAACAACGCTCTTTTTAAAGACAGCGATCATCCTGATTGGTCTTCCTGTTATTGCTTTGTGCATATTTGTCATACCTGAAATCGGAAATTTTGCAGCAGAATTGTATCCTGAACAGACTTTTCTCAAATATCTCGTTTTCATCGACTTGTATGCGACGGCTATTCCGTTTTACTTTGCCCTTTATCAATCGTTTCATCTTTTAAATTTAATCGATAGAAACCAGGCTTTTTCGGATTATGCCGTCGAAGCTTTAAAGAAAATCAAATACTGCGCTTTTAGTTTCAGTGCCTTGTATGTGTTTGGTATGCCGATCTTTTACCTCATGGCGGAACGGGACGATGCACCGGGCATCATTCTAATCGGAATGGTCATGATCTTTGCATCCTTTGTAGTTGCGGTCTTTGCTGCTGTCCTGCAGAAGCTGTTAAAAGAAGCGATTGATATCAAATCAGAAAATGATTTAACGGTCTGAGGTGAATAATATGGCGATAATTATAAATATTGATGTCATGCTGGCCAGAAGAAAAATGAGCGTAACTGAACTTTCGGAAAGAGTAGGCATTACAATGGCAAACCTTTCGATTTTAAAAAATGGCAAGGCAAAAGCTGTAAGGCTCTCCACTTTGGAGGGAATCTGCAAGGCGCTCGACTGTCAGCCGGGAGATATCCTGGAATACCGGAGTGATGAAGATGGCGAGTAAGCAGGAGGCAGTTCAACCGCGGGAAAATCCGCTTGGAGCCTTCATCTCAAGAGCAATCGTACAGCTCTTTCATTTTGGATGGCAGCAGGCTCTGTCCTGTTTGTTTCCTGTTGTCATCTTTGCTTCCCTTGCATTGACACAGGTTATCCCTCTTCCGTTTCTTCCAAGGTACGACTGGCTGCTTTTGATTTGTCTTCTCATGCAGTGGCTGATGCTGAGGTCAGGGCTTGAAACAAAGGATGAACTGAAAGTCATTACCCTGTTTCATATCATCGGGCTTGCCCTTGAACTTTTCAAGGTGCATATGGGCTCCTGGTCATACCCTGAGGAAGGGTATTCCAAGGTTTTTGGCGTTCCGCTGTACAGCGGATTTATGTACGCAAGTGTAGCGAGCTACTTATGCCAGGCTTGGAGGCGCCTTGAAGTGGAGCTGATAAAATGGCCCTCGCTTTGGGCAGTCGTGCCGCTTGCAGCTGCCATCTATTTGAATTTTTTCACTCACCACTTCTGGATTGACGTTAGGTGGTGGCTCTCCGGACTGGTCATTCTAGTTTTCTGGCAGTCCTGGGTTTCTTATGAGGTGAACGGATCCCGGTACCGCATGCCGCTTGCTCTATCCTTTGTGCTGATCGGCTTTTTCATTTGGATTGCCGAGAATATTGCCACCTATTTTGGAGCCTGGAAGTATCCCAATCAAACGGAAGCATGGAGCCTTGTTCATTTAGGAAAGGTCAGTTCATGGCTGCTGCTTGTGATCGTCAGCTTTCTGATTGTGGCCGTGCTGAAGCAGATCAAGGGAGATTCCAGCGGAAAAGTAAAGAGTCATGCATCATAATGAGAAGAGAGGGGTGTCTGCTCAGATGAAGCAGGCATCCTTTTTGTTGCGATTAAATTAAACCAAATGCTTAAAACAGCACTTATCCTTAAAGGACAGGTGCTGTTTTCCTGTAAAAAAACGTCATTTCATAGATCCTTTCACCCGATTTGTGTCAGTATGATTAAAAAACGTTATTCGTTGCGTAAAGATCATTGATTGTTTAAATTTCCTTCTGTTAAAATGGAACAATTAAAATATGAAATAACTTCTTGCAGTGGAAAAGGGAGGATAGAAGTCAGATTCACAGAAGCGAACAATCAGAGAGCATCTGAATGAAAATAAATGATACATAGAATAAGAAACAACTAGAGGTTTCAGCAGAATATTGGAGGAGTTAATCATGTTTCGCCAAACGGATAACCGCCGCTACATCCCTGCACTGGATGGACTTCGGGCAATTGCCGTCATGACGGTCATTGCCTATCATTTTCATCTTGGTTTTGCAAAGGGAGGATTTTTGGGGGTTGATGTTTTCTTTGTTTTATCAGGTTATTTAATTACATCTATGATCCTCCCGGAAAAAGGAGAGACGCTGCAGCTGAACTTTGCTGCATTTTGGACAGGAAGGTTAAGACGGCTGCTTCCTGCCGCTTTCGTTATGATTACGGCAACGTTTGTATGGGTGATGTTTTTTGACAGAGAGCTTATGGGCACGCTTCGCGGTGATGCCGTTTCGTCCCTGTTCTACGTCAGCAACTGGTGGTACATTTTTAATGATCTTTCTTACTTTGATCAATTTGGATCGCCGTCACCTTTTAAAAACCTGTGGTCGCTTGCCATAGAAGAACAGTTTTATATCATTTGGCCAATCTTGCTTGCAGCCGGTCTGTTTGTCTTTAAAAAGCGGCTGAAACTGGCGGCTGCCATAGCGGGTTTAGCTGTTTGCTCAGCGGTTCTGATGGCTGTTCTCTTTCAGGACGGAACAGATCCGAGCCGCGTCTATTATGGAACCGATACGAGGGCATTTGAGCTTCTTGCAGGCTGTGTCCTGGCTCTTGTATGGCCAATGAAGCGTTTGTCTTCAGGCAGGGTGCCAATTGGACATAAGGTGTCTCTGAATGTCATCAGTTTCGCCGCTTTTGGAATTCTCCTTGCCTGCTTTCATTTTGTCACTGAATATCAGCCGTTTTTGTACAGAGGCGGAATGTTTTTAATCTGTCTTAACGCAGCCGTTCTGATTGGAGCCGTCAGTCATCCTGTCAGCTATTTGGGGAAGATTCTCTCTTTTAAACCCCTGCGCTGGATCGGGACGCGGTCATACGGCATTTACCTGTGGCATTACCCTGTCATTGTGCTTGGCACGCCCGTCCATGAAATCGGAAATCCGGTTTACTGGAGAGTCGGGCTGCAGCTTCTGCTGATCCTGGTCATCGCAGAGCTTTCATACCGGCTGATAGAAGTACCTGTAAGAAGAGAGGGCTTCAGGGGATTTATCAAGCTGACCTGGACAGACTTTTCTCTATCAAGGAAAGCCGCGTCACTTGTCGTTTCTGTTCTATTTGTTTTCTTTGCCGCTGGAGCACTTGGGATTGTTGAAGGGGAGAAAAAAGAAATGCACTCTTCTCCTAAGCAGGTCAAAATCAGTGATAAGCAGGAGAAATCACAGAATGACGATTCTTCAGAAAAAGAGGAGCCGAAGGCAGAGGACCCATCTGATAAGGAAGTCCTCGCCATAGGTGATTCTGTTATGATTGATATAGCTTCAAATCTTCAAGAAGAGTATCCTGGCATTACGATAGATGCTGAGATTGGCAGGCAGATGCGCCAGGCGGTCAGCCTTGCTCCTGAATATGATGAATACAATGAGCAGAATAAAGCGGTTGTCATTCATCTCGGAACCAACGGATACTTCCCGGAGAACCAGCTGCAGGAACTGCTCGATTCATTCTCAGAAGCCGACGTCTATCTGGTGAACACCCGGGTGCCGAAAGAATGGGAAAGCAGTGTCAACCGTTTACTTGAGGAAAAAGCGGAGCAAAACGAAAATGTTACACTGATTGACTGGTATTCAGAATCCATTGATCATCCTGAATATTTTGGAGATGACGGAGTGCATCTCGGGAAAACAGGTGCGGAGGCTTTGACAGATCTGATCTCTGAATCAATCAATAAAGAAAAATAGAAGAGAAGGCTGTTCATTCGACTGCGGATGAACAGCCTTTTTTATGTGCATAAAAAAGAGATGCCCATTATCAGGCATCTCAAGCTGCATATTTATTTCCGGTACGACAATTCTGCAATGGCATCATGCAGATGAATGGATTCTTCGTTCCGGCATTCGACGCGGAATGCTGAAACAAAGTCAAACTCGTAAAGGTCTGCTGCAACGAGGCGGACCATGTCTTCCACGAAGCGGGGATTTTCATACGCTGTTTCTGTGACCATTTTTTCATCCGGACGTTTAAGGACCGGGTGGATCATGGCACTTGCGTTTGTTTCAGCTGCAGCGAGAAGCGCCTCTTTCCAGTCACGCTCTTCGTTATAGCCTTCTGCAAATTCTACTTCCATTGTGATAAATCCGCGCTGATTATGGGCGCTGTACTCACTGATTTCCTTCGAGCACGGGCAGAGTGTTGTCACTGCACATGTAAGCTTTGCACTGGCTGTGAAGCCTTTGCCTTCTTCATAGCGGATTTTCATGCCGGCAGTGGCATGGTTTAAGCCGGCAAGTTCCGAGCTTGGTCCTTTACGCTCGTAAAACCATGGGAAGGTCACGTCAATTTCAGCATCCTTTTGTTTCAATCGTTCAGCCAGCTCTTTCGTAAAGTCATAGAGTTCATTGATGGACATGGTGAAACCGCCGTTTAAGCGGTATTTCTCAAGCTGTTCTGTGAAACGACTCATGTTGGTTCCTTTTGCTTCATATGAGATGGATGACGTCATTTTAAATGCAGCCACTGTTGTTTGCTGTTCAGGTGACAGCGAAGATTGGATCACAACGGGATATTTTACATTGCTGATGCCGACAGCATTTATATGAAATAAAAAGTCTTTTTTTGAATTTTGCAGATCCGGCATTTTGTCCTTTTCAACAGGTTTTGTTTTCAAGCCGGGTTCTACTGACCCAAATAGTCTGTGTCTCTCTTTTTTGGGCGGTAACTGTAATTCTCTTTTCATAGATGATCTCCTCTCGAGTGCCTCAATACTAGAGAGTATACTGTACAATGAAAGATTACGGCAATGAAAAATGCTCAATAGTGGTTAAAGGCCGGATAAAATCAGTTCTGCAGCCTGCCGGGCACCTGATATGTTACGTGCAATTGGACCTACCTGCAGTTCTGCGAGGGCACCTGTTACATACAGTCCCCGGTCCCACTGCAGATGCTCATTTACAATTGGATATCCGCAGTCGGCGCATGTTAATTTCTCACGTTCTATTAAGGGGTTTATCCACTCTTTTCCGGGTAATGAAGGCATAAATCCGGTTGCCAGAATGACTGATCCCGCCTGAATGAGACTGCCGTCTTTTCCGTTGAGGGTTAGAGTCTTCCCCTCTGCTTCCGCCTGTTCAACTTCAAAGTCCTTCCATTCCAGCATGCCGCGTTTTTTTAAATGATGGAGCTTTATTTGCAGATCCCTGGTAATGGAGCCGCGGTGCCTTGCTGACTTTATGTGATTGCGTCTGCTTGTGTAGTCAGCGTTCATTCTGAATGTACGCTGCTTTTTCGGTCCGAGCCATCCGGGATCACTATCGAAGAGTTTAACTCTGAATGGATGGCGCTTCAGCATCGTCACTTCTCCCGGGTAAAGCCCTGCAAGCTTATTAGATAAGTGGGCTGCCGTCATGCCGCCGCCGATGACTACAACAGGACCGGGCAGATTACCAAGATTCAGATTCTTATCGAAAACATGATAGATATGGTCAAAATTCTTCTTCGCTGCTTCAGCCCATTCAGGCCAATGGGGCTGTTCTCCAATTCCAATGGCCAGGACCACATTTTCAGAAATCAGCGTTTTCCCGTCTGCAAGGGTAACCTTCCAATGTTCACCTGTTTTATTAAGTGTTTTTGTACGGCCCTGAATCCAGCAGTTTTCAAGATTCAATTCCCGGTATATGTGATCGCAGTGTGTTTTAAATAATTCCAGCGAAGGTCTTTTAAACCTGCCGTAGAAACCGTGATGTCCCTGCTGTTTGGAAAAGCGCTCAAGTCCAAAGGGATTCATCTCAATATGGTGAACAGAAGGAGACCGCAAAAATGGCATAGATATCGCTTCAGTACAGTTTCTCCAGTTTTCAAGAGGCTTGGAGTGGGGATCAATCACCTTCAATTTTTCCGCCTCCGTTTTCTTGCTTTGCAGAAGAAAAGAAGCCATTGTCATTCCCTGGACTCCGCCTCCGATAATGATCCATTCGTACATAATTCCACTCCTAAAACGTAATTGTTACGATTTAATTAGTTTACCTAATTCCAACGAATTTTACAATAGGGGGGATTTGTCATGAAATTGCATAATTTATGGACTGGCCCCGTATGCTATAATGCTAGGAGAAATAATAGGATTGGAGATTAGAGATGAAAAAACCGGCGTTTTCTATTGTGAAGGAGTCTCTTGCTCTTGCATTAATAGGGTTGTTTATTTATCTTTTTATATTCATAGATTTCGGAAGCTTCCAGATTGATGCACCTAAATCGTTCTTAAACTTAAACACGATTTTCCTGAGCATAGTGCTTGAAGCCATTCCCTTTATCCTGCTTGGGGTTTTCGTTTCTGCTTTAATTCAGTCATTTGTATCGGAAGAGATGATTCAAAAATACCTTCCTAAAAATGCTGTCATTGCCCTGTTTCCTGCAGCACTGCTGGGCATTATTTTTCCTGTCTGCGAGTGTGCCATCGTTCCGATTGTGAGACGGTTAATAAAAAAAGGCATGCCGCTTCATATCGGAATTGTATTCCTGGTTTCTGCTCCGATACTAAATCCTGTCGTCTTCGCGTCTACATACTATGCCTTTCAGTCATCAAAAGAAATTGTGTACGGACGCATGGGACTTGCTTTTATCGTCGCCATCTTAGTCGGACTCGCGGTCTATTTGATTTTTAAAAACCGAGATCAGCTGAAATGGACGAGAGAGGAGCTTGTTGGAAGAACTGTATCTTCTGAACCAGTCAAAGGGGTCAGCAAATGGAAAGAAACACTGTTCCATGCAAGCGATGAGTTTTTTGAAATGGGGAAATACCTCATTCTGGGTGCGTTCATCGCAAGTGTCTTCCAGACGTTCCTTGACCGCTCCCTGCTGACGGATCTTGGTTCAAGTGAATTCCTGTCTCCAGCAATTATGATGGCATTTGCCTACATTCTTTCGCTCTGTTCGGAAGCAGATGCGTTTGTGGCTGCCTCTTTCGGCGGAACATTTACTGCAGGCTCCCTGCTTGCATTTCTGGTTTATGGACCAATGATCGATTTGAAAAATACAATCATGCTGTTCGCTTTCTTCAGAGCAAAATTTGTTTTTGCCTTTATTGCCATTGTAACAGCAGCTGTTTATCTATCCGTGCTGGTTTACCAGCAGGTAATCCTGTAAGGAGGAAAACCAATGGAAAAGGAAAGAGATTACCGTTTTCACTTATATTTGCGCGGCATTATCCTGATGGGCTTTACGATGCTTCTTTTTAAACTCATCGTCACTGGTGACATCCGGAATTTCATTGCCCCCCGGATGCTTCCGTTTATCTATTTTGCTGTTGTCACGTTTTTAGTTCTCGGTGTTGTTCAAATCTGGAGAAGCGGCAGCAAAAAAACAGAAGAGCTTTACTGCAACTGCGGTTTTGATCATTCAGGAAAAAGTTCGCCGATTCAGTCGCTTGTTATCTATTCATTTTTTATTTTTCCGGTTGTAACAGGGTTTGTTTTTCCTGACACCGTTCTTGACAGCTCAATTGCTGCAAAGCGCGGCTTTAAAAACGGTCTGGCCCAGTCTCAGGAGCAGCAGGCCGGATCAGAAGAAGACGCTCAGATGGATAAAGACCTTGCTGATCTGTACTTGCAGGATCCGGATGAGTATATGAAGCAGCTTGAGGAACGCGTAGAGGAAAAAACGCAGTCTCCTGCATCAAGTCCGGACGCACCTCTTGAGCATCCGGACGGATTCCAGATCCAGGCGCCGCCTGAAGGGTATTACGAAGAACTGGAAGCAGACATGCTTAAAATGGACAAAATCGTCCTGACAGAAAAAAACTATATCGCCATGACCAATATATTAGATAAAAACCCTCAGAAGTTTGAAGGCAAAGAAGTGGAAATGCTCGGATTTGTCTACAGAGAAGAGGGATTTGAAGAAGACCAGTTTGTTGTCGCGAGATTTGGCTTGTCATGCTGTGTGGCGGATGCTTCTGTGTATGGGACTCTCGCTTCGATCGAAGACGGGGACACATACGAACAGGATGAATGGGTAAAAGTAAGCGGCAAAATAAAGAGTGTGAAGTTTAAAGACTGGACGCTGCCTAGTGTCGAAATTCAGTCAATCAAGAAGATCGAGCAGCCGAAAGAACCATATGTCTATGAAGAATATTAAAAAGCGGGGCAGCTGCCCCGCTTTTTTGTGCTTATTTTAAAGCATTAACGGCATTGATTAAACCGTGCCCTGCCGCGCCGTCATATCCATTTTTGAAAAGATCTACAGAAGAAGATTGAACGATGTGTTTTACTTGGGAAGGAGAAAGCTTGTCCTTTCCATGCTGCGCGATAATGACTCCAGCAAGTGCTGCGGCTTTTGGCGCAGCCATGGATGTGCCTGCTTTGTATCCATATCCTCCGCCCGGAATAGTAGCTAAGCACAGATACGTATTGTCTCTTCCTGCGCCTGTAGCTGGATCATAATTCGGTCCTAAATCACCGCCGGGAGCGATCACATCAATTTTGCCAACGCCGTAATTCGAGTAAAAAGCAAGGTTTTTAAGCTGACCGCCTGCAGAAACGCGAATCATGCTCTGGCTGCTCGGACTTCTGTGAGTTGCGCCGTTGTCATCGCCGGAAAGCTTTCCAGGACTGCTGATGTCGACAGCATTGTTACCTGCAGAGCCAACAACCGTTACACCCTTTTTGATTGCGTATTGAATCGCTCTGTTGAAAAGTCTTACGTCTGCTACCGTATCTTTTGTTGCATATTCTGGATTTTGGAACCAGTCATAACCGCCAAGAGACATATTAACTACATCCACATTGTCATCTGCAGCCGTCATAAGTGCTTCTGCGATATGGGCTGTTTCAGCTCCTCCTGTTGGACCGAATACACGGTAAGCGGCTACTTTCAAGTCAGGACCGACACCCATCGTACGTCCTTTTGCTGCAATTGATCCGGCAACATGTGTACCGTGGCTGTTTTCGTCCATTGCATCACTAATGCCCGGCACGAACGATTTCCCGTACGCATAGTTATCTTTTAAATCCGGGTGGTTGTAATCAATGCCTGTGTCGATGACCCCAACTACAATATCATTGCCGTCGACGGATTTTCCCGTTCCGCCTGGAAGTGTCCATGATTCGCCATTGTTGGTTACTTGTTTAATGTCCCATTGCAGGGATTGATATAAATCTGCTACTTGTGCATTTGCTTCAGGTGTAAACGCTGCTTCAACAGCCGGTGATTCCGGGTAAAGCTTCTTTTGGACACCTGCATCCTGCACGCTGGAGGATTTTTTAATGGCTGTCAAAAAGTCCGGATTCGCAGAAGAAACCTCTACGGCACCTACCTTTTCAAGCTTGTCGCTTACTTTCCCACCTGCTTTTTCAATCAGCTCCTGATAGCCGGATGGAAGTGTGTTTTCATTTTTGAAAACGACCAGATAGCTTTTTTCCGGAGCCTGTGCAGAACCTGTCGCAGCAGCCCCTCCAAATACTGCAGAAGCACAAAGTGCAGTACTTAACACTCCTGCCATAAATCCTTTTTTCAATGTCATGTATGTATCCCCCTTTATTTTCTTAATTTTCATTATAGTATAAAAACTAGATCGTTTTTCTTTATTGTTCGAGTGGTTTCGACAGATTTTTGGTGCGCTATCTATCTTTTGGTAGGAGAAATGATAATATCTTACAATAATTAGATAGTAAGATTGTATTTTTCCCTCCTTCAAAAGAGTGATAATACAAGCGGATTAAAAAAAGTGTCGAAAGTATAGTTCTAAGTACACAAAAAGACGCCTTTGTATATCAGGCGTCTTTACCGTCAGTAATATGCTTTTTTTCTGGTGGTTTTTCCTCTTTTTGAAGAGGATCAATCGTGTGCTCATATTTATATGCCTTAGATGTTGTGAGTACACTCAAAAGAAGAACAATTAGAATAATAAGAATGCATATCGCAAAGATTACATACATGCTGGTCCCCCCTGTATCTCCACATTGTATCAGATTTTCATGTCTTTTTTGTTTTATTTTTTGTGATTCTGGGTAACGTAAGAATAGATTTAAGGAGGAGATTCATATGTCTGAAAAACTAATTCAAACCGTCAACAAACAAGTGGCAAACTGGACTGTCCTTTATGAAAAATTACATAACTATCACTGGTATGTAAAGGGCCAGAACTTCTTCACCCTTCATGAAAAATTTGAAGAGCTCTACAATGAAGCACACGTCCACATCGACGAACTTGCAGAGCGTCTGCTTGCACTTGAGGGAGCGCCGGTTGCAACGCTCAGAGAATGTCTGGAGCTGTCGACAATCAGCGAAGCAGAAGGCAAGGAGACCGCAGAACAGATGGTTCAGTCCACTTTCAATGATTTCACAAAAGTGGCGGAAGAGCTGAAAGAAGGCATGGAACTTGCCGATGAGGTAGGAGATGAAACGACAGGAGATATGCTCCTTGCAATTCATCAGAGTCTTGAAAAGCATAACTGGATGCTGAAATCATTCTTGGGAAAATAAGGCTGCCGGATGGCAGTCTTTTTTTTGTTTGATAGGATATCTGCTAGAGCAAGAATGCGAGCGCAGCATATGATATAACGATTTTACTTTTCATGAAAGGATGGCATAGAAGATGTCTCGTCCAGAAATGGGCCTGCTTATGCTGACTTCTGTCTACTTTTCGGTTTTGACTTTTATTATTGGAGAACTGCATGAAATTTTTCTGATTCTGCTTGCGCTGATGGCCTTGGAACTGATCACCTTCATGCTTGCAGATGTCATGAACAGCAATGGAAACCTTCTGAAGAACGCAGCATCCAGATTTGGGGCAAAAGTCATTATTATAGCAGTCGTTGCTGTCGCCAACCTCGTTGATCTGATTCTTAACACAAGCTATCTCCTCCGGGACGGCACGATCTGCTTCTATATCGTATTTGAAGCTCTCAGAATTCTTCGCAATGCCCATTACGTTAAGCTTCCTGTACCGCAGTTTCTTATACGGATTCTTGAGTTTATTGAACAGCTGCTTAAAAGGTAGCCCCGAATAAATTGTCCGCTGTTGGGAAAAAAATAAAAAATGGACAAGTAAAGGGGTGGCTTTAACAAATGCCTGATACAAAACAAACTTATTATGTAACGGTAGCAAACGGTGAAATATCAAGACTCAGCACGCAAGCGCCGTGGGACTATAAAATAGAAGCGACAGAAGAAGAAATTACGTCGCTCAGAGAATATTTTGACCAGGTGTATTCTTCTGACTGGCAGGGTTTTTTCAGGGCGCATGTGCCGTATCTTGAATATCATTATGACAGGCAGAACGATGCAATTGACCAGACCAACATTAAGATTTTTGAAATGATTTATGAACTCGGAGACGAAGAGGCAAAGGAACATATCAAGTCTCAGGGGATATTAAAAAAGATTGAAGAACAACAATAGGTCTTATACAATTTCATTCATTGTGATAAGATTTTTATGGACACATAGAAATTGAGGGATTGGAAATGTTTCGATTTAAAGATTATTATCACAATGAAGTGCATTTATCGTTTGAAGAACATCCATTTTCAGAAAAACCGAAACACGTCTGGGTGATTTGCCGATATGGAAACCGCTGGCTGCTCACAATCCACAGGGACCGCGGCTATGAATTTCCCGGAGGTAAAGTTGAAAAGGGCGAAAACCCCTCAGATGCCGCTCTAAGAGAGGTAAAAGAAGAAACGGGAGCAAGTGTCTCAAAGCTGCATTACGTCGGGCAATATAAAGTGCTCGGAAAAGAAAAGACAATCATTAAAAACATTTATTATGCAGAAATCGACGAAATCATCCCGCAAGCTGACTACCTTGAAACAGAAGGCCCCATTCTTTTTGAAACACTGCCGACAGACATTGGAAGAAACCGCAGATTCAGTTTTATCATGAAAGACGACGTCCTGCTGAAAAGCATGGAACGAATATTAGAGCGCTTTATGTAACATCCCGGTTCAGAAGGAGCCGGGAATTTTTTTGAAAAAAAACCCTTTTGCTCTTGGAAAATATAGTAATATAAAGGGAGTGTGTCACGAAAGGAGAATGGATATGACCCACAGTGAACCAAGATACATATGGATTGCCATTGCTTTGCTGCTTGCCGTTTCAAGCTTTTTTGTGATATTAATCGTTCCCCAGACGGTGCATAATGTTCTTTTTCATACCCCGAATACAGCCATTATCCAAACACCGAGACTTGTGCTTTATATGTATGGCATCTCAATCGCGGTGCTGGCCCTTGCCTGTTTTTTAATGTACCTGAACCAGAAGAAGCTCTGGAAAGCGGCGCTGCCTATTGCTGTACTCGGACTGATCGGACTGGGTCTTGGAACGGATCATTATAAAGTCGTAACCTATGACGAAATCATATACAGCGATGCATGGACATTTGCAGAAACAAGCTACAAATGGTCGGACGTAAAGGAAATTATTACGGAAGATTCGGAAGATCAAGCTGTCAATTGGCAAGTGAAGCTGTTTTTTAAGGATGGAAATGAACTTGTGTTTTTAAGAGACAAACGGTTCAACAGCGATCATTCGAATTTTTATGCGGCTGCGAAAATGCATGGAGTGCCTTACAAAGGAATAAATGACAAATAAGGCTTCCCCATTAGAGGGAGCCTTGTTTTAGCTTTATACGCCGATTGCAAGATCTTCTTTTTTTAAGTAATCAGCAAGAAGGTCTGGTGCGCTCAGATATATGAGCCCGTTGCCTTCCAGGCTTTTTGGGAACCCAA
The DNA here is from genome assembly GCF_046603695.1 of Metabacillus indicus. Taxonomy (NCBI): domain Bacteria; kingdom Bacillati; phylum Bacillota; class Bacilli; order Caryophanales; family Bacillaceae; genus Metabacillus; species Metabacillus indicus. Next base: position 3,205,665 of record NZ_CP176757.1, on the reverse strand, counting down.
GAGGGATAGTCCGTTTCATGAGCTGGGCATAAATTTCCGGCTCTGACATTTTTCGTTCAAACTCGCTTTCAGAGAGAGGCTTCAGCAGTGCCAGAGCTCCTGACACATGAGGTGCCGCCATGGATGTGCCGCTGAAAATGGCATATTTGCCGCCGGGGACTGTCGAGACAATTTTTTCACCGGGTGCAACGGCATCTATTTCATTGTTGGAATTTGTAAAGTAGGATGACTTTCTCTGCAGGCTTACAGCTCCTACTGAGATGACTTCATTGTAGCAGCCGGGATAGGAGAATTCGGACGTTTTGCTGTTGCCGTCTCCCTCATTGCCTGCTGCACAGACAACTAAAATCTGATTTTGTACAGCTTTTTGAACCACTTCATGGAGCTCAGGTACATCAGATGGCCCTCCAAGAGACATGGAGATGATGTCAGCTTTTTCTGAAATGGCATATTCGATTGCGCTGATTATCCATTCATAAGCGCCTGACCCTTCCTCGCCGCCCAAAGCTTTCAGAATAAGCAATTTAGCCTCAGGTGCAACGCCGACAACGCCCGAATCAGGGTTAACCGCCGCAATTGTTCCGGCAACATGAGTTCCATGTCCGTTGTAGTCAGTGAAGTTTTCGGGATCGCCGTTGTCATCATCGGTAAAATTGCGTCCGCCGATCACTCTGCCCTCAAGATCGGGATGCTGGGCATCGCATCCGGTATCAATCACTGCAACGACTACGTCTTTTCCTTTAAACCCCTTGCTCCAAATCGACGGGGCCTGAATCAGATTTACGCCTTCCGGAATCTGCTGAATATCTACGAGCTGGTCTTCAACTTGGTACGGGATTAATCGAACAGATTTTTCCATAAGAACCCCTCCTAATTGTTTCTCGCAAACTAGTAACCGGCAAAAGAGCAGAGAGTAATCAGAACTTTCTGTTAAATTCTATCATTTTCCAATAACACTTGCAAATGCCAAATAGACTAGAAGGAAAATAGGAGTCAGGATTGGGGCTGCGGGGGGTAAAGCGAGGATGGTACCCTATAAATCGGCTGGCGCAGAATAGAGGGAATTCAAAAGCGAAAATGGTGCACTATAATTTAGCCGGCGCAAAGTAGAGGGCACCAAAAAGGTAAAATAGTGCCCTATAAATCAGCCGGCGCAAAATAGTGGGTACTAAAAAGGTAAAATGGAACCTTATAAATCAGCCGGCACAAAATAGAGGGCACCAAAAAGGTAAAATGGAACCCTATAAATCAGCCGGCGCAAAATAGAGGGCACCAAAAAGGTAAAATGATGCCCTATAAATCAACCAGCACAAAATAGAGGGCACCAAAAAAATCAAACCCGGAAAAAAACACTATCTCACCAGCGCAAATACAAAAAATACAGCTGCCCGCGCAGCTGCATTTATTCTCTGTCTTTCACAAGCCTTCTCTCAAGCAGCTCCACCGCCTGATACATGATCGTGGCAAAGCACGCGATGATGATGAGAGAGAGGAGAACGAGGGTAAAGTTAAAGACCTGAAAGCCGTAAATGATCATGTAGCCGAGTCCTTTTGCGGATACGAGAAATTCTCCGACGATGACACCTACCCAGGATAAGCCGACGTTGACTTTTAACGTCGAGATAATGGTTGGGAAGGAAGAGGGAAGAACGGCTTCCTTGAACATCTGCCATTTTTTCGCGCCGAATGTCTGCAGGACCTTCAGGTAGTTGGCATCAATTTCCCTGAATGCGGTGTAGACAACGATGGTTGTAATAATGATGGAGATGATGGCCCCCATAGCAATGATGGAAAAGTAGCCGGGACCGAGTGCTACGATCAGGATGGGTCCAAGTGCAACTTTAGGCATTGCGTTTAAGATGACAAGGTAGGGATCAAGGATATTCGACAATCGTTTTGACCACCAGAGAATGGCGGCAAGTACGGTGCCCGCAAGTGTGCCGAGGATAAAGCCGAGCACGGTTTCAAACAAAGTGACGCTCAAGTTCGCGGCAAGCGAGCCATCTGCTGTTTTTTCTAAAAACAAGCTCCAGATCTTCGACGGGTAGCTGAAGAGAAGAGGATCAATCCATTCTCTTTTTCCCGCAAGCTCCCATAGTGAAAAGAAAGAAACGAATATTAGAAGCTGGTAAAATCTTATCCAGTTCTTCTCTTTTTTCAGCCCTTTTAAATACGAGAGATGCAGCTGCTGCAGTTCATCCTTTTTCATCGAGAAGGTCCAGCTCCTTCCATATGTGCTGAAAGAGATCATTGAAGGAAGGGTGCTGCCTTGCCTGAAATGGCTCAAGCTTCTTCAGTTCTTCGGGTATGATAAATGTTTTGGCCACTCTTCCGGGCTTTGACGAGAGAAGAAAGATGCGGTCGCTCATGGCGATGGCTTCCCCGATATCATGGGTAACAAGCAGGGCAGTCTTCCCGTAATCTTTCAGTGTGCTCCATACAAGGTCTTCTAATTTAAGCTTTGTCTGATAATCGAGAGCCGAGAATGGTTCGTCGAGCATCAGAAGCTTGGGATCGGTTGTAAGCGTTCTGACAAGTGCCGCCCTCTGCCTCATCCCGCCTGAAAGCTGACGAGGGTAGCTTTTCTCCACATTTTCGAGTCCCATTTCAGCAAGGAGGGAAAGCCCTCTCATCCTTGCCTCCGGTGTGAGCTTTCCTCCAATTTTTAATCCGAGAAGAATATTCTCTTCAATGGTCTTCCAGGGAAAAAGATAATCCTGCTGAAGCATATAGCCGATGGATGAGGAGAACCGGTCAACAGGTTTTCCTTCCATCAGCACCTTGCCTTTTGTCGGAGAAATCAGTCCTGCTATGATGGACAGCAGCGTGGTTTTGCCGCAGCCGCTCGGGCCTAGGAAAGAAATGAATTCTCCTTCTTTAATTTCAAGGTCAATGTTCTCTAATGCAAGAGTTGCGGATTCTTTAGTGAAGTAGATGTGATGGATATGCTGGACCGTTAAGAAAGACATGCTGAAACCTCCTTACTTTGCGGCATCTTCAGCAAACTTTGTATTAACAAGCTCGGCGTGATTAATCCGCGCAGGGAGTTCGCCGGCTTCTTCCATGATGTCCTGAAGATTCGTCCACTCTGCTTCATCAAGGATCGGGTCTGTGGCAAATGATCCTTGAGCTTTATAGCGTTCGACCACCGTCGTGATCAGGTCGAGTTCTGTATCTTTAAATTGAGGGGCAATGGATTTTGCGATTGTTTCCGCGTTATTTTCTTCCACCCATTGCTGCGCTTTATAAATCGCTTTTGTGAATTTTTCAGCCGCTTCTTTATCGTCTTTCAGGAAGCTTTGCTTTGCCATAAAGGTCGTATATGGGACTTTGCCGGATTCCTCGCCGAAGGATGCCACAATATGCCCTGTACCTTCTTTTTCAAAAATACTTGCAGTCGGTTCAAAGAGCTGGACGAAATCGCCTGTGCCTGATGCAAATGCGCTCGGAATATTAGCAAAATCAATATTCTGAATCAGTTCCAGATCCGCCTTAGGATCAATTCCCTGCTGCTTCAGGACAAATTCGCCAACCATCTGCGGCATGCCGCCTTTACGCTGGCCGAGGAATGTTGTGCCTTTCAGCTGGTCCCAGCTGAAATTGTCTATTTTCTCGCGTGAAACAAGGAAGGTTCCGTCTGTCTGAGTGAGCTGTGCGAAGTTGATCACAGGATCCTTTGAGCCCTGTGCTGAAACATAAATGGATGTTTCAGAGCCGACTAGCGCGATATCAGCTCCATCTGAGAGCAGGGCCGTCATCGTCTTGTCACCGCCCCACGTAGTTGTCAGTTCGACATCAAGACCTTCTTCTTCAAAAAACCCTTCAGACATCGCTGCATAAAGAGGAGCATAGAAAATGGAATGGGTGACTTCAGCGAGTCTGATTTTTTCCGGCTTGCTTTGATTGCACGCGCTCATTGTAAAGACGAGCAGAGCAAGCAGACAAAAGCCAATCAGCTTTTTTTTCATACATAATCCTCCTTGGTGACAGACACCATTAAAAATAGGTAAAATAAGTTTTCAGTATTGTAACGCCTGAAATAGTGTATGAATTCAGCGAAAATGTGTGAATGCCTATTATCGTTTTGTGAGGTGAAGGGAAGATGGAAAACGGATCTATTGTTGAACGCCAGGTGATGCCGTCTCCCAATCCCGCTGTCAGACTGGAAATCGTCACCTATTTGTCTGAAGGCCTGAAGGTGAAGGGACTGCTCGCAGAACCTGTGCAAGAGGGAGTATATGACGGTTTTCTGTATTTGCGCGGCGGCATTAAGAATGTCGGCAAAGTCAGACCCGGGCGGATCGTGCAGTTTGCATCTGAAGGGTTTGTCGTCATGGCTCCTTTCTACAGGGGGAATCAGGGAGGAGAAGGGAATGAAGATTTCGCAGGAGAAGACAGATATGATGCCCTGCATGCTTTAACGCTGCTGAAAAATCATTCAAAAGTGATAAACGAACGGATTCACGTGTTCGGTTTTTCCAGAGGCGGCGTCATGGCGCTGTTTGCAGGACTGCTTGACCGGGATGTGAAATCGGTTGTGACATGGGGCGGGGTATCGGATATGACGCTGACCTATGAAGAAAGAGAAGACATGAGGAGAATGATGAAGCGGGTGATAGGAGGGACTCCGTCCAAATATCCGGAACGGTACCACTGGAGAACGCCTCTTTACGAACTTGAGGACTGGCATGCGCCAATCTTAATCATCCACGGGATGCATGATCAGAATGTGTCCGTGCAGCATGCTCATTTATTGGAGAACAGGCTTTTGGAACTCGGAATAAAAGCAGAAACGATGTACTTTGAGGAGTATACGCACTATTTTCCACCGGCTGTAAACAGAAAAGTCGTGAAGGACCTTACAGCATGGATGAAAAAGCAGTAAAACCGGGAACGGTTATGATAAAATAAAGCTATATAAGAAGAGGAGTGATGAGGATGGGTATGCCTTTAGAGCTGAACACAATGATCGTGACCAAAGGAAGAGAGAGCAGGCTGGAAGAGAATCTTTTTTCGCTTGAAAAAGAGGGTTATCGCATTTATCCGCTGGAAATACCTGTTGAGGTCAGAAAAACAAAAGACGGCGATGTCAGCGGACAGGCTCTGATTAAAAAACTTGAACTTGTCGACTCAAAAACCATCCTGACGTATCAGCTGATTGCGCTGAAGTCGACGAATTAAAGCATCTGAAATGACGTCTGCATACAAAAAAGCTGCTGAGCACATCAGCAGCTTTTATAATTGAGCTGAAAAAGAGTTTTCGCCAAATGAGCAAACTCTTCCGGCTGTATCGCTGTCTTTTCAGCCCGGCCGTTTATCGTACGGGTGAGTGAGGTATCGGTCAGTGTGACCGTGCCGCTGTCTGTTATTTTTACGGCTAAAGGTTTTTTGTTAAATGGGGAGAATTCAGAGTGACAGATAACATTCTGCATTTCATCTAATTCTGACTCCTGCATTTCTCTTGAGTCAAATACATATCCTTTTTTCCAATCTGTATCTCTGCCTGAAAGCTTCATCTCAAGCAGATATTCTCCTGAAAACTCCGGAACCTCAGCCACGCGGAACTCTCCATTGCGGGAGCTGATAACCTCTCCATTTAGAGGAACAGGTTTTAACGGAAGATTTCCTCCAAATCCTGTATCAATCAGATATTGACTGCTGTCATGGTCAAGAAGGATGGCGGTATGTGTTCTTCCTGTCCGGCTGAAGCAGTTGTTATGGTGGTCATAGACCATTCCCCTGACCAATTTTACGTTCAAATGGTTTTCCAGAAGAAAATGATAGAGGAGGGGGTTCAGTTCATAACAGAGCCCGCCTTCATTCCCGGCCAGTATTTTTTCTGTCAGGTTTTCTTTAGTGACGGGCTTTGTCTGTCCGGTCAGCACACGAAAATTTTCGAAAGGAAAAGCTGAGGCCGTCCGCTCAAGCAGGTCCTCAAGCTGTTCAAATGAAATGGTGCTGCCGGCGGGTAAACCCAGTCTGTTTCTGAACGCCTGATTAAGCTCCATGGAATCTCTCCTTTATATGGTTTTCATCCAATCAAGAAAGTCATGCAGTTTGTCCACTGAAGTCAGATTCTCATTGCATGTTTTGGCATCTTTGCAAATATAGTTTCCCTTTTTAACGTACGTTCCCTGCTCTGATCCTTTCAGCTCTACTGTAAAAAGTCCTGTTTCTGCGAATTTTCCGCAGATTGTACAGATGCCTTTCTGGTAACTGCTGCTGAAGGTTCCGCTTAGTCCGGTCCATTTTTCTCCTGATTCCGCTATCATAAAGTATTTTCCCGTACCTTTGTCGTGCCAGCCGATATAGGATACTTCGTTTAGTTCCAGCTCTTGCGCAAAAGAGGGAAGCTTTAATTTTTTTGCTTTCGGGAAAAGTTTTTTGACAGACTGCTCCGTTAACGGCCTGAACGGAATCGTATATGGACGCAGTTTGGCAAGATATGCATCGGCATCCATCGTGTCTTTAACATCTGAAACAGGGGAAATAAGGTCTCTCTGCTCAGGAGAAAGTTCTTCGAATACAGCTGTAGCCCTTTCTGCCGCAAGTGATTTTAGTGCGTCTAAGACATGGCGGTCATTAGCCGTGCTGTGCCCATTCACAAGAATCTGTGCCTGTGCCTTTATATGGTTGTACTGGTCGCTTCGGATAAATGGTTCCATTTTTAATTCACTCCGCTTCTAAACAGCCGGTTGAACCGGCTTTCTTTTATTATATGCACGATTTATCCGTTATTTAAATGGATGAAACAAATAGAAGGAAACTCGGCATAAAAAGAGGGATGATCTTATTGATCATCCGCTGCCGGTTTTCGTTTATAGACAATTTTTTTTATAGTCTCTGAGGAAAGGAAATATTCCTGTGCAAGCTCCTGTATGGTGCTGCCGTTGCGGAAGGATGTACGGATGCTGTCATTTCTTTCATCAATCCATTTTCTGCTGCCGGAACAGCTTCCCCATTTTTGGCGGCTGGATTCAGGCCGCGGTATATAGATAGACTCTCCCTGGATATATTGCTGAATTTCAGTAATCAGTCTGTCAGGAAGAACCTCATTTGCGTTAACATATTTCATTTCTGCCAGCTCCTTATTTTTTAATAGAGAAATAAGGGCAAAGCCTGGCATTAATGGCGATGCGGAATGTTAGGCACGGATTGCCTTACTCGTGATTTGCCTCATGCAAAGGATCGCCTTTTTAATACTGGGCTTTGCATGAGTTGCTGCAGTATCCGGCAAATGGAATAAGTCTGCCAAAGTGATCACCTCCTTAACTGCCTTTTTTATACAATACTATCATACGTAACCTGAGGGGAAAAAGAAAAAACGTTTGGCTGCAAATGCGGCCAAACGTTTTTCTTTTATACAGCTATTTTCGATTCATTTATTTTTTGTGCTTTCTTTGTGCTGAACTTGTTTACAAGCATTGTAAGTGCACCGTCACCAGTCACATTTGTTGCTGTTCCAAGGCTGTCCTGTGCAAGATACAGAGCAATCATGAGGGATACCATCGTCGGATCAAAGCCGAGCATCGTCTTCAGAAGGCCGATCGCTGCCATGACCGCTCCGCCAGGTACACCCGGTGCTGCGACCATTGTGATCCCGAGCATAAGGATAAACGGAATCATCATTCCGGCAGTCGGGACTGTGCCGTTCATCATCATAACGCCCATCGCACAGCAGACAAGAGTAATCGTGCTGCCTGAAAGGTGAACTGTTGCAAGCAGCGGCACGCTGAAATCGGCCACTTTCGCCTGAACGCCTGTTTTCTTCACCTGACCAAGCGTGACAGGAATAGTCGCTGCAGATGACTGTGTTCCAAGCGCTGTGAAATAAGCTGGCGACATGATTTTTAAAAGTTTGAAAGGATTGTTTTTCGTCAGCAATCCGCTCGTGCTGTATTGCAGAAGAAGCATTGTTAGATGCAAAGCAATAATCAGGATAAAGACTTTTGCAAAAACAGACAGAATGGATTGAACCTGTCCTCCAAATGTCATGTTCGCAAAGATTCCGAAAATGTGAAAAGGAAGAAGCGGAATGATGACCGTTTTGATTAATTTTTCCACGATCTTCTGGAAATCTTCAAATGCATGCTGCAGTGTGTTTCCTTTAATCGATGCAAGGCCGATTCCGATGATAAACGCGAAAAGAAGGGCGCTCATGACTTCCATCACAGGCGGCATGCCGATTTCAAAAAAGGGTTTCTGAAGAAACTCTTCAGGGTTATCAGTTTGAACAAGTTTATTTTCTGAGATAAATGAAGGCAGGATAAAGGATGCTGCCGCAAAAGCAAGGATACCTGCAAAAATGGTAGACAGATAGGCAAAGCCTGTTGTCATCCCGAGCAGTTTTCCTGCGCCTTTTCCGAGCTGTCCAATACCTGGAGCAATAAAGCCAATGATGATAAATGGGATGGCAAAATTAATAAAGTTTCCGAAAATCCCGTTAAAAGTAGCGAAGCCTTTTACCAGCCATTCGGGAGAAATGCTTCCGATCACGACACCTAATGCGATGGCCAGTACAATTTTCGGCAATAATCCGAGCTTGATTTTCATTGATGTGTCCTCCTGAAAGATACATTTGTACATGAGTTATAGAAACTACTTTAGCACAGGCGGACTGAAATTTGTATAAAAAAAGAGAATTTTATTTTATTAATATATGGAAATGAAGGAGAAGAAACAAAAAAATCTGTGCCGCAGAAGAGGGCACAGATTTTTTATTGTTAACCAGGAAATTATAAAGAATAAAAGGCTGTGGATAACATAACAAAGTTATCATCGTCCAGCTCCAGCGCCTAGATCCTCTGTCAGAACAAATCCGTCAAAAAAGTCAAAACCGGACTTTTCCGCCGGATTCTTATCTGCCTATCGGATCTGACCAAGGCGCTTGCGCTTTTGTTCTTAGACTGTAGGTCCGCCAAGCGTTTCAATATCAGCCGAAACGTTCTTGAACTTTTTGAAGTTTTGTTTGAATTGTCCAGCAAGCTCCTGCGCCTTTGCGTTGTAGGCTTCCGAGCTGTCCCATGTCTTCACAGGCTGGAGCACTTCATCAGGCACGCCAGGTACATGAATAGGAATTTGCAGACCGAAGTTTGCATCAGTTACTGTCTCAACGCTGTCAAGCTCTCCTTCAAGGGCAGACTGTACCATTGCACGCGTATATTTAAGCTTCATACGCTGCCCTGTACCGTACTCTCCGCCGGTCCATCCAGTGTTGACAAGGAACACATTGGCACCGTGCTCATCGATTTTGCGTCCGAGCATTTCCGCATAAACGGTAGCCGGAAGCGGAAGGAATGGCGAGCCAAAGCATGTTGAGAACGTAGCCTGCGGTGATGTAATGCCGCGCTCTGTTCCGGCAAGCTTGCTTGTATAGCCGCTAAGGAAATGGTACATTGCCTGTTCTTTCGTCAGTTTGCTGATCGGAGGCAGAACTCCGAATGCATCAGCTGTCAAAAAGACGATTGTATGAGGATGTCCGGCAATGCTCGGCATCACGATATTGTCCATCGCTTCAAGCGGGTAAGCTGCTCTTGTATTTTCAGTGAAGAATGTATCATCATAATCTGCCGCTCTTGTATCGTCATCTAGGACCACATTTTCCAAAACAGATCCAAATCGGATCGCATCAAAGATTTGCGGTTCTTTTTCTCTTGTGAGGTTGATGCACTTGGCATAACAGCCTCCCTCGATATTAAAAACACCCGCATTTGACCAGCCGTGCTCGTCATCGCCGATCAGTTTGCGTTTCGGGTCAGCAGAAAGCGTTGTCTTTCCTGTTCCTGAAAGTCCGAAGAAAAGGGCGACATCTCCTTCCTGGCCGACGTTAGCCGAGCAGTGCATCGGCAGAATGCCGCTCTCAGGCAGAAGGTAGTTCATAACAGAAAAAATGGATTTCTTCATTTCGCCTGCATATTCCGTACCGCCGATTAAAATCGTTCTTTTTTCGAAAGAGACAATAATGAATGTTTCGGAATTTGTGCCGTCAACAGCAGGATCTGCTTTGAAATTCGGTGCAGAAACGATTGTAAATGGATTTGTATGCTGAACAAGTTCATCTGGACTTCCAGGCTGGATAAAAAGCTGCTGGGCAAACAAGTTGTGCCATGCAAACTCGTTTACAACCTGAATCGGAAGCCGGTATTTCGTATCAGCGCCGGCGAATCCTTTGAAAACAAATAGTTCATTGCGGTCTTTTAAGTATGAAAGGACTTTTAAGTATAGCTTTTCAAATGCTGCTTCTGAGAAAGGCTGATTCACAGAACCCCATTCAATTTTGTCTTCTGTGGATTTTTCGTTTACAATGAATTTATCCTTAGGTGAGCGGCCTGTATATGTGCCTGTAGTTGCACGTACGGCTCCCGTTGATGTTAAAACGCCTTCTTTTCGCTCCAGAACCTTTTCAACAAGAACTGGAACCGATAAGTTATGAAATGCATTTTCCCCATTAAGTAATACTTCAAGCTCGTTTGTGATTTCGATTGAATTCATCCCATACCCATCCTTTACCTATATTTCGGATTTTTATCTATAGTTTCATCCTGCTCTTGTTAATTAGTATAACACATTAAAATAAATAGTCTATACTATTTAACTTATTCTACGTGCAAAATCACAAAATGGAACAAATTCAGCTTTGTTTTCCATGAAAATGATACATATATAATAGAAGTGTTTCGTACGCAACTTTTTGTGGAAAAGAAGATGGGAGAGTAAAAAAAAGGAACATAAAAACCTTGTCATTTTTTGTTGACACCTGCATTATAAGTGCGCTATCATATGACCTTGAACGGATTCTCTTATCCCGAGCTGGTGGAGGGACAGGCCCTGTGAAACCCAGCAACCTGCTTTACCGGAAAAATTCATTTCAGATCAGAATGCCCTGAGTGAATTTGAAAAGCAAAGGTGCTAACCTGATGCAAGGCGAAAGCCCTTGATCGATAAGAGCGAAAGGCTGCGAATTCAGTAAATAACCTTTCCTCGCGGGAAAGGATTTTTTATTGTTAAGGAAAATTAAAGAATAAATGGCTGTGGATAACATAACAAAGTTATCCTCGTCCAGCTCCAGTGCCTAGATCCTCTGTCAGAACAAATCCGTCAAAAAAGTCAAACCCGGACTTTTCCGCCGGATTCTTATTTGCCTATCGGATCTGACCAAGGCACTTGCGCTTTTGTTCTTTTTTAATGATATTTTGCCTGAATGTACTCGTGGATTCTCCTAAAACATGCCAACTGAAATATTTTGCCGAATGGTCAAAATATGAAAGGGAATGAGTTCCGTATCATCTACCTTTTGAGGAGGAAAACTTTAATGACTAAACAACGTCGTCTGTTTACTTCAGAGTCAGTAACTGAAGGTCATCCTGATAAAATCTGCGACCAGATCTCTGATTCGATTCTCGATGCAATTCTTGAAAAAGATGCAAATGCCCGTGTAGCCTGCGAAACATCTGTAACAACAGGTCTTGTGCTTGTTGCCGGTGAAATCACAACTTCTACTTATGTAGACATTCCTAAAATTGTCCGTGAAACAGTGAAGGAAATTGGCTACACTCGTGCAAAATACGGTTTCGATGCTGAAACTTGTGCAGTACTTACTTCCATCGACGAGCAATCAGCTGACATCGCCATGGGTGTTGACCAGGCGCTTGAAGCCCGCGAAGGAAAAATGACTGACGAGCAAATCGATGCAATTGGTGCAGGTGACCAGGGTCTTATGTTCGGATATGCTAACAATGAAACTAAAGAGCTTATGCCTCTTCCAATTTCACTGGCTCACAAGCTTTCCCGCCGTCTAACAGAAGTGCGTAAAGAAGACATTCTTCCTTACCTTCGTCCGGATGGAAAAACTCAGGTTACAGTTGAATACGATGAAAATGACAAGCCTGTGCGCATTGACACAATTGTTATTTCTACTCAGCATCACCCTGAGATCTCACTTGAGCAAATTCAGCGCAATGTAAAAGAGCATGTCATTAACCCGGTTGTTCCGAAAGAGTTAATTGATGAAGATACAAAATATTTCATCAATCCGACTGGACGCTTTGTTATCGGCGGACCTCAAGGCGATGCTGGTCTGACTGGCCGCAAAATCATCGTTGACACTTACGGAGGCTACGCTCGCCACGGAGGCGGCGCATTCTCAGGCAAGGATCCTACAAAAGTTGACCGCTCAGCAGCATATGCAGCGCGCTACGTTGCCAAAAACATTGTAGCTGCAGGTCTTGCTGACAAGTGTGAAGTTCAGCTTGCATACGCAATCGGTGTTGCACAGCCGGTTTCTATTGCAATCGACACATTTGAAACAGGTAAAGTAAAAGAAGATGTGCTGGTAGACGTTGTCCGCGAGAACTTCGACCTTCGTCCAGCAGGCATCATCAACATGCTGAACCTTCGTCGTCCAATTTACAAACAAACGGCTGCTTACGGTCACTTCGGCCGCAACGATCTTGACCTTCCATGGGAAAGAACGGACAAAGCTGAAGTACTTAAAGAGCAAGCATTAAACCGATAAAATTGATAAAAGATGGAATCTGCCTTAGGGCGGGTTTCATCTTTTTTTGTTTTGTGGAGAGAAAGTGTCTTATTGAATTTTAAACTTTAAAAAATGCGGAAAATTGTCCCTTCAGTCGGTGGAGAAGGAGCTGAAGGTCAGAAAAGAGGATGGATTGTGCCCTTTAGATGGTGGAGAAGGAGCTGAAGGTCAGAAAAGAGGATGGATTGTGCCCTTTAGATGGTGGAGAAGGAGCTGAAGGTCACAAAAGCAGATGGATCATGCCCTTCATTTGGTGGAGATGGAGCTGAAGGTAACAAAAGCGGAAGGATCGTGCCCTTCAGTTTGTGGAGAAGAAGCTGAAGGTAACAAAAGCGAATGGATCGTGCCCTTCAGTTGGTGGAGAAGAAGCTGAAGGTCACAAAAGCGGATGGATCGTGCCCTTCAGATGGTGGAGAAGAAGCTGAAGGGCACTAAACGGAACAACTCGTGCACGCCAGATGGTTAAGAAGCTCCTAATGGTTTTTAGTCAATTAAAAAATCCGTCTTTTTGTAAAAATATGCAACTTTCCGGCAGGTTCTGTCGTTTCATAGGCAGACAAGAAGCTGGAGGGAAAAAAATGTGCGGTTTTGCAGGTGTTATTGATTACAGTCAAACAAAGAAAACGGAGTACAGGGAGCTTATAAAAAATGCGGGCAGGATGATAAAGCACAGGGGTCCGGATGACAGCGGGATGTTTGAGGATGAGCACGTGATTTTTGCATTCAGAAGGCTGAGCATCATTGATGCAAAGGGTGGTCATCAGCCCATGCCTTATCAAAACGGCCGCTATCACATTGTGTTTAATGGAGAGATCTATAATTATGTGGAGCTTAGAAAACACTTGCTATCAAAAGGAGCTTCATTAAAAACGGAAACAGATACAGAAGTGATTGTCGCGCTGTATCACTTGTATGGAGCGGAAGTCGTTGATTATTTAAGGGGGATGTTTTCCTTTTTAATTTGGGACAGGTTAGACAAGCACCTTTTTGGAGCAAGGGACCATTTTGGAATTAAGCCGCTCTACTATATGGAAGACGGACATACGATCCTTTTTGCTTCAGAGATGAAAAGTATTAAAGAACACAGTTCAGACCCTGTAATTGACGGCCAATCACTGCAGCATTATCTCTCGTTTCAGTATGTTCCGGATCCCCGTACCATCCAGGAGCATATTCAAAAAGTGCCGCCCGGATCTTTCTTTTCAAAGCATATTGGACAGCCTCTTCAAATTGAAGGCTACTGGAAGCCGATGCTTCAACCAAAAGCGCAGGCTGATGAGAAAAAAATGATCAGGAACATTCAGGAGGCACTCATTGACTCTGTGAAACTTCATATGAGAAGTGATGTTCCGGTTGGTTCTTTTTTATCGGGAGGGGTAGATTCCAGTATTATTGCTTCCATTGCGAGCAGGTATCATCCCGGGCTGAAAACATTTTCTGTCGGATTTAGTCAGTCCGGTTACAGTGAAATCGACGTGGCAAAAGAAACGGCCGCTGCTATTGGAGTAGAGAACGTTTCCTATTATGTGGACCATGAGGAATTTATGAGAGAGCTTCCGAAAATTATCTGGCATATGGATGATCCTGTTGCAGATCCCGCTTCTATTCCGCTCTATTTTGTTGCCAGAGAAGCCAGAAAACAGGTGACTGTTGTTCTGTCAGGTGAGGGAGCAGATGAACTTTTTGCGGGATATAACATTTATAAAGAGCCTGGAGATCTGTCCCTGTTTACCTATTTGCCTAATCCCATCAGGAAAGCGCTAAAACAGCTGTCGGTCATGTTCCCGGAAGGAATGAAAGGAAAGAGCTTTATCGAAAGAGGCACAACGCTCCTTGAAGAAAGGTACATAGGGAATGCAAACATTTTTTCATCATCAGAGAAAAAGATGATGCTGACAAATATGGAACAGTATGAAAAGCCAACCGGAATTACTAAATGCCTGTTCGATGAAGTTCGTCAGCTTGACAGTATATCAAGGATGCAGTACATCGATCTTATGACTTGGCTGAAAGGGGACATCCTTGTGAAGGCGGATAAAATGACAATGGCACATTCTCTTGAATTGAGGGTTCCCTTTTTAGATAAAGAAGTTTTCAGAGCTGCTGCGCAGATTCCGCATGAATGGAAAGTGAAAAATAGTGAAACCAAGTATCTGCTTCGGAAGGCTGTCCGTGATTTGGTTCCGCCGCATGTCCTGCACAGACGGAAACTTGGTTTTCCAGTCCCGATCAGGGATTGGCTGAAAGATGAAATGTATGAGTGGGCAAGGTCGCTCCTCACGGAAAACGGGACGGATTACCTGCTGGATAAGACTCTTGCTCTTGGGATGCTTGAAAAGCACAGAAGGGGCGAAGGAGATTACAGCAGAAAAATTTGGACAGTATTGACGTTTATTCTCTGGCATCAGGTTTTCATCGAAAATGTTTACACTTTCAGTCCTCTTGAGCTTGTCCATTCCTGAATGATGCAGGAGAATGAAATAAGCAATAAAATGAAAATTACAGCACAGGAAAGGGAGAACGCATGATGGCGGTCTCCCTTTTATTAAGCGTACCGGATATAGGACTGCTGATGAAGCACTTCATTGTACTCATTGAGAAGTCCTTCAAAAATAGAATCCCACGTCTGTGTCAGCGCATATGCACGGGAGCTCATGCCCATCTGGTAACGCAGAGCATCATTAGTGAGAAGTGTTTCAATGGCTCCGGTAAAACTTGAAACGGAGCCGGTTTCGCAAAGATAGCCTGTTTTTCCATGCTGGATGATGTTCTTCACTCCGCCCGAGTTTGCTCCGATTACTGGAGTCCCAGCAGCAAGTGCTTCCAGCACAACGTTTCCGAATGTTTCGGTTGGTGAGGGGAAAACAAAAAGATCTGAGCCTGAGTAAATCTTAGCGAGCTTTTCGCCGCTTGCATAGCCTGCAAAGGTCATATTGCCAGGTGCCCCGTTCATCATTTCTTCTTTTGACGGCCCGTCACCGACGACAAGAAAGTGAACCTTGTTTTTTAATTGAGGCGGGAGCTGATGGGAGATTTTCATAAAAGTCTCCACATCTTTTTCAGGGGCGAGCCTTCCTACATAAGTCAAAATAAACTTTTCTTTTATCTGATATTCCTGAATGATTTCCCTCCGAAGGTAGTTAGGGTGAAAAAGCTGACAATCTACGCCTCGCGACCAGATGCGGACATTCTCAAATCCCTGATGCAGCACCTGAAGTTTCGTTTCTTCCGAGGGCACAAAAACTTTCTGGAGAGGGCGGTGAAACCAAAGCATATATTTCCATAATAGCTTCGAGAAAATCTGCAGATCGTAAAATTCTAAATACTGGTCAAAATCTGTATGGTATGAACCGACTAAGGGGATATTTAATTTTTTGGCATAATGCAGTCCGCATAGACCAATGTTAAAAGGAGTGGCTACATGGATGATGTCGGGTTTGAATTTCATGAGTTCTGATTTTACTTGCAGCATGTTGGGCCATGCAAGTCTGCATTCCGGATACAGAAAAAAGGATGAGCTCGCAAATCTGTGTATATGGCTGGAAAAAAGTGATTCCTTCGTGCTTTCCGGCGCAAAAACTTTGTATTCGTGGCCCTTTTCTTCTAAATAATCGGTAAGACGCTTTAACGTTCTCGCAACGCCATTTACATCAGGTGCAAATGTGTCTGTGAATATCGCAATTTTCATCTTTACCCCTCCATGAGTCTGCAGCAGCAGCAATGTTCTCTTTCACGTTACAATGGAAGCTGGAAAAAGGATGCCCCTCCAAAGTATTTCTGAATGAAAAGATAGCAGGTTATACCGGCAGTCGTGCCAAGAATGCATCCTGCCAGGACATCTGAGGGGTAGTGAAGTCCGAGATACATCCTCGAAATTCCTACACTGAACCCTAGAGGAAGCAGTATAACGGCAGCTTGAGGAAAGAGGAATAAAAAGGGTATGATGACGGAAAAGATGGCTGTTGTATGGCCGGATGGAAACGAATGATCCTCAAGCGGGTTCGCCGGCACCTTTGTCTCAAGCAGCGCAAGATAAGGACGTTTTCTCGGGTAGCGCTTTTTGACATAGGCAACGGGCAGGTGGCTGAGCAATAATGCCGCTGCACTTGCTGCCGCTGCAAGGCGCAGCTGGCCTGATGTGATGAAAAGGAGAAGAAGGCACAGCGAGATGGTAAAGGCTGCTCCGCCGGTATGGGTGATATTCCGGAAAAAGCAATTCATGAACTTCCGGTCAAAATGACGGTTTACACTGCGGAACAATCTGCATTCAAAATCGTACATGTTTGCAATTAATTTAGTCATCTATCCGATGCTCCTTTACAACACTGTTTACCTCCATTTTAATGGCGAAATATTTAGAGAATAATAATGGAATGTAAAGATTTCAAGTAAGAAATTTACATTCTTTTTATCCATAAAAAAACCGCGGAACAGCAGTCAAGAGCCATTCCGCGGTCATCAGCCCAGCCGAATAGACCCCTTTTTTGCAGGTGTTAACTAATATGTAAAAACGGCATGGGTTATTCCCGGTTTTCCTGCACCGCTTTATAAAGCTGTCCTTTTTCAGCGTACTCCCTGCGGATGCGCTCCATATCCAGGCGGTCCTCGTCTGTTAATTCTCTGACGACTTTAGCGGGCCTGCCGAATGCAAGGGTATTTGGCGGAATCTTCTTGCCCTGGGGAACGAGGCTTCCTGCACCGATAAAGGCGCCTTCTCCAATTTCAGCTCCGTCGAGGATAATGGATCCCATCCCGATTAACGCATGTTTACGGATGATGGAACTGTGCAGAATCACACAATGGCCAACGGTTACGCCATCTTCCAATACAAGCGGGGCGTTCGGGCTTTGATGGAGACAGCTGAGATCCTGAACATTTACTCTGTCACCGATTCTGACAGGAGACACATCTCCCCTGATGACGGTTCCAAACCAGATGCTTGACTCCCGGCCGATGACTACGTCACCTGAAACGGTTGCTGTATCTGCAATAAAAGCAGAATCTGCTATATCCGGATATGTGTCTTTATAGGGATAAATCATGCGGATCAAACTCCTTTTGTTATATAATTAGGCAAACATATTATACCAAAGAACGACCGGGTTAAAGCAGGCGTGAAAAACCTTTTAGAAAGGTGTGAAATGAGTTTATGTGGAAATGGGAATGTGAAGATGAGAATCCGAAAGGTGTCATTGTCATTGTTCATGGAGCTGCAGAGCATCATGGACGATACAGGTGGCTCGTCCAAATGTGGAAATGTGCAGGGTATCATGTGATTATGGGCGACTTGCCGGGGCAGGGGACTTCGACAAGAAACAGAGGGCATATAAAATCTTTTGACGAATACATTGCAGAGTTTAACATCTGGGTAAAAGAAGCGAGAAAGCTTGGCCTTCCGCTGTTTCTGCTTGGACACAGCATGGGAGGGCTTATCGTCATCAGGGCTTTGCAGGAAGAACATCAGCACATTAATGGTGTGATCCTTTCATCTCCATGCCTTGGACTTATTTTTAAGCCCAATAAAGCACTGGAACTTATTTCAAAACCTTTAAATATCCTGGCGCCTTCTTTAAAAGTGAATTCGGGTCTTTCCGTCAGTCTGGCCACGAGAAATAAGGAAGTCAGAGATGCGGATGAAAATGATACTCTTTATGTGACAAAAGTATCTATAAGGTGGTATCGTGAACTCATTAAGGCAATGGAACAGGCCCATGCGAAAGTGAAGCAATTCCCTGACCTGCCGCTTTTAGTTATGCAGGGCGGAGATGACAAGGTAGTGGATCACTCCTTGGTCAGAACCTGGTTTAACCGCGCCCCGCTCAGAGAAAAGGCATATAAGGAATGGGACGGCTTTTATCATGAAATATTTAACGAACCAGAGAGAGATCAAGTATTTAAGTACGCTGAGGCGTTTGTCAGCGCGCATTTAGAGCGAGGAACATAAAGAGGTGATTTTCTTGAAGGCAATTCCTGAGCACCCGCTTTTGCTTATGGCAAAAATTTATAAAGACATCTTTCCGTCTGTTCATTTCCATCTGAACACGTGGAAAGAAAAAGCGGAACAGATCCCGAATACTGAGCTTAGAACCCAGGCCCTTGCAAGCATCAGCACGAAGACCTTTCATTGTGAAGGAGGCGGCATCTACGGGCTCCTGTCAGGAGACTGCAGGCACGACTGCGTGGAGTTCATTGTCGCCTATCAGACAATCAGCGATTATCTCGATAACCTTTGCGACAGAAGCACGTCTCTTAATCCGGAAGACTTTGCGTTGCTTCATGAATCGATGACTGACGCTCTTACAGCCGGCGCCCCTCTTAAAAATTACTATGCATACAGGACCGACCAGGATGACGGCGGATATTTGCATGAGCTCGTGAAAACGTGCCAGCGAATTTTGTCAGGTCTAGATAACTATCCATACATTGCGGATTATCTGATTGAACTTGCCCGCTACTATTGCGACCTGCAGGTACATAAGCACGTAACAGTGAACGAGCGCATACCAAGGCTTGAAACTTGGTTTGAAACACACAGGCAGGAGCTTCCTGACATGCAGTGGTATGAATTTTCTGCGTGTGCAGGCTCTACATTGGGCATCTTTTGCCTTGTCTCCTATGCCTTCAGAAAAGACTTCAGCAAGTCAGAAGCTGCCCGCATCAGAAACAGCTACTTCCCCTATGTTCAGGGACTGCATATCCTTCTCGATTACCTGATTGACCAGGAAGAAGACAGAATCGGCGGCGACCTGAATTTCTGCAATTATTACTCAGACGAACGGGAAATGATGGGCCGTCTCCAGCACTTCGTCGTTCAGGCAGAAACCAATTTGAACGGCATTCCCCACGAAAACTTTCATAAACTGATTCACCGGGGACTTCTTGGCGTGTATCTCTCAGATGAAAAAGTTACAGCCAGAAAAGATCTCGGCAGACTTGCCAGGCAGCTGATCAAGCTTGGCGGAAAAACATCATCGTTTTTCTACTGGAACGGAAGAGCTTACAGGGCATTTCAAAAGCTGTCAGCAAGAAGTTCGTAATGAAAAAACGGGCCTGAAACCCAACTGGTTTCAAGGCCCGTTTTCTGTTTTCAGCACGATTATGCCTTCATCTTCTCAATTGCCACAATAAAAGGAGCGTCGTTTTTCTGATTCATGAACTGATATTTAAGGACATGTGCCTCTTTTTGAGGAATCTTTTGCACAAAGTCCAAAACGGCATCTCTTTCTGCTTTTCCTTCTTCGTGGCCATGGTAAATGACAAGAATCATGATTCCGCCTTTTTTCAGGACGGAAAGCAGCTGCTCAACAGCCTTCAGTGTAAAATCCGGTCTAGTCACAATCGATTTGTCGCCACCTGGAAGATATCCGAGGTTGAATATGGCTCCGGCCGCTTTTCCATGCCATTTTTCAGGGATAAAATCAGCCAGGTTTTCGTGACTCTCTTTAAAAAGAGTCACCCTGTCAGCGTATCCTGCCTGTAAAATCCGTTCTGAAGTGGCGCGGACTGCTTCTTCCTGTATGTCAAAGCCGTACACGTGACCTGATTCTCCAACAAGCTCTGCGAGGAAAACTGTATCATGCCCATTGCCTATTGTAGCGTCAACGGCGATGTCGCCTTCTGCTGCGGCTTTGGATAAAAGTGTTTTTGCAAATGTGAGAACCCGTTCGAGTGTCATAATTGTCCTGCCTTTTCTGTCTTGTGAAATTTTCCCTGCCAGCTGTTTCTTCTCTTTAATTCCGCATCGATTGAATTCAGCACATCCCATTTGTTTACGCTCCACATCGGCCCGATCATCAGGTCAATCGGCCCGTCGCCTGTTATGCGGTGCACAATCATTTCCGGGGGAAGAATTTCAAGCTGGTCACATACTAATGCCACATAATCCTCTTTTGTAAGAAATTCAAGCTTCCCTTTTTCATACTGCTTAACCATAGGCGTGCCTTTCAGCAAATGCAGAAGGTGGATTTTAATCCCCTGCACATCAAGTTTTGCTGCGGCACGGGCTGTTTCCATCATCATTTCATTTGTTTCAAGCGGCAAGCCGTTAATAATGTGTGTACAGACTCTTATGTTATGCTTGCGCAGCTTTTCAACACCTTCAGCGTAGCAGGCAAAATCATGTGCCCGGTTAATTAGCAGGGCCGTGCGTTCATGAACGGTCTGAAGTCCGAGCTCAACCCAAAGATACGTGCGCTCATTTAATTCTGCCAGATATTCAACCACATCATCAGGCAGGCAGTCAGGCCGGGTCGCGATAGAGAGGCCGACAACACCGTCAAGAGCAAGAACAGATTCAAACTTTTCCCTCAGAACTTCAACAGGAGCATGCGTATTTGTAAAAGCCTGAAAATAAGCCATATACTTTCCGTCTTTCCACTTTTCGTGCATTTTATCTTTAATTTCATAAAATTGCGTGACAAGATCTTCTTTGCGGTTTCCGGCAAAATCGCCAGAACCTGCTGCGCTGCAGAACGTACACCCTCCAAAAGCTGCCGTCCCGTCTCTGTTCGGACAGTCAAATCCCCCGTCCAGAGCCACTTTAAACACCTTATGTCCAAAATGATTCCGCAAGTGGTAATTCCACGTATGATACCTTTTATCGTCTGCTGCATATAGAAAAGGGTTTTTCTCTTTCAGCGGAAAAACCTCCTTTTTGTAAAAAAATTTTCAACAAGCCATCAGAGCATTTTATCACGGGGCAGACTCTTATGACAAACATGCACAGCCGGATTTACCAATTGTTTTTCAGTAAAAGGAACAGGCTCTAGGCAAACAATATGAGTAATGGAGCACAATGCTTCATTTTACAATAGGAGGTCTGCAGCCATGGCAACAAGACAATCTGTTACTGAATGTCTCGATAATTGCTCAAATACGTATGATTTCGCCCAAAGCCAGTATACAGAAGGCAGAAAGCAGGAGCATTACAACGATACAGAATACTCTAAAGCGCAGCAAATGCTTGAAGATGCAGTAAATGAGTGCAATGCATTGTCTCTGAGCGCAAACGATCAGCAAAAAGAACAGCTGTACAGAATGCGCATCCAGCTTCAGCAGCTTCAAAATGAAATGATTCTGCTTGATCACTAGGAGGATGAAGTCTGTATGAAAAAACGCTCAAAACAGCAAAACCCCGAACAGAAAACAAGAAACGGCATCAACAATACCGACACCGAATTCGGCCAGGAATTTGATCCGGTAAAAGAGTCCAAGAAAAAATATGAAAAACAGGGACAGAAAGTGAAATCGAAACAGCGTCCTGAATAATGAATGACCGCTTCCGGGTTTGGGAGCGGTTTTTTAGGTGTTTTTTAGAAGGTGCTGGAGGTTTGGTGTCATCAAAAAAGGAAATCTGCGTTTTGATGGTTCTGATCTCTGAGATAAGTGCCATCAAAAGAGGAAATCTGCGTTTTGATGGTTCTGATCTCTGAGATAAGTGCCATCAAAAAAGGGATAGTGCGTGTTGGTGGTTCAGAACTCCGAGATAAGTGCCATCAAAAAAGGGATAGTGCGTGTTGATGGTTCTGAACTCCGAGATAAGTGCCATCAAAAGAGGGAATCTGCGTGTTGATGGATCTGAACTCCGAGATAAGTGCCATCAAAAGAGGTAATCTGCGTGTTGGTGGTTCAGAACTCCGAGATAAGTGCCATCAAAAAAGGAAATCTGCGTGTTGGTGGTTCAGAACTCCGAGATAAGTGCCATCAAAAAAGGAAATCTGCGTGTTGGTGGTTCTGAACTCCGAGATAAGTGCCATCAAAAGAGGAAATCTACGTGTTGATGGCACCGAACCCCGGTAATAGTTCCATCAAAAGCGTTTTGATACCCCAAACACAAAAAACACTCCCAAAATTCCCCAACAATCCATTGACAATAATTACAAAAACAATTATTGTATTAAGTGTACTACCAAAACTAATACACGTAGTACAGAACCATTTCACGATAGGAAGAAGGGAGACCGATGATTCAAATTGACCCGCGCAGCTCAAAAGCGATATATGAACAGATCATTCAGCAGATGAAAGAGCTCTGTCTGAAAGGAATTCTTAAGCCCGGTGAAAAGCTCCCGTCTGTGCGCGAGCTTTCAACGATGATTATTGCAAACCCTAATACCGTAAGCAAAGCGTATAAAGAGCTTGAACGTGAAGGAATGATTGAAACGTTAAGGGGCAGGGGGACTTTTGTCTCCGAGAATGCCGGAGTAACGCTTGATGAAGGGAAGATGGAGATGATCAAAGAACAATTGAAGCCGCTGATTGTAGATGCCGTTTATGCGGGAATTGACATTGAAGTCATTCACAAATGGATTGAGGAAATCAGCAGAGAAATGAGAGGCGGAGACCATGCTTGAACTGAAAAATCTCTCAAAATCGCTCGATGGAGTGAGGGTGCTGGAGGACGTATCGCTGACAATTGAAAAAGGCGATATCTTTGGGCTTCTGGGCAGAAACGGCTCGGGTAAAACGACGCTTCTGCGGATTATTCAGCAGATTGTGCTGCCGGATGAGGGAGAGGTATTGTTTGAAAATGTCTCGATAAAGAAGCAGCCCCTGGCTAAAAGAAAGGTCATTTATGTACCTGTCCAAAACCCTTTTTATGATAGATATACATATAAAGAACTGTCAGGGATGCTGAAATCCCTGTATCCGGATTTTGATGTCACCTATGCGAACGAGCTGATGAACCGCTACGGAATACCGGAAACAAAAAAATACAGGGATTTATCAACGGGGCTGAAGAAACAGTTCGCTCTCATTATGGCCTTTGCTTCAAGACCTGCAGTCATTTTGCTTGATGAGCCGACTGACGGAATTGATGCTGTCACAAGAAGAGATCTCCTGCAGCTTATGGTGGATGAAGTGGGGGAAAGAGAAACCGCCATTCTGATTACCTCCCACAGGCTCGAGGATATTGAAAGGATTTGCAGCAAGATCGGTTTTCTGGATGGCCATACTCTGTCCAATGTGATGGACCTTGAATCGCTCCGGGAGGATTTTGTGAAAATACAGGCGGTATTTGAAGACGACCTGCATTTAAAAATCAGAGAAATGGGAGTTCCAATCCTTGAACACTCCGGTATTTTTTACACGATGCTTCTGGAAAAAAAGGATGAAGATAAGATGAAGCGGCTTCAATCTCTCGGTCCTAAAGTCTGGAATACGCTCCCGGTTAACTTAGAGGAAGTATTTATTGCAAAGTTTGGAGGGGACCGAAGATGGTAGTGCGTGCTTTATTTCTAAAAGAGTTAAGACAGATCAGAGTTCTGCTTGTCTTATTTTTTATTCTTAATGCCTTTTTTCTTCCTTATAGAATTTGGTCCGAACATTCGAGCTATTTAAATATGCTGAAGGATTATCCCGAGTTGTCGACTGATCCATTTACTTATCCCTTAGGAGACGATTTGCTCCTGATTTTATCCTCTGCTTTCCTGTTTTTCATCGCAATTGCACAAATGGGAACGGAGAGAGCCAGGGGGACAATGGATTATACACTCGGTCTGCCGTTTAAACGTTCAGAAATTTATCTTGTGAAATCTGCTTCTGTTCTTATTGCAATCCTGCTTTCGTCACTGATTTCCCTGGTGCTGTCAGGAATCTACGCAGAGACGGCAGGCGTGGCCCTGTCTGAACCGTTAATGGATTATTATTTGGAATTGTTTTTCTGCCTGGTGATGGTTTACAGCTTGACCTTTGCAGCGGGTTCTCTTACGGGAACGCCATTTGCGCAGGGGCTGACGGCTCTGAGCACCGGCTCGCTGCCGTTTCTGTTTACATTTGTTGTCTTTAACCATGTAGAAGGCCTTGGATTATACTCCTATGCAGAAATCGAGAATTTCATTAATGCGGGATGTCTCTTGACACCGTTTCTTCCAATGATGAGCTTGCCTTTTTTCAAGGAACTAACGGAGGGCATGCCCCTTTACTTTTTGATCCAGGCAGCAATGGGTGCATTATTCTTTGTGATTGGACTGTATTCATTCCTGCATCATCCGAATGAAAGGAACGGCAATTTCTTTTTATGGAAACAGCTTAATCTGCCTATTCTGATCTTGGTGCTGCTGCTTGGGGTGCTTGGATTCAGTTCAATGGGATACCGAATGTATGATCAAGGCATAACAGGATTTGTAACCGGAGGCGCTGCCGGGGCAGCCGTAAGTCTGCTACTGGGCTACTTCCTCATATATAAAAAAACAAAGCATTCCTAGGAGAGGAAATCATGATAAAAGTTGATGGATTAAGTCATTCGTTCAAGGTTGGAAAAAAAGGAAATGAAAAAGAAATACCTGTTTTGAAAAATGTATCGCTTGCCATTCAAAAAGGGGAAATCGCTTCGATCGTTGGCAGGAGCGGTTCGGGGAAATCAACGCTTCTTAATTTAGTTTCAGGCTATATTGCCCCAACTGACGGGAAAATTACTGTCGGCGGCACAGAGGTGACCGGGTTCAGTGAAAAAGAATGGGCAGCCTTCAGGCTTGATACGTTTGGCTTCATTTTTCAAAGTTTTCAGCTCATCCCGAGTCTGACGACGTTTGAAAACATTGAACTGCCATTAACATTGAAGGGCGTTCCTTCCTCTGAAAGAAAAACGAAGGTAACCGAAATGCTTGACAGAATCGGCCTTGAAAATCATTCAGGCCATTATCCGAATGAGCTTTCAGGGGGACAGCAGCAGCGCGTTGGAATTGGACGGGCGCTGATTACAAATCCTGAAATCATTCTGGCTGATGAACCGACAGGAAGCCTGGACAGTGAGACGGAAAAAGAAATTCTTGACCTCATCAAAGAGCTGAACACAGAAAAAGGCATCACGTTCTTCATTATTACCCACGATGAAGAAGTAGCGGCATTCAGCGACAGAAAATTTGTGCTGCAGGACGGCGTACTGAAGGAAGAGGGTGTTCCTGTTGAAATTTAGAGATCAGCTGGGCCTTGTCAGAAGAAATATGAAGAAAAACAGGATGAGGGTTTTCATGACCGTGCTTGCGACTACCATCGGCTGTGCGTTTCTGATTGTACTTGCATCTGTAGGTTTCGGGATGCAAAAAAGCATGCAGGAAGAGCTTTTAACTGCTCAAAAGCTGAATGAAATTCAAATCAGCGGGAAGGAAACGGACGCGGGCTTTGAGCAGGGGAATGATCAACAAATTAAAGAACTCGAGGATACAAAGAATGTGGCAGCAGTCGTCAGAAGGTCGTATGCTACCCAGACAGGACAAACGGCTGCAAAGCTCGGTGACAGAACATCCGATTTCGCACCTTTGCTGCTTACAAGTATGGAAAATGAATTTAAGGCAAATTTGAAGCTTGATTCAGGAAAAGCACCGGAAAATGACCGGGAAGTCATCGTCGGCCATCATTTTGCTACTTCGCTTCTGACGGATGCGGAGAGAAAGAAGCGCGATGAACAGGCTCAGAATTCAGAGACAGCTGCAGAAGAACCGGAAGGCTATCAGGGTGAATTGATCGGTAAAGAGATTGTCCTGACACAGACCGAGCAGATTGACGGCAAATCGGAAACGAAAAGCTGGACGTTTACAATCTCCGGTATTACAAAAGCTCCTGCAAAGGATTATTTACAGGATGCCACCGTCTACATCAGTGATGATTGGAAAGAAGACATGCAGGCCTTTGCCGCAAAAGCTGATGGTGCAGATGAAATTGAGACGCAGGATTATAATGAAATCAAGGTTTATACGTCAAGTGTTGAAGATGTGAAAGGCGTGACAGATTCCTTAAAGGATAAAGGATACTTAGTGTACTCCATAACAGAAGAGCTTGAAAACATGAACTTATTCTTTAATGCCTTTAAAGCAGGACTGATTTTTGTAGGAACTGTAGCCGTTCTGATTGCATCGATCGGTATTTTTAATACGATGACGATGGCTGTAACAGAACGTACACAGGAAATCGGGATTATGAAGGCAATCGGGGCTCAGCCTGGCGTGATCCGCAGAATCTTTCTTCTTGAGAGTGCGTTTATCGGCCTGCTCGGAGCATTGCTCGGTGTGATTATTGCCTACGCCGTCAGCTTTGCGGCAAACTTTGCCATTCCGCTCGTGCTTGGAGCCGTTTCTGAGGGAAGCATGGAAGGTGTGGACTTTACGTTCTCCTACATTCCTCTCAGTCTTGTCCTGATTGCGGGCGGCATCAGTCTCGGAGTGGCCTTGATTTCAGGATTGCGTCCGGCCGTGAAGGCGACGAATATCAATGTTCTCTCCGCGCTCAGACGAGAGCTTTAAAGGCATTCAATGCCTGCTGTTTGCAAATTATGACCTGCGGAGGGATGGCATTTGAAAAGCTGGTTTGTCAATTTGATGATCGCATTGCTTTTGGTGATTTTATTTGTTCTGCCTGTAAGAGGTATGTTCAGCAGTGCAATCACCATTACGATTACAAATCAATCGGAACATCAGCTGGATGAAATGGAGATCAGCTATTTTTATAATGAGGAAAAAATTTTGATTCCGTCATTGGAACCGAAAGAAACCTATCAGCTGAAAATCACGCCGAGCGAAAAGTTCAGTGAAAGTTCTATTAACCTTTTTTACAGAGACAAAAACGGAAAACAGCTTGAGGAAACGATTGTCGGCTATTTTGAAAAAGGATATCAGGGTTCTGCAGAAGTGACAGCACTGAGCATGCAATCCAGTGGTGAAATTATATTTGAAACAGAAGAAGATCTGTCTTTGTATTAACAATGTTGCAAGCATCCAGGCACGGCAAATCAGTCCGGTATTTCCCGGTTGCAATCTCCAGATAAAAGGACTACAATCTTCTATGGATTTAAAAAAACGCGAAGGCAGCTCTTGCCTTCGTGCTTTTTTGTGAGTTTTTTAAGGAGGTTTTCGCGATGCCGCGTTCTTTATGGCTGCTTGTAACAGGAATGCTGATTAACGTAACAGGTTCTTCGTTTCTGTGGCCTTTAAATACAATTTACATTCATGATCATCTTGGTAAATCGCTGACAGTTGCCGGGATTGTCCTGATGCTGAATTCTGCCGCAAGTGTAGCGGGCAACCTGATCGGCGGGGTTCTTTTTGACCGGTACGGGGGCTACCGTTCCATCTTGAGCGGGATTGTGCTTACGTTCACAGCTATTTTAGGTCTTGTTTTCTTTAATGACTGGCCTTGGTATATTGTCTTTTTGACGCTCGTCGGGTTTGGCTCCGGAATTGTGTTTCCATCTATGTATGCACTTGCCGGAACGGTTTGGCCTGAGGGAGGGCGAAAAGCGTTTAACGCGATTTATGTTTCTCAAAATGCGGGAGTTGCGATTGGGGCTGCGCTTGGCGGACTGATTGCGGGGTATTCATTTCAGCTGATCTTTATTGCAAATGCAGCACTGTATGCTGTTTTTTTCTTGCTGGCATGTTTCGGTTATCGAAAGATTGCGTCTGCTCCATCTGCCCAATCGTCCCTTTTGCAGGAATCATCCAAGCTGCAGAACCGCGATAAATTTACAGCACTGATCATTCTTTGCTCCGGCTATTTGCTGTGCTGGGTCGCGTATGTTCAGTGGCAGTCAACGATTGCCGCCCACACACAGGAGCTGAACATCCCGCTTACTCAGTACAGCTTGATCTGGACGGTAAACGGGGCGTTGATTGTTTTCGGCCAGCCGCTTGTGAATACATTTGTAAAATATGCTGCCAAATCAATTAAAAAGCAGATGATGATCGGCTTTTGCATCTTTATTTTCTCCTTTGTCATGGTCTCCTTTGCCGGTGACTTCAGCGGATTTATGACAGCTATGATCATATTAACAATTGGAGAAATGCTCGTATGGCCGGCGGTTCCGACCATTGCCAATGATCTTGCTCCAAAAGGCCGTGAAGGATTTTATCAGGGCTTCGTCAACAGTACAGCTACAGGCGGAAGAATGATCGGTCCGCTGCTTGGAGGCGTACTGGTTGATCTTTATGGCATGAGCATGCTGTTTGCTGTTCTGATTGGATTGCTGTTTATCGCCATGTTCACGACATCCGTTTACGATAAGAAAATCAAAGAGAAGCATCCTGCACCCGCAGTGAGTGCGTGATAACAGATGGCACACCTTTTAAATGGTGTGCTTTTTTCGGTCAAATGGACAAGTATTTGGAAGAGTGAGGAAAATAAAGAGGCGTACTCTCCAGAAATGCATGGTACTAATCACTTAGGCGCCGGACCGAAAAAGTGTTCGGTCTAGTGAAATAGTACGAATGAAAGTTTACTGAAAATTCCTTCTATTTAATCAAGATTGTTCCAACGGTATTCACATATAATGGAAGTAAAACAAGCTTCTGGTTTTATTGATTTGTACAAGCAAAGAGAAGCAATATATCTTGTACCTGAAGTCGCGTGCCGAATTTATTACGGCTTTAGGAAGGTGATCTTATGCTGCAGACTGTACTTGTAGCGTCATTGATTGGGGGGTTAATGGGACTGCTTGGACATGTTAAAAAGAAAGGAAGGATGGAAAAGCCAAGAATGACCAAGCGTTTTATCTACCTCGGTTTCTGGGAGGATATCGCAATGGGCACGACCGCATCGATCCTGCTCGTTTTATCTACAGAACCTTCATCCTCATTTCAGCTTGTCGTGCTTTCTATTATCGCTGGTTACAGCGGGGAGGCCGTACTTCGGAGTTTTGACTTTGTCAGACAGCAGCAGGACAGCATTGAACAGCCTGTAAAAGACAATGAGCGCCAAGCGAAATAATCTCCAAATCATCTCACACCTTATCTCTCAACAGCCTACACTTCTATTAAAAAGCATGATTTTCCCGCATTCCTGCCCATTTCATAAGTTTTTACAGCGAACAGCTTGCAACCGTGGTTTAAATTCTATAAAATACATGTATAACTTTATGATTTTGAACGGTGATAAGGATTAGTAACAGACTGCGGATGCTCAGAGAATTGACGGACGGTGAGAGTCAATCATCCAATGCCTGCGAACTCGCCTTTGAGTTACGGATGCGAACTGCAGGGCAGCCTGCACGGTAATGTCTGTCGTGATCCACGTTACGGATATCAAGTGAGTGCCGTATGGCGCTAAATTGGGTGGTACCGCGGGAAATAAACCTCTCGTCCCTTTCAGGGACGGGAGGTTTTTTCTGTTTTTTCCGTTTAACAATCCAAAACCCGTTCAAACTGAATTAGTAGAAACAGCGCACCAATCAGAGGAGGATAATGATGAATTACAAGCACGAAAAAATCGAGAAGAAATGGCAGAACTACTGGCTTGAAAATAAGACGTTCAAAACAACGGAAGATGCCGGCAAGCCTAAATTTTACGCACTTGACATGTTTCCGTATCCATCAGGAGCGGGACTGCATGTAGGACATCCGGAAGGTTTTACGGCAACTGATATTCTTTCCCGCGTAAAACGCATGCAGGGATATAACGTCCTTCATCCGATGGGATGGGATGCATTCGGTCTTCCTGCTGAGCAGTACGCGCTTGATACTGGGAATGACCCTGCAGAGTTTACAGCCAAAAACATTGATACGTTCCGCCGTCAGATTCAAAGCCTCGGATTTTCATATGACTGGGACCGTGAAATTAATACGACAGATCCTGAATACTACAAGTGGACACAATGGATTTTCCTTCAGTTATATAAAAAAGGTCTTGCTTATGTTGATGAGGTAGCGGTCAACTGGTGTCCTGCACTTGGAACCGTCCTTGCAAATGAAGAAATCATCGACGGAAAGAGCGAGCGCGGAGGCCATCCTGTTGAACGCCGCCCGATGAAACAATGGATGCTGAAAATCACGGCATATGCAGACCGCTTAATTGAGGACCTTGAAGAAGTTGACTGGCCTGAGAGCATCAAGGAAATGCAGCGCAACTGGATCGGCCGTTCTGAAGGAGCGCACGTTCAGTTTACCGTTGACGGACATGAAGAATCCTTTACTGTTTTCACAACACGTCCGGATACGCTCTTTGGGGCGACGTATGCAGTCCTTGCTCCCGAGCATGCTTTAGTTGATAAAATTACAACAGAAGACCAAAAGGATGCTGTAGCAGCTTATCTTGATAAAGTAAAAAGCAAGAGTGATCTTGAACGGACAGATCTTGCGAAAGAAAAAACAGGAGTATTCACAGGTGCGTTTGCTGTTAACCCTGCAAACGGCGAAAAAATGCCGATCTGGATTGCAGACTACGTTCTTGTAAGCTACGGAACTGGCGCCATTATGGCTGTTCCTGCACACGACGAGCGAGACTATGAATTTGCAAAAATGTTCGACCTGCCGATCAAAGAGGTTGTTGAAGGCGGCAATGTTGAAAATGAAGCTTATACAGGCGACGGACAGCATGTGAACTCTGATTTCCTTAACGGCTTAAATAAAGAAGAAGCCATTGAAAACATGATTGCATGGCTTGAAACAAACAAAAAGGGCGAAAAGAAAACGACTTACCGTCTTCGTGACTGGCTGTTCTCCCGCCAGCGCTACTGGGGTGAGCCGATTCCGATTATTCATTGGGAAGACGGCACAATGTCAGCAGTACCTGAGGAAGAGCTTCCACTGACTCTGCCGAAAACGACAGAAATCCGTCCTTCTGGCACAGGTGAATCTCCGCTTGCCGTTATTGAAGAGTGGGTAAACGTAACAGACCCTGCAACAGGCAAAAAAGGCAGACGCGAGACAAACACAATGCCGCAATGGGCCGGCAGCTGCTGGTACTACCTGCGCTATATTGATCCAAAAAACGCTGAGCACCTTGCAGATCCTGAAAAAATTAAGCAGTGGCTGCCTGTTGACACATACATCGGCGGTGCGGAACATGCGGTTCTTCATTTGCTGTATGCGCGTTTCTGGCATAAAGTGCTGTATGATCTTGGCATTGTTCCTACAAAAGAGCCGTTCCAGAAATTGTTTAACCAGGGAATGATTCTTGGGGAAAACAACGAAAAAATGAGTAAATCCAAAGGCAATGTTGTCAATCCGGATGATATCGTTGCAAGCCACGGTGCAGATACGCTCCGCCTTTACGAAATGTTTATGGGACCTCTTGAGGCTTCTATCGCCTGGTCTGAAAAAGGACTTGACGGAGCCCGCCGTTTCCTTGACCGTGTATGGCGTCTGTTCGTAGAAGATAACGGAGCTCTTAATGCGAAAGTGACAGACAGCCCATCTGACAGCTTAGAGCGTGTGTATCATCAAACCGTTAAAAAAGTAACAGAGGATTACGAAGGATTGCGTTTCAACACAGCGATCTCCCAGCTGATGGTTTTCATTAATGAGGCGTATAAAGCAACAGTTCTTCCGAAGTCATATATGGAAGGCTTCGTTAAATTGCTTTCACCGGTAGCTCCTCACCTTGCAGAGGAATTATGGGAAAAGCTCGGCCACGAAGGAACAGTCTCCTATGAAACATGGCCTGCATACGACGAAGGCAAATTAGTTGAGGACGAAGTGGAAATCGTTGTTCAGGTAAACGGGAAAGTAAAAGCGAAACTCCACGTTCCAAAAGACGCAACACGCGAAGAAATGCAGGAGCTTGCTCTTTCAGATGTTGACGTGAAAGAACAGGTTGACGGAAAAACAATACGCAAAATCATTGCCGTTCCTGGAAAACTTGTAAATATTGTAGCGAACTAAGAAAAAGCAGGCCATAGCGCCTGCTTTTTTCATTGCCTCTGTGAAAGTGGTATGTCACACACAGGCTTTGGTATAATAAACCCATCTGAAACAGAAAGGATGATTTCAATGAGAGAAATAACAACAGACGAATTACATAAAAAACTGAAAAGCGGAGAAACACTGAACCTTGTAGATGTGCGCGAGGAGGATGAAGTAGAAGAAGGAATGATTCCTGAAGCAAAACATATCCGCATGGGAGAAATTCCTGAAAAACTTGATCAATTTGATAAGGACAAAGAATATATCATCATCTGCCGGTCAGGCGGTCGCAGCGGCAACGTCTGCTCCTACATGGAGGACAAAGGCTACAAAGTGACGAACATGGCGGGCGGCATGCTTGACTGGAAAGGCGACACAAAACGCAAAAGTGAATTGGCATAATTCCATTTCCCTGCTTCGGCAGGGTTTTTTGTACTTTTTGACGGTATTGGCTCCAGTCAATCGCAGATTGCACGCTATAACCAGGTTCCGAATTCTGAATAACAGGTCTAACAATCCAAATCATGCCTTTAACAATCCAAAACAATGTCCTAACAATCCGATTTACAGGTCTAACAATCCAAAACAGGAGTCTAACAGTCCAAATCAGCTAATCACGCTAATCTCTCCTCCACAAAAATGAGAACGCTATCATAAACAACATCCCTTAAAAATACACTTCAACTAAGGAGGGATGTGATATGTCTGACTATCACAAGCTTGATGTAACGGATCGCGTTGTCGCAAAGCTGCACGGGGAATTTATGGAGCTGTACATCGGAAAGGAGTATATCGGGAAGCTTGTCATAACTTCCGGTGGACGGGAATATGAATTAGTAAATGGATTCATGATGGAAGAGGACAGGTTTTACCGCATGTATGAACGGAACTGCGAGCTTCAGCAGCAATATGCGGAAGGCTGTGATATGGGATGGTGCTAAATGTACAAGGTGGCCGTTTTTGATAAAGAGCATGAAAAAGACCTGGAGAAGGCGATCAATCAATTCCTGAAGTCGATTTCAGATGAGCAGCTTGTTGACATTAAATACAATGTGTCGGCAGCCTGCGATCAGAACGGGGAACAGCTTTATTGTTTTTCAGCCCTCATTTTATACAGAACCTAAAAAGGAAGCCGCTATAAATTAGCTGCTTCCTTTGCATATTGTGCGGCATTTTTTCCGGCAAGCCTGCCGGTTACAAGAGCAGATGTAATGTTGTAGCCTCCTGTGTAGCCGTGGATATCAAGGATTTCTCCGCAAAAATACAAACCGTTCATAAGTTTTGACGCCATTTCTTTCGGATGGATCTCCTTAACCGATACTCCGCCCCCGGTGACGAACGCCTTGTCGATAGACAGCGTCCCGTGGACGTTAAACTGAAATCCTTTGCAGTCCTGTATGAATGACCGCCATTTTTCCATCTGAAGATTGGCAGCCTGAAGATTCGGGTCTATTCCGTTTTTCTCAAGGAGAAACAGAAGGTATCTTTCAGTCAGGAATCCTTTCAGCACGTTTTTAACGGCTTTCTTAGGTTCTGATTTGAAGAGCTTGACCGTCTCCTGAAAAAGCTCTTCCTGGTTCCGGTCCGGAAACGAGTCGATGCTCACGGGAATAGCCGTGGTTTTGAACTTTTTCATCGCTTTGACGACGTATTGGCTGCAGCGGAGAACAGCCGGTCCGGAAATCCCGAAGTGGGTAAAGATCATGTCCATCTGGTGCGTTTTGATGACCTTGCCTTTAGGATTCAGCACGCTCAGGGCAACATTCCGGAGAGAGAGGCCCTGTAGCGTTTTTTCCTGAATGAAATGTTCATTGGATGTTACTGGAACTTCTGTTGGAAAAAGCTCTGTAATGGTATGTCCTGCTTTTTCAGCCCAGGCATATCCGTCTCCTGTGCTTCCGGTATGGGGAACGCTTTTGCCCCCGACAGCAACCACAACCGACTGTGTTTGAATATACTCGCCGTTTTTTAAACGCACACCGGCGGTCTTGCCGTTCTCGTACTCGATCGTTTCCACTGGCTCGTTTGTACGGATTGTCACACGCAGCTTCTTAAGTTCATTAAGAAGAGCATCAACAACAGACTGAGCTTTGTCTGTGACCGGAAACATCCTGCCGTGGTCTTCTTCCTTCAGCTGTATGCCAAGCTTTTCAAAAAAGCGGATAATATCCTCATTGCTGAATTCTGAGAATGCGCTGTATAAAAATCGTCCGTTTCCGGGAATATGTTTAACAATCTCATCAACCGGGAGCCTGTTTGTGACATTGCATCTGCCGCCACCTGAAATCGCAAGCTTTCTGCCGAGTTTATTTCCTTTATCGAGCAGGAGGACGCGTGCTCCCTTTTCACCTGCCGCAATCGCTGCCATCAGGCCGGATGGACCGCCTCCGATAATCACTACATCAACCTTCATTCTTTCACAACCTTTTCTTTCTGAAAAACCTTTTCTCTCCCTATTATAGCGGAATCACGTAAAATGCCAAATCCGCCTTTTATTGTTTTATAAAGAATATAAGGCTGTTGATAACCTTACAAAGTTATCAACGGCAAGCGGAAGCGCCTAGATCCTCTGTCAGAACAAATCCGCCAAAAAAGGCGGGACCCGGACTTTTCCGTCGGATTCTTATCTGCCTGCCGGATCTTACCAAGGCGCTTCCGCTTTTGTCATGCACAAACATTCTTGTTATAGGTCTCTAATGTGTTAAAATAGAAAAGTTGAATCTTCAGAGAGAAATTGGTGATTTCATTCATGTCGAATAAATTATTGCGGGGTACACTCGTATTAACGCTTGGCACCTACATATCAAGGATTCTTGGAATGATCTACATTATCCCGTTCTATGCGCTTGTCGGAAAAGACGGCGGGGCCTTGTACCAGATCGGATATGCGCAGTATGCCGTTTTCCTCGGCATTGCGACCATGGGATTCCCCCAGGCGGTTTCAAAATTTGTATCTAAGTATAATTCCATCGGGGATTACGCAACAAGCAGAAAGATGTTCAGAGTGGGCATCTCGGTGATGTTCTTAACGGGAGTGCTTGCGTTTATTATTCTCTATTTTCTGGCGCCGGTTCTGGCGGAAAGCTCGCTTGGGCAAAGAGAGATCGGCAATACCACGGTTGACGATGCCGTGCTTGTCATCCGCATGGTCAGCCTCGCTTTAATTGTCGTGCCGATTATGAGCCTGATCAGGGGGTTTTTCCAGGGACATCAGTCTATGGGGCCAACTGCCGTTTCTCAGGTCATTGAACAGATAGTGAGAATTGCTTTCCTTCTTGCGTCAGCTTATCTTGTCCTGAAGGTATTTGACGGTTCGCTTGTAACGGCAGTCGGCTACTCCACCTTTGCTGCATTTGTTGGAGCCATCGGAGGCCTGCTTGTGCTGTTTGCTTACTGGCAGCGCCGCAAACACGGTCTTGAAGCTATGAGGGAGAATGTGGTTCCTTCTGAAAATATGCCCGCAGGACGCATGTTTAAAGAGCTTTTTTCATACGCAGGGCCATTTGTTTTTGTTGGACTTGCTATTCCTTTATATACGTACATTGATACAAATACGTTCATTAAATCGATGGTTGAGGGAGGATTCAAAGAAACGGCAACAGGTATATTCTCAATTGTTGTCTTATATTTGCCAAAACTTGTGATGATACCCGTATCACTCGCGACAGCATTTGGACTGACGCTTGTACCGACGATTACAAGATCCTTCACCGATAAGAATATGAAGCTTGTGAATAAGCAGATTGATCAGGCCTTTCAGATTATCATATTCCTCACACTGCCTGCTATTGTCGGGCTGGTGATACTGTCAGAGCCTGCCTATATGCTGTTTTATGAAAACGATCCGGACGGGGCACTCTTGCTGAGATGGTTCGCGCCTGTAGCGATCCTGTTTTCTTTCTTTACCGTAACAGCAGCCGTTCTGCAGGGAATCAACAAGCAAAAGCTTGCTGTTATTTCCCTTTCACTTGGACTGATCATTAAACTTGCTGTGAATGCTCCGCTCATTGAGGCGTACCAGGGTGTCGGATCCATTCTCGCAACAGCGCTTGGGTTCGGTGCATCTATTCTGTACAGTTTTGCAATGATACGCCGCCACGCAGGCTATTCATTCAAGCTGCTGTTCAAGCGCACCGTCTTTATCGGAATTCTGACTGCTTTTATGGGTCTGGTCGTGTCAGTCACCCAATCCGTTCTATCTATTTTTATTGAATACCCTGATGGGAAAATGCAGTCAGTCATCATACTGCTGATTGCGATCGGTTTAGGAGCAGCTGCATACCTGTACGCAGCGCACCGCTCTCACTTGCTCGAGAAGCTGCTCGGCAGCCGTTTTTCCTTTTTAAACCGCAAGAAGAAGGCTGCTGAATAAGCCTTCTTTTTTCAAAGCTCTAGAAGAAAAAAAGAGGCATACTTCCAGGATTCGAATATTCGCAATTTTATACTTTACCGCAAAAGGCAGGTCGTAACATGAGAATCGATAAATTACTTTCAAACATAGGGTACGGAAGCAGAAAAGAAGTAAAGCAGCTTCTGAAGACAGGTGCTGTAAAGGCTGACGGCAAGATCATCAAGGATGCCAAAACACATGTTGACCCAGCGGTTCAGGCCGTGACAGTACACGGTGAAACAGTCGAATATAAAGAGCACATTTACCTGATGCTGAACAAACCGGCCGGCTTCCTGTCGGCCACAGAGGATTCTGTCCAGAAAACGGTTATTGATCTGCTTGAAATGAACGATGCCGTCTACAAGCCATTTCCTGTAGGACGTCTTGATAAAGACACAGAGGGACTTTTGCTCCTGACAAACGACGGCCAGCTGTCACATCAACTGCTTTCTCCTAAAAAGCATGTGCCAAAAACGTATTATGCGAAAATCGAGGGACACGTCACAGAAGAAGATGCGTCTGCTTTCAAAGAAGGTGTAGAGCTTGATGACGGGTATGTCACAAAGCCTGCCCGCCTTGAGATCATCGAAGCAGGAGAACGGTCAGAGATTCATATCACAATCACTGAAGGGAAATTTCACCAAGTAAAACGGATGTTTGAGGCAGTCGGCAAAAAAGTAGCCTATCTGCAGCGCATCAGCATGGGCCCGCTTCATCTGGATGAGAGTCTTGAACTCGGGGAATACAGAGAGCTGACGGACGAAGAAGTGGAAGCACTGAGAAATGCTAAGGCCATAGAGCTGTAAAATACAAAGAAAAAAACCAGTCGCCAAAAGGGCAGACTGGTTTTCTTATGTATGCAATTTTAAAATTTTTTCCGGAATAAGCGGCTTTCTAGGAAGACATTTTTCTAACCTTCTTCTGTGTAATTGTCCATTTGCCTCTGCTTGGGCTCCGAACCAGGTCATTATACGCTAAC
This sequence comes from Metabacillus indicus, assembly GCF_046603695.1. Lineage (NCBI taxonomy): Bacteria > Bacillati > Bacillota > Bacilli > Caryophanales > Bacillaceae > Metabacillus > Metabacillus indicus. Next base: position 3,168,151 of record NZ_CP176757.1, on the reverse strand, counting down.
ACATTTAAATCTCTTTGAATGGTTCTCGGTGTAATACCAAATTCGTCAACAAGCTGCTGAGTTGTAACAGTACCTCTTTCATGGATAAACATGTAGACAGATTTGATACGAGTTAGCATACGGTTTGTTGAAGGTTTCAAAAAACCACTCCTTATCATTTGATCGTATGGCATAGCCTAACCTACGATGTCCCCTACTGCAGATGTTACTGTACTAATTAAATTTATGAACGCTACAACAATATTTTACACGATTTCGACATCATCATACCAGCGAAAAGCTAGAATTAACAAAATTTTTACATAGTTTTAATCTTGTTACACGCTGATCTGCTCTATATTTCTTATTTTACTATATGTGATTAATTCTGAATAGTATGACATTTTTGTGCGTATAAAAAGCACCCATATCTAGTATGGATGCTTTTAAAGTGTTTTATGAGCGGTTTTTAATGCCCGCCGAGGAACACAAGCTGAATGAAGAACAGAACGGCAAAGATATAAACGAACAGGTGAACCTCTCTCCATTTTCCTTTTGCTATTTTCATGAGCGGGTAGGAGATGAAGCCTAGCGCTATGCCTGTTGCAATACTTGATGTGAGCGGCATTGCGATAATGACAAGGAAGGCAGGAAAAGCTTCGTCGAGTTCGTTCCAGTTAATTTTCGCAATGTTGCCCATCATTAAGCTTCCTACGATAATCAGGGCAGGAGCTGTGATGGCTGCTATGCCTGAAACGGCTCCTACAAGCGGGCTGAAAAATGCGGTAAGCCCGAACAGGACGGCAACGGTCAATGTAGTGAGTCCTGTTCGTCCTCCGGCGGCAACGCCTGCAGAGGATTCAATGTAGGCAGTCGTCGGACTTGTGCCGAACATAGCGCCTACAGTCGTTGCAGCAGAGTCGGCAAGAAGGGCTTTGCGTGCATTCGGCAGTTCATTTCCCTTCATAAGACCGGCCTGCTGGGCAACGCCGATCATCGTGCCGGTTGTATCAAAGATCGTAACCAAAAGGAATGAGAAAACAACGGCGTAAAGGCCATTTGAAATCACCTGTCCAATGGCATCGGCCGGGTTCAGGACCATAAATCCTTCAGGCAGGCTCGGTACAGAGACAAAACCATTTTCAAATGAAAGTTCTCCGGTGAAATAGGCGATAATTCCAGTAATGATCATACCAAAGAACAGGGCACCGTGAACATTCAGGCTCATAAGGAGCAGGGAAACAGCAAGCCCGATCAGAGCAAGGATGACAGGAGGTGAAGAGAGATCACCAAGCGTCACAAGATTTTCAGGATGGTCTGTTACAATGCCTGTCAGTCTGAGGCCGATGAAGGCGATAAACAGCCCGATTCCCGCTGTAATTCCGTATTTCAAGTTAGCAGGTATGGCTTCAATCAGTTTTTTGCGAAAAGGCGTCAGCGATAAAATCAGGAAAATGAGGCCCGCCACAAAAACAGAGGCAAAGGCAACTTGGTAGCTGACCTGATGGCCGCCGACAACCGAGTAGGCGAAGTAAGCGTTGAGACCCATTCCGGGTGCAATGGCAATCGGGTAATTTGCAGCAAGCGCCATCCACAGCGTTCCTACAATTGCCGCAATGATGGTGGCTGTAAACACCTGGTCGAATGGAACGCCTGCATCTGCTAGAATAATCGGGTTGACAACCACGATATAAACCATTGTCAGGAATGTTGTAATTCCTGCAAGTGCTTCTGTGCGCACCGTTGTTTGATGTTCTTTCAGTTTAAACATAAGTAAGCCTCCAATTTGTAATCTGTCGCGCAGCCTGGCTTCAGCTGCTGTCATGAGAAAGGTCCCTTGAATACAGGGACCGCTGTTGAATAATCGGCATCTGCCTTTTTATGCGCTGTCTATCGGCAGCAGAAGCAGAATGAGTGATAAGTGCACTTGATAAACGAACGTTTTTGCAAAACATTTATTATATTATTCGTTTTTAGGCAGATTTGCAAGAGTTTTTGTTTTTTGTTTAAGCTTAGTTTCTCCGTGCAGCGCTTTCTTATGTTTGCATCCTTTGGTATCTTAACTAAGTAGAGGTACGATGAAAATGATCATGAAAAGAGGTATGCAAATGGAATGGATGCAGGAAGTACTGAAGAGAAAAGATCAATTTACTGAAGATACTCAGGAATTTTTGCGGATTAAGAGTGTGCTTGATGAGAAATCAAAAACAGAAGGCGCCCCATTTGGAAAAGGCATACATAAAGCTTTAACTCACATGCTCCAAAAGGGAGAAAAAGACGGGTTTACGGCCAAAAACCTCGACGGATACGCCGGACACCTTGAAATGGGACAGGGAGATGAAATTGTAGGCATACTCTGTCATGTCGATGTTGTACCTGAAGGGGACGGCTGGAGCAGCGATCCTTTCGGAGCAGAAATCCGTGACGGGAAAATTTACGCGCGCGGGGCGATTGATGATAAAGGCCCGACTATGGCAGCTTATTATGCCATGAAGATTGTGAAGGATCTTGGGCTTCCGCTGAACAAGCGGGTCCGGATGATTCTTGGAACAGATGAAGAAAGTGACTGGGGCTGTGTGGAGCACTACTTCAAACATGAAGAAATGCCTGCCCTCGGTTTTGCTCCAGATGCAGATTTCCCAATCATAAATGCCGAAAAGGGAATTATTGATGCAAAGCTTTCTTTCCATTTTGATAAAACGAGCATCAGCAAAAATGGACCAAAGCTTCTTTCTTTCAAGTCAGGAAGACGTTTTAACATGGTGCCGGATTTTGCCGAAGCGATCGTTCAGACAGAGGATGCAAAAGCCCTTTCCGAAAAATACAGCAGCTACCTGTCCCAGTATGAGATCAAAGGCAGTGTTTCAGAGGAGAATGGCACCCTCAAATTAACTGCTGAAGGAATTTCCGCTCACGGAAGTCTTCCCCATACAGGCAAAAACGCAGGTCTTTTGCTGGGGCTTTTCCTTGCTGAAGCCGAGCTTGATCATAATGGAAAGGTTTTTGTGAGGCAGATGACTGCCTTTTTCAGCAATGATACGAGAGGCGAGAAAATCGGCATTCAATGTGAAGACGAAGTAAGCGGAGAATTGACAGTCAATCTCGGCATCATGTCATATGACATCAAAGATGGCGGAGAGCTTGGGGTAAATATCCGCTACCCTGTTACAGCAGATTCGGAAAGGATTGAAGAAGGACTCAAATCGATTACTGATTTTCACCTTACCTCCTTCAGCGACTCAAAGCCGCATTATGTAGAAGCAGAGCATGAACTCATTCAAAAACTTAAAAAGGTTTATGAGGAGCAGACTGGCGAGAAGCCTGAACTGATTGCCATAGGGGGAGGAACGTATGCCAGGTCACTTAAAGCCGGTGTAGCTTTCGGCCCGATGTTTCCTGGAAGACCGGATGTTGCCCATCAAAAGGATGAATATGTCATCATCGATGATCTTCTGAAGGCAACGGCCATTTATGCCCAGGCCATTTATGAACTGGCAAAATAAGATTAACGAAACGCTTTTCATGTGGTAGGATGTTTGAAGAAGCTTTTAGCCGCTCCCTTTTCCGGGAGCGGTTTTTAGCAATCAAATGACAGGTGGGGAAAGAAGGCTGCTGGTTTGGATTATTCTCTTCAAAGAGAACACCGCATGACGCGGGTTTCGTTCTGTTCGTTTTATTTTCTCATGTTTTTTGCCATAGGTTCTCTGTTTCCTTTATTGCCAGTTTATTTAAAGGACAGTGTGGGACTTTCAGGAAGCCAGATTGGAATCATTATGAGCATCAGCCCGGTTGTTATGATTTTAGTTCAGCCGCTGTGGGGGGTATTAAGTGACATCACGCAGAAACCGACTGTTTTACTGACCGTCGCTTTGACGCTTGCCGGACTGTTTGGGATTGTATTCTCACTTCTTGACGGCTATTTCTGGCTGATTGTGATTGCTCTGCTGCTGGCGGTTGTTCAGAGTGCTCTGATTCCTTTATCCGACAGCATTTCAATGAATTATGTCCACAAGACCAAAACGGAATACGGTTCCATCAGGCTGTGGGGAGCTGTTGGTTTTGCAGTTGCTGTCATGGCTGTCGGCCAGCTGTCTGAACACTATTCTCTTCACGTGATTTTTTATTCTTTTGCACTCGTGCTGTTTCTGGCCATTTTCTTTGCAGCTCAGCTGCCGAATGAAAGCAGAACGATGCAGATCAGCATCCGTGACGGCATAAAAGAACTTGCGAATGTTCCAAGGTATTTTCTGTTTCTATTTATAGCATTTCTTGTTCTCGGCCCTATTCTTGCCAATAATATTTATTTCGGTATTTTTGTCGCTGATCTTGGCGGCGGGCTGACCGGTATCGGCATTGCATTTTTACTTGCGGCGGGCAGTGAAGCCCCGTTTATGAAGTTTGCAAGCAGCTGGATCAGGCGCCTCGGCATGATGAACATCCTGGTTATGGCAACATGCATTTCATGTCTCAGATGGTTCCTGTATTTCTTTGAACCGCCACTTGGGGTTGTGTATGCCACAACGATTGCACAAGGGTTTTCTGTTGGATTGTTCATTCCTGCTGCCCTCCAGTATGTGAGAGAGCTTGCTCCTGTTTCTGTAGGGGCAACGGCGATTTCTCTGTATTCATCTGTCGGCAACGGGCTGGGAAACTGGTTTTGCACGTTTTTTGGGGGCCTTATCCTTGAAGGGTATTCGATTCTTCATGTGTATTTATTCTTTGGAACGATGTCCCTTATTGCGCTTGTCATCCTTTGTGTGATGAAGCTGAATCAAAAAAGAGCTGTTCCGGTTTAATCCGGAGCAGCTCTTTTTCTTAAGACCTATTCTTCTCTGAATACATCGCTTGATAAATACCGTTCACCTGTATCGCATGCGATGCAGACAACAACATCATCCGGTGTCAGGCGTTTGGCAACTTCAAGGGCGGCAAAGCAGGCTGCCCCTGAGGAAGGACCGACAAGGATTCCTTCTTCCGCAGCAAGTCTGCGTGTGATGTCGTACGCTTCAGCGTCCTGTATTTTAAAAATTTCATCGTAAACATCCTGATTTAAAATGTCGGGAATAAATCCGGGGCTTGTGCCGACAAGCTTATGCTTGCCTGGCTTTCCTCCTGAAAGGACCGGGGACCCGGCCGGCTCTACAACATGCACGGTCAGATCCGGATAATGCTCTTTGAGTGTTTCGCCGGTGCCTGTAATGGTCCCGCCGGTGCCTGCCGTTGCAACGAATGCAGTAAGCTTTTTCCCGATCTCATCCATTGCGGCAATAATCTCGGGTGCCGTTGTTTTGCGGTGGGCATCAGCATTTGCTTCGTTTTCAAACTGCATGGGAACAAAGCTGTCAGGGATTTCCTCTGCTAGCTCGTTTGCCTTTTTTATAGCACCGGGCATTTTTTCGTCGCCGGGTGTAAGCACAACTTCTGCACCGTAAGCTTTAAGCAGATTGATGCGCTCCTGTGTCATCGTATCAGGCATAACAAGAATGGCTTTGTATCCTCTTGCTGCCGCATTCATGGCAAGTCCAATGCCTGTATTCCCTGACGTTGGCTCGATAATCGTTGAATGTTCGTTTAACAGGCCTTGCTTTTCGGCCTCGACAATCATATTAAAAGCAGCTCTGTCTTTTACACTGCCGCTTGGATTGAAGAACTCAAGCTTAAGGTAAACCGCAGCCCCGTCTTTTGGATTCAGGCGGTTTAATTTTAAAAGAGGTGTATGGCCAATTAAATCTGCCACATTTTCTACAACACGCATGATTATTTCAGCTCCTTTAGTTGATATAATAGCATATCCTCTGTTTGCCTTCCCAGCAATCGATTTTCATGAAACGAGGCGCTTTGGTTCTATTCTTCCCGCAGACTTTGATAAAATGAAAAAAGTGTCTGCGCAGTTTTTGCATGGAAGCATACGAGCAGAGCCATACTCTTAGCAAACAGACGGGAAAGGAACCGTTATGACAACACAAACCCATTATTTTATTGGAATACCTGTCCCTCAGAATGAAGCGGAAATGCTGACTGCAAAAACAGAAGGGATGAAGAAGCTGTTTAAGTCCTGGGTTCATCCTCTGGATTATCATTTGACGCTCGCTTTTTTGGGGCATCCTGATTCCGCTGATCAACTGCAGGCCGTCATGAAGGAACTGCACACAGCTTTTGGCGAGTTTCCTTCATTTCACCTGTCAATCAGTGGCTTCGGCACATTTGGGAGAAAGCAGGCTCCCCGAATTTTCTGGGCTGGTGCGGAAAAATCAGAGCCGCTAGAAAAGGTGAGGGAAACGGTATACTCCATGTGCAGGAAACACGGTTTCGCACTAGATGAACGTCCATTTGCCCCTCATATCACGATCGCGAGGAAATGGGCGGCAGATGAAGACTTTCAGGAAGAGATGCTTCCGGGTCATCCGGTGTCAGCCTTTCAGGTTTCAAAAATCAATCTGTTTCAGACCAAGCTTGGGGAAGTCCCCAAGTACCATACAATTGACGCTGTCTTATTGCGATGATGCCCAATAAGATAAATAAGACTCTTTTACGCTTAGCGGGGAAACTATGAAATTTATACGTATTGTTATTCAGCTTGCCGGATTATTTCTATTTTATTTTGCCGGAACAGCCATTCAGCAATTTTTCAACTTGTCCATGCCGGGCAGCATTATCGGCATGTTTCTTTTATTTTTCTGCTTGTCCTTCAAACTCATAAAACTGCCGCTGTTAAAGGAAGGAAGCTCCTTTTTGCTTAAACATTTGGCCTTGCTTTTCGTTCCTGCAACGGTCGGGCTGATGGACCATTTTGACCTGTTTGCGGGAAGAGGCCTGATCAGTGCGCTGATTGCTCTTTTCAGCACAGCTCTCGTCATGCTTTCAGCCGCTTTTGTAAGCCAGTGGATGAGCACCAGAAAAACGGCAAATGAAGGAGAGGGGGAAAACCCATAATGGCTGTGATCTTCTATATTGTCCTTACGGTAATCGTATACGCCCTTATGAGAGAGGTTTATAAAAAATACCCCTTTCCTCTATTAGTGCCGATCTCGACGAGCACTTTTCTCTTAATTGTGCTTTTCCTTCTCACAGATACCGAGTATGCTGAGTATATGACTGGCGGAAAGTGGATTGATGCTCTTTTAGGCCCTGCAGTAGTCGCACTTGCTTATCCGCTGTATGAAAACAGACATGTGATGAAGAGGTATGCGTGGACCGTTTTTACAAGCGTGCTTACGGGAAGCATTATCGGAATAGTAAGCGGGGCCGGCCTCGCAGCATTATTCCATGTAGACCGGGAGATGATCCTGTCGCTCGCTCCTAAATCGGTCACAAATCCCGTTGCAATGGATATTTCAGAAATACTCGGAGGAATCCCTGCGCTTGCGGCCATATATGTGGTTATAGCAGGCATGTCGGGGGCTGTTTTCGGGCCGTCTCTTTTGAAAGCTTTTGGCATTAGCCATCCCGTTGCAAAGGGAATCGGACTTGGTGCGGCATCACACGGAACGGGTACGGCGAGGGCTCTTGAAATGGGAGAGCTTGAAGGAGCTGTCAGTTCCATTTCCATGACGCTGTGCGCCATTTTCACGGCTGTTCTGTGTCCGTTATTGGTTCCGTTTCTTTTACACGTTCTGTGAGTTTGAATGTTTCGGAAGGAGTTTACATAAAGTGGCTCAATTAATAAAAGTTCATGCGTGCATATCCAGATATGAAATGGATCTGTACCGCTATCAGAGCCGTTTTCTGCGTGTGAAAAAACAGCAGTGGCTCATGCTGAAGGATGCTTTTGAAAAGAACGAATTTCACCATTTTGTTAAAAAAGAGCAAATGGAAAGCATGGAAAAAGAGGGGGATTCGCTATCGAGGATACGGAGTTACAGGCTTAAAAAGGAAAGGTCCGGCACAACTGTCACCTATCCTGAAGCAAATATGGATTCACCTGAGCTGAGCTTCCATGCCACCCCCGGCTCGCTTGATGAGCTGAAGGAAATGTTTATGAAGCGTGTCTTTCATTTCCAGCTGAAATGGGCAACGTCAACCATTAGGGACAGATCTTTTGCAGATCCGTCTCTCTCGGATGACCACAATCTGCAGGAACTTCTGCAAAAGCTTCCGGATCAGCATCTGATCATGTATGCTCCGGTCCTAAGGGTGAAAAATACATCCATCGCCCTCGACACGATTTTAATAAGCCCGGGGGAAATCACGTGCATTCACTTTCTTGAAGGCGGCCGCCATGACGTATATATGGGATCCGCAGAAAGGTTCTGGCGTAAAAACCCGGGAGAAAAAGATGAATCAAGTCTCCTCTCGCCGATGATCAGCCTCAGCCGGACAGCAGCCCTTGTAAAGCAGCTTTTAAAAGAAAAAGAGATTGGATTAAAAGTGAAAAAAGCACTTGTATGCAAAGAGGGCTTTGTTGAATATCCCGAGGCTCCCTATGATCTGACAGTTGCGGATAAGAGGTCATACAGCCGGTGGATGTACCCTCACGTCCATCATTCAATGCCGATGAAGCATGATCAGCTGAAGGCAGCAGGTGTGCTCCTGGCTAATTGTGTGATCGAATCGTTCAGAAGAAATGACTAATGCGCCTTTTGGCGTATTTTTTTACCCAATTACACCCACTTCATCTAAGAAAAAAGCTATAATTTTACTAGACTCGGAATATCTCTTAAGGTATTCCTATTCCACTTGAAGATAATGGGGCTGACGATGGAAAACAGCATATACTTTATTATAAATCCCGTTGCGGGAAACGGACGGTCTTTGCGTGTCTGGAAGAAAATGAAAGAAGAAATGGAAAAGAAAAACATGGAGTACCGGTCTTTTATGACGGATTACGCCGGACATGCAGAAGTACTTGCCAGGCAAATTGCATCCATACATGATTACCGGCTGAAAACGGTGATAGGCATTGGCGGAGACGGAACGATTCACGAAATTGTAAACGGGCTCAGCGGATTCGATCATATACAAATCGGTTATGCGGCATCAGGGTCGGGCAATGATTTTAAGAAGGGATACGGCAGCTCAAAGGCGAAAGGCTCCATTCTCACAAGACTGAACAGACAGGCTAAAAGCTATGATTTGGGCTGCTGCAGGGCCGGGAAAGCAGACCGGCTGTTTGTGAACAGCATAGGTGCAGGCTTCGACGCCTACGTTGCGAAACTTTCCAATGAAATGAGTTGGAAAAAGTTTCTGAATAGAGCGGGTGCAGGCTCCTTTGTGTACACTCTTGCTCTTATGAAAGGTCTTTTCACCTACCAGCCCGGTCCGCTCTCTGTAACGATTGACGGCGAAGAAAAGGTTTTTGAGAAGGTCTGGCTTGCTGCAGTCAGCAACCATCCGTTTTACGGGGGAGGAATGAAAATCTCTCCTGATGCAAGGCCTGATGACGGATTGCTGAATGTCACCATTGTCCACGGATTATCCAGAGGAAAACTGCTCCTTCTTTTTGGACTTGTTTTTGCAGGCAGACATAAAGGGCTGAAGGAAGTTTGCATGATGGAGGGTCATGAAATTATGATATCAGGTCCCGTTTCTGTCATGGTGCATGCAGACGGAGAATATCTAGGCGAAACACCTGTTACAGTCACATTAAGGCCGAAAAGCATAAAGTATTATATCTGAATAAATATCAAGACGTGTCCACATGGGTATACTGGTGTGATGAAGAAACAACTATTGCAGGCAGGTGAATCAACATGCTAACGGTACAACGTGCATATCATGCATACCTTGACGAAATGAACTTAATCACCATTTTAATTCCTGCAGAAATGCAGGGAGACGGAAAGAGGACGTTCTATCTGCTTGACGGGGAGACCCGGACAGAGCTCAAGTGTGAACGGATCGAGACGATTGAAAACAGAGTAAAGATTCAATGCAGGTTTGACCCGTCCGTTAAGCCATTCGGAAAACTGTACGAAATTTGTGATGACCTGAACCGTAAAACCGATCTGCAGATGGGGGCTGTCATCAGAACGGATTTATTTGATGACTATTTTTACTACGGAGAAAATGACCTGGGTGCAGTATGCGGGGAGGAATCCACAGTATTAAAGGTCTGGGCTCCTACTGCGACAGAGGTGAAAGTAAAGCTTCTTTTTCCGGATGTAAATAAAATCGAAACGATGCCTATGACCCTTGGAGAAAAAGGAATTTGGTCGATAGAGCTTCAGGGCAATTTTGACAGCGTTTTCTATACGTATCTTGTCTGCGTTAACCTGATCTGGAACGAAGCTGTCGATCCTTATGCAAAAGCGGTTTCCATTAACGGAGAGTATGGTGTCATAACAGATCTGAAAAAAACAGCCGTCTTAAGGAAAAAACCTCAACCTTTTGAAAAATTGACCGATGCCATTATATATGAGGCTCATATACGCGATTTCAGCATCCATCCGGACAGCGGCATAAAGCAAAAGGGAAAATACGCAGCCTTCAATGAAAAAGAGACGAAAACAGCAGGCGGATTATCGTCTGGTCTTTCTTATTTGCAGGAGCTTGGTGTGACCCATCTGGAGCTTTTGCCTTTTAACGATTTTGAAGGCGTGGACGAACAGGACACATCCGCGGAGTATAACTGGGGATACAATCCTCTGCACTTTAATGCGCCGGAGGGAAGCTATTCCGCGAAACCTGATGACCCTGCCGAACGAATAAGAGAATTAAAGAGCGCCATTCAGTCTATTCATGAAAGCGGAATCAGAGTGATTATGGATGTCGTGTACAACCACGTCTATATCCGGGAGACCTCTTCTTTTGAAAAAATTGTACAGGGGTATTATTTCCGTCACGATCACAACGGACTTCCGTCAGATGGAACAGGTGTCGGAAATGATATCGCATCAGAAAGGAAAATGGCCCGCAAATTTATTGTGGATTCTGTTTCCTATTGGCTGAGCGAATATGATGTAGATGGTTTCCGTTTTGATTTGATGGGTATTTTAGATGTTGAAACGATGAATGAAGTTCATGCATCATGTATGAGGATTAAGCCGGATCTTCTTATTTTGGGAGAAGGATGGGACTTAAACACCCCGCTTGCCTATGAAAAAAAAGCGATTATTGCAAACGCAGGGAAAATGCCGGGCATCTCTTTTTTCAATGACCAGTTCAGGGATGTCATCAAAGGGAGCACATTTAACCTTTACGACAAAGGATTTATTTTCGGGCATACATCAAACCCTGATTTGCTGGCAAGAGTCATGACAGGTTCGATTGCCCATTTCACGTCGCCGGCACAATCCATTAATTATGTGGAATCCCATGACAATCATACGCTTTGGGATAAAATGGAGGTTTCAAATCCTCATGAGGCGCATGAAGACAGACGGATGAGGCAAAAACTTGCTGCCGGAATGGTCATCCTTGCGCAGGGCATCCCGTTTTTCCACAGCGGCCAGGAATTTTACCGGACGAAAAAAGGCGTTGAAAACAGCTATAAATCACCTGATGACATCAATCAGCTCGACTGGAATGAACGGGAGAAATACGCTGAAGATGTCAAGTACGTCAAGCACCTTATTGCCTTAAGAAAATCCCACGGCGCCTTCCGGTTTGCAGCTTCTGATGAAATCAGCAGACATTACCGGGTACTCAAAAATGATGGCGGAGTATACGCATATGCATTAATGGACGTAAAAGATTATGGTCCATGGAGACACATTGCGGTCATCCACTGCAGCCATCGAAACGGTGCGGTCATTCCGCTCCCTGCAGGAGGAGAATGGGAAATAGCATCAAGTCCATCGATGCATAAAAATCACCATGATCAGAAGGCAGACTCACAGATCACAGCAAATGAAATCGGCACTTTGGTCTTGTTTCAAAAGTAGCTTTTCGGTTTTTCTTGACTAAATTCGCCTGGAAACGATAAAATTTAAAAGGATGGCTACTTGTATCTGTTTGATTCATCAAACTAGCTGTCTTTTTTAATTGACTGAAATGATGACGAATGACAGGAAAAGCGCATGCTTTCTTTTCCTATTCCAAACTTATAAATGAAATGTTGGGTTGAAATTGAAGGTGAACTGGTTGGAACAACTACTAGGCAGCGAGTGGGAGCTATCTCCTGCTGGCGGAGCAACAGGCGATGCCTATTTTGCACAGCGAGAAGGACAAAAATTGTTCTTAAAACGAAATAGTTCTCCATTCTTGGCCGTTCTGTCTGCAGAAGGAATTGTTCCTAAGCTTGTATGGACAAAGAGACTGGAAAATGGCGATGTGATTACAGCACAGCACTGGCTCAGCGGCCGTGAACTGAAGCCGAATGATATGAACGGGGAAAACGTAGCGGAACTGCTGCATAAGATCCATCATTCAAAAGAACTGCTTGATATGCTGAAACGTCTTGGAAAGCAGCCTCTTACTCCATCCTTGATATTAGAGGACTTAAAGCAAACGGTTGAGTTTGAAAATTTCTATCTCCCTGAAGTGCTGCAGGCCCTTCACTATCTTGAAGAAAACCTGCCATATGTGGATTGTGCCGAAAAAGTGGTCTGCCACTGCGATGTCAATCATAACAATTGGCTGCTCTCAAGCGAGAACCAGCTCTATCTGATTGACTGGGACGGCGCGCTGATAGCAGACCCGGCAATCGATATCGGCATGCTGCTTTACTGGTACATTGACGAAAAAGACTGGGACAGCTGGCTCTCTACTTACGGACTTCAGCTTAACGATCAGCTTAGGGCCAGAATGTTCTGGTATGTGCTTGCGCAAACGATTACCTACACTCTTTGGTACCGTGCCAAGCACAACGAAAAAGAAACCAACGAATGGCACAGCTATCTGCGCCAAATGATCACAAAAATCAGCGCAGATTAAGAAAACGAATCAATGTCGCTGATCCATTGTGACAGCACATTTTGCTGAGACGTAATATATGAATTCAGTTCAGGGGAATTTTTTCCGTCCTGGCTGTACGAATAAATCGATTGCAGGACACCCTTTAAATCCTGATGCACATCAGCATGAACCATTAAAGATTTCACCACGCGCTCAAGCTGCTCGCATTCAGCAACCGTTCCGCAGCAGTCACTCTGGTGCTCTGACAGAATATCCTTTAACAACTCAACTTGATTCTCGTATTTAAGCGGCATAAAAAGCCTCCTTTGCAAATTCTTCTCTTAATTTGCGCAGGAGACGCTGTTTTCATTCCGCCCGTATGCAGCCGGTTCCGCGGGGAGCCGGCTTTTTTGTTTTTTGGCTGAACAATTCACATTTTCTGTTAATGATTCCTGCAGAACATCTTGCACCGCGAACATTTTCGTGATACCCTTTTATCCGACATTACATGGACAGAGGTGTGCTTGATGCGACAGCGAAACAAGCCTTGGGCAAATGACTACATTGCCGGGCATTCACATATTGCAATACAGAATCCTAAAGAACAAAGAGGAAAGTGGAGCAAGCTTTTTGGAAACGAAAATCCAATTCATATTGAAGTGGGGACAGGCAAAGGCCAGTTTGTAACAGGAATGGCAAAAGCAAACCCTGAAATCAATTATATCGGCATTGAATTATCTCAGAGCGTCATTGTCGCAGCCCTTCAAAAAGCGGTTGAATCAGAGTGTGAAAACCTTTTCCTGCTTAACGAAAACGCCGAAGATCTGACAGACCTTTTTGCAGAAGGAGAAATTGACAGAGTCTACCTGAATTTTTCTGATCCTTGGCCAAAGACGCGGCATGAAAAACGGAGATTGACGTACAAAACCTTTTTGAAAAGATACCAGGATATTCTGGTGGAAGAGGGCGAAATCCACTTTAAAACAGATAATCAGGGACTATTCGAATATTCGCTTAGAAGCTTTTCAGAATACGGCCTGCTTCTGACTTTTGTAAGCCTTGACCTGCACAGCAGTGAGTTTGAGGGCAACATTATGACTGAATACGAAGAAAAATTTTCAAATAAAGGCCAGCGGATCTACCGCTCAGAAGTGAAATTCAGAAAGTAGCTCAGGAGATCAATCCTGGGCTTTTTTAATGCCCGCTGTCTCCTGTTTTTGGTATGATGGAGGAGGAGGGGATAAAAATGGAGAGGTTAACAATTGGGGAAACAACTTTAACTTGGCTTGACGGGGGAGTGACATACCTTGACGGAGGTGCGATGTTTGGCGTCGTTCCAAAGCCGCTTTGGTCTAAAAAATATCCTGTCAACGAGCTTAATCAAATTGAATTGCGGACAGATCCCATACTGGTCCAGAAGAACGGGGTAAATCTTCTGATCGACAGCGGTATCGGGTCCGGCAGGCTCACAGATAAACAAAAACGCAATTTCGGTGTAACAGCTGAATCGAATGTTGAGAATTCGCTCAATGAGCTTGGGCTAAAACCAGAAGATATTGATTTTGTTCTGATGACGCATCTTCATTTTGATCATGTTTCAGGCCTCACCAAACGTGATGGGGAGGAACTGGCATCTGTTTTTCCGAAGGCGAAAATTATCACTTCTCTTACGGAATGGAATGAAATGAAAGAGCCGAATATACGGTCTGCGAATACATACTGGAAAGATAACTGGACGGCCATTGAACATCAGGTAGAAGCCTTTGAGGAGTCATCCGAGGTAGTGCCCGGCATCACGATGTTCCACACCGGAGGCCACAGCAACGGTCACAGCGTGATTAAGATTGAAGACGGCGGGGAAACAATCCTTCATATGGCAGATCTGATGCCTACACATGCGCACAGCAATCCGCTTTGGGTGCTCGCTTATGATGATTATCCGATGACCTCGATTGAACAGAAGCAAAAATGGCTCGGACTTGCTGCTGATCAAAATACGTGGATCTCTTTTTATCATGATGCGTTCTACCGCGCAATCAAGTGGAACAGTCAGCGGGAGATAACAGAAAAGGTCGAGCGGGTTCGTCCGGTTTAATAATGAAGAAGGCATGGGGTGCGCCCCATGCCTTTTGTGTTTTATGCAATTTGTTCAACATGCAGGATATTTCCGTTTGTTGCGTCTACAAATGCTTCGTACTGCTCAAGATCCGATCCTGCCATCCGTGTAACGCCGGCCTTGTAGATGCTGTAAGTTTCCCCCTGATTAATAAAGGATTCACGAACCGTATAAATCCATGAACCATTAATAGGGCCTTTCTCTTTAAACGCGTTCTTCACAGCCGTCAGTGCTTTTTCAGAAGAAATATAAGCCGGCTTCAATTGATCTCTGAAAAGATATGCAGCGGCCAGGCCAATCCCGATTCCTATCAGTACTTTTCTGCCATTCATCACAATCTCCTCCATCCTGTACACGATGTTTTAAGTATACAGAAAATGCCTTCTGTTGTTAAGCAGGAGGGTGGAGAGAAATGATTAAGGATGGTTGCGGGGGAAGTGTTCATAACTGGAATTAGCAGCAGAAACTCTGGGTGGTTTGCGGGTGAAAGTGTTCTTAACTGGATGTAGCAGCAGAAACTCTGGTTGGTTTGCGGGTGAAAGTGTTCTTAACTGGATTTAGCAGCAGGAACTCTGGTTGGTTTGCGGGTGAAAGTGTTCATAACTGGATTTAGCAGCAGAAACTCTGGTTGGTTTGCGGGTGAAAGTGTTCATAACTGGATGTAGCAGCACAAACTCTGGCTGGTTTGTGAGGGAAAGTGTTCATTACTGAATTTAGCTGCAGAAACTCTGGCTGATGCACAAGGGAAAGTGTTCCTGTTCAGGCGATTCCGCTTTTCTTTAGTAGCACGAACGATAAATCTTCTGTAAAATGGAAATATACATAAGTAAAGGGGATATGATGGATGAATCAAGAGACGTTAGAGCTTTTTAAGACATTGACGGAGCTTCCGGGTGCGCCGGGGAATGAGCATGCTGTACGAAAGTTTATGCGTTCTGAGCTCACCAAGTATTCAGATGAGATCATTCAGGACCGTCTCGGCAGTATTTTCGGGGTGAAGCGGGGCAGTGAGGAAGGTCCGAGGATTATGGTTGCCGGCCACATGGATGAAGTGGGTTTCATGGTGACGGGTGTTACGAAAAACGGAATGCTGCGTTTTCAGACGCTTGGAGGCTGGTGGAGCCAGGTTCTGCTTGCTCAGCGTGTGGAGGTTATCACGGATGCGGGACCTGTTCCGGGAGTGATTGGTTCCATTCCGCCACACTTGCTCAGCGAAGACCAGCGTAATAAACCGATGCAAATCAAAAATATGCTGATTGATATTGGTGCTGATTCTGATGAAGATGCGAAAGCTCTGGGCATTAGACCTGGCCAGCAGATTCTTCCTGTTTGTCCATTTACGCCGATGGCCAATCCGAAAAAAATCATGGCAAAAGCGTGGGATAACCGTTACGGCTGCGGTTTATCGATTGAACTTTTGAAAGAGCTGAAAGATGTTACCCTTCCGAATACGCTTTATTCCGGAGCGACTGTTCAGGAAGAAGTTGGTTTAAGGGGTGCGCAGACAGCTGCGAACATGATTCGTCCGGATCTTTTCTTTGCACTTGATGCGAGTCCTGCAAACGACATGAGCGGAGCAAAGCATGAATTCGGCCAGCTTGGAAAAGGTGCGCTTCTTCGCATCCTTGACCGCACGATGGTCACTCACAGAGGAATGCGCGAATTTGTTTTGGATACGGCAGAATCAAACAATATTCCGTATCAGTACTTTGTTTCTCAAGGCGGCACGGATGCCGGTCGTGTGCATACTTCAAACGACGGTGTGCCATCTGCAGTTGTGGGCATTTGCTCACGCTACATTCACACGGCAGCGTCCATTGTGCACATTGATGATTACGCTGCAGCAAAGGAACTGATCGTGAAGCTTGTGAAAGCCTGTGACCAGTCGACTGTAACTACTATTAAACAAAACTCATAAAAAAGGCGTTTCCGCCAGATTACTTTGCGCATTTTGCTTCGGTTTCCCGGAGCTATGCGCTTTTTTAAAGGAGATCAGTTATGAAGGTTGTCATAGGGACATTGAACCCGGCAAAAGTAAATGCCGTAAAAGAATGCCTCGATCAGCTCGGCTCTTATACTTTAAGCAGTACGAGTGTTTCATCAGGTGTTGCTGACCAGCCGTTTTCTGATGAGGAAACGATCCAGGGAGCTGTAAACAGGGCCCTGCGTGCAAGAGAAGAAGAGAATGCCGACATTGGAATTGGCCTTGAAGGCGGTATGATTGAGACAGATGAGGGTTTTTTCCTTTGTAATTGGGGAGCGCTGTCTTTTCAGGGAATGGATCCGATTATTGCAGGCGGCGCAAAGATTCCCCTGCCTGCGGAAATCGGCAGAAAAGTGAAATCAGGTATGGAGCTTAAGCTTGTGATGGATGAGTATGCCAATAAGGAGAACGTCAGCCATAAAGAAGGCGCCGTCGGCATTTTTACAGGCGGGCTTGTGACAAGGAAAGAGATGTTTAAGCATATTTGCCTGCTACTGTTTGGACAATATTTTTACCAAATAAAACAAAAATTAGCAGATTAAAAAAAGGGACCAATCGTTTATCGACTGGTCTCTTTCTATGCGTAATAGGCTTTCTATATCTGCAGCACTTACCCGATTATTTTTTCAATTTCAATTAAATGCTCCGGAGATAAATCAATTGTATCTGCTTTCGCATTTTCCCTGATCTGATCAGCCCGTTTGCCGCCGGGGATGACAGTGTCAACACCCTCTTGCGCAAGCAGCCACACCAAGGCCAGATTAGAGAGACTTGTTCCGTATTCGCCTGCGATTGCTTTTAATTTCTCTACTTTAGTTAAAGCGGCAGAAAATGTTTCCGGCTGAAATAAAGGTTCTTCTTTTCTCCAGTCACCGTCATTCAGTTTCAAATCACGGCTGTACTTGCCGCCAAGGATTCCAAAAGCAAGCGGTCCATATGGAATGAATGAGATGTTATGTTCCCGGCTGTACGGCAAGAGTTCTTTTTCTGCTGAGCGGTCAAGCATGTTATAAGGAGACTGAATGACATCAATATCGTTATGCTGATTTGCTTCTTTGAGCTGGCTTAAACTGACATTTGAAATACCAATAGAACCAATCTTTCCTTCCTCTTTTAAGCGGGACAGTTCACCTATTGCCTCCGCTAAAGGTGTTTCGTTGTCAGGATAATGCAAGTAGTATAAATCGATAAAGTCGGTCTGAAGCCTTTTTAGACTTTTTTCAACCGCAGCACGTAAATATTCCGGTTTGTTGTTGATGCGTGTTGTGCTGTCGTTCAATCGTTCCACTGCCCCTTTAGTAGCGAGCTTGAGACCGGATCGAACTGGTCTAATGATTTCTCCAATAAGTTCTTCTGAACGGCCGAATCCGTAAACATCGGCAGTATCAATAAATGTTATGCCCAAATTCAAGGCTTCTCTCACTAGTTCTCTTCCTTCGTTTTCATCTAGGTTTGCAAATAAGTTATGTCCTCCTACCGCATTCGTTCCCAAACCGATTCTAGTTACGTTCAAATCAGCTTTTTTCAGATGTGCTTTTTTCATTATATGATCCTCTAGTTAATTTAATGTTCTAGTGTTCTACAAATATCGAACACAATGGAATAATAACACGCCTGATGTTTGATGACAATAAAAAAAGCTCTGAAAAAATCAGAGCTTGTTAATAGCTTTCAGGGTCTGCGCTCAGGACCACGTCCATTAAGCCGGGAAACTTATTGTTTAAATCATCTGTTCTGATGGAATAAAAATGCTGGGATCCTTCAACGCGTACTCTGATAATGCCGGATTCTCTCAGCGTTTTTATATGATGGGAAACGGTTGATTTAGAGATGTTGAATTCGTAAGAGTAGTACGTGCATACTTCCTCGCCCCTGCTTGCTATGCTTCTCACAATTTTTAACCGGTTTGGGTCACTCAGCGCATGCAGCACTCTCGATAAACGTATACTTTCAATTGATGGATGGTTAGGTATTCTCATGAGTAAAATTATAACCCAAGTAAAAAGACCGTGTCCAGAATGCGAAATGTACATCATTTCTTTTCATAAAATAAACCTGTCTTGTCAACGATAAAATGTAAGGGTTATTATAGATGGGGATTCTATTTTCCTAGTAATGAAGGAGGGCTTTTCCAGCATGAAAAAATATTTTACAGGACTATTATTCGTATTCTTATTATTCCTTTTCGGCTGTACGATAAATGATGAAGAAATTCAGACTGCAACGATAGATCAGACGAAAGCATCTTTTGAAGCAAAACCGCCTGCAGCAGGTGATAAAAGCGGCTCTATCAGCTATTACTTGCCTGAAGGCTATAAAGCAGAAGCAGGGAAAACAAATAACGTCATTTTTACCAAGGGAGATCAGCAGTACATTCTCTTTGTGAATGAGAATGAAAAAGAGACGAGCTCTTTTTTCTATGATACTCTTCTTGAGCAATACAAAGATCCGCTGGTAAATGAAACGTTTGAGGACAAGGGCCGCTTTGGCTACATCCTGGTGGATAAACTGAAAGCGGACGACGAGTATGAAGTGTCGGCAGGCATCGGCGGAGTGAAAATGACGACGCAGACTAAAAGCCGGGAAGTCGCAGATACGGCAGAACAAATGATGAAAATAGTTTCTTCTGTTTCTTTTGAATGAAAAACAGGCCTCTTTCAGACAGGAAGAGGTCTTCTTATTTTCAGCCGTGCTTTTTCTGATAAGTCCCTACAGTGGCAACAGGGACCAGGGTTTGGTATGATTCGGGTGGATAGATATAGTTCATATTGGAGGTTTTATCATGGAAAAACTGCAATCGATGCAGCAATACAATGAAGTTATTCAGAAGGAGCGGGTCATTTTAATGTTTTCAGCTGACTGGTGCCCGGACTGCCGGTTTCTAGACCCGATTTTGCCCGAGCTGCAGGAAGAAAACAGCAGCTATACGTTTTACTATGTAGACCGCGACGACTTTATTGATTTGTGTGCAGATCTTGGCGTTTTTGGTATTCCAAGCTTTGTCGCTTTTCAAAAAGGTGCGGAAACAGGCCGTTATGTGAACAAAGACAGAAAAACGAAAGAACAGATTCAGGAATTCATTAATGAACTTTCCTGAGACAGAAGGGAAGATTCTGGGATGAAAATGACCTCAAGAAAAATGGCTGAAACGATTAAAGAGCGATTGAGCCATAAAGCATGGTCCACCCGGTTTGACAGGGAAAAGGATCAGCTCCGGGTTGAAGATGATGAGACGAAAAAAGGACTGACCATTTCGCTTCCGGGGATTATTGCCAAATGGGAAGAGAAAAAAGATACGGCTGTGGATGAGCTTGTGTACTATATCGAAGAAGCACTGACCGTTATGAATCATGAACAGGAATTGACCGGCAAAGAAAAAGGGATCTTTCCGGTTATCAGATCCACCTCTTTTCCTGAAGAGTCATCAGACGGAGTCAAGCTGATTTTTGAAGAGCATACGGCAGAAACAAGAATCTATTATGCCCTTGATTTAGGAAAATCATATCGTCTGATTGATGAAAAGATGATGGAGCGTGAGAACTGGACGTTCAGCAAGCTGAAAGAGATGGCCAGATTTAATCTCAGGTCGCTTGATACGAGTGTAAAAGAAGATCATGTCGCAGGAAATGTGTTTTATTTTCTTAATGCAAACGACGGTTATGATGCGAGCCGCCTGCTGAATGAATCGATCCTTGATTCGTTTCAGAAGAAAGCAGAGGGAACAATGGCCATCGCGGTTCCCCATCAGGATGTTCTGATCATAGCAGATGTACGCAACGATACAGGCTACGATATTCTCGGGCAAATGGCGATGAGCTTTTTCGCAAGCGGCAGAGTGCCGATTACGGCTTTGTCCTTCTTATATGAAAACCGCGAGCTTGAACCTGTTTTTATTCTTGCGAAGAACCGTGCAAAAAAAGAAGAACAGGACTAAATAGCTAAACTGGAAAATTTGTCCGCTGACTCCCATAAAAAAGCGGATAATATCGTACCATTTATAAAAATGTGAAACGTCACTGGAGATTTTTTTCTAGTGGCTTTTTCCGTTTGCGGGAAACGAAATTTCCCTCTCTCTCTTGAAAATGAAATGGTCATTTATCTGAAAAAGATGCGATTACCTGATACAATAGAGGGGTATGAAAGAAGAAACATTTGAAAGAGTGGTATGCAATGAGTTGGTTTTCTAAAATGATCAATTATTTTACTGGTGAAACAGAAGAAGATAAGCAATTGGAAAAAAGATCAGCCGAAAGCAGGCAGCTGCCTGAACAGCTTCCGCCTGTACATAATGCACCGGCTCAAATGAAGCAGCCGGCTGCCAATACGAAAAATGCAGATGCAAAAATCGCCTATCAGTACCCGAAAGGGAATTTTAAATTTCCGGTCATTCCAGACCAGCAGAACAGCCGGACAGAACCAAGAAGACCTGCTGCAAAAACGGAAAGGAAAGCTCCTGCCGCGCCAAAAAAGCCTGCAGGGCAAGCTTTGAAAAAAACAGAAAGCAAGCCTGTTAAAAAAACTTTCAGTCCGACAGAAATTCCTTCTCCGATTTACGGATACAGATCAAGAGACAACCAGGGTCCGTTTAACAGCCGGGTCAGTCAGGACGGCGGACGTGAAACGGGAACTACGCTGTTTCAAAGCTATCAGCAGGAAGCAAAGGCTGCAGAATCTGTCATTTCAAGGCTTCATCAGCAGAATCATGAAATGCTGAAAAAAGAAGCAGACCGGCTAAAGGCACGTTCAGGGTCTATCCCTGATGAGGCAACATCACAGGATAAGCCGGACCGTCCTGAAGTGTCAGCTTTGCATAAACACCAAAATCATAAACCTGAAACGTTCTCATTCGGATACCGCAAGGAAGAGAAAAAACAGGATCTGCACACTTCTGATCTAGTGAGTGAACAGCCCCGAAGCTTCAAAGAATCAGCTTCTCTGACAATGGAAGAGGAAGAACATGAAACAAGGTCTGATTTCATTCGTCCTTCAGATCGAGTGGAAGAGCAGTCTTCAGCCTTTATAGAAACAGCTCCTGCTCTATCAATGGAAGAAGAAGTGCCCGAACTTCATGAGCCATCCCAGTCAGTGCAGCCTGAAGAGCCTGATGCGTATGAGACTGCAGCGTCACTTGAAACAACTCCTGCGCTAGAAACAGAACGGGCATCTGAACCAGAAGAAACAGCTGTACCAGAAGTAGAATCTGAACAAGAAGAAACAGTTCATCCAGAACTGGAATTTGAACAAGAAGTTATTGATGAACCACAATTGAAATCTGAATCAGAATTAGAATTTGAACAAGAAGTAAAATCTGAACCGGAAGCAGGAAACCGAGAGCGCCCTGCCTCTCTTTTCCAGGATGTGCGGAATCTGAACGTCCATGAGGAAAACAGATCTACTCAGAACACGCAGCAGGAGGCTGGATTAGAGCTTTCCGAAGAAACAATGCCTGAAGCAGGAAAAGTTCAGGAACAAGCAAGCAGCGGCAACAGGAGGTCAACGGTTCCATTCAATGTGATGATGTTCGGGCGCGATAAGCAAAAAGCGCAAAGAAATCAGAGCGCGCCTGGGGGCTCTGCTTATGCATTTCCGTCTCTCCAGCTTTTGAATATTCCGCCAAAGGAAATTGTCGATGACACGGAATGGCTGAGAGAGCAGACACAGCTGCTGAATATGACACTTGAGAATTTCAATGTCAAAGCAAAAGTTGTTCACGTGACACAGGGACCTGCTGTAACACGTCTTGAGGTGCAGCCGGAGCCGGGTGTGAAAGTCAACAAAATTACAAATCTGACAGATGACATAAAGCTTAGTCTTTCTGCCAAGGATATCCGCATCGAAGCGCCGATACCAGGGAAGAACCGGATAGGCATCGAGGTGCCGAACAGACACAGCAAAATGGTTTACCTGAGAGAAATTCTGAGAAGTCCCGACTTCATAAACAGCCAGTCGCCTCTTACAGCAGCTCTTGGACTGGATATATCCGGCCAGGCTGTCGTGACCGATTTGAAAAAAATGCCTCACGGACTGATTGCGGGTGCAACCGGCTCAGGAAAAAGCGTCTGCATCAATACGATTCTTGTGAGCCTGCTGTATAAAGCCTCGCCGCATGAAGTGAAGCTGATGCTGATTGACCCTAAAATGGTGGAGCTTGCTCCGTATCAGAATGTTCCCCATTTAGTCAGCCCGGTCATCACAGATGTGAAAGCCGCCACAGGTGCGCTGAAATGGGCAGTAGAAGAAATGGAACGCAGATATGAGCTGTTTGCCCATGCAGGAGCGAGGGATATTTCACGCTACAATGAGCTTGCAGCCAAGCACAATTCAGGTGAACATATGCCTTACTTGGTGATTGTGATTGATGAGCTGGCGGATTTAATGATGGCTGCGCCTGCCGATGTCGAAGAATCCATCTGCAGAATTGCCCAGAAAGCAAGAGCCTGCGGGATCCATCTAATTGTGGCTACTCAAAGACCATCCGTTGATGTTATTACGGGTCTGATCAAATCAAATATTCCGACAAGAATTGCGTTCTCGGTTTCCTCTCAAGTAGACTCACGCACGATTCTTGATGCAGCCGGGGCAGAAAAGCTGCTTGGCAAAGGGGATATGCTGTTCCTTGAAAACGGAACATCAAAGGCAGTCAGACTGCAGGGGAACTTTGTATCGGATGAAGAAATTGAGCGGGTAGTAGGCCATGTCAGAAATCAAATGAAGCCTGTCTTTTTGTTCGAACAGGAAGAATTAATGAGAAAATCAAGCATTGAGAACGATGAGGATGAGCTGCTTTTAGAAGCGTGTGAATACATCGTTGATCAGGGAGGAGCTTCAACCTCCAGCCTGCAGAGAAGATTCAGAATCGGCTATAACCGCGCTGCCAGATTAATGGATATGATGGAAAAGCAGGGCATTATTTCGGAGGCAAGGGGAAGCAAGCCCCGTGAAGTGCTGATTACAGAGCAGGATCTAGAAAGCATGCAGGAAAGAAGTGTTTACTGATTCATTTGAAAAGAAGATAATATTTTCAGGGTGAGAAGGTATTATCTTCCTCAATTGGGAAAACTGTTTCTATACAGTTTCCCTCTTTTTCTGCTTTGATAAACAAAATCCTGAAATCAGGGCAAATTCTTTCATAGAAAGCCATCATGGGGCAGGGCGGCTGAATGAGAGCGCGCCATTTTGATTAAGCACTTGCCAAGTTCAAGGATATCGTTTAAGATGCATTGGGCAGGAAAAAATACGATTTGTTTTCATCATTCTTAAAAGCCATGCAGAGAATCTGCAGAATGCAGAATGCTGCAGGCCTGCGATTAAAATACATAACCGCTATCTTATGCAGCCGCCGGTTGCACATTGGGTTAAGAATCATATAATGTCAAACAGATAGACGTTTGTTGGAGGTTCTATTTATGACTGTTTACCATTTTGTTGGAATAAAAGGGACTGGAATGAGCGCCCTGGCACAGATTCTTCATGACATGAACTATGAGGTTCAGGGATCTGACATTGAAAAACCGATTTTTACACAAAAAGCATTAGAACAGCGCGGAATTAACATTTTCCCATTTTCAAAAGAGAATATCCGTCAAGGACTGACGATTATAGCCGGAAATGCGTTTCCGGACACACACCCGGAAATTGAAGAAGCAAAGAATCTTGGTCTTGAGATCATCCGCTATCACATTTTCCTGGGTCAATTTATGGAGAAGTTTACAAGTGTAGGTGTAACGGGAGCACACGGCAAAACGTCTACAACCGGTTTGCTCGCTCATGTAATGCAGGGTGCAAAGCCTACTTCCTTCCTCATCGGAGACGGAACAGGCAGAGGGATGGAAGGAAGCGAATACTTTGTTTTTGAAGCGTGCGAGTACCGCAGACATTTCCTTTCCTACTACCCGGATTACGCGATCATGACGAATATCGACTTTGATCATCCTGATTACTTCAGCAGCATCGATGACGTTTTTAAAGCGTTCCAGGAAATGGCCATGCAAGTGAAAAAAGGGATCATCGCCTGCGGTGATGATGAGCACCTTCAGCATATCCAGGCTAATGTTCCTGTCGTATACTACGGATTCAGCGAAGAAAACGACTTTCAGGCACGCAATGTAGTCAAATCAACGGATGGAACAAGCTTTGATGTGTTTGTCCGAAACACATTCTATGCTTCATTTAAGATTCCTACGTTCGGAGACCACAGTGTGCTGAATGCTCTATCTGTCATTGCCATCTGCCACTATGAAGAAATTGATGCAGAGGTTATTCAGGCGCAGCTTCAAACGTTTGAAGGCGTAAAGCGCCGATTCAACGAGAAAAAAATCGGCAATCAGGTTCTGATTGATGACTATGCGCATCATCCGACTGAAATTACGGCAACGATTGATGCAGCCAGACAAAAATATCCGGACCGTGAAATCGTGGCAGTGTTCCAGCCGCATACGTTTACCCGCACACAGTCGTTTCTTGATGAATTTGCAGACAGCCTGAAGAAAGCAGATATGGTTTACCTCTGCGATATTTTCGGCTCTGCCCGGGAAAACATCGGAAAGCTCTCAATTCAGGATCTATTGAATAAAATTGATTCAGCAGCCCTGATTGACGAAGAAGAAACTGGCGTCCTTAAAAAGCACGAAGGCGGCGTTCTCGTGTTCATGGGAGCAGGAGACATTCAGAAATACCAGCGTGCCTACGAAAAAGAAATAGGTTAAAAAAGCATGAGCCGCGGCTCATGCTTTTTTGTGTTTTCAATGAAATTTTAATGAATAAAAGGCTGTGCACGAAATAACAAAGTTATCCTCTGCAAGAGTAAGCGCCTAGATCCTCTGTCAGAACAAATCCGTCAAAAAAGTCAAAACCGGACTTTTCCGACGGATTCTTATCTGCCTATCGGATCTGAACAAGGCACTTCCGCTTTTGTTACTTATTTAAGACTTTCAGGATTCAGCCCTTTTAGCTCATCAATCACAAAGACGCCGTCTTTTCTGATTAAAACACCGTCAAAATACATTTCTCCGCCGCCGTATTCAGGGCGCTGGATGTTAACCATGTCCCAGTGGATATTGGAGTGGTTGCCGTTAAATGCATCATCATAGCATTGTCCCGGCGTAAAGTGGAAGCTGCCGTCAATTTTTTCATCAAACAGAATATCCTGCATCGGATGCTGGATGTACGGGTTAACGCCAATCGCGAACTCGCCGATATATCTTGCTCCTTCATCTGTGTCAAAAATACTGTTGATGCGGTCTGTGTCGTTTGATTCGGCTTCAATGATTTTGCCGTCTTTAAACGTGAGTTTTACATTTTCAAACGTGAAGCCGTTGTATGGTGAAGGCGTGTTATACGTAATGGTTCCATTGACAGAATCGCGGACCGGCGCCGTATAAACCTCTCCGTCAGGAATATTCATTTCTCCTGCACATTTAACGGCAGGTATGTCTTTAATGGAGAAAACGAGATCAGTTCCAGGACCTGTAATTCTCACTTCATCCGTTTTGTTCATCAGATTGACGAGCGAATCCATCGCCTCATCCATTTTGCCGTAGTCGAGATTGCAGACATCAAAGTAGAAGTCTTCAAATGCTTCCGTGCTCATTTTCGCAAGCTGGGCCATAGAAGCGTTTGGATAGCGGAGGACAACCCATCTTGTTTTAGGAACGCGGATATCACGGTGAACCTTTTTGCCGACAGTCCGGCTCTGCAGCTTCATCTGAGAATCTGGAACATCTGCATGCTCATTTATGTTGTCACCTGAACGAAGCCCGATATAAGCATCCATTTTGCTCATCACATTTGCTTCAAAATCTGCCATCATGCTGTACTGCTCTTCCTGTCCTCCCATGAGAAGGGCACGGTCCACCTGCTGATCCTTGAGGGATACGAATGGATATCCTCCTGCAGCGTAGGCTTCTTGAACAAGAGCCGTAACGAGCTCTCTTTGCAGACCGAAATTTTCAATAAGTACTTTCTCGCCTTTTTTTAATTTAACTGAATAATTGATCAGGTTTTTGGCGAGTGTTTGAATGCGGGGATCTTTCATTTTTCTTCCTCCTATGTAAACATATAACCGGCTCAGCCTTTATTGTAACCGATGTTTTAAAAAAGAGTTAAAATTTTTAGTGAAAATTGAAAAACTCGGTCATAATAGGAGAGGAATCCGGCGCGTTTTGTAGAATACTAGGGGTATGAAAAATTCATGTTTATGATTTGTTTCTTACGGGAAACAGTTACTATCGCTTATTTGGAGGTGCTGAAGTTGGAAATTATTTTATACTTAGCTGTTGCACTCATTGCAATTGCATTCACAGTTCTTGTCGTGTTCCTGTCGAAAACGCTGAAGGCGCTGTCGGCTACGCTGAACAATGTAGCAGGCACACTGGAAGGCCTTGAGAAGCAGGTGCAGGGTATCACCCTTGAAACGACTCAATTGCTGCATAAGACCAATGCTTTGGCAGAAGACATTCAGGAGAAATCCGAGAAACTGAACACAGTTGTATCCGCTGTTCAGGGTGTCGGTTCATCTTTACAGAACTTCAATGATTCTGTACAAAAGGTAGCCGCTTCTGTCGGCACAAACCTTGAGAAAAACCAGGATAAAATCAATCAGGTCGTCCAGTGGAGCAACGTGGCCATGGATGTCTGGAACAAATGGAAGATCAAAAAAGAAGTTCGAGAACAGCAGAAGTACCCGACTATATGAACTCGTTTCAAAAAATATAGAAGAATTACAATAGGGAGGAATTTATCATGAGCAAAGATGGAATCAACAGTAAAGATTTTATGATCGGAACACTTGTTGGAGGGATTGTGGGTGCAACAACAGCCCTTTTCCTTGCGCCGAAATCAGGTAAAGAACTTCGTGATAATATTGGGGAACAGGCTGTCATTGTAAAAGAAAAAACAGGTAAAATCACAAACGATGCCCTTGAAAAAGGCAATGAGTTTGCTGCGATTGCAAAAGAAAAATCAGCCACTCTTTCACAGGCTGTGACTGACCAGTCTTCACAGATCATGAGCAAAGTGCGTGATCTTAAATCATCTAAACAGCAAAACGACGAGCAGACAGAGGACGAAATCAGACTTGCTCCTGAAGCAGCCGATGAGCCTCAGCTGAATGCGGATGTACAATCGCCGGTAAGCCCAGCGGCGGCTCCAACTGCCGGTACAACGCCTCATTCAGAAGAGCTTAAAAAACAAGTGAACAAAGAGATCGAGGAAGCGAAAAAAGAAGAAATCAACAAGTAAGCTTCCTGAAATAGAAAAAACAATCGGCAGCTTAAAGCCGATTGTTTTTATTTTGTCATTTATTCGTATAAAATGTAGGTAAAACCAGTGGAGGCCAAAAATCATGCCAAAAGTAAAAATTGATACTGTAGAAGACTTCCAGAAAATCGCCGAGCAAGAAGCTGCATTTCTTTTCTTTAAAAACAGCTTAACGTGCCCGATTGCCCAGGCCGCCTTTTCTGAGTTCTCCGCGTTTACAGAAGGGAACGATTCCATTCCCGCCTATTACCTGAACGTGCAGGAAGCAAGACCGCTATCTAACCATATTGCCGAAACTTACGGCATCAGGCACGAATCGCCTCAGGCCCTTCTGTTTAAGGACAAGCAGGTTGTCTGGAATGAATCACACTGGAAAATCACAGCAGACTCTCTGAAACAGGCTGCAGGAAACTAACACAAGAAAAGCGGAGCCGAGGACCGGCTCCGCTTTTCTTGTCTACATCCACTTTATGCTTATCCGATCCCCCGGAGAGAGCTCTTCATGGAAGCTTGTTTCCTGTTCATTTTTCAGCAGGAGGAAGCGCTTGTTCGTCTGAGCGGGGAATGTGACGTCCACAGCTTTGAACACGTCCTGGAAGATGAAGTTGCCTGCCTGCTGTTTTTGAATCTTCAGGTCATCGCCGCTTCGGATCTCATCAGATAAGGAGAGCAATACGCCTCCTCTGTATACGTGAAGAAGCATTTTTTTGATGACAGTCGGTTCTTGATTATAGAAAATGGTGATGGATTCATAGGCATCCATTTCAAGAGCAGAAAGCACCTGGCCGAGAGTAGGCCTTTTTTTGCGGACAGCCGTTATTTGATCCCGTTCTTTGAAAGAGGAATCCGGATGTGCTTTTTCATGGTTAATCGTGATCTTTCCTGAGAATGCGTCCAGATGGACTAACCGTCCGTCAATAGACAGGCAGAAGGGAGTGCATCTTGAAGCGTCCTGGAAAAGGTCCATGACTTTGTCAGGGAATGTATAAGTAATCACATCTCTGTCAGCGACCGGGTCATTGGGGTCAGCCGGTGTTCCATTTTTTAAGAGCTTCGCCTGCACTGCAACCTGCTCGCCGTTCAAAATGATTTTCTTCTCCGGTACAACATCGATCAAATCTGATATGACGACAGGGAGGGAGTGACCGTCTTTCCCTTTTTGAATCGTTATTTGATCCCCGTTCTGAAGTTCTTCATCTACTGAACAGCGCCTGCCGTTTTTGCAGATGACCGGTGCTTCGCCGTAGGTGCCGGGAACGGTCACAGAGCGGCCGTTGATTGAAACAAAATAGGCAAGTCCGGGTTTGCCGTAATAGCCTGACAGCTGAATGCCGGATGACAGCAGGCTGTCAGAGACGGTCCGTTTTTTCATCTGAAGAAGTCTCACTTTCTGTCCGTTGACACTGACACTGACATAATGAATCGGATTGATGCTTGAAGTAATTGCGATGCCGATCGGTGTTACAAGCTCCGGTCCTTTTCCTAAGCTATCTGAGAGATGAAGCTGCTGAATCGCTTCGATTCCTCTAATGGCAATGCGGTCTTCAGGCAGCGACAATTGTTCTGCAAGCAGGGCAGGCAGTCCGGGAGTTAAGCTGCCTCCACCGATCAGCATGACAGCTTTTGGCGGCTTTCCGCTGTTGAGGGAGAGGATTTCTTCTTTGATTAATTTCGCAAGACGGGAAGCGGCAGGCTGTATGGAAACTGCGGCTGCTTCTTTTGAAACACTTTTCTCGTACCCAAGGATATCCTTAAAATGGATTATCTGTGATTTGTTCAGCTCTCTTTTCACCCGTTCTGCTTCATGAAAATCAAGCAAATACTCGTCTGAAACAGCTTCTGTAATGGCATCTCCTGCTGCGGGCACCATTCCGTATGCGGTAACCGTGCCTTCGCTTGTAATGGCAATGTCAGATGTGCCTGCCCCAATATCAACCAGAGCCACATTGAGCCTTCGCATAGATGCCGGTATCAGCACATTGATGGCTGCAATCGGTTCAAGTGTCATGGCAAGCATTTCTAAGTCTGCTCTTTTTAAAGCAGCCAGGAGAGACTCTGTTACGACTTTAGGCAGGAAGGTAGCAATTATTTCGGCAGATGCGTTATGCCCCTGCTGGTCGAGCAGGCTGCCGATCTCCTGCTGATCAAGCTTATAGGAAATAACAGAGTAGCCCACGCAGTCATAGCCAGCCATGCCGGTTTCTTTCTGGGCGATTTCCTGCTGTGCGAGCTGAACGGCCATTAATTCGAGCTGGGAGACTGCCTCATCTTCGAGAATCGGTTTTCCTGTTATATCGATGGATGCTTCTGCACGAAGTGTTTTAAGCGCTCTTCCTGCTGCGGCAACGCTGACTTTCGTCAGAGGTCCATATTTTTTTTCGAGCTTTTCTTTTACGGATACAATGACTTTAGCCACAGCTTGAATATCGTGTATCTGACCGTCGAGCATTGAGCGCTCATTATGTTCTTCCATGACGGCATCAATGACTTCAAACACGCCGCTGCGCTCAGAGAGAAGCAGTCCCACGACTGAACGCGTGCCGATATCGAGTGCGAATGTATGGTCAGCTGCTTTCATGAACAGCACCTCTTTCATTTATTCTTATCTAGTTTATCGGCTGAATTCGAAAAAACATCAGCCGTGCCTCAAGCAGACTCCTGAAAAAGACTGCAAAAACAATCGCTCAAACACTTTATTGCTTAAAAGCGTTTAAATGTTAAAGAAAAATGCGTGACAACAGGATTGTTTTTGTATATAATTATCACTAATTACAAAAGAAAATGATTACTATTTTCTTTTCAGTGCATAATGCATCTGCCGGGAATACGGTCAGATGCTTGAATAAGATGCATGTACAAGCCGGTTTGCCGGTTTCTATAAAAACGGGAAAGGATGAGTCAGATGAGTAACGCCGAGTTAGAAGCATTGCGAGAGAGAGCAGAAGAGATTAATCTGCAGATTTTACAGCTGATTAATGAGCGAGGAAAGTTAGTACAGGATATTGGTAAAGCCAAGGAAGCGCAGGGCGTTAATCGATATGATCCTGTCCGTGAACGAAGAATGCTTAATAAACTGAAAGAAAACAATGACGGGCCTTTCGAGGATTCCACCATTCAGCATATATTCAAAGAAATCTTTAAAGCGAGTCTTGAGCTTCAGGAAGACGACCACCGCAAGGCGCTTTTAGTTTCTCGCAAAAAGAAACCTGAAGATACGATTGTGGATGTAAAAGGAGTTAAAATCGGAGACGGCAGCCAGGTGCTGATTGCCGGTCCATGCGCAGTTGAAAGCTATGAGCAGGTTGCTGCTGTTGCTGAAGAAGCCAAGAAACAAGGAGTGCGCCTGCTTCGCGGCGGTGCGTTCAAACCGCGCACAAGCCCTTACGATTTCCAGGGTCTTGGTGTAGAAGGCCTGAAAATACTAAAACGCGTTGCCGATGAGTACGATATGGCTGTCATCAGTGAAATCGTCAACCCGGCAGATATCGAAATCGCAATTCAATACATCGATGTCATTCAGATCGGTGCACGCAATATGCAGAACTTTGAGCTGCTGAAAGCTGCCGGTGCCGTTAATAAGCCTGTGCTCCTGAAGCGCGGTCTTGCGGCAACTCTCGATGAATTTGTGAATGCTGCCGAGTACATCATTTCACAGGGAAATGATCAGATCATCCTGTGTGAACGCGGCATCAGAACGTATGAAACAGCAACACGCAACACGCTTGATATTTCAGCGGTTCCTATTTTAAAACAGGAAACGCACTTGCCGGTACTTGTGGATGTGACGCATTCAACAGGACGCCGCGATTTGCTTATTCCATGTGCTAAAGCTGCACTTGCAATCGGAGCAGACGGCGTAATGGCAGAGGTTCATCCGGACCCGGCGGTTGCACTGTCAGATTCTGCCCAGCAGATGGACTTCGATCAGTTTGCTGATTTCATGAATGAAATTAAACCTTTAATTAAAGTTAAAGCATAAAAAACCTTTTCAGGGTGCCGCGGAGGAGAGAATTCTTGAATCCGCACGGCACCCTGATTTTGTTTTGCTTGCAACATGATGAGGTTTTATTTATGATAGAAAACAGTGCTGTTTATGAAAAACTTTGCTCATTTATGAACAAATACGGTTATATTGCGTAAAAACGCTGTAAATAGATTGCTTACGTTTTCATAGTATCGTATCATTATGTACATATAAATTCATAATGATGACATGTTACTTTCAATAATTGTAAATGCTAACTATACATATAGATGGATTTCGAAGGAGTGTAGGAAAATGAACAATATTACGATTTACGATGTAGCCCGTGAAGCAAATGTTTCCATGGCTACAGTATCAAGGGTTGTAAACGGCAACCCGAATGTAAAACCGACAACGCGCAAAAAGGTGTCTGAAGCCATTGATCGTCTCGGCTACCGCCCAAATGCTGTTGCAAGAGGACTTGCGAGCAAAAAAACAACAACTGTAGGGGTCATTATCCCTGATATCTCAAGTACATTTTATGCAGAACTTGCCCGCGGAATTGAAGATATTGCAACTATGTACAAATACAACATTATCTTGAGTAATTCAGATCAAAACCGCGACAAGGAACTGCACCTGCTGAACACGATGCTTGGAAAGCAAGTGGACGGAATTGTCTTCATGGGCGGAAACATTACAGACGAGCATGTGGAAGAGTTTAAGCGCTCCCCTGTACCGATCGTTCTTGCTGCTTCTGTAGATGTAAATGAAGTGACACCTTCAGTAAACATCAACTATGAGCAGGCATCCTTTGATGCTGTGTCCATGCTGATTGAAAAAGGCCATAAGCGCATCGGTTATGTAACAGGACCAATGGAAGAGCCGATCAATAAAGAAATGAAAATGAAAGGCTATCTGCGTGCCCTGTCAGAAGCCGGCATTGACGCTGATGAAGCGCTGATCACAGAGGGTGACTACACGTATGATTCAGGCCTTGAGGCTTTTGAGAAAATCAATGAGCTCTCTGATAAACCGACTGCGATCTTTGCAGGAACTGATGAAATGGCGCTTGGAGTTGTACATGCCGCTCAGGACATGGGCTATGTGATTCCGAATGACATTGAAATCATCGGATTTGACAACACGAAGCTTGCATCAATGGTCCGTCCTAAGCTGACGACCGTTGTACAGCCGACTTATGACATCGGAGCTGTAGCTATGCGCTTGTTGACAAAGCTGATGAACAAAGAAGAAGTGGAAAATCATATCGTTGAGCTTCCGCACCGCATTGAAATAAGACAATCGACAAAATCATAAGTAAAAGGCATGAATCCCTGCGATTCATGCCTTTTTTCAGGTTTAAAGAGAGTGTCTGTCTTTCGCCTTGTTCTGACGGATCGGGAAAAGAGCTTTAGCGGTCGTCTGCGCATTTTTCTCTTCAATTTCAAGCTTTCTTGGGATGGCTTTATAGTCATCCTTGGAATCGTGCCAGAAGGAAGGAAGAGTGACAGGGGCTTTTGACTGCCAGTGTTCAATCCACTCAGGAGGAAGGTTTCCTTCTGCAGGAAGATTCTTCATCTGAAGCCAGATCATCGCCCATGCCCTCGGGACAACTCTCCAAATGTCATACCCGCCGCCGCCGACGGCAATCCATTTTCCTCCGCAGTACTCATCAGCGATTTCCTGAGCGAGCTTAGGAATTTCTTTGAAAATAGCGGTCGTTGTCGCGAAATGAGTAAGAGGATCATAAAAGTGGGCATCTGCGCCGTTTTGGGTAAGAATCACATCTGGTTTAAAGAAAGCGGCAACCTCCCGTATCGACTGCCTGTAGGCATCCATCCAGGATTCATCTTCAGTAAAGGCATCAAGCGGGATATTAAACGAATACCCGTAGCCCTGTCCTGCGCCGCGCTCGGTCACATTGCCTGTCCCAGGAAATAAGTAGCGTCCGGTTTCATGAATGGACAGGGTGCAGACAGAAGGATCATCGTAAAAAGTCCACTGCACGCCGTCTCCGTGATGGGCATCTGTATCTATATAGAGCACTTTCGCCTGATACTTTTTCTGAATATACTTGATCGCAACAGAGCTGTCGTTATATATGCAAAATCCGGAAGCCTTGCCGCGGAAGCCGTGATGAAGCCCTCCTCCAAGATTCAAGGCTCTTTTGGATTTTCCTTCCATAACATGCTCTACTGCTGCAAGCGTGCCTCCGACAAGAAGAGCTGCGGCGTCATGCATGCCTGGAAAAATAGGAGTATCTTCCGTTCCAATTCCGTAATTCATTGCCTCTTTTTGATCCAGCTCTCCCGCTCCCGCTTTTTTGACCGCTTCGATGTACTTTTTGTCGTGAACAAGTGCAAGCTCCTCGTCAGTGGCCATTCTAGGTGCCGCGAGCTCATCATCAGACAATGCATTCATCTTTTTCAGCAGATCATAGGTCAGCTCTACTCTAAGCTGGTTGAATGGGTGGTCCTGGCTGAATTTGTACTGCTGAAAAAGAGGGGAGTAGATGAAAATATTTTCTTTCATGACGAAATCCCCGGTACATTGGGCCACAGAACGGTATAGCCTTCTTTATCAAGCTCCTCAATTAAAGGCATCGGATTCATTGTCTGAACTCTGAAGACGAGGATCTTAAACCGTTCGTCCTGATCAGGATAAACCAGCACGCTCGATATATTCACATTGTGCCTGCTGAAAACAGCAGCTGCTTCTGAAAGAACTCCTGATACATTCGGAACTTTTACTTCAATCTGAGAGCCGGGCTGGTCAGCGCCTGTCAGCTGAACGAATGTATGGAGAAGATCCGTTTCTGTCACAATCCCCACTAGCTTTCCGTGCTTGATGATCGGCAGACATCCAATTTTATGCTCATAGAAAATAGACGAGATTTCTTCGACAAAATCAAGCGGATGTCCGGTAATCGCATCTGTTTTCATGATGGATTTGAGCGGTTTATTCAGCGTTTCCCGGTCATTGGTCAGTTCGAATATGGAAGGACTCGCATCCTTTATGTCCCTATCTGAAACGATGCCTGCGAGCATGTCGTTTCCTGACACAATAAGAATATGGCGGATTCGGTGTTCAGCCATTCTTTCAATGGCTTCAGCAATGGTTGCATCCGGCTGAAGCGTAACGACGTTTTTATTCATGATTTGTTCGACGATCATTCTTATTACCCCTTTGTTTTAAAGCATGAACGAAACATATCAGTACATAAAGCGGTTTTTGAATCTTAATTGGTCAAACTGCTGAATGGAGTCCTGATCGACTCTTTTCCCTATTTTCGCCATCAGGCAGTTTGCAGGATGAGAGCTGATTTCAGGTTCATCTGTCGCATACCATTCAAGGCCGCCTGCATTCATCATCTTCTCCATGACTTTCCTGTATTCCCATACATTCAGCCCGGTTCCTTTTAAATCCCAGTGCCAGTAGTACTCGGTTGTAATGGTGATATAATCCTCCATGGCATCGTCCATCATCGAAACTCTCAGAAGATTTTTCCCCACAGAGAAGCCCCGGAATTCAGGTATGACTTCAATCGCACCGAGTTCAATCAAATTTTCCATCTTACCTTCTGACCATCTTTCAAGAGGATCAGGATACAAATATGTAACATACCCGACAATGGTATGGCGATTTCTTGCAATAATTATCCGGCCTTCCGGAAGTCCCGCTATTTCGACCAATGCCTTATGCTGCTGCTCAGGTTGCCTGAAGGCAGTCAGATCCTTGTGAAATTCAAGTCCTGCCAGTTTTTCAGGCTTAATGGGTCCTTCAATAATAAGGGGGCCAAACGGAGTTTTTATCTCTTTTGCGTTGTACGTTTTCGGGTGTTCCATTCATTCACCGCCTTTTTAATCTGCTGAACTATCATCTATTATACTAGAAAAAATAGAAAATGAAGCGTTTACACGAAAAAACCGGGATTTTTTTAAAAATTGAGAAAAGATAGAAACTGTTCTATAATAGAGGATGTATACACTGAACAAGGGGGAATTAAGATGAAGTTGGAAGCGCTGCCAGCAGCAAAGGGGAACCACAATCTTGAAGACTACCAAAAAGCCTATGACCAATTTGACTGGTCTGAGGCAGAAAGAAACCTCTCGTGGTCGGAAACAGGAAGAATCAATGCTGCATACGAAGCAATTGACAAACATGCAGAATCTTTCCGGAAGAACAAGGTTGCCTTGTACTACCGGGACCCTGAAAGAGAAGAGAAGTATACGTTTAAAGAAATGAAAGAACGATCAAATAAAGCAGGGAATATTCTCCGCCAATGTGCAGATGTTGAAAAAGGCGACAGAGTGTTTGTCTTCATGCCGAGAACGCCCGAGCTTTATTTTACTGTCCTTGGAGCCATCAAACTGGGCGCCATCGTTGGTCCATTATTTGAGGCATTCATGGAGGGGGCAGTAAGCGACCGCCTGAAAGACAGCGAGGCTAAAGTCATCGTGACAACGCCGGAACTTCTTGAGCGTGTTCCGTTCAACGATCTGCCTGCTTTAAAGCATGTTGTATTAGTTGGAGAAAATGTAAATGAAGATGGTCCGTACATAGATTTCCTTACAAGAATGAAAACCGCGAGCACGAAGCTCGAAATAGAATGGGTAGAAAAGACGGACGGACTTCTTCTTCATTATACGTCCGGTTCGACAGGAAAACCAAAAGGTGTGCTTCATGTCCACCAGGCAATGGTGCAGCATTACCAGACAGGCAGCTGGGTGCTTGACCTGAAGGAAGATGACGTTTACTGGTGCACAGCAGATCCAGGCTGGGTAACGGGTACAGTATACGGCATTTTCGGACCATGGCTTCACGGTGCATCCAATGTCATCGTTGGAGGCAGGTTTAAGCCGGAGCATTGGTATGAAACGATCCAAAACTATGGCGTTACCGTATGGTACAGTGCGCCGACTGCCTTCCGCATGCTGATGGGAGCAGGAGACGAACTCGTTAAACAATATGATTTAAGCTCATTAAGACATGTTTTAAGTGTCGGAGAGCCTCTTAATCCTGAAGTTGTCAGATGGGGAGTAAAAGTGTTTGATAACCGGATCCACGATACGTGGTGGATGACTGAAACAGGCGCGCAGGTAATCTGCAACTACCCGTCCATGGAAATCAAACCGGGCTCTATGGGCAAGCCGATCCCGGGCGTCGAGGCTGCCATAGTGGATGACCAGGGAAATGAAGTTCCGCCGTACCGCATGGGCAACCTTGCGATTAAAAAGGGCTGGCCTTCCATGATGCATGCGATCTGGAACAACAAAGAAAAGTATGAATCCTATTTCATGCCGGGCGACTGGTATGTATCAGGCGACTCTGCCTATAAAGATGAGGACGGTTACTACTGGTTCCAGGGAAGAATTGATGATGTCATCATGACTTCAGGGGAGAGAGTTGGGCCGTTTGAAGTGGAAAGCAAGCTTGTCGAACACCCTGCCATTGCAGAAGCAGGCGTCATCGGCAAACCTGACCCGGTCCGCGGCGAGATCATCAAAGCGTTTGTCGCCCTTCGCGACGGCTACGAGGCAACGGATGAACTCAAAGAAGAAATCCGCAACTTCGTGAAAAAAGGCCTTGCTGCACACGCGGCACCTCGCGAAATCGAATTCCGCGACAAGCTGCCTAAAACACGCAGCGGAAAAATCATGCGCCGCGTCCTGAAAGCATGGGAACTTGATCTGCCGACAGGTGATTTGTCGACGATGGAAGATTAAAGAACGAATAGAGCAAAGAAAATCCGAACTGAGGTAATTAGTTCGGATTTTTTCTGTTGGAAGGATTTTTGCAGCTGGTTTTGAGAGTTGTGTTGACCCTTTATTAGGAGGGTTACCGTGTGAAAGGTTATAAGTAAACAAGAAATGACCCTTTATCAAGTGGGATATTGTGCGAAGGGTCATAAGTGCAAAAGATATGACCCTTTATCAGGAGGATTATTGTGTGAAAGGTTATAAGTAAACAAGAAATGACCCTTTATCAAGTAGGGTATTGTGCGAAGGGTCATAAGTGCATAAGTAATGACCCTTTATCATGAGGGGGATCGTACTAAGGGTCATAAGTGCCATGCCACTTTATTAATTGACGAAAACTGGTTTGTGGCCTCACTCCCAGAACCTAAAAAAGGACGCCCGCAGCGGGCATCCTTCATCACAATCATCCATTCGGTTTTTCAGGCGGTGTTTGGGGTTCGCCCGGCGGTTTCGCAGGCTCTCCCGGTTTTGGTTTTTCAGGCGGAGCCGGCGGCTTAGGTTCAGCAGGTTTAGGTTCTGCCGGCTTAGGTTCTGCCGGTTTAGGTGCAGCAGGCTTTGGCTCTGCAGGTTTTGCAGCGGCCGGTTTTTCTGCCTGGTAGCTGCCGCTTTTCACAATGGCGGAAGCAGGTGATTCTTTTCCGGCTACATCAACTGCTGTGACGTAGTAGGCTGCCGGAGAGCCGCCGATTGAAGCGGAAAGGCTCTTGGAAGCCGGAATGCTGGCAACTTTTTTAAAGTCTTTAGAGAAATTGCCGGCTGCATATACGCGGTAGCCGATGACATC
This sequence comes from Metabacillus indicus, assembly GCF_046603695.1. NCBI lineage: Bacteria > Bacillati > Bacillota > Bacilli > Caryophanales > Bacillaceae > Metabacillus > Metabacillus indicus. The sequence continues at coordinate 3,129,532 of NZ_CP176757.1, read as the reverse complement.
AGAATCTCCGCTTGTGTTCCATGCAAGAGAGCTGCCGCTTATTCCGACACCTGTTACTTGCCTTGGCACCGCTCCGTTGTCCCTGATTTCATTTCCGTCAGTGACGACAATTTTTCCCCAATTTGTTTTGTTTGGCAGCAGTTCTTTTAAATCGCTGAAGCTGCTGAGATTATGCAATTCAAGGATTTCCTTCTTCAGCATCGGGCCCTGCTGGACAAATTCAGCAGGTGCAGAAGGAGGTACCTGATACGCACGGTCTTTCACAAACACATATTTTCCGGACGTTAAACTGTCATCTGTTTTTCTCGGCACAAACTTTGCGTTGAAAAGATCTGTTGTAACCAGACCTGCCTGCTGGCACATCGCAGACGGAAGATCGCCTGAAAGGGCGCAGTAGGATCTCTGGACAATTCCGCCCGGCATTTTAAACGTCGCTTTTGGTGCAATCATTCCCGGGTTTACTTCATGTGCAGCGTTCATCATCTTCGACCAGAGGAGGATGTTCCGCTGGCTGTAGGACATGCCTTTATAGTTTTTATCAACAGACTTTGGAGTATCATAGCCGAGCCATGTGCCAAAGGACACATTTGGATTAGAAGCTACAAACCAAATATCCTTATACTCCTGACTCGTACCTGTCTTTCCTGCCCAGTCTGCACTGAATGACAGATACTTTTTGGCTGACGCCCCTGTTCCGGACTGTACAACATCTCTCATCATATCAATCGTCAGATAGGAAGTTTGCGGTGTGAACACGTCGACAGCTTTTGATTGATGCTGGTAAATGACTTCTCCTGATTTTGTTTCTATTTTTTCAATCAGATAAGCATCAACAAATTTTCCGCCGTTTGCAAAGGTAGCATAGGCGTTTACGTTTTCCTCTACTGTCACTCCGTTGGTCAATCCACCGATCGCAACGGCAGGGGCTCCGATATCTCTTTTAGAAATATTGCTCATGCCCATTTTCTTTAAATACTCAGTAGGATTTTGATCCATAACCCTCATATATGATTTGATGGCAGGTATGTTATATGATTTCTCAAGAGCAAATCGCGCACTTGTAAAGCCATGGAACCTGCCGTCAAAGTTTTTAGGCTTCCATCCCCGAACGTCCATCGGCACATCTGCAAGAACGGACCCAGGCTGCAGTTTTCCGACTTCCATGGCAGGGGCATAGGCAAGGAGCGGCTTCATCGTCGAACCATTCGAACGGTACGAATCTGTCGCATGATTCGTCTCTGAAACACCGTGATCTCTTCCCCCGACAAAGCTGAGGATTTTTCCGGTTTTGTTTTCGATTAACACAGCGCCTACTTCAACTGGTTCCTGAACTTGATCCTTTTTGCCTGTTTCTTTATTAATCTTGTATTCTGGTTTGCTGTTGCCGTAATATTCATAGGATTTGGCAATGGCGTTCATTTTATCGTACATCGCCTTATTGACGGTGGTATGAATCTTGTAGCCGTTTTGTCTTAGATTTCTGTCTGCCAGAGCTTTGTATTCGGCATAGAGTTCTTTATTTTGCTTTAATTCATCCAGTTTGCGGCCGTCTTTTTCCGCAAGCTGGGCAAGAATGATATCTCTTGCGCGCTCTTCAATTTCGTATGTGAGCCAAGGATATTCATCAATGGAAGAAGGTTTGGCGGCTGTTAAGCTTTTTCTAAGGTCGAATTTGCTTGCTTCCTGATATTCCTGCTGGGTAATAAAGCCTTTGTCGTGCATGCGGCGCAGAACGGTTTTCATTCTGGACGTCCCCGCATCAAGATTTTCTTTAATTTCTCCCTGGTTTGTAAAAGGTGTGTAGCCAAACGGGCTTTGCGGAAGTCCCGCTATAAATGCTGCTTGAGGGAGCGACAGGTCTTTTGCATCGACTCCGAAAATACCTTGGGCAGCTGCCTGTACTCCCGCGACATTTCTTCCTGATGCATTTCTTCCAAGATCCGCTACATTCAAGTAAGCTTCAAGAATCTCTTCTTTTTCAAAAAATCGTTCTAGTCTGAGCGCAAGCAGAATTTCCTTTGCTTTTCGGTCAAAAGAAACTTCATCGGTCAGGATCTGATTTTTGATGAGCTGCTGAGTCAGCGTGCTTCCTCCTGAACGATTAGACGAGTTGGTTGCTTCCTGAAAAAGAGCGCGCATAATCGCTTTAGGAACCACGCCGTCATGCTCGTAGAAAAATTCATCTTCTGTCGCGATTACGGCATTTTTTACATGATCAGAAATATCCGCAAGCTTTACTTCCTGCCGTTCAATATCTGCCCGGAGCTTGCCGAGGTAAACATTATCCGAAAAATAAGCCTGCGAGGTTTCTTCATAGTTGTAGATGTCTTTTTTCATTGAATTGTATGTGCGGAGAGGTTCATCTTTTACGAGAGAAGCAAAATAGCCTGCTCCTACGCCCGCACCGAAAGAAGCCGTCAGTAAACCGATTACAATAAACACAAGCACCAGGTTCCAGATGACTCCATATGTAATGTTAAACCCTTTAATTGTTCTATGTTTGTATGGCATCCATTTTCTGTACCACGTTTTAAGTTTATCCATGAGCGTATCATCCCCCTATACAATCACTTTATTATATCATATAAAAACAGTTCTTTTGTATGATCTTGTCAAATCGGGGCGGATCGTTTGACAAGTCATGCTGAGTTGTGGTAAAAAAGATTTATTATTATTTATCGCTTTGAATGGAAGAAGTAGTGAACATCTCCCTGTCCCAGAAAGCTGATGGTCGATGCAAATCAGCACAAAGATGTGTCATGAATTACCTCCAGGAGCTTCTTTTGTGAACGGCAGATCTGCCAATTAGCAGAAGACGGTTAAAGGCCGTTATCTTTTCGAGACGGGAAGCATGCTTCCCAAAGCAGGGTGGTACCGCGTATTCCACGCCCCTTCATTTATTGAAGGGGCGTTTTTGTATTTTATGAAAAAGGAGAGAAGCAAAATGAGTGAATTGCTCAAAGATCTTCAGTTTAGAGGATTAATTCAACAAATGACAGACGAAGAAGGCCTGAAAAAGGTGCTTGAAGAGGAGTCTGTTAAATTATATACAGGATTTGACCCGACAGCAGACAGCCTGCACATCGGCCATCTGCTTCCAATCTTGACGCTTCGCCGTTTCCAGCAGGCAGGACACCGTCCGATTGCCCTCGTAGGGGGAGCAACAGGAATGATTGGAGACCCGTCCGGCAAAAAAGCAGAACGTACGCTGAATACATCTGATATCGTCAAAGAATGGTCAGATAAAATTAAAAACCAGCTGTCACGTTTCCTTGATTTTGATCTTTCAGGCAAAAATCCTGCCGTACTTGCAAACAACTTCGACTGGATCGGCTCTATGGATCTCATTACGTTCCTAAGAGACGTTGGCAAAAACTTCGGCATCAACTACATGCTTGCTAAAGATACGGTTGCATCAAGAATCGAATCCGGCATCTCATACACAGAATTCAGCTACATGATTCTGCAATCATACGACTTCCTGAACCTATACAGAGAAGAAGGCTGCAGACTTCAGGTTGGAGGAAGCGATCAGTGGGGCAACATTACAGCAGGTCTTGAGCTGATCCGCAAATCAGAAGAGAATGCAAAAGCATTCGGTCTAACTGTACCGCTTGTGACAAAATCAGACGGCACAAAATTCGGCAAAACAGAAGGCGGCGCGATCTGGCTTGATAAGGAAAAGACAACGCCTTACGAGTTCTACCAGTTCTGGATCAACACAGACGACCGCGACGTTATGAAATACATTAAGTTCTTTACGTTCATGTCACACGCGGAAATTGAAGCTCTTGAGCAGGAGCTTGTGAGCTCTCCGGAAAAACGTGCAGCTCAAAAAGCACTCGCTGAAGAAATGACAAAGCTTGTGCATGGAGAAAAATCTCTTGATCAGGCCATCAAGATTTCACAGGCGCTGTTCAGCGGCAACATCAAAGAACTGACGGGCGACGAAATTGAACAGGGCTTCAAAGACGTTCCTGCCTTTACAGTAGAAGAGGACGAAATCGGCTTGATTGACCTTTTAGTCAATGCCAAAATCTCTCCTTCAAAGCGTCAGGCGAGAGAAGACGTATCAAACGGAGCGGTTTACATTAACGGCGAACGCGTTCAGGAAACAGACAAAGTTCTTGGAGCCGAAGACCGCATTGACGACAAGTTTACCGTGATCCGCAGAGGGAAGAAGAAGTACACGCTGATTCAGTACAAATAAAGCGAATAACAAAAGCGCATTGATCTTTAGTTGATCGATGTGCTTTTTCGTTTCGTTAAATATCAGAAAAATCAATCTTGTAAACGGTTAAAAATTGTGGTAAGTTTGCATCAATGAAAATACAAATAATTGTACAAGAGTGGTGCTATGGAAATTTTTGAATCTCTTCTTTCTAAGAAAGGGCTTATTTTACAGAGAATTGCTGAAGATTTACTGTTTATTGATGTAAATGACAGAATTCCCAAGGTAGGCGATTTATCAGAAAAATATAATGTAGGAAGGGGGACTGTACAGACAGCCCTAAAATATCTTGAACAAAGCGGAAGTATTACTTTAGAAGCAAAAGGTCATATGGGTACATTTCTTCGCAGTAAAAACATTCCTGCTCTCTTTAAATTTTGCGGAGCTGAACGAATGACTGGGGTGATGCCGCTTCCCTATTCTAAAAAGTATGAAGGAATAGCAACTGGACTAAGTTCTCAGTTTGAAAAAAATCATCTCAGTTTAAGCATTGCATTCATGAGAGGGGCGAGACTGAGAATTGATGAAGTCAGTAAAGGCAGGTACGATTTTGCCCTTGTATCAAAATTTTCAGCAACTGAAGCCATTAGACGGAATCCAGATTTATCAATTGCACTGTCATTTGGACCGAGCACGTATGTGTCAAAACACGCCGTCTTTTTTTCAGAAAAAAATAACTTTGAAATCAAAGATGGTATGAAGATAGGAATTGATTACAACTCTACTGATCAACAGCTTTTAGTGAAAGCTGAGGCAGATCAGCTGGACATTGAATTTGTTGAACTTAATTACATGCATCTGCTCCAGCATCTTAAAGCAGGAACAATTGATGCTACTGTTTGGAATATTGATGAGATTGACAGCGAATTATATCACATGATGCCGTTAGTATCTGAATTTTCTATAAAAGAAGAGCAGAATATTGGAGAAGCTGTTTGTGTTATTCGGAAAGAAAACAAAAAGGCAGAGTACATTCTTAAGCATTTAAACTTAAATGAGGTTAAAACAATTCAAAGGATGGTTGTAAAAGGGGAGTTTATTCCTAAATATTAAGGAATCCCTTTTATGTTCAAAATACAAATTATTGTACATTGGGGTGGAGCCTATGAAAGAGCTTTATGAAAGACTCGAAGTATTGCAAACCGGAGATGCCATTACTAGCCATGCACAAAGAATTTGCCATAAAACAATCCAAGCTTATGTATCAAATTTAGACACTTCCATTTATCAGATGCTGATTACTCATTTGGCAATGGCTGTTACTAGAGTAGAAAGAAATGAACCGTTAAACAGTCCTCCTGCAACAATAATGGATGAAATTTATCGTTCTCCAAAATTGGAGGAAGCGCAAAATCGTGTTAAGTGGATTGAAAAAGAGTGCGGATTTACTATTCCAAACGAAGAAAAGGATTTTTTATATATGCATTTTGTTTCGGTCCTGACAGCAGAAGAGGAGGAAGAAAGATGAAAATTGTGGTAGGCGGACAAGTAGAAAAGAAAGAGATTGAGAGTTTAGTAAAAAAATATGGTGGTGCCGAAGTAAATGTAGTTGTAAAAGCTGATCTAGAAGCTGCGATGATGCTCAAGACAGGAGATGCAGATTATTACGTAGGAGCCTGTCATACAGGAGGAGGAGGAGCATTGGCTATGGCAATTGCCTTGCTTGGGAAACCTGCATGCGCGACCATTTCAATGCCAGGAAAGACACCAGTTAAAGAAAATGTGCAGTCAGCGGTTGAACAAGGAGCAAGAGCTTTTGGATTTACAGGTGATCACAAAGAAAAAGCGATTGAGTATTTAATGGCTGCTCTGAAAAAAAGATAAAAAGATTGATATTGGGACGGGGGATGGAAGATGGCAGAAGTTATTCTGATGGCGTGTATAGGGGCACTTGCAGCAGTAATGGCAAACTTGGGAATTGCTGTATTTAATGATGGTCTAAGGCCTATTGTTCCGGAGAATCTCGAAGGAAGGATGAGCCGCAAAGAGCTTTCCATTACAGCATTTGCGATGAGTTTTGGTTTGGTAATCGGTTTTGGTATCCCAATTTCCATTGCAGGAAGCATTATTTTGATTCACAGCATTCTCCTTGGTACAGATATAATAGGCCTTGCCTTTAATAGAGGAAAAATCCATTCTGTTCTGGCTGGAATTGCCGGGGCTTTGTATGGTGCAGGCATCTACTATGGTCTTCAGGTAGTTGTTGATGCTTTTGCTATGCTGCCGCTTAACTTTGCAGATGGGTTCAATAAAATTGGAGAACCGGTAGTCGTATCTTTTATGGTGTTTCCAGCAATCGCCATAGCACTTCAATTTGGAATCAAAAAGGGTATCATCACGTTCATTGTCGCAGCTATTGCTAGGCAGTTAATGGTTTTTGCAAACACAGAAAAACTAATCAGCATAAATGGTACTCAAATCGTGTTAAGCCCAGAAGGTATAGCACTGATTATAGGGATGATATTCTTAATCGGATTTGCTGTCAGAGAAAAATCAGACGAAAAAAACCTTTCCGCATTGGCAGCCTTATTCACTGAACGTGTTGCAAAAATAAAGAAATATGCTTGGGTGCTGATGATTAGCGGTGGGCTTATCGCTGCTGCCACAAGCAAGCTGCTGGTTGCCGGAGATCCTATTTCACTTAATCTGCTTGCTGAGGGAAAAATAGCTGAGGGTGGCATTGCGTCACTTGCAAAAGCAATCGGATTTGTTCCTCTAATTGCAAGCACAGCGATCGCTACCGGTGTCTATGGACCAGCAGGTTTTACATTTGTTTTTGGCGCAGGTATTTTTTCTCCTAATCCATTTATAGCTGCTGTTTTAGGAGCGCTTATCATTTTCATAGAAGTTATGATTCTGACTCAATTAGCAAAGGTTCTTGACCGTTATCCCGGCATTCGCGCTTCAGGAGAAAATATTCGTACCGCTATGACACGTGTTTTGGAAGTTGCTCTATTAATCGGTGGAGCAAATGCAGCAAATGTAATAGTTCCTGGACTTGGTTTTTTCGCAATTGCAGGAATTTATCTTCTAAATGAGGCAGCTGGCCGCCCTATTGTCAGAATGGCAGTCGGTCCGATTGGGGCTATCGCAGTAGGGATAATCGGAAATATCCTTGTTCTATTGGGCCTTTACGCTCCGCCAGCAGGGTAAGGAGGATTCTTAATGTATATTCAGACTGTCATTGGTAAGCTGGAGCCTCATGAATTAGGTGTCTGTGCGTGTCATGAACACCTTTATGTTGATCTGAGCAGAATTAAGAAAGATGATGATACCTGTTTAGAGGATATAGAGGTAATTATCGAAGATTTGAACAGTTTTGTCTCTCTTGGAGGCAAAGCATTGGTAGAAGTAACAAATGATGGTATGGGTAGAAATATTCAAAAGCTTGTGGAAATCAGCAGGAAAACTGGGGTGCATATTATTGCAAGTACGGGATGCTATAAGGACCCCTTTATTCCCGATTCAAAACTTGGCTGGGACAGGGACGATTTTGGTGAGTGGATGGTCGATGAGATAACAGAAGGGATCCAACAGACTGGAATTAAACCCGGTGTAATTGGAGAAATCGGCAGCAGTTTGAATGAATTCAAACCTATTGAAACGGAATTGTTTTATGGAGCAATTCAGGCAGCGAAACAAACGAAACTTCCCTTATCTACCCATACAACTTTGGGAACCTGTGCCCTTGAACAAATTACCCTCTTTCAGAATGAAGGTCTCCCGCTGAATAAGGTTGTTATCGGGCATCAGGATTTAAATGTGAGCGACGATAGTGTATTGGAAGTATTAAAAAGCGGAGCATTTGCGGCTTTAGACACAATTGGAAAAGAAAATTATAGGACTGACGCTGACCGCATTGAATCACTTATGTACTTTCTTGAAGAAGGCTTTGAAGATCAATTGTTGCTATCAGGTGATCTGACAAGAAAATCCCATCTTAAAAGGTATGGAGGACAGGGATATGATGTTGTCCTTCGAACTTTTGTACCTGAATTAAAAAAGCGTGGCGTCAGCAGTGCAGTTATAAAAAAATTACTTGTAGAAAATCCTCAAAAGGCATTCAGCATCGGATAGAAAGGTTGATATAAGTGGCGCTTAAATATGCAGACTCAGTACTTGTTAACCGAACAATGGATGAGGCGATCGCTCTTCAATTCAAATTGGTCAATCAAATGACAAAAGTGTTTACCAATAATGCATTTTTTGAGACAGGAGATGTAGGATTAAATCCTGATTTCAGCCGCCCTAAAACAACTGCGGCTGTTGAAAAAGTTCTTGCTGGCGTTTTTGACACGGAAGATTGTTCGCTTGTCAGGGGAAGCGGATCAGGGGCAATCAGAATTGCGCTCAGTATGGTTGCAGGGCCGGGTGACTCTGTTATTGTTCACAAGGCTCCAATGTATATGACAACAAAAGAAACCTTTAGATTAATGGGATTAAGGCAAGAAATTGTAGATTACAACAAGATGGAAGATGTTGAACAAACGCTAAGAGCTCACCATAACATCAAAGTTTTTTATATCCAGCACGCAAGGCAGCAGCTAGAAGATATCTATGATTTGAGGGAAATTATTGCCTTAGTTAAAAGAACGAGGCCGGATATTCTGATTGTAGTGGATGACAATTATTGTGCGATGAAAATGAAAGGAATTGGGGTGGAATATGGAGCAGACATTTCTACATTTTCAGGATTTAAATTGCTGGGTCCAGAAGGGATTGGCGTGATTCTCGGTTCTAAAGGAATTATCGAAAAAATCCATAAAACTAATTATTCGGGCGGAGGACAGGTACAGGGACCGGAAGCACATGAACTTCTAAGGGCAATGACAATGGCTCCTGTTATGCTCGCTATTCAAAATCAACAGGTCGAGAAACTTTGCAGTTTGCTCAATAACGGTTCGTACCCTTTTATTAAAGAAGCTTATATAACCAATTCCCAATCCAAGAATGTCATTGCCGTTCTCACCGATCCAATAGCTCCTTTAGTTATTGAAAAAGCTTCCTTATTTGGAGCAGCAACTTATCCGGTCGGTGCGGAATCAAAGTATGAGATTATGCCGATGATTTATCGTGTTTCAGGAAGTTTCCTTGAAAGTGAACCGCATCTGAAAGAGTGCGGCTTAAGAATTAATCCAATGAAAGCCTCAGCCGAAACGGTATTAAGAATACTGGGTCTGGCAGTTAAAGAGGCTGTGAGGGGTTGAACAGCTTTGTTTATAGACGTGCTACGCAAACGAAACCCTGCATTAATAAACGCAGCTGCCATTTTGCATAAAAGTGGCGTTATTCCTCCCAATACCTATGTAATTGATTTAGATTCGGTGGAGAAGAATGTTCGCTCTTTAGCTAAAACGGCTGAAAGTAATAGGCTGCAGCTATATTACATGACCAAGCAGATTGGACGAAGCGGATTTATCGGGAGGATCATTCAGGCAAATGGAATAAAGCAAGCGGTTGCTGTTGATATTGATGAAGCGTTTAATCTTTTTGAAGCCGGCTGCAACATCGGGAACCTGGGACATCTTGTACAGCCTGGACAATATCAATGGGATACGGTTCTTACAAAATTAAAACCTGAAGTAATCACGCTGTTTTCTCTGGAAAAGGCCGTTCAGCTTTCTAAGTCGGCCATTAAGTTTGGTTTGAAACAAGACGTCATTTTAAGAGTGATCAGCAAAGATGATCTTATATTCCCTGGTCAGTACGGAGGATTTTCACTAGAGCAATTAGATTATAGTGTTAGAGAACTAAAAAAGCTTCAGGGGATAAACCTGATTGGACTGACCTGCTTTCCCGTTATGCAGCTGAATAGTGAAAAGGATGGTTTCGAATTCACCAGTAATTTGCAAACGATACTTAAAGCAAGAGATACCCTTTTAAATCAGGGTATTAAAGTGCTTCATTTGAATGCTCCCAGCTCAACAAGTTGTGAAACAATACCTATGTTAAAAAAAGTTGGTATTACACATGGAGAGCCTGGTCATGCGCTGACAGGAACTACTCCGCTTCATGCTTATAATGAGGATCTTCTGGAAATTCCAAGTATTGCGTACTTGTCAGAAATCTCTCATATGGATGAGGAGCATGCCTACACTATTGCCGGCGGCTTTTATGCCCGATCCAACATGTCTAAAGCCTTATTTGGAGAAAGACTTAATAGAGAAGCAATTGCAGAGTATGCTTCACCTGAGAACATTGATTATTACGGCAGCTTAACCAGGAACTCCAATATGAAAGTGGGAGATCCCGTATTATATGCTTTCCGCACACAGATATTTGTTACTAGATCCCATGTCGCATTTATTAAAAATACAGATTCTAAAACTCCTGAACTAGTCCACTTTCAGAGAAGGGGAGTATGAGAAATGGGAAGAGTATCGTTATTTATTCTTGATGGTTTTGGAGTCGGGGCTATGAAAGATTGTGCCAATGTAAAACCTGAGGACATTTATGCAAACACTTATCTTCATTTGAAAGAATCCACTGACTTAAATATTCCCTTTCTTTATAAAATGGGTCTGAACCGGCTGACGCATGGAGAGGGCAGACCGATAGCTGCATACGGAAAAAGCAATCTTGCCCACGCTGGTGCCGACACGTTTATGGGACATCAGGAACTGATGGGGAGTAAGCCTGCTGTCCCTCAGAAAAGGTTCATGAAAGAGGTAGCCAGGGATATAAAATTCTCACTTACAGAAAAGGGATATCTTGTAGAACATCCCTTTTCCAATTCTCCAATTTTATTAGTAAACGGCAGTATTGTAATTGGAGATAATCTGGAGTCAGCACCGGGAAATATTATTAACTTGATTTGTGATTTAAATCAAATTCAGTTTGAGAAAGCATGTGAGGTTGCAAGAGCAGTAAGAAAATGTGTTGATACAAGCAGGGTTATTGTTTTTGGGAATGAAAAAACGTCTGTTAAGAAGATATTAGCAGCAGCACGAAAACTTCCCACAGGCCAGTTTGGAATAGACAGCCCGAATGCTGAAGTTTACGGAGAAGGCTATCAGGTAATGCATCTTGGTTATGGTGTAGATTACAGCAGGCAATTTGCACACATAGCGGAAATGGAAGGCTATCCCGTTTACCGTATCGGTAAAACCGCAGATGTCATACAAGCAAAGGGGTTCAGTAACCCTGCTGTGGAAACTGCCAGTGTTTTAAAATCTTTCCTGGAAAGCTACCGTAATGCTGAAGATAACGCCATTTTTCTTGTTAATGTTCAGGAAACGGATCTTGCTGGACATAAACAGGACAGTGACTGGTATCGCTCAGTACTTGAGGAATCAGATGCATTTCTTGAGGAATTCTGTTCATTGCTTGAGAATGATGACCTATTAATTGTTACAGCAGATCATGGGAACGATCCGACGATCGGTCATTCTAATCATACAAGAGAACAAACTCCGATCTTTGTAATAGGGAATAACGTAAAGCCTGTCTCAATAGGAGAAAGAGAAACAATGGCTGATATTGCAGCTACAATGGCAGAATATATGAATCTTCCATCTCCTGAATACGGAAAAAGTTTTTTAAAGGAGATACTCATCACAATTTAACGAGGGGGAATGAAAATGAAGAAGTATGTAGTCTATTTGCTTATATGTCTTCTATTTTTCGCAGTAGCGCAAACAGATGTTTCTGCAAATGAATATAGGTCTGAAAAACTTATGTATGGAACTCCTTTAAAACAAAAAATGGATCCAAAGGTTCTCGGCGAGATTGATCGTGCGGTATATCGGGCAATTGAAGACGGCATTACGCCGGGGGCTGTTGTTCTCGTTGCCAGAAACGGAAGGATAGTAAAAGAAAAGGCATACGGGTATTCTCAAAAATATGATATGGGAAATCTTTTGGAACATCCTCATAAAATGAAGAAAAATACGATTTTTGATTTAGCCTCCGTTACGAAAGTAATGGGAACCACTCAGGGAATTATGAAACTTAATTTTGAGGGAAAGCTTGACCTGTCAGACCCTGTTAAGAAATATATTCCACAGTTTGCTCAAAAGGGCAAAGGACATGTTACCATAGCAGATTTATTAACACATACTTCAGGATTAACCCCATGGTACCCTACTTACCTCTATGCAAGAAACTCAAATGATGTGCTCGAATATATAAACGGACTAGAACTTGAATATGAAACTGGAACACAAAGGAAATATAGTGATTTTAGCTTTTTAACACTTGGTTTTATTATTGAAAAGATAACAAATCAATCGTTAGATTATTATTTAGAAAAACAAATCTACAAGCCTCTTAAAATGAAAGATACGATGTTTACACCAGATGGAAACTTAAGAAATAGAATTGCGGCTACGTCTTGGGGAAATCCATACGAGTATAAGATGATTGATGACCCGAATTTCGGGTACTTTGTAGCAGAAGATCCAGACATATTTCCTTACTGGAGAAACTACACACTTATCGGAGAAGTGAATGACGGGAACAGTTTTTATGCGAACGGCGGTGTTGCCGGACACGCCGGGTTGTTTTCTACTGCAAAGGATTTAGCGGTACTTGGACAAGTCATGTTGAATGGCGGAGCATATGGAAAAACAAAAATTTACGATAAGGAAACAGTTGAAACGTTCACTACCGATCAGATGTTTGGTCAAGGTTACGGCTTTGAGAAAGCAAAAAGCTGGTATATGGGGGACCATTATTCAGAGAAAGCCTTCGGTCACACTGGTTTTACAGGAACACAGATGATCATTGATCCGCAGTACGATCTTCAAATCATTATCCTGACCAATAAACAAAATAACGGCCAACTTTTAAATGGAAATTACCCGAGTACAGGTCCGCTTTCAAAAGAAATAGCCAACATCGTTTATTCTTCTATCTATTAATGATCAGCCATCCTTAAAAGGGGTGGCTTTTTGGCTGAGTGAAAAATTGGTAAACTAATAAAAGGAGGTGTATTAATTGAAATTTGACTACCATACGCATCATAAAAGGTGCGGTCATGCAGAGGGATCAATCAGGGACTACATTCAGTCAGCTATAACAAAGGGATTCAATATGATAGGAATCTCAGACCATTCACCGTATTTCTACAGTGAAGAAGATCACCTTTTTCCGCATATCTCGATGGCAAATAGTCATTTTCCAGCCTATGTAGAAGAGATTCTTGAATTGAAAAATGAATTTAAAGGACAAATCGAAGTACTTTTAGGTGTAGAATCTGATTTTTTTCCCGAACACATTGAGTTATATAAACGGCAATATGAGAAATACCCATTTGACTATATTATTGGTTCTGTTCACCATGTTGATGGACGAAATATCTTTGAAAAAAACCGCTGGGAGGGACTTTCAATTAAGGAGAAGATACAAACGAAAAATAACTATTATGAATTAATTCAACAGTCTGCCCGAAGCGGTGTTTTTCAAATTCTGGGCCACATTGATGCTATGAAAGGATATTATCCGGAATTTTCTCTCATTCAGACGAACGCCATTGATCAAACATTATCTATTTTATCGCAGTTTGAAATCGCAATTGAAGTAAATACTTCTGGGAAAAATAAATATTGCGGCGGATGGTACCCGGCCGATGAAATTCTGGAAAGAGCGCTGTTTCATGGTGTCAAAGTAACATTCGGATCAGATGCCCATTCAGCAGACCGCGTTGGTGATGAATTTGATGAAGTTCAAAAGCGGTTAAAAGAAATCGGATATAAAGAGTGGGCTATCTTTAAAAAAAGAAAGCGATTCATCGTATCTTTTTAGTTCCAAAATTCACACTCCAAATTCTCACCCAAAAAGTTGTAAACGAACATGTGTTTGCATATAATATAGGGAGAGAAAAGGAGCTGACAACATGAACGGATTATTTGAGAGGTCGATAAATCAGAAGCTTCCGATTGAAATTATTTATCTTTCTGAAAAAGGAGCTCTGACCCAGAGAACAATTGCTGTGAGGGAAATGCGCGGCAGCTATGTAAAGGCGTACTGTTTTTCAAAGCAGCAGGTGAGGATCTTTAAGGTGGACAACATTTTATCTGCCGGTGTGAAGGGGAAGAGAGTGAATTATGCATAGTTTTAGAAAAAACGGTTGGCGATTCAAAGAGACAAAGACTGCCTTTGTTCCATCCTATTAAAGATAAAATAAAGGCAGTTTTCAAGTCGTGCTTAGTCGTTTTCTTTATGAATTTTCTCTGTTCCTGCGTCCATCGCAGTCTTGTAATACCAGCATTTATGATGAATGATTTCCATAGTCTTTTTTTTTCAATTCCTCGATTTGAGCCTCTACACTCGCATTGCGTTCGATAAACATTTCATACCTCTGTTGCAGCGTAGAATCTCCCTCAGAACACCAATCTATAAAAGCTTTAGTTTCGGCGTATTAATATGAACGATCATAATCGCAATGAATAATTCTACAATTTTTCAAATGCCCTTCCTGAAGACTCCGAAAGGCCGGGAGAGATTCGGGCAGGAGATATTATGCTGTATGGTGATAACTGTCTAGTGCTGTTCTATGAAAGTTTCTCGAGTACTTATCAGTACACAAGAATGGGATTTATTGAGGACGCATCGCGTTTTGCTCAAGCTGCAGGAGCTGGAGATGTAACTGTTGCTTTCGATCACGCAGAAAACTCGAAGTAACATGCAGAAGAAAAATAGTGGATTGTTACATGCAGGAAAAAAATTCACTGTATAGAATAATGTGGCATACAGTATTGATCTAATCACTAAAGGAGAAAGGAGATTAGGTATTTAAAAGTATTTATAAGGAGTGAAAAATAATGTTCATTAAAAAAGATGATAAACGTTTTGATGAAAAGCTGATCCAAACTTCTCAGCAGGGGAGCCTAATATCTATATGGGTTGACCGTCAAACAGGTGTTAACTATTTATACACATGGAGTGCGCAAGGCTGCACTCTCACACCTTTGTTAGACGAGAATGGTAAGGTAATAGTGGACCAGACAGAAGCCAATTGAAAAGTAATCGTTTTAAGCAACCTCTCATTAAAAAGGATTGCCTTTTACTATCTCTAAAACTTTAGTGTGATTAGCTGCTGCTTGAAAAAAATACAAAGAAGTGTCATTTGCTGCGCGGTACAATCCGGATTTCGGGTGGACTAGTACCTATAACAGCAGACTAAGACCCACTCCGCAATTGTAGAGTGGGTTTAATCATGTAACCATACTGAAGGAAGCCCTCAAAACCCAAAAATCAAGCATGGACTCCTTTTTAGTTGTGAGGGTAAATGGCATGAGGTTTTTTATTGTCAAATGCTGTAATAGCTTCATTTATCTTTTTCACGCCTCGTATTATTTCCTGATCATGCACCTGGGAAATACATAAACGAATGAGATTGTCTTTATTAAATTCTGGGAGAAACATTCTGTGTGTATCATCTAAAAGAACCTTCTGCTCAGAAAGTAATAGGGCGAGTTTTTTTGATGAAATGTTGTTCGGTAAATAGATAGAAAGATAAAATCCTGAATCTGGCTTAGTATAATGGATTCCCTTGGGAAGAAATTGTCCGCAAGATTGTTTCAACAGGTTCATCCTATGAAAATATACTTCTTTTATTTTCTTTAAATGACTGCGGTACATTCCGCTTTTTAAATAAATGTCGAGGGCGCCTTGGGAAAGGACAGGGCTGTTAAAGTCAGCACTAAATTTATAGCGCAAAAAATTTCCAACTAAATTGCCGGGCAGTATAACGCTTCCAATCCTCAGGCCTGGCAGAAAAATTTTAGAAAAACTTTGAATATAAATGACTCTTCCAGAAGGATCGAAAGCGAAAAACGGGTCCGCTTTTTTATTTCGTTCCAATTCACCCAGGAAATCATCCTCAACAATATAAACATCGTATTTATTTGCAAGCTCCACAATTTTTTTCTTCTCATCATTCGTATAAGAGTGTCCGAGGGGATTATGAAATCTCGGGATAACATAAAAAAACTTTATATCGTTGTTTTTAAAGTGATATTCAATTTGTTCTAAATCAATTTCAGTCATGGATAGTTCAATGCCAAAGGCTTTAGCCTGATTTACTTTGAGCGTTTCAATCATACCGAAATACGTTGGCTGTTCAATCAGAATATTTTTTTTGCCATTAGGAAATGGCAGGGCAGTCAGCAAATGTATGGCTTGCTGTGAACCTGAAACGATAACTACACGTTCAACAAATGTAAAAACCTGATTATATTGAAAGTTGTTTACAAGTTCTTTACGCAGCGCAAGCAGGCCTTGTTGATCTGAATATGTAAAAATCTCTTCCTTGTATGTTTCTATTGCCTGATTGATGCAATGCTGAAATTCCTTGTAGGGCAAAAGCTGTTTATCTGGGCCAGCGGATAAGAAATCTATTGTACCAGGTTGATTGTCTGGCAGTTTTGGTTCGTTTACTAGGTAATAGCCGCTTTGGGGGATTGCGTATATCAAGTGTTCTTTTTCTAGTTCATTGAATGCTTTTATGACCGTATTTTTACTGCAGTTATATTCCTCAGACAGTCTTCTGATAGAAGGAAGTTTACTGCCGGCAGGTAAATTTCTTTTTTTAAGTTCACCCTTAATATCTTCTGCGAGTTTAAGATATTTTAGATTCAATCTCGTTCCGCCCTCCTTAAAAACAACTGTACCCTGACAGATGCGGCAAACAGCAATGGTATCCGTTATCTGTTTCTAATAGTATGTGATTATATCTGAATTGTCCTCATTTTTCTGGATAATTTAAGGAGGAGACAAAATGGAGCAAGAAAAAATGGGGTTACTGTTGGGGTTAACGGGTGTCATCTGCTTTAGTTTAACTCTGCCCGCTACAGGTATAGCAGTTGAATATTTCAGCACAACGATTGTGGGATTAGGAAGAACAATCATTGCATCCATATTGGCGGGAGTAATACTGCTCGTCCGAAAGGAAAAAGCACCTGACCTTAAGCAGCTGAAAGGTATTTTCATTGTTGCAGCAGGAGCTGTGTTAGGCTTTCCTTTACTGACTACATGGGTAATGAAGACCCTCCCGGTTTCGCACGGAGCAGTGGAATTGGCATTACTGCCATTGGCAACAGCGGGTTTCGCCCTGTTTAGAGCAGGAGAGAGTCCTTCTCTGAGGTTTTGGATTGCAAGTTTCATTGGTTCGGGAGCGGTCATTGCATATGCGATGTATTTGGGTCTGGGAAAACTTCAATTAGAGGATGCAGGACTCTTAGCAGCCATTCTTATTTTGGGACTGAGTTATGCTGAAGGAGGAAAGCTGTCAAAGGAAATGGGGAGCTGGCAAGTTATTGCCTGGGCTATTGTAATAGGTGCGCCTTTTTTCCTGATTCCTGTAGCGATGGAGATGTCTGTGGAAATGCTGCGTGTTCCATGGCAGGCTTGGGTCAGTTTGCTCTATTTGGGAGTTGTAAGCCAGTTTTTGGCCTATGTTGCCTGGTATGGCGGGATGGCAGCAGGGGGGATTGCACGAATCAGCCAGCTGCAATATTTACAGCCGTTTTTGATGATAGGGTTTGCTGCTCTCTTTTTGGGCGAATCTATCACAACGGTGACAGTATTAACAGCATTTATAGTAGTCATTTCTGTCTTCTTTGGAAGAAAGGCAGCTGTATCAAAAACGTCTGATCGTGCAAGCATGACTGAATTTGCAGAGAAGATAAAACAAAAAACCCCCTGACATGTTGTAAAAACAACATGATAAGGGGGTTCGAAACAGATTAACGAGAGTAGAACTCAACGATAAGAGCTTCGTTAATTTCAGCAGGCATTTCAGAGCGCTCTGGAAGACGAGTGAAAGTACCTTCTAATTTGTCAGCATCGAAAGTTAGGAAATCAGGAACGAAGTTGTTTACTTCGATTGATTCTTTAACGATGTCAAGGTTGCGAGATTTTTCGCGAAGTGTGATTGTTTGACCTGGCTTCACTTGGAATGATGGAATGTCTACGCGGCTTCCATCAACCATGATGTGGCCATGGTTAACAACTTGGCGTGCCTGGCGGCGAGTGCGAGCTAGGCCTAAACGATAAACAACGTTGTCAAGACGTGATTCAAGAAGAATCATGAAGTTTTCACCGTGTTTACCAGTCATTTTAGCAGCTTTGTCAAATGTGTTGCGGAATTGACGCTCGTTCACACCGAACATGTGGCGAAGCTTTTGTTTTTCTTGAAGCTGTAAGCCGTACTCAGAAAGTTTTTTACGCTGAGTCGGGCCGTGCTGACCTGGTGCGAATGGACGCTTTTCTAATTCTTTACCTGTTCCGCTTAATGAAATTCCCAGACGACGGGAAAGTTTCCAACTTGGACCTGTATAACGAGACATAGATGTCTCCTCCTTACATGTTTTTATTTGGCATAAAATAAAAACAGACTGACCCTGACTGAGTGCACATTTTGTTTTCATATATCCTCGCTCCAGCAGCAGAGAGTTACACGATACACCTCGTCACAGAGGAACAAAATGAAATCACAGCAGTGGTATCAATAGGCTGCGAATATTTATTTTACACAACGACCATTATATAATTTTGATATTGGAAAGTCAACAATCTATCAGAAAAGACGATAATACAAATAGAGGAAAAAACACATTCGGTTAATAAATTGGAAAAAAATATATGTTACAATGAAGGAACGAAAGCTGATTCGGACATACGGGGGATTTTTGTGACAAGTCATTCTGAATACATACTACTATCCATTAAAAGTTCTTTTTTTGATTATATCAGCAGTCAGGCACGTCCGTACAGCAGACATGCAGCGGAATATGCTGTCAGCTGCCTCCAATCATATTTAAGTGCAGAGTATGTTTCTTTTTTTAAGCGCAAAGAGGATCAGTACCTGTTGATTGCTGCAAGTTCGCATTCCTACCACACGGTGCCCTTCAGACAGAAGCGCTCGTTGATCGAGCGGACAGAGTCAAGGGTCGACCTTATGCTTTCTGAGGGATTTCTGCTTTCTGTAACCGAGAAGGAACACGTCTTTGATGAAGATTTTTATAGACTTCTAATTAAAGAATGCAGTCTTTTTCTTGCACACTTTCAGCGCCTTCAGAAGAAAACGGATATGGAAAAAAACTATCAGGAGCTCTATGCGCTTACTAAAAGGCTTCATGCGACTATGAATAAGGATGAAGTGTTAAATCAATTGATTTTATCTCTTCAGAAAATGTTTCCTGACTATCTTTTTTATTTATTTTTATCACACGACAGTGACAGCAGCCATCAGCTGCCCGTGAAAGAGTTTGATTACGAAGGGACAGGCAGCGAGAGCGCGATGGAAGCCTATTTGACCGGAGAGATTAAATGGGATGCCTCTGAGTCTTCAAACCAGGTTGTTTTGTATGCGCCGCTTAAAGGGAACCAGGGCATTTACGGTGTAGTCGAGGTTACTCAGCAGAACCGGTCTGAACTGGACGAGGATGAAACGGTGATGACCGCTTCACTTGCTGAAGCTGCCGGTCATGCTCTTGAAAATGCCAAGCTCTACGAACAGTCGAAAAAACTTGTTTCCGATTTGCAGCTCATCAATGAGACATCGCACAAACTCAACAAAAATTTAAGGCTCATTGATACGATGACCTTTATGTCTGACCGGATGATCCGTTCTTTTTCTGCTGATGAGACGGGCTTTTTCTATACAAGCAGCGAAGGGACGAGGATGCTTCCAGGCAGTACGTCGTTTTTTCATACGGCAGAAGCTTCTTTTTATCTGGAAATTGCAGAGCGCAGAGTAAGGCAGGAACTTGAAGGAGTATTCATTGGAGACTTAAAGGTGAAAGATGCCGCTTTTTCTTCCTTGATTGCCATTCCGATGGTTCAAAGGGATGAATTGAAGGGTTTCGCTGTTATTCTGCATAGGAATCCGTATGCTTTCACGTTTGAAATGTTTAAATTGATGCAGTCCCTTATTCACCATTCAACGCTTGCATTAATGAACTCCATGCTGAGAGAAGAACTTGAACTGCTGGTCATTACAGACCATCTTACAAAACTGTATTCCCGAAATTATCTGGATGATTCGGTTCAGCACTCTCTTAAAACGGACAGCCAGGGAGTATTTATCTTGATGGATATTGATGATTTTAAAACCGTTAATGATACGCACGGGCATCAGACAGGGGATGACATTTTGATTCAGGTGGCAGGCATCATTATGAACAGCATCACAGAAAGTGACGTTGGAGCCAGATGGGGCGGTGAGGAGCTTGCCGTTTACTTGCCGCAGGCTGACCCGCGTTACGGTATCGAACTTGCGAACCGCATAGTTGATTCTGTACAGAATGAGACTTTTCCATCTGTTACGATTTCGTGCGGCGTTGCCCACTGGACGGCAGAGGAGCCTGAATCTCTGAAAAGAATGATAAGAAGAGCAGATCAGGCGCTTTACAAAGCAAAAGAAAACGGAAAGAACTGCGCAGTCTTTTATGAAGAATCAGAGGTCATGCACGAGACCTCCTGACTCTTCTTTTTTTACGAAAATAAGAAAGCGCTTTCAAAATTAGTTGATTTGTCATATGATATGGAAGGCAGCAGCTTAAGGGGGAAAAGACATGGGGAAGGAATATCAATTTGAAACAAAGGTGATTCACAGTCAGGAAAAGATGAAAGATCCATATAACAGTCTGGCTCCGCCGCTTTATCAAACGGCCACTTTTGTCTTTGACAAGGCGGAAAGTGGAGAGCGGAGGTTTTCGGGAGAGGAAGAAGGACACATCTATTCAAGACTCGGCAATCCGACGGTTCAGCTGGCTGAACAAAAGATTGCATCTCTTGAAGGGGCAGAAGCAGCACTTGCTTTTGGATCAGGCATGGGGGCGGTCTCTGCCGTCATGATGTCAATGGTGAGAACAGGTTCTCACATTCTTTGCTCAAAAGGGATCTACGGCTGTACGTTTGGCCTTTTGAACATGCTAAAAGAAAAATTTGGCGTGACTTATTCGTTTTCTGAGCTTTCTTCTAAAGAAGAGATTGAAAAAGAGATCAGACCGGAAACTGCCTTTATTTATATTGAAACACCAATTAATCCAACGATGCAGATCATCAGTCTTCAAACCGTTGCAGAAGCTGCTAAAGCTCATGGGCTTCGCGTCGTGGTGGACAATACGTTCTGCTCGCCGTACCTTCAGCAGCCGCTTTCTCACGGCTGTGATATCGTTCTTCACAGCGCCACTAAATACATCAGCGGTCATGGAGATGTGATCGGCGGATTTGCTGCAGGGGATAAAGAGTACATTCAAAAGCTTGCCATGACTGAAAGGAAAGATATCGGGGCCATTATGTCTCCGTTTGATGCATGGCTTTTGCTTAGAGGGCTGAAGACTCTCCCAGTCAGAATGGACCGGCATTGTGAGAGTGCTGCTGAAATTGCCGGGAGACTGCTGATGCATCCTGCAGTCGGGCAGGTTGTGTATCCATTTATCGGTGACTCTGAGGAAACGCGCATTGCCAGGAAGCAAATGAAAAAAGGCGGCGGATTGATTTCGTTCACGTTAAAAGAAGAGAGCAAATTGGAGGTCCAGCGGTTTATGAACGCGCTGAATCTTATTAAAATCGCTGTAAGTCTGGGTGATGCGGAGAGTCTGATTCAGCACCCTGCCACTATGACCCATTCGGTTATACCGGAAGCAGAAAGGCATGAGATGGGCATCAGCGACAATCTTGTGAGGCTGTCTGTCGGCCTTGAAAATGTGGAAGACATCTGGAATGATCTGAACCAGGCTTTGGATGCTTTATAAAGTTGAAATGCCCGAGAGGCTATGAAGCTCTCGGGCATTTTGTCGTCATTTAAGTTGAAAACTTACAGAAAATCAACAAGCGTTTCCGTGAACTTCTCCAGATACTTTTGGTCAAGCTCGCTGAATCTGTCTTTAATCGGACTGTCAATATCAAGGACGCCGATTAACTCCCCGTCCTTCACCATCGGGACGACGATTTCAGACTGAGATGCGGCATCACAGGCAATGTGTCCCGGAAAAGCGTGGACATCCGCCACTCTCTCTGTTTTGCGGTTTTGTGCAGCGGTACCGCACACGCCTCTTCCGACAGGTATTCTTACACATGCCGGCAGTCCCTGAAACGGGCCGAGAACAAGCTCGCTGTCTTTGTAAAGGTAAAAACCGACCCAATTGATTTCCGTAAGAAACTGGTTTAAAAGAGCCGACGCATTGGCCAGATTGGCGATCGCATCTTTTTCTCCATCGAGCAAAGCCTTCAGCTGCTTAATGAGCATTTCGTAATTTTCTTCTTGTTTCCCGCTGTATTTTTCGACATGAAACACGATATTTCCCCACCTTTGTGTATTTTTCACGCGTATTAGAGCGCGCGGACAAACTTTGTCGATAAAAGAATAGAGGATATCTTCCTATTTTCTTGAATGTACAAAGTAATGATGAAAGGGGTGAGATTTATGCCAGTGCAGCCGAACGCCTCCAATCAAACGAAAGAAAAGATCATCGATGCAGCTGTAGCACTGTTCAACACACAGGGCTTTAACGGCACATCCGTAAGGGAAATTGCCAAAAAAGCGAATGTCAATGTTGCTCACATCTCCTATTACTTTAATGGAAAGGGCGGCCTTCTGGAATACTTGGTTTCAAAGTATTATGAAGGATACCTTTCAGTCATTGAAACAGGCTATCTCCGCCTGAGCCGAGAAACACCAAAAAACTGCCTGCTTCTCTTGATTGGGGATATTCTAAACTATCAGCATGAAAACCGTCAACTTGCACGATTTGTTCTGAGAGAAGTAACCCTCGATTCAATGTTGATCAGAGAAGTGATGACAACGTATCTCACAAAAGAAAAGTACTTTTTTAAAGCCATTCTTGAAGAGGGCATCCGCTCCGGACAGTTCCGGAAAGCACCGATGGCCCACATTCTTGTGCAGCTGAAGAGCCTTCTGAACATGCCGTACCTTCAGCCGCAATATATGAGCGAAGTGCTCTATATTCAAACCCATGAATCCTATTTTGTGAAACAGTATTTTCACGAAATTGAAATCTGGATTGACCATCTTTTATGCGATCCTTCAAAGAAGGAAGCAATCGTGTAAGGATTCCGGCCAATCAGACCAGGGCCTCCTCATAATGAAAATAGTGTGCTCCAACATCCTTTGCACTATGGGCATCAGACCCGTATATGAGAGGGATGTTTTGTTTTTTTGCCTCCTTGATCATCCATCCGTCAAGATAGATCCCGCCGCAAAGTTCTTTTCTGAGTCCTGCTGTATTAAAATCGAGCTCCATCTCGTTCTTTTTAACAGCAGAAAGAAGGGACAGCTGCATGTCTTTTAGGTCAAACTCAGCAGGAAATGCTTTCTGGAATTTTTTTATAAGCGTCAGATGTCCCAGCCTGCCCGGCTTATAAGGACCAAGCTCTGATTTAACTGCAGCAATCAGGGTCTCGTAGTAAAGTTCATGCAGCTTCTTTACGCCGCCGGCCGATTCGGCCATTTTTAAAAAGGTATCACTGTCAAAATCAAGGCATTGATATTCGCTGCCGGGCTTCAGAAAATGAACAGACAAAATCCCGTCATCCATGAACGGGCCATAGTCGTTTAGAAAACTTTCTGTCCCCTTTTCATACCCGCGGATGTAATCCACTTCAAAGCCGAGGTTGATTTTTATATGTCCGGAATAGGTCTTTTTTACAGAAGTGACCCGGGTAATGTAATCCTCCAATTCAGAATGGCTCATAGCACTGTCGCTCCCCGGAACAGGATCTGCAAACCCTTCCGGAAGAGGGGCATGCTCTGTAAAAGTCAGTTCCTCAAACCCTTCACTCAAAGCCCTTTCAACATACATTTCAAGGCTGTCATCAGAGCCGTGCGGGCAAAATGGCGTATGTACATGTCCGTCTTTTTTTCTCATGCAGAAAATCCCCTCTCAAGTACCGCGAAATATGGCGATAAATTGTGCAAAAAAATTTAAAATACCGGTCAAAAATTGTCGTTTACATGGTATCATAAATACAATGAAAAAACATTTAACCGTACAATGATCAGATTACATATGAAAATTCGACAATCGTTACTTACATTCATATAAATATATTATACCTTGTTATGACGATTTGCTGGAACACAACGAGGGGGCTCACTATGGAAGTCGTTATTGGACTTATTGTCATTTTGCTGGTTTTATTTGGAGTCGGCTACGCAATCAGAAGAAATATCTACAAAGAAGTAGACCGGCTGGAAGCCTTGAAAATCGAGATCATGAACCGGTCGATTGCAGATGAGCTTTCGAAGGTCAAAGATCTAAAGATGACAGGACAGGCGGAAGAATTATTTGAGCGGTGGAGAAAAGAGTGGGACGAAATCCTGACAGCCCAGCTTCCGGAAGTAGAGGAGCTCCTGTTTGATGCAGAGGATTACGCGGACAAGTACCGCTTTACTAAATCGAAAAAAGTGCTTGAACATATCGAGAAAACGCTTAAGCTTGTGGATGAATCAATTGAAATCATCATCTCTGAGATCAATGAACTGATTACGAGTGAAGAGAAAAACAGCACAGAAATCGAAGAGGTAAGAACACAAGTCAAAAAAGCGAAGAAGACGCTTCTGGCTCACAGCCATACCTTCGGAAAGTCGCATGCAGCGCTTGAGATCAAGCTTGCAGAGATCACTGAGGCGCTTAAGCAGTTTGAAGCGGAAACAGAAGAAGGGAATTACCTTGCAGCCCGTGAAATCCTTCTGGGGCAAAAGGACGAGATCCATATTCTGCTTGAGAAAATTGATGAAATTCCAAAGCTGCTCGCAGAATGTCAGACTGTCATTCCGAATCAGCTTTCAGAGCTGTCAGACGGCTATCAGGAAATGCTTGAGAACGGATTCCACCTGAAACATATCCAGCTTGAGACAGAGCTTGAAAAAATGAACAAACAGCTAGAGGCGTATATGGCCCTTCTTGCTCAAGGCGAGACACTGGAAGTAAAAGAAAATATAGAAGAGATGCAGGAAGCGATTGATACTTTTTACGACTTGCTTGAAAAAGAAGTACTCGCCCATCATTTCGTCCAGACGGCTGCTGTAAAAATAGATGAGCAGCTGGCAGATCTTCTTAAAAAGCGCCAGGAAACAGAAGAAGAAGCGGAACTTGTCAAAGAAAGCTACCAGATTTCAGAAGTTGACCTTGACCGCCGCCGAAAAATTGAAAAACAGATTTCAGCGCTGTGCAAACAGTTTTCTCTTATCCAGAACAAGCTTCAGTCCGAACAGCTGGCCCATTCCATTTTGAAGGAGGAGCTCGAGCAGCTCCAAAGTCAAATTGAAGAAGTGCGTGCAGAGCACCAGGAATTCAGTGAAATGCTCCTTGCATTAAGGAAAGAAGAAAGAGAAGCAAGGGCAGCTCTTGTTGAAGGAAGAAAACAGCTTTATGAAGCAAGCCGGAAGATTCAAAAAAGCAACGTACCGGGACTGCCGCCGAATCTTGCAGAACTTTTGAAAGAGGCGAAGCGTTCGCTTGGAGACGCTGGCCGAAAGCTTGAAGAAATCCCGCTTAACATGATTGAAGTGAATCGAATTCTTGAAGAAGCGACTGCCCATATTGAAATTTTTTCAAGACAGTCAGACGAGATGATCGAACAAGTCTACCTGACAGAGAAAGTCATTCAGTACGGCAACAAGTACCGGAGAAGAAATGGTACGCTCGCTGAACAGCTGAAAGAAGCGGAAGATCACTTCCGCAATTATGAATATACAAAATCGCTTGATAAAGCAGCTGCAGCCTTGGAACAGGTTGAGCCGGGCTCGCTCTCAAAGCTTCAAAGCATGCTGGAAGAGCAGACGTCCAAATAAAAAATCCCGCACCTTCAACGGTGCGGGATTTTTTATGTCTGTTCAACTATTTTCTCTGGCTGTCTGGTGAAGCAGATGCCGTTCTGAATGAGGAATAGATGTATCCCAGAAGGCCGCCGACAGCAGCAGGGACGATAAAGCCAATTCCATATTCAAACAGTGGAACATTTCCTTTCATCCAGGCGTCCAGTCCTGCAGGAAGAAGCCCTCCCGCTTTCAGGCCGTCAGCAACGCTTATCACAAATGTAAACAGCAGGCTTCCAAGATAAACTTCGTTTGCTCCTTTGAAATAGGAGTGGAAGAAAGATAAAGCAATCAGCACAATGGCAAGAGGATATAACGCCACAAGAACAGGTACAGAAAACGAAATCAGCTTTGTTAATCCGGCGTTTGCCACTGTCATACTGAACAGACAAATGATGAAGGTAATCGTTTTATAAGACAGACTTGGGAAAATTTTCGAAAAATAATTGCCGCAGGAAGATACGAGTCCGATACTTGTTGTCAGGCATGCAAACAGGATGGCGGTTCCAAGCACTGCATTTCCAAACGTGCCGAATAAGTAATGGACAGATTCAGATAAAATAGCTCCGCCGTTATCAAGATAACCAATCTTCGAGACGCTTGTAGCGCCGAGATAGGCCAATGATACATATACAAGCACGAGTCCGCCGGCAGCAATCAGGCCTGAATTTAAGCAGATTTTTGCTATTTGAGATCTGTCTGTAACTCCTTTATCTTTAACCGCATTGATGACGACAATTCCAAAGACCAGTGCCGCAAGTGTGTCCATCGTCAAGTAGCCTTCAAGAAACCCTTTGAAAAACGCGCCGTTCTCGTACTCTTTCGTTGGACTCTCAAACGTTCCAAGCGGAGTAACCAGCATTTTCACTGTGATCAGGGCAAGTACTATAAGCAGGACCGGCGTAAGCAGCTTGCCGATTGTATCAACAAGCTTTGTAGGGTTCAAAGACAGCCAGTACGTCACAGCGAAAAAGACCAGCGTGAAAAGGAACAGGATCCAGCCATCGCCGCTTGATGACTCCGGCAAATATGGAATCACCCCAATTTCAAATGTGACCGTTGCCGTTCTCGGAATCGCAAAAATCGGGCCGATCGCAAGATAGAGTACAAAAGGAAAGAAGAATCCAAACAGAGGATGGACTCTGCCTGCAAGGGACTGAATATCACTTCCGGACAGCCCGATGGCAATGACTCCAAGAAGCGGAAGTCCAACGCCTGTAATAAGGAAGCCGATAATCGCCGTCCACATGTGATCTCCTGAGAGCTGCCCCAGTGCCGGAGGGAAAATAAGGTTCCCTGCGCCAAAAAACAATGCAAACAGCATCAGTCCTATAACAAATGTTTCTTTTATGGTTAACGATTTATTCGACATCAAAAAATCCCCCTGAGATATACGTACTAACAATGTATCCGTTTACATCCTATCACATCCGCCAAAAAATTTGTCGAAAAATGTGACTAAATCAATTTTTATTATATTCTAAAAATTAAATCTGTCAAATGTTCTTTCAAAGATTTCTTATTTCATCAAACTGTGTTATTATGATTGTTTGTTTCGTGCAAACTATAAAGATTGAGGAAATCATCCTCGTTTGTACACAGGAGGAGCAGGAAATGATTTACCTGGACAATAGCGCTACAACAAAACCATACGATGAAGTATTGCACGCTTTCTCACAAGTTGCAACCCGGTTTTTTGCCAATCCTTCCTCCCTGCACAGCCTCGGAGCTGAAGCGGAAAAGGTCCTCACTCAGGCAAGAAGGCAGACAGCCGCGCTTTTAGGTGCCGAAGAAAGCGAAGTCATTTTTACTTCCGGCGGCACGGAAGGGAACAATCTGGCAGTTAAAGGGTCAGCTCTTGCGAGAAAACATCACGGAAAACATATCATCACAAGTAAGATCGAGCATCCCTCGGTCCTTGAAAGCATCAAGCAGCTAAAGGAACACTTTGACTTTGACGTTACATACCTGCAGCCGGATGAATACGGGATGATCACAATAGAAAAAGTAGAAGAAGCCATTAGACCTGACACGATCCTGGTGTCAATCATGCATATAAACAATGAGGTTGGGACCATCCAGCCTATAGAACAAATAGGGGAAATGCTTGCGTCATATCCAAAAATCGCATTTCATGTGGATGCTGTCCAGGGAGCAGGAAAAGTTCCATTGCCGCTTAAGCATATTGATTTGTGCACGATTTCAGGCCATAAATTCCATGGTTTGAAAGGATGCGGTGCCCTTTATATGAAAAAAGGGGTTAAACTGCTGCCGATGCTCTCTGGAGGCGAACAGGAAATGCAGGCACGCTCCGGAACGGAAAGTGCTGCTCTTGCGGCTTCGATGGCAAAAGCACTAAGAATGTCGACTGAACGGTACAAATCGAACCGGGAAAAGATGAACAGGCAAAAACACTTCTTATTAAACGGGCTGGCAAATATGGATACAGTTCAGATCAACACGCCTGCAGGGCAGTCGGCCGGCCATATCATCAACTTTTCCGTGCCGGGTACAGAGGCGGAAGTTCTATTGCGGATGCTTGAACAGGAAGAGATTTATGTCTCTACCACCTCTGCCTGCTCTTCAAAACGAAAGCGCAGCAGCACAGTGCTGCTTGCGATGGGAAAAAGCGGGTCAGTTGCTTCAAGCTCCATCAGGGTCAGCCTTTCGTACGACACAGAAGATAAGGACCTGGAGCGGTTTTTAGCCGTTTTAGAAGCATCTGTAAAAAAACTAGTGAAACTTGCGAGGTAGTTTTATGAAGTATGAGCACATTATGGTAAGGTACGGGGAAATTACCACTAAAGGAAAAAACAGAAGATGGTTCGTAAACTGTCTGAAGCAAAACCTCAAATCGGTGCTGTCTGATTATCCTGCATTGGGGTACTGGGGCAACCGCGACCGGCTTTATATCAACTTGAACGGGGAGAATCACGAGGAGATTCTCGAGAAGCTCCCGCTCGTATTCGGCATTCACTCCTTCAGTCTTGTATTGAAGACGAAAAGAGAACTGGAAGAAATCAAAAATGGTGCTCTCGCTTTAATAGAAGGTCAATATAAGTCAGGAGACAGCTTTAAAGTCTCCGCAAAAAGAGCGGATAAAACATTCCCTTTGCTGACAAATGAAATAAATTATGAAGTGGGCAGCCATATTTTGAAGAATACTGACGGACTGACTGTAGATGTGCACAGTCCGGATATTGATGTAAGGGTTGAGGTTCGCGAAGAAGCGGCATATCTGTCTTCAAGAGATTACGAAGGCGTCGGGGGATTGCCGGCAGGTGCGAGCGGTAAAGCCGTTTTGATGCTTTCAGGAGGAATTGACAGTCCTGTAGCCGGCTATTTTGCGATGAAAAGAGGAATAGAGCTTGAAGCTGTCCACTTTTTCAGCCCGCCGTACACAAGTGAGCGGGCAAAGCAAAAGGTGATTGAACTTGCCCGCAGACTGACTGTTTTCGGGGGCAGGATCAGACTGCATATCGTTCCATTTACCGAGATACAGGAAGCGATTCAAAAGCAGGTTCCTGAAAGCTATGTCATGACATCCACGCGCAGGATGATGCTTCAAATAGCCGATAAGATACGTGAGAAGCATGACGCGCTTGCGATTGTGACAGGAGAGAGTCTCGGGCAGGTCGCAAGCCAGACGCTTGAAAGCATGTTTGCCATTAACGACGTGACGAGCACGCCTATCATCAGACCGCTGATTGCCTCTGACAAAAAAGATATCATCTCTCTTGCAAAGCAGATCGGCACGCATGATACATCCATTTTGCCGTATGAGGACTGCTGCACCATTTTTACGCCTCCATCACCGGCAACGAAGCCAAAGCTTGAGAAAGCGCAGCGTTTTGAAAGCTTTCTTGATTTTGAGCCGATGATTTTAAAAGCTGTTGAACGAACTGAGTTAGTGGAATTGTCTGCTGCTTCTGAAGAGGAATTCGATGAGCTCTTTTAAAAACTGTGAACAATTACCAAATTAAGTTTGTATGAAGCCATGTGTTTTTACACAATCTATACTCACAAGGAGGTGAAAACACATGGCAAACAACAGCTCAAACCAACTAGTAGTACCAGGCGCACAACAAGCGATCGACCAAATGAAATACGAAATCGCTTCTGAGTTCGGAGTGAACTTAGGACCTGAAACAACTGCTCGTGCTAACGGTTCTGTTGGCGGTGAGATCACTAAACGTCTAGTATCTTACGCTCAACAAAACATGGGTGGATTTTCAAAATAACCTGAACTAAATAGATATGGCTACGAAGGGTGGGGATCATACCCCGCTCTTTTCTTTGCCCTTTTTTGCTCAATGAGCAATTCATATAGAGGAGGCTGCTAATCATGACAAAAAACAACCGCACTGAGTTTTCTGAGGGACCGGAACAGGATCAAAAGCTTCAAAAGTCAAGAAAGCAAGGCAGAAAACGAAGAAACGAACCAAAAAATGCAGTAGAATCAAATGAACAGAGCTAAGACAGGACACGGATTCCATCCGTGTCTTTTTTCATTTTATTAAGAAGACAAAGTTATTTTGTAATAATATTCAAAAATGTTAAATTATTATGTATAATCGAATAGAAAGTACAAGGAGGGGTCACTTATGCTGAGAGATGAACTAATTGCGCCAGAAATCTACAATTTGGTAGAAGAAGTTGAAAAACACGCAAAAGATGCAAACCGGGTAGCCCTTAAATGGGAAAATGAGCAGGGAGAAAAACAGGAACTTACATATGGACAGCTTCTTGATAGAGCGAACAGAATTGGAAGCGCTTTACTTAGTAAGGGTCTTACACAGGGAGATAAAATCCTTGTCATTATTCCGAGGTTTCCGGAAGCATATGCGGTTTACTTGGGAGCCCTTAAAGCAGGCTTTGTTGTCATACCAAGCTCAGAAATGCTGCGTACCAAGGATCTTCAATACCGAGTGACCCACGGAGATGTGAAAGCCATCATTTCCTACATAGATTTTACTGCAGAATGCAGCGGGATTAAGGAATATGACGGCCTGCACAAGTTTGCAGCCGGCGGAAAAGCAGAAGGCTGGTACAGCCTTGAAGAAGAGGCTGCCGGGCAATCAGGCGATCTCAAGGTGGCAGAAACAAAGAGGGACAGCCACGCTTTCTTGTCCTACACATCGGGAACAACGGGCAATCCAAAAGGCGTCGTTCATACGCACGGCTGGGCATTTGCCCATCTTAAAACCGCTGCAAGCAACTGGCTGAGTATTGAAGAGAATGATGTTGTCTGGGCAACGGCGGGGCCTGGCTGGCAAAAATGGATCTGGAGCCCGTTCTTATCGGTTCTTGGATCGGGGGCAACGGGACTTGTGTACAACGGACGCTTTGAACCTAAGAAGTACCTTCAGCTGCTTCAGGATTATAAAGTAAACGTACTTTGCTGTACACCTACAGAGTACCGCCTGATGGCCAAAGTGGACAATCTGAAGGATTATTCACTTCCTGAGCTCCACAGCGCCGTTTCAGCAGGAGAACCGCTCAACCGGGAAGTGATTGATACGTTCAGAAACTACTTCGGCATAGAAGTCAGAGACGGATATGGCCAGACAGAAAACACACTTCTTGTCGGCGTCATGAAGGGAATGCAGCTGAAACCCGGCTCTATGGGCATGCCGACGCCAGGCAACAAAGTGGAAATCATCAATGAGGACGGAGACATCTGTGCGGCCGGAGAAGTCGGCGACATCGCCGTGCATGTCGATACTCCCGCTCTTTTCAAAGAATACTACAAAGATGCCGAGCGGACTGCCATGCAGTTTAGAGGGGACTACTATATTACAGGTGACCGCGCCAGAAAAGATGAAGACGGCTACTTCTGGTTTGAAGGCAGAAGAGACGATATCATCATCAGCTCCGGCTATACAATCGGACCGTTTGAAGTCGAAGATGCGCTCGTCAAGCATCCTTTCGTCAAGGAATGCGCGGTTGTCGCAAGTCCGGATGAGCTTCGCGGAAGCATCGTAAAAGCATTTGTCGTGCTTCAGGAGGAAGTGGATGCTTCCTCACCGGATCTGATTCCTGCTCTTCAGGATCACGTAAAAGAACTGACTGCACCTTATAAATATCCGAGGAAGATTGAATTTGTCGAGGAACTGCCAAAAACGACGTCAGGCAAAATCAGACGGATTGAGCTCAGACAGCGAGAGCTTGCAGAAGCTTAAAATTTATGAAAACCAGACAGGAGCTCTCTGTCTGGTTTTTCCATGCTCTGAATGATACCATAGATTCAAATGAAAGAGCTGGAGGAATGAGAACGTGGGCACGCTTTGGTTCGGCGGAAAAATTTATACTTTAATAGAAGAAAGAGATACAGTTGAAGCGGTCTATACCGAAAAAGGCTACATTAAAGATACGGGGGATCTGGAAAAACTCCGGTCTTTGTATCCCGGGGCCAAAGAAATGAATTTAGGCGGACATACGATGCTGCCGGGATTTACAGACAGTCATATGCATGTGATTGGCCATGGCGAAAAGCTGATGCACCTTGATTTTTCAGAAATGGCTTCTTCAGAGAAAGTGCTCGAAAGCTTGCGTGAGCGTGCAAAGACGATCCAGCACGGTGAGTGGATTATCGGAGAAGGGTTTAATGAAAACCAATTTCCTGACCGCAAAATTCTCCACAGGAGAGAGCTTGATGACATTTCGAATGTTCATCCCATCTTAATTAAACGTATTTGCCATCATGCTGTTATTGTGAATACAAAAGCTATGGAGCTGGCAGGTATTTCTTCAGAAACTCCTGACCCGGAAGGCGGCTTGATTGTCCGGGATGAAAATGGCGATCCGACAGGCTATATGCATGATGGGGCCCAGGAGCTTGTTTTTCAGGCACAACCGCAGGTTTCAAAGGAGTATTTACATAAAGCATTGCTGAAATCGATTGAAGACTGCCATAAAAAAGGTCTTGTTGGAGGACATACCGAAGATCTGTCATATTACGGCAGCCTGGAAAATGTTCTTGGCGCATTTGACTCCGTGATTAATGGAGAAAAGAAAACGTTTAGAGCGCATCTTCTTGTTCATCATCATATAACAGATGAATTTCAGCAAAAAGAGCGGGATTTGGGGCCGTTTATCGAATTTGGCGCAATGAAGCTGTTCGCCGATGGTGCACTTGGGGGAAGAACGGCTCTCTTAAGCGAACCTTATGAAGATGATCCCGGAACAAATGGCGTCAGCATCCATTCAGAAGAAGGGCTTAACAGCCTGATTCAAAAAGCCAGAGGATATGGCATGGAGGTTGCCATTCACACGATTGGCGACCTTGCATTTGAAAAAGCACTGGATGCCATTGAGGCGAATCCGCCCCTTCAAAAGCATCAGCACGACCGGCTGATTCACGCTCAGATTCTGAACGCGGAACTGATTGAACGTGTAAAAAAACTCCCGGTTATTCTCGACATTCAGCCGAGATTTTCATCAAGTGACTTTCCATGGGTGATGGACCGCATCGGACGGGATAAAATAAAGTACTGCTACGCCTGGAAAACACTAATAAATGAAGGCGTGAATTGTGCAGGCGGATCAGATGCGCCGATTGAACCGATTGCTCCCCTCCTTGGCATCTACTCGGCTGTAAAAAGAGAGAGCATTTACGACGGGCAGGTCTATCTTCCGGAAGAGAGGTTGTCGGTATATGAAGCGGTAGAGTTATACACAAAAGGGAGCGCATATGCCGTGCATCATGAACATGAATACGGCTGCATCGCAAAAGGATACACCGCAGACTTCACCGTCCTGAGCAGGGATATCTTTGAAGAAGATGCCCTGCTTGAGACCGAAGTTGTTATGACGGTTGTTGATGATAGGGTAGTGTATGAGAAGAAGTCAATGAACGATTGCAAGATCATATAACAAGAAAAACGCCTGGCTTCCCGGGCGTTTTTTCATTGATGCTTTGCAGTTCAATCGCTTTATTAATTGGAAAAGGTTGCTATTCTCTCTCCGTTTGAAAAGACACCTGATGAAAAAAAGAGAAAAGTGAGCAGTAAAAAAGGGGTCCATTTCCATTCAATCTTCTTCCGGCAATACATGTTTGTCAATATGACTGTTGGAAAGTAAACCAAACCTGCCGCAGCGGTAATGAATAGAAAAGGAACCAATAATCCTTTTTCTAATGTTGGATCTAATGGATAGCCCAGAGCTTCACTGATATACAGGAAAAGTATAACAAATAAAACAAACATGTATTGAAAGAAGTAACCGAAGAGGAAATTGGAAACAGCGTGCAAAATGAATTTTGAAATTCCGTTCATCCTCCTCTGGCGGTTATTATGGAGCGGCAAGAGGCCAAAATACTGCCCTGTAAATCAGCAGTAGCAGAATATAGGGATGCAAAAAGCCGAAATGCTGCCCTATAAATTAGGAGTAGCAGAATATAGGGATGCAAAAAGCCGAAATGTTGCCCTATAAATTAGGAGTAGCAGAATATAGGGATGCAAAAAGCCGAAATGCTGCCCTATAAATCAGCAGGAGCAAAATATAGGGATTCAAAAAGGGAAAATGCTGCCCTATAAATTAGGAGTAGCAGACTATAGGGATGCAAAAAGCTAAAATGCTGCCCTATAAATCAGCGGAGTAGAATATAAGTCAGCAAAAAACAAAATAATACCCTATATTTCATCAATCACGAAATACAGGGTATCTGCTGCTTTTTTATCCAAAGTGGACACCATTAAATCGCTTGCTTTCTTTTATAGGAATGTCCGCTTCACTTTTTCCCAGAAGGAATTGTCTTTGAGTTTAACGGTTTTAATCATGGATGGGCTTAAGGAAAGCTCGACGTTCTCGACGTGGCGGATGCTCAGGGCATCGTTGTCCATGCCGATGACAGGGTGGTCATTGCCGTCCTGGACGATTTTCAGCGTAAGCTTTCTGTCTCCGCTCAAGATAAACGGGGAACCGAGTGTTCTGTATTTATTGTTGTTCAAAGAGGCAAGCTCGCTTACTTGCAGACATGGCAGAAGCGGGTCAACCACTGCTCCCTGAACGGATTTGTTATAGGCTGTGCTGCCTGTAGGCGTAGAGATGATCATGCCGTCCCCTCTGAACGTTTCAAAGTGAAGGTCATCAATAAAGACGTCGATAACAAACGTTTTAATGATGCCGGAGCGGATGGAGCATTCGTTTAGGCACTGGAAGGATGTGTGTCCGTCAACGGTTACATTTAAGAGTGGATAACGTCTTACCTCCACTTGAGCTTCCCTCATGGCGTCAATCATCTTATCTGTTTCTTCGATTTTAAAGTCACAGTAAAGGCTTACAGTTCCTTTTACGGAAATTCCTGCATACAGGCAGTCCTCTCTGAATCCGGTTTTTCTGACAGCCTGAAGGAATGTGCCGTCCCCGCCGATGCTGACAATGATGTTAGCCTGTTTTGCATCCTGCACGACTGTAAATCCATTTTCGGAAGCGAGGGAAGTAAGCCCTTCCACTTTATGTACTAAATCATCCTGTTTTTTGTAGAAAAAGTAAACATTGCGCCGATTATCTGTCATGGTGATCCTCCTTAATGTTGGAAAAGTTACACAATCCTAGAAAATGGTGTTACAATACTTTATGGTGTTTAGTTTACCATTTTCGGCTTGAATATTAAAATAATTGCACGTGCCGGGCTAATGTTTTTCGGCCAGCAGAAACTGTTTTAGGAGGAATCAGCATGAATGGGAAACGATGGGGGGCACTTGTCACCGCAGCTGTTCTTTTCGGGGTATCCGTTGTGATCAGCTTGACAAGTATGGCTTTGGCCAACAGCAATGCCTTTACAGATGCACTTTCAGCAAACGAAGAATTTGCAGAAACGGTGCTTGAAGCAGGAAATGAATCAGACAAAATCGTCGTCCTTGAAGTGAACGGCGTGATTCAGGATACAGGTGAAAATGTGACGTCTTTTTTTGAGACGGCAGGCTACAATCATCAGCAGTTCCTGAAAATGATCGATGCTGCAGCAGAAGACAACAATGTCCGCGGCATTATGCTCAAAGTGAATTCTCCGGGCGGAGGAGTTGTGGAGAGTGCGGAAATACATAAACATTTAATGGATGCAAAAGAAAAGCATGACAAAAAGATCTATGTGTCAATGGGAACAACAGCCGCCTCAGGAGGCTATTATATCTCTGCCCCGGCAGACAAAATCTACGCAGCCCCTGATACTTTAACCGGTTCGCTTGGCGTCATCATGCAGGGAGTGAATTACAGCGGCCTTGCTGAGAAATATGGCGTGAAGTTCGAAACGATCAAGAGCGGGGAGTTTAAAGATATCATGTCTCCTTCCAGGGAAATGACATCCGAAGACCGCAAAATCCTTCAGGCAATGGTTGATAATGCGTACAGCGGATTTGTCGATGTTATTGCCGGCGGGCGCGGGATGTCGGATGCAGAAGTAAGAAAAATTGCAGACGGCCGTATTTATGACGGACGCCAGGCAAAAGAGCTGAACTTGATTGATGAACTCGGATACTCTGATGATGCGTTAAAAGGCATGAAAAAAGATTTGAAGATCGACGGTGCACAGGTAGTCGAGTATGAAACGAATGCCGGGCTTGATTCACTGCTTTCACTTGGCGCGACAAAAGTGTTCAGCGAGGAATTTGAGCTGATGGGCTTATACCGTTTCTTCTCGCAGTCGAATTCACCAAGAATGATGTATTTGTACTCAGAATAAAAGGAGGGTTTGCAGATGGATGCTACGTTTGAAGAAAACAGCCAAACCCGGGAGCAGCCTCTTTATCGCCAAGAAGAAATGGACGTCCACTATGCCGGCTTCTGGCTTAGATTCTGGGCTTATTTGATTGATATTATTGTCATTTGGAGCATCAACCGGATTGTTTTTCATCCGCTTTTTACATGGCTGGATATACCAGTATCGAAAACGTTCATTTTTTCTCCGATTGCGATTTGTTCCGCGGCCGTCTTTTACGCGTATTTTGTCCTGATGACGAAATTTCTCGGGCAAACTCTCGGTAAAATGGTGCTTGGGCTGAAAGTGATTTCCGTCAAACAGGAAGAACTGACATGGAGCACCGTTCTGTTCAGAGAGTTTATCGGGCGATTTATTTCAAAGTTTACGTGGATCGGCTACGCTGTCGCAGCATTCACTCCAAAGAAACAGGGAGTGCACGATTTGTTTGCAGATACAGCCGTTGTAACTGAATATTTGAGAAAAAGCGGAAGAATCCTTGCTCCGGCAGGGACAGAATAAGTTTTGACCGAGATAAACCTGCATCCGCCGCAGGTTTATTTTTTTTTGCCGAGGACGATACTGGAGGATTGAAAGGATGTGACAGGGGTGGCCTGGATCTGGATTTGCGCTATTGCACTTATTCTTTTATTTACGCTTATCTTATTTATGAAAATAACGATTATCGCTGATATCAGGCACGTAGGGCACGATGATGAGATAAGCCTTAAATTCAGGACTTTTTTCGGACTGCTGAAATACACCTATAAAATTCCTTTAATTAAAGTGGATCCTGATGGACCGAACCTGCTGCTGAAAAAAGAAAAAGCAGTTGGCGAAAACAAGAAGCCTAAGAACAGTGACGAAAAAGTTTCTCCTGATGATATGCTGACGAGCATAAAGGATCTGAAGGAACTGACCGAGCATATTGTGCATCTGCATGCGATCGTGAAACGGTTTCTCGCCAATATTTCCATCACAAAGTTTGAGTGGCGGTCTGAGATAGGTACAGGTGACGCCGCTGAAACAGGTTTCCTTATTGGGCCCGGGTGGACGTTAAAAGGAGCGGCTCTCGGCATCATCAGCCATTATATGAAACTGAAGAATCGGCCCATTCTTTCAATTGAGCCGAATTTTTATCAAAAGAGCTCAAAAACGATGCTTTCATGTATGCTCCACTTTCGAACAGGGCATGCTATGTTGGCGGGACTGCGCCTGCTCAAATACTGGAGAGGCGGACGTCCAACTTTACGGGATCAGCAGTTTTCTTTTTTGTCCAAGAAAAAGAACACACCAGCTTAAAGGAGGAACCTTTTTATGAGTGATCATCCAATTCAGGGCCTGATGAAGACGGCTATGGAAAATCTTAAGCAGATGATTGATGTCAATACAATCATCGGCGACCCTGTCGAAACACCTGACGGAAGCGTCATTTTGACCGTCTCGAAGGTTGGTTTCGGTTTTGCAGCAGGGGGCAGTGAGTTTAATGGAACGGGTATTGAAGAAAAGAATACCGGCGGAACAGCAGGCGGTCAGCACGACCACCATAAACATCCATTTGGCGGCGGAAGCGGTGGCGGAGTTTCCATCACGCCGATTGCCTTTCTCATTGTCGGCCACAATGGAATCAAAATGCTTCATTTAGATGAAAGCACACACCTGTACGAACGCATTCTTGATACGGCTCCACAGGCAGTGGAAAAAATTCAGGGAATCTTCAAAAAGAACAAAAATGATCACAGCCACACTGGCCATCAGCAGCAAAAAGATGATTTTGATATTTAAGCCCGGACGCCCGTCATAGGATGACAGGCGTTTTTTTTGCTGTAATTTGGGAAAAGATGCCCTTTTCCGTTGCAAACAGCGCCTGATTCAGGCTATATTTACACTGTACATATTTTCGGAGGAGGAATAGTAAATGGCGTCTATTACATTCAAGCAAAATCCGGTAACACTTATCGGAAACGAGGTAAAAGCCGGAGATACAGCTCCAAATTTCACAGTGCTTGCCAATGATCTATCAGAAGTTTCACTGTCCGATTCAAAAGGACAAGTACGCATTCTTTCTGTCGTTCCTTCTATCGACACAGGTGTTTGTGATGCACAGACACGCCGTTTTAATGAAGAAGCTTCAAAAATTGACAACCTGAAAGTGCTGACTGTCAGCGTCGACCTTCCATTTGCGCAAAAGCGCTGGTGCGCAGCTAACGGCATTGAAAATGTCCAAACCGTATCAGACCACCGCGACCTTTCATTTGGCGAAGCATACGGCGTACACATCCAAGAGCTAAGACTTCTTGCGAGAGCCGTATTCGTTGTCGACAGCAATGACAAAGTAACGTATGTAGAATACGTGAGCGAAGCAACGAACCACCCTGACTATGATGCTGCAATCGAAGCGGCTAAAGCTGCTAACTGATTAGTGTTCTTGAGAACCTCTTGCCCTTTCGGCAGCGAGGTTCTTTTTTATGAAGCCCAGGCAATCCTGCTTGAATTATCACCTCCTGATGAGTAGAATGAGGGATACGAACCATGAAGGAGGAAACGACCATGCAAGCCGTTTCGAATGTTGAAAAGCTGTTCACGATGATGAATGAATCAGCAGAGATTATTTCAAAAGAATGCAACCTTACATATATTGAAGCCGTAGCGGAAACCGGCGAAAATCTTTTCCAGAATGAAGTCCTGCAAGATGAGATGAGCGAGGTCACGAAAAAGAACCTTGCAAAAAAATATGAACAGGCAAACATCTCTTCCTTCCAAAAGGAGGAGATCCGCAAAGCCTTTCAGCTTGTTATTTTAAAGGGCCTTAAAGATGGCGCTCATGCCAATCACCAGATGACTCCGGATACAGTCGGGCTGTTTACAGGCTATTTGGTAAACAAGTTTGCAGCCGGGGAAAAGAACATTTCGATTCTTGATCCTGCTGTAGGGACAGGCAACCTTCTTACAGCCGTTCTTAACCATATTGGCGGGGAGGATGTGCTGAGCTACGGTGTGGAAGTGGATGACCTCCTGATTAAGCTTGCTTATTTGAATGCCAATCTTGGAGAGCATACTGTTCAGTTTTATAACCAGGATTCTCTTGAGCCGCTCTATGTAGATCCTGTAAATTACGTCATCTGCGATTTGCCTGTAGGGTATTATCCAAATGATGTCGGTGCAGACAAATTCACATTAAAAGCAGACAGCGGTCATTCTTATTCCCATCACCTGTTTATTGAGCAGAGTCTGAACTATACAAAACCGGGCGGCTATCTTTTCTTTATCGTGCCGAATCATCTTTTTGAGTCTGCAGAAGCGCCGAAACTGAAAGCATACTTAAAGGATCACGCTATTGTTCAGGGGCTTTTGAAACTGCCGCAAACCCTCTTTAAAGACAAGCAGCATGAGAAAAGCCTGTTTATTCTTCAAAAGAAAGGCGAAGGTGTTTCTGCACCGAAGCACGCCATGCTTGCCGAGCTGCCGAGCTTCTCCGATAAAGCAGGCATGCAGTCCATTATGAAGCAGCTTGACGGCTGGTTTAAA
The DNA here is from genome assembly GCF_046603695.1 of Metabacillus indicus. NCBI lineage: Bacteria > Bacillati > Bacillota > Bacilli > Caryophanales > Bacillaceae > Metabacillus > Metabacillus indicus. The sequence continues at coordinate 3,089,284 of NZ_CP176757.1, read as the reverse complement.
GAAAATAAATAACATTCACGAACCGCTCCAGCGCGGTTCTTTTTTATGTCTGACAACACGAAAAGTCAGAATTAAATGAATATGAACTGTAAACGATTGCAGGTGTGAATTGCACTTGAAATGTCTGACATGCAATGTTTAAATGAGAAAGGCAGATAATATTCGGGTTCATTTGTAAAGAATAAAGAAGAGTTGATTTTCTTTATTTTTTTAATACACAATCGTGTTTTTATATAAAAAGGAGCGGTAACCATTATGGCAAAAGTAATTGCAATTAATGCAGGGAGCTCTTCATTGAAGTTCCAGTTGTTTGAAATGCCTGAAGAGACAGTGCTGACAGCAGGTCTTGTTGAGCGCATCGGGTTAGACAATGCTGTATTCACGATTTCTGTGAACGGAGAAAAGCAAACAGAAACAACGGATATTCCAGATCACGCAGTGGCTGTTAAAATTCTTCTTTCTAAACTGACAGACCTTGGCATCATTCAATCGCTTGATGAAATTGAAGGAATCGGACACCGTGTTGTTCACGGAGGCGAAAAGTTCGACGATTCTGTCCTGATTACTCCTGAAACACTTGCACAAATTGAAGAGCTTTCAGAGCTTGCTCCTCTTCACAATCCGGCAAACGTTGTCGGAATCAAAGCATTTAAAGAAGTGCTTCCAAATGTGCCGGCTGTAGCCGTTTTTGACACTGCTTTTCATCAGACAATGCCTGACCAGTCTTTCCTTTACAGTCTTCCATACGAGTACTATGAAAAGTTCGGCATCCGCAAATACGGATTCCATGGCACGTCGCATAAATATGTATCAGAAAGAGCGGCTGAGCTTCTTGGCCGTCCGATTGAGCAGCTTCGCCTGATTTCATGCCACTTAGGAAACGGCGCAAGCATCGCTGCTATTGAGGGCGGAAAGTCTATTGATACTTCTATGGGCTTCACACCTCTTGCAGGTGTTGCGATGGGTACGCGTTCAGGGAACATTGACCCTGCCCTTATCCCGTTCATCATGGAAAAAACAGGACACTCAGCTATTGAAGTGCTTGATATCTTGAACAAAAAGAGCGGACTGCTAGGTATTTCCGGACTTTCTTCAGACCTTCGCGACATTACAAAGGCTGCTGAAGAAGGAAACGACCGTGCAAGAACGTCCCTTGAAGTGTTTGCAAGCAGAATTCATAAATACATCGGTTCTTATGCAGCGCGCATGTCCGGTGTAGATGCGATCATCTTTACGGCAGGAATCGGGGAAAACAGCATTGATATTCGTGAGCGCGTTCTTCGCGGCCTTGAATTCATGGGTGTTTACTGGGATCCTTCGCTGAACCAGGTGCGCGGTGAAGAGGCGTTTATCAGCTACCCTCACTCGCCGGTTAAAGTCATGATCATTCCTACAAATGAAGAAGTGATGATTGCACGCGACGTAGAGCGCATTGCAAAATAATGAAACGCAAAAGGCAGCCGGCATAAACGGCTGTCTTTTTTTGCGCAATTAATGGCCGTTATAGGCAATACTAAGCAGAAATGTCATGCAAAAGGAGAGCGCCAATCATGGAGTATGCCTGGCTTTCGCTTGTACCGTTTCTCATCGTTATTGCTTTTTCCATATGGCTGAAGGAAATACTGCCCGGACTTGTAGCGGGTCTTATTGTCGGCTCTTATCTTGTAAAACCTGATCTGCTTGGAGGGCTTGAGCAGGTTTTGAAGTATGTATTGAAAACACTTGAAGATGATACAAACATTCAGATTATCGGATTTCTTTATTTGTTCGGCGGACTTGTCGGCATTATGAAAATCTCCGGAGGCATCAAAGGTTTTTCAGAGTGGGTAGGCAAAAGGGTCAAATCAGAAAGAGGCCTGTTAAGCATGATCTGGCTGTCATTGCCGTTTACGTTCATGATGCCGATGTTCAGGATTATGATGATTGGTCCTGTCATTAAATCGCTGATGGAAAAAAGCGAGCTATCAAGACAAAAAGTAGGATTTACAATGGACGTTTCAACAGCCTCAACCATTGTTCTCCTGCCGGCGGGAACGGCCTTTACGGGATTCATGCTGTCACTCGTAGAAGGGGGAATTGAGCGGAATCAGCTCGATCTTCCGCCGTATCAAATCTATCTCCAGAGTATTCCGTTTAACTTTTTTGCCATCGCGATGCTGGTCCTTGGTCTTGTCGGCACGTTTAAAAAGCCGAAAAAGAAGCAGGATGAAAAGAAAGAAGCAGCGGAGGAACATCCCTATCATGGCGTCGGGCTTAAGAAAGAGCTTGAACAAGTAGAGGCTCAGCCTTGGCACTTGATTGTGCCTTTATTCTTCCTGCTGGGTCTGTCGATGTTTCTGCTGTGGCAGGACGGGACGGAAAAAGGGGCAAAGTCCCTTTTTCAGGCATTTGCAAAAGCGGATGCCACATTTGTCATGCTGCTTGCTGTGTTTTTAACACTCGTTCTGACATTAGTGTTTTACAGCATAAGACGCGTGCCGCTGAAAGAAACGCTCTATCACTTTTACGACGGAGGCAACCAGCTGATGCAGGCAATCATTCTTTTGATCCTTGTGTGGGCATTGTCTCTTTCTGCAGAAGATATCGGGTTTTCAGATTTTATCAGTTCAACGCTTGGAGATGTCCTGCCGGCTGCATTCGTCCCGACCATCATTTTTTTGCTTGGTTCAGCAGTAGGATATTTCATCGGATCATCCTGGGGGACGTGGGGGTTGTTTATGCCTCTTGGAATGACTCTCGCAGCTGCTTCAGGAGCATCACTGCCTTTGACAGTCGGGGCGGTTTTTGCAAGCGGGGCGTTTGGGGCCATGACATCTCCGCTTGGTGATACCACGATTACTACGGCATCCATTTTGGAAATGCCGGTTGTATCCTACGCAAGGTATAAATTGAAATTTACCGCAGTCGGATGTGCTGCAGCTGCGGTCATGTATGCATGTGCGGGTTTCTTTCTTAAATAACAGATCCTCATGCACGGAGCGTTCCCTGTGATATAATAAGGAAAACAATGGAGATTTACAGGAGGCTGAACATGGCGCTAACTAAACGTGAAACCGCCTTGCTTTTAGAAATCAAAAGATGGGAAGATTCCATGCGGGAGGATCTTCGCTCAGATTTTGGACGGACATACGACAAGTGGCTGAACCGGAAACTGAATCAGCTGCCGGGGCCGCTGAAAGAGAAATTTTTCGGCAAACTGGATGATATTTTGTTTCATCTGCATGCGTTTATCCAAAATTCTCATGTGCAGCAGGATGCCCGCCAGCAGCTACTAATGACGGCAAAGACGTTTCATGAAGAAATCGATCAGATAGAGGATTTAAAGAAACTGTCTGTAGATCAGCTGCATTATTTATCCGAACTGCAGCTGTCAAAGCACAGGCTTTATTCGTTCGTTCAGGGAGGCCTCGCTGGTACTGGCGGACTTTTGCTGATGGGCATTGATCTCCCCGCCCAAATGCTGCTTAACCTGCGGGCCGTTCAAATGACGGCACTCAGCTATGGATATGAAGTGAACACCCCTTATGAAATGATGACTTCTTTAAAAGTTTATCATGCTGCCATTTTGCCGAAGCACCTGAGGTATGAGCAATGGACTTCCCTTAAGGAAGAATTGCAGGACAGCGAGAGCCATCCGTTCTTTTATGAAGGGGAAGACGTGTTTGCCAATCAGGCGACACTTGATCATCTTGTGAAGCAGCTTGTCAAAGTATCAGCGATATCAATGCTGAGAAAAAAAATGATTGGCGGCATCCCATTGATCGGAATGGCGATCGGGGCCGGAGTGAACTACCAGATGACACGCCAGATCACGGAGTTTGCCCATCAGTATTACAGATACAGGCTCCTGCTTGAAAAGAAGGATTCAGATCATGAGTTTGATTGAACATAAAAAGAAGGATTTCGCTCCAATCTCCTGTAAAGTGATCACGGTCAGCGATACGAGAACAACTGATACCGACAAGAGCGGACAGCTTATGCATTCTCTTTTACAGGAAGCGGGCCATCACATAACGGAGTACGAAATTGTGCCTGATGAAGAAATGCTCATAAAGAGTGCAGCGGTCAGCGGCTGTAAAGCTCCCGGCATAGATGCTGTCTTAATCAGCGGCGGAACAGGCATTGCAAAGAGAGATGTCACAATCGAAGCTGTTTTAAGCATCATTCAAAAAGAACTTCCGGGATTCGGCGAGATCTTCCGCATGCTCAGCTATCAGGAAGACATCGGTTCAGCCGCCATCTTGAGCAGGGCGGCCGCAGGAACCGCCGACAATACAATTATTTTCTCCATGCCCGGCTCAACCGGCGCAGTCAAACTTGCGATGGAGAAGCTCATTTTGCCGGAGCTTGGGCATATTGTGAAAGAATTAAAGAAAGATCTTTGATAAAAAACCATCGCCTTTTAGGCAGATGGTTTTTTTGTATGTTTATTTAAAACTGTTTCTCAAGTATGCATCCTCTCAGACACGTGCTGATTCTGCCTGAACCACAGCCAGAGGTCATTGATGACAGATGCGTGTTCTGAGATTTCAGAATTCAGCCTGCAGGAAACAGTAAAGTCATCCTCTGAATCGAGTGCTGCCTGCTTCTTGTTTATGACCGTTTCAATTGCTGCAATCTGATCGGGTATATGGCCGCGGATATTTTCCCACTGCATAAGAATGGATTCCTGTTCCTGCTTCGTAAGCTTCTCCCACTCCACTTCAATCCTTGGGATATAGATTCCCAGACGGCTGCTGAATTCAAAGTGCTTCATCTTGATTCCCCCGTACGCATGATTTTCTTCCATTTTACATGAGGGCTGTATACAATTCACGAAAATATCGTAAAAACTTTTAAGAAATGTATTGAAAAACAGCTGATAACTTGTTAAAGTGATAGTTATTAAAATGAATTAATATAAATCTAAATTAATATTTATACATCCGAGAGGGGAAATTAAAGATGGTTGAAAATAAAAAAGTAGTTCTTGCCTATTCAGGCGGATTAGATACGTCAGTTGCAGTTAAGTGGCTTCAGGATCAAGGATATGAAGTTGTGGCCTGCTGCCTGGACGTTGGAGAAGGAAAAGACCTGGCGTTTGTTCAAAGCAAAGCCCTTCAGGTCGGCGCTTCAAAATCATATGTGATCGATGCAAAAAAAGAATTTGCAGATGAATATGCACTAGCTGCCTTGCAGGCACATGCTCTGTACGAAGGGAAGTATCCGCTTGTATCCGCGCTGTCCCGTCCGCTCATTGCCAAAAAACTTGTAGAAGTTGCTGAACAGGAAGGGGCTGTAGCTGTAGCCCACGGCTGCACGGGAAAAGGAAACGACCAGGTGCGGTTTGAAGTATCCATCAAAGCACTGAATCCTGACCTTGAAGTGCTTGCGCCGGTTCGTGAGTGGAGCTGGTCGCGGGAAGAGGAAATCCAATATGCCATGGACAACAACATTCCGATCCCGGTCAATCTTGACAGCCCGTACTCAATTGACCAGAACTTATGGGGAAGAAGCAATGAATGCGGCGTTTTAGAGGATCCGTGGGCAGCTCCGCCGGAAGGAGCCTATGATCTGACGAACGCGCTGGAACATACACCTGACACGCCTGAAATCATTGAAATTGGATTTGAAAAAGGGGTTCCTGTTACGTTGAATGGCGTTTCCTATCCGCTTTCAGAATTGATTCTTCATTTAAACACAGTAGCAGGCAATCATGGAGTCGGACGGATTGACCATGTTGAAAACCGCCTTGTGGGAATCAAATCCCGTGAAGTGTATGAATGCCCTGCAGCCATGACGCTGATCAAAGCTCATAAAGAGCTTGAGGATCTGACGCTTGTGAAAGAAGTGGCACACTTTAAACCGGTCATTGAAATGAAGCTGACAGAACTGATTTACAACGGTCTTTGGTTCTCGCCGCTTAAAGATGCGCTGATGGGATTCCTGAAAGAAACGCAGGAATATGTGACAGGAACAGTCCGTGTCAAACTGTTTAAAGGGCATAGCATTGTAGAAGGAAGAAAGTCGGAGTATTCCCTTTACGATGAAAAGCTTGCAACTTACACAACCGAAGATTCCTTTGACCACGCGGCTGCAGTCGGATTTATCTCGCTGTATGGACTTCCGACAAAAGTAAGCAGCATGGTGCAGGGGAAAAAGAAGGTGAATGTATGAAAAAGCTGTGGGGAGGCCGTTTTCAAAAAACACCCGAGAAATGGGTAGATGAGTTTGGCGCATCTATTTCATTTGATCAAGAGCTTGTCTTTGAAGACATTCAGGGCAGCCTCGCACATGTTCATATGCTTGGCGAATGCGGGATTCTTTCACTTGAAGAAGCAGAGCAGATTAAAACCGGTCTGCTTCTTCTGAAAGAAAAAGCTGAAAAAGGAGAGCTTTCTTTTTCAGTGGATTATGAAGATATCCATCTGAATCTTGAGAAACTGCTGATCGATGAGATTGGTCCAGTCGGAGGCAAGCTTCACACAGGGAGAAGCAGAAATGACCAAGTGGCAACGGACATGCACTTGTATCTGAAAAACCATGTGAACGAAATTGTCGGACTGATCTCTGCGTTTCAGGAAACGCTTCTCAAGCAGGCAAAAGAAAATGTTGAGACCATTCTTCCGGGGTATACACATCTTCAAAGAGCACAGCCTATTTCCTTTGCTCATCACCTTCTTGCCTATTTTTGGATGCTTGAGCGGGACAAACAGCGTTTCTCGGAATCCTTGAAGCGGATCAGCCTTTCCCCGCTTGGATGCGGTGCTCTCGCAGGCACCACTTTTCCGATCGACCGCAAGCTGACTGCTGAGCTTCTGGAGTTCGACGGCATTTATGAAAACAGTCTTGACGGCGTAAGCGACCGGGATTTCATTGTTGAGTTTTTAAGCAACAGCTCAATCATGATGATGCATCTGTCCCGTCTTTGCGAAGAATTGATTCTCTGGTGCAGCCAGGAATTTCAGTTTGTCGAGCTTGATGACACCTATGCAACCGGCAGCTCCATGATGCCTCAGAAGAAAAATCCGGATATGGCCGAACTGATCCGCGGAAAAACGGGACGGGTCTACGGCAATCTGTTTGCTTTGCTCACAACGTTAAAGGGTCTTCCGCTTGCATACAACAAAGATATGCAGGAAGACAAAGAGGGCATGTTTGATGCGGTCCGCACGGTTGAAGGCAGTCTGCAGATCTTCACAGGAATGATCGGCACACTCAAGGTCAAAGAGGAAAAAATGAAGAAAGCGACCACTGAGGATTTTTCAAATGCGACCGAGCTTGCCGATTATCTTGCTAAAAAAGGCATGCCTTTCCGTGAAGCGCACGAAGTGGTCGGAAAGCTTGTGTATACGTGCATCCAAAAAGGAATCTACTTAAAAGATCTCCCGCTTGCCGAATACAAAGAAGCATCTGATTTATTTTCAGAAGATCTGTTTGAAGCAATTGATCCTTACACCGCCGTTGCAAAGAGAATCAGTGATGGCGGCACCGGTTTTTCAAAAGTAAAGGAAGCGCTGCTGAAAGCTGAAGACGCTCTGTCATAAAGAAGATATTACCATCGTATTTCCTCCCCATTTCACAAACGATAACAGGGAACACAATCAGGTGACAGGGGGCTGAAAGAAGATGGGAAAAGAAAAGGATCCTAAAAACCATTCTGCCTACTTCGATTACGAAGGTGAAAATGAAACGTCTCAATTAATCACTGAAGCGTATTCAAGCGGAGTCGTTGAGCAGCAATATGAGCAAAACTTCCTGCAGGAAAATCTGCAGCCGAGAGAAGAATCAGAGTAAACAAAAAAAGTCATCTCAGGATGACTTTTTTTGTCCTTTCAGCAAAGCGGTGTAAAGCACCAATGTAAAAATGAAAGAAACAAACCCGGGGGACAGAGATTCCGGGATGATCCAATAAAACGCAATGCCGCAGAGGATGGACGCTGCACCTTTCCTGTTAAGCTTTCGTACATGCAATTCCCTGCCCTTTAGCTGCAAGTGTGTAAATTCAGCAATAATAACAGCAGACAGCGGGACGATGGCAGAGCCCATCCATGAAATAAAGGAGGAAGCTTCTGTCACTAAAGAGGGCATCGTGCTGCATGCGACAGCGGCTGTGCCGAACACGACTGCACTCTTCAGTCTTCCAAGGGAAGGGAAAATATTCAGCAGACTGAAAGCCCCTGTATACGCATTGTTTAAGTTGATGGAAAACATGGACAATATGGAACAGATCAGAATGACAGATACAAGCGTCACCGAGTCTGTCAGCGCGCTCGCTGAAATGAAAGGATTCAGCTCCCCGAAATGTGCCGCACTGTAAGCGCCGAAAAGTGCGGTCAGGATAAATCCGAATAGATTGCCGGCATAGAGTCCGAAGAATCCCTGCTTTGGAGACTTTGCGTATCTTGCCATATCAGCAGAAGCACTGACACCTGAAATATACTGGACAAACACGAGGCTCGCATAAAAAGCCATTGCAGGCAGGGATGAGGAAGAATATTCCGGCACACTCGGCGATGATAAGAGAGCAGGATCTGCAGTAAAATATAAATAAACCATAACGGCCTGCCCCGCAAGAAGGAATGGCAGGAAGTACTTTGTCATGCGTTTGACGGCATCAAACCCGGCTGCAGCGACGGCAGCCATGAAAATCCCAAGAAGCACGGCAGTCAGAGCAAAATGAGGGGAAAAAGAAAAATAGCGCCTGCAGATTTCTATGATCATGAACGTTCCGCCAATCGTTTGTACGCAAAACCAGTAAAGAGAGGTCAGTGTTCTGACCGGCGATGAGAAAAAACGCGCTCCGCTGACGCCGATATACGATCTCATTGCATATTGGGCAGGAATTCCGTGAACTGAGCCGGGCAGCGAAAGCAGAGACACAAATAAAAAGGCCAATGCAGCTCCAATGACTGTGGAGACGGCTGCCTGCATAACAGACAGGCCTCCTTCCATGACGGCCAGAGCAGGAAGAAGGAAATTCCCTGCATTCACCGAAAAAGATAATTGAATCAAAAAGTAATCAAACCATGATGTGCTGCGGAGCTCCTTTGGAACAGCTTCCAGACCGAAACGTTCCATTTTTGACCGTACTGCAGGTTGAGACATATGTATTCCGCCTTTTTTAAAAGTGAACGCACCGTGAAAAACATTCAGCGCAGATAAGATTATTGTAAGATTCCTTTCTGTTCAATACAATGGAAAAGAAGCAGCATTACATTTCCCGGACCACCGAGGAGGATTTTGCCATTGAGACACGCAATTATTACAGCCGGTTCCAAAGGACTGGGACGAAAAGTGACGGAAATCTTCCTTGAGAAAGGCTACTCCGTTACGGTCAATTACCGCAGCGATGAAGATGCTGTGCTGCAGCTAAAAGAAAAATATGCGCACATAAGCGAACGCATGCTTTTTTTGAAAGGCGATGTCACAAAAAAAGATGATCTCATAAAGCTTGCGGATGAAACTCTCAGCACATTCGGCCGGATTGACTGCTTAATCAATAATGCAGGGCCATACATATTTGAGCGCAAGAAGCTTGCAGATTATGAAGATGATGAATGGTATGAAATGATTGAAGGCAATCTTAGCGCGGTCTTTCACCTTTTCAAAAAAGTGATACCGGTCATGAGACAGCAGCAGTACGGACGGATCATCACCTACGGATTTCAGGGAGCTGAATCATCATCCGGCTGGCTACACCGTTCTGCTTTCAGCGCAGCGAAAACAGGACTTGCCTCTCTGACAAAGACAATTGCCATTGAAGAAGCGGAGAATGGCATTACTGCGAACATGATTTGCCCGGGCAATATTGTGGGAGAGATGAAGGAAGCTTCCATCCATGAGTCGAGAAAAACACCTGATTCAGAAACGCCTGTAGGCAGATCCGGCACCGGAGAAGATATCGGCAGGCTCATCTCCTTTTTGTGCGAGGAAGATTCTGACATGATCACTGGAGCCATCGTTGAAGCTTCAGGGGCAGTCAACGTGCTGAGCCGAAGACAATAAGAGAAACCCCGGAGATTCCGGGGTTTTTTGTATGTGTTTTTTATTGGGGGGCTGAGGGAACGGGAGTGACACTGAAGACTCCACATGCCTGAAGAAGAGCACGTTCAGATGCGCACATTTAGCAGGAATGGATTTCCAAATTTCGTGTGTTTCCATATACTAAAGAAAGGAAATACTTATAGCAGAAACGGAATGTAATGGCACAGGAGGAAGATGTATGAAAATCGGCATCCCCAAGGAAGTTAAAAATAATGAAAACCGTGTTGCTATGACCCCGGCCGGCGTTGTTCACCTCGTTCAGGCAGGACATGAAGTCTATATTGAACAAAATGCAGGCGAAGGATCAGGTTTTCCCGATCACCAGTATACAGAAGCAGGGGCGAAAATTGTTTCTTCCCCTGAAGAAGCCTGGTCTATGGAAATGGTGATGAAGGTAAAAGAGCCGCTGCCTTCTGAATATCAGTATTTCCGCGAAGACCTCATCCTGTTTACCTATTTGCATCTTGCAGCAGAACCTGAGCTGACGCGCGCTTTGATCGATCGGAAGGTCACAGGTATTGCGTATGAAACGGTCCAGCTCCCAAACCGGTCCCTGCCGCTGCTGACGCCAATGAGTGAAGTGGCCGGCAGAATGGCTTCACAAATCGGTGCACAGTTTTTAGAAAAAACGAAAGGCGGAAAGGGAATCCTGCTTTCAGGAGTTCCTGGAGTCAAGCGCGGAAAAGTTGCCATCATCGGCGGAGGAGTAGCAGGCACAAATGCTGCGAAAATTGCGGTCGGACTCGGGGCAGATGTAACGATGCTTGATGTGAATCCGGAACGGCTCCGCCAGCTTGATGATATTTTCGGAAAAGAAATCTCCACGCTGATGTCGAATCCTTTCAATATCGCGTACGCTGCGGCCCAGTCAGATCTAGTGATCGGTGCGGTCCTCATCCCTGGGGCACGGGCCCCGAAGCTCGTGACAGAAGAGATGGTCCAGAGCATGACGCCCGGTTCTGTGATTGTTGATATCGCCATCGATCAGGGAGGCATCTTTGCAACAACCGACAGAATCACGACTCACGATCATCCTACGTATGAAAAGCACGGGGTCCTCCATTATGCGGTGGCAAATATGCCGGGAGCGGTGCCGCGGACCTCGACAATCGCGCTGACAAACGTGACCGTCCCATATGCGGTGCAGATTGCTAACAAAGGGTACAAAAAAGCATGCCTTGAAAATGAGCCGCTTTTAAAAGGCGTTAACACGCTGAAGGGATTTGTCACATACGAAGCAGTCGCAGAAGCGCATTCATTAACTTACTCGGATGCAAGAGCTCTTCTTGGTGAATAAATGGGATGCGGGCTTGAAAGGCCCGTATCTTTTTTTTGTGGTTCAGCAAGGTTTTGCAGGACGAGGGGAGTAGAGCCTTCAAGAGCTGTATGCAATCGTTTTGATGGCACTGAACAGCAGGAATAGAACCCTCAAGAGCAGCCGTAAGCATTTTGATGGCACTGAACAGCAGGAATAGAACCCTCAAGAAGCGGTCGTAAGCATTTTGATGGCACTGAACAGCAGGAATAGAACCCTCAAGAAGCGGTCGTAAGCATTTTGATGGCACTGAAAGCCAGGAATAGAACCCTCAAGAGCAGCCTGGAGCCTATTTGGTGGCACTGAACAGCAGGAATAGAACCCTCAAAATCAGCCGTAAGAGTTTTGATGGTACTGAACGCCAGGAATAGAACCCTCAAAATCAGCCGTAAGAGTTTTGGTGGTACTGAACAGCAGGAATAGAACCCTCAAAATCAGCCGTAAGCATTTTGATGGCACTGAACCGGAGGATAAGAACCCTCAAAATCAGGCGTAAGCGTTTTGATGGCACTGAACAGGAGGATAAGAACCCTCAAAATCAGGCGTAAGCGTTTTGATGGTACTGAAAGCCAGGATAAGAACCCTCAAAATCAGCCGTAAGCGTTTTGATGGCACTGAACAGCAGGATAAGAACCCTCAAGAGCAGCCGGAACCATTTTGATGGCACCAAACACCCTCCATCTCAAAAAAAGAAGTCTCTCAAACCTATTCGGCCGTACCCTCACATTCGACAGCCCCCTCTATTTTTAGTACGATAAAACTATCAATTAAATGGGAGTGAGAGACATGAACGTTTCATACCATGGCCATTCTGTTGTACAGATTAAAACGGATCAGCACACGATTATCATTGACCCATTCATTAACGGGAACGGTCAGACGGACCTGAAAACGGATGATTTGAAAGTGGATGTGATTTTGCTTACACACGGACACAATGATCATGTTGGCGACACCATCGAACTTGCAAAGAAAAATAATGCGCTTGTTGTGGCGCCGTTTGAACTTGCTACATATTTGGGATGGAAGGGTCTTAACGTTCATCCGATGCACATTGGAGGATCTTACACATTTGATTTTGGCACGGTCAAGCTGACTCAGGCTTTCCACGGCTCGAGCTATGAGGAAGAGGGAGAAAAAATCGTTTATACTGGTATGCCTGCGGGAATTCTCTTTAAACATGACGGGAAAACAGTCTATCACGCAGGAGACACAGGTCTTTTTTCTGATATGAAGCTTCTCGGGGAACTGGAAGAGATTGATCTTGCGTTTCTGCCGATCGGCGATAATTTTACAATGGGGCCGGAGGATGCAGCCATAGCAGCAAAATGGATCAAGGCAAAAACCGTCGTTCCAATGCACTACAATACATTTCCAGTAATTGAGCAGAATCCACAGGATTTTATGGACAGCCTCCCTGGGAAAATGGGAAAAGTCATGAAAGCGGGAGACTCTATTAAACTATAATCACCATCAAAAATGCAGGCAATGCCTGCATTTTTTTCATGAATGCGCATAAAATGAACCAAGCTGTTTTAAAAGGAGCTGGTTAATATGCGTATTGTCTATTTGCTGCTGGCGGGGGCCATGCTGTTTTATGCACTGCCAAGACTGGATATCTCAAGTGCAAATCCTCTTGAAAGCCTGTTTTCTCTCATCTGGATTCTGTTTGCTCTCTTTGCTGCAGGCGGAAATTTAACGGGTCTGATGTATGCACCGAAAAAACACAAAGCAAAACAGGCGCAAGTGCGCAGGATGAAAGTAAGACAGCGTGCAGCGGCGCGTTGATATAAAGCGGTCTCACCCTTATAATAGAAAAAGAAAGAATGGCTGATAAAAAAGGGTGAAGAAGCTTGGCGACAAAGCATGAGCAAATACTGCAGCATATTGACGGCCTCCCGATCGGGGAAAAGATTTCGGTCAGGCAGGTCGCGAAAGATATGAACGTAAGTGAAGGCACTGCATACCGTGCGATTAAAGAAGCCGAAAACAAAGGCTATGTAAGCACGATTGAGCGTGTTGGAACCATTAGGATTGAAAAGAAAAAGAAAGAAAATATTGAAAAACTCACATACGCTGAAGTTGTAAATATCGTAGATGGACAAGTCCTGGGCGGACGGGCGGGACTTCATAAAACGCTCAACAAGTTTGTCATCGGCGCCATGAAGCTTGAGGCGATGATGCGCTATACGGGTGCCGGGAATCTTCTAATCGTAGGGAACCGGACAAATGCTCATCAGCTCGCCATTGAAGCGGGTGCAGCTGTGCTGATTACCGGGGGTTTTGACACTGACGAGCATGTAAAGAGAATTGCTGATGAAGCCGAGCTTCCGATTATTTCAACAAGCTATGATACGTTTACTGTGGCAACCATGATTAACAGAGCGATTTACGATCAGCTGATCAAAAAGGAAATTGTTCTGGTTGAAGATATTCTCACAACGCTTGATAAAACGATATGCCTGAAAACGACTGATACAGTAGATGAGTGGTATCAGCATAATGTGAATACTGGCCACGGCCGTTTTCCGGTCATTGATAACCAGCTGAGGGTACAGGGTATGGTCACCTCAAAAGACGTGATGGGGTATGACCGCAGTGTGATTGTTGAGAAAGTCATGACGAAAAATCCAATCACGGTCATTGGGAAAACATCCGTTGCCTCAGCGGCGCAAATGATGGTCTGGGAAGGCATTGAGGTTTTGCCTGTAGTCGATCAGAATAACCGGCTGGAAGGAATGATCAGCCGTCAGGACGTTCTTCAGGCGCTGCAAATGATTCAAAGGCAGCCTCAGATCGGCGAGAAGCTGGATGACATCGTGACCAATCAGTTTATTGTCACGGCTGAGGATGCAAAAAAAGCGAATGTCTACCGTTTTCAAGTATCCCCGCAAATGACAAATCATCTCGGCACGATTTCATATGGTGTATTTACAACCGTCGTGACAGAAGCGACAAACCGGTACCTTCGCACACAGAAAAAAGGCGAAATTGTCGTTGAAAACATCACGATTTACTTTATGAAGCCTGTTCAGATGGACAGCATGCTTGAAGTGCATCCAAAAATCCTTGAAGTCGGGCGCAAGTTCGGAAAGATTGATGTTGAGGTATTCAGCAGCGGAGTGGCAGTAGGCAAAGCCATGCTGATGGTGCAGCTGATTGAGAGAAACTGAAAATAGGTAAAAAAAGCAGGCAGGGAAAACGAGAGTTTCCCTGCCTGCTTTTTTAAACCAAGCGATTTCAGCCTTCCCTTGCTTCTTTTGCAGCGTGAGGAAGATAGTGCTTATAGGCTTTGTAGCCGGCCCAGCTGCTGGCAAGTCCGACAACCATAAAAATAATCCCAACGACCAAAGAAACCGTTGAATGAAATAGGAACAGCTGGTTCAGGCCGAACAAAAACACAAATACACCCAGTGCCATGCTCGATTTTGCAGAGAGCCACTGTTTTTCCATCGGCTTTCTTGTTCTGTAAAACTTCACTTTATAGAAAAGATAAAAAGAGAAGGCAAATACGATCAGAATGACAAGTACAGGCATTAAGAATAACCTCCATAGTAAACTTACATCCTCTATTTTAATCATTCTTGCGCAGGATTGCTATAACGAAAGACAAGATTCGCTTTCTGCCGGGACGGTTTTATGCTTTAATTAGTCTATAATCAGGTTCGAAAAGGAGACTGCATATGAAACAGGAAATTCTGTCAGAGATTAAACAGTATGAAACGATCATCATTCACCGCCACGTGCGTCCTGACCCGGATGCATACGGATCACAATGCGGACTGACCGAGATCATCAAGGCATCTTTTCCGGAAAAGAACGTCCTTGCAGCTGGACTTGGTGAACCCTCACTCGAATTTTTATATAAAATGGACAACGTGAAAGACAGTGACTACGAGGGAGCACTTGTGATTGTCTGCGACACGGCCAATCAAGAGCGTGTGTGTGATCAGCGCTATCATACAGGTGCAAAGCTTATAAAGATCGACCACCATCCAAATGAAGATCCATATGGAGACCTTCTGTGGGTGGATACGTCCGCAAGTTCAGTCAGTGAAATGATTTATGAATTTTATCTTGCGGGCAAAGAAGACGGGCTTGTTTTGCCTGACAAAGCAGCAGAGCTGATTTACGCGGGAATTGTCGGCGATACGGGCAGATTCCTTTTTCCAAGCACGACGAAAAAAACATTAAGATATGCCAGTGAGCTTGTTGAGTATGATTTTTCATTTACAGGCATTTATGATGAGATGTATAAGACGAAATATAATGCGGCTAAGCTCAGCGGCTATGTTCTGCAGAATTTCAAGCTGTCGTCATCGGGTGCTGCTTCCATGATCCTGACGAAAGAGATACTGGAGCAATTTGAAGTGAGTGCTTCTGAGGCTTCACAGCTGGTAGGCATGCTTGGCAATATTGAAGGTCTCCGGGCATGGGTCTTTTTTGTAGAAGAAGCAGATCAAATCAGAGTAAGGCTGAGATCCAAAGGTCCGGTTATTAATGAACTGGCAAAAAAATACCGCGGCGGCGGCCATCCGCTTGCTTCAGGTGCATCAGTCACAAGCTGGGAAGAAGCGGATCAGGTTCTTTCAGATCTTGAAAGCATCTGCCGAAGCTTTCAATAAACAAGAAAGATGAACTTATTTCACAGGGATAAACCAGTATCCGAATTCAGTTGAATCTTCGTGAAAGGTCAGTCCCTGTGCAAGAAGTTCTTTTTTAATCAGTGAAGCAAGCTCGTTTGACTCCGCATAAGCTGAATAGCCTTCTTTAAGGCGTGCCGCTTTTTCCCGGGCCATCTGTTTGTGGTTTAAGACATACATCCTCATTCCTCCTGATTTTGGGTTTGCTGCTATTACCATTCTACCCGAAAGGCAGGAAGGAGTGCGGTTTAATTAATTGAAATTTCTAAAAATAAACCATTCGGTTCCTGCGGCAAGGTTCGTTAGTCCCGTTTTCTATTTTGCGAATGAGACTTTAAGCTCGATTGAGAGGGTGGTGTATATGAACATTTCCTCAATTTCTACCCGGTACTGCTTGTCATCGATTTTATATACTTTGTTTTCGACCGCTTTTTTCATCAGCTTTCTCGTTTTATAAACACTTTCCAAATCCTTTGCCAAAACATCAGACACATCTTCTTTCACCTGATCCTCAATCATAAAAGTCATCAGGGATGTAAACTGATAGCGTTCCCCGTTCATTAAGGTCACGCTGATCTTCTGCACCCGGAGTTTTTCCTGAGTGATTTTATTCAGATTCTGAATCTCCTCATAGTAGCTTTTATTTGTCTGACTCAAATCTTCAATGGTGTACGTCTGTTCTTCAATTTTTGTCACCAGTTTCTCCTGCCACTCGCCGTATATATAAAGGAAGATGCACCAGCTGATGATGGCGCCGAGCACCATGCCTCCAAAAAGCCGCTGCCAGGATGGGCGCCTGTATAATGGAGGGATTCTCATTCCGGTGTCTCCTGCGTCAGCCATAAGATCAGGAGCCAGCCAGTCTGCGCGCCGCCCATGGCTGAAATGATCAGCAGGACCTGTTTAATCACATCACGTGTCTCTCCTTCAAAAAATCCTCTTTCAAAGCTTGAAAAAGCGTCAAAGGTACCCCCGATTGCAGCGACAAGGGCCCATATTTTCAGTCTGTTTGCAAGACTGTAAATCGTCGACAGCGGAGGCTCACCTGCTAAGTAAGCACCTATGCCGCCAACAATCGATCCGCCGAGAATTACGCCGAGTGCTATGAAATAACTGTTGATAAAGGCCGGAATAAACGCCTCTTTAACCTCCATGCGATTCACCCCTTTCTTCTATGTATATGGACAAACAATGGAAGTATGAGATGGGACAGCTTCAATTTGTGTCACTTTTCAATAGAGAATATAATAAAAAGAAGAGATTTAGAGAAAGGACGGGACATGCGATTGCCATTTGTTCACCTTCAAGTTCAAAGTGCCTACAGTCTGCTGAACAGTTCAGCGCGAATCGACCGGCTTGTTGAAAAAACAGCAGCCCATGGAGCAAAATCACTCGCGATTACTGACTTCCATACGATGTATGGAGCGGTAGCTTTTTATAAAACATGCATGAAACACGGCATCAAACCCATTATCGGGCTAATAGCGTCTGTTACGCTCGAAGAACAGGGCGCAAGCGGGGGATACCCCCTTGTTCTGCTTGCCAAAAACAATGAAGGATACAGAAATCTGATCAAAATCAGCAGTGTTCTTCAAACAAGATCTCCAGAAGGAATAAAATCCCGGTGGATGAAATCCTACAGCTCCGGAATTATCGGGTTAACCCCCGGTGACAAGGGCTTGGTGGAACAGGCGGTCCTGAGCGGGGATAAAGAGGAAGCGGAAAAAACGCTCTTGCTCTATAAATCACTGTTTCATGAAGGTGATTTCTATCTTTCGCTCCAAAACCACAGCCTGCATACAGATAAAGAACTGCAGAAAGGTATTTTAGAATTAAGCGGAAAAACAGGGGTGCCTGCCGCCGCTGCCAACAACGTTCACTATATCGAAAAAGAAGATGCGTTTGCCCACAACTGCCTTCTTGCCATAAAAAACGGTGCAAAGCTTGAAGACGACAGTGACTTCGCCCTTCCTTCCAATCAGTACTATTTAAAATCCCCTGCTGAAATGGCAGAGCTTTTCAGGGATTGTCCCGAAGCTCTTGAAAACACTCTGAAAATAGCAGACATGTGCCAGGTCACAATGGAACTTGGACAGACCCGTCTTCCGAAGTATCCTTCACCTGACGGCCAGCCGGCTGACGAATATTTGGAGCGCCTGTGCCTGTCTGGCCTCAAAGAGAGGTTCGGGGATCCGCCGGACAGCTATTACAAAAGGCTTGACTATGAGCTGAATGTGATCAGGGAGATGAAATTCAGCGACTATTTCCTGATTGTCTGGGATTTCATGAAATATGCCCATGATAATCGAATTCTTACGGGTCCGGGAAGGGGATCTGCAGCAGGCTCACTTGTTGCCTATGTCCTCAGAATCACAGATGTGGATCCCATTGAGCACCGCCTTTTATTTGAACGCTTCTTAAATCCAGAGCGGATAAATATGCCTGATATAGATATTGATTTTCCTGATTCTAAAAGGGATGAGATCATTTCGTATGTGGCAGAAAAGTACGGGGCGATGCACGCAGCTCAAATCGTGACGTTTGGAACACTCGCTGCGAAAGCTTCCCTCAGGGATGTCGGGAGAGTCATGGGGGCGTCTGCCAAGGAGGCGGATGTTCTTGCAAAGCTCATTCCTTCAAAGCCCGGGTGCACCTTGGAGCAGGTTTTCTCAGAATCCAAAGACCTTCAGCAGCTTCTGAATGAGTCGGATTTGTACAGGAGGATTTTTGAAACAGCCGTAAAGCTTGAAGGCCTTCCGAGGCACACCTCCACACATGCAGCGGGCATGGTGCTGAGCAGCCAGCCGCTTACAGATATCGTTCCGATCCAGGAGGGGCATAACGGCATTTATTTAACTCAGTTTTCAATGGATTATCTTGAGGATCTTGGGCTTTTGAAAATGGATTTTCTCGGCCTCAGAAATTTGACGCTGATTGAGCAGATCACAGGTTTAATCGAGCGCCATGAAAAGAAACGGATTGATTTTGCCCGCATTTCCTACGCGGATGATAAAACGTTCGACCTTCTTGGCAAAGGGGACACAACAGGGGTCTTTCAGCTTGAATCAGACGGGATGCGCAGCGTTCTGAAACGGCTCAAGCCGACAGATCTTGAAGATATAGTGGCTGTAAATGCCCTGTACCGTCCGGGTCCGATGGAAAATATTCCGCTTTACATCAGAAGAAAACATCTGGAAGAAAAAATCGAGTACCCGCATCCGGACCTGCTGCCCATCCTTCAAACGACGAACGGCGTTATCGTCTACCAGGAGCAGATCATGGAGATTGCGTCTAAAATGGCCGGTTTTTCTTTAGGCGAAGCGGATCTTCTAAGACGCGCTGTCGGAAAGAAACAAAAGGAAATACTTGACCGGGAGAGAGAGCACTTTGTCTCGGGCTGTCTGAATAACGGCTATGACCGGACGTCTGCAAACCATATTTACGACTTGATCGTCAAATTTGCAAATTACGGATTCAACCGCAGCCATGCTGTCGCCTACAGCATGATTTCTTTTCAGCTTGCCTATTTAAAAGCCCACTATCCTGTTTATTTTACGGCCGCTCTTTTAACCAGCGTGATCGGCAACGATGAAAAAACGGCCCAGTACATTCGCGAGGCAAAGCAGCATGGAGTCACAGTTCTTCCTCCTTCTATTAATAGAAGCGAATATCCTTTTCTTGTCGAAAACGGAAACATCCGCTTTAGTCTGAATGCGATTAAGAGTGTAGGCGTCAACGCTGTAAAAGAAATCTACGCAGCCAGAAAGAAAAAAGCGTTCTCAGATCTGTTTGATTTCTGCACAAGGGTATCCATGAAGACCGTGAACAGACGAGTTGTTGAGTCTCTTATCTTTTCGGGAGCCATGGATGAGTTTGGGATGGAGAGGTCCACTCTGCTTGCAAGCCTGGATCTTGCGATTGAACATGCTGCCCTCTTTTCAACGGATGATGAAAATCAATTTGATTTGTTTTTAGAAGAGGAAGAATTCAGCATCAAGCCGAAATATATAGAAGTTGAGCCGTTCAAAACGGAAGAAAAGCTGAAGTTTGAAAAAGAGTCGCTTGGTTTTTATTTTTCAAGCCATCCTGCTTCAGCCCATTTGCCGCTGTTTCAGCGTGCGGGAGTTCTTCCGCTGAGTGAAGCCGTTCTCGGCGGTCAGAAAAAAGTGAAGGTCGGCGTGTTTATTTCTGCCATGCGCACGATCCGGACAAAAAAAGGCGAGGTCATGGCGTTTCTTGCCTTGAGTGATGAAAGCGGAGATCTTGAAGCGGTGGCTTTTCCGAACGTTTATACGAAGGCCCGGAATTTGCTTGATCAGGGAAATGTAGTCATTCTTACAGGCAAAATGGAAAACCGCAGCGACCGCACGCAGCTGATTATTTCTGAAGCGGAAACAGTGGATGATCTGAAGAAAAGAGCAAAGACGCTCTTTTTAAAAATTGAGGAATTGCATCTCGCGGAAGGAAAGCTTCAAACCGTGCAGAATACTCTTAAAAAGCACCGCGGCACAACGCCTGTAATTCTCTATTATGAAAAAGAGAAAAAGAGCGTCAGACTGCCGGATGAATATAACACAGAAGCGAGTGCTGCATGTCTTTCAGAGCTTAGAAATTTACTCGGGGAGAAAAATGCAGCCGTCAAAGAATAAGCACAAAGGTCCGGTGCCGGACAAAAAGACAGGACTTTACAATACTTAAAATTATGTTATGATTTATTATTGGCTGGAGGTGGTCTGACCACCTCCAAATAGACCCTAAGGAGTGAGAACATGTCATTGCGCGAAGAAGCATTACATATGCATCTAGTTCATAAAGGAAAGCTTGAATCGAAATCAAAAGTACCAGTCAGAAATGCTAAAGACCTGAGCTTAGCATATTCTCCAGGGGTCGCTGAACCTTGCAAAGCGATTTATGAAGATAAAAATAAAGTGTACGACTATACAATGAAAGGCAACATGGTTGCCGTTGTTTCTGATGGAACGGCTGTCCTTGGGCTTGGAAATATCGGACCGGAGGCAGCACTTCCTGTTATGGAAGGGAAAGCTGTTCTTTTCAAAAGCTTCGCAGGTGTTGATGCGTTTCCAATCTGTTTAAACACAACGGATGTGGACAAGATTGTAGAAACGGTCAAACTTCTCGAACCTACTTTCGGCGGCGTGAATCTTGAGGATATTGCTGCACCGAATTGCTTTGTCATTGAAGAGCGCCTGAAAAAAGAAACGAATATTCCGATTTTCCATGATGACCAGCATGGCACAGCCATCGTTACAGTGGCAGGTCTTGTGAACGCATTGAAGCTTGCGGGCAAATCCATGTCAAGCATCAGGGTGGTTGCAAACGGAGCGGGTGCGGCAGGCATTGCCATCATTAAATTGCTTTACCGCTACGGTGTGCGCGATATTATCATGTGCGATTCCAAAGGGTCGATCTTTGAAGGCCGCTCTTATGGAATGAACAGTGTAAAAGAGGAAGTGGCCAAATATACAAACCGCGACCGCACAGAGGGAAGCCTGGCCGATGTCATTAAAGATGCGGACGTGTTTATCGGCGTTTCAGTAGAAGGGGCTTTGACGAAAGAAATGATTGCATCCATGAAAAAAGATCCGATCATCTTTGCAATGGCAAACCCTGTCCCTGAAATCATGCCTCATGAAGCGAAAGAAGCGGGCGCAATGGTCATCGGAACGGGCCGTTCAGATTTCCCGAATCAAGTAAACAACGTTCTTGCTTTCCCGGGCATTTTCCGCGGCGCGCTTGATGTGCGTGCTACACACATTAATGAACAAATGAAGATTGCGGCTGTAGAAGCGATTGCTGCCCTGATTTCAACTGAGGAGCTGACGGCGGATTATGTCATCCCGGCTCCATTTGATGCAAGAGTTGCTCCTGCGGTGGCTGCGGCTGTTGCGAGGGCAGCAATGGAAACCGGAGTGGCCAGAATAAAAGCCGATCCTGAGGAAATTGCAGAAAAAACGAAGCAGCTTGCGATTATTGAAACAAAGTGAGTGATGTACAATGAGTGCATCTAAACCTAAAGTATATATCGAAATTCTTCGCGAAATCAGGTCGATCATCAAAGAAGACGGGCTCGCTGCGGGCGATAAGATTCCATCTGAACGCGAGCTTGCCGAACGTCTGCAGGCAGGACGGTCCTCTGTCAGAGAAGCGCTTCGGGCGCTTGAGCTCCTGGGGATCATTGAAACAAGGCGCGGGGAAGGCACCTTTATTAAAGATTTTCGCGACAATGACCTTGTCGAAATTCTCGGCACCTTTATTCTTCAGGATAAAAATGCAATTTCTGATCTTACTGAGATGAATAAGCTTCTTGAATATAATGCCCTGCAGGTCCTGCTTGCAAAAGACCGCGAGACGGAACTGAAAGAACTGAGAGACAGGCTGAAGCAGGAGACGATGGCCCATGCAGCATTCATGACGGAGCTTATGAAACTGTCGGATAATTTTCTGCTGTACCGTATCTGGACGGTTGTCAGCGAGTATGTAAAGCTGATTCAGCCCAAACATGAGTCCGGACCTCAAGCCGTCTATGAAGAAATCATCGACGGACTGCTTTCCAAGGACGAAAATCGTGTATTCCAATCTTTTTACACTCTAGCTCATAAAGAAAGTGCCGATAAGGCATAACATCTTTTTTCGGAAAGGCTTCCCTGCTGCCGGTCTTATTATCAGCGGCGCAGATTCACAGCCTGCAAAAAAATGGATGATGGTCAGGCAATTGCCCGGTCATTTTCATAGAAAAGGAGGCAGCGATTTGTTAAAGGATTTATTTTCAAAGAAAAAGAAATATGCATCCATTCCTTCAGATCAGGCAAAGCACGATGTGCCTGAAGGAATTATGACAAAATGTCCAAGCTGTAAAAAGATTATGTATACGAAAGAATTAAATAAAAACCTGCGCGTGTGCATGAACTGCGGCCACCACCATACAATGAATGCCAAAGAGCGCATTAAGAGTTTATTTGATGAACATACATTTAAAGAGTTTGATAAAGAGATGGTTTCTGAAAACCCTCTTAATTTTCCGGGCTATCTTGAAAAAGTAGAAAAAGACCGGAAGAAAACAAAGATGAATGAAGCGGTTGTAACAGGCGAGGGAGCCATTAACGGCAATCAGACCGTTGTTGCAGTCATGGATGCCACTTTCCGGATGGGAAGCATGGGGTCAGTCGTTGGAGAAAAGATTACGAGAGCGATTGAGCGTGCGAATGAAAGAAAGCTTCCATTCATCATCTTTACAGCTTCAGGCGGCGCCAGAATGCAGGAAGGTGTTTTAAGCCTTATGCAGATGGCCAAAACGAGCTCTGCCCTGAAACTGTTCAGTGATAACGGCGGATTGATCATTTCTGTAATGACACACCCGACAACA
This sequence comes from Metabacillus indicus, assembly GCF_046603695.1. NCBI lineage: Bacteria > Bacillati > Bacillota > Bacilli > Caryophanales > Bacillaceae > Metabacillus > Metabacillus indicus. The sequence continues at coordinate 3,065,916 of NZ_CP176757.1, read as the reverse complement.
GGCGGTGTTTCAGCAAGCTTTGCCTCTTTGGGAGACTACAATTTTGCTGAACCGAAAGCGCTAATCGGTTTTGCCGGCAGACGGATTATTGAACAGACGATCAGAGAAGATCTGCCGGAAGATTTCCAGACAGCAGAATTTCTATTAAAACACGGTCAGCTTGATGCGGTCATCCACCGTCTCGATATGAAGGATACTCTTTCGAATATCCTTGAGCTTCATTCCTCAGGAGGTGCATCTTCATGGTAGGGGAACTGGAATTTGAAAAGCCCGTCACAGAACTGAGGGCGAAAATCTCTGAACTGAAACAGTTTACGGAAAGTACAGATGTGGACTTGTCTGCTGAGATCTCTAAGCTTGAAGGGCGCCTTGAAAAGCTTGAGAGAGAAATTTACACAAATCTTCAGCCGTGGGACAGAGTTCAGATTGCAAGACATCCGAACCGTCCGACAACGCTTGATTATATTGAAAAGCTCTTCACAAACTTTTTCGAGCTTCATGGTGACCGGTATTATGGGGATGATGAAGCCATCGTAGGCGGAATTGCCAAGTTTAACGGGCTCCCTGTAACGGTCATTGGCCATCAGCGCGGAAAAGATACAAAAGAAAACATCCGCAGAAACTTCGGAATGCCTCATCCAGAAGGCTACCGCAAGGCACTCAGACTGATGCATCAGGCTGACAAGTTCGGCCGTCCGATCATTTGCCTGATTGATACAAAAGGAGCATACCCTGGAAAAGCAGCCGAAGAACGTGGCCAAAGTGAAGCCATTGCAAAGAACCTTTTTGAAATGGCAGGGTTATCCGTACCGGTCATCTGCATCGTTATCGGCGAGGGCGGAAGCGGCGGTGCGCTTGCTCTTGGAGTCGGCAACCACATCCATATGCTTGAGAATTCAACCTATTCGGTTATTTCCCCGGAAGGAGCTGCTGCCCTTTTGTGGAAAGATTCAGGACTTGCCAAAAAGGCAGCGGAAACGATGAAAATCACGGCCCCGGATCTGAAAGAACTGGGCGTTATTGATCAAATCATCAAAGAAGTAAAAGGCGGCGCCCACAGGGATGTTGCTGAACAGGCAAAAAATATGAATGGGGTCATTCATGATTCGCTGAAAGAGCTTTTAAAGCTCGATGGAGAGCAGCTGATTCAGCACCGCTATGAAAAGTTTAAAAGAATCGGCCAGGTTTCGTTTGCAGAGGAAATTATTGGGGTAAAATAGATTAACGTGTAGCCTTCGGAAGGAAGGCGGCACGTTTCTTTTTTTGAAAGGACTGTTTTTCAGACCTTGAATTCTTAAATGAAGAATGCCAAATCTGGTTATTCATAGAAAAACAGCCAGTTCATGTGAGTGAGATTATTCGACAATCCCAAAAGGAAGCGTTTACTTGACTTAATTTTCAAAGATTCGCTGAAAACCCTTCAGGACAGGCGGTTTTATTGTATAATGAGAAAGGTTTAAAGGTAACGTGAAATTTCGACATTTGTCGTTTCTTGTCTATTGTATTGCCCATTTCTTCATGTTATTTTAATATCACATACTACTTTGGGGTGAGAAAAATGAAAAAAATCGGCGTATTAACCAGTGGAGGAGATTCACCTGGCATGAACGCTGCCGTGCGTGCTGTCGTACGTAAAGCGATCTATCATGACGTAGAGGTGTTCGGCATTTATCATGGTTATTCAGGCTTAATTGCAGGCCATATAGAAAAACTTGAACTCGGTTCGGTAGGAGATATTATCCACCGCGGGGGTACAAAGCTCTACACAGCCCGCTGCCCGGAGTTTAAAACAGTTGAAGGCCAGCTCAAAGGCATCGAACAGCTGAAAAAGCACGGCATTGAAGGCCTTGTAGTCATCGGCGGAGACGGTTCTTACATGGGAGCTAAAAAACTGACTGAACACGGTTTCCCGTGCGTAGGCGTTCCAGGCACCATTGACAATGACATTCCAGGCACAGATTTTACAATCGGATTTGACACGGCACTTAATACCGTGATTGATGCAATAGACAAAATTCGTGATACAGCAACTTCACATGAGCGTACATATGTAATTGAAGTAATGGGACGCCATGCAGGAGATCTTGCATTATGGTCCGGCCTTGCAGGCGGAGCAGAAACGATTCTGATTCCTGAAGTTGACTATGATATGGAAGATATACTTGCCCGTCTGAAGCACGGAACAGACCGCGGCAAAAAGCACAGTATCATCATTGTTGCTGAAGGCGTTGGAAGCGGAGTTGACTTCGGAAGAAGGATCGAAGAAGCTACAAACCTCGAAACACGTGTCTCCGTTCTTGGCCACATTCAGCGCGGAGGATCGCCAACAGCATTTGACAGAGTCCTTGCAAGCCGTCTGGGAGCTTACGCTGTAGAACTTCTTCTTGAAGGCAAAGGCGGACGTGCGGTCGGTATTCAAAGCAACAAGCTGACGAACAATGATATCCTCGAAATTCTAGACACACCGCATACGATTGATCAGAACATGTACCAGCTTTCCAAAGAATTATCCATCTGATTTCCAATCAGACTGGTATCGTTTTCATACCTATATACAGGAGGAATTTATCGAATGAGAAAAACGAAAATAGTTTGTACGATCGGCCCTGCAAGTGAAAGTGTAGAGAAGCTCACACAATTGATGGAAGCAGGCATGAACGTATCACGCCTGAACTTCTCCCACGGAGATTTTGAAGAGCACGGAGCACGCATCAAAAACATCCGTGAAGCAGCTGCAAAGCTTAATAAGAATGTTGCCATCCTTCTTGATACGAAAGGACCGGAAATCCGCACGCATTCTATGCAGGACGGAGCAATTGAACTCGTGGCAGGATCTGAAGTAACGGTTTCTATGACTGAAGTTCTTGGTACAGCAGACAAGTTCTCCATTTCTTACGAAGGTCTTATCGACGATGTTCATACAGGTTCAATCATTCTTCTTGATGACGGTCTGATCGGTCTTGAAGTAATTGAAATCAATAAACAGGCGAGTGAAATCAGAACAAAGATCCTTAACACAGGAACACTTAAAAATAAAAAAGGCGTCAACGTGCCGGGAGTAAGTGTAAAACTTCCTGGAATCACTGAAAAAGATGCAAATGACATTGTGTTCGGAATTGAGCAGGGAGTGGACTTTATCGCTGCATCATTCGTGCGCCGCGCAGCAGATGTTCTTGAGATCCGCGAATTGCTTGAAAAACATGGAGCATCTCAAATCCAGATCATCCCGAAAATTGAAAACCAGGAAGGCGTCGACAACATCGATGAAATTCTTGAAGTATCAGACGGCCTTATGGTAGCGCGCGGAGACCTTGGCGTTGAAATTCCTGCAGAAGAAGTGCCTCTTGTTCAAAAAGAATTGATCAAAAAGTGCAACGCAGCAGGCAAGCCTGTTATCACAGCTACTCAAATGCTTGACAGCATGCAGCGCAACCCGCGCCCTACACGCGCAGAAGCAAGTGACGTTGCAAACGCCATTTTCGACGGAACAGATGCAATCATGCTTTCTGGTGAAACAGCAGCCGGTTCATACCCTGTTGAAGCTGTTCAAACAATGAACAACATCGCTTCACGTGCAGAGCAGGCGCTGGATTACAAGCAGATCCTTGCAAAACGCAGCGAGCAGGCTGATATGACGATTACAGATGCAATCGGACAATCGGTTGCACATACAGGCTTGAACCTTCAGGCAGCTGCAATTGTAGCAACAACTGAAAGCGGCCATACTGCACGCATGATCTCAAAATACCGCCCTAAAGCTCCAATCGTTGCGGTTACATCATGTGAATCTGTTTCACGCAAGCTTGCTCTTGTATGGGGTGTACATTCACGCAACGGCGAACAGTCTTCATCAACAGATGAAATGCTTGATCAGGCTGTTCAGGAATCCCTTCTTTCAGGTGTAGTCAAGCATGGTGATCTGATTGTCATCACAGCTGGTGTGCCGATCGGGGAAACAGGCACAACAAACTTGATGAAAGTTCATGTTGTCGGCGACGTTATCGCTAAAGGCCAGGGCATTGGCCGCAAAACAGCATTCGGCAAAGTTGTAGTGGCAAGCTCAGCTGCTGATGCAGAAGCAAAAATGACACAGGGAGCCATTCTGGTTTCTCAAAGCACAGACCGCGACATGATGCCTGCGCTTGAAAAAGCTGCTGCTCTTATTACGGAAGAAGGCGGCTTGACAAGTCACGCTGCAGTTGTAGGCTTAAGCCTTGGAATTCCTGTTATTGTCGGCGTTGAAAACGCAACAGCTATCTTAAAAGACGGACAGGAAATCACAGTAGACGGATCACGCGGTGCCATCTATCAAGGACACGCTAGCGTCCTTTAAGTGAATACAGAAAAAGAGAAGGGCAGACCCCTTCTCTTTTTTGCATGTGTTTCATATACTTTTCCAGAAGATGAACAAGCCTTTTTATCCAAAACGCGAGGTGAATTTCACATTGAGATATATCCTGCCTTTTTTAATCATCATCCCTGCGCTTGAGATTGGCATTTTGCTGTTCTCAGGCAAAACGCTCGGAATTATTCCGACCATTCTGCTGATCATTGCAACAGGAGTCGGAGGCGCCTTCCTGGCCAAAAAACAAGGCATAGAAACCATTCAAAAAGTCCAGAGAGAAATGAGCAGGGGCAACATTCCCGGAGACTCGATACTCGACGGACTCTGCATCCTTACAGGCGGCCTTCTTTTGCTCACACCGGGCTTTGTCACCGATATAACCGGTTTTATGCTGCTCATACCCGGCACAAGGAAAATGTTTAAACCGCTTCTTCAGAAGCAGATCAGCAAAATGATTGAACGAAACCGGTTCACCATTATCAGATAGAGCCGGGTGAAGCTTGCCGGCAAGAAAGATCCCCCGAAAAAATTCGGGGGATTTCTTATCTGTATGCAGGAGAAAAACAGGCGATTGGCCTAATCGCGGCTCGTTCCTGTAATAAACTTCCATGCATCCTCAAAAACCCCGGCGTTCTGAAGGGCGTTAAAAATGACAAGAGCAACCGGCCCTGCAATCAGGCCTAAAAACCCAATCAGCTTAAAGCCGACAAACAGAGAAAGCAGGGTAGCAAGCGGATCAAGACCAATGGTAGAAGAGAGAATTTTCGGTTCTATCAGCTGCCTTTGCATTAAGATAATAAGATACAGCGCGCCAAGTCCAATAGCAAAGGGGAGTTCGCCGCTGAAAGCAGAGTAGATGATCCAGGGAACAAAGACAAGACCGGTGCCAAGGTACGGCAATAGATCGACCAGGCCAATCAGCAAAGCTATCGTGATTGCATAATCCACTCTCAATAAGAGCAACCCTATAAGGACGGTCACAGTGGTAATGCTGATCAAAATAATCTGGGCCTTTATAAAACCAAATAATGCTTTTTTTAAGTCATCTGCGACAGATCTTCCGCTTTTTCGTGCTTTGACGGGAAGATACTTTCTAAGTAATTTCTGGAACTTGTACCAGTCTTTGCTGATAAAAAAAGCGGCTAAAAGAGAAAAGACAGCGGCAGTTGCTGCATTGGGAAGCCAGCTGATCAGAAGCGGAATGTTTTCTAATATTTCTTTTAGAAATTCTGCCGCGTTTGAACCGACTTGCTCACCGGTGTGCTGGATGTTTGCAAGAATCGTTTTTTGCTGGGAGGCATCAAGAGTATTAAACAGCGCTGCAAAGTCCTCATAAACCGGCAGAATCCGGTCTAAAGTAAATGTTTCTATATATACAACAAGCGTTTTAAAATGCTCAGGTACAGACGAAGCTAAATAAGTCGTACCCGCTACAATCTCTGCAATCAGAAGTGTGACCATTCCTGCAAAGACAATGACTAAGCACGCAATAGACAAAAACACGGCAACGCCGCGAACCATCCGCCTCTCAAGCAGATCGACAAAAGGATTTATAATAGAGGCTAATAAAAAACCTATAATAAATGGATAAGCGAGGGCGGATACATAATAGACGGACGCAGCTGCAGCTATGATAATTGCTGTGACTGCAAGGGCTCTGAAGGCCGCATGTGCCAGTTGTGCATTCAATAAAATACCCTCCTTTTCTCTTTTGGGGAAAAATCCGGAAAGGAAGAATGAAATGAATCAACCTGTCCTATTTTTAATCATATTATTCATCGTTGGATTTCTTGCCAAAAATCAGTCATTAATGTTTGCAGTAGGTTTTCTTCTTGCTGTAAAACTGACCGGACTGGATGAAAAGCTGTTTCCGCACATTCAGTCGAAAGGAATAAATTGGGGGGTTACGGTTATTACGATTGCCGTTCTCGTCCCGATTGCCACAGGAGATATCGGATTTAAGCAGCTGACAGAAGCAATGAAATCCTCCTACGCATGGATTGCCCTGGGTGCAGGAATTGCTGTGGCGCTGATTGCTAAAAACGGTTTGACTCTGCTGCAGGATGATCCGCACATTACAACAGCGCTTGTATTTGGCACCATTCTCGCCGTTTCATTATTTGGGGGAGTGGCAGTCGGGCCGCTGATCGGGGCAGGCATTGCCTATCTGGCCATGCAAACGGTTAAATTTTTTGGTTAATATAATAAATTCTGATACAATATACGAGAAGGCGCCTTGAAAACCTATTATTCATCTTAAATATCATTTTTCTGACAAATTTTTTGCTTCTGGAAATTCTTTTCGTTCACAAAAATCAGATAATTGTTTATAATGGATATAGGCAGTATGATTACGCCTTCTTGTTCATCTTAAGTCACAATTGAAGATAACATTCGATGTGGCTCTTATAATGGCTGTAAATGTAAGCATTTTCTTTTTAAAAATGCTTGAGTATTGAGCAAGCGCTCGGTCGTTTAAATAATTGGAAGAATGGGCAAATAAGAAGAAAAATGGATTTGTCGAATGCTATCTTTTATTGCTGACGAGAAGAGCGGATCAATGGGGATATTTTTGCAAAGGAGAGATTTACATGACAACAACACGGGGTCTGGAGGGAGTAGTTGCTACTACTTCATCCGTAAGTTCAATTATTGATGATACTCTTACATATGCGGGGTATAACATCGATGATTTAGCAGAGAATGCTAGTTTCGAAGAGGTTGTATATTTATTGTGGCACAGAAAGCTTCCTGATCATGCAGAGCTTGCACAGATTAAAAAAGAGCTTGCAGAGAATGCGGAAATTCCGCAGGAGGTTGTCAGCCATTTTAAATCGTACGACCTTAAGTCAGTGCATCCGATGGCGGCGCTCCGCACAGCTGTTTCCCTTCTTGGGCTGTTTGACAGCGAAGCCGATGTCATGGATCCGGAAGCGAACTACCGCAAAGCGATCCGTCTGCAGGCTAAACTGCCTACAATTGTGGCTGCATTCGCACGTATCCGCAAGGGGCTTGAGCCTATTAAACCGAAGGCAGATGCCAGTTTAGCAGAAAACTTCCTGTATACACTGACAGGCGAAGAGCCAAGCAGTGTTGCGGTTGAGGCTTTCAACAAGGCACTCGTTCTTCATGCAGATCATGAATTAAATGCATCTACATTCACAGCGCGTGTCTGTGTGGCGACACTGTCAGACGTCTATTCCGGAATCACTGCAGCGATCGGAGCTCTAAAAGGGCCGCTTCACGGGGGAGCAAACGAAGCTGTTATGAAGATGCTGAAGGAAATCGGCGATGTGGATAACGTCGAAGCGTATCTTCACGAAAAGTTTGCCCGCAAAGAAAAAATCATGGGATTCGGACACCGCGTATATCGCCAGGGAGATCCGAGAGCCAAGCATCTCAGAGAAATGTCCGAGAAGCTCACCAACCTGACAGGCGAACCAAAATGGTTTGAAATGTCCACAAAAATCGAAGAGGTCGTAACCAGCGAAAAATCAATTCCGCCGAATGTTGATTTCTATTCAGCATCCATGTACCACAGTCTTGGAATTGACCATGACCTTTTCACGCCGATCTTTGCTGTCAGCCGTGTATCAGGATGGCTTGCACACATTCTTGAGCAGTACGAAAACAACCGCCTGATCCGCCCTCGCGCAGATTACACAGGCCCTGACATGCAAAAATACGTTCCAATCGAGCAGCGCGGCTGATTTAAGCGGACGAGGCAGTATCGGCATACGCTGATGCTGCCTGTCCCTGCGCATTTTTCCAAAAAACAAATTTCACTTACATAACAGGAGGTAACTACAATGACACAAGGACAAAAAATCACAGTTACAGACGGAGTACTTAACGTACCAAACGATCCGATTATTCCATTTATCGAAGGAGACGGCATTGGTCCTGATATCTGGGCTGCAGCTTCACGCGTACTTGAAGCAGCTGTTGACAAAGCATACAATGGCGAAAAGAAAATCGTTTGGAAAGAAGTGCTTGCAGGAGAAAAAGCATTCAATCAGACTGGCGAGTGGCTTCCTGAAGAAACGCTTGATATGATCCGCGAGTATTTCATCGCAATCAAAGGACCTTTAACAACTCCTGTAGGCGGCGGAATCCGTTCACTGAACGTTGCTCTTCGCCAGGAGCTTGATCTTTTCACATGCCTGCGTCCAGTACGCTACTTCAACGGTGTTCCGTCTCCAATCAAACGCCCTGAAGATACAGACATGGTGATCTTCCGTGAAAATACAGAAGATATCTATGCCGGCATTGAGTATGCAAAAGGATCTGAAGAAGTTGAAAAGCTGATTGCTTTCCTTAAAAATGAAATGGGTGTAAACAAAATCCGTTTCCCTGAGACTTCAGGAATCGGCATCAAGCCTGTATCAGAAGAAGGCACACAGCGTCTTGTGCGTGCTGCCATCAACTATGCAATCAAAGAAGGCCGCAAGTCCGTAACACTTGTTCACAAAGGCAACATCATGAAATACACAGAAGGAGCCTTCAAAAACTGGGGCTACGAGCTTGCTGAAAAAGAATTCGGAGATCAAGTATTCACTTGGGCTGAATATGACCGCATCGTTGAGAAAGACGGCAAAGACGCTGCAAACAAGGCTCAGCAGGAAGCTGAAGATGCAGGCAAAATCATCGTTAAAGATTCCATTGCTGATATCTTCCTTCAGCAGATCCTTACACGTCCGCGCGAGTTTGACGTAGTTGCTACGATGAACCTGAACGGTGACTACATCTCAGATGCTCTTGCTGCGCAAGTCGGCGGAATTGGAATCGCTCCTGGAGCAAATATTAACTATGAAACTGGACATGCTATTTTCGAAGCGACTCATGGAACTGCTCCTAAATATGCAGGTCTTGATAAAGTAAATCCATCTTCTGTTATTCTCTCAGGTGTCCTTATGCTTGAGCACTTAGGCTGGAATGAGGCAGCTAAGCTTGTTGTAGAAGCAATGGAGAAATCCATCTCTGAGAAAGTTGTCACTTACGACTTTGCCCGTTTGATGGACGGCGCTAAAGAAGTGAAATGCTCTGAGTTCGGAGATGCTTTAATCAGCAAAATGTAAGATCTTCTTCATCAACAATACACAGAGCTGTTTTTCACTTTTGGAAAACAGCTCTGTTATGCTAAAGGGGATGTTTTTAATGGGCATGAAGCGTAAAAAAGTTTCCGTAATCGGCGCAGGTTTCACAGGAGCAACCACTGCATTTTTGTTAGCTCAAAAAGAACTGTCTGATGTCGTGATTGTTGATATTCCGCAGCAGGAAAATCCGACTAAAGGAAAAGCTTTGGACATGCTTGAGGCAAGTCCTGTTCAGGGATTTGACGCTCAGATTACAGGGACCAGCGACTATGCTGATACAGCTGATTCTGATCTTGTCATCATTACAGCAGGCATTGCGAGAAAACCGGGAATGAGCCGCGACGACCTTGTTCAGACGAACCAGAAAATCATGAAAAGCGTGACAAAGGAGATTGTGAAGTATTCGCCGGATGCGGTCATTCTAGTTTTGACCAATCCGGTCGATGCCATGACCTACACGGTTTTCAAAGAGTCAGGTTTCCCTAAACACCGCGTCATCGGCCAGTCAGGTGTTCTCGACACTGCGCGCTTCCGCACATTTGCGGCACAGGAGCTGAATCTGTCGGTAAAAGATGTGACTGGATTTGTTCTTGGCGGACACGGTGATGACATGGTTCCTCTGGTGAGATATTCGTATGCCGGCGGAATTCCGCTTGAAACGCTGATCCCTAAAGACCGCCTGGAAGCAATTGTTGAGAGAACACGCAAAGGCGGCGGTGAGATTGTCAATCTTCTTGGAAACGGAAGTGCGTATTATGCACCGGCTGCTTCACTGGCAGAAATGGCAGAAGCTATTCTTAAAGATCAGCGCCGTGTGATTCCTGCTATCGTTTACTTAGAAGGAGAATACGGGTTCGAAGGGATCTACCTTGGAGTTCCTGTCATTCTTGGCGGAAACGGGCTTGAGCAGATTATCGAGCTCGACTTGAATGATGATGAAAAAGAAGCATTATCAAGGTCTGCTGACTCGGTCAAAAGTGTCATGAAGGTTCTTTCTTAATCGCTGCCGGGGCTGGAGAATACTCTCCAGTCCCTTTTATCAAGTGTTTTGTAAACGTTTTCAATAGATTGGAGGACGACGATAATGCTGCTTGGAAAAAAAAGAAAACTTGGAAGACAGATAGATGAAATCACGGTTGGAGAGAAATTAACGCTGACCGAAAAAATTGAAGATAAAGACCTGCTGCTCTATCTTGGACTGACAAATGATTCTAATCCGCTCTATATTCAGCATGATTATGCATCATTCACGCCTTATGAAAAGCCGATTGTCCCAAGCATCATGCTGACTGGCATAATAACATCTGCTATATCCAAATATATGCCTGGACCGGGAAGCCACATTCTCAGTCAAAACCTTGAATTTGTCCGGGCAGTCTATCACTACAGCATGATTCAGTTCCTGTTTGAGGTGACCCAAGTGAATGCGTCCGAAAATACTGTCCTTCTCAAGGTACATGCACATAATGACAAAGATGAGACCGTCATTCAGGGAACATTAACAGTTGCGCCTCCTGCAGCAATTGCCTCTATGGATGGCAGTGCTCTTGAAAATTTTTAATCCAATGCCGGCTCCTGTACAGGGTGCCGGCATTTTACTGTCCGTCACTGGAATGCCTTTTCCTGTTTTGGCTATTCTAATAGAGAAAGACAGCGTGCTGAAAGGATCATTTGAAAGAAAACATTTGTTCATTTGAATCTATCCTCTATAATGGAAGTATAAAAGAGAGAAAACACGTTGGATTGCTAGGGGAATACTATTTGGTGGAGGCTTTATATGAGTAAGAAAATTCTGGTCGTAGATGATGAGCAATCAATCCTGACTCTGCTGCAGTACAATCTGGTTCAGGCAGGGTATGAGGTAATAACCGCTATAGATGGAGAAGACGGGCTTGAAAAGGGTTTGAATGAGTCCCCTGACCTAATGGTTCTTGATCTTATGCTGCCTAAGATGGACGGGATCGAAGTGTGCAAGCAGCTTAGACAGAAGAAAATCATGGTGCCGATTCTCATGCTGACGGCTAAAGATGATGAGTTTGATAAGGTGCTTGGCCTTGAGCTTGGCGCTGATGATTATATGACAAAGCCTTTCAGTCCAAGAGAAGTTGTGGCAAGGGTGAAAGCCATTTTAAGAAGAACGCAGACATCTTCTGAATCTGAAGAAAAAGAATTGGATACATCTGAGAGAATCCTGATAGGCGATTTGAGAATTCTCCCTGAACATTATGAAGCCTATTACGGCGATGAACGCCTTGAGCTTACCCCTAAGGAATTTGAATTGCTTGTATACCTTGCCCGTCACAAAGGAAGAGTACTGACGCGCGACCAGCTTTTGAGTGCAGTATGGAACTACGATTTTGCAGGGGATACACGGATCGTGGATGTCCACATTAGCCACTTAAGGGAAAAAATAGAACGCAATACGAAAAAACCGCTTTATATTAAAACTATAAGGGGACTCGGCTACAAGCTTGAGGAGCCTAGGCTGGATGAATAGATTCCGGTCACGCCTTATTTTTGCCCTTATTACACTGATCATTGCCGTACTGATCGGCCTCGGGCTTTTGCTTGGGCAAATTTTCGGCAGCTATTATATGAGTTCTTTTCAGGAGCGCATGAAAGAGGAAGCAAAAATTACTGAGCTTCTGGTAAAGGAAAAGGGACTGTCATCTTCTGAGATGAACTCCTTCCTGAACCGCTACAGCAAAGCGATTAAGGCTCATATCACCATTTATGACAGAAACGGGAATGTTCTGCATGATGCCGGCCCTTTTAAACAGGATCACGATTCTATTTCAAAAGAGATTCTTCTAAAGCACCGGAATACAAATAAAGGCTTCAAACTAAATATACAAAATGACAAACTGTATTTTTACGGTCTTCCTTATTTGGAAAACAACGAAAAGCGGGGGTATATCGTCCTCAGCTCTACGGAATCGTCTTTAAAGAAAATCAACCAGCAGATCTGGGGATTGCTGATTGCGAGTCTTGGAATGGCCCTCCTTGTCATTCTGCTGCTTGCTGTCAGAATTACATCGCGCTACACAAGGCCGATTGAATCGGCGACAAATGTTGCGATGGAGCTTGCAAAAGGAAATTATAAAGCAAGAACCTATGAAGATCATCTGGATGAAACGGGCATGCTCAGCCAGTCTATTAATGTTCTTGCCAGAAATCTTCAGGATATGAACCGTGCACAGGAAATGCAGCAGGACAGGCTGCAGACGCTGATTGAAAATATGGGCAGCGGTCTGATCCTGATTGACGGAAGAGGCTACATTAACCTGGTAAACCGGGCATACAAAGAGCTCTTTCACATTAAATCAACGGACTTCCTGTACAAGCTTTATTATGAAGCGTTTGAACACCGGGAGATTGTTGATTTGGTCGAGCATATCTTCATGACTGAAATCAAAGCAAGAAAACAGCTGCATCTCCCTCTGAAAATTGAGCGCAGGCATTTTGAAGTGTACGGTGCCCCGATTATAGGCACAAACGATGAATGGAAAGGCATTGTGCTTGTTTTCCATGATATCACTGAGCTGAAAAAGCTCGAACAGATGAGAAAAGACTTTGTTGCGAACGTATCACATGAGCTCAAAACACCGATTACATCAATTAAAGGGTTTACGGAAACGCTGCTTGACGGAGCACTTGAAGACAGGGAGACGCTGGAGTACTTTCTCTCAATCATCTTGAAAGAAAGCGACCGTCTACAAACGCTTATTCAGGATCTGCTTGACCTTTCCAAAATAGAACAGCAGGGCTTTAAGCTGAACCTTCAGCACTGCAATGCGAAGGAAGTTCTCGAAGAGGTCATCATTATCCTGAGAAGCAAAGCAGAAGAAAAAGAAATCGGGCTGTCACTTGCTATGCCTGAAGAAGGACTTCACATTTACGGGGATGTATACCGCCTGAAGCAGATTTTCATTAACCTGATCAGTAATGCATTGAACTATACACCCAAGGGCGGCAAAGTAAATGTGATTCTTAAAGACGGCGGTGACCAGGCGGTATTTATCGTGAGTGATACGGGAATCGGCATTGAAAAAGAAGAAATTCCAAGGATTTTTGAACGTTTTTACAGAGTGGACAAAGCGAGAAGCCGGAATTCAGGCGGAACGGGGCTCGGGCTTGCCATTGTCAAGCATCTGGTGGAAGCGCACAAAGGACGGATTTATGTGAGCAGCACCGTTGGGGAAGGAACTGCGTTTACCGTTAAACTGAATAAAAACCAAATTGACGGCTAGTTTACAATATATTTACATCACATTTATTCCTGCTTAATAAAATGCTGATAATATACTAAGTGAAAACCCCTTCATCCAAGGAGCCAATCTTTTGGACGAGAACATCCCTGTTCTCGTCCCTTTTTTTGTCTTCAAAAAAAGATGAAACCTTTTCATGGAAAGAACGTAAATATTTGTGAAGAGAAAAAGGGGGCGGAGAAATGATCAGCATCAGGCGCATTTACACGATCATAGGAGCAGTGCTGCTGGCTGCAGTGCTTTTGATCGTTGCATTTACTACATGGTATACGGTCGATGAATCCGATCAAGCGGTTATCATCACATTTGGTGAAGTAGAAGAAGGCATCAGTGAGCCCGGTCTTCACTTCAAAATGCCATGGCCAATTCAGTCCGTTGAAAAGCTGTCCAAAGAAACGTTCAGTCTTAAGTTCGGCTATTCAGAAGAAAACGGCGAAGTAAAATCCTTTCCAAAGGACACGAAAATGATTACAGGGGATGAAAATATCGTTCTCGCAGATATGGTTGTGCAGTGGAAAATTACCGATCCTGAAAAGTACTTATTTAACTCGGAAGATCCAGAGGAAATCCTGTATGACGCCACATCGGCTTCCCTGCGAAGCATTATCGGCAGCTCTGAAATTGACGATGCTCTCACATCCGGAAAAGTGGAAATCGAGGAAAATGTTCAGGAACTGCTGATTTCCCTGATGGAGAAGTATGATATCGGCATCTCGGTTCTGGCCGTGAAACTTCAGGATGTAGACCTTCCGAATGATGAGGTAAGAAAAGCCTTCACGGACGTAACAAGCGCGCGTGAAACGATGAATACGAAAATTAATGAAGCAAAAAAATACTCAAATCAGCGAACGCGGGAGGCTGAAGGGGAAGAGGATGCACTCATCTCAAAAGCAGAAGCTGACAAAACGGCAAGAATTGAAAAAGCCCGCGGAGAAGTAGCTAATTTCAACGCTGTTCTAAGCGAGTATGAAAAAGCCGAGGGCATAACAGAGAAGCGTCTCATTCTTGAAACGATCGATCAGGTGCTTCCAGGAGCCACGATCTATTTTATGAAAGATGACGGCAGCACAATGAAATATCTCCCTATTAGCGAACTGCAGAAGAAGAAGGAAGAGCCAAAACCTGAAACTGAGGAAGGAAGTGAAAAGAATGGCCAATGACAACTTGGTGGACATGAGTGAAAAGCGCGGAGATTCCGGAGGGTACAGCAAATATATAAAGACGGGACTCTGGCTTTTACTCACCCTTGCTGCAGCGATTGTTCTTTTCACAAACATGTTTGTTGTAAAAGAAAATGAATATAAAGTAGTCCGCCAGTTTGGCGAGGTTGTCAGAATCATAGAAAAGCCGGGGCTGCACTTGAAAGTTCCTTTTGTCCAGTCGGTCTCATCAATTCCGAAATACCAGATGACATATGATGTTGAAGAAGCGGAAATCAATACGAAAGACAAAAAAAGAATCCTGATTGATAATTTTGCTGTCTGGAAAGTAGACGACCCGAAGAAAATGATTGCCAACGCGAGAACGCTCGTGAACGCTGAAACAAAAATGGCTGAGTTCACTTTTTCCACCGTCCGTTCAGAGCTTGGCCGGCTCAACTATGATGAAATCATTAACGATGAAAAATCATCAAGAGGCAGCATTAACGATAAAGTAACGGAAATTGTGAATGCGCTTTTGGAAAAGGACGGATACGGCATTACAGTCACAGATGTCAGAATTAAACGTACCGACCTGCCTGAGGACAATGAAGCTTCTGTTTATACCCGCATGATCTCTGAAAGACAGTCAACGGCCCAGGATTATTTGTCCCAGGGTGATGCTAAGAAAAACAGCGCCATCGCGGCAACCGACCGGACTGTAAAGGAAATGCTGGCTAAGGCAGCAGCCAACGCAGATGTTATCAGAAGTCAGGGGGAACAGGAAGCGGGGAGAATCTACAACAGCTCCTATTCTAAAAACCCGGAATTCTATGAATTGTACAGAACACTTGAATCCTACAAAAAGACCATCGACGAAGAAACGGTCATTATCATGCCGTTTGACTCTGACTATGCCAAAACATTGCTGGGCGGAACTGACTAACAGCGTCCTGTCCCCTGATTTTCATTCTGTCTGCCTGTCATGGTAGAATAGAGAAAGAAAATCAGGGGATTTTTTATATCCTTGTACAGGGAGGTTTACCTATGCCGAAAAAACTCGTGCTGATCGACGGGAACAGCATTGCCTACCGGGCTTTTTTTGCCCTTCCGCTGCTGAACAATGACAAAGGTGTACATACAAACGCTATTTACGGATTTACCATGATCCTTATGAAAATACTTGAAGATGAAAAGCCGTCTCACATGCTGGTTGCTTTTGATGCGGGAAAAACGACCTTCAGGCATGAAACGTTCAAGGAATACAAGGGCGGCCGGCAGAAGACGCCGCCTGAGCTGTCGGAGCAATTTCCGTTCATCAGGGAACTGCTTGATGCCTACAGCATTTCACGGTATGAGCTACCGAATTATGAAGCGGATGATATTATCGGAACTCTGTCAAGACAAGCCGAAAAAGACGGCTTTGAAGTGAAAGTCATATCCGGGGATAAAGATTTGACACAGCTTGTCTCAGAACACATCACCGTTGACATTACAAGAAAAGGAATAACAGATGTTGATTCCTATACGCCTCAATTTGTCATGGAGAAATACGGCCTGTCTCCTTCGCAGATAATCGATATGAAAGGTCTTATGGGAGACAGTTCAGACAATATTCCGGGTGTTCCGGGCGTCGGAGAAAAAACGGCCATCAAACTTCTGAAGGAACATGAAACCCTTGAAGGGCTCTATGAATCTTTAGACAAGGTCACGGCCAAAAAATTAAAGGAAAAGCTTGAAGAAAACAAAGAACAGGCGATCATGAGCAAAGAGCTTGCAACCATCAACTGTGCGGCGCCGCTTGAAATTACCTTGTCTGAAGCAGAGTATAAGGGCTTTGAGGCTAAGACCGTAGCGGGTATTTACAAAGAGCTCGGCTTCAATTCTCTCCTGGACAAGCTGGGAGCGGACACAGAAGAAGATCTTGAGCCTATTGAAGATGTTCAATTTGAAATGCTGGTCGAAATTGCGGAGGAGCACCTGGCTGATGAATCCGTCCTGATTGTAGAAGTGCTTGATGACAATTATCACAGCAGCAGCATCATCGGACTTGCTGTGATCAATGAAAATGGCAGCTACTATGTGCCGGCAGAGCTTGCCGTAAAATCCGAGGCATTCAAAAAATGGGCGGCAGACGGGACGAAACGAAAAACGGTTTATGATGCCAAACAATCCATCGTTGCTCTTCACTGGCAGGGTATTGAGCTGAATGCAGTTGAGTTCGACGTATTGCTTGCTGCCTATATCCTGGACCCTTCACAGTCGTTTGCGGATGCAGCAGGAGTGGTCCGCCACAGCGGCATTCACCTCGTTCAGTCCGATGAAACGGTTTACGGCAAGGGGGCAAAACGCGCCATTCCGGAAACGGAAAAGCTTGCTGAACACCTTGTAAGAAAAGGTCTTGCCTTAAAGGCTGTTAAAGAAAAGCTTCAGCTCCAACTTGAAGAAAATGAACAGCTTGAGCTTTATCTCCATCTTGAAATGCCGCTTTCCATTATTCTTGCGGAAATGGAAGCAACAGGTGTGAGCGTGGATATCGAACGTCTGGAGGAGATGGGACGGCAGCTGACAGACCGTCTGATGACCCTCGAAGAAACCATTCACCGCCTTGCAGGCGAGGCGTTTAATATCAATTCGCCAAAGCAGCTGGGCTCCATTCTCTTTGACAAGCTTGGGCTGCCCGCTGCTAAGAAAACAAAGACAGGATATTCCACGTCTGCAGACGTGCTTGAAAAGCTTGCAGGCAAGCATGAAATCGTGCAGGAAATCCTTCATTACCGCCAGCTCGGCAAACTTCAGTCCACTTATATCGAGGGACTTTTGAAAGTCGTCCACAAGGACACAAGGAAGGTGCATACAAGATATGTACAGACGCTAACCCAGACAGGCCGTCTGAGCTCGACAGACCCGAATCTGCAGAACATCCCGATCCGCCTTGAAGAAGGACGCAAAATCCGTCAGGCCTTTGTCCCTTCTGAAAAAGACTGGGTCATGTTTGCAGCCGATTATTCGCAGATTGAACTTCGGGTTCTTGCCCACATTGCAGGTGATAGAAATCTGATTGAGGCCTTCCGAAATGACCTTGATATTCATACAAAAACAGCGATGGACGTTTTCGGCGTTGAAGCGGATGCCGTTACTTCGAATATGAGAAGGCAGGCAAAGGCCGTTAACTTTGGTATCGTATATGGCATCAGCGACTATGGCCTTTCTCAAAGTCTGAACATTACCCGAAAAGAGGCGGGAGAGTTTATTAAACGCTACCTCGAAAGTTTCGACGGTGTCAAAGAGTATATGGAAGAGATCGTACAGGAAGCCAAGCAGAACGGATATGTCAAAACGCTTCTTCACCGGAGGCGCTACATACCTGAGATTACGAGCAGGAATTTTAATGTGCGAAGCTTTGCAGAGAGAACGGCGATGAATACCCCAATCCAGGGAAGTGCGGCCGATATCATCAAAAAAGCCATGATTGATATGGCTGCAAAGCTGAAAGAGGAAAAACTTCAAACACGTCTATTGCTTCAGGTGCACGATGAATTGATTTTTGAGGCGCCGAAAGAAGAAATACCGGTACTTGAAAAGCTTGTTCCTCAAGTGATGGAACACGCGGTTGAACTGAAAGTGCCTCTTAAAGTGGACTATTCTTATGGTTCATCCTGGTACGACGCAAAATAAGGAAGTGAAAATATGCCTGAACTGCCGGAGGTTGAAACCGTCAGACGGACGCTGATTGAATTAGTCAAAGGAAAAACAATAGAGGCCGTATATATCCACTGGCCCAAAATCATTAAAAAGCCGGAAGAAACGGTGCAGTTTCAGGATGCCGTTGCCGGCCAGACAATACAGGATGTCGGAAGACGGGGGAAATTTCTCAAATTCTATCTTGATGACTATGTCATTGTCTCCCATCTCAGGATGGAAGGGAAATACGGTCTGTTTCAGTCATCTGAACCCATCGACAAGCACACGCATGTCGTATTTAAAATGACGGATGGATCGGAGCTGAGGTATAAGGATGTCAGAAAGTTTGGCACTATGCACCTTTTCACGAAAGGTGAGGAAGAACTGCATATGCCCCTGTCCCATCTTGGACCGGAACCGTTCTCGGAAAGCTTTACCCCTGAATACCTGCAGGAAAAGCTGAAAAAGACGAACCGGAAAATCAAGGCTGTCCTCCTTGACCAGAAGGTGCTTGTAGGCCTTGGGAACATTTATGTAGATGAGGCGCTCTTCAGGTCCGGCATCCACCCTGAGCGTCCCGCAAACGGGCTCAGCGCAGAGGAAACAGCAAAGCTTCATCTGGAAATTGTGCGCACGCTGAGTGAAGCCGTTGAAAAAGGAGGAAGCACGGTCAGATCCTATGTGAATACACAAGGACAGATCGGCATGTTCCAGCTTCAGCTGTTTGTATACGGAAGAACGAATGAACCATGCAAGGTTTGCGGCGACCCCCTTATTAAGACAGTAGTTGGAGGAAGAGGAACCCATTACTGCAGCAGCTGCCAGAGTTAAGTGAACACCTCATAGGCCGATGTCATATACTACCGTAGCATTTGCGGAAGGGGCATGGTTTATGGTTGCAGCTGCATCACTTTTTTTATTGGCATTTGCAGTAAGTCTGGATAGCTTTTCAGTCGGTTTCACCTATGGATTAAGGAAAATGAGCATGCCGTTTAAGTCGGTCTTCATCATTGCCTGCTGTTCAGCAGTTACTTTGCTTCTTGCAATGGGGGCCGGTCACGCGCTTGCTTCAGTCCTTCCCCACAGTCTGACCGGAAAGCTCGGAGGCATTATCTTAATAGGAATTGGCGCATGGGTGCTTTATCAGTTTCTTCAGCCTGTCAGGGAAATGACAAAGGAAGAATCTGAAAAGACCCTGCTTAACCTTGAAATCAAGTCTTTTGGCATCGTCATTAACATTTTGAGCAGACCGGCTGCAGCAGATATAGATAAATCCGGCACAATTACAGGGGTTGAAGCCCTTCTGCTCGGATTTGCATTGTCGCTTGATGCGTTTGGAGCAGGAATAGGAGCGGCGCTTCTCGGCTATTCTCCTTTGGCGACAAGCGTGCTTGTGGCCGTTATGAGCTCTTTGTTTGTGATGTTCGGAATCAAATCCGGGCACCTCTTTTCAAGATTTGCCTGGATGGAAAAACTATCATTTCTTCCGGGAGTTCTGCTGATTATACTCGGAATCTGGAAGCTTTAGAAGCAGGGGGAAAAAAAGTGACGCTCTCAATTGGTTTAACAGGCGGAATTGCAAGCGGAAAAAGCACCGTATCAAACATGTTCAAAGAAGCAAACATCCCGGTTATAGATGCAGATATCATCGCAAGACAGGTCGTAGAACAAGGCGCGCCGGCATACCGGCTGATTGCAGAAGCATTTGGGAGCGGCATCCTTCAGGAAGACGGATCGATTGACCGCGAGAAGCTGGGAAGCATTATTTTTCAAAACGCAAACGAGCGGGAAAAACTGAATAGCATCGTTCATCCGGCAGTCAGAAAAGAAATGCTGCGGCAAAAAGAAGAGGCGGAAGCAAGCGGGGAGGCTGCCGTCGTTCTGGATATCCCGCTCTTGTTTGAAAGCAAGCTGACACACTTGGCGGATGTGACGCTGGTCGTATACGTGAATCCAGATGTGCAGCTGAGCAGATTGATGAGACGCAACGGCTTATCAGAAGAAGATGCAAAATGGAGAATCGCATCACAGCTCCCCCTGAATGAAAAGAAGGATCAGGCGGATGAAGTGATCGATAACAACGGAACGATCGAAGAAACAAAAAAACAGTTTCATACATTGCTTGAGAAATGGAACCTCGCTTCTAAATGAAGCCTGGTTTCATTTTTTTTTTTTGAAAAAAGAACATTTAATCATCCTATTTGGGCTTAAATGTGATATACTAATCGTGCGAATAAGCATATATTAGTATATCACATAATCCGAGAGGGGTAATGGTATGAAAGCGAAGATTGCCATTAACGGTTTTGGTCGAATTGGGAGAATGGTATTCAGAAAAGCAATCTTTGAAGAAAGCATGACGATTGTCGCCATCAACGCAAGCTATCCGGCTGAGACGCTGGCGCACATGATCAAATATGATACAAATCACGGGAAGTTCGAAGGGGAAGTGCTTCCTTTTGATGATTATTTGCTTGTTAACGGACAAAAGGTCCAATTACTTAACTTCAGAGATCCGAGGGATTTACCTTGGGGACTCATGGATATTGATATAGTTGTTGAAGCTACGGGTAAATTCAACGACGGTGAAAAAGCGATGTACCATGTACAGGCCGGTGCAAAAAAAGTCATCCTAACAGCACCGGGAAAAAATGAAGACATTACAGTTGTCATGGGCGTAAATGAAGAGGCTTACAACAATGAACAGCACGTCATCATTTCAAATGCATCATGCACAACAAACTGCCTGGCACCCGTTGTAAAAGTGCTCGATGAACAGTTTGGCATTGAAAATGGCCTCATGACAACCGTTCACGCATACACAAACGATCAGAAAAACATTGATAACCCGCACAAAGATCTGCGCAGAGCAAGAGCATGCGGCCAGTCGATAATCCCGACAACAACAGGAGCTGCAAAAGCGCTGTCACTCGTCCTGCCTCATCTTAAAGGCAAACTTCATGGCATGGCACTTAGAGTCCCGACTCCGAATGTCTCGCTCGTCGACCTCGTTGTCGATGTGAAAAGAGACGTGACAGTAGAAGAAGTGAGTGCTGCGTTCATGGATGCTGCAGACGGTGAGCTCCAGGGAATCCTGGATTTTACAACAGAGCCGCTAGTATCGATCGACTTTAACACCAATCCTCATTCCGCAATCATTGACGGCCTGTCCACCATCGTCATGGCAGACCGGAAAATCAAAGTGCTCGCATGGTATGACAACGAGTGGGGCTACTCATGCAGAGTCGTGGATCTCGTTCGATTTGTTGCTTCGAAAATGAAAAAGTTGTCGGCGGTATAAATAGATAAGTTGAAAAGGCAGCCTTTGGCTGTCTTTTCTTTGTGGTTCCAGCTTTTGGGTGTGGTGCAAACCAGCGAGAATTAGCAAACTAGTAATAACTCTGTACAAGGACTCCGTTAGGTTAGAACCCTCAAACAAAGAAAAATCTGGTTTGGTGGCACCAATCGGTCCGATAAGAACCCTCAAGCGGAGAAGAGTCCATTTTGATGGCACCAATCAGTGCGATAAGAACCCTCAAGCAGAGAAGAATCCATTTTGATGGCACCGATTCGTCCGATAAGAACCCTCAAGCAGAGAAGAATCAAGTTTGATGGCACCGATTCGTCCGATAAGAACCCTCAAGCGGAGAATAATCAGGTTTGATGGCACCAATCGGTCTGATAAGAACCCTCAAGCGGAGAAGAGTCCATTTTGATGGCACCGATTCGTCCGATAAGAACCCTCAAGCGGGGAAGAATCAGGTTTGATGGCACCAATCCGTCCGATAAGAACCCTCAAGCAGAGAAGAATCCATTTTGATGGCACCGATTCGTCCGATAAGAATTCTCAAGCAGAGAAGAATCAGATTTGGTGGTCCTATTCCGTCCGATAAGAATTCTCAAGCAGAGAAGAATCAGATTTGGTGGTCCTATTCCGTCCGATAAGAATCCTCAAGCAGAGAAGAATCAGATTTGATGGCACCAATCCGTCCGATAAGAACCCTCAAGCGGGGAAGAATCAGGTTTGATGGCACCAATCCGTCCGATAAGAACCCTCAAGCAGAGAAGAATCCATTTTGATGGCACCGATTCGTCCGATAAGAATCCTCAAGCAGAGATGAATCAGATTTGGTGGTCCTATTCCGTCCGATAAAAACCCTCAATCAAAAAAGAATCTGCCATAACGGCACAATTCTGCAAAGATCCTATCTGAACACAAACAGTTAACTCAATTATTTCCTCCCCCAAAAAACGAAATTTATCTCCGCTCAAAAAATAGTAAAACCCCCGGCAGCGTGGGCTATGAGCCCCTCTAAAGAAGAGATGCATCATTTTTTTAAAAAAAGTGTGTTGCAAAAACAAACTAAAGAAAGTATACTATTTTTCGTGAACTTCTTAATGAACGCGGCCTTGTGGCTACTTAAAGGGTTAGGACCTCTCTGGACTAACTTTCCCCCGTGGTAGTTCAACAATCCATTGCGAAGAACTTCATGTAAACTAAAATTCCTAAAGGGGGAACCATATAATGGAAACAATGGGACGTCACGTTATCTCTGAACTGTGGGGATGCGACTTTGATAAACTGAATGATATGGACTTTATTGAAAAAACGTTTGTAAATGCTGCACTGAAATCAGGTGCTGAAGTGCGCGAGGTAGCTTTTCATAAATTTGCTCCTCAAGGTGTGAGCGGAGTTGTTATCATCTCTGAGTCTCACTTAACGATTCACAGCTTCCCTGAACATGGATATGCAAGCATTGATGTATATACTTGCGGAGATTTAAACCCGAATGTTGCAGCAGACTATATTGCAGAGGCTCTTTGCGCACAAACACGCGAGAACATTGAGATCCCGCGCGGCATGGGTCCTGTACAAGTGAAACAGGCACAAGTAAAAGCTCTTTAATGATTACTCATTTTCATGTAAAATGAAAGAGGTGCAGCATGCACCTCTTTTTCTTATGCCATTACCTTTTACATACATACCTTTTATTCTAATTAGAAAAGGAGCCAAGCCTGACTATGAGCATTATGCATAAAATGAAAAGTTTCTTCTCTTCAGGACAGGAAACGTCTGAAAGTCACTACGATGAGGCATTGAGAAGCCACTATTATAAAACAACCGCCAAGAAGGCAATGGAAACCGTTCAGCAAACGCTCGGCAGAATGCCTGGAGCGAAAGTAACCTCCGTTTCCGAGGAGCACGGCGAAATCAGTCTTGCTTTTGAAAAACCTAAAAAAGCGCTGATGATTGTCACGGTCATATCTGTACGGCCTTACGAAACGGCCATCGATTTTAACGTTTCAACAGATTCAAAGCTCGGAACAGATTTCGGATTCAGCAAAAAGCTGATCAGTGAGGCATACGATAAGCTGAATAAGGATCTTCCGTTTATCGGCACTGGACTTTATCCAAAGTGATAACGGGTGCTTGCGAAGGAAAGTCCAGGCTTTTGGGAAAGATAGAAGAAAAGATTCGGCATCATGATCAGACTGTAACAAAAATCCCGATGCTTTTTGATTGGAGCTGGTTGTATGAAATGTCCTACATGTCATCATAATGGCACGAGAGTTCTGGACTCCCGTCCGGTTGATGAAGGAAAATCCATTCGGAGACGTCGTGAGTGCGAAGAGTGCCAGTACCGCTTCACTACGTTTGAAAAGGTAGAGGAGATTCCGCTCATCGTTGTCAAAAAAGAAGGGGTCCGGGAAGAATTCAGCAAAGATAAAATTCTTCGGGGTCTCATTAAAGCGTGTGAAAAGCGCCCTGTTCCTCTTCCTAAACTGGAGGAGATTGTGCAGGATATTGAAAAAGAACTCCGGAATCAGGGAATATCAGAAGTGAACAGCGACGACATTGGCGAAATGGTTATGGACAGGCTTGCCGGTGTGGATGAAGTGGCTTACGTCCGGTTTGCGTCCGTTTACCGCCAGTTTAAAGATATAAACGTATTTATTCAAGAACTATCAGAGCTGATCAAAAAGGTGAAATAAGAGCGCGCAGAACATGGTTTTGGGCTCTTTTTTCCTTTTCGCAGGCGTGCTGCGAGTTTCGGCCGATGAAACCGAGGGAATGCTATGGACAATCATTGGAAACAGTTACTTCCAGTAGACAGATATCTCGTTAAAATGAACGGGCTGCTGCAGGATTTTGACAGAAAAGTTCTGACGCTGCTTTATCAGCCTCTGCTTGGGGCAAAAAGCTATGCCCTCTATATGACACTCTGGTCAGAGCTTGAACAGGACCGGATCTGGAGCAGAGAAACGACGCATCATGGCTTGATGTCTCTTATGCAAAACAACCTGAGGGAGATCTATGAAGAACGGATAAAGCTTGAGGGCATAGGACTGCTTAAAACCTATCTGAAAGAAGAAGGAGATTCCAGACTCTACATCTATGAGCTTATGCCGCCTATCATGCCGGATGAGTTTTTTCAAGACGGGGTATTGAACATCTATCTGTATAACCGGATCGGAAAGTCAAAATACAGTCAGCTGAAAACCTATTTTTCAGACAGCAGCCTTCCGGAAAACTTGACCCAAGTGACGAAGCCGTTTAATGAGGTGTTTCAGTCCCTGCAGCCAACAGAAATGCACTCTTTCGCTTCAGGAGAAATGCAGGAATCGATGGTGCCTGAAGAAGGCCGGGACTTTCTTGGTTCCAAGGAGGGCAGCTCTCCCCATATGACGGACACTGTTTTTGATTTTGATCTGTTTTTCGCCGGGCTTTCAGAAGCTGTTATTCCAAGGAAATCCATCACGCCGAAAGTAAAAGAAACGATCAAGAAACTTTCTTATCTTTACGGCATTGGAGCCATGGAGATGAAGAATGTTGTGATGAACGCCATTGATGCGAATGAAGCCATTCAAATAGACGAACTCAGAAAGGCTGCAAGAGACTGGTATCAGTTTGAGCATGGAGAAAAGCTTCCTGCGCTTACTGAAAAAGTACAGCCTTCCCATCTCAGGTCAAAGCCTGCGGTT
The DNA here is from genome assembly GCF_046603695.1 of Metabacillus indicus. NCBI lineage: Bacteria > Bacillati > Bacillota > Bacilli > Caryophanales > Bacillaceae > Metabacillus > Metabacillus indicus. The sequence continues at coordinate 3,040,400 of NZ_CP176757.1, read as the reverse complement.
CAAGCTGAACTGTCACAGGAAGAATCGCTGATCAAACAGCTTGAGAGCATCTCGCCGAAGCAGTTTTTAAAGGACCTGGCAGACGGCATAGAGCCATCTGCTGCAGACCTGCAGATTGTTGAAGAAGTCATGTTTAAACAAAAGCTTCATCCGGGCGTTGTGAACGTCCTGATCTACTATGTCATGCTCAAAACCGACATGAAGCTCTCAAAGACGTATGTTCAGCGAATCGCGAGCCACTGGGCCCGGAAACAGGTGTCAACTGTAAAGGATGCGATGGACCTTGCAAAGCAGGAGCACAGAAAGTACCAGGACTGGGCTTCAAAGAAAACATCTTCCGGCAGAAAAATCGTCCGGAAAGAAACCCTGCCCGAGTATTTACAGCAAAGCGAAGAACGTGCAGTTCCAGCCGCAGAACAGGATGACGAAGCAACAGAGCTCGAACGGAAACGGCTTGAAGAAAAGCTCAGACAGTACAGGGAACAAAATTAATCTCAGGCGGAGGTGAACAAAATGGAATCCATCAACAAATCTCTTGGGCGTCTTTCAGGCCGGGAGGATTTTCAGAAGAGGCTGGGTGCCATGAAGGCTCAGATCATGCAAAATCCGGATATCCAGGAGTTTCTGCATGAAAACAGTTCTGAAGTGAATGAAGAAATGATCAACAGAAGCCTGATCAAACTCTATGAATACATTGGACAAAGCAAGCGCTGCGCCGACTGCCCGAGTCTCCGAGAATGCAAAAATCTAGTAGAAGGCTATCATCCGAAGCTCATCCTTCAGGGAAAAACCATTGACCTGAAATATGAGGTCTGCCCGACGAAAGAAGCGGATGACGAACGGAAAAAACAGCAGTCGCTCATCAAGTCCATGTTTATTCCCCGGGACGTTCTGAATGCAACCCTTGAAGACATCGACCTCAAGGAAGCAAGCAGGCTGAAGGTTGTGGACATGGCCCTCAGCTTCAGCAGGGACTATCAGGAGGGCAAGTACCGCAAAGGGCTGTACTTATACGGACCGTTCGGGATCGGCAAAACCTATATTCTCGGAGCGATTGCAAACGAACTGGCAAAGAAAAAGATTCCTTCCATGCTAGTGTATGTGCCGGAATTTTTCAGAGAATTAAAAAGCTCCATGCATGATCATTCGCTGGAAGAGAAGGTTGAGGCGGTTAAAAAGGTAAAGGTGCTTATGCTTGATGACATTGGCGCCGAGGCGATGTCAAGCTGGGTGCGCGATGATATTCTCGGGTCAATTCTCCAATACCGCATGCTTGAAAACCTTCCAACGTTTTTCACCTCCAATTTCAGCATGAAAGATCTTCAGTCGCATTTAAGCGTTACACAGCGGGGCGAAGAAGAGCCTGTAAAATCAGCGAGAATTATGGAGAGAATCAAGTATCTGGCAGAACCGTTCGAACTGAAAGGCCGCAACTGGCGCGAAAGATAGAAAAAGCAGTATACCGCAAATTCTGCGGCGTGCTGCTTTTTTTAGGTTTGTGATTCTAATTGTTCTTCTCTGGCCATATACATGGAATCAGGTATTGGCTAAAAGGGGGGACAACCTTGATCAAAGTATTTTTTAATTCTCCGGATGAAGCAGAAAGATTTTATACAATGCTTGTCCTTAAGCAGAATCGGCGGAACGTTGAATTGTGCATAATTGACGGAAACGGAGTCGGGGTTTCGGCAAGTGATTTTGATGCGGCGGCAAGAACGCTTTTTATTCCGGCGCTTGCGTCTTATATTCTTAAATACAATGAATCACGTCTTATGCTTTCGATCATCAGGGACCGCTTTTATTTTCATGAGCCTGAAGAGCAACAGCAAATCATACATATTGCAGAGGCGATCATTGAAGGTGAACGGACGGAAATTCCCGGCGCAAAACAGCTCCCCGTGAGAGAAACGCCGATTTATGAAGCGTTGAATGACTTTATTAAGCCTGATCTAGCATTTGCTCTTTCATCTTTTATAAAATTCCGTCTCCACAGCTATGTGGAGCGTTTATATAAATATATTGAGCTTGCGATTGAAGAGTATAAGCTTGAACAGGAATATCAGACATTTATTCATAGTTTAAGAGAGTATGCCATGAACAGGGAAACGAAGGCAGAGGTCATTCATATTGTTCATGAACAGGACCTGACCGTTTATAATGAACATTTTTCAGAAATCAGCAAAGAGGATTTAGCGGGGCATATTGACAGGACGTTCGTTCATCAGCACCCGATGTATATCGATGCTTCCCTTTTGGCTCCACTTGTCTCCATAGCCCCAGGGAGGATCCACCTGTATACAGATTCACCTGATTATGGAATGGTGCAGACGATCCAGAATATCTTTCTTGAACGAGTCAGCATTTATCCAAGAAAGATGGCAGGCGTTTAAAATTCAGCTTCCGAAAGGGAAAAAGCGGAATCGGCTTGATTTCCTCCCGGAATGCTTTTATAATACGTTATGAATAGAAGAAATGTTTTGATGAGGACACGGGTGAGTTATCACGGCTCAAAGAGAGGGAAGACACGGCTGAAAGCTTCCCAGTACGAATAACCTGCTTACCGCCTCTGAACTTCAGCTTTGAAAAGGACTCGGGTCCCCAGTAAGTGCTGACGGGAAATCCCGTTACAGATCTTTTTTGAGCCATTCACTGTGCGTATTGTGAATGGAAACAAGGGTGGAACCACGGCGAATAATCACTCGTCCCTTATTTTAAGGGACGAGTTTTTTATTTTTTAAGAAAACATGCAAGGAGTGACGACAGGATGTCAATTGTAAACATTACTTTTCCGGACGGAGCTGTAAAGGAATATCAGGCAGGCACCTCAACTGAAGATATTGCAGCCTCCATCAGCCCGGGTCTTAGAAAAAAATCCATTGCCGGTAAACTGAACGGTGAACTGATTGATTTGAAAACACCGATCGAGCAGGACGGGAGCATTGAAATTGTCACACTCGACAGCCCGAATGCTCTGGGAATCATCCGCCACAGCTCTGCCCACGTACTGGCCCAGGCAATTAAGCGATTATATGGAGATGTAAAGCTTGGAATCGGTCCTGTTATTGAAAACGGGTTCTACTATGACATCGATATGGAAGAATCCATCTCAGCTGAGGATCTGCCGGCGATTGAAAAAGAAATGAAGAAGATCATCAATGAAAACATAGAGGTTGTGCGCAAAGAAGTAACACGCGAAGAAGCAAAGGCTCTGTATGAAGAAATCGGCGATCACTTAAAGCTTGAACTGCTTGATGCCATTCCTGAAGGGGAAAAAGTGACCATCTATGAACAGGGCGATTTCTTTGACCTCTGCCGCGGAGTGCATGTTCCTTCAACAGGAAAGCTGAAAGAATTTAAGCTCTTGAGTGTAGCCGGCGCATACTGGCGCGGGGACAGCAACAATAAAATGCTGCAGCGCATTTACGGTACGGCTTTCATTAAAAAAGCAGACCTTGATGAGCATCTGCGCCTGCTTGAAGAAGCGAAAGAGCGCGATCACCGCAAGCTTGGAAAAGAACTGAGCCTGTTTACAACGTCTCAAAAAGTAGGACAGGGTCTTCCGATCTGGCTTCCAAAAGGCGCGACAATCCGCCGCATCGTAGAACGCTACATTGTGGATAAAGAAGAACGTCTGGGCTACCAGCATGTGTATACACCTGTGCTTGGCAGTGTCGAGCTGTACAAAACATCCGGACACTGGGATCATTATCAGGATGACATGTTCCCTGCTATGTCCATGGACAATGAGGAACTTGTTCTTCGTCCGATGAACTGCCCGCATCACATGATGGTGTACAAGCACGATATTCACAGCTACCGCGAACTTCCGATTCGCGTGGCGGAGCTTGGAACGATGCACCGCTATGAGATGTCAGGAGCTCTTACAGGCCTGCAGCGTGTCCGCGCGATGACACTGAATGACGCCCATATCTTTGTCCGCCCTGACCAAATCAAGGATGAATTTATCCGGGTTGTAAAGCTTGTTGAAGAAGTTTATAAAGACTTTGGCATCAATGACTATTCCTTCCGTCTTTCCTACCGCGATCCGGAAGACAAAGAGAAATACTTTGACGATGATGCGATGTGGGAAAAAGCACAGAGTATGCTTAAATCTGCTATGGATGAGCTTGGCCATGACTATTTTGAAGCAGAAGGGGAAGCGGCGTTCTATGGTCCTAAGCTTGATGTTCAGGTCCGCACAGCACTTGGAAAAGACGAAACGCTTTCTACTGTGCAGCTTGACTTCTTATTGCCTGAACGCTTTGATCTGAATTATGTCGGCGAAGACGGCAAACAGCACCGTCCGGTTGTTATTCACCGCGGGGTTGTCTCAACGATGGAACGTTTTGTGGCCTTCCTGATTGAAGAGTACAAAGGGGCGTTCCCGACTTGGCTTGCTCCGACTCAGGTTCAGGTGATCCCGGTTTCGCCTTCTGTTCATCTTGATTACGCGAAAAGCGTTCAGGAGAAGCTGCAGGCTGAAGGACTCCGCGTCGAGCTTGATGCACGCGATGAGAAAATCGGATATAAAATCCGCGAGGCACAGATTCAGAAAACACCTTATATGCTTGTAGTGGGCGATAATGAAGCAGCCGAATCAGCTGTGAATGTCCGTAAATACGGCGAGCAGAAATCTGAAACAATCAGCCTGGATGCATTTATTGAGGGCATTGTGAAAGAAGTTAAAAGATAAATCTTGTAAAAAAGTATTGCACATGCGGAAGATGTTTGATACAATTCTTTTTGTTGCAATAAAAGCCAGCATGACTTGACACAGGAATTTTTTCCGTGATATAATTTGCATGTTAATTGAATAGAACGTTTGTCTAGCAAGCAGAAGCACCCGCTTCTCACCTGATTGACGCATTGCGCAGTCTGCAGGTTTACGACCATTTTATACTTAGTATACTAAATCGTAGTGTGGGTGTTTTATGCGCCCGCACTTTTTTATTTGAAAAAAGTGCGAGCAGAGTCTGTTCAGTTAAAAATCCTTGGAGGTGGCTAATTATTAGCAAAGACATGATGGTAAACGATGGAATCCGCGCTCGTGAGGTTCGTCTGATTGGTGCAAACGGCGACCAGCTTGGAATCAAAACACGCCAAGAGGCGCTTGAGATTGCTGCCAGAGCGAATCTTGACTTAGTGTTAGTTGCCGCAAACGCGAAGCCTCCTGTATGTCGCATTATGGACTACGGAAAATTCCGTTTTGAGCAGCAGAAGAAAGACAAAGAAGCACGTAAAAATCAAAAGATCATCAGCATGAAAGAGGTTCGCTTCAGCCCGACGATTGATGAGCATGATTTTAACACAAAACTTAAAAATGCACGCAAGTTCCTTGAAAAAGGAGATAAAGTGAAAGCTTCCATCCGCTTTAAAGGACGTGCAATCACTCATAAAGAAATTGGCCAGCGTGTTCTGGACCGTTTTTCTAAAGCTTGTGAAGATTTAAGTACAATTGAGTCTCATCCGAAAATGGATGGACGCAGTATGTTCCTGGTGCTTGCACCAAAAGCTGAAAAGTAAAGATACGAGGAGGAATACCTTATGCCAAAAATGAAAACTCATCGCGGCGCTGCAAAGCGTTTCAAAAAGACTGGATCAGGTAAATTAAAACGTTCACACGCTTACACTAGCCATTTATTTGCTAACAAATCAACGAAAGCAAAACGCAAGCTTCGCAAAGGCACGCTAGTAAGCAAAGGCGACTTCAAACGCATCCGTCATTTATTAGATAACATTAAATAATTCGTTTTCACATAGGAGGGAATTGACATGCCAAGAGTAAAAGGCGGTACTGTCTCACGTCAAAGACGTAAAAAAGTTCTTAAATTAGCTAAAGGTTATTTCGGTTCAAAACATACATTATACAAAGTTGCTAACCAGCAAGTAATGAAATCATTAATGTATGCTTACCGTGATCGCCGTCAGAAAAAGCGCGACTTCCGTCAGCTTTGGATCACTCGTATTAACGCTGCTGCACGCTTGAACGGTCTTTCTTACAGCCGTTTAATGCATGGCTTGAAGCTTGCAGGCATCGAAGTAAACCGCAAAATGCTTTCTGAGCTTGCAGTTACTGATGCAAAAGCTTTCGCTCAACTTGCAGACGCTGCTAAAGCTAAACTTAACAGCTAATACCACAAGACCATTCTCACCGTATGAGGATGGTCTTTTTATCATTTATTATGGAGTTGAATGATATGACACTCGTGATTGCATACTATTTGATCTTGAATGTATACGGCTTTTACATAATGGGAGCGGATAAGAAAAAAGCGAAACGGGGCGAGTGGAGAATCAAGGAGAACACTCTTTGGCTTGTCGCCTTTATCGGGGGAGCAGCGGGACTTACTATAGGGATGAATACATACCGCCATAAAACAAAGCACCGAACGTTTGCAGCAGGTCTTCCGGCACTGATGGTTGTCCATCTCATATTGTTTGTCTATTTTCTTTATAAACTGTCATAAGACAGCCTCCCAGCCGATACACTTTAGGGAACGATTCTCACACAGCATCATCAGGGACTGCATGAAAGAGGTGGGAACAATCGATCTTGCTACTTCGGCTGTGGTCAATACCGTCCAGTCTGCGGGATTTCTGGCACCTGTGTTTTTTATCGGCATGCACATTTTGAGGCAGTTTTTGTTCATACCCGTTGTGGCCATTTGCATTGTCGGGGGCATTCTTTTCGGAACAGAATTCGGCACGTTTTATTCCATTATCGGGCTGACTGTTGCGAGCATCACCTTTTATACGCTGTCGAAACAGTTTCCTTCCTTCTTAGACCGTTTTTCAGGGCTTAAGAAAAAATGGATGGGAAATTATACGCGTCTTTCGGTTGGGCAGATTACCGTGCTTCGGATGATTCCGTTCGTGAATTTTTCGCTCTTATCCCTCTGCATTCTGGACAGATCAGGCTCGTTTAAAGAATATGCAAAGCTTTCCTTCTGGACTCATATTCCTGCGGCCTTCTGTTTTACTTCGTTTGGCACTTACTTTGGCAGACTGTCGCTCATTGCGACCGTTCTGATCCTCTGCACGCTTGTCGTATTTGTCTATTTGCTCAGAGAACGGAGAAGCATTATTAAATGGAACGAATTTTTTCTGAAATAGCAAAAAGCCGTGATCGACAAGGTCACGGCTTTTGTGCTTTTGAGAGAAATTCTCTGACCGGACTCTTCCAGTCAATGGCTGCATGCGGATAGTTTTCTTTTACTTTGTCTGTGATGAAGGTGAAGTCTGATAAAGAAAGTCCTTGAAGCTTGCTGGGTGTGTCGGTCCAGATGAAAATGGAGACAACTTCAAACGCCTGATCGGTCGTGCCGAGATACTTTTCGCCTTCAAACCGGACGCCTTTGTAGGTAAGCAGAAAATTCTTTCGGACATTGCCGGGGTCATCGAGCAGATAAAACTGATTCTGTTCTTGTGCAAGCTCAAGCTTTCGTTTAGGATTCAGCACGTATTTTGCTAAAGAATAAAGGATAAAAACAACGAGTGCGAGCAGGAGCAGCCGTAGAAAAATAACAATCATAGCAATGCCTCCAAGACATATTTTGTTACAATACGTATAAACACGCCTTAAGGTTTCATATTTCATGAAAAATTTTTGAAGCATGGTTCCTGCAGTGATAAAATGGGCTCGTAGAGGAGAGTGAAATCGTGAATTTAACAAAACTGTTTGAGATGCAGCATACCCTTGACATGAAAATAGAAAAACAGCACGGCCTTGAGAAGGAATCCCTTATTCACAAAAAGATTCTTGCCCTGTATGTGGAAGTGGGTGAACTGGCGAATGAGACGAGATGCTTTAAATTCTGGAGCCTGAAACCGCCGGCGGAAACAGATGTCATTCTTGAAGAGTACGTGGACGGCGTCCATTTTATTTTGTCTCTTGGAATCGAAATTGAAAAAACAAGCGGAATCGAGATGCAGCAGAATGCGGAAGAAAAGACACTGACTGCTCATTTTGCCGATGTTTTTAACGCAATTGCCGAGTTTGAAAAGAACCATGAGGATGAACAATTTACCCTGCTGTTCAGCAAGTATATGCACCTTGGACAGGCCCTTGGATTTTCGGGAGCCCAGATCGAAGATGCCTATATGAAAAAGAATGAAGTGAACCATGACCGCCAGAAACAGGGTTATTAACATTTTGTATTACTTTCCAGCGTTTAGTATAATAGTAGATAATAAACGAGAGGGGTAAAGGGATGACAAAATTAGACGAAACACTTCAGATGCTGAAGGATCTGACAGATGCAAAGGGAATTCCCGGAAATGAACGCGAACCGAGAGAGGTTATGAAAAACTACATATCAGCCTATGCCGATGAGGTAACAACAGACGGGCTTGGAAGTCTGATTGCTAAAAAGACCGGTAAAGAAGGCGGACCGAAGATTATGGTAGCGGGCCACCTTGATGAAGTCGGCTTTATGATCACGCAAATTGACGACAAAGGGTTTCTCCGCTTCCAGACAGTAGGCGGATGGTGGTCACAGGTGATGCTTGCACAGCGTGTAACCATCGTGACGAATAAAGGGGATGTAACAGGTGTAATCGGCTCTAAGCCGCCGCATATCCTGCCTCCGGAAGCTAGAAAAAAACCGGTGGATATTAAAGATATGTTTATTGATATCGGCGCTTCAAGCCGTGAGGAAGCAATGGAATTCGGCGTTCGTCCGGGAGACCAGGCTGTCCCTTATTTTGATTTTACCGTGATGAACAATGAGAAGATGCTTCTTGCCAAGGCCTGGGATAACCGCATCGGCTGTGCCATTGCCATTGATGTCCTGAAAGGCCTGAAAGATGCAGATCATCCAAACGTTGTCTACGGTGTAGGAACGATTCAGGAAGAAGTAGGACTCCGCGGAGCGCGCACTTCTGCTCATAGCATCCAGCCGGATATCGGATTTGGAGTGGATGTCGGGATTGCCGGCGATACTCCTGGAATCTCTGACAAAGAAGCTTCAAGCAAAATGGGAGAAGGGCCGCAGATTATTCTTTATGATGCATCAATGGTTTCCCATAAAGGACTTCGCGACTTCGTTACAGGCGTTGCTGATGAAATGAATATTCCATATCAGTTCGATGCAATTGCAGGCGGAGGAACAGACTCAGGTGCAATCCATATGACAGCAAACGGTGTGCCTGCACTTTCCATCACCATTGCAACAAGATACATCCATTCCCATGCAGCCATGCTTCACCGCGACGATTATGAAAATGCGGTTAAGCTGATTACAGAAGTTATTAAGCGTTTAGATGACGAAACTGTAAAAGCTATTACATTCGACTAAGAAAAGCGCAAGATCCCATAAAAAAATGCCGGGCAGCCGCCCGGCATTTATTTCTTTTTCAAGCCTTCTTCAAGAATCGTAAGCATTTCATTCTTTTCATCTTCACTTGAATTCTGCCAGATCACTTCAAACAGAACGCCAAGTCCCGGAAGCATCTTTTCTTCACCGTTTTGGATTGCATCCACAATCGTATCCTCAAGCTGCCCCTGGTCATTACCCGAAACATTTGAGATAATGGCATTTCGTAAATTTAAATCCATATGACTCACTCCATTTTTAAAATAGTTGATCTCTGTTTATCGTGCGTCACTTTGCTTATTTTATGTATCTTCCGTTAAAATAATAAAAAAGCTTTCAGCGAATATGGCCGTTTCATAAGATATGCCTAAACTCCAGTGGATTGCAGCGGAAGAAACTTGACTCCTGCGGGATGAAGAGGGAATGGGAGACCCCGCAGGCTGGCCGAGGAGGCTCCCATCCCTCCCCGCGGAAAGCAAGTTTCTGGAGCGGAAAGGAACGGGTATAAGTTCAGAACCAAATTCTTCTATAGCTTGTGATATTAACAAAAGAAAAAAGATGGGCAGGAAAACCCAACACTAAAAGGAGCAGGACAATTGAAGCGAATCGAATCCATACAAAATCAAAAAGTCAAACAATGGCGCAAACTTCACACAAAAAAAGAACGTGATGCATCAGGCACCTTTTTAATTGAAGGCATGCATCTTGTAGAAGAAGCCATTAAAAATAAATCAAATATAAAAGAGCTGATCCTCTCAGAAGACACAGTTATTCCAAAAGGCTGGGACGTCGATGATCTCTCCATCATCTACGTAACAAAAGAAATCATGAAAGCCATTTCCGAGACAGAAACCCCTCAAGGTGCTGCAGCCGTATGCATCCAGAAGGACAGCGGAAGCATAAGCACATGGAAAAAAGTCATACTGATTGATGCGCTTCAGGATCCGGGGAACCTTGGAACCATAATCCGGACAGCCGATGCAGCAGGTCTTGACGGCGTCATTCTCGGGGATGGGACAGTTGATCCATATAATTCAAAAGTCGTGCGTTCCTCACAGGGCTCCATTTTCCACATACCGGTTGTAAGGAAAAAAATGGATGAATCCATTTCAGAACTGAAGCAGAATGAAGTGGCCATTTACGGAACCTCCCTGCAGAACGGATCCGATTACAGAAAAGCAGAAACCTCCGGACACTTTGCCTTGCTTATCGGCAATGAAGGCAGCGGGGTAAGGGAGGAATGGCTGTCCCTTACCGACCAGAATCTGTACATCCCGATCCTTGGGAAAGCTGAATCCTTAAACGCTGGAGTTGCTGCAGGAATCCTGATGTATCACCTTGTGAAATAGACAAAAGCGTGGTTGCATCGCCAACATGAATTCATTATAATAAAAGACAGTTACATACCATGAAAAAGCGTTGACAGAGAAGAGTAGTCTGCGAAAGCGTCAATCAGGGAGAAAATGCCGGTGACTGTGAGCATTTTTTTGACAGCAGCAGATGAATTCACCTCTTTAGCTGACACCAGGACCATCCGGAGAAATCCAGGGTGTAAAGGTGCTCCGGATCCTATCCGTTATTTATGAACGAAGTGAACAGCAGGTTCTTTTTGCTGTTAACAAGGGTGGTACCGCGACTGTCAACTCGTCCCTTTTTGGACGGGTTTTTTATTTTGTTCAAAAAAATCAGGAATCATCTGAAATAAAAGGAGGAATAAACGATGCAGGAGCAATTAAAACAGCTTCAGCTTGAAGCGCTTGAAAAAATTCAGGCAGCAAATGATTTAAAGAGCCTGAATGAGATCCGTGTATCATATCTAGGTAAAAAAGGGCCAATCACAGAAGTTCTTCGCGGAATGGGCAAACTTTCTGCAGAAGAGCGCCCGCTGATGGGAGCTTTGGCCAACGAGGTGCGCGAGAGCATTGCCACAAGCATTTCAGCTAAACAAGAAGGACTTGAGGAAGCGGCAGTTGAAGAGAAGCTGGCAGCTGAAACAATTGATGTGACACTTCCAGGGCGACCTGTGCGCACAGGGAATCATCATCCGATCACGTCTGTCATTGAGGAAATCGAAGACCTTTTCCTTAACATGGGCTATTCCGTTGAAGAAGGCCCTGAGGTAGAGACAGATTATTTCAACTTTGAAGCGCTGAATCTTCCAAAAGGACATCCGGCACGTGATATGCAGGATTCTTTCTACATAACGGAAGAAACGCTGCTTCGGACTCACACATCACCTGTCCAGGCAAGAACGATGCAGAAATTTAAAGGGCAGGGACCGGTCAAAATCATTTGTCCAGGCAAAGTATACCGCCGTGATAATGATGATGCGACACACTCACACCAGTTCACGCAAATTGAAGGACTTGTCATTGACGAGAACATCAGCATGAGCGATTTGAAAGGAACACTTGAAGTTTTTGCTAAAAAGATGTTCGGCGAAGAGCGCGAAATCCGTCTGCGCCCAAGCTTTTTCCCGTTTACTGAGCCTTCAGTTGAAGTCGATGTTTCATGCTTCGTTTGCGGCGGCAATGGCTGCAGTGTTTGCAAAAGAACGGGATGGATTGAAATTCTAGGTGCAGGAATGGTTCATCCGAATGTTCTTGAGATGGCCGGGTTTGATTCGAAGAAATACAGCGGGTTTGCTTTTGGCATGGGACCGGAGCGAATTGCCATGCTGAAATACGGCATTGATGACATCCGTCATTTTTACACGAACGACATGCGTTTCCTTAAACAATTTAAAAGAGCATAAAAGGAGGGTTCCAAATGTTTGTTTCCTATAAATGGCTGCAGGATTACGTGGATCTCAGCGGAATCCCGGCAGAAGAACTGGCAGAAAAAATCACCCGAAGCGGGATTGAAGTAGAGGGTGTAGAGGTTTTAAACGAAGGGATGAGCGGTGTAGTCGTCGGGCATGTGCTTGAAAAAGAGCAGCACCCGAATGCAGATAAGCTCAACAAATGTCTGGTCGATACAGGCGGCGAGAACCCTGTTCAAATTATTTGCGGTGCTGCAAATGTCGATAAAGGACAAAAAGTAGCTGTGGCAACAGTAGGCGCGGTGCTTCCTGGTAATTTTAAAATCAAAAAGGCAAAGCTTCGCGGCGAAGAGTCAAACGGAATGATCTGTTCTCTTCAGGAACTGGGCTTTGAATCAAAGACGGTGGCAAAAGAATACGCTGAAGGCATCTTTGTCTTTCCAAATAATGCTGAGCCTGGAAAAGATGCTCTTGCAGAACTTGGGCGTGATGACCAGATTCTTGAGCTTGGTCTTACCCCAAACCGTTCAGACTGCCTGAGCATGCTTGGAGTTGCGCATGAAGTAGCGGCTATTTTGGGCAGAAGCGTAACGTACCCTGACCTGACGCACGATGAAGGTTCGGAGAAGGCATCTGAGAGCATTTCTGTCGCTGTTGAAGCAAAAGAAGAAAATCCGCTGTATGTTGCGAAAGTGGTTCGGAATGTAAAGGTCGCTCCGTCTCCTCTATGGCTGCAGACAAGACTGATGGCCGCAGGCATTCGTCCGCACAACAATGTGGTGGATATTACAAACTACGTACTGATTGAATACGGTCAGCCGCTTCATGCCTTTGACTATGACCGCTTAGGATCAAAAGAAATCCTTGTCCGCATGGCAAAAGACGGCGAAGAAATCGTAACACTGGATGGACAAAAACGCACCCTTACTCCGGAGCACCTTGTCATTACAAACGGAACGGAGCCGGTTGCACTCGCAGGTGTGATGGGCGGGGAGAATTCAGAAGTTCATTCTGATACAACGACTGTTCTTCTTGAGTCCGCGTATTTTAACGGCCAGACTGTGAGAAAATCGTCTAAAGATCACGGCCTAAGAAGTGAAGCAAGTGCGCGCTTTGAAAAAGGCGTCGATCCAAACCGGGTTCGTGCCGCGGCCGAACGCGCTGCCCAGCTGATGGCAGAGCTTGCGGGGGGAGAGGTGCTTTCAGGATCGGCAGAAGTGAATTATCTAGAAGCTGAACCTGCAGTCGTGACCGTTCACATTGAAAAAATCAACCGTGTGCTCGGCATGAATATTTCAGGGAATGAAATGCAGTCCATCTTTACACGCCTTGGGTTTGAAGTGCAGGAGGATAACGGTGCCTTCACGGTTACAGTTCCTACAAGACGCGGAGATATTACAATAGAAGAAGATCTGATTGAAGAAGTTGCAAGACTGTACGGCTATGACAACATTCCGTCTACTTTCCCTGTCAGCGCATCCGCACCGGGCAAATTGACTGATTATCAGCAAAAACGCCGGATGGCCCGCCGCTTCTTAGAAGGAGCCGGCTTGCATCAGGCAATCACATACTCACTGACGAGTGAAGACAAAGCTTCTCAGTTTGCGCTTCAGCCTTCAGATCTGACACGCCTGTCCATGCCGATGAGTGAAGAGCGCAGCGTTCTTCGCCTGAGCTTAATCCCTCATTTGCTCGAGACGCTGAAATACAATCTTGCCCGTCAAAATGACCAGGCTGCTCTTTATGAAATGAGCTCTGTGTTCATTTCAAACGGACCAGGTGAACAGCCTCTGGAAAAAGAACGATTAAGCGGAGCTGTAACAGGGCTGTGGCACCTTAACCAGTGGCAGGCTGAGAAGAAACAGGTCGATTTCTATGTGGTAAAGGGAATTCTTGACGGCCTGTTCGATCGTTTAGGCTTAAAAGAACACATCACTTACCAGCAGACAAAACGCGACGGTCTTCATCCTGGACGTACAGCAGAAATTCTTTTGAACGGCGTTTCTGCAGGATTTATCGGACAGGTGCATCCGAAGCTTCAAAAGCAAATGGATCTGACTGAGACGTACGTGTTTGAACTTGCTCTTCAGGAGCTTCTTCAAACAGAAGCAGAACCATTAACATTCTCTGTTATTCCGCGCTTTCCGTCTATGACGAGAGACATTGCCCTCGTTGTTGATAAAGACGTTGTAGCGGGCGATTTGCAGAGCGCTATTTCAGAGGCTGGAGGAAAGCTGCTGAAGGACGTTTCCATTTTTGATTTATACGAAGGCGATAAGCTTGATGAAAATAAAAAATCACTGGCCTTCTCTCTTCGCTACTTTGATCCTGAGCGAACACTGACAGACGAAGAAGTAACAAAGGCGCATGAAAAAGTTCTCCGCACGGTCGAGGAAAAATTTGCCGCCGTGCTGAGAGGCTAATCGCAGCGAGAACAGGAAAAGAGCAGCTGACCATCAAGGTCCGGCTGCTCTTTTTTATCTTTTTCTTTTCTTTGCGGCGATTTTTTCCGCTTTTTCGGTATTTGCAAAATGAAACTTCGTAAGTTCTTTCAGTGCCGGGCTGCCTTTTTTCAGGATGATGGCGGCGGCAGCCTCGTCTACTTTAGCTCCCGCTCCTTTTGGAAGGGTAACTCCTGCTTTTTCTGACAGGCGGTCCATTTCCTTTAAAAAGGCATAGCGTGCAAGAATCGAGGCGGCCGCAACAGCCAGGTGGATTCCTTCTGCTTTAGTGCTGAAAAATGTTTTTTCTCTTTTGAAGGATTTTCCAGATAAGTGCTTGAAATACAGAGAAGGCTCTGCAAATTGATCAATTAATATGCCTTCAGGTTCTTCTGGTGCAATCTTGTCATAGAGTTTGTTTATCGCCTGGTTATGCAAAATGGCTTTCATTTTCCCCTGGGACATTCCCGTGCTTTGGAGCTGGTTGTATTTTTCATTGTGCAGGATCAGCAGGGAGTATGGAATGACTTTAAGAAGGTCCTTCGCAATCGCAATGATCTGAGTGTCATTCAAGTGTTTTGAATCCTTTACTCCAAGCTCTTGAAGGAGCGGAATCTGCTCCTTTTTTACATAGGCGGCAACGACCGTAATAGGGCCGAAAAAGTCACCCGTGCCGACTTCATCTGATCCGATGATCGAAAGAGATGAAATGTTTGGCGGCGGACTGAAAATGGTCTTTTGCTGCGAAGGTTTCTTAGTAGCCTTTTTCTCGGGTTCGGACCATTTGGAAGCCTCTTCTGCTGCAAGATTTCCCTGGAAAAGAACTTTCCCTGATTTGTAGGCGGTGATGGAGCAGCCGTTTGCTTTTGCAGTAAAAACGGCACCCGGTGGAAGCTTTGATCCGAGTCCGGAAGAATAATAGGTTTTCATTTTCAGCATGGTCTGCTGATCAATTTTTATAACGGCATTGGACAAGAGAAGACACCTCTTCTATAGTATTATTGGGTAGGGGATTGATTGGCATTATCTTTCCATTATACTAAATATCATGTTATGATAAAGATTAGGATTCTCAAGAATGGAGGATTTTTCGTTGGATAACCACTCAAAAAAGAAAACGACAGTTGATATATATGGACAGCAATTTTCAATAGTAGGCACAGAAAGCACAAGTCATGTGCGTCTGGTGGCTTCTATTGTTGATGATAAAATGCGGGAAATCAGCAGTAAAAGTCCTAATCTTGATATAAATAAACTTGCCGTTCTGACGGCGGTCAATGTTGTTCATGACTACCTGAAATTAAGAGATGAATTTGAAAGACTAGAGAGACAAATTACAGAAAAGGATTGACGCAGTTAATGCTTGATATTGCCCTTTTAATTATTTTGATCATGGGTCTGCTCGTCGGACTGAAACGGGGATTCATCCTTCAGTTCATTCACCTTGCAGGATTCATTATCGCCTACATTGTAGCTTATAAATACTTCGGGGTTCTGGCGCCGAAGCTTGAGCTGTGGGTGCCATACCCGAGCTTTGGGGATAGCAGCTCCAGCATTTCGTTCTTTACAGGCGGAAACCTTGAGAATGCCTACTACCGCGCTGTTGCATTTGTCATCTTGTTCATCGGAACAAAGATCGTGCTTCAGATTGTCGGATCTATGCTTGATTTTGTTACATACCTTCCTGTATTAAAGCAGCTGAATAAATGGGCCGGTGCCATTCTTGGTTTTCTAGAAGTCTATTTGATTTTATTCATTCTCCTTTTTATCGGAGGTCTTCTGCCCATCCCTGAAGTACAGTCGGCGATGGGGGATTCGGGAATTGCCAAAGTGATTGTCCACCATACACCGTATTTTTCAGATAAAGTTCAGGAACTGTGGATCCAATATGCACCAAAATAACTTCTCCTCCAATCAGGAGAAGTTTTTTTGGCGCAAGTAGACGATTGTACATTTGCTTCAATTATTTGTATCATTCTAACTAGATGATTTGATCACGTACATGAGGTGAAAAACGTTGACTATACATAAAAAAGATGTCATTAAACTGCTTGAGCTTATTGCCGTTCATATGGAGCTTAAAGGAGAAAATCCGTTTAAAACCGCAGCTTTCAGAAAAGCGGCAAACGCTCTGGAAACAGATGACCGCAGTCTTACTGCGATTGATGATTTTACAAAGATTGCAGGCATCGGAAAAGGGACGGCTGCTGTCATTAAAGAATATATGGAAGCCGGAGAATCAGAAACGCTGAAGCAGCTGCAGGAAGAGGTGCCTCAAGGGCTTATCCCGCTGTTAAAGCTGCCGGGACTCGGCGGAAAGAAAATAGCGAAGCTGTATAAGGAGCTCGGCGTTACGGATGCTGAATCTCTTAAACAGGCATGTGAAGAAGAAAAAGTGCA
This sequence comes from Metabacillus indicus, assembly GCF_046603695.1. Lineage (NCBI taxonomy): Bacteria > Bacillati > Bacillota > Bacilli > Caryophanales > Bacillaceae > Metabacillus > Metabacillus indicus. The sequence continues at coordinate 3,023,484 of NZ_CP176757.1, read as the reverse complement.
GGCGCTGGCAGGCTTCGGCAAGAAAACGGAAGAAAAAATCCTTGAGGCCATCAAGGAAATGGGCACACGCCCTGAAAGGCTTCCGCTTTCTTTTGTCCTGCCGATCGCAGATGAAATTGAGACATATATTGAGTCGTGCGGGGAAATTCTGAAATACAGCAGGGCCGGAAGCTTAAGGCGCATGAGAGAAACAGTAAAAGATCTGGACTTTATCATCGCGACAGATCATCCGCAGTTTGTCAGAGAGCAGCTTCTTAAGATGCCGAACATTTCTTCCGTCATTGCAAGCGGAGATACGAAGGTATCTGTCGAGCTTTTATATGAATATGAAATTGGCGTCGATTTCCGTTTAGTTACATTAAAGGAATTTGCCTCAACGCTGCATCATTTCACGGGATCAAAAGATCACAATGTGAAAATGCGCCAGCTTGCAAAAGAGCGCGGAGAAAAGATCAGCGAGTACGGAGTTGAAAATACCGAAACAGGCGAAATCAAGACGTTTTCAACGGAAGAAGAGTTTTATGCACATTTTGATTTGCCTCACTTTCCGCCCGAGATCAGGGAGGACGGAACAGAGGTTGAAAAATACCGCAAAGATACAAAACTGATTTCACTCCAGGATATAAAAGGAGATCTCCATATGCACTCCACATGGAGCGATGGTGCGTTTACCATCAGTGAAATGGCGGAAGCGTGCAGGCTCCGGGGCTATCACTATATGGCCATTACGGATCATTCTCAGTATTTGAAGGTTGCAAACGGCCTGACTCCCGAACGGTTAAAAGCACAGCGGGAGGAAATTGATAAGCTGAATGAGCAGTACGATGATTTTAAGATTCTTGCAGGTGTAGAGATGGATATTCTGCCGGACGGAACGCTTGATTACAGCGACGATGTGCTGGATGGCATGGATTTTGTGATTGCTTCCATCCATTCTAGTTTTTCCCAGCCTCAGGATGTGATTATGAAACGGCTGAAAACGGCGCTGGACCACCACCGTGTCCATATGATTGCACATCCTACCGGGAGACTGATCGGCAAACGGAATGGATATGAACCTGATGTTGAGATGCTGATTCAGCTTGCAAAAGAGACAGATACGGTTCTTGAGCTGAATGCCAACCCAAACAGGCTTGATCTGAGTGCAGAACACATCAGAAAAGCGCATGAGGCAGGAGTCAAGGTTGCCATCAATACGGACGCCCATAACCTGGACATGCTTGAAGATATGAAAACAGGCGTTTCAACGGCCATTAAAGGCTGGGTGAAAGCTGAAAATGTGATAAATACTTGGGACCTGGACAAGCTGCAATCCTTTTTGAAAAAAGAAGGCAGCAGATAAACGCGGTCTAATGGGTCTAAAAGACAGCAAGGAGGCTGTATACCGTGCAGCAGCGAGTGTTGAACGTATTGGAATTTCATAAAGTAAAAGAACAGCTTGTGAAGCATGCGTCGTCATCTTTGGCGAAAGAAAAAGCAGACAAGCTGGTTCCTTCAACAAATGTTGAAGAAGTGAAAACATGGCAGGAGCAAACCGATGAAGCAGCTAAAGTGCTGAGACTTAAAGGCAATGTTCCGCTTGGCGGGCTGACCGATATCCGCAGCAGCATCAAGCGCGCTCAAATCGGCGGCATGCTGAATCCCTATGAACTGACAGAGATTTCAGGGACCCTCTATGCCGGGAAACAGATGAAGCGGTTTATTGAGGATATGATTGATGGCGGGATTGAACTGCCTCACCTTGACGGGTTTGCAGCCCAAATACAACCTCTGCAGGAACTTGAGCAGGAAATTTCGCACTGCATTGGAGATAACGGAGAGGTGCTTGACGGGGCAAGCGACACACTGCGGTCGATCCGAACGTCCCTTAGAACAACTGAATCACGGATAAGAGAGAAATTAGAATCGATGATCAGGTCGTCATCTGCCCAAAAGATGCTTTCTGATGCCATCATTACAATCCGGAACGAACGGTATGTCATTCCCGTTAAGCAGGAATACCGCTCCGCATACGGCGGCATTGTCCATGACCAGTCATCATCAGGAGCTACGCTTTTCATTGAGCCTCAGGTCATTGTTGATTTGAACAACACGCTTCAGCAGGCGCGAATGAAAGAAAAAATAGAAATTGACCGGATTTTAACGGATCTGTCACTTAAAGTGGCCGAAGAGTCTGAAGCACTTCTAGTCAATGTCGAAGCTTTGAGCGAAATGGACTTTATGTTTACAAAAGCAGGCTACGCCAAAAAAATCAAAGCATCCAAGCCGGAAATGAACGGCAGCGGAAGAATCAAATTGTTCAAAGCGCGCCATCCTCTTTTAAATCCTGACGAAGTAGTCCCAAACGACATTGAGCTCGGGACAGATTTTTCCACGATTGTGATTACAGGACCTAACACAGGGGGAAAAACCGTCACGCTTAAAACCGTCGGCCTGTTCACGCTGATGGCCCAGTCAGGGCTTCAGATTCCTGCGCTTGACGGATCGGAGATGGCTGTTTTTGAAAATGTGTATGCCGATATCGGGGACGAGCAGTCGATTGAACAGAGCTTGAGTACGTTCTCTTCCCATATGGTCAACATTGTGGATATTCTGAAAAGGGTTGATTCTGAAAGTCTCGTGCTGTTTGATGAGCTTGGTGCAGGAACAGATCCTCAGGAAGGCGCAGCGCTTGCGATATCCATCCTGGATGAAGTTCATCACAGGGGGGCAAGGGTCATCGCTACGACCCATTATCCTGAGCTGAAAGCTTATGGATACAACCGCGAAGGCGTCGTGAACGCAAGTGTCGAGTTTAATGTGGAAACACTGAGCCCGACATACAAGCTGCTGATTGGTGTGCCGGGACGAAGCAACGCATTTGAAATCTCAAAGCGCCTTGGTCTCATGAATTCAGTGATTGACCGGGCGAAATCTCATATGAGCGAAGACAGCAATGAAGTAGATTCTATGATTGCCTCGCTTGAAGAGAGCAAAAAACGTTCGGACTTTGAGCTTACAGAGGCAGAGCAGCTGAGAAAAGATGCAGAGGATCTGCATGCTGAACTGCAAAAACAAATACTGGAATTCAATGAAGAACGTGATAAACTATTTGAAAAAGCAGAAAAGAAAGCAGCTGAAAAAGTGGAAGCTGCACAAGCGGAAGCAGAATCGATTATCCGCGAGCTGAGAAGAATGCAGAAAGAACATCGTACAGGCATTAAAGAGCATGAGCTGATCGATGCAAAAAAACGCCTGGAAGAAGCTGTTCCGGAATTTGAAAAGAGCAAAAAACCTGTGAAAACCGCTCCTCAGAAACACCGGTTTGAAGAAGGCGACGAAGTCAAAGTCATCAGCTTTAATCAAAAAGGCCATCTTCTTTCCAAAGTAGGAGAGAGCGAATGGCAGGTTCAGATCGGCATCCTGAAAATGAAAGTGAACGAAAAGGACCTCCAATACATCAGCAGGCCTAAACCGGTTGAAACAAAGCCGCTTGCTGTGGTGAAGGGTAAGGATTATCACGTATCACTTGAGCTTGACCTCAGGGGAGAACGCTACGAAAATGCCCTCATGAGGGTTGAGAAGTATATGGATGATGCTGTTCTTGCAGGCTACCCGAGGATTTCCATTATCCACGGAAAAGGTACCGGAGCCCTTCGCACAGGGGTGCAGGAATACCTGAAAAAACACAGGAACGTAAAAAGCACACGCTACGGAGAAGCAGGAGAAGGCGGAACGGGTGTAACGATTGTTGAATTAAAATAGACATTAGGAGATCTTCAATGAATCAATTTTGGGAGAATGAATTCGTTCAAACAGCTGCGTATTACAGCGTGGTCATCTTATGCATTGTTGTCTTTTTGGCGATATTTGAAATTGTGACAAAGTACAACAACTGGGATGAAATTCAAAAAGGGAATCTAGCGGTTGCGATGACAACAGGAGGCAAAATCTTCGGAATTGCCAACGTCTTCCGTTTTTCCATCGGTCAGCATGATTCGCTGTTTGAAATGATCGGCTGGGGCATGTTTGGATTCGTCCTGCTGCTGCTGGGCTATTTTATCTATGAATTTTTAACGCCGAAATTCAGAATCGATGATGAAATCCAAAAGGACAACCGTGCTGTAGGGTTTATCTCAATGGTCATTTCCATCGGATTGTCCTACGTGATCGGCGCAGGGATATAAGGGGAGAAAACAGTGGAAACATTAGCGAAAGTACTGCTCGCCGTATGCGGCCTTTTCATCGCAGTGGGAATTATCTTTCTGGTCTTTTTTGCTTAAGTTTGTGAAATTGGCTGTAATCGAATATTAGCGGACTGCAGCGGAAGGGAGCGTCTTCAGACAAAACGCTCCCAAAAACCAGTCCCAGAAGAGAACCCGGATTTCATAACATGAATCCAGGTTTTTTTCATATAGTTAAATTAATAAAAAATATTCTATATTCTGAATATATCTTTGGTATACTTTCTATATAAGCCAAAAGTCATAATGGCAGCAAAAGGGAGGAATGAAAATGGAAGTGCAAAAACCATGGCTTCATCTATATCCTGACGAAATACCCCACTACACAGAATTTGACAACCTGCCTCTACAAGCCTATCTTACAAAAGCAGCAGATGAGTTTCCGGCAAAAACCGCCATTCACTTCTTGGGAAAGGAGCTGACGTTCAGGGAAGTCCATGAACAATCTTTGAAACTTGCAGCCTACCTTCAGGAGCTGGGACTGAAAAAAGATGAGCGCGTATCGATCATGCTCCCGAACTGCCCTCAGGCAGTCATTGCCTACTACGGCGTCCTTTTTGCCGGAGGAATAGTCGTTCAGACAAATCCGCTGTATATGGAAAGAGAGCTTGAATATCAGCTGAATGACTCTGACGCCAAATACATCATTACGCTAGATCTTCTCTATCCAAGGGTCTCAAAAATGAAAGCGTTAACAGTTCTTGAACACATCATCGCAACAAGCATCAAAGATTATCTTCCATTCCCTAAAAATCTGCTTTATCCGTTCGTGCAGAAAAAACAGAACCAGATTGTCGTCAAAATCGAGCATGGCGGACATACACACCAGTTTAAAGAAATTATGAAAAGGGAGAGCACGGAAGTAGAAGCATTTGAAGTGAATACAAAAGAGGACGTGGCTCTTCTTCAATATACAGGCGGCACAACAGGGTTTCCAAAAGGGGTTATGCTGACGCATGAAAATCTTGTGGCAAATACGTCCATGTGCACATCCTGGATGTATCAGTGCAGGCGCGGCGAAGAATCTGTTCTCGGCATCCTGCCGTTCTTTCACGTATACGGAATGACTGCGGTCATGAACCTGTCCATTATGCAGGGATATAAGATGATTCTGCTGCCGAAGTTTGATGCGACAGATACGCTGAAAGCAATCGACAAGCTGAAGCCAACCCTGTTTCCTGGCGCTCCGACTATTTATATAGCCCTGTTGAATCATCCCGATCTTAAAAAATATGACCTTTCTTCCGTTGAGTCCTGCATAAGCGGATCCGCTCCGCTTCCGGTTGAGGTTCAGGAGCAATTTGAACGGGAAACCGGAGGAAAACTTGTGGAGGGATACGGTCTTTCTGAAGCATCTCCTGTTACACATTCCAACTTCCTCTGGTCACACAGAAAAAAAGGAAGCATCGGTGTGCCGTGGCCCAGCACAGATTCTGTGATCCTCTCATTTGAAACCGGAAAACCGGCCGCGTTTAACGAGCTCGGGGAAATTGCTGTCAGAGGTCCCCAGATCATGAAGGGATATTGGAAAAAGCCTGAAGAGACGGCTGCCGTCATCAAGGATGGCTGGCTGCTTACAGGTGATATCGGCTATATGGATGAGGAAGGCTATTTTTATATTGTCGACAGAAAGAAAGATATGATTATAGCGGGCGGATTTAATATCTATCCGCGCGAGATCGAAGAAGTGCTTTATGAGCATGAAAAAGTGCAGGAAGTGGTCGTCGCAGGCATACCTGACCCGTACAGAGGGGAAACGGTCAAAGCCTACATCGTCCTAAAAGAGGGAGAAGAGGCAACCGAGCAGGAATTTGACGAGTTTGCCCGCAAACATATGGCAGCTTACAAAATTCCAAGAATCTATGAATTCCGTCAGGAGCTTCCAAAGACAGCTGTCGGGAAAATTTTGAGACGATCTCTTGTTGAAGAGGAAAAAGAGAAGCTGAAAAATGCGAATTGATTCATCATTATTTATTAAGCATTAAGACTCCAGTGTACTGAAGCGGAAGGCGCTTGACTCCTTGTCCAGTTGCAGCGCCCAACTCCTCTGTCAGAACAAAATCCCCCAAAAAGTCAAACCCGGACTTTTCGGGTGATTTCTTATCTGACTGCCGGAGCAAAACGGGCGCTTCCGCTTTTCTATGGGATGAAGAGGGCACTGAAGATCCCGCAAGCGCAGCGAGGAAGCTTCAGGCACTCCCCGCGGAAAGCAAGTGACTGGAGCGAAAGGGAACGGGTACATTGCAACAGGCAAGAATAACTTGAAACGGCCCCCCGAGTTGCTGCGGGGGTCTTTTCACGCTATGATGAAGAGACACTTCTATTACCTTTTGCCGGGCTGCATCTTTTTCTTGACAGAAGAGCTTTGTCATTTTATGATGAAAATATGAATGATGATTCATTCATTATTTGAAAGGAAGAATGAACTTTGAAGCAAAAACGACCAAAATACCTCCAGATCATTGATGCAGCTGTCATCGTGATTGCCGAAAACGGCTACCATCACGCACAGGTATCAAAGATTGCCAAGCAGGCTGGAGTAGCTGATGGCACCATCTATCTGTATTTTAAGAACAAAGAAGATATCCTTATCTCCCTCTTTCAGGAAAAGATGGGCGTGTTCATCGAAAAAATTCAACAAGAAATAGCAGGAAAAGACACGGCTGCGGAGAAATTATATATGTTGATAGAAAAGCATTTTTCTCTATTGGCAGAAGACCATCACCTGGCTGTTGTGACCCAGCTTGAACTCAGGCAGTCCAATAAGGAACTTCGCCTGAGAATCAACGAGATACTCAAAGGGTACCTGAATATCCTTGACTCCATTATTCAGACTGGGAAAGATACCTCTGAATTCAGCGAGGATCTCGATGCAAGACTTGCAAGGCAAATGATTTTCGGAACGATTGACGAAACAGTCACAACTTGGGTTATGAACGACCTGAAGTTTGACCTGCCTGCACTTGCGGGAAATGTTCACAAACTTTTAATCAACGGCTGCGGCAGGGTGTAGCGTCACCCTCTGCGCCAACATGCACAAAAGGAGGCCTGAGCTGTGAGTTATTTAAAAGTCAAAGTAGAAGATTATGTTGCGGACGTAACCATACACCAACCTCCCGCAAACGCATTATCGTCCTATGTTTTGAAAGAGCTTTCATCACTGATGGATGAGTTTGAATCAAACAAAGAGGTAAGAGTTATTGTCATTCACGGAGAAGGACGTTTCTTCTCTGCAGGAGCTGACATTAAGGAATTTACGGCAGTGAAAAACGGCGAAGAATTTTCAGGACTTGCCGCAAACGGCCAGGAGCTTTTTGAACGAATCGAGACCTTTCCAAAGCCGGTCATCGCTTCAATCCATGGAGCTGCCCTTGGCGGCGGTCTTGAACTCGCAATGAGCTGCCACGTAAGGCTTGTCACTGAAAACGCAAAGCTTGGACTGCCTGAACTGCAGCTTGGCCTGATTCCGGGATTTGCAGGATCGCAGCGCCTCCCTAAATATGTAGGAGAAGCGAAAGCGCTTGAAATGCTGCTGACGAGCGAACCGATCTCAGGTACGGAAGCGGTGTCCTATGGACTTGCAAACCATGCTTTTCCTGAAGACTCTCTCGCTGAAGAGACAATGAAGCTTGCAAAGAAATTTGCAGCGAAAAGTCCGATAGCCGTTGCGGCAGCCATTGATCTGATCAACGCTTCTAAAACTCTTCCTTACCATGAAAGAGTAAAGAAGGAAGCCGGATATTTCGGCACCGTTTTTGAAAGTGCGGACGCCAAAGAAGGCATAAGTGCTTTCCTTGAGAAAAGACAGCCGCAGTTCAAAGGCGAATAAACGTCACTGATTAAACGTTACATACGTTTTTTCTATACAATTTGAATGCTTAACGTAAATAGGGGGATGGACATGAATATTTATGTAATCATGAAAAAAACGTTTGATACGGAAGAAAAAATAACGCTTCAAAACGGCAAAATCAACGAAGACGGCGCCGAGTTCATTATTAATCCTTACGATGAATATGCGATTGAAGAAGCGATTCAGATCCGCGATGCAAACAGCGGGGAAGTAACAGTTGTGACAATCGGCGGCGAAGAGGCTGAGAAGGAACTGCGCACAGCTCTTGCCATGGGGTGTGACAAGGCTGTTCTTATTAATACGGAAGACGATCTTGAAGACGGAGATCAGTTTACAACGTCAAAGATTCTTGCTGAATATTTTAAAGACAAGGATGCAGATTTGATTCTCGGCGGAAACGTTGCGATTGACGGCGGTTCAGGCCAGGTAGGCCCACGTCTTGCAGAACTTCTTGATATTCCTTATGTTACGACAATTACTAAGCTTGAAATCAATGGAAATCAGGCTACCGTTGTCCGTGATGTAGAAGGTGATTCAGAAGTAATCGAAACATCACTTCCTTTGCTTGTAACAGCACAGCAGGGACTGAACGAGCCGCGCTACCCATCTTTGCCTGGAATCATGAAAGCAAAGAAAAAGCCGCTTGAAGAGCTGGAACTGGATGATCTGGATCTAGAGGAAGATGACGTTGAACCGAAAACGAAAACAATCGAAATTTATATGCCGCCAAAGAAAGAAGCAGGAAAAGTGCTTCAGGGCGAGCTTGATGCCCAGGTAAAAGAACTGGTATCACTTCTTCGCAACGAAGCGAAAGTCATCTGACAATCTGGACCAGCACGGAATTACTTTCTATCAAACGTATAACAGGGGGACTCTATAATGGCACGAAAAGTACTGGTACTCGGAGAAGTACGTGATCAATCACTCCGCAATGTTTCTTTTGAAGCAATTGCTGCAGGCAAAACGATTTCAGAAGGCGGGGAAGTAACAGCTGTTCTTTTAGGGGAAAGCGTTGCTTCACTTGCACAGGAAATGATCCATTACGGTGCGGACCGTGTAATTACGGTGGAAGACGCAAAGCTGAAAACATATACGCCTGACGGTTATTCACAGGCTCTTCTGGCTGTAATTGAACAGGAAAAACCTGAAGGTCTGGTTTTTGGCCATACAGCTCTTGGAAAAGATTTATCGCCTAAAATCGCTGCGAAAATCGGTTCAGGCCTGATCTCAGATGCAACGGATTTAGAAGTGACAGGCGGAAATGCCGTGTTCACTCGACCAATCTACTCAGGAAAAGCGTTCGAAAAGAAAATTGTGACTGACGGAACAATTTTTGCTACAATTCGTCCAAATAACATTGCTCCTCTTGAAAAGGATGAATCAAGAAGCGGCGAAGTATCTTCAGTAACAGCTGATATCAAAGATCTTCGCACAGTTGTAAAAGAAGTGGTGCGCAAAGCAACTGAAGGCGTGGATCTCTCAGAAGCAAAAGTGATTGTCGCAGGCGGACGCGGAGTGAAAAGCACAGACGGCTTTAACCCTCTTAAAGAGCTTTCGGATGTTCTTGGCGGAGCGGTTGGCGCTTCCCGCGGTGCATGTGATGCGGATTACTGCGATTATTCCCTGCAGATCGGCCAGACAGGAAAAGTTGTCACTCCTGACTTGTACATTGCCTGCGGCATCTCCGGAGCCATTCAGCATTTAGCAGGTATGTCCAACTCGAAAATCATTGTTGCCATCAACAAAGATCCGGAAGCAAATATCTTTAAAGTGGCCGATTACGGTATTGTGGGTGACCTCTTTGAAGTCGTTCCGCTTCTGACGGAAGAATTCAAAAAGCTTAAAGTACATTCTTAAAAAACCATAAAAACACGACCTTGCCCGTCGTGTTTTTATTTTTTCCAGTCTGGATATGTTTTTCCTCATAAAGTTGGGGAAAAGTAAATGTGAGCAAAAAATTCGCAGACCCAATTCTTTAATGCTATACTTCAGTTATTACTCGATTTTAGGAGGAAATTACAATGGCAATTACAAATGCAACAGATCAAACATTCACAGCAGAAACTAGCGAAGGCGTAGTCCTCGTTGACTTTTGGGCTCCATGGTGCGGACCTTGTAAAATGATTGCTCCGGTTCTTGAAGAACTTGATCAGGAAATGGGCGACAAAGTGAAAGTTGTTAAGCTTGATGTTGATGAAAACCAGGAAACAGCAGGCAAATACGGAGTTATGAGCATTCCGACTCTGCTTGTATTCAAAAACGGCGAAGTTGTAGACAAAACGGTTGGATTCCAGCCTAAAGAAGCTTTAGCTGAACTACTTAACAAACACGCATAATTCGAAAACCTGCCTGAGATCATTCGGCTGGATCTTTCAAAATGAAAACCCAGGCTTACGAGCTTGGGTTTTTCGTTTCTCTTTCAAAAAGGAGAAAAAGCTCCTCTCCGATTCGAAAAATATGTCAATTATTGCTCAGGAAATGATTGCCCCGCTGCCTGTAAAACAGGCACGAATTCTCCTCTGACTGCGTCTGCAAATTAGCATGCATATCTCCGCACGACTCACAGACAGGAAAATGGTACAATATTGGAATAAACCTTATTAATGGAGTGTCCGCAATGGAGCAATTGATAAAAGAAAAGCTGGCCGTTTTGCCGGATCAGCCGGGCTGCTATTTGATGAAGGACCGTTTCGGCACCGTTATATATGTCGGAAAAGCAAAAGTGCTGAAGAATCGTGTCCGTTCTTATTTTACAGGCTCGCATGACGGGAAAACGCAGCGGCTTGTGAGTGAAATCAGGGATTTTGAATACATTGTAACCTCTTCAAATATAGAAGCGCTAATCTTAGAGCTGAATCTGATAAAAAAGCATGATCCAAAATACAATATCATGCTGAAGGATGACAAAATTTATCCGTTTATCAAAATCACCGGTGAAAGACATCCGCGGCTGATTGTTACCCGGAATGTAAAGAAGGATAAAGGAAAATACTTTGGGCCCTATCCGAATGTGCAGGCAGCAAGGGAAACGAAAAAGCTGCTTGACCGCCTCTATCCTCTTAGAAAATGTTCTACACTCCCTGATCGTGTATGCCTTTACTACCACATGGGACAATGCCTTGCACCCTGCGTCTACAATGTGACCCAGGAACAGAACAGGCAGATGGTGGACGAAATGACGCGCTTTCTTAAAGGCGGATTTAAGCAGATTAAAGAGGAACTTTCAAAGAAAATGCTGGCTGCATCTGAGAACCTTGACTTTGAACGTGCGAAGGAATTCCGCGACCAGATTGCCCATATTGACGCCACGATGGAAAAGCAAAAGATGACGATGAATGACTTTGTCGACCGTGATGTGTTCGGTTATTCGTACGACAAGGGGTGGATGTGCGTTCAGGTGTTTTTTGTAAGACAGGGCAAGCTGATTGAACGGGATATTGCCATGTTCCCGCTTTATCAGGAACCGGAAGAAGAGTTTTTAACCTTCCTCGGCCAGTTTTACTCAAAGAGCAATCACATTCTTCCTAAAGAAATACTGCTTCCGGACAGCGTTGACCGGGAGATGGCTGCTGAGCTTCTCGGAGTCACTGCGACGCAGCCTCAGCGGGGAAAGAAAAAGGATCTCGTTCTGCTTGCACATGAAAATGCGAAAATTGCCCTTAAAGAAAAATTCTCGCTGATTGAGCGCGATGAAGAACGAACGATAAAAGCGATCGACCAGCTGGGTGAAAAAATGGGTATTTATACGCCTGCAAGAATTGAAGCCTTTGATAATTCAAACATTCAGGGTACAGATCCGGTATCGGCCATGATCGTTTTCATTGACGGGAAGCCTGCTAAAAAGGAATACAGAAAGTATAAAATTAAAACCGTTAAAGGCCCTGATGATTATGAGTCGATGCGGGAAGTTGTCCGCAGACGATATACGCGCGTCCTGAAAGAAGAACTTCCGCTTCCTGACTTGATTATTATTGACGGGGGAAAAGGCCACCTTGCAGCAGCTCAGGATGTGCTTGAAAATGAGCTTGGCTTGACCATACCTGTAGCAGGCCTTGTAAAGGACGACAAACATAGAACATCCAACCTCATGGTCGGCAGTCCGCCTGAAATTGTGGAGCTTGAACGAAACAGCCAGGAGTTCTATCTCCTCCAGCGCATTCAGGATGAGGTTCACCGGTTTGCGATTACTTTCCACAGGCAGACGCGCGGAAAGACCGCTTTTCAATCGATTCTGGATGACATACCCGGCGTTGGCGAAAAGCGCAGGAAGGTCCTGCTGAAACATTTCGGGTCTGTGAAAAAAATGAAAGAGGCAAGTATTGAGGACATTATCGCTGCAGGCATGCCTTCAAATACCGCAGAATTAATCTATGAAAAACTGCAGGAAAAAGAAGAAGCATAAAATGTTCTTGCTTTAAGCAGTAAGGTTTGCTAAAATTTTAACTAATTTCATAAATCAGATCGTTTAGTTCGTTAAATGACGGTAGAGGTGCGGACTTCAAGAGTAGCGCGTCAGAGGAAAATGGATTCCTTTGAAGACGCGTGAAAGGGGAGCGCCGCCGAAGCAAAGAAAGACCCATTTCTTCTCTTTGCTGGTTTTGCGTTTAAGAGACGCAGGATTGTCAAGAAGATGTTTTTCTTGGAGCGCTATCTCATTGTATGAATGAAGTTCCATTATTCGTTTATGCAAGCAATGAGATAGAGAATCTCATTGCTTTTTTTGCGTTTTCCGGGATTCTCCCTTTTACTTGCTGACGATCAAATAAGACTTGAAAGGCGAGAGGCGATATGGGTTTAATTGTACAAAAATTTGGGGGCACATCAGTTGGTTCTTCGGAGAAAATCATGAATGCTGCCAACCGTGCAGCTGAAGAAAGCCAAAAGGGCAACAGTGTTGTTGTCGTTGTATCGGCAATGGGGAAAACAACGGATCATTTAGTATCACTTGCAGCTGAAATCACACAAAAACCAAGCAAGCGCGAAATGGACATGCTGCTTTCAACAGGAGAGCAAGTGACCATCTCTCTACTGACAATGGCTTTGCAGGCGAAAGGCTATGACGCTGTTTCCTATACAGGCTGGCAGGCCGGCATCAGCACAGAGCACGTCCATGGAAATGCGAGAATTTCCGGAATTGATACAGAGAAAATAGAAAAACGGCTTTCTGAAGGGAAAATCGTCGTTGTTGCCGGATTTCAGGGCTTTGCAGACGGCAGCGAGATTACGACTCTTGGACGCGGAGGATCCGATACAACAGCAGTTGCCTTAGCAGCGGCGCTGAAAGCGGACAAATGCGATATTTATACAGATGTGACGGGTGTTTACACAACCGATCCGCGCTTTGTAAAAGGGGCAAGAAAGCTTGAGGGAATTTCCTATGATGAAATGCTTGAGCTCGCTAACCTGGGAGCGGGTGTCCTGCATCCGCGTGCAGTTGAATTTGCCAAAAATTACGGAGTACCGCTTGAAGTCAGATCCAGCACAGAAGCCGAACGGGGCACGCTTATTGAGGAGGAAACAGATATGGAACAGAATTTAATTGTAAGAGGCATTGCATTTGAAGATCAGGTGTCAAAAGTGACGGTTTGCGGGCTGCAAAACGGATTGATGGCTCTTTCCACCATTTTCAAAACACTCGCAAGCCACGGAATCAATGTGGATATTATTATTCAAAGTACAGCAAACGCACAGATTGCTTCTCTTTCATTCTCTGTTAAAACAGGTGAGGTCGAAGAGACCGTGCACGTTCTTGAAACGTATAAGGAGGAACTCGGATTTGAACGGATCGAATTTGAAAACGGCCTGGCCAAAGTCTCGATCGTAGGATCCGGAATGGTCTCAAACCCGGGAGTTGCCGCGGAAATGTTCCATGTTCTTGCGAAGGAACAGATTGAGGTGAAAATGGTCAGCACGTCAGAAATAAAAGTTTCAACGGTAGTCGGCCATGCTGATATGGTGAAAGCGGTAGAAGCGCTGCACGACGCATTTGAACTTTCAGAGCAGCCGGCAGGTGTCCTTGGCGCCAACTGAGAGCTTTGATGAAAATAAAAAAAAGGGCGGGTATCATGAGTACCCGTCCTTTATTCGTTTTCAAACTCCATGTCTTTGTAGTCCCATTTCACAGTAAAGTGAACTTTGTCCGCACGTTTTTTAACATGCTCATATGTTTCGGTGATCTGCTTGTTCATGCGCTGCACCTGCTGGGCGATGAAACCTGCTTCAAGCTGGAACGAAGGTTCTTTCATCGTTTTAAATCTTGCCTGGATCAGTTCGCTTTGCAGCTGAAATTCCATTTCGTCTTTTTTCTTATGTACAAGTGAAAGGTTTCCAAAGCCTGCGAGCGAAAAGAAAGCGATCAGCTCGTCGATGGATTCTGCCGGATACTTCCGCGCAAGGCTCTTGCCTGCCCAGTACATCATGGAAGCGGACTCGTTCCCCAAAATGTCAGGAATAAGCACTTCTCTAAGGAGTTCATATGCAAACGCAGGCACCTGCATATCTCTGAGCTGTGCCGTGTCAATTTGTTCTTTCGTTTTTTTCACATTCTTCCCCTCTTTCTGATTTTTATTATATATCAAGATGCGGCATGAGGCACATGCAATAAAAGTAAATTATCTGACCGATAAGCGCTAGATTAGTATTTTAAGAAAATAAAAATTGTTTGAAAAAGAGATTTGTCACAAAATTAAAATTTATGAACACGTTTTCTTGACGCTGTACCGCGTGAGGAGTACAATAAATTTGTCACATTTTATCATACAATGTTTATTTTTTTAAAAGATTGCCGGGGAATAGGAGAAACATTAAAAAAAAGATTTTAAGATTACTAGGGGGTTATGTTGAGATGGCTGGAAACAGAGAGTATTTGAACCGAAGACTTCATTCCTTGCTTGGAGTGATTCCGGTTGGCGTCTTCTTAATTCAGCATCTTGTTGTAAATAACTTTGCAACAAGAGGAGAAGAAGCATTTAACAATGCTGCACATTTTATGGAAAGCTTGCCGTTTAGAATTGTTCTGGAGACATTTATTATATTCCTCCCGCTTTTATACCATGCAATCTACGGAATTTACATTGCGTTTACAGCGAAAAACAACGTCAGCAAGTTCGGATACTTCCGCAACTGGATGTTCATGCTTCAGAGAATCTCAGGTGTTATTACACTGATTTTCGTTTCATGGCACGTGTGGGAAACAAGAATTGCAGCTGCCTTTGGAGCAGAAGTGAATTTTGATATGATGGCCTCTATTTTCAGCAATCCATTCATGATTGTTTTCTACGTAGTTGGTGTAGTATCAACAATCTTCCACTTTGCAAACGGCCTGTGGTCATTTGCTGTGAGCTGGGGAATTACAGTCACTCCTAGATCACAATTGATCTCCACTTACGTGACAATCGCACTTTTCCTTGCACTGTCCTACGTTGGAGTCAGCACTATTTTTGCATTTGTTTGATGAGTACTAGAATCAAAGGGAGTGGGCCAGATGAGTAAAGGTAGAATTATTGTCGTCGGAGGCGGTTTGGCAGGCCTGATGGCAACCATCAAAGCAGCAGAATCCGGCGTTCATGTAGATTTATTTTCGTTAGTACCAGTTAAGCGCTCTCATTCCGTTTGTGCACAGGGCGGAATCAACGGCGCTGTAAATACAAAAGGAGAAGGCGATTCTCCGTGGGAGCATTTTGATGATACCGTTTACGGCGGGGATTTCCTTGCCAACCAGCCTCCTGTAAAAGCGATGTGCGAGGCGGCTCCGTCAATCATTCACTTGCTTGACCGCATGGGTGTCATGTTCAACCGTACACCGGAAGGGCTTCTTGACTTCCGCCGTTTTGGAGGAACGCAGCATCACCGCACGGCATTTG
Organism: Metabacillus indicus; assembly: GCF_046603695.1. Classification (NCBI taxonomy): domain Bacteria; kingdom Bacillati; phylum Bacillota; class Bacilli; order Caryophanales; family Bacillaceae; genus Metabacillus; species Metabacillus indicus. The sequence goes on along the minus strand of NZ_CP176757.1, from coordinate 3,007,546 downwards.
CCGGTGCAACAACAGGTCAGCAGCTTCTGTATGCGCTTGATGAGCAGGTCCGCCGCTATGAAGTGGCAGGTCTTGTTACAAAGTACGAGGGCTGGGAATTCCTTGGAGCCGTTGTCGATGACGATGGTGTATGCAGAGGTATCACCGGTCAGGATTTAACAAGCATGGAAATCAAGTCATTCCGTTCCGACGCTGTCATCATGGCAACGGGCGGACCTGGAATCATCTTCGGAAAATCAACAAACTCTGTCATCAACACGGGATCAGCAGCTTCCATCGTCTATCAGCAGGGCGTTCACTATGCAAATGGCGAGTTCATTCAGATTCACCCGACAGCTATTCCGGGAGATGACAAGCTTCGCCTGATGAGTGAATCAGCCCGCGGAGAAGGCGGACGCGTCTGGACGTATAAAGACGGGAAGCCATGGTATTTCCTTGAGGAAAAATATCCGGCATACGGAAACCTTGTTCCGCGTGATATCGCAACACGCGAAATTTTCGACGTGTGCGTCTCTCAAAAGCTCGGCATCAATGGCGAGAACATGGTCTATCTTGATCTGTCTCATAAAGATCCGAAAGAGCTTGACATTAAGCTTGGAGGCATCATCGAAATTTATGAAAAATTCATGGGTGATGACCCGCGCAAGCTTCCAATGAAAATCTTCCCTGCTGTTCATTACTCAATGGGCGGTCTGTGGGTTGACTATAATCAGATGACGAATATTCCCGGCTTATTTGCTGCGGGAGAATGTGATTACTCCATGCACGGCGCAAACCGTCTTGGTGCGAACTCCCTTCTTTCAGCCATCTACGGCGGAATGGTGGCAGGTCCGAAAGCGGTTGACTATATCAGCGGCTTAGATGCTTCTGCTGAAGATCTTTCATCTGCTGTATATGACGCTCATGTGAAGCAGGAAGAAGAAAAATGGCAGAACATCATGAACCTTGACGGAACTGAAAATGCCTACGTGCTTCATAAAGAGCTTGGCGAATGGATGACTGACAATGTAACGGTTGTCCGCTACAACGACAAGCTTCTGAAAACCGATGAGAAAATCCAAGAGCTGATTGAACGCTATCAGAATATCAATATTAATGATACGGCGAAATGGAGCAACCAGGGTGCTACGTTTACCCGCCAGCTTCAGAACATGCTTCAAATGTCCCGCGTCGTGACATTGGGCGCCTATAACCGCAACGAAAGCCGCGGAGCGCATTACAAGCCTGAATTCCCTGAACGAAATGATGAAGACTTCCTTAAAACGACGATGGCTACGTTTGCCGGTCTGACTGCTGCTCCTAAGTTCCACTACGAAGAAGTGGACGTCAGCTTAATCGAACCGCGCAAACGCGACTACTCGAAGAAGAAAAAGGGGGAATAAGAAATGAACAGTGAAAAGAAAGTAGTTCGTTTTATTATTACTCGCCAAGATGAGCCCGGTGCCGCCCCTTATGATGAAACATTTGAAATTCCTTACCGTCCGAATATGAACGTGATCTCCGCGCTGATGGAGATCAGAAGGAATCCTGTGAATTCTGAGGGTAGAGAAACAACGCCGATCACTTGGGATATGAACTGTCTTGAAGAGGTATGCGGAGCCTGTTCTATGGTGATTAACGGCAAGCCGCGCCAGTCATGTACAGCACTTGTCGACCAGCTTGAACAGCCGATCCGCCTTCAGCCGATGAAGACATTCCCTGTTGTGCGCGACCTTCAGGTTGACCGCAGCAGAATGTTTGATTCCCTTAAGAAGGTAAAAGCGTGGATTCCGATTGACGGAACATACGACCTTGGACCTGGCCCCCGTATGCCTGAGAAAAAACGCCAATGGGCATATGAGCTTTCAAAATGCATGACGTGCGGAGTTTGCCTAGAGGCATGCCCGAACGTTAACAGCAATTCTGATTTCATCGGACCGGCTCCTCTTTCACAGGTTCGCTTGTTTAACGCCCATCCAACGGGTTCATTGAACAAATCCGAGCGTCTTGAAGCGATTATGGGTGACGGAGGACTTGCAAACTGCGGAAACTCTCAAAACTGCGTGCAATCATGTCCTAAAGGAATTCCTTTAACGACTTCTATTGCTGCGCTGAACAGAGATACAACGTTCCAGGCATTCCGCAATTTCTTCGGAAGCGATCAAGTCTAAGCAGTAAGAAGGAAAACACCTCTTTAAATAAGAGGTGTTTTTTTACATATCATCAAAATCATTAAAGAAAAGAGGAACAGCCATGAACAAAATTCCATATATCACAATGCCTCTTCAGGAGTGGAAGGATACATTTGCTTTTCATCATCCTTTAAAGGTTCGCTTTTCCGAAACAGATATGTTCGGGCATATGAACAACACAGCTCCAATTGCATATTTTGAAGAAGCGAGGATCGAGTTCTTTAAACATGCAGGTCTGATGGAGAACTGGCTGAAGAAGGACGGGGAACTGATTCCTGTTGTGGCCGACATCCAGTGCGATTACATCAGGCAGGTGTTTTTTGATGAGGAGCTTTTGCTGTTTGTCAAAGCTGCATCTGTTGGAAATTCGTCTGCCGAGCTCCATTACTGCGCGGTAAATAAAAAAAGGGAAGTCTGCTTTACAGGACGAGGAACCGTTGTGCAGATATCGAAATACAATGGAAAAAGTGTACCATTTCTGAATGCGGAAAAGAAAATGCTCATAGGTTCTGAGGTCTTTGCCACATAAAAAAATAGACACCGAATTTCACGAATCAGCTAAAGTAACAGTCACCGCCAATACAGAGTGCACATACTATATGTTGACTAATCTTATACCCATTCGTTAGACCGGCTCGCACCTAGCAAGGAGGGTTACCATTCTTGAAAGAGAAAGAGTTTCAATCAAAGCCACTACTCACGAAAAGAGAGAGAGAAGTTTTCGAATTATTAGTACAGGATAAAACGACGAAAGAAATAGCGGGCGAGCTCTTCATTAGTGAAAAAACAGTTCGGAACCATATTTCCAATGCGATGCAAAAGCTTGGAGTAAAAGGAAGATCACAGGCAGTTGTTGAGCTTCTTCGTATGGGTGAACTTGAGCTCTAATACGTACCGGCTGACCTTATTCTAGGCTGGCCGGTTATTATTTCTGCCGGGATTTTTTCCTGAAATGACTGTCAGCTAAAATATCAAACTTGCATTTTTGTGTGAAAACATAGAAAATGGATATGATACGCACAATACTAGTGTACATTCTGCTCCGTGCGGTCAGATTGAATGAGTGAGGGTTGCTGATGACAGTTCATAATGATGTATTAAGTGATAAAATGGTGGCTGACCTGGAAAAATCCTTGAGGCATATTTCTGTGATGGTGAAGCAGAGAGGCCGGGAGATCCTGAGTCAATTCCCGATTACACCGCCCCAGTTTGTGGCGCTGCAATGGCTTTCTGAACACGGCGACATGACAGTCGGTGAATTATCCAACAAATTGTACCTAGCATGCAGCACTACGACTGATCTGGTTGACCGGATGGAGAAAAACAAACTTGTCGTGCGCGTGAAAGATCCAAATGACCGCAGAGTGGTAAGAGTGCACCTTCTGGCAGAAGGGCAGCGCATTATTGAAGAAGTCATTCATAAGCGGCAAGAATACTTAAAAAACGTAATCAGAAATTATGATATGCAGGAAATAATTCAGCTTGAAAGCTCATTGACGAAACTGCACCTAGAAATGAGAGAAGAATGAGGCGATTTTTTGAACAGAGCAATCGGCGTCATTGATTCCGGTGTCGGCGGCCTGACCGTTGCACGGGAAATTATGAGGCAGCTACCAAATGAAGACATCATCTATTTAGGTGATACAGCAAGATGTCCCTATGGTCCAAGACCGATTGAAGAGGTTCGGGCTTTTACATGGCAGATGACGAATTACCTCGTCTCTAACCATCATATTAAAATGCTTGTGATTGCGTGCAATACGGCAACAGCCATTGCCCTTCAGGAAATTCAGGATGAGCTTGATATTCCTGTTGTCGGCGTTGTGTTCCCGGGTGCCCGCACAGCCATTAAAGTGACAAGAAACAACCGCATCGGCGTCATTGGAACGGTCAACACGGTCTCAAGCGGCGCGTACGAAAAGGCTCTGAAGACCATCAAGAAGTCAGTGACGGTTGAAAGCCTTGCCTGTCCGGCATTTGTTCCGCTTGTTGAAAGCGGGGACTTTGATAATGACTATGCGGTTTCAATTGTAGAGGATTCCCTTTTTCCGCTGAAGGACCATCCGATCGATACACTGATTCTCGGCTGCACGCATTATCCGGTTCTTAAAGACCTGATCGAGAACTATATGGGACCAAAAGTAAAGATTATCAGTTCAGGAGACGAAACTGCCCGTGAGGTAAGTACGATCCTGTCATATAAGAAAGCATTGAATGAATCGCAGGAGGAAAATCATCACCTCTTCCTGACAACCGGATCGAAGGATCTCTTCCAGCGCATCGCTTCGCAGCTGTTTGAAGAGCCGGTGAAAAATGTTCAGTCTATTGCGCTTTAATTAAGGCAGAGGCTGTGACATAAATATGTTAGCCATCTAAAACCGAACTAGGGTATAACTAGTTCGGTTTTTTTTATGGTGTTGGACCATACAACTGGAATTAGAAATAGATACTTAATTTTGCTGATACAGACGGAGTGCTGCCACTTTTATAAGAGGTAAGTCCACATTTGTGGCATCATTCGCCAGAGTGGTACCACTTTTATCGGAAGTGGATCCACATTAGTGGTGTCATTCGCCAGAGTGGTGCCACTTTATTCGGAAGTTGATCTACATTAGTGGCGTCATTCGCCAGAGTGGTGCCACTTTAATCGGAAGTTGATCCACATTTGTGGCGTCATTCTCCAGAGTGGTGCCACTTTAATCGGAAGTTGATCCACATTTGTGGCGCCATTCACCTGAGTGCTGCCACTTTTATGAGGGCTGAATCCATATTTGTGGCGTTGTCTCAAGAAATGACATCAAAAAATGTTTTTTATTAATCTTCCGACTCTAACCTTACTAACATGTTTTTACCCAGCCTCTTTGTTTTACATTCATTTCATCAAGAACTTGTTTTACAGCAGTCAATTTCTTTCCTCTCACGCTCTATTAAAAATTTCTTCCTGATTTCGGTCTAATTCAATTAACAGCTCGTATACATAGTAGTACAAACTGCCTTAGGAGGGAAATGTATGTCTCAAAAGAGAAACGTGAAGATTGCTGCTACTGTAATGACTTCGGCGCTGTTATTGTCCGGCTGCGGATTGTTCGGCGGGGAGAAGGCCAAGGAAATCGATCCTCCACAAGACGTATCGTATGTGGATGAAGGAGATAAAGCTGCTGAAGAAACAGTAAAAGAGGAGAAAACAACAGCAGAAGGGAAAAAAGGGGAAGAGGCGGCACAAACATACTCCAGGCAGTTATATTTAATTGACAGCAATGGACTTGTCGTCGCCCAGACATTTGATCTGCCAAAACAGGAAGGTGTAGCAAAGCAGGTTCTTGACTACCTTGTTGAAGGCGGGCCTGTGACAAATATGCTGCCTGACGGATTCAGAGCGGTTATTCCGCAGGATACTCAGGTCAGCGTCAATGTGAAAGACGGCGTTGCCGTTGTTGATTTTTCAAAAGAATTTAAAAATTATCAAAAAGAAGATGAGCTGAAGATTCTTCAGTCAATCACATGGACGCTTACTCAGTTTGATTCAGTCAAAACGGTCAAAATCATGATTAACGGCCATGAGCAAAACGAAATGCCTGTCGGGGGCACGCCGATCAGCAGCGAGCTGAGCAGAGCTGACGGCATCAACCTGGATACTGCAGGTGTCATGGATATTACAGATACAAAACCGCTTACGGTTTATTATACAGCGCAGCACGATGACAAGACGTATTATGTGCCTGTTACAACACGTGTGAGCAATGATGAAGAAGATCCGATTGCCGCTGTTGTTAAAAAACTGACAGAAGGGCCGTCCGCAAATACTGCGCTCCTCAGTGATTTTTCACAAGATGTAAAACTGCTTGAAGAGCCTAAGCTTGAAGACGGAACTGTTACGCTTAATTTTAACGAATCCATTTACGGAAGTGCGGATGAAGAGAAAAAGATGGTATCCTCCCACGTCGTAAATTCACTTGTTCTGTCTCTGACTGAGCAGGCGGGAATTGAAAACGTTGTGCTGACAGTGGACGGCAAGGCAGACCTTGTAAACGAGGACGGCAAAAAGATGACAGAACCTGTTGCGCGTCCAGTGAATGTCAACACAGGTAGTTTTTAATCGGTGATTTTTGATATACTATAAAGTGAAACGAAGAGGTAGTCTTTAGCACTGCCTCTTCTTTATTGCCTCCGGACCTTATGTCTTTTTTGAATAAAGCCGGGACAAGCCCTATACATATAACGAAAAAGCAAATCAATCAGGATCAGGAATGATCGGAGGAATCATAATGAGACATGACGGACGAAAGCAAGATGAAATCAGACGAGTAGAAATAGTTACAGATTATGTGAAACACCCGGAAGGATCTGTTCTGATCTGTGTGGGAGATACAAAGGTCATCTGCAATGCCAGCATTGAAGACCGTGTGCCGCCGTTTATGCGCGGAGAAGGAAAAGGCTGGATTACAGCAGAATACTCGATGCTGCCCCGGGCAACTGAACAAAGAACGATCAGAGAATCGTCAAAAGGGAAAATTACCGGCAGAACAATGGAAATTCAGCGCCTGATTGGACGAGCTCTCCGTGCAGTGGTAGACCTGGACAAGCTTGGCGAGCGTACGATCTGGATCGACTGTGATGTGATTCAGGCGGACGGCGGTACAAGAACAGCATCCATTACAGGTGCATTTGTGGCCATGACGATTGCTCTTGGAAAACTTCTGTCAGAAAAGAAAATCAGTTCGCTGCCAATCACAGATTTCCTTGCCGCAACGTCTGTCGGCATGGATTCAAAGCTTGGCGAGATTCTCGATTTAAACTATATTGAAGATTCATCGGCAGAAGTGGACATGAATGTCATCATGACAGGCTCAGGACGATTTGTAGAGCTGCAGGGAACAGGAGAAGAAGCAACATTCTCACGCGAAGAGCTGAATGAACTTTTAAATCTTGCAGAAAAAGGAATTCAGTCTTTGGTTACGATCCAAATGGAAGCGCTGGGTGATTTGGCTCTTAAAATTATGGATCAAAAAAACGGAAAGGGATGAACCTGATGAAGGAAGTCATTATTGCTACAAAGAATGCAGGAAAGCTTCTTGATTTTCAGACGATTCTATCTGCATACGATTTGACTTGCATCTCGCTGCTTGATATTGACGATGCACCTGATGTAGATGAAACCGGTTCGACATTTGAAGAGAATGCCATTTTAAAAGCGGAGGCAATATCGAAGCTTTACGGAAAAATGGCGATTGCTGACGACTCAGGATTGTCGATTGATTACCTGAACGGAGAGCCGGGTATTTTTTCAGCAAGATATGCAGGTCCGGAGAAAGATGACGCAGCCAATATCCAAAAGGTGCTGGCAGAGCTGAAGCACGCAGAAAAGGAAGAGCGCACCGCGAGATTCCGCTGCGCACTTGCACTTGCTGAGCCCGGACGCGAAACGGTAACGGTTGAAGGATCTGTCGAAGGGTATATAACAGAAGAGCCGGCTGGAGAAAACGGGTTCGGATATGACCCGATTTTTCTCGTCAAGGATAAAGCAAAAACAATGGCCGAGCTGTCGAAAGAAGAGAAAAACAAAATCAGTCACAGGGCAGCGGCTCTAAAGAAGCTGTCTGAGCTGCTCCAAGCCTGATTACAGGGAGTTTTGAGTCATGAAGGTTCTAATTATCAGCGACAGTCACGGGCTGACAGACGAGCTTCAGGAGATCAGAAACAGGCATGAATCCGAAACAGAAGCAATGTTTCACTGCGGCGATTCAGAACTGCCTGCTGATCACCCTTCTATGCAGGGCTTTGTTTCAGTCCGGGGAAACTGCGATTATGAACAGAAATATGCGGAGGAACTGATTGAAGAAGCAGGCGGGTTTCGTTTTTTCATTGCGCATGGCCATATGCATAATGTGAAGTCCACACTGATGAACTTGAAATATGCCGCAGAGGACCACGGTGCAAAGATTGTCTGTTTCGGGCATTCCCATGTTGCAGGCGCAGAATCTGCCGGCGGCATCCTCTTCATTAATCCTGGCAGCATCAGGCTGCCGAGGATGCGCACCGAAAAAACATATGTTATATTAGAAATACAAAACGGGTCGGCAGCTGTAACATTTTATCAGCAGGACGGAACGCCTGTAAAAGGCATGGCGCAGAGGTTTGAGCTGTCTTAAAAAGGAAAGGGGGAATTTCTTCCCTCTTTCAAAACTTTTTAGAAAAAGTTATTGACTTTATAGCTGATCGCACATATAATAAAAAATGTCGCTGATACATAATCGCGATTGTCACAAAAAACATGTCCCAGTAGCTCAGTGGATAGAGCAACGGCCTTCTAAGCCGTTGGTCGGGAGTTCGAATCTCTCCTGGGACGCCATACTTTATACATACAAACTTCTTTCTGAAAATGAAAGAAGTTTTTTTGTTTGATTTTGTTGTTTTCTGTATTTCGCTGACTTATGCGTAAAACAACAGTGGACTGAAGCGGAAGGCACTTGACTCCATGTCCAGCTGCAGCGCCCAACTCCTCTGTCAGAACAAAATCCCCCAAAAAGTCAAACCCGGACTTTTTGGGGGATTTTGTTCTGACTGCCGGAGCAAAACGGGCGCTTCCGCTTTTCTGGGGGATAAAGAGGGCACTGAAGATCCCGCAAGCGCAGCGAGGAAGCTCCCGGCCCTCCCCGCGGAAAGCAAGTTCCTGGAGCGAAAGGGAACGGGTAAATGTGCCATCTCCCATTTGTTCAAAAAATGTTCATAATTTTCCCTCAGCACCTTACGCGTTTTCATCAAGAATCTCTTTCCGGATCCACCCTCGAAAAGTTCCTTTTCCCCAGTTGAAATCACCCAAAACCCTGTCAGACAATCTCACAGAAAAAAACTTCAAAAAAAATTTTTTAAAAACACAATTCCTATAATGACAGGCATGTAAGCGTATACAAATTAACAAACAAATCTAAATTATCTAACAATTCGAAAAAAGACGGTTGACACCGCTTTTTAATGGGCGTAAGATAGGCTCAAATATAAGTTACATGAACATGTGAGGTTCATTAAAAGAAAAATATAACAGGCCGTTTAGCTGCGGCAGCAAGATCACTTTATATCTTTTAAAAGAGTCCATAACTAACGTTATAAGGATTTTTTTTACACACTGGAATTCAGCTGATTAACGCGTTTAGACTTTAAAAGAAAGGTGTGCTCTTTATGGGTGACCAATGGATTTTTTTGAACAAGGAATTTGTAAGAAAAGAAGATGCGAAGATTTCGGTGTATGATCACGGATTCTTGTATGGAGACGGGATTTTCGAAGGAATCAGAGTCTACAGCGGCAACATCTTCCGTTTAAAAGAGCACATGAAAAGACTGTATGAATCAGCGAGATCCATTTTGCTCACTATGCCGTACACCCAGGAAGAGCTTACAGACCTGACGGTGAAAACGGTTGAAAAAAACGGACTGGATGATGCTTATATCAGACTGGTAGTCTCAAGAGGAGTAGGAGATCTTGGGCTTGATCCATATAAATGCAAAGAGGCAAATGTCGTCATTATAGTAGAGCCGCTCTCAATCTTTCCTAAACATCTTTATGAAACAGGAATTGATATTGTGACAGTCCCTACAAGACGGAACCGTCCAGACGTTCTCAGTCCGAAAGTAAAATCACTCAACTATTTAAATAACGTTCTTGTAAAAATTGAAGCTCATCTGGCAAATGTAAGCGAAGCGCTCATGCTGAATGATCAGGGCTATGTCGCAGAAGGATCTGCAGACAACGTCTTTATCTATAAAAATAACAAACTCCTGACTCCGCCGGGATATCTTGGCGCCCTTGAAGGAGTGACGCGAAACGTCATCATCGAAATCGCGGCAGAACTTGGCTATGATGTGCGGGAAGAACCATTTACCCGCCACGATGTGTATACAGCTGATGAGGTTTTCCTGACAGGAACAGCAGCAGAAGTCATTGCCGTTGTAAAGGTAGACGGCAGGGAAATCGGTGACGGCAAGCCGGGCGAGCACACAAACCGCCTGCTTGAGCAATTCAGGAAAAAAGTCATTGAAGACGGCGTGAAAGTTGAAACAGGCAATTCAAGCTTAAGTGTAAGTTAATAAGTGAAAACTTTGAAGAGGATAAGTAGCAATGGAAACAAGGATCCACAGAGAGCCGGCGGCTGCTGAAAGCCGGTGTTCCCTTCCAGCGTGAACTCGCCTCTGAGTGCTGATTTGAAATGAAGTAGGATCAGCCGGGTGCTATTTTTCACACCACCCGTTACCAAAAGAAAGCTTTAAGCTTTCATAAGGTGGCCTGATTTCAGGCCATGAACAAGGGTGGTACCGCGAAAAGTGTTTTCAAACCTTTTCGCCCCTTTGACTCACAACTAGTGGGCAATATTGGGGCGGGAAGGTTTTTTATGTGGATTTTAAGGCAAAAAGACCAGTCTTGCGCTGGATAAAGCTTCAATAGTAACTAGAGAAGCAGGGCTTTTTAGATGATAGCGGGAAAAAAGGAGGCAAAAATCGATGAATATGAAGGTACAATTGGACGCTGATTCTGCCAAGTGTACGAAAACGATGTCCGGTGCCATGATGATGATTGAAGCTCTAAGACGGGAAAACACAGAGGTGATTTTCGGCTATCCCGGAGGAGCTGTCCTTCCGATTTACGACAAGCTGTACAGCTCAGGCATGTTTCACGTTTTGACGAGACACGAACAGGGAGGCATTCATGCAGCAGAAGGCTATGCAAGGGTTTCAGGTAAACCTGGAGTCGTAATCGCCACCTCTGGACCGGGAGCTACAAACTTAATTACCGGACTCACAGACGCGATGATTGATTCCCTTCCGCTCGTTGTCTTTACCGGACAGGTTGCGACTTCTGTGATTGGAACCGATGCTTTTCAGGAAGCAGATATACTCGGAATCACAATGCCGATTACAAAGCACAACTATCAAGTAAGGGATGTCAACGACTTTCCGCGCATCATCAAAGAAGCATTCCATATTGCAACAACCGGCAGACCGGGACCAGTACTGATAGATGTGCCGAAGGATATCGCTGTAGCTGAAGGGATTTTCAACTATGACGAACCTGTACACCTTCCTGGATATCAGCCGAAGACAGAGCCGAATTACCTCCAAATCAGAAAGCTTGTAGAAGCTGTAAGCCGTGCTAAAAAACCAGTGATTCTCGCTGGTGCAGGTGTTATTCACGCTAAAGGAAGCGACAAGCTGAAAGAATATGCAGAACAGCAGCAAATTCCGGTTGCAAGCACCCTTCTCGGGCTTGGCAGTTTCCCGGCAGATCATCCGCTGTTCCTCGGAATGGCAGGGATGCACGGAACGTATACCGCCAATATGTCGCTGTATGACTGTGATTTGCTGATCAGCGTGGGAGCGCGCTTTGACGACAGGGTGACAGGGAACTTAAATCACTTTGCTAAGAAGGCTGTCATTGCTCATATCGACATTGATCCAGCCGAAATCGGCAAGGTGGTCGAAACGCAGATTCCGGTTGTCGGGGATGCGAAGCTGGTTCTTGAACAGCTCATTCATCAAAACGGGAAAAGAAGCGAGCATGATGAGTGGTATGCAGCTCTTCAAACAAACAAAAAGACGCTGCCTCTCTGGTATAAGCCTTCAAATGAAGAGCTGAAGCCGCAGCACATGGTTGAATTGATCCATGAATGGACGGATGGAGAAGCGATCGTAACAACTGATGTCGGACAGCATCAAATGTGGGCGGCTCAGTATTACCGGATGCAGCGGCCGAACAGATGGGTCACATCCGGCGGTCTTGGAACAATGGGCTTTGGACTTCCGGCGGCGATTGGGGCGCAGCTTGCTGAAAAAGACGCGACTGTCGCGGCGATCCTTGGTGATGGCGGATTCCAAATGACCCTTCAGGAGCTTTCTGTTATTCACGAACTGAACCTTCCTGTTAAGGTCATTATTTTAAACAACGGCGTGCTTGGAATGGTAAGGCAGTGGCAGGAAATCTTCTATGAAGAAAGATATTCCCAGTCGGTCTTTCAATCACAGCCTGATTTCGTGAAACTTGCGGAAGCGTACGGCATGAAAGGACTGAATATTCAGACTGAAAGTGATTTCCCGGCCTTTAAAGAAGCGCTTAAATCCAGAGAACCAGTCCTGATTTCCGTAAATGTAAGCCAGATGGAAAATGTGTATCCAATGATTGCGCCAGGAAAAGGACTGCATGAAATGGTGGGTGTTAAGGAATGAAGCGAATATTGACATTAACCGTAAACAACCGGTCCGGCGTACTCAACCGAATTACCGGACTGTTTACGAAAAGACACTATAACATTGAAAGCATCACAGTCGGGCATGCAGAGATTGAAGGCATATCCCGCATGACATTCGTCATTCATGTTGAAGACGAAAAAGAAGTAGAACAAATTACAAAACAGCTCAACAAGCAAATCGATGTACTGAAGGTTCAGGACATTACCAATCAATCAATTGTTGCAAGAGAGCTAGCGCTGATCAAAGTGATCGCTGCACCGGCAGTCAGAATGGAAGTGCAGGGCGTCATTGAACCGTTCCGGGCCGCCATCATAGATGTCAGCCGTGACAGCCTGGTCGTTCAAGTAACGGGGGAATCTGACAAAATAGAAGCCATCATCGATCTCCTCAGACCCTATGGCATCAAAGAAATAGCCAGAACCGGCACAACAGCGTTCCCAAGAGGAACACAGCGGCCGTCAAGCTCGAAAACATATTCAATTGTATAAAGAGAAGATGGCAATGAACGGATGGAACGTATACAATTACAAATCAAATAAAAAATGGAAATTAAAAGGAGAGAATGAACATGGTAAAAGTTTATTATAACGGTGATGTAAATGAGGAAGTACTATCAGGCAAAAAGATCGCAGTAATCGGCTACGGCTCACAGGGCCATGCACATGCACTGAACTTAAAAGAAAGCGGAGCAGATGTTGTAGTAGGCGTCCGCAAAGGAAAATCCTTCAATAAAGCAGCATCAGACGGAGTAGAGGTAACAACAGTTAAAGAAGCTGCAGCACAGGCTGATGTCGTGATGGTGCTTCTGCCGGATGAGCAGCAGCAGAAGGTATACGAAGAAGAAATCAAAGATCAGCTTCAACCGGGAAATGCGCTGGTTTTTGCACACGGATTTAATGTTCACTTTAACCAGATCGTTCCTCCGGAATTTGTTGACGTATTTCTTGTAGCTCCTAAAGGACCGGGTCACCTTGTAAGAAGAACCTTCGAAGACGGTGCCGGTGTTCCAGCATTGTTTGCGGTCTATCAGGATGTTACTGGCCAGGCGAAAGATCTTGCTCTTGCATACGCAAAGGCAATCGGAGGAGCGCGTGCGGGAGTTCTTGAAACAACATTTAAAGAAGAAACCGAAACAGATCTATTTGGAGAACAGGCTGTTCTGTGCGGTGGACTTACTTCCCTTGTGAAAGCAGGGTTTGAAACACTGGTGGAAGCGGGATATCAGCCGGAACTTGCCTACTTCGAATGTCTGCACGAACTGAAGCTCATCGTAGACCTTATGTATGAAGACGGCATGGCGGGCATGAGATACTCCATCTCTGATACAGCCCAGTGGGGAGACTTTGTGTCAGGACCTAGAGTAGTAGATGCAAGAGTAAAAGAATCCATGAAAGAAGTGCTCAATGACATTCAATCAGGAAAATTCGCTAAAGACTGGATCGTAGAAAATCAGGTGAACCGCCCGCAGTTCAACGCAATCAACAACAGAGAAAGTGAGCATCAGATTGAAACAGTCGGCAGAAAGCTGCGCGAAATGATGCCATTTGTAAAACCAAAACGGAAAGAAGTGGTCGCCAGTGCGAAAAATTAACCTTTTTGATACAACACTGAGAGACGGGGAACAATCAGCCGGAGTGAATTTGAATGCAAAGGAAAAACTGCAGATTGCCCTTCAGCTTGAACGTCTTGGCGTTGATATTATGGAGGCCGGTTTCCCGGCTTCCTCAAAGGGTGATTTTTCAGCCGTGCAGGAGATTGCACGAACCATTAAAAACTGCTCCGTCACAGGTCTTGCGCGTTCGGTCAAAACAGATATTGATGCAGCGTGGGAAGCTTTGAAAGACGGTGCAAATCCAAGGCTGCATGTGTTTTTGGCAACATCACCGATTCACATGCAATACAAATTGAAACAGACTCCGGACCAGGTTATTGAGACAGCGGTCGAATCAGTCAAATACGCATCTAAATTCTTTCCGCTTATTCAGTGGTCTGCAGAGGATGCCTGCAGGAGCGAATTGCCGTTTCTGGCCAAGATTGTTGAGCGGGTCATAGCAGCTGGAGCAAATGTCATCAACATTCCCGACACGGTCGGCTATATTAACCCGAAGGAATACGGGGAGATCTTTCAGTACTTAAAATCAAATGTAAAAGGGATAGAAAATGTCATTCTATCCGCCCATTGCCACGATGACCTTGGAATGGCAACAGCCAATTCTCTTGCTGCCATTGAAAACGGGGCGGGACAGATTGAGGGAACGATCAACGGAATCGGAGAGCGGGCAGGAAATGCTTCACTTGAAGAAATCGGCGTTGCGCTTCACATCCGTTCAGATTATTTTGGGGCCAAAACAAACATGAAGCTTGATGAAATCAAAAAAACGAGTGATCTGGTCAGCAAACTGACCGGCATGATGATTCCTCCAAACAAAGCGGTTGTAGGGAAAAATGCATTCGCGCACGAATCAGGCATTCACCAGGACGGCGTTTTGAAAGAAAAAACAACCTATGAAATTATTTCTCCAGAACTGGTCGGGGTCGGATCCAATGCGATGGTGCTCGGCAAACATTCAGGCCGCCATGCTTTCAAGAGCAAAGTGGCTGAGCTTGGCTTCAATGTAACTGAAGAAGAGACACATAAAATCTTTAAAACATTCAAAACCCTTTCTGAGAGAAAGAAAGAATTTACGGATGAGGATATTGCAGCACTTGTCATAGAGGAAAAAGTGGAAAAGAGCGAGGATATGTTTGAACTTGTATCGCTTCAAGTTCAGTACGGAACCTCACAAGTGCCGACTGCCACTGTAACTCTAAAAAACCAGGAGCAGGTCCTTGTACAGGAGGCTGCTACCGGAGGAGGAAGTGTAGAGGCGATCTACAATACGCTTGAGCGCTGTACCGGCTTTACTATTAAACTTCTTGACTACCGGATCCAGTCTAATTCGAGCGGCCGGGATGCTCTTGCACAGGTTTTTGTCAGAGTCACTGTTGGCGGGGTGGAATCAAGCGGAAGGGGTATGGCGCAGGATGTTCTTGAAGCATCAGCGAAAGCCTACCTGAACGCTGTCAACCGGATTCTCATTCTGAATGCACAGGCACAGGAACAATTAAAGGCGACTGTCTAATAGAAGAAAAACCAGATTAAAAATCATGAAGGAGGCAGAAAAAATGGAGAAGAAAATTGCATTATTGCCGGGAGACGGCATCGGATTAGAAGTGATGAACGGTGCTGTAGAGATTCTGAAGGCCATTGAAGAGCATTACTACCATCGTTTTCACTTTCAGTATGGACTGATCGGCGGGGCGGCAATTGATGAAACCAATTCTCCGCTTCCTGAACAAACGCTGAACATGTGCAAAGAGGCTGATGCAGTCCTGCTCGGATCTGTAGGAGGCCCGAAATGGGACCAGAATCCTTCGCATTTAAGGCCTGAAAGGGGGCTTCTGGCTCTCAGGAAGGAGCTTGATCTGTATGCAAATCTTCGTCCTGTAGAGACAGTGGAAAGTCTCCTTGATTCTTCCCCTTTGAAGCGGGAGTTTGTGGAAGGCGTCGACTTCATGATTGTAAGAGAGCTTACGGGTGGCCTTTACTTTGGAAAACCGAGCGAGCGCAAGGTTTACGGCGGTGAAGAGACGGTTGTCGATACCCTATTTTATAAGCGTGATGAGATGGTGCGGATCATTGAACAGGCATTTGAGCTTGCCCAGGGCAGGCAGAAAAAGGTGACGTCAGTTGATAAGGCAAATGTTTTAGAATCGAGCCGAATGTGGAGGGAAGTCGCTGAAGAGGTAGCTGCAAGGTATCCGGATGTTGAACTGCAGCACATGCTTGTCGACCATGCAGCCATGGCCCTCATTCATAATCCAAAACAGTTTGATGTCATCGTAACAGAGAACATGTTCGGCGACATTTTAAGTGACGAAGCTTCAATGCTGACGGGCTCGCTCGGCATGCTGCCATCGGCAAGCCTGAGCTCAACCGGTCTCCATCTGTATGAACCGGTCCATGGTTCTGCACCTGACATTGCAGGAGAAGATAAAGCAAATCCAGTGGCGATGATTTTATCCGCCGCGATGATGCTCAGACATTCCTTTGGTATGAATGAAGAGGCAGAAGCTGTTGAAAATGCCGTAAAACATGTGCTTGATTCAGGGAAGCGCACAGCAGACCTTGCGAAAAAAGGAGAAGCTCCTCTTTCTACAACGGCTCTGGTTGAAGAAGTGAAAGCTGCTTTGGCTGACGACCACGCCATCTTTAACATTATGGAAGCTTACGCATAAAAAACCGGCGCTTTTCATTTCGATGAAAAGCGCCCCTCTTTTCCTTCTATATAAATACGTGCAGGGAGGTATCAGTCTTGAAAGCAAGAACAATCGTCGAAAAAATTTGGGATGATCATGTAGTATACAGAAAAGATCATCAGCCGGACCTATTATATATTGATTTGCACCTGATTCATGAAGTAACGTCTCCCCAGGCGTTTGAGGGCTTAAGACAAAATGGGAGAAAGGTGAGAAAGCCTGAAAACACTTTTGCCACAATGGATCATAACATTCCGACCGTCAACCGGTTTGATATTAAAGACGAAACAGCGCGGCTCCAGGTAAGCGCCCTTGAAACAAACTGCAGAGAATTCGGCATCAGGCTTGCTGACCTTAACAGCTCAGATCAGGGAATTGTTCACGTCATCGGACCGGAACTTGGCCTGACACAGCCGGGCAAAACCATCGTATGCGGAGACAGCCATACATCGACACACGGAGCATTCGGAGCTCTGGCATTCGGCATCGGAACAAGTGAAGTAGAGCATGTCCTCGCCACTCAAACGCTTTGGCAGCAGAAGCCGAAAACATTAAATGTTCACATTAAGGGATCCCTGAAAAAAGGCGTGACGGCTAAAGATGTCATTCTCTCCATTATCGGTTCCTTCGGAGTGAGATTCGGCACAGGGTATGTGATCGAATTTACAGGTGAAGCCATTGAAAATATGTCGATGGATGAGAGAATGACGGTCTGCAACATGTCAATTGAAGCAGGCGCCAGAGCTGGACTGATTGCACCTGATGAAACAACGTTCAAGTACATTGAGGGAAGACCTTATGCTCCAAAGGGAGAGGAATTTGAAGAAGCTGTTGCATACTGGCGCACACTCCACAGCGACCCGGGTGCGGAATATGATGATCAGATTATCGTTTTGGCATCTGACATTGCCCCGATGGTCACATGGGGAACAAATCCCGGAATGGCTGTGTCAATAGATGAGAGAGTGCCGAACACAGGCATGTTCTCAAAACAGGAGGAAAAACAGGAGGCAGAGCGGGCTTATTTTTATATGGGCCTGGAGCCGGATACCGCGATAAAAGAGATAGAAATAGACTATGTCTTTATTGGCTCCTGCACAAACTCGAGACTCACAGACCTGCGTCAGGCGGCAGAAGTAATCAGAGGCCATAAAGTGAATCCTTCCGTAAGGGCAATCGTTGTTCCCGGTTCGCAAAATGTAAAGCTCCAGGCGGAAGCTGAAGGGCTTCACCATACGTTTAAAGAAGCGGGCTTTGAGTGGCGGGAATCAGGGTGCAGCATGTGCCTGAGCATGAATGATGATGTCGTGCCGGAAGGAAAGCGCTGTGCTTCTACCTCCAACCGGAACTTTGAAGGCCGTCAGGGAAAAGGAGCAAGAACGCACCTTGTCAGTCCTGCAATGGCTGCAGCAGCGGCGCTTAACGGGAAATTTGTTGATGTAAGAGAATGGATAGGAGGGGCTGCAAGTGGAAGCATTTCAAGTGCACAAGGGTAAAACAGCGGTACTGAACAGATCAAATGTGGACACCGATCAGATTATCCCCAAACAGTTTCTGAAACGAATAGAACGCACTGGATACGGACGCTTCGCTTTTTTTGACTGGCGTTATACAAGCGATCATACTGAAAATCCTGAGTTTGAACTGAACAAGCCTGAGGCAAAGGGGGCAAGCGTTCTGATTGCAGGGGAGAACTTCGGATGCGGATCTTCAAGAGAGCATGCACCGTGGGCGCTTTCAGATTTCGGATTCAGAGTGATTATTGCTCCTTCTTTCGCCGATATCTTCCATCAGAATTGTCTGAAGAACGGTCTTCTTCCTATTAAAGTAGAAGAAAAGATTCATCAGCAGCTGGTTGAAAAGGGAGCCTTCGAGTGTACGGTGGATCTTGAAAAGCAGGAAATCCGCGAAGGTGAAAATGTTCTTTGCCATTTTGACATTGACCCATACTGGAAGGATATGCTTTTAAACGGCCACGATGAAATTTCCCTCACCTTTATGTATGAAGAGCAGATTTCAAATTTCGAAAACACAAGAAAAGCCTGGTTAAGATAGTCCAGGCTTTTCTTGTGTTCTTTTCATTGCATTGGTAAACTTGAAGGCAAATGCACAGCGGAGATGATTGAATGAGCGAGAAGAAACAGAGAAAAGTCATTCCATTCCCTAACTTAAGTGAGCGCTTGGTTGATAAAGGACTGGACGCTTTAAAAAATAAACGGTTCAAAGAGGCGCTGCCTCTCTTTTATGAAGTGCTTGAGCTTGGCGAGGACAGAGCGGAAATTCATCTTGGCATTGCGCTCTGTCTGATGGAGCTTGGCGATCTGGATGAAGCAAAGACGGTCTGCAAAAAAATGCTTCATGAAGATATCGGAGACTATTTTACGGTCCTGCAGGTCTACTTGACCATCTTAATTCAGCTGAGACAGTACGAGGAAGTGCAGCAGACAATCGAGGCTGTCCTTCAGGAGAATCATCTTCCCCACGATCAGGCGGAGCATTTTTACAAGCTTCTTGATTTCAGCAGGAAAATGAATGAAGATGAAGGGTCCATTTTTGAAGAGGATGATGATGAAAGCGAACCCGGTGAACCTAAACTGCTGCTTGATACGATAAACCAGCAGGTGGCTTATATACAGTCGCTGAAGGACAGGAATGTTTCAAGGCATATGCAGAAGCTGCAGACGATTCTGAAGAATCCTGAAAGCCATCCTGTCGTACAGTCCATGATCCTGCATCTTCTTATGGAAAATGAGACAGCAAAAGAAGTGAAAGTTGCAAAATTCGGCCACATGATGGCGGTTGTTCCGTCAGAGCTCGAGGACTTATCCGAGATGCCTTTTACGAAAAAAGTGCTGAATGCCCTTGATGACATTCTCGGACAGGAAAACCCGTCGCTGTATGAAGCGGTGAAAGAAATCTGGATCAGGCACCTGTATGTGCTGTTTCCATTTTTGCCGGAACCGTCAGAAGCAAGGCTATGGGCCGCTGCCCTTCATTATACAGGCTATGAGATGCACGGGATCTCGGCACCTGCAGAAGAGGTATGTGATTCATATGATATCGCGCAGGATGAGCTAGTGCAGGCTGTGAAAAAAATCTACGAAATAGAAGAAATTTCTTATTTGCAAATCTAACGTATATGTTGAAAGGAATTTTTTCTATGTTATAATGAAATGGTTGTAAATTGATGATCAGCCGTACAAGAGGGAACACATCCCTGTGCGTGCAGACATCAGCCATACACTGGACGATTTAGTAAGTCATCTACATAGGGGTATAGCAGAGAAGCTGTTTGTCAACAATGGACAGGTATCCTCTGTCAAAACCTAACCTAGATTATGTCACTATTTCAAATAGATTTTTTGGAGGGAAACTAATGTCTGCAAAATGGGAAAAGCTTGAGGGCAACCAAGGCGTTCTTACAGTAGAAGTTGAAGCTGAAAAGTTCGGCCAAGCCCTTGACGAAGCATTCAAAAAAGTATCAAAGCAAGTAAATATACCTGGATTCCGTAAAGGGAAAGTGCCTCGCGCAATGTTCGAACAGCGCTTTGGCATCGAATCACTATACCAGGATGCGCTTGATATCCTTCTTCCTGAGGTTTATCCTCAAGCGGTTGAAGAAGCGGGAATCGATCCGATCGACCGTCCGGAGATCGACGTTGAGCAAATCGAAAAAGGCAAAAACCTTATTTTCACTGCAAAAGTGGTTGTAAAGCCTGAAGTGAAACTTGGCGAATACAAAGGCCTTGAAGTTGAAAAAATGGACGCATCTGTATCTGATGAAGATGTTGATGCAGAACTTAAAACACTTCAAGAGCGTCACGCAGAGCTTGTTGTGAAAGAAGAAGGCACTGTTGAAAACGGCGACACAGTTGTTATTGATTTCGAAGGATTCGCTGACGGCGAAGCATTCGAAGGCGGCACTGCTGAAAACTACACGCTTGAAATCGGCTCAGGTTCATTCATCCCTGGCTTTGAAGATCAGCTTGTAGGTTTGGAAGCTGGCGGCGAAAAGGATGTTGAAGTAACATTCCCTGAAGAATATCACGCTGAAAACCTTGCAGGAAAGCCTGCAACATTCAAAGTGAAGCTTCACGAAATCAAAGCGAAAGAACTTCCAGCTCTTGACGATGAGTTCGCTAAAGATGTGGACGAAGAAGTTGAAAGCCTTGAAGCTCTTAAAGCTAAAACAAGAACTCGCTTAGAAGAAGCTAAAAAAGCAGAAGCTGAAAATACACTTCGCGACACACTTGTTGACAAAGCTTCTGACAATGCAGAAGTTGACATCCCACAAGTGCTTATCGACAATGAAGTAAACCGCATGATGCAGGAGTTTGAGCAGCGTCTTCAAGCTCAGGGCATGAACCTTGAACTTTACTTCCAGTTCTCAGGTCAGGACGAAGATGCACTTAAAGAGCAAATGAAAGAAGATGCATCTAAACGCGTGAAGTACAATCTGACTCTTGAAGCAATCGCAAAAGCTGAAAACATCGAAGCTACTGATGAAGAAGTGGAAGCTGAAATTGCTAAAATGGCAGAAATGTACAACATGCCGGTTGAAAACATCAAGCAGGCTCTTGGATCTCTTGAAGGACTGAAAGAAGATCTTAAAGTACGCAAAGCAATCGACTTCCTTGTTGAAAACAGCAAAGAAGCAGCTTAATAATGATAAAATGAAACAAGGCGCGAGTTCATTCGTGCCTTGTTTTGCAAAATAAAGAGCTATGAGGCGATTCGGCGCAAATCGATGTGCCCGTCCGGATTTATTTTTCCGCTCTTTGGGTACTATATAATTACTGCATGCTACATACATATAGAGGTAAGAAATGAACTCATTTTTTACCCCAGCAAGGATTTTGGCCGGGAAGAGCGAATACTATAATATACTCCTCTTTTAGGTAAAGCTGTTTTATTTCCAGTAGTCTACATACTTATGGTACAATGCAATACATACCAATTTTTTCAGACTTTTTCCGCTTCTTGCGGCAAGTCAGTTGCGCAATCGTCATCCCCATTTCCTTTCTGCCTGAGGATAAGCATGCATGATGCTGCTGTCCCGTCCGGTAAAGGTGTGGCCCGCTGATGATACAAAGAAATAAGGGGTGAAGACATGTTTAAATTTAACGACGAAAAAGGTCAGCTTAAGTGTTCGTTTTGCGGTAAAACACAAGACCAAGTCCGTAAATTAGTTGCTGGACCGGGTGTCTATATATGTGACGAGTGCATAGAGCTGTGCACAGAGATCGTTGAAGAGGAACTTGGAACAGAGGAAGAAGTAGAATTTAAGGATGTTCCAAAGCCGAAAGAGATTCGTGAAATTCTTGACGAATATGTCATCGGTCAGGAACAGGCCAAGAAAAGCCTGGCAGTTGCGGTTTATAATCACTATAAACGCATCAACTCCAACAGCAAAATTGATGAAGTTGAGCTTTCAAAAAGCAACATCGCCATGATCGGGCCTACGGGAAGCGGTAAAACCCTTCTTGCCCAGACCCTGGCGCGCATCCTGAATGTACCGTTTGCGATTGCCGACGCAACATCGCTTACAGAAGCCGGATATGTCGGGGAAGATGTTGAAAACATCCTTCTAAAACTGATCCAGGCTGCTGATTACGATGTAGAAAAGGCTGAAAAAGGGATCATCTATATCGATGAAATCGATAAAGTGGCCCGCAAATCCGAAAACCCGTCCATCACTCGCGATGTGTCAGGTGAAGGTGTGCAGCAGGCCCTTCTTAAAATTCTTGAAGGAACCGTTGCAAGTGTTCCGCCGCAGGGCGGACGCAAGCATCCGCATCAGGAATTCATCCAGATCGATACAACAAACATTCTCTTTATCTGCGGCGGAGCGTTTGACGGCATCGAGCAAATCGTAAAACGCCGTCTTGGCCAGAAGGTCATCGGCTTTGGATCCGATAAGAAGGATGATGATCTGGACCAAAAAATGCTTCTGTCTAAAGTACTTCCGGAGGATCTTCTCCGCTTCGGGCTTATTCCGGAGTTCATTGGCCGTCTGCCGGTTATTGCAAGCCTTCAGCCGCTTGATGAAGAAGCCCTTGTTGAAATTCTGACAAAGCCTAAAAATGCGCTTGTTAAGCAGTATCAAAAAATGCTTGATCTTGACGGCGTAGAGCTTGAATTTGAAGACAATGCCCTTATGGAAATATCCAAAAAGGCGATTGAACGCAAAACAGGCGCACGCGGACTCCGTTCGATTATTGAGGGAATCATGCTTGAAGTAATGTTTGAGCTGCCGTCCCGCGACGATATTACGAAGTGTGTCATTACGGCAGAAACGGTAACAGACAAAGTTCCTCCTAAGCTAGTGCTGACAGATGGAACGGTTATCGTCGAAGATACCAAAACATCTGCATAACCTGTATTTTACACCCCTGGAATTTGTATTCCAGGGGTTTTTGCTGTTATTTCCTTTCTCGTTTTCAATTGTTTTTATACATAAACGGAGCAATTATAGTTGGCATATTTACGTTTATTAAAATTACCCCTCGGAGATACTAGCTTGTACAGTGAAACTTTCATCAATAGATGACGAGTGGAACAGACCGGGCATGTGCGGACAGGAAAGCCGGCGGGTGATTACTGCACGTTTATGCGGGATAAAATGACATCGCAGTAGGAGGGACCACTATGAGCTGGACTGGCATTGCCTTGTTTGTACAACTTTTTTTCGGGGTCATCATTGGCTTGTACTTTTGGAACTTATTAAAAAATCAGCGTACGCAGAAAGTTTCAATTGACCGCGAATCACGAAAAGAAATGGAACAGCTGAAGAAAATGAGATCAATTAAGTTATCAGAGCCTTTATCTGAGAGAGTGCGTCCTAAAAGCTTTACAGATATCGTGGGGCAGGAGGACGGCATTAAGGCCCTTAAAGCCGCCCTGTGCGGACCCAACCCGCAGCACGTGATTATATATGGTCCGCCCGGAGTGGGGAAAACCGCGGCTGCGAGATTGGTTCTAGAAGAAGCAAGACGCAATGCCAAGTCCCCATTTAAGCCTTCGGCAGTCTTTATTGAACTTGATGCCACAACGGCGAGATTTGATGAAAGGGGCATTGCAGATCCTTTAATCGGTTCTGTTCATGACCCTATTTATCAGGGAGCAGGAGCCATGGGACAAGCGGGGATTCCCCAGCCGAAGCAAGGAGCCGTCACGAATGCACATGGCGGTGTGCTGTTCATTGATGAAATCGGAGAGCTTCATCCTATACAGATGAACAAACTTCTAAAAGTGCTTGAAGACAGAAAAGTCTTTTTAGAGAGTGCTTATTACAGCGAAGAAAACACACAAATTCCAAACCATATTCATGACATTTTTCAAAATGGACTGCCTGCTGATTTCCGGCTGATCGGTGCGACAACAAGAACACCGAACGAAATTCCGCCGGCCATCCGCTCAAGATGTCTTGAGGTCTTTTTCAGGGATTTGGAGTCAGAGGAACTGGCCATTGTTGCTAAAAAAGCAGCAGTAAAAGTGAATATGAACGTCAGCGACAAGAGCATTGCCACATTGACGTCTTATGTGCGGAACGGCCGCGAAGTTGTCAATATGATGCAGATTGCAGCCGGGATGGCCATGACGGAAGACCGCAGCGAAATCACCATGCAGGATATTGAATGGGTTGTCAGTTCAAGCCAGCTGACGCCGCGGCATGATAAAAAAATCTATGAAGACGCCAGGGTCGGTCTTGTAAACGGACTTGCTGTGCACGGTCCAAATTCAGGCTCACTGCTTGAAATCGAGGTAACCGTTATTTATGCAAAGGATAAAGGCACAATAAACATTACAGGCATTGTTGAAGAAGAAAGCATCGGCGACAGAGGAAAATCCGTCAGAAGAAAAAGTATGGCAAAAGGATCGATTGAAAATGTCATAACGGTCCTTCGCTCAATGGGCATCAACGCCAATGACTATGACATTCATGTCAATTTCCCAGGCGGCATTCCTGTTGACGGTCCATCAGCCGGCATAGCGATGGCTACGGGAATTTTCTCAGCCATTCATAAAATACCGGTCGATCACACAGTAGCCATGACAGGGGAAATCAGCATTCACGGAAGTGTAAAGCCGATTGGCGGAGTAGTGCCTAAGATTAAAGCAGCCAAGCTTGCAGGCGCAAAAACCGTAATTATTCCTGCTGAAAACATGCAGTCTATTTTAAAGACCATTGAAGGCATCAGCATCATACCGGTCGCTCACTTGCAGGAAGTCTTTGACCTTGCATTCGTCAACCCGCCAACTGAGCAGGAAAACCCGGTTACACTTATAAAACAGGACCTCGGGTAATATCTCGGGGTTTTTTTATGGGGAAAATATGCTGAGTATTTCGTGTTCACCCTATAAAATTCCAGTGGACTGCAGCGGAAGGCACTTGACTCCTGCGGGATGAAGAGGGCACGGGAGACCCCGCAAACGCAGTGAGGAGGCTCCCGGTTCTCCCCGCGGTAATCTTGTGACTGGAGCGAAAGGGAACGGGTACGATTTGAACATATGCTAATTTGTCATTAAGAAGTAATTTCTTTAGTCTTCTGGTCACGGAAAGGGTATACTACATAAGGTAAACCTATATGCTTTACAGATGACTCTGCCTGCAGAATAGGATTGTACAAGAACGAAGCTCTTATATTATAATGATTGATACTTAGTCATGGAGGTGCTTTTAAAGTTGGCGAAAAAAGAAGAGAAAATCGTCCCCCTCCTACCTCTTAGAGGATTGTTAGTGTACCCGACAATGGTACTTCACCTTGATGTAGGACGCGAAAAATCCGTTCAGGCGCTTGAGAAAGCGATGATGGATGATCACATAATCTTTTTAACGACACAACGGGATATTTCTATTGATGAACCTTCTGAAGAGGATATCTTCAAAGTAGGTACGCTCACGAAAATAAAACAGATGCTGAAGCTCCCTAATGGGACAATCAGAGTCCTGGTTGAAGGCATGCAGCGCGGAGAAATGACCAAATATACAGATGAAGGCGACTATTTTTCGGTAACCGCTCTTCCTTTGGATGAAAGAGACAGCAAGGATGCTGAAGATGAAGCGCTGATGCGAACATTGCTTGATCATTTCGATCAGTACATAAAGCTGTCAAAAAAAATCTCCGGAGAAACGCTCTCGACCGTTTCTGATATTGATGAACCCGGCAGAATGGCTGACATCATTGCTTCCCACCTGCCGCTTAAGCTCAAAGAAAAGCAGGAAGTGCTTGAAACCCTGGACATTAAAGAGCGGCTGAACAAGGTCATTGAGATTATTCACAATGAAAAAGAAGTTCTTCAGCTTGAAAAGAAGATCGGCCAGCGTGTTAAAAGGTCAATGGAACGGACGCAAAAGGAATACTATCTCCGCGAACAAATGAAAGCCATCCAAAAAGAGCTTGGCGATAAAGAAGGCAAAACCGGAGAAGTGGACATCCTGAACAGCAGGATTGAGGAAGCGGGAATGCCTGACCATGTAAAGCTTACAGCACTTAAAGAGCTTGAGAGGTACGAAAAAGTGCCTTCAACTTCTGCTGAGAGCTCGGTTATCCGTAATTATCTCGACTGGCTCATTTCCCTGCCGTGGTCAAATGCGACAGAGGACCGTCTTGATTTAAAGCGCGCCGAGAAAATTCTTGATGAAGACCATTACGGCCTTGAAAAAGTAAAAGACCGCGTACTTGAATACCTTGCCGTCCAAAAACTGACCAATTCGCTTAAAGGTCCGATTCTTTGTCTGTCAGGACCTCCCGGAGTGGGAAAAACATCTTTGGCAAAGTCAGTGGCAAAATCACTTGACCGTCATTTTGTCCGCATTTCCCTCGGCGGAGTGAGAGACGAATCAGAAATTCGCGGCCACCGCAGAACCTACGTAGGGGCAATGCCGGGTCGCATTATTCAGGGCATGAAAAAAGCGGGAACGATTAATCCGGTCTTTTTGCTTGATGAAATCGATAAAATGTCCAATGATTTCAGGGGAGACCCTTCTTCAGCCCTGCTGGAAGTGCTTGACCCTGAACAAAACCATACATTCAGCGATCATTACATTGAAGAGACGTATGATCTGTCGAAGGTCATGTTCATTGCAACAGCCAATAATCTTGCCACGATACCGGGCCCGCTTCGTGACCGGATGGAGATTATCACTATCGCCGGATACACAGAGCTTGAGAAAATTCACATTGCCAAAGATCATCTGCTGCAAAAGCAACTGAAAGATCACGGGCTGAAAAAATCACATCTTCAAATAAGAGAGTCTGCGATCCGCAACATCGTGCGCTATCATACGCGCGAGGCGGGAGTCCGCAGCCTTGAACGCCAGCTTGCATCGATCTGCAGAAAAGCTGCGAAGCAAATTGTATCTGAAGAGAAAAAGAAGTTGATCATCACTGACAAAAACCTGTCTGATTATCTCGGCAAGAATAAATTCAGGTATGGGCAGGCAGAACTTGAGGATCAGGTTGGAGTAGCGACAGGCCTTGCCTATACGACTGTCGGCGGAGATACCCTTTCAATAGAAGTGTCGCTTTCACCGGGCAAAGGAAAGCTGATTTTGACCGGAAAGCTTGGCGATGTGATGAAAGAATCTGCACAGGCAGCCTTCAGCTTTATCCGTTCGCGCGCTAAAGAAATGAACATTGATGAGAATTTTCACGAGAAAAATGATATTCATATTCATGTGCCGGAGGGCGCTGTGCCGAAGGATGGGCCATCTGCAGGGATTACCATGGCAACTGCCTTAATTTCAGCACTCACCGGACGGGCGGTCAGAAAAGAAGTAGGCATGACAGGGGAAATTACCCTTAGAGGCAGAGTGCTGCCTATCGGCGGATTAAAAGAAAAAACGCTAAGCGCTCACCGTGCAGGGCTGACAAAAATCATCCTGCCAAAAGACAATGAACGGGATATTGAAGATATTCCGGAAAGTGTACGGAGTGAATTAACTTTTGTGCCTGTATCACATCTTGATGAAGTGCTGCAGCATGCATTAACGGGAGAGAGTAAATGAAAGTCACAAGTTCCGAGATCGTCATCAGTGCAGTAAAGCCGGATCAGTACCCTGATCTTGATTTGCCTGAAATTGCACTGGCAGGACGCTCAAACGTAGGAAAATCATCGTTTATCAACAAATTGCTTAACAGGAAGAACCTTGCCAGAACGTCATCAAAGCCCGGCAAAACCCAGACCCTGAACTTCTACATCATCAATGAAATCATGCATTTTGTGGATGTGCCCGGCTACGGATATGCAAAGGTTTCAAAAACCGAGCGCGAAGCCTGGGGAAAAATGATCGAAACATATTTTACGAAAAGAAGACAGCTCCGTGCAGCCGTCCTTCTTGTCGACCTGCGCCACGCACCGTCAAAAGACGATGTCATGATGTATGAGTTTTTGAAGCATTATGATATTCCTGTCATGGTCGTTGCCACAAAGGCAGATAAAATCCCTAAAGGCAAATGGCAAAAACACATGAAAGTCGTAAGAGAAACGCTGAATAAGGACCCTGAAGACCCGATGATCTGCTTCTCATCCGAAACAGGGCTCGGCAAAGAAGAATCCTGGGCTGTCATCAGACAGTACACTGGAGTCTAAACGCAAAAACCTGTGCAGAACAATCTGCACAGGTTTTTTTATTTTTCTGCCTCTTTCTCATCATCGGTGTCATCATTCTGCACCTCTTTCAGCGATTTCAGCCATTCTGGCTGAGGCTGATCGGGGCCCTCGCTGAAAACTTTAATTGTATCCCTTTCATCCTGATGCGAAAAGATATCGTGGATATCATTTCCGTTTCCAAGGATGTTGCCAAACCCCTGATTCAGCTTGCTGCTGTTTTTGAAATTGGAAGGAAAGTTATTGCCGAAGTTCACGGCTGAGGCACCTTCCACTGTGCCGATGTGTATATCTCCGATTCTAAAAGATGAGGACAGGGCCTGATCATGATCAGGCAGAGGCTGACTGCTTTTCTTTTCGTTTATTTCGTAAGGAATGTGTTTTCCATTAACGATAATGGAAATATCATTTTCCCGCTTTGGCTGCTGACGTGATTTTGAAAGAAAGGTATTTCCTATATTCATCGTTCCGTTCACTTGCTTTACATCTATATTTTCAAGCCTGTAAACAAGCTCATGAACATTCATAGTTTGTACCCGGTCTATGTGAAAGGTTTGGCGGCTGAGGTTTTGAGCGTTAACCGCTTCCTCTAATGCATGCAGCCTTTTTTCAATTTTGCGAAGAAGTGTCAGGAAAGACTCATCCTCAAGCGTCATACCGTTTCACCCCTTTAGCACGTTCGCCTGACTGGTGAATAAAATAGGAGGCAAACCGGAATTTTGATTGGAGGCAGATGCAATGAAAATCAGATCCTCTAAAATATCTTTTTCGGACCTTAACGTTCTTGAAATAGCTAACAACTCTGGTGTTTTTATAGGAAGAAACAGGCAGGTCAAGTGGAATACTGCGGCAGGCAGTTACTCCGGTTTCGGCAGAATCTCCGGCAATGAAAATGAAATCGCCCATACGATACATCTTGTCCTGCATGAGCATGTAAAAAAAGAAAAAGGGTCTCAGCAGACGGACAAAGGAAGCGGGGCGCCCTAATTCTGTTCGCCGTCTGTTTTCTTTTTCTGAACGTTTGCCAATGTGATTGTATGATGAATGGTATTGGAATTTCCGCGTACTCGTCCAAATCCCTCATGGGCGCCGGAGCGATTTGTCCATTTGTACTGAAAGTTCTCTCCATAAAACATGCCTGAGCTATGCTTTATCTGGTAGACATTTATTGAATGAAAATGGATGTTTGCCAATTCCGGGCCCCTCTCTCAAACTCTGCACACGATTTTCCCCTATTACATGTATATAGAATCTCCGGTGAAGTATGACCGCGGCATAAAGAAAACCACCGTTTGCGGTGGTTTTCAGTCAGCTCTGATAGACAGGCTGATCATTGGAACCCTGATTCTGGGTAAAATCCGAATCCATAAAATCATCATCATGAATAATATTCACTGTATCTACCGCCAGATTATTCGCACCCATGATTTTCCCGAATCCATAATTGCTCTTCATGCTCACTGTCCAGTCATATTGAGTATTCGTCCCTGTGAAAATTCCGGAGTTTCCGGAAAGGGAGGTCACATTTATATTGGTGAACTGTATAGATAAACTTTTCATCTAAATCTGTGAAACAGGCTGAGGGTTGATATTTTCAGGCTGGGCAATCGCCATATCGGCCAGATCCTGATCGTTGATAATATTTGTGCAGCCAATTGCACCCGAATTGATGAAGTTCCCGTTTCCTGAATTGAATTTCCCCTGGGCATTCCAGTCCGGCTGGCTGTTCTGCCCCGAAGAAATGATGGAATTTGCAGCCATGCTTACAACATTGATCATATTGAATACGACAGATACCGGCACAATCCAATCCTCCATTTCTCCTGCTGTAATACCTTAGTATATGTTCTGGATGCGTGCAGTGTGAACTTGTTTGGAAAACACACAAAAGGGAAAGGAGATGAAACTCCTTTCCCTTTTATAAGGATTTTCTTACATATTTACTTCTTTTTCAGAAACAATAAGTAAAAACCGCCAAGAATTAACAGAACAGGCCAGAATTTCTGGACGACCTGAACGCCTTGTTCGACCCACCCGAGACCGTTAATGATCGAGTCGAAAAAGTGGAGAAATGCGGCGAGCAGGAGTAGAATGATTCCTTGTATGGATCCTGTTTTTGTTTTGGCCGACCGGAGTATGATGCCGAGTCCGATGATAAAGGTGATGGCAGGCGCGTGTTCAGGCCAGTCGGGGAACTGCCCGAAGCAAAGAAAGTGCACGCCGAGTCCTCCAAGCAAAATGCCTGGAAGTATGGCATTTTCATCCTGATCAAAATGGCCTCCGATCAGAAAAGCGAGCCCAAAAAGAATGAGCAGTGTCTGCCATGACTGCTGCTGGTCAAAAAGCTTGATCTGAAAGGTTTCCAGAGCATAGTAAAAACCGATCGCAAGCAGGGCATAGGCAGAAAAGTTTGTCGATTTTTTCATTTCAGTCACCTCTGAATTAAGACGATTACCTTGATTGTAAGCACTTTTTTTGGTATTGTTCAAGGTGGACGAATTTGCTGCAGCTTTTGCTGTTTAAAATACAAATCAGCACGAATCCGCATTGTCATGCGGAATCATGCCGGCTGTTTAACTAGTATGATATCACAGTCCGGCAAGCTTTCAAGAACTGTTCACATTTGTAAAAAGAGAAAAAACAGAGACATGGTATAATAGTAATAGAATTCTTGTATGTGGGGTGTATGACATTATGCATATCTTAGCTGTAGGCTTAAATTATAAAACTGCCCCTGTCGAAATCCGTGAAAAACTGACCTTTCAGCCGAATGAACTCGGAGATGCCATGAAAGCACTGAAAGAGCAGAAGAGCATTCTTGAAAACATCATTGTTTCGACATGTAACCGGACAGAGATTTATACGGTTGTGGACCAGCTTCATACTGGCCGTTATTATATTAAAGCATTTTTAGCCGAGTGGTTCGGCCTTGATAAGGATTCCTTTTCTCCTTTTTTAACTATGTATGAAAATGATGGTGCCATTGAGCATCTTTTCAGTGTTTCATGCGGACTGGATTCAATGGTCCTCGGAGAAACACAGATTCTCGGCCAGGTGCGTACAAGCTTCATGCTCGGACAAACAGAAGGTACGATCGGAACGGTATTTAACCATCTGTTTAAGCAGGCAGTGACTCTTGCCAAAAAAGCACACTCTGAGACTGATATCGGAGCTAACGCAGTTTCTGTCAGCTATGCGGCTGTTGAACTTGCGAAGAAAATATTCGGCGACCTGACGAACAAGCATGTGCTTATTCTCGGTGCCGGCAAAATGGGCGAGCTTGCTGCACAGAACCTTCATGGCAGCGGAGTGCGCAAAGTGACGGTTGTTAACCGCACGTTTGAAAAAGCAGAGGTTCTGGCAAGGAAATTCAGCGGCCATGCAAAAGGGATAAATGAGCTTCAGTGCGCGCTTGTTGAAGCTGATATTCTGATCAGCTCAACCGGTTCAAGCGATTTTGTCATCACAAAAGAGATGATGGCTCCTGCTGAAAAAATGAGAAAGGGCAAGCCGCTGTTTATGGTGGATATTGCGGTTCCCCGCGACCTTGACCCTGCTCTAGATGAACTTGAAAGTGTGTTTCTGTATGATATTGACGATCTTCAGGGAATTGTGGACGCCAACCTTCAGGAGCGCCAAAAAGCAGCTGAGGAAATCGGATTAATGCTAGAGGCGGAAATTGTCGCTTTCAAGCAATGGCTTGGCACACTCGGAGTTGTTCCTGTCATTTCCGCGCTTCGCGAAAAAGCGCTTGGCATTCAGGCGGAAACGATGCAAAGCCTCGAGCGCAAAATGCCTAATCTGACTGACCGTGAACTGAAGCTTCTGAACAAGCACACCAAAAGCATTATTAACCAGATGCTCCGCGATCCGATTCTTAAGGTGAAAGAGCTTGCTGCTGATTCGGACGCAGAACAAAATCTGGAGCTTTTCATGAAGATCTTTGATATTGAAGAAGCAGTTGAAGAGCAAAAACGCAGAGAAAACTCGGTTTCTTTAAGCAGCTCTCAGGCACTGCCTGGGCAGGCAAGAGCTTCACTTCAAACGTAAGTGAGAGGAATTTGATGTATGCCAGAAATGAGTTTACCTAGAATTAATGAACTGATTATTATTCTTTATGCATTCAGTGTTCTCTTTTTTTTCATAGATTTTATTCATAACAACCGGAAGGCTAACAAAATTGCCTTCTGGTTGCTTTCTATTGTTTGGCTGCTGCAAACAATTTTTTTGTTTTATCAAATGTTTGAGACCGGCAGATTTCCAGTCCTGAACATATCAGAAGGGCTTTATTTTTATTCGTGGGTGCTTGTGACGCTGTCAGTCGTCTTAAACCGTTTTTTGAAAGCGGATTTTATCATCTTTTTCACAAATGTGCTCGGATTTATCATGCTCAGCATCCACACATTCGCGCCATCACAATATGAATCGGCAGCGGTTTCCGGACAGCTGATTTCGGAGCTTTTGTTTATACACATCACAATGGCCATCCTGTCTTACGGGGCTTTTACCCTGTCTTTCGTTTTTTCCATTCTGTATTTGATTCAGTACAATTTGCTGAAGAAGAAAAAATGGGGCAAGCAGCTTATCCGGATTGACGACCTGACCAAGCTTGATCACATGTCATATGTATTAAATGTGATCGGTGTACCGATGCTGTTATTGAGCTTAATACTCGGGATGATCTGGGCATATTTAAAAATCCCGAACTTCCACTGGTACGACGCGAAGGTAACCGGTTCGTTCATGATGCTCCTTGTGTACGGCTATTATTTATACAGCCGGATCGTGAAGGAATGGCATGGAAAACAGGTTGCTTATTATAACGCAGCAGCCTTTTTAATTTTATTAATTAATTTCTTTTTATTCGGAAGCCTTTCAAGGTTTCATATTTGGGACTCTTAATGCAAGATACATCCTAGTTGGAGGAACTCATTATGCGCAAAATCATTGTAGGATCCAGACGTAGCAAACTGGCTTTGACCCAGACGAATTGGGTGATTGACCAGCTTAAAAAAATCGGGCTGCCTTTTGACTTTGAAGTCCGGGAAATCGTGACAAAGGGCGATCAGATTCTTGATGTCACCCTCTCGAAAGTGGGAGGAAAAGGTCTTTTTGTAAAAGAGATTGAACAGGCCATGCTTGACGGCGAGATTGATATGGCTGTTCACAGCATGAAGGATATGCCTGCTGTTCTGCCGGAAGGGCTGACAATTGGCTGCATTCCGCACCGTGAAGATCCGCGGGATGCTTTTATTTCTAAAAATCACGTCAGTCTTGCTGATCTGCCTGCGGGTGCAGTGGTGGGAACAAGCAGTTTAAGAAGAAGCGCACAGCTCCTTGCCATGAGGCCTGATCTTGATATCAAGTGGATCAGAGGCAATATCGACACGCGCCTGGCAAAACTTCAGCACGAAGATTACGATGCGATCATCCTTGCTGCAGCGGGTCTTGCGAGAATGGGCTGGAGCCAGGACGTTGTGACAGAGTTTCTTGATGTGAAAGACTGCGTTCCGGCAGTCGGCCAGGGAGCGCTTTCCATCGAATGCCGCGCAGACGATCATGAGCTACTTGAGCTGCTTTCTCATTTTACAGATGAAGCGACACAGCTTGCCGTTCAGGCGGAGCGCACCTTCCTTCACGTGATGGAGGGAGGATGCCAGGTACCGATTGCAGGGTATGCAGAAGTCGCTTTTGACAAAGAAATTTCGCTTACCGCACTGATTGCCTCTCCTGACGGAAAAGAGATTTATAAAGAAAGAATCACAGGCAAAGATCCCGTAGCCATGGGAAAAGAAGTGTCTGAAAGACTGATTGCGCAGGGAGCAAAGCAGCTGATCGACAAGGTAAAAGAGGAGCTAGACCTTTAATGGCCGGCGGTCTCTCAGGAAAGACCATTCTGATTACGAGAGAAGAAACACAGGCAACCACTTTTGCAGCGAAAATTAAAAAAGCCGGCGGAGTTCCTGTTGCTGCTCCGCTGATTTCCTTTGAAAAAGCGAAGGATATACATAAACTTAAAGAGGCAGTTCGAGGTATTAAGGCTGAAGACTGCCTCGTCTTTACGAGCATGAACGGGGTGCTTTTCTTTTTTGATTTTCTGAAAGAGCACGGCTTCCCTTCTGATTTCCTGTCGCACTGCACATTTGCCGCCGTGGGGCGGAAAACAAGGCAGCTGATTGAAGACAGGGGCTATACGGTCAGAATCATGCCGAAGGAGTATGTAGCTGAAAGGCTTGCTGAAGAAATCGCGGGGAGCATCAGGCCGTCCCAGCATATTTATCTCTTCAGGGGGAATCTTGCCAGGGAAATTCTCATGAAAGAATTGACTCTCAAGGGCTTCTCCGTGACAGACCTTACGCTATATGAAACAATACATAATACAGAGGATGGAAACAGGATTGAGCAGCTGCTTGAGGAGCAAAAACTCGATTACATTACCTTTACCTCCTCATCCACTGTTGATGCCTTTATGAAGGTCATGAAAAACAAAAATCTGGATACTCTGCTCAAGGGCGTTACGCTTGTGAGCATTGGACCGATCACACATAAAACGCTTAAGAAGTACGGCTATGACGGCATTGTGTCAGATCCGTACACCATCGATGCCATGATTGACCGTATCCAAACACACGCTGAAAGGCAGGAATAAGCTATGGACATTCAATTTAACAGACACCGCAGACTCCGGAGCACAGGCAGCATGAGGTCACTCGTCCGCGAAACACATCTGCACGCAGAAGACTTTATTTATCCGATCTTCGTTGTTGAAGGCGAGCAAAAACGCAATGAGGTAAAATCAATGCCCGGCGTTGAACAGATTTCGCTTGATTACCTGAATGCAGAAATGCAGGAAGTAAGCGATCTCGGCATCAAATCCGTTATCGTCTTTGGAGTGCCTGATCATAAGGATGAGCTTGGCACACAGGCTTACCATGACCACGGCATCGTTCAGCGTGCGATTGCACAGATCAAAGAAAATTTCCCTGAGCTTGTTGTGATTGCCGATACGTGTCTTTGTCAGTATACAGACCACGGCCACTGCGGAATTGTGAAAGAGGGAAAAGTCCTCAATGACCCGACGCTTGATCTGCTGGCGCGCACTGCGGTCAGCCAGGCAAGAGCGGGTGCCGATGTTATCGCGCCTTCAAACATGATGGACGGGTTTGTGGCTGCTATCCGCCATGGCCTGGATGAAGCGGGATTTGAAGATGTGCCGATTATGTCATACGGAATTAAATACTCAAGCGCCTTTTACGGTCCGTTCAGGGATGCTGCCCACAGCACTCCGCAGTTTGGAGACCGCAAAACGTATCAGATGGATCCTGCAAACCGCCTTGAAGCGCTCAGAGAAGCAGAATCGGACATGATGGAAGGGGCGGACTTCCTGATTGTGAAACCTGCCCTGTCTTACCTTGATATCATCCGCGATGTGAAAAATAACTTTAACGTGCCGATTGTTGCCTATAACGTAAGCGGGGAATATGCCATGATCAAGGCAGCCGCACAAAACGGCTGGGTCGATGAAAAGGCAATCGTGATGGAAATGATGATCAGCATGAAACGCGCAGGCGTGGATATGATCTTGACGTATCATGCCAAGGATTGTGCACGCTGGCTGAAGGAACAACACTAATCGCAGGAGGAGAAGTCAAATGCGCAGTTATGAAAAATCAGGCAAGGCCTTCGCAGAAGCTCAAGGGCTGATGCCGGGCGGAGTGAACAGTCCTGTTCGCGCCTTTAAATCGGTCGCCATGGATCCCATTTTCATGGAGCGGGGAAAAGGCTCTAAAATTTACGATATTGATGGAAATGAATATATTGATTATGTGCTTTCATGGGGACCGCTTATTTTAGGCCATACAAATGACGCGGTTGTTGAAGCCATTAAAAAGGTGACAGAATCCGGTACAAGCTTCGGGGCTCCGACGCTGATTGAAAATGAGCTTGCAAAGCTTGTGATTGACCGCGTGCCATCTATTGAAATCATCCGGATGGTGAGTTCGGGAACAGAAGCAACGATGAGTGCCCTGAGACTTGCACGCGGTTTTACCGGAAGAAATAAGATTTTGAAATTCGAAGGCTGCTATCACGGCCACGGGGATTCTCTGCTGATCAAAGCAGGTTCAGGCGTTGCAACACTTGGACTGCCTGACAGCCCGGGAGTTCCGGAGGGAGTAGCCAAAAACACGATCACTGTTCCTTACAACGACATGGAAAGCGTAAAATATGCCTTTGAACAGTTCGGTGATGACATTGCCGGTGTGATTGTGGAGCCGGTTGCAGGAAACATGGGAGTTGTCCCTCCGCTTCCAGGCTTCCTCGAAAGCCTGCGCAGCATCACACAGGAGTACGGCTCGCTGTTAATCTTTGATGAGGTGATGACAGGCTTCCGCGTTGATTACGGCTGTGCTCAAGGGTACTTTGGCGTTACGCCTGACCTGACATGCCTCGGGAAAGTGATCGGCGGCGGACTTCCTGTCGGAGCGTATGGCGGCCGTGCCGACATTATGAAACAGGTTGCCCCGAGCGGACCGATTTACCAGGCAGGCACCCTGTCCGGAAACCCTCTTGCGATGACAGCAGGCTATGCAACGCTCAGCCAGCTTACTCCGGAAACCTACAAAGAGTTCGGCAGAAAAGCGGACATCCTTGAAGAAGGATTAACAGCGGCTGCTGAAAAACACGGCATTCCGATTACAGTGAATCGTGCGGGATCGATGATTGGCTTTTTCTTCACAGACGAGAACGTCATCAATTTCGAAAAAGCGAAAACATCCAATCTCGAGTACTTCTCAAAGTTCTATCGCGAAATGGCAAACGAAGGTGTGTTCCTTCCGCCGTCACAGTTTGAAGGTCTTTTCCTTTCCACTGCCCACAGTGATGAAGATCTTGAAAAAACGATTGCAGCGGCAGATAAAGCATTTGCTGCCCTTAAATAAAGTGAAGACCCCCTGCGCGTCAATGTGCAGGGGGTTTTATTATTTGGGCGTATATCCTGATTTCCGGCTCAGCCATTTGCTGGCAAGGATAATGGTCAGTCCGATAATGGCGACGGCAATCATAAGCAAATCAGATACAATCGTGATCCATAACGGAATCTGAAGCAGAAAAATTGCGCCGATGATAACAAAGAATAGGGGTCTCATACGAATCTCCTGAATGTTTTTCTTTTAGTATAGCAAATGGGGCGGAAAAAAGAGAACCTGCAGACGGCAGGTTCTCTATGTACTCAGTATTTAGCTGAACCTTCTTTGGCTTTTCCGGCGCCTTCCTGAAGGTTCCCTTTCAGTTTGTCTTTCTTTCCTTCACGCTGAAGCTCAGGATTGTTTGCTGCATTGCCCACCTGATCTTTCACTTCGCCTTTAGCCTGGTTTACCTTGCCTTTTACTTTGTCGCTCATGCCGTGATCTTTTGACATCATCAAACACTCCTTTCTTCTTGTATCCTTCATGTTCCCTGCATTTCCTGAGCTTAAACCAGGCATTTGATCAAAAAAATCATAAACCTTCACCGTGCGGCATATTCCTTTAATGTCACAGGTATTTTCGTAAGGACACCTGAAAGGAGGAGTTCAAGTTGTCACAGGATCAACAATCATCATTGCGGTTCTCTGTTGAGGAATCCGTTTGGTTTCAAAAGGGACAGGAAGTGGGTGAGCTGTTATCCATCTCATTAGATCCAGACATCACCATCCAGGAGTTTGACCAGTACATCTCGATTCGGGGTGCGCTTAAGCTTACGGGTGAGTACAAAATAGATGAGGATTATAGCGAAGAGGAATTTGAATATGCCAATCTCCGGTTTATCAGCAGTGTAGAAACAAGAGAAGACGGCATATCGCAGCTTGTTCACGGTTTTCCTGTAGATATCACGATTCCGAGAAACCGCATTGGAAACTTGGAAGAAGTGTATGTAACGATTGAGTCTTTTGATTATGATCTGTCAGAAAGCAGAAACCTTAGGCTCGTAGCTGACCTTGAAATCAGTGGTATTGCAAGCGGGGATGCGGCTGTAGAGGCGGAAGAAGAACAGGAGCAGGAGCAGGAATATGTGTTTGAGCAGGAGCAGGAACCAGAGCTCCAGCCGCTGTTCCGCTCACCTCAGGCACTGTATGAAGAGGAAACGCAAGTAGAAGAATATGATGCTTTTGCGCATGCAGGCAGCCAAAATCATGACGATCTGTATGAACCGTTTCATGTAGAAGTGAAAAAAGAGGCTGCAGAGGAAGAAGCCGCTGCACCGGACATTTCTTATTTTGCAAGCAGGCCGCAGTATGAGGAACCGTATAAGGCGCCTCAAAAGCAAAGTCCGAAAGCAAGAAAAGAAGAACAGGCAAGAAAGCAGGAGGAACCAAAGCAGACGGAAAACTCCCTCTACTTGACGAAGCTTTTTGAACGGGATGAAGAAGAGGAGTTTACAAAGCTTAAGATTTGCCTTGTCCAGCAGGGTGACACTATTGACAGCATTTGCGACCGCTACGGGATTACGGTCCAGCAGCTGCACAGAGTCAATCAGCTGAATTCAAGCGCAGATGTGCACGAAGGCCAGACACTTTACATTCCTGTTTACGCAAATACTCATTAAGAAAAGAAAGCAGCTTGGGGAGGAGAGTTCCTCAGCTGTTTTTTTTGTAAGTCTCTTTAAATGAGACCCGGCTAAAAGGAAGTGGGACAAAAAATGATGAGAGAAAATATGGATAAACTTGCGGAGGTTTTAAAAGAGTATGAGCTGAAAGCGGAATATGCGGAGTCTGTTACAGATAAACTGACGAAGGTCTATGCCAGTTCAGGTGCCTCCTACGCCTTGAAAAAGATGTCATCGAACCGGAATGGCCAATTCATTGAAACGCTTCACGGTGCTCATCAAAAAGGCTATTCAGGGTATGTACCCATCTTCAGAAACAGGCACCGGCAGTTTTTCACCTCTGACGGAGAAAACTGGTACTACATTATGCCCTGGCTCACCAACGAAACAGAAGAAGAGCGGGATGAGCGGCATAAAAATATGTTCAGGGAACTTGCAGCGCTTCACCAGAGAACGGCTGCTGAGGAAAAGCTGAATCAGAATGCCCTGAAAATTCACTACGATACCCTTGCCAAGCAATGGGACGACAACAAAGCCCAGTATGAAAAATACGTGGAGGAATGCGAGAAGAAGTGGTATCTCTCGCCGTTTGAACTGCAGGCCGTCACGTATTACTTTGAAACCGCCCGTGCGACAGAATTTGCCCGCAAAAAACTTGATGAGTGGTATGAGATGATGAAGGAAAAAGAGGATGTGCGGCAAGTCATGATCCACGGCAGAGCATCCATTCATCACTACTTGTATGATGAACAGGGAACAGGGTATTTCACCAATTTTGAACATGCCAGGTATTCATCGCCTATTGATGATGCGCTTCTCTTTTATCACAGGACGTTCCATACGTACCCGTTTGCAGACGATAACTGTGCCGACTGGTTTTACACCTATCAGCAGACGTTTCCATACAGAGAAGAGGAAATGCAGCTGTTCATCTGTTATCTTGCCTATCCGGATTTTGTCTACAAACAAGTGAAAAAGCACATGAACCTGAATGACAGAAGCGCGTCGCAGCTTCAGAAAAATCAGGACCTGATCAAATCTTACTGGACCTTTAAAAACATCGAGTACTTCGTCATGAAGGTGACGCAAATCGAAGAAAACAAAAAACTGGCCGCAGATCAGTCGACATAAACAAAACCCAATCGGTGATTGGGTTTTTTACATGTGAATGTAGCCTCAGTATAACAATGTTTACCTGTCTGAATAATATTTCGTGGTGTCTAGCTCCATCGCCCAGCCCTTCCGTCAGAACAAAATCCCCGAAAAAGTCAAAACCGGACTTTTCCGGTGATTTCTTTTCTGCCTGTCAGGGCTAAACGGGCGATTCCGCATTTCGTTATATCCATTCCATGTATAAAGCGACACCAAGCAAAATCAGCAGCGCCAGCAGGACAAGGTCGACAGGTGACGGGAAAATCAGGGTCCGGACGGTCTGGAAGATGGTAATCGGCACGATGAACTGTCCGGCAATGAGTTTAAACTGCTTTACATAAGGCGACAGGTTATAATCGTTTATTTTTCTGCGCATCCTAAAACTCTCCTCACTGAATCCT
This sequence comes from Metabacillus indicus, assembly GCF_046603695.1. Classification (NCBI taxonomy): domain Bacteria; kingdom Bacillati; phylum Bacillota; class Bacilli; order Caryophanales; family Bacillaceae; genus Metabacillus; species Metabacillus indicus. The sequence continues at coordinate 2,967,090 of NZ_CP176757.1, read as the reverse complement.
TCTTGTATAAAGAATATGTGCATTTACCCAGTTTTGTGCCTTTTCGGGAATAAAGGCTGTGAAAAATGGAGAAGATGATTGACGTGAAATGACTGGATTGTATACAATACAACATATATCATGTTTTCATAATCGAACACATACCGTGATAGGGAAGAGTAAAGCGGAAAGCTGTTTTCAGAGAGAGAAATCGCCTGCTGAGAGATTTCTTAAACAAGCTTGCTTGAAGGTCGCCCTGGAGTAATTCTCTTGAACCATGAAGTAGAGAGAATCGGCATGAACGCCGTTATCCCATTTGAGAGCACAGGTTCTTTTTTGCCTGTGAAAAAAGGTGGCACCGCGAAATCAACTCCTTTCGTCCTTTTACCGGACGAGGGGAGTTTTTTATTTTCCGAAAAGTGCGGAAATGAACTGATTTGAAGATTTTAAGGAGGAAGAAACATGGAGAACAAGGAGCAGACACTCTCTACAAAATATGATCCGCAGGCAATTGAGCGCGATCGCTACGACTACTGGCTGAAGGGAAAGTTTTTTGAAGCTTCAAACGACCAGGAAAAGCAGCCGTACACGGTTGTCATCCCTCCGCCGAACGTAACAGGAAAGCTACACCTTGGCCATGCCTGGGACACGACGCTTCAGGATATCGTGACGCGCATGAAACGCATGCAGGGCTATGACGTTCTCTGGCTGCCTGGAATGGACCATGCCGGAATTGCCACTCAGGCAAAAGTTGAAGGAAAGCTGCGCGAGGAAGGCAAGTCCCGCTATGACCTTGGCCGCGAAAAGTTTGTTGAGGAAACATGGAAATGGAAAGAAGAATACGCATCTCATATCCGTGCGCAGTGGTCTAAGCTTGGTCTTGGCCTTGATTATTCAAGAGAGCGGTTTACGCTTGATGAAGGACTTTCAAAAGCGGTAAATGAAGTATTTGTCTCTCTTTATAAAAAAGGACTCATCTACCGCGGCGAATATATAATCAACTGGGATCCACAGACAAAAACAGCTCTTTCTGATATAGAAGTTATCTATAAAGATGTTCAGGGTGCTTTTTATCACATGCGCTACCCGCTGTCAGACGGTTCCGGTGCCATTGAAGTTGCGACTACACGCCCTGAAACGATGCTTGGCGATACAGCGGTTGCTGTTCACCCAGAAGATGAGCGCTACAAGCATTTGATCGGCAAAACCGTTGTTCTCCCGATTGTAGGACGCGAAATTCCGATTGTCGGAGATGACTATGTTGATATGGAATTCGGTTCCGGAGCGGTTAAGATTACTCCTGCGCATGACCCGAATGACTTTGAAATCGGAAACCGCCACAGCCTTGAGCGTGTTCTTGTGATGAATGAGGACGGAACGATGAATGCAAAAGCAGGAATCTACAGCGGACTTGACCGTTTTGAGTGCAGAAAGCAGATCGTGAAGGATCTTCAGGAAATGGATGTTCTGTTCAAAATTGAAGAGCACATGCATTCAGTCGGGCACAGCGAGCGGAGCGGAGCGGTTGTTGAGCCGTACCTTTCTACGCAGTGGTTCGTTAAGATGCAGCCTCTTGCAGATGCAGCGATTGAGCTTCAGGACAAAGAGGACAAAGTCAACTTTGTTCCAAACCGTTTTGAAAACACGTACATGCGCTGGATGGAAAATATCCGCGACTGGTGTATTTCAAGACAGCTTTGGTGGGGACACCGCATACCTGCCTGGTATCATAAAGAAACAGGCGAGGTGCATGTTGATCACGCACCGCCTGCAGACCTTGAAAACTGGGAACAGGATACAGACGTGCTTGATACGTGGTTCAGCTCGGCACTGTGGCCGTTTTCTACAATGGGCTGGCCGGATGAGGATTCAGTTGACTATCAGCGCTACTATCCGACAGATGTGCTTGTAACAGGCTATGACATCATTTTCTTCTGGGTTTCCCGCATGATTTTCCAGGGTCTTGAATTTACCGGCAAGCGTCCATTCAAAGACGTGCTGATTCACGGACTTGTCCGCGATGAGCAGGGACGCAAAATGAGTAAATCACTTGGAAACGGCGTAGACCCGATGGATGTAATCGATAAGTACGGAGCGGATTCTCTTCGTTACTTCCTTTCAACAGGAAGCTCGCCTGGCCAGGATCTGCGTTTCAGCTACGAAAAAGTAGAAGCAACATGGAACTTTGCCAATAAGATCTGGAACGCTTCACGCTTTGCGCTGATGAACATGGACGGCCTGAAATATGATGAAATCGATTTGACCGGTGAAAAATCAGTGGCTGACAAGTGGATTCTGACACGCCTGAATGAAACAATCGAGCACGTGACAAAGCTTGCCGATAAATACGAATTTGGTGAAATCGGCCGTCATCTGTACAACTTTATCTGGGATGATTTCTGTGACTGGTACATTGAAATGGCGAAGCTTCCGCTTTATGGCGACGACGAAGCGGCGAAAAAGACAACCCGTTCAATTCTTGCATATGTACTAGATAACACGATGAGACTTCTTCATCCGTTCATGCCGTTTATTACCGAGGAAATTTGGCAGAACCTCCCTCACGAAGGGGAATCCATTACAATCGCCAAATGGCCGGTTGCTGATCCTTCACTTACGGATGAAGCTGCGGCGGCAGATATGAAGCTTCTAGTTGAAGTGATCCGGTCGGTTCGAAATGTAAGAGCAGAAGTGAACACGCCGATGAGCAAGCAAATTCCGATGATGATTAAAGCAAAATCAGCGGACATCCAAAATCAGCTCCAGCAGAACCGCGCCTACATCGAGCGTTTCTGCAACACGTCCAGCCTTTCAATCGGCACGGATGCTGAAACTGGCGACAAAGCGATGACATCTGTTGTAACAGGGGCGGAACTAATCTTCCCTCTTGAAGGCTTGATTAACCTCGATGAAGAAATTGCACGCCTTGAGAAAGAGCTTGATAAATTAAATAAAGAAGTTGAACGTGTTCAGAAAAAGCTGAGCAATGAAGGCTTCGTTAAAAAAGCGCCTGAGAAGGTAATAGAAGAAGAACGTGCGAAAGAGAAAGATTATACAGAAAAAAGAGAAGCCGTTCTTTCAAGAATCGGAGAGCTGAAAGGCTGAATGACAAAGACTCGGGTGTGATTGATGATCATGCCCGAGTTTTCATGTACATAAAAGAAGGGGCAGATGATATGTTTCAAACGTACGAAGAAGCTGTCGGGTGGATACATTCCCGCCTCAGATTCGGCATCAAACCCGGCCTGAAGCGTATGGAATGGCTGATGAACAGACTCGGTAATCCCCATAAAAAAGTGAAAACCGTCCATGTGGCAGGCACAAACGGAAAAGGATCGACCATTGCCTACATGAGAAACGTGCTTACAGAAGCAGGTTATAAAACCGGCACCTTTACATCCCCGTTCCTTGAAACCTTCAACGAGCGGATCAGCATGAACGGAATTCCTATTCCGGATGCGGAGATGCTGTTTTTGGCAAATACGATAAAACCGCTGTCAGACGAGCTTGAGCAAACAGAGCTTGGAGGGCCGACCGAGTTTGAAATCATCACAGCCATGGCTTTCTATTATTTCGGAAACCATGAAAAAACAGATGTGCTGCTGCTTGAAACAGGGCTAGGAGGCACATTAGATTCAACGAATATTTCAGAGCCGGTTCTGACCATGATTACTAGCATCGGCTATGATCACATGCATATCCTCGGGAACACCATAGAGGAAATTGCCGGTGAAAAAGCGGGCATCATCAAGCATGGTGTACCAATGCTTACGGCAGTAACGGATGAGCGCGCTCTGAACGTTATAAAAAGAAGAGCGGCAGAAAAAAACGCTGATCTTTTCCACGATTCTTTTCCTGTTCTGAAACACGAACCGCTAAGAGGCGGGGAGAGGTTCGATATGAAAACACCGTATCACTCATTCGAAGGGCTTGAGATCTCCATGAGGGGAGAGCATCAGGTGCAAAATGCCGCGCTTGCTGTTATGGCTCTGGATTATTTACGGGTTCACGACTTGTTTGCTGCCGGTGATGAGCACATTAGAAAAGGCCTTCATCAGACAAATTGGAGCGGAAGGTTTGAACAGGTTTCTGAGTATCCTGCCATCATCCTTGACGGCGCCCACAATAAAGAGGGAGCGGAAAGTCTTGCCGCAGTGATGAGAAGGCACTATGCCGGCAAACGGATTCATGTTCTTTTTTCAGCCCTGAAAGACAAGGAATACAGCCCGATGATCTCAATTCTAGCTGGAATAGCAGACAGCATGCATTTCACAACCTTTGATTTTCCGAGAGCTGCTTGCGCATCAGAGCTGTATGAAGCATGCACGCATCCGGTAAAATCGTTCCATGAAGACTGGAAAGAGGCGATTGATGAAATGATGGCAGCAGGTGAGAGCGGGGACATCTATTTAGTCACAGGTTCTCTCTACTTCATTTCTGAGGTTAGGCCTTATTGTCGAAAAATATCACATGAAAATTAGGCTGATAGTCCCGAAATAAATGACAAAAATCTGAATTTTTGTTAAAATATAAAAAACAGCACGGCGGGAGAGGGGGACAATCCATGGAAACAAAGCTGAAGTCCATATTATGGGCCGTCTGGGCTTTTGTATTTCCTTCAGCATTATTTGCAGCTTACACTCTCTGGCCGGTAAAGATTTCAGGAAATGAATGGACGATTGCCGCTTTTCTGGTTTTCATGTGCATTGTTTCGATCTTCCCGATCATTGTCAACGAAACGCCTGTCTTTTTCGCACAGGGTGTTTCCATATCCGTTTTTCTCCTTTTCGGGCCTTTTGTTGAAATGATTCTTATGCAGGCAGCGCTCACCGTGCTCCTGCTGAAGCTCAGAATCGGAAAACGGGAAATTTACCGGTATCCGACTAACTCTCTGATGTTTTTGATCGTATCAGCAGCAGGGGCAGCCGTTTATTATGCGATTGGCGGCACACATGATCATGAGGCTCTAACGCTGCCGTTTATCCTGAAGGTCATTGCCTATTCGTTTACGATCTGTCTTGTGAATCATTTCTTTCTGCAGCATGTCATCAGAGGAATCTTCTACAAAAAGAAAGAAAAGTTTTTTTCCAGGGATTTTCTGTGGGAGATCTTCACAACGCTCATGTTTTTGCCGGTCGGAATTCTGCTCTACCTGCTCTATCTTGACCTTGGACCGCAGGCACTCTTCTTTGTAGGAATTCCTTTTGTGGGAATCTCGTTTATCCTCCTGCTTCTCTCGCAGAGCCAGCGGCTGAATACCTATCTTCAGCAGGCGAGCGAAATCGGCCATCAGCTTACTGAAAGGCTTGAAGTGAAGGAAGTCGTTGAAGTGTATCTGGACAAACTGACGTCCATGATCAAAGCGGACTATGCTTATATCATTGATGTCATCAGCGACAATGAACTGAAGGTCATCCGAAAGCTCGACAACGGAAAAATTGTGAAACACGCAAAAGAGTCCATTTCCGTTCACCAGGGCGTCAGCGGCCTCGTCTATGCAACCAAAAAAAGCGTGCTCTACAAAAAGCGGGACCACTGGGCAAAGCTTGAGAGAACACTCCTGCCGGAAAGCATAGAAAGCGTGATCGCCGTTCCAATTGTCAGAAACCAGAAGGTCGTCGGGATTGTCATTCTGGCGTCTAACAAGAAACGGTTTTATGACCGGGCGCAGCTGATGATTACTGATCTATTGACCGCCTACCTCGGTGTGGCAATTGAAAATGCAAAGAGCTACGAAGAAACGAAAAAGCAAAGTGAACGCTGTCCATTAACGGGCCTTTACAATTACCGCTATATGGAAAAGCTTCTTGAATATGAATATACTGAACTTGTTCAGCTCAAAGGGCAGAAACTTTCTCTGATCCTGCTCGACATTGATCACTTTAAAAAGGTGAATGATACATACGGGCACCAGGCAGGGAATGAAATTCTGATCTCGCTTGCTGAGCGTCTTACGAGATTTATAGGTGACAGAGGTACGGTTGCAAGGTACGGCGGGGAAGAATTTGTGATCCTTCTTCCAAATATGGACAAGCCCGCGTGCTTCGCCACCGCTGAGGGCATCCGCCAAAGCATTGCAAACCGCCCCTTTATCGTCGAACAAAGCATCCAGCATCACGGAAAGAGGCAGCCCGTCTCCATTACAGCAAGCATCGGCTATGCTACAGCCCCTGAAGATGCAGAAGGACCGCTCGACCTCATCCGCCACGCAGACCGCGCCATGTACATCGGTGCAAAGCAGGCGGGGCGGAACAGGGTTGCGGAATATGTGAAATAGGAAAAGCCGGCATAAAAAATGCCGGCTTTTTTTGTTATTTAACTTCGGTATCAATGGTCTCGACTTTCAGTTTTTCTACTGTCGGAATGCCTGTAGGGGGATTAAGGATCAGGTCCTCTTTGAATTCTATTTGCAGCCTTGAGGGCAATCCCGGCTTTTGCTGATTTTTTTCAAAATACAGTCCGCCGACGTTGTTATAAAGTTCAGGATCTAAATCATAGCGCCATTCATAATGATACCATTTAGGGCCAACCCAGACATATCGTCCACCTAGGCTATTTCTTGTTTCTCCCTTGGTGGCGTTCAAGATAATATTCGATCCATAAACGCCTCCTTTAATTTTAATGTTGGAACCTACTCCGTACATTTCAAGCGTTTCATTGGAATAAAGAAAAGCATCAATAATCTTCGGTGTACTGCTGTACTCATTATTGTTTGCGACAAGCATGCTGCCGTTGCTCAAGATAACCGCTGTTCCGCCGCTTACATTGTTGAGATTTTCGATTGATGTATTCTTTTCCACATAAACCGTTCCGTTCGTATTAAAATCTGATCGGATATCTGCTGCATCCGAGATATACATTTGTCCATCGAGATTCAGATTTGATATCGCAGCTTTTCCGTTAATATAGACATAGCTGTTCGAGTTTGTTAATTCGATGGTGCCTTTTAGATCCGCCTGTCCATTAATAAAGACATTGCCGCTTGTAATGAGCCTGCCTGCTTCCCCCATAGTGAAATTGCCTTCCATCAAAACATCGCCTGCTACGTTGAGAACACCGGTCAATTCAAGATTTTGAAGAAACTTTTTGCTGGTATTGTAAACGGTGGTGCCGGAAAGGAGGCTGTTGTTTAAACCGTTTGCTATTTGTCCTTTTCTTGCTGTGTAAGCTGCATGTTTTTCATTAATCCGGCCCAGAATGTTAATCTGGTTTGTTGAAACAATTGCATCTCTTATTCTTGGAGATGACACAAAATAACTCGACAGGCTGCCTGTATTCGTTATCGGCCGGAAATTTTGAGCGGTGGTGCTGGAAGAAGAACTGTTGTAAAAATAGGCAGATGAATAGGGCTGACCCGAAGCATCCAGCCCTTTTACTGTCATATCACCCTGTATCGACGGATAAACGGTTCCAGGATAATACGTTGTACCAGATTGAATGAACTTTCCTCTATTGCTTAAATAAAGCCTTTTCTGTACAAAGATGTTCCCCTTAATATCTACTGCACCGTTTAATGTTAAATCTCCATTCGTTACTACCCCGTAATTAAAGATATCTGCAATTGTAGACACCTTTAGAGTTCTCTTTAATTTTTTTCCGGCATGTTCAGGCCCGACCGGAGCAGTAATATCGACAGTCTGCACAAACAGATTGTTGGTTGCAGTGATCTGCTTAAGTGTTTTTGCGGTTACCTCAATACCTGACCGCTGTTCAATTCTTGCCTCCAAACTGCCCAATTTAGTGAGCAGAGTTTGAGAATTCAGCACTTCATTGTTGATGCCTTCTAAAAGAACTTCATATTCTGCGGACGCTTCGTCAAGGCGTTTTTCTGCTTTCGTCATATCCTCAAGGTACGTTTTAGAATGCTTTACATATGCTTGAGAACTGATTGTTATGCTGAGGAGTGAGATTCCCAAAATGGTGACCAATGTAAAAACCATCAGCACGTTAAGCAGGGCATAGCCATTCTGATTTAACTTTTTCAAACCAATCACCTCAATCTGCCAGGTTATATATTTTCAGGATTTCATACGGTTTTGAATCTGTGTTTTTTTCTTTCAGGACAAGCTTGCAGATCAATTGCGAGGAATCCTCTGCAATAAAAAAATGGCTGCCTTCTAAAGAAATGTTTTCATTGTTGACGGGTTTTCCGTCAATGCTTAAATTTCCGCCTGAAAAAATGACCGGAATAGGCATTCTTGTTTCTTCCAATACATTTGAAGCATTGACCCTTTTAGTGATTTTAATGGGAGTAACTTTTGTAAGCTCTTGTCCTTTTATATCTCCAAGTCCAAACTCATCCGCGTTCTCAAGCGCCTTATTTAAAGAGTCAATAATCAGGACCGCCTCATTTCTGAGATTGGTTTTAGAAAGCGTAGATTCCCCTGCTTTCATCATAGATAGTAAAAATCCCGTGCTCATTGTGAGAATGATAGATGAGAGGACAAGCACCAAAAGCAGCTCGATCAGTGTTATTCCCTTTTGATTTAAATGAAGTTTCTTCATTTGCGCACATACCCCTCGAGTGTTGAAGAGGAGGATATCCCGTCACGGTTTGTCACTGTGACAGAAATCTCTACAAGCTTTCCCCGCAAATTTGCCTGAGACGGTTCTCTGAAGGAGACATTGGCAGAATATCCGTTCAGAGAAAAAGCATCTTCATGAAGCGCGAGTTTCTGCTTTATGACATCAGGGGCAAGATTCTCTCCTGTGTTTATTTTTCTTTTTGCTTCAATAAATCCTTCCGCCTGATAGGCCTCGAGAAGACTTTTGCTTAACTGCTGGGATGTAATGTTTTTGTCGAAAGAATTTGAGTAAGAAGCACTATTCACGAAAAAACTGCTTAATACAGAAAACATGATGGTCAAAATGATGATGGAGGCTAAAACTTCAATCAGTGTGAACCCCTGTTCCTTTTGTAAAGCCTTTTTCATAGGCATCCCCGTACTTTCTATTATAATTTATGGATTTCAAGGAAAATCTTTCTTTTCATCTGAATAAAGCTATTATACAATAAAACTAGTCGATTTTTGTCTAGTATTTGGAAAATAATAATTCGAATGACTTAGGTTTATTTAACTAGTAGAAAGCGTATTGTGACAAAAGGGGGGGCATGAAGTGGGTACATCATCAAAAGGAAGAGTGTTACTTGTTTTGTTCGGATGTGTTTTTATTCTCTTTGGATTTTCTTTTTTCGGTGTGAAAGCGTATGGGGCGCTTTTTAATGAAAAAACGGTTCCGGAAGGTGTGGTGGCCGGCGGTATTGTATTATCGGGTTTAACACAGGCAGAAGCGGAAGAGAAGCTGAATCAGGCTGTCACAGGCTGGAAGGAAAACAGCTTTTATTTTCTTCAGACAGACCGGGAGCTTGGCCTTGATTCCAACCTTGTCACATTTGATGTGAAGAAAACGGCAGAGCTTGCACTTGAAAATAAATTGAACAAGCTGATTGCCGCTGTTGATGCTGAAGCTCTTGGCGTTTTTCTGGAAAATGAGCTTAGTCCGGACATATTACCTGCTGTTGATCAGAAAGCACTTGCATCAGAAATTGAGCTTGCAGCTTCTGAATTAACGGAGGGGATCTTCACCCTGTCAATTGAAAACTACCTTCTGAAAGAAAAGCTGCCTAAAACGCTGCTTGCAGGTACGGTGATTCCTGCCGGCTCAGCTGTTTTAGAGCAGCCTGCTGTTATAGAAATTGCACCCTTCGGATCGTTCTCGTTAGAAGCTTATGTGGAAGAGGTTGCCCTTGAGATGGAGGATGACGCTCTGAGCCAGCTGGCCACCGGAATCTATCAGACCATTCTGCTGACCAACTTTGAAATTCTTGAGCGGCACATTAGTGCGGAGCTACCGTCTTATGCAGAACTCGGGAAAGAAGCGGCATTTGCAAAAGGAAAACGGGACCTTGTTTTCTACAATCCCAACGATGCTGCATACGAGCTGAAGCTTGCTCAGGACGGCGCTTCTTTAACCATCAGCATTGAAGGTGCCGCATTTGAAAACACGTACAGTTTGACGATGGAAAATGAGAAAAGCTACAAGCCGAAAAAAATCATCCAATACGATTCGGCTCTTAATGACAATACAACGAGAGTCATAGAAGAAGGCAGAAACGGTCAGTCAGCTGCGGTCTACAGAAATGAATTGAACCGTGAAGGAAAGCTTCTTTCAAGCACCCTGATCTCTGATGACTATTATGCACCTGTTCACAGAGTGGAAGTGAAGCCGCTCAAGAAAGAACAGCAGGAGTCCGTTCCGGCTGCTCCAGGTGAAGGAGTTCAGCCGGGCGTTGAATCCGGTCAAACTGAAGCTCCGGCCAATGCGGAGAACCCTGCACTAGAAAACCTTCCTGAGAACAGTCCTTAAACAAGCAGTGATCAGGAGCTGTGGGAAGAACCTGCAGTTGAAAAAGGAGATGAATAACACTTTGAAGCAGACGCGAAAAAGGCTTGGAGATCTTCTTGTGGAAACAGGCCTGATAACGGATGAACAGCTGAAGGTCACGTTAAAAGAGAAAAGCGAGCGGCAGAAGCTTGGGGATGCGCTCCTTCAGAGAGGCTATATAACGGAGCAGCAGCTGATTGAAGTGCTTGAATTTCAGCTGGGCATACCGCATGTGAGCCTGTTCAGATACCCCTTTGATACAAAGCTTTTCACCTTGATCCCAAAAGAAACCGCTAAACGGAATTACATGATTCCCCTGAAAAAAGAAGGGGACAAGCTGTATGTCGCGATGGCAGATCCGATGGATTATTATGCGATTGAAGATCTCAGGCTTTCCACAGGCTTTCAGGTAGAACCGGCCATTGCCACAAAGGATGATATCTTAAGAACGATCACAAAGTATTTTGATATGGAAGAAGAAATAGACCAGCTGATCGGGGCGCCTCAGGAGGCGGTGCAGGATGAGAAAGCAACAGAAGCGGATTCGCCGATTGTCAGGCTTGTCAATCAGCTGCTTCAAAATGCCGTGCAGCAGCGGGCAAGTGATATTCATATCGATCCGCAGGAAACAAAGCTCGCTGTTCGCTACAGAATAGACGGCGTCCTGAAAACGGAGCGGATTCTTCCGAAGCACATGCAGAGCGTTCTTACCGCCAGGATTAAAATTATGTCCAACCTCGATATTACAGAGCAGCGTGTTCCCCAGGACGGAAGAATTAAGCTGACACTTGATTATCATCCGATTGATTTGCGTGTCGCCACCTTGCCCACCGTTTACGGGGAAAAAATTGTTCTCAGGGTGCTCGATCTCAGCAGTGCGCTAAATGACATGACGAAGCTCGGCTTCCATCCAAGGAATCTGGAGCGGTTCTCGCAGCTGATTGAACGGCCGTCGGGCATTGTGCTGATTACCGGCCCGACCGGTTCAGGGAAATCTTCGACGCTGTATGCGGCTTTAAATAAATTGAACTCTGAGGATGTTAACATCATTACCATTGAAGATCCAGTCGAGTATCAGCTTGAAGGGATCAATCAGATTCAGGTCAACCAGACTGTGGGCATGACGTTTGCAAAAGGGCTCAGATCCATCTTAAGGCAGGATCCGAACATCATCATGGTCGGAGAAATAAGGGATAAAGAAACAGCGGAAGTGGCCATACGTGCGTCTTTGACAGGTCACCTTGTACTCAGCACTCTCCATACGAATGATTCGGTCGGTACAATCACCCGTCTTATTGATATGGGCGTAGAGCCGTTTCTCGTTGCTACTTCGCTGTCTGGAGTCGTGGCCCAGAGGCTTGTCAGAAAAGTATGCCGTGATTGCGCGGAAACCGTTCAGCCGACTGTGCGGGAAAAGGAAATTTTCGCAAAGCGTGGCTTAACGGTTGAATCCATTGTAAGAGGAAGAGGCTGCGGAACATGCAATATGACAGGGTACAAAGGCCGCCTTGCAATCCATGAACTGCTTGTTGTCACAGATGAAATGAAAAAAGTGATTATGAATGCAGAATCCTTCTCGGGAATACGTGAGCTTGCCATTAAAAACAAAACACTTTTCCTGATAGACGATGGATTGCTGAAAGTAAAGCAGGGGCTGACGACGACGGAAGAAATACTGCGCGTCGCCCTATCGGAGTGATAATGATGAAAATGAAACTTGAAGGAATTATGAGAGAGGCCTTTGAACTAAAGGCATCAGATATTCACCTTACCGTAGGGATAGCGCCTATGCTGAGAATCAACGGTGAGTTGAGAAGCTACAGCGGTGTCGCTCTGCTACCGGAGGATACGGAAGAAATGGCGAAATCCATCCTTCCCCAGGCGATGTGGGAAAAGTTTCAGGAAAAAGGGGAGCTGGATTTCTCATACGGAATATCCGGCGTTTCAAGATTCAGAGTGAACGCCTATAAGCAGCGTTCTTGTACTGCGCTTGCCATCCGAATTATTCCAACGTCCATCCCGACACTTGAGGACCTGCATCTTCCGGAAGTCCTGAAAACACTGTCCCATAAACCTCAGGGGCTTATTTTAGTGACAGGCCCGACAGGAAGCGGCAAATCGACCACCCTTGCAGCAATGATTCATCATATGAACCAGTCAGCGAGAAAGCATATTATTACTCTTGAAGATCCGATTGAATATCTTCATAAGCATGGCTCGTGCATCATCGATCAGCGAGAAGTGGGATTTGATACATTGAACTTTGCCAATGGATTAAGGGCAGCGCTCAGGCAGGACCCGGATGTCATTCTTGTCGGTGAAATGAGGGATTTAGAGACTGTTCATACGGCTATTACTGCTGCTGAAACAGGGCATCTGGTCCTTGGGACGCTGCACACATCCAGCGCACCTTCAACGATTGACAGAATCATAGATGTTTTCCCTCCGAACCAGCAGGCGCAGGTAAGGATTCAGCTAGCATCCGTGCTGACCGGCATTCTGTCTCAGCGCCTTTTTCAGACGGCGGACTTCAGAGGAAGAAGAGCGGCCACGGAAATTTTAGTGAACAACCCTGCCATTGCGAATTTAATTCGAAATGAGAAAATCCACCAGATTCATAACATTTTGCAGACAAGCCGTGATCAGGGAATGATGACGCTAGAAGGATCAATAAGAGAACTTGTTCAATCGGGCGTAATTTTGAGGGAAATGGCAGAGCCCTTCTTGCAGGAGACAATACGGTAATGGCGCGGTTCAAATATGAAGGCCGGGGAAAAGCGGGCCAGACAAGCGGCGTGATCGCCGGCACTTCAAAACGGGATGCCATGGTGAAACTGCAGGAAAAAGGCCTTAGAATTACAAAGATTGAGGAGCTGCAGGAAACCCTGCTGACCAAAGAAATCAGCATAGGCAATCCTGTTAAGCTGCAGGATTTTGTCATTTATCTTCGGCAGTTTTCCACGCTTCTAAAAGCGGGAATTTCCGTGGTAGATGCGACGAACATTCTTGCCAGACAAACAGAAAGCAAAGCACTCGGAAAAGCGCTTTTTGACGTAGAAGAAGAGCTCAGGTCAGGAAATCCGCTGTCTGCCGCAGCGGCAAAGCATAAGAAAATCTTCTCCAATATGTTTACGAATATGGTCAAAGCCGGGGAAGCTGCAGGGAATATGGACGAAACGCTCGACAGGCTGGCGCTGCACTATGAAAAGCAGCATAAAACAAAGCAGAAAATCATTTCCGCACTTGCCTATCCTGCCGTTGTCGGGATTGTTGCCATAGCTGTCGTCATTTTCTTGTTAGTGGCCGTTGTGCCGACGTTTGTGGATATGTTCCAGGACTTCGGGGCAGAACTTCCTCTTATTACGAAGTTTGTTCTAGGGGCTAGTGAATGGATGCAGTCGTTCTGGTGGCTTGTGATTATCTTCATTCTCCTGTTCTTAGCGGGCCTTGCAGCCATGAAATCGCAGCCTTCAACAAAGTATTATCTGGATGCAGCGACTCTGAGAATGCCGATCTTCGGAAAAATGCTGCAGAAGGCGGCGCTTGCAAGAATGACGAGAACACTCAGTTCTCTGTTCTCAAGCTCTGTTCCGATCCTGCAGGCGATTTCAATTGTAGAAAGCATCGTAGAAAACGAAGTGATCAGCCGGGTGCTGAAAGAGTCGAGAAATGCACTTGAAAAAGGTCATTCTCTTACAGAGCCAATGAGAGATCACTGGGTGTTTCCGCCGCTCGTTACGCAGATGATTGCGATTGGGGAGGAGACGGGATCACTCGATGAAATGCTCTCGAAAGTTGCGGATTTTTACGAAGATGAAGTCGAGCAGGCGACAGACAGACTGAAGTCGCTGATCGAGCCGCTGATGATTGTCTTTCTTGCAGGAATTGTCGGTGTTGTCGTGACTTCCATCCTAGTACCTATGTTTGATATTTTCAACAAAATAAATTGATTTTCGAGAAAAAATTAGCAGTAAAATCCAATTTTGTATGCTATAATGACGATAGACTAAACACAAAGACCTATACTTCTAAATTACTAGATGAGGAGAAAGAGACATGTTTAAAAAAATGCTTAAGAACGAACGGGGATTAACGCTGATCGAATTGCTTGCTGTTGTTGTGATTTTGGGGATTATTGCGGCTATTGCTGTTCCAGCTATTGGGAATGTGATACAGAAATCTAAAGAAGATGCAGTTCATGCAGAGGCAATATCTGTCTTAGAAGCTGCGAAATTATATGATTCAACTAATGGTTCAACTAGCGGTGTTACTTATACAAACACCAACCAAGGAACTAACCCAAGTACAGCGTTAAACGATAATTTAAATGGAGTGGGCCAATACTCTATTACAATGGCTGTTACTAATGGGAAGTACACTTATACCAATATTAAAGTTACAAAAAATAATATTACTAAAACTTATGCCACTGAGGCTAAGTTGCGTGCTAACGACACTTCTCAATAATGGTAACTTTTTTATTTTTCATAGTTACTTACGGCCTCCTACTAGGCTCCTTCTACAACGTAGTCGGCCTCCGTGTTCCAATGAAACAATCCATAGTCGCACCACGTTCCGCGTGTCCGGGGTGCGGACATACATTAACAGCAGGCGAGCTTATTCCTGTTGTTTCTTATGTTTTACAGGGCGGTAAGTGCAAAAAATGCAAAGCCCGCATCTCTCCGCTGTATCCGTTTGTGGAAGGAATGACGGCGCTGCTTTTTGCAGCGGCGGCTTTGCTTTTGGGGTGGACAGGGGAACTGGCTGTTGCTCTGACGCTTATTTCGCTGTTTATGATTATCTTTGTGTCTGATGTGAAATATATGGTGATCCCAGATAAAGTGCTGCTGTTTTTCGGCGGACTATTGGTTTTTGAAAGAATTTTAATTCCGCTTTCGCCTTGGTGGGATCCGCTTGCAGGCGCTGCAGCCGGATTTTCGCTGCTTTATGCGATTGCTTTCGTGACGAGGGGCAAAGGAATGGGCGGCGGGGATATCAAGCTTTTTGCCGTTCTTGGCCTTGCTCTTGGATGGAAGCTTGTTCTGCTTGCCTTCTTTCTCTCGTGTCTCGCCGGCTCGCTTGCCGGAGGAATAGCGATGCTTCTTGGAAAAGCAAAGCGGAAGGAGCCGATGCCGTTCGGACCTTCCATCATGGCGGGGACTCTTGCAGCCTACTTTTTCGGAGAACCATTAATAGACTGGTATATCCGTTTGATCGGTTACTAGGAAAGGAGGGAGCATATTGGGGCTTTCTGGATTTCGTTTCAGCAAAAAGACAGGAAATTTTACGATTAAAGATGATGCCATTCGCTACGCAGAATTAAAGCAGGCAGAACCATTGATGATGGGGATGTGCGAAGAGCGCCTGCTTCCTGAAGGGCTCATCCGCGGAGGGGTCATCCAGGATTTTGACACCCTTTCCCTCATACTGGATGAGTGTGTGAGTGAATGGGGCATAAAGGGCAGGAAAGTCCGGTTTACGGTTCCGGATTCTCATGTCGTCATCCGGAAGGTGAATGTCCCCGGTGATTTAATCGACGATGAGATACGCGGACATCTCTATGTGGAAATCGGTTCGTCGATCCATCTGCCTTTTGATGAGGCTGTTTTTGATTACATCGTGACAGGCCGGACGGACAAAGAGCTTCACCTGCTGCTGTTTGCGTCGAGCGAAGAGCTTGTCAGGAGCTATTCCGACCTGTTTGACAGTGCGGGCCTGAAGCCGGATGCCGCCGATATCTCTCCCCTTTGTCAGTACCGTTTTTATTTGAATCAAAAACCAAAAGTGGATCATGCAGCCTCTGTCATGCTTATCCAGTATGATCTGTCAGGTGTAAACCTGAGCATCTTTCAGCAGGAGCAGCCTGTATTTATGCGGAACATAGAGGTTGAGAAGAATGTCCGTGAATTGGACAGCGTGAGCGGGACCATGACAGCCGAAGAATTTCGGCTTCAGTCAAACGAAATCATGAAAGAAATCGACCATGTCCTCAATTTCTACAGATTTTCACTGAATCAGGGGAATGATGAAGTCTCATCCTTCATCCTGACGGGAGATCACCCACTGCTCCATGAAGCAGAGCGGCTTCTGGCTGAACGGTATGACTATCCTGTTGATTCATTAAAGAATGCGCAAGCTGAAAGTTCGAATAAAACTCCGCTGCCTGCTTCGTTTTATCTGACTGCCGGTCTGGCATTAAAAGAGGTGCGTTAAATGCTGGCTGATATTAATTTGCTGCCGAAGAAAGATCCCAGGAATGTGGCCAATGCCACTCTCTATATTCTTCTTGCTTTTATCGCCGTCATCTTTGCGGGGCTTTTTATCATTCAGCTGACTTCTGCCAATGGAGAAAAAGCAGAGCTGAAGAGTCAGGCTGGGGCACTCCAATCAGAGTATGAGCGGCTCGCAGCTGAAAAAGGAACAAAAAGCAATACAAGCTCTTCGGTTTCCTCTCTTCAAAGCGCTGTTGAATACGCTGACGGCGTATCGCTCGATTCTGTTCCGGTTGTGAAAGAACTCGCAGGCAAGCTTCCTGAACGGGGGTTCTTTAAAACCTTCTCCTATAATGATGCTGGAGAGCTGACGCTTTCCGTTCAATTTGACACAAACCGAGAGGCAGCGTACTATCTTGCAAGATTAAAAGAATCTGCCTACTTCACCAAAGCCGATTTAATCAGCATCACCGCTGTCAAAGAAGAGGGGACAGAGGCTCCTGAGGGAGAAGAATCAGGCGGGCTCCCTCGGTCGGAAGCGCAGTATATTCTTACATTGAATCCGGATTATTTACAAGCAGAGAGCGGGGAACAAACTGATGACGATTCATCTTCATAAAAAACATTTTTTCCTCCTGCTTGCAGCAGCCTTCACTCTCGGTTTGCTCTATTTCGGTTCGTACCACCTCTTTATAAAGCCTGTTAAGGCAGAAATCAGCTCGCTTGAGAATTCAAGGGACATGTATTTGACCCAAATCGGAACGTTAGGTGAAAATCCTTCGACAGAAACAAAGGCGCCTGTTCATTCTGTAGAATTACAGCGAAAAGTCCCGGTTTCCCCGATGGTGGAACAGCTTGTGCTGGATCTTGAAAAGGCTGAAACGGTTTCAAACAGTAAAATAGAAAGCGTCACATTCGCTGAAAGCGAAGATGCATTCCTGCCGCCGGCCGAACCGGAAGCTGTCCCAAGTGAAGCTCCGGCTGACGGGGCTGAAAGCTCAGAGGCTCCTGCGGATCAATCTGGAACTGCAGAGGTGCCGTCAGAATCAGCGGACGCACCGCCTGCACAGCCTGTAAGTGCTCAGGAGAGCGCTGGGCTGCCTGCAGCACCTGAGGGACTAAAGCGAATCCTCATTTCCCTTGAAGTGACGTCCAGCCGCTATTTTGATATGGAGGCGTTTATCTCGGAGCTAGAAAATCAGCAGCGCGTCGCGAAAGTGGATCTGCTGACATTCAACGGGGTGAAAGAGCTGACTTCGCTTGATCAGGAAGCGGAGCCGCTTAAGTATTCGCTGCAGGTCTCTGCCTTTTATATGGATACCCTTCAGGACCTTAAGGATGAGACTCCAAAAGTGGCAGCTCCGGAGCCGGTGGGCAAGCTCAATCCTCTTAATCCTTCGCTTGTAAAGGAAGAAGATGGCGAATAGAGCGGGTATTTGACGAAAACCTTTCTGAACAAGACGACAAATGTCTTGTTCTTTTTTATTTTTGCTGTGCTAGCATGAATACCAAATACTTGAATCGTACAGATAGGCGGTGTAGAGGTGGACAAGCGTGCACATGCAATGAAGGTGAAGATCAACGGGGAGGAACGGAATTGGAAAGACAAGAACAGCCGGAAGAAAGGAAAGAAAGGGGAGGAGGCAGAAAAGCCTGACATTCCTGTAACGAGCTGGAATGAGAAAGCGATGGCTGAACAGGAGGCCGCCGCGTCCGATGCTGAAAAAGAGGATGAGTTCACATGGGTTCTCCCGGAGGATGACGGGGAGGTTTTCCAGGATGATCCCAAGGTTGTCGCCGTTAAAAAGGTGTCCTCAAAATCAAAGCATTCTCCATATTTCAGTACAGGGAAGAAGGTTCATTTAAGTGCATACCCTTTTAAGCAATATGCCATCACCATTGTGCTTGCGATTGTGCTGGGCGTGAGCTTCGGATTTCTTGCCCTGAATTTCATGTCAGATGAGGATCTGCCTGCAGCCCTTCAGACAGGCGCAGGACAGGCTGAGGACGTGGCGGCGGCACCTGAGGCAGCAGGCGAGGATGCGGGCTCAGGAGCTGCAGAACAAACAATCCAGCTTTACTTCGCTCAAATCGGAAAGTTCTCTTCTAAAGAGGGCGCCGATGCCACGGCTGCCGACTTAAAAGCCAAAGGGTTTCCCGCTGCAGCAGTTGAGGAAGACGGCTCCTACTTCGTTTACGGTGGAGTCGGCAATGAAAAACAGGAGGCAGACGGGCTGAGCAATGTCTATAAATCCAGCTCCATTGATACATGGAGCGGAAAAACAGCTGACTTCTCTGTGAAATCAAATGAAGATGCGTCAGCATTCATCGGCCATTTCAAAACACTCGTTACCCTTTCAACTGCCGCAGTGGAAGGGAACAGCAAAGAGGTAAAATCGAAATCTGAAGCTGTTCTCTCAGAGCTTGGTAAGCTTAAACCGAAGGATGAAAGTCTTGTTTCGATGAAAAAAGAGTTAACGGATGTGTCGTCAATGCTTTCGAAAGGCGCGGATGAAAAGACAGGATGGGCCGCGCAGCAGAAGCTGATGGACCTGCTCGTTTCGCTAAATTAAATTTCCCGGGGCATCTCGATGAAAAGAGATGCTTTTTTTATTGCGGAAAAAGCTGCTGTTTTCCGTGCAAAATTCCATTTTGGCCGTTTGTGCATCCTGCCTGTGTTTGCTAAGATACGAGTGTATCTCCCTTTAAACCGAATGAAAGGATGTTGAAGAATGGAACATCATCTTATTTTAGCGTCAGGATCTCCGCGCAGAAAAGAGCTTCTTGAAAAGGTCAGCATCCCGTTTACAGTTGTTGTCAGTGATGTGGAAGAGAAAGTGGACCCGGCGCTTTCGCCCTCTGACATTGTCATGTCGCTCGCTGAGCAGAAGGCCGCTGCCGTTGCAGAGCGCTTCAGAGACTCCGTTGTTCTTGGATCGGATACAGTAGTCGTGTACGGCGGCGAAATTCTAGGAAAACCTGCAGATGAAGAGGATGCAAAAACAACGCTTGCCAAGCTTTCAGGCAGGACACATCAGGTGCTCACAGGTGTTGCCATTTTGCATCAAGAGAAGAAAATCGTTTTTTACGAGCAGACAGATGTGACATTCTGGCCGCTCACAGATGAAGACATTGAAGAGTACGTGCTGTCCGGAGAGCCGATGGACAAGGCGGGATCCTACGGCATACAGGGTCTTGGATCGCTGTTTGTAAAAGAAATCCGAGGCGATTATTTTTCTGTCGTAGGACTTCCTTTGTCAAGGACAGCGAGAGAGCTTAAAAAAGCGGGCTATATCCGTTAAGAGAAAGGCAGAGAGGGAATCAGGAGGAGAAACAGATTGGAAGTGCTGAAAATCCATGATTTCCCGCTGGAAGACAGGCCGCGTGAAAGGCTGATTCATGACGGTCCTGAAAGTCTTGCCAACCATGAGCTGCTGGCCATCCTGCTTCGGACAGGTTCAAAAAAAGAGTCTGTTCTGCAGCTTGCCAACCGTCTGCTCAACCACTTTGAAGGCTTGAGGTTTTTAAAAGAAGCATCAGTCGCCGAGCTGACGAGCATTTCCGGAATTGGAGAGGCAAAGGCCGTTCAGGTTCTGGCAGCGCTTGAGCTCGGCAGACGGATCAACCGTCTTGCCTATGAAGACAGATATGTCATTAAATCTCCTCAGGACGGCGCCAATTATGTAATGGAAGAAATGCGCTTTTTGTCACAGGAGCATTTTGTCTGTCTCTATTTAAATACGAAAAATCAGGTGCTTCATAAACAAACCGTTTTTATCGGAAGCCTGAATGCCTCAATTGTTCATCCCCGCGAAGTATTTAAAGAAGCGCTGAAACGTTCTGCCGCTTCGATTATCTGCATTCATAACCACCCGTCAGGCGACCCTTCCCCGAGCAGAGAAGATATTGAAGTTACTAAAAGATTAACAGAGTGTGGTAAAATGTTAGGGATAGAGCTTTTGGACCATCTTATTATCGGCGAGCAAAAATATGTGAGTTTAAAAGAAAAAGGATATTTGTAACACTTTTATTTTTGTGTAATTACGCTATAATAATGTTTATGAGTTTTTTTCGCCGTCGCATTTGACTGCTTTTAAAATAAGTAATTCGGTTTTTAGAAAGGGAGATACATGTAATGTTTGGAATTGGGACAAGAGACCTTGGTATAGATTTGGGTACGGCCAATACACTGGTATTTGTTAAAGGAAAAGGAATTGTTGTGCGCGAGCCTTCTGTGGTTGCGATGCAGACGGACACGAAGTCGATCGTGGCAGTAGGAAACGACGCGAAAAATATGATCGGACGCACACCCGGCAATGTAGTGGCGCTCCGCCCGATGAAAGACGGGGTTATTGCCGACTATGAAACAACGGCAGCAATGATGAAGTATTACATAAAACAAGCAACAAAAGGAAAAGGCATTTTCTCAAGCAAGCCTTACGTTATGGTCTGTGTTCCTTCCGGCATTACAGCAGTAGAAGAACGTGCAGTAATCGATGCAACCAGACAGGCTGGTGCACGTGATGCTTATACGATAGAAGAGCCGTTTGCAGCTGCAATCGGTGCAAATCTTCCTGTCTGGGAACCGACTGGAAGCATGGTTGTTGATATTGGCGGCGGTACAACTGAAGTAGCCATCATCTCTCTTGGCGGGATTGTAACGTCACAGTCAATCCGCGTAGCAGGCGATGAAATGGATGATGCGATCGTCAACTACATCCGCAAAACGTACAATTTAATGATCGGTGACCGTACGTCTGAATCCATCAAAATGGAAATCGGTTCAGCAGGATCTCCTGAGGGCGTTGAGAACATGGACATCCGCGGCCGCGATCTTCTGACAGGTCTTCCGAAAACAATCGAAATTACGGCGAAAGAAATTGCGGAAGCTCTTCGCGATACGGTGAATTCAATTGTCGATTCTGTTAAAAATACACTTGAAAAGACTCCGCCTGAGCTTGCAGCGGACATTATGGACCGCGGCATCGTCCTTACTGGCGGCGGCGCTTTGCTTCGCAATATTGATAAAGTGATTAGTGAAGAAACGAACATGCCTGTCCTCATTGCCGAGAATCCTCTTGATTGTGTAGCAGTCGGCACCGGCAAAGCTCTTGAGCATATTCATCTTTTCAAAACAAAAGCAAAAGACAGCAGATAATACACGTGCCTTCGGAAGGTTCGTTTTAAAACAGCTGCATTTGCACGGACTGATTCCTGCGAACACAGCAAATAGTTAGAGGGTGTAAAGTCACATGCCGCAGTTTTTCTTGAATAAACGTCTTATCCTGCTCCTGGTCAGTATTATCTTTTTAGTGGCATTGATCGGCTATTCGCTAAAAGAAGACAGACAGCTTACTTGGCCGGAGCAATTTGTCAAAGATTCAACAGGATTATTTCAGACAGTCTTTCATAAGCCCGCACAATATGTAGCGGGCTTCTTTGAGAATGTCGGCGATCTTAAAAATACGTATGAAGAAAACAAGCTCCTCAAAAGCAAGATTGATGAGCATATGAAAATTGAAACAGAGCTGCAGGCTCTCAGACGCGACAATGAAAAGCTGCGCGAAGAGCTTGGTGCACAGGAATCACTGAGAGAATACAATCCGATTCCGGCAGCGCTGATTGCGAGAAATCCGGACCCGGGCAGATGGTTTGATTTGATTACGATTGATAAAGGTTCACAGCACGGTGTTGAAAAGGATATGGCCGTAATTACACATAAAGGCCTGATCGGAAAAGTGAAAAGCACCTCGAAATTCAATTCCACTGTTCAGCTTTTAAGTTCTCCTGACCGGAAAAACCGGATCGCGGCTGAAATTGAGGGCAAGGACGGACAGCCAAATATTTTCGGTCTGATCGAAGGATATGACGAGAAGAAAAAAGCTCTTCTGCTTAAGAAGATTGAATCGGATGTCAAAATCGAAAAAGGCCAGAAAGTCGTGACGTCCGGAAGCAGCGGGATCTTCCCTGAAGGTCTTGTCATCGGCGAAGTGCTTGAAGTAGAACCTGATTCATACGGCCTTTCGCAAATGGCCTACATTAAGCCGGAAGCAGATCTCTATGATATCGACCGGGTATTTGTAACAGACAGAGTAAAAGAAACGATCGATATTACAAATATGGATCCAGAGGAGGAGGAGGAATCATGAACCGTATCCTCCTTCCTCTTTTCATTTTGTTCGTTTTTATATCGGAAAGCACGTTTACCGATCTGATTGAGCTTCCGTTTACATCTGAAGATCAAGTGATTATCCCGAGGTTTGTGATGCTTTCCATCGTTTTTATTACGGCTTACTACAGCCAGAAGATGGGGATTATCTACGGGATGGTTTTCGGTCTGCTGCATGATATTGTGTATACCGAAATCCTCGGCATCTATTTGTTTGCCTATCCGCTGTTTGCCTACCTGATCTCAAAAGCGCTGAAGGCTCTTCAGGGGAACATGCTTGTTGTGCTTTTCCTGTCTCTGCTGGCAGTGACTCTTCTGGAATTTTATTCTTACGGCATTCAGATGCTGATCGGCTATTCGAATCTGCCATTCTATGATTTTACAAATCTGAGGCTTCTTCCGACGATTCTTGCAAACTCAGTTGGCGCCATCGTCCTGATCTATCCGATGAGCCGTTTTATTTCAAAAGTGAAAAGGGACTATATGGACGATTTGTAGACTGTAATCTGACAGCAGATTACGGCCTGTGCAAACAGATGGCCGGGTGAAATGAGTACTGCTTGTGATCCATTCTTCCTGAATCAGGAAACGGACAAAGTTTCAGAAATTGCGTTTTAAAAAGAGGAAGAAGGCATCGATCTGTCGAAATTGTATAGTCGTTGAGGTGAACGTCATGAAGGCTCAAAAACAGCATTATGTCACGATAAAAGGCACGAAAGACGGCCTAACCCTGCATCTTGATGATTCGTGTTCGTTTGAAGAACTGCTGAATGATCTTGAGCAGATGCTGTCTCTAAAACAGTATATACATGAAGATGGGCCAACGATCACCGTTAACGTTAAAGCGGGCAACCGTCTGCTTCACAGAAACCATCAGGAACAAATTGAGGCTGTGATCCAGAAAAAGCGGAATCTGGTTGTTGAAACATTTGAAAGCAATGTGGTTACAAAAGAACATGCCGCACGCATGAAAAAAGAAGCGGAAATCGTTTCTGCGGCAAAGGTCATCCGCTCAGGCCAGGTTCTGAAGGTTGACGGTGATCTTCTTTTGATAGGAGATGTGAATCCTGGCGGCACAGTGATTGCCGGGGGCAACATCTTCATTATGGGAACACTCAGAGGAATTGCTCATGCCGGATATAACGGGAAGAGCTCAGCTGTCATTGCCGCATCCGTGATGATGCCGTCGCAGATCCGGATTGGCTCGACAGTCGGCAGAGCGCCTGATTATGACCGGGAAGAAACGCATGAGATGGAATGTGCGTACATAGATGAAAGCGAGTCGATCGTCATTGACCGGCTGCAGCAGTTAACTCATTTACGACCTGAATTGACAAGGTTTGAGGGAGGAATTTAACCGTGGGTGAGGCAATCGTTATTACCTCTGGCAAAGGCGGAGTTGGAAAAACAACGACTTCTGCCAATCTGGGAACATCATTGGCGATTTTAGGAAAACGGGTATGTCTCATAGATACTGACATCGGTCTTCGCAACCTCGATGTTGTAATGGGACTTGAAAACCGGATCATTTATGATCTGGTGGATGTTGTAGAAGGGCGCTGCAAAATTCATCAGGCTCTCGTTAAAGATAAACGCTTTGAAGACAGGCTTTACCTGCTTCCTGCTGCTCAGACGAGCGACAAATCTGCTGTGAATCCTGATCAGATGAAAAAGCTTGTTGATGAGCTGAAACAGGACTACGATTATATCGTCATTGACTGTCCGGCAGGCATTGAGCAGGGCTTTAAAAACGCAGTCGCAGGGGCGGACAAGGCAATTGTCGTAACAACTCCCGAAACGTCTGCGGTGCGGGATGCAGACCGCATTATCGGACTGCTTGAACGTGAAGAAGGCATTGAACCTCCAAAACTTGTGATTAACCGGATACGGAATCATCTTGTAAAAGACGGCGATATGCTTGATATAGATGATATTGTTGCTCATCTGTCGATTGACCTCATTGGGATTGTAGCGGATGACGATGATGTCATTAAGGCTTCCAATAAAGGCGAGCCGATTGCAATGGACGCATCAAACCGCGCATCCATTGCCTACCGTAACATCGCGCGCCGGATCCTTGGCGAAGCCGTTCCTCTTCAGTCGCTAGAGGATGCAAATCCAGGCATGTTTACAAAAATCAAACGCTTTTTCGGTGTAAGAGTATAAACGGACAGTCTCCTTATTCAGGGAGGCTGTTTTTTTAGTGCATTCAGGCAATTCCATTGAGGGCTTGTCATAAACCCGTCGGACAAGGCATATGATGCAGTAAATGTGCTATGAGGGGATGGGAGCTGCAATGGGAAATCGTGCGGATGATCTGCGGAAAAAAATGGCGAAGAGAAAACGGGAGCTCCGATTGGGAGATGCTTCTAAACGGGATCCCAAACCGTTTTCAGCTCTTCCTTACACGGATGATGAGGAAAAATACAGCGGCGCTGCGTATCATTCGTACGATCCCGGCAGTGACGGCGGGAGAGGACAGCATCCGCTGTTTAAGCCGGATGTGTTTATGTTCAAGCTGCTGATCGGCGCCTGTCTTGTGCTGGTATCAGCGATCGTGTTTAAAAATGATTCGCCTCCGTTTGAAAAGGTGCAGCATGTTGTAACAGGCACGTTTGAAGAAGAGTTCCAGTTTGCGAGACTATCGAAATGGTACGGGGAACAGTTCGGTGACCCGCTGGCTCTGATCAAGCCTGCTGCCGACAAACAGCCTGCTTCAGACCAGTATACCGCTCCTGCGTCAGGCAAGGTGCTCGAAACGTTTGAAGATAACGGCCAGGGGGTCATGGTTGAAACAAGCAGCACGCTTGTGGAAGCGATGAATGAAGGGGTTGTCATTGAAATTGGAAAGAAGGAAGAGTCAGGTCTGACGGTAGTCGTCCAGCATGACGATTCAACAGAAAGCTGGTACGGAAACCTCGAAGAAGTGCAGGTCTCCCTGTATGACTTCGTTGAAAACGGAAAGGAAATCGGCAAAATCAAAGCAGCAGAAGATCAGAAGGGAACGTATTATTTCGCTATTAAAAAGGGTGAGCAATTTATAGACCCGATACAGGTGATCTCCTTTGAATAAATATTTGTCTGTGTTTCTTCACATTCATATTCACCCCATTCTATGGCTGATCATGGGAATCTCAGTCATGACTGCCCACTTTCAGTCACTGCTGATTCTGCTTGTGATCATTCTTGTGCATGAGCTTGGGCACGCGATGGCTGCAAGACATTTTGACTGGAGGCTGAAATCAATTGTCCTCCTTCCATTTGGAGGGGTTGCAGAGGTTGAGGAGCATGGGAACAGGCCGCTGAAGGAAGAGCTTATTACGATTGCTGCGGGACCGTTTCAGCATCTTCCTCTGCAGGGAGCTGCCTTTCTTTTGTTTTCAGCAGGCTATATGAGCCCGGAAACATTTCAGCTTTTTACGTTTTACAACGGAATGATCTTTCTGTTTAATCTGCTGCCGATCTGGCCGCTGGATGGCGGAAAGCTGCTGTTTTTGTTTGTTTCCGCCAAGCGGTCCTATCAGGAGGCCCACAAATTGATGCTGCTTGTGTCAGCTGTCTTTCTTGCAGTGTATTTGCTGTTTTTTCTCCTGTTCTCTCCGCAGCAGCTGAATGTCTGGATCATTGCAGGATTTCTCATCTATTCCTTATATACTGAGTACAAACACCGAAGCTTCGTAAGCATGCGTTTTCTGCTTGAGAGGTATTACGGCAATAAACAGGACCCGGGAATCCTTGAGCCGATTGTAGTAGATGAGGATGAGATGATCTATCAGACCCTCCTGAAGTTCAGGCGGGGATGCAAGCATCCAATTATTGTTGAACGTGACGGAAAAAAACTGTTTGAGCTTGATGAGAATGAGCTGCTGCATGCTTATTTTGCCGATAAACGCGTGCAGTCGACAGTCGGTGAGCTGAACTACCTCTATTGACGCTGGCCTCATAAAATGAGTAAATAAGAGAAAGCACTTATAGAAATGAGGATGTTTCATTGCGTACGTTACTTTTCAATGCAAAGGGCAGCGAGAACCGCTGCGCGCTGCTTGAAGACAGCCAGATCCAGGAGATACACATTCATCATATACATGAAACGGCCGGCGCCATTTACGCGGGCCGTGTTTTAAATGTTCTGAAGGGAATGGCGGCTGCGTTTGTTGATATTGGGTCCGAGAAAAACGGCTATCTGTCTGTCCACGACCTTCCTTCCTCTATGGAAAAAAGAATAAGAGAAGGACAGCAGATCATCGTTCAGGTGGTAAAAGAGGCGACAGATCATAAGGGGCCAAAACTCACGGCAAAATTGGAGTTTGGCGGACAGTATCTTGTTTATATGCCTGATTCTGGATATACAGCCGTCTCGAAAAAAATTGAAGACTCCGCTGAAAGAGAGAGGCTGCTTGCCATCGGAGCCTCTCTTTGCAAGGAAGGTGAAGGCCTTGTTTTCAGAACCGCGGCAAACGGAAGAGAGAAAGAGGAGCTCAGCCGTGAATTTGATTATTTAAAAGGGAAATACGAAGAAGCAAAAAGAAAGAAATCGGATAAAGTACCATGTCTGCTTGCCGAGGGCACGCCGTTTTTTGACCGGATGCTGCGGGAGTATGACTTGGGGGAAATTGACCGGATCGTCTGTGATGAAAGTGAGCTTGCTTTGGATCTTAAAGCTCGTTGCAGCGGGACGGAGGTGATCTTTCACCAGTCTAAGCAGCCGATTTTTGAAGCGTATGATGTTGAACAGGAAATAGAGAAAGCTCTCAAGAGGATTGTTTGGCTGTCTAATGGCTCGTACCTTGTGATCGACAAGACTGAAGCCATGACAGTCATTGATGTTAATACAGGGAAATTTTCCGGCAAGAGCTCTCTTCAGGATACAGTGCTGAAGACGAATCTTGCAGCTGCAAAGGAAGCCGCCCGCCAAATCAGGCTCCGCAATCTGAGCGGAATGATCATCATTGATTTTATTGATATGGACAGGCAGGAGGACAGGCAGGCTGTTCTCTCACAAATGCTGAAAGAGGCTAAGCGTGATAAGGTGCAGTCAAGGATTATCGGGTTTACCCAGATGAATATCTTTCAGATGACAAGAAAAAGAGTGCGGCCGGATCTTGCTTCCCTGCTGATGAGCCCCTGCCCGCACTGCAGCGGCACCGGTACGGTCGTTTCAGCGGAAACAACAGCGTTCAGGCTTGAGCGGGAGCTGTGGGAGCGTCAGTATATGGAGCATGAAGCTGTTTTAGTCGAACTTCCGGCAGACGCAGCGCAGATTTTCAGGGGAGAACAGGACGAACATATAAAGCGCCTTGAGAGCGTTCTGCGCTTTCGCATCTTCCTGAATCCTTCATCTGAATCAGGCACATACAGAATTGTGCACGAGGGAGACACGGAAGAAATCATCCGCCTGCTGAAAAAGAAAGAGAAAATGTGATTGACACAGATAGCCTGCTTTTGATAGTATTGTTATGTTATTGATTGTAGCACCCGTGCTACAACCGCTCAGATGCAGGTTTTAAGCCTTTCGGTTCATCCGGAACACCTGTCTGCTGGCGAGTCTGAGTCTAATTAGGAGGTGCATAGGAATGTACGCAATTATTGAAACTGGTGGCAAACAAATCAAGGTAGAAGCTGGTCAGGCGATCTACGTTGAAAAGCTTGCTGGTGAGCAAGGCGACACTGTTACTTTTGACCGAGTATTATTTATCGGCGGAGATGACGTGAAAGTTGGAAGCCCGATCGTTGCTGGTGCGACTGTTACAGCGAAAGTTGAAAAACAGGGCCGCGCTAAAAAGATCACTGTATTCAAATACAAGGCTAAGAAAAACTACCGCAAAAAGCAAGGTCATCGTCAGCCATACACGAAACTTGTTATTGATGCAATCAACGCTTAAGGCTTTTTAAGATGATACAAGCAGTCATTAACCGCTCCAGCAGCGGCTTAATTGAATCGTTTACATTATCTGGACATGCCGATTTCGATGTTCACGGCAAGGACATTGTCTGTGCTGGAGCATCTGCTGTCGTATTCGGCGCTGTTAATGCAGTACATAAATTAACAGGCATAACGCCGATTGTCGAGCAGGGCGGTGACGGAGGATATCTTTCGTTTCAGCTGCCGCAGGACCTGGAGCAGGAAGCAGCCGGCAAGGCACAGCTTCTGCTTGAGGGAATGCTTGTCTCTCTGCAGTCAATTGAACTTAGCTACGGACATTTCATACACATTGTTATAAATAACAACCAGCAGGAGGTGGACTAGAATGTTTTTAACTTTAGATCTTCAGTTCTTCGCTTCTAAAAAAGGAGTAGGTTCTACTAAGAACGGACGTGATTCAATCTCTAAGCGTCTTGGCGCTAAGAGTGCAGATGGCGAATTCGTAAGCGGTGGTTCTATCCTTTTCCGTCAGCGCGGTACGAAAATTTATCCAGGTGAAAACGTTGGCCGCGGCGGCGACGACACTCTTTTCGCGAAAGTGGACGGAGTTGTGCGTTTCGAGCGTTTCGGACGTGACCGCAAAAAAGTTAGCGTATATCCTGTAGCACAAGAAGCATAATTTCTTTAGGAAAACTCTAGCCCCCGGTTAGAGTTTTTCTTTTGTTTATTAAATGCAAACGATGGCAGCCTCATTCAATACCCCCCATCTAGCTGATTCCTTCTGCTTTTTTCAAATTGCCCTTATTTTCCCCTGGATTGTTTGTTATAATTTAGTACGACATTCAGTTTCCAAGTTGAAACTCCTAGAGAAATGAATAGAGAAAGATAAGGGAGCAGGAGTGCCGACATGAAAAAAACAAATGAAGAGTGGAATATTGTCGAGGTGCTGAGTCATTCCCGCCACGACTGGATGAATAAACTTCAGTTACTAAAAGGAAACATAACGCTGAATAAATATGACCGCGTACAGCAGATTATCGAAGAAATTGTGATTGAATCCCAGAATGAATCAAAGCTCTGCAATCTGAAGATGCTTTCGTTTGCGAGTATGCTGATGACGTTCAACTGGCACAGGCATCAGTATGCCCTCGAATACGAGGTGCTCGGCACTGCGTGTGATCTGTCTGAACTCGATCAGACAGCTACAGATTGGTGCGGACAATTCTTTCAGATTCTTGATGATGCTGCGGACCGCTGCGCTGAAAATCATATGAGCATTACAATAGAAACAGAAGCCAATCAAAGACAAGCCCGGTTCTTTTTTGACTTTAACGGCATAATAACAGATAAAGCACTGTTATTAAACTGGCTGAAAGCAAATGAGCAAAGCGGGGTTGAAGTGAAGCACTATGAGCTTTCCCCGAATGAATTGACCGTTGCGGTTGAACTTGCATAATTGGCTTGGACGGAGGATTACCATGTTTATAGATCAGGTGAAAATATATGTGAAAGGCGGAGACGGGGGCAATGGCCTTGTCGCGTTCCGCAGAGAAAAATACGTGCCGAAGGGCGGACCTGCAGGCGGAGACGGCGGTAAAGGCGCAGATGTCATTTTCCAGGTGGAAGAAGGACTGCGCACACTGATGGATTTCCGCTATCAGCGCCACTTTAAAGCAGACCGCGGACAGCACGGCATGTCCAAAAACCAGCACGGGCGAAATGCGGAGGCGATGATTGTCAAAGTTCCGCCGGGCACCGTTGTGATGGAAGAAGAAACAAGAACGGTTATTGCTGATTTAACAGAGCACGGCCAGCAGGCTGTTATTGCAAAAGGCGGACGCGGAGGACGCGGAAACAGCCGTTTTGCCACTCCTGCCAACCCGGCACCGGAGCTTTCTGAAAACGGTGAGCCTGGTCAGGAGCGCAACATCATCATGGAGCTTAAGCTTCTTGCAGATGTAGGTCTGGTCGGTTTTCCGAGCGTAGGAAAATCAACGCTTCTTTCTGTTGTTAGTTCGGCAAAGCCGAAAATTGCAGAATACCACTTTACAACGCTAGTTCCAAACCTTGGAGTGGTGGAAACGGGCGATGGCCGCAGCTTCGTTATGGCAGATCTTCCTGGTCTGATCGAAGGGGCGCATGAAGGTGTTGGACTTGGTCACCAGTTCCTCCGCCACATTGAGCGCACACGCGTCATTGTGCATGTGATTGACATGTCGAGCGGCGAAGGCCGTGATCCTTATGAGGATTATCTGACGATCAATGCGGAGCTGAAAGAATACAACCTGCGCCTGACTGAAAGACCGCAGATTATTGTCGCCAACAAAATGGACATGCCTGAGTCAGAAGAAAATCTGAAGATCTTCAAAGAGAAGCTCGAGGACGACCTTCCGATTTTCCCTGTTTCAGCCATTACCCGCGAAGGTGTTCGCGAACTGCTTTATGAAGTGATGAATACGATTGAGAAGACGCCTGAGTTCCCTCTTTATGAGGAAGAGGATCTGTCTGATCACCGTGTCCTTTATAAATTTGATAAAGAGGCAGCGGAGTTTGAAATTAACCGTGACAGCGACGGCACGTTTAATGTTACAGGGGAGAAAGTTGAATATCTCTTCAAAATGACAAACTTCCAGCGCGAGGAATCCATCCGCCGCTTTGCAAGACAGCTTCGCGGACTTGGTGTCGATGAAGCCCTGCGTCAGCGCGGAGCGAAAGACGGCGATATTGTGCGCCTGCTTGATTTTGAATTTGAATTTGTTGAATAGTCATGAAAGAAGAGCGATTGCCTGCTCTTCTTTTTTCAAAAGGAAAAAAGTGCAGTTTTCATAAAGGAGAAGGTCATGAAAGAAGAAACCTTTTTTTTAGTAAGAGAAGATGTTCTGCCGGAAGCCATGAGAAAAACACTAGAAGTGAAGCAGCTCATTGAGCGGAAAAAAGCGGAATCGGTTGCAGAAGCTGTTCAGCGTGTGGATATGAGCAGAAGCGCCTATTATAAATACCGTGATGCCGTTTTTCCGTTTCACACCATGGTGAATGAACGGATTATTACCCTTTTCTTCCATCTTGAGGACCGTTCCGGCACATTGTCCCAGCTGCTTGCAGTTGTCGCATCGGCAGGGTGCAATGTTCTGACGATTCACCAGACCATTCCTCTTCAGGGGAGGGCTAACGTCACGCTGTCCCTGAACACAAATGGAATGAGAGAAGATATAAACAGTGTCATGGCAAAGCTTAAACGGCTTGAATTTGTTGAGAAAGTAGAGATATTAGGATCTGGAGCTTAGAGGAGAGGATTAGGAGTATGTCTTTTAAGGTTGGCTATTTAGGGCCTGTAGCTACATTTACCCATCTTGCAGTGACGAAATATTTTGAAGATGAAGCAGAGCAGATTCCGTTTTTGAATATACCAAAATGCATAGATGCCGTTGCGGCTGGTGAAATCGATGTGGCGGTCGTTCCGCTTGAGAATGCTCTTGAAGGATCTGTTAATTTAACAGTGGATTACCTCGTGCACGAACAGCCGCTGCCGATTGTAGGGGAGATTGTTGCCCCGATCCAGCAGCATTTATTGGTGCATCCTGAAAGAGAACATTGCTGGGAAGAGACGGAGAAAGTATACTCCCACTCTCACGCCATTGCCCAGTGCCATAAATTCCTGCACCGGGAGCTTCCGGATGCAGCCTACGAAAATGCCGCCTCAACCGGTGCTGCTGCAAAATACATACAGGAACATCCTGAAGAAAAAGTTGCGGCCATTGCAAATGAGCTGGCAGCAGAGGAATACGGGCTGAAGATGGTCAGGAAGGATATTCACGATTATCCTCATAACCATACGCGCTTTGCCGTGCTTCATCCCGACAAGGCAGCATCCTTCAGAACAAATTTAAGGAAAGTAACTGACCGAACAACCCTGATGATCACCCTTCCGTCCGATCAGTCAGGAGCCCTGCATCAGGTGCTCTCAGCCTTTTCATGGAGAAAGCTCAATCTCTCAAAGATTGAGTCACGGCCGATGAAAACGGGCCTCGGCAATTACTTTTTTATCGTGGACATTGATATGCAATTAGATGAAGTCCTTATCCCGGGTGCAACGGCAGAGCTTGAAGCCCTTGGCTGCGGAGTCAGGATTTTAGGGACATATTCGGCTTATGCCATTTAAAAAACCGGCCTGTGCTTCAGGCCGGTTTTTTACTTTTAATCGTCTTCATCCACTAAAAATCCTTCCACTTTCAGTGCATCGCACGCTTCATCTATTTTTTCCTGCCTGTCTGCTGCCAGGGTGTGAAGGTGGAGGCCTTCTGTCAGCTGAGACAAGTAGGCGGCGTTGCGGTCTTCAATTTTTTTGATGAAATCTTTGACTTCCTTGCGGTTGCTGACCATGATCGAGGCCGTCAGTTCCCCGTAGACAGGATGTTCAATGATCACATCCCTGACTGTTACCCCGTGATCCACAATCAGGTTCAGCTCTTCTTCTGTTGCTTCAGGGCCGTGGCTGCTTGCGATGATCCGCTTGTAAACAGGCAGCTCTTCTTTGTCCTGCATGACATACACATAGCCCTGACTTGTGGCAAGAATCGGTTCATTTTGAGCTTTCAGAAGAGAGATATCCTGCACAATGACCTGTCTGCTCACATTGGTCCGCTGCGCAATCTCACTCCCCTTCAGCGGTTCATCCGCTTCCTTCAGCCAGTTAAGGATCACATTTCTTCTTTCATTACCCGGAATTTTCATTCTTTCTTACGTCCTTTCTGCCTGTCTTTCACTGAGCGTCCGGCCGATAATGCCGGCCATTTTTTTCAGATCATCAGCCGTGGTGTATTTACCTGTTGAGATCCTGATGTACTGCAGGGCAGCCTGAGGCGGCAAGCCGGTGGAAAGAAGAGCTCTGGAAGGCTCCTGCATGCCGATTTGACAGGCCGTTCCTGTTGAAATGGCCACGCCTCTCCGGTTGCTCTCAAGCAGCATGTACTGCCCTTCGATTCCTTTTATGTGAAGGCCGATAATCGACGGCACCTGATCTGGGCTGTGCTCATTGATGATGTGCACATGATCTCTAAAGGGCTTCAGCATCTCGAAAAAAACGTCCCGCAATTCGCTGAGCCTTAAAGATTCAGATTCCATACCCGAACATGCCTGTTCAGCTGCAGCTGCAAAAGCTGCGATACCGGGAACGTTTACGGTGCCTGCCCTGAACCCATTTTCGTGTGTTCCCCCGTGAATGTACGGTTTTAAAACATGTTTCGGATTTAAATATAAACAGCCGACCCCTTTTGGCCCGTATATTTTATGGCTTGAAAGGGACACTGCATCAAGCCCCCATTCATCAGCCTTAAGAGAGACCTTCCCGAAAGACTGAACACAGTCACTGTGAAAATAAACCGGCTGTTTTAAAAGCCACTCACCAATCTCCTGCAGATTCTGAATACATCCTATCTCCGAATTTACGTGCTGAACGGTCACTAGGGCGGTGTTCTCGCGCAGTGCTTCTCTAATGCTGTCCACATGTAGTTTACCATGATTGTCCGGCATTAAAAATGTTACCTCATAGCCTTTCCTCTGTAAAAACGTCAAGTAGTTATAGATCGACGAATGTTCTAATGCGGATGCAATGATGTGATTCTTTCCCTCCGCATTCGCCAAAAGAGTGTCAACAGCAAGCACATTAGACTCGCTGCCGCCTGATGTAAAGCAAATTCCCTTAGCCGTGCCGCCTATAAGTCCTGCTAGTTTGCTGCGGCATGCCTCAAGCAATGAACCGGCCAGATCTCCCTCATCATGAAGACTGTTGCTGTTGGCAAACGCCTTCCTGGACGCTTCAGAAAAAACATGAAGAGCCTCTTCGCTGAGCGGAGCTGCTGCTGCGTAATCAAGATAGATCATCCCATTCTCTCCTCCAAAAAAATCTCTTGTCATTAGTTTAGTTTTGTGTAAATATAGGTGTCAAGACACTTGTAAAGAATGGGGGTTATTTTTTTGCCTCAAACGGACGTATTAATCATTGGAAGCGGCATCGCAGCCTTATCTGCAGCTTGTCAGCTGCAAAAAACGAAACATGTGACCATCCTCACCAAAGGGGCGAAAGTCAGCAGCAATTCAATGCTTGCTCAAGGCGGGATTGCTGCAGCCATTCGTGCAAATGACAGTTACAGGAGCCACTCGGAGGATACGCTTAATGCCGGCCATTTTCATAATGATGAAGAGGCAGTTGAGCTGCTTGTCAGGGAGGGAGCAAAAGACGTTCTTTCACTGGCGGAAAAAGGGCTTCCTTTTGACAGGGACAGCAGAGGCGAGCTCCTTCTCGGCATGGAAGGCGCTCACAGCTTCAGCAGAATTCTCCACGCAGGGGGAGATGCCACAGGAAGAGCGATGATGCGCTTTCTTTTGTCTTGTCTGAATGAAAACACGGTCATTCTTGAAAATGAAATGGTGGTTGAATTGATTGTAGAAAACGGAATATGTCTCGGTGCTGTTTCAAGATCTCAGAACGGACTTGTAAACAGGCATACGGCACAGCATACGATACTTGCAACAGGCGGATGCGGAAAGCTGTATCAGCACTCGTCGAATGCGGACGGCATTACAGGAGACGGCCTTGCCCTTGCATACAGAGCAGGCGCGGTGCTTGCGGATATGGAATTTACCCAGTTTCACCCGACGATGCTGCTTGCAGGCGGAGGGTGTGCCGGACTGATCTCTGAAGCAGTAAGAGGTGAAGGGGCCTTTCTTCAAAATGATTTGGGCGAACGGATCATGGAAGGCATCCATCCTCTTAAAGACCTTGCGCCGAGAGACATCGTTGCACGCGTTATCTTTTCGCAGATCAAAAAAGGGCGCAGCGTTTATCTGAACATCCTGCCGGTTTTAAACTTTGAAGAACGGTTTCCGACCATTACGGCGATGTGCCGGAAATATAACATAGTAATGGAAAACGGACTGCTCCCGGTGGCGCCGGGCATGCATTTTTTAATGGGCGGCATCAAGACCGATCTGCATGGCCGGACATCTGTCAGCAGGCTTTATGCTGCAGGAGAAACGGCGTGCACGGGGGTTCATGGGGCAAACAGGTTGGCGAGCAACTCCCTGCTTGAAGGTCTGGTCTTCGGAAAGCGTCTGGCAAACAAGATTCAGAGCATCCTAGAAACAGTTGATCTAAATATGGATACACAAGTATTCTCATATCCTCCAGACATCGAATTGCCGGAACGGGAAGACATTCAGCAGGTTATGACCGCATATGCGGGAATTGAACGGACGGAGGAAGAGCTTGCGAAAGCCTTGCACTGGTTTGAAAAATGGCTGAAGCCGTATTGGGCTATTAATGTGAAAGACCTCACAAATGATCATGCTGAACGTCTTAACATGATGACATCAGGCTGGCTGATTATATCTGCTGCTTTGCAGAGGACAGAAAGCAGAGGGGGTCACTGCAGATTGGATTTTCCAGATTCAAATGATGCATTCTGGCTGAAAAAACAAATTCTTCTTTCGAAAAAAGGGTGCAGCTATCAACAACATTCAGAGGTGAAGATCATTGAATTTACTTAAATTAAAAAAGCAGCTGGAAGGTTTTTTTGCAGAAGACATCGGAGATTTTGATGCAACGAGCACGTTTATTTTTTCGGAAGGCCAGACAGGTTCTGCCGTTATCCGTGCGAAGGAAGATGGCATTTTCGCCGGTGCAGACGTGGTGAAAGCCGGATATGCCGTGTTAGACCCGCGGGTTACAGTCCAGGTTCTGAAGCGGGACGGAGAGGCCATTTCCAGGGGCGAAAAGGCGGCTGTCCTGACCGGACCGATTGCATCCATATTGACAGGAGAGCGAGTCGTGCTGAATCTCCTGCAGCGGATGAGCGGAATTGCGACGCTGACCAATCAGGCGGTAAAGCTGCTGAATTCAGATCATACGAAAATCTGCGATACAAGAAAAACGACCCCGGGCCTCAGAATGATTGAAAAATATGCAGTCAGGTGCGGAGGAGGGTACAACCACAGATTTGGACTGTATGACGGCATCATGCTGAAAGATAACCATATTGCAAGCGCGGGTTCAATAGCTGAAGCGGTTCAAAAAGCAAGAGCGCATGCCGGTCATATGATCAAAATTGAGGTTGAGATTGAAACGGAACAGCAGCTGCACGAGGCCATCTCGGCACGCGCAGATATCATTATGTTTGATAACCGGACCCCGGATGAAGCGGCAGCATTTGCAGCCATCACACCTGAATCCATCATTACAGAAGCATCAGGGGGCATAACGCTTGAAAATTTAGCAGATTACGGGCGCACAGGAGTGGATTATGTTTCACTCGGTATGCTGACTCATTCCGCAAAAGCGCTTGATTTGAGCATGAATGTAGAATAGAAGGGGGAACGTGACATGAACGTTTTGGATATGCTTCAATTTGAAACAAATGAAAAAATGCCGCCGCACTATAAAGAGCTAAGCGAAAACGAAATGATTGAACGAGTGAAAGCAATTAAAGAAAGGTACGGGAAAAAACTGCTGATTCCCGGCCATCATTATCAAAAAGATGAAGTGATTCAGTTTGCGGATATAACGGGTGATTCCCTGCAGCTTGCACAGGCGGCAGCTGCAAACAAAGAAGCAGAGTACATCGTCTTTTGCGGCGTGCATTTTATGGCTGAAACAGCCGATATGCTGACAACTGAACAGCAGAAGGTCTTTTTGCCGGATTTGAGGGCCGGCTGCTCGATGGCCGATATGGCGGATATCAGCCAGACAGAGCAGGCATGGATCAAGCTTCAGGAATTGTTTGGCGACACCATCCTTCCGCTGACATATGTGAATTCAACGGCTGCCATTAAAGCGTTTGTCGGACGAAATGGTGGTGCAACGGTCACATCCTCAAATGCGGAAAAAATGCTTAGCTGGGCTTTCGGGCAGAAGGAAAGAATTCTCTTTTTGCCTGATCAGCATCTTGGAAGAAACACAGCTTATAACCTTGGCATTCCTCTTGAGAAAATGGCTGTCTGGAACCCTCATACAAATGAGCTTGAATGTGACGGCAATCCCGAAGAAATTATTGTGATTCTATGGAAGGGCCACTGCTCTGTACATGAGAAATTCACCGTGCAGAACATTGAGCATATCAGAAGTACGAAGCCCGATATGAACATTATTGTTCACCCTGAATGCAGCAGGGAAGTTGTGGCGGCAAGCGATCTTGCAGGCTCTACCAAGTACATTATCGATGTCATCGAGGCATCAGAGCCTGGAAGCAAATGGGCAGTCGGAACAGAGATGAACCTTGTTAAGAGGATCATTGATCAGCATCCTGACAAAGAGATTGTTTCGCTGAATCCGTTCATGTGCCCTTGTTTGACAATGAACCGTATTGATCTCCCGCACCTGCTTTGGTCACTTGAGGGAATTGCGCAAGGAAAACCGGTCAATCAGATTCGCGTTGATGAACATACAGCAAAGGATGCTGTTCTTGCTCTAGAGAGGATGCTTGAACACGTCTAACCCATAACTGGCAGACATTTGGCCGAGTAAGCAAAGATGCTTGCGCAGGCCTTAGGTTTGTCAGTTTTTTCTTTTCCCCTGAACATATATTTGTCTTCACAAGCATAAGTTGTGATGAAGAAGAATGGCATCATTGCCTGCTAATCATATGCGATAAAGTTTCAAGCATAGGAGGGGGAAAGGTTGAAAATCCACATTGTTCAAAAAGGCGATACCCTTTGGAAGATTGCCAAAAAATATGGTGTAGACTTTGAAGAAGTGAAAAAAATGAATTCTCAGCTCAGCAATCCTGATTTAATTATGCCGGGAATGAAAATAAAGGTTCCAACCGGCGGCGTGCCTGTGAAAAACGAAACGAAGCTTAATTTTTCAGGCAAAAAAGAAATGCCGAAATCAGAACATCCTTTTTCAAAGGAAAAACCGAAGCAAGTCATGGGTGAGGCGGATACGAAACCAAAAGAAGTTCCTAAAGAAAAACCATCTGTCCCTTATGTACCGCCAGTACCTAATATGAAGCAGCCGGCTTATCCGGAGCTTGATATTAACAACTATTACATGCTGAATATGGCGATGATGCCTCAGGCGCCTCAGCCACAGCTGCCGCCTAAGCCGTCAAATGTCATGCCGGAAATGATGAAGCCGGCTGAAAAACCGGCTGAGAAACCTGCCGAAAAAGAAAAACCGAAATATGTATCGCCGGCAAGCAAAGAGGAGGCTGATAAAGACATGGAAAACAAACCAAGCATGCCTCAGCAAGGGGTAATGGGTGCCTATCAGGGAGGTCCCGGCCAGCAAAGCCCTCAGGGATTCCCGGGTCAGGGTCAAGGATTTCCAGGCCAGCAGGGAGCGCCGTTCCAGAATCCGGGCATGGTTGCCGGAGCGATGGATCAGGGACCAGGAGGAGATGACTGTTATCCAGTATCACCGGTCATGCCTGGACCTGGATTTGGCGGACCAGGGTTTGGAGGTCCGGGATTCGGTGGCGGACCGGGATTCGGCGGACCTGGTTTCGGCGGCGGCCCTGGATTTGGAGGATACCCGCAAATGCAGCCTTATGGCGGAATGCAGGGAATGCCTCAGCAAATGCCGTTTGATGACGATGACGATGATGATGTAATGGGTGCATACAGCCCGCAGCAGCCTGGATTTGGCGGACCTGGATTCGGAGGACCAGGATTTGGGGGTCCAGGATTTGGAGGAGCCCCAGGGTATGGAGGCGGACCAGGATTTGGCGGACCGGGATTCGGAGGACCGGGCTATGGATATCCGCCTGGATGTGTACCGGTATCCCCAGTCATGCCTGGACCGGGTTTCGGATATCCTCAACAGGGAGGATATGGCGGCGGACCTATGCCTGGTCAGGTAATGGGGGCATACGGCGGAGCGCCAAACATGCCTGGTCAAGTAATGGGTGCATATGGCGGAGCGCCAAACATGCCTGGTCAAGTAATGGGTGCATATGGCGGAGCGCCAAACATGCCAGGTCAAGTGATGGGGGCATACGGAGGAGCGCCGGATAACAACCAGCCGCCTCAAGTCAGTCCTGCAATGGATAAAGAGGATTGCGGATGCGGAGGACCTGGACCGGGGTTCGGAGGCCAGCCGGGGTACGGAATGGGCATGCCTGGTCAATTTGGCGGAATGCCAGGTCAGTTTGGTCAAGGACAATTTGGCGGAATGCCTGGCCAATTCGGAGGAATGCCGGGCGGTCAGGGGCAATTCGGAGGGATGCCTGGCCAATTCGGTCAGAGTGATCAGTTTGCCATGCCAAGATTTGACGAAGAAGAAGAAGACTAATGTCGCCTGAAGAGACGGATCTGTTCGTCTCTTTTTTTTATGCTTTTTAATAAAATCAGCAGCTGGTACAAGTGAAAATTCCTCTCCATTATTTAAAGAACTTACCTTTAACTAACAGGTTAATCCCCTCCTGAACGAGCAACCTATACAAGAGCGGTTTTGCTCGCATCAGAAAAATCAGGGGGTTTTTATATTGAGGCATAAACTTACTGCTTTTGCTGTAATTGCTGTCGCTGCATCAGGTCTCGCTGCATGTAACAACAACAACGAAGGCGCGCTCGATACGCGCTACAATGATAATGCCAGACCGATCGGCTATTATTCAAATGAGCACCGAGGCAATAATGGCAATGCAGACAACGTAGATAATGATGGACCTCTGACTGAAATGATGGAAGGCGATATGAACGATAATTACTTTACAAAAGTAAACGATCGGGATACTGCTTTTCATAATGGAAGAATGGATAATCCCACTGCGCCGCTTTCAAATGAAGACGGCATGCTCGAGAGAGATAATCGTTTCAGCCGCAACGATGAAAATTATCATGGTCAGGTAAAGCAGATCAGCTATTACAATGACAATGAGAAAGCTTTGGCTAAAAAGGTTTCTGAGCGGGCTGCAGATGTGAAAAACGTTGACGACGTCCGCACCCTTGTAAATGGAGACCAGGTTCTTGTTGCTGTTGACACGGACGACAAGAATGACAAAAATGTGAAAAATGCAGTAATGGATGCCGTAAAACCTGCCGCCAATGGAAAAGACGTACAGGTTGTCACAGATGAAGGAACATTTTCCCGTGTGAGAACAATCAACGACAATATCGAAAATGGGCAGGATAAAAAGTCCATCGATGCTGATATCCGTGATTTGTTTGATGATATTGGGAACATGATGAATAAGCCCGTTCAGCAAGCCCGATAATGGCTGAAAAGAGGTGCCTCAGTGCGCCTCTTTTTAATTTGTCCGATTTTGATTCGGACTTTTCTATGGTGTCCAGCTCCAGCGCTCAGCTCCTCTGTCAGAACGGAACCATCGGCAAAGGCAAAAAGCGCCTTTTCCGCTGTTTCCTTATCTGACTCCCGGAGCTAAACGAGCGCTTCCGCTTTTCTATGGTGTCCAGCTCCATCAGCCAGCTCCTCCGCCAGAACGAAATCCCCGAAAAAGTCAAAACCGGACTTTTCCGGTGATTTCTTATCTGCCTATCGGAGCTAAACGGCTGATTCCGCTTTTCTATGGTTAAACCTGCTAATAATGGTCAAACTAGTAAGGAATCAATATTTCTTTACCAGAACGGTAAATGGATGGGGGTGTAAAAGATGATGTCATCTCATCGTTTCCTGTTTACAGCTGCAGTTGCGTTCATTGGAATCTTTTTTCTTTCTTTTCCTGCTGTGCATGAACCGTACGATGCAGCCGGCAATGACGATCAGGCCTATGAAGTCAGCGGTCCCCTGACTGTGACAGTGGTTCTTGAACGGATCTACCTTGACGGGGAGATCAGCGAAGAGGTTAAAACAGAAACCATCCTCGCGATGGAAGATTTCTGGGCTAAGTATGAAGGCTGGCAGCTTGTCGATCAGGATGATAATCAGATCATTTTTCAAAAAGAAGTTGATGATATCTCCCCATTGTTAAAAGCAAACGGGTATTTCGGCCTTTCATCAGAAGGGGTATTTTCTATTTTCAACGGCAAGCCTGATGATGCGTCAGAGATCATCCATTCCTTCTTCCAGATTGATGTAGGGAAGCTCGAGACCCGGAAACATGACGAGCTGAGACACGGCATTCGCATCCAGTCGAAAGACCATTACTTAAAAGTCATACAATCCTATAAAGCCTATTCGTCACCCGCAGAGGTGAACTGAAGCTGTCTTGTGTGCCCGATCTTTTGAACGGGTGCATTT
The DNA here is from genome assembly GCF_046603695.1 of Metabacillus indicus. Lineage (NCBI taxonomy): Bacteria > Bacillati > Bacillota > Bacilli > Caryophanales > Bacillaceae > Metabacillus > Metabacillus indicus. The sequence goes on along the minus strand of NZ_CP176757.1, from coordinate 2,925,289 downwards.
TTTTGTTTTCTTTAGTCAAAATCCGCTGTTTAATACTACAGTCAGAGAAAAAAAGTATGTTACAATGAGGTACAGTTATAAAGAGGTGAAAAGTTTGATCGAATTTATAAAAGGAACCATTGATCTGGTGACTCCCGAGTATGTGGTGATTGACCGCGGGGGCATTGGCTATCAAGTTCACACTCCTAACCCATTCAGCTACCAGCGCAGCCGTTCCTCGGAAGTGACGATCTATACGTATCAGCATGTCAGAGAAGATATCCTCGCGCTGTACGGTTTTCATACAAGAGAAGAAAAAGCCTTATTTATGAAGCTTTTAAATGTGACAGGCATTGGTCCTAAAGGAGCTCTTGCGATACTTGCTTCCGGGAATCCGTCACAAGTAGTCGGAGCCATAGAGAATGAGGATGAAAAATTCCTTTTGAAATTTCCGGGAGTAGGCAAAAAAACGGCGAGACAAATCATTCTCGATCTTAAAGGAAAGCTTGGAGACATAGCAGGCGGGCTTGCTCCTGACTTATTTACCCACGAAGAGCATGCTGCAACAGAAACAGCCTCCAAATCACTGAGTGAAGCACTTGAAGCCCTGAAGGTTCTAGGTTATGCAGAACGGGAAATCAGCAAAGTTGTTCCTGCTCTGATGGAAGAGGAGCTTTCCACAGACCAGTATGTGAAAAAAGCGTTGCAAAAGCTATTAAAGTAAGGTGATCATTTATGGACGAACGTCTTGTTTCCGGTGAAGCGGAGCTTGATGAAGGAGCTCTTGAGCTCTCCCTGAGACCGAGGACTTTATCACAGTACATTGGGCAGGATAAAGTAAAGGATAATCTTAAGGTGTTTATTGAAGCAGCAAAGATGAGAAGCGAAACACTGGATCACGTGCTTCTTTACGGGCCTCCCGGGCTTGGCAAAACGACCCTTGCCACCATCATAGCAAATGAAATGGGCGTAAATATCAGAACGACTTCAGGACCGGCCATTGAAAGGCCGGGCGACCTTGCCGCCATTCTGACCGCCCTTGAACCCGGTGATGTTTTATTTATTGATGAAATTCACCGCCTTCAGCGTTCCATTGAAGAAGTGCTGTATCCTGCAATGGAAGATTTCTGTCTTGATATTGTCATTGGAAAAGGACCGCAAGCTCGGTCCGTGCGTCTTGATCTGCCCCCGTTTACGCTCATTGGAGCTACAACAAGAGTCGGCCTGCTGACTGCCCCCCTCAGGGACCGTTTCGGTGTATTAAGCCGTCTTGAGTACTACAATGAAGAGCAGCTCTCCCTGATTGCCGAACGGACAGGGGATATTCTTGGCATTGGCCTCGAAAAAGAAGCATCACTTGAACTCGCGCGCAGGTCACGGGGGACTCCGAGGATAGCGAACAGGCTGCTCAGAAGGGTAAGAGACTTTGCTCAGGTTCTCGGAAAACCGGCCATTACAGGCAGCCTCGCAAATGAAGCGCTTGAAAGGCTGCAGGTGGACAGACTTGGCCTTGATCATATCGATCACAAGCTGCTGATGGGCATTATTGAAAAATTTAAAGGCGGACCCGTGGGACTCGACACGATTTCTGCTACAATAGGCGAAGAATCGCACACGATTGAAGATGTATATGAACCATATCTTTTGCAGATTGGTTTTATACAGCGGACTCCTAGGGGAAGAATGGTAACAGATGCAGTTTATCATCACTTTCAAATGGAAGTTCCAAAACACTAGAGATTTGCATAACGGAAAAGGTGAGAAATAATGAAAGTAGATTTGTTTGATTTTGATTTGCCTGAAGAATTGATCGCGCAGGTTCCGCTGCTCGAGCGGGACGCGTCAAGACTGATGGTGCTTGATAAAGAATCCGGATCGGTGGTACATGGCAAGTTTAAGTCGATTATTGATTATTTTCATGAAGGCGACTGTCTTGTTTTAAACAATACACGTGTTCTGCCTGCAAGACTCATTGGCGAGAAAAAAGATACAGGCGCCAAAATTGAACTGCTCTTGTTAAAACAGGAACAGGGAGATGTATGGGAAGTTCTTGCGAAGCCTGCCAAACGCGTGAAAGTCGGAACTGAAATCGTATTTGGCGACGGCATTTTGCGTGCGGTCTGCACAGGAGAGGCTGATCACGGAGGCAGAATGCTTGAATTCAAGTACGAGGGTATTTTTTATGAGGCGCTTGACTCTCTCGGTAAAATGCCATTGCCGCCGTACATTAAAGAACAGCTTGATGATCAGGAACGTTATCAGACGGTATTCTCAAGAGAGGTCGGGTCTGCTGCAGCCCCTACGGCCGGTCTTCATTTTACCGAAGAGATTCTTGAAGCTCTGAAAGAAAAAGGAGTCCATCTTGCGTTTATTACGCTGCATGTCGGCCTCGGTACATTCCGTCCGGTTAGTGCTGACGTTGTGGAAGAGCACGAAATGCATGCCGAGTTCTATCAGATGAGCGCAGGCACTGCCCAGCTGCTAAATCAGGTCAGGGAAAAAGGCGGCCGGATCATCTCTGTCGGAACGACGTCGACCCGCACTCTTGAAACAATCGCGTCTGCAAATAACGGTACATTTAAGGAAGACAGCGGCTGGACCAGCATTTTCATTTATCCCGGCTATGAATTCAAGGCAATCGACGGCATGGTGACCAATTTCCACTTGCCTAAATCATCCCTGATTATGCTCGTCAGTGCTCTTGCAACAAGAGAGCACGTCATGCATGCCTACGAAACGGCTGTTAAGGAAAAATACCGGTTCTTCAGCTTTGGCGATGCCATGCTGATCATCTAGAAATACTGCCTTGAAGGAGGAAAAAAGGTGTCATATCCACCAATTCGCTATGAATTAATTAAAACGTGCAAGCAGACAGGAGCTAGGCTCGGACGGGTCCATACACCGCACGGGTCATTTGAAACGCCTGTTTTTATGCCGGTGGGAACGCTTGCGACGGTTAAAACGATGTCTCCGGAAGAGCTTGTTCAAATGGGAGCAGGCATTATTTTAAGCAATACGTATCATTTATGGCTTCGTCCAGGAAATGAAATTGTCAAAGAAGCGGGCGGCCTTCATAAGTTTATGAACTGGGACCGCGCCATTTTGACAGATTCAGGCGGTTTCCAGGTCTTCAGTTTAAGTGAATTCCGAAAGATCGAAGAAGAGGGCGTCCACTTCAGAAACCATCTGAATGGCGACAAGCTTTTCCTGTCTCCTGAAAAAGCGATGCAGATCCAAAATGACCTGGGATCAGATATAATGATGGCATTTGATGAATGCCCTCCGTTCCCGGCAGAGTATGATTACATGAAAAAATCTGTTGAGCGGACAAGCAGATGGGCAGAGCGCTGTCTGACTGCACATGAACGTCCAAACGATCAGGGTCTTTTCGGAATCGTTCAGGGCGGAGAATATGAGGAGCTCAGGAAACAGAGCGCAAGAGATCTGATTTCGATGGATTTCCCTGGTTACGCAGTCGGAGGGCTGTCAGTCGGAGAGCCGAAAGATGTGATGAACCGCGTGCTTGAGTTTACAACACCGCTATTGCCTTCTGATAAGCCGCGCTATTTGATGGGCGTAGGTTCGCCTGATTCACTGATTGACGGGGCGGTAAGAGGCATTGATATGTTTGACTGTGTGCTTCCTACACGCATTGCGCGCAATGGAACCCTTATGACAAGCAAAGGCCGCCTGGTCGTCAAAAACGCAGCATTTGCCCGTGACTACGGTCCGATTGACGAGAATTGCGATTGCTATACATGCCGCAATTACAGCCGCGCCTATATCCGCCATCTCATGAAATGTGATGAAACATTCGGCATCCGATTAACTTCTTACCATAACCTTCATTTTCTGTTAAACTTAATGGAGCAGGTGAGACAGGCAATCCGCGAAGACCGCCTCGGGGATTTCAGAGATGAATTCTTCGAGCAGTACGGGTTTAATAAACCAAACGCGAAAAACTTCTAGTTAGTTCGGCTGCCTGCTATGCAGGCGGCTTCATAGATACGGTGTCTGCACTGCAGATGAGAGACTTGAAAGGGGTGAAAAAAATGGAACTATTGACTACAGTTGGACCGCTGATACTGATGTTTGCGATTTTTTACTTTTTGCTGATTCGTCCTCAGCAGAAGCAGCAGAAAAAAGTGCGTGAAATGCAGGACAGTCTGTCTAAAGGCGACAAAGTCGTTACAATCGGCGGAATGCATGGCATCGTTGATTCAATCGATGAAGAGAAAGTTGTCATCAAAGCAGGAGACGGATCCCGTCTGACATTTGACCGCCGCGCAGTCCGCGACGTTGTTGAACAAAAAGGCATCTCAATGGAAAAAGCCTAATACATACGGCAAAAAGAAAAGAAGCGCCCGCGGGCGCTTCTTTTTTTATGCCTATTTGGAACCTGACAAGTTGACTCCCATCACGCCGCCAAGCATGGCGATCGCAAGAAATCCCCCGTGGTACATCGTCTGCTCCATTGTAAACGTCTTGCCGTAGCCCAAAAACTGAAAGAAAAAAATGATCAGCGTGTAAAGAAGCGCTGTTGTGCCTCCAACGAGCCATCCCCGTTCTTTCCCTTTTCCGCCCGCTATAAATCCTCCTATAAAGACAGCCAGAAATGAGAGGCCTAAAATAACCCACTTAATGGAATCCTCTGTTAATGAAGTGAATTTAAGCAGCAGAGAAAATAATAAGCTTACAGCCAGCGCTGCGATTAAAATACTTGATAAGCCATACATGATGGCTTTTCCCCATCTGCGTGTATTCATTTTAATCTCCCCCTCTGTTCCTTAGCTTGTTTTCGCTCGTCTTACTACCATCCTATTCACATGAAGCAAAAATAGAATCGAAATTGTTCTACATGAAAAAGGTTTATCCGTTCAAAATAAAGGTATCGATGCAGCAAGGAGGACTTTAAAAATGGAAGTGCATTTCATTATCATCGGACGCACCATTTTCCTGTACGTGCTCATTCTGATTATTTTCAGACTGATGGGCAAACGGGAGATCGGGGAGCTCAGTATATTGGATCTTGTGGTCTTTCTGATGATTGCAGAAATGGCGGTCATGGCGATAGAAGACACGAATGATCCGCTGATACATACCATCATTCCAATGTTTCTTCTTCTCGGCATTCAAATCAGCCTTGCCTACTTTTCGCTGAAAAATCAAAAGGTGCGTGCATGGATCGACGGCAAGCCGACCATCATCATTGACAGAGGGAAAATCAATGAGCATGCCATGAAAACCCAGCGCTATAATTTCGATGACCTCATGACCCAGCTTAGAGAAAAGGATGTGAATGATATAAGCGAGGTTGATTTTGCCATTCTTGAACCGTCCGGCAAGCTCTCTGTAATAAAAAAAGAGAATGGCAGCGAGCATCAGGAGCTGCAGCTGCCGCTTATTGTGGACGGACTGATTCAGGAGGAAAACCTGTACCGGATCGGAAAAACGAACTTATGGCTGAGACAGCAGCTGAGAAAGCTCGGGTACTTTGATGTGAAGAATATCTCACTTTGCACCCACAACAAACAAACTTTTTTTATAGATCTGATTGATGACAAGTAGGCATTACCGCGGCACAAATTTTGAAAGATGACCGCCGATAAACGGCAGTCTGCCGACATCGTCTTTCATTACAAGCCTGAAGGCAACAAGCAGGATGCAGTATACCGAAAAAGTGAAGCAAACCGATAAAATCAGGTTCATTCCCAAACCGAGCGGCAGAATCTTGAAAAAGAAATAGCCTGCAATGCCGGATAAGATCATCGTTAAAAAGCATCTGATATATTCACTCACTTTAATGGTCAGGGAAATCACTTTCATCACTGTTGCCAAATGAAGAAGCGTGACAAGCATGATGCCTGCCATAATGGCAAGCGCTGCTCCCATAATGCCGAGAGACGGTCTTGTCGCCAGCAGAAAGATCAGTGCGGTTTTCACCGCAGAGCCGACGAAGCTGTTGATCATGGCTGCCTTTGCCAGGTTAAGCGCCTGCAGGACTGCCTGGAGAGGACCCTGGAAATAGTAAAAGATAAAAAACGGGGCCATGACCTGAACAAAAATAGCGGCATGGCTGCTGCCGTACATAGCTTTCATGAGCGGTTCTGCATAGATGTACAGAATGACGACGGCAAATCCTCCGGTTACTAGAGAGAGCCTGAAGGCCTGCTGGAGCCTGTGCTGAACGACGTGCAGCTTTTTTTGGGCCATTGCTTCGCTTATCGCGGGAACTAAAGCCGTTGAGAGAGAATACGTAATAAATGACGGGAGCATCAAAAGGGGCAGGGCATATCCTGTCAGCTCTCCGTACTGCTTTGTTGCCATTGTGGCGGTAAATCCTGCAATGGCAAGGCTCTGCGCCACAACGATTGGCTCGAAAAACCAGGCAATCGAACCGATCATGCGGCTTCCTGTAGTCGGAAGGGCGATGCTCATTAAGTTCTGAAAGGTTGTTTTCCCTTCTTTCAGGGAAGTGAAAAACTTGCGGCGTACCCGGAACTTCTTTTTCATTTTAAACATGGAGAACATATACAAGAGGGAAATGAGCTCTCCTGCCACAGCAGATGCCATCGCCCCTGCAGCAGCATATTCAATTCCGTAAGGCAAAAAGGTTTTCGTGCAGACGGCAATTAAAGAAATCCGCACAACCTGCTCAAGCACTTGTGAAATCGCAGCGGGCCGCATATTCTGCTTACCCTGAAAATATCCTCTGAGGACAGAAGATACCGCAATGATCGGGACAACCGGTGCAATGGCAAGCAGCGGGTAGAGCGTTCTAGGATCGGTCAGCAGCGAATTTGATAAATACGGGGCCAGAAAAAGGATGGCCGGCGTAAATAAAAGGCTTAAAGTGCCTGTAACTGCAAGAGAAACAATCAGGATTTTTTTTATTTTCCTCTGATTTCCTTCCGCTTCTGCTTCTGCCACAAGCTTGGAAATGGCCACTGGCAGGCCAAACTGAGTAATGGTGATGATCAGCACAAGTGTCGGCATAGCCATCATATAAAGTCCGACGCCTTCTTCTCCTATAAATCGGGCGACTACAATCCGGTTCATAAATCCTAGAACACGCGTAATCAGGCCGGCGGCTATTAAAATGAGCGTCCCCTGTAAAAATGTTTGCTTTGACATCACGTTCCCCGCCTTCTCAAATAGCATCTAATCATATACAATTAACTATATGCGCTATGATTGGCCAAGCATGACAAGATGTTCGCGCATGGCCGCTGTAAAAATCCCGATCACGCATACATAATGAATGGAGGAGCGTGCCATGACCCAAAAGGATGAAATTGAAAAATACCGCCATCACGTGAAACCGGCTCTTGTCAGCAAAGCAGAAGAGTTTAAGATTCTTGACTACGGCGATGTGACAGAATCAGAGATATGGAATTACCTGAGAAATAAAAAGTGGAAAAAGAAGACCGAGCTGATGGTTCACGAAATGGTAGCTGATATTATGGCTGTAAAACCAAGTGAATTCATGACGTTTGCAACGATTGAGTCGTTTAAATCGGGCAGCTGGTTTGACAGTGAAGAAGGCAGACAACTAGGCACGGCAAAAGAATAATACATATTGAACGGTTTTTTTCTAAGGAGGATGCAACATGGTTAAAAAGGGACGCATCATTGTTTTTTTCTTACTCGTCCTTTGCGTAGGAAGCTTAATTGGTGCTTTTGGAAACAAGGCAACAGGGAACATACTCCTTGGTCTTGATCTGCAGGGAGGCTTTGAAATCCTGTATGACGTAGAGCCTGCTAATGACGGGGATAAAATAGACCGGAGCGCGCTTGTCAGTACGGTCAATGCCCTCCAAAAAAGAGCGAATGTTCTGGGTGTAAGCGAGCCTAACATTCAAATTGAAGGCGAAAACCGGATCCGGGTGCAGCTTGCGGGTGTAAAGGATCAGAATCAGGCGAGGGAGATTCTGTCGACACAGGCTGAGCTGACGTTCCGTGACGTGAATGACAAGGTGATGATGAATGGATCTGACCTTGTAGAGGGAGCGTCTAAACAGACGTTTGACCCCGATACACAGGAGCCGATTGTAGCTGTAAAGCTGAAAGACGCTGATAAATTCAAAAAGGTAACCCAGCAGATCTCTGCTATGGCGCCGCAAAACGAAAATCAGCTTGTTATCTGGCTTGATTATGCTGAAGGTGATTCCTATAAAGAGGAAGTATCAAAAGAGTCGCCGAAGTTCATTTCAAATCCAAACGTAAATGAAGTATTTGATACGACAGATGTAACGATTACGGGTCAATTCAGCGTAGAAGAGGCAAAAGATCTTGCCAACCTTCTTAATGCAGGATCACTGCCGGTTAAGCTGGTTGAAACTTACTCAACTTCAGTAGGAGCCCAATTCGGAGAAGAAGCGCTTCAGACAACGGTTCTTGCAGGTATCATTGGAATCGGGTTTATTTTCCTGTTCATGATGTATTTCTACCGTTTGCCGGGGATTATCGCAGTAGTCACTCTTTCAACCTATCTGTTTTTTGTCCTGCAGGTATTTGACTGGATGAATGCTGTTCTAACACTGCCGGGTATTGCGGCTTTAATACTTGGGGTGGGTATGGCTGTTGATGCCAACATCATTACATATGAACGGATAAAAGAAGAAATCAAACTCGGAAAATCAATCCGGTCAGCCTACAGAGCGGGCAGCAGAAGGTCGTTTGCGACAATCTTCGATGCCAACATTACGACGATGCTTGCAGGCGGTGTGCTGTTCTTCTTTGGAACGAGTGCTGTCAAAGGATTTGCGACAAGTCTTATTCTCAGTATCTTAATGAGTTTCCTGACGTCCGTTTTCCTGAGCAGACTGCTGCTTGGATTACTGGTTGAAAGCAGATGGCTTGATAAAAAGCCGGGATATTTCGGCGTGAACAAAAAAGATATTATCGATCTGAGCAAATCAACAGAAGATGTGGATGCTCCGACTAAATTTGATAAAGTCGATTTTGTTAAGCACCGAAAAAAATTCTTTGCTGCTTCAGGCATCCTGCTTGCAGCGGGTCTTGTCCTGCTGATCATCTTCAGGCTGAACCTTGGCATCGATTTTTCAAGCGGTACCCGCATTGAAATCGGAGCCGATAAGACACTTACAGCCGAGGAAGTAGAGAAAGATCTTGAAACACTTGATCTGGAAGCAAAAGATATCGTGTTTGCAGGCAGTCAGAATCAGACAGCGGTTGCGAGGTTCGTAGGCGTGCTTGATAAAGGGGAAATTGCTGAAGTTAAAGACTTCTTTAATGAAAAGTACGGCAAAGAACCGAGCATCAGCACGGTATCTCCTGAAGTAGGAAAAGAACTGGCGAGAAACGCGATGTACGGCGTGCTTATAGCCTCTTTGGGAATCATTATCTATGTATCCTTGAGATTCGAATACAAAATGGCCGTGGCTGCTGTTCTTGCCCTGCTGTATGATGCCTTCTTTATCATTGCAGTTTTCAGCATTACAAGGCTTGAAGTGGACATCACGTTTATCGCGGCTGTACTCACGATCGTGGGGTATTCCATTAACGATACAATTGTTACATTTGACCGGATCAGAGAGCTTTATAAGAAAACCAAGGTTAAAACATACGATGATTTGAAAAGCATTGTAAACCGAAGCCTTCAGCAGACGTTTACGCGATCCGTCAACACGGTCCTGACCGTTGTTTTCTGTGTCATCGCATTACTTGTTTTCGGAAGCGATTCAATCCGGAACTTCTCCATTGCTCTTCTGATCGGCTTGATTTCAGGAACCTATTCGTCCCTGTTCATCGCATCACAGCTGTGGATGATGTGGAAGTGGAGAGAGATCCAAAAGAAAAGCAAAGCGAAAAAAGTACAGGATCAGGAAGAACCGATTGTTTAACGGGAACCGCGGAAACTATTCCGCGGTTTTTGTTTTATGCGGCAGCTTCAGAAAAGGCCCCAAATAGCATCAATGCGGCTCCTGCTCATACACTAATTATGGGGTGATATAAATGCCAAGGGTGAAATACACAAGTGCAGACGTTGATTTAGTGGCGAGAATGATGAGAGCAGAAGCAGAGGGGGAAGGAAAGCAGGGAATGCTGTATGTAGGCAATGTCATTGTCAACCGGGCGGTGGCGGATTGTCTGGATTTTAAAGATGTCAGAACGATCAGGCAGGTCATTTACCAGGTTCAGGGCGGTAATTATTCGTTTGAAGCGGTTCAAAAAGGCAATCTCTTTTACAACAGAGCAAGATCCTCCGAACAGAAGCTTGCCAGAAGAACTTTGGAATCCTGGAGAGATCATCCGGCGAAATATGCTCTGTGGTATTTCAATCCATATGCGCCATGCCCGCCGACGTGGTACGGCCAGCCTCATTCCGGGCAATTCAAAAAACATTGTTATTATGAACCTAAAGCAGGAACATGTGCGAGTGTTTACTAAAGCTTACAGCAGTTATTGATGCTGAAGCTGCAAGTTTCAGAAGGCTCCCCCTTACCCGATGAACACATTCATGCTTTCCATACAAAAGGACATCATAGTAGAATGGGAAAATGATTCTCTATGCCCCCATGTTTTGCGGTTTGGAAAATCCGGGTATAAAAGAGAATCGAAAGAAAGGGGGAGTACAGGATGAAAAGACAGTGGAGTTTTCTTTTTGCCATCCTATTTGCACTTATTGTAGCGGTTTTTGCAGTCATCAACGTGGATTCGGTTGAAGTGGATTATCTGTTCGGAGAAGCCAGATGGCCTCTGATTCTGATTATTTTAGGCTCTGTTCTGCTTGGCGGCCTGATGATTGCTTCTGCCGGACTGACCAGAATTTTTTCCCTGCAGCGGAGAGTGAAGGCTCTTGAAAAAGAGAATGCCGAGCTGCTGAGTGAAAATGAAAAGCTCAAAATGGAACACGTTCCAGATGAAACAAAAAGCAGTTCTCATGGCGCAAAACAAATTGGCCAGACATCTGATGAGATGTAGAGCTGTTCATAAACCTTAGGGAAAACGGCAGGTTTGTTCGCTATTATGGCGGATGGGCCTGTTTTTTTGTGCAGAACGCCGTAACAAATTAAGTGGTAAAATCGTACCCGGCAAAGCAGGAAAACAGGAGTTGTAGGGTAAGCAAAGGAGCGAATCGTACCCAGCAAAGCCGAAAACCAGGTGGTGGAGGGTAAGCAAAGCACTGAATCCTACCCAGCAAAGCCGAAAACCAGGTGGTGGAGGGTAAGCAAAGGAGCGAATCGTACCCAGCAAAGCCGAAAACCAGGTGGTGGAGGGTAAGCAAAGCACTGAATTCTACCCAGCAAAGCCGAAAAACAGGAACCGGAGGGTAAGCAAATAAAAAAACTCCCTTCCTCTTTCACGGCAAAGCTGCATCCTTCATTAGAATCCAATCACGGCACCTGGCATTTATATTCGTTTGTCACCCCATGCCGCCTCTAGTATAATAGGGTGGTTGAGGGGTGATTTTTTTGCTGAAAGCAAAGAACAGATGGGATGTTCACGAACACCATCCCGAAAAAATGAACGAATTGATGAGTACATTGAATCTTACGCCTCTGGTAGCTTCACTTTTGCTTAACCGGGGCATTGAATCGGCTGATGCGGCCGATCAGTTTCTTCACATAGAAAAGCACGGCTTTCACGATCCATTTACACTGCTCGGCATGGATAAAGCTGTGCAGCGTATTCACAGCGCCATTGAGCATGGGGAAAAAATTCTGATTTTCGGAGATTATGACGCGGACGGCGTAAGCTCGACGGTCGTCATGCTTGAGACGCTTCATTCACTTGGAGCCAATGCCGATTTTTATATTCCGAACCGGTTCACCGAGGGCTACGGTCCGAATGAACCTGCTTTCCGCAAAGCCCGTGAAAATGGCTACGGGCTGATTATTACGGTTGATACAGGAATTTCTGCTGTTAACGAAGCGGCTCTTGCAAAAGAGCTTGGAGTCGATCTGATTATTACCGATCATCACGAACCAGGGCCGGTACTTCCGGATGCGTATGCCATCATCCATCCGAAGCAGCCTGGCTGCACGTATGCATTTAAGGAGCTTGCTGGTGTAGGGGTTGCTTTTAAGCTTGCCCATGCGCTTTCAGGAACTGTTCCGGAACACCTGCTTGAGATAGCAGCCATCGGTACAATTGCCGACCTTGTGCCCCTTCACGATGAAAACCGTCTTATTGCAAGATTGGGTATCCAGCAGATGAACCGGACAGAACGGACAGGATTAAAGGCACTTCTAAAAGCAGCAGGGGCTGACGGGAAAGAAGTCAATGAGGAGACCATCGGTTTTGCGGTCGGACCCCGCATCAATGCAGTCGGACGCCTTGAAACAGCAGATCCCGCTGTCCGCCTCCTGATGTCTGCGGACAGTGAGGAAGCGGCAGAGCTTGCCGTTTACATCGACGGCTTAAACAAAGAGAGACAGAAAATTGTTTCGCAGATTACAGACGAAGCGATCGAACAGGTTGAGACCCTGTACCCAGCAGATCAGCATTCTGTGCTTGTTCTTGCGAAAGAGGGCTGGAATCCGGGTGTCGTAGGAATTGTAGCGTCAAGGATAGTGGAAAAATACTACAGACCGACCATTATTCTGTGCATTGATCCTGAAAAAGGAACGGCAAAAGGTTCTGCCCGAAGCATCGCAGGGTTTGATCTGTTTGCCAATCTTTCAGAATGCCGTGATATTCTACCGCACTTTGGCGGTCACCCAATGGCAGCAGGCATGACGCTTGAGCTCCAGCATGTCGATCAGCTGAGAGACAGATTGAATAATCTTGCCTCCGCTACGCTGAAAGAAGAGGATTTTATTCCGATAAAAACCATTGATGCCGCATGCAGTCTTGCTGACGTTTCTGTGGAGTCGATTGAGAAAATAGCGAAGCTCGCCCCGTTTGGCATGGGAAATCCAAAACCGCTGTTTTTGCTGGAGTCTGTACAAGTGGGGTCCATGAGAAAAATCGGTTCTGACCAGACCCACTTAAAGCTTGCGGTGGAGCAGGATCAAAAGCAGCTTGACTGCATCGGGTTCGGTTTCGGGCATTTGCATGATCACATGGCGCCGCTCGCGAAAGTGTCACTTGTCGGGGAATTGTCCATAAATGAATGGAACAATTTCAGAAAACCGCAGCTGATGATTCAGGATCTTGCTGTAAATGAGTGGCAGCTGTTTGATGCAAGAGGATCGCGTGACTTGAATAAAACGCTTGATAAGATGAAGGATAAAGAAAACGTTTATGTTGTTTTTCAAAAAGAGACATTGTCTATGCTGAAGGATTCTGGACAGGATATCGTCTATCTCGAAGATGAGGGTTCGGCTGAAAAAATACAAGGCAAGTACATCACCTTTGTTGATACTCCAACATCTATCGAACGTCTTGACGCTCTCTTTGAGAACGTGTTTCCTGAACGCATCTATGCGGTTTTTCATCAGCATACCGATCATTTTTTTGCTACCATCCCGACAAGAGACCACTTTAAATGGTACTATGGCTTCCTGAAGCAAAAAGAAACTTTTGACTTGAAAAAGCACGCAGAAGCCCTTGCACGCCACAAAGGATGGTCAAGTGAAACAATCAATTTCATGTCACAGGTGTTTTTTGACTTAGAATTTGCTACAATAGACAATGGCATTATTTCTGTCAATCATCAGCCGCCTAAAAGAGACCTCTCCGAATCTTCATCGTATTCTGCCAAACTCAGTCAGCTGGAGCTTGAGAATACGCTGCTGTATTCGTCGTACCAGGACTTGAAGAAGTGGTTTGATGATCGGATGAAACAATCGAAGGCGCTTGTCAATGCATGAGGAGGACAAACTTAATATGGATTTAAAGAAATACGTGACAGTCGTTCCGGATTACCCGAAGCCGGGAATCCAGTTTAAAGATATTACAACGTTGATGGACAATGGTGATGCATACCGTTATGCAACAGATCAAATTGTTGACTATGCACGCAAACAAAACGTTGATATAATTGTAGGACCGGAAGCACGCGGATTTATTATCGGATGTCCGGTTGCTTATTCTCTTGGAGTAGGTTTTGCACCAGTCCGCAAAGAAGGCAAGCTTCCGCGCGAAGTAGTCCGTGTTGAATACGGACTTGAGTACGGAAAAGACGTACTGACTATGCACAAGGATGCAATCAAGCCGGGTCAGCGAGTGCTTATCACAGATGATCTTCTTGCTACAGGCGGCACAATCGAAGCTACGATCCAATTGGTTGAGGAGCTTGGCGGAGTTGTTGCAGGGATTGCTTTCCTGATTGAGCTCAGCTATCTTGACGGTCGCAGCAAGCTCGATAAATACGATATCTTAACATTAATGACGTTTTAATCACATAGAAAAAAGCACTCGGGAATGGGTGCTTTTTCTCTTATTTAACTGCAGGCAAAGTACCGGCCAAAAGCTTGGCACAGAAAAGACGGTCTCCCTCTTTACATCTTCTGTGTTTTTATTGATAATAGGTACAATAAAGTTCTCATTGTAAAGGTGATTCCATGGCTAATGAACAAGTACTGACTGCCGAGCAGGTCATAGAAAAGGCGAAGCGCTATTTAACCGGAGAAGACCTCGTCTTTATCCAGAAAGCCTATGATTATGCAGAAGAGGCGCATCGTGAACAATACCGGAAATCGGGTGAACCATATATCATTCATCCAATACAGGTCGCAGGGATACTGGTTGACCTGGACATGGATCCGTCAACAATCGCGGGTGGATTTTTACATGATGTCGTAGAAGATACAGATGTAACACTTGATGACTTGAAACAAACATTTAATGATGAAGTCGCCATGCTCGTGGATGGAGTGACAAAGCTCGGAAAAATTAAATATAAATCACACGAAGAACAGCAGGCTGAAAATCATCGTAAAATGTTTGTCGCAATGGCACAGGACATTCGTGTGATCTTGATTAAACTCGCCGACCGCCTCCACAACATGCGCACACTGAAGCATCTGCCGCAGGAAAAGCAGCGCAGGATCTCAAATGAAACACTGGAAATTTTTGCGCCGCTCGCTCATCGTCTGGGGATTTCAAAAATTAAGTGGGAGCTTGAAGACACGGCTCTGCGCTATTTGAATCCGCAGCAGTACTACAGGATTGTCAATCTGATGAAGAAAAAGCGGGCAGAACGCGAGGCCTACTTGGACGAAGTCATTGATGAAGTGAAAAACCGCGTTGGGGAAGTCAACATTAAGGCGGATTTTTCGGGACGTCCGAAACACATTTACAGCATTTACCGCAAAATGGCCCTGCAGAACAAGCAGTTTAATGAAATTTATGATTTATTAGCCGTCAGAATCATCGTAAACAGCATTAAAGACTGCTATGCCGTTCTTGGAATTATCCATACGTGCTGGAAGCCGATGCCCGGCAGATTTAAGGATTATATTGCCATGCCGAAGGCAAATATGTATCAGTCCCTTCATACGACTGTCATGGGTCCAAAAGGCGATCCGCTTGAAGTGCAGATCCGCACAAAGGATATGCACACGATTGCAGAATACGGGATTGCTGCACACTGGGCGTATAAAGAAGGCAAAGAGACAGAGGAGCAATCTACACTTGAGCAGAAGCTGACCTGGTTCCGTGAAATTCTGGAGTTTCAGGATGATACGACAAATGCCGAGGAGTTTATGGAATCTCTTAAAATCGATCTGTTCTCTGATATGGTGTTCATTTTTACGCCAAAAGGTGATGTTATTGAAATGCCTTCAGGCTCAGTGCCGATCGATTTTGCCTACCGCATTCACTCAGAAATAGGCAATAAAACAATTGGGGCAAAAGTGAACGGAAAGATTGTAACCCTTGATTATAAACTCAAAACAGGCGATATTATCGAGATTATGACGTCCAAGCATTCATATGGCCCAAGCCAGGACTGGCTCAAGCTTGCTCAGACGTCACAGGCTAAAAATAAAATCCGCCAGTTTTTCAAAAAGCAGCGCCGCGAAGAGAACGTTGATAAGGGAAAAGAAATGGTTGAAAAAGAGATTAAAAATCTCGACTTTGAACTGAAGGACATCCTGACAACGGAGAATCTGAAGCGCGTTTCTGAGAAATTCAATTTCTCAAATGAGGAAGATATGTATGCTGCTGTTGGATACAACGGCATTACTGCAGCCCAGGTTGCGAACAGACTGACGGAAAAGCTCCGCAAAAAGCGGGATATGGAACAGGAAAAAGATATCTCAGAGGTTATTTCCGAGGTGCGTCCGTATCCTTCCAAAAAGCGGGACAGTGGGGTAAGAGTCAAAGGGATTGACAACCTTCTTATCCGTCTTTCCAAGTGCTGCAACCCGGTTCCGGGTGACGAAATTGTCGGCTTCATCACGAAGGGCCGTGGAGTTTCCGTTCACAGGGATGATTGTCCGAATGTACACACGGACGAGGCACAGGCCCGTTTAATTCCGGTCGAATGGGAAACACAGCTTGATGCACGGAAAGAGTACAACGTGGAAATCGAAATACTCGGCTACGACAGAAGAGGCCTGTTGAACGAGGTGCTCCAGGCTGTCAACGAAACGAAAACAAACATTTCATCTGTTGCAGGAAAGTCTGACCGCAACAAAGTGGCGACGATCAATATGGCGATTGCCATCTCCAATATCAGCCACCTTCATAAAGTGGTTGAGAGAATCAAGCAGATCTCAGATATCTATTCTGTAAGAAGAATCATGAACTAGAAAGGGTTCGTTCGGTTTGAAAATTGTTTTACAGCGTGCTAAAGATGCAGAAGTGAAAGTCAAAAATGAAACAGTGGGAAAAATTGGACAGGGGTTTATGCTTCTTGTCGGCGTCACACACGACGATGATGAGCAGGATGCAGATTACCTTGCAGAAAAAGTAGCCAATCTCAGAGTGTTTGAAGATGAAGATGATAAAATGAATCTTTCTTTGCTTGACGTTGGCGGAGAGGTCCTGTCGATTTCGCAGTTTACGCTCTACGGTGACTGCAGAAAAGGGAGAAGGCCGAACTTTATGGCTGCAGCAAAACCCGATCACGCACAGCCGCTCTATGATTATTTCAACCAGAAGCTGCGTGACAAGGGCATCAGCGTTCAAACCGGAGAGTTTGGCGCCATGATGGACGTAGCATTTACAAATGTCGGTCCGGTCACGCTAATATTAGAATCAAAAAGCTGAACGCCGGGGAGACCCGGCATTTTATTTGCTAATAAAAAAAACACCACCCAGGACGCCTGGGTGGTGTTTTGCTGTTATTTGAAGTACTGGGCCAATCCGTAATAGATGCCCTGTGCAACCCGTTCCTGGTAGGAGCCTGAGCTGACTGTGAGTTCTTCAGCGCTGTTGCTCACATAGCCAAGTTCAAGCAGGACTGCCGGCTGTCTGTTTTCACGGATGACGTGATAGTCTCCGAATTTGGTGCCGCGGTCTTTAAGCCGGGCCTGCTTCAGCAGTTCATCATGAACGGGAGAGGCAAGAGGCTTGTCTTTTGATGAGCTGTAATAATAAGTTGTCATTCCGTGTACGCTCCGGTTTTCGATGCTGTCAAAATGAAGGCTGATGAATGCATCTGCATCCCGGTAGTGAGCGGTGCTGACCCGTGAGCTGAGGCTGATGTAGCTGTCGCTGCTGCGTGTCAGATGAACATCGGCACCTGATGCTTTCAGTTTATCGTACACAAGTTTTGCAGTAGACATTGTTAAATCTTTCTCAAGGGTCCCTCTCGTTCCGATAGCCCCGCCATCACGTCCGCCGTGACCCGGGTCAAGAACGACTGTTTTGTTTTTTAAATAAGACGTTACATCTCCGCCGGGCCTTGATACGGAGCTGCCTGATGAAGACACAACCCAGCCCGCTACATATCCTGTTGTGCTGCCGGAAAGCTGGATTTTATACCAGTCGCCAACTTTACTGACAACAGAAAACTGCTCGCCTGCATTTGCCCGTCTTACAATTTTTTCATTTGTGGATGGTCCTTTGCGGATGTTTGTGCCGTTTTGCAGAATGCTGACTTTTGATGTGCCGCTTTTGTTCTCTTCCGTTTTTCCCTTTGACGAGAGGGAAACGTAGGAGCTTGAAACCCATCCTTTTTTACTGCCTGAATATTGAATATGAAGCCAGCTGTTTGCTGATTCAAGAATGGTGACCTGTGTGTTTTTTGCAACAGACCCGATCACTTTTCCGTTCAGGCTTCCGCTGCTTCTGACATTCAGGGAGCTTGCCGTAACTTTTCCTGTCTGTCCGGTTTTTTCTGGCTGTTTTTCTGTTTCAGTTGAAATGAAATCGCTATGTACCCATCCTCTTTGGCCATTATAACGGATTTCCAGCCACTCGCCATCATTTCCCGTTATCGAAACAGATGCATGTTTCTTCAGGCTTCCAATAGTTGAAGCCGAGGTGGATGGTTTATTCCGAACGTTGAGTGAGGTGGCCTTTACCTTGCCTGTTTTCGTTCCTGATGGAGACGGGGAAGCTGTTTGTGTTTTCTTGCTGATGGTGACAAACTGGCTTGAAACCCAGCCGCGCTTTCCATTAAAGGAAATTTCAACCCAATTGGCGTTTTGCTGAACGAATGATGCTTTTTTTCCTTTGTCGAAGGTGCCGGTCACTTGAAAGCTTGTTCCGGGACCGCTTCTGATTCTGAGATCCTCAGCATTCGACATGACCGTGCCGTCTGAATTGCTTTCTTTTGAAGCTGCGGATTTATTCTGGAGGGTAACTAGCCAAGAGGCAACCCATCCTTTGTTTCCGCCTGATAATTGCAGTTCATACCAGCCTTTGCTCTCATCCGTAATGCTGTAGACGGCCCCTTTTTTTACACTTGCGATGACCGGATAGCTTAAACCCGGACCGCTCCTGATGTTGAGGCCGTCCGCTGCGATTACAGCTTTTTGCGGCTCAGCTGACGCAGTTCCCGGCATCATTGGCAGCTGGCTGAAAAGCAGCAGTGCACAAATGACGGGATATAGAATTTTTCGAAACAATGACCGGTCCTCCTTTTTTTGGATCATTAAGGAAATTTTAAAGAGTGTAAGGTTGTGGATAATATAACAAAGTTATCCTCGTCCAGCTCCAGCGCCTAAATCCTCTGTCAGAACAAATCTGTCATAAAAGTCAAACCCGGACTTTTCTGACAGATTCTTATCTGCCTATCGGATCTGACCAAGGCGCTTGCGCTTTTGTTCTTAACCTTATAAAGATTCTTTTATTATATCGGATATCCCTTGTGACATTTGATATATTTTTTCGCTAAACAGGAAAGACTAGAGAAAAGACAGTTGCTGTAAAGGAGATTAAAATGAGGCACAGTGAAAAAAGCGAAGGATCGCATTATAATAATCATGATATTTTCGGAGTGAATTCCCGGGAACTGACGAAGGATCAGCATTCCAACCTGTATGAACTCGCGGGAGAGTACGGTATGAACGCAAAAGAAGCAAAGAAATTAAAAAAACGGGTAAATCGCTCTTGACACAAGTCACGGAACATTCGTATGATAGTATATAAATCTTAACTGGAATTACATAATCAGAACCGATGACGGAGAAGAGTAATCAGGATGACACATGACCAGAGAAGGAAAGCCTTGGCTGTAAGCTTTCCCATGATGACTTGATGAAGAGAACACTCTCTAGGTTTCCCTCTGAACGGACTTGCATCTAGTAGGAGGAGAACGTGACAGGCGTTAACTGTCTTTGAGCGGGAGCAGTCTTTTTGCTTCAACTAGGGTGGCACCACGGGATACAAACTCTCGTCCCTACATTTTTATGTAGGGGCGGGAGTTTTTTTATTTTTTGAAAAAATCGGAGGAATCTAACATGGCATTTCAAATACCGAGAGGCACGCAGGATATTCTGCCTGGAGAAGTTGAACGCTGGCAGTATATTGAAAATACAGCACGTGAAATATGCAAATTGTATCAATATAAGGAAATCCGCACACCCGTTTTTGAACACACTGAGCTGTTCCAGAGGGGGGTAGGCGAATCAACGGACATCGTTCAAAAGGAGATGTATACGTTCCAGGACCGCAAAGGAAGAAACATCACGCTTCGTCCTGAAGGCACGGCTTCAACAGTCCGGGCATTCGTTGA
Organism: Metabacillus indicus; assembly: GCF_046603695.1. Taxonomy (NCBI): domain Bacteria; kingdom Bacillati; phylum Bacillota; class Bacilli; order Caryophanales; family Bacillaceae; genus Metabacillus; species Metabacillus indicus. Next base: position 2,905,269 of record NZ_CP176757.1, on the reverse strand, counting down.
GAAAAAGCTGTATGCACAGCCTGCACAGCCGACAAAGCTCTATTACATTGGACCGATGTTCAGATACGAACGTCCTCAGACCGGCCGTTTCCGCCAGTTCGTGCAATTCGGGGTGGAGGCTCTCGGCAGCAGCAATCCCGCAATGGATGCAGAAGTCATTTCCCTTGCAATGGAGCTTTACCGCTCTGTTGGACTGAAGAAACTGAAGCTCATCATCAACAGCCTTGGAGATGCAGACAGCAGAAAAGCTCATAAGGAAGCATTAATTGCCCACTTTGAGCCTAGAATCGGGGAGTTTTGCTCAGACTGCCAAAAAAGACTGACGCAAAATCCGCTTCGCATCCTTGACTGCAAAACAGACCGTGATCATGAACTGATGAAAACCGCTCCATCCATTATGGATTATCTGAACGATGAGTCACGCGCTTATTTTGAAAAGGTTCAGGCATACTTAACAGACCTTGGAATCGATTTTACAGTCGATCCGAATCTTGTCCGCGGCCTTGATTATTATAATCACACTGCGTTTGAAATCATGAGCGATGCAGAAGGGTTCGGCGCCATTACGACCCTTTGCGGCGGAGGAAGATACAACGGCCTCGTCCAGGAAATTGGCGGACCGGAAACGCCAGGGATCGGATTTGCTCTAAGTATTGAACGCCTGCTCGCCGCTCTTGATGCAGAAGGCGTAGAACTGCCTGTAGACCAGTCGATCGACTGCTTTGTCGTAACGCTTGGCGACAAGCCGAAAGACCGCTCTGTGTCTCTTGTATATGAGCTGCGCAAAGCGGGACTGACAGCTGAAAAGGATTATGATGATAAAAAAATGAAGGCTCAATTTAAAGCGGCAGACCGTTTTAATGCAAGATACGTTGCCGTACTTGGCGAAGATGAGCTTGAAAAGAACATGATTTCTGTAAAAAACATGGAATCAGGCGAACAGAAAGAAATTTCCCTGCAGGACCTTGCAGCGTATATAAAAGGATAGTCAAAAGGAGAGAGAAATGATGTTTGGACGAACATATTATTGCGGCGAAGTAACAGAAGCAGCAATCGGAGAAAAAGTAACACTTAAAGGATGGGTGCAAAAACGACGCGACCTTGGCGGGCTGATTTTTATTGATCTGAGAGACAGAACGGGCATCGTGCAGATTGTCGTAAATCCTGAAGTTTCAGAGGAAGCGCTGAAAATTGCAGAAAAAGCCCGCAGCGAATACGTCCTTGACATCGAAGGAACAGTCGCAGCGCGTTCTGAAGGAACGGTGAATTCAAACCTTGCTACAGGCAAAATTGAAATTATGGTTGAGAAAGCTTCCATCATCAATGCAGCAAAAAACCCGCCTTTCCTGATTGAAGATAAATCTGAAGAGGTTTCAGAAGATGTGCGCTTGAAATACCGCTATCTGGACCTTAGAAGACCTGCACTACTTGATACGTTTAAAATGCGCCACAATGTGTCCAAATCAATCCGCAATTTCCTGGACGAGAACGGATTCCTAGACGTTGAAACACCGATTCTGACAAAAAGCACGCCAGAAGGAGCACGTGACTATCTTGTTCCGAGCCGTGTACATGAAGGAGAGTTTTACGCTCTTCCACAGTCGCCGCAAATTTTCAAACAGCTGTTAATGGTTTCCGGCTTCGACCGTTATTACCAGATTGCCCGCTGCTTCCGCGATGAAGACCTGCGTGCAGACCGCCAGCCTGAATTCACTCAGGTGGACATTGAGATGTCCTTTATGAGCCAGGACGAAATCATGGCATTGATGGAAAAAATGATGTCCCGCATCATGAGAGAAACAAAAGGCGTGGAACTTGACCTGCCGCTTCCGCGCATGACGTATGACGAAGCGATGGGCCGCTATGGTTCGGATAAACCGGATACACGCTTCGGCCTTGAGCTCGTAAATGTTTCTGAGCTTGTAAAAGACAGCGGCTTTAAAGTGTTCAGCGGCGCTGTCGCAAACGGCGGAGAAGTGAAGGTCATCAATGTTAAAGGCGCGGCAGCATCTTATTCCCGCAAAGACATTGATGCATTGACGGAGTTCGTTTCCCAGTACGGAGCAAAAGGACTTGCATGGCTGAAAGCAGAAGAACAGGAGCTGAAAGGCCCAATTTCAAAATTCTTTGCTGAAGAAGAGCAGGCGGCACTAAGAACGGTAACTGAAGCTGAAGCAGGAGATCTGCTGCTGTTTGTTGCCGACAAGAAATCAGTTGTGGCAGATGCGCTTGGCGCCCTCCGCCTCAAACTTGGAAGAGAGCTTGGCCTAATTGATGAAAGCAAATTCAACTTCCTGTGGGTCATTGACTGGCCGCTGCTTGAGTACGACGAAGAAGCACAGCGCTATTTCGCAGCCCATCATCCGTTCACAATGCCTGCACGAGAAGATCTGGAGCTGTTTGAAACGAATCCGGCAGCAATGAAAGCACAGGCTTATGACCTTGTACTCAACGGCTATGAGCTTGGCGGAGGAAGCATCCGTATTTTTGAAAGAGATGTTCAGCAGAAAATGTTCAAAATGCTCGGCTTCTCAGAAGAGGAAGCGACGGAGCAATTCGGATTCCTGCTTGAAGCATTTGAATACGGAACGCCGCCGCATGGCGGAATAGCCCTTGGCCTTGATCGTCTCGTCATGCTTCTTGCAGGCAGAACGAACCTTCGCGACACGATTGCGTTCCCTAAAACAGCAAGCGCAAGCGACCTTCTTACACATGCGCCAAGTGAAGTGAGCACAGCCCAGCTGAACGACCTTAACCTTGCCCTGAAGCTTAAAAGGGGTGAATAATGCCTACTTGGAATTGCTTGAAAAGACTGTTCCAATGTGGTAATCTTTTTACAAGATAAATAGAAGTCCTGATGTGTACGTCGTACACTTAGTTTTGATCCAACATTACTTGATCCGGGAGTTCAAGTTTCCATTGCGGTGTAAATGCCTCATCATTCGATCAGAGGACTTATCACCCGTGGAACAGGACACCCACCTGCTGTGAGCGGGTTCAAAACCAAGATAGCCGCGACGGCACAATTGGGACTTCTGCCGAATAAGAACATACAGCCTTCATGAGCTTTTGCTTGTGGGGGCTTTTTATTTTTCTGCGAAGGACTTGAGGGCACTGTAGCACTTGAAAAACGAGATAAGTGCCATCAAGGATGGGGAAGGTCGATTTGGTGGAACTTATAGACGAGATAAATGCCACCAACGAAGGAGAAGACCGATTTGGTGGTACTGAAAATCGAGATAAGTGCCATCAAGGTAGGGGGAGAACGAATTGGTGGTACTGAAAAACGAGATAAGTGCCATCAAGGAAGGGGAAGACCGAATTGGTGGTACTGAAAAACGAGATAAGTGCCATCAAGGAAGGGGAAGACCGAATTGGTGGTACTGAAAAACGAGATAAGTGCCATCAAGGAAGGGGAAGAATGAATTGGTGGTACTGAAAAACGAGATAAGTGCCACCAACGAAGGAGAAGACCGAATTAGTGGTAATGAAAAACGAGATAAGTGCCATCAAAGAAGGAAGAGAGCGACTTGGTGGAACTCAAAAACGAGATAAGTACCACCAAGGAAGGAAAAGATCGTATTGGTGGCACTGAAAAACATGATAGTGTCATCCAAATAGGAGATCGGTGCATTAATGACACCAATATCCATGTGCGAGCTGCTGCTGATCATTGCCCAATCAAGAATTCCCTCTTGTTTTTCACCGAAAGTATGATATATTCATTTTCAGGAAAAATACTGACATGGATTCTATAAATGGAGTTGAGAGGATTGCTGAATCAATTTTCACGCAATGAACTTGCGATTGGAAAAGAAGGTATTGAAATTTTAAAAAACAGCACAGTTGCTGTTCTTGGGATCGGCGGAGTCGGATCGTTTTCGGCAGAGGCTCTTGCGCGTTCGGGAGTGGGACGTATTGTGCTTGTTGATAAAGATGATGTGGATATCACGAATGTAAACCGCCAGATCCATGCGCTTGTGTCGACTGTAGGGAAGCCAAAAGTGGATCTGATGAGAGACAGAATTAAAGAAATCAATCCTGATTGTGACGTCATCGCACTGAAGATGTTCTATACGGAAGAAACCTATGAAGAGTTTTTCAGCCACGGACTGGATTATGTGATTGATGCTTCTGATACGATTTCGTATAAAATCCATCTGATGAAAGAGTGCCTGAGAAGAGAGATTCCGATTATCTCAAGCATGGGCGCTGCAAATAAGACCGATCCGACAAGATTTAAAATTGAAGACATTTCAAAAACCCACACGGATCCGATTGCGAAGGTCATCCGCACTCGTCTCCGCAAAGAAGGCATCAGAAAAGGAATTAAAGTGGTGTTTTCTGATGAAAGTCCGATTGTGATCCGCGAAGATGTCCGGGTTAAGGTAGGAAATGACGCTGCGGAGATCCGCAAGGCTAAAATGCCGCCTTCATCCAATGCATGGGTGCCATCCGTAGCAGGATTGATCATGGGCGGTCATGTCATCATGGACCTTCTGAAAGATATTAAAATTTCTCGTGTAAACGATAAATAGACAAAAAGGAAGCAGGCAGGAAAACCATTGTTTTCCTGCCTGCTTTTTTAGTTCCTCATCAGCTTTTCGTATATCTGGGCAAGTGACAGTTCAAATTTCCCTGTCTGTTTTGGCTCGTAGTATTTTTTCTTTTTTAAGGAGTCGGGGAGGTACTGCTGTTTGACCCACCCGTTTTCATAGTCATGCGGATATTTGTAGTCGATGCCCCGGCCCAGCTTACCGGCACCTTTATAGTGGGCATCTTTTAAGTGGTCAGGCACTTCTCCGCTTTTGCCTGAACGGATATCGGCTAGGGCTGCATCAAGCGCTTTGTAGGCAGAGTTTGACTTTGGCGAAAGGCACAGTTCGATCACTGCGTTCGCAAGAGGTATTCTTGCCTCAGGCAGGCCCAGGCGCTCTGTTGCTTCAATGGCGGCAAGTGTTCTTGCTCCTGCCTGCGGGCTTGCAAGCCCGATATCTTCATAAGCAATGACGAGCAGTCTGCGGTTAATGCTGATCAGGTCGCCTGCTTCAATCAGTCTTCCGAGATAATGAAGAGCTGCATTCACATCAGACCCTCTGATCGATTTTTGAAAAGCAGAGAGCACGTCATAGTGCGCATCTCCGTCCTTGTCGTGCACAAAACTCTTTTTCTGAAGGCACTCTTCAGCGGTTTTCAGATCAATGCGGATGATGCCTTCATCATCCGGCTCAGATGAAATGACGGCCAGTTCAAGTGCATTTAATGCCGATCTTACATCGCCTGCGCAGCTTGAGGCGAAATGATCGAGCGCGTCGTCCGCCACTTCAGCCCTGTACTTGGCAAGTCCCTTTTTGTCATCCTGAAGGGCCCGGTTCAGCGCTTTTTTAATATCGTCCGCTTCGAGCGGCTTCAGCTCAAAGATTTGGCATCTGCTTCTGATGGCAGGATTAATGGCGTGATAAGGGTTGCTCGTTGTTGCTCCTATTAGAATGATTTTTCCGTCCTCAAGATAGGGAAGGAGAAAATCCTGTTTGGCTTTGTCGAGGCGGTGGACCTCGTCAAGAATCAAAATGACTTTGCCTGACATTTTGGCTTCTTCTGCAACGATTTCCATGTCTTTTTTATTATTAACAACAGCATTCAGTTTTCTGAAAGCTGTATTTGTGCTTCCTGCTATGGCTGTGGCTATGGACGTTTTGCCGATTCCGGGCGGTCCGTACAAAATCATGGAGCTCAGGTGCCGTGCTTTAACCATCCGCTCAATCATTTTGCCTTTTCCGACCAGGTGCTCCTGTCCGATGATTTCATCAATTGATTCCGGCCTCATTCTGAATGCCAGTGGTTTCATTTCCATCACTCCCGGGTGGTTCAAGCTCTTTCATTCCAGTATACCAATTTGTCTCCCCAAATGCTTAATAAGTCAATTTGAATGCTTGGGTAATAGGAAATATGCTATAATGGCTTAGGTTCATTTTAATGAAAACGGTCTTGACTGAAAGGCGGCGTTTGAACGTATGCGTCCAGGGAAATCACTTGCTGAGCTGAGAGTGAGATGGAGTATTTATTTTACCGGACTCCTCATCATGGCTTTCGGCATTGTGCTGACCATTAAAGCAGACCTCGGCACATCGCCGTGGGATGTTCTTCATATAGGATTGTATTATCAGCTTGGTTTAACGATCGGATCTTGGGCAATTATTGTAGGAGGAGGCATTCTTCTCCTGTCATCCATTTTCACAAAGAAGATGCCGCAGGCCGGTGCGTTTGTGAATATGCTTACAGTTGGCCTTTTTATCGATTTATATATGATGATTCCCTTTTTGCAGACGCCTGCCGGCTATGCCGGGAAAATCGGAATGCTGCTTCTCGGCATTCTGGTCATGGGGTATGGCATCGGGTTATATATTTCAGCAGGCTGCGGGGCTGGGCCTCGTGATACGCTGATGCTTGCCCTGGTTGAAAAAACGGGATGGAAGGTATCAAGGATCAGAAGCAGCATCGAAGTGATTGTTTTGCTTATAGGCTGGTCACTTGGGGGCCCGGTCTTTTTCGGCACAATCGTCTGTACGCTGTCAATCGGCTATATTATCGGCTTTACTCTGCCGTATTGCCAGAAGGCAACCGATGCCCTGCTTTTGAGAACAGCAGAAAAAAGACAAAGGGTTCAACAAGTCAGTTAGATAAATAGGGGTGGAAGAATGAAGATTTCAACGAAAGGCCGCTACGGTCTTACTATTATGATTGAGCTTGCAAAAAAACACGGCGAAGGGCCGACATCATTAAAGAGCATTGCCCAGACGCATGACCTGTCTGAACACTATCTTGAGCAGCTGATTGCACCTCTGCGCAATGCGGGACTTGTTAAAAGCATCCGCGGAGCATACGGGGGATATGTGCTCGGCAATGAACCGGCAGCTATTACGTCCGGTGATATTATCCGCGTGCTTGAAGGGCCTATAAGCCCTGTTGAAGTTCTGGAAGATGAAGAACCTGCCAAGCGGCATTTATGGGTAAGGATACGAGATGCTGTAAAAGATGTACTGGACAGCACAACACTTGAAGATCTTGCAAATTATACGGATGATGAGCAGGAATCTTACATGTTTTATATTTAAAAGGTGGGTTTACTGTGGATAGAATTTATTTGGATCATGCTGCAACATCACCCATGCATCCCGCTGTGATTGAGCAGATGGTTCCGCATATGCAGAATGTATTTGGAAATCCTTCAAGCATCCACGGTTTCGGGCGTGAAAGCAGAAGGCTGCTTGATGAAGCAAGATCGGTTATTGCGGCAAGTCTTCATGCCAGACCAAAAGAAATCATTTTCACAAGCGGCGGCACGGAAGCAGATAATATGGCAATCCTCGGTGCTGCATCAGCTTACCGCCATAAAGGGAACCATATTATTACAACACAGGTTGAGCATCATGCCGTTTTAAATACATGCAAGAACCTTGAGAAGCAGGGGTTTGAGGTTACCTATCTGCCTGTTGACACAGACGGCAGCATATCTGTCGAAGCACTGAAAAAAGCACTGAAGCCTGAAACCATCCTAGTGACGATCATGTACGGAAACAATGAGACAGGATCGGTTCAGCCGGTTCAGGAGATTGGCATGGCTTTAAAAAACCATCCTGCTCTTTTCCACACAGATGCTGTTCAGGCTTACGGTCTTCTTGACCTCGATGTGAAAGAGTGCGGAATTGATATGCTCTCTGCTTCCGGCCACAAAATCAACGGCCCGAAAGGCACGGGATTTCTGTACCTGAGGGAAGGAATATCCCTTAAACAGCAGTCTTACGGCGGTGAGCAGGAACTGAAAAGACGCGCAGGAACAGAAAATGTTCCAGGCATTTACGGACTAAAGGCAGCAGCTGAACTTGCTCTGAAAACAAAAGAGGAAAAAGCTGCCCAATATAGAGAGTTTAAAATGAAATTAATGGAAGTACTGAAGGAAGAAGAGGTTTCGTTTGAAGTGAACGGAACACTTGAAGGCAGTCTTCCTCATGTGCTGAACCTTTATTTCCCGGGAACAAATGTAGAGGCAATGCTTGTAAATATGGATCTTGCGGGTATCGCCGTTTCCAGCGGCTCTGCCTGCACAGCAGGATCCATTGAACCCTCTCATGTGCTGACTGCGATGTACGGCGATCATGAGCGGACGAAAGCATCGATCAGGTTCAGCTTCGGTTACGGGAATACGCTTGATCAAATCGAAAAAACGGCCCGCGTTACAGCAGGAATTGTGAAGCGGCTTACAGCTTAGAAGGAACTATGGAGGTGAAAAAGATGCAAAAAGCACCTAAAGACACACGTGTCGTTGTCGGGATGTCAGGCGGAGTTGATTCCTCCGTTGCGGCATTGCTTTTAAAACAACAGGGATACGATGTGATCGGCATCTTTATGAAAAACTGGGATGATACGGATGAAAACGGCGTCTGCACGGCAACTGAAGACTATGATGATGTCATTCAGGTCTGCAATCAGATCGGTATTCCGTATTATGCCGTCAATTTTGAAAAGCAATATTGGGACAAAGTATTTACCTATTTCCTCGATGAATACAAAGCGGGAAGAACGCCAAATCCTGATGTCATGTGCAACAAGGAAATCAAATTCAAAGCGTTTCTTGAGCATGCGATCTCTCTTGGAGCGGATTATCTTGCGACAGGCCATTACGCCCAGGTTGAATTCCGGGACGGCGAATATAAAATGCTGAGAGGCGCGGATGCAAACAAAGATCAAACGTATTTCCTCAATCAGCTATCGCAGGATCAGCTTTCCAAAGTGATGTTCCCGATCGGAAATATTCCAAAATCCAAAGTCCGCGAGATTGCAAAAGAAGCGGGCCTTGCGACAGCGTCCAAAAAAGACAGCACAGGAATCTGCTTTATCGGCGAACGGAACTTCAAGGAATTCCTGAGCGGATACCTTCCTGCACAGCCAGGCCTGATGCAGACTCTTTCAGGAGAGGTAAAAGGCAAGCATGACGGGCTGATGTACTATACAATCGGCCAGCGCCACGGCCTTGGAATCGGCGGAAGCGGAGATCCGTGGTTTGTCATCGGCAAAGACCTCGAAAAAAATGTTCTTTACGTTGATCAGGGCTTTGACAATGATCTGCTTTATTCTGATTCTCTGACTGCCACAAGCATCAGCTGGGTGTCGGGAAAGATGCCTGAGGGCACGGTTACATGCACGGCGAAATTCAGATACCGTCAGGAAGATCATGCCGTTCAAGTTAAAATGACGGATGCTGAAACAGCACAGGTTATCTTTGATAAGCCGGTAAGAGCCATTACACCAGGACAGGCGGTCGTTTTTTATAACGGAGACGAGTGTCTTGGCGGCGGAACCATAGACGAAGTGTTTAAAAAAGATGATAAAATCTGGTATGTCGGATAATGCAGACTTATGAAAACCTCAACAGCAACGGTTGAGGTTTTTCTTTTAAAGAGAAAGGAAGTGCCAAAGATGAGCGATAAAAACAAAATGGGCATTGAAGCGATGCAGGAAGGCGACTTTGAGAAAGCGGCAGGATTTTTTTCTGAAGCTATCGAAGAAAATCCGAATGATGCTGTTTGTTATGTGAATTTCGGAAACCTGCTTGCAGCTGTGGGAGAACCTGAAAAAGCGATTTCGTTTTTTGAAAAAGCCATTGGGCTTGATGAAGAGGCAACTACGGCTTATTACGGAGCAGGAAGTGTTTATTACGATCAGGAACGCTATGAGCAGGCGAAAAACATGTTCGTAAAAGCGATACAAAAAGGGATGGACAATTCAGATGTCTACTTCATGCTCGGAATGAGCTATGTGGTGACGGAACAGCCGCTGCCGGCGCTTCCTTATTTGCAGCGAGCAGCAGAATTAAATGAAGAAGATACAGAAGCACGTTTTCAATATGCCCTTTGTCTTGCCCAGCAGGATGCGCTCGATGAAGCAATCAAGCAATTTGGCATTGTCGCTGAGAAGGACCCTGAACATGCTGATGCTTTTTACAATCTTGGTGTCGGTTACGCTTTTAAGGAAAACCCTGAAAAAGCGCTCCAAATGCTTGAGCGCGCGCTTGAGATTCAGCCCGGTCACGCGATGGCTGCCAATCTGAAACAATTATTGCAAGAGATGTAGCGGGGAGGAGATCTTGTGCAGCAACAGGCGGATCTGTTTCAGGAACAGGAACGGTTTCTAAAAGGCAAAATCATCACGGTTATTTTTCAGAATGAGCAGAATCATTACACCGTCCTGAAGACGGAGGTTCTTGAAACGAGCGAAAACATTGATCAAAAAGAGATGACCGTGACAGGCTATTTTCCGCTTCTGCATGAAGATGAAACGTACACCTTCTTTGGGATGGTCACGCAGCATCCAAAATTCGGCCAGCAGTTTCAGGCAGAGCACTACAGAAAAGAGATACCTAAAACGAGAGACGGGGTCATCCAGTATCTCTCAAGTGATCTTTTCAAAGGTATTGGGAGAAAAACGGCCGAAGCCATTGTGGACGAGCTTGGAGAAGGAGCCATTTCAAAAATGATGGAGGATCCCTCCCTTCTTGATAAGGTCCCGAAACTTGGCAAAGACAAGGCGAAACTGCTGCTCGATCAGCTGAAGGAGCACCAGGGACTTGAACAGGCCATGATTATCCTGAACCAGCTCGGATTTGGCCCGCAGTTGTCCATGAAAATTTATCAGGCCTATCAGGACAGAACGGTACAGATCATCCAGGAGAACCCGTTTCAGCTCGTAAAGGATATTGAAGGCATCGGGTTTGTGCGGGCAGATGAACTGGGAAGCCGCATGGGGCTTGGGGGAAACCATCCAGAGCGAATCAAAGCAGCCTGCTTTTACACGATTGAGCACCTTTGCCTTCAGGAAGGCCATACATATGTTTCAACCGAACAGCTTATTGTAAAAGCAATGGATCTCCTGAATCAGTCCAGTGACATCAGAGTGATTGAAACAGATATTTCAGCACAGATTATTAAGCTGGCCGAAGACAGAGGCATCATCATTGAAGAGGACAGAACGTACTTGCCATCGCTCTATTTTGCGGAGCAGGGGCTTGTGAAAAGCATTCAACGGGTCCTTCTTCAAACGGAGTATGACAGTCTTTTTCCCGAGTCAGAGTTTCTCCTGTCACTTGGAAACCTGGAGGAACGGATGAACGTTCAGTATGCTTCCAGTCAGAAAGAGGCTATTCAGACAGCCTTGATGTCGCCGATGCTTCTTCTTACAGGAGGACCCGGAACAGGAAAAACGACCGTGATCAAGGGGATTGTCGAGCTGTATGCCGATCTGCACGGGTGTTCTCTTGACCCAAAGGATTATAAAAAAGAAGAGCCTTTTCCGATTTCATTGGTGGCGCCTACCGGACGTGCTGCAAAGCGGATGACAGAAGCGACGGGACTGCCTGCCGTCACGATTCACAGGCTGCTGAAATGGAACGGGGCAGAAGGCTTTGACCACGGCGAAGACAATCCGATCGGGGCCAAGCTCCTGATTGTCGATGAAATGTCCATGGTGGATACCTGGATTGCCCATCAGCTTTTTAAAGCCCTGCCTGAACAGATTCAGGTGATTATGGTAGGGGATGAAGATCAGCTGCCTTCTGTTGGACCCGGCCAGGTTTTGCGTGATCTGCTTGAGTCGGATGCCGTTCCTGTCGTGCGACTGACGGATATTTACAGACAGGCAGAAGGATCATCCATTATTGAGCTTGCCCATGATATTAAAAAAGGGAGGCTTCCTGAAAACCTTGCCGCCCCGACGAAAGACCGTTCTTTTATCAGGTGCAGCGGCACGCAGGTAAAAGAAGTGGTGGAAAAGGTTATTGCGAATGCTATTAAGAAAGGGTATACCGCACGCGATGTGCAGGTTCTTGCTCCTATGTACAGGGGTCCTGCAGGCATAGACCAGCTGAACGTGATGCTGCAGGAGCTGTTCAATCCGAAATCCTCCGGCAAGCGTGAAATGAAGTTTGGAGAAACGGTGTACCGTTCAGGCGATAAAGTGCTTCAGCTCGTCAATCAGCCTGAAAGCAATGTGTACAACGGGGATATCGGGGAGATTGTCTCCATCTTTTATGCGAAGGAAAACACAGAAAAAGAAGATATGATCGTCATTTCCTTTGACGGTAATGAAGTGACGTATACAAAATCAGATTTTACTCAGTTTACTCACGCGTTCTGCTGCTCCATCCATAAATCCCAGGGCAGCGAATTTCCTATTGTGGTTGTGCCGGTTGTGAAGAGCTACTACCGGATGCTAAGGCGGAACCTTATTTATACGGCCATCACCCGAAGTAAGCAGTTTCTGATTCTTTGCGGAGAGCAGGATGCGCTTCTCAGGGGTATCGAAAACCGCGATCATCTGAGCCGGCAGACGTCCCTTCGCATGAAGCTGTCGCAAAAGCAGGAAGAAAAACAGGAGCTCGAGTCAGAGCTTCCATTCGGCGCGGCAGATGCCATGATCGGAATGGAAGGCATTACCCCGTATGACTTTATGGAAGACAGCAGAATCTAAGAGTGTTCGGAAAGGGGGAGTTTCTCCTGCGGACATTCACAGAGCTCAGAGGCCTTCCTGTAGTCGATCTGGAAGACGGGTATATAGCAGGGTATGTATGTGATGCATGTCTTGATAAAAACGGCCGTTTCACCGGACTTTTGCTGCATGAAAAAGGCTTTTTTAAAAAAGGGCGCATCGTACCGAGTGAATCGATTTGCACCATCGGCAAGGACGGAATCATGATGAAAGGAAGAAGCACGCTGAAATCGCTGTCTGAATTCAGAGAAGCTTATTTCCTGACATCACGCCGCCGAATCCAATACAAAGAGGTTTTTTCTGCAGAGGGCGAGAAGCTTGGTCTTCTCGCAGATGTATATTTTTCTGAACATTTGGGCACCATTGTAGCATATGAACTGACGGACGGATTCTTTGCAGACATGATGGAGGGAAAGAAGAAACTTGATCCTCCGGGGACTTTAACGATCAGCAAAGATGCAATCGTCATGGATTTTATTCATTAGCGAGGTGCACCAAATTGTTGAAATGCCCGAATTGCAAAAGCAAAGATATAGGCAAAATCGGCGTAAACCAGTATTACTGCTGGGGATGCTTCATAGAGCTGTCTGTATCTAAAGGACAGATTTTCACCCACCAGGTGGAAGAGGACGGTTCGCTCAGTTCTCTTGATGATCTTTTCTCAGATGATGACCGAACAATCAGCATGTAAACGCAGCAAGGGGGAAATGAGTATGAACCGGCGAATGACCTCAATGCTTACAGATTTACTTGGCCGTGTTTCCGTCTCAAAGCGGGACATGAAAAAAATGAAAAAACGCATCAAGAAACTATTCTGATGCGCGCATGATGAAAAGCAGTCAGGGGACCTGGCTGCTTTTTAGTTTGGGTACAGGGGATGCAATCGTATTAGTAGGAGCTGCGGGAGTAAAAGTTGCCAAGAAGCGAGAATGCCTTCTTATAAAAAGGTGCAGCGGGAATACAGGGTAGTAAAAAGCGAAGATGCCTCCTTATAAAAAGGAACTTCGGAAATAAGGGGCAGCAAAAAGGAAAAATGCTGCCCTATAAAAAGAAGCTTCGTAAATATGGGGCAGCAAAAAGCGAAAATGCATCCATATAAAATGAAGTTGCGGAAATATAGGGGAGCAAAAAGAAAATTGTATACCTATAAAAAGGAACTTCGTAAGTATAGGATATCCAGTGGAGCGAAAGGGAACGGGTACGAGTACGAGCTCCCATCCCTCCCAGCGGTAATCTTGTGACTGTAGTCCAAGAGAACGGGTATAATCAAACGGCCATAATACAATAAGCACTCATTCTTCTTTCCCGCCCATGAATAATTCCCCCCTCCATCACCAAACTAAAGACGAGGAGGGGATGCAACTTGAGAGAACGATATGTCAAATGGCTGCTTAGAATCGCGATATTCCTTCTGATCCTGCTTTCTGTTTTCATTTTTTTAAAGCTGAGAGTTTTATGGGATCCTTTTTTTATGATGTTCAAGGCCGTTCTGATCCCTTTTTTAATTGCAGGCTTTATTACATACTTGCTGCATCCGGTCATTGAAAAGCTCCACTCTACAGGTGTTCCGCGGACACTTTCCATCCTGATCATCTACACCCTGTTCTTTGGCGGTGTCGGCTACGGCCTCTATAAAGGCATTCCGGTGATGATTATTCAGCTGAAGGAATTATCGGCCAGTTTCCCTGTGCTTGAACAAAAATACCAGGGCTGGCTTGAGATGGTTCACACCCAGACGGACCGGTTCCCTGATGAAATACACACAAGGATTGAAGAGGGATTTCAGAATATTGAAGCCTGGTTTTCCTACTGGATTGATAAAATTTTGAGCAGTCTGGGCAAGGCTGTTGATTACGTCCTGGTTCTCGCGCTGATTCCCTTTCTGGTTTTTTATATGCTGAAGGATTATGAGCAGCTGAAAAAAGCTGCCTGGTATTTGACTCCTAAAAGATGGAGGGCGGAGGCTTCCGTATTTGTCAGAGATGTGGATCAGTCGCTTGGAAGCTATATAAGAGGACAGCTGCTCGTCTGTGTGATTATTGGACTTCTTGCGTTTGTTTCTCTTTGGTTTTTTGATATTAAGTATCCGCTCGTTATCGGAATTCTGATTGGTGTTACGAATGTCATCCCGTATTTTGGGCCTGTCATCGGAGCCATTCCGGCTGTCATTATTGCTGCATCGATGTCTGTAAACACCGTCTTGATTGTTGCGGCCATTATTTTCACGCTGCAGTTTATTGAAGGGAACATTCTCGGTCCGCTGATCGTCGGGAGAAGCCTTCACATGCATCCGATTGTGATTATGCTTGCTTTGCTTGCCGGCGGTGAAATAGCCGGCATCGTCGGGCTGATTTTGGCTGTTCCCGTGCTTGCGGTGCTGAAAGTCACACTCATGCATCTCATGCAGCTGAGAAGACAGCATTGACAATGGGTTGGCGTTAAACTATAATTCAGCGTATAAAGCGCAAATAGGAAAACGATGAAGGAACGAGTATGTTTCAGACCATCTGACAAGAGAGGGGCTTGTACGCTGAGAGAGCTCTGAGATGAAGGGAAACAGAAGGCTATTCCGGAGTGCAGGCAAACCCTGCCGGTGAAACCACGTTACGGTTTTAATGAAGTGATGGACTATTATGTCTATAATCAGGGTGGTACCGCGAGCAATCTCTCGTCCCTGTGAAAATCAAGCGTGATTTTCACAGAGGCGGGAGTTTTTTATTTGCAGACATTTAAAAGGAGGAACAAAGATGAAAACACTAACCTCAGCGCAAGTACGCCAAATGTTCTTGGACTTCTTTAAAGAAAAAGGGCATGCAGTGGAACCAAGTGCATCTCTCGTGCCGCATGAAGATCCGTCTCTTTTATGGATCAACAGCGGGGTTGCTACATTAAAAAAATACTTTGATGGCCGGGTGATTCCTGCAAATCCGAGAATTTGCAACGCCCAGAAATCAATCCGCACAAATGACATTGAAAACGTCGGAAAAACGGCTCGTCATCATACGTTTTTTGAAATGCTCGGCAACTTTTCCATCGGCGACTACTTCAAAGTAGAGGCGATTGAATGGGCTTGGGAATTTCTTACGGACAAGAACTGGATCGGTTTTGACCCTGAGAAGCTTTCGGTTACAATTCATCCGGAAGATGATGAAGCGTTCCTGATCTGGAAAGACAAAATCGGTGTTCCGGAAGAGCGTATTATCCGCTTGGAGGGCAACTTCTGGGATATCGGAGAAGGCCCGAGCGGACCGAATACAGAGATTTTCTACGATAGAGGAGAATCATACGGAAATGACCCGCAGGACCCTGAGCTTTATCCTGGCGGTGAAAATGAGCGCTATCTTGAAGTGTGGAACCTGGTGTTCTCTGAGTTCAACCATAATTCAGACGGAACGTATACTCCGCTGCCTAAGAAAAACATTGATACAGGCATGGGCCTTGAGCGGATGGTTTCGGTCATTCAGGATGTGCCGACTAACTTCGATACAGATCTGTTCATGCCGATCATTGGTGCAACAGAAAACGCATCTGGCGAAAAATACCGCGTGGATGCTGAGAAAGATGAAGCCTTCAAAGTGATTGCCGATCATATCCGGACAGTGACATTCGCAGTCGGTGACGGAGCGCTTCCTTCTAACGAAGGCCGCGGCTATGTACTTAGACGCCTTCTCCGCCGTGCTGTGAGGTATGCTAAAAAGCTCTCCATCAACCGCCCGTTCATGTATGAACTCGTTCCGGTTGTCGGAGAAATTATGGTTGATTTTTATCCGGAAGTGCAGGCGAAAACAGAATTTATCCAAAAGGTGATCAAAAACGAAGAAGAACGTTTCCATGAAACACTGAATGACGGCCTGGCAATTCTATCAGAAGTGGTCAAAGTCCAAAAAGCTAAAGGCAGCTCAGTCATTCCTGGTGCGGATGTATTCCGTCTCTACGATACGTACGGATTCCCTGTTGAATTAACAGAGGAATATGCACAGGAAGAGCAGATGGAAATCGACCATGAAGGCTTCAAAAGAGAGATGGAAGGCCAGCGCGAGCGGGCACGTGCTGCAAGGCAGGATGTTGATTCCATGCAGGTTCAGGGCGGAGTGCTCGGAGAAATTAAAGCAGACAGCACGTTTGTCGGCTACAGCAGCCTTACAGCAAAAGCTTCTGTTTCCGTTCTTTTGAAAAACGGCGAGATCATCAGTGAAGCGCATGAAGGAGAAGAAGTTCAGCTGATTCTGAATGAAACGCCGTTTTATGCAGAGAGCGGCGGACAGATTGCAGATGAGGGCACAATTGAAAGTGAAGCTGTTAAGCTTCAGGTCAAGCATGTCCAAAAAGCTCCAAACGGCCAGAACCTTCATACGGCCATTGTTGTTAGCGGGACAGTGAAAACAAATGACGAGGTAACAGCTTCTGTTGATGAAAAAACACGCAGTGCCGTTATTAAAAATCATACAGCGACACATCTTTTGCACCAGGCTCTTAAAGATGTCCTTGGAGGACATGTCAATCAGGCAGGCTCTCTTGTAACAGGAGAAAGACTCCGCTTTGACTTCTCTCATTTCGGTCAGGTGCAGCCTGAGGAACTTGAGCAAATTGAACAGATCGTCAATGAACAGATCTGGAAAAGCATCGGAGTGAATATTGAGCTTAAGCCGATTGCTGAAGCGAAAGAAATGGGTGCAATGGCTCTGTTCGGCGAGAAATACGGAGATATTGTCCGTGTCGTTCAAGTCGGCGATTACAGCCTTGAGCTTTGCGGAGGCTGCCATGTTGACAATACAGCGTCCATCGGCATGTTTAAACTTGTGGCTGAATCAGGAATTGGCGCCGGAACCCGAAGAATTGAAGCTGTAACAGGACAAGGCGCATACCAGCTTGTTAAAGATCAGCTTTCTATCCTTTCAGACGTTGCAGGTAAACTTAAATCAAGCCCGAAAGATGCTGCAAACCGTGTTGACGCCCTGCTTTTAGAAGTTCGTTCTCTTCAAAGGGAGAATGAATCATTGACAGCAAAACTGGGTAACGTAGAAGCTGGAAGCTTACTGAGCCAGGCTGCGGAAATTGACGGAGTCACTCTGCTTGCAAGCAAGGTAAGTGCAAAAGACATGAACAGCCTGCGTTCTATGGTGGATGAGCTGAAGCAGAAACTTGGATCAGCGGTTGTCATTCTGGGTGCGGCCCATGACGGGAAAGTCAGTCTTGCAGCTGGTGTTACAGGCGATTTAGTCAAGAAAGGCTATCATTCCGGCAAACTGATCAAAGAAGTAGCGGCACGCTGCGGCGGAAGCGGCGGCGGACGTCCGGATATGGCTCAGGCAGGCGGAAAAGAACCTGAAAAGCTTGAAAGCGCTCTGGAATATGCTTCAGAATGGATGAAAACTGTCTGATTTTTCTTCCTGCAAGGGAAATCCGTTTTATAATTTCCATACTTAGTGTAGAATGGTAATAAGAATGGACAAGCAGATTCAAACAGCGAATCTGGGAAAGAGGTGCGTGTGATGAGTTCCTTTGACAAAACAATGAAGTTTAATTTTTCTGAGGAAGCAGTGGAGACGAACGTAAATGAAGTGCTGTTCACTGTTTATGATGCCTTAAAGGAAAAAGGGTATAACCCGATCAATCAGATCGTCGGCTACCTTCTCTCCGGAGATCCTGCTTATATCCCGCGGCATCGCGATGCAAGAAATTTAATCCGCAAGCTTGAGCGCGACGAACTCATTGAGGAATTGGTCAAATCGTACTTACACCATCATAGAGAGGATTAATATGCGAATTATCGGGCTTGACTATGGCTCCAAAACAATCGGAGTCGCTGTCAGCGATGAACTTGGCTGGACAGCACAGGGAATCGAGACAATCAAGATTGATGAAACAGCAGGGAATTTTGGACTTCCCAGGCTGACTCAGATTGTAAATGAGCATCATGCAGAGAAATTTGTCCTCGGTTTTCCAAAGAACATGAATGGAACGGTCGGACCAAGGGGAGAAGCAAGCCAGAGGTTTGCATCAAAGCTTGAGAAAACCTTCGGCATCCCGGTCATCCTCTGGGATGAACGATTATCCACGATGGCTGCAGAACGTGTTCTGCTCTCAGCGGATGTCAGCAGAAAAAAGAGAAAAAAGGTAATTGATAAAATGGCTGCCGTCATGATCCTTCAGGGCTATCTTGACAGCCTGAACTAACAGGCAGCAAACTATAGATGAGGTGACTTACATGGAACACGGAGAAAAACAAATTACAGTAGTAGACGAAAACGGCAACGAGCAGCTTTGCGAAATTCTTTTCACTTTCGCTTCGGAGGAGTTCGGAAAGTCTTACGTTCTTTACTATCCGCTTGGCGAACAGGATGACGAGGAAGAAATCGAAATTCATGCATCCAGCTTCGAGCCTACTGCAGACGGCGTTGACGGGGAACTTGCTCCGATCGAAACAGAAGAAGAGTGGGATCTTGTAGAAGAAATGCTGAATACATTTCTTGACAACGAAGAGGAAGAAAACTAAATCGTCAGATAAAAAGTAAACCGTCATTTGACGGTTTATTTTTTTTGCTTTTTAAACCGTATTAAGGGAACACTCTTGACAAAGAAGAACTTGAAATTCTCTGTTTGTGCGGGATGGAACAGGCGCTCCCGTAAAAATGTGGTGGAATTTGGCGAAAAAATGGTCATTATGTAGTATAATCATGATGATGAAAGGGGGAGCTCGTCCATAATGTCAGAGGGAGATTCGAACAAACATACATTGCAGCACAAACTCCTGGAAAAACAGCAGGAAGCAAGAGTCATCCGGAAGATTGTCCTGATTGTTGTCGCTGTGCTGCTTATAGCTATGACAGGGCTGATCGGCGGAGGCTATTTATATATCAAATCCGCGCTGGAGCCGGCTGATGAAACAGATAAAAAAGCAGTGAATGTAACGATACCTATAGGTTCATCTGTCTCATCCATTGCGGCTATTCTGGAAGAAGAAAAGATTATTAAAGATAAACGGGTTTTCAAATACTATGTGAAATTTAAAAACGAATCAGGTTTTCAGGCGGGTGACTATAAACTTACCCCATCGATGGAACTTGAAGACATTATCGCAAGCCTCAAATCAGGCCGGGTCATAACAGATGTTGTGTTTCAGATTCCCGTACCTGAAGGCATTCAGCTTACACAAATTGCAGCACAGGTTGCCAAGCATTCCGGCTACCCTGAAAAAGAAGTGCTGAACAGAATGAACAGCAAAGAATTTATTTCGGCTATGCAGAAAAAATACCCGGAAACCGTGACAAAAGAAATCTACGGCCAGGATATTAAGTACCCGCTTGAAGGCTATTTTTATCCTGCAACTTATCCGTTTTATGAGGAAAAGCCTCCGCTTGATCTGATTTTAGAGGAAATGATCAAGAAAACAGATGAAGTGGTCAAGCCTTATGCAGACCAGCTGGAAGAAAAAAACATGCCGGTTCACAGATTTTTGACGATGGCATCTCTCATCGAAGAAGAAGCAACACAGTCAGCTGACAGGCAAAAGATTTCAAGTGTTTTTTATAACCGCATCAGCAAAAAAATGCCGCTTCAGACCGATCCTACCGTTCTTTATGCACTTGGAGAGCACAAAGACCGCGTGTATTACAAAGATCTAGAAGTAGAATCAGCCTATAATACGTACAAAGTACAGGGCCTTCCGCCGGGACCGATTGCAAATCCGGGAAGCCAGTCGCTTAAGGCGGCAATTGAGCCTGCCAAGACGGACTATCTCTACTTCCTCGCAACGAAAAAAGGCGAAGTGATTTTCACAAAAACACTTGCAGAACATAACAAAGCAAAAGCTGAACACATCACGAATAAATAAGAAACAGGGGAAGGCGAAAAAATTCGCATTCCCTTTTCTATTGTGGTAAAATATATCGAGTTGCAAAGACAGAGATAAACAAAACGATAAATACAGCCAAGAGTTCTTCGGTAGAACTCTTATTTTCATGAGATAAGATAGACCTGAACGCCCGCCAGTGCGGCGTTTAAAGGAGAAGACAATGGAAAACGATACAATTTTAACATATATAGAAAGCCTTCTTCCCGAGCAGGATGAATCCATCAGAAAGATGGAGGAATATGCAGAACAAAACGTCGTTCCGATTATGGAAAAGACAGGGATCGAAGTTCTGATCAGTCTCCTTGTGCTGAAACAGCCAAGAAAAATACTGGAAATCGGCACAGCCATCGGCTACTCTGCCATCCGCATGTGCAGAGCGCTGCCGCAAGCGGAGATTGTGACGGCTGAGCGAAATGCAGAACGCTACAAACAGGCATCCCAGAATATCACGGAGAACGGACTCAGTGACAGAATAACCGCTCTCCACGGCGACGCCCTCCAGCTGAAAGAGCAGATTGAAGAAAAAGGACCGTATGACGTGATTTTCATTGATGCCGCTAAGGGGCAGTATATGAGATTTTTTGAAATGTATGAGCCGATGCTCTCTGAAGGCGGCTGCATCATAACGGACAACGTCCTGTTTAAAGGACTTGTTGCGAATGAAGAGGAGGACATGTCGTTTCACCGGAGACGGCGTGCGCTGCTCAGGAAAATCCGCAGCTATAATGAATGGCTGATGTCAAATCCTTCCTATCACACAGCGATTTTTCCTGTCGGAGACGGAATGGCCGTAAGTATAAAACGAGGTGAACAAGATGAATAAACCGGAATTAATTGTCACACCAACCAAGATGGAAGATATAATCCCCCTTGCAGATGCAGGAGCCACTGCTTTTGTTCTCGGAGAACAGCGCTTCGGGCTCAGACTTGCAGGTGAGTTCAACCGTGACCAAATGAGAGAGGCGACCGCCATTGCCCACTCGAAAAATGTAAAAGTGTACGCCGCTATGAATGCGATTTTTCATAACGAAAAGGTAGAAGAGCTTTATGACTATCTTCGTTTTCTGAAAGAAATCAACGTGGATGCTGTTTTATTTGGAGATCCAGCCGTTCTCATGGCGGCAAGAGAAGCTGCTCCTGAGCTTCCTCTTCACTGGAATACGGAAACGACGGCTACAAACTGGTATACATGCAATTATTGGGGAAGAAAAGGCGCAAAACGGGCAGTTCTTGCACGTGAGTTAAGCATGGAAACGATTATCGACACGAAAGAACAGGCAGAAGTGGAAATTGAAGTTCAGGTCCACGGAATGACATGCATGTTCCAGTCCAAACGCTCCCTCATCGGAAACTACTTCGAATACCAGGGAAAAGCAATGAAAATCGAAAACATCCAAAGCGAAAAAGCGATGTTCCTGCACGACAAAGAACGCAGCAACAAATATCCGATTTATGAGGATGAAAACGGCACGCACATCATGAGCCCGAACGATATGTGCATCATAGATGAGCTCTCTGACATGGTTGATGCCGGCATTGACTCATTCAAAATTGACGGTGTCCTTCAAACGTCTGAGTATTTGATTGAGGTAACCAAAAAATATCGCAAGGCAATCGATCTCTGCGTGGAAGACCGCGATGAGTATGAAAATGTAAAAGATGATCTTCTTTCAGAAATTGAAGACATTCAGCCTGAAAACCGACCGCTCGATACAGGATTTTTCTTTAAAGAAACCGTTTATTAATAGAAGCTTGCAAGAAACAAGGAGGAATAAATGATGGTGACTGCTGCAGATAACATTTCACAAATCATAGACGGCAAACGCGTCATTGTGAAAAAACCGGAATTGCTTGCACCGGCAGGCAATCTCGAAAAATTGAAAATTGCCGTTCACTACGGCGCAGACGCCGTTTTTATCGGCGGAAAAGAATTCGGCCTCCGTTCTAATGCAGATAATTTCTCATTGGAAGAAATGGCTGAAGGAGTGCAGTTTGCAAACAAATACGGTGCAAGAATTTATGTTACGACCAACATTTTTGCCCATAACGAAAACATGGACGGGCTTGAAGAGTACCTTATGGGCCTTCAGGAAGCAGGCGTTTCAGGCATTATCGTGGCTGATCCGATGATTATCGAAACATGCCGCAGAGTAGCTCCGAAACTTGAAGTGCATCTAAGCACACAGCAGTCTCTCTCGAACTGGAAAGCTGTTCAGTTCTGGAAAGAAGAGGGACTTGAGCGAGTTGTGCTTGCGCGTGAAACAAGCGCTGAAGAAATAAAAGAAATGAAAGAAAAAGTTGATATTGAGATTGAAACCTTTATCCACGGAGCGATGTGCATCGCGTATTCAGGACGCTGCGTACTGAGCAATCATATGACTGCGCGTGATTCAAACCGCGGGGGATGCTGTCAGTCATGCCGCTGGGACTACGATCTTTACAAGCTCTCAGGTAATGGTGAAGAAGCTTTGTTCGACCAGGATGACGCTGCGTTTGCCATGAGTCCGAAAGACTTAAATTTGATCCAGTCGATTCCGAAAATGATCGAGCTTGGAATTGACAGCCTGAAAATTGAAGGCCGCATGAAGTCCATTCACTATGTTGCAACGGTTGTCAGTGTTTACCGCAAGGTCATCGATGCCTATTGCGCTGATCCTGAAAACTTTGTTATCCAAAAAGAATGGCTTGATGAGCTTGATAAGTGTGCAAACCGCGACACAGCTCCTGCTTTCTTTGAAGGTGTTCCAGGAACAGAGGAGCAAATGTTCGGCATTCACGGCAAGAAAACAACGTTTGACTTCGTTGGGCTTGTTCTTGATTACAATGAAGAGACTGGAATGGTTACACTGCAGCAGCGCAACTATTTCAAGCCGGGAGACGAAGTTGAATTCTTTGGCCCTGAAATGGAAAACTTCACGCAAAAAATTGAGCAGCTGTGGGATGAAGACGGAAATGTTCTTGATGCAGCCCGCCACCCTCTGCAAATTGTGACGTTTAAAGCAGACCGAAAAGTCTTCCCAAATAACATGATGCGGAAGGGGAAGTGAACCGATGGGGAAAAAGCCCATTGTCATTGGGGTAGCCGGGGGCTCAGGCTCCGGAAAAACCAGTGTGACAAAGTCTATTTATGATTACTTTAAAGGCCATTCCATCTTAATGCTGGAGCAGGACTTTTATTATAAAGATCAAAGTCATCTTCCGTTTGAGGAGAGGCTGAATACAAACTATGATCACCCGCTTGCTTTTGACAACACGCTTTTGATTGAGCATATTAAACAGCTTTTAAATTACGAAGCCATCAACAAGCCTGTCTATGACTACAAGCTTCACACCCGCTCTGAAGATGTCCTGCTCGTTGAGCCTAAAGACGTTATTATTCTTGAAGGCATTCTCGTTCTTGAGGACGAGAGACTGCGAAATTTGATGGATATTAAGCTGTACGTTGATACAGATGCAGATATCAGGATTATCAGACGCATGCTTCGTGATATAAAAGAGCGCGGAAGAACGATTGACTCTGTCATCGAGCAGTATGTTTCCGTTGTCCGTCCAATGCATAACCAGTTCATTGAGCCGACAAAGCGCTATGCGGATATTATCATACCTGAAGGCGGCCAGAACCATGTGGCCATCGACCTTATGGTTACAAAGATTCAAACAATTCTTGAACTAAACGCAATTTTGTAATAACATAGCATAGATAAAGAGTACTGTGACCATATTATGTATAGGCTGTTAAAGTTTCTCACAGCTTTTATGAACCGGATTTAAAATTCTTATGTTCAGAAAGCTTCATCGGGAAAAGTACGATGTCTTAAAAGCAAGCCCAGGGCTTGCTTTTAAGCTACATAAAGCAAATAATATGCATAAACCGGGCGGGAGCAGATCTAGCTCCTCCGTTATCACAGTGCAGTCTTACATACCAATTGATTTTGGGGGCAGTTATACTAGAAGGAGTGAGATCATGGCACAAGAGAAAGTATTTCCTATGACACTTGAAGGTAAAGAAAAGCTCGAGCAGGAACTTGAATACTTAAAATCGGTCAAACGTAAAGAAGTAGTAGAAAGAATCAAGATTGCACGCAGCTTCGGAGACCTGTCTGAGAATTCGGAATATGATTCAGCCAAAGAAGAACAGGCTTTTGTTGAAGGACGCGTTACAACACTTGAGAATATGATCCGCAATGCTAAAATCATTGTGGATGATGCTAATTCAAATGTTGTCACTCTCGGCAAAACCATTTCATTTATTGAACTTCCAAACGGCGATGAAGAAACATATACAATCGTCGGAAGCGCTGAGGCAGATCCATTTGAAGGCAAAATCTCTAATGATTCCCCAATCGCAAAGAGCCTCATGGGCCGTCAGGTTGGAGATGAAGTAAACGTGCAGACTCCGGGCGGAGAAATGCAAGTAAGAATCACAAACGTTAAGTAAGAAGGTTTAATAAGAAAACACCTCGTCGACACTAGTCAAAGGCGAGGTGTTTTTTTGATGATAATGAAGAAGAGAATGAAATGGACGGGCGCTTTTATTTTTATATGCATGCTTGTGCTGATTGCAAGACTTGCAGACATCCAGCTTATAAACACAGAGTCCTTTGGGGGAGAAAATGTCAATTTAATTGAAGAGAGTGTCGGACAGAGAACGCAGGAAGTCATGATCGACGACGGCCGCGGCCGGTTTGTGGACAGAAATCTCCTTCCTGTCGGAAATTTTCAGGAACCCAAACTCGTATTGTTCCCGTTTTTGAAAAACATTGAGTGGCCGAAAGAAAAACTGGCGCAGATAACCGGATACTCTGCATACAACCTGGAAAACATGCTTGAGGATGCTGACAAACCGCTGATCATGGGTTCTGCAGAGGGCATAACCTTGACTGAGTCCCAAATGGATACGATCAATGACCTTGAGATCCCTGGGGTTTTCGCCATTTACCAGCAGGCAAAAAAGAAGGATGAAGCAGCAAACCATATTATCGGCATCACGGGAGAAAGTCCGGATGTACTGAGAGAACGCTACCCTGATAAGAAGGAGCTATCCTCCAAAACGCAGGTCGGCTTTACCGGGCTTGAAAAAGCTTTTGATGAATTTTTACTTCCGGATGCAGAAACAAAGCTTTTATACCATGTGGACGGCGATGGAAATCCGCTCTTTGGCATCAACGTCAAGTATATTGCAAACGCAAATCCTTTTTATCCTGTAAGCGTCAAAACAACCATTGACAGCAGGATACAGAAAATGGCGGATGCGATCGTCACGAAATACGGCATTAAAAAAGGGGGACTTGTGCTCCTGGACGCTGAAACGAGTGAAGTGCTGGCGATGGTAAGCAAACCGGCGCTTGAAAGGTCTGACTCCGGTTCACACACCAACCATATGCTGACTCCGCAAATTCCCGGTTCCGTTTTTAAAACGGTCATCGCCGCTGCTGCGATTGAAAGCGGGCTGAAGCTGAAAAATTCGTATAATTGCCAGCTGGATATGTATGGTGAACATGACGATGATTCTGATATGGGAATCCTCAACTTTGAACGCAGTTTTGCAAGAAGCTGCAACTACACGTTTACAACGACAGCTGATGAATTGATTAAAAAAGACAAAAAGACCATTGAGGAATTTGCAGGGAAATTAGGCCTGACTGAAAAAAATGGCTGGAGCGGAAATGTGTTTCATTATAACCAGTTCAGGCAGTTTCCTGAAGAGAAGTCTCCTTCCATTTGGGATGACCCGCGAGATAAAGGAGCGTTTCGTGCTGTGGCACAGACGGCAATCGGGCAGAAAAATGTCCGCGTAACCCCGCTTGCTGCAGCGAACATGATGGCGACAATTGCGCGCGGAGGAGAAAAAAAGCAGGTGAAGATTGCTGACAGCATTCTTTATAAAAACGGGACAACCATGTTTGCATTTCCGGATCAGGATATGGAAGGTGATGGGATCTCTCCTTACACAGCCTCCAAGCTGCAGCATCTGCTCAGGCTGGTTGTAACAGATAAGGACGGAACCGGCAGAAGATTTCAGTCGCTGCCATTTGAAGTTTCAGGGAAGTCAGGCACGGCTGAAACAGGACACGACACTGTCCATAAATGGTTCGCAGGCTATTTTCCTTCAAACAATCCCAAATATGCCCTTGCAGTTGTTGAACTGGATACTCAAAGTGAAACATCCTCGGCCAACAGCATCTTTTATGATGTCGCAGCTGAATTATCCCGATTAGAAAATGCTTCTACTAGATAGAAACGCAATCTAATGATAGAATAAGACAGAATGTTAGAGGGATAAAGGAGTGTAATGCACTTGAGCAATCTAAGTAAAGGATCACGCTTTGAAAACCGTGATAAACGCCGGAAAGCAAATGTTGTCCTGAACATTTTAATTGGGATTGTAGCCATTTTAATTCTTGTCATTGGGTCACAGCTGCTGCTTGGCGGAAATGACAGCGAAAAGGCGTCAGAAAAAGCAAACGAAGAGACGGCATCAGGTACCGTCAAGAATGATGAGAATAAAGGACAACAAGATAAAGAAAAAGCTGAAGCGTCTGAAGAAAACAGCGAAGAAAACAGCACAGAAGATGCAGATGAAGCAGAAAAAGAAGAAACGGCCGAAGAAAACGGCGAAGAAAATGAAGAAGCCGGAGAACCTGTCGTAACAGAAGGCGATCCGAATTCAAACGTAGATCAGATTATTGAAAATCCAGGCTGGAAGCCGGTCGGAACTTCACAATCTGAGCCCCACGTTGCCCAATATGACAAAAGCTCACAGGACTGGGCTGAAATGATCCAGGCCATGAGCTATGCTACTGGACTGAGCGAATCGGATATGACCATCTGGTTTATCGGGAACAACGGCAGTCCGAATGATGCAAAAGGAACCATTTCTTCAAAAGACAAAACACAAAATTACAAAGTAGAGATTACCTGGGTTGAAAACGAAGGCTGGAAGCCGGTCAGAGTCGAAAAACTGAAACAGCCTGAAAATTAACAAAAGGTGAGACACTCGTCTCACCTTTTTACTTTGCCTTAAAATGCACCGCCGCGCTGTAGAACCGTCTTCCTTCTTCACTTACATGCATCTGGTGGGAAACCGAATGCACCTCAAGCAGAATCGCTTTATTGATCTCAATCTGCTCACTGATCTTCTTCTCAAGATCTGCAAGCTTCTCCGACTCGAAAAATTCCACTTTATCTTTGATGAACTCCAGTTTAAACATACTATATGCCTCCAAATGTATTATTTTCTTTGTTTATAAACGTTATTTAAAGTTCTAAGCTAAGGGATTGCAGCGGAAGGAACTTGACTCCTTGTCCAGCTGCAGCGCCCAACTCCTCTGTCAGAACAAAATCCCCCAAAAAGTCAAAACCGGACTTTTCGGGAGATTTCTTATCTGACTGCCGGAGCAAAACGGGCGCTTCCGCTTTTCTAGGGCATGAAGAGGGCACTGAAGATCCCGCAAGCGCAGCGAGGAAGCTTCAGGCACTCCCCGCGGAAAGCAAGTTCCTGGAGCGGAAAGGAACGTGTACTACTTAACTTCTGGCATTCCGGCAAACCAGCTTTTCTATAGAATATCGCATAAAATACTCTTCTGGAAAGTCTTTTCATTGCCTGTTAAACAAACCATGTGGTAAATTAAGAACAGTTCTATTTTTAAATCATAGTATACACATAGGAATTATTTAAATTATCATCGAAGGATTGGTGCATGATGGGAAGAGAATTTGTAGAACTATTTGAAGATTGGGCTCACTCGTATGATTCGACAGTAGTCGGACATGATGAAGAATATAAAGAAGTGTTCAGCGGCTACAGCGCCATTCTTGAAGCTGTAGCATCCAAATCTGGTAAATTCGTCCTTGAATTCGGAGTCGGAACCGGCAACCTGACAGCAGAACTGCTGAATAAAGGAAAGCAGGTCTACGGAATCGAACCATCGAAGACGATGAGAGAAAAAGCAGCTGAAAAGCTTGGAAACAAGGCTCAGATCAGCGACGGTGATTTTCTCACCTTCCCTGTTCCAAAAGGGGAAATAGACACGGTTGTTAGTACGTATGCGTTTCATCATTTAACAGATGAAGAAAAAGAGAAAGCTGTCGCAATTTATGCCCGTCTTCTCGGCAAAGGTGGTAAAATAGTGTTTGCTGACACAATGTTTGAAGATCAGGAGGCTTACGTGGCCATGATCGAAAAAGCAAAAAAACAGCACTACTTAAACTTGGCAGCCGACCTTGAAACAGAATATTACACGACACATTCAGTCATGCGCGGCATCCTTGAAAAACATTCATTCACTGCCGACTTCACGCAGCTCAACGAATTTGTGTGGCTGATAGAAGCCGTAAAAAAATAATACCGACCGCGTTTCAGGCTGATGCCGGCCAAAAACCCCTTTTGAAAGGAATGGAACAATAAATGAAAGCAGCCATCATTGGAGCAATGGAAGAAGAAGTTTCTATTTTAAGAGATCAGCTTGAACATGCAAAAACCGAAACTATCGCAGGAAGCGAATTTACAACTGGAACATACAGCGGGATGGACGTCATCCTGCTGAAATCAGGAATTGGGAAAGTGAATGCTTCAGTAAGCACCGCAATCCTGCTTGACCGCTTCAAACCTGATGTGGTCATTAACACAGGTTCAGCAGGAGGTTTTCATCATTCCCTGAATGTTGGAGACGTCGTCATTTCTACAGAGGTGAGACATCACGATGTAGATGTGACGGCATTTAACTACGAATACGGTCAAGTGCCAGGCATGCCGGCCGCTTTCCTTCCGGATGAAAAGCTCGTTGCAATTGCTGCCGAGCAGGCTCAGGCACAGGAAGGAATTCAGGTTGTGAAAGGTCTGATTGCCACCGGTGATTCGTTTATGAATGATCCTGAAAGAGTCGCATACATCCGAACAAAATTTGAAGACCTATACGCAGTTGAGATGGAGGCTGCGGCCATAGCTCAGACTGCCCATCAATTCGGCGTACCGTTTGTCATCATCCGCTCTTTGTCTGATATTGCAGGAAAAGAATCGGATGTATCATTCGAACAATACTTGGAAACAGCTGCAAAAAATTCCGCAGAGCTTGTTTTAAGCATTGTCCGTGCATTAAAAAGCTAAAAACAGAGGGGATCGCAATGATCCTCTTTTTTAAGGATAACAGGATAAGAGTGCAGACATTCTTATCACAGGAGTGGACAGAATGAAAGTCGTAAAAGGCATTGAAGAACTGATCGGCAGAACGCCTCTGATGGAATTGACCCAGTTTCCGCTTCCAAACGGCGTGCGCCTTTTTGCAAAACTGGAGTTTATGAATCCGGGCGGGAGCATTAAAGACCGTCTTGGCGCTGAACTGATAGATGAAGCATTACGAACAGGCAAGGTGAAAAAAGGCGGAACGATTATTGAACCGAATGCTGGCAATACGGGCATCGGGCTTGCGCTTGCCGCAATCAGCAGGAACGTAAAAGTGATTGTTTGCGTCCCCGAAAAGTTCAGCATGGAAAAACAGGATCTCATGAGGGCGCTCGGGGCAGAAGTTGTCAATACCCCGACAGCAGATGGAATGAAGGGCGCCATCAAGAAAGCTCAGGAGCTTAGTGAGCAAATACCCGGATCCTACTGCCCTCAGCAGTTTGGGAATCCTGCAAATCCGCTCACGTACTATAAAACGCTTGGACCTGAGCTGTGGGAGCAGCTCGATGGGAAAATTGATGTGTTTCTCGCAGGGGCAGGAACCGGCGGAACGTTTATGGGAACGGCGCAGTATTTAAAAGAGGTAAACCCCGGTGTGAAAACCGTCATAGTAGAACCTGAAGGATCAATTTTGAACGGCGGAGAATCCGGACCGCACAAAACAGAGGGAATCGGAATGGAATTCCTCCCGGGTTATATGGATGAAACGTATTTTGACAGTATTCATACAGTCATGGACACGGACGCGTTTAAAAGAGTGAAAGAGCTTGCCGTGAAAGAGGGTCTGTTAGTCGGAAGCTCAGCAGGTGCAGCAATGCATGCAGCCCTTCTTGAGGCAGAAAAAGCGGCCCCGGGCTCACACATAGTGACCATCTTTGCTGACAGCAGTGAACGGTATTTAAGCAAAAAGATTTACGAAGGAGGAATCTAGCATGAAACAGAAAACGAAAATGATTCACGGGGGCATTGTCGGAGACCCGCACACAGGAGCGGTATCAACACCTATTTATCAGGTAAGCACCTATAAACAGGACGGAGTCGGCAATCATAAAGGATTCGAGTATTCCCGCACAGGAAACCCTACCCGCCATGCTTTGGAAGAGCTGATCAAGGATCTTGAGGGAGGTCATGCAGGCTTTGCATTTGGTTCCGGCATGGCTGCCATAACAGGCGTCATGATGCTGTTCAACAGCGGAGATCATGTGATCCTGACTGATGATGTTTACGGCGGAACATACCGTGTGATGACAAAGGTTCTGAACCGTATGGGCATTGATTCTACTTTCGTTGACACAAGCGACCTCTCTACAATTGAAGCTGCAGTAAAAGAAAACACGAAAGCCCTGTTCATTGAAACACCGACAAATCCGCTTCTTAAAATTACGGACGTCGAAGCGGCAGCGGCACTTGCGAAAAAACACGGACTGCTGACGATCGTAGACAACACGTTCAGCACGCCCTACTGGCAAACCCCGCTTTCAATGGGAGCTGACATCGTCCTGCACAGCGCAACAAAGTACATTGGCGGACACAGTGACGTAGTCGGCGGCCTTGTAGTAGTCAGGTCTGAAAAACTGGCAGAAGAACTACACTTTGTTCAGAACTCTACAGGTGGAGTACTTGGTCCCCAGGATTCATGGCTTCTGATGCGCGGCATTAAAACACTCGCTCTCCGTATGGAAGCACATGAGAAGAATACGGCAGCCATCGTTGATTTTCTAGTGGAGCATCCGGCAGTTGAAAAAGTATTCTACCCGGGCCTTGCAAATCATCCTAATCATGAAATTGCGAAAAAGCAGTCAGGCGGATTCGGCGGAATGGTTTCGTTTGATGTCGGCAGCGAAGAAAAGGCGGAAGAAGTGCTTTCAAAAGTAAAATACTTTACTTTGGCAGAGAGTCTTGGCGCAGTTGAAAGCCTGATTTCAGTTCCGGCTAAAATGACGCATGCATCCATTCCGGCAGAGCGCCGAAGAGAGCTTGGCATCACAGATGGCCTGGTCCGGATTTCAGTGGGCATTGAAGATGCGGAGGACCTTGTTGAAGATCTGAAACATGCATTAAACTAATTCCTCTGCTGCCTGTATTTGCCTGCATCATTGCCTGCTCTGATATGTTAAGGTTTTTATAGACACATATTCAGGCAGGTGATTGGTTTGAATACAAAACAGATGAAGCATTTAATGACAGACTTTAAGAGATATGCTTTTGTCCTTCTTGCAGTCAGTGTATTTCTATATATCGGCATGCTCGTCCCTGCAAAGGGCGGGGAGCCTGGCGACATTCAGGAATACGCGATGATGGGCACAACTGGACTTTTTCTTATAGGGGCCTTTTACTGCTTTAAACGTTCTCTGGCATACAAGAAACGGCTGGATGAGCAGGATCAGGCATAGTCTTCTACTATAAACAAAGAACCCGTTCTTATCTGAACGGGTTCTTTTTATTGGTTAAGCACCTTGCTCTTTAAGATGGATTCATAGATCAGCTTTGCTCCATGCGGAGTCATATGATTTCCGGATGGGTCAATAATTCCTGCTTTAAGCAGCAGTTCATCAGAGTCGCCTCCGGCAGCCTGCACCATGGTCGTCCAGTTGTCAATTAAGGTGATGTCATTTTTAAACGCAATTTCGCGGGTAATGTCATTATAGGAATTATGCCAGTTCCGTGCCCCGTCTGTATGGGAATAGAGTTTTTTCGGATATCTCGTGTAGTAAAGCTTGTCATGGCCGTTTCCTTCAACTATAGGAAGGCATGTCATCAGAACGGGTTTTCCGCCGTTCTTTTTAATCTCATTTACATAGTAAAGCAGATTTTCCCTGAAGCGGCTGTGTGTGACTTTTGGCTGCCCGTTTGGCAGAATCACAGCATCATTCGTTCCAAACATGATGAAAACAAGATCGGGTTTTGTGTTCAGCACATCCCGTCTAAACCGTTTTCTTGCATCCTCAGTCGTTTCTCCTCCTACTCCTGCATTATGAATGAACGTCTGTCCATCGTTTACAGGGAGAGTGGATTTGACGAGGTTTACCCATTTATCTGTATCCTGATAATTTCGGATGGTCCAGTTTGCTCCGCGCGTGTTGCTGTCGCCAAAGGCAACAATGGTATATCTATCTGATCGGTTTCCGCAGCTGATCAGCAGCAGAAAAAACAAAAGAAAAGCAGCGAGAGACAAGTATTTTTTCAAAAAAAACAACCTCCAACATAAGATGGCCAAGGGCTTGACAGCACCAGCATTCATTATTGATGAAAAAGAAGGAAGAATCAATAGAGTTTTCAAAAATGTCATAATGTATGCGCTTCATTTTTGGTGAAAAACTGGAAGGACTTCCGCAATCTTTCGTAGTACAGACACTTTCACACCCTTCCGGACATAGACTTGATTATAGGCAGCTGCCTACAATCTGTTCGTGGAGGTGGGTCAATGTCAGGAGTTTTAGCTGCATTAGGATACTTATTAAAAGAGCTGGTCTTTTTAGTATCTTATGTCAAAAACAATGCCTTCCCTCAGCCATTGTCAGCAAGCGAAGAAAAAAAATACTTAAGGCTGATGGCAACAGGGGATGAGCATGCCCGTAATATGCTGATCGAGCACAATCTGCGGCTGGTGGCGCACATCGTCAAGAAATTTGAAAATACCGGCGAGGACTCGGAGGACCTTATTTCAATCGGCACGATTGGTCTGATAAAAGCAATTGAAAGCTATTCAGAAGGCAAGGGCACAAAGCTCGCTACGTACGCGGCAAGATGTATTGAAAATGAAATCCTCATGCATCTGAGGGCATTAAAGAAAACCAAAAAGGACGTCTCCCTTCATGATCCGATCGGCCAGGATAAAGAGGGGAACGAAATCAGCCTGATTGACGTGCTGAAATCAGAGTCAGAAGACGTCATCGATACGATTCAGCTGAACATGGAACTAGAAAAAGTAAAAGAATTTATCGATATTCTGGATGAACGGGAGAAAGAAGTCATTGTAGGCAGATTCGGCCTTGACCTGCAAAAAGAGAAAACGCAGCGGGAAATCGCAAAGGAGCTGGGCATCTCAAGGAGTTACGTGTCGAGGATCGAAAAGAGGGCACTCATGAAAATGTTCCATGAATTTTACAGGGCGGAAAAGGAAAAAAAGGGCCAGCAGAAGGGCCGGCAAAAGGGGAAGGGATGAAAAAAGCGAAGATCTTTTAAAAAGATCTTCGCTTTTTTATGTTGGTATATGTCAGGTTTCGGCCGGCTCCGCTTTTCTAGCCGGTATCCTTCTCCACATTAAGGTGCATTCTGAGTTTCATTTGAATCATCATTTTCGCTCTCTCCTTTCGTTTTTTAAGTATGGTGGGGTGTTAGTTTCCGTTATACATTTGGAAGCATTTGTTCATCATGGCTTCATAAGATTTGTAGACTTGTTCTTCGTGGTGGATCTCTTCGATTGATTTTTTTCTGCGTTCGATTGTCAGGCTTACAAACAATAGGTTGATCGTCATATCGTTTCACCTCCTGTTTTTCTTTGTTGTTTTTTTTGTTCATTAGATGCCGTTATACATTTGGAAGCATTTATTCTGCATGGCTTCGTATGATTTGAAAACTTGTTCTTCGTGCTGCACTTGTTCAAGCGTCTGTTTTCTGCGGTTGATTGTAAGTGATACAAATAATAGGTTGATCGTCATTTTTTCTCACCTCCTTTAAATGGTTAAAACCAATTTTAATATTGATTGCAGTGCAGCCGTTCCCTTTCGCTCCAGGAACTTGCTTTCCGCGGGGAGTGCCTGAAGCTTCCTCGCTGCGCTTGCGGGATCTTCAGTGCCCTCTTCATCCCGCAGGAGTCAAGTTCCTTCCGCTGCAATCCACTGGAGAGGCTGTTCAAAATCCCCAGAGAACACAAAAACGCCACAGGGCATACCTGTGGCGTGTCGCGTTTTATAAAAATGGACATAAAAACGCCGCAGGAGAATGCTACTCAACCTGCGGCGGTAAGGACAATAGGATAATTACCGTTTACCAGTTCGGCCGAATAGACGTATATTCAATTGAGCTGCATTCCATTGTGCTGACACTGACATGATTGACATTTGATTCGACCTCCCTTTTCGTAGTTTTGATTACAATGGTAATTATATCCACGAAAGGATAAATTGTAAACCCTTTTTTTGAAAAATAGGCAATATTTATTAAATGAGCTGACAATCTATGGCTATAGCCTATACCAATTAGTTGAGTGTCACATAATTTAGAGGGAACAGTTTAAAAGGAGGTCTTACTCATGCGCTCTTGCACACCATTCTACGGACCGCCTGCACCATATCCTTATCCTTATCCCTATGCACCTTACGCGGGCTTTGGCTATTGGTACGCTTTTATTGTCGTATTGCTGATCCTGCTGCTTGTTTTAGGAGGAGGCTATTACTACAATAACTATTGCTGCAAATAGCCAAAAAAAACACCTCGGCTGAGGTGTTTTTTACATTTTGCGGATTCTGAAGGATGAGATCATACAAAAAGAAAGAATCATCAGAAGGAACATATAGGAATGCACCGGCATGAAGTCTTTCCATAAATAACTGAGGGTGGCGATGCATCCGGCTGCCGTTATTGGCAGTCCGCTGAAAAATCCGCAGTTATCTGTAATGTTAAATCTGGCAAGTCTGAAAGCACCGCATCCTATAAATAAAACGGCGAAAAAAGCTCCCGGCGCCCCGAGCTCAAAAAGAATTCCTTTATAAATAAGTAGTGCCGGAGCAACACCAAATGATATAATATCACTCATTGAATCCAATTGTTTGCCGAGTTCGGACTCGATGTTGAATTTTCTGGCAACCATTCCGTCAAACCTGTCAGCAAGAGCAGCAAGAAAAATAAGCAGAAGACTCAGCTTCAGCACGTCGTTAAGAGTATAGATAATGGCGAAGCCGCCCAGTCCAAGATTCACAAGGGTCAGCATGTTGGCGGTATTTGCTTTTATTTTTTTTAATGTGGCATCGATATAGCCTGCTAAAAACATAATGGCACTTCCTTAAATAGCATAAATGACCTATTCAGGCCTACTTTTATTCTATGCATGATATTGACAGTAGTAAAGATATTTTTTTGGAGGATGAACATTTATAACAATAATTTTCCAATGATTTCTTTATAAATAAGCATAAAAAAAGAAGCATGAACATTTGATGATAACCCAAATCATGTGATTCGTCCAGGTTAATCATCAATCCATGTTAAGCCAGGCGCTGTTTATAAATACGATTGAATTGACTCATGCTAAGGAAAGGATGAAAAAGGAGAGGAGCTGGCTTATTTTTTGGACCGGCTGCTGTTCTCCTTTTTGAAAAGAATAAAGCGGCATTTGCAGAGTCTCGGGGAGAGGTTAAGGTTTTCGCGGGATTAGCTGATAAGCGCAAAAGAAGAGAGCTTCACGTTTTAAAAGTCAGCTCGAAGCTTTTAAAACGTGAGTCAATGACCGGCGTTTGATCTCTTTTTTGATCAGTTCTATAAAATCTTCGCTCAGCTGCATTTCTGTCGCTTTATAGTAGGATTCAATGAGCAGTTCATCGGAAAGTTTTCTCATAGGATCGCCGGCTTGCCGGCTTGCACCTCCATTATGGAAATAATGTTCTATAAAGTAAGCACCATGCATATACTTTTATGTTATTTTCTTCTAGTAAATCCAATCTAACACGAAATATAAAATAGAACAATCGTTCTGTTATCCACAGAAGAAAGTGGATAAGCTGTTAATATCTTGTTTATAATCCTATCAGCAGAGGAATCTATATGAGTGAACAATGTGAATAGACTTATCCACAGAACGGAAGGCCGAACATTTTGTCGAAAAATTTACCGGATTTCTTCTGAATTTCTGCAGAATGCCAAGTTTCTTTTGAAAGAAAGATTAAAATCAGATATGATGTAGTTTGGCTAAAAAATGTCCGATGAGGTGTTTATAGAATGTTGAAATTATTTCTGCCGGGAGAGTA
This sequence comes from Metabacillus indicus, assembly GCF_046603695.1. NCBI lineage: Bacteria > Bacillati > Bacillota > Bacilli > Caryophanales > Bacillaceae > Metabacillus > Metabacillus indicus. The sequence continues at coordinate 2,868,728 of NZ_CP176757.1, read as the reverse complement.
CGTGAAGAATATTTATGAAATCTCTCCACAGGCATTAAAAGACAGAGGAGTAAAAGGCATCATCACCGACCTTGACAACACCCTGGTAGAATGGGACCGTCCAAGTGCCACTCCGAAGCTTATTGAATGGTTCAAAGATGTAAAAGAACATGGCATCAAGGTTACCATTGTTTCTAATAATGTAGAAAAACGGGTGCGCTCTTTCTCAGATCCCCTTCAAATTCCTTTCATCTATAAAGCAAGAAAACCGATGGGCAAAGCATTCCGCAGAGCTCTGAAAAACATGGAGCTTGATAAAAAGGATGTTGTTGTGATTGGCGATCAGCTGCTGACAGATGTCCTTGGCGGCAACCGCAACGGTTTTCATACGATTTTAGTCGTGCCTGTTGCATCTACTGACGGTTTTGTAACGAGACTTAACCGCAAAATTGAAAGAAGAATTCTTGCTGTTCTGAAAAGAAAAGGCTTGATTCAGTGGGAGGATTAAACGTGACAGAGGAACAATTTGTCTGCATCGGCTGCGGTGTAAAAATACAGACAGAACATCCGGACGAGCTTGGATATGCACCGGAGAGCGCTTTACAAAAGGAACAGATCATTTGCCAAAGGTGCTTCCGCCTAAAAAACTATAATGAAATTCAGGATGTTTCCCTGACAGATGATGACTTTCTGAAAATCCTTCACAGTATCGGCGACACGAACGCACTTGTGGTGAAGATCGTTGATATCTTTGACTTTAACGGCAGCTGGCTGAGCGGCCTTCAGCGTTTTGTCGGAGGCAACCCGATTCTGCTTGTCGGAAATAAAGCGGATATTCTCCCAAAGTCGGTCAAGAGACAAAAATTGACCAACTGGATGAAACGGGAAGCTAAGGAACTCGGCTTAAACGCTGTGGATGTATTTCTGATCAGCTCTGCAAGAGGCCAGGGCATTCCGGAAGTCACTGAAGCGATTGAAGAATACCGGAACGGACAGGATGTCTATGTCGTCGGCTGCACAAATGTCGGCAAGTCCACCTTCATCAACCGCATTATTAAAGAAGTGACGGGTGAAAAAGATGTGATTACCACATCGCATTTTCCTGGTACAACGCTCGATCTTATTGAAATTCCGCTTGATGACGGATCAGCTTTATATGATACTCCGGGTATTATTAACCACCATCAGATGGCCCATTTCGTCGATAAAAAAGACTTAAAACTGCTGTCTCCAAAAAAAGAGATCAAGCCAAAGGTTTTTCAGCTGAACGAGTCTCAGACTCTATTCTTTGGCGGTCTTGCCCGTCTTGACTACGTGAGCGGCGGAAGAACGTCTCTTACGTGCTATGTGCCTGCAGAAATTACGATTCACCGCACAAAGCTTGAAAATGCAGACGAGCTGTATGAACGCCATGCAGGAGACATGCTGACTCCGCCAAGAAAAGACCAGCTCGGAAGCTTCCCGGAACTGACAGCTCATGAATTTACAATTAAGGATGATAAGACTGACATTGTCTTTTCCGGACTTGGATGGGTAACTGTCAATGAAGGAAACAAAAAAGTAACGGCTTACGCGCCTAAAGGCGTAAATGTTACATTAAGATCATCCTTAATTTAACGGGGAGAGATTCTTTTGAACAAAGTATACGGTCTTATAGGATGTCCGGTCGGACACTCGATGTCGCCGCTTATTCACAATGATCAGCTTCAGCATAAGAAAATAAGTGCGGCCTATCATGCTTTTCATGTGGAAAAAGAACACCTTAAAGCTGCGGTTGAAGGTGCAAGAGCGCTTGGCATTGCCGGATTCAACGTGACCATTCCTCATAAAATTTCCATTATCCCTTTTTTGGATGAACTTGATCAAAGCGCAGAGCTGCTTGGCGCTGTTAATACCGTTTTGAATAAAGAGGGCAGATTGATCGGGTATAATACAGATGGACAGGGATATTTGGCATCACTGAAGCAGCTGATGGAAAAGCCACTGCATGAGCAGAGGTATTTGATTATCGGTGCTGGAGGGGCTGCCAGGGCCATTTTTTACACACTCGCATCAGAGGGCGCATCAGCCATTGATCTTGCCAACCGGACGCCTGAAAAAGCTCGCATGCTTATGGAGGAGTGTCCGCATAAGGTCGATGGAAACGTCTTTTCATTAAGCGAGGCGGAATCTCTTTTATCTGATTATGATGTCATCATCCAGACAACGGCCATCGGCATGCATCCAAATGAAACAGAAAAGCCCTTTGCGGCAAGCAATATCCGAAGAGGGACGATTGTAAGCGACATCGTGTACAATCCGGTAAAAACCGCTTTTCTGACAGAAGCGGAAAAAGCAGGTGCGAAAATCCTGAACGGGGTTGGCATGTTTGTTTATCAAGCGGCCCTTTCATTTGAAATATGGACCGGTGAAAAACCGGATACTGCAAGAATGAGTAAGCTCGTATTTGCACAATTAGGAGGAAATTCATGTTAACAGGAAAACAAAAACGCTTTTTGCGTTCAGAAGCTCACCATTTGAACCCGATTTTTCAAGTAGGAAAAGGCGGGGTCAATGACAATATGATTCAGCAAATCGCAGATGTGCTTGAAGCGAGAGAATTAATAAAAGTAAGTGTGCTGCAAAACTGCGAAGAAGACAGAGATACAGTTGCAGCAGCCCTTTCAAAAGGCGCAAGAGCTGAACTTGTGCAGGTAATCGGCAATACGATTGTTCTTTACAAAGAGTCTAGAGAGAACAAGCAGCTGAAGCTGCCCAGATAACAAGGAGGCTGAAGGATGAAGAAGATTGGGATATTTGGAGGGACATTCGATCCTCCTCATTTTGGACATTTAATTATGGCAAATGAAGTTCTAAGTGCTCTTCACCTTCACGAAATCTGGTTCATGCCGAACCAGAACCCTCCCCATAAAGACTCAGAAGAAATTTCAGACAGCCTTCACCGCATGCATATGCTCAGGCTGTGTACAGAAAAGAAGCCGGAATTTAAGGTTCAGAGTATTGAGTTTGAGCGGGTCGGGCCTTCTTATACGTATGACACGGTCGTTCTTTTGAAGGAACAATACCCTGACTGCTCGTTTTATTTTATCATTGGCGCGGATATGATCGAATATTTGCCGAAGTGGCATAATATAGACATGCTTACTGAACTTGTTCAATTTGTCGGGGTGAAACGGGAAGGTTATCAAACAGAGACAGACTATCCTGTCTGTGAAGTCACTGCTCCGATTATTGAGATTTCTTCCACAATGATCAGGGAACGGTTCAGGCAGCAGCAGTCAGCGGATTTTCTGCTGCCTCAAGAAGTGATAGGATATATAGAGGAGAATCATTTATATGAATCGTGATCAGGCACTTGCTATTGTAAAAGAACAATTGACAGAACACAGATACGTTCATACAATCGGCGTGATGGAAACGGCGATCGAGCTCGCTGACAGATACGGGGGAGACCTCAAAAAAGCAGAAACAGCTGCTATTTTTCACGATTATGCAAAGTTCCGCAGCAAGGAAGAAATGAAGCAGATCATTACGGAGCAGAAGATGGCACCTGATCTGCTGATTCACAGTCCTGAGCTGTGGCATGCTCCTGTCGGGGCGTACCTTGTGAAAAAGGAAGCGGGGATAGAGGACGCAGAAATCCTTGATGCAATCCGTTACCATACCTCAGGCAGAGAAAATATGACCCTGCTCGATAAAATCATTTATGTGGCAGATTACATCGAGCCTGGAAGAATTTTTCCCGGTGCCGAGGAAGTGCGCAAAATCGCTGAAACCGATTTGAATCAGGCGCTGATGGCATCGATGAAAAATACGATCCTGTTTTTGCTGAAAAAAAATCAGCCCATCTATCCGCAGACTCTGCAATCATATAATTATTTAGTGTTTGAAAAAAAAGGAGGAACAAGCTATTGACTGGTAAAGAAACATTGGAAATCATGGCAAAAGCAGCAGATGACAAAAGAGGGGAAGATATTGTTGCCCTTAAAATGGAAGGAATCTCATTAATTGCGGATTACTTTCTGATTTGTCACGGGAATTCAGACAAACAGGTTCAGGCCATCGCAAGAGAGATGAAAGATCAGGCAGGCGAAAAAGGGATTAACGTGAAACGTCTGGAAGGCTTCGATGAAGCACGCTGGGTCTTGATTGATATGGGAGATGTTGTCGCTCATGTTTTCCATAAAGAAGAGCGGGGTTACTATAAGCTTGAAAAGCTATGGGGAGATGCTCCGCATGAGAATCTGGAGAATGTTCTCACTCCATGATTTATAAAGGGTTCGCCGAAATTTACGATGAATTGATGAAAGACGTCCCATACGGACAGTGGACAGATCTGCTCCATGAGAGAATGATGAGATTTGGAAACGGGGGCAGCCGCATCCTTGATTTAGGCTGCGGAACAGGGGAAATATCCATCAGGCTGAACCAAAAGGGATACGCTGTTACCGGCATGGACATCAGTGAAGAGATGCTTTCAGTCGCTTATCAGAAGACAGCAGAACTGGGTCTCAGCATCCAGTATCTTCAGCATGATATGCGGGAAAAAAGCGATCTTAATCAATCATTTGACGGTGTTTTTATCTGCTGTGATTCCCTGAATTATCTGCAGTCAAAAGAAGATGTCCAAAGTACCCTCAAAGCATCCTTTGACCAGCTGGCTGAAGGCGGTCTGCTTATTTTTGATGTGCACTCATTATATAAAATTCATGAAATCTTTAATGGCGCAACTTTTGCAGGAAATGATGAGGACGTAAGCTTTATTTGGAACAGCTTCCTGGGCGATGAGCCCGGCAGCATCGAGCACGATTTATCCTTCTTTGTAAAGCGTGATTCGCTTTATGAGCGTTTCGATGAATTCCATATTCAAAGAACCTACTCCATTGACTGCTATAAAGATATGATTGCGGCTGCAGGGCTGGAACTGCTTGAGATAAGTGCGGATTTTTCGGAGGATCAGCCTGAAGAAGAATCCGAGAGAATCTTTTTTACAGCGCGAAAGAACGGGTTACTGGGTTAACACTAAAAAACCATCATTTTTTTGATGGTTTTTTTTCGTATGGAGAAGGAATAGAAGGCTGCTTGAAGAATGATTAGTATAGTCACTCATATCTCCCGAACTGTTCTCCCACTTCTCTCAGATCCTGATCAAATTTTTTATGGGTCCTCTGAAACAGGTGTTCAAAGACATCGCCCAGTTCAGATTCCATCACACTGATTCCCTCTCCCGTAACACCGCCTTTTACACACACCTTCTCCTGAAGGGTTGGCAGTGTATACCTCTCGCTTTCAAGCAATTTCCCGAGACCGACGACCATTTCACTGGTAAGCTGGACCGCCTGATTTTTTGTGATGTCTGTTTCCCTGACAGCTGCATCAATAAACCTCTGAAGCAGATAACTGAAGAATGCCGGCCCGCAGCTTACAATATCTGAGGAGACACGTGTAATTTGATCGTCAATTGTAAATGGATGAGAGATGGTCTGGAAGAGCTCTTCAATTTTCTTTCGCATATCCCCGCTGCATCTTCCGAACGTCAGCAGTGAAACGCCTGACAATGCCCGGTTTGTAATACTCGGTATCACACGGGCAACCTGACAGCTGACAACCGACTGCAGCTGCTCGACACTGATTGGGCTAGTAATGGAAATAATGCATTGATCATGCCGGAGATAGGGTGACAATTTCAGCAGCAGGGGGTGAATATCAAGCGGCTTGACGCATATAAAAATAAGCTCAGCTTGCCGAGCAATTTCTTCGGGCGTTAAATACAGGTTCAGTTTAGGATGCTCTTTTCTCAGGTTTGCCGCTTTTTCAAAGGTCCGGTTTGTAATATGAATGTCTGAGGGCTTAAGTGCATGAGATTCAATAAACGCTTCAATCAGAATCTTCCCCATATTGCCTGTTCCAATAAAACCTGCGTTCAATGTGTCATCCCCTCCTTTTATCATACTTACTCCTACACTTTATGAAATCTGTTTCCCATTTATGAATACAACTAAGGAGCTGAAAATGAAATTACTTAAAAAATATAAAATCGCTGTTCTGATTGCCGCTGCAGCTGCTTTTCTGTTTATTTATCAATCTCAGGAGCAAGATTCAGGGGGCGGGAAGGCAGAATTGCTTGATGAAGAGGCTGTATTAATGGAACCCGAGCCTCCAGAAACCACGACCGATCAAAGTGCGGAAGGTCAGCTGGAGGAGCTCATTGTGGATGTGAAGGGTGAAGTGAAAGCGCCCGGCGTTTATGAGATGAAGCCTGGAGAAAGATACCATCATGTCATTGATGCTGCCGGGGGACTTACTGAACAGGCGGATGCTGCACAGATTAACCTTGCAGCACTGCTTGAAGACGGTATGGTGGTCCAGGTTCCGAAGATTGGAGAAGTCCCGAATGAACTCACTCAGCAGCCTGCAGGGGCAAATGCTTCTGGCGCGGGAGGAGAGAAAGTGGTAAACCTGAATAAGGCGTCATCTGAGGAACTGCAGACCCTTACAGGGATAGGCCCGGCAAAAGCAGAAGCCATTATTGCCTACAGGGAGGAAGCAGGCGGTTTTAAAGCCGTTGAAGATCTTATGAATGTTTCAGGGATCGGAGAAAAGTCGTTTGAAAAAGTGAAAGACAGTATTTCAGTAAAATGAATTGACTGCGTTTTAGAACTATCAGTACACTAGAAGAAGATCATGCACTTTTACAAATGGGGGATAATATGAACAGAATTTCCTGGAATCAGTATTTTATGGCCCAGAGCCACTTGCTCGCATTAAGAAGCACGTGCACGCGGCTTGCAGTAGGAGCGACCATTGTAAGAGACAAGAGGATTATAGCAGGCGGATACAACGGCTCCATTGCCGGAGGGGTTCACTGCATAGATGAAGGCTGCTACGTCATCGACAATCATTGTGTAAGAACTATCCACGCTGAAATGAATGCGCTGCTTCAATGTGCAAAATTCGGCGTTCCGGCGGCGGGAGCAGAAATATACGTGACCCACTTTCCCTGCCTGCAGTGCTGCAAAGCTCTCATTCAAAGCGGCATAAAGAAAGTTTATTATGCAAAAAGCTATAGGAATCACCCTTATGCCATCGAATTATTTGAACAGGCGGGAGTTGCAGTAGAGCAGGTGGAAGGCGAGACGGATTCACTTGAAGCGGAGCAAAGAGAGTTCGTAGAAGAACTTCTCAGGCATGTAAGTGCTGAAGATTCGGATGCGCGCGACATGCTCATAAAAAAAGCAGACAAGCTTTTTAAAAGGTGAATATCTTGCAGATTTCTAAAATAAGCTATCAGGGAAGGCTTATCTATTTTGCGGCAGCATCCGGTTTAGGTGTTGCTGCTGCAAAATCTCCTGATCATCCCCAAATGCTCATATTGGTGTTTTTCTTCTTTTCCTGCCTACTCTTTCGTAAAAAAAAGACCCTCTTCGTTCTTACACTTCTCACGTTTATCTTCTTTACCATTCATTTCACCCAAACCGACAATCGAAATGTTTCACAATTTACAGAAGGCAGAACAGTTCTCCGCGCATCCTTTTCAGAGCCGCCTGAGTTTGACGGAAATCAGATGAAAGGCGTAATTCATGCCCATGGGGAAAAGCTGTCTGCCGTTTATTTCGTTCAGTCTGAAGGGGAACTTATGAACCTGTCCAAACAGATTGAAGCAGGCACCTCCTGCACATTTAACGGCCATCTGACGCATCCATTAAAAGCGACTGTCCCTAATGCGTTTGACTATCATGATTACTTGAAAAACAGCAGAATCCATTGGGTTATGACCCCTGATTCGATCAAAGACTGCAGCGGCGGGGCTTCCTCTTTTTTCGAAAAGCTGGCTGAGTACAGAGCAAAGGGAATTCAGTTTGCTGCCGAGGAATTTTCTCCCCAGTCAAGAGGCATTGCTGCGGCTCTGCTTTTTGGATACAGGGAGTATATTCCAGATGAGATCAACAAAGCATACCGCGATTTGGGCATCATCCATTTGCTGGCGATTTCAGGACTGCATGTCAGCATTCTTGTTTCCTGCATTTACTTCATTCTCATACGCTCAGGTGTGACCCATGAATGGGCTGCCCGTATTCTTCTTTTGCTGCTTCCCGTATACAGCCTGCTTGCAGGCGGGGCTCCGTCTGTCCTGAGAGCTGCCGGCATGAGCATGATCTATCTCGCCGTTAAACAGCTGAGAATAAAGCTCACAGCTGCAGATGCGATTTCCATTGCATGTATTGTGATGCTTGCCGCAGATCCCTATTATTTATTTAACATCGGTTTTCAGCTGTCCTTCGCAGTCAGTCTTGCCCTTCTTTTATCCGTTAAAATCATTTCCTCATTTTCAAGCCGTCTGCATCAGCTCACAGCTGTATCAGTGATTGCGCAGGCTTCCTCACTTCCAATCATCCTGCAAAGCTTTTATCAGGTGTCAGCAGTAAGTGTGCTTGTGAATCTGCTGTTTGTGCCATTTTATTCAGCGGTCGTTCTTCCTCTTTGCCTGGGCTCTTTTCTTTTAAAGGCAGCTGTTCCTTCTGCAGGAACCGTGCTGATTGGAGTGACTGATGCCGTCATTGCCATCAGCAATGATGCTGCGCTGCTTGCAGGCAGCAGATATTCTTTTATGCTTGTATTCGGGAAGCCATCATGGCTGGTGCTTTCTCTTTACACGGTCCTGTTTTGCTTTGCAGCTGTGGCATTTGAAAAGCACTTCCTTTTCAGCAGGCTGAAAGGGGCGGCGGCAGCCGTTTTTCTGCTTCTCTTCCTTCAGCATCAATTTGCACACTTCCAGGCAGAAGGAGAGGTTGTCATTCTGGATGTCGGTCAGGGTGATTCCATATACGTGTCTGCGCCTTATAATCAGGGAACCTATCTGATTGATACCGGAGGCATTCTCTCGTTCAGCAGGGAAGCCTGGCAGGAAAAACGGTCGTCCTACTCCATAGCCGAGGATACGCTGGTGCCGTTTTTAAAATCTAAAGGTAAAAAGACGCTTGATAAGCTGATTTTGACTCATGGGGATGCGGACCATGCAGGGGAAGCGCTGAAACTGCTGCGGGAAGTAGAGGTAAAGGAAATCGTCGTTCCAAAAGGATTTATAAGAGGGGACTTTGAAAAAGAAATTGTGGAGGAAGCTTTGGCAAAAGGGATAAAAATAACCGCTCTTGGAAGCGGAGATGTTATGGATGACAAATACTTCAAGTGGAAAGTATTATCACCTGCAGAGATTACAGACAGTGAAAACGATGATTCGCTTGTTCTGTACGCGGAAATAGGTGGTCTGAAGTGGATTTTTACCGGTGATCTTGAACATGACGGGGAGAAGCGGATCCTTGAAGCCTACAGGGGATTACGGGCGGATGTGCTGAAAATTGGCCATCACGGAAGTAAAGGCTCCACTTCTGTTCCTTTTCTTCAGCAGCTGCAGCCCAAGATCGCCCTGATTTCGGCCGGAAGGAAGAACAGATACAATCATCCCCATCCGGATGTGCTGAAACTCCTTGAGCAAAATGGGACCAAAACATACCGCACGGACCGGGATGGGTCAATTGCTTATAAATTTAAGGGGGACAATGGAACATTTTCTATCCACCCTCCATACGATAGCGTATCAGGAAAGGAAAAATGAAAAAGAGACTGCCCGGCAGCCTCTATGTAAGGGTTGTCATGAACCGATTAACTTAATAACAGTTGCCATGATGAAGATCGTGGCGAAAAAACCAAATGATACAACAAATCCCACTCCAGAGTCTACAGCGTCGTTGCGTTTACTTTGAACATTCTTTTCAAATTCATTCACAATTTACCCCTCCTATTATGCCTTATAGTATAAGTCAAATCCGCCAAAAAATCTATCATTTTCCAATCGGCCATTTGTCAACACTTTACACCTATAGAAAGATGGGGGCAAGAGGACACTATAAGAAATCAGATCGATCGCCAGCCAGTATGTGGAACCCGGGTCATATGCGGCGGCGTTTATATAAATCAGGGGACTTGTCATCAGGTTCCCTGTTCCATTTGGCTTTTTCTCTTGAAAAAAAAGCAAAGGACCTATACGATGAGAGAAGCATGATGGAAACTGGGTGATTACATGGTAGTAAATGTCTGGAAAGACCTGAAAAATAAAAAGCTTAAGCCTGTATATCTTCTGCTGGGCAAGGAATCTTATCTTCTTCAGGAAACCCTTCAGCTGATCATAGATGCTGCACTGGAACCGTCCGAAATGGATTTTAATCTTGCGCAGTACGATTTGTCGGAAACGCTGCTTGAAGCTGCAATAGAAGATGCTGAAACGCTTCCGTTTCTCGGTGAGCGGAGAGTGGTTATTTTAAAAAACCCGGCGTTTTTAACTAGTGAGAAAAAGAAGGAAAAGCTTGAGCACCGCATTGAAAAACTTGAGGAGTACGTAAACTCCCCTGCACCTTATACCGTTCTTGTGATTGCAGCTCCGTATGAAAAGCTTGATGAACGGAAAAAAATCACAAAAGCCCTGAAAAAAACTGCTGAAACGGTGGAAATGAACGGATTTTCAGAAGGCGATACGAAAAAATGGATGAATGAACTGGCGGAAACGCATGGCATCACTCTGCAAAACGAGGCCCGGGACATGCTCTATATGCTGACTGCCGGAAATCTTATGGCCATCTCGCAGGAGCTTTCAAAACTGAGTACATATACAGGTGAAGGCGGAACCATTACAGCGGACACAGTATCGTCTTTAGTGGCAAGAACACTTGAGCAGAATATTTTTGAACTAATTGAAAAGGTCGTCCGCAAAGACCGGGCAAACGCGATGCAGATCTTTTATGACCTGCTGAAAGCAAATGAAGAACCGATTAAAATTCTGTCCCTTCTGATCAATCAGTTCAGGCTCCTGCTGCAGGCGAAAGAGCTTGCTGCACTTGGGTACGGACAGCAGCAGATAGCAGGAAACCTCAAAGTGCATCCTTTCAGAGTCAAGCTTGCTCTGGGGCAGGCGCAGCTGTTTCAAAGCAGCGAGCTTACAGCCATCATAAATGAGCTGGCAGAAGCTGATTATGTCATGAAAACGGGAAAGATGGATAAGAAATTGACCATTGAACTGTTTCTTCTGAAGCTATTTAACAGAAAAAATGCATAAAAAAATCCTCTTCCCGTGAAGAGGATTTTTTTGCATTATGCTGAAAGACCGTTTACAGATTTCGTTAAACGAGATTTGTAACGAGCAGCAGCGTTTTTGTGGATAAGTCCACTTTGAGCAGCTTTGTCAATTCTTTTAGCAGCTACAGATAGTGCAGCTTTAGCATTGTCAGCATCGTTGTTAACAATAAGAGCTTCTACTCTTTTGATAGCAGTACGCATAGCAGATTTGATTGTAGCGTTGTGTGCATTGCGCTCAGCGTTCGTTTTTGTGCGTTTGATCGCAGATTTGATGTTTGGCATTCGTTTCACCTCCTAAAAAGCATTCGAGATCTATTATACTCGATATTTTCATCAACAATAAGAACAAGTGATATTTTATCAAACGGGCATATAGAATGCAATATAATTGTAAAGGAAAATCTCGCAGCTGTTTTCCGCCTGGAATGAAACGGTCCAAAACCGGTAAAAATAAGGAATAAATCTAATTTGCCAGGAGGAAAACACGTGAAAGAATCATTGGATCTAAGCAAGTATTCAGTCCGGACAGATTTAGCCATTGAAGCGAAGGGGATGGCAGATGAGTCCAGAACTCCCGAACAGAAGGCGAAATCTCCCGAAATAGAAGGTGTCATAGTTAAAGAGAGGGATGAGAACGGCATCAAAATAACATCTCTTCAAATAACAGAACAGGGAGCAGAGCTGACCGGCAAAAAACCAGGCAATTATCTGACGCTTGAAGTTCAGGGCATACGCCAGAAAGACACAGCCCTCCAGGATCAGGTTGTTGATGTCTTTGCAAAAGAGTTCAGCCAGTTTATGGAGGGGCTGAACATATCGAAAGACGCAAGCTGTCTTGTTGTCGGTCTTGGAAACTGGAATGTGACGCCTGATTCGCTTGGACCGCAGGTTGTGGAAAATCTCCTGGTGACCCGGCATCTGTTTAAACTGCAGCCTGAAAATGTTCAGGAAGGGTTCAGGCCGGTCAGCGCCATATCCCCCGGAGTTATGGGGATTACAGGCATTGAAACTAGTGACATCATTACAGGCATCATTGATAAAAGCAAGCCTGATTTTGTCATTGCCATCGATGCTCTTGCGGCGCGCTCGATTGAACGTGTGAACACGACCATACAAATATCAGACACGGGCATCCATCCGGGTTCAGGTGTAGGAAACAAACGCAAGGAACTCAGCATGGATACGCTTGGCATACCGGTTATTGCACTCGGCATTCCAACGGTAGTGGATGCCGTATCCATTACAAGCGATACCATCGATTTTATTTTAAAGCATTTCGGCAGAGAGATGAGAGAAGGGGACAAACCTTCAAAAGCATTAACACCTGCAGGAATGACATTTGGCAAAAAGAAAGTTCTTACTGATGAAGATATGCCGTCGGATGAACACAGACAGCAGTTTCTCGGAGTGATCGGCACGCTTGAAGATGAAGAAAAAAGAAGACTCATTCATGAGGTGCTCTCTCCGCTCGGGCATAATCTGATGGTAACACCGAAAGAAGTGGATACCTTTATTGAAGACATGGCGACCGTCGTTGCCAACGGCCTGAACGAAGCACTTCACCAGCAAGTGGACAAAGGAAACGCAAGATCATATACCCATTGAAAAACAGTCTATTTTCTCCTTCTGCTGCATATAGTTTAGCAGGCAGGCTTTAAGGAGGAAAAAGAAAGATGAAGCACTTTCGTCAAACTCGCGGTATTGTTGTCACTCTAAACGGGACAAGCTTGAAAAAAGGATTCGCACTAGGCTTTACTTTGTTTATGCTCGTGTTTTTGCTCTCAGGCGCACTGACCTCGCTCAAGCCTGAATACAGGATTACTTCAAAATCAATAAACGAACTGACAAGCAATATTAACGGACAGGCATTCATTCACCTGCTTGGTTTTGAAAACCGTTATTTCATAAAGGATCTTCCTAAAGAAACGAAGCTTCCGAGCGTGTCATCCCTGTTTTTTAAAGCGGCAACAAGCATTAATCCCGACGACCCTCGCAGTCTTCTTGGTAGAGAGCTTCCGGGTTTTACTCTCTTTGACAGTGAAATTTTAGTTGCCGGCGAAGGAACCGACTATACAACCATGCCGATTGAATCTCCTCCTCCAACAGAAGTGCTGCTTGAAGAGAGGGAGGCTTCAATAGCTGATCTGAAGGGAGCAGGCGAGGAGCCTGACCAGGCAAAAACCCCGCCGGTCGAAACGACAGGTGACCGGAAAGTTGTCTATATTTATCACACTCATACAACAGAATCCTATCTGCCTATGCTGAAAAATGTGAAGAACCCAAACAGCGCCTATCACTCAGAAGCTAATGTAACCCTTGTAGGCGACAGGCTTGGGAAAGCACTTCAAGACAAGGGAATTGGGACAAATGTTGATAAAACGAATTTTATGAAAAAGCTGAATGAAAAGGGATGGTCCTTCACCAAAGCATACACAATGTCAAGGCCGACGGTGGAAACTGCAATGGCTTCAAACAAAGAAATTGAGTATGTCATTGATATTCACCGGGATTCACAGCCTTACAATATTACAACTGCGACCATCGGCGGCAAAAAATATGCACGAGTAGCCTTTATTATCGGAGGGAAAAACCCCTTTCATGATAAAAATGCACAGCTAGCATCAGAGCTTCATAAATCGATCGAAAGCAAGTATCCGGGACTTAGCCGAGGTGTACTTGTGAAAAAATCTCAGAAGTCAAACAGCCTCTATAATCAGGATCTTTCGCAAAACGCCATGCTCATCGAATTTGGCGGAGTCGATAATAACCTTGAAGAACTGAACAGAACAGCGGATGCTGTGGCAGACATTTTTGCAGATTATTACTGGCAGGCTGAAAAAGTAAATGCAGCGCCTGCCGCTGAGAAAAAATAAGCAATCAGATTAGAGGGACGTACGATGATAAAATTCATGCTGAAGTGCTTTGTCCTATGCTCGGTTCTTCTTTTTGGGGTTCTGTTCGGCATGCAGCAGGCAAACCACGGCCTCGTCAAAATGAAAGGCTATGAAGACCCGAAGTTAAGCAGCGCTTTTGAGGTGAAAAATGATGCATCAGGCGAACTCGAAGCTTCTGTCCTCGGAAACACACACAACCTTGAAGAAAAGCAGCAAAAGCTCGAAGACATGGAAGCTTTCAACTTCTTTTCCCAGCTGGGAAAGACATTTGCCTCGTTTGCGAGTGCTGTCATTACAGGCCTGATCAGCTTTTTGGCAGGCATGGTTGAAAGCCTGTTTCAATAAGGGGGATACTGCATAAGATGGAGGGAAGCGGGCAGCTGCTTTCCTTTTTTTTGTTTGGGGATTATGAAGGGCAGAAGTGAAAAGTTTATTGAGCCCTTAAGATGCTTGATGATCGCTGAAGGGCGAAAACCGGGGACGAATGTGCCCTTCAGGGAAAAGGAAGTAAGCTGAAGGGCGAAAACCAGGCAGGAATGTGCCCTTCAGAGAAGAGGAAGCAAGCTGAAGGGTGAAAACCGGGGACGAATGTGCCCTTCAGAGAAGAGGAAGCAAGCTGAAGGGCGAAAACCAGGCAGGAATGTGCCCTTCAGAGAAGAGGAAGTGAACTGAAGGGAGAAGACAAGGCAAGAATGTGCCCTTCAGAGAAGAAGAAGTAAGTTGTAGGGCATAATCCAGATACAAATTGTTGAGATTCCGCTTTTCGGTGAAGTCCAGCTCCATCGCCCAACTCCTCTGTCAGAACGGAACCGTCGGCAAAGGCAAAAAGCGCCTTTACCGCCGTTTCCTTATCTGACTCCCGGAGCTGCCCGGGCGATTCCGCTTTTCGGTGTTGAATGTTCCCCCCCCTATTGTTATAATCAAAGTTAGTGCATTGGCCAGTTTAGTAGGAGTGATAGAACGATTATGATGAATAAAGACGATAAATTAAAGAGGCAGTCCAAGATCCGCAACTTCTCAATCATTGCTCATATTGACCATGGGAAGTCAACGCTAGCCGACCGGATTCTTGAGAAGACGTCTGCTTTGACTCAGAGAGAAATGAAAAATCAGCTTCTTGACTCAATGGACCTTGAGCGAGAACGCGGCATTACGATCAAGCTTAATGCTGTTCAGCTGCGATATAAAGCAAAAGACGGGGAAGAGTACATCTTCCATTTGATCGATACCCCGGGACATGTTGACTTTACATACGAGGTATCCCGTAGCCTTGCTGCTTGCGAAGGTGCGGTTCTCGTTGTAGATGCAGCCCAGGGTATTGAAGCTCAGACGCTTGCAAACGTGTATCTGGCGCTTGACAATGATCTTGAGATTTTGCCGATTATCAATAAGATTGATCTTCCGAGCGCAGACCCTGAGCGTGTGCGTCAGGAGATTGAGGATGTAATTGGACTTGACGCCTCAGAGGCTGTTCTTGCTTCAGCTAAAGCTGGCATCGGTATTGAAGAAATTCTGGAGCAGGTTGTGGAGAAGGTTCCGGCTCCAACAGGGGATCCTGATGCTCCTCTTAAAGCGCTGATCTTTGACTCGCTTTATGATGCATACCGCGGAGTTGTAGCCTATATCCGTGTCGTTGAGGGAACCGTTAAAGTCGGCCAGAAGATTAAAATGATGGCAACAGGCAAAGAGTTTGAAGTGACGGAAGTTGGCGTATTTACGCCAAAGCCTGTACTCATGGACGAACTGAATGTCGGTGACGTAGGATTTTTAACGGCTGCGATTAAAAACGTGGGAGACACACGTGTCGGTGATACCATTACGGATGCAAAAAACAGTGCCACTGAGGCGCTTCCGGGATACCGGAAACTGAATCCAATGGTATACTGCGGACTTTACCCGATTGATACAGCAAAATACAATGACCTTCGCGAAGCGCTTGAAAAGCTTGAGCTCAACGATTCTGCTCTGCAATTTGAGCCGGAAACGTCACAGGCACTTGGTTTCGGCTTCCGCTGCGGATTCCTTGGGCTCCTTCATATGGAGATTATTCAGGAGCGGATCGAACGCGAATTTAAAATTGACCTGATCACAACCGCACCGAGTGTTATTTATAATGTTTTCCTTACAGACGGAACGGATGTCCGTGTTGACAATCCGTCAAACCTGCCTGATCCGCAGAAGATTGACCGGATCGAGGAACCGTATGTAAAAGCAACCGTTATGGTGCCGAACGATTACGTTGGAGCGGTTATGGAGCTTTGCCAGATTAAGCGCGGCAATTTCATTGACATGCAGTATCTTGATGAGAACCGTGTCAGCATTATTTATGAGCTGCCGCTTTCAGAGATTGTCTATGACTTCTTCGACCAGCTCAAATCCAATACAAAAGGATATGCCTCTTTTGATTACGAGCTGATTGGATACAAAGAATCCAAGCTTGTGAAAATGGATATTCTGTTAAATAACGAAAAAATTGATGCCCTTTCGTTCATTGTGCATAAAGACTCGGCCTATGACCGCGGGAAAATCATTGTTGAAAAACTGAAAGAACTGATTCCCCGCCAGCAGTTCGAAGTTCCGATTCAGGCGGCAATTGGACAGAAGGTTGTGGCGCGCTCGACGATTAAAGCGATGCGCAAAAACGTTCTTGCCAAGTGCTACGGAGGGGATATCTCACGTAAGCGTAAGCTTCTTGAGAAGCAAAAAGAAGGTAAAAAGCGGATGAAAACGGTTGGTTCTGTTGAAGTTCCGCAGGAAGCCTTCATGGCGGTCCTCAAAATGGATGACAACTAATCAAATGATTTTGAGTCCCCGGAAATCTGTGATATTGTAAGAAAAAACTACTGCCGCAGTCGTGTACTGCGGCTTCTTTATTAGAAGGTGAGAAATATGGTTCAGGCAGCATATTTTCATATTCCATTCTGCGAACAAATCTGTCACTACTGCGATTTTAATAAAGTCTTTTTAAAAAATCAGCCTGTAGACGAGTATTTGGACAGCATGCACAAGGAAATGAAAAACACAGTAAAAAAAACACCGGCAGACCGACTTAAAACCATCTTTATAGGCGGCGGCACACCGACAGCCCTGAATGAGTTTCAGATGGAGAAGCTGCTTACGTCCATTGCTGAAGAATTTCCGGTTGGAGGTCTTCATGAATATGCTGCAGAAGCAAATCCCGGTGAAGTCTCCTTGGAAAAACTGAAAATCATGAAAGAACTTGGAGTAAACAGACTGAGCTTTGGCGTGCAGACGTTTAATGACAGGCTGCTTGAAAAAATAGGCCGCAGCCACAGGTCTGAAGATGTGATGAAAACAATTGGCCTTGCAGAAAAAGCGGGCTTTGACAATATCAGCATTGACTTAATGTATGGATTGCCCGGGCAGACGATGGATGATTTTAAAGAAACCCTTCACACAGCGTTCAGTCTTGATGTTCAGCACTATTCGTCCTATTCGCTGATCGTGGAGCCTAAAACCGTTTTCTATAATTTAATGTCCAAAGGAAAACTTCTTCTTCCTCCTCAGGAAGAAGAGGCAGCCATGTATGAGCTGCTAATGGAGGAAATGGACAAGCACGGTTTCGCACAGTATGAAATCAGCAATTTTGCAAAGCCCGGTTATGAAAGCATGCATAATCTGACGTACTGGAACAATGAAGAGTATTTCGGAATCGGTGCAGGCGCCCATAGCTATGGAGGCGGAGTACGCCGTGCCAATGCAGGACCGCTGAAAAAATACATGTCTTTAGTTGAAGAAGAAGGATTTCCGTATACGAGTGAGCACATCGTGTCTAAAGCGGAAGCAATGGAAGAAGAAATGTTTCTTGGGCTGAGAAAATCCGCCGGAGTGAGCCGTGCCAGGTTTTATGAAAAATTTGGCATGCGCATGGAGCAGGTTTTTGGACAGCAGATAAAGGAACAGATTGCTAATGGACTGATTGAAGAAAACGGAGACTTCCTCTCGCTCACACACAAGGGCAAGCTTCTTGGAAACGAAGTGTTCCAGGCGTTTTTAGGGGTTATTCCTGAAAAGGACGGACAGTAATCAGTTCTTTTCTTCCTCTTTGTATTTTTGCCTGATCTGGCATGAGAATTTCGTCTAAATAATTGACATTTCACGAGTGATTTGATACTTTTTATTATAGATTTAGCACTCACACATACAGAGTGCTAACAGAGGTGATGATAATGCTAACAGATCGTCAGCTTTTAATCCTTCAGGTCATTGTGGATGATTTTATTCAGTCTGCACAGCCTGTAGGCTCCAGGACCTTGTCCAAAAAGGATTCGATCACGTTCAGTTCGGCTACCATCCGCAATGAGATGGCCGATCTTGAGGATATGGGGTTTATTGAGAAAACACATAGTTCCTCTGGAAGAGTTCCTTCTGAAAAGGGGTACCGCTACTATGTCGACAACCTTCTTGCACCGCAGAAGCTATCGAATATGGATGTTGTCACAATTAAATCTGTGTTTGCAGAACGTATATTTGAACTTGAAAAAGTCGTTCAGAAATCTGCGCAGATCTTATCGGATCTGACAAACTATACATCGATTATTCTCGGTCCAAAGGTGAACGAAAACCGGCTCAAGCGCATTCAGATCGTTCCAATCAATGACGATACGGCTGTTGCCATTATCGTGACAAATACCGGACATGTAGAGAACAGAACGATTTCGTTTCCCGAAAGCATAGCTCCCCAGGATATTGAGAAGATGGTCAATATTTTAAATGAGAGGCTCTTTAATGTGCCGATTGTGGAGCTGCATGACAAAATCTATAAAGAAATCGTCAGTCTCCTGAAAAATCATATCCAGAATTATGACGCTGTCATGAAGGTGCTTACTGGAACGTTTACGCTGAACAGCAATGAAAAGATCTATTTCGGCGGAAAGACAAACATGCTCAGTCAGCCTGAATTCAATGACATCTCAAGGGTCAGAACGCTGCTTACGATGATTGAACAGGAACAGGAACTATACAATATTTTAAATGCCAACGATTCAGGCATAACAATTAAAATTGGCAAAGAGAATGAAAATATCGCAATGGAAAACTGCAGCCTGATCACCGCAACCTACTCCGTTGACAACAGGCAGATCGGCCGCATTGCCGTGCTTGGCCCGACGAGAATGGAATATTCGCGGGTTATCAGCCTGCTGCAGAGAGTGACAAAAGACATGTCCAAGGCGCTGACAAATTTGTATCACTCGTAAAACAATTGTCCATATTGTAAGAGAGCGGAAAAACCGTTTTCCGCTCCTTTCCATGATGTTTATCCTTTAAGGGAGGTGAAAGAAATTGACTAACGAAGCAAAAGAAAGCTTAAAAGAAAATGGGGCAGCCGGGCAAGAAGAAACAGTGATCAGCCAGGAAGAAGAGGCAGCTGAAGCTCAGGCCGGCCAGGAGGAAGCTCAGGAGCAGGATTCAGGCGAGTTATCTGATGCGAAAGCTAAAATTGAGGAGCTTGAAGCAAAGCTCAGCGATACAGAAAACCGCATGTACCGTCTTCAGGCGGATTTAGATAACTTCAGAAGACGTGCCCGCCTTGATATGGAATCTGCTCAAAAGTATCGTTCTCAAAATCTCATTACCGACATTCTGCCAGCTCTTGATAACTTTGAAAGAGCGTTAAAAATAGATACAGATGACGAAAAAACACAGTCTCTGCTGCAAGGCATGGATATGGTATACCGCCAGCTGATCCAGGCACTTCAAAACGAAGGCGCTGAAGCCATTCAGGCAGAAGGCCAGCCGTTTGACCCGCATCTTCACCAGGCTGTCATGCAGGTGGAAGATGAGAATTTTGAAGCGGGAACGGTTATTGAAGAGTTCCAAAAAGGGTATAAGCTAAAAGACCGCATCATCAGACCAGCAATGGTGAAAGTGAATCAATAAACTACATATCAGGAGGTTTTCTACGATGGGGAAAATTATCGGCATCGATTTAGGTACTACAAACTCATGTGTCGCTGTATTAGAAGGCGGCGAACCTAAGGTTATTCCAAACGCAGAAGGCAACCGCACGACTCCTTCAGTCGTTGCATTCAAAAATGGCGAGCGTCAGGTTGGGGAAGTTGCGAAGCGTCAGTCAATCACAAACCCTAACACAATCATGTCCATTAAACGCCACATGGGTACAGACTACAAAGTAGAGGTTGAGGGCAAAGAAAATACGCCTCAGCAAATCTCTGCAATCATCCTTCAGCATCTGAAAGCTTATGCAGAAGACTATCTTGGCGAGCCTGTAACGAAAGCCGTTATTACTGTTCCTGCATACTTCAATGATGCAGAGCGCCAGGCTACTAAAGATGCAGGTAAAATCGCTGGTCTTGAAGTAGAGCGCATCATCAACGAACCAACTGCTGCAGCACTTGCATATGGTTTGGATAAAACAGATCAGGATCAGACGATTCTTGTATACGACCTTGGCGGCGGTACATTTGACGTTTCTGTTCTTGAACTTGGCGACGGAGTATTTGAAGTACGCTCAACTGCAGGTGACAACCGTCTTGGCGGAGATGACTTTGACCAAGTGATTATTGACTACCTTACAGCTGAATTCAAAAAAGAAAACGGCATTGATCTTTCTAAAGACAAAATGGCTCTTCAGCGTCTTAAAGATGCAGCTGAAAAAGCGAAAAAAGATCTTTCAGGCGTTTCATCTACACAAATCTCACTTCCATTCATTACAGCTGGAGAAGCTGGACCGCTTCACCTGGAAGTAACATTATCAAGAGCTAAATTTGAAGAGCTTTCTTCAAACCTTGTTGAAAGAACAATGGGACCGGTTCGCCAGTCTCTTAAAGATGCAGGTCTATCTAAATCAGAAATCGATAAAGTTATCCTTGTCGGCGGATCAACGCGTATTCCTGCCGTTGTGGAAGCAATCAAAAAAGAGCTTGGCCAGGAGCCGTCAAAAGGCGTTAACCCTGACGAAGTAGTGGCGCTTGGAGCAGCAATTCAGGGCGGCGTTATTACTGGAGACGTTAAAGATGTTGTTCTTCTTGACGTAACTCCGCTTTCACTAGGAATTGAAACAATGGGCGGCGTGTTCACGAAATTAATCGAGCGCAACACGACGATTCCAACAAGCAAATCCCAAGTGTTCTCAACAGCTGCAGACAGCCAGACAGCTGTAGACATTCACGTTCTTCAAGGTGAGCGTCCAATGTCAGCAGACAACAAAACGCTTGGCCGTTTCCAGCTTACTGACATTCCGCCGGCACCGCGCGGAGTACCTCAAATCGAAGTATCATTCGATATTGATAAAAACGGTATCGTAAACGTGCGTGCAAAAGATCTTGGAACAAATAAAGAGCAGGCGATCACAATCAAGTCTTCTACAGGCCTGAGCGATGACGAGATCGAACGCATGGTAAAAGAAGCAGAAGAAAATGCTGAAGCAGATAAATTGCGCAAAGAAGAAGTAGAACTTCGCAATGAAGCAGATCAGCTTGTCTTCGCAACAGAAAAGACACTGAAAGATCTTGAAGGCAAAGTGGACGAAGCGGAAGTTGCTAAAGCAAATGAAGCAAAAGACGCTTTAAAAGCAGCCATTGAGAAAAACGAACTTGAAGAAATCAAAATGAAAAAAGACGAGCTTCAGGAAATCGTTCAGCAGCTGTCAATGAAACTGTACGAAGAAGCTGCAAAACAGCAGCAGGGTGCTGAAGGTGCACAAGGCGCTTCCAACCAGGACGACAATGTCGTTGATGCAGAATACGAAGAAGTAAATGACGACAAGAAATAAATGTCGCCATCCCGAAAGTCAAAGTCAGGCTTGTCTTGACTTTGGCTTTTTTTGATGAGGCTCTTTTCGCAGATAATGTTGCTTTAGTGTGAATCCGTCAAACTCCAGTGGATTGCAGCGGAAGGCACTTGCCTCCTTGTCCAGCTGCAGCGCCCAACTCCTCTGTCAGAACAAAATCCCCCAAAAAGTCAAACCCGGACTTTTCGGGTGATTTCTTATCTGACTGCTGGAGCAAAACGGGCACTTCCGCTTTTCTGGGGCATAAAGAGGGCACTGAAGATCCCGCAAGCGCAGCGAGGAAGCTTCAGGCACTCCCCGCGGTAATCTTGTGACTGGAGCGGAAAGGAACGGGTACGATTGCAAAAACAGCACTCTATGCGAAAGCAATCTTCAATCTGCAAAGAGCGCGTGCTGACAAGGTGTTCATTTTTTATTGAGAAACAAAGACACTTTCAGCTGCCAAGAATAATGTATAGGTACAGAATGACCCCCACAAACATTATCTTGCAATCATGCCAAATCGAGTGATACAATTTACTTTATGTGAGAATTCGGGAGTGAGCAATTATGAGCAAGCGTGATTACTATGAAGTGCTTGGAGTAAGTAAGAGCGCGTCTAAGGATGAGATGAAAAAAGCGTACCGCAAGCTGTCAAAAAAATATCATCCTGATATTAACAAAGAAGCAGACGCTTCAGATAAATTTAAAGAAATTACAGAAGCATACGAAGTCCTTTCTGACGACCAAAAACGGGCTCAATACGATCAATTCGGCCATGCTGATCCAAATCAGGGCTTTGGCGGTTCTGACTTTGGCGGAGGATTCGGCGGTTTTGACGATATCTTCAGCTCTATTTTCGGAGGCGGAAGAAGACGCGACCCTAACGCGCCGAGACAGGGTGCAGACCTGCAGTATACAATGACGATTGCCTTTGAAGAAGCTGTATTCGGCAAGGAAACAACCATCGAAATTCCGCGTGAAGAAACATGTGACACGTGTGACGGATCCGGAGCCAAGCCCGGAACAAAACCTGAAACCTGTTCGCACTGCAGCGGTTCAGGCCAGCTGAACGTTGAACAGAACACGCCATTTGGAAGAATTGTCAACCGCAGAGTATGTCATTACTGCAGCGGGACAGGCAAACAAATCAAGCACAAATGTTCAACATGCGGCGGAGCCGGAAAGGTGCAGAAGCGCAAGAAAATATCGGTTAAGATTCCTGCCGGTGTTGATGACGGCCAGCAGCTGAGAGTATCCGGACAGGGTGAGCCAGGCGTAAACGGCGGTCCAGCAGGAGACCTTTATGTTGTCTTTAATGTAAGGCCTCATGAGTTTTTCGAACGCAACGGCGATGACATATACTGCGAAATGCCTCTCACATTTGCACAGGCTGCTCTTGGAGATGAAATTGAGGTTCCGACCCTTCACGGCAAAGTGAAGCTGA
Organism: Metabacillus indicus; assembly: GCF_046603695.1. NCBI lineage: Bacteria > Bacillati > Bacillota > Bacilli > Caryophanales > Bacillaceae > Metabacillus > Metabacillus indicus. The sequence continues at coordinate 2,845,528 of NZ_CP176757.1, read as the reverse complement.
AGGTGCCTGCAGGTACACAAACGGGCACCAAATTCCGCATGAAGGGCAAAGGCGTCGCGAATGTGCGCGGCTATGGCCAGGGAGATCAGCACATTGTTATCCGGGTGCTTACACCTACTAATATTAATGAAAAACAAAAAGAACTGCTGCGCGAATTTGCTGAAATGAGCGGCGGCAGACCGGATGAGCATGAAGAAAGTTTTTTTGATAAAGTGAAACGTGCTTTCAAGGGTGAATAAACAGAAGTGGAGCTGGTAGAATGAAATGGTCTGAGTTAAGTATTCATACAACACAGGAAGCGGTTGAGCCGATTTCCAATATCCTGCATGAGGCGGGAGCTAGCGGAGTCGTAATTGAAGATCAGATGGATCTGTTAAAAGAGCGCGAAAGTGTGTATGGAGAAATCTACCACCTCAATTCTGATGATTATCCTGATGAAGGTGTTATTATTAAAGCATATCTTCCCGTAAACAGTTTTCTCGGGGAAACGGTGGAAGAAATTAAAGAAGCTGTGAACAATCTGCTTATTCATGATATTGATTTAGGGAAGAATGATATATCAATCAGTGAAGTGAATGAGGAAGAATGGGCTACAGCCTGGAAGAAGTACTACCACCCTGTCAAAATTTCAGAGCGGTTCACAATTGTTCCAACATGGGAAACCTATACTCCCGTCCATTCGGATGAGCTCATCATTGAGCTTGATCCTGGAATGGCATTTGGCACAGGAACACATCCGACGACCGTTTTATGCATTCAGGCGCTTGAGCGCTCTGTAAAAGAAAATGACACGGTTGTCGATGTCGGTACCGGTTCAGGCGTTCTAAGCATTGCATCCGCAATGCTTGGGGCAAAACATGTACAGGCAATGGATCTTGATCCGGTTGCAGTAGATGCGGCACGGCTTAATACAAAGCTCAACAAAGTGCATGAAACTGTCACGGTTACACAGAACAACCTCCTGAACGGTGTCGAAGGGCCGGTTGATGTTGTTGTTGCGAATATTTTGGCTGAAGTCATTCTGCGATTTGCAGGTGACGCCAATCAAATCCTGAAGCAGGACGGATTATTCATTACTTCAGGCATTATCCTAAACAAAAAGGCAGAAGTCAGGAACGGCCTGATTGAAGCCGGTTTTGAGATTGAAGAAACAGTGGTCATGGAAGACTGGGTGGCCTTTATCGCCAGAAAAAAATAAGAGGTGCTCATCGGTGCAGCGTTATTTTATCGAGGAAACAAAAGAAAATAGTCCATCCAGAATAACCATCACGGGAGACGATGTTCATCACATCTCCCGTGTCATGCGTATGAAGCCCGGCAATGAAATTGTCTGCTGTACAGCAGACGGTTTTTCTGCGCTGTGTGAAATCGCAGAGCTTCACGAAGATGCGGTTGTATGTTCTGTCCTGGAATGGCAGGATGCGGACAATGAACTGCCTGTGAAGGTCACGATTGCGAGCGGGCTGCCTAAAGGGGATAAGCTCGAGTGGATTTTCCAAAAGGGCACTGAGCTTGGTGCTTCTTCGTTTATCCCTTTTAATGCTGCCCGTTCCGTTGTCAAGCTTGATGAAAAAAAAGCAGGCAAGAAAGCGGACCGCTGGAGAAAGATCGTGAAAGAAGCTTCAGAGCAATCGTACAGGAATGTGATTCCCGATGTTTCTGAGCCTCAAAGTTTTAAAGAGCTTTTAAGACATTCAGAGTCTTATGATTATAAAATTGCCGCTTACGAGGAATCAGCCAAAACAGGCGAGATGTCGAACCTTGCAAAGGTGCTGCAGTCGTGCAGTCCGGGGCAGTCGGTTCTTGCTGTGTTTGGACCGGAAGGCGGCCTGACGAAAGAAGAAACAGAGCAGCTGACAGCCGCAGGATTCAACCTTTGCGGACTTGGGCCAAGAATTTTAAGGACGGAAACGGCTCCTCTATACCTTTTGTCTGCTGTTTCCTATCATTTTGAATTATCGAGGTGAATCCCATGCCAACAGTAGCTTTTCATACACTTGGCTGTAAAGTAAATCATTACGAAACAGAAGCGATCTGGCAGCTGTTCAAAGAATCAGGCTATGAGCGGTCTGAATTTGAAAGCAAAGCAGACGTATATGTTATTAATACATGCACCGTTACAAATACGGGCGATAAAAAAAGCCGCCAGGTCATCCGCCGCGCCATCAGAAAAAATCCGGACGGCGTCATCTGTGTAACCGGCTGTTATGCACAAACTTCTCCTGCTGAAATTATGGCTATTCCAGGAGTCGATATTGTAGTTGGAACATCCGACCGCATTAAAATGCTTGATTATATCGAGCAGTTCAAAAAAGAAAGACAGCCAATCAACGGCGTCAGCAACATCATGAAGGCGCGCGTCTATGAAGAACTGGACGTTCCTGCCTTCACAGACCGCACACGTGCTTCCCTGAAAATCCAGGAAGGGTGCAATAACTTCTGCACATTCTGCATTATTCCTTGGGCACGCGGACTCATGCGTTCACGAGACCCTGAGGAAGTCATCAATCAGGCTCAGCAGCTTGTTGATGCAGGGTACAAAGAAATTGTTCTGACCGGCATTCACACAGGCGGATACGGCGAAGATATGAAAGATTACAACTTTGCGATGCTTCTCCGCGATCTTGATGCACGGGTAAAAGGACTGAAACGCATCCGGATTTCATCTATTGAAGCAAGCCAAATTACAGACGAAGTGATTGAAGTACTGGATCAGTCGGACAAAATTGTCCGTCATCTGCACATTCCTATTCAATCCGCTTCAAACACAGTGCTGAAAAGAATGAGACGCAAGTACACAATGGAATTTTTCGCAGAGCGTCTGACGCGCCTGAAACAAGCGCTGCCGGGCCTTGCTGTTACATCTGACGTCATTGTCGGCTTCCCTGGCGAAACAGAAGAAGAATTCATGGAAACCTACAACTTTATTAAAGAACACAAATTTTCCGAGCTTCACGTATTCCCGTACTCGAAACGTACCGGAACACCTGCTGCAAGAATGGAAGATCAGGTGGACGAAGAGATTAAAAACGAACGCGTTCATCAGCTGATTGCACTGTCAGACCAGCTTGCAAAAGAATATGCTTCAGATTACGAAGGAGAAGTACTTGAGGTCATTCCTGAAGAAGAGTACAAAGAATCTCCCGAGAGCGGCCTTTATGTAGGATATACTGACAACTATCTGAAAGTCGTATTCCCGGCTTCTGAAGAAATGGTCGGCAAAATCGTAAAAGTAAAAATCACAAAAGCAGGCTACCCGTACTCAGAAGGACAATTCGTCCGCGTCATGGACGAAGACACCACAGCTGAAGCGGTCCGCCAAATTTCATAAACAGCAAAAGAAAAATCCGAACTGGGAATTACTTAGTTCGGATTTTTTTCTTTTGAAAGGCTCCTAAAAGTAAAGTTTTATTTTAGAGAGTACTTACGTTTTAGCGAGCGAAATTAAAACTCCAGTGGACTGCAGCGGAAGGCACTTGACTCCATGTCCAGCTGCAGCGCCCAACTCCTCTGTCAGAACAAAATCCCCCAAAAAGTCAAACCCGGACTTTTCGGGTGATTTCTTATCTGACTGCCGGAGTAAAACGGGCGCTTCCGCTTTTCTGGGGGATAAAGAGGGCACTGAAGATCCCGCAAGCGCAGCGAGGAAGCTTCAGGCACTCCCCGCGGAAAGCAAGTGACTGGAGCGAAAGGGAGCGGGTACAAATACAAACCCAATTGAAAAGAATTACCGAAAGCAGGTTTATAATTATTTTCCCGGTGTAAATTAAACTTGTACTCGTATTTCAATCAAAAAAATGATAAGATGTAAGAGGTCAGACGACTATAATAATGGAAAAGGGGTAGTACATATGTCAGTAAACATTGGCAGTATGATTGACCATACGGCTTTAAAGCCTGAAACAACTAAATCACAAATCGAAACATTATGCGCAGAAGCGAAAGAATATAAATTTGCATCTGTCTGTGTAAACCCGACTTGGGTTGAAACAGCAGCAGCCCTTCTAAAAGGCACAGAAGTAAAAGTTTGCACAGTAATCGGTTTCCCGCTTGGAGCATCTACTCCTGAAACGAAAGCATTTGAAACAGGCGATGCAATTGCAAAAGGTGCAACTGAAGTAGACATGGTCATCAACATCGGTGCCCTAAAAGACAAAAACGATGAGCTTGTTGAGCGTGACATCCGCGCAGTTGTCGATGCAGCTAAAGGAAAAGCGCTTACGAAGGTAATCATTGAATCATGCCTTCTGACTGACGAAGAAAAAGTCAGAGCATGCGAGCTTTCTGTAAAAGCAGGAGCTGACTTTGTTAAAACATCTACTGGCTTCTCAACTGGAGGCGCAACTGTAGAAGACATCGCTCTTATGCGCAAAACAGTAGGCCCTGATATCGGCGTTAAAGCTTCAGGCGGAGTCCGTGACCGTGCAGGTGCAATGGCTATGGTTGAAGCAGGCGCTACGCGCATCGGTGCAAGTGCTGGAATTGCCATTGTAAATGGTGAAACGTCAACTTCAGATTATTAATAACAGCAAAAAGCTGACGGAGAAATCCGGCAGCTTTTTTTAATGCTTTCTATTAACAAACCTGGCGGAAGACTCCACAAATCTTCCGAATGGTTCAGCAAAAGGAAGGACGGCAATCGAACTGACGACATTGAACACGAGACTGAAATGGGCCAGCTGCAAATCAGGCTCGGCTGCAAAATGCTCTGCAATACCGCTGCAGAAAGCAATAAATGGATAAAAGGCAGCGACTCCAAGGACATTGAGCCAGACATGGGCATAGGCTGTCAGTTTGGCTTCATGCCCGGCTCCGGCTGATGCCATCAAACCGGTGATGCACGTTCCGATATTAGCTCCGAGAATGTAGGCTATGCCGGCGCTGAGAGTCAGTAGGTCTGCATTCATAAAGCTCATAATGATGCCTGCGGCTGCAGCGCTTGAGTGAATGATGGCAGTCAAAACTGTGCCGCCAAGCACTCCTGCAAACGCATGGGTGTTTGAATACAGCAGCAGTTCACTTACGGTCTCAAGGTGCGATAGAGGTTCTGCAAGCTTGCCAAACCCGGACATGGATAAAAACAGCAGGCCAAGCCCGGAAAGAATTCCGCTGATCCTGAGAAGGGACTGCCTTTTCATCATCGCACCCGCTAAAAAGAAAAGTAATCCCCCGCCTATCATGGGGAAAATCAGTGATCCAAGGTCCAGTGTGATCAGCTGAGTCGTAAAAGTCGACCCGATATTCGTTCCCAATATGATGCCGATGGTTTGTCTGAATGTAATGATACCCGCAGAGACCAGCCCGATCACAATGACCATAACAGCTGAACTGCTCTGCAGAATACCGGTAAAAACAATGCCTGCAAGAAACGCTTTGAACGGGTGATCTATACAGGCAAACACCCAGCTTCTCATAGTGCTTCCTGATAAAATGGAAAGACCGTTTTTAAGTATTTGCATACCTGTCAGAAAGAAAAGTAAATACAGCAAAAAGAACATTGCAGCCGCCATGTGCTCACCTCTTCTTCACACTATATGGACAAGCGCGCAGAATCATGACAGAAATACTATGGACAAACGATTGTTCTTTAGAAGTTTTTTTATATAAGTTGACCTCTGAGGCACGTTATATTATAATGGCAAAGTACATGTTTTCTTTAAACATGTTTATTAAACAGATGATGTCGATTGGTTGTATTCGGAGGGAGGGAATAAGAATGTCAAAAACGGTCGTTCGTAAAAACGAGTCGCTTGAGGACGCTCTTCGTCGCTTCAAACGTACAGTATCAAAAAGCGGTACTATACAAGAAGCTAGAAAGCGCGAATTCTATGAAAAACCTAGCGTAAAACGTAAGAAAAAGTCTGAAGCTGCTAGAAAACGCAAATTCTAAAGAGGGTGGATTTATGAGTCTTCTTGAGCGTTTGAATCAAGATATGAAACAAGCGATGAAGAACAAAGAGAAGGACAAACTGGCTGTTATCCGTATGGTGAAAGCCTCATTACAGAATGAAGCCATCAAACTGGGTAAACAGGAGTTGTCTGCTGAAGAGGAACTGACTGTGTTTTCTCGCGAATTAAAGCAACGTAAAGACTCCCTCCAGGAATTCAGTAAAGCTGATCGCTTAGATTTAGTTGAAAAGACACAGGCTGAACTTGATATCTTAACTGTATACATGCCTAAGCAGCTGACAGAGGAAGAACTTACAGCTATCGTTCAGGAAACGATTGCTGAAGTGAATGCTGTGTCAAAAGCAGACATGGGTAAAGTTATGGCTGCCATCATGCCTAAGGTTAAAGGTAAGGCTGACGGTGCGCTTGTCAATAAAACTGTAGCTGGACAGCTATAATAAAAACCGGAAAAACACCCTGTTCATTTGAACAGGGTGTTTTTCAGCAGAATTTTTAATAAAAATGAAACCTATACTTAAGTAGAAACGTATTACTGATAGACTGCAGATGAAAGGGGGCCAGCTGAACATTGAAGAGTCATCATAACCGTCTATTTCATATCTTTTTCGGCATTGTTCTTTTCCTTTCGCTTTTTGGAAGTGCATATATGCCTGCAGCTGACAATTCAGCAGATAAAGTTGCGGTTATCCCCATTGAAGAGACGGTTGAAAAAGGATTGTCGCAGTTTATCAAGAGATCGTTTAAGGAAGCTGCTGCTGCAAATGCAGACCATATCATTTTAGACATCAATACTCCAGGGGGAGCGGTTGATGCCGCTCTTGAAATTGCTGATACAATCAGAGGGTCGAACATCCCTGTAACCGCTTTTATTGACCGCAGGGCGCTGTCTGCCGGAGCGTATATTGCCCTGAATGCAGATCAGATTTATATGGTTCCCGGTGCGAAAATGGGATCTGCCGCTATCATTGATCTTGAAGGCAATACAGCAGATAAAAAGGCAGAATCGCTCTGGCTTGCGGAAATGAAGGAATCAGCTGAGCAAAATAACCGGAATGCCAAATATGCCCTTGCCATGGCAGATCCTGATGTGGATGTGCCTGAGTACGGAGCCGGAAAAGGTGATCTTCTGACACTGAATTCGGAGCAGGCGCTTGAGGTCGGTTATTCTGAGGGAACGGCTGAAAATCTGGACAGTTTGCTCCAAAAGCTGAATCTTGCCTCAGCAGAAGTCATTGATATTGAAGTAAGCTTTGCCGAGAAGGTCGCGCGGTTTGTCACAAACCCGATTGTCATCCCTATTCTGCTCTCTATTGGAAGCCTCGGGCTAATTGTTGAGCTTTACAGTCCAGGTTTCGGACTGCCGGGAATTATGGGACTGTCTTCGCTCTTCCTATTCTTCTACGGACACTATATTGCAGGGCTTGCCGGGCTTGAGACCATCATTCTTTTTGCCGCCGGAATCATTCTTGTGGCAGCTGAGTTTTTCGTCCCGGGAGGCATAATAGGATTTATTGGTTTTGGAGCAATCCTGCTCAGTTTCTTCATCGCAACAGATGACATAGGCTATATGGCCTTTTCGCTTGGGATTGCGCTTTTAGTTGCCGTATCGGCAGCCATCATATTTGTAAAGGTGTTTGGAAAACGTATGAATATCTTTAAAAAACTCATATTGCGTGATTCAACCAATACGGAAAGCGGATATGTTTCGAACCGCAGCAGGCTCGAGCTGATCGGCAAGACGGGTGTGGCACTAACTTCAATGAGGCCTTCGGGCACAGCTCTGATCGAAGATGAGCGCATTGATGTGGTGACAGAAGGAACGTTTATTGCAAAAGATCAGAAAGTAAAGGTTATTAAGGTAGAGGGCTCCCGGGTCGTCGTAAGAGAAATCATTTAATTGAAGGAGGAACAAAATGGATCCATCATTGCTGCTCACGTTAGGCTTAATTGTTATAGGTGTCATTGTACTTGGTGTTTTATTTACCTTTGTGCCGATTACACTGTGGATTTCAGCACTTGCTGCAGGGGTAAGAATCAGTATTTTCACCCTGATCGGGATGAGGCTTCGCCGAGTAAGTCCGAACAGAATCATTAATCCGCTCATTAAAGCACATAAGGCTGGACTTGGAGTAACCATCAATCAGCTTGAAAGCCATTATCTTGCCGGAGGGAATGTAGACCGGGTTGTAAATGCTTTGATCGCAGCTGAGCGCGCCAACATCGAACTGACATTTGAGCGCTGTGCAGCCATTGACCTGGCTGGACGCGATGTTCTTGAAGCTGTACAGATGAGTGTTAATCCAAAAGTGATTGAAACGCCGTTTATTGCAGGGGTTGCTATGGACGGAATCGAAGTAAAAGCAAAAGCGCGCATCACAGTCCGTGCAAACATTGAAAGACTTGTCGGGGGTGCCGGCGAAGACACCATTATTGCACGGGTAGGAGAAGGAATCGTCAGTACGATCGGTTCTTCTGACAACCATAAAAAAGTTCTTGAAAACCCGGATAGGATTTCTCAGACGGTATTAAACAAAGGACTTGATTCAGGGACTGCTTTTGAAATTCTGTCGATCGATATCGCAGATGTGGATATCGGCAAAAACATCGGGGCGATTCTGCAGACTGATCAGGCTGAAGCAGATAAGAAAATTGCCCAGGCAAAAGCTGAAGAACGCCGTGCGATGGCGGTCGCTCTTGAACAGGAAATGAATGCCAGAACGCAGGAAATGAGAGCGAAGGTTGTGGAGGCAGAGGCTACAGTTCCTCTCGCGATGGCAGAAGCACTGCGCAATGGGAAAATCGGCGTGATGGACTATATGAATTTTGAAAATATACATGCTGATACAGGCATGAGAGATTCGATCGGAAAGCTTTCGAAAGATCAGCCTGATCATGAAGAGTAGGAATCAGCCCAAATCAGGAGGTGCTGATGGATGCAATGGATTGATTTTCTTTTAAACAACCCTCTTGTGATAGCAGGTCTTATCTTCGCCATTTCTTCCCTGTTCGGAAAAAAAGCGAGAGATAAAAAAGCAGAAGCGCAGCGTGATCGAAAAAGAAAACCTGCTACTGTACAAAATACTGCCGCGCCGAATAGAGCGGAGGCTGAAAAGCCGGGCAGGGAATCGTTTGAAGAAGCAAAGGACCGAATGAAAGAAGCTGTTAAAACAATTGAAGCAAGATATCAGTCTGCTAAAAGCACCTTGCCGAATGCGGACGAAGATGCCGCTTCAAGGAATGTGACGGAATTAAAGGAGCAGGCGGATCTGTTTGTGCAGCAGACGGCTCAGAAGGCTCCTGCTGCACCTAAGAAAACACCTGCAGCTGCAAGAGATGATATTGTCCGGGGCATTATCTGGAGCGAAATCATCGGACCGCCGCGTTCTAAAAAGCCGCACAGGGCAGCAAGGCGGCAACTTTAAAAAAATGTGTTAGAACCCCCTTTAAACTCATACATATGAGATGAGAGGGGGTTCTTTTTTATGGCGAAAAAATGGCGGCAGAACGTTGCGAAATGGATCACGCGAACAATTGAAATACCCCAGGATGTCATGATGGATCTTCCCCGCATCACCATGATCGGCCAGATACATATTTATATAGAAAATCACAGAGGGCTGCTTACATTTACAGACAATGAGCTGAGGCTTCTGTTAAAACAGGGTCAGCTTCAAATAAAGGGAGAAGCTTTTGTCATAAAAACCATTCTGCCTGAAGAGATTCTTCTGCAGGGGAAAATTGATCAGGTCAATTACTTGGAACAATCTTAAAAATCGGGGGATGACGATGAAAAATCAATGGATGCATTTCTTTTACGGCGTGATAAAAGTAACAGCAGCGGGAAGAGGAACGGAACGGTTTGTAAATGACTGCATCAGACAGGGAATCCCTGTCTGGAATGTGAGAAAAGAAGAGAATGGACTCTCTTTTTTTATTCGCCTGAAAGATGTACATGCCTTGAGGCGGGCGGCAAGAAAAAGCGAATGCAAATGTTCGCTGCAAAAGGTGTCGGGACTGCCGTTTCTAATCCAGAAATCATTGAAAAACAGCGGCTTTGTTATCGGATTCACTCTGTTCTTTGCTGTCATCCTGCTCCTCTCCAATATGATTTGGGGAATCGATGTAAAAGGCGCAAAGCCGAGCACGGAGCATAAAATCATGAAAGAGCTGGATGCAATGGGGGTGAAAACAGGAAGGCTGCAGTTCATGACGCTTGATCCTGATTCCATCCAGAAAAAGCTGACAGACAATATCAGTGAATTGACATGGGTGGGTGTTGAACTCAGGGGAACGCATTTTCATTTTGAGGTGGTCGAAAAGAATGAACCCGAAAAAACAGCAGAAGCAGGCCCTCAGCATATTGTAGCGAAAAAGAAAGCGGTCATTACAAAGATGTATGTTGAAAAAGGACAGCCTTCCGTGACCATTCATGATCATGTTGAAAAAGGGCAGCTGCTCGTATCAGGCTTAATCGGAGGCGAAAAAAAGAAGCAGCTTGTTGCGGCTAAAGCGGAAATTCTGGGTGAAACATGGTATAGATCGGAAATAACTGTGCCAAAAAAACAAACCTTTCAGCTTTTTTCAGGCAGCGAAGTCAGAAAAACGTACCTTTCAGTTGGGTCAGCCGATCTCCAGATTTGGGGATTTAATCAGGACCTGTATGCAAAATATGAAGAGGAAAATGATATCAGGCCGCTCCGGTTTTTAAAATGGATTCTCCCGTTTGGATTCGGCCAGAAGATCTACCGTGAAAAAGAAGTTTATGAAAAACAATATACAGAGGAAGAGGCGCGCGCTGCTGCAATTGATCAGGGCAAAAAAGAGCTGCTTGGACAATTAGGAGAAGATGCAGAGGTAAAGGGTCAAAAAGTTTTGCACCAGACGAACGAGAATGGTAAAGTAAAACTAACAGTGCTCTACCAAGTTATAGAAAATATCGTAAAAACAACACCAATTGTTCAGGGAGACTAAATCATGCCAGAAGAACTCATTACGATAAATCTGCAAGTCGAAAATCCAAACGAAGCAGCATCTCTTTTTGGAAACAATGATGTACACCTGAAGCGGATGGAAGATGAGCTGTCCGTTACAATTGTATCAAGAGGCGAAGCTGTCTATGTAAATGGAGAAGAAGAGAATGCAAATATAGCTGGTGATGTGCTTGCGTCGCTTCAGGTTCTTCTGAAAAGAGGAATAGCCATCAGCGAACGCGACGTCATCTATGGCATTGAAATGGCTAAAAAACACAAGCTTGATGAATTTGAAGCTCTTTATGTTGAGGAAGTAAGCAAAAATGCTCAGGGGAAATCCATCAGAGTCAAAACTCTCGGGCAAAGACATTATGTGTCTTCTATCCGAAACAAGGACCTGATATTCGGCATCGGCCCTGCAGGAACAGGCAAGACGTATCTCGCCGTTGTGATGGCGGTCAGCGCACTTAAGAATAATCAAGTGAAGCGGATCATTCTCACGCGGCCTGCTGTTGAAGCAGGAGAAAGTCTCGGCTTCCTGCCTGGCGACCTCAAAGAAAAAGTAGATCCGTACTTACGCCCTCTATATGATGCGCTTAACGATGTTCTCGGAGCGGAACATACGCAGCGGCTGATTGAGAGAGGCACCATCGAAATTGCGCCTCTTGCCTATATGAGAGGAAGAACGCTTGATGATGCTTTTGTTATTTTGGATGAAGCCCAGAATACAACACCTGCACAGATGAAAATGTTTTTAACAAGACTCGGATTTGGTTCGAAAATGGTCATTACCGGTGATATTACACAGGTTGACCTGCCGAGAGGCGTTCAGTCGGGTCTTGCTGCAGCAAGGGATACACTGAGTTCTGTAAGCGGTATAGCGTTTAATGAACTGCAGCAGTCAGACGTCGTGCGCCATCCGCTTGTAGCGAAAATCATTGAAGCATATGACAAGACAAAGTGACCCGGGCGCCCGTTTTCGGGTCACTTTTTTCAGGAATGCAAAGGGGAGCGGGGGTGATGTTATGAAAACAAAGCGAAGTGCTAAGCTCAGTCAGCTCATTGAAACGTTAAAGCATTATAAGTTTATACATATTTCCATGTATTTTTTGCTTGCTGCTGTCATTTTTGTCTCCCTTTACAGCAATGTAAAGCCGGAAACGGTTGATGTTGAACTTTTTACTTACTCTGATCAGACAATCATAGCTCCGACTCAGGCGGAAGATACGTTTGAAACAGAGAGCAAACGGCAGGAAGCATACGATGCGGTTCAAGATGAATATGTCCTGAGAAAAGATTATGTCGTAAACCGCGTAGAAGTCATAACATCGATCTTTGACTTTGTAAAAGAAACAAACAAAGAGGCTGCGGATGAAATGAAGCTGCAGAATGAAAATGTGACAGAAGGCGAAGAAGCCTACACAGTATCAATTGAAGAAAAACTCATTCGGCTGAAGGACAAGCTTACAGAAGATATCCGAGAAAAAATTTCAGATGATACATTCACCGCTCTCCTTGAATCCTCGGAGAATGAGCTGAATATAGCCAAGGATGCAGCGGTCACGGCAGTCAACCGGGTGATGAGCGAGGAAATTCCGCTGCAGAAGCAGGATGAGGCAAAGGATCTGGTTGAAGAGGACCTTACATCCTCGAATTTAAGGGCGGACTTACTGAAAGCAGCGATTGAACTCGGAAGATATGCCGTTATTGCGAACTATGTCTTTGATCTTGATGCGACGGAAGAGAAAAAGCAGCAGGCATACGATGATGTCAATGAAGTACAGATTAAACAGGGACAGATTCTTGTTGAAGAAGGCGGTTACATCAGCAGGGATATCTACCGCAAACTTGATCTTGTAGGTCTTCTCGACAATAAGCTTGCTTTGAAGCCGTTTGCCGGTCTGCTGCTGATGATCCTTCTGATCCTTGCGGCGCTCATTTATTATTTTGAGGCGCCTGACAGGCAGCCGCACAGAAAAAATCATTCTCTCATTCTGTATGTCCTGATATTCAGCATTACCATCCTGCTGATTAAAATTATCAGCTTCTTTCAGGAAATCAATTATAATAACGTAGGGTATCTCGTTCCTGTCGCTATGGGTGCCATGCTGATCAAGCTGCTTCTCCATGAGAGACTGGCCATTTTGACAAGCATTATCTTTGCTGTATGCGGCAGCATTATCTTTAATGAAGGCGTAACGGGGACGTTCAATTTCACGATCGGCATCTACTTCCTGTTCGGCAGTATAGCAGGCGTCCTCTTTTTGAACGACCAGAACGTCAGGTCAAGAATTTTGCAGACGGGATTGTTTGTGGCGCTGATCAACATCATGATCATCACAGCGATCACCTTGATACAAAACGGAAGCTACTCAAATATTGAGCTGGGCTCTTATTTCATAATGGCTCTTGCTTCCGGACTCATATCGTCTGTTCTGACAATTGGATTCATGCCGTTTTTTGAAACGGGTTTCGGAATTCTCTCGACAATGAAACTGATTGAGCTGTCGAACCCGAATCATCCTCTGCTCAGAAAAATTTTGACTGAAACACCAGGGACGTATCATCACAGTGTCATGGTCGCAAATCTTTCAGAAGCAGCGTGCGAGGCAATCGGTGCGAATGGACTGCTTGCCCGCGTGGGAGCCTATTACCATGATATCGGAAAAACAAAACGGCCTCAGTACTTTATTGAGAATCAGATGAATATTGAAAATCCGCATGATAAACTGTCTCCCCAGCTAAGCAAAAATGTGATTATCGCACATGCTTCAGACGGTGCGGAAATGCTTAGAAAGCATAAAATGCCCAAAGAGTTTGTGGATATTGCAGAACAGCATCACGGGACAACCCTGCTGAAGTTTTTCTATCATAAAGCGAAGCAAAACCACCCTGATATATACGAAGAAGAGTTCAGATATCCCGGACCGAAGCCGCAGACAAAAGAAATCGCGATTATTTCGATTGCAGACAGTGTAGAGGCTGCGGTAAGATCCATGTCGAGTCCGACACCGGATAAAATTGAAAAGCTGATACGCGGAATCATTGCGGACAGGCTTCAGGACCATCAGCTGAACGAGTGTGATCTGACTCTGAGGGAACTGGATATCATCGCGAAATCATTCAGCGAAACATTAAAGGGGATATTTCACTCAAGAATTGAATATCCGGAAATTACAAAACAGAAGGTGAAACAGGCATGAACAGAATGATAATCGATATGGAGGATGAAACAGAACAACTCGCACAAGACCAGCTTTCTATGGTCGAAAGCCTGCTGCAGCACGCGGCTCAAACTGAGAACGTGCCTCAGGATGCAGAGCTTTCTGTTACGTTCACAGACAATCAGAGAATTCAGGAAGTAAATAGAGAGTACCGGAACAAAGATCAGGTAACGGACGTCATTTCTTTTGCGATGGAAGAGCTGGGCGAAGGCGAGGTTTCGATCGTCGGCGGGGAAGATATGCCCCGCATCCTCGGGGATATCATCATTTCAGTGCCCCGTGCAAAGGAACAGGCGGAAGAATACGGTCATTCTTTTACAAGAGAGCTAGGATTTCTGGCTGTTCACGGCCTTCTTCATTTGCTGGGATATGACCACATGACAGAAGAAGATGAAAAAAAGATGTTCGGCAAACAAAAGGATATTCTCGATGCGTATGGACTTAAAAGAGAAGTCTGAGCGTGAACGGTTTTTAAAAAGTTTTTATTATGCTTGGCAGGGGATAAAGATGACCCTGATTCATGAGCGGAACTTTCAGATTCATGCTTTTGTATGTCTGATCGTGACGGGGGCCGGGCTGTACTTTCACCTGTCTGCCGGCGAGTGGATCATCATTCTTTTCCTTATGGGCGGAATGCTCTCGCTTGAGCTCATGAATACGGCGGTAGAGCGTGTTGTTGACCTTGTAACCGCCGACTATCACCCGCTTGCAAAGGCAGCCAAAGACGCAGCAGCCGGCGCTGTTTTGATTTATGCCATTCTTGCGGTTATGATAGGGTTACTCATTTTCTTTCCAAAGATCCTTTAAGTTATGAGAAAATTCTTACAATTAAATTACATTTGCGGCAATCAGGTGAAATTTCATTCCGGCAGAGGTAAAATAGAAGTACACAGAGCCGCTTAAGAAAGGGAGAATAGCATTGAACTCAGAACAACTCATCAAAGAAGCAATAGCAGCTCGGGAAATGGCATATGTTCCTTATTCCAAATTCCAGGTTGGTGCTGCTCTATTAACAAAAGACGGAAAAGTGTACAGAGGCTGCAATATTGAAAATGCCTCATACGGCATGACGAACTGTGCAGAACGGACAGCGCTTTTTAAGGCTGTATCAGAAGGCGACAAGGAGTTTGCGGCCATTGCCATCGTAGCAGATACGGAGGGCCCTGTGTCCCCGTGCGGTGCGTGCAGGCAGGTCATCTCAGAATTGTGTCCGAGAGACATGAAAGTAATACTGACAAATTTAAAAGGCGACGTAAAAGAATGGACAGTTGCTGAATTATTGCCCGGGGCATTTTCATCGGAGGATTTGAATGAGTAAAAATGAATATAAGTCAGGTTTTGTTTCCATTATCGGCAGACCGAACGTTGGGAAATCAACATTTTTAAACCGCGTGATCGGACAGAAAATCGCGATTATGAGCGACAAACCACAGACAACACGTAATAAAATACAAGGCGTATATACAACAAACGAATCTCAGATTGTGTTCATAGACACACCTGGAATCCATAAACCAAAGCACAAACTGGGCGATTTTATGATGAAGGTAGCCCAGAATACGCTTAAGGAAGTCGATGTCGTCTTATTTATGATCAATGCAGAAGAAGGCTATGGCCGCGGAGATGAATTTATCATTGAAAAACTTCAGCATACAAAGACACCTGTTTTCCTGATCATTAATAAGATAGACCAGATCCATCCGGATCAGCTTCTTCCGCTGATTGACCAGTACCGCGCATTCTATCCCTTCAAGGAAATTATTCCGATTTCAGCTCTTCAAGGCAATAATGTGGACACTCTTCTTGAACAGATTGAATCTTATCTTCCAGCGGGACCGCAGTACTATCCTGCCGATCAGGTGACAGATCATCCTGAACGGTTCATTATTTCTGAGCTTATCAGGGAAAAAGTGCTGCATTTAACACGCGAAGAAATTCCCCACTCGGTTGCAGTGGTGATTGATGCGATTGAAAGACGCGACAACAATCAGTCCATTTACGTAAGTGCAACCGTTATTGTCGAACGTGATTCTCAAAAAGGAATTGTCATCGGCAAACAGGGAAAAATGCTCAAGGAAGTAGGCCAGCGGGCTAGGGCAGATATTGAAGCGCTGCTTGGGACGAAAGTATTTTTAGAGCTTTGGGTGAAAGTGCAGAAAGACTGGCGCAATAAAATGAATCAGCTCAGAGACTTCGGTTTCAGAGAAGATGAATATTAAAAGCTCCTTGAAATTAACAAATTTTATCTAACATGAAACGAAGGATGTTCGGTCAAGATAACGGTATAGAATTGGATAACAGCTTGCTTCTCTTAACAACTGAAAGGCGGGGTTAACATGCTTGATTTTACCTGGAAAGTGTTTATTCAGACAGGTAATATTGATACCTATCTTCTTTTTAAGGAAATGGAAAAAGATACTGGTGACGGACCCGATTTACATGATCATGAGCTGACAGAAGCGGACTTTCCAATTTCGTGATCTGACCGAATCCTTCTGGATGGTGAGAATGATTGCTTCAAAAATGCGAAGGCATTGTGATACGCACAAATGATTATGGTGAAACAAACAAGATTGTGACACTCTATACCCGTGAGCTTGGAAAAGTGGGCGTTATGGCGAGAGGCGCTAAAAAGCCGAACAGCCGCCTGACTGCTTCTACACAGTTATTCACTTACGGGTATTTTTTATTTCAAAAATCAACAGGTCTCGGCGGTCTTCAGCAGGGAGAAACAATAGCATCAATGAGAGGCATCAGGGAAGATATTTTTCTGACGGCATATGCATCCTATATGGCGGAGCTGCTTGATAAAAGCACGGAGCAAAATGATCCTAATCCCTTTCTTTTTGAGCTTTTCAGCCAGTCTCTCAAGCTTTTGAATGAAGGAGTGGACCCGGATGTTCTGCTTCACATTTTCGAGATGAAAATGCTGAATGTTCTTGGTCTTTATCCTCAGCTTGACTCTTGCGTCAACTGCGGAAGCAGAGATGGAACGTTTCATTTTTCCATTCGGGAAAACGGCTTTTTGTGCCACCGCTGCTTTGAAATGGACCCTTACAGACTCAAGATCTCGCAGGGAACCGCCAAGCTGCTGAGGCTGTTTTATTATTTTGATCTGGAAAGGCTTGGGCAAGTGTCTTTAAAACCCGAAACGAAGGCGGAGCTGAAAATGGTCATCCATACATACTACAGCGAGTACTCAGGCCTTTTTCTTAAATCCAAGCGTTTCCTTGATCAGATGGACGCGCTGCGTGGCAAGCTTTCGGATTAACGGGCCTATTGACTTTGAGCTTGCATTCAGGTTATGATGCTAATAATTATATGGAGCTGCTATGAAGGAAAAAGAGTATTTGCTGCAGTTGTGCGAAAGCGAACCCGGGACGGTGGAAGCCGGGTGACAACAGGCAAAGAAAGGCGTTTCCCGAGCGGCGCTTACGGAAAGTGGCAGTGCACTAAGTGCACTTGCAATTAGGGTGGAACCGCGGGTTAACTCTCGTCCCTATGCTGAGATTAAGCAGCATAGAGACGGGAGTTTTTTTGTTGCTTATCTTGTGAATGACAATACATTTTGGAGGTGCATGTTATGAATATTCAAGACATGATATTGACATTGCAAAAACACTGGTCTGATCACGGCTGTGTATTAATGCAGGCATATGACACAGAAAAAGGGGCAGGTACAATGAGCCCGTACACGTTCCTGAAAGCTGTAGGTCCGGAGCCTTGGAAGGTAGCCTATGTTGAACCTTCCCGCCGCCCGGCAGATGGACGATACGGCGAAAATCCGAACAGACTGTATCAGCATCATCAGTTTCAAGTCATTATTAAACCTTCTCCTGACAATATTCAGGAGTGGTATCTCGATTCTCTTAAAGCTCTTGGCATTGACCCGCTGAAGCATGATATCCGTTTTGTTGAGGATAACTGGGAAAACCCGTCTCTTGGATGCGCAGGACTCGGGTGGGAAGTATGGCTTGACGGCATGGAAATTACACAGTTCACTTACTTCCAGCAAGTAGGGGGACTCGAATGCAAACCTGTTTCTGTTGAAATTACTTACGGTATCGAACGTCTCGCATCCTACATTCAGGATAAAGAAAATGTGTTCGATCTGGAATGGACAGAAGGATACACTGTGCGTGACATCTTCCTGATGCCTGAATACGAACATTCTAAATATACGTTTGAAACATCAGATGCAGATATGCTCTTTAACCTGTTTTCCATTTATGAAAAAGAGGCCCACCGCCAGATGGACGAGGGACTTGTGCACCCTGCATATGATTATGTTTTAAAATGTTCCCATACGTTCAATCTGCTTGACGCAAGAGGGGCGATTTCCGTGACAGAAAGAACGGGATATATCGGCCGCGTCCGAAACCTTGCCAGAAAAGTAGCCAAAACATTTTATAATGAACGGGAGAAGCTTGGATTTCCAATGCTGAAACAAGAGGAGGCTGAAACAAATGAGTAAACAGGATCTGCTGCTTGAACTTGGACTTGAGGAGCTTCCGGCAAGATTTGTAACAGATGCGATGAATCAGCTTTCTATGAAAGTTGAAAACTGGCTGAAAGAGAAAAACATTTCATTTGGAGAAGTGCATGTTTACTCAACTCCGAGAAGGCTTGCCGTACGGATTGAGGATGTTGCGGAAAAGCAGAAGGATATTGAAGAAGAAGCGAAAGGACCGGCGAAGAAAATAGCGCTTGATTCAGAAGGAAACTGGTCAAAAGCGGCTGCCGGCTTTTCAAGAGGCCAGGGAGCGTCTCCTGAGGATATTTATTTTAAAGAAATCGGCGGCATTGAATATGCCCATGTTCATAAATTTATTAAGGGAAAAGAAACAAAACAGCTGCTGTCAGAGCTTAAAGACATCATCACAAGCCTGACATTCCCGAAGAATATGCGCTGGGGATCCCAGGACCTAAGGTTTGCACGTCCAATCAAATGGATGATTGCGCTCTTTGGCAGCGAAATCATTCCGTTTGAAATCACCGGTGTGAAAACAGGCAATGAAACAAGAGGACACCGCTTCCTGGGACAGGATCAGACGGTGCAATCAGGATCTCACTATGAAGAAACCCTTCTTTCACAATATGTTATCGCTTCCCCGGTAAAACGGAAAGAAGCGATTCTGACACAGCTTCATCATATCGAAGAAGAAAACGGATGGGAGATTCCGATCGATAAGGATCTGCTTGAAGAAGTAACGAATCTTGTAGAGTATCCGACGGCGCTCTTCGGCAAGTTTGAAGAAGAATATCTGTCTCTTCCTGAAGAAGTTCTGATTACAACGATGAAAGAACATCAGAGATATTTCCCTGTGAAAAACAAAGAAGGAAAGCTGCTTCCATTCTTTGTGACTGTCAGAAACGGTGATCACAACCATATTGAAAATGTAGCAAGAGGAAACGAAAAAGTGCTGCGTGCACGCCTTTCTGATGCTGCGTTCTTCTACAATGAGGATCAAAAGCTTGTGATCGCAAATAACGTAAAGAAACTTGATAAAATCATTTTCCACGAAGAACTTGGTTCTACAGGCGATAAAGTCAGAAGAGTAACGGCATTGTCTGAAAAACTGGCAGACCGCTTTGCGTCAGAGCAAGAGAAAAAACATGCGGTGCGCGCAGCTGAAATCTGCAAATTCGATCTGGTCACTCATATGGTCTATGAGTTCCCTGAACTGCAGGGAATCATCGGTGAAAAATATGCAAGAGCGTTCGGCGAAGCGGAAGAAGTGGCAGCGGCCATTAACGAGCACTACATGCCTCGTCACGCGGATGATGCAGCACCTTCAACCACCGCGGGTGCGATTGTTGCTCTTGCGGATAAACTGGATACGATTGCGGGATTCTTCTCAATCGGCGTCATTCCGACAGGATCGCAGGATCCATATGCACTCAGACGTCAGGCAAGCGGTATTGTTCACATTCTTCTTGCCAAGCAGTGGAAGGTGACGCTTGATGAATTGTTTGAAGCTGCCCTTGCTCCATTTGAAGGTTCGGATAAAGAAAAAGTGATGGCGGATTTGCGTTCATTCTTTAAAATGCGCATCAAGCATGTTCTTGATGAAAAGAAAATCAGATACGATATCGTCGATGCGGTTCTTGGGTCTGAACAGCTTGAACTTACGGCTGTCCTCTCCAAAGCGGAAGTTCTGGCCGCCGCTGCAGGTGAAGCAGGATTTAAAGAAGAAATGGAAGCTTTTGCCCGTGTTCAGAATATCTCCAAAAAAGGAACGGGTGACGCTGTAGATCCTTCCCTGTTTAAAAATCAGGAAGAAAAAGATCTCTACAGCAAGTACACAGAAGCAGCGGAAGCATATGCTGCGCACGGAGCCCGCGGCGAGTATAAAGAAGCGTTTAAAGCTCTTCGCTCCCTTCAGCCTGCCATTGAGAGCTATTTCAGCGAAACTATGGTTATGGCAGATGACGAAGCACTGAAAACAAATCGCCTTGCCCAGATGAAAAAGCTTGCAGTACTCATTGAATCCTTTGCGGACATGAATGCTGTCATTGTAAAATAGAGAAACGAGGACGGTTGCCTAAAGGCAATCGTCCCGTTTGTTTACGTATTTCAAAAGCAGCCTGTGAAAAGGTTCTTTTCAATCTGCTCAAATAGTATATAATATTTTTATATGAGTATAACCTATTTGGATTGAGTGAAAGCAGAACTATAGATACATATGTATTGGAACCTTAAGGTGGTGAGTACAATCGAATTAAATAAAAGACAGGAACATATTCTGCAGATTGTAAAAGCAAGCGGGCCGATTACCGGCGAACACATTGCAGACCAGCTGAATTTAACGAGGGCCACTCTGCGGCCTGACCTTGCCATCCTGACGATGGCCGGATACCTGGAAGCGAGGCCTAGAGTCGGCTATTTTTACACAGGCAAGACCGGAGCCGGCATGCTGTCTGATAAATTGAAAAAACTTCAGGTAAAGGATTTTCAGTCCATACCTGTCGTTGTAAATGAAAATGTGTCTGTTTACGATGCCATTGTGACCATGTTTCTTGAAGATGTGGGGACGCTCTTTGTCGTCGACCAGGGGTCCATCCTTGTCGGTGTGCTGTCGAGGAAAGATCTGCTCAGGGCAAGCATCGGAAAGCAGGAGCTTGCATCGATTCCGGTCAATATCATTATGACAAGAATGCCGAACATCACGATGTGCAGCAGAGAGGACAACATCGTGGATGTAGCGAAATATTTAATTCATAAACAAATTGATGCCATTCCAGTTATTAAAGAAACAGATAAAGGGTTCGAAGTAACAGGCAGAATTACAAAAACAAATATGACAAAGATATTGGTCGGACTAGCGGAGAATGAAATCATCTAACTGGGGAGTGGGGAATGGTATGTACAATCGTCATGTCTATGTTGTTTCGGATTCTGTCGGTGAAACGGCTGAACTGGTTATCAAAGCTGCGATCAGCCAGTTCAACGGGTACGCTGCAGACACCAAAGTAAAGCGGATTCCATATGTAGAGGATCTTGGAACGATTAAAGAGATTATCGCCCATGCAAAGCTTGAACAGGCTATTGTCTGCTTTACCCTTGTTGTGCCTGACCTGAGGCAGGGTCTGATTGAGGAGGCGGAAGCCCAGGGGGTCGTTTATTACGATATTATCGGACCGCTCATTGATAAAATGGAATCTGCGTACGGCATCTCAGCCAAATATGAGCCGGGAAGAGTAAGAAAACTTGATGAAGATTACTTCAAAAAGGTAGAAGCCATTGAATTTGCCGTAAAATACGATGATGGAAGAGATCCAAGGGGCATCATGAAAGCGGATATCATCCTTGTCGGTGTGTCTAGAACGTCGAAAACGCCTTTGTCCCAGTATCTGGCGCACAAACGGTTTAAAGTGGCCAATGTTCCGCTCGTTCCGGAAGTTGAACCGCCTGAAGAGCTGTTTAAAGTGTCGCCGCAAAAATGCATCGGCCTTAAAATAAGCCCGGACAAGTTAAACGATATCAGAAAAGAACGGCTCATTTCACTGGGGCTTAACGACAAGGCGATCTACGCCAACATTGACAGAATCAAAGTGGAGCTTGAATACTTCGAAAAAATAATCGACAGAATCGGCTGCCAGGTGATTGATGTTTCAAATAAAGCGGTAGAAGAGACAGCCAACATGATCCAGAACATCATGAACAGATACAACTGAATCTAACGGATGTAAAGACTCAGAGTGGCCTGATACTCTGAGTTTTCTGCATGTATCCTGTTTACAGCTTTAATTGGCTAAAAAGAATGGAAAAATGAAAGACTTTGTATTATAATAAAAAATTGTGATAAAATTACTTATTTTAGGTTTAGACTTGACCTATTACGAATAAACTATTTATTGTGATCTGTCAAGCTAATCATTAAAAAATAATTCGACAAATTCAGTCTTGATTTCCTTTGGCATCTTTTCTGGATAGTTTAGAAGGAATCCTTCGGAGTGATGTAGAATAGTGAAAGACGGCGAAAAAAAGATGCAGATTATTGTCGACGCAGATGCGTGTCCGGTTAAACAGGAGATTGCTGATCTGGCTGCATTGCACGGGGTACGGGTCCTGTTTGTTGCTTCCTACAATCATCAGTCATCAACTACATATGGATGCGACTGGGTATACGTGGACACAGGAAAAGAAGCTGCTGATTTATACATTGTTAATCACACCTCGAGACACGATACCGTTGTGACTCAGGACATCGGTCTTGCAGGGCTTCTCCTTAAAAAAGGGGTTACAGTTATCACACCCCGGGGTATAGAACTTACAGAAGATTCGATTGAAACAGCTCTTCAGTTCAGGTATCTTTCCGCAAAGGAACGGCGAAGCGGGAATCATACGAAAGGACCGAAGAAGTTTACCGGAGCAGACCGGGAACATTTTGTCCTCACCCTTCAAAAGATTTTGTCGAAAGATGCAGGAATTGGTGATTAAATCGCGAATATTAGTTTCACGGAGATGTTACTATGGCAAATCGTATTCCTGACGAACTTATTGATCAGATTCAGAAGTCTGCAGATATCGTGGATGTTGTAGGCGAATATGTTCAATTGAAAAAGCAGGGGCGAAATCATTTTGGTCTCTGTCCTTTTCATGGAGAAAAATCTCCGTCATTTTCTGTCTCGCATGATAAGCAGATCTACCACTGTTTTGGATGCGGCGCCGGAGGAAATGTTTTTTCCTTTCTGATGCAGATAGAAGGGCTCTCCTTTGTGGAGGCAGCCGGATCTTTAGCAGACAGGCTTAACATAGAACTGCCGGATCATCTTCATTCCGCCCAGCCAAAAGACGCAAACAGCGATGATGAAAAAATGATTGAAGCTCATGAACTGCTGAAAAAGTTTTACCATCACCTGCTCGTAAACACGAAAGAAGGCCAGGAAGCTCTTGATTATCTGACAGGCAGAGGCTTTGATAAGGAAACTATCGATCAGTTTGAAATCGGCTATTCGCTTGATTCGTGGGATTTCGCTGCGAAATTTCTGACCAAACGCGGATACAGTCCCGAAATGATGGAACGAGCAGGGCTTCTTGTTAAGAAGAACAATTCTGATTCCTATCTTGACCGCTTCAGAAACAGAGTTATGTTCCCGATCCTTGACCATACCGGGAGAACAATCGCGTTCTCAGGCAGAGTGCTCGGCAAGGAACAGCCGAAGTTTCTGAACAGTCCTGAAACCCCGATTTTCAATAAGAGCAAGGTCCTTTACAATTTTCATCAGGCAAGAGTACATATACGCAAAAATCAGCAAGCCGTTTTATTCGAAGGTTTTGCCGATGTGATATCTGCTGTCCGTTCAAATGTGCCGAATGCGATTGCCACAATGGGTACATCGCTTACAGATGCCCAGGCAAAAATCATCAAAAGAAATGCAGGAGATGTTATCATATGCTATGACTCAGATTCTGCAGGCCTGGAGGCAACGCTCAGGGCTTCAAGAACACTTGCTGCTGCAGGATGCAAAATGCGGGTAGCCGCCCTGCCTCATGGGACAGACCCTGATGACTACATCCGGACACACGGAGCCGAGAAGTTCAGGCAGGATGTAATAGGGGCAAGCATTACGCTGATGGCATTTAAGATGCAGATGTTCAGAAAAGGCAAAAATCTGCACGATGAAGGACAAAGACTGCAGTACATCGAAGATATAGTCAGAGAGCTGAGTCTTCTTGACAATCCTGTTGAAATTGAGCTTTATCTGAAACAGCTGTCTGAAGAGTTTTCACTCTCCATGGATGTTTTGAAAAGCCGTGTGCTTGATCAGAAAGGAAGCAGGCAGCGTGAGCCGAAAAAAGAGCAGGCAGCGCCGGCTCCTCCAAAAACGGAGACGAGAATACCGCAGCAAAAGCGCCTTCTGAAAGCTTTTCATAATGCAGAAAGGCTGCTCATCGCCCACATGCTGAGAAACAAAGAAATCGCCCAAAAAGTGCTGGACAGGGTGGGGCTTCAATTTAATATTGAGGAACACAGAGCCATTATTACTTATTTATATGCTTATTACGAAGAGGGCTTTGAAGCAAATGTAAGCTCCTTTCTGAGGAGACTGCCTGATCATAAGCTTCATCAAGTGGTTTCAGATATCGCGATGCTTTCCGTGAATGAAGAAATTTCGGAGCGGGAGCTGTCAGATTATATCAAACAGGTGTTGAATCACCAAAATTGGTTAATGATAAAAGAAAAAGAATCTGAAAAGCACGATGCAGAACGCAAAAAGGATTTTGTTAAAGCTGCCGGCATTGCCATGGAAATCATTAAGCTGAAACAAAGCCTTAAGTAGCACTGAAATGAGATTCACTGTTGCTGATTGTTTATTTCCAATCAGAACATTACTATAAAGCACTAATTGCAAGAGTTTGGAAGGAGGGGATCCAATGGCTGATAAACAAACCCATGATTCTGAATTGACATTGGAACAGGCTAAGGACCAATTAACTGAAATCGGAAAAAAACGTGGAGTTTTAACATACGAAGAGATTGCTGAACGCATGTCAGGCTTCGAAATTGAATCAGACCAAATGGATGAGTATTATGAGTTCCTGGGTGAACAGGGTGTTGAACTGGTGGGAGATAATGAATCAACAGAAGACCCGAACATTCAGCAGCTTGCCAAGGAAGAAGAGTTTGACCTGAATGATTTGAGTGTGCCGCCGGGCGTTAAAATAAATGACCCTGTCCGCATGTACCTTAAAGAAATCGGACGAGTAGACCTTTTGACTGCAGACGAAGAAATTAAGCTTGCAAACCGGATAGAAGAAGGAGACGAAGAAGCGAAAAGAAGACTCGCTGAAGCAAACCTCCGTCTTGTCGTCAGTATTGCAAAACGGTATGTAGGCCGCGGAATGCTGTTTCTCGATCTGATCCAGGAAGGCAACATGGGACTGATGAAGGCGGTAGAGAAATTTGATTACCGCAAAGGCTTTAAATTCAGTACCTATGCTACTTGGTGGATTCGCCAGGCCATAACACGCGCCATTGCCGACCAGGCAAGAACGATCCGTATTCCGGTTCATATGGTTGAAACGATTAATAAGCTGATCCGGGTTCAGCGCCAGCTGCTTCAGGATTTAGGCCGTGAGCCTTCACCTGAGGAAATTGCGGAAGACATGGATCTGACGCCTGATAAAGTCAGAGAAATCCTTAAGATTGCCCAGGAGCCTGTTTCTCTTGAGACTCCAATCGGGGAAGAGGATGACTCGCATCTTGGTGACTTTATAGAAGATCAGGATGCCACATCTCCATCTGAGCATGCTGCATACGAACTTCTGAAAGAACAGCTTGAAGATGTACTTGATACTCTTACTGACCGGGAAGAAAACGTGCTTCGTCTACGCTTCGGACTTGACGACGGCCGTACCCGGACTCTTGAAGAAGTCGGAAAAGTTTTCGGCGTAACAAGAGAGCGTATCCGTCAGATTGAAGCAAAAGCCCTTCGCAAGCTTCGCCATCCAAGCAGAAGCAAACGCCTTAAAGATTTTCTCGAATAGAAAGCAGAAAGCGGACATTACGTTCGCTTTTTTTTTGTTGTCCAAATTCTTAAGAATCAGATGTGACAGCGCTAACACCCTTTTTCTTACATCTTCTTTTCATTATTTTACTTAATTGTTATTTAATTTGCAAACTGCCTTCATAAAAAAATTCTTCGGCAGCAATTGCTGAATAGACGGGGAAAACATGATTTTACCCTGATAACATGCGGGTTTCATTCCGGCTGCAGGATCATCTCCGGGCAACTGGGCACAAAACAAACACAAAAAAATATTTTTTCATAAAATAAAAAATTTAAAAAGTTGTGAAAATAGAGCTGTTCATCTTATAATTTGTAATGTAAGCGTATTCAAAACGGAGGGATAAAATGAATTTTGAACTATCACAAGAGCAGCGCATGATTCAAAAAACCATCAGGGAATTCGCAGAAGAAGTTGTGGAACCGGGAGCATATGAACGGGACAAAACGAAACAGTTTCCGGCCGAAATTTTCAAACAGCTGGGGGATATGGGCATTCTTGGCCTGCCATTCTCTGAGGAATACGGCGGAAGCGGAGCAGATACAACCAGTTTTGCAATCGTAACGGAAGAATTAAGCAAAGCTTGCGGTTCGACAGGCATTACATATTCCGCCCATATTTCTTTAGGCGGGGCGCCAATCAGCATGTTTGGAACAGAAGAGCAGAAGAGAACATATCTTTCAAAAATCTGCTCTGGAGAGTCTTTAGGGGCTTTTGGTCTTACTGAGCCTAACGCAGGCTCTGATGCAGGAGGAACTCTGACTGAAGCAGTTGAAAAGGACGGCAAGTTTACGATCAACGGCAACAAATGCTACATTACAAATGCTTCTTACGCCAAATTTCTTTCACTAACAGCCATTACTGCACGGAATGAAGGAAAAAAAGAAATCAGTGCAATTATTGTTCCTACAGATGCACCTGGCTTCAAGGTCATTGATAATTATGAAAAAATGGGGCTGAACGCATCCAACACGACAGAACTGATTTTAGAAGATGTCGAGGTTCCGTCTGAAAATCTCCTTGGCAAGAAGGGGAACGGCTTCAGACAATTCCTGATGACTCTTGACGGTGGAAGAATCGGAATTGCTGCAATGGCTGTCGGGATTGCACAGGCGGCATTTGAAAAGGCGCTTGCTTACTCAAAGGAGCGAAAGCAATTCGGCAAAACGCTAAGCGAGTTTCAGGCGATACAGTTCAAGCTTGCTGACATGGCCATGAAAATTGACCTTGCGCGTACAGCGGTATACAAAGCGGCCTGGCTCAAGGATCAAGGAAAGCCATTCACTAAAGAAGCGTCCTACTGCAAGCTGTTCGCATCTGAAATGTGCACAGAGGTATCCAACCAGGCGATCCAAATTCATGGCGGATACGGCTATATGAAAGAATACCAGGTGGAGCGCTATCTTCGGGATGCAAAGCTTCTTGAGATTGGTGAAGGCACGAGTGAAGTTCAAAGAATGGTTATTGCCAGACAGATTGGGTGCTGAACGAACGTGATTTGAAGAACTTCATCTTAACAGATGAGGTTTTTTTGTCTAATTTTTGAAAAATACGCCATCTTTCTGCAATAACTCTTTTCCTTAACAGCGTTTTCAAGTAAAATAGAGATTGTTTAAACCTATCGTTTACCTGCATTTCAAGATTTTTACATAGGGGAGGTTACATAATGAATCGCAATCCGCTCATTCCATTTGCTCTAGTTGCCGTAATCGGAATCGGCCTTATGTTTTTCTTATCCATCAAGGGGCTCGGCGATATGAAGGAAATGGCTGGTGAAGGAAAAGAAGAAGATAAATCAGGGGAAGTTGCAAACGCTTCACCGGAGGAAATCTACAAGCAGAACTGTATTTCGTGCCATGGTGAGAATTACGAAGGCGGAGCAGGTCCGGCTCTTAAAGGAGTAGGGGACAAGCTCGGTGTTGACGGAATCAAAGACACGATTAAAAACGGCCGCGGAGCAATGCCTGCAGGACTTGTTCCTGATGAAAAGCTTGACGAAATGGCCAAATGGGTATCAGAAATCAAATAGCCTTGAACCGGGTCATATTATGACGCTTAAAGCATTACATAATGTGATAAAGAAAAGTCCTTTGCATCTGCGGAGGACTTTTCTTATTATATAGAGAGACTGATTTAAAAGTACATAAGAATGTGGTGATAGAAAATGAACGATGTAAACTTATCAAAACGGCTGAAAACAGTGGCTGATTATATACCTGAAGGTGCGGTGCTTGCTGATATCGGCTCAGACCATGCCTATCTGCCTTGCTATGCCCTTCTGAACGGGCTGGCCGCTTCTGCAGTAGCGGGAGAGGTTGTGGAAGGGCCTTACCAGTCTGCCAAAAAACAGGTGAAAAAAAGCGGACTCGAGGATGTCATCTCTGTGCGTCTCGGCAGCGGGCTGGAAGTGATAGGGCCGAATGAAGTCACCTGCATTACGATCGCCGGCATGGGCGGTGCTTTGATCGAAAAGATTCTGGATGCAGGAAAGGAAAAGCTCCAGGGTGTGCAGAGGCTGATTCTTCAGCCGAATATTCATGCTCATCACATTAGAGAATGGCTGCTTCAAAACGGCTGGGAACTGGTGAATGAAGAGATTTTGGAAGAGGACGGAAAAATCTATGAAATTCTTGTCGGGGAAAGAGGAGACGCAAAAGCTCCGTATCAAGATGTTTCTCTTGAAACCGGCCTTCTTGTAGGACCCCATTTAATGCGAAAACAATCAAGCACGTTTATAAAGAAGTGGTCACAGGAAAAAGAACACTATAAACGTATTTTAGAAAATATAAGCAAGGCAACAGAAAGCGAAGAAAACAGCAGGAAAATGCAGGAATTAACTCGCATGATTGCCATGCTTGAGGAGGCGGCGGGAGAATGAGCAAACAACCAAACGGCTATGAAATCATTCAGCTCTTCGAATCTTTTTCAAAGAAAGAATATGCGGTGGAAGGAGACAAAATCGGCCTGCAGATCGGAACGCTGAATAAACCGATAACAGGCGTATTAGTGGCACTGGATGTACTTGATGAAGTGGTGGATGAAGCCATTGAAAAAAAGGCAAACCTGATCATTGCCCATCATCCTCCTATTTTCAGGCCGCTAAAACAGCTTGCAACCGACCAGCCAGGCGGAGCACTCATTGAAAAATGCATCAAGCATGATATCGCCGTGTATGCTGCCCATACAAACCTGGATGTCGCAGAAGGCGGAGTGAATGATCTGCTCGCAGACGCTCTCGGGCTCACAGACACAGAAGTCCTGGCAGACACCTATCAGGAGACATTGAAGAAACTGGTGGTCTATGTCCCGAAAGATCACGCCGGCCGGATACGGACCGTTCTGGGGGATACAGGTGCAGGTCACATCGGCATGTACAGCGATTGTTCTTTTTCTTCAGAAGGAATCGGGCGTTTTCTTCCCCTTGAAGGAACGAATCCCTACATCGGAGAAAAAGGAAAGCTGGAATGTGCAGAAGAAGAGAGAATCGAAACGGTCATTCCAGCGAGCAGTCAGAAGAAAATTGTATCAGCTATGATGAAAGCACATCCATATGAAGAGCCTGCGTTCGACATCTATCCGGTTGAAAACGGAGGGAAGTCACTTGGTCTTGGCAGAATCGGAAAACTGGAAAAAGAAATGACACTTGAAGAGTTTGCCGTTCATGTAAAGGAGGCGCTCGATGTGCCGTTTGTGAGACTTGTTGGAAATAAAGAAGACAAAGTCAAAAAAGTAGCGGTTCTTGGCGGCGACGGAAACAAATATATCCATCACGCAAAACGCAAGGGTGCTGATGTTTATGTGACAGGGGATATGTACTACCATACGGCTCACGACGCTATGATGCTTGGCCTAAACATCGTTGACCCGGGCCACAACGCTGAGAAAGTGATGAAAAAAGGGGTCTCAGACCTTCTGCTTTCAATGTGTGAAGAAAAGAAATTTGAAGTGGGCATCTACCCTTCAGCAATTAACACCGATCCATTTAGCCTTGTATAAAAAACAGCCGCCGGAAAAAAGGATTTCCGGCGGCTGTACTTTTTTATTTTGCTTTTACTTTCGGAAGAATCTTCTGCAGGGGAACATTGTGCTCAATATTCCACGTCAGAGTGTTCTCAGGGTCATACTTTTCAAGAAACTGAATGACCTCTTTGGTAATAGGGGTCGGAGTTGAAGCGCCTGCTGTGATGGCCACTTTCTTCACTCCTTCAAACCATTCGAGCTTCAGTTCGCTGATGTCTGAAATGCGGTAGGCCTTCGTGCCTGCAATCTCTTCAGAAACCTGGGCTAGACGGTTTGAGTTGTTGCTTTTCGGATCTCCGACAACAATCGTCAGGTCAGCATCTTTGGCCTGTTCGGCAACGGCTTCCTGGCGCACCTGTGTCGCAAGGCAGATCTCCTGGTGATATTCAACATGCGGGTATTTTTCTTTCACGCGTTCCATAATGTCATAAACGTCCCACTGGCTCATCGTTGTCTGGTTTGTGACGATGATTTTATCATTCTGGAATGTCAGAGCATCGACATCTTCTTCTGTTTCAACAAGATGGACGATATCAGGCGCTACACCGACAGCTCCTTCAGGTTCAGGATGGGACTTCTTTCCGATGTATATGACATGATAACCTTCCGCTTTTTTTGCACGGATCAGATCATGTGTTTTTGTTACATCAGGGCATGTCGCATCAAGGGTAACCAGCCCTTTTTCGGATGCTATCTTTCTTACTTCCGGAGAAACGCCGTGAGCGGTAAAAATGACGGTTCCGCTTTGGACTTTCTCAAGAATCTCAAGGCGGTTGCTTCCGTCGAGCGTGATGATGCCTTCATCTTCAAATGCGTCAGTTACATGTTTATTGTGAACAATCATGCCGAGGATATAAATCGGTCTCGGCAGAGTTTTATCGAGAGCGGCATTCTTGGCAATAACCATGGCATCTACTACGCCATAGCAATAGCCCCGCGGTGCAATCTTAATTACTTCCATTAAAAAGAGCCCCCTAAAGAGAAGTACTTTACAGAAAAGAGAAAAAAGCCAAAGAATCAGGCTCTTGGCTCTTGTAATCTCCTCATTATTATAGCTGAGACTGGGGAATAATTCAAAGAAGAATATCAGATATACAGCTTTGGAGCAGAAGCGCCTTTGACTGCAGGTGTTTTTTCTTTCACTGCAGCCTGTTTTACTTCAGCTGAAGTTTCTTGCTCTGATGTTTCGGTTGAAACGGCCTCAGTCTTTATTGCTGCAGGCTGAGTTTCAGCTGTTTCTGTGCTTTCGCCGTCGTCGCTTGAGCCTCCGCCTTTAAGTTCGCTGTAAATTTTAATCATAGCCGGAAGGTTTCGTACCAAAGGCCCGTACTGCTGAACCATTGGAGTGACCTGCTGTGCCATGCCCAGCACTTTCTGAACGTTTCCAAGCATGCCTGAAAGATTGGCTGGATTTGTGAGTCCCTGAAGGCCCTGCGCTGCATTCGCCGCACCTGTAAGTCCCTGGCCTCCGCCGCCCGGCAAAAATCTCGATAAAAGACCTTTTAGCCCTCCGCTTTTTCCGATTGCCTGCTGTCCGAATTGCTGTGCGCCAAATCCTGCTCCTCCGAATCCCTGTCCCCCGAATCCCTGTCCCCCGAATCCCGGTCCGCCAAACCCGGCACCTCCAAAACCAGGACCTCCAAAACCCGGTCCGCCAAACTGCGGTCCAAATGATCCCATCTGCGGTCCGAAAGGCTGAAACCTGGATGAGCCTAATCCTCTTGCTTGCTGATATCCAATAGGCTGCCCCGAAAACCGCTGTGCGCCCATTTGCATTCTCTGGGGCTGCATACCTCTTGAAGGCATTTGGGGCATTGGTCTTTGCTGAAACATGATGACCCTCCTTTAAACTAACGTCTATCCTACCTACACAATATGCAGGGTACCTGCGGATGGTCAGCAGATTTATGAGAATAGGCCAAAAAGCAAATTGGTTTTTTTGCCGGATATCGTATATAATGTTTTGATGGACAGGCGTGTCTCCGGATGCGTGCAGTGTTTTTGTTTGAAAGAAGATCTCACCTTCGTATGGCTAAAACCGTCTTACTTTAATTTTTCATCAAGGAGATGATGAACATGGAACAGACAAAGTTCACTCAGTTTCCATTTAAGCCTTTTATTATAGATGCTGTTAAAGCGCTGGGTTTTTATGAACCAACTGAAATACAGGAACGCTTATTTCCTTCCCTTCTGAAAGGGGAAACGGCAATCGGGCAGTCACAGACAGGAACGGGAAAAACCCATGCGTATCTGCTGCCGCTTATTCAAAGAATCGATGCCGCAGACGAAAGTGTGCAGGTCGTCATTACCGCACCTACAAGAGAACTTGCAAATCAAATCTACCAGGATGCTCTTCACATTATTAAATTTGCTCCTGAAAACGAAACAATTACAGCGAAATGCTTTATCGGCGGAACCGATAAGCAAAGAATGATTGATAAACTGAAAACTCAGCCTCAAATCGTCATTGGCACGCCTGGGCGTATTAAAGACCTTGTTGCAGCAAACGCCTTGCATGTTCATCATGCAAAAGCGCTTGTTGTCGATGAAGCTGATCTTATGCTTGATATGGGCTTTATTGAAGATGTGGACAAAATCGGTGCAGCTATGCCTGCAAAGCTTCAAATGCTTGTATTCTCGGCAACGATTCCTGAGAAACTAAAGCCATTCTTAAAAAAATACATGGAAAACCCGAAATTCACCCATGTTGCACCTAAACAGGCAGCGGCGAAGAAAATCAAACATGTCCTTGTGCCCCTGCGTCACCGCAATAAAACAAATCTGCTCTATGAAATGCTGAAAAGCTATAATCCGTTTCTTGCCATCGTGTTTACAAACACGAAAAAGAAAGCGGATGAGGTTGCAGACGGACTGATTGCAAAAGGACTGAGAGTCGGCAGAATCCACGGGGATCTGACGCCGAGAGACCGCAAAAAAATGATGAAACAGATTAATGACCTGGAGTATCAGTACGTTGTTGCAACAGACCTTGCCTCACGCGGAATTGATATCGACGGAGTCAGCCACGTCATCAATTTTGAACTGCCAAGCGATCTTGATTTTTACATCCACCGCGTCGGCCGTACAGGACGAGCTGATTATTCAGGCATTGCGGCAACCATTTATGAGCCTGAAAATGAGCATGCTCTGAACTTGCTTGAAAAGCTTGGCATCCAGTTTGAAAACATGGACCTTGCAAATGGCGAGTGGAAAACGATTGACGACCGCAAACGCAGACAAAAACGGGCTAAGCCGTCAGACGGAACCGAACAGATGGCGAAAAGCATGGTGAGAAAGCCTAAGGGCGTCAAACCGGGCTACAAAAAGAAAATGTCCCGTGAAATGGATGAAATTAAAAAACGCCAAAGAAGATTGAACAAAAAGCGCAAGTAGGGGGATAAGGCATGCTTAAAATTGGATCACATGTATCAATGAGCGGAAAAAAAATGCTCCTTGCGGCAAGTGAGGAAGCGGCTTCTTACGGTGCAAATACGTTTATGATCTATACAGGAGCACCCCAGAATACAAGAAGAAAAAAGATAGAAGACCTGAACATTGCGGCCGGTCTTGCACACATGAAGGAGCACGGCATTTCGGATATTGTCGTGCATGCACCGTACATCATCAATATCGGCAACACGACAAATCCGGCAACGTTTGAGCTCGGTGTGCAGTTTCTGCGCTCGGAAATAGACCGTTCCCACGCACTCGGCGCAAAACAGATTGTGCTGCATCCGGGTGCGCACGTAGGTGCGGGAGCCGATATAGGCATTAAAAAGATTATTGAAGGCCTGAACGAAGTGCTTGTGAAAGAAGAAAATGTTCAGATCGCCCTTGAGACTATGGCCGGAAAAGGGTCTGAGTGCGGCAGGTCGTTTGATGAGCTTGCACAGATCATTGACGGAGTGACTCATAATGAACATTTATCCGTCTGTTTTGATACGTGTCATACTCATGATGCCGGCTACGATTTGATCAATGACTTTGACGGCGTCCTGAAGGAATTTGATTCCATTATCGGACTCGACAGACTGAAAGTTCTTCACATCAATGACAGCAAAAACCCGGCAGGAGCCAGAAAAGACCGCCATGAAAACATCGGCTTCGGTCACATCGGCTTTGAAGCACTGAACCGGATTGTTCATCATCCTGAACTCTCGGATGTTCCGAAAATCCTTGAAACGCCATATGTAGGCGAAGATAAAAAAGACAAGAAGCCTCCGTACCGCTTTGAAATTGAGATGCTCCGCAATCAGGAATATAACCCGGATTTGCTTGATTTAATACGCAATCAGGAATAAAACAAAAAAAAAGCTGCCGGGAAACCGGCAGCTTTTACCCAATAAACTGCTGCAGGAGCTGATTGACCTTCTGGGCTGTCGCAGGCGAAGTAATGGCAGCCACCCGTTTTAAAAGATCGATTCGTTCTGCATCGTTAAAAATATTGATGTTTTTCCCTCTGATGATTTTCACAATTTCCTGTGCCTGGGGTCTGCTGATGGAAAGGTTATTCTGCTTGGCAAGCTGAAGCAGGCCGTCTGTATCAAGGGTATTCAGTTTCTGGTTGACAATCTTTTGAAATAAAATCACGTACATAACCTCCTCTACAGTTCAATGTATGGCGGAGTTTTTTAAAAAGTGCCTATTCAGGAAAGAAGAAAGGCAAATTTTTTACACATATTCGGAACAGGAATTCTTTAAGAAAGGAGTTTTATTGTGGCAAAAAAACAGCATAAAAAAGAAAGTGCAGGACGGTTTGCCAGAAGGATGATCCTGATTGTGATCGGAGCTGCCCTTGCAGCAGCTTCGATTGAACTGTTTTTAATTCCCAATCAGATCATTGACGGAGGAATCATCGGAATTTCGCTGATACTTGACTACCTTTCCCCTGAATCCCTCCCGTTTATTAATTTCGGGACACTTGTGGTCGTTCTGAATCTGCCGTTTATGTACTACGGCTACAAACAAATAGGCAAAACATTTATGATCTCGTCTATTTTCGGCATTGTGTTTCTCGCGGTCATTGAAAGTATGCTGCATCATGTAGAACCTTTTACAAACCAGCCCGTGCTTGCAACGGTGTTTGGCGGACTGATGCTTGGAGCGGGTGTCGGGCTTGTCATCCGGAATGGCGGTTCGATGGACGGAACGGAGATTCTCGGGATTCTACTGACTAAGAAGCTTCCGTTTTCAGTAGGCGAATTCGTTATGTTCATCAACATTTTCATTTTTGCATGGGCGGCGTTCGTCTTCGGGCCGGAACAGGCGATGTATTCCGTCATGGCCTACTATATTGCGTTTAAAACAATCGACACAGTCATTCAGGGACTAGATGAAACTAAAGCGGTCATCATCATATCCGATTATTATGAAGATGTTTCTGATGCCATCCTTCAGCGCCTTGGAAGGGGTACAACAAAGCTGAAAGGAAAAGGCGGCTATACTGATGATGAAAAAGAAGTCATTTATGTGGTTGTGACAAGGCTAGAGGTGACTAAGCTTAAATCCATCGTGCATGAGATTGACACAAACGCCTTTATCACCATCATGAACACCCAGGAAACAAAGGGTACCAATTTTAAATCTGCGATTCACTAAGCAGAAATTCTTGCTCTTTTACGGGTAATCTTGTATAATCTCTATGTTAAAGATCAGACATGGCTTCTGATCTTTTTTTACGAAAATAAATCGGAACCATTCTGAAACTTGGAAGTGAATGTAATGAATCAGCCTATTATTGATGTTCAAAGTCTGACTTTCACATATGAACGCACCGCGGTGCTCGAGGATATTCATTTTACCGTGAGAGAGGGAGACTTTCTCGGTCTTGTCGGCCCAAACGGATCCGGAAAAACAACGCTGCTTAAATGCATGCTTGGGCTATTAAAGCCGGATCACGGGAATATAAAGCTTTTCGGCCAGGACATCCGCAAATTTAAAGATTGGCATCGGATCGGTTTTGTTTCCCAGAAAGCCAGCAGCTTTAATACCGGGTTTCCGGCTTCTGTCTATGAAGTGGTTGCGAGCGGGCTGACATCAAAGCTTGGGTTATTTAAGAAACTGAACCATGCCCATCATCAAAAAGTAAAAGAAGCGATTGGCGCAGTCGGGCTTGAAGAACTGACAAACCGAAACATAGGAGAGCTTTCAGGCGGGCAGCAGCAGCGGACTTTTATTGCCAGAGCGCTTGTGAGTGATCCGGATTTGCTCATTTTGGATGAGCCGACAGTCGGAGTTGATGCTCAAACCGTTCAGAGCTTCTATGAAATGCTGCAGCGTTTAAACAAAGGCATGGGTATTACCCTCATTCTCGTTACACATGATGTCGGAACGATCACAGATAAGGTAACACATGTCGCATGCTTAAATAAACATATGCATTTCCACGGAAATACACAGGAATTTGAAAGCCTGAAGAGCTCTGATATGTCTGACTATTACGGTCATTCAGTTCATGTGTTGACTCACGATCATCACGATCATGGGGGAAGGTAAAAATGATTAACAGTATATTTACGTACGAATTCCTGCAGAATGCGTTTCTTGCAGGCATATTAATTGGTTTCATAGCTCCGCTTCTGGGAGTATTTGTTGTCGTCAGGAGACTGTCGCTGATTGCAGATGCTTTAAGTCATGTGACACTCGCCGGCATCGCCGCGAGTCTTCTTCTTGAAAAGAAAGTCCTCGGCATGTCAGGACTCAATCCAATTTATCTTGGAATGGGCTTTTCGGTTGCGGGTTCATTGTTTATTGAAAAGCTCAGAGGCGTTTATAAACATTTTCAGGAGCTCGCTATTCCGATCATCCTGTCGGCAGGAGTAGGCCTCAGTGTTATCTTCATTTCACTTGCGGACGGATTTAACACAGATTTGTTCAACTATTTATTTGGAAGTGTAAGTGCTGTAACGCGCACGGATTTATGGGTGATCATCTCCATTGCTGCCTTTGTTCTGATCGTTGTTTTTGCTCTTTATAAAGAACTGTTCCTTTTGTCATTTGACGAGGAGCATGCAGCAGCATCGGGCATCCATTCAAAATGGATCCATTTTATCTTTATTTTAACCGTTGCGCTTGTCATTGCAGCGTCTATGCGGATTGTCGGCATTCTGCTTGTTTCATCGCTTATGACGCTTCCTGTGGCAGCAAGCATCCGGATTGCAAAAGGGTTTAAGCAGGCCATTTTCTTTTCTGTACTCTTCGGAGAAATATCTGTTATCATTGGTTTAGTGTTAGCCTATCAGCTCGATTTAGCTCCGGGCGGGACGATTGTTATGCTTTCCGTTCTCATTCTCGTTCTTACAATTGGATGGACTAAATTAAAAAGGGGCCAGTAAAATGAATGTACAGGAAGCTCTTCTTTTAATGAAGGAAAAAGGATATAAATATACGAGCAAGAGGGAAGAGATGCTTGAACTTTTTTCGCAGTCCAACAAATACTTGACTGCGAGGGATGTGCTTGAAGAAATGAAGCCGGAATATCCGGGTCTGAGTTTTGATACGATTTACCGCAACCTTTCACTTTTTGCGGAAATGGGCATTCTTGAAACGACAGAACTCTCAGGCGAAAAGCATTTCCGCTTTTCATGCTCAACGAAACACCATCATCACCACTTTATTTGTCTGACGTGCGGAAAGACTAAAGAAATTTCTTCTTGTCCTATGGGGAATTTGAAGGAAAACTTATCCGGATATGAAATCAGCGGCCACAAGTTCGAAATTTACGGAACGTGCCCTGAATGCCATGAAGTAACCACATAAAAAAACGCCTGCGGCTTGTTTTTCGCAGGCGTTTTTTTATTTTGTTAAGGAGTAACGGTTTTCTGCATAAGAATTGACCCAGTCTCTTGCCTCAAGCCAATTATCTGCCCTGATGACGTTTTTTGGAACAGGTTCCTGATTATATGGGGTATTAAATAAAATGACAGGAATATTAAATACCTCACTGATGGTGCATGCGTTGTCATGCTTGTCCTCAAAAAAGACATCAATTTTATTTTTCTTCACTGCTTGGAGCTTATCGTGTGTGCCGATTAAGTCGATTTGATGGTACGTAAGACCGTTTCGATTAAACCACTCATACGTCACTTCTTCCAAGTGGCTTCTTCTTGCACTGATGAAAAGAAGCTTATGTTTATTCTTCCATTCATCAAGAACGAGTTTCGCATCCAGTGCTATTGGTGCTTCTTTGTAAATGAGCGGTTCCTTTTCATCCATCCATTTCCAGAATTCAGCTTCTGAGATCTTTAAAAGCTTCGTCAGATCGTACTCCTTCATATCTTCAAAAGTAATGGATTCATTAAATGATTTTTGCAAATACGGCACAAAGGTTTCAGGTGATGTAACTGTGCCATCTATATCAATTCCTAAACGCAGCATCATGTCTTCTCTCCCTTGCTGTCAAACATTCCCATAAAGGTTTATCTCATAACTGATTAATGATGAACTATACTCTTTAGTGTATCATAATCAGCCATTACAATCACAGTAAACTTTAACAGTTATACTGACGTGCCGATCAACTCATACTATAAATGTTCCTTACAATATGAATGGAGGGATCACGCATGGCAGATGAGAAACATTATGATTATCACGGTAACATCAAGGAATATGACCTCCGTGATGATGAAGTTGGCTACAGCAGAGATTTCCGCGATGACTATAGAGAAGAAACGGCTGCCGAACTTGCAGCTCCGGCCACTCTGAGAAGAGAGGCAGACTACGACCGCCGCGACGAAGAAGAAGGAGTCAGAACGGACGGACGAAGAATGGGGTATTTGGCCATTGTTCTGTCAGTCATCTCATTGTTCGTTTTCCCTGTCATCCTCGGGGCAGCGGGCATCATTGTAGGCTTTGTTGCACGCCGCAGAGGGGCAGAAGCTCTTGGCGGATGGGCAATCGGCATCGGTATCGTATCACTCATCCTCGGAATTTTTATCCTGCCGTTCTTTTAAAAGTAGGATAAATAAAAACAAGCCCGGCCATTTGGCCAGGCTTGTTTTACATTTCAGCGGAAGCTTTTTCAGCTTCCTGCTTTGCATAATGCTCTTCGGCAATTTTGTCGATTTCTTTTTTCAGTTCCTCAACCATTGTCTCCTCAGGCACTTTGCGGACAATTTGTCCTTTGCGGAAAAGAAGTCCTTCACCGCGTGCTCCAGCAATGCCGATATCAGCTTCACGTGCTTCTCCAGGTCCGTTTACGGCACAGCCCAGAACGGCAACTTTGATTGGGGCTTTGATGGTTGAAATATATTCTTCCACTTCATTTGCGATACTGATCAGGTCAATTTCAATGCGTCCGCATGTCGGGCATGAAATTAATGTCGCGGCGTTTGATGCAAGGCCGAAAGATTTAAGAAGCTCGCGTGCAACCTTCACTTCCTCAACCGGATCTGCGCTAAGGGAAATGCGAAGCGTGTTTCCAATTCCTTTGTTTAAAATAGCACCAAGTCCGGCAGCGCTTTTAACTGTACCGGCAAACAGCGTTCCTGATTCCGTAATTCCAAGATGAAGGGGATAGTCAAAAGCCTTTGCGGCTTTCTCGTAAGCCTCGATGGCAAGATTGACATCAGATGCTTTCATGGACACAATAATATCGTGGAAATCCAGATCTTCAAGAATTTTAATATGGTGCAGGGCACTCTCGACCATTCCGTCTGCTGTCGGATAGCCGTATTTCTCAATGATGCGTTTCTCAAGAGAACCTGCATTAACCCCGATGCGTATCGGGATTCCTTTTTCTTTCGCTGCTTTTACAACAGCCTCGACTTTTTCTCTGCGGCCGATGTTTCCCGGATTGATGCGGATCTTATCTGCACCGCCCTCAATAGCTTTTAGAGCCAGTTTATAATCGAAATGAATATCTACAACAAGCGGAATGTTGATGCGTTTTTTTATTTCAGCAATAGCATCGGCTGCACGCTCATCCGGGCAGGCAACACGCACTACTTGGCATCCTGCTTCTTCTAAACGCAGGATTTCAGCGACCGTAGCTTCCACATCGTGTGTTTTCGTTGTTGTCATACTCTGAATGACTAGTTCATTATTTCCGCCAATGGTCAGATTGCCGACTTTAACAGGACGGGTTTTGGTACGATGTATGATTTCACTCACGTGTAAATCGCTCCTTAATTCATAATCATGGTCCTATGGTTTCATAGTACCTATTTGATCATCATTCAATGCGGGGAAATTGTGCTTTCCCTCACAATATTGTAACAGTGAGTGCGCGATATTGACAAGAATTAAGAAGCAACTTCTTTTTCATAAAGTGGAAATTTATATGCTTTTCCTACTTGGATCGCATCTGCTTTTTCATTTGGATTCAGCTTTTCAAAGTCTTTCCTGACTTGTTCTATGGAAACGGGCAGTCCGCTGTGGAGCTGTTCAACGATGGTTAAGACGGTTTCACCCTGCTTAATTTCTTTTACTGTATAAGGAGAGGGCGACGTCTGAACTGCCGCTGCAGGTTCATTATCCTTGGCAGGGGGCGAAAAGGCAATCGTTCCTGTACTGATGTCATAGTACATAATATAGAGAAGAAAGAGTGTTAAAAGAAAGACCATCAGCCGCTTCATATGTATCATCTCCCAATCCGTCACGATGATTATTTATATGGCTTGTCCACTAAAAATATGACATGCCTTTCTTTATTCCTTTCTAAGAAAGATGAAGTGGTGGAGAAACCTTCTTAATACCTATAAATACGACAAAATTCTCCATAAATTAATGAGGGGTTTACACTCTCTTAACATTAATCTGGGATAATTTTCATGAGTTAAGAGGAAGGGTGTAGGCGCATTGAAGGGACTTATCGGGAAAGTAAGCAAAAAGAATGGGTCTTTATCTTACATATACATGAAGATACGATCTGTAAAAATATCAGAAGTGAGCCTCCAGGCAAGGCTCCTGTTCCTTGTATTAACCATTATGGCAGCATCTATAAGTGCTGTAGGTTTTATTTCTTATTCAAAATCCAAAGAAGCAACGATGTCATTGATTGAGGACAGGCTTGCAAGGGAGGTTAACACGACAAACGAAATTGCAGGGAATCTTATGATTGCCTACGTAGGCGAAGAGGATTCATTCCTTGAAAGGTTTAATAAAGTGGTCCTCTCCAACCAGGCCTCCGCATTAATACAGGACGGGCTGAAGGCTGATTTTTTCCTTGTAGCCGAAGGGAAGGCCAATCCTTTTTCTGTGAGTTCAAACAGCAGGCTGCAATTTAAAGAGGATCAGCTAAAAGAAATCACCGAAAAGAAAAATGGCGTGATCCACCAGACGATAGGCGGGACCGACTACACATTGTCTTTTAAGAAAGTTCAGGAGCTCAAGGGTCAATTCCTTATTGCGGTAGAGACAGAAAGTTATATGGAAACCTCTAAGACCCTCGCTTCATTTACCATTTGGATGATTGGAATCAGTGTCCTGCTTACAGCAGCGGTGCTGATTATTGTGATCAGAAGCTTAACGAATCCTCTTGCCGTCCTCAGAAAAGCGATGAAAGATGTGAGGGACGGCAATTTAACAAGGAATGTCCATGTGAAAACGAAGGTTCCTGAAATAAATTCAGTCATGAAAAGCTTTAATTCCATGATGGATCATATGCGCAGCATTATTGGTGATATCAATCATGCTGCAGATGAGCTGTCGGCTAAAGGAGATCAGCTCAGGGAAGCGACAGATGAAGGGGTTATGCAAAATGGCCAGCTTGTAGAGGCCATTAAAATTGTGAAATTGGGTGCAGAGCAGACAGCCGCGGGTTCAGCGGAAAGCGCAGAGGCGTTCAGCAGGGTGAAGGATGAATTAAAAGAAGTTTTCCGCAACATGGAATTTTTGTTCAGCCGTGCATCAGATATGAACTCTTCAGCAGCACGCGGAGAAGAGCAGGGATCAAAGATGATCCGTACGATGAATGTATTTGAGCGCGAAACAGAGAAAATGACGGCTGTGATCAGAAGCGTGAAAGAGCATTCCATGTCGATTGCGGATGTTGCCGCCATTATTCATACGATTGCTGAGCAGACGAAACTGCTTGCACTCAATGCAGCCATTGAAGCAGCCAGAGCGGGTGAGGCGGGAAAAGGGTTTGCCGTTGTTGCAGATGAGGTGAAAAAACTCGCTGAACAATCATCAAATGCCACTCATAAAATCAGGAATTCCATCTCAAACATGGAGGGTATCGCCGTTCATGCATCAAAAGAATTTGATGAAATGCTCTCAGCCATTCACTCCCATCTTCATGCGGCTTCAGAATCACGTGTTCTGTTTGATGAACTTTCAATTGAAATTAAAACAGTGAGTGACAGGCTGTCTGGAATGAAGAGGCAAATGAATAAGCTGCATGACTATCTGCCTGTCATGGAAAAATCTTCGGCAAGCTTTGAATCTGTTTCTCAGGAAACGCTTGCGAGCGCAGAGCAGATGCTGTTTTCTTCAGAAGAACAAATGACTCAGGTAAGCAGAACGCATGAA
The DNA here is from genome assembly GCF_046603695.1 of Metabacillus indicus. Classification (NCBI taxonomy): domain Bacteria; kingdom Bacillati; phylum Bacillota; class Bacilli; order Caryophanales; family Bacillaceae; genus Metabacillus; species Metabacillus indicus. Next base: position 2,802,914 of record NZ_CP176757.1, on the reverse strand, counting down.
ATCGGGTTAAGGGTTTCAGAACTTTCAAAGAGCCTCGCGCAATCCGCCAAAGAATACAAAGTGTAAAACACTTGTACATATAAAATGAGCCCCAAAGCTGAAGATGCTTTGGGGCTCATTTTGTCAGTCAGTCGAGCGTTTTCTTGCGTGCACCGGGAATTTCTTTAAGTGCCAGATACATGACAACCAGATTCACAAACCAGTTGATGAAAATTCCGCTAGGGACCGAAATTTGCAGGAACTCCATAATCATGAAGAAAATAGATGCGAGTGTAATTGAATATGCAGCCATTACCCACAGCTGTTTAAAATTCACTTTTTTCTGCAGACTATTCTTAAAGAGAATACTCACAAACGCAAGAAACGTAATTTCGATAAATTTTGATGCAGCGGTAAAAAGGTAAAAGACGAGCAGGACAGTTCCGATGACAATTGGCAGAACACTTTCGAACTGGGACGAGTACGTCAGTAAATCCGCTTTAGACAATGTGTTCAGCATAGAGTAATCATAGCTTTGCGACTGTCCGGCAAAAGCATAGACAAATTCATTTTTCAGGAGGCCGATCGCATTTTCTTTGCTTTCAATTTCCTGAACTGTAAAAGAACCAGTGGGATCGAAGACGATAAAGAGATCATCTTTTGTGAGCTCTATCGGCTCTTTCGCATCTGAAACCAATGCTCCATCTTCTATTGTAAACTCCGGCAAGTCCTCTCTAAGTGTTGAGTCAAGGCCTTTCAGCAGTGCTGATATGCCGGAGGACATGTAAATCCCCATTGGCAGGGTGATAAGTATTGTCAGCATAAAGACATAAAGAATGGTTTTGCCGATTCCCTGAAATCTGAACATGGAGATCGATTTGGGGGAATAAGTACTTTTTGCGAGCTGTTTAAAAATGTTCAATTATACGCACATCCTTCTATAATCATCCAGTTTTCATTTTAACCATGCAGACCGCAAGAAACAAGGAATAATCGAATAGAAACTGCTAATGTTAAGATATTGTAAATTTTTTATGAAAAAGGGATAAACACCTTTACAATCAATCCACAATTCGTTAATAATTGGGGAGGTTGTAGAAACATGTCGATAAAAAGATGTTAGGGGTTGAATGAAGTTGGATCTCGATTTACAGAAGATGATCTTTGAATTTCTCGGAGGCCTTGGGATTTTCCTCTTCGGAATTAAATTCATGGGCGACGGACTGCAAAAATCAGCAGGTGACAGACTGCGTGACATACTGGATAAGTTTACGACAAATCCTGTTATGGGTGTTCTGGCAGGTATATTTGTTACAATACTCATCCAGTCAAGCAGCGGTACGACTGTACTCGTCGTAGGACTTGTCAGCGCAGGGTTTATGAATTTGCGCCAGGCAATTGGTGTCATTATGGGTGCAAATATTGGAACCACTGTCACAGCCTTTATCATAGGTATTAAAATTTCAGACTATGCACTGCCGATTCTGTTTGCCGGTGCTGTACTGCTTTTCTTCTTTAAAAACAAAAAAATTCATAACTTCGGCCAGATTGTCTTCGGATTTGGTGCTTTGTTCTTTGGACTTGAATTAATGGGCGACGGCATGAAGCCGCTTCGTTCGCTTCAGGCTTTTCAGGAACTCACTGTCAGCATGAGTGACAATCCGCTGCTTGGCGTCGTGATTGGCACTGTCTTTACTGTCATCGTCCAAAGCTCGAGTGCGACAATCGGTATCCTGCAGGAGCTTCATGGACTTGGCCTGATTGATATTAAAGCTTCCCTGCCGGTTCTTTTCGGAGATAACATTGGTACTACGATTACGGCCGTTTTGGCTTCAATTGGTGCTTCTGTTGCTGCAAGAAGAGCGGCATTGACGCATGTTATCTTCAACTTGATAGGGACAGCCATTTTCCTGCTGATTCTGCCGCTGTTCACAGCCTTTGTCGCCATGCTGAAGGCGAACCTTGGACTTAATCCCGAGATGACGATTGCCTTTGCTCATGGAACATTTAACTTATCAAATACGTTAATTCAGCTTCCGTTTATCGGGGTGCTTGCTTACATTGTAACAAAGTTAATTCCTGGAGAAGATTCTCTGGTAGAATACAAAGCAAAACATTTGGATCCGCTGTTTATTGAGCAATCCTCTTCCATTGCGCTTGGCCAGGCGAAAGAGGAAATCCTTCGCATGGGTCAGTTTGCATCACTTGGCCTTGAAGAGGCAAATCAATATCTGAAAACAAACCAGAGTAAACATGCCGATACAGCTTACCAGATCGAAGATGCCATCAATAATCTTGACCGGAAAATCACAGACTATCTCGTATTAATTTCACGGGCAGAAATGTCTGCAGCAGAGTCTGAAGAACATTCAACTCTGATGGATACGGTAAGAGACATCGAACGCGTCGGCGATCACTTTGAAAACATTGTGGAGCTTGTCGATTATCAGCTTACAAACAAAGTAAAGCTCACTGAATCCGCACTGAAAGATTTAGATGAAATGTTCACTTTGACAATCAGCACGCTGAAAGATGCCATTACTGCATTAGATGATAAAAATACAGATCTTGCAGCAAAAGTCATGAAATCAGAAGAACAGATTGACAAAATGGAACGCACACTGCGCAAAAAGCATATTCTCCGCATAAATGAGGGAAGCTGCACGGGTCAGGCAGGCATTGTGTTTGTCGACATCATCAGCAACCTTGAGCGAATCGGCGACCATTCTGTCAACATCGCTGAAGCTGTGCTTGGCTACCGCAAATAATGGTTTAAAAAAGACTGAATAAGCTATAATGAAAGCAAGGGCTAAAGCTCTTGCTTTTTTTCAGTAATAACGAAGAAAGAGTGGTGTTTTCCGATTTGGAAGCTTTATATTGGACACTGATTATCATTATGTTTGTGATTGGATTTGCAGGACTGATTTATCCGATTATCCCAAGCGTTCTCTTCATTGTCGGCGGATTTCTTCTATTTGGCGCTTTCTTTGGCTTTGAGGAATTCGGCTATCAGTTCTGGCTGATTGAGGGAGTGTTTGTCGCTGTCTTATTTGCCGCTGACTATGTGGCAAATTTAATGGGGGTCAAAAGAGTCGGAGGAAGCAAGGCTGCCATTTGGGGAAGCACGATTGGACTTTTGATCGGTCCATTTATCATTCCTATAGCGGGAATCATCATTGGACCGTTTATCGGTGCAGTGCTTGCAGAACTTCTCGTTCACAAAAAAGATTTTAATGAATCTGTAAAAGTCGGCCTTGGATCTCTTATTGGATTTATATCAGGGGTTTTTGCCAAAACAATCATTCAGCTCGTTATGATCGGTTATTTCCTGTATACCGTTCTCTGACGTGAAGAACATTCGAAAAAACATGCATATAAATTGAAACAATCGGTCAATTTTGGTAATCTTAATGTGACAAGCTTAGGCTTAGCAACTACATACTATTCAAGGAGGAGATTTAAATGGCTTACGAACTACCGCAACTGCCTTACGCATATGATGCACTTGAACCGCATATCGATAAGGAAACAATGAATATTCACCACACGAAACACCATAACACATACATCACGAACGTGAATGCTGCTCTAGAAGGTCATGACGATCTTCTCAGCAAAAGTGTTGAAGAACTTGTTTCAAATCTTGACGCAGTGCCTGAATCAGCGCGCACAGCTGTACGCAACAACGGCGGCGGCCATGCGAACCACAGCCTGTTCTGGACAATCCTTTCACCAAACGGCGGCGGAGCTCCATCAGGAGAACTTGCTGACAAAATCAACAGCAAATTCGGAAGCTTTGAAACATTCAAAGAAGAATTCGCTAAAGCTGGCGCTACACGCTTTGGATCTGGCTGGGCATGGCTTGTTGTAAACAATGGCGAGCTTGAAGTAACAAGCACTCCAAACCAGGACTCTCCTTTAATGGAAGGCAAAACGCCGATCCTTGGTCTTGATGTCTGGGAGCATGCTTACTACCTGAACTACCAAAACCGCCGTCCTGACTACATCGGAGCTTTCTGGAACGTTGTAAACTGGGAAGAAGTAAACAGACGCTACGAAGAAGCTAAATAATAGACGTGAAAAAACAGGAAATCTTGGATTTCCTGTTTTTTTATTTGCCTTCTACAGCTGAAGACGTATGTCAGGCAGGCATACACCATTCAGAATCGGTTTTGAGCTGAAAATAAAAACAGGCATCTTACGGAAAAAAGAATGCGGGCAAAAGATAGCGTAAGAAAGAGTTGGAATCGTACGGAAAAAAGAATGCGGGCAAAAGATAGCGTAAGAAAGAGTTGGAATCGTACGGTATAAAAAGAGTGCGGGTGCAAGATAGCATAAGAAAGAGATGGAATCGTACGGTATAAAAAGAGTTCAGGTGCAAGATAGCGTAAGAAAGGGATGGAATCGTATGGTATAAAAAGAGTTCAGGTGCAAGGTAGCGTAAGAAAGGGATGGAATCGTACGGTATAACAAGAGTGCGGGTGCAAGATAGCATAAGAAAGGGATGGAATCGTACGGTATAATAAGAGTACGGGTGCAAGATAGCGTAAGAAAGGGATGGAATCGTACGGTATAACAAGAGAGCGGGTGCAAGATAGCATAAGAAAGGGATGGAATCGTACGGTATAACAAGAGTACGGGTGCAAGATAGCTTAAGAAAGAGTTGGAATCGTACGGTATAAAATGAGTGTGAGCGAAATATAGCGTAGGAAACGGAGCTACCAGCTGATTCCGCTTCGGGTGATTTCTTTTCTGGCTCCCGGAGCTAAACGGCTGATTCCGCTTTTCTCATTGTCCAGCTCCGCCTCCCAGCCCTTCTGTCAGAACGGAACCATCGGCAAAGGCAAAAAGCGCCTTTACCGCTGTTTCCTTATCTGACTCCCGGAGCTAAACGGCTGATTCCGCTTTTCGTGTTGTCCAGCTCCATCGCCCAACTCCTCGGTCAGAACGGCTCCGCCGTAAAAAGCAAACCCGGCTTTTTCCGTCGGATCCTTTTCTGCCCTTCGGAGCTAACCGGGCGATTCCGCTTTTCGTGGTGTCCAGCTCCATCAGCCAACTCCTCTGTCAGAACAAAATCCCCCAAAAAGTCAAAAGCGGACTTTTCGGGTGATTTCTTATCTGCCTATCGGAGCTAAACGGCTGATTCCGCTTTTCTTTGTATATCTCCCCCCCCTTTACACAGACTAATTAGTAGCTGATGAAGGGGAGTTTTAGGTATGTCTAAGCTGCAGAAAGTCTTTGGTAATGTGGAAGTGAACCGCGATTTGCTTCTGCTTCTGACGATTGGGGGCATGTATTCTTTAGGGATTGCCCTCTCGAATGCTTTTGTTAATGTGTATTTGTGGAAGCAGTCCGGCAGTTTTTTGGATTTAGGGATCTATAATCTGACGATTGTGATCATGCAGCCCATTACATTTATTATTGCCGGGAGATGGGCGAAAAAAATTGACCGGGTGATTGTGTTTCGTCTTGGTGTTGCCTTTCTGGCTGTATTTTATCTGTCCGTTCTCTTAATTGGGGACAGGGCAGCAGATAATTTGATTTTGCTTGGAGGTCTTCTTGGGATAGGCTCAGGTTTTTACTGGCTTTCCTTTAATGTACTGACATTTGAAATTACAGAACCTGAGACAAGGGACTTTTTTAACGGATTTTTAGGGGTCATGACTTCCTCTGCTGGAATGATCGGCCCGATTGTCGCCGGTTTTGTCATCTCAAGGCTTGCAGGAGACACGGGATACAAAACAATCTTTTCCCTGTCGCTTGCCCTGTTTTTTTGTGCAGTGATTCTAAGTCTCTTCTTGAAAAGAAGGCATGCGAACGGGCGTTTTCTGCTTATGGATGTTTTAAAAGAAAGAAAGCGGAACATGAACTGGCGTATGATTACGAACGCTCATTTCTTTCAGGGGCTCAGGGAAGGTACGTTTATTTTTGTCATTGGAGTCCTTGTTTTTATCACGACCGGCAGCGAACTTGCTCTGGGGAAATATGGGCTGATTAACTCTGCGGTTGCTTTTGTTTTTTATTATCTGGCCACAAGGATGATTACGAAGAAAATGAGAAAGAAGTTTATCCTGGCAGGGGGAATTCTGCTTTATGCTTCCATTTTCCTGCTTCTTTTTGATCTGACCTACACAAAGCTCATCATCTATGCGATTTCTATTGCGGTCGCCTATCCGCTTCTGCTCGTTCCCTACATTTCATTGACTTACGATGTGATTGGGCGGTCATGGAATGCAGGAGAAGCAAGGATCGAATACATTGTCGTCAGAGAACTGTTTTTAAACTTGGGGAGAATTACGTCAATCCTGCTGTTTATTCTTTCTGTCACGCTGTTTGATGAAAAACAGAGTATTCCTTTTCTGCTTGCTATCATAGGGGCAGGACACAGCTGTATTTATTTTTTCATAAGGAAGGTTTCACTGCCTGAAACAAATGAACCCATCGATAAAAAAGAGGTTAACGGACAGAAAAAAATGCCTGAGCCGAACCTTGTAGATGGAGAAAGCAGCTGACACGGCATATGACAATCGTGTTACAACTGTCGAAAATAATAGAAATAAGTCGATTTTTTTCATAAAATAGAGGGTAGACACCATGTTATGGTGTCTATTTTCATTTTTAAAACCTGATTTCGACAATAAGGCGGTGCAGCATGACAAAGAAAAAGAAACGGACAGTCCCGCTTCGCTTGAATATCCTGTTTTTCCTTATCTTTTTGTTATTTTCAGGAATGATACTAAGGCTTGGCATTGTCCAGATTGTATATGGAGAAGATTACCGCAAGGAAGTTGAAAGGACGGAAGAAGTAACAATAAGCACGTCTGTCCCCCGGGGGAAAATCTTTGACAGAAACTACAATACAATTGTAGACAACAAGCCGATCAAGGCGATTACATATACAAGATCGGCTTCTTCTGATCAAGAGGAACGACTTGAAACAGCAGCCAAACTTGCCAAGATTTTTGACCAGGACACAACGGACTCAAAAGAGGACCAGGAGGCTCTGGAAGAAGACTTAAAGAAAATCACGGTAAGAGATAAAAAAGATTACTGGATTTTGACGCGTCCTGAAAAAGCAGAAAAGAAAATCACGAAAGCGGACCGTCAGAAGGTGCTTGACGGAGTAATGAGCGAAGATGACCTGTACGATCTGCAGCTTGAAAGAATAACGGAAAATGAGCTGAAGGAAATTACTCAGGAAGAGCTTAAAGTTCTTGCGATCAAACGGGAAATGGACAGCGGTTATGCCCTGACGCCCCAGATTATTAAAAAAGACAACATTTCTGAAAAGGAATTTGCTTTTATAAGCGAAAACCTTGATGAGCTGCCCGGTATCGATATTACAACCGACTGGGAGCGCAACTATGTGTTTGATAAAACACTCCGAACGCTTATAGGCAGCATCTCTTCTTCTGAAGAGGGAGTGCCCCAGGACAGACTGGACTATTTCACTTCCCGTGAGTACAGCCGGAATGACAGAGTGGGGAAAAGTTATCTCGAGTATCAATATGAAGACATTCTGCAGGGGCAAAAAGCAAAAGCCCGCAATATTACCGATAAGTCGGGAAACATCATTGATACAGAAATCATCACCGAAGGAAAGAGCGGCAAAGACCTGATCATGACAGTCGATGTAGAGCTTCAGCAGGAAGTTGAAAAGATCATCGAAGAAGAATTGAAAGCGGCCAAAAAGAAATCCGGAACGGCCCTCCTTGACCGGGCCTTTGTCGTCATGATGGACCCGAGAAACGGTGAAGTGCTTTCTATGGCGGGTAAACAGATCAAAAAAGATGAAAATGGAAAAACCGTCATTGATGATTATGCTCTCGGGACGATGACAAGTTCATACACAATGGGGTCAGCTGTAAAAGGGGCCACTGTTCTTTCAGGTTTCCAATCAGGTGTGATTAAGCCCGGAAGCATACAGCTGGACGAACCTCTTTACATCAAAGGCTCCCCGCCTAAAAAGTCCTATCAGACAATGGGAAACATCAATGATCTTGAAGCGCTTCAGCGGTCTTCCAATGTATATATGTTTAAAACTGCCATCGCTATGGCGGATGGCGAGTATAGACGAAACAAATCACTGCCCCTAGATACATCAGCCTTTTCTGTGCTGAGAAACTACTACAGCCAGTTTGGTCTTGGCGTCAAAACGGGCATAGACCTCCCTAACGAAGCAACAGGCTTTAAAGGAAGGGATGTAACGCCCGGCCTGCTGCTTGATTTATCAATCGGACAATATGACACGTATACGCCGCTTCAGCTTGCGCAATATGTTTCTGTCATTGCAAACGGCGGCTACCGCATGAAGCCGCAGCTTGTGAAGGAAATAAGAGAACCGTCTCCGAAAGACAATCTTGGATCTGTGATTGAATCCATTAATCCTGAAGTGTTAAATAAGGTTGAAATGAAGCCCCAGTATGTTGAACGTGTTCAGGAAGGATTCAGAAGGGTCATGCAGGAAAAAAGAGGGACTGCCTATGGTTATTTCATGGGAGCGGATTACCTCCCTGCAGGCAAAACAGGGACAGCCCAGGCATTTTACGACGGGCCGAACAAAGACCAGTTCCTTTCGCCTACTTATAATCTGACTCTTGTGGGGTATGCGCCTCACAACAACCCTGAAATCGCCTTTTCAGTAGTTGTACCATGGGCGTATGATAAAGCCAGCAATTCTCATCCAATCAATAACCTGATAGGACGGAGAATTATGGATAAGTATTTTGAACTGAAAAGCGAACAGAGCAAAGAAGGCATTGAAGAAGGTGTCGGCCAGCCTGAAAATGCAAGAGAGCTGGAAGAAGCTGAATAAAAGCAAGCGATAAAGAGGACAATAAAAGCACTCAAATGAGAGTGCTTTTTTTGTTGGGTTTGAAAAGAGTCTGCTGGAACAAGCATTAAGCCGGCACCCTTTCACTATTCGACAAAAAGGGATATGCATTTACAAAACCTTAACATTTGATTAAAACCATGTTAACACTTAGGCGTTATTGTATTACTTGTAGGACAAAAACACCACTTTGTAGGGGGAATTAAGAAATATGAAAAGCTTCAAATTTTTAGCCATGACTATTATGATTTCGTCTTTGCTTGCATTCGCAGCAGCATGCGGAAATGGTGAAAGCACAGAAGGAAACGGTTCTGAAGACAAAACTTCTGAAGAAGCAGCTCAATTAGAAGGTGAAGTTGGAATCGACGGATCATCAACTGTTGCTCCTATCGGTGAAGCAGTTTCTGAAGAATTCGCAATGGAAAATCAAGATGTTAAAGCTCCTATCGGCGTATCAGGAACTGGCGGCGGATTTGAGAAGTTCGTAGCAGGCGAAACGGATATTTCTCAAGCGTCACGTCCAATTAAAGATGAAGAAGCACAAGCAGCTAAAGACGCTGGAATTGAATATACTGAACTTCAAGTCGCTTTTGACGGACTTTCTGTAGTAGTAAATAAAGAAAATGATTTCATCAAAGAATTAACGGTTGAAGACCTTAAAAAGATTTGGGTTGAAGACGGTAAAGAAAAGAAATGGTCTGATATCAACCCTGACTGGCCAAACGAGCCAATCAAGCTTTTCTCTCCAGGAACTGATTCAGGAACGTATGACTACTTCGATGAAGTAATTCTTGACGAAGAGCCTGTTGCTAAAGCTGCTACTCTTTCTGAAGATGACAACGTTCTTGTTAAAGGTGTGCAAGGAGACAAAAACGCAATGGCATTCTTCGGATATGCTTACTACCTTGAAAACAAAGATACACTTAAAGTTGTTCCAATCGTAAATGAAGAAGGCAAAGCAGTTGAGCCGACAAATGAATCAGTTGAGTCTGGCGAATACAATCCGCTTTCACGTCCGCTTTACATCTATGTGAACAACGCTTCAATGAAAGAAAAGCCACAAGTTGCTGAATACGTGAAGTTCTACATGGAAAACGCCGGCGCACTTGCTGAAGAAGTCGGATACGTAAGCCTTCCTGAAGAAAAGTACAAAGAGCAGCTTGAAACAATCGAAGGTTTAAAATAATTTAAAATCTAATAGATGAGAAGCATAAAACTGCTTCTCATCTTCCCATGTTTTGGAAAGGGGTTTTCGCATTATGGCAACAGAATCAAGCCGCTCTGTCAGTGAACTGATCAGAGAAAAAAAAGAGAAAAGATCCTGGATGAGATCTACAGAAAAACTGGTCCCGGCATTTTTATTGCTGACAGCTGTCATTTCCGTTCTTACGACAGTAGGAATTGTGTTAACTCTTATTGTTGAAACGGTAACGTTTTTCAGCAAAGTGCCTCTGCTTGACTTTATAACCCAGCGGGAATGGTATCCGTTTTTTGAAAGTGATCCAGCCTACGGAATTATAACACTTATTTCTGGAACACTTCTTGTAGCAGTAATTGCAATGGTTGTAGCTTTGCCGATTGGTTTGGCATCTGCTATTTATTTGAGTGAGTATGCATCAGACCGGGTAAGAAGGATCATAAAGCCGATCCTTGAAGTACTTGCCGGGATACCGACTATTGTGTACGGATTCTTCGCCCTGACATTTGTTACACCGCTGCTTCGTTCGATTATGCCTGACCTTGGATTCTTCAATGCTCTGAGCCCGGGTATTGTGGTGGGGATTATGATCATTCCAATGATTGCTTCACTATCTGAGGATGCCATGACATCTGTTCCAAGAGCTATGAGAGAAGGCGCACTGGCACTTGGATCAACGAAATTTGAAGTTGCCATTAAGGTAGTGCTTCCGGCAGCTATATCCGGTGTCATTGCTTCATTTGTACTGGCTATTTCACGTGCAATCGGCGAAACGATGATTGTTACACTAGCAGGCGGTGCTACACCTAAGCTTACGTTTGATCCGACGGAATCCATTCAGACGATGACAGCTTACATTGTTCAGGTAAGTTCAGGTGATGCAGGTTATGGAACAACAATCTACTACAGCATTTATGCTGTCGGTATGACGCTATTCCTGTTCACATTGCTCATGAACCTGCTTGCACAGTTTATTTCCCGCCGCTTCAGGGAGGAATACTAAGATGAACTACATTAATAAAGATAAAGTCGCAAAGAAGATGGGCAGCAGGCTTGCGGTAAACGGCATTTACAAAGGTATTTTTATGATTGCCACAAGTTTTGCTCTCGTTGTTCTCGGAATTCTTTTATATCGGATATTCACTCAAGGATTTAGCTTTTTAACACCGGAATTTTTTCAGAATTTCGCATCAAGAAGACCGTCAGCATCAGGTATTAAAGCAGCACTGGTCGGTTCCCTCTGGGTTATGGCTGTAGTCATACCGACTGGATTGATTCTTGGTGTCGGCACGGCTTTATATATGGAAGAATACGCTAAGAAAAATAAATTCACGAACTTCCTGCAAGTGAATATTGCAAACCTTGCCGGAGTTCCATCGATCGTTTTTGGACTCTTGGGTCTTACTGTATTTGTCCGTTACTTTGACCTTGGAAGAAGCATTTTAGCCGGGGGATTTACAATGGCGCTTCTTGTTCTTCCGGTTATTGTCGTTGCGTCTCAGGAAGCCATCAGAGCTGTTCCTAAAGAGCTACGTGAAGCATCTTTCGGTATGGGGGCTACTAAGTGGCAGACGATCCGCAGAGTTGTTTTGCCAGCCGCAATTCCAGGTATTTTAACAGGAAGCATCCTTGCTTTCTCAAGAGCGATAGGTGAAACAGCACCTCTGCTTGTTGTAGGAGCCTTTGCATTTGTTAATTATTTGCCTGAAAATGTAATGAGCACATTTACCGTTATGCCAATTCAGATCTTTAACTGGGCTTCAAGACCGCAGGCTGATTTCCAGGATGTGGCTGCCGCCGGCATTATCGTTCTGTTTATCTTCCTGATTGTCATGAACTCAGTGGCAGTATTGATTCGAAATAAATTCCAGAAAAATTATTAAACACGCTTTGAAATGGATGAAGGAGGTTTCACACGATGGAAATGACAAAAGTTGTGAAAGAGCGGAAGGAAAATGAGGATATGGCGGCGAATGCTCAAAAAGAAAAAAGCATCGTCTATAAAACAGATAACCTGAATCTTTGGTACGGAAATGATCAGGCATTGAAAAATATTGACCTTGATATCTATGAAAATGAAGTAACGGCGATTATCGGACCATCTGGATGCGGTAAATCAACCTACATCAAAACACTGAACCGCATGGTTGAACTTATTCCTACAGTCCGCACTTCAGGCAAAATTATCTACCGCGGAAAAAACATCTTTGATAAAGGCTACGGAGTGGAAGACCTGCGCACAAGAGTTGGGATGGTGTTCCAAAAGCCAAATCCGTTCCCTAAATCTATTTATGAAAATGTTGCATACGGACCAAGAATTCATGGAATCCGCGACAAAAAGACGCTTGACGCCATCGTTGAAAAAAGCTTAAAAGGCGCAGCCATCTGGGATGAAGTAAAGGACCGCTTAAAAGAAAATGCATACGGCCTTTCCGGCGGACAGCAGCAGCGTCTGTGCATCGCGCGCTGTCTTGCGATTGAACCCGATGTGATCCTGATGGATGAGCCGACGTCTGCACTTGACCCGATCTCGACGTTAAAAGTGGAAGAGCTTGTTCAGGAATTGAAAAAGCAGTACAGCATCGTGATTGTTACTCACAACATGCAGCAGGCTGCACGTATTTCCGACCGCACAGCATTTTTCCTAAACGGCGAAGTTGTGGAATACGCACATACTGATAAGCTGTTCTCTAACCCGTCTGATAAACGTACAGAAGATTACATCACAGGACGTTTCGGTTAAATAAAGGTAAGTCGTGCAAAACAATCAGTTTGCACGGCTTATTCCTGTATGATTTACTGGGAAAAACACATCAGCTTGATACTATTGGAGGGAAGCGACATGGTAGTAAGAGAGAAGTTTGAATATGACCTTAAAATTCTTCAGGATAAATTAAATGAAATTGCAAGCCTTTCCGTAAAATCGCTGTCTGAGGCAATCGGTGCACTTGAAACAAGAAATGTAGAAGCAGCGCTTGAAATTATCGAAAATGATGAAAGAATTGATGATCTGGATGAGGAAATCAATGATCTTGCCATCCTTCTTATTGCCAAGCAGCAGCCCGTTGCCATTGACCTGAGAAGAATTATCGTTGCCATTAAAATCTCTAATGACATTGAAAGAATGGCGGACTTTGCTGTTAATATTGCAAAATCAACAATCAGAATCGGGGACGAGCCGTTATTCAAACCGATTGAAACCATTAAAAAAATGCATGCGATTGCTGTTGAAATGTTATCCCTTTCTGTTAAAGCATATAACGAAGAAGATGTGGTCCTTGCCAAGCAAGTAGCGGAGATGGATGATCAGGTGGATGATTTATACGGCCAGACAATTCGTGAACTGCTTGAAATTATGCCTGAGCGCAAAGAGCTGATGCAGCAGCTTACTCAGCTTATGTTCGTGTGCAGATACATTGAACGCACAGCTGACCATGCGACAAATATCTCAGAAAGCGTCCTCTACCTCGTAAAAGGCAGAAGATACGACCTTAATGCTTAAACCATCAAAAAAGCTTGCCGTAAACGCGGCAAGCTTTTTTATGTCAGGAATTCCCGAATAGAAAAATGAACGCCTCGATTTCTCTGGCGTTCACTCCTTTTTATTTTACGAGAACATTTACAATCTCGCTGAAGCTCATTCCTTTTTTAAGCTGGAATGTTCCCATGCGTACTTTTGTATGGTAATTTCCGTTAATGACAAAATCATTAAATTCGCTTGCGGATTCGATGACGCCTTCCTGTTCGAGAATACGCGAAACATCAGAAGTCGCCATGCCGTCTACAATTTTAAGGGTATAGTTTTCCTGCTGTGGCTTTTCTTCTGCAGGTTTTTCAGCCTGTTTTTGCTTTTCAATTAAAGCCTTTTCTTTAAAGGCGATTAATTCGTCATATTCTTTCGTATCAACAGCCGTCTGGCCGTTTTTGATTAAGTATTCTTTGATGTCATTTTCAGTTACTTCTCTATTGACAGTCACAGTCGCTTTGTCGTTGTTTTCTCCGAAAAAGTGAGTGGCAGCGAGTACAGATGTGGAAAGAATCATTCCTGCTGCGAACGATTGAAATCCTTTTCTGCTCATGTGAGGACCCTCTCATTCTTTTTAAGAATGTCTCTGATTTCGTCCTCGCTTAAGTATTCAGAACGTGCAATGGCTTCAGTGGATAATCCTTGATTATGCTTTAAAACAATGCGCTGAAGCGTTTGAGGATCGATTGAATCATAATCTGAAAGCTGAAGGCCGTTTTGCAGAATTTCTTCTTCTAAAACTCTGACTTTTTTCTTCAGCTTGTAGATCTCCTGCATAGATGATACCGACAGGTGCTCTACTTCCTGTTCAATGTCTTTAACGGAATCTCTCTGAAAATATGAGACGCCAATTAAAAGGATGCTTACGGCAAACAGGGCAATAATCATAATCTCCATTTTATTCACCTTCTAATATTTTTTCCCTTTTTCTTTATACCATAAAAAGCTTATGGACTAAAGGAAATTCGTAGATATTGTCGAAAATTGTCCTTATTGGATCAGCTTTTTTCAAATACAGGATTTATGACATAATAAGGAGAGAAATAGATGTACGGGAAATGACAATGAAGCAAGTGAAGCGAGGGGAATAACAGTGGATATCATTCATGAAAAGGGGACAGGGATCAGTCTCGCCAAAAAGCAGTCAGGTTTGTATGCTAGCTGGCATATTGATGAGCCGGATAAAGGAATTGTGTCCACTCTATTCGGCAAAGCGTTTTCCCTGCTTGGAAAAAAGATCCGCGTTTTCAGGCAGGCAAAAGGGTTTCTTGCTTATAAGGATATAGAGGTGCAAAAGGAAAGGCATGTATTTATTCCATACAGCGGGACGGAAGCCATCTACTTTGCCGACCTCGTCTTATATGATCAAAGCAGAGAACTTACACTTGCAAGATCTGACTCCGTTCATGGAGAAACAGGCAGCGGCAGCAGTTCAGATTGGCGATCGGCCTATTCCAGAACGAACTGGAAGCGCTGCTTTTCCGGATACACCTCATATGGGGATGTTCCAGATGAAAAAGAACCGGTAATATTACAGGACTTAAACACGAATATGCAGAATGTGGAGGAGGTCAAAAGCTCGCTTCACAAACTTCACGCTTCTGTCCTTATGATTTCAACAGAATATCCGCCAAATCTTATTGGCGGACTAGGCCGTCATGTGCATGTCCTTGTTCAAGCCCTCGCTGAAAAAAAGAAAGCAGTCATTCTATTGACCGCTGCAGCGGACCCCGCTCTGCAAGGCTATGAGAACCCGGCGCCTTTTCTGCACATATTCAGGCTAAAACCCCTGCATAAAACAAGCAATAGCCTTGAAGAGTGGGTGCTGAACATGAACTTTGCTTTCGTTCAGTTTTTGAAAAGAAATAGAGGCCTCTCCTTTGATCTTGTTCACGTACATGACTGGCTGACTGCCGGGGCCGGACGGGCTGTAAGGGAAGGTTGGGGAGTTCCGCTTGCAGCGACCATACATGCGACAGAAATTGGGCGAAACGGGTCCGCATGTACCCCGCTGCAGAAACACATTACTATGGAAGAAAAAAGGCTTGTTAAAGAGTCTGACAGGGTCATCGTATGCAGCCAATATATGCAGAAACAAGCTGAAGATCAATTAGAAATGGCCCCCGGCAAGTCTGCGGTCATCTATAATGGAATAAATCCGCTAAAAAGTAATATGAATGATAAAAATTCTAAAAACAAAAAACCTCTTTTTTTATCTGGAGAGCCATATATTTTTGCAGCGGGACGGCTGGTCCCCGAAAAAGGATTCGGCGTGCTGCTTGCAGCCATGCCGGAAATTTTAAAGCGTTTTCCTGAAATTAGGCTTATAATTGCAGGAGATGGGCCATACCGCAGCGAATATGAAAAACTAGCGAAAGAATTGAACGTTCAAAATCATGTCATATTTCTTGGTTTTTTAGACGATGCACCTCTTCATATATGTTTTAAGAACTGTGAGATGACCGTTGTGCCAAGTTTGTATGAACCCTTTGGAATGATCTCCCTTGAGAGCATGGCAGCATGTAAGCTTACAATTGCATCTGATACCGGCGGGCTTAAAGAAATCATCCGGCATAGGGAAAACGGTCTTTTATTTGAGCGGGGGAATTCGGAAGCTTTAACATCAGCTATCTTAGAGGCACTAACAAATAAAATATGGGCAGATCGCCTTGCGAAGGAAGGATTGTCTGACGTTTCGCGGCGTTTTTCCTATGATCTGTTTGCAGAGCAAGTGATAGAAGAATATGAAGTGCTGAATTCCATAAAGACAAGGAGCTGAAGTAAAGTGAAAGCTGTTATCCTCGCAGGCGGAGAAGGCTGCCGGCTCAGACCGCTTACAAATCATTGTCCAAAGCCGCTTGTGCCCATACTGAATAAGCCCGTACTGGAATATAGCCTTGAGCTTCTCAAAAGGCATGGTATAGATGATGTTATTATGACCGTACATTACTTGTCGTCAGCCATCAGGTCCTATTTTGGAGACGGTTCGAAGTGGGGCATCAGAATCACATACAGTGAAGAGGAAATGCCTCTTGGCACAGCAGGGAGCGTCAAGCTTGCAGAAGAGCTTCTGACAGAACCTTTTCTTGTCATCAGCGGGGACATTCTGACCGATTTTGATTTAACCGCAGGCATTGATCATCATTTGTCACACGGTGCGGCTGCGACAATCTTCACAAAGCCGCTTGATCTCCCAATTGAATACGGAGTGCTGCTTTCAAAAGAAACCCATATCAGCAGGATGTTTGAAAAACCGAAGTGGAATGACCTTTCAGATCACTCCATCAATACGGGGATCTATATTTTCAATCCAAGCATCTTCTCTTACCTGGAAGAGTTTGCATCCAGTGATTTCAGCAATGATCTGTTCCCTGAAATGATCCGAAATAAAGAGACTATCTCCCTTTTCAGAGCGGAGGGGTACTGGTCGGATATTGGAACTCTCTCAAATTACCGCGAAGCACAATTTGATATGCTTGAACATCGAGTGAATCTCGCCCCTAAGGGAAAAGAGATTGCCAAGGGCATCTGGATGGAGGACGGTGTCACGATCCATGATGATGTGACTTTGAAGGGGCCAATCTATATCAGCAGCAATACGATCATACATGAAGGGGCGACAGTGGGGCCTCACACTGTATTGTCTGAATCAGCCATCATCCACGAAAAATCTTCTGTTACACATTCCATTCTGTGGGAAAACAGCTATGTAGGAAAATCGTGCAGCCTTGGCGGGATGATCGGACAGTGCCAGATTCAAGATCACTCAGCTCTCGCTGATATGAATGAAGAGACGGCAAATGCCTGGCAAGAGTACACGAAAAAAAATTCCTAACATCTGTATGAAATAAAAGTTGAAAATAATGTGGCATTTATTTTTTAAAAATGCTATTATAGTTAAGTCTGATTTAGTATAAGTTTTTTCAGTTTGGAGGGAAATCAACATGCGCGTTAATCTTACATTAGCTTGCACAGAATGCGGCGAACGTAATTACATTTCTAAAAAGAATAAACGTAATAACCCAGATCGTATGGAGCTTAAAAAATACTGCTCTAGAGAGAAAAAGGTTACATTGCACCGCGAAACAAAGTAAGCAGCAGGAATTTTTTCCTTGCTGTTTTTTTTTACGCGAATTTTAGCAAAGGGAGAATGGCTGATGCTGAAAAAAACATTGAGAAAACAAATGCTGGACGAATTATCTGAGATGGAACCTGATACATACAGAAGCCTTTGCGGGCGTATACATAAACAACTCTTTCAGTCCTCCTGCTGGAAAGACAGCAAGACGATTGGCATTACAATCTCACGAGGCATGGAAGTTGACACAAATCGTATCATTGAAAAAGCGCTGCAGATGAACAAGCGTGTAGCTATTCCGAGATGCCTGCCGAAAACCAGGGAAATGGAATTTCGCACGTATACATCAGAAGATCAGCTGGAGGTTGTTTATTACGGCTTAAAGGAACCTGCTGTGTCAAAAACATCCTTAGTGACGCCTGACGAAATGGATCTTCTATTTGTTCCCGGGGTTTGTTTTAGCAAATTGGGGTACCGGATCGGCTACGGGGGAGGCTATTATGACAGGTATCTTCCTTCATTTGGAGGTATGACGGTCTCACTTGCCTTTTCTCAACAAATTCTGCCGGACCTTCCTGCAGAACATCATGATATTCCGGTCAGGAAGATCATAACTGAAGATGAGGTGATCTTGACAAGTGGCTGATCTTTTAATTGCCATTCTGTTTATTCTGGGCATTTCTGCTGCAGGATTTAAGCTGAAATCTTTAACGCTTGGCGGTGCAGCGGCAGCGGTTTTTACCGGCATCTCCATTTATGCAGGCTTTGGTTATCCGGGACTGATCTTGCTTGGCGTGTTTTTTGGAAGCTCAAGCTTATGGAGCAAGTACAAGCGGAATCAAAAAGCGAGTGTTGAAGAGATGCTAGTTAAAGGAGATCAGAGGGATGCCGTTCAGGTGTTTGCAAATGGAGGGGCTGCCTCGCTTTTAAGCATTCTTTATGCATTTTTTCCATTTGAGGGAGGATTTGCTGTCTACAGTGCAGCAATTGCTGCAGCAAATGCTGACACCTGGGCTTCAGAAATTGGAACATTGAGCAGAAAAAAGCCGAGAATGATTTTTTCCTTGAAACAAGTGGAAAAAGGAACATCAGGAGCAGTCAGCGTTCTCGGCACAGCAGCCGCAGCGGCAGGGTCCGGGCTGATAGCCCTTTGTGCATATGCTGTCTTTGCTCTTGAGCCGATGGAGTTCTATCTGATCTTTCTTATAGGCTTCCTAGGAAATCTGATTGATACGTTTCTCGGTGCGGCCGTTCAGGTGCAGTTTCAATGCCCTGCATGCGGAAAATCAACAGAAAAAAAGATGCACTGCGGTACAGAAGGAGTGAAAACTGGCGGCTTTCTTGATAATGATGCTGTTAATTTCACCGCGATCCTTGGTGCAGCTTTACTTGTATTTCTTTTTTATTAACCAAAAGTGAATGATGCATGGATAAAACCGCGATCTCCCGCAGAGAGTAATAGCAGGAGGGATGATCATGCGAAAAGTGAATTCTGTACTTTTGACTATACTCGGAGCTCTTGTCTTTTATCAGTACCGCTACAGGCTGATGAATGCTGTTCTGAGCAGCCCGGCCATCCGGCACCAGTTTATACAGCTGTCGATGAGGATACCGTTTATCCGCAATAAGTTTATGTTTCGTGTTTTCCGCTGAAAGCGCCTCCTGCAGGTGCTTTTTTATCTTTTTGCAGACATATACATAATCAGCAGCATAAAAAAGGATATTGAAACGCAATCAATGCATATTTGGCGGCTTTTCATAAAATTCAGTAACAGGCGCTTTTCTTAACAGGGATGCATGGAGTTGATATACTATACTTAAAAAGGTCGGAGTGAAGCATATGGGAATAAGGCAGGAACAAATATTCTGGAAATATGTTCACGATGCTGTCACGCGGCATAATGATCAGATCATCCGTCTTTCGGACGATGATCGCGAAATTCTGCTTGCTCCAAATAAAAATAAAGAGTTTCAGCTTATACGCATTCTGCAGATAGACCTGGACTGGGGCAGCCAGCTTCAGCAGGATATCGAGAGAACCGCATTCAGAATAGATAGGCTCCGCGCGCAAACATTCAAGCACCCTGTCCAGCTTCTGAATATTTATCTTTCCCCCTATCCGCCGGTTGATGATTGGGAACACCGGACCGAAAGACCTCATCAGGAAGGAAAAACAACCATTAAATCGGTTGTCATCCATAAAGACAATGAGCAGAAGATGATTGACTATCTTGAAGCGCTGCTTGGGAAAAGGCTGCCGTTTTTGGTAGATGCAGAAGAAGCAGACATAGGCTTGTTGAAGAAGGAGGCCATCTTTCATTCAAATAAGAAAGCGAATGAAGAAAGACAGCTTTTCCGTTATGGAAAACCTCTTTTCACCTATTTGTTTATCGGTTTGCAGGTCGGCATGTTTATGCTTCTTGAAGCTTCAGGAGGCAGCCAGAACCCCCAGACGCTTGTTGACTATGGGGCGAAATATAACCCGCTGCTTGCCGACGGGGAATGGTGGCGTTTGTTCACTCCTATTATTCTTCACATCGGAATCCTCCATCTGCTGATGAATACATTGGCGCTTCTTTATATAGGGGGGGCGGTTGAGAGAATGTACGGATCTGTAAGGTTTCTGCTTATATATTTGTTTGCGGGAGCATCAGGAACGCTAGCGAGCTTTGCATTCAGCCCTTCCATATCCGCGGGGGCATCAGGCGCCATTTTTGGATGTTTCGGAGCCCTGCTCTATATGGGCATTGATAAGCCAAAGCTGTTTTTCAGGACAATTGGAACAAATGTCATCTTTATCATCGTTTTGAATCTGCTGTTTGGTTTTGCATTTCCAGGAGTGGATAACGCCGGTCATCTTGGAGGTCTTGCAGGAGGATTTCTTGCAGCTTTGATGGTGCAGCTGCCCAAACAGAAGAAATGGGGCTTGCGGCTGACAGGAGCAGTTCTTGCTCTGTTTTTTACAGGGGGGCTGTATCTTTACGGTTCGCTTCTGATAAAGGGATTGTAGCGAAGAGCGGGGCCCGCTCTTTTTTTGTTCCCTGAAAAAATACACTCCAGTTTTGAATTTTAAAATATCCTCTTGACGGAAAGTGACATTCCTTTATACTTTTATGTAGGTTCATGCAGAATATCTATGAAATGAGCAGGTGTAATGATGAAAACGATTTACGATATTCAGCAGTTTCTGAAAAAAATGGGAACGATCATATATATTGGAGACAGAGCAGCTGATCTTGAACTGATGGAAATGGAAATCAGGCAAATATATGAATCAAACCTAATGGACGTAAAGGACTACCAAATGGCAATCCTGCTTCTTAGGCAGGAAAGGCAGCGGGTTCTTGAAAAGAAATAGCTCCTGCTGTTTTAAATGATTGTGCAAACGGTTTCTCTAAGACTACAACAAAAAAGGATGACATATTATGACAGATAAATGGCTGGTTGGAATAGATCTTGGCGGTACAACAATTAAAATGGCATTTATCAGCCATTACGGCGAAATGATTGAAAAATGGGAGATCCCTACAGATAAAAGCGGAAAAACCATTACGACAGATATTGCAAAGGCAATTGACGCCAAACTTTCAGAGCTTGGCCAGACAAAAGCGAAGCTTGCCGGCATTGGCATGGGTGCACCGGGCCCTGTGAATTTAGAAACAGGACTTGTGTATGAAACAGTGAACCTCGGCTGGAAAAATTACCCGTTAAAGCATCACCTTGAAATTGAGACAGGCCTCAGAGCCGTTATTGACAATGATGCAAACATCGCAGCGATCGGCGAAATGTGGAAGGGAGCCGGAGACGGAGCGACGGATGTTATTTGTGTAACGCTTGGCACAGGAGTCGGCGGCGGCATCATTTCAAACGGAACGGTTGTGCATGGTGTAAACGGTGCAGGGGGAGAAATAGGACACATTACCTCTGTGACTGAAGGCGGAGCACCTTGCAACTGCGGCAAAGAAGGCTGCTTAGAGACAATTGCATCTGCAACGGGCATTGTAAGACTTGCCGTTGAAAAACTGAGCGAAAGTGATGCGCAGAGCAGCCTCAGAACCCTTTATGCCGAAAACGGCAGCATTTCGTCGAGAGATGTCTTTGAAGCTTCTGAACAGGGAGATGCTCTTGCATCGGAAGTTGTTGAATATATTACGAAGCAGCTTGGACTTGCACTTGCAAACCTTTCAAACGGTCTGAATCCTGAGAAGATTGTAATCGGCGGGGGAGTTTCAAGAGCCGGAGAGCACTTAAGAAAAAACACAGAGAAGTATTTCAAGCGTTATGCATTCCCGCGTGTGGCTGAAGGCGCGTCCATATCCATTGCAACTCTTGGCAATGATGCTGGCGTTATTGGCGGAGCGTGGCTTGTAAAAACAAAACTTTCCGCGGTTTAATCGCATATAAAAGTCCGGGCAAGCAATACTAAAAGGAGCCTTATCAAAGCAGATAAGGCTCCTTTCTTATTTTAAAGAATATTCAGAAGATATTTACTTTGGCATTTTTGAAACCTTTTTGGGTTTTATACGTCTAACTATAGGGTAAAACGAATAAGCTGAACAACATTACAATTCTATCATCCTATTGTAAGCTAAGTGTTAAAAACGATTGATTTTTTGTTAAAGAAGTATTAAGATATGGTTTAGTTGTTCAATCTGCCTAATTTATGGAAATTAAAGAGAATTTTAAAAAATAAAAAAACGAGATCTTGACTGCGCAGGTTCTAACGAATGAGGAGGTTATGAAATGCGTATCCAATCATTTTCAAAAATTTCATTTTTGCTTATCGCGACACTGTTCATGTGGATCAAAACATACATTGTCTACAAAACTAGCTTTGATATCAAAATTGAAAATTTCACCCAAGAGTTTATCCTGTTTATTAACCCCCTGAGCTTTCTTTTGTTTATCTTCGGCTTTGGCCTGTTCATGAAAGAGAAAAACCGCAACCGATATATCCTTGCTGCGAGCATGATCGTAACGTTTGTCTTGCTTGCCAACATTGTTTTTTACCGGTTTTTCAATGACTTCCTGACAATTCCGGTTCTTTTTCAGACAAGCAATATGGGTGACCTGGGAAGCAGTATTTCTTCCCTGTTTGAACCGCTTGATCTGTTATTGCTTGTTGACATTGTCATTCTTGCCTGGCTTATGAAGCGTCCGCGCTTCCAAGCAGTTGCCGCCGTCACTAGAAAAGAAAAATCGGCCTTCTATCTGCTTGTTGCCGGTATCTTTTTCTTCAACCTGGGACTGGCTGAGACTGAACGTCCGCAGCTGCTTACACGTTCATTTGACCGTGAAATGCTTGTGAAAAACATCAGCGTCTATAACTTCCACATTTATGACGGCGTGCTGCAGTCTAAAACATCTGCACAGCGCGCTCTTGCAGACAGCAACAGCCTGACTGAAATTGAGAACTATGTAAAAGCGAATAAGAAGGAACCGAACAAAGACATGTTCGGCATTGCAAAAGACAGAAACGTTATCCTGGTTTCACTGGAATCAACTCAGAGCTTTGTCATTAACGAAACCATTAACGGCAAAGAAATCACGCCATTCTTAAATGATTTTATCGGTGAAAGCTACAACTTTGACAACTTTTATCATCAGACAGGACAGGGGAAAACGTCCGATTCTGAATTTATCGTAGAGAATTCATTGTATCCGCTTGGACGGGGCGCAGTATTCTTTACAAACAGCAACAACGAATATGTAGCGGCTCCTGAGCTGCTTAAAGAGCAAGGATACTATTCGGCCGTTTTCCATGCCAACAATAAAAGTTTCTGGAACCGTGACATCATGTATCAGGCACTCGGGTATGACAGGTTCTTTGATGTAAATGACTATGACGTAAATGAAGAAAATTCTGTCGGATGGGGATTAAAAGACAAAGAGTTCTTTGAACAGTCTGTTGATCATATGAAAGAGCTTCCCCAGCCGTTTTACAGCAAGCATATCACGCTTACCAACCATTTCCCGTTTGAACTGAACGAAGAAGACAAAATGGTTGATGAGTTTAACTCAAACAGCAAAACGCTGAATAACTATTTCCCGACTGTGCGTTACCAGGATGAAGCCTTAAAGCACTTCATTCAGAAGCTAAAAGATGAAGGTCTTTACGAGAACTCCATTATCGTCCTTTACGGTGACCATTACGGCATTTCTGAAAACCACAATACCGCCATGGGAGAGTTCCTCGGCAAAGAAGTGACGCCGTACGATGAAATTCAGCTGCAGAGAGTGCCTTTTGTCATACACATCCCTGGAGTGACGGATAAAAATCCTAAAACCATTTCTGACGTTTCAGGTCAGATTGATATTCGTCCTACACTGATGCATTTGCTTGGCGTAGAGACAAAAGATGAGATTGAATTCGGCAAGGATCTCTTCTCAAAAGATAAACTTCCGTTTACGGTTCTGCGTGATGGAAGCTTCATCACAGACAAATTTGTCTACACAAGCGGCACATGCTACGACAAATCAACAGAGCAGCCTGCTGAAGACAAGGATGCGTGTGAACCATATATGGATAAAGCGAAACAGGAGCTTAACTACTCCGATAAAATCATCTATGGTGACCTCCTTCGTTTCTATGATGAAATGAAAAAGGAAAATGAGAAAAAAGAGTAAACCTGCAAAAGCTTTGGCCCTGTGCCAAAGCTTTTTTTATTCTCTTTGATCCCCTTCTTTAATAAATGCTTTAACAAGAAAGCCCGCATGTAATCATATGCTGAATATAAGCACATTTTTTGGGGGGATTGTAATGATTGTCAGAGTGAAAAGGGATACACATTTAAAAGAACTGTCCCATCTACTGAATATACATGAACAGCTCCTATTTGAGGCAAATTCGGCATGTTCCGCAGCCTGCATCCTTTCAGGAGAGACGCTCCGCATACCTTTTACCGAGAATGTAAAATGTCACATATCGTCCACTTTCAATGCACCGCATATTAGGAATATAATAGACTTTTATGAGGGTCAGCTTCCACTGCCGCCATCACCTGAGTTTATCCAGAAGAAGAGAGCATATGATTACATTGTTCTGCTTGAAGATCTGGAAAAAATCCTTCATGCCTATCCTTTTGTAGAAAAACGGACAATTGGACACAGTGTTTTGGGGCTGCCAGTATATGAGCTTAAAATTGGAAACGGACCCAAAAAAGTTCATATGAACGGCTCCTTTCATGCAAATGAATGGATTACAACATCTGTCCTGATGAACTGGCTTCATGAATATTTAGAAGCGGTTGTTGACGGAGGGTCATTTGAAGGTCATTCCGCAATGGATTTATATCAGCAAGTATCCCTTTCTTTTGTCCCGATGGTCAATCCTGACGGTGTACAGCTTGTACTGAACGGACTGCCGTCTGATCATCCGCACTATCATTCGACGCTTCACATGAACAATAACAGCCTTGATTTTGAACAGTGGAAGGCGAATATTAATGGAGTGGATCTGAACAATCAATATCCTGCGAACTGGGAGATTGAAAAGGAGAGAAAAATTCCTAAAGCTCCGTCTTCAAGGGATTACCCGGGTGACGCGCCGCTGACTGAACCGGAATCCATTATGATGGCAAAGCTTGTGGAGACTGAAAATTTTGATATGGTTGTCGCTGTTCATACCCAGGGCGAAGAAATCTACTGGGGATATATGAACTGTGAACCGGAACAAGCGGGCATCATCGTGAAAGAATTCAGCAGGCAGAGCGGCTATAAAGCGATCAGAACCATCGACAGTCATGCGGGATTCAGGGACTGGTTTGTTTTGGAGAAGAAGAAATGCGGGTATACTATAGAGCTTGGGACGGGAGTGAATCCTCTTCCGCTCAGTCAGTTTGATGATATTTACAATAAAAGCAGAGGCATTTTCTGGGCTTCATTATATATGCTGAAATCCTGAAACTTTTCAGCAAGTCTGAACGTATTACATGATAAGAAGAGGGGAGACGAGATGATGAGAACCAGACTATTTACCGCTTTACTATTTATTGTCATGCTTGCTGCCGGTTGCTCGCAGCAGCCTCATCAATCTCGGGATGTCCCGGACGAAAAGGAAGTTAAATCAGAGCAAACGAATGAGAAAGACATGTCTGCAGACAAGGCAGCAGAAAAAGATCTTGTCCCGTTTTCGGACTCAGAATTCTTTTCGGCTGAAGACTGGGCAGATGAGAGCAGCATTTATTATTTAAGCGAAAATGCCGGCGGGTCCGTCGTCTACCAATATAATTTGTTCACAGGAGAAAGAAAGCCGTTCTTTGAAACAGAGGCATCCATCGTTCAATTGTCAATCAACCGGGAGTCGGGCTTGCTCGCCGTCCACTCCAGCCCCACTAGCTATGAGGCAAGCATCACGGTCCTTGATCAATCAGGAAATATCAGGACAGAGAGGTCATTCCCGTCAACTGAACTGAATCTTTCATGGAGTCCATCAGGAGAAAAGCTTTTCATCACAGCTTTTGATGAAAACTGGTCTTTTGAAACCTTTCTCCTTTCAATGAGTGATTATTCGCTTGAGAAAAACCCAGTCGAGCTTCCATTTATTCAGTGGCTCACTGATGATGAAATCACTTATCTGAAATGGAATGAAGCAGAACCGCAGCTCACAGCTCCGCTTGCAGCTTATTCTCTAGAGACAAAGGAAGAGAGGATTCTTGAAGAACACATTATTTCACATGCGCATTTTGAAGAATACACATTTTCAATAAAAGTAGAGAACGAAGAGGAATCAACCGGCACGTATTTGTTTTCCAAAAACGGAGAACTTCTCTATTCATTTAACGTTCCATTAACTCCTTTATATTCCGAGTGGCTTATTCCTGAATATGACACGGCAGAAGGTGTTTTCTATACTTTTATTCCGGGAGATACGGAAGGAAAGTTCGATTTGACTGCTGTTGACCCGGAAAAAGCATCAATGGAAGTCATCACCCGGAATGTCGATAACAGCCCGATCAGTCTTTCACCCGACGGGGAATATGCCCTTTACGGATCATATCGGGAAAAGCTCATTCACTTGAAAGATGGTGAAATTAAGAGTATCGTTAAATGAAAAAAAGAAGGCAGGAACGAATATGGCCATAGCAGATGTAACCGTCATACCAATAGGCACCGAAACGGCAAGTGTAAGCCAGTATGTAGCAGCAGTTCAAAAAATCCTCAAAGGATATGAAGCGGAAGGCAAGATTAAATTTCAGCTTACCCCGATGAATACGCTTATCGAAGGAGAGCTGCCGGATTTATTTGAAGTCATTCAGGCGATTCACGAGTCTCCTTTTGAGAAAGGGATTCAAAGAGTGGCCACCAATATCCGAATCGATGACCGGAGAGACAAAAAGTCTACAATGGAAAGCAAGCTTAAAAGTGTAAATGCCCATCAGTAGTAAAAAACAAAAACGGCCACACAGAGTGCATGTGCACTCCGTATGGCCGTTTTTTGCTGCCTGTTAGTGAGCAGTCGGAAATCCATGGTGAAGAATGGTCATTACCGTAAACCATCCGAAAACAGCAAGTGTTCCGCCGGCGAAAACAATGCCCATTACATTTTTGTCTTTAAACGAGCGCAGCAATCCTAGCACAGACAGCAATGTAACTAGAGCAAAAATAATAACTAACCCCATATTTGTAGCCCCCTGACGTATGTAAGTCGTTTCATAAAATCATGAAGAAAAGCAAAATATTCCTTTTAATAGTTTAAACGTTTTCATTCTGTTTGTCGAGGCCCGAATTCTATACAGACCCCATATGAATCAGCCATTTTTTTCATGAGCTCGAAATTGTCTGCATCAGTGAATAAAACGCTGTCATTCTCTGCAATCAAGTGCTCCTCTGTCTGAAGTCTGCACATTTGTTTCTGGAGAGGATCGCCGCTTGTGAGTCTGAACGAAAGGATCATCTCTGAAAGGAAATAATGGCGGCCG
This sequence comes from Metabacillus indicus, assembly GCF_046603695.1. Taxonomy (NCBI): domain Bacteria; kingdom Bacillati; phylum Bacillota; class Bacilli; order Caryophanales; family Bacillaceae; genus Metabacillus; species Metabacillus indicus. The sequence goes on along the minus strand of NZ_CP176757.1, from coordinate 2,775,380 downwards.
GCTTCACTTGTAAAGCCATAGTCAGTAAATGTACCGTACAGCACACTCAGATCTGTCTGCAGCAGCTCATGCACATCTTCTATCAGAGTATGCTTTTCTTCTTTCAGCTTTGAGACAAGACGGCTGCAGTCTGTTACCGTGATCATATCCGCTCTGTCTATCCAGTCATATTCCTGAATAGCTTCAGCAGAGGCACCACTGGTCCATTCGATTCCCCATAATCTTTTCACCCTTTTTCAGCCCCTCCTTCTTTTAGTTGTTTCCCTTTTTAGTGTAGAATAGAAAGAAAATGCATGCAACGGGGTGTTTATATGAACTGGGAGCAGCTTCCTTTAGGTCCTCTCCAAACAAATTGCTACATCATCTCTAACCGCGAAAAAGAATGCCTGGTCATTGATCCGGGGAGCGAAGGAAATAAATTGATTCAGCACCTGCAAAAACGTGGCCTAAAGCCAATGGCAGTGCTTCTGACACACGCCCATTTTGATCATATCGGCGCTGTTGACGACGTGCGCAATGAATACAAAATTCCTGTCTACATACACAGACTTGAAAAAAAGTGGCTTGGAAATCCCGCTAAGAACGGGTCAAACGCTTTTCTTGGACAGTCCATTGCAGCTGAAGATGCCGACTATCTAATTGATGAGGAAACCATTCTGAATGCAGGGTCTTTTTCCTGCAAAGTGCTGGAAACGCCGGGCCACTCACCGGGAAGCATTTCCTTTTTCTTTGAGGAAAGCGGATTTGTCGTCTCCGGAGATGCTCTGTTTGCGGGCAGCATTGGCCGGACGGATCTTCCTGAAGGCAATCATCGCCAGCTGATTAAAAGCATCCATGACAAACTGCTGAACCTTCCTGAAGACACGGTCGTGCTGCCTGGGCATGGACAGGATACAACGATAGGAGCCGAAATGGACAGCAATCCATTTTTAAACGGTTTTTAGGAACTGCCATGAAACAGCTTGTCTTCGATCTGATTGACCGGCAGGGGGGCTCTATTTCCTATGCGGAGTATATGAACCTTGTCCTCTATCATCCTGAGCACGGCTATTATTCAAGTACCCGGCAAAAGATAGGAAAAGGCGGAGACTTTTACACCTCGAGCAATGTTTCGGATGTTTATGCGAAAGTGTTTGCAGCCTTTTTTTCCAGGATGGTTGAAAAAGACCTCGCTGAACCGGCGTTTTGTGAAATCGGCGGGGGCACAGGTAGATTTCTGGAAGCACTTCTTTTGGAATGGAAAAATTGTTCACCTCGTACTTATGAGGCTTTAACGGTTATTTCTGTTGAAGGAAGCGGATTTCACAGAAACCTTCAAATGGAAAGATGCGCAGATCTTGCCGTTTCTGTTCAGGAGCAGCTTCCGGAAAATTTCAGAGGGATCATCTTCTCAAATGAACTGTTTGATGCCTTCCCTGTACATGTAGTTGCCAAAATAGATTCACAGCTGTTTGAAGTGAAAGTAGCATATAAAAATGGCGCGCTAGTTGAAGAATTCGAGCCTCTCAAGAATGAAGAGATTGCTTCCTTCCTGCTGTGGCAGAATATTGAGCTCTCAGAAGGCCAGCGCTTTGAAGTGCCGCTGGCTATGCTCAGCTATATGCGGATGCTGGATCATGCTTGTGAGGCTGCTGTCATCGCAATGGCGGACTATGGCTATACAAACGCAGAGTGGCACACTCCTGCAAGAAAGCAGGGGAGCATGAGGGGATATTTCAGACATCAAATGATGCCGCCGCTTCTTCACCCGTTTGAAATGGATATAACAACACATATCCATTTTGATGCGTATGAGAAAAAAGCGGAAGAGCTTGGGTGGAACCTGCTCGTGAAAGAAAGGCAGGATCAGTTTCTGATGAATGCGGGAATTCTTTCATTTCTCCATGAGCATTCCCACAGGGATCCTTTCAGCCCGTCTGCCAAACAAAACAGAGCTGTAAGAGACCTGATCATGCCAGGCGGCATCAGTTCTGCGTTTCATGTGTTTCTGCATGGCAAAGGTATTGAGCGCCTGACTGATGACATTTATAAAAAATGGTGACCTGCATTTTGCAGGTCACCATTTTTGTTTTAATAAGTTTGTTGGGGTTTGATCTTAGTGACCGCCTTGCCCAGGAACCATCATAAATGTAGTCCAATATGTAAAGCCCACGAAGAAAATCGTTAAATATGCGCCGAACACGTAAATGTACATGCGCTCAGAAAGTTTAAGATAAGATAAAAACACGAAAAATCCCGTCTGACCGAAGAATAATAATGAAGTCGTTTTCATATCTCCCAGGTAAAACATGACAGCGAAGATGCCAGTCCAGAAGCCTAATACTCGGAACATGCGATCCATATGTCAATCCCTCCTTTGTTTAAGTCCCTAAGTCCATCACTTTTTTTATTATAAAGTACGTCCAACGTCCTTGTAAATAGCGTTTACATTCTAGAAGTACCAATTATGTCACAAAGTGTAAACAAACCTAAAAAAAAGTTTGTTGAACTCGAGGCTTATTGCTGTACAAAAGTTAAACAATTGCTATACAATTGGTTTATACAAGTTGAACAGCTGCCGTCTAAACAAAATTGATCATAAAAAAACAATATAAAATGGGAGATGAAGACAATGAACGAATTGGTTTTTTATAGTTATCCGAGCTGTACATCATGCAGAAAGACAAAGCATTGGCTTAAGGCACATAACGTTGATTTCAATGAAAAACATTTGTTTCGCGAAACTCCTACTTATTCAGAACTTCAAAAAATCCTTCAGCTTACAACAGACGGCATGGATGAGATTCTGGCGACCCGCAGCCAGACATACAAGGAACTGAACCTGGATATAGATGAACTGCCGCTTTCAGATGTGATAAAACTGATCATCGACGAGCCCAAACTACTTAGAAGGCCTATTATCACAGACGGAAAAAAACTGGTCGTCGGCTATAATCCTCAAGCCCTGACAAAGCTTTCTAAAAAGAAAGAAGTACAAAAATCCGTTTCATAAAAAGCTCTCCCGTTCTTTATAGGGAACAAAATAATAAGAATTCATGAGAATTATGCAGAAATACCTAGTAATGATGTGATAATTTAAAAATTTGCCCGAATTTGAAGATTTTCATTTCAGCCTTTTCTTTGTATAGTGAATACAGATGGTTCATTATAAAGAACGAAAAGGGTGGAATGATGATGACAGAAATTCAATTTTTCTTAGAAGGCATTGGCAACCGGAATGTAGCAACAGACTACTCCAGCCCGAATTTTATTACAGATGAGTCAAGCATTGAAAAAGCTTCCAAAGAGTTTGCTAAAAAGAACAAGCTGAAATATATAGAATATGAAATCCTGAACAGCGGGTACAGGGTTTACTATCTAAAACCGTCATTGCTCAAATCTAAGAGGAAGCCATATATTTATTATGCGAAAAGAAACGCTTAAAAAACCTGCGGATATGTTTTTATCCGCAGGTTTTTTTGTGTTAAGGGGGGCTGTGCAAAGGTTGAACAGCCGTTTCGGCGTTTCCTTATCTGACTCCCGGAGCTAAACGGAAGGCTCCGCTTTTCGTACTGGGCTAGCTGGATTCGAACCAGCGCATGACGGAGTCAAAGTCCGTTGCCTTACCGCTTGGCTATAGCCCATTAAAGACTTTATACAGTATGGGCAAAACTGGTAAAATTATTCATTGCCGCTCTATTTTTTGTTTTTCTTCAAGGGGAAAATGAGGTTTTCGCCCTTATAGAACTCCTGATTTGTCCCGAAAATTGACTTTTCGGTATGTGCGCTTTCTCTTTAAATGAGGTAGTCTTTCAGTAGCCGCACAGAAAGGAGGAAATCATGAATTCCATCGAATTGCTCAGTGAAAGAATTGTTGAAGAAGCCTGTGAGCTTAACGCTTCTGATATTCATTTTGTTCCCAGGGAAACAGACGCGGTCATTCAATACAGAATCGATGATGATCTCATTGAAAAAAGGATTATCCGCAAAGAGGTCTGCGGCAGGATTATTGCCCATTTTAAATTTCTTGCCTCTATGGATATTGGCGAGAGAAGGAGGCCGCAAAACGGTTCACTTGCTCTGTCAAATGAGGCAATCAATGTTCAGCTTCGCATGTCCACTCTTCCTACCGTATTTGAAGAAAGTCTAGTGATCAGAATCCTCCCGAATGATTGCATTCCTTCCGTTACCAAACTGTCGCTTTTTCCGCAGTCCGCACAAAAACTTCTCTCTTTTCTAAACCATTCCCACGGTTTAATGGTTTTTACGGGTCCAACCGGTTCCGGAAAAACAACGACTCTCTATTCTCTCATTCATTATGCCAAAAAACATTTTAACCGGAGCATTATAACGCTTGAGGATCCGGTTGAAACGAAAAGCTCCGAGGTTCTGCAGGTACAGGTTAATGAAAAAGCGGGGATCACGTATGCGGTCGGGCTGAAGGCCATACTCAGGCACGACCCGGATATCATAATGGTCGGTGAGATCAGAGACCGGGAAACTGCACAAATTGCAATCAGGGCAGCGCTCACAGGACATTTGGTTCTGTCGACGATGCATACAAGAGATGCCAAAGGCGCGATTTACAGAATGCTTGAATTTGATGTAAGCCTGTCTGAAATTGAGCAGACCTTTCTAGCTGTCGTTGCTCAGAGGCTTGTCGGTGTCAAATGTCCATTTTGCGAGGGCGAATGCTCACCGCAGTGTAAAAAAATGAGAAACGTCAGGAGACTTGGAATCTTTGAAATGCTGTACGGGAAAAACCTTACACTTGCCATAAAAGAAGCACGCGGGGAAAAGGTCGAATGTGATTATGCCACCTTAAAGGATGCGATAAAGAAGGGGATTGCCCTGGGGTACTTGCCGTCTTATGCTCTTCATAAGTGGATGTATGCCTATGAAGACTAAAAAAAGATGGAGCCTTAAGGATCAATCGCAATTTCTGAAGAGGATGAGCAATCTTTTAGAAAAGGGCTATACACTAAATGAAGCGTTAAAATTTACTTCTATTGATCTTCGCGCAGATAAAAGCGGGGATGTGGCTCATTGTCTGCGAAGGCTCTCTGCAGGTCAGTCGATCCGTTCGGCTTTTGAAGAATTATCCTTTCACCGTGAAGTTCTAAGCTATTTGTATTTTGCCGAGAAGCACGGGGATCTGGATGCCGCCTTCAAAGAAGCTGGAGATATGCTCAGCAGAAAAGTCGTGCAGCGCGAAAAATGGCAGAAGGTTATGCAATATCCTCTTTTTCTCTTCTTCACAATTGGCATTCTCTTTTACCTCTCACAATCTGTCATTGCCCCTCAGTTTCAGCAGATCTACCATTCCATGAACCTTGAACCCAGTTTTTTGACACATTTTCTGTTTTTCCTGTTTGAAGCAGTAAAATCAGCGGTGATTGGAAGCCTCGTCCTGCTGATGCTTGGCGGTGTTTATTACATGGTCCGGCTGAGAGCCTTTAAACCTCAGAGAAAAATGAGATTTATGCTGAAAATTCCGGTATGGAAAAAAATCATTGTCCTCATTAACAGCTACTATTTTGCCCTGCAGCTGAGCAACCTCCTGAAAAGCGGTTTATCGATTTATGAATCTCTCAAGGTTTTTGAACATCAGAATTTTCTTCCGTTTTACAGAGATGAGGCCAAATGGTTTATTGAACATTTAAAAAAGGGGGAGAGATTTGAAACCCTCATAAGCCATAACTGTTTTTACGAAAAGGAAATGAGTCAGGTCGTCGGCCATGGACAAGCAAATGGAAGGCTTGCAAGAGAGCTGTATACATACAGCCAGTTTGTTCTTGAAAGGCTTGAAGACAAAACAATGAAATGGCTGCTGATGATTCAGCCTGCAGCCTATATAACCGTGGGAATTACAGTGCTGATCATGTATCTGTCAATGATTATGCCCATGTATCACATGATGGAAGCTTTATAACGGGAAAGGAGTCTGATTATGGTTAAAAATGAAAAGGGATTTACACTGATTGAAATGCTTATTGTCCTTCTTGTCATATCCGTCCTGCTTTTGATCACCATTCCCAATATTACAAAGCATCACGCAAACATCCAGAGCAAAGGATGTGAAGGGCTAAAAAATACGGTTCAGGCCCAAGCCTCCGCCTATCAGATTGAAACGAAAAAGACTGCGACGATCGAAGCCCTTGTGACGGCAGGGTACCTTGAAGAAGCACCTGCATGTCCAAATGGCACGGCGCTTACTATTGATTCGGAGGGAAAAGTCGGTGAGGCGTCTGCAGCCGAATAAAGGGTTCACGCTTATGGAAACCGTCATCGTAATCAGCATCGTTACTGTGATGACAGGGACGGCTGTTTTCATCCTTCAGCCATTTCAAAGTCAAAAGCCTGCTCAGCTTTTCTTCAAGACTCTTGAACAGGATCTTTTATATGCCCAGCAGTACGCTATTTCAAATAAAAAAACGATCGTCCTGTTATTTGACCCTGCTAACCACAGGTATATAGGTACAGAAGGGGGGATATCCCCGAAGAGACTCTATACCGTTTCGTATGATTCCGATATCCTGCTAACGCCTTCCACGATGGAAGCGAGAGTTCAGTTTACTCCTGACGGGAGGCTCTCTGACAGCGGCACGATTGTCATGCAATACCGCAAAAAACGATATAACATGATTTTTTACATGGGGATGGGGAGGATGGGCGTTGAGGAACGATAGCGGCACTACATTGGCTGAGACGGTTATGGCTTTTAGCATCTGGTCTATGATTTCGCTGATTTTGATCCCTGCCTCTATGTATATCAGTCAGGAACGGGAAAAAACGCGCCTTAAACATGAAGCAGTCACTGAATTGCAGTCAATCATTGAAAAGCGCGCGTATAAGGAAGGAGAACACAATGAAGAAGGAAAGGATATCAGCTGGAGTGCTTCGGGAGAGCTCGAAAAAGCATGCATTGAGTGGAGCTACAAAGGCAAGCTCGAAACGGAATGCCTCTATTCTTTCAGACCATAGCGGTTTTACGTTCTTGAATATGCTGTTTTCTTTCAGTATATTCGCTGTGATTACAGCATCGTCAGCTCTGCTTATTCCCCATCTATACAGAGTGTCGGAAGATAAACGGGACATAAATCCGCTGGAATGGGAGATCTTTCAGCAGCAGGCAGCCATTGAATTCAGAGAAGGCACCGGCTTCAAAGTCCAGGACCAAATGCTTTCATTTACCTCGAAAACGGGAAGAAGCATTGAATTTGAAAAGTATGGAACGATGATTCGTAGACAGGTGAATAACACCGGCCACATTATTTGCTTGAGACATGTGAAGGATATGCAATTCACCCAAATCGAAGGGGGAGCCCTGCTCACAGTTGTCAGTACTTCAGGCAAAACCTACAGGTGCACATTCAGAAGCTTTTTAGGATTGAAGCGGTCTGGATGAGAAATGAAAAAGGATTTATCCTGCCGTCTGTTTCAATGATCGCATTCTTTATCTTGCTGATCCTCCTTCACCAGACAGCAGTATTCACAGCAGAAAAAAAGTTTTACAGCGAGAGAGAACGTTCAATGATTCTTGAGAATCTGCTCCTTTGCGGTGTTCAGCATTCGATGCAGTCCATTGCTGATCAAGAAGGGGTAAACCACTATGAAATAAAGACGGACGATGGTTCCATCACTTATACGGCTGCTGAAAAAGGTGAAGGCGAACTGCTGGTATCACTTGCTGCAAAACTTAATACAGGCCATTTTTCATCAGCAAAATATACGTACAATCTGAATTCCGGAGAAATGACTGATTGGACGGTCTACTGATTTACCTGCAGAGCAGTTCCCTGCATCCTGATTCTGTGGTAAGGTAGTTGAAAAACAAGCGGAGTGAACAGCAGTGAAGCCAATTTTTATCACGGGATTTATGGGGACCGGAAAAACGACTGTAGGCAAGGTTCTTGCCGAAAAACTCGGATGCCCTGTATTAGATACTGATCAAATGATTGAACACGCAGCAGGAAAGCAGATCAAAGACATCTTTAAAGAAGACGGGGAAGAGGTGTTCCGTTCACTAGAAACACAGATGATTGAGCGTGCGCCTTCCGAAAATGCTGTGATAACGACAGGCGGCGGACTGCCTGTGCGCAAAGTGAACAGGGAAAAAATGAAAGAGAGCGGCATTGTGATTTTCCTTCAAACCGATCTTGATGTCATTTTTGAACGTGTGCAGCAGGATGAAAACCGGCCGCTAGCTTCAAAAGCTTCAAAAGAAGAGCTTTCATCGCTCTATGAGTCACGCGTAAATGCATATGAGGACTGTACGATAAAAATCAAAACAGAGGGAAAAACCATAGAACAGCTGGCAGATGAACTGATTGAACGTATAAAAGAGCTGGAAACGCGGCATACTAGCTAAAAAGTGCGTATGAGGTGTGTTTGCAGTGTCTACGAATGATTATGTGAAATATATGACTCAGCAGCTGGTCAGATATATGGATACTCCAAAAGAAGAGCGGAAGGCAATAAAAACAATGCGAAAAACGGAGAAGTCGCCGTTTGCAAGCAGGTGGTTCGGTATCCTTCCCTTTGCATTTATGTTTTTCTTAAAAAGAAGAAAATAGCTTCAATGAAAGAAGGTACCCTGGAGAGAGGTACCTTCTTTCGTGTTCTACACCGGTTTAATCCGCTTCTTCCAGAACCTGTATCTTTTTGATTTTTTCTGTTTTTGCATCGTAAGAGATGGTGACAAACACCCCGATGTCTTTCATTCCCTCGCGCAATGTCACCTTGTATTGTTTGACCGTCTGATTTTTCTTGGTGTTGTCCCAGATTTTTTGGGTAAACAATACTTGTGAGAGCGGATATCTTTTTTTCGTTTCTTTCACCGCTACGTTTTTCCAGTCTGTATGCTTTTCCGCATAAACATTTGCTGATTGTGAAACCAAAGCCGGCTGCAGACCGTATATAAGGAGAAGCAGCAAAAGCAAAATGGTTTTCCTCATGATATTCACCGTCCTTGTTAGTTATTTTTTCCAAAAAACATGCTGCTATTCAAAGGGGGATTTAAAATGGGATTTTTCTTAATGGTTGTATTTGTCGGAATTTTGGCAGTAATGGGGATCGCTGGTGATAACAAAAAAAGGAGCAGGCACAGGGACTCCTCTGGTTATACGTATACGAGTTCAGACAATGGCAGAGACTGCCATTCTGATTCTGGATTCTTCGGCGGCGGGGATTCAGGCGGGGGAGACTGCGGCGGCGGTGGCGGCGGAGGAGATTGAGAAAGAGGGGGCCTGCAAAGACAGGCTTTTTTGTTTTTAATGAAGAATGCGGCATGCTAGTGATTGTTCTTTATAATGTTTAAATTTAGTAAGATTATTAAAGAAAATTGGAGGAAATCGGCGGTAAACGTTCTTTAAAAAGAAAAATAGCGGAATTTGAACCTGTTTTTATTCGCTGAAGAGGTATATACTTTTAGTAGACGGATTAAGTTTGCTCTTTTTGTTCTTTATTAAGAATAAAGGCGGAAATGTGTTGAAGGCACTCTTTTTGATGTTAGCAGCTTTAAATGGTATGGACGCAGCATTGACCCTTGCCGGTCTGCATTATGAGCTGATTACAGAAGCCAATCCTGTTATGAGGATTCTGTATGAGATACATCCTGCGGTATTTACATGTAGTAAGCTGTCATTTTCATTATTTCTGCTTTTGTTTGTTTTCACGGGGCGTGTGCCGTCATCACCGATAATTAAAGTCCTTTCAATTGCCGCTGCATTTCTGTATTCTGCTGTTCTTTTGGCTCATTTGCACTGGATCCGGCTGCTGATTGGATGAAAAGGGGAAAAGCGATGTATAAAAAACTTTGCAGTCAGTGCTATCAGCCATCTTTCAGCAGCAGCAAATCATATCAGTGGATTTGTCCTGTCTGTTCAAAGGATCTTACCTCCCATAAAGCGATACAGGCTGTTCACGCTGTAAAGAAAATACCGCTGTCAGCCTATCAGCAAAATATGGGAACAGGATACGAATTTGACAGAAAAGGATAGCGTACGTAAAAACAGCACCATACAAAAGGGGTAAGAAGACCTTTTGCATGGTGCTGTTATTTTTCCTGGTTCATTTTCCAGCGGTTAAATTCAAGAAACTCTCTGAACTGATCCTTTGTAACACCTGAATCCATTGCCTCTTTGACCAGATTTGCCCAATCATGATCAAGGTTTGCCTGTTTCATGTTTTGTGACTGGTCTTCAAGAATAAGTGTATTCATTGAGACCCCAAGGACGGAAGAGACTTTTTCGAGAAATTGAACAGAAGGATTTGACTGCAGGTTCCGTTCGATTGAGCTTAAATATGATTTGGCAACTCCGGCCCGATCGGCAAGCTCTGATAGTGACAGTCCACGTTCTTTGCGGTATTTTCGTATGCGTTCACCAATCATATAATCACCTTCCCAGTCGTATTATAGCATATAGCGAAGGGATTGTTATATATACAGAACGAATTTACGAAAAAAAAATACAGACTGCAGCTGTTTGTCAACTTTAAACTGTTTGCGTTTTCAAAAACTCTCTGATTTCCTCTTTGCTGATACCCATCTCCAAAGCCGACAGAATCAACTCTTTCCATTCCTGATCAAGCTTTTGAAACTCCTCCATTAACACTTCCATTGTAACTCCTCCTAAAATACGCAATAGTATTTCAGGCAGTCCAGCCATCATAGCTCCGTAGAACGTTAGATCTGTGACTTTGCGTCCCGGCTTTTCAGCAGGTTTGCCTTTGTCTGATTATGTGTAACTCTGACACTGCATCAAAAACAAAGTATTTCTTTTGTCACTTCGTGTTGTCTATCTAATTTACTACTAGTATAAAATTTCATTTTCATTTATTGTGCTGAAATATGTCGAGAGAAAAAAATATTTTCATTTTTTTCAAAAAATTACTAGTAATTAGAATTATATTCCTTTTATATGGGCATTTTGGCTTGATTTTACTGTTTTCTTCGACAGCCATTCTTCAGCAAAAATAAAAAGGCAAAAAATGATTTTATGACACCAAAATCATTTTTTGCGCAAATTTTGACATTAAGCGAGGGCAGTCCTCGATAAATAGAATAACCCGCCGTTTGTAATCGAGACATGAATGTGAGGATCATACAGCTCTTTCAAGGCTTCTTTTTCAAGATGGTACGATTCTGGTTTTTCTTCAAGATCTTCATAAAAATGGCTTAGCAGCATCATATCTGAATTCCAGCGCTGTCTTGCATCATCAGCCCAGGTGTGGTCATCCTGTTCAAATTTAGCTTGTATATAATTTTGAATTCGCAAGAGGCCGCTTTGAACTTTAATCATTGGCGAAGTTGTAAAACACAAATCAGGAATTCTGGGAGTGAGGGCCATGTTTTCCAAATGATCCTGAAAATCTTCTATGATGGCTCCGCTGATCAGGTGAAGTCCAATGGAATAGAGATGATCTTTTTTCTTGTCGCTCTGATAGGATACCATGACATTTACACCCAGCCATGGATGCAGGGACTGAGAGCTTCCCGTGTTCGGCGGGTTTTCATAGAGGCGGATATGGCCTCCGAATTTTTTGGCAGTCCGGAAAATCTGGTGCAGTCTTGGTGCTCCGAAGTGCATGATTTCCCCTTTCAAATCAGCTGGTGCCCGTTTGGCATCTGTTATTAAAGTCAGCTGCATCGGACTCGGCACACCGCCTGTTTTCTCAAGATATGTCCAGTAAAACGGCCTGTTCATCAATTCTTTATCCATGTCCACTGTCAGCTGGATCGTCATATAGCCAGGCTGTTTTTCTGTAATGTCACATGAATTGGCCGTGAAAAAGGTTTCAAGGAACTCGCTGATCTGCTGCTGCTGCATTGGTTATCCCTCCATTCTCTGTTTTGTGTGTTCCTGTTCTGCAGAATGCAGGATGGATGTCAGGTTTTCCATCTTAATTTTCATTTCTCCATCGCTTTTAGATTTAAACAGGATGTCCTGCAGGTGATCTTCGAAATTGGATATCTCAAGTTTTGTCAGTATTTCATCAAGCTCGCCGATGACTTTTTCAAACAGGTTGATTTTTTCATAGAGAAGTTTCAGAATGTGCTCTTCAACGGTGTTTTTTGTTGCCATATTATAAATGTGGACATCTTTTTCCTGCCCGAGACGGTGAATCCGTCCAATCCGCTGTTCAAGCCGCATCGGATTCCAGGGAAGATCATAGTTGATAATGTGATTGCAGAACTGCAGGTTGATTCCTTCCCCGCCAGCTTCTGTCGCAATCAGTACTTGAACCCGGTTTTTGAAAAGGTCTTTCATCCAGTCTTTTTTGCCCCTCTTGAATCCTCCCCTGAAAGGAACAGATGAAATGCCGTGCTGCTGAAGAAACCACTGAAGATAAAACTGGGTGGCCCTGTATTCTGTAAAAATGATGACTTTGTCATTGATTTGCTGAATCAGTTCAACCGTCCGCTGTGCTTTGGAATTTCCGTCAACTTCATTAATGCAGTTCATCAGCTCTTCAATGACAGAGTCTGGAAGAGGGGATGCTTCGCCTTCGGGGCGCTCGGCCATTTTTTTCAGCGTCATGTAGACAGCTTCCCTGCTTGAGCATGCCTCTCTTTGCAGCGTCATGATTGAAAACGTGCTGGCGGAAGAGGCGCCGAATGTTTTGAGACGTGATATAGCCGTATACAACTGGCGCTCACTCTCAGACAGCTCGATCGGAACGGTCTCAACATGTCGTTTAGGCCATTCAATGCCCGTATCTCCTCTGCGGTTTCGGATCATGACTTTGTTCACGAGTTCCTGAAGGTGCTCATGGTGTTCCAAAGAGCGGTTCTTGGCAGAAAATACTTCTGAAAAATAAGCTTCGTTGCCTAAATGTCCGGGCTTCAGCAGAGATACAAGGTTAAAAATCTCTTCTACGCGGTTTTGAATGGGCGTTGCAGTAAGAAGCAGGCAGTATTTCTTTTTCAGGCTCTGAACAAATTCATAGTTTTTCGTTTTGCTGTTTTTCAGTTTATGAGCTTCATCGATGATCACCAGGTCGTACTGCTGGTTAAGAACAATTTCCCGGTGGGGGCTTCTTTTTGCCGTATCAATGGAAGAGACCACTACATCGCAGGCTTCCCATACGTAGCTTTTCTTTTGCTCAACGGCTGGAATATAGAACTTTTCATGAAGCTCTCTTGCCCACTGGGAAACAAGAGAGGCAGGAACGAGGATGAGAATTTTCTTAGCGAGTCCCCGAATCATATATTCCTTGACGATGAGGCCTGCTTCAATTGTTTTTCCAAGTCCTACCTCATCTGCAAGGATGGCCTTTCCGTTCATGTTTTCCACCACCTGCCTTGCAACCTCCAACTGATGGGGAAGAGGAGTGAAGTCTGTCAGGTGATTTGGAGCTTGAAGCCCTTCAAAGGAAGGAACAATCAGGTGCTTTTGCACGGCGCATGCTAATTTGTAATTCTCCCAGCTGGCCCACGGACCGTCGTCATCAAGCTTTTTAAGAAATATATCTTGCCACGCGGAGTCAAATTTCAGTTTAACGTTCATGATTGACAGCCCTTTCAAAAAAGAGTAGATCTTTCTCTATTGTTCACGTTAAGTGGTAAAATAGCAGGTTATCACAATGGATTAGATGAAAAGACAGTAAAACACGAACATTCCAATGTGTTTTAAACAAAACATTTGTGAAAAAAGTGATTGATGAATAAAGACCTTAATGGTAGGATGTTAATAAGTAAGAAAGTTGCTAACTTACTCAGTTTTCAGTCAGCAGGCTTCTTATGTCAAAAATGTCATAATGTCTAAAATGTCTACTTATCAGTATCACCAATTAATGAAAAAATATGAGCGGATGAGAGCAAGGGGAGAGACTGCAGCATACGCATGCAGCGCCGAAGGAGCAAACTGATGTGAATCTCTCAGGCAAAAGAACTCTTGCTTGACGCAACTCTGGAGAGAGTTTGTGAAAGCGGCAAACCACCAAAGGGGAAAGCTCGGCCATTTTATTAGGCCGGGTAAACTTTCAGGTGCAGGGACAGAGACTTCCATTAAAGGGAGTTCTCTGTCCTTTTTTTGATGAAAAAAAGAGGATCATACCGGGAGGCGATGAAATGGCGGATTTAAAGCGGACACCGCTTTTTGACTTATACAAAGAGCAGGGTGCAAAAACGATTGATTTCGGCGGCTGGGACTTGCCGGTGCAGTTTTCTTCTATTAAAGAAGAACATGAAGCTGTTCGCGAAAGAGCAGGCTTGTTCGATGTATCCCACATGGGGGAAATTGAAGTGAGGGGCACTGGCAGCCTTGCATTTCTTCAAAAAACAATGACAAACGATGTTGCTCTTTTAAAAGACGGAGGAGCGCAGTATACCGCTATGTGCTATGAAGACGGCGGAACGGTGGATGATTTATTAATCTATAAAAAATCAGATGTGCATTATCTCCTTGTAGTGAATGCATCCAACATTGAAAAGGATTTTGATTGGCTGAACTCCCAGCTGTTCGGGGACACGGAACTGCACAATGTATCTTCAGATGTCGCCCAGCTCGCTATCCAGGGACCGCTTGCTGAGTCAATCCTTCAAAAACTCACGGATACAAATTTAAGTGAAATCAAGTTTTTTAAATTCAAAGATGACGTAAACATTGCAGGAGCCTCTGCTCTTGTATCAAGAACAGGCTATACAGGTGAAGATGGTTTTGAGATTTACTGCGCCGCGTCAAAAGCTCCTGAGCTTTGGAAAGCGATTTTGGAAGCCGGAAAAGAAGATGGTCTGCTGCCATGCGGACTTGGCGCCCGTGATACGCTTCGCTTTGAAGCGAACCTGCCGCTCTACGGACAGGAACTTTCCAAAGTTATTACCCCGATAGAAGCAGGCATCGGATTTGCCGTGAAACCGAACAAGGAAAGTGATTTCAACGGCAAAGCTGTGTTAAAGGATCAAAAAGAAAACGGACCGGACCGAAAGCTTGCCGGAATTGAAATGATCGATAAAGGCATACCGCGATACGGCTATGAGGTGTTTGCAGGAGAAGAGCAGATCGGGGAAATTACAACCGGCACACAATCTCCTACACTTAAAAAGAATATCGGTTGGGCACTGCTTAAGAAAGAATTTGCCGAGCCCGGCACTGAAGTGGTTGTTCAAGTACGTAAAAAACGCTTGAAAGCAGTTGTCGTGCAGACGCCTTTTTATAAGCGACCAAAAAAATAAACCGGGTTGAAAGGGGAATACATCCATGAAACATCGTTACTTGCCGATGACAGAGCAAGATCAGCAGGAGATGCTTCAAGCTGTCGGAGTAGCATCAATTGATGAGCTTTTTCAAGACATTCCTGAAAGTGTTCGATTTAAGGGCGAATACAGCATCAAGAAGGCTAAATCGGAAACAGAGCTAATGAAAGAGATGAGCGCGCTTGCTGCTAAAAATAAAGACCTAAGAAGCAATGCCTCTTTCCTTGGAGCGGGAGTGTATGACCATTACATGCCGATTATTGTGGATCATGTGATTTCAAGATCGGAGTTCTATACGGCCTACACGCCGTATCAGCCTGAGATTTCACAGGGCGAACTGCAGGCAATCTTCGAATTTCAGACGATGATCGCAGAGCTTACAGGCATGGATGCAGCCAACTCTTCTATGTATGACGGCGGAACGTCACTTGCTGAAGCGGCTATGCTTGCCTGCGGACAGACGAAAAAGAAAAAGGTCATTGTGTCAGGAGCCGTTCATCCGGAAAGCAGAGATGTGCTGAAAACGTATGCAAAAGGACAGTACATTGAAGTGGTGGAAGTGCCTGTCAAAAACGGCGTCACAGATCTTGAGGCATTAAAGCAGGAAATGTCTGATGATGTAGCAGCGGTCGTAGTTCAATATCCTAACTTCTTCGGCCAGATTGAACCTCTTAAGGACATTGAGCCAATTGCCCATACAGGCAAAAGCATGTTTATCGTCTCTTCCAACCCGCTCGCCCTTGGAGCTTTAACACCTCCGGGAGCATTCGGCGCGGACATTGTTGCCGGCGACGCTCAGCCGTTTGGTATCCCAACAGCATTTGGCGGCCCGCACTGCGGCTATTTTGCTGTCACTCAGAAACTGATCCGCAAAGTGCCAGGCCGTCTTGTCGGACAGACAAAGGATGACCAGGGACGCAGAGGATTTGTTCTCACGCTTCAGGCACGCGAACAGCATATCAGACGTGATAAAGCGACATCAAACATCTGTTCAAATCAGGCTTTGAATGCACTTGCAGCGTCTGTTGCCATGACAGCGCTCGGAAGAAAAGGAGTCAAAGAAATGGCTCTGCAGAATATCCAGAAAGCAAACTACGCTAAAAAGGCATTTAAAGAAAAAGGCTTTGACGTGCCATTTGACGGACCGATCTTCAATGAGTTTGCCGTTAAATTAAATAAACCGGTGAAAGAAGTGAATGCCCGCCTGATTGAAAAGGGCATCATCGGAGGCTTCGATCTTGGCAGCGTATATCCTGAGCTTGAAAATCACATGCTCGTAGCTGTGACAGAACTTCGCACGAAAGAAGAAATCGATCAACTTGTTTTGGAATTGGGGGATGGACATGAATAACGAGAATCAGCCATTGATTTTTGAACTGACAAAGCCTGGAAGAACAGGCTACAGCCTGCCTGATATGGATATTCCCGAACAATCAGCAGATGAACTCATTCCCGCTGACTATCTCCGCACAGAGGAAGCTGAACTGCCGGAGGTATCAGAGCTTGATATTATGAGGCACTATACAGCTCTTTCAAAGCGCAATCATGGAGTGGACTCAGGCTTTTATCCGCTTGGCTCATGCACGATGAAGTACAACCCGAAAATAAACGAAAATGTTGCCCGCATGGCAGGGCTTGCCCATATCCATCCGCTTCAGGATGAAAGTACCGTACAGGGAGCTCTTGAGCTGATGTATGACCTTCAGGAGCACCTTGTAGAAATTACAGGAATGGATGAAGTCACGCTTCAGCCGGCAGCGGGTGCCCACGGAGAGTGGACCGGACTTATGATGATCCGTGCGTATCACGAAGCAAACGGCGACACTGGACGCACAAAGGTCATCGTACCTGATTCTGCACACGGAACCAATCCTGCATCTGCTACAGTGGCAGGTTTTGAAACGGTCACTGTTAAATCAAATGAACATGGACTCGTCGATCTTGAAGATCTGAAGCGTGTAGTAGGAGATGATACCGCTGCGCTGATGCTCACAAATCCGAATACGCTGGGTCTGTTTGAGGAAAATATTCTGGACATGGCAAAGATCGTGCATGATGCAGGCGGCAAGCTGTACTATGACGGAGCCAACCTAAACGCCGTACTAAGCAAGGCTCGTCCCGGAGATATGGGATTTGACGTGGTTCACTTAAATCTCCACAAAACGTTTACCGGGCCGCATGGCGGCGGAGGACCGGGTTCAGGTCCTGTCGGTGTAAAAGCAGATCTGATTCCGTATCTTCCTAAGCCTGTTCTTGTGAAACGTGATGACAAATATGCATTTGACTATGACAGACCTCAGTCCATCGGAAGAGTCAAGCCGTTTTACGGCAACTTCGGAATCAATGTGCGTGCATATACGTATATCCGCACAATGGGGCCAGACGGCTTAAAAGCAGTGACAGAGTATGCGGTTCTGAATGCAAACTACATGATGAGAAGACTTTCAGAAGCCTATGATCTGCCGTTTGACAGACACTGCAAGCATGAGTTTGTTTTATCAGGAAAACGCCAGAAAAAACTCGGAGTGCGCACGCTTGATATCGCAAAGCGCCTTCTTGACTTCGGCTACCATCCGCCGACGATCTACTTCCCGCTTAATGTCGAGGAGTGCATCATGATTGAACCGACGGAAACAGAGTCAAAAGAAACACTTGATTCATTCATTGATGCTATGCTTCAAATTGCGAAAGAAGCAGAGGAAAACCCAGAAATGGTTCAGGAAGCTCCTCATACAACCGTTGTTGGACGTCTTGATGAGACAACGGCAGCACGCAAGCCGATTCTCCGCTATCAGAAGCAATAAGAAAAAGGATTCGCCGCTGGCGAATCCTTTTTTGTTATTTACTTCTTCGTCTTAATTCTTCCGCTCCAGCCCTTAAAGCCGCCTTTTAATGTGTAAAGATCTGAATAGCCCTTTTTCTTAAGCATCTGCGCTGTGCGTCCGCTTCTTACTGTGTTTTGGCAATAAAGATAAACAGGCTGGTCTTTGCGGATTTCTTTATGGCGCTGTCTCATTTGTGACATTGGGATGTTTCTTGCGCCAAGAATATGGCCGCCTTCAAATTCGTTCGGCTCGCGGACATCAATGAGCTGAGCCTTTCTGTATCCTGCACGGAATTCCTCTTCCGTTAATGTTTTCATAATTTTACGCTGGTAAAAATAAGAGAAGATTGTGTAGGCTGCAATTGCGCCGACTAAAATTAATAAGAAAATCCATGTTGTCAAGCTGACCCGACTCCTTTTTTATACCCTTTATGCGGGCTGGTTCATGTAAACTTCTGTTTATTGGACAAGTATAATTATATAAGAGCAGGGTCAAATTGTCATCCATGAATCAGAGTTATTTATTTTCATCCTGGAATTCTTTTTGATAGACTATGATAGCGGAATGTATTTAACAAACAGCCTAAGCATGAAAAATGGGGTATGAACATGGAGAAAGAAATTTGGAGATTTATTGATTCGGGCAACTGCTCTCCTGCTTACAATATGGCGCTTGATGAGGTGCTGCTTGAGTGGAACAGCGAAGGGAACTTTCCGCCTGTCATCCGTTTTTACGGATGGAATCCTGCGACACTTTCTGTCGGTTATTTCCAGAAGGCGGAAAAAGAAATTGACTTTGAAGCTGTTAAACGAAATGGGCTCGGCTTTGTGCGCAGGCCAACAGGGGGCAGAGGCGTTCTGCATGATAAAGAACTTACATACAGTGTCATTGTTTCAGAAGACCATCCGGAGATGCCGAAGACCGTTACAGAAGCATACCGGGTGATCTCAGAAGGAATTCTTCAGGGATTCAGAGAGCTTGGCCTTGATGCTTATTTCGCGGTGCCGAGAACGGAGGAAGAGAAGCAGGGGCTTAAAAATCCGCGTTCAGCGGTTTGCTTTGATGCACCCTCCTGGTATGAGCTTGTCGTTGAAGGCAGGAAAGTTGCAGGCAGTGCACAGACACGTCAAAAAGGCGTGATTCTCCAGCACGGATCGATTCTGCTTGATCTTGATGAAGATCTTTTGTTCAGCCTGTTTAAGTACCCGAGTGACAGGGTAAAAGAACGAATGCAGAAGAACTTTAAAAATAAGGCAGTAGCAGTGAATGCTCTCAGAGAGACGAAAGTAACGATTGAAGAGGCGAAAGAGGCGTTTAGAAGAGGGTTTGAAAAAGGGCTGAATATTAAGCTCGAATCGTATAAACTGACTGACGAAGAACACGCTGCAGTTATGAAACTGGCAGCTGAAAAATATGAATCGGATGAGTGGAATTATAAACGATAAGCGGCTGAAATAAGTCGCTTTCGTTTATTTTTATTTTCTAGTTATTTCTATGTGTTCCTTATTTTTCTAGCTTTCTGTTCGATTCGAAATTTGCAAGCGACAAATTACTTCAAAAAAAGTGATTTTCAATCTCCTATCTTCTTTATTCTCTTTTTTTCACACTCAATTACGAAGTTTGTAATTTGACAAAATAACAGCAGACTGACTTTTTATCCATATATAGTATTGTCGAACGAAAAAGAAACACTATATATTGATAAACGGATGGCTGTGTGATAAATTAAATCAAGTACAAAGATAATAGGGGAGTTGTTTGAATGACCGTTGCACTGAATGAAAATCTGAAACTTGATGTGGACAAGCTTAACCACGATATTTCACTTTTTCCCCAAGTTCATCCGATTACAGAAGATATGAAGCTTACACACAAAGGTGTATCGCGTTTAGTCATGCTTGACAGGTACACATTTAAAGACACTGAAAAGCTGACGCTGTCCAAAGGCGATTTTGTCGTTCTGACAATTAAGGAAGATCCGAAATTCCCGGCAAGAGGCCTCGGGTACATCTTAGATATAGACTGGCAGGCAAAAATGGCGCACGTTCAGGTGGAAGAAGAGTACCGCCTTTCACTTGAAAAGCCTGAAGAAGTAGAATCAGGAGTCATTCACCGCTCTCTTGACGTTATAGAAAAACCGCTTGAAGTATATTACGAGCAAATAGCCAAGCGGAATGCGACAGGTCTTGCATCTGTTGAGAAAACAGAAGAAAAACGCAAGGAATGGTTTGAGAAGTTCTATCAGGAACTCGTCGGCCTGAACTTTGTTCCAGCCGGACGCGTGTTATACGGAGCGGGAGCAGGAACAGATGTGACGTATTTCAACTGCTACGTGATGCCGTTTGTGCAGGATTCACGCGAAGGCATTTCCGAACACCGCAAGCAGGTCATGGAGATCATGAGCCGCGGCGGAGGCGTTGGAACAAACGGTTCAACGCTGCGTCCGAGAAACACCCTTGCAAGAGGAGTCAACGGCAAATCATCCGGGTCGGTATCCTGGCTTGATGACATTGCGAAACTGACTCATCTGGTTGAGCAGGGCGGGTCGCGCAGGGGCGCGCAAATGATCATGCTTGCCGACTGGCATCCTGACATTATTGAATT
The DNA here is from genome assembly GCF_046603695.1 of Metabacillus indicus. Lineage (NCBI taxonomy): Bacteria > Bacillati > Bacillota > Bacilli > Caryophanales > Bacillaceae > Metabacillus > Metabacillus indicus. Next base: position 2,754,773 of record NZ_CP176757.1, on the reverse strand, counting down.
CATTATTTCCAAAATGCAGAATCCCCGTATCCTGCGTTATCTGATTGAAAATACAAACGATGAAACCATAAAGAAATACGCCCAGGAAAAGCTGAAGTTCAAGCCGCTTACACAGGACGAGGAAGCTATGTATCAAAGCATCGTCAATTACAAGCAGATTCCGGGCTACGGCGGATTTAACGAGAAAATCATTAAAGACGCAGAAGTGAAGCTTGCAGTCGGCGGAACCTATACCGTTCATAATTCAGAATTCCTTACAGGAGCAAACATCTCAGTCACGCTGACAAAGGATTTCATGGATGCCGTTGAAAAGGATGCCGATTACGAGCTGCGCTTCCCTGATGTTGAAAGCTACAATGCAGAGGAAATGAAAGCTTACAATGAAGACTGGCATAACCATGGTGACGTTCGCGAGTGGGAAAAACTCGGCTACAAAGTGCGCACGTACCGTACGATCAAGGCGAAAGAACTTTGGAACCTCATCAACATCTGCGCAACATACTCTGCAGAGCCGGGCATTTTCTTCATTGATAACGCCAATGACATGACAAACGCTAAAGCGTATGGACAGAAGGTAGTTGCAACGAATCCGTGTGGTAGAGCAGCTTGATTTGCCTCACGTTAAAAATTGCGGAATGAAGCGGGAACCCTGAGATGGGAATCCGAACCGAAGGCTAAGCCTAAACGTTTAGTCAGGGGCAACGCATAGGAGATGAACCTGAGAGATCAGAATATAATTCTCCCACGAGGCCGCAACATTACATCAATCAGTATTTTTGTAATGAAAAGATATGCTGAACTTACACGAAGGAGAAGTGTAAGAAGTACGGATAAAAAGCCGTGCGATAACAATATTGGAACAGCCTCTCGCACCATATTCTGTCTGCAACCTTGCTGCAGTGAACCTTGCTGAAATGGCAGACAAAGAAACAAAAACCGTCAATTTCGAAAAACTGAAAAGAACGGTTGAAGTCGGTGTCCGCATGCAGGATAACGTAATCGATGCAACACCGTACTTCCTTGATGAAAATAAAAAACAGGCACTAGGCGAACGCCGTGTAGGTCTTGGTGTTATGGGACTTCACGATCTTCTGATCTACTGTGAAACACAGTACGGTTCTGAAGAAGGCAACGAGCTCATTGACAAGGTCTTTGAAACGATCGCTGTCACTGCGTATAAAGCATCTGTAGAGCTTGCAAAAGAAAAAGGCAGCTTCCCATTCTTGACTGGCGAAACGGCTGAAGAAACGAACAGACTGCGCCAGGCCTTTACTGAGACCGGTTTTATGAGCAAAATGCCGTCTGATATCCTGGAAGATATTAAAGAATACGGTATCCGCAATTCACACTTGCTGACTGTTGCTCCCACGGGATCCACTGGGACGATGGTCGGGGTTTCCACTGGACTAGAACCATACTTCTCCTTCTCTTACTACAGAAGCGGAAGACTTGGCAAGTTCATTGAAGTAAAAGCAGATATCGTACAGGAGTATCTGGATAAAAATCCTGATGCAGATCCGGAGAATCTTCCTGAATGGTTTATCTCAGCTATGGAACTGAGTGCAGAAGCGCATGCAGATGCACAATGCGTCATCCAGCGCTGGATCGACAGTTCAATCAGCAAAACGGTCAACGCTCCTAGAGGATATACGGTGGACCAGGTCCAAAAAGTATATGAGCGTCTGTATAAAGGCGGAGCAAAAGGCGGAACAGTCTATGTTGACGGAAGCCGGGACACTCAGGTCCTTACATTAAAAGCGGAGGAGAATACCTTCTCTGAAACAGAAGAAGCACCGAAAGAAAAAGGCAAAGTTGTTCTTGTGGATACAATCCAGGCTTTGCGCTCCACAAATGTAACAATCGGAAACGAAGTGGGCAATACTTGCCCTGTATGCCGTGAAGGTACAGTTGAGGACATTGGCGGATGCAACACTTGCACAAGCTGCGGTGCACAGCTGAAGTGCGGATTATAAGAAATGGAAGAGCCGGGACATCCGGCTCTTTTCTTGTGCTTCTCCTGCAAGCTTTCTTGTCATGACCTGCAAACTAGTGTACACTTGTAATGATTTCCTATGTTTTGAACGTTTTTTTGGAGGGGACCTCATGCCAACACCAAGTATGGAAGATTATATTGAACAAATCTACATTTTAATAGAAGAAAAAGGATATGCCCGTGTCTCAGACATCGCGGAAGCATTATCCGTTCATCCCTCCTCAGTGACAAAGATGGTCCAAAAACTAGACAAAGATGAATATCTCATATACGAAAAATACCGTGGACTTATTTTGACGCCTAAGGGCAAGAAGATCGGAAAGCGCCTTGTCTACCGTCATGAGCTGCTCGAGCAGTTTATGCGTTTGATCGGCGTGGATGAAGAAAAGATTTACAACGATGTTGAGGGCATTGAGCATCACCTCAGCTGGAACGCCATAGACCGCATCGGAGATCTCGTGCAGTTTTTCGAAAGCGATGAAGCGCGTGTAGATACCCTGCGTGCGATACAAAAACAAAATGAACAGGATAACGAGTCCTGAAAAAGACGAAAGCAGCTGCTTTCGTTTTTTTTCTTGCGCCAAAACTGGAAAAGGTCTATTTCTCCGGCCTTCATCTTACACTATAAGGATAGGAGAAGAGGGGAGGAACTTCTGTGTACATTGATGGTGTCTTCTCTGGCGGCGGCATAAAAGGGTTTGCGCTGATTGGAGCCTATCAGGCAATTGAACAGCGAGGGCTGCAGTTTGTAAGAGTGGCAGGCACAAGCGCGGGTTCAATTGTGGCATCCTTTATCGCAGCAGGATACAGAAGTGATGAAATTATCCGAATGATGGACGATATGGAGCTTGGGAAGTTTCTTGAGAAAAACCCTTCCATTCTTCCATTTAAATTGATGAAATGGCTTAACCTCTATTGGCGCCTCGGTCTGTATAAAGGCGGGAAGCTTGAGGAATGGATAGCAGCCAGGCTGAAGGAAAGGGGCGTTTCCACCTTTGGCGATTTGAGGCCCGGTTCATTAAAGATTGTCGCATCGGATCTCACTAACGGCAGGATCATTGTGCTGCCTGATGATCTCCCCAGATACGGACTTGTTCCCGAGAGGTTTTCAGTTGCGCGAGCTGTGCTGATGAGCTGCAGTCTTCCGTATTTCTTTGAACCTGTTAAGCTGACGAGTGCTGAAGGGACGAATATAGTGGTAGACGGGGGAGTTTTAAGCAACTTTCCGATCTGGCTCTTTAAGGAAAAGGCCAGGCCTGTTATTGGAATCAAGCTAAGCCCGAGAGATGAAGAAAGGCCGAGGAATCAGATTAAAAATGCGATTGAAATGTACGGTGCGCTGTTTGAAACAATGAAAGATGCCCATGATGCCAGGCATGTATCAAGCAGGCATGAGAGAAACATCATTTTTTTGCCGGTAGAAAGCATTCTCACGACAGAATTTGATCTCTCAGAACAAAAAAAACTAGCTCTGATTGAGCTAGGTAGAAGTCGGACGGAACAATTTCTTAAACGCTGGACATATTAATTCAAAAAGAAAAGCAGGTCAGAAAAAAGCCCTGCTTTTCTTTTTGCCTTTTCTGCCTTCAATCACGGTCAGGTGTGAAGCCTGCTTCTTTTTAAGAGCGCTTGTTTTGCTGCTCTTTTTAGGGGCTGACACACTTTTCAAATGGGAGCTGCTCTGATTGCGGTCGCTGAAACGCCTTTTGGACTGTTTAGCAGCTTTGGAATAAGAGGAAGAGTCTTTTCCCATTCTTTGTTTTGTAAAGTAACGGACAACAAAATAGATGATGGCTAGAACAGCAGCAAACACGAGCATTTCTCTGAAGAGGAAGCCGGGCCTGCTGATGAGAGTCACTAAAAACCCGATTCCTCCCAGAGCTAACACAATCATCACAAATGGATTCATTCTTTTTTTCATGAGTCCACCTCCCAAGATGAAAATGAGTTAATGAAGTTTTAGCTTATACAATTTGTTCTGTTTTTATACCTTCTTCTGTTTCTTTTTCCAGGCGGAGCATTTCATTGAAGCTTGCAATTGCGACTTCTGTCTGTTCGTTGTCTGGCTCTTTTGTGGTCAGAAGCTGAAGGCATAAGCCCGGATATCCAAGCCATTTCAGGACAGGCACGTCTCTGAGCTTATTTGTAAACTGCAGCACCTCAAAAGAAATGCCGATCACAACGGGAATAAGCGCCAGTCTGTTCAAAACGCGCACATAAAGCGGTTCAGTGGGAACGAGCATGTAGACGAAAACTCCGACAATCACGGTGAAAAGAAGGAAGCTGCTTCCGCATCTGTAATGAAGGCGGCTGTTGCTCTGTACGTTTTCGACTGTGAGCGGCATACCGTTTTCATAACAGTTAATGACTTTATGCTCTGCACCGTGATACTGGAATACGCGCTTGATCAGCGGTGTAAAGGAAATCGCGTAAATATAGGCAAGCAGGAGAATAAGTTTGAAAAGACCTTCAATCAGGATCTGTGACAAATCCGATGAAAAAACAGGTCTTGTAAGCTCTGCAAGAAAAAGCGGGACAAGCGTAAAGATGAATTTTCCGAATAAAAAGGACAGGACCCCGATTGCTGCAACTCCGAGTATCATCGTCAGCTTTGATTCTTTTTTCGGCTCGTTCAGCTTCTCGTCATCTTCAGGATCAAGGTCGTACCTGTCTGTTGAAAAGTTGAGATGTTTCGTACCATTTGCGCTTGCTTCTATGATTGCTGCGATTCCGCGGATAAATGGTATTTTTTTAAGGGCTGTCAGTGAGCTGCTTGATTTTCTGGGCAGCCGGAAGTAATCAATTTCCTTGTTCTTCCGTCTGATGGCTGTAACATAGTGATGCTTGCCGCCAAACATGACGCCCTCTACTACTGCTTGCCCTCCATATGCGGGCTTGTTCTGCTTTGACATTTTTCACCAACCTACCTATCTATTCTCTTTTTGAGCGGATTTTAAACAAAACGGAAGAGAATGTTATGTTTATATTCTACATAAAAACAGCATAAACCTCTAGGCAGTTATATTTTATTCTTCAATTTATGGGCGCCGGAAAGGTTCTGCAGGTAAGTACGTCTGTAGTATATCCTAATACTTGCCAGTTAGACATTTTCTGCATCGAATTTCGGATTGGATGTACATACTAGAAGTAGGAGGTGTACATATGACAGATGATTATCAGTCTAATTCTGCAGGAATAGAAGATGGACAGGATGATAAGCAGGGCGAGGGTCTCCCGTTTATCGCAAGAGCTATGATTACCGGATTTGCAGGAGGTATTTTCTGGAGTTTAATCGGCTATTTGGCTTATGTGCTGAACATGACAGAGATCAGTCCGAACATGCTGCTGCAGCCGTTTCTTCTTGGTGACTGGAAAAACGGCACAATCGGAAATTTTGCGGGAGTACTGGTTATCGGATTCCTTTCTGTAGGAACGGCACTCGTCTATTATTTAGTTTTAAAAAGGTTTTCGTCTATTTTCGTCGGCATGATCTATGGAGCCGCTTTATGGGCGCTTGTCTTTTTCCTCTTGAATCCGATCTTTCCAAACGTCAAAACAGTCTTTGAACTCGAGCGCCTGACAACGGTTACGATGATATGTTTATACATTTTATATGGGGTCTTTATCGGGTATTCCATTTCCTTTGAACAAAATGAGCTTCAATCGAAAAAAAAGGGCAGCGCTTCCACGTAACAATAGAGGTAACGCACAATGAAGTATGGTAGAATGTTCTAAAATGAACATTCTATTTTTTGTCGGCTTTTTATTCATGCGGCTATTGTTTAAGGCAGCGTTTTGACGAAAACATCTGTCACATGAAGGAGAGTCCTCATCGTGCTTGGAGGTCGAAAGATGAGACACTACATAGTAATTAACGGCCCAAACCTGAATCGCCTTGGGTTGCGTGAACCTGATATTTATGGAAGCAAAACGCTGACAGATCTTGAGCGGGAGCTGATGGTTTTTGCTGAAAAGCAGGGGTTTCAGGTCACGTGCTTTCAGTCCAATCATGAAGGAGACCTGATAGATGCCATTCATGGTTCAGATGGCCACTACGACGGCATTGTTCTGAATCCGGGTGCGTTTACCCACTACAGCTATGCCTTAAGAGATGCAATCGCAAGTGTGCCTCTACCTGTGATTGAGGTGCATATCTCCAATGTTCACAGCCGCGAGCCGTTCAGGCATCAGTCTGTCACTGCGCCGGTCACTGCCGGACAGATAGTCGGCCTCGGATTTCAGGGATACCAGTTTGCCCTGCAGGCAATACATACAAAGATAGGGGAGAAACAGCATGCTGAAGATTGAGAAATTAAGAAACAGGCTCAAGGAGCTTGATGTTGACGGACTTCTTATTGCAAGCGATTATAACAGACGGTACATGACCGGTTTTACAGGCTCATCGGGCGTCGCGCTCGTTTCTCTGTCAGGAGCCGTTTTTATTACAGACTTCAGATATACAGAGCAGGCAGCCAAGCAGGTTGAAGGCTATGAAATTGTTCAGCACAAGGGGCCGATTCTTGACGAAGTCGCTGCACAGGCAGAAAAGCTTTCAATCAGGCGTCTTGGCTTTGAACAGGATCATTTATCCTTTGCAGCTTATTCCTCATATGCTTCCAAACTGAAGGGAATTGAGTTTGTTCCGGTGTCTGAGGCGGTGGAAAAGTTACGCTTGATTAAGTCTGCAGCAGAGATTAAGATATTAAAGGAAGCTGCGGAGATCGCCGATGCTGCATTTAAGCACATTCTTACAGTAGTACAGCCCGGCATGAAGGAAATTGAAGTTTCAAACGAACTTGAATTCTTTATGCGAAAGCAGGGAGCTGTTTCTTCATCATTCGATATCATTGTCGCATCCGGCCACAGGTCAGCTCTTCCGCACGGTGTGGCAAGTGAAAAAGAAATTGAAAAGGGCGATTTTGTAACCTTTGATTTTGGAGCATACTACAAGGGATATTGTTCAGATATTACACGCACGATTGCAGTCGGCAATCCAAGTGATGAGCTGAAGAAGATTTATTCCATTGTTCTTGAAGCCCAGCTTCGCGGCATGAATGGAATTAAAGCAGGTATGACCGGAAAAGAAGCTGATGCTTTGACAAGGGATTATATTTCAGAGAACGGCTATGGCGAGTATTTTGGCCATTCAACCGGACACGGCCTTGGAATGGAAGTTCACGAAAGTCCGTCATTATCCGCAAAATCAGAAACGGTTCTTGAGCCGGGCATGATTGTTACAGTAGAGCCGGGAATTTATGTTCCTAAGCTTGGCGGTGTCCGGATCGAGGACGATACAGTGGTTAAGGAAGATGGCAATGAATCTCTGACACACTCCCCTAAAGAGCTTATTATCTTATAAAAAGCTTCCGGAAGGTTAAAAAGTGTTATTTACATAGGAGGAACAAATATGATTTCAGTTAATGATTTTCGTACGGGCTTAACAATCGAGGTAGATAACGGCATTTGGCGCGTTATGGATTTCCAGCATGTAAAACCGGGAAAGGGCGCTGCATTCGTACGCTCAAAACTGCGTAACCTTCGTACTGGAGCTGTTCAGGAAAAAACGTTCCGTGCTGGAGAAAAAGTGGCGAAAGCTCAAATTGAAAACCGCAAAATGCAGTATCTGTATGCAAATGGCGACCAGCATGTGTTCATGGACAATGAGTCTTATGATCAAGTGGAACTGCCTGAAGCTTCAATCGAGTATGAACTTAAATTCCTTAAGGAAAACATGGAAGTATCAATCATGATGTTCGGCAGCGAAACACTTGGTGTTGAGCTTCCAAACACAGTAGAACTTGAAGTTATTGAAACAGAGCCAGGTATTAAAGGTGATACAGCTTCCGGCGGAACAAAGCCTGCTAAAGTGCAGACTGGACTGATCGTCAACGTCCCGTTCTTCGTAAACGAAGGTGACGTGCTGATCATCAACACAACAGACAGCTCATACGTATCACGCGCGTAAAACCGCATTAAAAAACTCCATCTGATCAGATGGAGTTTTTTGTTTCTTCAATAATTGTCTGCGCCCGGAAAGTACGCGGCTCCTGCTCTCTCTTTTTCCCCGCTTTGAAAAGAAGTGCGGCCGGCAATACTATGTATACGGCAATCCCAATGGCCCACTGCAAATAGTGATAGACCTCATAAGCTTCTATTCCAAATCCCATGACACATCCCCCTTTGTACCTATTATTATAAAATCTGAAAATTCTGTCAAGAATTCTTTTTGTCTAAACGGCCTTTTTCTCTCATAGACTGGACTATCACTCCGGTTGCGGGCTCCGTTTTCGTTCTTTAGGGAATGGACAAGCGAAACTCCGCAGCTTTGTGATTAGAAGAGTAGGGGAGGAAGAAGATGAAGCATTTTCTAGCCGGTCTGGATCCTGCTGTCAGATCCATGGCCCTTTTGAGGCTGCTGTCTGCAAGCATTGAAATGACAGCTGCTGTTTTGATGCTTGTCTTTAATGATGTGCGGAAGGCAGTACTGATCAACTCAATGTTAGCCATTGTCGGGCCGGTCATTTTTATTTTGACAATGACGATCGGCATTTTCCAAATTGCTGAACAGCTGTCTTATGCAAAACTGATTTTCATCTCAATCGGCGTAGCCTTTATCTTAATTGGGGTTTATAAATGAGGTCACAGTCATAATGTGTCCAAGCCTGCATAAACATAGGAGTATTAAGAGACTATGCAAGGAGGAAGCCATGTGAATGAGATTACAGCTATGCTTCCTGAGCCGATCAGACAGCATATACTGGACCTTCCGCCGCATGTGCTGCAGCAAATGGAAGAGATTCGCATCAGAATATCAAAGCGGGTTGAAGTGACAGCGGCGGGAAAACCTGTTTTCCTGTCATGCATCGCTACACATCAGGACGGAATTTCTCTGCTGAGCGAACTGAGCCAATACAGCATCTACGCACTTGAAGAAGAGCTCAAACGCGGCTTTATCACCATTCAGGGCGGCCATCGTGTAGGGCTATCGGGGAGGGTCATAACAGAAAACGGCCGTGTAAAAGCCATCCGCAATGTCACGTCTTTCAACATTCGGGTAGCGCGCCAAAAACGCGGAATTGCTGACCGGTTCATCCCTTGCTGCTACAGCGGAGAGTGGCTGAATACCATGATTATCGGCCCGCCTCAGACTGGTAAAACGACGATGCTCCGCGACTTTGCACGAATTATGAGTACAGGCCATGGACAGATCCCATCAAGAAAAGTAGGGATTGTAGATGAGCGCTCAGAGATTGCAGGATGCATAAACGGCATACCCCAGCATGAGTTCGGCGAAAGAGTGGACGTGCTTGATGCATGCCCGAAAGCAGAAGGCATGATGATGATGATCCGCTCTATGAGCCCCGATGTTCTCGTTGTGGATGAGGCGGGGAGAATGGAAGATACAGAAGCGATACTTGAGGCCGTTCATGCGGGTGTCGGACTGTTTATATCCGTTCACGGATGCTCTCTTGAGGATATTAAAATGAGGCCGACTATTGCTCCTCTATTAAATCATCATGTTTTTAAGAGGTTCATAGAGCTATCAAGAGTAAGCGGTCCCGGAACGGTCCAGAGAGTCATTGATGAAGAAGGACGGATTGTCAGAACGGAAGAAGGTGTCCCGCTATGCTGAAGCTGCTTGGAGCTGTATTCATCCTGCTTGCTACAACATGGGCCGGTTTTGAAACGGCAAAACACATCAGTGAACGCCCGCGCCAGCTGAGACAGTTGAAGGTTGCCCTGCAGGCGCTCGAAGCAGAAATCATGTATGCTCATACCCCGTTAAAAGAAGCAGCCGCCACCCTTTCAAAGCAAATGCCAAAGCCGCTTTCCTGGTTTTTTGAGGTATTTTCAAAGCGTCTGTCTGCAGGGCATACAAGCGTCAGGGCAGCCTGGGAAAACAGTTTGCAGGAAGTATGGAGGATGACTGCCTTTAAGCAGGGAGAGTACGAGATCATGAAGCAGTTTGGCGAAACACTCGGCCAGCACGACCTGATCTCTCAGCAGAAACATATCCGCCTCGCACTTGCCCATCTTGAAAGAGAGGAAGCGGATGCACTCGACAGACAGAGCCGCTATGAAAAAATGCTGAAAAGCCTTGGATTCTTATCGGGTTTATTGCTGGTTATTTTATTGATGTAGCAGTCAGGAGGATTACATGCAATGGGAGTAGATGTTAATATCATTTTTCAAATAGCGGGCATCGGAATTGTCGTCGCGTTTCTTCACACAATCCTTGATCAGATGGGCAAAAAAGAGTATGCGCAATGGGTCACGCTCCTGGGTTTTATTTATATTCTGTTTATGGTGGCTTCCATTGTAGAAGATTTGTTTCAGAAAATTAAATCAGTCTTCCTTTTTCAGGGATAGGGGGGCTCAGCCATTGAAATTATACAGATTGTCGGACTTGGTTTAGTTGCTACTTTTCTCGCATTGATTGTAAAGGAACAAAAGCCGACATATGCATTCATGCTCGTGGTTTTTGTCGGCTGCGTCATTTTTCTGTTTTTAGTCGACGGCGTTTCCCAGATTATCACCATGATTGAAAAAATTGCGCTGAATGCAAACATTAACATGATGTATGTGGAGACGATCCTGAAAATTATCGGAATTGCCTATATTGCCGAATTCGGCGCACAGATTACAAAGGATGCAGGTCAGGGAGCCATTGCTTCAAAGATTGAGCTTGGCGGAAAAATCATTATTCTTGCAATGGCGGTTCCGATCCTGACTGTCATAATTGAAACCATCATCGGCCTGATACCGGCGTGATGGATAAGGGGTGAGAGTTATTAAAAAGGGAATCGCCGCTGTCTTTTTTCTTTTCTTTTTTTCATTTCCGGCTCTTGTACAAGCTTCTCCCCCTCCACCGCAGCAGGAATTGGTTGATCAGCAGATAGACAAGCTTGGGATCCAGGAAATTAAAACGTTCTGGGACGACATTATGACAGAATACGGAGGGTATCTTCCTGAAAGCCAGAAAGGAAGTCTGCTTCAATTTTTAAATGGCGAGAAAGAATTATCCTTTAAAGAATGGTCAAAAGCTTTCCTGAGCTACATTTTCCATGAAATCATCGCAAACGGAAAACTGCTCGGGACATTGATTATGCTGACAATTTTCAGCATGCTGCTGCAGCTCCTTCAGGACGCGTTCAGCCAGAGCACAGTCAGCAAAGTCGCTTATGCTCTCGTTTACATGGTTTTAATGATCATCGCTCTGAACAGCTTTCATATTGCCATTGAATATACGGTTGAAGCGATCCGGACGATGTCAAGCTTCATACTCGCACTCATTCCGCTTCTTCTTGCTCTGATGGCGGCATCCGGCGGGCTGATATCAGCAGCATTTTTTCACCCGGTCATCCTTTTCCTCATGAATACAAGCGGAGTGCTGATTGAAAAAATTGTTCTGCCGCTTCTGTTTCTCTCCGCTTTGCTGAGCATTGTCAGCACGCTCACGGATCAGTATAAAGTAACGCAGCTGGCCCAGCTTCTAAGAAACATAGGGATCGGGCTGCTTGGTACGTTTTTAACGGTATTTCTCGGAGTCATTTCTGTTCAGGGGGCATCAGCTGCCGTTTCTGACGGGATGGCCATCCGCACGGCCAAGTTTGTGACAGGAAACTTTATACCTGTCCTCGGGCGGATGTTTACCGATGCAACCGATACGGTCATCAGCGCTTCTGTTCTTCTAAAGAACACAGTGGGCATTCTCGGTGTGGCGATTCTCCTGTTTATCGCTGCTTTCCCGGCGATAAAAGTGCTGACTCTGGCCTTTATTTATAAATTTACAGCTGCACTGCTTCAGCCCCTTGGCGGCGGTCCAATCATCAAATGCCTGGATATCATCAGCAAAAGTGTCATCTATATTTTTGCGGCGCTTGCCATCGTGTCACTGATGTTTTTCCTGAGTCTTACAGTCATTATTGCGGCTGGCAATATAACCATGATGGTTCGATAGGAGGGAGTCGGCATGTCATTTCTGACAGAGTGGATTTCAAACATTATTCTTTTCATCATGCTGGCTGTCATACTGGATCTGCTTTTGCCGAACTCGGCCATGCAAAAGTACGCCAAAATGGTGATCAGCCTTCTTCTGATCGTGATTATCCTGTCGCCGATTTTTAAGCTTTTGTCCGCCGATATCCCGGCAATGGTCCAGGAAGCCGGGATCGGCAGCTATTCTTCTGCAAAAGAAGCAGAAATAAAAAAATCCATAGATTCACAAAAAAAAGAAATACAAGCCTCAAATGATGCATATATTTTAGAAAACATGGCTGTCCAATTAAAAACGCAGGCAAAAGAGGAGCTGGTGAAAAGCTATGATCTAGCGATAAAAGACATTCGTCTATCTGCAGAAGCACCTTTTGAAAAAATAGAAACCAGTCTCCAGAGCATTGAAGTGACGCTTCAGCCCGGCGCAGAAGAAACCGGAGCCGTTGAAGCTGTACAGCCGGTTGACATCGGCGGTACTAATAGGGAAGAGGAAGCTTCCATTTCTTCTGAACCTGAGATTAAAGCTTATTTAGCAAGTATCTGGGGAGTCGACCCTGAGAAGATTTCCTTGAAAATGGAAGGGGGGGAGGGCAGCACAGATGAATAGTCCCAAACAATTGCTGGAAAAATTGAAAACCCTGCTAAACTCTGAAAACGGCAAAAAACCGAACAAGTACCACTACCTCCTGATCGCGCTTGCGCTTGGCATCGGATTCATGCTCGTAAGCAATCTGTTGTCCGGTCAGACAGCCATGCCTGACGTATCTCAAGTCTCCGGAATGTCTTCTGCATCTGATAAAGACGAAGAAGTGTTTAAACCGGCTGATGAAGGCGGGGGCTCAGGTTCAATCGAGAAATATGAGCAGGAATACGAGAATCAATTAAAAGAAGCGCTTGATTCCATGTCCGGAATAAACAATGCCATGGTCGTTGTCAACGTAGAAGCGACTTCCGAGCAAATTCTTGAGAGAAACAGCGTCAGCCAGAACCAGACAACTGAAGAGACAGATCCTCAGGGCGGCAAGCGGACAGTGGAAGATGGTTCAACAGAAGAATCCGTTGTTATTATCCGAAAGGGAGATCAGGAGACACCCATCATCCTGCAGACGAAAAAACCGGAAATCAGGGGTGTGCTTGTGGTGGCTGAGGGTGCTGACAACATTCAAATAAAAAAATCAATCGTTGAGGCTGTAACGAGAGTGCTTGGAGTCCCAAGCCACCGCGTAGCAGTTGCAGCGAAAAAAGGGAAATAGAGGAGGATTCTTGAATGATGCTGAAAAAACAAACGGTTTGGTTATTAACAATGTTAAGCTTGGTGGTTGTGCTTTCAGTGTACTACATCACGACACCTGAAGAAATCAAAAATGATGTGGCTATGACAGGTGCTGAAAAAGCAGAGAAAGCGGAAGCTGCGAAAGAAGCAAAGAAAGATGGAGAGGCAGAAGTGACAGTTGAAGAAGCAGAGGACGGAACGGTTGTTTCTGTTTCAAACGATGAACTTTTTGCAACGATCCGCATGCAGCTTGAAGATTCCCGAAACGCCAAGAAAGAAAGTCTTGAAGATATTGTAGCAAGCAAAGAGGCGAGTGCTGCAGAAAAAAGCGCTGCCCGTGATGAGATGAATGCGATTGATGAAGCAGTTGCCAACGAGGAAATCCTCGAAACGTTCATTAAATCAAACGGCTACGATGATGCCCTTGTAAGAATCGAAGGCGAAAAAGTCAAAGTAACAGTAAAAGCGAAAGAAAGTTCAGCTTCAGAAGCGAACAAAATCATCCAGCTTGTCAGCAGCGAGATGAAAGGCATGGAAGATGTAGCTGTAACACTTGAACCTTCAAATCAATAATCGTAAAACCCCGCGTCCATGGCGCGGGGTTTTGTCTTTTACCTGCCTGTCATTTCAAAATATTCAATTATCCCTTATAATTGAAAAGAACAGATTATTTTAAGATCACCGGGGGCGGGCAAGAATACATATTGAATTCAAGCACGCAAATGTCGTAAGATAGACATAGGACTTCGTTTTAGTACTAGGCTATAAGAAAAGCGGAATCAGCCGTTCAGCTCCGACAGTCAGATAAGAAATCACCGGAAAAGTCCGGTTTTGACTTTTTCGGGGATTTTGTTCTGACAGAGGAGTTGGCTGATGGAGCTGGACAATAAGAAAAGCGGAAGCACCCGTTTAGCTCCGGCAGTCACATAAGGAATCACCCGGAAAGGCGCTTTTTGCCTTTTTCGACGATTCCTGTTCTGACAGAGGAGCTGGCTGATGGAGCTGGACAATAAGAAAAGCGGAAGCACCCGTTCAGCTCCGACAGTCACATAAGGAATCACCCGGAAAGGCGCTTTTTGCCTTTTTCGACGATTCTGTTCTGACAGAGGAGCTGGCTGTTGAAGTTGGACAATAAGAAAAGCGTAAACACCCGTCCCGCTCCAATAGCCAGATAAGAAATCACCCGAAGAGTACGGGCAATGCTTTTTTGGCGTTTTTTCTTTCATAGTCCATAATCCTTAAATGAAGCTTTGCCTTGCTTAGACACGGAATCACAATCATCAAGAATTTGAATAGGGGTGCCAGCAGATGTTGAAAATACAAGAAATCAGAGAACTGATCAAGCTTGTTGACCAGTCTTCAATCGACGAATTTACGTATGAACATGAAGGATCTAAAATTAAGTTAAAGAAACGCATGGAAGAGCTTGAGAAAGCAGCTGTGCAGACAGCTCCTGTACAAGCAGCTCCTCAAATGCCAGCAGCACAGCCGGCTGCGGCTCCTGCAGCCCTTCAGGAAGTAAAAGAAGTGCCAAAGGAAGAAGCGAAGGCTCCTGCCCAGGATGAAAATCTACATAAAATCACTTCGCCGATGGTCGGCACGTTCTATGCAGCGTCATCACCTGACACAGACAACTATGTGAGCGTTGGTTCAAAGGTAACTAATGATTCGGTTGTCTGCATCGTAGAAGCGATGAAGCTGTTTAATGAAATTGAAGCAGAAGTAAAAGGCGAAATCGTTGAAATCCTGGCTGAAAATGGCCAGCTAGTAGAATACGGACAGCCTTTATTCCTTGTCAGACCAGAGTAAGGAGAGAAACTATGATTAAGAAATTGCTTATAGCAAACAGAGGAGAAATTGCGGTACGGATCATTCGGGCCTGCAAAGAACTGGGAATTGAGACGGTTGCGGTCTTTTCAGAAGCAGACAGAGATTCTCTGCACGTTCAGCTTGCTGATGAAGCGTATTGTGTCGGACCGACAGCTTCAAAAGACAGCTATCTGAATTTCACAAATATCATCAGCGTGGCAAAACTTACAGGCAGTGAAGCCATTCATCCGGGTTACGGATTCCTGGCTGAAAATGCAGATTTTGCAGAGCTGTGCGAAGAGTGCAACATCATCTTCGTCGGACCAAGCGCAGATGCGATCTCTAAAATGGGAACAAAGGACGTTGCCAGGGAAACGATGAGAAAAGCCGGTGTTCCGATTGTTCCGGGATCTCAAGGCATTATCAAGGATACGGGAGATGCTGTTTCACTTGCAAATGACATCGGATACCCTGTCATTATCAAAGCAACGGCAGGCGGAGGCGGAAAAGGAATCCGTGTTGCAAAAACAGAACAGGATCTGATCAAAGGCATCCAAATTACTCAGCAGGAAGCTGCTACTGCATTTGGAAATCCCGGTGTCTACATTGAGAAGTACATTGAGGATTTCAGACACGTGGAGATTCAGGTCATGGCAGACTCTCTCGGCAATGTCATCCATTTAGGAGAAAGAGACTGCTCCATTCAGCGCAGACTTCAAAAACTCGTTGAAGAAACCCCGTCTCCTGCCCTTTCAGCTGAAATGCGCGAGACGATGGGAAGGGCTGCTGTTAAAGCTGCTGAAGCCGTCAATTATACTGGAGCAGGAACAGTCGAATTTATTTTTGATCACATCGAAGATAAATTTTACTTCATGGAGATGAACACGCGAATTCAGGTTGAGCATCCTGTAACGGAAATGGTCACAGGCATTGACCTGATCAAGGAACAAATCATGGTTGCTTCAGGCAAAGAGCTTTCTGTGAGGCAGGAAGATGTTGTCTTTAACGGCTGGGCAATCGAATGCCGCATCAATGCAGAGAATCCGGAGAAGAATTTTATGCCCTCTCCTGGTAAAATAGAAATGTACTTGCCGCCCGGAGGCCTTGGTGTTAGAGTAGACTCAGCAGCATACCCTGGTTATTCCATTCCTCCATATTACGACTCCATGATCGCCAAATTGATCACATATGGAGCAACCCGCGAGGAAGCGATTGCCAGAATGAAACGCGCGCTTAGTGAATTTGTTATAGAGGGGATCCACACAACGATTCCTTTCCATCAAAAACTGCTTGAACACGAAACGTTTGTTTCCGGAGACTTTAATACGAAGTTCTTAGAAATCCATAAAGTTATGGAATCTTAAAAATACACGGAGGTGCTGACTCTTGAAAGAAAACAGGCTGCTTGAAATGACTCATGAAGAAAATGGTCTCGGCAAAGTTGAAATTGCCCCGGAAGTCATTGAAGTGATTGCCGGAATCGCTGCTTCTGAAGTAGAAGGCGTTGCACAAATGCGCGGAAACTTCGCGTCAGGCGTTGTAGAACGCCTCGGCAAGAAAAATCACGGCAAAGGCGTGAAAGTCGACCTTTCTGAAGACGGAATCACAATCGATGTCTACTGCGTCATGATGTTCGGCGTTTCCATCCCGACCGTCGCCCAGCGCATCCAGGACAACACTCGCCAGGCGTTGTACAACATGACAGCTCTTGAAATCAACGAGATTAATATCCATGTAGTCGGAATTCAATTCGAAACAAAATCACAGGAAATTGAAATCGACCAGGAAATGTAAAGCCAGAGGAGTTCTTCCTTTGGTTTTTTTTTCTGAGTTCAGCCCGGAAAAAGGTATTTTTAAAAGCGTAAAATGTGAAAAATGTAAACACCAGTGAACTGCAGCGGAAGGCACTTGACTCCTTGTCCAGCTGCAGCGCCCAACTCCTCTGTCAGAACAAAATCCCCCAAAAAGTCAAAAGCGGACTTTTCGGGTGATTTCTTATCTGACTGCCGGAGCAAAACGGGCGCTTCCGCTTTTCTAGGGATGAAGAGGGCACTGGAGACCCCGCAAGCGAAGCGAGGAGGCTCCAGGCGCTCCCCGCGGAAAGCAAGTGACTGGAGCGAAAGGGAACGGGTACAAGCTCCCATCCCTCCCCGCGGAAAGCAAATTCCTGCAGCGGAAAGAAACGATTACCATTTTACTGACTGTAACCTACACAAAATCATCCATTTTACACATGCTTTATTCCAGACTGAATTGAGCGAAGATTCCACTAAGTACGAATAATTTAGAGGCAGGACTGTTTTTTATTCGTTATTTGGCCGAAAAACAACAACTGCAGTGTGCTTCTGTCCGTAAAATATGGTATGATCGTTCTATGACATTTCGACATTTTTGTACATAAAGGAGCAAGTAAGAATGAAACGAAGATTAGCAAGAGAAAAAGCACTTCAGGCACTCTTTCAGATAGACGTAAGCGAGATTGATCCAAAAGAAGCAATGAATCATGCCCTGGACGGAGAACAGATGGATGAATTCATGACGGCTCTCGTTTTGGGAACTGTGGAACATACAGAAGAGATTGATGAGCAAATTAAGCCTCACCTCGTAAACTGGAAGCTTGAACGGCTTGCAAACGTAGACCGCTCTGTTCTTCGTTTAGCCGTTTATGAAATGATGTTTATGGAGGAAATTCCTCTTAACGTTACCCTTGACGAAGCCATCGAACTCGCTAAAACGTTCGGGGATGACCAGTCGCCGAAATTTATCAACGGAGTCCTCTCAAACATTAAATCAGCACTCGACAGATAACTCTGTCAAACACCACCTGAGGAGGAACAAAACAATGACAGCTTCAATCATCAGCGGAAAAGAATTGGCACAGGAAAAACGCAGACAGCTTGCCGAGGAAGTAAAAGGATTAAAAGAACAGGGAATTACTCCCGGATTAACGATTATTCTTGTCGGTGACAACCCCGCATCTCTTTCCTATATTAAAGGGAAACAGAAAGCGTCCGAAGAAATCGGGGTTGCTTTTAAACTTGAACATTTTTCAGAAAAGATGACGGAAGAAGAACTGCTTAATGTGATTGAAACCTATAATGAGGACGACAGCTGCCATGGCATTCTTGTACAGCTGCCTCTGCCTGAACACATCAGCGAAAAAGCAGTCATTGAAAAAATTTCTCCTGAAAAGGACGTTGACGGATTCCATCCTCTAAATGTCGGACAAATGATGGTCGGACAGGATACCTTCCTTCCATGCACCCCTGCAGGAATTGTGGAAATGATTAAATCTGCCGGGATTGAAATTTCAGGGAAGCACGTGGTTGTTGTCGGAAGAAGCAACATTGTCGGAAAACCTGCCGGCATTCTGCTGCTTAATGAGCATGCGACAGTGACTTACTGCCATTCAAGAACGCCAAACTTAAAAGAAATGACCCGTCAGGCAGATATTCTGATTGCTGCTGTCGGCAAAGCGAACTTCATTACAGGAGACCATCTTAAAGAAGGTGCAGCAGTCATTGATGTCGGAGTCAACAGACTGGACACAGGAAAGCTTTGCGGAGATGTTGTCTTTGAGGATGCAATGAACAAAGCAAGCCATATTACTCCTGTTCCAGGCGGCGTCGGTCCGATGACCATCACCATGCTAGCCCATAACGTTGTAAAATCAGCCAAAAAATCTGCTGTTAAACAGCCTTCCAAGTAAGATAAAGGAGTTCAGGCGGATGAGTGAAATCAAACATGTAACGGTAACCGCCCTCACAAAATACATCAAGCGGAAGTTTGATGCCGATCCGCATTTAAAGGATATTTGGGTCAAAGGCGAGCTTTCCAACTTTAAAATGCACAGCCGCGGCCATATGTATTTCACATTGAAGGATGAGGGAGCGCGTATTGCAGCTGTTATGTTCGCAGGTCAGAACGCTTCCTTAAAATTCATGCCGGAAAACGGGATGAAGGTGCTGCTGCGCTGTGAAATCTCCGTGTACGAACCAAGCGGAAATTATCAGATCTATGTAAAAGAAATGCAGCCTGACGGAATTGGAAGTCTGTATCTTGCTTATGAAGAGCTGAAAAAGAAGCTTGAAAAGGAAGGGCTTTTTGACGAAAGGCACAAGCAGCAGGTACCGAAATATCCTTCTGAAATCGGTGTGATTACATCCCCTACGGGCGCTGCTGTGCGTGATATTTTAACAACAATCAAGCGCAGGTACCCATCTGCAAAGGTGATCATTATCCCTGCACTTGTACAGGGAATAAACGCAGGCCCTTCTGTTGTGAAAGCCATCCGGCAGGCAAACAGCCTGGGGACACTTGATGTGATCATCGCAGGCAGGGGCGGAGGCTCAATTGAAGAACTTTGGGCATTTAACGAAGAAATTGTGGCACGTGAAATATTCAGCTCGAAAGTGCCGATTATCTCGGCTGTCGGGCATGAAACGGATTATACAATAGCTGACTTTGTCGCAGATTTGCGCGCTCCAACGCCAACAGGTGCTGCGGAACTTGCTGTTCCCCATTTTGCCGATCTTCTTGAGAGAACGGCAAACAAGAAGACCAGGCTTTTGAGAGCCATGCAGGAGAAGCTTACGGCGAAAAAAGAACAGCTTGCCTATTACCAGAAATCATATGCTTTTAAATACCCTAAGCAGCTGTATCAGCAAAAAGAGCAGCAGCTTGATGTTCTCGTTGAATCCCTGCAAAAAGAGAGCATCCGCAACATCCAGATGAAAAAAGAGCGGTTTGCAGCATTAAGCAGCCGCTTGCTTAGAGTGCATCCGAACGAAAAAATCAGCCGCGAAAAAGAACGGCATCAGCAGCTTGTCAAAAAATTGACGCGGGATATGTCTGTGCTTCTGAAACAAAAACAGTCTGCGTTCGGGGCAATGGCAGCAAATCTTAATGCACTCAGCCCCCTTAAAATCATGGACCGGGGCTACAGTATTGCTTATCAGGATGACAACCTTGTAAAAAGCATTACACAGGTGAAAAAAGGCGACGGTCTGCACATTCATCTGCAGGACGGACAAGTCATCTGCCAAGTTACAGGAGTGGAGGAGCGAAAGTCACATGAGTGAAAAAAAAGAGGTTACGTTTGAACAGGCAATGGAAGAGCTTGAGGGAATTGTGGAAAAGCTTGAAGAAGGCGATGTTCCGCTTGAAAAAGCGATTGCCTACTTTCAGGACGGCATGAAGCTGTCAAAACTTTGCCACGATAAGCTTCAATCGGTTGAAAAGCAAATGGACCTGATTCTCCGCGAAGACGGTGAGCTTGCGCCGTTTGACCTTCAGGAGGAAGAATGATGAACCTCAGCCAGTTTCTTTCTTCGAGAAAAGAATTGATTGAAGCAAGGCTGCCTGAGTATATCAGCAGACTTCAGGCTCCGGCTGTTATTAAAGAGGCAATGTCCTATTCCCTGACAGCAGGAGGCAAGCGCCTGCGTCCCGCGCTGGTCCTGGCGGTTCTCAGAGCGTTCGGCAAAGAAGAAGAAACAGGCATTCCTGCTGCATGCGCAGTTGAAATGATCCATACTTATTCTCTCATTCATGATGATCTTCCGGCGATGGACAATGATGACTTGCGGAGAGGCAAACCGACAAACCATAAAGTGTTTGGCGAAGCAATGGCGATTCTTGCAGGTGACGGTCTACTAACACACAGCTTCGGCATCCTAACCGACCAGCAGGACATCTCTGCAGAAATGCGTCTGTCTTTAATCAGTGAACTTGTGCGCGCATCGGGTGCAGAAGGCATGGTTGGAGGGCAGGTTGCTGATATGCAGGGTGAGGGGAAAACTCTTTCCCTTACCGAGCTAGAATACATACATGAGCATAAAACAGCAAAGCTTCTTGGCTTTTCCATCATGGCAGGAGCAATCCTCGCTGAAGCAGAAGCACATGAAAAAGAAATGCTCAGAACGTTTTCCTATCATGTAGGAATCGCTTTTCAAATCCAGGATGATATTCTGGATATTGAAGGGCAACAGGCCAAGATCGGCAAGCCTGTCGGTTCAGATGAAGGAAATCAAAAAACAACCTATCCTGCACTTCTCACTCTCGAGGGAGCAAAAGAAAAGCTTGCAGGCCATATTGCACAAGCAAAAGGGATTCTTTTAGAAATGAAGATAGATTCGTCTCTTTTAGAGGAGCTTTGCGATCTGATTGCTTCAAGAGATCATTAAAAACGCGACATCAGGTCGCGTTTTTTTGTTGGGCAGGGTATCATAAATAACATAAAAACACCGATAACATTACTAAGCTGCCCCATGGCAAAAAAGTCAAAAGCGGACTTTTCTGCGGAATTCTAATCTGCCGAATCTGATCAAGGCGCCTCTCCTTTTTCTGTAAAACACCGTCAAATTGAGGTTTTTCATACGGTATGGTATACTATCACCATATTTTATACATATCTTAAGCAGACAGCGCGGTAAAGACTGCAAATAAAGCGATAATTAAACAATGGCGCCGTTATCACTTGCTGTGTTAGCGGCTCTTTTTTAGCAAAAGACCTTGAAAATGAACTGAAAGCGAGTGATCCATTTGGATCTATTATCCATTAAAGACCCGTCCTTCCTTAAGAAGCTTTCAAACCCTGAATTAGAACAGCTGGGTGCGGAAATCCGCAAATTTCTGATTGAAAAGCTTTCTGTAACAGGAGGGCACATCGGACCGAATTTAGGTGTGGTTGAATTGACAATCGCCCTTCATAAAATCTTCGACAGTCCGAATGATAAATTTCTGTGGGACGTAGGCCATCAGTCTTATGTACATAAAATCCTGACAGGCCGCGCGTGCGAATTCGATACAATCAGGCAGTACCAGGGATTGTGCGGATTCCCGAAACGTAATGAAAGCGAACATGACGTCTGGGAAACCGGCCACAGCTCGACTTCTCTTTCTGCTGCTATGGGAATGGCCATTGCAAGAGACTTAAAAGGCACGAAAGATCACATTGTGCCGATTATCGGAGACGGGGCGCTGACAGGCGGAATGGCACTTGAGGCCCTTAATCATATCGGTCATGAGCAAAAGGACATGATCATCATCTTAAATGACAACGAAATGTCCATCGCACCAAACGTCGGTGCTCTGCACAACGTTCTTGGAAAGCTCCGGACAGCAGGAAAATATCAATGGGTGAAAGATGAACTCGAATATATCCTGAAAAAAATCCCTGCTGTAGGCGGCAAGCTTGCTTCGACTGCAGAACGCGTGAAAGACAGTCTAAAATATATGCTTGTATCAGGCATCTTTTTCGAGGAGCTCGGTATTACTTACCTAGGTCCTGTAGACGGACACAACTATGATGACCTTTTTGAAAATCTGCAGTATGCGAAGAAGACGAAAGGTCCGGTGCTGCTGCACGTCATTACAAAAAAAGGGAAGGGCTACCAGCCTGCTGAAACCGATAAGATCGGTACATGGCACGGAACAGGGCCGTATAAAATTGAAACGGGCGATTTTGTGAAAGGGGAGGCAGCCGGTCCGGCATGGAGCGCTTTAGTCAGTGAGACAGTGCGTAAACTTGCGCGTGAAGACAAACGGATTGTTGCCGTTACTCCTGCCATGCCTGTCGGCTCTAAGCTTGAGAAGTTCGCAGCGGAATTTCCGGACCGCATGTTTGATGTGGGTATCGCTGAACAGCATGCAACGACAATGGCCGCAGGACTTGCAGCCCAGGATATGAAGCCGTTTCTTGCCATTTACTCAACGTTCCTGCAAAGAGCGTACGATCAGGTCGTGCATGATATTTGCCGGCAGAATTTGAACGTTTTTATCGGAATCGACCGCTCAGGCCTAGTTGGTGCAGACGGTGAGACGCATCAGGGTGTTTTTGATATTGCCTTCCTGAGACACTTGCCGAACATTGTGCTGATGATGCCGAAAGATGAGAATGAAGGCCAGCACATGGTTAATACGGCCATCAAATACAATGACGGTCCGATAGCCCTGAGATATCCGCGCGGAAACGGCATCGGAGTCAAGATGGATGCCGAGCTTAAGGAAATTCCTATAGGTACATGGGAAGTGATCAGACCTGGAACTGACGCTGTGATCCTTACATTTGGAACGACCATTGAAATGGCGCTTGAAGCTGCTGAAAGCCTGGCTAAAAAAGACCTGTCTGTAAGAGTGGTCAATGCAAGGTTCATCAAGCCTCTTGATGAGAGCATGCTGGCAGAGATTTTTGAAGAAAAGCTTCCTGTTCTGACAATAGAAGAAGCTGTCCTTCAAGGAGGATTCGGCAGTGCCGTTCTGGAATTTGCCCAGGAAAACGGCTATTCAGATGCTGTGATTGACAGAATGGGAATACCGGATCGATTTATCGAACACGGAAGTGTGGGCAAGCTGCTTGATGAGATCGGGATGACAGCTGCGCATGCAGAAGACCGGATTATCAGCATTTCAAAAGAGAAAGAGAAAAGGGTTTAATGAATGAGTTCAAAAAAAGAAAGAATTGATATCCTCCTTGTTGAAAGAGGGTTAATTGAAACAAGAGAAAAAGCGAAGCGGGCTATTATGGCAGGGCTTGTGTATGCAAATGAAGAGAGAGTGGAAAAACCGGGTGAAAAGGTCGACACCTCTCTAACGCTTACTGTAAAAGGAAATGTCATGCCGTATGTCAGCCGCGGAGGCTTAAAGCTTGAAAAAGCACTGAAAGAATTTGACTTAACGGTAGAAGGTAAAATTCTTTTGGATATCGGATCATCAACAGGCGGTTTTACAGACTGTGCCCTCCAAAACGGGGCAAAAAGCTCCTATGCGCTTGATGTCGGGTATAACCAGCTTGCCTGGAAGCTCCGGCAGGATGAACGGGTGACGGTGATGGAACGGACGAATTTCCGTTATTCAGTGCCTGCTGATTTTACAGCGGGGCTCCCTGAAGTTGCATCCATTGATGTGTCGTTTATTTCTTTGAGGCTGATCCTTCCTGCACTTAAGAAAATATTAGTCGCAGGAGGAGACTGCATCGCGCTCGTCAAACCTCAGTTTGAAGCAGGCAAAGAGCTTGTAGGCAAAAAGGGTATCGTCAGAGAACCGAAAACACACAGACTGGTGCTTGAAGATATTACCCAATTTGCTCTGAAAGAGGGCTATGACTGTGTCAATCTTTCCTACTCCCCCATCACAGGCGGAGACGGAAACATTGAATTTCTGCTGCATCTGAAGAATGCCATCGGCCAGCCTGGTGAAAACCTGCTGCCTGAGAGCATTGATGCAGTAGTCGAACAAGCACACAGTGAACTGAAAACTAAGAAACAGGAACAGGAATAACGCTGCTGCCGTTATTCCTGTTTGTTCTGCCGGCAGAAATGCAAATGCTTCTTGCATTTCTGAGTATACTACCAGTAAATCAATGAACCGCCTGAACATGCAGGCTGACAAAAACATGTACATTTTTAGCGATTTCATATAACATATTCAGTATAATCATACAGTTAACAAGGGGTGCCCAATGAATAAAGGTCAACGACACATTAAAATCCGCGAGCTGATCACACATAATGAAGTGGAAACGCAGGATGAACTGGTGGACATGCTTAAGGAAGCTGCCTTTAATGTTACTCAGGCTACAGTCTCAAGAGACATTAAAGAGCTGCACCTTGTAAAGGTCCCAATGCTTGATGGGCGGTATAAATACAGCCTCCCTGCAGATCAGCGCTTTAACCCGCTTCAGAAGCTGAAACGGGCGCTAATGGATGCCTTTGTAAAAATTGATTCAGCAGGCCATAACATTATTATGAAAACACTTCCCGGCAATGCAAATGCCATAGGAGCACTTATCGACAACCTGGATTGGAATGAAATATTAGGGACAATCTGCGGAGATGATACGATCTTAATTATCTGCAGAACACCAGATGATACCGAAACCATCTCCAAGCGATTCCTGGATATGCTTTAAAGAATGAAATGGAAGGGGGATTCGGCCCTGTGTTAGCAGAACTTTCCATAAAGAACTTTGCCATAATCGAAGCACTGACTGTCTCTTTTGAAAAAGGGCTTACGGTCCTTACCGGAGAAACAGGAGCTGGAAAATCCATTATTATAGATGCCGTTCATTTGCTGGTAGGAGGAAGAGGGTCATCTGAATTTGTCCGCTACGGAGAAAAAAGGGCTGAACTGGAAGGTCTTTTTTTGCTGGATGATGACGCTCATCCGGTCCTTGAAAGATGCCAGGAGTTTGGAATTGATACAAGTGACGGGATGATTGTCCTGAGACGCGACATTTCAGCAGCAGGCAAGAGTATTTGCCGTGTGAACGGAAAGCTTGTGACCATCGGAATTCTCAGGGAAATCGGCCAGCTCATGATTGATATTCACGGCCAGCATGATAATCAGGAGCTGATGAATGAAGAAAATCACTGGAAGCTGCTCGATCAGTACGGTTCGTCAAAAATAAACCATGCCCTTTCGTCATACAGAGAGATTTACACTACATATGCTTCGCTGCAAAAGAAAATCAAACAGCTTTCTGAAAACGAACAGGAAATGGCCCACAGGCTTGATCTTATTCAGTTTCAGCTCGAAGAAATTGAAAAAGCTGATTTGAAATTAAAAGAAGACGAACAGCTCATGGAAGAAAAAAATGAAATCTCCAACTTTGAAAAGGTCTATGAATCCCTGCAGAACAGCTATAATTCCCTTCACGGCGAACAGAGGGGACTCGACTATATCGGCCATTCCATGAGTCACCTTGAAGAAGTGTCTTCGATTAATGACTCATTGAAAGAAATGTCAGAAACCGTCTCCAACTGCTACTACATGCTTGAAGATCTGTCGTTTCAGATCCGCAGTGAACTTGACAGGCTTGAGTTTGACCCGGAGCGGCTAAATGAAATTGAAGCAAGACTTGCGGAGATCACGCATCTGAAGAGAAAGTACGGTCAGAGTGTAGAGGAAATCCTTGAATATGCAGCAGGAATTGAAGAAGAGATTGATACCATTCAAAACCGCGACAGCCACCTTTATAAACTGAAAAACGAACTTGATTCGGTTACGAAGGATCTGGTGATTGAAGCTTCAAACCTGACGGCTGTGCGAAGAAAAAGTGCTGCTGAGCTGATAAAAAACATCCAGCAGGAGCTTAAAGAACTCTATATGGAAAAAACAAAGTTTGAAGTTGTGTTCGGCGTCCGCAAGGGACATCCAGACAGTGTCCAAATAGACAGTGTTCCTGCAAAATTCACCGAAAACGGAGTAGATGAAACGGAATTTTACCTATCTACAAATCCGGGTGAACCCCTTAAACCGCTTTCCAAAATTGCATCCGGGGGAGAGCTTTCAAGAATCATGCTTGCGATGAAAAGCATCTTCTCCAAGCATCAGGGTGTGACGTCGATCATCTTTGATGAGGTTGATACTGGAGTGAGCGGGAGAGTGGCCCAGGCCATCGCAGAGAAGATCTATAAGGTCTCTGTCGGGTCCCAGGTGCTCTGCATCACTCACCTGCCTCAGGTAGCTGCAATGGCAGACACGCATCTTTTCATCTCCAAAGAAACGGTTAAAGGACGCACGAAAACAAGTGTTAAGCCTCTTCTCGAGGAAGAAAAGATAAAAGAAGTCGGCCGGATGATTGCCGGAGTTGAAGTAACGGATTTGACGAAACAGCATGCCAAAGAATTGCTTGCTCTTGCAGAAGCTGCAAAGAGCTTCTAAATACTGCCTTCGCCGGCAGTATTTTTTTTGTCTGCAAAAAACACCTCATGTGCCGTCCTGTGGCATTATACGCCAAAACATCAACATTTTCTTTTTATATCAGTTATAAATGCTCCTCCAAAAGGCAAAATTAATGAATGTAGCCGATGTATTGGTGTGGTAGGAGCGAGGAGAGTGTGTATAGTTGGGCTCAGATAAAATAAGAAAAATAATTGGTTGTATTCTCCTTGTTTCTTTAATGAGTTTAGGATTTGTAAAACCTGTTAAAGAATACGTTCTATTGCCAAATTCTTTAACTGTATTCGAAAATCAGCAATTATCAATGCAGACATCCCTGCAGGCTGATGCAGCCGCGGCGGATTCAGAGCAGGTATTTTCCATTAAAACAGGGAGTGAATCCCTTCAAATTGAAGGCAGGCAAAGCGGAGTAGGAGAAATCGTATTTGACCTTGCCGGAATTCCGATAAAAAAAGTGGACGTTAAAGTCCTTGAAGATTTCCGGGTTATTCCGGGCGGCCAGTCAATAGGCGTTAAACTTAATTCACTTGGCGTCCTTGTTGTCGGACATCATCAAATTAAAACATCCGGAGGAAAAAAATCCCCCGGAGAAATAGCCGGAGTGCAAGTCGGTGATATCATTACGAAAATTAACGGCACCACAGTTGAAAGCATGAGTGATGTGACGCCGTTTATTCAGGGTTCAGGAAAGACCGGCAAGCCTCTTGATTTAGTGATCTCAAGGGATAACAAAGAGCTTAAGACAAAGCTTGTTCCGGTAAAAGATGAAAATGAAGGCGCATACCGGATCGGACTCTATATCAGAGATTCAGCAGCGGGAATCGGGACGATGACCTTTTATGATCCTAAATCGAAGAAATACGGCGCTTTAGGCCACGTTATTTCAGATATGGATACAAAAAAACCAATCGTCGTACAGGACGGACAGGTTGTCAGATCGACTGTCACATCCATTGAAAAGGGAAGCAACGGGAATCCTGGAGAAAAGCTTGCCAGATTTTCAAGCGACAGACAGATTATCGGGGACATTACACGCAACAGTCCATTCGGTATTTTTGGCAGACTGAACGGAGACATGACAAATGGTCTTTATGATAAGCCTATGCCAATCGCCCTTTCAAACGAGGTAAAGGAAGGTCCTGCGCATATACTGACGGTTGTAGACGGTGACAGAGTAGAGGAGTTTGATGTACAGGTCGTCAGTTCTACTCCTCAAAAGTTCCCTGCAATTAAAGGGATGGTCATAAAAATTACAGATCCAAAACTGCTTGAGAAATCAGGCGGGATTGTTCAGGGGATGAGCGGAAGTCCGATTATTCAAAATGGCAAAGTGATTGGCGCCGTTACACATGTGTTTGTTAACGATCCGACTTCAGGGTATGGTGTTCATATCGAGTGGATGCTGAGTGAAGCGGGAATTGATATCTATACGCAAGGTGCAAAGAAAGCAAGCTAAAAGGGCAGCTGTTGAGAGGTGATTCTTGACAGCTCTTTTTTATGTCTTTCTTTATTCCTGTTTTTTCGGTAGAATAGAGAAAAGAAGATTATTCGACAAAACTGTTTAACTTTGGAAGTGATTGGTTGCGGTAATCGTCGAAAATGTGAGGAAACTGGAGAAAAACTTAGATATTTCATTTTTTTGGTATTTTTTAAAATAATTAGAGGAATTTAAGTTGCATTGTCGAAATTCTCATTTAGAATAAACAATAGAGATGCTAACGGGTTAAGGCGGAGAAATGAAGACTGAGGAGGAACTTTAGTGAAGAAGATAAAAGTATGTGTCGTTGATGATAATCGTGAGTTGGTCGGCCTTTTAGATGAATTTATATCAAGCCAGGATGACATGGAAGTGCTTGGAATTGCCTATAACGGTCAGGAATGCCTGAACATGCTGAAGGACAAAGATCCTGATGTATTGGTACTGGATATTATTATGCCGCATCTTGACGGTCTTGCTGTCCTTGAAAAGGTCAGGGAGATGGAAAAATCCAAACAGCCGAATGTCATTATGCTGACAGCGTTCGGACAGGAAGATGTCACGAAAAAAGCTGTCGACCTTGGTGCGTCTTACTTCATCTTAAAACCGTTCGACATGGAAAACCTTGTCAGCCACATTCGCCAGGTCAGCGGAAAATCGGCTCCTATTCTTTCCAGATCCAGTTCCTCACTCAGATCCCAGCCTGAAAACAAAGGCAAGAACCTTGATGCGAACATTACCAGCATCATTCATGAAATCGGTGTACCCGCTCATATTAAAGGGTACCTGTACTTAAGGGAAGCCATTTCTATGGTATATAACGATATTGAACTTCTCGGTTCGATTACAAAAGTTCTCTATCCTGACATCGCAAAAAAATACAACACAACAGCAAGCCGTGTCGAGCGTGCGATCCGCCATGCGATTGAAGTGGCCTGGAGCCGCGGAAATATCGAGTCCATCTCATCTCTTTTCGGCTATACAGTGAGCATGTCAAAAGCAAAACCGACAAATTCAGAATTTATTGCAATGGTTGCGGATAAACTCAGACTTGAGCATAAGGCTTCCTGAGAGGGATAGACATTAAATAGAAAAAGAACCCGCTTTCGATTGAAAGGGGGTTCTTTTCAGTTAAAGATCAATTCTCTTTTTTCTCAAGTTCAGCAAGCTTTGCAAGCAGAATGTGCTGGGGCATATGCATCAGCTGTTCAACCGGTACATTCAGTGCTTCGCTCAATTTTACAGCCGTATCAGCTGAAATTGGCAGTGGTCTCATGGGAAATCCTCCTTTATTCTTTTTAAGCGGGTGAAAAAGCAATGACGATTATATTTGGCCACCGGGGTGCAGCCGGCACGCATCCTGAAAATACGATGCCGTCTTTTCAGGCGGCAATTGACCTTGGTGCTGACGGAATTGAACTGGATGTGCATCTTTCTAAAGACGGCATTCCCGTTGTCATCCATGATGAAACAGTTGACCGAACCACAAACGGCACCGGCTATGTTAAAGATTTGACGTATGCAGAGCTTCAGCAGCTTGATGCGTGCTTTTTGTTTCCTGAGTGGAGCGGAAAAGCATCCGTGCCATCTCTTGAACAAGTGGCAGAGTGGATTAGACCGCTGAATGTTAAGCTGAATATTGAATTGAAAAATGACCGGATCCATTACGGGCAAATCGAAGAAAAAGTAATCAGCATCATTGGAAAATATACCTTAGAGAGCCGAGTTATCCTCTCTTCGTTTAACCACGACAGCTTAGTAGCATGTTATCACATTTCACCTCATATTGAGCGCGGGGCTCTGATTCATGAAAGGCTGTATCAGTCTTGGGAGTATGCAAAAACCATCCCTGCTGCTTCCGTGCACCCTTACTATTTATCGGCTGATCAATCAATGATTGCAGAAAGTCAGGCGCACGGGGTCATGGTCAGGCCTTATACGGTCAACGACGAACAAATGATGAAGGACCTAATGAAAGCCGGCTGTGCAGGATTTTTCACAGATTATCCTGAAATGGCTGTGCGAATTAGAAAATCACTAAAAAATGGCTGATTGACGAAGCGCCCGGGCTGACTTGGCGCTTTTGCTTTACTACCTCTGGAATCGCTTTTGAACCTTTTTCCTCTTTGAGTCTCTGCGGAAGATGAATCCTGCGACAAAGCTTAATCCCCCTATAAACAAAAGCAGTCCTCCTATGAACTGCATCCATAATGCCGGAAATGGCGGCTGGAGAATGCCAAACAGCATATCGCGCATAAGCTTGATGCCATAGCCTGCCAAAACGCCAGGTATGACCATTATAATCAGAGCAACTATCCTCATATTTCCCCTTGTCCTTTCCCTGTTCTTTCTAAATTGTCAAGTGAATGGGCCTTTTTGTCAAGTGAGCAAAAGCAGATGATGAGATCGTGCAATTTTTTGCATAAAAGGAGCTGTTCGAGTACACTAATGAGGGAATGGGAAAGGCTTTTTTTACGGAGTATTTTCCGATTTTATAAAAAACAAGGGGATAGATTCATGCAAAAAGTGCTGCTTGTTGGTGCGGGCAAAGGCGGGACTGCACTCCTTAAAATGCTGCTTGAGATCAAAGCGATGGAAATTATGGCTGTTGTTGATATTGATTCAAATGCACCGGGTATCGAATATGCCAAAAAAATCGGAATTCTGACCAGCTCAGACTGGAAGCCGCTTCTGTCTGATCAGATCAACATTGTCATAGAAGCAACGGGGAGTTCTGAAGTGTTTGAAGAACTGCTTCAGCAAAGAAGCAGGAGCACAGTCATCATACCGGGCAGCGTGGCTCATATCATAACAAATCTGATTAATCAGAAAGAAGATCTGATTACAGCTCTTCAAGAAATTACATATAAGCATGAAACCATTTTTGACGCAACGAATGACGGCATGATTGTCATCGACGACAAGGAGAGGCTCATTCTTTTTAATAAAATGGCCGAAGAAATGACAGGCTTAAAAAAGGAGAATGTCATCGGCAGGCTTGTCAGGGAAGTCATGCCATCAAGCAAACTGCCGAGAATCCTCCAGACGAAAGAAGTTGAAATGAACCAGGAGCAGGTTCTTGAGAACGGCCTGAAAATCATTACAACCCGAATTCCGATTTTTGACCACTCGGGCATTCTTATTGGGGCGCTTTCGCTTTTTAAAGATATAACGGAAATTGTGAATCTTGCTGAAGAGATGACGAACCTAAAAGAAATTCAGACTATGCTTCAGGCGATTATTCAGTCATCGGATGAAGCGATTTCTGTGGTGGACGAAGAAGGGAGAGGCATCATGATTAATCCTGCCTACTCCCGCATGACCGGCCTGACTGAGGGCGAGGTCCTCGGAATGCCTGCTACAGCGGACATCTCAGAGGGTGAAAGCATGCATATGAAAGTGCTTGAGACAAGAAGGCCTGTCCGCGGAGCGAGAATGAAAGTCGGCCCTTCTAAAAAAGACGTCATCGTCAATGTAGCCCCGATTATCGTCGACGGCAAATTAAAGGGAAGCGTGGGCGTTATTCACGATATGTCTGAGATCCAAACGCTGACAACAGAATTAAACCGGGCAAGGCAGATTATCAGAACCCTCGAAGCGAAATATTCCTTTGAAGACATCGTTGGTGAAAGTGAAGAAATAAAGCTCGCGATCGAACAGGCAAAGCTTGGGGCGAAAACACCTGCGACCGTGCTCCTGAGAGGAGAATCGGGGACGGGAAAAGAGTTATTTGCACACGCTATACATAA
The DNA here is from genome assembly GCF_046603695.1 of Metabacillus indicus. Classification (NCBI taxonomy): domain Bacteria; kingdom Bacillati; phylum Bacillota; class Bacilli; order Caryophanales; family Bacillaceae; genus Metabacillus; species Metabacillus indicus. Next base: position 2,722,794 of record NZ_CP176757.1, on the reverse strand, counting down.
TGCTAGCGACAGAAAATACAACAAGTTTATTAAAGTAAACTGTGCAGCCATTTCAGAAACCCTGCTTGAAAGTGAATTGTTCGGCTACGAAGAAGGAGCGTTTTCAGGCGCGAAACGCGGAGGCAAGCGTGGGTTTTTTGAAGAGGCGAATAACGGAAGCATCTTCCTTGATGAAATTGGTGAACTGTCAGCCAGTGTACAGGCCAAGCTGCTGCGCGTTCTTCAGGAAAAAGAAATTGTCAGAGTAGGGTCGGCGAAATCCATTTCCATCAATGTAAGGGTAATTGCCGCAACGAACATCAATATCGAAAAAGCCTTGTCTGACGGCACGTTCAGGGAGGATCTGTATTACAGATTAAACAGGTACCCAATATCCATTCCTCCGCTGCGGAACAGGAAAAGTGACATTCCCATGCTTGCTGAACATCTGATCAGAAAGCTGAATCAGGATTATGGACGGAGCATTGAAGGAATTGATGAATCAGCAGCAGCGGCACTGATGGGATACAGTTGGCCGGGTAATGTGAGAGAGCTTGAAAATGTTATTGGAAGGGCGATGATCTTTATGCATTATCATGAACTGAAAATCACAGCCCGCCATCTGCCTGAACTCATTCAGAGTTCTGAAAAAGAAAGATATACCGGAAATGTCCTTATAGAAGATACCGGGAATATTACGCTTGCCGAAGCTGTGGAAGAAGTCGAAAAAAACCTGATACAGAACGCACTGATAAAACACGGCTATAACCGGACAAAAACCGCATCTTCATTAGGTGTTTCATTAAGAAACCTGTATTATAAGATGGAGAAATACGGAATTGAAAAATAATGCATGCAAAATATTGCGTGATATGCAATATTTTGCACGTTAAATAAATAGCAGATGAAGCGGTTTCACGTTTTCTTATTTGGCACGCTTCTTGCATTATAAATAATCGGGTGCTGTGATTACATCAAGAAAGGGTTGAACGATACATGACATTAGACGACCTGCTGGAAAAAGCAGCACAGCTGGAAAATAAGACGGTTGCTGTTGCAGCGGCAGAAGACGTGGAAGTTCTTGAAGCTGTTAAGCTTGCTCTAGAACGGGAACTGGCTGATTTTATGCTGTTTGGCAACAAAGAAGTCATTGAAAAGATGCTTCTTGAAAAACAAATTGATTCCAGAAGAGTCACAATCCATAACGCAAGATCAGCCGTACAGGCTTCAGAAGCAGCTGTAAAAGCCGTTTTTCAAAATGAAGCGGATGTCCTTATGAAAGGGAATGTTCCGACTGCTGTGATTTTAAAAGCTGTACTGAACAAGGAGTTTGGTCTTCGAACGGGAAACATCCTTTCACACGTGGCCGTTTTTGATGTGCCAGGCTACGACCGGTACACCATTGTGACAGATGCTGCCATGAACGTTGCGCCGGATCTTCAGCAAAAAAAGCAGATTCTTGAAAACTCCGTTACGGTCGCAAGGAAAATCGGCATTAAGATGCCGAAAGTTGCACCGCTTGCAGCGGTTGAAGTCATTAACCCGGCTATGCAGGCCACACTTGATGCTGCTGCACTAACGCAAATGAATGCCCGCGGGCAAATCAAACATTGTCTTGTAGACGGGCCGCTGGCTCTTGATAACGCCGTTTCCATGGAAGCTGCGGAGCATAAGGGCATAAAGAGCGGGGCTGCGGGACAGGCAGATATTTTGTTGGTACCAACCATTGAAGTTGGCAATGTTTTATATAAATCACTTATTTATTTCGCAAGGGCAAAGGTTGGAGCTGTTATTGCAGGAGCTAAAGCGCCAATTGTACTGACAAGCCGTGCAGATTCAGCTGAAAGCAAGCTTTATTCACTGGCACTTGCCATTTGCACAAGCTGAAAACAGAAAAAGCAAAAATGATACCACTAGGAGGATTTACAGATGGAAATTTTCAAATATATGGAACAATACGACTATGAACAATTGGTTTTCTGCCAGGATAAACAATCAGGACTAAAAGCGATCATTGCTATTCACGATACAACGCTTGGACCGGCTCTTGGCGGAACGCGCATGTGGACATATGCTTCTGAAGCAGATGCCATTGAAGATGCCCTTCGTCTTGCACGTGGCATGACTTACAAAAATGCTGCAGCGGGACTTAACCTCGGAGGCGGCAAAACGGTCATCATCGGAGACCCTAGAAAAGATAAGAATGAAGAAATGTTCCGCGCATTCGGCCGCTATATTCAAGGGCTGAACGGCCGTTATATCACAGCGGAAGATGTAGGGACTACAGTAGAAGATATGGACCTGATTCATGAGGAAACAGATTATGTAACAGGTATTTCTCCTGCATTCGGCTCTTCAGGCAACCCGTCTCCTGTCACTGCATTCGGTGTATACCGCGGAATGAAAGCAGCAGCTAAAGCAGCCTTTGGAACAGATTCACTTGAAGGGAAAACGGTAGCTGTACAAGGTGTCGGAAATGTTGCCTTTAACCTTTGCAGACATCTTCATGAAGAAGGTGCGCAGCTGATCGTAACAGACATTCATAAAGAAGCGGTTCAAAGAGCGGTGGAAGCATTTGGAGCAAAAGCTGTCGATCCGGATGAGATTTACTCTGTTGACTGCGACATTTATGCACCATGTGCACTTGGAGCGACAATTAACGACGATACGATTCCTCAAATAAAAGCAAAAGTCATTGCAGGTGCTGCAAACAATCAGCTGAAGGAAACACGCCACGGCGATACGATTCATGAAATGGGAATCGCTTATGCACCGGACTACGTCATTAATGCCGGCGGAGTTATCAATGTAGCCGACGAACTTCTTGGCTATAACAGTGAAAGAGCCATGAAAAAAGTAGAAGGCATCTACCAGAACATTGAGCGTGTATTTGAAATTGCAAAGCGTGACGGCATTCCTACTTATATGGCTGCTGACCGTCTGGCAGAAGAGCGGATTGAAAGAATGAGAAACTCCCGCAGCCAGTTCCTTCAAAACGGCCATCATATTTTAAGCCGCCGCTAATTTGGAAATACATGGAGCAGGGTCTGTTTGGTCAGATCCTTCTCTTACCTGGAGGTTATGAAAGTTGCAAGAAAAAGAATATCGGATACTCGTCATCAACCCTGGTTCAACTTCTACGAAAATTGGTGTATTTGATAATGAACGTTCTATTTTTGAAAAAACAATTCGACATGATGCGGAAAAGATTCAGTCTTTCACCCAAATCATTGATCAATACGAATTCAGAAAGCAAACGATTCTTGAGACGCTTGATGAAGAAGGCATAAACATTTCAAAATTAAGCGCTGTCTGCGGAAGAGGCGGATTGCTTCGTCCGATTGAAGGCGGAACATATCATGTCAATGAGCAGATGCTTCATGATCTCCGGATAGGCTATGCAGGCCAGCATGCCTCTAACCTTGGAGGAATCATTGCATACGAGATAGCTGGAGGCCTTAATATCCCTGCATTCATCGTAGATCCTGTCGTTGTCGATGAAATGGAACCGATTGCAAAAGTATCAGGCGTTTCTTCAATTGAAAGGAAAAGTATTTTTCACGCACTGAACCAAAAATCAGTCGCAAGAAAAGTGGCCAGGCAGTACGGCAAATCGTATGGGGAAATGAACCTGATTGTCGCTCACATGGGCGGTGGGATTACAGTAGGTGTCCATAAGCAGGGAAAAGTGATCGATGTGAACAACGGTCTCCATGGTGATGGACCGTTCAGCCCTGAAAGAGCTGGGACGGTTCCTGCAGGAGATCTTGTCAGCCTGTGTTTCTCAGGGGATTACTACCGCGAGGAAATTATGAAAATGCTTGTCGGCCGTGGAGGCCTCGTTGGCTACCTTGGAACAAACGACGGACAAAAGGTTGAACGCATGATTGCAGCAGGTGACGAGCGGGCAAAGCTGGTTTTTGATGCGATGGCGTATCAGATCGGCAAAGAAATCGGTGCTGCGAGTGCAGTTCTTAAAGGCAAAGTAGATGCCATTATCCTTACAGGAGGCCTTGCATACGGGAAGAGGTTTGTAAAAGAGATCTCGTCTTATATTGACTGGATTGCAGACATTACGGTATTCCCGGGTGAAAATGAGCTGCAGGCTCTAACAGAAGGTGCCCTTCGTGTCCTTAGGGGAGAAGAAGAGCCGAAAGAATATCCAAACCTCGTCATCGCAAAACCGCTCAGCAGAAACTGAGCGCCAAAATAGATCTTCTTACCGGTTAAAGAGAGGAGCATGATCCCATGGCTACTGAATATGATCTCGTGATTGTCGGCGGAGGCACAGGCGGCTATGTAGCAGCCATCCGTGCAAGCCAGCTCGGCTTAAAAACAGCTATTGTTGAAAAAGGGAAGCTTGGCGGCACATGTCTGCATGCAGGCTGCATACCAAGCAAAGCATTGCTTAGAAGCGCGGAGGTTTTTGCAACAGCTAAGCGAAGCGAAGAATTCGGCGTCATCACTTCCGGCGTCGAGCTTGATTTTGCCAAAGTGCAGGAACGGAAGCAGTCCATTATCGATACGCTCCATAAAGGAGTGCAGCATTTAATGAAACAGGGAAAAATTGATGTATACGAAGGGACGGGCAGAATCCTTGGACCGTCGATTTTTTCTCCAATGCCTGGAACCATCTCCGTTGAAATGAACAACGGGGAGGAAAATGAAATGCTCATACCGAAGAATGTGATTGTCTCAACAGGATCAAGACCTCGCAGCCTTCCTGGACTTGAAATTGACGGAGAAGCAGTCCTCACTTCAGATGAAGCATTAAACCTTCAGTCCCTGCCGAAGTCCATCATCATTGTCGGCGGAGGCGTGATCGGAATTGAATGGGCATCCATGCTTTCAGATTTCGGTCTTGACGTGACAGTTCTTGAATATGCAGACAGAATTCTCCCTACAGAAGATGCAGATATTTCAAAAGAAATGCAGCGCCTGCTGAAGAAAAAGGGCGTCGCGGTTGTGACAGGTGCAAAGGTGCTTTCTGAAACACTTGAAAAAGGAGAAGGAGTCTCCATATCTGCTGAGCATAAAGGCGAAGTGAAAACCTTCTCAGCAGAAAAAATTCTTGTTTCCGTCGGCCGTCAGGCGAATGTTGAAGGCATCGGCCTTGAGAACACCGACATCCAGATTGAAAACGGATTTATCAAAACAAACGCATTTATGCAGACAAAAGAGTCACATATCTATGCAATCGGTGATGTGATCGGCGGCATGCAGCTTGCTCATGTAGCTTCACACGAAGGTATTACCTCCGTTGAACACATTGCCGGGAAAAATCCTTCTGCCATTACGTACAGAAACGTATCAAGATGTGTCTACAGCACACCTGAAATCGCAAGTGTAGGCTACACGGAAGCAGAAGCAAAAGATGCCGGTTTTGACGTGAAGACAGGGAAGTTTTCTTTCCGTGCAATCGGCAAAGCGCTTGTTTTCGGAGAGTCGGACGGGTTTGTCAAACTGGTGGCAGATGCGAAAACAAATGACCTTCTTGGCGTTCATATGATTGGTCCGCACGTGACAGATATGATTTCAGAGGCCGGTCTTGCCATGGTGCTGGATGCAACCCCTTGGGAAATCGGGCACACGATCCATCCGCATCCTACGCTTTCTGAAGCAATCGGCGAAGCTGCACTTGCAGTGGACGGCAGCGCAATACATTCTTAAGGGGAACGACTTCCCTTACATACTGATTTTTAGGAGGCAGCAAAATGGCTGAAAATCGTCATCAAACTCTTGGTCTGACAGATCAGGATGTTCTTGAAATGTATGAAACTATGGTTATGGCCCGTAAAATTGATGAGCGCATGTGGCTGTTGAACCGTTCAGGGAAAATTCCGTTTGTCATCTCTTGTCAGGGACAGGAAGCGGCACAGGTAGGAGCTGCTTTTGCCCTTGACCGGAAAAAAGATTACGCGCTTCCTTACTACAGAGATATGGGCGTTGTTCTTGCTTTTGGCATGACAGCCAAGCAGTTAATGCTCTCGGGATTTGCAAAAGCGGAAGATCCGAACTCAGGCGGACGCCAGATGCCCGGTCACTTTGGGCAAAAAGTAAACCGCATCGTAACAGGTTCTTCTCCTGTAACCACGCAGGTGCCGCATGCTGTCGGCATAGCTCTTGCAGGAAGAATGGAGAAAAAGGACATCGTGACGTTCGTAACATTCGGAGAAGGTTCATCCAATCAGGGTGACTTCCATGAAGGCGCAAACTTTGCAAGTGTTCATAAACTTCCGGTTATTTTCATGTGCGAAAACAACAAGTACGCCATCAGTGTGCCGTATGAGAAGCAAGTTGCATGCGAAAAAATCTCCGACCGTGCTGTTGGATACGGCATGCCTGGCGTGACAGTGGACGGAAACGATCCGCTTGAAGTTTATGCAGCAGTGAAAGAAGCTGCAGACAGAGGACGCCGCGGTGAGGGGCCGACTCTAGTTGAAGCAGTTTCATACCGTCTGACGCCTCATTCAAGTGATGATGATGACCGTTCATACCGCGGACAGGACGAGGTATCTGAAGCGAAGAAAAAGGATCCGATTTTAACATTTGCCTCTTATCTGAAGGAGACAGGCGTCCTGACAGAAGAGAAGGAAAAAGAGATTCTTGATCAGATTATGAAGGTTGTCAATGAAGCGACGGATTACGCTGAAAATGCGCCGTATGCAGAAGCGGAATCAGCACTCAAATACGTATACGCAGAGTAAGGGGGAAGTACAATGCCAGTCATTTCTTATATAGATGCAGTAACAATGGCCATTCGCGAAGAAATGGAACGCGACCCGAAGGTGTTTGTCCTTGGCGAAGATGTCGGCAGAAAAGGCGGAGTCTTTAAAGCTACAGCAGGACTCTACGATAAATTTGGAGAAGAACGCGTCATTGATACGCCGCTTGCAGAATCTGCGATTGCCGGAGTAGGAATCGGAGCGGCCATGTATGGCATGAGACCGATTGCCGAAATGCAATTTGCTGATTTTATCATGCCGGCTGTCAACCAGATCGTATCAGAAGCGGCGAAAATCAGATACCGTTCCAATAATGACTGGAACTGTCCGATTACCATTCGTGCCCCTTACGGCGGCGGAGTGCACGGCGCTCTGTATCATTCCCAGTCAGTTGAAGCTCTTTTTGCCAATACACCGGGTCTGAAAATTGTGATGCCGTCAACTCCTTATGATGTAAAAGGATTGCTGAAGGCTGCCATCAGAGACGAAGATCCTGTTCTTTTCTTTGAACATAAGCGGGCGTACCGTCTGATTAAAGGGGAAGTCCCTGATGATGATTATGTTCTGCCGATCGGGAAAGCGGATGTAAAACGGGAAGGCGAAGATATCACAATCATCACGTATGGCCTTTGTGTTCATTTTGCCCTTCAGGCTGCGGAAAAACTTGCCCAGGACGGCATTTCAGCTCATATTCTTGATTTGCGCACAGTCTACCCGCTCGATAAAGAAGCGATTATTGAAGCGGCATCAAAAACAGGCAAAGTCCTGCTTGTCACAGAAGACAACAAAGAAGGAAGCATCATGAGTGAAGTTTCAGCGATCATCGCTGAAAACTGCCTGTTCGACCTGGATGCTCCAATCATGCGTCTTGCAGGTCCTGATGTTCCTGCGATGCCTTATGCCCCGACAATGGAAAAGCATTTTATGATCAACCCTGATAAAGTCGAAGCAGCCATGCGGAAGCTTGCGGAGTTTTAAGAAACGTTCTAGTTGAGGAGGGAACTTTCATGGCAGTTGAACAGATGACCATGCCCCAGCTTGGGGAGAGTGTAACAGAAGGCACCATCAGCAAATGGCTCGTATCCGTCGGAGATACCGTTAATAAGTACGACCCGATTGCAGAGGTTATGACAGACAAAGTAAATGCAGAGGTCCCGTCCTCTTTTTCAGGCGTCATCAAGGAACTGACAGCTGAAGAGGGAGACACGCTTGCTGTAGGAGAAATTATCTGCAAAGTAGAAGTCGGAGGCAGTGCAGAAACAGAAGCACCTGCTCAAGCTGAAACGCCTGCAGCTGAAAAAACAGCTCAGGAGCCTGTACAAGAACAGGATCAGTCTAATAAAAAGAGATACTCGCCGGCTGTCCTACGCCTAGCACAGGAGAATGACATTGATCTTACCCAAGTGAACGGAACAGGGGCAGGCGGTAGAATCACAAGAAAAGATCTTCAGCAGCTGATTGAAGGCGGAACGATCCCTAAAGCCGTCGAAACCGTAAATCAAGCTCCAGTTGCTGCAGAGAAGCCGGCGCCTTCAGCACAGAAGGAAACCCTTGTAGCTCCGGCTCCGGCCAAACCGGCAACGACGCAGGGAGCAGCTGTCACCGCGCAGCCGGGAGACGTGGAAATACCGGTTACCGGCATCCGCAAAGCCATTGCAGCCAACATGCTTCGCAGCAAACATGAAGCTCCGCACGCCTGGACGATGATGGAAGTGGATGCAACGAATCTCGTGGAATACCGCAACAGTCTCAAGAACGAGTTCAAACAAAAAGAAGGCTTTAACCTGACGTTCTTTGCCTTCTTCGTCAAAGCAGTTGCCCAGGCACTGAAAGAATTCCCGCAAATCAACTCCATGTGGGCAGGCGACAGCATCATCCAGAAAAAAGACATCAACATCTCGATTGCAGTCGCAACAGATGATGCCCTTTTCGTCCCTGTCATCAAACATGCGGACGAAAAAACCATCAAAGGCATTGCCCGCGAAATCTCAGAACTTGCAGGAAAAGTACGTGCCGGCAAACTGTCTGCAGATGATATGAAAGGCGGCACCTTTACCGTCAACAACACCGGATCATTCGGCTCTGTCCAGTCCATGGGCATTATCAATTACCCGCAGGCTGCCATCCTGCAGGTCGAATCCATCGTGAAGCGCCCGGTTGTCATGAACAACGGCATGATCGCTGTAAGAGACATGGTCAACCTCTGCATGTCCCTCGATCACCGCGTACTTGACGGCCTGATCTGCGGAAGATTTTTGGCGCGGGTGAAAGAAATCATCGAACAAACATCAAAAGAAACAACGTCGATCTATTAAAAAATTTGCAGGCAGGAAAACTTCGGTTTTTCCTGCCTGTTTTTTTTTGGCATTTAGGTGGCAGGGGGAATTCGTCGAGAGGACGAGGGGAGAAAAAGAAAATGGCACCCTATAAATTGGTGTGGCGGGAATATGGGATAGCAAAAAGAGAAAATGGTACCTTATAAATTGGTGCGGCGGGAATATGGGATAGCAAAAAGAGAAAATGATACCTTATAAATCGGTGCGGGAAGGATATGGGGTAGCAAAAAGAGAAAATGGCACCCTATAAATCGGTGCAGCGGGAATATGGGGTAGCAAAAAGAGAAAATGATACCTTATAAATCGGTGCGGGAAGGATATGGGGTAGCAAAAAGGAAAAATGGTACCGTATAATTCGACGCTGGAAGAATACAGGAAATCAAAAAGAGAAAATGCTACCCTATAAATCGGCGAGGTGGGAATATGGGTTATCAAAATGAAAAATGGTCAGCTATAATTGGTGCGGCAGAACCCCTTTAAAGTGTTCGAACCCTACAACCCCTCCACCCCACAAAAAAAGTGCCCCAACAGCAATAGCTGCAGAACACTTTTTAAATAACCACTTTTGGAACCAGCATCTGAAAATGCTGGTGCAGAATACGGATGGATTCGGGAGTGGAGGAGTAGACTTCTCCGTCGGTGTCGCAGTTCATTTCGTCTTCCGTTTCAATTTTCATGATGCTTGTCCGGTAATGCTGGAGCTGTGAATCGAGATGGTCCCAGTCGATGGTGTCTTTCATGGTGAAGATTTCTTTTAATACCGTGAAGCTTGCTTCTTTTATAATAAAGATATCCGCAAGACCGTCATCTATTTGTATGTCAGGATAGGGAAGCTCGTTTGTTCCGATCATCCGTCCGTTTGCAAGCAGGATCATGATGGCTTCATCTTCTATGACTCTGTCATCCAGCTCCAGTTTAAAGGTAAATGGCTTCATGCTTTTGATTGTTCGGAGTGCGCTGAGAAAGTAGCTGACTCTGCCAAGCAGTGCTTTTTCGGTGTCGTTGATATTTTCAGATGTTTCGGCGATCAGGCCGATGCCCCAGAAATTGAGGAAATAACCGCTAGTTGATTCAGCTGCATCTACTCCGCGGACTTCACCCTCAAATATGCATTCTGCAGCTTTTCTCAGGTTTTGCGGGATGCCCAGTGTTCTGGAGAAGTCATTGCAGGTGCCTCCCGGAAGTATGGCAATGACCGGTCTGTTTTCAAGTCCGCCAAGACCGTTAATGCACTCATGAACCGTTCCGTCACCCCCAAGAATGATGACGATATCACTTCCTTCACCATGCTCCCGGCAGAACTCCAGGGCGTCCAGAGGTTTTTTTGTCTGGAGCAAAAGAAGCTGCTCCACATGCTGCGAGATAATGGGAACGCAAACGCCAAGCGTTTTTTCCGCATCTTTTTGACCGGCATTGCCATTGTATATAAGAATGCCCTTTTTATATTCAGCCATAAAAAAACCCCTTACGAGCAAAAGTCGTTTAAAAGTTGAAAAGGTCTCCGAATGCCTTTAAAACAGCACGGAGCAAATAATAGATGATGCGGAAAGGAAGAAGAATCAGGAATTCGGCCAGTTCAAGGAGATCGAACAGGAAATCAAGCCATTTGCTGCTTCTCTTTTTCCGCTTCTTTTTTAATCCGAAAGGTCTCTTCTTCATTAAATTATCCTCTCTTCCATTAAATGAAACATCTTTCTTCCTATACGTTTCAAAACTTGCTCTGGTTTCAATTATGAATTACATTTGCTGACTTCTGCAAGGTGTACTAAAATAAAAGAAACTAAGTTTTTATTATTTTCAAAAATGTAAACGCATTCTTTTGCGTCAAGGGGGTGTGCTTCCTTCAGGGAAGCGGGAGAATGAAGCAAAGAATCAGCAGGGAAAGATATGATTTTGAAAAAGCAACCGAACAAATGTGGGTGGAAGAAGCAGAAAGAGCGCTGAAAGGAAAAAGCATTGAGACGCTCTCTAGAAAAACATATGAGGGTATTACACTGCGTCCTGTTTATACAGAGCAAAACAGCCGGGCTGCGCATCAGATTCCAAGGCATCTGGAGAAGCAAAACGGCTGGGAAGTGAGCCAAAAACTTCAGAAATCAAAAACGCCTGAAGAACTGAAAGCGGAAATTCATGAGGCACTGAAATGCGGACAGGATACGATTCATCTTGAGGATGTCTCTTTTCTCAATACATATGAAGATATTCAAATTGCGTTTGAAAACACTGAGTTAAGTGCAACCCCGTTTCACATTTCACTTAAAGACAACATCGGATTTTTTCCGATTTTCACAGCCTTCCTGAAAAACCGGAATGGAAGCGGACGGTTTGCTTTTGATCCGCTTGGGGAGTGGATTGAGAGCGGGGGAAGCCGCATGCAGATTACAGAAAAACTGGATGCTGCAGCGGATATGATGAAGGCGCTGGAAGAAGCAAACCTGCCGGACGTCAAAACCATCCTTGTGGACGGGCAGATTTACCGAAATGCCGGAGCTTCTGCAAAAGAGGAGCTTGCCTATACATTCGCCAATGCCATTGAACTGTTCAATGCATTAAAAGAACGGGGTGTGCCTGTTGATGTGATTGCAGCCAGAACGGCATTCTCATTTTCGGCAGCTGCACCGTTCTTTATGGAAATTGCCAAGTTCAGAGCAGCTAAGAAACTGTGGGCTGCTGTGTTAAACGGGTTTGGAGCAGATCCAGAAAAGTTCCCGATCGACCTGCATGCGACCACATCATTGATCACGAAAACGAAACACGATATTCACGTCAATATGCTTAGGGCAGCAACAGAAGCGTTTTCTGCTGCGGCCGGGGGAGTCAGCAGCCTGTCTATTTCTCCATTTGATGAAGTGCAAGGCAAGCCGGGCAAAACCGGAGAACGGGTGGCGAGAAATACGCACTACGTGCTGAAAGAAGAAAGCCACCTTGCAAAGGTGCAGGACCCTGCTGCTGGTTCATGGTACATTGAAGAACTGACAAGTGAGCTTGCCGAGCAATCGTGGAAGGAAATCCAGGCGATTGAAACGCTTGTAGGCTTTACTGAGGCCGCAAAGAATGAGTATATCCAGAACCATTTGAGCAGTCTGCTTGAGAAGCGCCTGGAGGATATCAGCAAACGGAGCGTGCAGCTGATTGGAACGAACGTTTATGCCAATCTTCAGGAATCAGCTTACGAGGCGAAGGCAGAAGAAAAAGTGAAACCAGACAAAAGTACGGCTCACTCTGCACCAGACATTGCGAAATGGATCCAGGACGCTTATACCGTCACAGCAACTGAACTCAACAGCCTGATGTACCGGGATGACCTTCAGGACGGGGTGAAACCGCTGCTGCAAAAGAGGCTTTCCGAGCCGTTTGAAGAGCTCAGGGCCGCTTCGTCAAGATTTAAAGAAGAAACAGGAAGCTTTCCTTTCATCCAAGTGGTCGTGTTTGGTGAACCGATTGATTATAAAGCAAGACTTGATTTTACGGCAGGACTGCTTGCGGCAGGAGGCGTGGAAGCAAAAATTACGGCGATGGATGAGGCAGAGGCAGACAAGCCTGTCATCTTATGCGGAACAGACGAAGAATATGGATTGCTGGACCTTAAAAACCTGTCTGAAAAACATCCGCTTTTCCTTGCAGGACGTTTTAAGACCGAATGTGCTGCTTCCCTTTACCAGGGGATGAATGTGCACGAATTTTTAAAGAATCTTCATAGTCACTTGGGGGTGAAGTAAATGAGCCGGATCAGTTTTGCGAATGTTGAATGGACGGAAAAAAAGAGTCCAGAAAGACAGACAGGCTCCACAGAAGCTTTTCTGTCAAACGAAGGGATTCCCCTTAAACCGGCCTATACAGAGGAAGACAGAAAAGAGATGCCGTTTTTGGACAGCTATCCGGGCATTGCTCCTTTTCTAAGAGGCCCGTATTCTACGATGTATGTGAACCGGCCGTGGACAATCAGGCAGTATGCCGGTTTTTCAACGGCTGAAGACAGCAACGCGTTTTACCGGCGGAATCTGGCTATGGGGCAAAAAGGACTTTCAGTTGCCTTTGACCTGGCCACGCACAGAGGCTATGACTCCGACCATCCAAGAGTGGAAGGAGATGTCGGAAAAGCGGGAGTTGCCATTGACTCGATTCTGGATATGAAAATTCTCTTTCAGGACATTCCGCTTGATGAGATGTCTGTGTCGATGACAATGAACGGGGCTGTGCTTCCGATTATGGCTTTTTATATTGTGACAGCGGAAGAACAGGGTGTCTCTAAAGAGAAGCTTGCCGGTACAATTCAGAATGATATTTTAAAAGAGTATATGGTGAGAAATACGTATATTTACCCTCCTGATACATCCATTAGAATCATAGGGGATATTTTTGAGTACACCGCAAAGCATATGCCGAAGTTCAACAGCATCAGCATTTCGGGCTATCATATGCAGGAAGCGGGGGCTACTGCGGATATTGAACTTGCTTATACGCTTGCTGACGGCCTGGAATATATCCGGACGGGTTTAAAAGCGGGTCTTACAATTGATCAGTTTGCGCCGAGGCTGTCATTCTTCTGGGCAATCGGCATGAATTATTTTATGGAAGTGGCCAAGATGAGAGCGGCGAGATTGATGTGGGCGCAGATTGTGAAACAGTTTGAGCCAGAAAATCCGAAATCGCTCGCACTCCGGACACATTCACAGACATCCGGCTGGAGCCTGACTGCACAGGATCCATTTAATAATGTCATCCGGACATGCCTTGAAGCACATGCCGCTGCCATGGGCCATACCCAGTCTCTGCATACAAATGCACTTGACGAAGCGATTGCCCTGCCTACTGATTTTTCTGCGCGGATCGCAAGGAATACCCAGCTTTATCTTCAGGCGGAAACAGGAATCTGCGATGTGATTGACCCTTGGGGAGGATCCCATTATGTGGAGTCACTGACTAAGCAGCTGATGGATAAGGCATGGGAACACATTGAAGAGGTTGAAAATCTCGGGGGAATGGCAAAAGCGATTGAGACAGGTCTTCCTAAAATGAAAATAGAAGAAGCTGCCGCAAAACGCCAGGCGAAAATTGACTCCGGGTCAGAAACGATTATCGGCGTGAACAAGTATCAAGTTGAGGAAGAGGATCCAATTGAGATTCTTTCTATTGATAATACGGAAGTAAGGCGCAAGCAGATTGAGAGACTCCAAGTGTTAAAGGCATCACGTGATCAGAAGCAGGTGGATCAAGCACTTCAGGCTCTCACAGAAGCCGTGAAGACGGGAGAGGGAAACCTGCTGGAGCTTTCTGTAGAAGCGGCGCGGGCCAGAGCCACTCTCGGGGAAATTTCAGACGCAATAGAAAAAGCGTCTAAACGCCATCAGGCAGTAATCCGCTCTATAAGCGGTGTCTACAGTTCAGAATTTTCAAATGAAGAAGAAATCGAAAGCGTCAGAAGGATGACCGATGAATTTTCACAGCTGGAAGGAAGAAGGCCCCGTATTCTAATTGCGAAAATGGGGCAGGACGGACATGACCGCGGAGCGAAGGTAGTTGCCACCGCTTATGCAGATTTAGGCTTTGACGTTGACATCGGCCCTTTATTTCAGACTCCTGCAGAAACGGCGGCGCAGGCCGTTGAAAATGATGTGCACATCGTCGGAATGAGCTCGCTTGCAGCCGGGCACAAAACTCTTCTGCCGCAGCTTGTTCAGGAGCTGAAGGCTTTGGGAAGAGAAGATATCATGGTCATCGTCGGCGGCGTGATCCCGTATCAGGATTACGAATTTCTTCTCAGCAACGGAGCTTCTGCTATTTTCGGTCCCGGAACGGTGATTCCGAATGCTGCAAAAATCATGCTCGAAAAAGTATATGAACGTCTTGGCTATGAGGCAGCAGAAGAATGACCGATGCTCCTAAACGAAGAAAAAAGGCAGGAGAAGCGGGAAAGAGTGCAAACGAGTATGCAGACGGTGTGATTAGCGGTTACAAAACAGCGGTTGCACAAGCCATTACGCTTGTCGAAAGCAATGCTGAAAAGCATTTCGAAACGGCTCAGGAGATGATTGAAGCGCTGCAGCAGCGGACAACAAGCAAGTCCGTCCGGATCGGGATTACAGGCGTACCCGGTGCCGGGAAGAGCACGTTCATAGATGCGTTCGGAACGTATTTGTGCGCAAAGGGCCACAAGGTAGCTGTACTTGCTGTCGACCCCAGCAGCAAGGTGTCCAAAGGCAGCATTCTTGGAGATAAAACAAGAATGGAGCGGCTGTCCAGAAATCCGGATGCCTTTATCCGCCCTTCCCCGTCCGGCGGAACCTTGGGGGGAGTGACAAGAAAAACGAGAGAATCCATCATTGTCTGCGAAGCGGCTGGCTATGACGTCATCCTGGTCGAAACAGTGGGGGTAGGCCAGGGGGAATTTGCGATCAGAGGAATGGTCGATTTTTTCCTTCTCCTCGTTCTTACCGGTGCAGGTGACGAGCTTCAGACGATGAAAAAGGGAATCATGGAGTTGCCGGACCTGGTTGTCGTCAATAAAGCGGATGGAGATAACGTAAAGAATGCAGAGAGAGCAAGGCATGAGTATAATCAGATTCTTCACTTTCTGACATCCTACACAAGAGGATGGGAAACAAAAGCTGTCACGGCTTCTGCCATTCAGGAAAAAGGAATCGAAGAAATATGGGACACTGTCACGGCTTTTCTGGACACAACAATGAAAAGCGGCGTGTTTGAAAAAAGAAGACAGCTTCAGCAAAAAGAGTGGCTCTATGAGATGATTCAGGAACAGCTTAAGCATCACTTTTTTCAGCATCCATCGATTAAAGGAACGATGCCTGTCCTCGAACAGGAGGTCATCAGCGGAAAACGCCCGGTTTCTGGAAGCGTCAAAGAGCTGATCACGGCCTTTTTAGAAGGGTGAGTCTTGCATTTAGGTAGTTTTTTTCAAAATCTACTGGTAGAATAGATGTATAGTGTGTATAAAGGAGATGCAACCAATGAATATTGATTTTAATATGTTTATGAACGATGTCGTGGCTCAGGCACGAAAAGAGATTACGGCTGCAGGCTATACAGAGCTGAAAACACCTGAAGACGTTGAAGAAACGTTTAAAAAAGAAGGAACAACGCTTGTTATGATTAATTCCGTTTGCGGATGTGCAGGAGGAATTGCCAGACCGGCAGCTGCTCATTCTGTGCATTATGACAGACGTCCAGACCGACTTGTAACGGTTTTTGCCGGACAGGACAAAGAAGCGACTGCATACGCCCGAGACTTTTTTACGGGTTATCCGCCATCATCTCCATCTTTCGCCCTGCTAAAAGATGGAAAACTCATGACTATGGTCGAGCGCCACGAAATTGAAGGACATGACCCAATGAGTGTTGTAGCAAAGCTTCAGGAAGCATTTGACCAATATTGCGAAGAAATCTAAACTGCCGCTTATGCGGCAGTTTTTTTTTGCGTAATCATATTTTTCCATAGTTTAACATTCTTTCTTACTATAATATTCTTGCATAAAAATAAATTATTAAAAGATATATTGCATATTTATAAGTCTGTGTTAAAATACATTTATTCGGATATTTATTCGCGAAAAAAGTCTTGTAAATTATTATTCTATAGAACATAATATTATTAAATTTAGAATTTTAAGAAAATAACGAGGGGGAAGTAAAATGAAGAAGTTTGCACTATTTTTGATTTCGATTTTGGTGATTGGAGTTCTTGCTGCCTGCGGTTCTTCAGAAACATCCGGCAAAGAGGAGAAAAAAGTCCTAAAAATGGCAACATCAGCCGATTATCCGCCATTTGAGTACATTGACACAGCAAAAGGAAGCGAAATTATCGGTTTTGACATCGATCTTGCAAAAGCAATCGGCAAAGAGCTTGGCTATGAAATTGAAGTTCAGGACATGGATTTCACAGGATTGATCCCAGCGCTTCAAGCCAACAAAGCTGATCTCGTACTTGCAGGAATGACGCCTACTGAAGAACGTAAAAAGAGCGTAGATTTCTCAGATGTTTATTACACGGCAAAGCACATGATTGTGACTAAAAAGGGCAGCGGCATCAAGTCCGTTGAAGATCTTGAAGGCAAAACAGTCGGTGTTCAGCTTGCATCCATTCAAGAAGGCAAAGCAGAAGAAATCGCTGAAACAGTTAACATCAAAGTAGAAAACCGCAACAGAATCCCTGAACTGATTCAGGAAATGAAAGCTGGCCGCTTTGATGCAGCAATTATTGAAGACACAGTAGCAAAAGGCTACTTCAAAAATGACAAAGAGCTTGAAGGCACAGTCATTGAAGACGGTGAAACAGAAGAAGCTGGTTCAGCAATCGCATTCCCGAAAGACAGCAAATATGCTGAGGAATTCAACAAAGTGCTGAACGAAATGAAAGAAAACGGCGAACTTGAAAAGCTTGTCTTGAAATGGTTCGGCGGAGAAGAATAAGCAGTCAATTCAGGAAAACGTTCAACACACGAATGTTGAACGTTTTTTTGTTTAACATGAGAAAGGAGTGTCGAAATCAATGAATCTGGATTTTCCGGCGATAGCGCCCTCGATACCGTTTATCCTACAGGGGATTCCGGTAACACTTAAGATTGTCGGCCTTTCTGCACTGCTCGGTTTTACACTGGCTGTCATTCTTGCTCTCTTTAAAATCAGCAGAATCAAGCCGCTGATGTGGTTTGCGGATGCATACACATCCATTTTCCGCGGTACACCGCTTATCCTGCAATTATTGATCATTTACTACGGTGCGCCTCAGATACTGGGCTTTGAAATTGATCCATATCCGGCTGCAGTCGCAACCTTCGCTCTTAACTCAGGAGCATACATCTCTGAAGTAATCAGAGCAGGCATCATGGCCATTGATAAAGGGCAGCGTGAAGCGGCTATGGCTCTTGGCGTTCCATATTCAAAAATGATGAAAGACATTATTTTCCCTCAGGCGATCAAAAACATTCTGCCTGCTTTAATGAACGAATTTATCACCCTTACAAAAGAATCAGCCATCGTGACGATTATCGGAGTACAGGATATTATGAGAAGCTCCTACATAGTCGGAGGCCAGACGTACCGCTATTTTGAGCCGATCTTAATTGCCGGCCTCATCTATTATGTCATGGTCATTATTTTAACGGTTCTTGGCAAACTTGTTGAAAGGAGAATGGCGCGCAGTGATTAAAGTGGACAACCTTCATAAATCATTCGGAAAATTAGAAGTGCTCAAAGGCATCTCAACACACATCGCAGAAAAAGAAGTTGTGGCCATCATCGGCCCGTCCGGTTCAGGGAAATCCACCTTTTTACGGTGCATGAACAGGCTTGAGGATCCGACGAGCGGCCATATCTACATTAAAGATCAGGATATTACAAATCCGAAAACAGACATCAACAAAGTCCGCCAGAATGTCGGAATGGTGTTTCAGCACTTTCACTTGTTCCCTCATAAAACGGTTCTTGAGAATTTAACGTATGCACCTCTTACCGTTAAAGGAACTTCAAAAAAAGAAGCAGAGGAACAGGGGCATGAACTTCTTAAGAAAGTCGGACTCGCAGAAAAAGCGCATGAGTATCCAAACCGTCTGTCGGGAGGACAGAAACAGCGTGTTGCCATTGCAAGAGCACTCGCGATGAACCCGGAAGTGATGCTGTTCGATGAACCGACATCCGCACTTGACCCTGAAATGGTCAAGGAAGTTCTTGAGGTCATGAAGAATCTTGCTTTCTCAGGTATGACGATGGCCATCGTCACGCACGAAATGGGCTTTGCAAGAGAAGTGGCTGACAGAGTGCTATTCCTTGATGAAGGAAGACTTGTAGAAGACGCTGCTCCGAAAGACTTCTTCTCAAACCCGAAAACACAGCGTGCTCAACTATTCCTTGAAAAAATGCTATAATGGCTACTTAGAAAAAGGTGATCATCATGATCATCTTTTTTCGTTTTTATCTTTAAGCCTGCAATTGGGCAACGTATGAAAAAGGATATGAAACCTCATATCACATGAAACGCAAGGGGAAGACGCATGTTTAAAATTGGTTACCGCACACTCAAAACAGCACTTGGTGCAGCCATTGCCATCAGTCTTGCCGAGCTTTTCGGACTGCAGAATTTTGCATCTGCCGGCATACTGACGATTCTATGCATCCAGGTGACGAAGAAAAAATCGCTTCAGACCTCATGGGCACGCTTTTTTGCCTGCCTAATCGCCATCTTATTTTCCTTTGTCTTTTTCGAAGGAATCGGCTATCATCCATTTGTCATCGGCCTTTTGCTCTTATTTTTCATTCCCGTTACCGTTCTTTTAAAAGCCAAAGAAGGGATTGTGACAAGCTCGGTCATCATCCTTCATCTCTACACTGCCGCCAATATTACGTTTGATCTGATCATAAATGAGATTGCGCTGATTGCTACCGGTATAGGGGTAGCGCTTATCATGAACCTTTACATGCCGAGTGTAGATAAAAAGCTGAAAGAATATCAGCTGGAAGTGGAAGACCGCCTCTCGAAAATCTTCATTGAAATTGAGGAATATCTGCTTTCGCATGACAGTTCGTGGGACGGAAGGGAAATCACAGAAACAGCCGCCATCATCAACGAAGCAAAAACGCTCGCGTTCAGAGATGTAGAGAACCATTTTATGAGACATGAAAATCTCTACTATCATTATTTTAAGATGAGGGAAAAACAGTTCGAAATCATTGAGAGGGTCCTCCCGATCATTGCCTCGATTAAAGTAACCGTCGATCAGGCGGAGATTGTGGCGGACTTTATCCGTGAAGTGAGGGAAGCGATCCATCCCGGCAACACCGCTCACAAATTTCTTGTAAAGCTTGCAGAGATGAGAGAGATGTTCGAAGAAATGCCGCTTCCCGAAACCCGTGAAGAATTCGAGGCACGGGCTGCGCTTTTGCATTTTGTCCGTGAGATGGAACAATATCTTGTGATAAAAAGTCAATTTAAAGGTATGTCACGCAAGAATGAAATGAAGCCTGCAGGAGCATCCTAATTCAAAAAAGGGTGATAGACTTTGAAAATGGTGTTCCTGCTCATAATGTTCCTGTCTCCGCTTTGGCCGCTCGGAGAAAATCCGTCTGTCGGCGATCCGTACCTCATCATCAATAAGCAGACGAACGAACTTGCTTATATTGATAACGGACAAATTATTAAAACCTTTGATGTGGCAACAGGAAAAAACGAGAATCTGACGCCTGAGGGAGAATTTACGATCACAGTCAAGGCGGCAGAGCCCTATTACCGGAAAAAAGACATCCCCGGCGGAGATCCGAAAAATCCGCTCGGCACAAGGTGGATCGGCTTTGACGCCGAAAACACAGATGGACGAATATACGGCATTCACGGCACAAACAACGAGGATTCCATCGGATCCTTCGTCACCCAGGGCTGCGTGCGCATGTACAACGAAGAAGTCGAAATCCTCTTTGAGCACATTCCGGTTGGAACCAAAGTGTTTATCACTAAAAACGGCAAGTCCTTTGAAGAAATTGCAGCTGAAAAAGGAGCAATTAAAAAAGGTGATTCCTGAAGGGAATCACCTTTTTTGGCGTCTATTAGAACCACATGCTCATCCCCGCCAACAGCGTTGTTGCCAGCATGACGAAGAGCATGAGATAGATAATGGCTTTTTGAAATCGTTTAGACATTTCGTTCACTCCATTTCAGAGGGTTTGTCCTTCTATTCTAACGCGGATAGGAGGTACGGACAAGGGAGGAGATATGAACAAAGATGGACATTTTTGCCCGAAAAAGAAGGAATTTCGTCGATTGGCAAAGAAGTATGTCATGTTCACGATGTTAAGCGTTTTCATCATGAGGAGGGGAAGAAATGGTCAAAAAGGTCGATCACATTGGGGTAGCCGTCCATTCAATTGAAGAGGTGCTTCCTTTTTATCAGGAAACACTCGGGTTAAAACTTGAAGGAATGGAAACGGTAGAAGAACAGGGAGTCAAAGTGGCTTTTCTGAAAGCAGGCGAAACGAAAATTGAGCTGCTTGAGCCGGTTTCAAAAGAAAGTGCTGTAGCCAGGTTCATTGAAAAGCGCGGAGAAGGCATACATCATTTGGCTTTGGCAGTAGATGATATAAAAATGAGGATTCACGAATTGAAAGAACACGGAATCAAAATGATAGATGAGACTCCAAGAAACGGTGCAGGCGGTGCCTCCATTGCTTTCCTGCATCCAAAGGCTGCAAATGGAGTGCTGGTTGAACTATGTGAAAAGAAAGGAGGAACTATCTCATGAACATTGATATCTTTGAGAAGATTAACGAGCTGTATGACCGGAGACGGGAAGTTGAGATGGGCGGCGGGGATGAGCGTATTGATAAACAGCACGAAAAGGGCAAGCTGACTGCACGGGAGAGAATAGACCTTCTGGTGGATGAAGGCACGTTTGTTGAAATGAATCCTTTCATTGAGCACCGCTGCAATGATTTCGGGCTGAGCGGGAAAAAAGGGCCGGGAGACGGAGTTGTGACCGGCTACGGAAAAGTGAACGGACGTCCGATTTATTTGTTCTCTCAGGACTTCACGGTTTTTGGCGGTGCCCTGGGCGAAATGCACGCCAAGAAGATTGCTGCAGTCATGGATCTTGCCGCAAAAAGCGGGACGCCGTTCGTCGGCTTGAATGACTCCGGAGGTGCGAGGATTCAGGAAGGTGTGGTATCATTAGATGGCTACGGGCAGATTTTTTACCGGAATACCATCTATTCAGGTGTCATTCCGCAGATATCTGTCATCCTCGGCCCATGTGCAGGAGGAGCCGTATATTCTCCGGCCATCACCGATTTTGTGTTCATGGTTGAAAAAACAAGCCAGATGTTCATAACAGGACCTAAGGTCATTGAGACCGTGACCGGAGAAAAAATCAGCTCAGAGGATCTGGGCGGGGCCAAAGTACATAATACGATCAGCGGGAATGCCCATTTTTCCGGACAGACGGAGGAAGAAGTGCTTTCCCAGGTGCGAAAACTACTTACATATTTGCCGCAGAACAACCAGGAAAAAACGCCGGTTCTGCCGCATGAAGAAGAGTCTGACTACAGGCCGAACCTGACGGACTGCATTCCGTTTGACGCCCTTAGGCCTTATGACGTCAGAGTGGTCATAGAGGAAGTCGCAGATGCAGGATCTTTTTACGAGGTTCAAAAAGACTTTGCCAAAAACATTGTTGTCGGGTTTGCGCGCATCAAAGGAGAAGTTGTGGGCCTTGTCTGCAATCAGCCGAAATATATGGCCGGCGGGCTTGATATCGATTCATCTGACAAAGCATCCAGATTCATTCGCTTCTGCGATTCATTCCAGATTCCGCTGATTACTTTTGAAGATGTGACCGGCTTTTTCCCGGGAATTAAACAGGAGCACGGGGGAATTATCCGCCACGGGGCAAAAATCTTATATGCCTACTCAGAGGCAACGGTGCCAAAGCTTACGGTCATTCTCCGCAAAGCATACGGCGGAGCGTATGTGGCGCTGAACAGCAAGTCGATCGGAGCGGATCTGGTTTTTGCATGGCCGAATGCCGAGATTGCTGTTATGGGTCCTCAGGGTGCTGCAAATATTATTTTTGCCAGAGAAATTGAAAACAGCGAGAACCCGGAAGAAACGCGGGCAGCCAAAATTGAGGAGTACCGCGAAAAATTCGCCAATCCTTACGTGGCAGCAAGCCAGGGGATGGTCGATGACGTAATTGACCCCCGCGATACAAGAATAAAGCTTATTCAGGCGCTTGAGATGCTGCGTACAAAGCAGGAACAGCGTCCTGCCAAAAAACATGGAAACATTCCGCTTTAAGCCTAGGAGGAAACAAAAATGATTAATCAAGAACGTTTAGTGAATGAATTTTTAGAGCTTGTTCAAATTGATTCCGAAACAAAATTCGAAACAGAAATCGCCAAAGTCCTGACTGAAAAGTTTGAAGCACTTGGCGTCCGCGTTGAAGAAGATGATACAACAAGTATTACTGGACACGGAGCAGGCAACCTGATCTGCACGCTGGATGCTGTAAAGGACGGCATTGATCCGATTTATTTTACATCCCATATGGACACAGTCGTTCCGGGAAAAGGAATTAAACCTTCTATTAAAGACGGATACATTGTAACAGACGGCACAACGATTCTTGGGGCAGATGACAAAACGGGATTATCAGCCATGCTTGAGGCAGTTCGTGTGCTGAAAGAAAACAACATCGCTCACGGGAAAATTGAATTTATCATCACAGTTGGAGAAGAGTCCGGCCTTGTAGGCGCAAAAGCGTTGGACGGTTCTAAAGTGACGGCTAAATTCGGTTATGCTCTCGACAGTGATGGAAAAGTAGGAACCATTATTGTGGCTGCTCCGACACAGGCAAAAGTGAGAGCTTCTATTTTCGGCAAAACGGCCCACGCAGGCGTTGCACCGGAAAAGGGCATTTCTGCGATTACGATTGCTTCAAAAGCCATTGCGAAAATGCCGCTTGGAAGAATCGACCATGAAACAACAGCAAACATCGGCCGATTTGAAGGAGGCACACAAACAAACATTGTGTGCGACCAAGTGAATATCCTGGCTGAAGCGAGATCACTCGTTCCTGAAAAAATGGAAGCCCAAACTGCTAAAATGAAAGAAGCGTTCGAAAGTGCGGCGGCTGAAATGGGAGGCCGTGCAGAAGTTGAAATCGAAGTGATGTATCCTGGCTTTAAGTTTGGCGAAGGAGATCACGTTGTAGAAGTGGCAAAGCGCGCGGCAGCAAACATCGGCCGTACAAGCGAGCTTCAGACAAGCGGCGGCGGAAGTGACGCCAACGTGATTGCCGGCTTTGATATTCCGACTGTCAACCTTGCTGTCGGATACGAAGACATCCACACGACAAATGAAAAGATGCCAATCGAAGAACTTGTCAAAACAGCTGAACTTGTGGTATCAATAATCAAAGAAGTAGCTAAAAGCGAATAAGTGAAAAGATGGCAGGCACATGGATTGTGTCTGCTGTTTTACATCATAGAAAGAGGTGCATATCATGGGAAGAAGAGAAAAGGCAACATTTGCAGGCGGCTGTTTTTGGTGCATGGTGAAGCCGTTCGACGAACAGCCGGGCATTATTGAAGTCGTTTCGGGCTATACGGGAGGAAACCTTGATAATCCGTCATATGAACAAATCAAAACAGGTGATACAGGACACAGGGAAGCGGTCGAAATTACCTTTGATCCGGATGTTTTTTCCTATGACACCCTGCTTGAGCTCTATTGGCCGCAGATTGATCCGACAGATGACGGCGGCCAGTTCTTTGACCGCGGCAGCCAGTACCGCACAGCCATTTTCTATCACACAGAAGAGCAAAAGCTGAAGGCTGAGAAAACAAAGCAGGAAATTGAAGCAAGCGGACGCTTTCAAAAACCTGTTGTGACTGAAATCCTTCCTGCCGCTCCATTTTATCCGGCAGAAGAATACCATCAGAAATTCTACGCGAAAAACCCTGAAAAGTACAAGCAGGAGCGCGAAGAGTCCGGAAGAGAAGAATTTATCCGGAACAACTGGAAGAAATAAAGCAAGCAAGCCCTCTGTTCATTTGGACGGAGGGCTTTTTCGATGTTCGGCTCTGTGTTTGTATTAAACCTGCAATGGGTATTTTCCATAATAAGGAGAGTGATTACAATGAATACATTTAATGAAAGTGCCATTGCATCATATGTGAAAACAAGAGCCGAAGAAAACTGCAAACTCCTCCAGGAGAACATGGAAGAGCTGGAAAGAGGAAAAATCCTCGGCAGAATGGAAGCTTACAATGAATTTCTGGAGCGGTTTGGATTTGATAAAGTAGAGTGCAAGTAATCAGGGTCAAGCGGAGCACATCATTCTTGTAAGGGATGATGTGTTTTTGAATTCGTGGAAGGAAGCTTGAGGCTAGCAGCATTAGAGAGTCATTTAAAGAGTGAATCGTACCCTCGGAAACTGAGAAACGATGTGAGAGGGTAAGCAAAGTGGTGAATCGTACCCTCGGAAACTGAGAAACGATGTGGGAGGGTAAGCAAATGTACGAATCGTACCCTCGGATACCGAAAAACGAACTGCGAGGGTAAGCAAAGTGGTGAATCGTACCCTCGGAAACTGAGAAACGATGTGGGAGGGTAAGCAAAGTGGTGAATCGTACCCTCGGAAACTGAGAAACGATGGGTGGAGGGTAAGCAAAGTGGTGAATCGTACCCTCGGAAACTGAGAAACGATGTGGGAGGGTAAGCAAAGTGGTGAATCGTACCCTCGGAAACCGAGAAACGATGTGGGAGGGTAAGCAAAGCAGTGAATCGTACCCCCGCAAACTGAGAAACGATGTGAGAGGGTAAGCAAAGTGGTGAATCGTACCCTCTGATACCGAAAATCGATGGGTGGAGGGTAAGCAAATACACAATCCATGTTCTCACGAGAGAGAACTTCAATAAAATCATGAGGAGCATAAGATGAAACATTTTTTTCAGGGGTTTTTGATTACAGAGATTGGATCATTTATTCTAATCTGTCTGGGGCTGGCACTCTTTGCAGAACTTTATCCTAACGAGGACCCGTCCGTAGGTGCCGGAGTCGGATTTGCAATAGCATTCGGATTTGTGTTTTCTGCACCGGTTGCTGCCATGATCGGGATTGTTGGAGGAGTGCTTACATATGTATTCAAGAAGTACAATAAGAATTAACAAAACCCCCGGGACATTTTCCGGGGGCTCAACTTATTTATGCACTTGCTTTCATGACTTCATTCGCTTTAATCCGGTTATACTGGCCTTCGGATTTCGACATCACGATGGCAGCAAGGGTATTGCCGACAAGGTTGACAACTGTGCGGGCCATATCCATGATGCGGTCCACCCCTGCAATGAAGGCAAGTCCTTCTGCCGGAATGCCGATTGTTCCGAGAGTGGCAAGCAGAACGACGAAGGATGTTCCAGGAACGGCAGCCATTCCTTTAGACGTAACCATCAAGACTAAAATCAGAGTCAATTGCTGAACGATTGTCAGTTCGATGCCGTAAACCTGTGCAAGGAACAAGGCAGCGATGGCCTGATAGAGGACTGATCCGTCAAGGTTAAAAGTGTATCCAATAGGAACGACGAAGGACACAATTCCTTTAGGGCATCCCATCTTTTCAAGCTTTTCCATGATTCGGGGCAGGACAGTTTCAGAACTTGATGTACTGAACGCAAGCAGCAGCTCGTCCTTAATGTAGCGAAGCAGGGAAAAGATATTGACGCCTGCCCATTTGGCAACTGCCCCTAGTACTACAATCAGGAAGAAAATCAGGGCAGCATATACTAATAGAACCAATTTTCCAAGTGAAAGCAGTGAGTCAATTCCGAATTTCGAAACGGTTACTCCAATCAGGGCGAACACGCCGAGAGGAGCCACTTTCATCACAAGGTTGACGACGTGGAACATCGCGTGTGAAACACCGTCAAAGAACTGAAGGACCGGCTTTCCCCGTTCTCCGATGGCTGCTACGCCAAGTCCGAAGAGGACGGAGAAAAAGATGATGGCAAGCATATCGCCTTCTACGACAGATTTAAAGAAGTTCGTCGGCACGATATGAAGGAACGTTTCGGCAACCGATTTTTCACTTTGTTCTTCAGATGTATCGACATACTGCTGGATATCTGTTTTTTGGGCAGATTCAAGGTCAACTCCTTGCCCCGGCTGAAAGACGTTTGCAAGCAATACGCCGAGGACAATCGCAACAGTTGTAATGATTTCAAAATAAAGAATGGTTTTTCCGCCGAGTCTTCCAACGTTTTTTCCATTCCCAGCACCTGCAACTCCAACGATCAGGCTAGAGATAACAATCGGAATGACAATCATTTTGATCAAACGCAAAAACAAATCTCCAAGCGGCTGCAAAACTGCGGCAACTCGGGGGTCATTAAACCAGACAACACCTACTAAAATACCTAAAGTCAAACCAATAAAAATTTGGGAAGCCAGTCCCAAACGAATTTTTTTCATAGAAGAACCTCCTCTGAGATGTAAGAATTCTGAAAATACAAAAAAAGACCAATCTAAAGTAAGAAAGGTCTTTAATACACAATTAAAGTCTTTCTCCCAATAAAGCAGACGAGGTTAACTGTCGGATTCGGGATTGAGAGTTCCCTTCCATTTACGGATTCACCCCAAGGTAAGAGCCTTACCAAATGCATGATTCCCCCGCTCTGAATAGATTAAGCTTGTTATGAAATTTAACGGACCGTAAAAACACACAAGATATAATTTACTTGTGATAAGGGGAATCTGTCAATTGTTTTATAAAAAGTAAGAAAGGATCAAATTTTTGCGCTTTTCTAATTCCGCCCCCATCATTAGCGGTTCATCTGCTGACTGTGATAAAATTGAGGCACTATAACAGTTTGGAAAGAAGTTGAACGGCATGAAACAGCAGAGCGGTCCAAGGGTCATTCTCCATGTGGATATGAACAGTTTTTACGCATCTGTTGAGATGGCGTTTGAGCCTGAACTGAGGGGAAAGCCGCTCGCCATAGCCGGAAATGTGGAAGAGCGGAAGGGTATTGTTGTGACGTGCAGCTATGAGGCAAGGGCCAGAGGCGTGAAAACAACCATGCCGTTGTGGCAGGCGAAGCGCCATTGCCCTGAACTGATTGTCAGGAAACCGAATTTTGACCGGTACCGGAAGGCATCCAGAGCGATGTTTGACCTTTTAAGAGAATTTACGGATCTGGTTGAGCCTGTCTCTATAGATGAAGGGTATTTGGATTTGACGGAATATTTGAAGGAAGGCAATCCGCTTCAAGTGGCAAAAACGATTCAGCAGCGATTGCTCGAAGAACTGCTTTTGCCTTCAAGTATCGGCATTGCACCGAATAAATTCCTGGCCAAGATGGCTTCCAATATGAAAAAGCCCCTCGGCATCACCGTCCTCAGAAAGAGGGAGCTTCACGAGACACTGTGGCCGCTTCCAGCAGGCGAGATGCACGGAGTGGGGGAAAAAACGGCAGAAAAACTTCTCACCATCGGCGTCAAAACAATCAAAGATTTGGCTGAAGCCGATCCGATTTCATTGAAACAGCTCCTGGGCATAAACGGTGAACGGCTGAAAAAACGGGCAAACGGCATAGACAGCAGAGAAGTTAACCCGGACAGCATCAATGATTTTAAGAGCATAGGGAATTCAACCACTCTCTCCAAAGATTCAAGCGATGTGCGCGTCCTGTATGATACCCTGAACCGCCTTTCCCAGTCAGTCAGCATGCGGATGAAGCGGAAAGAGGTGCTCGGAACAAAAATCTTTATTACGATCCGCTACTCAGACCGGAGCACATTTACCCGCAGTCGGACAGTCAATAACCCGCTTGGTGAAAAAGAAGAGCTGTACACTCACGCCAAAGAGATTTTTGACAGGCACTGGACAGGAGAGCCGGTACGGTTGCTCGGGGTGACGTGCCAGGACCTTGTCCCAAAAGGAGATGCCTATAAACAGCTGGATCTGTTTTCTTTTCAGGAGGATGCAAAAAAAGAGCCGCTTTATAAGACGATTGAAGACATCCAGAAAAAATTTGGCGAAAGTGTCATAAAACGCGGGATGAAAGCGGTCCGCCTGGAAGATGATAAAACAAGCGGGACAAGTTTCAATAAAGATTTTTTAAGGGAATGAGACAAGGCGCTTTTCTTGATAAAAGCAAGGGCACTGTGTTATTTTACAGAAGGAATGCATATTCATGCGAACAACGATATTTGGGACAGAAAGGGAGTATAAACATGTCTAAACAGCAAATTGGCGTTATCGGTTTGGCCGTCATGGGCAAAAACCTCGCTCTTAATATAGAAAGCCGCGGCTATTCGGTGGCCGTTTATAACCGCTCTTCAGATAAAACAGAAGAAATGCTGAAAGAACACAGCGGCAAGAACCTTACAGGTACATACAGCATTGAAGAGTTTGTTCAGTCTCTTGAAACACCGCGCAAAATTCTTCTTATGGTAAAAGCCGGTTTTGCAACAGATGCAACGATTGAGCAGCTTCTTCCTCATCTTGATAAAGGCGATATTCTGATCGACGGAGGAAATACACTTTACACAGATACACAGCGCAGAAACAAAGAGCTTGCTGAAAGCGGCATTCACTTTATCGGCACCGGCGTTTCAGGCGGAGAAGAAGGAGCCCTTAAAGGACCTTCCATCATGCCTGGAGGACAAAAGGAAGCATTTGAACTTGTAAAGCCGATTTTCGAAGCGATTTCTGCAAAAGTGGACGGAGATCCATGTACAACTTACATCGGTCCGGACGGTGCCGGCCACTATGTGAAAATGGTGCACAACGGCATTGAGTACGGCGATATGCAGCTGATTTCAGAAGCTTATTTCATCCTTAAAAATGTTCTTGGTTTATCTGCACAGGAACTCCACGAAGTATTTGCCGAGTGGAATAAAGGCGAGCTTGACAGCTATCTGATTGAAATCACGGCTGACATTTTCACAAAAACAGATGATGAAACAGGCAAGCCGCTTGTCGATATGATTCTGGATACAGCAGGACAAAAAGGAACTGGAAAATGGACAAGCAAAAGTGCCCTTGATTTAGGTGTTCCGCTTCCGATTATTACGGAATCCGTATTTGCCCGCTTCATCTCTGCCATGAAAGATGAGCGTGTAAAAGCGAGCGGCATTCTCTCAGGTCCTTCTGTGACACCATATGAAGGAGACAAAAAAGAACTGATTGAAGTTGTCCGCAAAGCGCTTTACATGAGCAAGATCTGTTCTTATGCCCAAGGTTTTGCCCAAATGAGAGCAGCTTCTGAGGAATACAACTGGGATCTTCAGTATGGCGACATCGCGATGATTTTCAGAGGAGGATGCATCATCCGTGCAGCATTCCTTCAAAAAATCAAAGATGCGTATGACCGTGACGGCGAGCTTGCAAATCTTCTGCTTGATCCTTACTTCAAGGAGATTGCAGAAAGCTACCAGGGAGCTCTTCGCAAAGTGCTGACAGTTGCTATTGAGCAGGGTGTTCCGGTACCAAGCTTCTCAGCTGCCCTTTCTTATTATGACAGCTACCGCACGGCTACATTGCCAGCAAACCTGATTCAAGCGCAGCGCGACTATTTCGGAGCGCACACTTATCAGCGTACAGATAAAGAAGGCATTTTCCATACAGAATGGATGTCTAAGTAAAAACAGAACACGGGGCCTTGTGCTCCGTGTTTTTTGCTGTTTCTAAACCGCTGAATCGGGGTAAAATGTTACGGATAAGAAAAGAACGGGGTGATGTGATGCTTTATTTATTGGCGATTTTACTGCCGCCTGTTGCCGTACTGTTTGTCGGCAGACCGTTTCAGGCGCTGCTTAACCTGATTTTGACGCTCATTTTTTATCTTCCGGGAGCCATACACGCCGTGCTTGTGGTGAAGGATGCAAAAGATGAGAAGCGTATGAAGAAGTACGGAGTGAGGTAACTTAAAAAAGATGCTGACTCTGAAGGAAATTAGCCCGCCTCTAGAGAAATAGAGGGACGGGCTTTATTTATTGCATCTTTTAAAAAGGGTGTAGCAAAAGGCAGCTGTACATGGTATGATAATACAGAACAAATGTTCTTATTAAATTTATGACGATGAGGTGTAACATGATCACATCAGTAAATCCTTACATTGTGACAAATGGAAATGGTCAAGAGGCAGTGAAGTTTTATGTGGATGCATTAAATGCTGAACTTGTTTCGATTCAAACATTCGGGGAAATGCCGGAGGATCCGAATCATCCTATTCCCGCTGATGCAAAGGACCGTGTGATGAATGCACAGTTCAAAGCGGGCGATACCCTCATGATGCTGTCAGATACGTTTCCCGGAATGCCTTATACTCTCGGTTCGCAGCTTTCCATTGCGATTCATATTGATTCAGCAGACGCAGCGAAAGATGTATTTGAAAAACTTTCAGCAGGCGGAAATGTCACAATGCCTCTTCAGGAAACATTCTGGAGTCCTGCATACGGTCAGGTTAAAGACAAATATGGTGTTGAATG
Organism: Metabacillus indicus; assembly: GCF_046603695.1. Classification (NCBI taxonomy): domain Bacteria; kingdom Bacillati; phylum Bacillota; class Bacilli; order Caryophanales; family Bacillaceae; genus Metabacillus; species Metabacillus indicus. The sequence goes on along the minus strand of NZ_CP176757.1, from coordinate 2,691,762 downwards.
GCAAGTATCTGCTGTTAAAGAAAACGAATAATATGACTAAAAGAGAGCCCTTCTTGGTTAAGAAGGGTTTTCATCTTTTTACAGAACCGATTGAAGCAAATCGGTTGACTATACAGGCTGTAAGAGTATATATTTCTTTAGGTATACGAAATAAAAGCTGAGGGCGGGATAGAATGTCAACGATAATAGAAGAAAGACCGCCAGCAGTTCCTGGCTTAAAGTACGAAAACAGAATTGTATGGCTGTGGAGTTTAACCGTATGGCTCGTTGTGATGAACACGACGATGTTTAATGTCGCTTTGCCGAGCGTGCTTCGCGATTTGAGCCTTTCATCCGGCACTGCATCCTGGATTGTGTCAGGATACTCAATCGCTTTTGCCATCTCGACTCTCACTTACAGCCGTTTATCAGATTTTATTCCGATCTCAAGGCTGCTTGCAGTCGGGCTTGCCATGCTTGGTGCAGCATCCATTATCGGTTTTATTTCTCATAACTTTTATCTGCTTTTATTCGCGAGAGTTCTTCAGGCAGCGGGAGCAGGGGCTGTGCCTGGTCTTGCCATGGTTTTGGCGGGTAAATATATTCCCATTTCCAGAAGAGGAAAGGCAATGTCGCTGATTTCGTCTGCCGCATCGCTCGGTTTTGGACTTGGACCCGTTATTGGAGGAGCCATTACAACCTATCTCGGATGGAATTACTTATTTGTCATCACCGCATTTGTTGTCCTGCTTCTTCCCCTGTTTAAAAAACTGCTTCCTAAAGAGGAAGTCCATAAGGTACACTTCGATTCAACCGGAGGATTGCTGACAGGACTCGGAGTTACGGGGCTGCTGCTCTTTTTATCCACCATGTCAGTGCCTCTTCTCATTGGCTCGCTGGCCATCCTGTATCTCTTATGGAGGCATATACACAAAGTCAGCCTGCCGTTTGTGCAGCCTTCGCTGTTTAAAAACAGACAGTATGTGAAGCTTGCTTTATCAGCATTTTCAGGATTTATTCTTCATTTTTCAGCGCTCTTTATGATGCCGATCATCCTGACAGAGCTGTTTGAAAAAGATCCGGCTGCCATTGGTCTGATTATCTTTCCTGGTGCTATCCTTTCAGCGGTTGCCGCACAGTTCATTGGGCGGCTGATCGACAAATTCGGAAATATACCGTTAATTTCCTTTGGCCATGTGATGCTCATGATTTCACTGCTGATTCTGGCTTTGTTTTCAGGAGAAAATCCATATGCGATTTTGGTTGCCTACATGTTTATGAGCACAGGTTTTTCAAGCCTGACCTCAAGCATTGCAAACGAAGCATCCCGCATCCTGCCGGAGGATGAAATCGGTTCAGGCATGGGCCTAATGCAGCTGATTCAATTTTTCGGCGGAGCATTTGGTGTCGCACTGTCAGGTCTCTTGATTGAATGGCAGCATGGTGTTTCTGGCGCAGCTGTTTACACTAACATCTTCTGGGGAATGACGTTGCTTATTGGAGCTTCCGGCATGATTTTCTTATCGTATGTTCGAAGAAATGCAAGATTGCTTCAAAGCTGAATAGGTAAAGAGACTGGGACGGAAATAAATTAGGGTGAATTTGAGTTTAAACTACTCAAATTCACCCTTTTTTCATTCATGCTCTTTCTTTCGTGCGGTATAATCAGCGGCTGGTTGTCAAATGGCATAAGAAACAAGTGTCTTCTACAGGATAACCTCTGCACAAATGTTTTATCGTTCCGCCGTTTTATCAACATAAATAAGTTCTCTTACCCCTATACCATGTAATTTCCGAGAGATTTTTTACCTAATTAACATGGATCTGCTTTATGGCAGAGAGACGTCAATTTTTTGCAATACACAAGACTCTTTGTAATCTGCTAAAATTGAGAAGAACTTGCTATAGATAAATATGCTTTACAAAAAATTGTACCTTCAGCTCAACGTCTATGAATTACAAATAAGGTTATAGTAAAGAATTCATTTTTTTGGTCAAGGGGAGAAATAGAATGAACTGGTACTTAGATAATGTCTATGACTTAAACAAAGAATCACCTTATACATTTTATGTCCCAAGTTCAGAAGTGCTGGACAAACTAGTTGTTGATGACTATGTAAAGTTAATCTTTGTAACTGAAAAGGCTGAGGATGATGGATATAGAGGAGAGAGAATGTGGGTTCAAATCACCAGCATAAACGGAAAAAAATTTAAAGGCAAACTGGATAATGAACCTCATCGTTTGCCTTTGGAAATAGGTGATGTGGTATCATTCGGCGTTGAAAATATCTGCGATACAGAATACCAAGACCCAAATTCATCTAAATGGGATTTTTATTTTGACAGCTTAGTTACAGTCAGCGAAGATGTACTTGAAAGAGAAGAATTCAACTTTTTGCTGAGAGATCATCCAAACGGTGAAGAAGATTTTGGATGGTCTATATTCAGCGGCTACGAAGATGATGACTATTTAAGTGATTCCGAAAACTTTCAAATTGTATCTATTGGAGTAATCTTGAATTTTGATGATTCCATATTAGAATTTATCCATGAGCCACCTTTATGTGCATATGAAAGAAATGATAATGGAGTATTTTATAAGATTGATGATTACGATTGGGAAAGTTATTTAAACGGTTAGTTGAAAAGAAGTGACTTCCTCTTATATATGTAAAACTGTCATGCATCCTTAATTTTGTTGTAACAGTAGTAGAGCCACCACTTTTACCATAGGTGAATCCTCATTTGTGGCGTCATTCGCAGAAGTGCTTCCACTTTTATCTAAGGCGGCCCTTATTCGCAATGCTATTTACAATAGGGTCGCTGGAGATTTCAAAATTATCTGCATTTAAAGTGGTCAATATGTGATAATATAAAGTGAAAAATCACAATGATCGCGTGGAGATACATGTGGAATCAAAAATTCAGTTGCACGAAATACAATCAAGGATATTCCAGCCAGCCCGTCATTTTCATCTGTGCATGGAAGAAATGAAGATCGCCTCGCAGCACGGTGCTGACATCGCAGAGAAATGGCAGGATGTGTTTACCCGCATCCTGGCTAAAGAAGAATACCCTGTTGTCCACCCAATTGGCCAAGAAACGTTTTCCCTGTATGCGGAATATGAAGCTGGCGTATTTGAGTACGCTTTAGACATAGATGGAGCTACAGCGTATATAAATAAAAATGGACTTAAAGCAGAGATTTTTGAGCCATCCCGTATCATTCACGCCGTTGATCAAGGGAATGTAAACACTGACCCTGCAAGAATAAAGCCCAATCACAAAAATCCTGTCATGATCCTTCAAAACAGCTTGCTTACAAACGGCAAGCCTTATTGCATAAACGGAAACCACCGTCTGACTGAGGCTTATAAATCGGGCTGTCAGCATATACAGGTGTATGTATTCAGAGAGATGGAAGCAGTTCCTCTTTTTTATGACACACTTAGTAAAGCCGCTTATTTCCTGGAGATTGACCGCAGACAAATTGCTGGAGACCTGCCCGCAGAAATAAATGCGAAGTCTCCGATGGTCAATTACTTCCTGGGATAAAGACATAGAAGGGTTCATTCATTCAGAAAGGATGAGTTCCATTGTAATCACACTTTCACTTACAACTTAAACTTAATTTAAGACAAGTGAAGGTGATTGACAGGTGAAAAACCATTCGTTTCATTTTTTGTGGATTGGCCAAACTTTTGCAAATGCTGCAGATGTATTCTATATAGTAGCACTGTTAAGTTACATGTATTCCATCTCAGGCTCAATCGCAATGACAGCAGCTGTTCCATTTGCTGTCACGCTGTCAAGGTTCGCAGGCGGTATGACAGCTCCGTTCATGGTTGACCGATTCTCTTATAAAACCATTCTTGTATACTCGCAACTGATTAAGACGTTATTTTTACTCATGCTTGCTGTTTGTTTGACTCTTTTTCCGGTGGCAAGAATCCTTATGGTTTTCCCTTTGATTTCAGTCATAGCTTTTTTTGATGGCTGGGCTGTGCCGATCAGAAATTCGCTCGTTCCGCATTTAGTTCCAGAGAATCGGATCGTCCGCGCTAATGGATTTATGGCGGTTGTTGATCAGCTTGTTCAGCTCGGGAGCTGGCCGCTTGGAAGTATCGCAGTTTCTGTTGCCGGAGGAAAAGAAGTACTATATTTCTCTGTACTGCTTTTTGCCGGTTCAACCATTATGATGTCACTCATACAGATGCAGCCTATCATCGAAAGCACTAACCAAATGGAAGGGAAGACAAAATGGAGCTCCATGCAGGAGGGCTGGAAGGCGATATGGAAAATCCCGTCCCTGCGAGTCATTTCTGTTGTTGATTTCTTTGATTCGATTGCACAAGTCGTATGGATTGCTGCTGTTCTGCTGGTTTATGTGGAAGAAGTGCTGAACAAAAGTGAAGCCTGGTGGGGCTATTTGAACTCTGCATACTTTGCCGGGCTGATTTTGGGCGGGCTTTTATGTTTAAAATTTGAGACCATTCTAAAAAAGTCAATCCGCTATGCAATCATTGCAGGTTCGACAGCCGGTGGGATCTTAACCCTATTGTTCGGTTTCACAACCACGGGGACCTCAGCGCTTCTGATTTCATTCCTAGTGGGAATAGGGAGTGAAATCAAGTTGATCGGTCAAATCACGCTTATACAAAATCACACAGAAAAAAAGCTTCTGCCGAAAGTGTTTGCGGCCAGGGACGCTATCTTGACTGGTGTATTTGGCATATCCAGTCTGCTGTACGGCATGTTAGCTGAAGCTTACGGCATTACCATCCTCTTTGTGCTGTCTTCCGTTATATTGATTGGTACAGGGATTTATTCTTTTACTGTGAGGAAGTATGTAAGATTTATAGAGCCTGATAAGTCCATTTATTCTTCCGTCGATTAAGGGAAAAGATAAAACAAAAAGATGATTTCGTTATGAAATCATCTTTTTTGGTTTAATTATGCCAGCAGGCCGTCAGCCTCAAGCTGCTCGTTCTGATCAATCAGCGTCGTTTTTAGACTTCTGTAAGTCATGCCAAGTTCATCAATGCTTTTTCTGTTATCAAAGCGGGCATTTACTCCAACGTTTTTGCTGACATACTTCCGTGTAAGACCGACTTTCGGTGCAATCAGCCAGATGAGCGGTTTAGGCACTTCGCGTTTTGGAAGAGGATAGTGATTTGGACGGTTTTCTTCAAATATTCGTGCCATATCGAGCAGGGAAGCTTCCTCGTTTGAAATCAAGTATCTGCCCTTTGCAGATTCAGTGAAGGCTGCAAGCACATGGGCTTTTGCAACATCACGCACATCAACGGTTCCGTTGATTAAGTTTGGCACACCGCTTTTAAAACCGCCCTTCAGAAGATCGAGAATCGTACTGATGCTCGTTGAATCTGAACGTTTTGAAAGAGACGGACCAAGAATAAAGGTTGGGTTAATGGTGACTAAATTAAAGTGCTGCTTGTCCGCCATTTCCCAGGCCGCCTTTTCAGCGAGTGTTTTTGAGTAGCTGTATGGCTGATGCGAAACACTGCTTGTTGTGTTCCAATCCTGTTCATTAAAAGAGGACTTGCCCTCCATATCCGCATTATCCCCAAAAATGGCCACTGCACTGCTCGTAAGGACAACCCGTTTCACTTCAGGTGAGCGTCTGACAGACTCCAGAACGTTTTTGGTGCCTTCCAGAGCCGGTTCAATCAATTCCTTTTGAGCATCTTTAAATCCGCTGATGAAAAAAGGGGAAGCGGTATGAAAGACATACTCAGTGCCTTTCACGGCTTCATCAAAGCTTCCTTTTTTCAGCAAATCCGCTTCATAGATTGTCAGATTTCCGGGAGATTCTTTCTCCGCATCCAGGAGATGCTGGTATTTTTCTTTCTTCGCTGCATCGCGGACAGTAATCCTTACATCATGGCCGCCATCAAGCAGCTCTTTAACGACCCAGGCTGCAACATAGCCGGTTCCGCCTGTGACAAGTACGGTTTTCTTCATTACAAAGATCATCCTTCCAACAATTATATGTTTAAGTGTTTAAACATATAGTAATATTAGTTGGTGGTTCTGTCAATGAATATGATTTGGTATCAAGCATTCTTTGTAGGATTGATTGAAGCTTCACGAGTATTTCTGTGTCTGAAAGAGGATAAGAGACGCAGTTGTTGAAGTATGTTATAGAAAAACGAAAGCTGTAATTACGATTAAGGAGTACATGAATCTTGAAAACAATCTGGCAAAAAGATGATGACTATTATACATTAATTACCTTAACAGATGAAGCAGTTCAACATGCCGAAGGAAAACTCAAAATAAGGCTGCCTAAATCCTATCTAGCTCTTCTTAAAGAACAAAATGGCGGTTCCCTTAATGACAAATCGTTCCCGACGAATGTCCCGACATCCTGGGCAGATGATCATATTCATGTAGGCTATATTTGGGGGATAGGTGAAAAACACAGTATTTTAAACAGTGAGTATTTGATAAGCGAGTGGGGACTGCCGCATAATATTGTGATTTTTTCTGGAGACGGGCATTCCTGGAGTGCTTTTGATTATCGAAAGAAGAAAGAAAATCCGCCAATTATCTATATTGAGGCTGATTCAGAACTAGTCATTGAACTTGCTCCGGATTTTGAAGCTTTTTTAAACAGATTGTATACCGAAGAAGAAACCGAGCATGATGAATTCTTTTATGAACAGAACCAAAGGGTTTGGACATATGAGGAACTCAAAGTCGCTTTTCTAACAAACATTGAACAAGAAATCATTCCTGCCCTGGATTATCTCTACTTTAATCCTGCAGGAAACGAACGCTTCATTGAGGAAAGTGTGATATTACTTCTGCAAAGTCCTATACTTGGGATTAAAGAGTTAGCTGTCACTTATGGCAACGGGTTTTATGAAAAGGGAGTTCTATCTTCTAAGGCAGTAAAGAAGATTGTGCTTTTGATAAGAAATGACAATGAAATCAAGGATTATGAGGAATTTTACTTCCGGAACCCTGTGCAGTAATGTGAAGTGGATGTCATATAAAGCATAAATTGATTAATGGAAAGGAGTGACATACATGAGTACTCTTTTAACTCTTCTCGGTGATATCTTTTCTGCTATCGCAGCATCTTTGTTGAATAAAGGGAACAAACAAAAAAGGAGATAATAAGCTGTGATAGTTTTGAAAATTTTTCCTGTTTTATATTATACAGAGGGGGCTTTTTATGAGTCACAATAATGTAATACTAAGCAAAAAAAGAAATAAATCAAATTTCGTAGTGCCTGTTTTTATTGGGGCGGGAATAGGTGCATTAATGGGATTAGTTGCTTATGTAAAAGATTGGTTTTGATTTGTCTTGGCTCCTTTTAGAAATAACATGAATGTCCTTAAATAACTGAGTGCTAATTCAAAAGGTGATTAGGAAACCACTATAAGTTTGGTTACTTCAATGCTTTTTCCTCCAGCTGCCGTACCGTTTGAACAACCTGCTGCAAACAGTGGAATGACTGCCATTAACCTCTCCTTTTAAAATAATGAGACGTACTTTTCAAAGGGAATTTTCAAATTCTTCCATGACTGATTATGCTTTCTTCATATATAACAATTTATAATAAAACAGCATTCTGACTTGAAAGCAGGAGGATTTGGAGGCAGCGAATCAGAATAAAATGGTTAAGGGCAGCTAATCAAACAAAAAGAGTATCCTCAAACTTTATCCTTTATTCGGAGCTGATGAATTGAAAAGAGAGCTCATATATTTCCTTGTTCTTGTTTTATTGATTGGTGCAATAAAAGTATTTTTTGATTATCAGGAAACAAGAGTTTTGATTTGGAAAGAAAACGTAATTGAGGCTTTTGTTTTAGGTATAATCATTACTTTTATAAATTGGTTAATCTCTCCAAGAAGCAAACAAAAAGCGAAGCCTGCGAAACAGGAGAGTGAACAATGAAACGGCCAAACCTCTTTATAAAATAAAAATTGATAATAAAAAAACACCGCTAAAAGCGGTGCGAAATTACATATTCATTTCCAGTCTTTTTGAATTAATCAACCATATCCGTAATCGGCCACCAGTGGAAGCCGTCTTTTTCAAGCAGTTCGTCAGCGGCTTTTGGACCCATTGTGCCGGCTGCGTAGTTAGGGAATTCTGCTTTGTGCGTTTCCCATGCTTTTGAGATGGTGTCCACATAGCTCCATGAGAGGGACACTTCATCCCAGTGAGTGAAGTTGGTGGCGTCTCCGCGCAAGCCGTCGTAGATGAGCTTTTCATAGGCTTCAGGCGTGTTGAACTGATCTACACAGTTGCTGCAGTAGTCAAGCTTGATCGGCTTGACGTAAGAGCCGCCGCCTGCTTCTTTGGCATTCAGGTGCAGCGTGATGCCTTCATCCGGCTGAATGTGAATGACAAGCAGGTTTGGATGCTTGCTGTCTACGTCGTTTGAGTAAAGGTTCATCGGCAGGTCTTTGAACTGTACAACAATCTTCGTTGATTTGGCCGTCATGCGCTTTCCTGTACGGATATAGAAAGGCACGCCAGCCCATCTGAAGTTGTCGATCATCAGCTTGCCGGCAACATAAGTTTCTGTGTTGGATTCCGGATCTACATTGCTTTCTTCGCGGTAGCCGGGAACAGATACGTCTTCTGAATCGCCTTTGCCGTACTGTCCGCGGACGAAGTAATCAGGCACGTCCTTCTCTGTAAGAGGGCGGAGTGCGCGCATCACTTTCACTTTTTCAGAACGGATTTCGTCTGTTTCAAGTTTGATTGGCGGCTCCATGGCAAGCAGGGCGACCATCTGCATTAAGTGATTTTGAACCATATCACGAAGCGCACCTGAATTTTCGTAATAGCGTCCGCGGTCTTCTACACCGAGAACTTCACTTGAAGTTACCTGAATGTTGGAGATATAGCGGTTGTTCCATACCGACTCAAAGAGAGCGTTAGAGAAGCGAATCACTTCAATATTCTGCACCATCTGTTTTCCAAGATAGTGGTCAATGCGGTAAATTTGATCTTCCGAGAAAGCTTCACGGATTTCATCGTTCAGCTCCTGTGCAGAAGGCAGATCGTGTCCGAACGGCTTTTCAATGACAAGACGGCTCCAGCCTTCTGTCGCTGTCAGGCCTTCGCTTTTTAAATTCCGGGCAATCGTTCCGAAAAATTCAGGCGCCATCGCCATGTAGAACATTCTGTTTCCAGGTATGCCGTATTTGCCGTCAAGCTCTGAAAGCATGCCTTTCAGCTCAAGGTAGGAAGATGGATTTGTCACATCAAATGGATGATAGTAAAAATGCGATGCAAATTCATCTAGTTCAGATGACTGCTTGATCGATGACTGAATCGAGTCGCTGACATTTGAGCGGAATTCTTCATTTGTCCACGGTCTTCTGCCCACGCCTACAACAGCGAAGTCACTGTCGATTTTTTTGCTGCGGTGAAGACGGTAGATGGAGGGGAAAAGCTTGCGCTTGGCAAGATCTCCTGTTGCTCCGAAAATTACGATTACTGCTTTTGGTTTATGTTCCGTATTCATGTATTGAACCTCACTTTGTATCAGCGGATTTATTAATAATGATATGTAACCTGTTCAAGTACTTAATTTTAATGCTAACCATGAAGTAAATCAAACATTTAAGATTAATTTCCTACATAAGTAGTATGAACCATTTCTATTGTATCCATAAAACGGAAATGAAAATGATTACAAGTAAAATAAGAGATCGTCAAGAAGGAAGATTTTTAGTACGATACAGAGGAATATACTTGAAATAACCGGGGGTGTCTGTATGAGTTTCAGTTTTGAGAATGTCAGAAAAATATACCGTACAGGTGAAGTAGAGGTGCCTGCATTAAATGACGTCAGCATTGCCTGCGGAAAAGGTGAAATCATTGTCATTCTAGGACCATCCGGCTCCGGGAAATCCACCTTTCTTAACGTGGCCGGCGGAATTGACAGAGCAGACGGGGGACAGGTCACCGTCCAGGGAGAAAACCTTCATGAAATGAACGACAGGCAGCTAACGCTTTTCAGAAGAAAGCATGCGGGCTTTATTTTCCAGTCCTATAATCTTATTTCTGCACTGACTGTCAGGGAGAACGTTGAAACCGGTGCTGACATCAGCGACCATCCTCTTTCTCCTGATGAGATCCTGGATAAAGTCGGAATGAGTGAACACCAGCACAAGTTTCCGCATCAATTAAGCGGAGGGGAGCAGCAAAGAACAGCCATTGCACGGGCAATCGTAAAAAATCCAAGTATCCTGTTCTGTGATGAGCCGACAGGAGCTCTTGATGAAGAGACCGGAAAAAAAATTCTTTCACTTATTCAGGAAATCAATCGTATATATGGTACAACCATTCTAATGATCACCCATAATCCAGGCATTGCCGATATGGCCCATACCGTCATGAAAATGAAAAGCGGAAAAATCATTGAAACCGTTAAAAATGAGGCTCCAATACCTGCAGAGCAGGTGAAATGGGTATGAAAATCACCGCCATGGCTCTGCGCACCATCAGGCAAAAGCCGCTGCAGTTTGGAGGCTCTGCTCTTCTTCTTGCGGTTGCCGTCATGCTTTTTGTCACGCTCTCAAGCACAATGGCACTGATGGATTCGAGCAATCAGCTGTTTAGAGAAGAGTATAAGCAGGAGGATTTTCAATTTACAGTGGGAGAGCGGCTGTCTGAGGATCAGCTTGCATCATTTGAAAAGGAATTTGGCGTGAATCTGCAGGCCCGCCAATGGCTGGATATCGAATGGAAGGAGGGAGTCATTACCCGGATTCTTTCTATTCAGCAAGGAATTAACGAACCGTATGTGGTAAAAGGCAGTTTGCCTGATGAAAAGAATGAAGCAGCCATAACCGCTTCTTTTGCAGATGCACACGGGCTGAAAGTGGGAGACATCTGGGACTCCGGAGGGGAAACATATAAAATCACAGCCCATGTGTATCTTCCGGACTATATTTACGGCGTACAAAACGAGAATGACCTGATGGCTGATCCGAAGACCTTCGGTGTCGTGCTGATAGACAAAGAGGATTTTCCTGGGGGAAATCAGCCGCCTGTTTATTACTCCGGGCGATTTTCTGAAAACAGCGGTTCCTTAAGCAGTCTGAAAAAGGCTGTTTCAGAAACGGTTCCTGTCCTGAAATGGACCGATGCAAAAGACAATGTCAGGATTTCGTACATTGACGCAGAAATTGAGTCCAATCAGTCATTCGGAAGTGTTCTTCCCGTCTTTATCGGACTGCTTGCCCTGTTTATAGTCGTTTTAATGCTGAAAAGACAAATAGACGTGCAGTCCAATCAAATTGGAACCCTTCTTGCGCTTGGGTACACCAGAAAAGAAGTCACGCTCTCCTTTATGATGTATCCATTGATCATTTCCATTTCCGGCACGATACTCGGGATAGCGGCGGGACTGATTGCAGCGAGGCCACTGACAGAGCTCTACACCGCTTTTTACAATCTGCCCATTTTAAACCGGCTTGCCTTTGATCCGGTCACTCTTATCGCTGGATTTGCCGTACCGATTTCCGTTCTTTGTCTGGCCGGTTTCCTGACAATCAGGAAAAAAGTCAGCAAACCGCCGCTCCAGCTGCTGCACTCAAGACCGTCTTTTTCGAAAAAAGGAGCAATAAAGCTCCCATCGAAATGGAGCTTTAAGAGAAGGTTCCGTCTGAAAATGCTGCTCAGCAGTCCATCCAAGAGCCTTGTGCTGTTTACAGGAATTCTCTTTTCTTCCTTATTAGTCACCTTTGGATTTATTTCCATGAATTCAATGAACGTGCTGATGAAAAAAACGTATGAAGATGCTTATCGCTATAACTACGCGGTCTATTATCAAGAAGTAAAAACTGAGCCTGCCCAGGAAGAGGAAAGTCCGTTTTCTGCATCAGAAGCCATTATTAAAGGAGAAGACGGCAGAAAAGACGTTAAAACGCAGCTCATTGGCATGGATCCCTCAACGCCAATGCTGAAACTGATTGACAGCAGCGGGAAAGAACTAAACAGCACATTGCCGGACGGGGCAGTCGTAACGCAGGCTTTGGCTGCAGCTGAAGGCCTTGAAGCCGGAGATTCCATCACACTTCAAAATCCCTGGACGGACCAGGAGCAATCCGTCACTGTCACCGGTGTCGCAGAAATCTTTATCGGTCATGCCATCTACATGGAACGCGGGGACGTGAACCGCTTTCTGAGCCTGGAAGAGGATGCATACATCGGAAAATGGACGCTTGAAAAGCCAGAAAAGGAATCTGGTGAAGCAATCGCGGCGATTGAAGACAAAAACGCGATGAAAAAAGGTATGGAACAGCTGCTTGAGCCGACCAACTATTCGGCGGCCGTCATCGGTATCTTCGCATTCTTGATCGGCCTCCTCATCATCTACCTGATCACCAGCATGATGATGGATGAGCACACCGTGAACATTTCCCTGCTGAAAGTCATGGGCTATGACAGGAAAGAAATTTCATCCCTGCTTCTGAATGTCTATACTCCGGTTATAATAGCAGGATACGTACTCGGCGTTCCTCTTGCATTTATCAGCTACAAAGGATTGATGGCATCTGTTTCAGAATCAACCGGATTTTCACTTCCGATCGAACCCGACTATCTGATGATTGCTGCTGGTTTTATCATTATCTACGCATCATATGTAACCTCCCTGCAGCTTTCAAAACGAAAAATCAGCCGCATTCCGCTGCAGGAAGTGCTGAAGCGCCAGGAATAAAGAGAATTGATATTGCCCTGGAAATTTAAGAGAGACAATTGCATTCCATGTGATTGTCTCTTTTTTATAAAAAAATACAGCTATAAATTCTGTCAAAAGGAAAAAATAAACTAGAATTTTCATGTGGACATGAAACCAAAAGGTGTTATATACTTAAAAACGAAACCAAATGGTTCTGTATTTTTCAAGTGACAAGGAGTGTTTTTAGTGGAGACATTACAAGATATTAAACAAACAATTATATTTGAAGCTCCTATTCAAAAGGTATGGGCAAAAGTAAGCAATTCGGAAGGTATTGCAGCATGGTTTATGCCCAATGACTTCGAAGCCAGGGTCGGTCATGAGTTCCACATTCAATCCCCTTTTGGTCCATCTCCCTGTAAAGTATTAGAAGTGGATGAACCAACTAAAATTTCTTTTTCCTGGGATACAGATGGATGGGTCGTTACTTTTCTCCTGAAAGACTTGGGCGGAAAGACAGAATTCACTCTAATTCATGGCGGCTGGAAATCTGCAGATGAAGTTCTTCCAAAAGCAAACGAAAAAAGTTCTGTTGTTCGCGAGAGAATGGAGTATGGCTGGATTAAAATTGTTAATGAACGACTTCTGAAAGTTGTTGAAGGATAAATGTCAGCTTTAAAGCATGATGTATTTCAAGCTATAGCTGATCCAACAAGAAGAGAAGTCCTTCGATTACTCGCGGGCAAAGAATTGGCCATTACGGAAATTACTTCTCATTTTCCTATTAGCCGGACGGCCATAGCTAAACATCTTCATATTCTTTCGGAAGCTAATTTAGTCAGCGGTAAAAAGGTAGGCAGAGAAAAAATATATCAGCTGCATCCAGAGCCGCTGACAGAAGTAAAACAATGGCTGTCCTATTATGAGCAGTTTTGGAATAACAAATTGTCGATCCTTAAGCATATTGTTGAGAATGATGATGAATCCCTCTAGTGTTTCATATACATGTTTACTCAGTTCATTCATGAGCTGAGTTTTTTCTTGCTGACTTGCGACCTTGTGACATTTAGCAAACGTGAGTTATTAGAAAAATGAAACTTTTTCAGCCTGTTAACGTAATTTAACTATTCAACTTATTATCGTTTAATGAGGGGGTCCTGGCTTGAAAAAAAGTGCTTATGCAATTATCGCTTTGGTCATATTTTTAGCAATGATGATTATCAATAATCTAAACATGGGAAATGAGGCAGAGAAATTAAAGCAGGAAAGAGAAGATCTGACTGAGCAGGTTGCCGCTTTAAAAGAAGACAGTGCAAAAAAATCTTCAGTATTAGAAGATACATTGAAAGAAAATGAACGATTGATTAATGATTTTACCAGCCTTAAAAATGAAATTGATGAATTAAGAACACCAGTTGAGTATCAAGATTTCCTGGATGCGGTTCAGACAGTCGAATCTTATAAAGTGAAAGGATCATTCAGTGAGGCGAAAGAGTTGGTTGCAGCTACCACAGGCTTCTCCTCTTTAGACAGAGCGGGAACTTGTCCTTGCGGTTTTTCATATGAAAACGGAAGAGGCATTGATTGGAAGCCAAATTCTGTGCAGGATCTTAAGAAGTTGGGGATAGAAGGAGAAAGAATTATTCTTACCTATCAAACAGGAGAAATGATAAAGGACGATTATCAATTTGTCTTGAAGAACACTGAAGGAGTTAATGACAAGACTCTTAAGTGGAGGATTGAAGAAATTATACCAACCAAGAGGTAGCGTGTTTGTATCCATTTACAGCAGGCTGAACCGCTGATAAGGGAGAATTAGATGAGGAACCTATTTATTGCAGTCCTATTTTTAGGAGTATTATCAGGATGCACGAATCAATTCATAACTTTTTCAGGAGAAAGCAAAAGCTGGACCGGAAAATACACAGCAACGATTGATGGAAATGAAGAGCATGGCAGCTACGAATTTCATTTTAAAGACGGAAATGAGAACACTCAATTTAAGGTACTTGAAATCAACGTAAATAATGGAAGAACAACAAAATCAGAAGAAAACCATAAAGGCGCTACAATTACTCTCTCTTCCAACTGCAGAGGATGTACTGTAACTGGAAAAGAGGAAAAGCAGAAGGTGACCATTAAATGGGACGATGAGAATGAAGAAACCTTCTATTTGCAGGAGAAGTGAGTTTGACGAGCGAATTGATAGGAAAGTTTACTTTGGAGGACTGGCAATTGAATAGAATTAGAAGAGGTATAAGAAGAGACTCGTTTAGAGATCAATGCAGGGAATTTGTATTTGAAATTCTGTTTGAAGCGGTTTGGAAGATCATCACGTTTATTCCAAGGCTGCTGTTTCGTCTTGTGAAGGGTATTTTTGATAATTGAATGATTTTATAAGTAGCGTTTGCATGATGAGGCAAACGCTCTTTTTATGATTTTTTTAATTGAAACACAACTTTTCATCAAGTCAACCGTCTAAATAACAGGTACCTACAATTTTAGGAAGAGGACGATTTATTTGGAAGATGCAAGAAAGACCGAAATAGAAGAATGGTACAGCCAGTATCATCAGACCATCTTCAAGTACACATTTTAATGATGACAAAAGATTATCAGCAGGCTGAAGACTTAACGCACGAAACGTTTTTAAAGGCATTCAGGCAGCATCATTCTTTCAGGCAGGAATCAAGTCCGAAAACCTGGCTGTTCCGAATTGCGCACAATGTGACGGTTGATTACGCAAGAAAGCAAAAGCCGGTTCGATTAGTCATGGAGCTGTTCCGGCAAAAGAAAGATACCAGTTTGCTTCCTGAGCATTTCGTTGAGATGAAAGAGAATTCTAAGGAGCTTTATCAGGCCTTGGAAATGCTGAAGGATTCGCATCGAGAAGTTATCATTCTTCGTAAAATCAAGGGATTTTCGATCAGCGAAACGTGTGCAATACTCGGCTGGTCAGAAACGAAGGTGAAGTCTACACTGTCTAGAGCCATTCTTGCACTGGAAAAAACACTGACCAAGGAGGGTTATCAGGATGAGCAAAGAAGTAAGTTATTATGACCAGCTTCTGCAGAATTTAGATGACCAAGTAGAATGGAGTCCTCATCGTTCGCAAATGGTTCAAATAAGACTACAGAAAAGTATTCAAAAAACAAATATGATATCAAAGCTGCAGCGCGTTTATATTTTATCCATAAGCTCAGTGTTAGCTGCATTATTCCTGTTTGTGATGGCTGGTCAGATAAGCGGACAGTTGAATCTCGCAGGGACAGGCGATCATAGCGGTGGAAACAGCAAATTCATCGAAGGTGTCCATTATCAGATGGAGACAATCAACGGACAAAAAACAGCGGTACTTACAAATGAAGGAATTGAAAATACGGTTTATCCAACGGATGCCAATGAAACGATCAAAACCATTGCAGGAGAACCGGAAATCCATCTCAGTATATCTAAGCAGGGAAAGGAAGAAGTATTTGAAACGCAGGCCATTTACGCAACAACTACTTTAGGGCAGCACATATACATCGATACTCAAAGACACGATGAACCAATCGATACAAGAATAGAAATGCTGCTTCCGCATACGAAATATCCAAGTTCGTCTCAATCAACATACAAAATGAAAATTTCAGGTCACAGAGCTGTTATGCAGGAAGAAAAAACAGGAATCGGTAAGACTGACCTGTATGTAGTTACTGAAAACTATATTTATCATATCTATTCTGCTGGAATGAGTAAAAAAGATTCTAGAATAGACCCGCAAAAACTGATCACACTTGCAAGCTTACTTCAATTCGAAAAAGAATAGAAAATTACTGACAACGGAGGAATGTTCGTTGCTTCTTAAAACCAAGCCAAATTCAATTTTTAACCCCTTGTTAAAACACGTCACACAAACATTTAACCAAGTCATCTGTTCAGGAGCTGCAGTTTTTGTTATACAAAACGATTCTGTTGTTTTGGAAGAGTATATTGGAGCGCAATCCAACAAGCCTGATGCAAGAGATGTTCAGCGGGGTACTCAATTTCACGTAGCCTCCGTGAGAAAAAGCTATATCGGTTTTGCTGTGGCCTATGCTGTACATACCGGTTGTATTCACAGCATAGATGACTTGGTAATGAGCTATCTGCCCGAGCTTAATGAAAATGTTTGGAAAGATACAACCATCAGGCATTTGTTGACACATACCCACGGCTTATCGGAAAAAGAGGGTGTTATCTCCCGTGAGTATGAGGCGGGGGAGAAATGGACCTACAGGCAGGTCGGCGTAAATGCCCTGACTCAAATTGTCAAACGGACAACTGGACAAACCATTTCCGAAATTGTTCATGGACAAGTGTTTACGCCGCTTGGTTTTTCAGAATCGGATTGGTATGCCGAAAAAAATGAAAAACTTGTTGATGTCATTCTAAAATCTGAACAGGATAGCAGCTGGAGAACGAGCAAAAGTACTGAAGGCGACAAGATGAACATGTATGTTTCTGCTCGCGAACTGGCTTTATGGGGATATCTGCATCTTAAAGAAGGAAGAGTAAACGGGGAACAAATCATTCCAAAAGAAGTCATCCAACTGGCTACATCCCTTCAGAGCCCGGCAGCCTTAGATTTTGACTCTCCTCAGAATGGTTTCCTGTGGTTTGTGAAAGATTTGCCGGCCAAGGAAAATGAAATCGGAGAAAGAGTTCCCAGAGGTTCATATCAGATATTGGGCTATACAGGCGTTACATTATTGGTGATCCCCGAAGAAAACATCGTTGCTGTCCGCATGTTTAATAGCTTTGGGTCACCTGAGGGATATGATTATTTACAGGATGTCAGGTCATTCGGCGATACGGTGATGAGGTGTCTGGAAAAAGTGAGAAACTAAGTTCAGAAGACAGGAGAGGAATTTCATTTGAGACTAAGGTTTGCTGAAGAAAAGGATATGGACCAATTAATAAAAATGAGATGGGATTTCACCATTGAACATGATGAGAGCAAGGCAAACTCATCTTTTCCAGACTTCGAGAAAGAATGCAGAATCTTCTTGGAACACGCTATTAAGGGTGACCGGTGGATGATCTGGGTTGCTGAAGAAAATGAAAAAATAGTATCGCATATATACATAGAACTAATTGAAAAAGTACCGCGGCCTGGAAGAATAACCTATCCCTTTGCGTTCATGACAAACGTGTACACCATTCCGGAATATAGAAACAAAGGGATTGGAAGCAGGATGCTAAGCTCAATTAATCAGTGGATTAAAGAAAATAAGTGTGAATTTGTCATTGTTTGGCCAAGTGATGATTCGATTGGGTATTATAAGAAAAATGGGTATACACATTGCGTGGAGCCGATGGAATATTTTCCTTCCTAGTTTAAAAGATTCGGTGTTTAAAGTCTGTTTTAGTTCAACGGCAGCTACATTTAGAAGCAATAGAGGTGTTTCCAATAGAAAAAGTGCCAAATAAAACTCTGTCAAAAATCGAAGAGGATATTAAGAAAAACGATTTAGGGAAAGCCAGGGACAGACTGCATGGATTGATTGCAACGTACCCTGATGAAATAGAGCTCCGCAGAAAATTAGGGGATATTTACTATGCATTGAAGTACCCGTCGATGGCTGGACGATACTGGTACTTGGAAAAGAATAAAACACCTGATATGCAGCATGCCTGTATTGAATTTGAAAAATCGATGGGTCATGATCCTTTTCAGATTGTAAGAGCTTTAAAGTTTAAAGGCGATAAAGAAATAGTAAAGGACCTAAAGTTCAGTGAAAATCTCTCACCTGTTCATAAAAAAGTAACTGAAAAGCTGCTCGAGGAACCTGAGGATTCATTGTTTGATAAACTGCTTGTTGTCGGCTGTCTTTCAGTATTAGTAGGTACAATTGTCTTTGCTGTTATAGGCGTGTACTCTTTGTGGAATGGCTAATATAGCAAGCGGAAAAATGCATGATATATGATAGGAGCGGATAGTTTGTCAAAAGGAATGATTCATCACATTGAAATATATGTATCTGATCTAAAAAGATCTATCGAATTCTGGGGTTGGTTCCTTGAAGAGTTGGGTTACAGCCGGTATCAAGAATGGGACCAGGGGCAGAGCTGGAAAATTGAAGATACTTACCTTGTCTTCGTACAAACACAGGAACGATATATGGATGTTCCTTTTAATAGATGTCGAGTTGGCTTAAACCACCTGGCCTTTCACTCGAGTTCACGAGAGCACGTAGATGAAATGACAAATAAATTAAAGTCCAGAGACATTCATATTCTTTATCCGGATAAACATCCATTCGCAGGTGGAAATGAACATTATGCCGTGTATTTTGAGGATCCGGATAGAATAAAAGTGGAGCTTGTAGCACCTTAACCAGAGAAGGGTAAAAAATTTGAAAAAGGTTTTATCAATACAGGGCGGCATGGCTGGAGGAAAAACAACTCTAGTGAAAAGACTAGAGACAATAATGAGTGATGTATTTTTCTCATATGAAAATCCATACCCAAACCTTGTAAAAAGAAAGAATATGAATCTTGACATAGGTACGAGAGAAGGATTCGATGAAAACCAGCGTGTATTTATCGTTTCATAAATTGAACGTTTTCATCATTTGCCTGATGGAAAGGCGATATTTGATAGGGGTCCGGAAGATATAGAGTTTTATACATTACATTTCCCTCTAGTAAATGGATATGACTGGGATGTAGAAAGCGATCTTCAACATGAACTTCAAGAACTGCGCAGATGCCGATCTGACTATATTTTATATTTAGATGCAAATGAAAAAACGCTGTGCAGACGAAAGCAGAGTGACAAAACAAGAGGAAGAAGCTCGTTTGAGCAGTACATGAAAATAGTTGGCTTTGAAAAAGAGTGGTATAACCAATTCAATACGAAAGTGGTAGATGTAAACCACTTAACTCCTCATCAGTTAGAAAAAATAACGATGAAATTCTTAGAGGAAATTCATTTTTAAACTACCCTCATCACAAACAATTCTAAAATATAGGTTGAATCTTAGAGAGTTAACATTAAATCGTAAATGCTTTTCATTTTCATAAAAAGGGGAGATAACGATGAAAATACGTCAAGTGAAGGGTAGAGACTACTATACGATTTCTCCGCTTATTGATGAATGGTGGGGCGGCAGGCATGTGTCTGAGATGCTGCCAAAGCTATTCTTTGACCATTTCACAAGGACAAGTTTCGTTGCTGAAAGAGAAGGGGAAATTGTAGGATTTCTAATAGGTTTTCTTTCTCAAACTCATTCTAATGAGGCATATATTCACTTTGCAGGAGTTCATCCTGATTATAGAAAGCATAGCATCGGAAAAAAATTATACAACGAATTTTTTATTGAAGCCAGAAAGAATGGCCGCACAATTGTCCGTTGTGTAACTTCCCCTGTCAACAAGGTTTCTGTTGCCTATCATATCAAGATGGGTTTTCAAATTGAAAAGGGGGATAAAACACTTAATGGCCTTTCCATAAATACTAACTATGATGGACTAAATCAAGATAGAGTGCTGTTTGTGAAAAAGTTAGCTTAATAATAGACTTTTTTTGTCTTGGAGGAATGGATTTTGAAGCCAGCTTTTTCTCGTGTATTAATTAAAGACACAAGAAATAATATATTAGTTGTTCAGGACAGAGCGGATGACTGGAACTTCCCGGGCGGAAAACAAGAAGCAGGTGAAACGCCTTTGGAATGTGCGAGGCGAGAAGTAAAAGAAGAGATTGGAATAGATGTTGATGATCTCATTGAGATTTATAATGGATCCTTTTATTTTGGAGATATCAAATGGCACGGCTACTTTTATTTCGCAAATGCCGCTGATGGAATTCCCGCTATTAATGAAGTAGATAAGATTAAAGGGATTCAATTTATTACAGATTTAAAATCAGTAAAATTCCATTCAGAATTATCACGGATAATTGATCAACTTTCTGGAAGTAAGCAGCTTCAAACAAGTACAACCACTTGGAAGTAGAATATTCATCAATAGAGGGCGTCAATTCAGGAAAGGATTGACGTTTCTTTTATTGAAAATAATTGTTGAAGGAAGCAGGTACGGGTACTGGACAATTATGTTGAAATGAAAATATAAGTTATTCCGTTACGTAAGATAAAACTTTAAATAAAAAGATAAAAGCGGATTAACCAAAGGGGAGAATCATTATGTTAAAAGTAAGACCTTTAGATGATAAAGACTATGAACTGATTAAACAAGCAGAAGAAGTAATAGAAAAGAATTATAGATATGGACGACATCATATTGGTGCAGCAGTCAGAACAATAAAAGGTAATGTTTTTTCTGCGGTTCACGTAGAAGCGAATGTGGGGAGAATAACAGTTTGCGGAGAAGCGATGGCCATTGGTAAGTCTATCTCTGAAGGAGACCACGAATTTGAAACAATTGTAGCAGTTGCCTACCCTCATCCACACGAAGATATAGAAAAATGTTGGGTAGTTGCTCCCTGTGGTATGTGCCGGGAATTAATAAGCGATTATGGAAAAAATACAGATGTCATTATTTCTTATAATGATAGATTAGTGAAGTGCAATGTAATGGAATTACTTCCAGAAAAATATACAAGCGATATGGAATAGAGAAATTGACTTAAAGCCGTATTTTAAACTGAGTTTAAACGAACAATTGTAGAACAAATTACTACTTATCAATCGGGGACAATTCTAGATAATGCAACCAGAGTGGTTCCTCCAAAAGGATTCTTACTAAGAGACGTATTTATCTCATATAGAATGGAGGTGTTATCATTTGTAATGAAGTATTAGGAATTCAGGAGATTGATGATAAAAAAGTTAGGATAAACAACAGAGAAGCGGTCAGGGCTGTAATTATCCAAAACAATAAGATCCTTATGGTTCATTCAAATCTTCGAGACTATAAATTTCCAGGTGGTGGAGTAGATAAGAATGAAAGTCATGCAGAAGCTCTATTGCGTGAGGTCGCAGAAGAGACAGGCTATCTCAACGGTTTAGTTGGAGACAAAATGGGCGTTGTCATTGAAAGACATTTAGATGACTATGATAAAGATGCAGTCTTTCAAATGACTTCACATTATTATCTTTGTGAATTAACAGACGAGATGGTCGGTGTACAACAGTTAGATGATTATGAGTCTGAACAAGAATACACGCCTAAATGGGTAAAACTTGAAGATGCGATTAAACAAAACCAAATCATTTTAAATCAATGTGAGCAGAACGTATGGATACACCGTGAAAATTTTGTTTTGACGGAATTAAAAAAATTAATGAGTTAGTATAATTTATGTTTTATCTTCTGCAGTTTGGTCGTTTTAGTGCAAAACGTCCAAACTATGAATAAGAATACTTAAACCCAACCCTTCAAACAAATGTGCGAATATCTTTTTTCAAGCACTCTCAACCCTTCGTCTGTAAGAAAAAACACGATTGAGCACTGAACAGAATAGTACATAAGATCTTCACTGATAAAGTAAAACAAAAACCCTCCTATCAAATGCAGGATTCCTGAAGTGATTGCGCGTATGAAATTATGCGATATCTTCTTTGTAATAAGCTCTGCAAGGACGGAAATTGGAAGCCCATAGGCAGTACAACCAATTATGCAGATGGCAAAAAAAATAATACTTGAAAACAAAATAGATGGATTCAATTCAACATTTGTAAACCCTTCTGTATAAGCATAGAAAGTATACATCATAGCAGAAATGACTACGACTATACATTTTCTATAAAATAAGACTAACCGCTCCACTTTTAACACTCCTTTTCAGCTTCAATGTATGATAGTTATTTCTAATAGTACCATGTATTTACAACAATAATTGATGGAACTTTAATTAATCTTGTTTGTTACTTTCAGAAATTGAAAAATTTCTATCCAATTATAAGTATGTAAATGTTATTACTACATTAGAGAGGTTAATCCTATATATGCTACTATATTAAAAAAGGTAAACTTTGGAGGTACATCCTGTAATAAGTTTTTTAATGACTTTAAGTTCTTGATCGATCGCGTCAAGGACATATTATGAAACATTGCTTTAATAAAGGAGTTGTATATAATGAATGAAAAAAAAGATACAGATTTAAAACGCTCATCAAAAGCAGAAGACATTCTCTCTCAAATCAATACTAAAACTAAGCTAGGCGACTTGCGAAAAATCGCGAAGGACATTAAAAAAGATCACGAACTAGCTATGGAACTTTGGGCAACCGGAGAGTTTTTGCCCAGACTACTGGCAATCTTACTTATGGACAAAAAACTTCTTTCGCAAGATGTGTTAAATAAGCTTGATAAGGATATGCAGATTCACACCTTTGATGAGAGAAATAACTTAATGGATTGGTTAATGGCCAATCAGCTCACTAAAGACAAGAAGAACATTGCATTGATGGAGTCATGGGTAAATAGTCCTCCTTCTCTTCAAAGGCGAGCTTTCTGGTATTATCAAGCGCGATTGAGATGGACTGGACAGACACCGCCTGATAACACTGCAGAGTTACTATCTGCAATAGAAGCTGCTATTGCGCAGGAAGAGCCGGAAGTTCAATGGGCTATGAATTTCACCGCAGGCTGGATAGGCATTTATGATGAAAAGTATCGAGCACGTTGTATTAAACTTGGTGAGAAAACGGGTCTTTACAAAGATGAAATGGTATCTAAGGGATGTACTCCCAATTATTTGCCGGAGTTCATTACGATTGAAGTTAACAAAAGAATGAATAATTAGATAGAACTAACTGATAAATTCATAAGGTTTTGATTTTAAAACAAAGGAATTCAAAGCATAAATATGGACAGGATCTGAAAGTAAGCTTCCAGATCCTTTTTGCTTTGCTTGGAGCAGCACTAATGCTGGACGCTCTAAAGCCTGGATTGTTTCTTGCTGGTCACAAGGTATTCCTGAAATTCAGCAGCAGGTGAAAATAGAATCGAAATATTTCTTTGAAACTGTAGTAGAAGGTGAACCATCATTGCATTTTATCGTTTATGGCATTTAATAATTATTTAATAACTACATAAGAAATCATTTCGAATTGTTCCTTACAATGAGTTCTAGTCAGCTGATAAGGCGACGAAAACTATTGATTGAAAAGGAGTTTTTCGAATGGCAAAAAAAGCAGGTTATTACTCGGTTTTATCTCATCTTTGGATTCAGTGGATCATGTTGGGGGGCATCTTGCTTAATACGTTTATGGTCTATCCGAATATTTTTCATAACGTACCGGAAACATTGGAATCAACGATGGATTGGATGGAAGTCGCTAGTCCCCATACTTATTTTCCGCCATTGGGATTTGCAAGTATCTTGACTGGCGTTCTGGCAGGGATTTTTGTGTGGAAAGTGAAACCGGCAAGAAAGTGGGTACTCTTTAGCCTGCTGGCCATCCTATTAGAAGGGGCAGCTTCCATTCTTTTTGAGTGGCCCCGGAATGAGATTATGTTTATTGAAGGTGCTGACGTTCATTCTGCAGAATTTCTAAAGCAAACGGTGAAGGAATTTAAGATCGTACATTGGTTCAGGGTTATGTGCAATATATTTGGATCACTGTTCATCTTCGTAGGATTTATTAAGTTTGATCGTTTTATGACAGCAAAAGGAAATAACTAAATCATATAAACGGTGCCGGACAGTCCGTTTTTGTGAAAGTGGAGCAGCGTCCGGCTTTACCGATACTTACACTGAAGATATGAGTGTGAAAGAGGAGGTGACGTGAAGGTGTCCATAAAGAAAAGACTGATATTATCTAATATCGGTATGGTTGTCATCCCAATTCTTGCTTTAATCATTGTCGAACTCGCTGCCGGGTATTTGTTTTTTTATGTGCTCGAAAGAAATCCGGAAGGGGAGGACATGCAAGTCTTTCAAACCTTTCGTTTCGCAGCCATGATTGTGATACTGGCCACCACTAGTTGCATCCTGACCTATTCTATTTCCAGGAGTATCCTTAATCCAATTGAGAGATTATCCGAGACGGCGAAAAAGATCAGTGAAGGCGACCTTGATCACAGCTGTGCTTCAGATCAGAAGCATGAATTGGGGCAGCTGTCCAATACCTTTGAAGACATGCGGTTGAAACTAAAGAAAGCAGCAGCGGTTCAACAACAGTACGAGCTGAGCAGACAGGAGCTCATAGCCAGCATTTCGCATGATCTAAAGACTCCCTTAACCTCGATAAAGGGTTATGTGAGCGGTATTCAGGATGGAGTGGCGGGCACTCCAGAGAAACTGAACCGCTATCTTTCCAAAATTGAAAAAAACGCTCATGAGATGGATGTTCTCATTGATGAACTGTTTCTCTATTCCAAGCTGGACCTTGAAGAAATTCCATTTGCGTTTGAAAACGTTAAACTGGACGATTATTTTCATGATTTCATTGACGAACTTTCGTTAACACTTGAACAGGAACAGGGGAAAGCAGTTCTGAGCTATGATCCTCTTCAATCTTATATCGTGGAAGCGGACAGGGAAAAATTAAACAGAGTCGTCATGAATATCAGCCAAAACAGTCTGAAGTACATGGATAAATCAGTGAAAGACATCCAGATTATCCTGAGTGGAAGGGAAAAGGAGGTCCAGGTGGAAATCAAAGATAATGGGAGCGGAATCCGGAAAAAGGATATTGACCATATTTTTGACAGCTTCTACCGGACAGATGAATCGAGAAATTCTTCTACTGGGGGCACCGGTCTGGGACTGTCTATAGCAAAGAAAATCATTGAAAAACACGGAGGGGAAATTTGGGCAGAGAGTGAACCGGGAGTGGGAACGAGTATTTATTTTACACTGAAAAAGGTGAATCAGCGTGAAGAAAATATTGATAATTGAAGACGAGACGGATATTGCTGAACTGGAAAGGGATTATTTAGAAGTGAATGGATTTGACAGCGATATCGCTTTGAACGGGGAGGAAGGGCTGCGTATGGCAAGGACTCATTCGTACAATCTCATATTGCTTGATTTAATGCTGCCGGGGATGGATGGGCTCGAGTTATGCAAAAAACTTCGGGACCTTCTGGATATTCCGATTCTCATGGTGACCGCCAGAAAAGAAGACATTGATAAAATCAGGGGCTTCGACCGCGGGGCAGATGATTATATTGTAAAGCCCTTCACACCAAGTGAACTGGTTGCTCGAGTAAAAGCGCATATTTCAAGATATGACCGGTTAATCAAGCGGGATTCCCTGAAAAATGAAATTGAGATTAAAAACTTGAGGGTGGATCTCGATTCCCGGAGAGTATACGTCGATCATGAAGAAAAAACATTTACCGCAAAAGAGTTCGATTTATTGGTGTTCATGGCGACTCATCCTGAAAGGGTCTTCACGAAGGAACACCTATTCGAGAGGATCTGGGGATATGACTCTCTTGGAGACATTACGACGGTCACTGTGCACATCAGGAAAATCCGGGAGAAGATTGAGCAGGATCCATCTGTGCCTAAATTGATTGAAACCATTTGGGGCGTAGGCTATAGATTTAAAAAGGAATAGTAAGGAAACATCGCGAGATTTCTTTAATAATGGGAGGCGGCTCATTTCTGATCGGTGAAGGATTCATGAGCATCTTTCTCGAATTAATAATTAGTAGTGTATTATCTGGCAAATAGCATTTAACTTAACTAAATGGAGTGAAGAAAATGATGAAAAGTCTGGGTCAAGTGATGGTATATGTTAAAGATCAAGATCAAGCGAAGAATTTTTGGGTGGAAAAAATAGGTTTTACCGTCATTGCAGAAGAAGATAACAAACAAGGCATGAGATGGATTGAAGTAGCTCCTAAAGCGGGAGGAACAAGTATCGTGCTACATAATAAAGACTTCATTGCTCAAATGGAACCTGAATTGAATCTCGGTACTCCTTCTCTCATGTTCTTTACAGACAACGTGGACCGTTTGTATGACGATTTAAAGAATAAAGGTGTGAAGGTCGGTGAGATTGTAGACTTACCGTCCGGAAAACTATTCAACTTTGCCGATGATGAAGATCATTATTTTGCCGTTCAGGAAAGGCAGTAATGAAAAGTTAGGCGAGGGGGATAGAGTTAGTGGAGTTCTTGAAAAGAAACTAATCAATTAAACCAGCTAATAGTTTGTCAAGAATTATCATTAAAAAAGCTAAATAAAATATGTTAGACTAAAATTGTGCAAGCCAAATAACCCTCCAAAGTATTGGGTTTGGAAGGTTTTGTCTAATGTGGTTTTGTTTAGATCTTACTCTATATCTTGGAAAGCCACTTTATTGGTTAACATCGCAAATATCCATCTTAAAAGCTTGTTTACACAGGCAATTATGGCTACTTTGTATGGTTTGCCTTCTTCTCGTTTCTTGTCGTAAAACGCTCGTAATCTCTTGTTGCGAGGGATGATTTCATCACTCGTTTTCTGTCTGCGGCAATCACGAATGGCACATTTTACAGCCATAAACAATGCTTGGTGAAGTCTGCTGGATCCTCTTTTGGTTATGCGGTTCATAGTGGCTCTGAATTTGCCAGATTCAAAGACACTTGGGTCAACTCCAGCGAACGCCACAAGTTTTTGAGGGGCACTGAATCGTTCAATTTCTCCAATTTCAGAGATAATCGTTGCCGCGATTTTTTCTCCAATGCCAGGAATTGATTGAATGATTTCATATTCTTCTACTTCTTTAGCGAGAGCATCTATTTCAGCTGCCAACTTTGATAGATGCTCTTTGTACTGAAGAAGCAGATCAATGTACATATGCAGGCTTAGAATGTGGCTATGGTAAAGGGTTTTTTGAAATGGATTTCGGATTGCAGCCTCTTTGAGCTTTGCGGCTTTTTCTTCCGCCCATTTTCTGGACCGGCTATTACAAAATTCAGCTATAGTACTTGCCAGAGCCTCTTCCTCGGTGTTTAGGATTTCTTCAGAAGATGAAAATCTCCTTAATGTGAGGAGAGAGACGACAGAATATAGGCTGCCAAATACCACCTTGTATTCAGGGAATAACTGATCCAAAAGAGCGTGGAATTGCAGCTTAGCCTGTACTTGTAAGTCCGTTATATTTTCGTGTTGGCGAGTAAGGTTCCTAAGGTTTAAGAGCTGAATGCCTCGCTTTTTATATGGCTCCAATTCTTCTTTGTAATACAACTCACAAAGGTGATAGGCATCGATGGCATCTGTTTTGACCTTACGCAGACTCGAGCTTTTCGCTTTATAAGAAACGAGTGGGTTCACGATGATTAGCAGGTAATCACGTTCTTCTAAATAGTGAACGACCGGAAGGTGATAGTGTCCGGTTGATTCCATCACAACAGGAGGTTTTTTGCCTGTCAGTTCTCTCATTTCCTCCAGATAATCAACAAGGCAGTCAAGGCCCTCGATAGTATGAGATACACTGAAACTTTTGCGATGTGGCTTTCCTTTTTCTAAAAATGCTTGAACCTGGCTTTCGCCTTTTGATACATCCAGACCAACGACTGGATTCATTCCAACATCTCCTCCTCTGATCTTAATTGCCGGTAACCCCTAAGTCTCCTTGCAGTGTTATAGCTTCGCTTGTTATACGAGATCATTGTCTCAACCAGCCTCAATCATATTTCTACAAGTAGGGGGCGAACAGTTTAATGGACGGGATCAAGTCCCACGGGGGCGTCCGTTCTACCCCGGCTACCGCAATCATATATCGATATAAAAAATGGTCAACCAGAAATATCTGGCTGACCTTATAATACGAATAGGGGGCGATTACCCAAGAAGGGTTATCGCTCTTTATGTTGAATTCCATTAATATAGATAGAACTACACTATATTTTAAAAAAGGTGATTCATCAATGTCCGTGAATTTTGAATGTTTGGGCTGCAAACTTGCTAATAAAATGGAACCGGTTAACGTCGTGTATGAAAATGAATATATTTGCTGTTTCTTAGATATTGAACCATTTAACGAAGGTCATACGTTAATTCTTCCAAAAAAGCATTATCTAGATGTTGAGGATTTAGATATTGAAACGGCCAATGCCATAATGGATGCATCTATGAAGATTTCAAGAGCAATAAAGAAACTATTCGACCCAGACGGGATAACCATTTGCCAGAATGGCGGAAAATTTAATGATTTAAATCATTACCATATGCATGTTATCCCAAGGTTTGAAGGTGAAGCTTTCTATTATGAAGAACAAAAAGATAATGAAAAAGTAAAGAATGAATTTCTAGAAACCAAATTCAAATTAAACAAGCTAATAGAATTACAATCTTAAGCTATTGCCTGCGATCGCTGCAGTTTTATCGATTTTTATAATAAAGAATCGAACAGAATTCTTTTATAGGATCGATGGAATTTGATACAGGAAACGCAAGAATAGTCACTCTTGAAGAAATGATAGAGATTGTTGATTCCCTTGCTTCAATTTAGGATTTACCTCAGGGATGGATTGCGGAGAGAGACAAAAAAAAAGGCATTCGTAAAAAACGATAACATTACTTTTACTTCGGTCCGATTGCAGCGGATTTTTAAATTTAAATTGCTGCACTATTAACTCATGTATTTGTAAATAAAAGTGAGGGAAATGTATGTTATTCCAAAATGGGAAATTAGTTGTTCGTGAACTAGAATTAAAAGATAATTATTTTTTAGCAAAATGGCTTTCAAACTCAATCGTTTTAGAATATTACGAAGGCAGGGACAATCCTTTTGATTTAGAAAAGGTTAATAAAACGTTTTATAACCGCGAGAGTGGTGTTACTCGCTGTATGATTGAATACGAAGGAGTAGAAATTGGATACATACAATATTACCTTTTAGATGAGAAGTCCAGTAAAACATACGGTTATGATGGAAAAGAAACTATTTATGGAACGGACCAATTTATTGGAGAAATTGACTATTGGAATAAAGGGATTGGAAAACTTCTTGTGAATTCAATGGTCAAATTTCTAGTAGGACAAAAACAAGCTGATAGAGTAGTCATGGACCCGCAAACCTGGAATGAGAGGGCTATTAAGTGTTATGAAAAATGTGGTTTTCAAAAGGTGAAACTTCTTCCTGAACATGAATTTCATGAGGGACAATATCGTGATTGTTGGCTGATTGAATATAAAAAATCTAGTTAGTACTTATAAAACAATCGTAGATTTAATGGAATAAGAAAGAGAACTCCTTTTTAAAGCTGG
The DNA here is from genome assembly GCF_046603695.1 of Metabacillus indicus. Lineage (NCBI taxonomy): Bacteria > Bacillati > Bacillota > Bacilli > Caryophanales > Bacillaceae > Metabacillus > Metabacillus indicus. Next base: position 2,661,962 of record NZ_CP176757.1, on the reverse strand, counting down.
AGTTCCTTTTTTTTGTTCCCGAGTGACTGTTATGGAATTAAAGGCGCTTATGGTCATTCCTTCTGTTACGTGACTAAGTTAAACCCATTTGTACATCCAAAGTAGTATAGTCATTCCTCCAAACAGCTGAAGCCTTTTCTTTTTAAAACAAGTAAGCTGGTAATAACAGCTGAACTAATTATTGAAAGGAGATCATAATGAATTTATTTCATTATCACTGGTGGACGGACAAAGCAGAAGAGATGGAAAACTTTTACGGGAAATTAGGTTTTAAGGTCACTTTAAGAGTTGGCAGGTATAAAGATAAATTTGAAGCTTTTAACCCTCCACTGCAATGGAATGATTTTAGACATAAGGATATCAAGTTTAGAATTATCGAAATGGTAAAAGGGCAAACAAATATTACATTTGGAAATGGTATTCGTGACATTTTTGATCATTTCGGATTTTTAGTGAATTCAGCTGAATATGATCAGATCATTTATAGCGCAAAAGATCTGGTGTGGGAAGTGAATGAAGATGTACGGAGAACGTTTATCGCTACCCCTTGGAAAGTGAAAGTAGAAGTACAAAAAAGAAGAGATGTTGTTCAAGAGGAAAGTCATACGCGAATTGACCAGATGGAAATACACTTACCATTCTCTAATAACAATCCTTCATTATTCGGTACGCTTTTTGGTCAGAAAATAATTCAGAAAAACTCAGAGTTAGTCATCATTGGGAATGACGATTGGTCTATAAAATTTGTAGATTCCACTGTGACGCGTTTACATTCTGTTTCATTTAACTCGGGTCGTTTCTCTAATACAGCAGACCCGGTCAATACCTGTCTAATTGGACATGATTCAGATTACTATTAAAGCTTTTCTTTTCGAAGAGTGTAAATCATTAAATTCTAGTTATAAGGGGAAGTTAAATGAATTACGTACAAGTTCGAATAGCTAGGCCAACAAACAACTTACAGGAAATCGTTCGATTTTATGGAGAAGGATTGGGGTTGAAACAAATCGGGCAATTTCAAAATCATGAAGGTTATGACGGGGTGATGTTTGGCATGCCTGATGCATCCTACCATTTGGAATTCACTCAGCATATAGATGGAAGTCCTTGCCCAGCTCCAACAAAAGATAATTTACTTGTTTTCTATATTCCTAATAAAGATGAGATCCAGCATATACATAGCCATTTGACAACAATGGGCTACAAGACGGTCGAACCTGAAAATCCTTACTGGAAAGAGTCTGGTGTTACGATTGAAGATCCAGATGGCTGGCGTATCGTTTTAATGTGTACAAAAGGAATTTAAGTGTGGGTTTTTATAAGAATTAAAGGAACTTCTGATTTGGAAGTTCCTTTAATTTGTTCACATATAATATCCGCTCAATCGTGTCTACAAAAAATTAACGGATTCTAGCCTTGCGAAATCCATTGAACACATTGAATGCTGCAGACAGCATATAGATGATGATCGCGCTTCCTACAAGCCATGTTTGAAATTGCACAGCTGTAGTGTTAAATAAATGGCTCATATACGCAATAAATTCTTGGTTCATTACCTTTGAATTGCTTAATATGACAAGGAATACACCTGTTCCGATAAGTTCAAGAGCAGCAGTAAAGAGAGCCATTCTTTTTGTCCATTGTCCTATGATTAGTTTGTATAGAGATAACGCTATTTCGAGGGCAATGATGACGAGAACGATTGGCCAATACTGAAGCAATACTTCTTGATTCAAGGCTGGAATTAGGAATTTGAGTCCCTCATTGCCGCCTTCATAGATACCCAAAAGATGATTGGCATGAAAGTATAGGGCTGCCCAAATCGCCGTCCACATCAAATATCCAAATATTTCGGGTTTTGTAATGGCTTTTTTCTTGGGGATATAAGGAATGTTCCTCAGATCATCAGGTGTCCATTTTTTCAAACTTGCGGATAATGGCTGCTGGTCTTTTCCTTTATCTGTTCTTTCAATAATCACGAAAACAAGAGTAAGCCAGAAAAAGGTGTGGATGCTAACTTCGATCATTTTCCAAATACCGAAACCAGTTATATTTAATACGGCATCAATGATTGTTTCTCCGCGGGGAAACCCTATAACATATTCTGCTATAACCGTTATCAGGGAAATAGCAGCAGCAATAGGCAAGATCATTTTTAACAAAGAGACATACACATCAAAATAGCGCGGTCCAATTAGATGCATGGGCTGATCCCGGTATCCGCTGGCTAATGCTGCAGGATTCCCTAATTTTTCAAGAACCGCATAGGCATCTTCTTCAGTGTGACCATCGGGCAGCATATCCTCAATCGTTGACCGCAGCTCAAGGGCAATATCCTGTCGGTTTTTTTCAGGCAGTCTGCGAGTGACTTCATATATATAAACCTCAATCACATTCATCTTCGTTCTCTCCTTTTACCAAACGATAAAGTTCTTTCGTATTTTTAAGCCATTCTTGTTTCAGCGTCAAAAAGATTTCCAGTCCATAATCGCTTAATACGTAATATTTGCGCGGCCTGCTTTCGGAAGTATCCCAGCTGCTTGTGACTAATTCCTGTTTTTCTAAACGCCGAAGCAATGGATATAAGGTGCTTTGATCGATGGTAATGCCTGATTCCTCCAATAACTGAACAAGTGAATATCCATACTGGGGTGTCCACAATTGACTTAAAACGGCCAACGTCAGCGTTCCTCGCCTAAGCTCTGTCGATAATGAATTCAATAAAGTGCTCATTCACCCACCTCGTTTTTACATACTGTATGACTTACACTATTTGTCTTATGCTATGTGTCATCCACTATTGTGGTGACAGTAATAATGGAAAATAGGTAATTGATTTAAGTGAAAAAACATTTTAAACCTTTGGATGCTGCATGAAATGAAAAAAGCGCTGATCCTGATATAGGAAAGCGCTTGGTGATGAAAAATATTCGGAGGCTAATGTCTAGCATCATCCCTGGATGTCTTTAATACTTCTTCCGCCTAAAAAAGCATGTCCTGTCTTCAGTTTAGCAACAGTCTTAAACCCATATTTCTGATACACTTTTTCAATTTTTTCGTTAATCGGAAATACCCAGAGCATTTCCAGGCCCTGTCTGGCGACCTCTCTTTGTATGTAATGAATCAGTTCGCCGATTAAACCTCTGCCCCTGTATTCTTTCAGAGTGGCTACGCTTTCCATCCTTGCCTGCTGACCACTGATGAAAAGACAGACTGTTGCACAGGCTTCCCCATTATAGCGGAGAATATAGTGAACAAAGCTTGGATGGTTATATTCTTCTTCAAAAGCCTTTTCCCTTACTGCTTTGCCTCCAAATTCGGTAATGCTGCACTCTATGTCCAATGCTTCGGAATAATTGTCCTTAGTGACCACTTCAATAGAAACTGCCTCATCCATTTCTTTCTCCGAAATCACTTGATCCCACAATTGGACAGGACTGATTAATTCTTCAAATCCAAATTGATTCAATTTCAGCATGTTGACCAATTCCTGTTGAGCTTCCAAGTTGTAGATGTAAAACCTTGGAATGATTTTTTTAGATTGGTAGAATTTCATGACTTCATCAATAACTAGTTGAGGCTGCTCACAAACCTGATCGATATGAGCATGATTGGCATCGTAATAGGAAGGCTGATTTTCGTTGCAGAACATAGATCCCCAATCCGTGTCTGTCCTGGTAGTGAAGGTTTCCAGATAGGCAAAATCCAGTTTTAAAATATCTTGTATGTTTGTCATAGTCGTTACCCCTGTATGTTAATATAGTTGGTGAATAACCAAATTATAGCATAATGGTTTTTGATGGGGGTTAGCGCTAAAGCAGCAAAGTATAATGAGCTCATTTTTTTAGATTTGAGAACTTTTATTATGATGTTTTGGAGGATACATATTGAAAAAATATACGTATGAAAAAAACTGTCCGACACTTGAAGAATACAAATTCCTGTGCGAATCGGTGGGATGGACCGAGCATATGAATTTTGAAGTCGCAGAAACATCTTTAAAGAATTCTATTTTCGGGGTTACCGTAAAAGATCAAGACCGCATGATAGGTATGGGCAGAATTGTTGGCGATGGCGCAATCTATTTCTATATTCAAGATCTGGTGGTTCATCCGGACTATCAAAAAAGCGGTATTGGTAAAGAATTGATGAACATGCTGACCGAATATTTGAATCAGAATGCTCCGGATAAGGCGTTTGTGGGTTTGTTTGCTTCGCAGGGGAAAGGACCGTTCTATGAAAAATATGACTTTAAAGATTATTCACCAAACATGACGGGGATGTTTACTGTCATTTCAAAAAATAATAGAATGCATGAGTGAAAAGATCGGTCCGCATGGGTAGCGACCGATCTTTTTGTTTTCTACACTTCCCGAACTTCTGTCCCCGAAAAGCGATCATGTGGAAAGACGGCTCCTTCTTCGGCTTCGAACGTTTTCCGGCTTTTTATGTAATCAAGTGTACTCAATGTATCCCTGTAGCCCATGCGCTTAATAATTTGGCGGGAAGTCGGTTTTGAACCATCCTCATTTTCAAGGACCAGCCCCATTTTTTTATAGCCAACGGTTTGACCTCTTTTGCGCAGCTGTGTGTACTCAAGTGTCCACATGACGATAGTCGGTGTGATCAGCGTATGTACGGCTTCGCTTTTTACTTTTTTGCGCAGGAAATACTCAACTCCAGCTGTCACTGCGCTTGAGATTGCCAGGTCTATTAAAATCGCTTTTGTCCGTTTTTTTGTAAGTGATTTCACCGATGTTCCTCCTCAGTTTTTGTTTGCCAGTACTTATACGAATAAAGAACAAGTAAGTTTCAATTTGATGAAAAATGGTACAGCACAGATGTCTTTTCCCATCTAAACTCTTTCCAATCTTCAACTTTTCCCCGTTTTCATGTATTCTAGAGTTACTAGAAAGCGGATGAGGTGAGGCTTCATGGATTTGCTGTTTTTGGGGACAGGTGCCGGTATGCCGGCAAAAGCGAGAAATGTTACGTCTGTTGCGCTGCGGCTGCTTGAGGAGCGGCAGGCGGTGTGGCTGTTTGACTGCGGGGAGGCCACGCAGCATCAGATTTTACATACTAGCATTAAACCGAGAAAAATAGAGAAAATTTTCATTACTCATATGCACGGGGATCATATTTACGGACTTCCGGGTTTACTTGGGAGCCGCTCTTTTCAGGGAGGGGAAGAACCAATTGTCATTTATGGCCCACCCGGCATAAAAGACTATGTGGAAGCTTCTTTGAAATTAAGTTATACGCATTTAAAATATCCGCTTGAAATTGTGGAATTTGAAGACGGGACTGTTTTTGAAGACAGCCAGTTTAAAGTTGAGGCCAAAAGGTTATCGCATGGTGTTCCTTCCTACGGCTACCGGATCACGGAAAAGGATCTGCCCGGCATGCTCATGGTGGATAAGCTGAAAGAAGCGGGTGTTCAGCCCGGGCCGCTCTACAAGAAACTGAAAGATGGGGAATCGGTCATGCTTGAGGACGGACGAACCCTGCACGGGCAGGATTTTCTTGGCGCACCTAAAAAAGGAAGAGTCGTTACGATCCTTGGTGATACAAGAACATGCCCTCAAGTAGAGGAGCTCGCAGCAAATGCCGATCTCCTTGTTCATGAATCCACTTTCGGCAAGGAGGATGAACAGCTTGCGTATGAGTATTTTCATTCTTCAACGACTCAGGCCGCCAGAGCTGCTTTGAATGCAAGCGTGAAAAAACTGGTTTTGACCCATATCAGCGCCCGGTATCAGAATGAGGATCAGCATACTCTCCTAAGCGAAGCATCTGCTATTTTCCCGAATACTTCTGTTGCTGAAGATTTTTCATGTTTTGAGGTGGAGAGACATGACAGCTAAACACCTCTATTTGGTCCGCCACTGCCAGGCTCACGGTCAGGAGGTTTCTGCCTCTCTGACCGAAGCTGGGTTTCAGCAGGCTGAAAAGCTTGTTTCTTTTTTCGAAGGGAAGAAAATAGACAGGATTCTCTCCAGTCCGTTTCGCCGTGCCCTTCAAACCGCTGAGCCACTTGCTGCTGCGCGCGAACTTGAAGTGGAACGGGACGACAGACTTGCAGAGCGGGTCATGAGCGGAACAGATATGGCAGACTGGAAAGATAAATTGAAGGAAACGTTTGCTAATTTTACCCTCTCTTTCGACGGTGGAGAATCAAATGAGTCAGGCATGAAGCGGGTAAGCTTACTGCTTGGCGATCTGCTTTCAGCTGAGGAGGGGCACATCGTTTTAGTCAGTCATGGAAATCTTTCTGCGCTTTTGCTTAGATACTTTGAAGAAAGCTATGGATATGACCTCATGATGAAGATGAGCAATCCGGATGTTTTCCACATTGAATTAAATGATGGAGAAACAAAGATTTGCCGGATATGGAGTTGACAACTTAGGGCAGAGAAGATAGAATGTTCTTATCAAATCGTAACTATTACGTTTTAATTTTTAGGAGGAACAATCATGAGAGTCAACGTTACACTTCAATGCACAGAGTCAGGGGACCGCAATTACATTACAACTAAGAACAAGCGCAACAATCCTGACCGTCTGGAGCTGAAAAAATATTCTCCGCGCCTTAAAAAAGTAACGGTGCACCGCGAAACAAAGTAAGAATTCACAGGGAACTCATCGGAATTTGATGAAGTTCCTTTTTTCTTGCCCGGAATTAGCGAAATCCCTCGTATGATTTCTCCTTGACTCAAAAGGAATACAGCACAAAGACCTAGAATATAAAAAGGTAAGAAGACAGAAAGAGAAGGGGGAATAGGATGAATAAATACCGCATTTATTTAGGCTTGTTCATTTGTTTTGGCCTGGCATTTGTGATCTGGTCCATGACAGAAATCTCTCACTCCTACGACGAACCCCTTGAAGCTCTCAAACAGACGAAGCAGGATATGGAAGTCATCATTCCAGCCTACAATATCAACGACGAAGCCCTCTATTTCTTCATCGATGAAAACGATCAGCTCGGTACGGCATTTATGAAACAAGGTATTTACGGGTGGAAGACAGGCGCAATATCAGCAAGCCCCCAGCAGGAAATGAAGGCCGATCAAAAACTCATCGATTACCATGTGTATGATAATTCCATGATTTACGGCCTTATATCCGATGCCGAAGGGTCACTTGAAGTGAATATAAACGGAGCACCGGCACGCACCCTTGAAATCGGTGTCATGCTTGAACAGGAAGTAGCGCAAAAACATAATCTCCAGGATAAAATCCTCTGGTATTACCAGCAGAAAGATCTGATGCCAGAAGGCGTGAAAACGCTGAAAAACAGTGTCATTGTTCTGAATAAAAAAGGATTTTAATGCTGAAGCTCTAAGGCTTCTTTTTTTTTGCCTGCATATTGACTGGTTTTGAAGGCCGCTGCATGAGGGTACACTTCATGACAAAAGATATTTTACAAAGTAGAAAGGAGTGCTGCTGAATGCCAGAAGGGCCGGAAATCCGGCGTGCAGCCGACCAGATTGAAAAAGCTCTTCTTCCGCTGCCGGTAGGAGAGGTGTCCTTTGCATTTGACCATCTAAAAGATTATGAACCTCTGTTTGAAGGAGCACGTGTAGAAAAAGTCGAGACAAAGGGCAAAGCCATGCTGATCCGCTTCAACAACGGCTACACCATCTATTCCCACAACCAGCTGTACGGAAAATGGGTCGTCCGCAATGCTTATACATATCCAAAAACAAACCGGATCCTCAGACTCGCCATTCATAACGAGAAAAAGTCGGCATTACTTTACAGCGCCTCTGACATTGAGGTTCTCAGAGACAGTGAAGTGCCGGCTCATCCGTTCATCTGCAAGGCAGGTCCTGATGTACTGAACGACGACATCACGCCTGAGGATCTATTTTCCCGTTTCATGGACAAGCGCTTTTTCCGGAGAAGATGGTCAGCTCTGCTTTTAGATCAGGGATTTGTCGCCGGAATCGGAAACTACCTGCGAAGCGAAATCCTGTATGTGTCAGAAATCCATCCGGACATGCGTCCCGTCGACTGCACAGAGGAACAGCTCCGCGCAGCCGCTGAAGCCATCATCAGCATCACAGTTCAATCTTACAGGCACAAAGGAATCACAAACGACCTGGAGCTTGCCGAAAAACTAAAAAAACAGGGTGAAAAGAGATCCCAGTACCGCCATTGGGTTTTCAACCGCGAAGGAAGGCCCTGCCGCAAAGATGGAACGGAAATTGTGAAGATCATCGCTTCGTCCAGGCGGCTGTATTACTGCCCGGAGTGTCAGAAAAGAGGAGAATGACTGGAGAAAACGGGTGTTTTCTGTAGCATAATAAACCGGTTCACAGGATGCGAAACAAGCATCCTGTTTTTATATTGTGTTTTGTTCAGCTGTGATAAAATGGAAATGCAGCATCGCTCAAATCTAAAGCTAAGCGGGTGAGTGAGATGAAAGTTCACCAAAAGGATTTTTCAGAAGCTTTATTAACCAAGATCATAACGGCTGAAACCGCAATGAAGAGACTGATAGAAAGGTTGCTGGTGAAAAATAAATCTGTTTTTGCAGAAAAGAAACTGGATCTTCATGGCGAGTTTTCTAAAGAAGGAAACGACCCTTTTACACCTGATTACAGTTCTTCTGTATGGGTGGGCGTTTCTGAAGAAAACGGGGAACTTATTGATTTACATACAATTAAAATATGGGAGTGCCATCGGTCTTTTTTAGGACTGACTACCTTAAAGAAGATTCCCGGGAGTACCATAAGTGGTGAGCTGCTTGATGAATCGGTTGAAGAAGTTGAGAGTGAGTTAGTAGAGTATTTGAAAGATTTTTTATAAGAGTACCCGCCCATTATATAAAAAATCCGAGTGCAGGGCACACTCGTGAAAACGGGGCGGACAATCAAAGGCTTCCATACGGCGAAATAATTACTAATATTTACAAAAAATAATTTCCATTTACGTCCATTTAGTGTAAAATTACACTAAAGGAGGATGTGAAATGAAATTTTTAGAAATAATTATGCCGCCAGTGGTGGTGTATCTTGTGATTTGCTTCATTGGACTTCTTTTGCCGCCAGGGGGACCGGAGGGGTCAGGATATGATACAAAGAGCTGGTCTTTGTTTGTCATTCAGATTTATGCAATTCCGGGATTTTTGATTGCTCTGATGGTTTCGTTTTTTTCGAACAGAAAGAAGAAGACTGCTGGCTAAAAGGGATTTTAGGCGAAGAACAGAAAGCATATATTAATAGAAAATCCTGAAAGATTTTACCGAAGCGTGAGTCCCAAGAAGGGTTCATGCTTTTTTTTGTTGAATACACTCTTGAAACAACTGAAGGCTGGAGGACAAGGGGATTGAGGATTATTGAACTGCTTGGCATTTTACCGCATTTTATGTAATCAGGTATTTTTCTGATTCTGGATATAAGAAAAGAAAAATGAAATGGGTTGTATCTGATATTCTAATTACAGCTCTTCTAGCTTTAATTGTTCAGGAGATCTATATTTTCTTTTTCAATTAGTAAGGTAAAGCCGTTTGCCTAAGAAAGGAACCGATATGTCCAATTCATTTATTTTAGAAATTGATTTATCCCAGTGGCAGCAGAATCAAAAGGGGACATTCTTTTCCCGGGTGAGCCATGTCCTGCCTGCCAATGATTTTGAAAGTTTCAGAAAAGCCGTTAGTAAGAAAACAGAGGTTTACCGCGCGGAGGATTTTGAATATGATAGAATGCTTCTTATGAAAGCAATCATTGATCTGGTGAGTGCCGGTGCTGACTATACGGTTTACAAGGAAACAGAAGATCAGAAATGGACTGTCAGTCTCACAGACTTGGAAAAAGAAATCAAAGAATTTAAAACTGCACTGGGCCTTCCTCATTTTACTTATCATCCAGATGTGTATGAAAGCGGATCTTTGTCTTTTTATCATGATACATGCGAGGTATGCAGTCAGGAAGGCTATATCTTTCATGAAGGAGCATACGGAGAAGACGATTTGGATGTGATTTGTGTTCATTGCATTGCATCCGGAAGAGCCGGGGACGAGTATGAGGTTTTCTTTAATCAGCCCTATGCAGCTACATTTGACGATGATTTAAAGGTGAAGGAACTGCATATGCGGACCCCTTCCATCCGCTCCTGGCAGGAAATTTCCTGGCTAGAACACTGCCATGACTTTTGCGCTTATAAAGGAGCTTCAAACTGGCGTACTATCAGTCACCTGGAGGAGGAACTGCAGCAGGATTTACTGCTGGAAGCTGATAAGTACGATTATCAAGTAGATGAATTAAAGAAAGCTATGAACTCATACATGACCGTCCATCTTTTTGCATGTCTTCATTGCGGGAAGCATCGGATGACGACTGATATGCCATAGGGGAGAAATAATAAAGGGATAGGAAACAACCCGCAAATAATGAAAAGAAGGAGATGCCTCGTTTTGTCAAATCTTTCAAACGAAGAATTGCTCACTGGAGGCAACGTGTCCAGTGTATACCGCTCAGGACAGACAGTAAGACGGGAATGCAAGCCAAATAGCAGAAAGATTCATTCACTACTAAAACATCTGGAAGACAAAGAGTTTAAGTATGCTCCCAAATATCTTGGCATGGATGAAAAAGGAAGAGAGATTCTAACCTTTATTGAAGGCGAAGCCGGTCATTATCCGCTGAAAAAGTACATGTGGTCAGATGCGGTTTTGCAAGAAACAGCAAAAATGCTCAGGCTCTATCATGATGCTGTCAGTGATTTTCCATTCGACAGCAGCTGGAAACCGCTTGATAACACTCCTCAGCCATATGAAGTACTCTGTCATAATGATTTTGCGGTATATAACATCATTTTTAATAACCAGCGTCCAATCGGAATCATTGATTTTGATGTCGCCGGACCTGGTCCGCGAATTTGGGACATTGCGTACACTCTTTATACATGCGTTCCGCTAAGCAGATTTTATCTTTCTGAAACAGGTGAGAAGGTTTATTATCAAGCATCGGAGCATGCCAGCAGGATTAAGCGGAGAATAAACTTGTTCTTTGATTCATACGGAAAGACGTTTGAAGAAGATGTTCTGGATATCGTTCTGCTGCGAATCGAAGGCTTGTGCAAAACGATTGAAAGAGAAGCAGGTGAAGGTCATCTTGCTTTTCAGAAAATGATCGAAGAAGGCCATCTTGAACATTATCAAAAAGACCTTTCATTTATATCAAATCATAGGAATGATTGGGAATAATTCATTTTCGACATGGAAGCTAGTGAATGAACATAAATTTTTGCTCGAACAAAAACTCAAATAGAATCGTTTAAAGATATGAAAGGACGTGCAAAAACAATGGATGCCAAAACGGTTATGCAGGAGCTTGAATCCCTCGGCAAGGAACGGACAAAGAAAATGTACATGTCAAATGGGGCACAGGAACCTCTTTTTGGTGTGGCAACTGGAGCGATGAAACCAATTGCCAAGCAAATTAAAATCAATCAGGCACTCGCAGAAGAGCTGTATGCCACAGGGAATTATGATGCGATGTATTTTGCCGGGATTATTGCAGATCCAAAAGCCATGACAGAAGAGGACTTTGACCGCTGGATCGATGCAGCATATTTTTATATGATTTCGGACTATGTGGTGGCAGTGACATTATCAGAATCAGATATTGCGCAGGATGTGGCAGATAAGTGGATTGCTAGCGGGGAAGAGTTAAAAATGTCTGCAGGCTGGAGCTGCTACTGCTGGCTGCTTGGAAACCGCAAGGACCATGAATTTTCAGAAAGCAAAATTGCGGCGATGCTTAGTGAGGTCAAAAACACCATTCATGATTCGCCGGAACGAGCGAAATATGCCATGAATCAATTTGTTTACACGGTCGGGATTTCGTATATACCGCTGAGTGAAAAAGCAGTTGAAACGGCCAAGGCAATCGGAACAGTTGAAATCAGGCGGGATACGAAAAAAAGCAGTACTCTGAATGCTTTTGAAACGATCCATAAGGAACTGGATAAAGGGCGGCTTGGGTTTAAGCGGAAGTATGTTAGGTGTTAGGATTTATCTATATTTAACGATAAAAAGCAGCCATTGGCTGCTTTTTTAAGATTTTGTACATTTAATTAGACGGCGTGACATTACAGCTTCGGCATGTCACCAGCAGATTTCCATCTGCCAATTTGCTCGCCCATTTTAACAGGTCCTGTCTTTCCGGTAAATTCAAGATGTCCTTTCGGCACACAAATCACAACAGTTGAGCCGAATGAAAAGTAGCCAAATGGGTCGCCGCGGCGTACATCATGCTGATGATTTGTTCTTTCAATGGAATTTACATTTAGAGCACCGACCATTACCTGTGCAAATGGTACTCCGGCTGCGTTGAATTTCGTCACCAGGCGGTAATTTCTCGTCAGCGGGCGGAGTCCGTATTTTAAGCCGATTGTATTAACGGGAGCCGCTTCTTTCCCCAATGTATAGACGTCTTCAACCACTGCATCCATTGGGACATGAACCCGGTGGTAGTCAGTGGGGCTTAAATAAAAGATCAGCACTTGTCCGCCTGAATATACCGCAGCCTCGCTTTTAGACCCAAGCAGCTCTTCCACTGTATATTCCTGTCCCTTCACAACAAACCTGCTTTCAGGAGTCAGGTGATCAACCACCGACAACACACTGTCACTCGGGCTGACGAACGCATCCTGTTCTCCTGCAATCGGGCGGACACCCGGTTTTAATTCACGGGTGAAAAGATCGTGAAGAGACTGATAGTCTTGAAGATTTTTGCTTGCTTCCTGTAAATTTAATTTATACAGTCTTGAAAATGAACCTGTGAAAGGTTTACTGGTTTTAGACTGTGCAAACCTTTTAAGTAATCTTGCAGCCGCAGGATGGCCGTTTAATTCAAACACTTTACGATAAAAACGGGTTAACATTGTTAGTCAGCACTTCCTTTATTATTCTTGGGCTCTGGTAAAAGCATTTGAATCAGAGTAACCTTCTCGTTCTGCGAGGAAGGTTTATTGGTTATAAAACGGCTCAGGAGCTCATTCATGCTTTTAGATAAATCCTCAACTTCCTCTTTTGTGAGGTAGAGATCAATTTGGCTGTATCCAAATGGATCATTGGACAGATCGGGATTCGCAAGCAAATAACTTTTGGCCTGTCCGGTCACGTTGGATAAAAAGGTCATAAACATATTCAGATGTTCTTCACCGGACATACTTTTCAGCTCTTCCAAAGACACCACAGGATTCTGCTTTTCAATCGCATAAGTCCTCTCAACGGCGCCTCTTATTTTGCGTTCTTCTTTTACAAAAATAATCTTATTTTCCTTAAGAATATTTAAATGGCGGTAAAGAGTTGCCTGGGGAATATCGGAAATCCATTCTTTCAGCTGGCTCACTGTCGCATCATTCCTGGAGAGTTGCTGGATAATTTGCATTCGGACAGGATGCAGGATTAAATCCATCTTGGCCTTGGTCACTGTTCTCACCCTTAATTATTATTGTTATCAGTAATGATAATAGTGTAAAACAGAGAGATTGTCAAATATCGTTTAAATTAATGGATAACATTGAAAAGAAGTACTGTTATAGATTTGGATAATTATGCTAAAGTGGAGTCAGAACTTTTTTATATAGTAATTCTCCAGAATCGACTATTTAATAAGCATTTTCTCGTTCGATTAATGCTTTTCAAGAGTGACCTGAATTCTATTTTATTGAATGGGAGGTGTGAGTCATGAAGCATTTTATAGATGATTTTGCAGGAGCAATTTCTGATTTTCTCAAGGGTATCTTTAAAAGTATCTGTTACTTTTTAGCAGGAATGCTGATTGTCGGCATACCTCTTTATGGAATTGTACTTTTCATTCGCATTTTTTATTAGTTTATATACGTTACTGAAGGGTTGAAGACATGAATCAATTAACAGAGAATATCTTAAAGTGGACTGGAAGTACAAAGAAAAGAATCATAATTGGCATTTCAGGCCACGGAGCCGCTGGAAAAACAACCTTCGCAACTGAACTCTTGGCTGCACTGAATAAAAAAGATGTCAATTACCTGAATACGGATCCATACATAATTAGTTCAGGTGTTAGAAAACATGCCCGGATTGACTATAGCTATGGAAACGAAAATCACTCCTTTAAAATGACGGCCTGCCACCCAGCCGCTCATCATCTGCCTGCATTGGAAAGAGATGTGCAGATGATCAGGCAGGGTTTAGATTTTCTTACAATCGATGCACCTTACTCTAAAAGTATGTTGATTGATTCAAAGAAAAGGATATCAATTGTCGAGGGAATGGCTGTTGCTTTCACGAACCCGGAACTCTATGATTTGTACATTTATTTTTATACGGATGACGAAACAGAACTGGTCAGAAGAATGGACCGGGATGTTCTTGAACGGGGAACGGATAAAGAGTACTTGCTCTTCTCTCATAATCAGCGCCGGATACAGTACAAGTTATTTATGCATCCGTACAGCGAGCGGTTTGATATTATTATCAAGTCTACAGATAAAGGGGAAGACATAGAGAAAAATAGTTTTGAGTTTTATGGACAGGAGATGCAACATGCTCGGATTACCCAGAGGTGAAGTTTTCTTAGTACCATGGACGAACGAATGGAAAAAAGAGTTTGAAATAGAAAAGCAGCGCATTCAAGAATTGATTGGTCCTTACATCCATCGTGTTCACCATATTGGAAGTACAGCCATTGAAGGTCTTAGTGCAAAGCCTATCATTGACATAGCTGTAGAAATACATGATTTTTCAGACGGAGAAAAGTGTGCACCTGCCCTGAAGAAAATAGGTTACGCTTACAGAGGCACAAACGTTTTACCGGAAAGGCATTACTTCAATAAAGGAGAACCGAGAACACACCAGATCCATATGTACGAAACACATAATAGATACTTGGCAGAACAATTGAGATTCAGAGATTATTTGAGAGAGAACGAGCAGAAGAGAAAGGAATATGAACAGCTGAAGCTTGCATTAGCAAACTCAAATTCGAATGATAAACATAAATATGCAGATGAAAAAACGGAATTTGTTAAGGCGATTTTAGAAAAAGCATAGAATGTGACATCCTGAGTTACTTTTTGATATGGAGACATTTCGCGGTAAGGAATGATTAAAATAAATAATGCAGAAATTAACGCAGTTAATAAGCTACCATCAAATGTAAGATATGAGTATTTTATAAAAAAAGTCACTGACTATGAAGAAGTCTGGGGTTTGTTCAACGACGGCTGGGCAACTTCCAGGGATGAAGATGGGAACTTATTCATTCCGTTTTTTCCCAAAAAAGAATTTGCAGAAATCAGTGCTGTAAAAGAGTGGGCATCATATGAAGCAAGGTCAATCACCTTAGATGATTTTATTGAAAATTGGCTTACAGGCATGAAAAAGGATGGCATTAACCCATCTATTTTTCCTTTAGGAAACGAAACGACAGCGGTAAGTATAGATAATCTACTTAAGGATCTCGAAACGGAACTGGAAAACTATTAAATGAAGGCAGGTTACCTAGAGAAAATGTATGTAAAAGAAGCGGAAGCATTTTTAAACAAGGCATCAGAATACTGTCATCTGATAGAAAATTTCTCAGTATTCACTGAGTCAGATAAAGTAATCAACCTTCTTAAAACGATTTCATCATTGTACGCAGCAGCTTTGACTCTTCCAGAATCTAACCTTGCTGAAGAGGAGATTACTGCATTGCATTTTGCTTTACCGGATATCAATCTTGGAGATATGGCCAATTATTGGGCCTTGTTTGATCCATACACGGATGAAGAACCTGTCGCATGCAGTTTAAATGATGATCTTCAAGATATTTACAGAGATGTAAAGGAAGGTATTCTGCTGTTTCAAAACGATAAAAGGCCGGAAGCAACATGGCATTGGAAATTCACCTTTGAATCTCATTGGGGTCAGCATGCATTGCAGGCTATGCGTGTGCTGCATGGGGCAGTAGGGGCAGAACGATAAGTGGTTGAGAAAGAAGTGGGAACATAATTTGGCGTAAATAAGGAGGTTAGTATGACTTCGATAAGTGAGAAAGATATTCTATTGTTAAATAGCGACACGTATTTTAGTTCATTGCTCGAAATCATTGAGTCTGTTCCTGCCAGAAAAAGAACGATTTCTATTGATACTCATGAGCGAGACAAAAATTTTCGCGATGTATTGATGCATCTTTATGAATGGCATGCCATGCTTGAGAGATGGTACCGGGAAGGCATGGATGGGGATCAGCCTTTTATGCCAGCACCCGGTTATAAGTGGAGCAGTATAAAACTGCTCAACATGAAAATCTGGGAAGGGTATCAGGAAGTTACGTTAAATCAAGCCGTAAAAAAAGTGAAGTTAAGCCATGGGAGAATAATGGACTTAATCAACTTACATACAAATAAAGAAATCATGATGAAAAAATACTATAAGTGGACAAAAACAAGTAATCTTTACAGCTATTTCGAAGCAAACACGTCCAGTCATTACATTTGGGCAATAAAAAAATGCGAAGTGATTGCAGATTGTGTTCAGAAAATAGAAATGGATAAGTCTGTAAAGTAGTATTAAGAGTTGCTAATTTTAAGGGAGCGAAAACATGAACAGAGTGCTTGCTGCAGATATCGCAGACTTAAATAGGTTAGTAGAAATAGACAGTGAGGTAATTGATAATTCAAGCAGACGGGAAATCATAAAACGTGCTATCGAGAATGGACAGTGTCTCATTGCTAAGGAAGAAGAGGAGATTGCAGGGTTTCTTATTCATGATACCAGCTTCTTTGAGTGTGCGTTTATCTCTCTCATTATTGTGTCTCCATCCAAGAGGCGCAGGGGAATTGCAAGTTTGCTAATTGACTATATGGTGAGGTCATCTGCAACAGAGAAAGTTTTTTCTTCAACGAATCAATCTAATTCAGATATGCATAAAGTCTTTCATTCAAATGGGTTCATTGAAAGCGGCATTGTGGAAAATTTGGATGATGGAGATCCGGAAGTGATTTATTTTAAAAAGCGGACAATGGTAAGTTAATCAATTTACAAACTTTGCAGGCGTTGTATGACGAAATGAAAAATTGTGAAGATTAAAAGTTCAATCTATAAGCCCATGCAGAAGAAAGAGGGGAAGATAGTTGAAAACAATGTTTGCATTATTTCTAATGCTTATCGGAGTGCTTTTGGCCAGTATTAATTTTGATGATCTGGGTTTTACAGAAAATATGCTGATAAATTTTGTTGGGTTTACAATATTTATATTTAGTGTGAACACCATGATAAAAAAGAGTCCAATCTAAATAAAATGGATTGTTTATCATTTATTGCTTCTCATTGTCTATCTGCCCCTTCAACTCATTTCAAATGATTTTTTTCGCATGCAAAAAAACACCGCCAAAAGCGGTGCTGAATTGCGTGCTTATATATTTCTAGCTCATTACACTAAGGCTTACCACCCGCGCGCATACTGCTTAGGCGCTTCAATCTCAACGCCAAGTTCAGCTGCTGCAGTTCGCGGCCAGTATGGGTCACGGAGCAGGGCGCGTGCAAGGAAGATAAGATCTGCGCGGCCGTTGCCAAGGATTTCTTCAGCCTGTGTTCCGGTTGTGATCAGGCCGACAGCTCCAGTATCGATGCTGGCTCCTTCGCGGATGCGCTCGGCAAATTTCACCTGGTAGCCAGGGAAGACTTTGATGTCTGCAGGAACAAGGGCACCTGAGCTGACATCGATCAGATCGACTCCCTGTTCTTTCATCCATGAGCAGTAATCCACGTAATCTTCTACGTTCAGTCCTTCAGGGTTGTAGTCTGTTGCAGATACTCTTACAAACAGCGGTCCGTCCCAGACTTCGTTAACAGCATCAATAACTTCTTTCAGGAAGCGGTAGCGGTTTTCTTTGCTGCCGCCGTATTCGTCTGTCCGCTTATTGGAAAGCGGTGAGAGGAACTGGTTGATTAAGTATCCGTGTGCGCCGTGAAGCTCGATGATATCAAATCCAGCTTTTTTCGCACGGATTGCTCCGTCTTTAAAAGCTTGAATGGTTTCTTTAATTTTTTCTGTTGTCATCTCGACAGGTGTTTTGCTTTTTTCATTAAATGCAATGGCGGATGGTGAGACAATCTCGCCTTCGAGCACGGCTTTTCTTCCGGCATGTGCAAGCTGGATCGCCGTTTTGGCGCCATTTTCTTTCATGCCGTCAACTAATTTTTTCAAACCTTCGATATGGTCATCGCTCCAGATGCCAAGATCCTGCGGTGAAATTCTGCCCTGAGGCGTAACAGATGTCGCTTCAATCATGATCAGCCCCGTACCGCCAATGGCGCGGCTAATGTAATGGGTCATATGAAAATCCTCGACCATTCCGCCTTCGCGGTGTGAAGAGTACATGCACATCGGAGACATCACGATCCGGTTTTTAAGTGTGACGTTTTTTACGGTGTATGGTGTAAATAAGTGATTCTTCATGTTAATTGCCTCCCTGAGTGAAATTCATAAAAAAAGTATATCAGCTTTGCGGTAAGACTTCATGTAAGTTGCCTGACGATGGAGCATTGAGTGAATGCATCCTTATAATTAGGGGTGCCGGAGATACAGGGTAGCAAAAAGTGAAAATGCTGCACCATAATCGCAAACACCGAAAATATGGGGTAACAAAAAGTGAAAATGCTATCCCATAATCTCAAGCACCGAAAATATGGCGTAGCAAAAAGGGAAAATGCTGCCCTATAATCACGAGTACCGAAAATATAGGGTATCAAAAAGGGAAAATGCTATCCCATAATCTCGAGCATCGAAAATATAGGGTAGTAAAAAGGGAAAATGCTATCCCATAATCGCAAGCACCGAAAATAAAGGGTACCAAAAAGATAAAATGCATCCCTATAATCAGAAGTACCGAAAATACAGGGTAGCAAAACTGCAAATTCACTCCTCCAAATCCACTCCACATATTCAAAATGACCCTCTTTTAAAAATTGTGAAAATTCTTTAGAATAGAAGCAGCATCTATTTTAGGAGGTCTCATCATGACAGCAAAATGGCAATCGAAACAGCAGCTGACAGAGCTTTTAACAGGACTAGTTAATCTTGCGAGCATCACGGGATCAAAGGATGAGATTGCCCTTGCCCAGCATCTTTATTATGTGCTGAATGATTTTCCTTATTTCAAAGAACATCCGGATCATGTGAAACTGCATCCGCTTGAAGACGGCCGCTATTTTTTGACGGCTTTTGTTAAAAGCAAAAAAGAAACGGAAGATACGGTTATCCTGATGAGCCATTTCGATGTGGTGGATGTGAAGGATTACGGTCATCTTGAGCATCTTGCTTTCCGGCCGCACGAGCTGACAAAGGAACTTGCGAACTCGGCGAATCTTCTTCCGCAGCCGGTGAAAGAGGATCTTGAAACAGGCGACTGGCTGTTTGGCCGCGGAACTATGGATATGAAGGCGGGACTGACGGTTCAGCTCGGCATGCTTGAGCAGGCGATGAACGGTGAGTTTGACGGGAATTTGCTCCTGCTGACGGTTCCTGATGAAGAAGTAAATTCAGCAGGGATGCTCGGGGCTGTGCCTGTTCTTCAAAAGCTGAAACAAAAATACGGTCTTTCCTACACGGCATGCGTCAATTCAGAGCCGATGTTTTCGAGGTATCCGAATGATGAGAATTTCTATGTGTACAGCGGGTCGATCGGAAAAGTGCTGGCCGGGTTTTACTGCAGCGGGGTGGAAACGCATGTAGGCGAGCCTTTTTCTGGACTGAACGCGAATTTAATCATTTCCGAGCTGAACAGATTGCTTGAGCTGAATGAAAACTATTCGGAAAAGACCGGCGGAGAAGTGACGCCGCCGCCGATGAACCTTATGCAAAAAGACCTCAAAGAGGAGTATTCGGTGCAGATTCCACATGAGGCCGTTTCGCTGTTCAACATTTTGACGATGAAACGGAGCATGCTTGAATTGCACGGGATGCTGATGAATACAGCCTCTGCCGCAGCGCGCAGGGTGGAGAAGTTTTATGATGAGAAGGCTAAGCATTACAGCCGGTCTGTCGGCTATACGCCTGCATCCTACCGGGTAACGGTCATGTCCTATGACGAACTGCTTGCCTATGCCGTTCAAAAAGTGGGTGAAGAAGAAGTCAACAGGCATATTGGGTATTTAAAAGCCAACCGCGGTGATCTTGATGACCGTCATTTTACGAATAAGATCGTTTCCGGTCTGTCTGGTTTGTGCAAGGAGCTTGCTCCCTTAATCGTTGTGTTTTACAGTCCGCCGTTTTATCCATCTGTTTCATCTAAAGAGGACGCGTTTATCCAGGATGTTCTGTCGGATGTGCAGAGCTATGCCGGCAGCAAATTCGGAATCTCTCTTGTGAATCAGGAGTACTTTGCGGGGCTTTCGGATTTGAGCTTTCTTCAGCTGCGTGACAGTGAGGAGTCGATTCGAGAACTGACAGCCAATATGCCAATCTACGGGGATCACTATAAGCTGCCGCTTGATGAAATAAAAGAGCTGGATATTCCTGTTTTAAACGTCGGCCCTTACGGAAAGGACCCGCATAAGTGGACAGAGCGCCTTCATTTGCCGTATTCCTTTGAAACGTGCCCTGAGCTTCTGAACTATACATTGAAACAAATTTTTAAAAAGGCAGAGAGTGATGAATTACATCAGGATTGAACTGGAAAATTCCAGGGGACTTACCCTCATCGGCCATTTATATGAAGCCGATTCTCGCAGACTTGTCATCATGTGCCACGGGTTTACGTCGGACAAGTCATCGCGTGGCCGGTTCAACCGGTTTGCAGCTGTTTTCCAGTCACTCGGATGGAACGTGCTTGCCTTTGATTTCAGCGGCTGCGGCGAGAGTGATGACGATACTCTGACAATGGCAAAAGAGAAGGATGATCTTCAGTCGGTGATGAAGTATGCCAAACAACGCGGCTTTCAATCAATTGTCCTTTACGGTCACAGCCTTGGCAGCAGAATCTGCCTGATGTGTTATTCAAAAGAAGTGAGTACGATGATTCTGACAGGTGCGTCAACAGGTCCGCATACTTACGACTGGAATAATCACTTCACAGCCGAGCAAATGAGAGAGCTTCAAGAAACAGGAGTGATTACAGAGCATCTTTCCTCCGGTCCTCGTAAACAAATCATTATCGATCAGCAGATGCTGCTTGATTTTGAACAGGGGAACCAGAAGGAGCTGCTGTCGGCCGTTGCCTGTTCGGTTCTGATCATACACGGGAATGCGGACGAAGAAGAAAGAATGCTTTTAGAGACGTCTAAGAGGGGAATGAAGTGGCTGCCCCAAGCCTCAATACTTGAGGTGATTGATGGAGCTTCACACAGTTTTATGGAGCATCTTGATGAAGTGGAGAAGCTTGCAGTTGAGTGGCTTTGTAAGCAGTCAGAGGAATGAAGGGACGGGAAAACAGCATGTTCATCGTAAATGCAGAAGGGGCCGTTTTTAAAGGAGACAAATGGCTCATCATTGAACGCAGCATGAGGGAAGAGCACGCCCCAGGGCTGCTTTCCCTGCCCGGCGGAAAAGCGGAAAAAGAAGGCGCTGAAATGGATATTCTGGAAAACACGGTCAAGCGGGAAGTGGAAGAGGAGACAGGTGTTGTGGTTAAGGGTGAAGTCCGTTACGTTCACAGTGCATCGTTTCAGTCAGATGATGGCTTCCATGTTGTGAACATCGTGTTTTTATGTGAATACAAAAGCGGGACGGCTCATCCGAAAAGCGAAGAGGAGGTTTCTGATGCTGTCTGGATGACGGCGGAGGAAATTTTTGCTCATCCGAATTCACCTGTCTGGCTGAAAACCAGTATCCGTCTTGCAGAACGCAAAAAAGCGGCGGACGCCATCCTTTAACGGGATGTCGTCCGGCCGCTTTTTTTATGATCGGGTCAGACTTTTATCTGTAAGCAATGGAATAGCTGAAACCCTGCTGCCGATTTTCATTTTATTGTGTCTCTTCAGCCAGTTGTCCACCGATTTCAGGTCGTACATGATTTCTGTATTTCCTGAACAGTAAGGACTGATATCGTACTGGCCGACAATTCGTCCGCCAAGCAGGATGTCCGGGTGATTTGGAAGGGCAGAAAGGGCATCGATGTATTTTTTGACATTTGGAAGATGATATACGATGGATACCGAAAGACAAATGACTTCCGGCTTCCAGAGCTCGGCTTTTTTTATAGCGTATTCAAGCGGGAGGTTGGGCCCCAGGTAATGAGTTTCCCACCCTTGCTGATCAAACAGGCTGTTGACCATCTTCAGCCCGAGATAATGCTGCTCGCCTTCTACACAAAGCAGCATAGCTTTTTTTCTGTTTTCTGACTCCGGATGCTGTTCCAGCGGATAGAGGGTTGAAAGGATAAAGTCGCACACAACACTCGCAAGATGTTCGTCTGCAACCGTAATCTCATTGTTTTCCCATAAATCCCCGACATGCTGCATTGCGGGGGTGAATAACTCTTCAAACAGTTGGATCCGTGACAGGTGACTGTGGTCCTTAACCAGCTGAACAGCGGCTGTTTCATTGCCGTCTAACAGCAGGTTTGCAAACTCAAAAGCTGCTGAACTCTTCATACAGAGCACCCCATTTCTCTTTTATTTCTCTTTCTCTTTCAATAGTGCATCTGTGCCGGCTTTAAGGTAAGCCAAGTAGGCAGACACTCTCTCCTGATCCTGAATCTCCATTTCAAGGAGTACCTCTTTCAAGTAATCAAAGTTATCAATCAAATGCTGCGTCTTCATGCCGTGTTTGACAAGAATGCCGTTCAGCCAGATGGCGTAGTCTGTAAATACCTGTGCATTCTGCAGATCAAAAGCGGTTTGAAGGTGCTTAAGATGATGATGGTTGTCTTCTCTGCATTTTTCTTTGCCTTTTTCTCCGAATCTCTCAAGAAGGAAAGGCTCATTTTGATAGATTTTCTCGGTTGCTTCATAGACAATCTGATCCGCAGGGAAAAAGCTCATCGGGCGACCACCTTGTATTGCTTGACCTTGGGAATGACGGCAGCAAGCTCCTGATCAGGATACTTCTTTTCAAGGTCATGGATTTTCTTGAATTCCTCGCTTTTGACCCAGTTCATGTAGTCTTCTTTTCTTTCAAAAAGCAGCTGGACCGTCAATTCTCCCGCTCGCTTATCGTTTTGCAGAAGCAGAAAATCAACGAATCCTTTTGCTTCATCTACCATTCTTGAACGGTTCTGATATATGGAAATGACTTCTTCGGCCTTTTCATCCGGCACATCGAAGGTCGAAAAAACTGTATACATGCTACCACCTGTCTGTAAATGTGACATTTCGTTTTCTTTTTATTTCAACAAGGCTGCTTTTTTTCCTGCACCTTTATCTTATCAAGTATGCTCTTTTTGAGCGTTTTTTGCAAACAATTCACCCATTTCGGCAGAGCGTTCGGTCGCCGTTTTCACACATTCTCTTAATGCTTTTTTAACGGCATAGTGCTCAAGCCTTGCAATGCCGGCCTCTGTTGTGCCCCCCGGACTTGTTACTTCTTTTCTGAGAACTTCCGGCTGTTTTCCTGAGTGCAGGAGCATTTCGGCCGCTCCGAGGAAAGTTTGGGCGATGAGTGCTTTTGCTGTGTGTGCTTCAATGCCATTATCGGCCGCAGCTGCTTCGAGTGCTTCTGCTAAGTAATAGATGTAGGCAGGTCCGCTTCCTGAAAGGCCTGTTACCGCATCTAGCTGATTCTCTGATACGTGCACGACCGTACCGATTGCGCGGAACAGTTCTGATGCTGCGTCCATTTCCGCCTGGCTGACTTCTGATGTGCAGGCAAGGGCGGTCGCCGATTTCCGGATGGCTGCAGATGTATTTGGCATGGCCCTGATGACGGACAATTTTTTTCCGAACAGATCCTGGATCGTTTCAGTGGAAATACCTGCAAGGACAGAAATAATCAAGTGGCTGTCTGTGACATGCTCCCGTATGCTTTCAATTCCTGATCTGACATCCTTCGGCTTCATGGCAAGAATGATGATATCGGCATGTTTGACAGCTTCGCGCTTGTCTCTGGTGACTGAGACCCCGTAGGACTCTTTTAAAAATGAAAGGCGTTCATCATTTGAATGGTTCGTGACAATTAGTTGGCCAGGAAGGCAGACACCGTCGCTGATTAACCCGTTGATGATGGCTTCGGCTATAGCTCCTGCACCTGTAAATGCGATGTTTTTCATCTTTTTCCTCCTGAAATTTTTTCCAAAATAAAAACCGCCTCATCCAGTAAAAAAAGGACGAAACGGTTTCCGCGGTACCACCTTCATTGAGCGACGTGAATCACTCCAGCTTATGCTCCCGTATCGAGGGGCAGCGTCAGGTTTGCCTGAAAGCTCACAGGGCAGGTTCAAGCGGCAAGAGGATGATGAAACCTTTCAGCCGGCGGGTTTCACTCTCTGTTCATCATTGCGGATTTACTATTCCTGTTCACAGCTCATTACGTTATTTATTTTGCAGCATTCGCGCGTTAAAGCATATTAGTTGTTCATCATTATGCGAGGTTGGACAGGCGTTTGTCAAGGAGTATTTTTTCAATAATAACCGGTGAATTATTTGAAAATAATGACACGTTTGCAGGGAACGTGTAAAATAGGCTTAATAATAGGTGAATAAGCATTCATTTTACATGTATTGAATATAGTAGTCATATATAAAAATAACAAAATGAGGACGATGGTATGAAATTAAAATCAGATTACATAATCCCTATCACCCTCCCGACGCCTTTTCCGGTGGGGGATGTGAACGTTTATCTTGTAAAAGGAGACCGCCTGACGCTGATTGATGCCGGTCCGAAAACACCGGAGGCATTTGCCGCTCTTACAGCCCAGATGAAGGATGCCGGATACCGTCCGGAAGACATTGAGCAGGTAATTCTGACCCACCACCATCCGGATCATGTCGGGCTGCTCGATTATCTGCCCGAGTCGGCTGAAGTGATTGGTCACCGCTACAATGCTCCGTGGATCAGCCAGGATCAGGTATTTATGGAAGAGCAAAAGACCTTTTTTCTGAAGCTGTTTGCCGAGTTGGGCGTAGAAGAGAAGCAGCTTCCGTACCTCGCAAGATTTGTATCAAATCTAAAATATTCATGCAAACGGGAGCTCTCATCAGATCTCAGAGAAGGGGACCCTGTGCCGGGAATGAACGGGTGGCACGTCATTGAGACACCTGGGCATGCTCAGACGCATATCGCGCTGTACAGGGCTGAGGATGGCATGATGTTTGGGGGAGACCATATCCTGAAGCATATATCTGCAAATCCATTATTGGAACCGTCTATGGAAGGCGGGGTGCGGCCGAAACCGCAGCTGCAGTTTAATGAATCCTTTGAGGCTCTTTTGAAAATACCGCTCTCAAGTGTGCATTCCGGGCATGGTGAAACTGTCGCAAATCCGCACGAACTGATACAATATCGGTTGAAAAGACAAAAAGAACGCGCCTATGAAGTGCTGTCGTTTTTAAAAGAAAAACCGATGACAGCGTTTGAAGTATCCGAAAGGCTGTTCCCGCGTCTTTATCAGAAGCAGATGATGCTCACGATGTCAGAAACGGTGGGGCAGCTGGATTATCTCGAAGCGATGGGGGAAATTAAGGGTCAAATGGAAGGGGTACACATCCTTTACTCTTGATGAGGTGAACGAAATGAATCAAAAATTGAAAGACCGCTATGTCGTCATTACCGGTGCATCGGGCGGAATCGGCGAAAAAATGGCCGCACTCGCAGCGGCAAGCGGCGCACATCCAATCCTGATTGCAAGACGGGCTGACCTGCTTGCCGCAGCAGCAAAACGAATCTCTGATCAATATGGCGTCACCTGCACGTATTATCCGCTCGACGTAAGCGACCTGGACGCTGTCGCGCAGACGTTCGCCCGGATTTTGGACAGTGTCCCTCAAATTGATGTGCTCGTCAACAACGCCGGCTTCGGCATCTTTAACACAGTGGAAGAGGCTACACTGGATGAAATGACCTCCATGTTTGAGGTGAACGTATTCGGACTAATTGCCTGCACCAAAATGGTCCTGCCGGGGATGAGAGCACGGAATGACGGACATATCATCAACATCGCCTCACAGGCCGGAAAGCTCGCAACACCAAAATCAAGCCTGTACTCAGCAACAAAGCATGCGGTTCTCGGCTTCACAAACAGCCTCCGGATGGAGCTTGCCGGCACCGGCATTCACGTCACATCCGTCAACCCGGGGCCGATCCAGACGAATTTTTTCAATATTGCAGATCAAAGCGGAACGTACGTAAAAAATGTTCAGCGCTTTATGCTTGATCCTGATAAAGTATCTGAAAAAATTGTCAGCGCCATGATGACCGAAAAGCGCGAAATCAACCTGCCCGGCTGGATGAATGCCGGCAGCAGCTTTTATCAGCTCATGCCGCGCGTGTTTGAAAAGCTCGCGGGGAAAGCATTATCCAAAAAGTGAAAACAGCCTGCCGGCAAAGGCAGGCTGTTTTTTTCTGCTACAATTCCTGATTCGTCACAAACCCGTACACAACATCTTCGACCGTCTCAAACCACTCCGAATCCTCCTGCGCCCGCTTCTGCATCACTTTTGCAACAAGTTCTTCTTCCTCTTTTTTACTCAATGATCCGTGCAGCTCATACTGCTGAAAAGACTGCAGAATCATCTTCAAAATCCATTTTTCGTTCATGTTCCACCTCGTTCTATCCTGATTATAAGGAGGATTGGGGGAGATGCCAAGCGGGGGTTTTTGTGGGGGGGCAAGGGTCTGATTTAGCGGCTCCGCCTTTTGTGTTGGGCCAGCAGCTCCATAGGGTCACCCGGAAAAGAGGGGCGGGAGACTTTTGAGTACCCTCAATCTTTGGTTTCTGAGTTTTGGTGGTACGATACTGGCTTTTTAGTGCCTTCAATTTATGATTTTTGTGTTTTGAGGGTACGAATCCGGGCTTTTAGTGCCCTCAATTTTTGGTTTTTGGGTTTTGAGGGTACAAATCTGGCTTTTTAGTACCCTCAATTTTTAAATTTTGGTTTTTGAGGGCACGATACCGGCTTTTTAGTACCCTCAATTTTTGGTTTTTGGGTTTTGAGGGTACAAATCTGGCTTTTTAGTACCCTCAATTTTTAAATTTTGGTTTTTGAGGGCACGATACCGGCTTTTTAGTACCCTCAATTTTTGAATTTCGGTTTTTGAGGGTACGATTCCGCTTTTCGTATTGTCTAGCTCCGCCTCCTAGTCCTTCTGTCAGAACAAAATCCCCGAAAAAGTCAAAATCGGACTTTTCCGGTGATTTCTTATCTGACTGCCAGGCCTGAACAGTCGGCTCCGCTTTTCGTGTTGTCCAGCTCCATCGCCTAACTCCTCGGCCAAAAAGGATCCGACGGAAAAAGCAAGACCGGCTTTTTCCGTCGGATCCTTTTCTGTCCTTCGGAGCTAAACAAGGCGATTCCGCATTTCGCGTTGTCCAGCTGCACCGGCCAACTCCTCAGTCGGAACAAAATCCCCAGAAAAGGCAAGTTCGGCCTTTCCGTGTGATTTCTTATCCGCCAATCGGAGCTAAACGGCCGATTCCGCTTTTCGCATTGTCCAGCTCCGCCTCCTAGTCCTTCTGTCAGAACAAAATCACCGAAAAAGTCAAAACCGGACTTTTCCGGTGATTTCTTATCTGACTGCCAGGCCTGAACAGTCGGCTCCGCATTTCGTAGCAAAAACTACCATTGAAATCGAACGTATATTCGCTTACTATTAGCATATACTGAATGGGAACATATATTCTGTTGTGAGGAGTAAGAACGATGATTGAGGATTACAGCCAATTTCCAAAACGAAAGATTCTGTGCATTGATATGAAGAGCTTTTATGCCAGCTGCGCGGCGGTTCTGGAAGGTCTTGACCCGCTTACGTGCCATTTGGCGGTGGTTGGTGACACAGAAAGGCAGGGAAGTATTGTCCTGGCGGCTTCGCCCTGTCTGAAAAAAGATTTTGGCATCAAGACCGGATCCCGTCTGTTCGAAATTCCGAAAGATTCCCGCATTCGGATTGTGAACGCAAAAATGGCTTCTTTTGTCCGTATTTCGACTGAACTGACGCGCCTGTTTCACCGGTATGTCCCGAAGGATGCCATCCACACGTACAGTGTCGACGAAAGCTTCATCCAAGTTGACGGAGTGGAGGGGATTTGGGGAGATGCGTGGGAGGTTGCTGCAAAAATCAGAGATGATATGGACCGTGAATTTTCGCTGCCGTGTGCAATCGGCATCGGACCCAATATGCTGCTTTCGAAAATCTGCCTTGATCTTGAGGCAAAGAAAAAGGGCATTGCGGAATGGACGTACGACGATGTAAAGGAAAAACTGTGGAAGGTGCAGCCGCTCCGGGAAATGTGGGGCATCGGCAGCAGAGTCGAAAAAACGCTGAACCGGATGGGCATTTTCAACGTAGGGCAACTAGCGGCTCATCCGCTTGAAGTACTTGAGAAAAAGTTCGGGATTATGGGCAACCAGCTTTATTACCATGCCTGGGGCGTTGATCTCTCTGAAATTGGTGCGCCGATTCTGCAGGGGCAGATCAGCTTCGGGAAGAGCCAGATTCTCATGCGGGATTATCCTGATCCGGAAGAGGTACAGCACGTCATTCTTGAAATGTGCGAAGAAGTCGCAAGAAGGGCGCGCACGCACAGGAAGGCAGGCAGGACGATCAGTCTCGGCATCGGCTACAGCCATGATGAGCTTGGAGGCGGATTTCACCGCTCACGGACGATGGAACGGCCGACCAACATCACAATGGAGCTCTACGAAACATGCCTCGCCTTATTTGAACAATTTTACGCACATAAAACTGTCCGGAAAATTTCGATTGCCCTCTCCAACATTGAAGATGATTCCGAAATGCAGCTCGATTTATTCCAGCCAAACCGCGAAAAAGAACAGATCCTTGGCTATGTCATGGACTCCATCCGCGGGAAATACGGACCCAATGCCCTGCTGCGGGCCGTTTCCTATACAAACGCAGGCACAGCAAGGCACCGCGCCAAGCTTGTCGGCGGACACAAAGCGTAAAAGGAGGGATACTCATGATTCGGGATCGGGGCAATATCAAATGGACATCCATGATGCTGCCTGAGCATGTAAAAATCTTAAGAGAACTTGAAATTGAACAAGGCTATAAAACGAAGCCCGCAGTAGACGAACAGCAGCTCGAGCATTTTAACGAAATCATCGGCCTCGCCATGGAGGAAAACCGCGAGCTTGCGTTTACCTACTACGAACATCACGATTTTCACGTGCTCAAAGGCCGCGTACACTACGTAGATCCGATCCGCGGATGCCTGCGGATCATCGGCGAAGACCACACGCGCGTTGATCTGCCAATCGAGAAAATAACGGATATAGGGGAGAAGGAGTGAGATGAAGGCGGGCGGGGGTGCCTGCCTTCTCTTGCAGTAGATATGAAAATGGGCGTGATCATACTGGTCATGCTCTTTTTGTTGTATAGGAGTTATAGTCCTGTTTTTAAAACACTTTGCAGGCGTTTGAGATGGGGGAAAGTGCTGTAATTTTGATTTAAGAACACTTTGGGAATGGGAGAGACGAGAGAAAATGTTGTAATCGGGTTTTAAGAACACTTTCGGGATGGGAGAGGCGAGAGAAAGTGTTGCAATCGGGTTTTAAGAACACTTTTGGAATGAGAGAACCGAGGGAAAGTGCTGTAATCCTGTCTCAAGAACTTTGAAGGCTCCGCCGTAAAAAGCCAATCCTGCTTTTTTCGGCGGATTTTTAACCTTCTGAACTAAACGGCCGCCTCCGCTCTTCCTACTCCGCCCTAACCACCGACTGAAACACTCCCTTATGCGAACCGTCGCAAAACGGCATTTTTTTGGAGAGGCCGCAGCGGCAGAGGGAGAAGCTCTGTTTGGTTTGGAAGACGTTTCCTTCTGCGTCGATCAGTTCGACGTCTCCGGTAATGCGCAGGGAGCCGTTGTCATTTACTTTGATGACGGGTTTTGTCATGGTATCACTCCTTCTATACCTAGACGTATTCAGCTGGACCCCGGGGTATGACAGGCAAGCCGCGGTGCGCATCTGACCGAGTTGTGATAAAATGTCCCTAAGCAACCTGAAATGAGGAGACATGACGTATGGAAATTAAATGGACAGACCGTGCCATGAAAAAAATAGAAGGCAGTGTTCAGGCTCATTCCGATAAACAAGTGAAGCTCAAGTATGATACCGACGGCTGCGGATGCGTGGTCAGCGGGGTGACCGCACTCTGGCTTGTTGATGAAAAAGACGGAGATGATGTTCTGATTGAAACGAACGCATATCCGGTTCTGGTTGAAAAATCAAAGATGGTGTTTCTGGATGAAAAGATGACAATTGATTTTAACGAGACGGCAAACAGCTACATGCTGACGTGTCCTTCGCAAATCTTGAATCCGCGCATGAGTCTGACTGTAAAGTGAGGTGGAGAGAAAGATGAAGGACCGCTTAACAACTCTTAAGAATATTGCATTAAATAAAACATGGGTTTCGTTTTTGAACAGCAACCATCCATATACCCTGCTGCACTGGTCGATTGGCGGAGTCTTTGAGGACAAAAAAGATGTCTGGCTGCTTCAGGATGAAATGACGTTTGAAGCACAGGAATTTGCTACGATTGATGAGGCAATTGCCTGGCTTGATGAACATATGCATGATATTACAGACGTACTAGGATAAACGCGAAAAAGTGTCTGGGACAAAACCACATCTGAAATGAAAAAACGGTGACATTTTACAACGAGTAAAATGTCACCGTTTTTCGTTTAATAAGAAGCAGTTTTCGTTTCAAAAGCTATAATATCTGATACAGCAGTGTAAATGTTAGGAGGATATTCTGCAATGCGATGCGCTAAGTACAGATACCATTCTGTGCCGTAAGTTACATAAACCCTCGCTTTGTATCCTTCATTTTTTGCATTTTTGATTAAATCAGACCTAACCCCATCTAACATTTCAAGCTCAACGTTTGAATGCTTTAAATAACCTTGCTCAAATACTTTTTCAAGCAGTTTTTCATCATGGGTAGCAATTGAAATAGGATGTTCAGCTTCAACGCCCACTCTGATAAATTCCAGGTAACGGTTATTCAGCTCTTCAGAACGGCCAATCTTAAGATCTGCAGGTTCCTGATAAGCCCCTTTTACAATTCTTATTTTTCCAGGATACTTAAACAATTCATTCAAATCGTCTAATGAACGTTTCAAATGAACCTGTAACGTAATTCCTACGTTTTTATATGTTGAAGCGACTTCTTTATAGATATCTAAAATACGATCTGTCTTTTCAGATTCTTCCATGCTGATCATGAGATTTAAGTGATATAGTTCAGCAGCTTGTGCCATTTCCTTTAAATTTTTCAAGGCAAGCTCTCTGTCAACCGACATGCCAATATGGGATAAATCAAACGAGATGGTTGACTGTATTCCATTAGCGCCTAATTGATGAATTAATGATATGAACTCTTCTTTCGCAGTATGGCACTCGTCAACATTTGTTGTATTTTCACCTATGTATTCTAAAGAAACAAGATAGTCTTTCGCAATAAGCTCTTTCGCTTTGTTAATTGCATCCAGCCTTGTTTCACCTGATACAAAGCGCTTTGCGGCCCGCATAAATAAAGGATAGAGCTCCTCTGAGTTCTGAATGTAGTTTTTTATCTCTCCATTTCTGGCAACCGATTTTAATGCATTGGAAAACCTGATTTCCTCGTGATTTAACATATACGTAAACTCCTCTCGTTAACGATATAAAAATGAAAATTATATCATGTATAAGGGAAGCTGTCATATCTTGCATAACAACTTACAGGGTAGTTTCGTATTCTTTCATTTCTTCATAAAATTCGTCAATGATCCGCTCATATTCCTCGCGGTTTTCGGTGTAGGACATGGCGTGGGCGCCTTTTTCGGCAAAGTACAGCTTTTTCATCCCTGATTTTTTCTCGAACAGCTGCTGGGTCATCGCTGACGGTATGTAATCGTCGTCCTTGCTGTGGATAAACAGAACAGGGTGCTGAATTCTGTCCATCACCGCAATCGGGGAAACGTCCTGGATGGTGTACCCGTCGCGCAGTTTCAGAAACCGCCTTGCAATCGGCATCACGAGGTATCCAGGGAGCTTGAAGTCCGATTTCAGGCGGTAAAGCAGCTGTTCCTGAAGATCTGAAAACGGGCAGTCGGCAATATAGTAATCGGCACCGTCTTCTACGAGTCCTGCATAAAGCAGTGTCGTGACGGCACCCATGGATTCCCCGTGAATGCCGAGATGCAGGTCATCGCCGACACGGTCCTTCAGCCAATTCACGACTGACTGAAGGTCGTATTTTTCGTAGTGCCCGAAGCTTGTTGTTTTCCCGCCTGATTCCCCGTGCCTTCTGTGATCATAAATCAGCACGTTGATGCCCCGTTTTAAAAACAGTTTCATGTACTTGACCGAGTTGATCCGGTTCATGGTGACCCCGTGGCAGATAATGACATAGGAGGAGGTGCTGTGGGGGGCAATAAGATGGCCTTTGATGTCATACCCGAACTGGGACGGGATGGATACTTCGATTTTGTTGTAGGCTTCATATTCGCTTTCATCGTAATGGCCGTCTTTTGTTTCGCGGTCGATAATTTCTTTGTCTGATTTCTTTCGCATGTACATCATCTGGTTGGTGAAAAAAAATCCTACTACGAAGATGTAGGAGAGGATGATTCCAGCTCCGATCAGCCACTTTTTCATCTGCATTCTTCCTTCCGCTGTATAATACATCCATTTTATCACGAAGAAGGAAAAGGAGAAAAACAAAAGCAGCAAGCACATGGGGCTTGCTGCCGCGTTATTGTTCCGAGTTTTGGCGTTTTGTCGGGTGTACAGCCTTTTCCAATTCTTCAAAAGCCATAGTCTGCTTCGGGGTATCTGCATTCGGCTTGCCTTTTTGGCTTTTTGATGCCTTTTCGTTTGTCATGATATCCGCTCCTTTCTGTCATCTAAGATGTGAAGAAAGGGGGAGAAATATACATGGAATGAACCAATCTTAAGACCAGCAAGACTAGAATGGATACTTAATAAAGATATGTCAAGCGCAGTTATATCCACTGCTGTTTATTCAGTTAGAAGCGTTTTTGACCGTTTGCTGAGCTGATATTGTTTGCTTTGAACACTTCCTGAAAGATGCGGCTCAATGATCTCCACTGCTTTCAGAAGCTGGTTCATGTCAATGCCTGTTTCAATGTTCAGAGCATGCAGCATATGGAGCACGTCCTCTGTTGCAGCATTTCCTGTAGCACCGGGTGCGAAAGGACATCCGCCGAGTCCGCCTGCAGACGTGTCAAACCTGTCGACGCCTGCCTGCAGCGCTGCGTAAATGTTGGCGAGCGCCATGCCTCTTGTATCATGGAAATGGGCCGTGATCAGCACGTCCGGCAGTGCTTTTTTCAGGCGTGAAAAAAGCTCATGCACTTCAAGCGGATTCGCCATGCCGATGGTGTCGGCAACACTTAAGTCATCAACACCCGCATCTGCAAACTGCCTGCAAAGCTCAACAACGGCATCCGCTTCTATTTTTCCTTCATACGGGCAGTAAAAAGAAGTCGAAATACACGCCCTCACAAAAAAATCTTCTTCCTTGAGCGAGCGGATCAGCGGTAGGAGCTTTTGCATGCTTTCTTCTGTTGTCGCGTTGATATTCTTTTGATTGAAGGTGCTGCTTACTCCCACAAAAAAAGCCACGTCTTTGCAGTTTGCCTCTTTTGCACGAGCAATCCCTTTTTCATTAGGAGTGAGAACAAGGTTTCTGTCCTCATCAGAACAATAGCTGATGATCTCTCCTGCATCTTTCAGCTGGGGAACCCACTTTGGAGAGACAAAAGAGGTCAATTCCATTTCTTTGCACCCCGCTTTTTTAAGCTCCTTGATAAACTGAATTTTAACGTCTGTCGGGATTTCATTTTTTTCATTTTGCAGCCCATCACGGGGACCGACCTCAATTAGCGTTGCATGTTTTGGAAGATTCACAGGAAGCACCAGCCTTTCGGATTTTTGAGTACCTTTAATTTCGGGATTTCAGGTTTTGAGGGTACGATTGGGGATTTTGCGTACCCTCAATTTCAGATTTTTAGGTTTTGAGGGTACGAAACGGCAATTTGCGTACCCTCAAATTTTGATTTTTGGGTATTGAGGGTACGAATCGGGATTTTGCGTACCCACAAATTTTGATTTTTAGGTTTTGAGGGTACTTATCGGCAATTTGTGTACCCTCAATTTCAGGTTTTCAGGTTTTGAGGGTGCGATTCCACTTTTCACATTGTCCAGCTCCGCCTCCTAGTCCTTCTGTCAGAACAAAATCCCCGAAAAAGTCAAAACCGGACTTTTCCGGTGATTTCTTATCTGACTGCCAGGCCTGAATAGTCGGCTCCGCATTTCGTATTGTCCAGCTCCATCGCCTAACTCCTCGGCCAGAACGGCTCCGCCGCAAAAAGCAAGCCCGGCTTTTTCCGTCGGATCCTTTTCTGTCCTTCGGAGCTGACCAAGGCGATTCCGCTTTTCGGGTTGTCCAGCTCCATCGCCCAGCTCCTCCGCCAGAACAAAATCCCCCAAAAAGTCAAACCCGGACTTTTCGGGTGATTTCTTTTCTGTCTGTCGGAGCTAAACGGGCGATTCCGCTTTTCGTATTGTAAGGGTTTACATATCCCCATATTAATAGTTTACTAAGAGTGTATGCAACTGAAAGCTGAATTTTGAAAAGATTGCAGGAATTTATCAGGATTTAGCGAAACCAATGGTTAAAGCCATGACAAAGGGGATGAGTGTAGTATGAGCAGCAATGAAGTAGTCATCGTGAGTGCTGTCCGCACGGCAATCGGGAGTTTCGGAGGAGCGCTGAAGGGTGTGTCCGCGCCGGAGCTTGGGGCGATTGTGATCAAGGATGCTCTTGAGAAAGCGGGTTTAAAGGGCGAGCAGGTGGATGAAGTCATTATGGGGAATGTGCTGCAGGCGGGACTTGGGCAAAATCCGGCGCGCCAGGCGGCTATGAAAGCGGGTCTTCCTGAGAATGTGCCGTCCATGACGATCAACAAAGTGTGCGGATCCGGTTTAAAAACGGTCCATCTTGCGGCACAGGCGATTTTATCAGGGGATGCAGAGATTGTGGTTGCAGGCGGTATGGAAAATATGAGCCAGGCGCCTTACATAATGAAAAATGCTCGGGACGGATTTAAGATGGGCGATCAGAAGCTGATTGATACGATGGTTTCTGACGGTCTGACGTGTGCGTTCAATAACTATCATATGGGTGTGACAGCAGAGAACTTGTGCGATAAATACGAGATTACGAGAGAAGAGCAGGATGAGTTTGCAGCGTGGAGCCAGCAAAAAGCGGTGAATGCGATTGAGTCCGGTACATTCAAATCGGAAATTACGCCTGTCGTCATTCCTCAGCGAAAAGGGGATGCTGTTACGTTTGAAACCGATGAGTTCCCGCGCGCAGGCACAACGGCAGAGAAGCTCGGCGGTCTTCGTGCTGCGTTTAAAAAAGAAGGTTCTGTTACAGCGGGAAATGCTTCCGGCATTAATGACGGTGCGGCAGCTGTCGTTGTTATGAGCAGAAAAAAAGCAGAAGAGCTGGGCATTCAGCCGCTTGTTAAAATCACTGCAAATGGGAATGCCGGCGTAGATCCAAGCATTATGGGAATTGGACCTGTCGCTGCCGTTCAAAAAGCGTTCCAAAAAAGCGGGCTGACAATGAATGACATGGACCTTGTGGAAGCGAACGAAGCGTTTGCGGCACAGTCGATTGCCGTTGACCGCGAACTTCATTTTGACAAAGAAAAACTGAATGTAAACGGCGGCGCCATTGCCCTTGGACATCCAATCGGTGCAAGTGGCACGCGCATTCTTGTGACGTTGATTCACGAAATGAAGCGCAGAAACGCTAAGCGCGGCCTTGCCACTCTTTGCATCGGCGGCGGCCAGGGTGTTGCGACAATCGTTGAAAATCTGGAGGGATAAATGATGAAGAAGATCTATACATCTTTTACAGAAGCAGTAAGCGAAATCAAAGATGGTTCCACTCTGATGGTCGGCGGTTTCGGGCTGTGCGGCATTCCTGAAAACCTCATCCTTGCCCTTGTTGAAACAGGCGTGAAGGATCTGACGATTATTTCAAATAACTGCGGTGTAGACGACTGGGGACTCGGGCTTCTTTTGAAAAATAAGCAAATCAAAAAGATGATCAGCTCTTATGTCGGCGAAAACAAGGAATTTGAACGCCAGGTGCTCTCAGGCGAGATTGAAGTCGAGCTAGTTCCTCAAGGGACGCTTGCTGAAAAAATCCGTGCAGGCGGAGCAAGCATTCCTGCGTTCTATACGCCTGCAGGAGTGGGCACACCGATTGCTGAAGGGAAAGAAACACGGAACTTCAACGGGAAAGAATACTTGCTTGAAGAAGCGCTGACCGCAGACTTCAGCCTTGTACGCGCGAGCAAAGCGGATAAAATGGGCAACCTGCTCTACAACAAGACGGCTCAAAACTTTAATCCGATGATTGCAGCGGCGGGAAAAGTCACGATTGCAGAAGTGGAAGAGCTGGTGGAAACGGGGAGCATTCAGCCGGACGGGATTCATACTCCGGGCATTTACGTTCAGGCACTCATTCTCGGAGAGCAGCAGAAGCGTATTGAGCGTCTGACTGTACAAAAGACAGGATGACAGGAGGCAAAGCCATGATACAAAACAAAGCAGAAGTCCGCGAGAAAATCGCCAAACGGGCTGAACAGGAAATTGAAAACGGTTTCTATGTGAATCTCGGAATTGGTATGCCGACACTGGTCGCCAATTATATCGGTGAAAACAAAGAGGTTGTGCTGCAGTCAGAAAACGGTCTTCTCGGGATTGGGCCTTATCCTAAAGAGGGGGATGTCGATCCTGATTTAATCAATGCGGGGAAGGAAACCGTCACAGCGATTCCTGGATCCGCTTATTTCGACAGTTCCGAATCATTCGCGATGATCCGCGGAGGACACGTGAATGTGGCCATTCTCGGAGGCATGGAAGTGTCAGAAAGCGGCGATCTTGCAAACTGGATGATCCCGGGAAAAATGATCAAAGGAATGGGCGGGGCGATGGATCTCGTTCATGGAGCACAGAGGATCATTGTCATTATGGAGCATGTAAATAAAAGCGGCGAACCGAAGATCCTGAACACGTGCACACTGCCGCTTACAGGCAAAGGTGTTGTGAACCGGATCATAACGGATCAGGCTGTAATAGATGTCACTGAACTTGGCCTCAAACTTAAAGAAGTGGCTAAAGGCTATACAGTAGAAGATATCAAACGCTCAACTGAACCTGAGCTAATCATCGGCGACGATGTCATCCTGGACGCCTATTAATCAGTCAAATCCCTTTCTAACATCGCCATTTCTTGTATATAATGAGTGTATATAGGAGTGATCATCATGGCGAAAAAACAGAAAAAACATCAAAAGGCACAGCCGAAAAAAACAGACGATGCGTCCCTGAACCTGAAGGACCGCCTCGATTCAGGCCTGTTTGAACAGCTCTCCGGAATGAAAAAAGGACTGCTTGAAGAACAGGAGCAAAAGCAGGAGCAGGAACGCCTGCAGAAGCTGAAAGAAAAGAAAGAAAAAGAGAAGAACAAAAGCTTTGAAGAGCTGCTTAACGACAGTCAGTTGAAGTGGTCGGATTATAAATAAGAAAATGCCTTCGCGGATGCGAAGGCATTTTAACTTCCAATAGCCAGGAGCATTGGTCTTGGGGTTAATCTATTTTTTCAATTAACATACCGGGGATTGATATATTTCCTCCCATAGTTGACTCATATGTTAATAAACCAGTAGACAGACCCATAATTGTAATGACATCATCTTCTAAAATTCTAGCTTCTACTATAGAAGAATCGAATTCTCCATAAATGATAGTGTCGTAGTTATCGTTTACAGCTAAACGAATTTGGGTGGTTCCGTCACCTTCCATAACTTGAATGACTTTGCCCTTAAACTTTACTTTCTCCCCAATAAAATCATCCGGGGTTCTGGCTAATTGATTATAAGTAATTCCTGTATCATAGCCTTTTTTGGCTTCTTCTTCAGCTTTACGTTTGGCTTCTTCTTCAGCGGCTTTAATCTCAGCTGCTTTTTTCTCAGCTTCAGCTTTTTCTTTTGCTTTTGCTGCTTCTTCTTTTTTCTTTAATTCGGCAGCTTTTTCCTTACGTTCCTGTTCAGATAATTTGAAAAAAGGCTCTGCTTCTTTAACCTTTTTTTCTAATTCACGTTTATCAGCCATTAACTCTTCATTTTCTTTGATAAGCTTTTTTAAATCCTCATCTTTTTCCTTTAATTGTCCAGAAGCATCCTTTAGTTCTTGTTGAGTAGATTCGACATCAGCACTAGAAGGGCCGCTTGTGCTACCGATAACAAGTGCAATAAGAGCAACAATTATGTACTTCCAATGTTTCTTTGAAAAACTAAATATTTTTTTCATGCTTTTTTCCTTCCCATAGGTAGTTTTAACATAATGTATGTGGGTGCAAACTGATATATGAAAAAATACCTGTGTGTATAGTTTTGTATATAATGACAATACATGGATTATAGCATAGTAATATGGAAAAAAATAAAAAAAGATAATTCTGAAGATGTGAGTCTAATTACCTATATGGAATCGTTTTTCATTTTCGAAACACGAAAAAAATCCTCCCCAATTGAGAAGGATTTTTTAATGCTACTACTCCCGATGCCCCTCATACTTATCAAACTTCGTCAAAGCCTGCAGCGCAACAAATTCTTCACCTGAAAGCGGGCGTGCCTCAGAAGCGCGGCAGTTTGCCTGAACTTGTTCGATTTTGCTGGCGCCGGGTACGATGGTTCCGACTGTCTGCTGTTTCAGGCAATATTGGATGGCCGTTTCGGTCATGGTAAGTCCGCTTTCTGCTGCGACTTGCGGAAGAAGTCTGCGCAGTTCTTCTTCGCTGTATGAGAGGTAGCCTTTTTCATTCAGCTTTGTTTCCCATTTGTCTGTAAGCAGTCCCTTGGCCATCGGGCCGCGGCCGATGACGCTGACACCATGGTCGTTCAGAAGGGAAAACCATTCTTCTGGACGGCGGTCAAGGAGGCTGTACTGCATCATGACAGAGACGATGGAGGATTTCTCCAAGTACTGTTTAATGACATTCGGACGGATGGAGGAGATGCCGTAGTAGCGGATCAATCCCTCTTTTTTCAAGTCTTCGAAAGCCTCGATGGTTTCATCGATATTGTCTTCGATTGTGCCCCCGTGGAGCTGGTAAAGGTCGATGTAATCTGTTTTCAGGCGTTTCAGGCTGTGTTTGACAGCTTCTTTTATGTAGCTTTTAGAAGCGTCCCACGTCCAGCCGTCTTTTGCGTCATTCCAGCGGTTACCCGCTTTTGTGGCTAGGATGATTTCTTTTCGTTTCTTTTTTAGAGCAGCTCCGACAAACTCTTCGTTCAGGCCGAAATCGTATAGATCGGCCGTGTCAAAATAGTTGATGCCATCATGAAGTGCTGCATCAATGATGGATTCTGCCTGCTCCTTGTCTGTTCCAAGGGACATACAGCCGAGTCCGACTTCACTTACCATTAAATCAGATGTGCCAAGCTGTCTTTTTTTCATTTGTCTCACTCCTGCCTGTTCGTCTTTCTACTGACATTAGTACAAGCAGGAGGAAAAAGCAATTGTGACGCTTACTTGTCCTTTGTCCACTGTTCGATTGTTTCATATTTTCTGCTGTATTCTTTCAGCTTCTCCCGGACTTCCCATGCTTTGCCGACAAGGACGATTCCCTTTTCCAGAAGGTAGATCTTCATGCTTATTCGCCTCGCTTCCCGTGTAGTGGATATCAGTATGTCCATTAAAGCGGTGTTTCAGGCGGTGCCTCTTTAGCTTCTTTAGAATGTGGTAGAATATATGTAATCATGAGAATTTGTAGAACGCGGAGGAACGGAAATGAACCACTTAAAGGAAACCACTAAAACATCAGAAAAACTGTTTTCAGGACGCATCATTGATTTATACCTGGAAGAGGTGGAACTGCCTAACGGAAAAACAAGCACGCGTGAAATTATCAAGCATCCCGGTGCAGTTGCTGTCCTTGCACTGACGAAAGACAAAAAGCTTGTGATGGTTCAGCAGTACCGAAAAGCCATGGAGCGGGTGCTTGTAGAGATTCCTGCAGGCAAGCTTGAAAAAGGTGAGCTTCCGGAAGCGACGGCAAAGCGTGAACTTGAGGAAGAAACAGGCTATACAACACAATCGCTGCAGCATCTGATTTCTTTTTATACATCTCCTGGATTTGCCGATGAGCTTGTGCATGTTTACTATACGGATGACCTGCACGTTCTTGAAGAAAAGGCAGAGCTTGATGAGGATGAGTTCGTCGATGTGCTGGAGGTGACGCTTGAAGAGGCGCAGCAGCTGATTGATGAGCAGCGGATTTTTGATGCAAAAACCGCCTATGCGGTTCAATATCTGCAATTAAAGCAGGCTCTTCAGAAATAAATGAACGATTATTACGCGGACTTACATATTCATATAGGCCGGACTTCTTCCGGAAAGCCTGTGAAAATAACGGCTTCTAAGCAGCTTACGCTTGAAAACATTTTAATAGAAGCAAGCGGGCACAAAGGGATGGATATTATAGGAGTCATTGACTGTCATGTTCCTGAAGTTCTTCTCACGCTCGAAAATGGCATTGGTGAAGGGAAATGGCGCGAGCTCCAGCACGGCGGCATCAGGTTTGAGAAAACGACCCTTCTGCTTGGCTGTGAAATAGAAGTGTATGATTCTCTCTGCAAAGGGCCGCTGCACGTTCTGGTGTTCATGCCGACAATTGAGAGGATGAAGAACTTTTCCTATTGGCTCGGCAGCAGGGTGAAAAACCTGACACTGAGTACGCAGAGAATGTACGGGGAAGCAAAAACACTGCAGAAGAAAGTAAGGGAGCTTAACGGGCTGTTTATTCCCGCCCATATCTTCACTCCGCATAAGAGTCTTTATGGAAGCGGAGTCCGTGCTTCTCTTGAAGAGGTACTGAATCCTGAATGGATTGACGCCGTTGAGCTTGGCCTGAGTTCAGACACAGAGATGGCATCGAAGGTCACCGAGCTTGACAAGTATCCGTTTCTGACCAATTCAGATGCTCATTCGGCGGCCAAAATCGGAAGAGAATATCAGAAGCTCAAGCTTGCCGAACCATCGTTTGAAGAGGTTAGGATGGCTCTGAAAGGGAAAGGGGACCGCCGGATTGCATCCAACCACGGGCTGAATCCGCTGCTTGGAAAGTATTATAGAACAGTCTGTGAAACATGCGGTGCTGCAAAAGAAGAACTTGAACAGGCATGCAGAAACTGCGGCAATTTCCGGTTTACAAAAGGGGTCAGCACCCGGCTGTCTGAACTGGCGGACAGAAGGGCCGGAAACGGCAGGGAGCGACCGCCTTATGTTCATCAGGTTCCGCTGCAGTTTATACCCGGCATTGGTCCGAAAACACTGGAAAAACTGAAGACTGCGTTCGGAACGGAAATGACGATCCTGCATGAGGTTTCAAAGGAACGTCTTGAGAATGTGCTTCCTGCTAAAACAGCAGCGTACATACTTGCGGCAAGGGAAGGCAGGCTTTGTGCCGAACCTGGCGGAGGCGGGATTTACGGCAGGGTTTCTAAAGCATGAAAAGGCACTTTTCATCAAAGTGCCTCTCTTGCGTTAAAAAATTTTAGCAAACACACACGTATCTCTCAGTGAACAACCGTCTGCAGAAACATCGTCCTGTCTAAGGATGCCTTCCAGCTGATAACCGAGTTTTTCAGGAATGCGCCGGCTTTTTGTGTTTTCCGGATCGCACCTGATTTCCACACGTTTCGCGCGGAATTCTTTGGCTGCAAAGGCGGTCAGGGCTTCAACGGCCTCTGTCATATATCCTTTTCCTGAGTGCTTTGTTGAAATCCAGTACCCGATTTCCACTTTTGGAACATCCCAGTCCATGCGGTGAAAGCCGGTGCTGCCGATGAACTCGCCAGTGATCCGGTCAAACATGAGCAGACGCAGATCCTCCCGCAGCATGAATTTAGCGCAGGATTCGCGGATGTTTGCTTCTGTGTCTTCTAAGGACTGGCTTTTTTGCGCAAACGGCATCCATGGCTTCAACTCTTCAAGCGATTCGTTTACTGCGGTGTTAACTGCTTTTCCGTCACCTGGACGGGGAGCGCGGATCAGGAGTCTGTCTGTTGTCAGTTCATTCGGAAAATCAAGTAAGATTGGTCGTTTCACAGGAACACCGCCTTGTCAGTTTTTAAGAATTATAACCTTTTGGGAAAATAATGCAATAGGGGCTTGTCATAGTTTCTTCCTTTTTTTCATACAATCTAGTAAGTGAAAAACCGGGAGGAAGAAAAGATGCGCAAACATCCATTAAAAGCAATGATGATCCAGCATATGAAAGAACGCTCGTCGCTCTACCTGTTTGTCTTTGTATTGTTTTTGATGGGGGTTATTTTCGGGGCGGTCATCGTCAACAGCATGAACTTTACTCAAAAGGAAGATTTATATTTTTATTTAAGCCGCTTTTTCGGACAAGTTTCTGAAGGCAAGGTGGCAAGTTCAGTGGAAATGCTGCAGCAGAGTTTTTTTCATAATCTGAAATATCTGGGCCTGATGTGGGTGCTCGGCATTTCAATCATAGGTTTGCCGGTGATTCTGATTATGTTATTCTTAAAGGGAATTGTCGTTGGCTTTACTGTCGGTTTTCTTGTCAATCAAATGGGCTGGCAGGGCTTTTTGCTTTCATTTGTTTCGGTTATGCCGCAGAATATGATTTTAATACCGGCATTTATTATTATGGGTACGACAGCCATCTCTTTTTCTCTTAAAATCGTAAAGCAGCTCTTAAATAAAAAATCAAATCTGGCAGAGTCGCCGTTTTCGATGTTCGCGCGGTACGCGGCATTCTTTGTTGCTATTGCTGTGCTGACCGCTGCTGCATCAGGGCTTGAGGCATATGCGTCACCTGTTTTGATGAAAAATGTTATTGAGATTGTATCTAAATAGAATGATTTTTATCTAATAATCATTTTATTTATTAGATTGGAATGATTTTCGTTGGACACATCCCTTTCTTTTGATATAATGGATGAGGAACGCGGCGAGGGAGGAATGTGTGTATGGAAAGCAGAATTGAGCGGATAAAAAAGCAGTTGCATTCATCCAGCTACAAGCTGACTCCTCAGCGCGAAGCTACTGTCAGAGTACTGCTAGAGCGTGAAGAAGATCACTTGAGTGCTGAAGATGTTTACCTCCTCGTTAAGGAAAAAGCGCCAGAGATTGGTTTAGCAACTGTTTATCGTACGTTGGAGCTACTTACAGAACTTAAAATTGTCGATAAAATAAACTTTGGAGACGGCGTATCGCGCTATGATCTGAGAAAAGAAGGCGCAGCGCACTTTCATCATCATCTTGTCTGCATTGAATGCGGCGCGGTCGCTGAAATAGAAGAAGATCTTCTTGAGGATGTAGAACAGATTGTTGAACGGGACTTTCAATTTAAAATTAAAGATCACCGTCTGACCTTTCACGGCATTTGCCGCCGGTGTCAGGAAAAAGAACAGAA
This sequence comes from Metabacillus indicus, assembly GCF_046603695.1. Lineage (NCBI taxonomy): Bacteria > Bacillati > Bacillota > Bacilli > Caryophanales > Bacillaceae > Metabacillus > Metabacillus indicus. The sequence continues at coordinate 2,618,316 of NZ_CP176757.1, read as the reverse complement.
GGATGAAGAGCAGGAGTAAACCTTTCCTATTATACGGAGAGGTTTTTTTGCGTTTTTCCGTATAAAGTTTGTCCTTTTTGGCATATGTTTAGGTAAGATGCCGGGTTCTTAAGGAGGCAATGCGAGTGAGAGCAGCACGGACCATGTTTGATATGATCAAAGTGTTTATTTTGTTTACCGGATTTACGATTCTTTTCTATTATGCTATCATTTGGGTTAACTTAGAGTATGAAGAAATGCACCGCTATGACCAGCCCGAGGGTGCAGCGCTTAAGGTCACCAAGATGGTGGCCGATGAAGAGGAGCACTGGCTGAACAGGCTGCTTTTCTTTTACTTAAACGGGGAGTAGAGGAAATTGAAAGATCAAATTCAGGATTTCATGCATTACCTGGTGGTGGAGCGGGGGCTTTCCCACAATACCATTGTTTCGTATGAACGTGATTTAAAAAGCTACCATCACTATTTGACTGAAAAAGAAGAGCTTTCGTCTTTTCAGGACGTGACGCGACTTTCAATTATCCATTTCTTAAAATCTTTAAAGGAAGCGGGAAAATCAAGCAAGACGATCGCCCGGCACACTGCTTCCATCCGCAGCTTTCACCAGTTTCTTTTAAGAGAAAAGGCCGCAGACCACGATCCTACTGTACATATTGAATCTCCCCAGGTCGAACGGACCCTTCCAAAAGTGCTTTCACTGACAGAAGTTGAAAAACTGCTTGATACCCCAAAACTCACATCGCCGTTTGGCTACAGAGATAAAGCCATGCTTGAACTGCTTTATGCGACTGGCATACGGGTGAGTGAGATGATTAATCTTGATATAACCGACGTGCATTTGACGATGGGCTTTGTCCGCTGCATCGGAAAAGGCAATAAAGAGCGGATCGTTCCGATTGGAAGAACCGCAGCAGAAGCGCTTGAGACGTACATTGACAGGGGAAGAACGAAGCTTGCATCGAAGAAAAACCAGACAGATGCCCTGTTTTTAAACCATCACGGCAACAGGATGACGCGCCAGGGCTACTGGAAGAATCTGAAGAAGCTTGCTCTTGAGGCAGGCATCAGCAAAGAGCTTACGCCGCATACTCTCCGCCATTCGTTTGCAACGCACCTTCTTGAAAATGGAGCAGATCTGCGGGCGGTACAGGAAATGCTCGGCCACGCGGATATTTCCACCACTCAAATTTACACGCATGTTTCAAAGACCAGACTGAAAGACGTCTACAGACAATATCATCCAAGAGCATAAGCCATCCTGAGGGGTGGCTTTTTATCATTTTTATGGGAAACAGGTTTTCGAACAAATAAAACAAGGAAATAGAAAGATAATGATTGTCAGAATCCGTGAAAACGGTTTATACTTTAGATGTCAGACTTCTGACCAATGAAAACGCGTAAATCAATCTTCATCAATTGGGAAATGGTATAGAAGAGCAATTTTAAGTTATAAGGAGGATCTACATGTCTGATTATACATATAAAAGAATATTCCTGATCGTCATGGATTCAGTCGGCATCGGGGAAGCGCCGGATGCAGCTGATTTCGGCGACAAAGGCTCACACACACTCGGCCACATTGCAGAGCATATGAAAGGCCTTAACATGCCGAACATGGCAAAGCTTGGACTGAGCAACATAGAAGAAATTGAAGGTATACCTGTTCAGGAAAAACCGCAGGCATTCTATACAAAAATGAAGGAAGCTTCAAACGGAAAGGATACGATGACAGGTCACTGGGAAATCATGGGCCTTCGTATTGATACACCGTTTAAAGTGTTTCCGGATGGTTTTCCTGATGAACTGATTTCTGCTATTGAAGAAAAAACAGGCAGAAAAGTGATTGGAAACAAACCTGCATCAGGAACGGAGATTCTGGATGAGCTTGGCGAAGAGCATATGAAAACCGGAGCGCTGATCGTTTATACATCTGCGGATTCGGTTCTTCAGATTGCGGCTCATGAGGACATCATTCCGATTGAAGAGCAGCTTAAGATTTGTGAAATGGCACGCGAGATGACCCTTGATGAAAAGTACATGGTCGGACGCGTCATTGCCCGTCCTTTTGTCGGGAATCCGGGGAACTTTAAGCGTACGGCAAACCGCCACGACTATGCACTGAAACCATTTGAGCGCACAGTCATGAATGAGCTTCAGGACGGCGGGCTCGACGTCATTGCCATCGGCAAAATATCGGATATTTATGACGGAGAAGGCATTACAGACGCGCTCCGCACGAAATCGAATATGGACGGAATGGACAAGATTGCTGAGACAGCCGACCGCGATTTTACAGGCTTAAGCTTTGTAAACCTGGTTGATTTTGATGCGCTGTTCGGGCACAGAAGAGATCCTGAAGGATACGGACTTGCGCTTGAAGAGTATGATGCCCGTCTGCCTGAATTAATGTCCAAATTAAACGAAGATGACCTGCTTATTATTACGGCTGACCACGGAAATGACCCTGTTCACCATGGTACAGACCATACACGTGAATATGTTCCGCTTTTGGCGTACAGCCCGCGCATGAAACAAGGCACGGAACTGCCTGTCCGCGAAACATTTGCTGATATCGGCGCAACGATTGCCGACAACTTTAAAGTGACGATGCCAAAGCATGGAAAAAGCTTTTTGCACGAATTGAAAAACTAAAGGGGGAACGAGACATGCTGCAAGAAATTAAACAGTCTGCAGAGTTCATGAAGGAAAAAGTAAAAAACCTGCCTGAGATCGGTCTGATCCTTGGATCTGGTCTTGGTGTTCTGGCGGATGAAATCGAGAATCCGGTTAAAATTCCATATGAGGACATTCCAAACTTCCCGGTATCCACTGTTGAGGGCCATGCCGGACAGCTTGTATTCGGAACGCTTAAAGGAGCAAACGTGGCTGCTATGCAGGGCCGTTTCCACTTTTACGAAGGCTATGACATGAAAAAAGTGACATTCCCGGTTCGTGTGCTGAAGGAAATGGGCGTAAAAACAATTATCGTCACGAATGCAGCAGGCGGAGTGAATGAATCGTTTGAACCGGGTGATTTAATGATCATTTCTGATCATATCAATAATATGGGAACAAGCCCGTTAATCGGACCAAATGATTCAGACCTTGGCGTGCGTTTTCCTGACATGTCCCAGGCATACAATCGGGATCTAAGAACTCTTGCCAAGAATGCGGCTTCAGAGCTTGGCATTAACGTGCAGGAAGGCGTGTATGTCGGAAATACGGGACCTGCATATGAAACACCGGCAGAAGTTCGCCTGGCACGTGTCCTTGGCGGAGACGCAGTCGGCATGTCAACTGTGCCTGAAGTCATTGTAGCCAATCATGCAGGCATGAAGGTGCTTGGCATTTCCTGTATTTCAAACATGGCTGCCGGTATTCTGGACCAGCCGCTTTCACATGATGAAGTAATGGAAACAACAGAAATGGTAAAAACGAACTTCCTGAATCTAGTGAAGAAAATCGTTGAAGATATTCACAGCGGGGTGGAGAAAAAATGAGAATCGTTGACTTAATTGAAAAAAAACGTGACGGAAAAGAACTGACAAAAGAAGAAATCAGCTTTATCATCAAAGGCTATACAAACGGTGATATTCCTGATTATCAAGTGAGTGCTCTTACAATGGCCATCTTTTTTAAAGGCATGACAAAAGAAGAGCGCGCAAACTTAACGATGGAAATGGTTCATTCAGGCGACACGATCGACCTCAGCAAGATTGAAGGCATCAAGGTTGATAAGCACAGCACAGGCGGAGTCGGCGATACAACGACACTTGTTCTTGGACCTCTTGTCGCTGCAGTCGGCGTGCCGGTTGCGAAAATGTCAGGCCGCGGCCTTGGCCACACTGGCGGAACGATTGATAAACTTGAAGCTGTACCTGGCTTCCATGTTGAGATTGAAAATGAAGAGTTCATTAAGCTTGTAAACCAAAACAAAATCGCGGTTATCGGCCAGAGCGGCAACTTAACTCCTGCTGATAAAAAGCTTTACGCTCTTCGTGACGTAACAGCAACAGTTGACAGCATTCCGCTGATTGCAAGCTCCATTATGAGCAAAAAAATTGCAGCAGGCGCAGATGCAATTGTTCTTGATGTAAAAACAGGCGCAGGCGCATTCATGAAAGACCTTGATGATGCAAGAGAGCTTGCACAGGCAATGGTTGAGATCGGAAATGCAGTCGGACGCAAAACGATGGCCGTTATTTCTGATATGAGCCAGCCGCTTGGCTACGCAATCGGAAACGCCCTTGAAATCAAAGAAGCGATTGATACGTTAAAAGGCGAAGGTCCGGAAGATCTACACGAGCTGTGCTTAACGCTTGGAAGCTACATGGTATTCCTTGCAGAAAAAGCGTCATCTCTTGAAGAAGCGCGCAGCATGCTTGAAGAAGTGATTCAAAACGGAAAAGCTCTTGAAACGCTGAAAGTATTCCTTGAAGCACAGGGCGGAGACGGTTCAGTGGTTGATGACCCAAGCAAAATGCCGCAGGCAAAATACAAAGTTGAACTTCCTGCAAAAGAAGACGGCTATGTGTCTGAAATCGTAGCAGATTCTGTAGGAGTTGCAGCGATGTGGCTTGGAGCGGGACGCGCTACGAAAGAATCTGAAATTGACCTTGCAGTCGGTCTGATGCTGAACAAAAAAATTGGAGAGGCCGTCAAAAAAGGCGATTCTCTAGTGACTATTTACAGCAACCAGGAAGATGTGGAGCAAGTAAAAGCAAAGCTTTATGAGAGCATCAAAGTGTCACAGCAGGCAGTGGACGCACCGCCGCTTGTGCATGATACAGTAAAAGAATAAGAACAGCCAGAGCCGGGATGAACTCCCGGCTTTTTGCATGCAAAAATTTTGGTGTCCATAAGTATATTTTTTCATCACATGGAAAAAATGGGAAGTATATGAATGGAGGGCTTGGAGATGAAACGTCTACTATCAACCGCAGTGCTCAGCACCATGATATTGACCATTGCAACACCTGCTTTTGCAGAAGAAGGCTCAGTCCAGCTTGCGGATAAAGCAAAATCGGCTGTACTGATCGAACGCGACACCGGCAACATTCTCTATGATAAAAACAGTGATGAAAAGCTTCCTCCAGCGAGCATGACAAAAATTATGACCATGCTGCTGATTATGGAAGAGATTGATAAAGGACAGCTTAAAATGGACGAAAAAGTCCGTACAAGCGAATATGCAGCTTCCATGGGCGGATCTCAAATCTTCCTTGAACCGGGAGAAGAGATGACCGTTCATGAAATGCTTAAAGGCATCGCCATCGCATCCGGAAATGATGCATCCGTTGCCATGGCCGAGCGCATTGCAGGCTCTGAAGATGCTTTTGTTAAAAAAATGAACAAACGTGTTAAAGCACTGGGGCTTAAAAATACGGCTTTTCAAAACCCGACAGGTCTGCCTGAAAAAGGCCATTACAGCACAGCTCATGATATGGCCGTTATGGCGAAAGAACTGCTGAAATTTGAAAAAATTACCCAATACACAGGGTCTTATGAAGATTATCTTCGCGAGGATACCGATAAAAAATTCTGGCTCGTTAACACAAACCGTCTTGTAAAGTTCTATAAAGGCGTCGACGGCGTGAAAACAGGCTTTACGAATGAAGCAAAATACTGCCTGACGGCCACTGCCAAAAAAGACAACATGCGTGTCATTGCCGTTGTCATGGGAGCGCCGACTCCAAAAGACAGAAATGCACAAGTGACAAAAATGCTTGATTACGCATTCAGCCAATATGAAACACACCCTCTGTTCAAACGGAACGAAGTCGTTGCAAAAATGAAGATCAGCAAAGGCGACAGCAAAACCTTAAATCTTGTCACATCTGAACCGATTTCAGTACTGACGAAAAAAGGCGGAAGTGTAAAAGATGTCACTCAGGAAGTTGTCATGAAGCAAAATCTTCAGGCGCCGCTTAAAAAAGGCGATGAGCTTGGAAAATTGATTCTGAAAAAAGACAGCAAAACCGTTGTTGAAAGCCCGCTTGTAGCAGAAGGCGATATTCAGCAGGCCGGCTGGTGGACACTCTTTAAACGCGTACTCTCAGACTTTACGAAATCAGGCTGAAAACAGAAACTGGCTAATGTTGGCGAATAGGCACTAGTTTTGTCACAGGGCAGGAAAAAAGCGTCAAAACCTCGAAACTGACTATATCCGGAATTTAGGGAGGAATAGGGATGAGTCTAGCAGTAGAGCTTGATGTCAAACAATCTGTCCTGTGCATTCGTCTGATCGGTGAACTCGATCATCATACTGCGGAGGAACTGCGCCAGAAGGTGACAGACATTCTTGCATCTGAAAACGTTCAGCATATCGTACTGAACCTTGAGCACCTGTCATTTATGGACAGTTCAGGGCTTGGCGTCATTTTAGGAAGATACAAACAAGTGAAGCAAATCGGCGGGGAAATGGTCGTCTGTGCCATATCGCCTGCAGTCAAACGCCTGTTTGATATGTCAGGCCTGTTTAAAATCATCCGCCTGGAGTCGTCTGAAGAAAGAGCGCTCGTTACATTGGGGGTGGCATCATGAGAAATGAGATGAACCTTCAATTTTCCGCGCTCAGCCAGAATGAATCCTTTGCCCGTGTGACAGTTGCGGCATTTATTGCCCAGCTCGATCCGACACTTGATGAACTGACTGAAATCAAAACGGTCGTATCCGAGGCGGTGACAAACGCCATCATTCACGGCTATGACAACGATCCAAGCGGAATTGTCTATATTTCTGTCACACTCGAAGACAGCATAGTCACACTGTCCATCCGCGATGAGGGAATGGGAATCAGCGATGTAGAAGAAGCAAGACAGCCTCTTTATACAACTAAGCCGGAACTTGAACGGTCAGGAATGGGCTTTACCATCATGGAGAACTTCATGGATGAAGTGGAAATTGAATCGTCAAAATCCCGCGGAACATCGGTAAAGCTTACAAAACACTTATCGAAAAGCAAAGCTTTAGTAAACTAAGGAGACTTGCTATGGATGTGGAGGTCAAGAACGATATCTCAAAAACTCAGCTTAAGGACCATGAAGTGAAGGAACTGATCAAACGCAGCCAGGATGGCGACCAGACGGCAAGAGACACGATTGTCGAAAAAAACATGCGCTTAGTGTGGTCTGTCGTTCAAAGATTCCTGAACAGGGGCTATGAAGCAGATGACCTGTTTCAGATCGGCTGCATCGGCCTTTTAAAATCGGTTGACAAATTTGACCTGTCCTACGACGTTAAATTTTCAACCTATGCGGTTCCGATGATTATCGGCGAAATTCAGCGCTTTATCCGGGATGACGGCACAGTAAAGGTGAGCCGCTCTCTAAAAGAACTGGGCAACAAAATCAGAAGAGCAAAAGATGATTTATCAAAATCGCTCGGCAAAATGCCTACTGTCTCTGAGATCGCAGACTACCTTGAGATCACACCCGAAGAAGTCGTTCTTGCACAGGAAGCCGTACGCGCGCCATCCTCCATCCACGAAACCGTCTACGAAAACGATGGCGACCCAATCACCCTGCTCGATCAAATCGCCGACTCGGGCGAGACGAAGTGGTTTGACAAAATCGTCCTGAAAGATGCCATAAAAGAACTCGATGAGCGGGAAAAGCTGATCGTGTATCTCAGGTACTACAAAGACCAGACTCAATCAGAAGTGGCCGAACGCCTCGGCATCTCGCAGGTGCAGGTATCAAGGCTCGAAAAAAAGATCCTCCAGCAAATGAAAGACCGGATGGATCAATAATTGTTCAAAAAGACATATCATGAGATGTGTCTTTTTTGTGTTTGCGGAAAATACTAAGCGTGATGGATTGAAGTACGGCTGGCAGTTTTAACTGTATTATATATAAAATTCATCAGATCAATTTGACCGGTCCCCGGCACCGCATCACTATTTCCCTCTACAATCCCGCAAAGCCCCGAGTATCCCCTTAATAAAAACTCCTTTGGTAATTAATGGCCCGCTGCAAGTTGCATGATATAAATTCTTCCAATGCATACTACAGGTACAATCCTATTTTCAGGAAGTGAATGTGATGGAAAAAACGGTATACATCCGGCTGCGTCACAGAGTGCAGGTCCGCCCTGACGATTGTATTACCGTCTCAAAAATTGCTCAGATTGTGGCTGAAAAGGAGCTCCGGACCCGGATTTCAAATCTTGTTGTCCACAGGGTACAGCCGAGTGATAAGAATATCGTCGTGATCGATGTCATGCGGGTGCTTGCAGAGGTACATAAGACAGATCCGGATATTGATGTTCAGGCTGTAGGGCCTGCGCAGACAATTGTGGAGATTGTGTTTCAGAAAAAATCGTATTCGCCTGTTTTGTTCGCGCTTGTCTGGATTCTGCTCTTTGTCGGAGCAGCGCTTGCGATTATGAATTTTCATGAAGATGTCAGCATGCAGCTTGTGCATAAACGGCTGTATACGATTATTACCGGAAAAACGTCTGAGCATCCGCTTCTTCTGCAAATCCCATATTCAATCGGACTCGGTCTTGGGATGATTCTGTTTTTCAATCATCTCTTTAAAAAGAGAATTAATGAAGAGCCAAGTCCGCTTGAGGTCGAGATGTTCAATTATCAGCTCGACATGGATATGTATGTATCCATGAAAGAAAACAAAGAAAGCATGAAAAAAATCGATGATCATTAACCTTCTGATCACGATGCTGATCGGGCTCGCAGGGGGGCTTGCTGTAGGATCGGGGTTCGTCGCATTTTTAGCGGTTCTGGGGATTATCCCCCGGCTCACGCAGCTGACGAAAACCGTCGATATGATTCAGGCATATGAGTGGGCCATTGTAGCAGGGGCTATTACAGGGGGATGGGTCAGCTTAAGGGATTCAAAACTGTTCTTGCCCGAATTTTTCCTTTTACCCGTTGGCTTAATCAATGGAATTTTCATCGGCATGCTTGCCGCAGCGCTTACTGAAGTGCTGAATGTCTTTCCGATTCTCGCTAAAAGAATCGGGATTGCCGACAAGATTGTCATTCTCTTAATGGCGATTGTGTTTGGAAAAGTTGCAGGGTCTCTGTTTCACTGGCTCTATTTCGTCTATCAATAATTCCGGGAGGAGAAAACATGGCAAATTTAAAGGACGATTATAAAAATAAGGTAAAGACGTATCAGCCGAAGCCGCCATATTTCAAAAACTGTCTCAAGGCTTTCATTGTGGGAGGGCTGATATGCGCGTTTGGCCAGGCCATCTCAAACATGTATATAAACTTCTTTCATTTTACGGAAAAAACCGCCGGAAACCCTACGGTCGCAACACTTATATTAATTTCAGCTCTCCTTACGGGTTTTGGCATCTACGACAGAATCGGCCAGTTTGCAGGGGCAGGTTCAGCCGTACCTGTTACCGGCTTTGCTAATTCTATGACAAGTGCAGCTCTTGAGCACAGAAGTGAAGGGATTGTGCTCGGAGTTGCGACAAACATGTTTAAGCTTGCAGGTTCGGTCATTGTATTCGGTGTAGTGGCAGCATACGTGGTAGGGATTATCAGATATGTTTACGGACTGGCATTTTAAAAAGAAGGAGGGGCTATAAAAAATGAGATTAACCGGGAAGCAGACGTGGGTTTTTGAAAACCCTGTTTATGTTCAGTCAAGCGGAACAGCTGTCGGGCCAAAAGAAGCAGATGGTCCGCTCGGCAGCGGATTTGATAAAACATATGATAATCTCCACTGCGATGAGGATAACTGGGAGCTTGCAGAACGGCGGCTGATGGAGGATGCGATCGATTTTGCCCTGAAGAAAGGAAATTTCACAAAGGAAGATATTGATTTTTTCCTTGCAGGAGATCTCCTGAATCAGAACGTGACAGCAAACTATACAGCAAGGCATAACAAGATTCCTTTTCTCTGCATGTTTGGAGCATGCTCAACCTCCATGGAAACGCTGGCTGTGAGTTCGGCCCTAGTTGACGGGGGATTTGCAAACAGGGTGTTGGCTGCTACGAGCAGCCACAACGCTACAGCAGAACGGCAATTCAGGTATCCTACCGAATATGGCGGTCAAAAGCCGAAAACAGCTCAGTCCACAATATCCGGTTCAGGAGCTGTCATTGTCAGCCGCGACGAGAGTGACATCAGAATTACGTCAGCGACCATCGGCAGTGTGGCGGACCTTGGAATAACGGATCCTTTTGATATGGGTTCTGCTATGGCGCCTGCAGCTGCGGATACCATTGCACAGCATTTTAAGGATTTGCAGATATCTCCGGACGAGTATGACTTGATTGCAACAGGCGACCTGGCTTCTGTCGGAAGCCCGATTGTGAAAGATCTTTTAAAAGAAGAAGGATTTGACGTCTATGCCAATCATAACGACTGCGGCATTATGATATACCGGCCTGACCAGAACGTGTTTGCAGGGGGCAGCGGCTGCGGATGTTCGGCTGTTGTCACGTACAGCCATCTTTTTGACGAAATGAGAAACGGCAATTTGAAAAAAGTGATGGTGGTTGCAACGGGTGCTCTTTTAAGCCCGACGATGATTCAGCAAAAAGAATCCATTCCGACAATTGCTCATGCAGTTGTTTTCGAGAGAGTGGACAGGGGTGGGAACAATACATGGAATACTTAATTGCGTTTGCAGTTGGCGGGGCTATATGTGTCATCGGCCAGATTCTGCTTGATTTTGCAAAGCTTACACCGGCACATGTTATGAGTACGTTCGTTGTGTCAGGTGCCATTCTTGACGGCTTTGGCATTTATGATAATTTTATAAAATTTGCAGGGGCAGGCGCCACCGTTCCGATTACAAGCTTCGGTCATTCTCTATTGCACGGGGCAATGAAGCAGGCAGAGGAACACGGCATTATCGGGATTGGAATCGGTATTTTCGAACTGACATCTGCCGGGATCTCCGCTGCTATCGTGTTTGCATTTTTCGTGGCACTTATTTTTAAGCCGAAAGGATAAGATCATCCTATGACAGAGACAAGAAGGGTCATTATCGTGACAGATGGAGATGTATATGCGGCCAAAACGATTGCTTATGCGGCAAAGAAAGTCGGCGGCAGATGCATTTCCCAGTCCAAAGGGAATCCCACTTTTTTGACAGGTCCTGAAATTGTGAAGCTAATCATAAAAACCCCATATGACCCTGTCTTTGTCATGTTTGATGATTGCGGTCTTTTAGAAGAAGGTCCGGGTGAAAGAGCGCTTATGCATGTAGCGGAGCATCCTCAAATTGAAGTGCTTGGGGTCATCGCCGTTGCAGCCAAGACGCACGGGTCCGAATGGACGAATATTGATGTATCCATCGACCGGGACGGACAGATTTCCGAATATGGGGTCGATAAAAGCGGCATAAGAGAATTTGAAGTTGGAAAAATGACGGGAGACACCGTCTATTGTCTGGACAGACTGAATGTGCCGATTATTGTGGGGATCGGAGACATCGGGAAAATGTCCCGCAAAGACAGCGTTGACCGGGGCTCTCCAATAACCATGAAAGCAGTTGAATTAATCCTGGAAAGGAGCGGAATGGCAGATGAGCGAAAAAAAATCAGAACAGAAGACCAAAATTTCATCTAAACTATCCGTCAATGAAAACTATTTTAAAAACCATGTTGGGCTAAATCAAAGCTTTGACCTTGGAGTCCGGAAAATTTATGTCCTGGGCGTAGAGGTCAATATGTACTACGTGACAGGCCTTTGTGATACTTCTTTTCTGATTCCGATTTTAAAAGAACTCGTTGAAATCAATGACTTTGAGTTTGAACGGATGAAAGTCAATGAAATCATTGAAAACAGGCTTGCCCATCAGCAGGTGCAAAAGCTTAAAACCATGGATGAAGCAGTAGATCAGGTCCTTTCAGGATTAGTTGTCTTCATGATTGAAGGCTTTGATTACGGAATCGTCGTTGATGTGCGGAGCTATCCCGGCAGAAACCCTGAAGAACCGGATACAGAAAAAGTGGTCCGGGGTTCAAGAGACGGTTTTGTTGAAAATATCATTGTGAACACTGCTTTGATGCGCAGAAGAATCCGGGATGAAGGCTTGCGGTTTTCAATGATGAAAATCGGTGAACGCTCAAAAACCGATGTGTGCCTGTGCTACATAGAAGATGTTGCAGACCCCGATATGGTTGAAGTGGTAAAAAAAGAGCTTGAGACCATTAAGATAGACGGACTTACGATGTCAGACAAAACGGTGGAAGAATTCCTGGTGAAACAGGGATATAATCCGTTTCCGCTTGTCAGGTACACAGAGCGGGCTGATGTTGCGGCCAATCATTTGCTTGAAGGACATGTATTAATTATTGTTGATACATCTCCAAGTGTGATCATTACGCCAACCACGTACTTTCACCATGTTCAGCACGCGGAGGAATACCGCCAGGCCCCTGCTGTCGGGACATTTTTAAGATGGGTGAGGTTTCTCGGCATCATAGGATCGATATTTATCGTCCCGCTGTGGTTTGCATACGTATTGGAGCCGTCACTTTTGCCTGAAGCGATAGACTATATCGGACCAAATGAAAAGAAGAACATTCCAATTGTCGTACAGCTGTTTCTCGCTGATCTCGGCATCGAATTCTTAAGAATGGCGGCCATTCATACGCCGACAGCATTGTCCGTTGCCATGGGCTTGATTGCGGCAGCTCTGATCGGACAGATTGCCATTGATGTCGGACTTTTTGTTCCTGAAGTCATTCTATATGTAGCGATTGCTGCCATCGGAACGTTCGCAACACCAAGTTATGAGCTGAGCATTGCCAACAAAATGGTCAGGCTGGTGCTCCTTGTGGCAGTTGCACTCTTTCACGCAGAAGGACTTGTCGTCGGGACTACCTTGATTTTCTTATACTTGGCGAGCATCAGATCGTTGAACACGCCATATTTGTGGCCGTTCCTCCCATTTAATGCAAAAGCTCTGTGGCAGGTTTTCATCCGGACATCGGTGCCCGGGGCAAAGGTCAGACCAAGCATCGTACACCCCCAGAATATCAGGAAACAGCCGCGCTAAAAGGATTGAAAGTGCATGGATTTTGTGATATTGTAAGCTTAATTTACCTGAAGGACCAGAAGTGCGGAACAGCTGTTCACCCAAAAGGTAGCAGCTGTTCTTTTGTCCTTTTACGGAATGAAAGAGGGATGCTAAATTGTTCTTACATGGAAGCAGCAAAGTCAACGAGCAGAATCACCTTGAAATTGGGGGAGTAGATGCAGCAGAGCTCGCATCAAAATACGGTACACCTCTTTATATTTACGATGTCGCGCTTATTCGCGAACGTGCGAGAAGCTTTAAACATACATTTGAAAAGCTTGGCGTAAAGGCGCAGGTTGCCTATGCAAGCAAAGCGTTCTCCTCCGTTGCCATGTTTCAGCTTGTGGAAGAAGAAGGCCTTTCCCTTGACGTGGTATCAGGCGGAGAGCTTTACACAGCTGTAACAGCAGGCTTTCCTGCAGACAGAATTCATTTCCACGGCAATAATAAAAGCAGAGCAGAGCTTGAAATGGCGATTAAGCTGAATATAGGCTGCGTCGTTGTTGACAATTTCAGAGAAATCGAGCTTATCAAAGAGATTGCCGCCCAGGAAAAAACGACAGTGCCCGTTCTATTGAGGGTTACTCCAGGCGTTGAAGCGCATACACATGACTATATTACGACCGGCCAGGAAGATTCAAAATTTGGCTTTGACCTTCAAAACGGCCAGGTAGAACGCGCGATGGAAAGTGTTCTTTCATCAGATGCATTCGACCTTCTCGGCTATCACTGCCACATTGGTTCACAGATCTTCGATGCAACGGGCTTCGTTCTCGCTGCTGAAAAAATCTTCACTAAAGTGACGTACTGGAAAGAAACGTTCCAGTACGAACCGAAAGTGGTCAATCTCGGCGGCGGATTCGGAATCCGCTACACTGAAGAAGATGAGCCGATGCCTGCCACATATTATGTTGAAAAAATCGTTGAAAGCATCAAACAGCAGGTGAAGGAAAGCGGCATTGCCATGCCTGAGATCTGGATTGAACCGGGCCGTTCACTTGTAGGTGACGCAGGCACAACGATTTATTCCATCGGCTCAGAAAAAGTGGTGCCGAATGTCCGCAAATATGTCTCAGTCGACGGCGGCATGAGCGACAACATCCGTCCCGCTCTTTACCAGGCAAAATACGAAGCAGCCCTTGCGAACCGGATGAATGACCCTAAAGATGACTCGGTTTCCATCGCCGGAAAATGCTGCGAGAGCGGAGATATGCTCATTTGGGATCTTCCACTGCCGCAAGCAAATCCAGATGATCTGCTTGCAGTCTTCTGCACAGGCGCATACGGATACTCCATGGCAAACAACTACAACCGCATCCCGCGTCCACCGGTTGTTTTCGCAGAAAATGGAGAAGCACAGCTTGTCATTAAAAGAGAAACGTATCAGGATCTGGTCGCACTGGATCTGCCATTAAAATCAAAAGTGTCTCAATGCTGATAGATAGAAAAAACCGCTTCCGGTTGGGAGCGGTTTTTTTGATTTTGGGAGAAGGGGTGAAAAAGGCTGGTTATTACAGGGGATGCGTACCTATAAAAAGGAGCGGGTGAATTATGGGGTAGCAAAAGAGGGAAATGCATCCTTATAAAGCGGAGCAGGTAAAATATGGGGTGCCAAAAGAAGAATATACGCCAGATTAATAATGCTTAATAAAAGCCCGTTCCGCATATCCGGAATATTCCGCTATACCGGAATGGAATGAGTTGTATTTCCGAGATTGCGGAAAAACCCAGCTTTTTAAAATTGAATTTTCTGTTTTTTGAAATCAGGCAAACCAAGCCATCACTGAATTTAAGTCAATTTTCCGAACTTTTTATTAAGAAAAGCCATGTTGGCACGTATCTTGCAAGTAATTATTGTGAGGCAGTCATTTAGATGGAAGGCGAAAGCGGGAAGGGGTACCCAAATTGTAAGCGCTTACCATTAAATGAGCTGCTTATGCAGGAGAACACTTAGGTTAAGGGGGATGTTTGTGGAAATCATTATTATTTTATTGTCACTGAGTTTATTGATGTTTGTGGCTTATCGGGGATTTTCGGTTATTTTGTTTGCTCCGATCTGTGCACTGTTTGCCGTGCTGCTGACAGATCCGAGTTATGTTCTGCCGTTTTTCTCCAATGTGTTTATGGAGAAGATGGTCGGATTCATTAAGCTTTACTTTCCTGTCTTCCTGCTCGGGGCAATATTCGGGAAAGTGGTTGAAATGTCAGGCCTTGCTGAATCGATTGCCAAGACGATTGTCAAACTTGTCGGTGCGAAGAGAGCGATTCTTGCAATTGTTCTGATGGGTGCGATTTTAACGTACAGCGGCGTCAGTCTGTTTGTTGTTGTGTTTGCCGTCTATCCATTTGCGAAAAACCTTTTCATCCAGGCGGACATTCCAAAACGCCTGATTCCGGGAACGATTGCTCTCGGTGCCTTTACTTTTACAATGGATGCCCTTCCGGGTACTCCGCAGATTCAAAACGTAATCCCGACTACTTTCTTCAAAACAGATATCTATGCAGCACCTGTTCTTGGAATCATTGGTGCGATCTTCGTCCTTTCACTTGGTATGTGGTATCTGGAATCAAGACGCAAAAAAGCGGAAAAAGCCGGAGAAGGATATGCAGGATTTCATTCTGAGACGGCTGCAGGACTTGATCCTGAGATTGCCCGCGAAAAAGAAGAAGCTATCTTATCAGCTGGAACTGAACCAAGTGTGGCCCGCCAAGTTTTGGCATTTGTGCCGCTGATCCTGGTTGGTGTAATGAATAAATTCTTCACAGTTTCATTTCCGAAATGGTATCCGAACGGCTTTGATTTTTCAGCCATCGGCCTTGAAGCGTTCGGCAAGATTGAACTGCCGTCTGTTGTAGCCATCTGGTCTGTTGAGCTGGCGCTGTTAATTGGTATCGTCGCGACCATAGCTTTTGACTGGAAAGCTGTAACCGCCAACATTAAAGAGGGTCTGAATGCCGGTATCGGCGGTGCCCTGCTTGCAGCTATGAATACAGGCGCTGAGTACGGATTCGGCGGCGTTATCGCTGCATTGCCTGGATTTAAAGCAGTAAGCAATGGAATTTCTTCTACTTTCACAGATCCGCTCGTAAACGGTGCGGTTACGACGACGACACTTGCAGGTATAACAGGTTCTGCATCCGGCGGTATGGGAATTGCGCTCAGTGCGATGTCTGATAAATACCTTGAGGCAATTGAAAAGTTCAATATTCCTCCTGAAGTGATGCACAGGGTCATTTCCATGGCATCCGGCGGTATGGATACGCTTCCGCACAATGGAGCGGTTATCACGCTTCTTGCTGTTACCGGATTGACTCACAGACAATCATACCGTGATATTTTTGCCATTACGATCATCAAAACAGTTGCCGTATTTGTCATCATCGGTATTTACAGTCTATTCGGTCTAGTATAAGAAAACATCCGGGAAAGAGAGGGAACAGTGATGGGGAAAGGAAAAGTGCTCGATTCATTCCAACAGGCAATTGAAAAAATAGAAGACGGTGCAACATTAGTCGTAGGAGGCTTCGGCCTCTGCGGCATTCCGGAAAAATCCATTCTTGCGTTAAGAGATAAAGGGGTCAAAGACCTGACAGTTGTCAGCAATAACTGCGGAGTGGATGACTGGGGTCTCGGGCTTCTTCTCGCCAACAAACAAATTAAGAAAATGATGTCCTCTTATGTGGGAGAAAACAAAATTTTTGAGCGCCAGTATTTAAGCGGCGAATTGGAAGTGGAACTGATACCGCAGGGGACGCTCGCCGAGAGAATGAGAGCGGGCGGTGCCGGCATTCCGGGCTTTTATACAGCAACCGGAGTGGGAACGAAGGTTGCGGAAGGAAAAGAACATAAGGATTTTGACGGCAGGACCTATATTCTTGAAAGAGGCATTGTCGGCGATTTTGCCCTTGTAAAAGCATGGAAAGCTGATACACTGGGCAATTTGGTTTTCCGGAAAACATCAAGGAATTTTAATCCGGTAGCTGCTATGGCAGGAAAAATAACGATTGCAGAAGTGGAAGAAATTGTAGAAGCAGGCGAACTGGACCCGGACGAAATTCATACACCGGGCATCTACGTCCAGCATGTATTGCTTGGAACAAACTATGAAAAGCGCATTGAACGCCTGACTGTGCGACAGGCATAAGAAGGAGGCAAAACCATGAATGAGAGCAGACAGAAAATGGTGCAGCGAGCAGTGAAAGAAATTCAGGACGGAATGAACGTGAATCTCGGAATCGGAATGCCGACGCTAGTGGCTAACGAAATTCCGGATGATTACGATGTTCTTTTGCAATCAGAGAATGGCCTCCTCGGAATCGGACCTTACCCGGTTTCTGGAACAGAAGATCCAGACCTGATCAACGCAGGAAAAGAGACGGTAACAAGTGTGCCCGGAGCTTCCTACTTCGACAGTGCCGAATCCTTCGCCATGATCCGCGGAGGGCATATTGACCTCGCCATTCTCGGTGGAATGGAGGTTTCTGAACAGGGTGACCTCGCCAACTGGATGATCCCTGGGAAAATGGTAAAAGGAATGGGCGGCGCCATGGATCTTGTAAACGGCGCAAAAAGAATCATTGTGATTATGGAGCATGTGAACAAATACGGCGAATCCAAGGTGAAAAAGGAATGCAGCCTTCCGCTGACAGGGAAGCATGTAGTCAACCGCCTCATAACAGATCTTGCCGTCTTTGATTTTGCGGATGGTGCGATGGAGCTTGTCGAACTGCAGGACGGAGTGACCATTGAAGAGGTAAAAGAGAAAACAGAGGCCGCCTTTACGGTCAACCAATCATTGATGACCGCCCATTAAGGCGAGGTACAGACAGAAAGGAATATGGCGATGAACCAATTACTCAGCGGAAAAACAGCGCTGATCACAGGCGCTGCAGGCGGGATCGGCTTTGAAATAGCAAAAGAGTATGCAAGAGAAGGTGCTGCGGTCGTAATTTCAGATATTAATAGAGAAGCAGCAGAAGCAGCTGCATCAAAGCTTAAGGATGAAGGATTTGAATCCATTGCGGCGGCGTGCGATGTAACAAAGGAAGAAGAGATGATTGGAGCAATCGAAACCGTCCAAAAGCAATACGGCCGCCTGGATATTCTGGTCAACAATGCAGGACTGCAGCACGTCTCTCCAATTGACGAATTTCCGACTGACCGGTTTGAATTTCTGATTAAAGTCATGCTTACAGCTCCTTTTGTTGCCACAAAGCATGCTTTTCCAATCATGAAAAAGCAAAAATTCGGGAGAATCATTAACATGGCATCCATAAACGGGGTCATCGGTTTCGCCGGAAAAGCAGCTTATAACAGCGCCAAGCATGGTGTTATCGGATTAACAAAAGTAGCGGCGCTCGAAGGGGCAGAACATGGCATTACCGTTAACGCCCTCTGCCCGGGCTACGTGGATACACCGCTTGTGCGCAATCAGCTCGCAGACCTTGCAAAAACAAGAAATGTAGAGCTTGAACGCGTGCTCGAGCAGGTCATCTATCCGCTCGTTCCGCAAAAGAGACTTCTCGCTGTTCAGGAAATTGCGGATTATGCCGTTTTCCTTGCAAGCGACAAAGCGAAAGGAATAACTGGTCAGGCAGCGATTCTTGACGGCGGGTATACAGTTCAATAAGAGGGGGAAAAGACAGCGGGACATGCTGTCTTTTTTATATGCTTTATTTTTCCAGTATAAATGCCGGTGCTGAATCTCTTAATCTATTGATTTTTGTCAATCCGTCCGTGTAAGATGAACATAAATGTAAACGGTTTAAAGAAAGGGAAGAGGTGAAGAGGATGAAAGGGCTCATGGAAAAGCTTCCTGCAGACTGGATTGAAGAGGTCGTCAACTTGGCAGCTGAATGCATGGTGGTAGTGGACCATGAGGGGACGGTTCTTTATCTCAATTCTGCCTATTGCGAGTTTTTAAATGTCAATGCCGAAGAATCAATCGGAAAGCCTGTTCAGGATGTGATTGAAAACACAAGAATGCAGATTGTCGCCAAAACCGGACAGGCTGAAGTCGCATCCATCCATCCTATTAAGGGGAGCGAAATGATTGCAAACCGCTATCCCCTCTATGTTAAAGGAGAGCTCGTTGGCGCTGTCGGGACGGTTATGTTCCGCAATGCACAGGAATGGATCGACTACTCGAAGAAAATCCAGCCAATCATGGAAGAGTTGAACTATTATAAAAGGAAATTCGAAAAGGAGCTCTTCAGTAAATATCATTTTGGGGACCTTGTAGGTAGCAGTCCGAAATTCACGGAAGCCAAAACGCTCGCAGAAAGAGTTTCAGACAGTCAGTCGGCCGTGCTCCTTCTTGGAGCGTCCGGAACGGGAAAAGAACTGTTTGCCCACGCCATTCATCAGACAAGCGGGAGAAAATTCGCCCCTTTTATGAGAGTCAACTGCGCATCCATCCCCGAGCACCTATTTGAATCGGAAATCTTCGGATATGAAGAAGGTTCGTTTACCGGTGCTAAAAGAGGAGGGAAAAAGGGGAAGTTTGAGCTTGCGCACGGGGGCACTATTTTTCTCGACGAGATAGGCGATCTTCCCCTTCAGATGCAAAGCAAGCTGCTTCGCGTGCTGCAGGAAAAGGAAATCGAACGCATAGGCGGCAGGGGCCCTGTTCAAATTGATGTAAGGGTCATTGCCGCAACACACAGGAATCTGGAGAAGATGGTGTTGGACGGTGAATTCAGAGAGGACCTCTACTACAGGCTCAATGTGATAAAAATTGAGATTCCCTCACTTGCGGACCGAAAGGAAGATATTGTTCCGATCTCAAGAGTTCTTTTGAAAAAACTAGAGACAAAGTTTCACAGATATGGTCTGGATCTATCAGAAGAAGCGATGCATGATCTTGAACGGCATAAGTGGCCCGGAAACATCCGGGAACTTGAAAACGTGCTCGAACGGGCTGTAAATGTGCTCGACGGACAAATCATCTACCCGGAACATCTGCCGCTTTATCTACAGAAAGAAGAACAGAGCCAAAGCATGCCATACAATGCGGGCCCGCCCCTGCAGCCTGTAAACGGGGATACATTCAAAGGTCCTGTGAAACCGCTTAAGAGCATTGTAGCCGAAGCTGAAAAGAGAGCCATACTCCATGCGTTATCAGAAGCGAAAGGAAACAAATTGGAGGCGGCAAAGCTTCTTGGAATTGGGAAAACAAGCTTTTATGAAAAATGCCGGGAATATGAAATCAGATAAAAAACAGCCTGCAGAAATCGTTTCTGCAGGCTGTTTGCATTAGGCGTTATCTTTATTGCTGAAAATAGCTATGATTGCATCCCAAAGAGCAATAAAAAACTCTTTCAGCTGATCAAGGAAGTTCTGGCCTTCCTCTGAATCAATGAATTTTGAAATCTGGTCTTTTGCCTGATCAAGCTGCTGTCCTACTTGATTCCAGTCGATGTTGACGTCTTTCATTTTATTGAACAGGGCTACAAGGCTGTTGATTTCTTCTTCAGACAGTGTAATGCCCAAGTCGTTTGCCGATGTTTCGATCAGTTCACGGAACTCGGCATCAGTCTTTGGAACTCCGTTTTTCGCAATTTCTTCTTTGATTTTAGCCATGAGCGCACTGGCGTTTTCCTGTCCGACCTTGTCGCCGAGTTCAGCTGTTGTGACAAGTTCTTCGTTCGCCACCTGTTTCACATCTTCCGGAATAGCCTCATCTGAACTTACTTCATAAGCTTTCAGCAAACCTGTCAAAGCTGCTGTGCCGGATACCTCAAATGGCGCTGAAACCTGGATGGAAGCATCTTTTACGCCTGCTGTCATCAAGGCGTTCAAATACATTTCATCTGTTACCCAATTGACATTTTTCGTATTTACTTCAAGGCCTGCGCCGCTCTCTTCAATCGTAATCGCTGAAGAGGAAATCGCTCTCGTGCCAATTTGCGCCTTCGGAATATAGTTTCCAAGATATTTATGTTCTTCTTCGTTTGTCACTTCTATGACTTGAGCACTGTCATCCGCTCCCATTTCAGAAAGCATGGAATCCTTCTGTGCTTCTGTTAAGTTCTTTCCAAGTGTAATAATTTTGTCTCCGGGTGCTGCATCGGCAAGTCCCATTGACGGAAAAGCAAGCAGTGCCAGTGAGAATGCAGTAATCATTATCTTTTTCAAAAAAAGACCTCCTTCTTTATGACAGCAATCTTCATTATAATATCTTTATCGGTTTGGCGACAGGTTTTTTCAGGAAAACAGCGAACTGTTTGGCTTTATGAAACGTTATATAGTAGAATGAATAACGTTCAGTCTATTAGACGAAAAAAAGATGCAGGAGGTTTCATACATATGAAAAAAGGTCAAATTACAATGGAAAACGGCGATCAAATGGTGATCGAATTTTATCCTGAAGCAGCACCTAAAACAGTAGAAAACTTCGAAAAGCTTGCAAACGAAGGCTTCTACAACGGCGTAACATTCCACCGCGTTATCCCTGGCTTCGTTGCACAAGGCGGAGATCCTACTGGAACTGGCGCAGGCGGCCCTGGCTACTCAATCAAATGCGAAACAGCAGGAAACCCTCACAAGCACGTTGCCGGAGCTCTTTCAATGGCGCATGCCGGAAAAGACACAGGCGGCAGCCAATTCTTCATCGTTCACGAGCCACAGCCTCATTTGAACGGCGTCCACACTGTTTTCGGACAAGTTGTTGAAGGACTGGACAACGTCTACAAAATCAAACAGGGCGATGCAATGAAAGAAGTTAAAGTCTGGGAAGAATAAGATGAATGGAAAGCTGTCCTTATCGGGGCGGCTTTTTTGATTTGAATTTGTGCTGTGGCAAATGCTTAGTTTCCTTCGGGATTGCTAAACGATTTAGGTCCAAACAAATAATTAAGTTACTTGTATTAAGAGATAACTTGATTTTCATGTTTTGCCGGAATCTTCTTCCTGTAATACGATGGGGGAAAGGAGGAATGCATTTGAAAGATCTGCGAGAATCAAAAGAACTGCTGATGTACAGAAAGCTGAATGCCAGAAAGAATTTGAATGCAGAAGAAGCAGCGCACTTTCTTAACCTTGAAAAAGGGTTTGAAGGGGAAAAACAGTTTGAGACGTGGCTGAAACTTCACCGGGAGAACGGAATCATCTTGAGTGATCTCCTGCTCGAAACCAATCAAACAACCTATCAAATCGATTCTCTGTACCTTTCGCCGCAAAAAATCTACTTGTTTGAAGTGAAGAACTTCGAAGGAGACTATCACCTGGACAAAGATAAGTGGCTCTCCCCGGTTAAAAAAGAAGTCAAAAACCCCTTGCTGCAGCTAAGCAGAAACGAAACCCTCTTACGAATCCTGCTGCAGGAACACCACTTTCAGCTTCCGATTGAAGCCATTCTGGTTTTTATCAATCCCCGCTTTCACCTCTATCAAGCATCGTCCTCACACCCCATCATTTTTCATTCCCAGCTGGACCGTTTTGCCAAAACACTAAACAAAAATAGTGCCGCCCCGCTTAAAGCCATTCACTCGAAGCTTGCGGAGAAGCTTTTGGCACTCCATCAGGAGGAATCCCGTTTTGAGCGGCTGCCTAGGTATGAGTATGATGAGCTTGAGAAGGGGGTGGGGTGCAGGTTTTGCGGTGTGCTTTATGCTTCATTTGCGAATCCAAATTTTCGCTGCTCGAATTGTAAAACTGCGGAAGCCTATGTTCCTGCAATCCTGCGGGCTATTGAAGAATTTCAGTTTCTTTTTCCGCAAAGAAAGATGACTGTTGAAGAGATTTGGGAATGGTGTCACATAGTAAAATCCAAAAAGACCATCAGGAAAATCTTAAACACTCATTTTTTACAGACAGGGATTGGCAAAGCTACACATTATGTGCCACGCGAGAAATAGTAAACACAGTTGAATCGTACCCCCGGAAACTGAGAAACGATTTGGTAGGGTAAGCAAACGTGTGAATCGTACCCTTTGAAACTGAGAAACGATATGGTAGGGTATGCAAACGCGTGAAGCTTACCCCCGGAAATCGAAAAACGATTTGCGAGGGTAAGCAAGTGCTGGAATCGTACCCCCGTAAACCGAAAAACGATTTGCGAGGGTAAGCAAGTGCTGGAATCGTACCTCCGGAAACCGAAAAACGATTTGCGAGGGTAAGCAACAGCACGGATCACACCACCAAAAAACCAGCTACCCTTTTTAAAATAAAAAATTAATCTCCAATCAGAAAACCCCGGAATTAAATCGTTGCAATCTTCCGCATATCCGGATAAGATTATACAAAGGAACAATTTCATACTCATTGTTTTCCTTCGGGGCAGGGTGAAATTCCCAACCGGCGGTGATAAAGCAGATGCTTTTCAGTCCGTGACCCGGCTGCACAGTGTGCAGGCGGTGGATCCAGTGAAATTCTGGAGCCGACAGTATAGTCTGGATGGGAGAAGGAACACAGTGTTGACGTGCGGGTATTATTTTTCTGAAAAAACAGAGGAATAGTACTCTTGTTTGGCATGCGAATGTGACCAATAATCCCTGACAAGCCCCCAGGTATCAACCTGCGGGCTTTTTTGCATTCTAAAAGAAAGGGGATATGGTTTTGGAGGATCGCGAGTATATGATGACCGCTCTGCGCTTGGCAGAGCAGGGAATCGGGCAGACGTCGCCCAATCCGCATGTTGGTGCGGCTGTGGTGAAGGACGGCAGGATTGTCGGTCTTGGTGCACATCTTAAAGCGGGAGAGCCGCACGCAGAAGTTCATGCGATCAGGATGGCGGGTGCTGAGGCTGAAGGGTCGACTGTTTATGTGACGCTTGAGCCATGCAGCCATCACGGGAAGACTCCTCCTTGTGCGGATCTGCTTATTCAGTCCAAAGTGAGAAGAGTGGTAGTGGCTGTGGAAGATCCGAATCCGGCAGTTGCCGGCAGAGGTATAAGGAAACTCCGTAATGCCGGGATTGAAGTGGAGCTTGGCGTCTCAAAAGAAGAAGCTGCAGAGCTGAACAAAATTTTTTTCCATTATATTAAAAAGAAACGTCCGTTTGTTACGCTGAAGTGGGCTGGGAGTCTTGACGGCAAAACAGCCACTGTCACGGGAGAGAGCAAATGGATCACCGGGAAAGAGGCAAGGAAGGATGTCCACTCCTACAGAGAGAGGCACGATGCCATACTTACCGGTATTGAAACAGTTATAAAAGATAATCCGTCTTTAACATGCAGGACGGAGCATGCTAAAAAGCAGCCTGTCCGAATTGTGCTTGATACGCATTTGAGAATTCCGGAAACAGCCGCCGTGCTGAATGACGGTCTTGCAGAAACGTGGCTGATCGCCGGAAGCGGCGCACCTGCTGAAAAAGTAAACCGGCTTGAAAAGAAAGCCAAAGTGATAAAAATGAACACGCCCTTCATAAAAATGGAGGAATTGCTGCAGACCCTCGGTGAAATGGGTGTGACGTCATTGTTTGTAGAAGGCGGCGCAACGGTACATGGAAGTTTTATTGAAAGCGGCATGTATAATGAAGTCATCAGCTATACGGCTCCCGTTCTGATTGGAGGGGAAGGTGCCCCGTCTCTTGCAGGAGGAACAGGGATTAAGGAAATAAACAAAGCCATCCGGCTGAAAATTAAGTCAGCCGAGCTGATTGGAGAAGATTTGAAGCTTGTCTGCGTGAAGAAGGAGGGGTAGTGCAGGATGTTTACAGGAATTATTGAAGAAATCGGCACGATCGGCAGCATGAGCGGAAGTGATAAAGCCATTGAAATGACCATTCATGCGTCAAACGTTTTGGAAGATGTGAAGCTTGGCGACAGTATATCCGTGAACGGTGTGTGCCTGACGGTGACAAAGTTCACGTCATCCTCGTTTACAGTGGATGTGATGCCTGAAACCGTGAAGGCTACCTCGCTGAACGCGTTAAAACAGGGATCAAACGTAAATCTTGAGCGGGCGATGGCTGCAGGAGGCAGGTTCGGCGGGCATTTTGTCACCGGACATGTGGATGGAACAGGTACGATTATCCGCAAGCGGCCGTCTGCAAATGCGGTTTATTACGATATAAAAGCGAGCAGGGACCTGACTTCATCACTTGTGATGAAAGGCTCAATCGCCATTGATGGAATCAGCCTCACAATTTTCGGCCTAGAGAATGAATTAGTTACGGTGTCCATCATCCCGCATACTCTTTCTGAAACCGTTCTTGGCGGAAAAGAGGCAGGGGACATTGTTAACATCGAATGTGACATGCTTGGCAAGTATGTGAAAAAATTCATCGACCAGTCACAGGGCTCTTCATCGATTACACCTGATTTTTTAAAAGAAAACGGATTTTACTAGAATGGAGGACACATCATGGCATTTCATTCCATAAGTGAGGCAATTGAGGATTTGAAAAAAGGCAAGGTTGTCATTGTCGTAGATGATGAAGACCGTGAAAATGAAGGAGATTTTGTAGCACTCGCCGACCATGCGACTCCTGAAGTGATCAATTTTATGATTAAGCACGGCAGAGGACTTGTGTGTGTACCGCTGTCAGCAGAATACGCGGAAAAATTCCAGTTTCATCCGATGGTCAGCGACAATACGGACCCGCATGGAACGGCGTTTACTGTCAGCATTGACTATAAAACCACTAAAACAGGGATAAGCGCTTCTGAACGATCAGATACGATCATGGCGATTCTAAATGATGATGCCGTTCCTTCAGACTTTAAACGTCCGGGTCATATTTTTCCGCTTGTCGCAAAGCAGGGCGGCGTGCTGAGACGGGCAGGGCATACAGAAGCTGCTGTTGATCTTGCGAGGCTTTCTGGTGCAAGCCCGGCAGGCGTCATCTGTGAAATTATTAAAGAAGACGGAGAAATGGCTCGGGTGCCGGATTTAATGGAAATTGCAGAGCACCACGGCCTTAAAATGATCACCATTAAAGATCTGATTCATTACCGCAATGTGTCTGATGCTCTTGTAAAAAGAGAAGCGGATATTAAGCTTCCTACAGAGTTCGGCGTGTTCAGAGCCGTCGGATATTCAAATGTTCTTGACGGCAAGGAGCATATTGCACTTGTGAAAGGAGACATTTCTCCTGATCAGCCAACTCTTGTACGCGTCCATTCAGAATGTCTGACAGGCGATGTGTTCGGGTCAAACCGCTGCGACTGCGGACCTCAGCTCCATGCAGCGCTTGCTCAGATTGAAGAAGCCGGCAGCGGGATTCTACTATATATGAGACAGGAAGGCAGAGGAATCGGCCTTTTAAATAAGATGAAAGCTTATGCCCTTCAGGAAGAAGGCTATGATACGGTTGAAGCCAATCATAAGCTTGGATTTGCCGATGATCTGAGGGATTACGGAATCGGTGCCCAGATATTAAAAGATCTTGGCGTGGCAGAGATGAAACTTCTTACGAACAATCCGAGAAAGATTGCAGGGCTTGAAGGGTACGGACTGACAGTAGTGGACCGCGTGCCAATTCAAATGCCTTCTAAAGAAGAAAATGAAGGCTACATGAAAACGAAAAAAGGAAAGCTTGGACATTTACTCAACCTATAACATTGGAGGAAACAGTCATGAAAACATACGAAGGTAATTTAGTCGGATCAGGATTAAAAGTAGCGGTTATCGTAGGTAGATTTAATGAATTCATTACAAGCAAGCTTTTGAGCGGGGCAACAGACGCACTAAAGCGCCACGGCGTAGAGGAAGAGAATGTGGAAATTGCATGGGTGCCGGGCGCATTTGAAATACCGCTGGTTGCCAAAAAAATGGCCGCGTCAAACAAATATGATGCAGTGATCACACTTGGAACGGTCATCAGAGGATCTACGACTCATTATGATTATGTCTGCAATGAGGCGGCAAAAGGAGTTTCGCAGGCATCCATGTCAACAGGCGTTCCGGTGATTTTCGGTGTCCTGACAACGGAATCCATTGAACAGGCGATTGAGCGTGCGGGCACGAAAGCTGGGAATAAAGGCTATGAAGCAGCCGTTGCAGCCATCGAAATGGCGAATTTAATGCGCACATTGGATTAATTTCGCTTAAAAGTGTTTAAAAAGCCCGGAAAACTGTTTATAATGTTCTGAGAGTGATTCTTGCCTGATCCGGGATCTGCTTAGGTGACCGGAAGAAACATGGACCGAACATCAGTCTGATGACAGGCTCTAATTTTTTGTTTTTGCTTTCTCTAATCGGAAGGTTATTTCGTTAATGAGGGGTTCATATGTTAATTCGCTATAAGAAAAGCTTTGAAAAAATTGCCATGGGTCTTTTGTCTTTTATGCCAAATGAAAAAGATTTAAAGCATTTGCAGCAGACAATGAAACAGTATGAAGCAGATGAGTTCTGGCAGCTGTTTCTATGGAAAGAAGACGATGAT
This sequence comes from Metabacillus indicus, assembly GCF_046603695.1. Lineage (NCBI taxonomy): Bacteria > Bacillati > Bacillota > Bacilli > Caryophanales > Bacillaceae > Metabacillus > Metabacillus indicus. The sequence continues at coordinate 2,590,977 of NZ_CP176757.1, read as the reverse complement.
ATCATCGGCACAATCGGAGTCGTGTTCGAGGACGATGACCGCGTGAAGATTCAGCATGTAAGTGTGAACCCTTCTCACCGTCATCAGGGAATCGGCAGAAAAATGGTGGCGGCATTAAAAGAACAGTACAAAACAAAAACAGTGGTTCCGGATGAACGGACAAAAGCTTTTTTCGAAAAGTGCACGGAACCGGACTGCTAGCTGCAGACTTTCAGAACGCCTGAGCACGGATTAAAGAAATCCGTGATTTCAAAAAAACAGATGAAGCATATGCTTCATCTGTTTTTTTTCTTTTGCAGAAGACTTCTGTTCCGTTCTGCAATAACATCCGACCGGTCCCTCGCGGAATGTCTGTGCACAAGTGAGGCATCCGCAAGATTGCTTGGGTTTCCCCACGTCATGCCGTTTTCTATACAGTGTGACTTCGCCTGCTTCAGCAGCTCTTCATCAGCAACAGGGAGACTTATGCTCTCATATGGCCGCTTTTGTTCGATCGCAAGAGCTGTTTTTCTCATCAGCTCAAGAAGCGATTCGGGGTGCAGGCCGAGTGATGCGAGCGCATCTTTTTCCTGCGAACAAATGGAAATGGCATTTTTAATCATCCGCTCTGCCCCGTTCCAGTTTTCCCTTCGGTAATGATAAAGACCGACCGAAAGCTGAATGAGCCCGACCCAGTATGCCTTGCGCTTTCCGGGAGGATCTTCCTTCCAGTGTTCTTCAAGCACTTCATGGCATTCAAAATAGTCGCGGTCTCCGTGGAAGTGAACTAAATAATCTAAATAGGCTTTAGGATACAGACAACATCACCCTCACATCAGAAAATATGTATTTTCAGTTTAGCATAAAGGGGCATCTCCCATGAAGAAATGAAACACAAAAGGTGCTCATCAGCCTGAGCACCAGAATGTTGCTGTCTTTAATAGGCGCTGATTAGTACAGCCAAGCAGCTCCAACGATAATTAACAAAATGAACAATACAACAATCAGCGCAAATCCAGAACCGTAGCCAAAACCTTTATCTCCCATTACTAATTCCTCCTTAAGAACTTTCGAATTTACATTGGTATCTTATGCAGGGCGCTTTGATGTGTATGGGCGAATATCCCGGTTCTGGACTTTTTTCTCATTGTTCTCTGAATCACTTAAAATAGTAATGGAGATTGATCACATTATGTTCTATACTAAAGGGTAGTCTGCTTAAGCGGTACAGAATGAAGTGGTGGGATGAACGTGCAGTACAAAGTAAAAATCGATGCATTTGAGGGGCCGCTGGATCTTCTCCTGCATTTAATCAATACACTTGAGATTGATATTTATGATATACCGGTTGCTGAAATAACCGAGCAGTATATGCTCTATATACATACAATGAAAGAACTTCAGCTTGATGTGGCGTCTGAGTATCTGGTAATGGCAGCAACGCTCTTGTCCATTAAAAGCGGCATGCTTCTTCCAAAACATGAAGAAGAGCTTGAAGAGGATGACTTTGGGTTTGAGCCTGAGGAAGATCCGCGCGATGAGCTGATGAGAAGGCTGATTGAATACCGCAAGTACAAAGAAGCTGCAGATGATTTAAGACACATGGAAGAAGAACGGTCGAAGGTTTTTACAAAGCCGCCGAGTGATCTCAGCGCATATGCCGCAGAGCCTGCTGCAGGATCCGATCCGGTGAATGTCACCATTTACGATATGCTTGGGGCATTCCAGAAGATGATGCGCAGAAAAAAACTGCAGAAGCCGCTGCAGACGAAAATTGCCAGACAGGAAATACCGATTGAGAAGCGGATGGATGAAATACTTGATGAATTCAGGCGAAATCCCCGCAGACGCAAATTTACCGAGCTGTTTCCCTCAGACCAGAAGGATCATCTAGTGGTAACCTTTCTTGCCATCTTGGAATTGATGAAAAACAACAGCATCATGATTGAACAGGAAGAAAATTTTTCAGATATTTATATTCTGGGGAGGGTTTAAAGCCTTGGAGAAATGGAAATCCATTATGGAAGCCCTGCTGTTTGCTGCAGGTGATGAGGGGCTTTCAAAAAAACAGCTCACAGCCGTGCTTGAGATTGAAGAAGTGGTTGTAGCAGAAGCAATAGAAGAACTTCAAAAAGAGTATAAGAAAAAGCAGCGGGGCATTGAATTGATCGAAGTCGCAGGTGTATATCAGCTGACAACGAAAAAAAAGCATGCCGCTTATTTAAAGAAACTGGTTGAAACACCTAACCACAGCTCCCTGTCCCAGGCTGCCCTTGAAATTCTTGCAATTGTAGCCTACAGACAGCCGATTACTAGAGCAGAAATTGAAGAGATAAGAGGGGTCAAATCCGAGCGCCCCCTTCAGACACTCACAGCGAAGGTTCTCGTGAAAGAAGTCGGACGGGCGGAAGGAACAGGACGGGCCATTCTCTATGGAACGACGAAGGAATTTCTCGAGCATTTCGGACTGAAGAACATTAAAGAGCTTCCTCCTCTTCCCGAAAAAGAAGACGACGAGGCGTTCGGAGAAGAAGCCGATCTCTTTTTTGAAAATTTCAATCAGACATTTGAAGAAATCAAATAATTTACACAATTGAAGCAGAACCTGTGGTAAAATAGGGTACAACGGAACAAAGGACACTCTTTGTTCCTTTTTTTGAATCTAAATCAGGAGGGCAATCAGGTGTACATAACCATGTGCAGAGGCTATGAGTTAGAAAAAGAGATGCCGAATACATCCGAGGATTTTTTTAACCGCTCTGAAATCACGATTGTCACAGGTAAAACCGAAAAAACGTTTCACGTCCTGTATGTCAGGTACTTTGAAGAGGTGTTTGCCGGCCAAAACCCTGGCCTTTTCAAAGATGCGGCAATAAAGGATGTACTGGCGTTAATTTGCATTATTCAAAATGAATCGCTCTTAAAGCGGAAACGATTTTATGTAAATGAACAGGATGTTTTTCTCAAGTACTTGGATGGAATCAATCTCCAGCAGGCCCTGGAGATTCCGGCTCACATTAAAGAGCATGGCAGGATCAGTATTAAAGATGCTGCTGAAAAACTGAAAATGACTGTACATAAAGAAATCTAAACAAACGGAAGGGAAGTGTCTCAAGTGGGAAATGCCATTGTAAAAGCACAAACAGAACAAGTAGAACGTTTTTTGGGGAATGTCGTCAATGAGTTGAATACATTTTTAAACCATGCGACAATCTCATCCTTTTTAAACGAGGAAGCGGGAGGAGAAGAGGAGTATTACGAAGATCTTTTCCGCAATCTGAGAAGGCTGTCCGTCTACTGTGAGGAAGGGCTTGAAGCTTGCAAAATCGTGCTTCAGAACGAGCCTTTCAGAAAGCCTGCTGCCGAAAAGGCGCTTTATAAAATTTATCATCAGTGCATTGAAGAGTTTTATAATCCGAAAAATGATGTGTGGTATGAAGACAGCAGGTCCGCCTATACAGGCAAAAACGCCATCAAATACCGCCATGCTGTACCGGCAACTCTTCAAACGATGATTGCTTCACTCGAAAGCGGCTTTCAGGAGATCCGCGAAGAGCTTGAGTACTACGAAACCGATTACCGTACAAAAATGATTCAATCTAAATAAATATGTGAGCAGCTGTCCAGTGGGCAGCTGTTTTTTGTTGTGCGGAATTGTGACGAAGTGCGTGCCTGAATTTGATTTTGGGGTAAGCAACCGGACGAATCGTACCCTCGCAAACTGTAAATCGATCTGGGAGGGTAAGCAAAGCAGTGAATCGTACCCTCGTAAACTGTAAATCGATCTAGGAGGGTAAGCAAAGGCTCGAATCGTACCCTCGTAAACCGAGAAACGATCTGGGAGGGTAAGCAAACCCATGAATCGTACCCTCGTAAACTGTAAATCGTAAACTGTAAATCGATCTAGGAGGGTAAGCAAAGGCTCGAATCGTACCCTCGTAAACCGAAAAACGATCTGGGAGGGTAAGCAAACCCATGAATCGTACCCTCGTAAACCGAAAAACGATCTGGGAGGGTAAGCAAGCGTGTGAATCGTACCCTCGGAAACCGAAAAACGATGTGGGAGGGTAAGCAAACTCATGAATCGCACCCTCGGAAACCGAGAAACGATTTGCGAGGGTAAGCAAAGTCACAAATCGTACCCTCGCAAACTGTAAAACGATCTGCGAGGGTAAGCAACCACTCTACCGAAATGACACTTTCTTTCCAAAAGCAAAAATTATTCCTTCATATCCTTTGTCCATCCGCATAAACTTGTACAAAACGATCAAAGGACGTGGGGGCTGTGCGGCAATGGAAACAGATCGCAGTGACCGCACTTGTTTGCCTTTTGCTTATTTCGGGTCTGCCGCATAAGGCTGATGCGATGGGCGTCAGTGCAAGAAGTGCTGTACTGCTTGAACAGGAATCAGGAAGAATCCTTTTTGAAAAAGACGCCCATACAAAGCGGAGGATTGCGAGCATTACTAAAATTATGACGGCCATCCTTGCGATTGAATCCGGAAAGATGGATGAAAAGGCAACGGTCAGCAATCGCGCAATACATACTGAAGGGTCGGCGGTGTACCTTCAGGAGGGGGAGAAGATCAAGCTTGAGGACCTTGTATACGGCCTGATGCTCCGTTCCGGAAATGATGCGGCTGTTGCAATAGCAGAACATGTCGGGGGTAGTGTTGAAGGGTTTGTCCATATGATGAACCAGAAGGCGGCGGAAATCGGCATGATGAACACGGAGTTTGCGAATCCGCACGGTTTGGATGATCATGAAAACCACTATTCAACGGCCTATGATATGGCGATTCTGACAAGGTATGCCATGCAAAACCCGATGTATCAGAAAATATCAGGCACTAAGGTGCACCGTGCTCCTAATCCGAATGAGCAGTGGGACCGGGTGTGGAGAAACAAAAACAAACTGCTGACAAGTCTTTATGAGTACAGCACCGGCGGGAAAACGGGGTATACGAAACGGGCGAAGCGGACGCTTGTGTCAACTGCTTCTAAAGAGGGCATGAACCTTGTGGCTGTGACGATTGATGCTTCTGATGACTGGAATGATCATATTGCCATGTTCAATATGGCATACAGAGATTATGAGCTTTTTAAAGTGAAAGAGTCGGGAACGCTGAAAGATATTCAGGAGAAGATCTATAAGAACCGTCTTTTCATCAAAAGAGATGTGTACTATCCGCTGAATGATGAAGAGGAGGATGAAATCAGAATCGACATCACGCTCATCAAACCGGATAAAAAATGGGATAAGCCGGAAGATGTTCCGAATGTCGTCGGGAAAATGTCCGTTATTGTAGAAGATGAACGTGTCGATGAAGTGCCCATTTACTATGATAATGGCCTGACAAACAAACCGAATGCCCCTCTTTGGGAAAAATTCCGGAAGCTATTTTTTATCGGAGCGGGCTACAGCGGACATGATTAACATCATATGGGTGGGGCTGACCGTCATCGGAATTGTATTTGCCATGGTGAACGGCACGATGGAAGAAGTGAATGCTGCGGTTTTTAAAGGGGCAAAAGATGCTGTTACGATCAGCATCGGCTTGATCAGTGTGCTTGTGTTCTGGCTTGGTCTGATGAAGGTGGCGGAAAAAGCAGGACTTCTTGAAAAATTGAGCAATTTGTTCAAGCCGCTTGTTAAAAGACTCTTTCCGGAGATCCCACCTGAACACCCGGCAATGGGCTACATTCTGTCGAACATGATGGCGAACCTTTTCGGTCTGGGCAATGCAGCCACCCCTCTTGGCATTAAAGCGATGGAACAGATGAAAAAGCTGAATGGGAACAAAACGGATGCAAGCAGGTCGATGATCACGTTTCTCGCGCTGAACACATCAAGTATTACGCTGATTCCAACGACAGTCATTGCGGTGAGGATGACGTACGGGTCAAAGTCACCCACTGATATTGTTGGACCGACTCTCCTTGCAACCATCATTTCCGCCATTGGCGCCATTCTGATAGACCGCTATTTCTACCATAGAAGAATGCGGAAGGAGAGGAGATAAGGATGGGGCTTGTCAGTATCATATCTCTATGGATGATTCCCCTGATGATCGGGTTCATTCTTCTGTACGGCACGTTTAAGAAAGTGCCGACCTATGAAACGTTTGTTGAAGGCGGCAAGGAAGGAATTGAGATTGCCTTTTCCATTATTCCTTATTTAGTAGGAATGCTCGTAGCCATCACCATTTTCCGCGCATCTGGTGCGCTTGAGTTTTTCGTCGGGATGATGAAGCCTGCCCTGGATGCGATCGGTGTGCCGAGTGAAATTGTTCCCCTCGCTTTTATCCGGCCGATTTCAGGGACTGCCGCACTTGGCATGACGACAGATTTGATTGCCGCCTACGGACCGGATTCCTTTATCGGAAGGCTGGCCGCTGTCATGCAGGGGAGCACGGATACAACGCTCTATATCCTGACTGTTTACTTTGGTGCGGTTGGTGTGAAAAAAATGGGAGATGCGCTGAAAGTGGGGCTTCTCGCAGACTTGCTTGGGATTGCGGCCGCTATCTTTATTGTCATGCTTGCTTTTTAAAGGCAGAGAATACAAGTCTTCCTCACCCGGAAGGCTTTTTTATATGCCTGAATGTGAGGTTATGAAGATTTTTGAGCAGGCGCATCATTTTTGTGAGATAATAAGGCTTCGTGCATGCCACGTAAACTTGTCTAATCAAATTTTTAGCAGTAAGATGTTAACGAGGTGAAAAGAATGGAACGTTTGCAAAAAGTGATAGCTCACGCAGGCCTTGCATCAAGAAGGAAAGCGGAAGAGCTTATATTAGAAGGAAAAGTGACAGTGAATGGAAAAACAGTCCGGGAGCTTGGGATAAAAGTATCCGGAAACGACCGTGTTGAAGTTGCCGGAATTCCTGTTGAAAAAGAAGAACCTGTGTATTTTATTCTTTACAAACCGCGCGGAGTGGTCTCGACTGCTTCTGACGATAAAGGAAGAAAAACGGTGACAGATTTCTTCCAGCATATTAAAGAGCGCATCTATCCGGTGGGAAGGCTTGATTATGATACGTCCGGCCTTGTCATCATGACAAATGACGGCGAATTTGCCAACTTGATGATGCATCCAAAGAGCGAGGTTGAAAAAACCTATGTGGCAAAAATCAAAGGCATTCCTCCGCGTGAAACGCTGAGATCGCTTGAAAAAGGGGTTATGCTTGAAGACGGAAAAACGGCTCCTGCAAAGGTGAAGTTTGTATCTCTTGATAAAAAGAAGCAGACAAGCATTGTGGAACTGACGATTCATGAAGGCAGAAACAGACAGGTGCGCCGCATGTTTGAAGCGATTGGTCACCCGGTTCTTAAGCTGAAGCGCGAAACATACGGCTTCCTTGACCTGAAGGGACTGAAAACAGGCGATGCCCGCGAGCTTTCCCCGCATGAGGTAAAACAGCTCAGATCCCTTGCCAAATTCGGAAAGTAAGCGCCTTAATTTTCACATAAACTTCAAATTATCAGGAAAATGTTCCAAAAAAACAGTGATATAATGAGTTGAAATGTATGAGGATATGGGAGAGTTTTCAATGAAGAAAAAAAGACGTCTGATCATGAGATCCATTATCCTCGCCCTGCTTGCCGGGGCGCTGGGATATACGTTATACACAAATTTTTTCTCAAGCAAAGAAAAGGTGAAGGTTGGCAGCGAGGCGCCTGATTTCGTATTAACAGACCTGAAAGGGGAAAAGCACCAGCTTTCTGATTACAAAGGAAAAGGTGTTTTTCTGAATTTCTGGGGAACATGGTGTGAGCCGTGCAAACGCGAGATGCCCTATATGCAGAGCCAGTATGATTATTATTCAGACCAGGGCGTTGAAATTCTTGCCGTGAACATCGCAGAGTCAAACGTTGCCGTGCAGAGTTTTATGGAAACATATGATTTATCTTTTCCCGTGGTCCTTGATAAAGACTCACAAGTCTTGGAGGCATATGGAGTTGTCCCGCTTCCGACTACATTTCTCATTGACAAAAATGGAGTAGTGAAAGAAATTATCACTGGCCAGATGAATGAGCGGATGGTCAGGGATTATATGGAATCAATCAAGCCGTAAACGGGGAGTTTTCATCATGAATGAAGTGAAATGCTTATGCGGCCACAGCAATCCGCATGGAACGGTTCTCTGCGAATCCTGCGGCCGTCCTATTCAGGAAAAGGAGAACGGAAGCAAGCTGCTTGATATGAAGTATGACGGCAGTGCAAGACGGTCCCAGACCTATAAAAGAACCCCGGTCGACAAGATCTGGAATTTCTTTTCTTCCGTAAAAGTCGGGATTTGGATTATCGTTCTGATATTAATAGCGTCAGCGATCGGCACCATTCTTCCTCAAGTGATGTACATACCGCCGAATGTGACGCCTAAAGATTTCTACCGGGAAGAATACGGCGTAATCGGCCAGCTTTATTATCAGCTTGGATTTCATGAACTTTTCAGCTCGTGGTGGTATATCGTCCTGATCGGGGCGCTGGCGGCTTCGCTTGTCATTGCAAGCCTTGACCGGTTTGTACCGCTTTACAGGGCGCTGAAAAAGCAGGGCGTCACGCGCCATGAAAGTTTTATGAGAAGACAGCGCCTGTTCAGCGAGACACCGTCTGTCACTGACGCAGATGCGCAGCTGGAAATGGTGAAAGAAAAGCTTGAGAGAAAACGCTATCATGTCAGAGAAGAGAACGGCAGCCTGTTGGCCGAAAAAAACCGTTTTTCAAGATGGGGACCTTATGTCAACCACATTGGTCTGATCATCTTTTTGTTTGGAGCGATGCTCAGGTTTGTGCCGGGCATGTATGTGGATGATGTCTTGTGGATCCGCGAAGGAGAAACAAAGGTCATCCCTGGAACAGACGGCAAGTATTTTCTGAAAAGCGATCAGTTCATTATGGAAACCTACCAGAAAGAAAGCGAAGATGAAGTATTTGAAAACGCGATTACTAGAGTAGGAGACGGCAGTGTAGCCAAAAACTATCAGACAAATGTCACCTTATTTGAACGAAAAGGAGAAGCCCTTATTGGCGCCGATCCAGAGCTTGAGAAAATAAAGGATGAGCAGATTAAAGTGAATCAGCCGTTAAAGCATGATTCGTATGCTCTTTATCAAGTTGATTTCAAACTGAACGAATTAAACAAGATGAAATTCAGTCTGATAGACAAAGAGACGGAAGAGAGCTTTGGTGAACTTGCCATAGATCTGCTTGATCCGAAAAAACAGTATGACCTTGGCAATGGCTATAAAGTGGAAGTTGCAAGCTACCTTCCTGATTTTTATTTCAACAGCGAGGGAGAGCCGGCAACGAAAACAAGAATACCGGATAACCCGGCATTTGTTTTTAAAATGATTTCTCCTGATAAACCTGAGGGCGAGACGAGTTTTGTTGCGATTCAGCAGACGATTGAGCCGAGTGAAGATAATCAGATGAAGATGAAGTTTGAAGGAGTCGAAACGAAAAACCTTTCTGCTCTTACAGTAAGAAAAGACAATACCCTCTGGTTCCTTGGACTTGGCGGAGCCATTTTCATGATCGGTGTCACTCAGGGCATGTACTGGAATCACCGCCGCATCTGGATCAGGCGGAACGGGGATGCCATTCTCCTTGCAGGCCATACCAATAAAAACTGGTACGGCATTAAAAAGGAAATGGAAGCTGTGCTTGAAGGAACAGTGATTGAAAAGCCGGCTGACCAGTCAGATGAGAAATAAAGCGATGAGGAGGAAAAGGTGTGGCGGCTTTAAGCAGTAATTTGCTATTTGCAGCATTCTTTCTATACCTGGCTGCAACCTTTCTTTTTGCAGGAGCAATCCGCGACAAGAGAAAAGAATATAAAAAGCCTACAAAATGGGCGTCTGCAGGCATTGCGGTAACAATCGCCGGGTTTGCAGCACAGACCGGCTATTTTATTACAAGATGGATGGCTTCCGGTCATGCTCCTGTCAGCAATCTTTTTGAGTTTACAACGTTTTTCGGCATGATGCTTGTTCTGGCATTTATTGTCCTCTATTTTATTTATAAAGTATCGGTTCTTGGATTGTTTACACTTCCTGTTGCCTTGCTTCTGATTGCCTATGCAAGCATGTTTCCAACAGACATATCTCCGCTGATTCCGGCTTTGCAGAGCAGCTGGCTTCACATCCATGTGACCACTGCGGCTCTTGGACAGGCAATCCTCTCCATCAGCTTCATTGCCGGCGTTATTTATCTGCTTCGCACGGTTGATCAGTCTGTTAAATCCAAAAAGACGTTCTGGCTTGAGACGGTGATGTACGCCCTGGTTGCAACCATTGCGTTTATTGCGATAACAAGCACATTCAGAATCATGGATTATGAAGCTGTCTATCAATGGACAGATAAAAATGAACAGCAAGCGGAAATGGTCTATAACCTTCCTGCTCTTGTAGGTCCCCATAAAGGTGAGCTCCTGACAGAAGGAAAAATGGAAGCTGCTGTTGAAGTTCCGGCCCTGATTTCAGCACGAAAACTGAATACCGTGCTCTGGTCGCTTGGAACAGGATTGCTGCTTTACGGTGCGCTTCGCCTGATTTTAAGAAAGCGGATCTCCGCCTTTTTGCAGCCGCTCGTGAAAAACGTCAACCTGGACCTTGTTGATGAAATTGGATACCGTTCGGTAACAATCGGATTTCCGGTCTTCACATTAGGCGCGCTGATCTTTGCCATGATCTGGGCGCAGATTGCATGGACACGTTTCTGGGGCTGGGATCCGAAGGAAGTCTGGGCATTGATTACCTGGCTGTTTTATGCAGCATACCTCCATCTGCGGCTGTCAAAAGGCTGGCAGGGAGAAAAGTCGGCCTGGCTTGCTGTGATCGGTTTTGCTATCATCATGTTCAACTTGATTTTTGTGAACCTTGTCATCGCCGGTTTGCATTCTTACGCTTAAAATACGTTTTAAAAGAGCCTTCACTCCTATAAAGTGAAGGTTTTTTGGTAAAATAGGAAGTAATCATTCTTATGGCCGCTTACGCATTTCATTGTCTAGCTTCAGCGGCCAGCTCCTCTGCCAGAACAAAATCCCCTAAAAAGTCTAAACCCGGACTTTTCAGGTGATTTCTTATCTGGCTCCCGGAGCTGAACGTCCGCTTACACTTTTCTAATTCAGGAGGAACCTCTATGGAAACCAATCCAAACTATAAAATACTTGTTGTAGATGATGAAGACAGAATCAGAAGACTGCTGAAGATGTACCTTGAACGGGAAAACTATCAGATTGAAGAAGCCGACAACGGAAGCGACGCTCTGGAGATGGCTCTTGCAGAAGAATATGATCTGATTCTGCTTGATTTGATGATGCCGGGCATTGACGGCATTGAGGTGTGCAGACAGCTTCGCCTGAAAAAAGCAACGCCGATCATTATGCTTACGGCAAAAGGGGAAGAAGTGAACAGGGTACAGGGATTTGAGGTCGGCACAGATGACTATATCGTTAAGCCTTTCAGCCCGAGAGAAGTTGTTTTGAGAGTGAAAGCCCTTCTGAGACGCTCTTCGACGACTTCATTCCTTAAAACAGAGACAAAGGCCAAAAACGTGATTGTCTTCCCGCATCTTTCCATTGACCATGATGCCCACCGCGTTCTTGCTGATGGAAAAGAAGTCAGCTTAACGCCGAAAGAATATGAGCTTCTTTACTTTTTGGCGAAAACGCCTGATAAAGTGTATGACCGTGAGAAGCTTTTGAAAGAAGTATGGCAGTATGAGTTTTTCGGAGACTTGAGAACGGTTGATACACATGTTAAGCGTCTTAGAGAGAAACTCAGCAAAGTTTCACCCGATGCTGCCTCGATGATTGTGACGGTCTGGGGTGTCGGCTACAAGTTTGAGGCAGGCAGTGAATGATGTTTTGGAAAAGCGTAGTCGGTAAACTCTGGTTTACCATCCTGCTTCTCGTATCATTCGTCTTATTTGTCTTGACCGTTTTGCTGCTTCAATTTATTGAAAGCTTTCATGTGGATGAAGCCGAGAACGAACTGACGCAGCTGGCCAACAAAGTGTCTGTTATTTTGGAAAACCATGAAGACCAGGAGCTTGCAAGATCCATCACCTGGGAGCTTGCGGATGAACTGACAAGCATTGTGATAGCCGAAAACGAAAATGAATACTGGTTTTCACCAAAAAAGTATGAAAACACGCCAACCTTCAGCATGGAGGATATCCGCGCTGACAGAGAGCTGTCAAAGGTGTTTCAGGATCAGAAAAATGTAAGCAAGCTCACGCGGCTGCCTGAAGAACAGCAAAAAAACTCCGGAAACAAGGAGGAAGTGCTTGTAGTCGGTGTTCCCTATAAAACAAGTGACGGCAAGGACGGAGCCGTTTTTATGTCACAGTCCCTGCAGGCCGTCCAAAAGACAACCGAGCACACGACAAAATACATTCTTCTTGCGGCAGGTATAGCCATCATTCTGACAACGGTTTTTGCCTTTTTCCTGTCTACTAGAATTACCTATCCATTGAGAAAAATGAGAGAGGCGACACAAGAGCTGACACGCGGCAATTTTGATACAAAAGTTCCTATTTTGAGCCACGATGAAATAGGGGAGCTCGCCATTGCGTTCAATCAGATGGGCAGACAGCTGAAGTTTAACATCAACGCTCTCAATCAGGAGAAAGAGCACTTAACGAGCATTTTAAGCAGTATGGCAGACGGGGTTATCACGCTTAATATTGATGGAACGATTCTCGTGACCAATCCTCCTGCAGAACGCTTCCTGCAGTCATGGTACTATGAACAGAAAATGCAGATTAATGAAGGGGAAGAAATTCCGCCGGAAGCAAAGGAATTGTTCCAGCGGGTAGTCAACACAGAAAGAGAGCATATCGTTGAAGTAACCCTTCAGGGAAGAAGCTGGGTGCTTGTCATGAGCCCGCTTTACAATCAGTCGTACGTCCGGGGGGCTGTTGCCGTGCTTCGGGACATGACAGAAGAGCGCAGGCTTGATAAATTGCGCAAAGACTTTATCGCAAACGTCAGCCATGAACTGAGAACGCCGATTGCCATGCTCCAGGGGTATTCTGAAGCTATTGTGGATGATATTGCAAGCTCGGATGAAGAGAAAAAAGAGATTGCACAGGTTATCTACGATGAATCGCTCAGAATGGGAAGGCTTGTCAATGATCTGCTCGATCTTGCCCGGATGGAAGCGGGTCATATCACCCTTAATCTCGAGAGCATTTCCATTCATGAATTTATTGAAAAAATAAACCGGAAGTTCCAGGGACTTGCAAGAGAAAAAGACATTACGCTCACCTCCAGCATTACACTTGACGAACCTGAATTTGTTTTGGATCCGGATAAAATTGAACAGGTTCTGACGAATCTCGTGGATAACGCTATCAGGCATACACTTGAGGGCGGTACAGTCGAAATGGCTGTGCAGTCTGCTGCCGGCGGTATTAAAGTTGATGTGAAGGATACGGGCACAGGAATTGTCGAAGAAGACCTTCCGTTTGTTTTTGAGCGTTTTTACAAAGCAGATAAGGCGAGGACGAGAGGCCGCTCCGGAACTGGCCTTGGTCTTGCGATTGCCAAGAACATTGTCGATGCCCATTCAGGATCGATTAATGTGCACAGCAAAGTAAATGAAGGAACAACATTCAGTTTCTTTCTGCCTCGAAAAACCGTTTATCCTGATAGAATCTGACGAATATTCTTGTTTCATACGAAACACCTGTTGATGCCGCATGTCGTTTTAGGTACAATAAAAGCTGGATATAAAAGTGAATACGAAAAGAAACTGGTGCAAACTTTGCTTAATAGGGAATCAGGTGAAATGCCTGGACTGTCCCCGCAACTGTAAGTGCAGACAATACCTGCTTTTAGACCACTGTCAGAATTCAGACGGGAAGGTGCAGGCTTGAGGATGAAGCACGAGTCAGTAGACCTGCCGGGATCTTTCGAACGTTACTATTCTTCGGGGATTTGAGCATAGAAACGGCACAGGTATGGCATGAGTGCCTGCAGTTTCTTCTATGCCGTTTTAAAAGCCCATCTTCTATAAGATGGGCTTTTTGCTTTTCCAATACATACACAACAACAAGAGGAGAGATGGAACATGAACAAATTTTACAGTTTTCTCGCAATCATTCTTCTGACACTGATGAGTGCCTGCGGAAATGCGGCAGAGCAGCCTAAAACGGAAGAAACAAAACCTGCTGCTGAGAGCAAAGAGCAGGCTGAAGAGCTGAAAGCATCTGTCACGCTGACAAAAAATGAAATGGCAGAGAAAGTAGACGCTAAAGAAATTGCATTTGAAGAAGGACAAAACTTGATGGATGCCATGAAGGAGAACTTTGAAATTGAAGAGTCCGGAGGTTTTATCAACGGAATTGAAGGCATCCAGGCGAGCGAAGCGGACAAAACATACTGGCATTTAATCGTTAACGGGGAAGATGCCATGACAGGAGCTAATGACATTAAACTGAAAGACGGCGATAAAATTGAATTTGATCTGCGGAATTATGAGTAAGCGTGAGAAACAATGACAACAAGAAGAATCAGTCTTCTGTCTCTGCTTATAGCCTTGTCCGTTGTCGGCAGACTTTCCTTTCAATTTGTTCCGAACATACAGCCGATGACAGCCATCATCCTCATCACGGCGATTCTGCTCGGACCGGTTAATGGAATGATTGTCGCAGTGCTAGGCTGTTTCCTGAGCAACCTGCTGCTTGGCATGGGAACGTGGACAATCTGGCAGATGCTTGCATGGGGGATTCTGGCTCTCGTATTCGGCCTGCTTGGAAAAGCGGTTAAAAGAAACAGGCTGCTCATTTTTAGCCCGGCAGCTGTTCTTGCGGGATATCTTTTTGGATTCATCGTTTCTCTGAATATGTTTGTCCTGACAGATAACGGACTTGCCTACTATCTTGCAGGAATCCCGTTTGATACGATGCATGCAGCAGGAAACGGCATTTTCTTTCTTGTGCTGTACCCGGTTATGCAAAAAACGTTTCAGTATTATCTGTGTAAAAACGATTATGGCGTTACACTTCAATAAAATAATGGCAGAATAAGAGAGAGACTTTCTTTTTAGCTTAGGCAAGACAGTCTGAGAACAAAGGACAGGAGCTGCTGAATATGAATTTGTATACTAGAACCGGCGATAAAGGGAAAACAAGCATTATCGGGGGCCGTGTCGATAAGGATGACCTGAGGGTAGAAGCCTACGGAACAATCGATGAGGTAAACTCTTTTACCGGTCTTGCCATGACATGGATGAACGATGAAACTCTGAAAGACATGAAGCAGGAATTTGAAAAAATCCAGCATGAACTTTTTGACTGCGGAAGCGATCTTGCTGTCATCCACGGCAAGCAAAAGTATCCCTATAAAACAACACCTGACATGATTGAGTTTCTTGAAACGCGAATTGATGCGTACACAGCAGAAGCCCCTCCGCTCGAGCGGTTCATTCTACCTGGGGGAACAGAGGCGGCCGCTGCCATCCATGTGGCAAGGACCGTAGCAAGAAGAGCGGAGCGCTGTATTGTTTCGCTCAAAAAAGAAACGGAAATCAATGAGCATGTTTTAACGTATATGAACAGACTTTCCGATTTTTTCTTTGCGGCAGCGAGAGCGGCAAATGCCAGACTCGGTTCAAAAGATGTGGAGTATGAAAGAAGTGCCATCGTATTTACGAAAAAGAAAGAGTCATAATTTCTTTGAAAAGGAAGGCGGAAACTGCCTTCCTTTTTCTATGCAATCCCGATATAGTAAAAGATGTGTAACTTTTTATTCTTCATTCCGACTAATGTATTGATTGGAGGTTCGTTCATGGAAGAGGCCTTTCAAAGGATTTATGAAAAATATCACAGCGATCTTTTCCAGTTCTTGTTTTATATGGTGAAGAATCGTGAACAGGCCGAGGACCTCGTTCAGGAAGTGTATATACGAATATTAAAATCACACAGCAGTTTTGAAGGACGGAGCAGTGAAAAAACCTGGATCCTCTCCATTGCAAGACATGTTGCGATTGATTTTTTCCGCAAACAGAAAACACTCAAACAGCGAATTTTTGAAGCGTTTGACTGGGACCGAGAGCAAATACGGGATCATCAGCCGCTGCCGGAGGAAATCGCTGCTTTAAATGAAGAGATGCAGATGGTTTACCGGACGCTTGATACATGCACAGTCGATCAGAGGGCCGTCGTTATCTTAAGGTATATTCAGGGAATGTCCATTGCCGATACAGCAGCAGCCCTCGGATTTACGGAAAGCAAAGTGAAAACGACCCAGCACAGAGCGCTGAAAGCTCTGAAAAATAAATTATCTGAACACTCGATCAGGAAGGAGGGAATAGCAAAGGGATGAATCAATCAAAATGGAACGATGAGCAGATTACCGATAAACTTCAAGCAATGCCAGATATCAAAGACCGGAGGACGCAGCAGCAAATCTACACCAGTTTGCAGCAGCGTATGCACAAAAAGAAAGTTCAGTGGAAAACACCGGCTCTTGCAAGCTTTGCCGCCCTTTTTATTCTTTTAATCCTTTCACCCTTTTTCCTTCAGAACTTCCAGATGAGTGAAAGTAGGTCTGAGTACAGTGCGGATAAAGCAGCTGAAAGCGGCCAGGTGTCTGAAGAAAACGCAGACATGAAATTAGAAGCAAAATCTGCACCAGAGCCTGAGAAAAAATCATTTGTAGCAAGGACAAAGGACAATCAAACGATTGTAACGGTTGCCTATCCCGATCTTCAGGTTCAAAATACGATACCGCTCAGCTTTCAGTTCGATTCCTCTGACTCGTACATGACTCTTTTTGAGACGGCGCTGACTTCATTTGACCCGATGAGCGCCGGACTGAGTCCTTCTGCGCTCTCAGGAACAAAGCTCTCGTATGAGACAGGAGAAGAACGGATGTCTGTTGACATTAAAGGGAATTCCTATGCGGAATCAAGCTCAGAAACGGAAAACAGGCTCTTTACAGAAGGTCTTGAAGAGTCTTTCCGCTGGCAGGATGCCTCTCAGGCTGACTATTATACCCGCGGCGAAAAAGGAGCGGAAATCGGAGCGTATGGCTATCAGGATAAGCTGACTTTCAAAAAGTTCAAAAAGAAAGCCTATTTCCTGTATCAGGAGAGCCTGAACTCACCTAAATTCCTGGCGCCTTCTCTTCTATCCTTTAACAAGCTGACAGATGCCCTGACGGCTATGAAAGAAAAAGGGACACTCGGATTAAAACCGGTGATCGAAGAAACAGTTGTCATCGATGAAATAAAAGAAACAGATAATGGAGTAACCATTGAATTCACAGACGCCTCAACAATTGATGATAACGAAACAGATACACTGATGCTCGAAGCGATTTTGATGACCGCTAAAGATTTCGGCTACGAAAGTGTAAAATTCGAAGGAATCGAAGCCGGCAGAATTGGTGAAATGGACGTAACACAGGCCGTGCCCGTCCCGTTCTCGCCAAACCCTGTCGATCTTGAGGAATAACAGGAAAAACCCGCAGCCTGACGCTTGCGGGTTTTTTGGCCGTTATCAAAAAAAGCAGGAGGGTGCTGAGACTTTATATATGGTTCCAGATTTTCCGGCTAGCAGATGGGATATTTGTGATATTATTGTAAATATTGGTTATTTTGTTTGGGAGCAGGAGGGAAAAGACTTATGGAGGATACTCAAAAGGAAGTAGGACTTAGCGGATTTGAACTGGAAGTTAACGCTCCTTATTCCTTGAATTATTTGATTTATGTCCAAAACATATATATAAACAGTCAAAATCAAGACCGGGAAAATCCTTTGTTTCCATACGTTTATAGTTCAACGTGGGGGCTCTTAGAAGATGAATTTGAAAATATTTTTACAGAAGTATGGAACGAGACAGTAATTAGAAATTGTCAAAGCGGCTTATACGATCATAATGGAACATTAAATCTGGATAAAACATTTTATCAAAAGTTGTTTAAGGACAATGAAACAGGAGTATCTGGATATTCTGAGAGTGTTAAATCCTTTGTAACTTGGTGGAATGGGATATACGGAAAAATTTCGATTGAAAGTGTATTTGATGAGAATAGAATGAATGAGGTCTATAGGGATTTATCTAACTCTCTAAATGTGAATAAAAGGTTAAGAATAGATTTGATATATGATAATCCTGTGTTAACTGAAAATACTTTTAATTCGTGGTATGCAGTACTGCCTATTGAAAATATTTTCGACATCAGAAAAAAATCAGAAGTCATTTCGAAATTAATTAAATGTTGCGAGATTAGCTGATTTTTTTATTCAAGTTTAGGGGGTTATTGCATCAAAGTGGATCGCCTTTTCTTATTGAGGAATTGGGCAGCATTTAAAATATCCTTTTGAAAAAAGAAAAGAATCTTCTAAATGAATCAGCAAATTGATGTCTTATTGAACTTTATACCGGATTCAACAGAATTCACTATGAACAGGGGCGGCCCTTTAATGAATAAAGATTTAATAAGAAGAATACAACAAAAATATAGAGATGATAAAGAATTAAAAAATAATGAGAGAAAAAATGCAGTAGAAGCAGCAATTATTATTTTTTTATTTATTTTCCTATTTTACCTAGGGACAAAATTTACATTTACAGAGTCTGAGGGTATCCAACCACTCCAAGCTAATGATGTTGAGCTCGGCTGGATGGAAGTCACTAAAGAAATAGATGATGCCTTAAAGAAGAATACAGATGAATATGCGGGGGTCGCAATTGATTTTAATCCTAAACCTATAAAAATTTTCATTAAGACATCATTTAAGAAAAACAATTTAAACGGCGATGAGAATCTAAACAAACTTATTAATATAGCTAATGAATGTGTCGTAGCAAATAATCTACCTTCTACTTTACGAGCAATTGATACTTATGAAATCATTATATTATCGAAAAATAAAGAAGAGATAACTCGTAAAGAATTTTATAAACAGGGGATGTAGGATTTAGTGAAAAAGTTATTTTTAGCTATTTTAGGTGCTATTACAGATCGATAAAGAAAATAATAATATATTTCTCCGCACTCGGCGGCGTATTAATTCAGTTCAATATGAACTGTGTTTTATTATGCAAAAAAACACCGCTAAAAGAGGGGCGAATTAGCCTGCTACTTCTTAAGCTATTCCCCCTGCTAAATAACGTGTGATTTCAGGTTTTCCTTCCCTAAACGAAACCCTTAGCATGACGCTTTAGGGTTTTTTTTGCCGTTAACAAAAAAAGCAGGAGGGTGCTGTGACTTTATTTATGGCTTCAGATTTTCCGGCTAGCAGATGGGATATTTGTGATATTATTGTAAATATTGGTTATTTCGTTAAAGGGCTAAATTAAATAAGCTAATGTCTATTAACAAAGGCACAAAAAAGTGGGGATCTTATCAATATGTCTAAAGAGATGTATATAAAAGTATGTGATTTTTTAATGTTTGCTAACTTGCTTGGAGAAAAAAAGGATAAGCCAACCGTTGTTATGGATGCTGGGTATGGGGATTATTCAAAAGGGTGGAATGCCATAATTTCTGAAGTTTCTCTGCTGACAGAAGTTATTGTGTATGATAGAGCAGGTCTAGGCAGAAGCGAGCCAAGTTCTAATCCTAGGAATAGCAGAGAGATGGTAAAGGAACTGAAAGAACTTTTAGATAAATTGAATATAATTCCTCCATATATACTTGTAGGGCACTCTTTTGGGGGTGTAAATGCACGGCTGTTTGCTAGTAATTACCCTGAAAATGTTTGTGGGCTGCTTCTAGTGGATTCTACTCCTGAGGATTACAGAGAAAGATTTCTTCCAACGATGTCTCAAGAGTTTCAAGAAGCTTACAATAAGCAATTTGTTCACGAAGGTAATTATGAAGAATTTATGCAAAGTTTAAATCAAATAAAAGAAGACCAAAAGAAATTAAACATTCCCTTAATAGTCCTTTCTGCAGGCAAAAAAAATCACTACTCATCCAAGTCACAAGATTTATGGAATACAATGCAAGAAGAACTTCTTCAAATATCTTCTATCAGTGAATTTATAATTGCTGAAGACAGTACACATTACATACAAAATGATGAACCAGCATTAGTTGTAGATGCCATTAAAAGACTGATTGAAAATCGTTATGCAGGAGTGATGTAGTAATGTAATTTGATTTAGGTAAAGGAGTAAAAAAGATGTTTTTAAAACAGAAAAATATGACTTCTGAAGATGAGGTAAATAGAAAGTACAAAGTGATATTTATTAGAATTTCAATAGTTGGATTATTGGTAATGGCTTTTTTAGGATATGGAGTTTACTGGGCCTTTTATGATATGAACAGGCTGCCCACAGGATCGTATCTTACTGAAGTTAAATCACCGGATGGGAAGTACACCTTAAAAGCATATATCACAAATGGAGGAGCAACCACCTCTTATTCGATTCGAGGTGAATTAGTATTCAATAAAGAAGAAAACAAATCAAAAAATATATATTGGAACTATCGTGAGAGCTCTGCAAATATTACTTGGACAGATAATGAGACCGTAGTAATAAACGGTCATACATTAAAGGTTCCTGGTGGCAAATATGATTTTAGACATCAATAGATTGTGGCACATAAGTACATATCTCTTTTACGAAAGATTTTATTTAAGCAATAAAAAGGATTTGGTTATAGATGACAAAGATATTTTCAAAAGATGGGTTCTCTTATTTCAAATATATATTAAAAGAAGTGGAATATCGTTTGCCGAGCATATGTGTAGACTTAGAAGTTCATAATCGGGGATTTACAGCAGCTTTACCAAATGTCTGGATTGAATTATCAAGCATTGAAAAATTTTTGGGTGAAAGCAAAGATATTTCTTTTATAGATACTTTTCAGCATACTTTTACAAGTATGAGCCCTGAAGAAGTGATTATTAATGCGAATAAGGTAAGTCCTTCGACTTGCCAAATTAGATATACTTTAAATAAAACGTATTATTCAAGTGATCTTAATCCTGTTCTTGAATCCGTACAACAAAAAGGCTCATTTGAACTGGAAGTATATAAAATAGAAGAATCAAGAAAAGCCCTCCTAGAAATTAGAGACCTATTTCATTAAATTCATTTTTTGATATTTAACAATCGGAGGCGATTTCTGCACAAAGTGATCGCCTCTTCATAGTAAGGGGGTTTAGGAATATGAAGAAATTCATTTTGATTATAGCTCTAAGCATAATATTGGTATTTGCTGGACTTTATTCTTTTCTCAAAATCAATTCTCCATTGGTCAGTGGTACAGTTGGTTCAACACAAGATAATAAAGCAGTTGTTGTTGCAATAGGGAATAAGGGGTTTGGGAAACTGAAGATTAATGAAGTCCTGGTGAATAATTACAATGAACCTATAAAGCTTAAAATACAGGTCACAAATCCCCTTAAAGGTTTCGTTATATCCAAAACGTTTGACGAAAAGGAATTTGGCATTAGTAATATTGATACTATTGATATTGAGTCCGACACATCACCAATAACCCAGTTAGAAAAGATGAATGATGGAACGGCAACTATAAATGATAAAAGTTATGGAATAAGTGTTGTACATAACGAACCCATAGAAAGATTGCATATAACATATAGTCACTTTGGATTGAAGTTTGAAGAAACGGTATCTGTTAATCAGCCTTAAGTAATTCTTCAACATTCAAGGGCGATTATCCAAAAAGGAAAGATATTATCCTGATTTACATTACTTTATAAGGGGTTAGTAGGATGCGAGTTTGGGCAACTAAAATTGATGCACTTGATATGGCTGAATTGTTGCCTCCTTCTGCCAATGCTGTTGAACAAGAAGATGTGCAAATGGAGAGGCTCAGGGAATTCATTGAGATATCTCCTCCTGCTGTTTTAAACAGTGTCGAACAATTTATGATAGCCCCTTTCGTTGTTTATGAAGGGTTGAATTTCGCATATCAATTTAGCAGCTTAGATACATATAAGATTGGAAATGTTCTTGAATTAGCCCCGAACTTCGATAAAATTCTAAAAATCTCTTCTAATCGCCAGACAGCAACGATTCAGCTATCAGAAGCGAAGAAAGAATCTATAGAACTTTTAAAGGTAATAGCTGAACAGGATCAAGTTGATTCTTTTGTTAAATGTGTCTATTTCTCTCCATCACCCTATACGGAAAAAATATCTGTATATGAACTATCTAACAATGCAGCAAAGACATCGTTCTTTGAGCTGAATACAGAAAATATAGTGCCATTGACAGAGGGAGAATTAGAAAGGCATAAAGACATCATTACCTTCTTTACAAATGCATTCCCAGATTCATATATTTTTAAGCCAAACAAATTCATATTGGAACCTGATTTGCTTGATAAAATTTCTATAAGATTGTTTGCAAATGTATACACAAAGCTGTTTTGTTGTGCACAAGATGAGTCCGGTACAATTCTTTATATCGGCGGTGCTTATCCAAAATTAAACAAATCGAATTAAATTAAACATATCATATATAGTTTTTCTAATATTAATCTATCGGGTGCGATGCAAAGGGTAATTGCCCCTCATTATTGAAGAATCGGGCAAGGCATTGAATGAGAATTGTTTACATGGTACATAAGAGGTGTAGTTAATGCATTACCTGAAATTTCTTTTTTATGAGTTTATATTGTTTAGTTTATTGGTTATTTTAAATTATTATTTGGATGGTTACCTCAATCCGCCCTTTACAGAAGTTGATTTAATAGCAAGTATGTTATCTCTCTCTATTTTTGTTGTTTTTTTTACTCTGTTGGGAAAATTGTATAAACGATTTTATACCATTTCATTAAGAAAAAAGATTTTACTGTGTATCCCAACTTTTCTTATGGCTGGATTAATTACAGGCATAATTATGTCTCACGTTTTTGGTCTAGAGTAACTTTGCTTCTTCAGCAATCGGGGCTCCTGAATCTTAAGCTTCTTCTCTTGGATTCCTGTAATCGTCACAACTTATTTATGAAGGTTCTTAACTATATTCCGGCTGCATTTCAATCACCACTCACCAGTGGACTGAAGCGGAAGGCACTTGACTCCTGCGGGATGAAGAGGGCACGGGAGACCCCGCAGGCTGGCCGAGGAGGCTCCCGGCACTCCCCGCGGAAAGCAAGTGACTGGAGCGCAAGGGAACGGGTACACCTTAAAACCAACAATCCGCACAAAGTCAGCCTCACATTTAAGATAAGAGAAGAATAATTAGTTCTTATCTAACAGAATGCTGTCCCCCGTCTTCACACAACTTTAACGTATGAATCCGCAAAGACTGCATAATACTAGTATTGGTCATTTTTTGACAAATGAACAAACTAGGGGGAACTCATGTTAGATTTGCTAAGAAGGTTATCCATTGCTCTGATTGTCGGAATATGCGTCATGCTGCTCTTCGTCGGAGGAACACTGGCAAAAGCAGAAAGTCCAGCTGAAAACAAAAGCTGGATTCATCCCGTCAAGGGCACGATAACAGACACATTCGGAACAAGAAGCGGAAAACATAAAGGAATTGATATCGCAGCACCTGAAGGAACGGCCATTTCAGCCGTACAGTCAGGAACCGTGACAAAATCCTATCTTTCAAGTACATACGGCCACGTCGTCTTTATTTCTCACCCTGAAGGATATGAAACGGTCTATGCCCATCTGAGCAAAAGGACCGTTTCAGAAGGGGAACAAGTAGCAAGGGGCCAAAAAATCGGCGTGATCGGCAATACCGGTGTTTCAAGAGGAACCCACCTGCATTTTGAAGTACATAAAGGAAAATGGACATACGACAAAAAACAGGCTGTTGATCCATTTATCATGGTGGCAGCCCACTCTATAGAAGCAATACCCGCGACGGCACAGCCTGCTGCTGAAGATGGATCTGTCACTGTCCAAAAAGGGGACACGTTGTGGGGAATTGCCAAAAAAAATGGGCTTAGCGTAGATGGCCTGAAGAAATTAAACGGCCTTGTATCTGACCATTTATACGCAGGACAGAAGCTGATGATTGAGCAAAGAACGGCTTCCGTGAGCCAGTACACCGTTAAAAAAGGAGACACCCTGTTTTCGATAGCAGAACAGCTGCAGATCACTGTACAGCAGCTGAAGCAAGAAAATGACCTGTCATCTGAAGCTATTTTTCCCGACCAAACATTGAAAATTACTCACTCTTCAGCTTCTTCTAAATAAACTGAAAATACATTGTCACACTTTCCAAAAAGCGATATAATAGGACAAAACTTCGCGGGGGGAGCAGACAATGCGCACCGACTATCACAATCATCTTGAAAGAGGCACTTTGACGCTTGATTATTTAAAGGAATTTACAGATGAAGCTGCCGCAAAAGGCATCCAGCATTTCGGAATTTCCGAGCATGCCTATCATTTTTATCAGACAAAAAACATCCTTAGCAATCCTTGGGTAGACGAGAGACGCTACTATGATATGAAGGATTACGTGTCACTTTTTCACCAGGCATGGAATCAGGGAATCGATGTGAAAATGTCGATTGAAATGGACTATACGCCTGGCAGACATGCTGAAATGAAGTCGTTTATTGATACATATGATTTTGATTATGTGATCGGTTCCATACACTGGGTGGATGACTTTGGAATTGACCTGAAGGAATATTTGCATGAATGGGACAAGCGTAATGTAAATGAAGTGTATGAACATTATTTCGACCAGGTCGTCACCCTGGCCCAGTCGAATCTGTTTGATATCGTCGGCCACCTGGATCTTGTCAAAATTTTTAAATACGTCCCGGATGATGAAGAGTTTCTGATGAAGCAGTATGACCGGGCGACAGATGCTCTTGCTCAGTCCAAGACATGCGTTGAGATCAGCACTGCCGGACTCAGAAAGCCTGTCGGTGAACTGTATCCTGATGAAAGGCTTTTAAAACTTTGCCATCAAAAGAATATCCCGATCGTTCTTTCCTCGGATGCTCATGTACCAGGCGATGTTGGCGCAGATTATGACCAGGCTGTGGCTCTTGCAAAGAGAGTTGGATACACATCGCTGATGACATTTTCAAAAGGCGAGCGCAAAGAAGTTCCATTAGATTGAAGAAGGAGACTGCAGGCATATGCCCGCGGTCTTTTTTTCTTGGCGCTTTAAAACTTTTATGTTGATAGTAGGTTAAAACGACTTTTTTATAATTATATTTAAAGTGGCGGATTTTCCACACCTAAGTGAATCCAATCTTCTTTTGGTGGTCCATAAACCCCATAAGGTTTGATTCCAGCTTGACGCATAAGAATTGTAACTTGTCCGCGATGATGAACAATGTGCTTAATTAGCCCCATGAAAATTTGAGCATTTGTTTCTTCTCTGCCAAATGCGGTTTGCACTTCCTTCAAGGATTCGTCTGTCCATTGTTCTTCAATTACTTTAATTGCAGATGAACTTATATGTATAAATGTTTCAGCAATTTCTTTAGCTGAGGCAGGGACATCTTTAACATTTTCTACTAAGTCTGCTTTCAGCCCGAAATGAGCTAAATACTCTGGAATATTTGTTGTGAAATGCCAAACAATTCTTCCTAATGTACGACCTTCTGGGTGAACTTCTTGATTCAATGAATCATCAGTTAAACCTTCTAAAACTTTTTGAGTAAGCGTTGCTTCCCAATTCCATTCTCTAATAAAGTCTGCAATCGTTACATACATAATCGATACCTCCATAATCCCATTTTAATTAGTGTCTATTCATTATAAAACGCTTGTTCGTATTGTTCAAATTTCCTCCTTTCCTATATGAATATAATCTGACTATGGCAAAAACGTTATTATGGGTAGACAACAACATTTACCTTTAACAGGGCATTACTAATAAAAAAACATTCCTGCCCGTTATGTAAAAATTTCAGCCAACGCTATCCCTTTTCCCGGATTTAGTAGTAAAATGTAAGTCTACATCTTAATTTCGGGAGACATACATGTCAAAAATGAAAAAGGTTTTATATTTCTATGTTTTACTAAGCATCGTGTGGGTATTTGGCACAGACCATTTGATTGCACTGCTTGATTATGACATCTACACATTTATTGCAATTTCAAAAATAAAAGCTGTGTTGTTCATTGCAGCCACTTTTATCTTCATAAAATATTTGATCAGCAAAAATGAACAGTTTCAAGAGCTTGAGCGTGAAAAAGAAAAGCTGCTGTCGCTTATTAATTCTATGGTGGACTTTGTTAACTTTAAAGACGGTGAGGGCCGCTGGATTGAGGTAAATACATTCGGGCTGAATCTGTTTGACCTTCAGGGAGTGGATTACAAGGGGAAGCGGGACAGGGATCTTGCTGAATATACGGAATTTTACAGGGAGGCACTTCTCTATTGCGAGGAATCGGACGAGCAGACCTGGATGAGCGGATCTGTCAGCAGGAGTGAAGAACAGATTCCGCAGCCGGACGGAAGCTTTAAAACGTTTGATACGATTAAGGTTCCGCTGTTCAACGATGACGGTTCGAGAAAGGCCCTTGTCGTCATCGGACGGGACATCACCCAGATGAAAGAAGCGGAGGACCGTCTTCAAAAAGCAGAAAAGCTGAGTGTCGTCGGAGGCCTTGCCGCAAGTGTTGCACACGAGATAAGAAATCCGCTCACCTCTTTAAAAGGGTTTGTTCAGCTGATGAATAAAAACGACAGTGTGAATAAACTGTATTATGAGATTATGGAAAATGAGCTTGACCGAATCAATGAGATTGTCGGAGAGCTGCTTGTTCTGGCAAAGCCTCAAAACATCCGCTTTACGAAAACAAATGTAAGCAAGCTGATGTGCAATGTCATTTCGCTGCTGGAATCACAGGCGAATATGTACGGCGTGAACATTGTGTTTCAATCAGACGCCGGGATGAAGGAGATTGACTGCGAACCGAATCAGCTGAAGCAGGTTTTTATCAATATCATCAAAAATTCTATTGAAGCAGGATCAAAATCGATTTCCATCTCTCTTTTTGAAGAAGGCGGATCAGCGCGCATCATGATTGAAGATGACGGGGAAGGCATGGAAGAGGAGAGGCTGAAACGCCTTGGAGAGCCGTTTTATTCCGTTAAAGAAAAAGGAACAGGGCTCGGCCTTACTGTCAGCTACAGAATCATCCAGTCGCATGGCGGCACCATCACGTATTCAAGCAAGGTGGGAGAGGGCACTAAAGTTGTCATTGACCTGCCTGTAAAAAGAACATAAAACGAGCAAGCAGATGATTCTGCTTGCTCGTTTTTAATTGATCCTTTATAGCTCAATAGGTTTTATGGACACAATGTCATCGATGTCAGAAAGGGTTTTAATAAGAGAATCATCAAGCTTGCGGTCAAATGACAGCATCATGATGGCTTCTCCGCCTGCATTTTTCCGTCCTACCTGCATCGTTGCGATGTTGACTTCATGATCTCCGAGAATTCTTCCGACACGTCCGATGACTCCCGGCTTATCTGTATGCTGAATATAGATAAGGTGACCTGCGGGATAGAAATCAATGTTAAAGGAATTGATGCCGACTATGCGTTCGCCGTAATGCGGAATATGTGTTCCTTTTATTTCAAACGTAGTCTGGTCTCCGTGAATGGACACCGTAATACAGTTTTCATATCCTGACTGATTCGAAGTGATTTTTTCGCTGAAGCTGATGCCGCGCTCTTTGGCGATCATCCCTGCGTTTACTTCGTTGACATTTGATGCAACGCGCGGAGTCAGGAATCCTGCAATCAGGCTTTTTGTCACAAAAGACGTTTCAAGTTCTGCAACAGAACCTTCGTATTTAATGGAAATATCATGTACAGGCTCTTTCATGCACTGTGAAACGATATTGCCCATATTCTTTGCGAGCCTGTAAAATGGCTGGATTTTTTCGAATACTTCCTTTGTCAGAGCAGGCAGGTTTACAGAAGTTGTGACGATCTTTCCATCTAGGAAGTCGAGAACATCCTGTGCAACCTGAGCGGCTACATTGAGCTGGGCTTCTTTTGTTGATGCCCCTAAATGCGGTGTGGCAATCACATTGTCAAATTTCAGAAGTGGATGATTTTCCGGCGGCTCTGTTTCAAATACATCAAGGGCAACACCGGCAATATGACCGTTTTCAAGATAAGGGATGATGGCTTGCTCGTCTATAATTCCTCCACGTGCACAATTGAGCAAATAAACGCCTTTTTTTGTTTTCGGCAGTGATTCAGCACCGATAAGGCCTCTTGTCTCTTTCGTAAGCGGTGTATGTACGGTGATAATGTCCGCATGTGTCAGAACTTCATCCAACGTGGCGCTTTTAACAGATATTTTGGCTGCGCGGTCGCGGGTTAAAAACGGATCAAATACGATCACATTTACCCCGAAGGCCTGTGCTCGCTTGGCAATTTCAGTTCCGATTCTGCCGAGTCCCACGATACCGAGCGTTTTGCCGAAAAGCTCCGTGCCGACAAATGCATTCCGGTTCCATTCATTGGATTTAACAGATACCGTTGCCTGCGGGATATGGCGAAGGAGAGATGTCATCATGGCAAATGTATGTTCAGCTGTTGAGATGGTATTTCCGTCAGGTGCATTGATGACGACGACGCCGTGCTTTGTAGCAGCATCAAGATCAATGTTATCGATTCCAACCCCTGCCCTGGCAATAATCTTAAGAGAGGTCATTTTTCCAATCAGTTCGTCTGTGACTTTTGTGGCACTGCGCACCAGTAAAGCATGAAATGTATGTAGCTCATCTTCTGCTTCGGCAGCTTTTTTCTGGACAACTTCGACGTGTTCTGCTTCGAGTAAAGGCTGCAGACCGTCTGCACTCATTGAATCTGAAACAAGAATTCGGTACATGTTTATCCCCCTAAGTACATCTAGTAAATATCAGATAATTTATCATATTAAGATTATTGTGTCAATAACATTAACGCGGTACAACGATAAAGACATTTGCTGGAAAGATGTTTCGCAAGCAAATGTATTCACAAATTGAAACAGATGCAGTATACTTATCTCGAAAACAAAATAACATGATCTATCTTCGGGGCAGGGTGAAATTCCCGACCGGCGGTAAGGAAAGATATTTTTTCCAAAGCCCGCGAGCCGTCCTTGTGATGGCAGGATCTGGTGAGATTCCAGAGCCGACAGTAAAGTCTGGATGGGAGAAGATGGAGGTTCTGGCGTTTAAAATGAAGATTTTAACCGTTTATTTGACCTTGATTAAATTCTCCCCACAGTGATTTTTCACTTGGGGTTTTTATTTTTTCTTGGAAAAACAGGACGTTTCCTTTCTTTCCGGATGGATCGAAAAAGGAGAGAAGCAGCAATGCAGCAAAGTAAAGTCAAAAAGCAGGTATCGATTGCGATGCTTGCGAGTGTAGGGTTTGTGTTGATGATTTTTAATTTCCCGATTGGTTTTTCAAGCTTTTTGGAGCTTGATTTCGGGGACGTGCCGGCCATTATTGCAGCCATTCTTTACGGACCTGGCGCAGGGATTATGGTAGAGGCACTGAAGAATGTTCTTCACTATATTATTATGGGAAATGCAGCTGGAGTACCTGTTGGACAGCTGGCTAACTTCACCGCTGGAGTTCTTTATATTCTGCCGGCATCCTATCTGTACAGAAGAATGAACAGCATGAAAGGGCTGGCAATCGGCCTTTCAGCAGGAACAGTCCTCATGGCAGGTGCTATGAGCGTCCTGAACTATTACTTGTTTATTCCTGCCTACACGTGGTTCCTGAATGCACCTGCAATGGCAGCGCCTGAGCTTAAAGCGCTGATTGTTAGTGGTATTCTGCCGTTTAACTTAATCAAAGGTATTGTGATGGGCTTTGTGTTTATGGCGATCTTCGCCAAGCTGAAAACATGGGTTCATGCTCAAAATGACTATAAACGGGCTGCATAAGCCCAATAAAAAACCCTCCGCAAATGCGGAGGGTTTTCGTATGCTATTCGAATTTCAATGCGTCGCCGTCAAATGACTCGTCAGCAATTTTGATGGAATCAGTCGGGCAGCCCTCATATGCATCCATCATGTCTTCTTCAAGGATCTCAGGAACTTCAACAATTCCCTGGTTATCATCAAGGGTTACAAATGCAATCCCCTCATCATCATAATCATAAATGTCCGGTGCAGCAGCTCCGCAAGCACCGCAAGCAATGCACGTATCTTTGTCAACAATTGTATACTTTGCCATCAAAAAAACCTCCTCTGAATTGGTTACACTCTATGATATGGTACTGTCATTCATTTGTCAGCGCATGAGTAAAACGTAAGTCTGAACGAGTGCGTACCTCTTTATATTTATACATTGTAAATCTGTTTTTAAAACTTTTCAATAGTAAAGTACATTGAGAATACTTATCATATAAGGGTTTCTAGTATTTAAGGTACCCTTTGAACGCAACTTTAAACGCCTTTTTTTATACAGAATCTGTTACAATAAAGGATATATCGAATCGTGTCAAAAAGTGCAGGGTGATGACCATGACTTTAACTTATATGGATTGTATTTACCTGGAATGTCTGGAGAAATTCAGAGGCGAACGGACGGCATCTGCTGTCTTTCATCTGCTGAAAGGAAAAAAGTCTTCCCAGACAATCCAGGACAGCAAACTTTTCAGTCTGTCCCGCCTCTTTGGAATGTTTCCCGATCTTTCAAGAAAAGAATTTGATGCAGCCATTGGGGGACTTGTAAAGAGCGGGTGGCTGCTTCCCGTTGAAGGCGATGTATGCCGGCCGAATCCTGATGCCGTCATTTATAAAGAAAATAGGATAAAGGAAAGGCCGCTTCCTGAAGATTTAGACGGAACTCTTTATTCGCAGGCAGGTGTGCATTTCTGGAAGCGGACCGTCCTTCTAGCGCAGGTGCTTTCACATGCAGCAGCCGGGAGCGCGCGCTATCTGCCTGTCATAAAAGATGAAAAAGTGCAGCGATGGGTGAAATCCTATCTTAAAGGAATGCCATTCTCAAAAGAAGAGCTTTCCTTCAGCATGTATCAGGAGATGCAGGCATTTCTGAAGCAGGCCGACCATACAGCGGCCTCTGTGTGGGTGTATCAATTAAGTTCCAAAAGCAGAATCGGGTTCACCTACCAGCAGCTTGCCGAGAAATTTAATGAGGATGAAGTATACATCAGGCTCTTGTTCTGGGGGCTTGTTCACCGTTTTTTAAAGGAATCAGCGCAAAATATTCACACATATCCAATACTGCATGCCGTTTCAAAAGATTTGACAAAAAGCGATTCCCTGACTGAGTCTGCTTCCAAAACACTTCATCTGATCCGCTCAGGAAAGTCGG
The DNA here is from genome assembly GCF_046603695.1 of Metabacillus indicus. NCBI lineage: Bacteria > Bacillati > Bacillota > Bacilli > Caryophanales > Bacillaceae > Metabacillus > Metabacillus indicus. The sequence goes on along the minus strand of NZ_CP176757.1, from coordinate 2,559,763 downwards.
TTGATGCGATTTCTGACATAAGGCGTTTGAAAAGAAGCACGATAGAAGACCACATTGTCGAGATCTCTTTAAATGACCCCGGTTTTGATATCTCAATGTTTCTTGAAGAAGAGGGGCTTGCACTGATTACACGCAAGATTCAAGAACTGAATACCCATCAGCTGCGAATCGTAAAAGAGGCTTTAAATGACCGGTTCAGCTACTTTCAGATCAGGCTTGCCTATACAAGAACCTAGGAGGATGCTATGAACGTTCAGCAGGCATTGTCCCGCTATTTTGGATATGAACACTTTCGGGAAGGGCAGGAAAATATCGTTCGGGATGTGCTGTCAGGCCGGGATGTCCTTGCCATGCTGCCGACTGGCGGAGGAAAGTCGCTGTGCTATCAGCTTCCAGGCTATCTCCTTGAGGGAACCGTTCTGATTATTTCTCCTCTGCTCTCTCTTATGGAAGACCAGGTGCAGCAAATCCGCCTGCGGGGCGAAAAAAGGGTGATTGGACTAAACGGCTCTCTTCCATATCTTGAAAGGCAGAGGGCTCTTTCTCATTTGAATCAGTACAGGTTTATCTTTGCGTCACCGGAAATTCTTCAGTCTGAAGCGGTTCTTTCCGCACTCTCTGCCGTCCGAATATCCCTGTTTGCTGTCGATGAAGCCCACTGCATCTCTCAGTGGGGCCATGATTTCAGACCGGACTACTCAAAATTGGGCGAACTTAGAGAAAGCCTCGGCAATCCACCATGTCTTGCCCTGACGGCGACGGCGACAAAAGAGGTTTTAGCAGACATTGAACAATCACTGAATATGAAAAAAACGATCAGGCACGTCTATTCAGTGAACAGAAGCAACATCAGCATCAAAATCGAGGAATATTCCTCATTGGAAGAAAAACTTCAGCGGGTTCTTGAGCTGGTGCGGACCCTTGAGGGACCCGGAATCATTTACTGTGCAAGCAGAAAGTGGACAGAAAGCATTTCGCTTTTTTTACAGGCTGAAGGCATTAAGAACACAGCTTTCTATCACGGAGGCATGGAACCGGAACAGCGGACGCTGATTCAGCATCAGTTCCTATACGGACAGCTGGATGCGGTATGCTGTACGAACGCATTCGGGATGGGAGTAAACAAAGCGAATGTGCGCTATGTAATCCATTTTCATTTTCCGGCTCAAATGGAATCCTATGTTCAGGAAATCGGAAGGGCAGGAAGAGACGGGCTGCCAAGTGCTGCCGTCGCTCTGATTGGAAAAGGAGACCGTGATCTCCCGCTTTCCATGATCGATTCTGAGTTCTGCACCTACAGTCAGCTCCATGAATGCATGTATGCCATGTCATCCGGAATGACCCCGGAAGATGCGTTTAACATGGCGGGGATAAGTGAGATTCAGGGCAGGTTTATCCTGCATCATTTGACATCTTTTGAAAATGGGATTTATGGTGCAGAACAACAGGCAATCGACTGGATTTTTTCCCGCATTGAAAACCGGCGCCGATTGAAGCTGGAAAAGCTTGACGGCGTCTTGCACTGGCTGGCTTCACCTGAGTGCAGAAGAAAAGGGATTTTGGCATACTTCGGGGAAGAAACGTTTCAAAAACAGGAATTCTGCTGTGACAGATGCGGAGTGAGCCTGTCTTTTCTGAAACAGGAACCGTCCAGGCGAAGGACGGATGACCAGATGCCTGACTGGGAAACAGAATTAAAGGCTGTATTTGGCCAGAACGAGTGATAGCATGGTAAAGCGTCAAAATGAACTTGTTAAGAGCATGAGTGACAGTCAGCTGCTGAAACAGCTTTACTTTACTCAAATTTTACTACTTACAATTTCCGCTGTTTTGAGTATGATATTATTTAACGGCGTGTCAGAATTTGCGGGATTGTGGAAGCCCGACACCGGCCAGGTCCTCCTTATTGGGGGACTGACAGCAGGAGCTGTTCTTATCTTTGACTGGATCATCATGAAGACGATGCCTGAAGATATGTATGATGACGGCGGAATCAATGAAAAGATGTTCAGGAACCGCTCTGTTCCCCACATCATTTTTCTGTGCCTGCTGATTTCTTTTACAGAAGAAGTGCTCTTCAGAGGAATACTGCAGACGCATTTCGGTTTTTGGGCAGCGAGCCTCATTTTTGCGGTGCTCCACTTCAGATACTTGTCAAAATGGCTGCTTTTTTGCATGGTGGTGCTGATCAGCCTGCTGCTCGGATTCGTGTATGAGCAGACTGGGAATTTATTTGTAACGGTATTTGCCCATTTTTTAATAGATTTAGTGTTTGCCATTCAAATTCGCTTGAATCACATAAGACGGAGGTGACAAGATGAGCAGAATGGAAAGAGCGGCTTTAGCCAAAAAAGCAAAAATTGAAGATGTGAAATCCCGGACGGGGAGCTACCCTTCACGAAGCGAGATTCACAAAAAGAAAGAGAAAAAAAAGTCACCTTATAAATATCCTGCCGTCACTTTGCTTGCCATTTTCTTTTTTCTGCTTCCCATCGGCTTTTATTACACCATTTCGTATTTTGATGAACGCAGCAAAACCGTTGATGGCGAGAATATTTCAGATTATGAAGACGTGCTGATAAAATACGGGGATGATGAAGAGCAGGAAACAGACGATCAATCAAGTCAGGCCCCGGATGAAAGTAATTCTGCTGCGGACTCGGAAGGCCAAACGGAACAAACAGAGACAATGACAGCCTCAGCAGACCTTTCTGCAGGCACAGGAGGGCAGGGGGAAGGCTCTGAAACAAAGCCCGAACCTAAGCCCGAAAAAGAGCCAAAGCCGGAACCGGAAGCCGCAGCTGAGCCAAAAGAGAACTACAGGATTGTTGAACATACCGTTGGTCCTGAGGATAACCTGTACCGCATATCCGTTAAATATTATGGCGGACGATCAGGAGAAGACCTGATCAAACAGTGGAATCAATTAAGCGGAGACGGAGTTTATGAAGGACAAGTCCTGAAAATACCGCTCAAACAGTAAAACGCATGCTGAAGAACGCATGTGTTTTTTTGTACATGCATTTCATAAGAAGGCGGACAGCATCATATAGTTTTATAGACAATTTGTTCGATCGGGAGATGTGATGCATGTGGAAAAGCAAATACTGGAGCTTGGCGGGTCGACAGATGGGGCAACAAGGGAAATGCTGCAGAGCGTGCTGAATAAAAAAAGAAAGTACGACCGGTATAAGAAAAACTGTTTCAAATGGCAGATGTTCACACTCTTTGGCGGTTTAGTATATTTCCTGTATGTTTATCAGTTTATTGTCGTTCCAAATGGAAGCAATATAGGGTATATGCTTGGAGAGCTGGTCGGCAGCGTTCTGCATTTTTTCGTCGTGCTCCTGCTTGGATCAGGCTATGCAACAGCCCGTTATTATAAGAAAAAAGAAGAAAAATATGAAAAGGAATATCATGGCCTCCGCACAGAAATTATCCGAAAAAGCTCAGAGCTATGGCCGCAGCCGTATCATTGGAAAAAAAGAGGAGAGGTTTATGACATGATGAAGAAGCATTATGACATTAATCTTTATTTCGAAAGCAAATAATCGCATGAAACGCAGAGGATTTTGACAGATAAAAGCGAATGTATGCTAAAACGTTAATGGGGTGATGCGATGTTTGTCAAAAGTACAATGATACCGAAAAACCGGACGGTACATGCAGAAGCAGGCGATTCATTAAAAACAGTCCTTGAAAAATTGGAACATCATAAGATTGACGGTGTTCCTGTCCTAAAAGGGGCAGCATACATAGGCATTGTGACGAGATTTCATCTTTATGAAGAGTTTTTTCAGTCAGATTTGAAAAAGGATGCCTTTCTATCGGAGAAAAAGGCTGAAGACATTGCTGTACACACTGACGTTTATCTTGAAGGCGAAGAAATTTTTGAAAACACTCTCCTTCAGCTGAAGGATTATCCCCTGATTGCTGTAGTCGGAGAGGAAAAAGAATTCCTCGGAATCGTGACGCGGTATGATGTGCTGGAACAATTTCAAAGTGCTTTTGGAATGAACAAAAAGGGTGTAAGAATTGCTTTTACATCAGTGGAAACAGAAGGCAGGATTGCGAGGCTGACTGAACTTGCGAGACAATTTCACGAAGACATTATCTCTCTTGTTACGTTTGACGAAACAGAGAGCATGGTCAGAAGAATCGTCATGAAGATTGAGAAGAAGGACAACATTAACAGGTTTATTGAACGAATTGAAAAAGCCGGCTTCCGGATACTGGACATTCACGAAGATGAATAAAGCTCCTCTCCCTGCATATAAAGATGTGGGGGAGGGGTTTTTTTGTTCAGTCTGCTTCTGCGCCTTATCGCCGGCTTTGCTGCCGGCAGTGTGTCCTGCTTCTTACTGCCGGTCCGGCTGCCTTTTCATTTTCCTGAATTCATTATGGGGCTTGCCCTGTTTCCGGGCAGATCTTTTTTGGGCATGGTATTTTTTACGGTGTCCTTTATTCTTCACGCATCCTTGCTTAAAGAAGCTGCTTTGAACGGGTTGAAGCTTTTAAAAAAGGAAGGAAATATCCTCGCATCAATCATTTCTTTTTGTGTTTTTTTGAATTTCTTCCTATTAGCCCAATTTGGCGCCTGGCAAACAGCCGGATTAGCCTGCTTCAGCGCCGTCTACAGCCTCTCATCCTCTTTCCTGCACAGACAGCAGCCGAAAAGAGCGCATTGAAAGAAGCCTGCAAGATATAAGAAAATACTAGAAATCAGACTATTCAACTGTTATACAAAGTTTACACAAGGTGTTTAATCCTATATACTTTGATTACAGTGATTTTTGTAATTGGAGGATTTGATATGTCCAGTCAAGAAGGCAAATACAACATAAAGGCAGTCTCCAAAATGCTTGGAATCCAGCCGGGAACCCTCCGAGCCTGGGAAAGACGCTATAACATGATTGCACCGGTCAGAAATGATTCCGGCCACCGCTTATATACAGAAGAACACATAAAAATTTTAAAATGGCTGATCACAAAGGTGAATAAAGGGTTTACGATCAGCCAGGCTGTCAATCTTCTTGAACACAGCGAACTGCCTTCAGAAGACTCTGTCAGCGTCTCAGCGGCACCTGACGTGTCCGACCGGTCGATGGATTTAACGGAGGAGCTTCTGACTGCGCTGCTGTCTTTTGATGAGAACACCGCCCATGAGCTGCTTAACAGAGCCTTCAGCCTTTACTCGATTGATAAAGTGCTTATCGATATCCTCGGAACACTGCTTGTTAAAATAGGAGATCTGTGGGAAAACGGAAAAATTACATCTGCCCATGAGCACTTTGCTTCATCTTTTCTCAGATCAAGAATCGGCATCATCCTTCATACTCTTCCGGTAAACGGACTGCTTCCAAAAGTGGTCTCCGTATGCGGACCGGGCGAATGGCATGAACTTGGCCTGTTGATCTTCACCCTCTATCTGCGGAGAAAAGGGTTTGAGGTCATTTATTTAGGGACAAGCATTGCTGACGGAGATATCGATATTGTTCTGGGTGAAGTGAACCCGAAATTTCTTTTCTACTCCTGTACTCTGCAGGAAAATGTAGAAAAGACAATCGCATCTGCAGGTGAACTCAGAGGAAAGCATGAACACCTGATAATAGGACTCGGTGGAAACGGCTTTAATAAGGTTTCAAGAGATGATCTGAAGCCATATGAATCCATGTTTGTCGGCAATACAAAAGAAGAGTGGGACACCTGGCTGAAAGAACGTCTGTCTGTCTGAACCATTTTGCTTCTCTAAACCTGTCCGATTGGTGTAAACTTGCTGGAAAATCAGGCGAACCATCCCGCCTGCAATTCATATGATAAAGAAAAAAGTACGTTCTGACGGCAGGAGGGTAAGGGATGCGGCTAGAGCGATTGAACTATAACAAGATCAAAATCTTCTTAACCATAGATGATTTAATGGACAGAGGACTGACAAAGGAAGACTTATGGAAAGATTCTCTGAAAGTGCATCAGCTTTTCAGGGAAATGATGGACGAAGCAAGTGAGGAGCTTGGATTTGAAGCGAGCGGCCCGATTGCTGTAGAGGTTTATTCTCTTCAGGCGCAAGGCATGGTGATCATCGTCACCAAAAACCATGAAGAAGAAGAATCCGATGAAGATTATGCGGATGACTATATTGAAATGCAGGTGAAGCTTGATCAGAATTACGACATTGTCTATGAATTTCATGAATTTGAAGACATTATCCAGCTGACAAATGCTCTTTATTCTCAGGGTCTGAAGGAAGGAACGGTCTATTCATACCAAAACCGTTTTTTTCTTATACTCGACGAACACCAGCCAATACATGTTGATACGCTTGTATCCATTATCGCAGAATACGGGAATCCATCGATGATATCCATCCATTACTTACATGAGTATGGCAAGTGCCTGCTTGAAGACTTCGCTGTAGAAAAGCTGTATTCCTATTACTGGAAGAAGAACCCGCAGTCTTAAAGACTTCGGGTTTTTCTTTCAATGAAGATGTCTTACTATTCTAAGCTTTCGAACTATACTTATGTGTTTGAATCCTGTTTTATCCATATCCTCCACTTCATTGAAATCGCTTACAAAAATACGTTTTCTTTTCGCTATTTCTACTTTGCAGAAAAGGGCCAAAGGTGTATACTATGTCATGAAAGGTGGACATTCCACCCATCCTGAAGAGACAGTAGGAGGTTTACTCGATGGTAGCCGAAAAGAGCACCAATCATAAACGAGAAAAGCATGATGTGCTGAAATCAACACAAACGGTGATACATAAAGCCCTGGAGAAGCTGGGTTATCCTGAAGAAGTGTATGAATTACTAAAAGAGCCGATGAGAATGATGACGGTAAAAATACCTGTTCGAATGGATGATGGTTCAGTTAAAATTTTTACTGGCTATCGCGCGCAGCATAATGATGCAGTAGGGCCTACAAAGGGCGGAATCCGTTTCCATCCTGGAGTAACCGAAACTGAAGTTAAAGCGCTGTCAATCTGGATGAGCCTGAAGTGCGGAATTGTTGACTTGCCATACGGCGGAGGAAAAGGCGGAATCGTCTGCGATCCCCGTGATATGTCATTCCGTGAGCTCGAGCGGCTCAGCCGCGGCTATGTAAGAGCAATCAGCCAGATTGTCGGACCGACAAAAGATATTCCGGCACCGGATGTTTTTACTAATTCACAGATTATGGCCTGGATGATGGATGAATACAGCCGCATCGATGAATTTAACTCTCCTGGATTTATTACAGGGAAGCCTCTTGTTCTTGGAGGTTCGCACGGACGTGAATCAGCTACTGCTAAAGGTGTAACAATTTGTATTCATGAAGCCGCGAAGAAAAAGGGCATTGAGCTGAAAGGCGCGAGGGTTGTCGTGCAGGGCTTCGGAAATGCGGGAAGCTACCTTGCGAAATTCATGCATGATGCAGGAGCCAAAGTCATTGGAATCTCTGATGCATACGGCGGTCTTCACGATCCTGATGGTCTTGATATCGACTACCTTCTTGACCGCAGAGACAGTTTTGGTACTGTGACAAAGTTATTTAATGATACGATTACAAATAAAGAGCTGCTTGAGCTTGATTGCGACATTCTTGTACCGGCAGCGATTGAAAACCAGATTACTGAAGAAAACGCCCATCTCATCCGCGCAAGCATCGTTGTTGAAGCGGCGAACGGGCCAACAACGATTGAAGGGACTCAAATTCTGACTGACCGCGGCATTCTGCTCGTTCCTGATGTGCTTGCAAGTGCCGGCGGTGTTACGGTTTCATACTTTGAGTGGGTTCAGAATAATCAGGGCTACTACTGGACGGAAGAAGAAGTTGAGGAAAAGCTCGAAAAGGTTATGGTCAAATCCTTCAATAATATCTACGATGCGTCACAGACAAGACGAGTCGATATGCGCCTTGCTGCCTACATGGTTGGTGTCCGCAAAATGGCGGAAGCATCAAGGTTTAGAGGCTGGATTTAAGTTAATTGTTTGCAACTGTTCAAGAAATCTCCTATCATTACCGGTAGGAGATTTTTTTGCATGTAGCAAAAACTAGAAATTCAGGAGTGAACATGGTGAAAAAAGAAGAGGTCATCATTATCGGAGGAGGTCCATGCGGACTTGCGGCGGCACTTGCTTTAAAAGAAAAAGGGATCGATGCCCTTATTATAGAAAAAGGAAATATTGTTAATTCTATTTATCATTATCCTACACACCAGACTTTTTTCAGTACAGCCGAGAAGCTGGAAATTGGAGGCATTCCGTTTATTACTGAAAACAGGAAGCCTTACAGAATTCAGGCGCTTGCCTATTACCGTGATGTCGTAAGGCGCAGCAGTCTGAGAATTCACGCCTTTGAAAAAGTGACAGGCGTAACAAAGGAAGGCAAGTCCTTTAATGTTTCAACATCAAAGGATACATACAATGCAGATTACATCATTGTCGCAACCGGGTATTATGATCATCCTAACTATATGAACATTGAGGGTGAGGACCTTCCAAAGGTGTTTCACTACTTTAAAGAGGGTCATCCATTTTTTGATAAAGATGTCGTCGTTGTGGGCGGAAAAAACTCAAGCGTCGATGCGGCGCTTGAACTGGTGCACTCAGGGGCCAGAGTCACGGTTATTTACAGGGGCGGTTCGTATTCGCCAAGCGTTAAGCCTTGGATTCTCCCTGAATTTGAAGCGCTTGTCAGAAACGGAACCATTAAAATGGAATTTAATTCACTCTTAAAGCGGATAACAGAGGATACAGTTGTCTATGAAAAAGACTGCAAAGAAGAAGTGACGATCCAAAATGATTTTGTCTTTGCGATGACAGGCTATCATCCGGATCATTCTTTCCTGACAAAAATGGGTGTGGACATTGATCCCGCTACGGGACGTCCTGCTTTTTCAGAAGAAACGATGGAAACAAACGAAGCGGGCATTTATATTGCGGGCGTCATTGCAGCCGGGAATAACGCAAATGAAATCTTTATTGAAAACGGACGGTTCCATGGCGGACTGATTGCAGAAAACATCGCAGCAAAAAAAGACATCACTCCATAAGGTGATGTCTTTTTTTTGTCTGGTTCTTTAAAAGGAAAAAATCTTCTGAAGTTCGCCTGCATCCTGTGTTGTCTCAAGAGCAATCATCAGTTTCAGGCGGGCTTTTTGCCCGTTCAGGCCGTTGCTGAAGATAATGCCGGCTTCTTTCAGTGTTTTTCCTCCGCCTTCATAAGAATAAATATCCTGAACAATGCCGTTAAAGCATCTCGAAACAATGACAATTTTGACGCCTGCATTCATAAGCTTAGCAAGTGCAGGCATTAAGGTTGGCGGAAGGTTGCCCTGTCCAAGCGCTTCAATGACAAGACCGTCAGGCTTCACTTCGGCGATTGCCTTTAAAATTGTGTCGTCCATCCCTGCATAAGCTTTAAGAAGCATGACCTGTTTCGTCAGATGATCGGCTTTAAGATGAGTGCGGTTTACAGGTTTGTGATGAAAAGCCACTCCGCGCTTGTTGACAATTCCAATGGGTCCGTACTGAGGACTCTGGAAGGTAGCAACGTTGCTGGTGTGGGTCTTGGTAGCGTTTTTTGCCGAGTGCACCTCATCATTCATTACGACAAGCACGCCCATATCTGCAGCTTCAGTGCTCGCAGCCACCTGAATAGAGGAAATAAGGTTATACAGCCCGTCCGACCCGAGCTCATTGCTTGAGCGCATGGCGCCTGTTATGACGACAGGAATCCGTACATTAAGAGTTAAATCAAGAAAGTAGGCTGTTTCCTCCAATGTGTCCGTTCCGTGTGTAATCACAATTCCATCTATTTGATCTTTTTGACATGCTTTTTCAATCGTTTCTTTAAGTTCGAGCATTTCTTTTGGCGTGATGTGCGGTGAAGGCAGATAAAAAAGTTCTTTTGAAGTAATCACAATATCGTTAAACGTAAGCAAATGCTTAAGCAGCGGATTGGATTCTCCCTGCTTGACCTCGCCGGTTGTTTCATCTTCGCTCATCGAAATGGTTCCGCCTGTATGGATGACAAAAATATGTTTCATAAGCCCCTCCGGTTGTTCAATATCTTTTCTCTCAATTCATTTTCAATTTTACGATAACATGATACCATTATAAATAGAAGAATTTTGAAGAAAGAAGGCCTGCGGATGATTGCCATTATTTCTGCCGGCATAGCCCCTGGCTTAGCCATTTTAAGTTATTTCTATTTAAAGGACCAATATGAAGCAGAGCCGATTTATATGGTGTTCCGGTCATTTGCCTTCGGGGCGCTGCTTGTTTTTCCGATCATGTTTATTCAGTATGTGCTTGAGACGGAACAGATCATTGACTCAAAGGTGCTGCTGGCTTTTTTCTCGAGCGGACTTTTGGAAGAATTTTTTAAATGGTTTATTTTATTTGTGACCATCTATCCGCATGTTCATTTTGATGAACATTACGACGGCATAGTGTACGGGGTCGCTTCATCACTGGGCTTTGCTACACTTGAAAATATTTTATACTTAGTCGGAAACGGACTTGAATTTGCCGTCGGCCGCGCGCTGCTTCCCGTTTCGAGCCATGCATTATTTGGCGTGATTATGGGCTATTACATGGGAAAAGGAAAGTTTTCCGAGCTCTCGGAAAAAAGAAAATGGATTCTTTTTTCGTTAATGGTTCCCGTCATTTTGCATGGATTGTATGACTATATCCTTGTTGCCCACAAGCTCTGGCCGCTTTATATGGTGCCATTTATGCTATGTCTCTGGTGGTTTTCCCTGCATAAAGCAAAAAAAGCGAGAATGATTAAACATAATAAGTATGCAGTGGCTTTAAAACAATAAAATACGGATCCGTAAAAGCAATCCTGCACCAGGATTGCTTTATTTGCGCATTGCGCCCCCTGCGGAAAGTTCGGTTCAGCACCAGGATTACAGCTGAATTGCCATTTCCATTTCACCTCTAAATGAACAGAACTTCTAAACATGCTGTATAAAATACCAATTACAACAAAAAATACGTTGTAAGGAAATTCATCAATCATGAGGAGGCAGCAGCATGCAGAAAAAACGTTTCATTTGGATGACGGCGGGTGCAGTGATGATTGCCCTTGTTTTTCAATTAACGATTTTTAATCAAAATGAAGCCCATGCGTTTTCGGATCAAGTGATTCAAAAAGGCGCTGTTGGCGATGATGTTGTGGAACTGCAGGCAAGATTGCAGTACAACGGCTATTATAACGGTTCAATTGACGGGGTGTATGGGTGGAGCACATATTGGGCGGTGCGCAATTTTCAATACGAATTTGGGCTGAAAGAGATTGATGGTCTGGTCGGAGAAGCAACGAAGCATAAATTGTCACAGACTACAAAATACTACCGTGATTTTGTCCACAGACAGTTGAACAAAGGAAAAGATTTCACTCATTATGGCGGCGTGCCGCTCGACAGACAGGTTGCTCCTTCAAAGGAATATAAGGCGAAGCTCAAAGCGACCTATGGAAAAAAAGGCGGCCAAAAAGCGCCTGCAGGCCAGGCTCAGCAAAAAGAGCAGCCAAAAGCGCAGGCACCTCAGCAGAAGCAGCAGGCACAGCCAAAGAAGCAGGCTCAGCCTAAATCACAAAGCAAAGCAAAAACAACGGCCGTCAATATGCCGGAAGGATTTTCACAAAATGACATTCAGCTGATGGCTAATGCCGTATACGGGGAAGCACGCGGCGAACCTTATATCGGACAGGTAGCGGTTGCAGCGGTTATCATCAACCGGGTGGACAGCGCAACATTCCCGAATACGGTGTCAGGCGTTATTTTTGAACCGCGGGCGTTCACAGCTGTAGCTGACGGCCAGATTTGGCTGACACCAAACGATACAGCTAAAAAAGCAGTCATGGATGCGATTAATGGATGGGATCCGACTGAAGGGGCCATTTATTACTTTAACCCTGATACAGCGACAAGCGGATGGATTTGGGGACGTCCTCAAATTAAACAGATTGGAAAGCACATATTCTGTAATTAAGAGGTGAACAAAATGATCAGAGGGATTTTGATCGCAATACTTACAATTGGTGTTGTCGGAACGGCTTATTGGGGCTATAAAGAGCATCAGGAGAAAAATGCCGTGCTGATACATGCAGAAAACAATTATCAGAGGGCTTTCCATGACCTGACCTATCAAGTGGACCAGCTGCATGATAAAATCGGCGCAACTCTTGCCATGAATTCAAGAAAATCACTTTCTCCCGGTCTTGTTGAAGTCTGGAGAATCACATCAGAAGCACATTCAGATGTAGGACAGCTTCCGCTGACTCTGCTGCCGTTCAATAAAACAGAGGAATTTCTCGCAAGCATTTCTGATTTCAGCTACCGCACAGCAGTCAGAGACCTTGACAAAGAACCGCTTTCAGATCAGGAATACGCAACTTTAAAGCAGCTGTATGCAAAATCAGAAGATATTCAAAAAGAGCTGCGGAATGTTCAGCATATGGTTATTGATAATAACCTGCGCTGGATGGATGTAGAGCTTGCCCTTGCTGCAGGTGAAGAAAAGCAGGATAACACGATTATTAACGGATTTAAAACGGTTGAAAAAAATGTGAATGCTTACTCAAGCACAGACTTTGACCCGTCGTTTACTTCAGTAAAAAAAGAAGAGGAAGGCTTTAATCATTTAAAAGGTAAAGTCATTACTGAAAAAGAAGTTCCGAAAATTGTCGAAAAATTTGTTCCAGGCTCTACGGGAAATATGAAAGTGACTCCAAATGGAAAAGGATCTCCCCTTGAATTTTACAGTGTATCGGTCAATGACCCTAAAAAGAAATCGGAGATCTATCTTGATATCACGAAAAAAGGCGGATATCCTATCTGGCTGCTTCAAAACCGCAAAGTGGCACAACCGAAGATCAGCCTGAATGAGGCTTCAAACAACGCGGCCAAATTCTTGAAAGATCAAGGTTTTTCAGATCTCATTCTTTACGAAAGCGCACAGTTTGAGAACATCGGAATCTTTTCCTTTGTTTCCGTCTATGAAAACGTAAGGCTGTACCCTGATGCAATCCGCATGAAAGTGGCGCTTGATGACGGCAAAGTCATCGGTTTTTCTGCAAGGGATTATCTTGCCTCTCACAGAAAACGCGAAATTCCTAAGGCAAAGCTCAGCACAGAAGAGGCTAAGGGCTTTGTGAATCCGAATCTGATGGTTCAGGAAGACAGACTCGCCATCATCACAAATGAGCTCGGAGAAGAAGTTCTCTGCTACGAGTTCTTGGGAACGATGGAGAATGACACGTACCGGATCTTTGTGAACGCTGAAGACGGTTCAGAAGAAAAGGTTGAAAAACTGGATAACTCCGAACCGATTTATCAGGAAATTTAGGAGGATTTTTTTCAGAAGGAAAAGCAGAATAAGGCTTTTCCTTTTTTTTATTACATGATTTAATAAAAGAAGAGAGAATGAAAGAGTGTGATCATGTGCTGGCAATTGGAGATACACTGTATATTGAAGTGCAGGGCGGGGATGCGGCAAGATTAAGATGCCGGGTAGTCGATCTAAAGGACCGGGTCTTATATACCGATTATCCGATTAATGACGAAACAGGCAAAACGACCTTTCTTTTAAATGGAACAGAAATAAACGCCTTTTTTTCACAGCATGGGCAGGCATATTTGTTTCAGTCTGTTCTTCTTCACAGAAAAAAAGAAAGTATTCCAATGCTTGCTTTTACGCTTCCTGAACAGAATGGCTTTACAAAAGTGCAAAGAAGAGAATATGTAAGAGTTGAAACAGATGCCGATGCCGCCATTCATTCTGTATCTGATGCTTTTAAGCCTTTTACAGCCTTAACCGTGGATTTAAGTGCAGGTGGAGCCGCCGTGAAGGTGCCTGCAAACGCAGGGCTTAATGAAAATGATCAAGTATGGATGTGGCTTTCTCTCCATTTCCAAAACGGCAGTATCCAGTACGCGAAAATTCAGGCGAACGTAATAAATGCCGGCAAATCGGGCATAGCGGCCCTGGAATTTACGGATATGACAGAAACTGACCGGAAACAGCTGCTGCAGTATTGCTTCGACCAGGAGCTGCTTCTGAAGAAAAAGAAGACTGCAGCCGAATAAGACCCGCGCTCCTGCACCATACTAATGGTAAAAACGGAGTTTGATAAGTAGATGAAACGGGCAGAGAGAATACTCTTTAAACTAATCATGATCCATCTGATATTGCTCCTGTGCGCGCAGGCTGCCCTGACAAATCCTGGTTTGCAGCCTCACATCTCGCGTGTGGTACAATATGAAGGTGTAAACAAACTGACAATCAGCGAATGGCTTGAAACGTTCAAACAATCCAGTGTGCAGGACAAGTAAACCTGCATTCTTTTTTGTTTGTTCTAAAAAGCCTGCCAGAGCGGCTCAGGCTAAGAATCTGGTAAACTACGCGAGGAGGAACTATGGAACGTACTATTTCTATTGCAATTGACGGCCCTGCTGCTGCAGGCAAAAGTACAGTTGCGAAAATACTTGCAGAAGATTATTCATATTTATATATTGACACGGGAGCTATGTACAGAGCACTCACATACATGGTCCTTAAGAAAAATGAGGACCTTGAAAATGAAGCAGCTGTTAAAGAAATTCTTTCGGATGCACATATTGAACTAGTTCCAAGTGAAAGCGGCCAGCTTGTTTTTGTGAATGGGGAAAATGTCACAGAACAAATCCGTTCACATGAAGTGACAAACTCTGTATCCATTGCGGCCAAGCATGCATCCGTGCGGGAAGAAATGGTGAAACGCCAGCAGGATATGGCTGTAAACGGAAGAGTGGTCATGGACGGCAGGGATATCGGAACGCACGTGCTGCCGAATGCGGAAGTGAAAATTTTCCTTCGCGCTTCTGTTACTGAGCGCGCAAAAAGAAGGCATGAAGAAAATCTTTCTAAGGGCTTTACCTCTGATCTTGCGCAGCTTGAACTTGAGATTGAAAGAAGAGACAAGCTTGATTCAGAAAGAGAAGTAGCCCCGCTGAAAAAAGCAGAGGATGCAGTTGAAATCGATACAACCTCTCTCTCCATTCAGGGAGTTGTAGATGAAATTAAAAAAATTGTCCAAGAGAGGCTTTGATGCGGATGAGTTTTTATCAATTTGCCAAGGGTGTTGTCGCGTCGGTTTTTTTTCCGCTGTACAGGATTGAAATTCACGGGAAAGAACACTTTCCAAAAGACGGCGCTGTTCTTCTCTGTTCAAACCATATTGACAATCTGGATCCCCCGACCGTCGGAATCTGCGCGCCGAGACAGGTGCATTTTATGGCGAAAGAAGAATTGTTTCGGGTGCCGGTTCTTGGGGGTATAGTTAGGAAAGTCGGCTCATTCCCGGTTAAAAGAGGAATGAGCGACAGGGAAGCCATCAGGAAAGGGCTCAATGTCCTGAAAGACGGCGGAGTGCTCGGCCTGTTTCCGGAAGGAACACGGAGCAAGGACGGCAAGCTTGGAAAGGGACTGGCCGGCGCAGGATTCTTTGCGCTGAAATCAGATGCAAGCATCGTCCCGTGTGCCATTATCGGCACCTACAAGCCTTTTCAGAAAGTAAGGGTTTATTTCGGTCCACCGATCGATTTTGCTCCGCTCCGCGAGAAGAAAACGTCCGCAGATGAGGCTACAGAACTGATTATGTCGAAAATTGCTGAATTGCTCGAAAAACATCAATCTTAAGAGTCTAACTACTTGACAAAATGTAGCATTTATTAGAAGTTAGTAAAAAGAGTATTTTCACTTTATTCTAAAAAGTGATTTCATACATATCCAACTAAGTCGTGGGTTGTGACCAAGGAGGTAATTGGAATGGTTGAAGACATGAATGATGTAGAAGTAAAAACACCGGAAGTCGGTGATGTCCTTAAAGGGATCGTTACCAAAGTAGAAGACAAACAGGTAATTGTTGAAATTGACGGCGTAAAGCATACAGGCATAATTCCAATCAGTGAATTGTCCAGTCTGCACGTTGAAAAAGCTTCCGATGTTGTAAGTGAAAATGAGGAATTGCAGCTGAAAGTAACAAAAGTTGAGGATGAAGCCCTCATCCTTTCAAAAAGAGCGATAGATGCAGATCTTGCCTGGGATCAGCTTCAGGCTAAATTTGAATCAAAAGAAGTGTTTGACGCGGAAGTGAAAGACGTTGTAAAAGGCGGTCTTGTTGTAGACCTCGGTGTCAGAGGATTCATACCGGCGTCTTTAGTGGAATCACATTTCGTCGAAGATTTTTCTGACTACAGGGGCAAAACGCTTTCTCTTATGGTTGTTGAAATTGACCGTGAGAAAAACCGCGTCATTCTGTCTCACCGTGCGGTCGTAGAAAAAGAGCAGGGTGAGAAAAAACAGCAGCGTCTTGACATGATCAAAGCGGGAGAAGTGCTGGAAGGCACTGTCCAGCGCCTCACTGATTTCGGTGCTTTCGTCGATATCGGCGGAATTGACGGTCTTGTCCACATTTCACAGCTTTCGCACAATCATGTTGACAAGCCTTCCGAAGTTGTTGAAGAAGGGCAGAAGGTCCAGGTCAAAGTCCTTTCTGTCGACCGTGACAACGAGCGGATTTCTCTTTCCATCAAAGAAACCCTGCCTGGACCATGGGAGAATATTACAAGCCAGGTGAAAGCGGGAGACGTTGTTGAGGGTACAGTAAAACGTCTTGTTTCTTTCGGAGCATTTGTTGAAATTCTTCCTGGAGTAGAAGGCCTTGTCCATATCTCCCAGATCTCAAACAAGCACATCGGCACACCTCATGAAGTTCTTTCTGAAAACGAGAGCGTTCAGGTTAAAGTGCTTGATGTCAATGAGAACGAACAGCGCATCTCCCTAAGCATCCGGGAGCTTGAAGAACCTGAAAAAGCGGACGAAGAAGACTACCGCAATTATCAGGCGAAAGAAGAATCATCCGGCTTCCAGCTTGGTGAGATGATCGGTGATCAATTAAACAAATTAAAAAAGTAAACGGTGATGACTGTGAGCAGAGCTAAGCGAAAGATTGACCATATTCAACATGCTTTAAAAACAGGACAAAAGCGTAATAATGGATTCAGCGACATCCTGTTTCTTCATCAAAGCTTGCCTGATACAGCTGTTCATCACATTGATATGCATACTGAAATTGGCGGACTTGTCTTAAGTTCGCCAATTTTTATCAATGCGATGACAGGCGGAGGCGGTTCTGAAACAGTTAAGATTAATGAAGCATTATCTTCTGCGGCTGCTGAATGCGGGATCCCTGTTGCAGTTGGATCGCAAATGTCGGCGATAAGAAATCCCTCTGAACGGGAATCCTATGAAATTGTCCGCAAGGTGAATCAAAAAGGCGTCCTGTTTGCCAATCTCGGCAGCGAGGCAACGCCTGACCAGGCGAAAACGGCAATTGACATGATTGAAGCAAATGCTCTTCAAATCCATCTTAATGTTGTGCAGGAACTTGTGATGCCAGAAGGAGATCGTGACTTTTCAGGGGCGTTAAACCGGATTTCTGCTATTGCAGAGGCAGTGGATGTACCCGTCTTTGTAAAAGAGGTGGGCTTCGGCATAAACCGTGAAGCAGCTTCAAAACTTGCGGATGCAGGTGTGAAAGCCATTGATGTCGGCGGCTATGGCGGAACGAATTTTGCCAGAATTGAAAATGAGCGGAGAAGCAGGCTTCTTGAAAGCTTTAATGATTGGGGCATTCCAACGGCGGCGTCAATCGCAGAGATTGCGTCTTCGGTGAAAGATGTTTCCATCATCGGTTCAGGAGGCATTCAGGATGCGATGGATATCGCAAAAGCTGTCGCCCTAGGTGCGTCTGGAGCCGGCATGGCAGGCTTCTTTTTAAAGATCCTGATTGAAGACGGCTATGAAGCACTCGTTCTTGAAATAAAAAATGTTCAGGAAGAATTGAAAATGATCATGGCTGCCCTCGGTGCTGAAAGCGTCAAACAGCTTCAGGAAGCGCCGGTCATTATATCAGGGTTTACCCACCATTACCTTTCCGAACGGAATGCAGATACAAAAGCATGGAGCAATCGAATAATCAGGAAATAAAGTAATCCGCATCTCTAAGCAGAGATGCGGATTTTTGCATATATAAAACCTTATTTATTTCTGGCTCTCGATTCTTCCGGACTTTCAAGTGATGCAGCGCCTTTATAAGTTAACGATTGATCTCTGTCAGATTCCACTCGTCCGCTTTGTTTCAATTTCTTTTCCTGTCTGTCGCGTCCCATGTGTTTTTCCCTCCTTTTATGGCTTAGTATGACTCAATGCAGCTTGCTTCATCAGCAAAATTTTTGCCGGTATTTTGGATTAAAGAGGTAAAAATGCAGCCATACTGGTAGAAATAGGAGTGAGAAGAGTGGAGAACGTATTTTACTATTGGATTTTGTGGGGAGCATGGATTATAGCGGTGTTTTTAATGAAAAAATCTGCAAAGCGAACCTTTCTTTCCTTTTTGCTGCTGACATTCATCATAACAGGAGAGATGACGGCACAGGTCTATCCATTTACGGTCAGTGTGCCGTTTGTTCTGACCTTGCTGACGGGGTATTATCTTATCTCGAAGTCACCCAGAAAGCTCTATTCTTTTCTGTCAGTGATGACGATGTCGGCAGCCTATGCAGCTGTTCATTTAGTGGAACTGTTTGATCCGGTCTGGTTTGCGGTCGACAGGTTTTATGTCGTTACGGGTCTTTTAAGTATATTAGCGATTTATCTTGGGAAAAGTATCCATGAACGTTTAGGCTTCTTATTTGTTGCAATAGCCCATGGAGATGTCCTGTTCTATGGGATCTTAAGCAGGTTTTACAGCGGCCTTGCCATCGGATCCTATGACTACATGAATATGGCGGCTGTCAGTCTTCTCGCTGTCTGCACGTGGACCGGCGTGGAAGCGGCAATGGCTGCCTTGAATCAAACTCTGCAAAAAGCAGCAAGGGGGAAGCAGGCATAGGATGAATGAATATACGTTACCGATCATTTTTGGTGTAGCATTTGGGGTTTTTACAAGACTTTATATGCTTCGGACTGATTACAGGCAGTATCCCACCTATCTTCACGGGAAAATCATTCATGTGGCGCTTGGAGTCATAGCGGCCGGCCTTGGCACAATCGCGATTCCGGCAATCATGGAAGAAGAATTTACAGCCATCACGTTTTTAACCCTTGCAGCTTCACAGTTCAGGGAAGTAAGAAACATGGAGCGCAATACATTAACAGAGCTTGACGGCTATGAACTTGTGCCCCGCGGGGCTACTTATATTGAAGGAATTGCCGTCGCCTTTGAAAGCCGCAATTATCTCGTGATCTTTACATCTTTAGTTGTTACGCTTGTCTATTTGGCGCTGAATGTTTGGGCTGCACTTGCATCAGGCGTCATTTGCCTGCTCGTGTCGAAAAAATTGATGGCGGGAAGCAAGATTAAAGATATCGTGGACATCGAATATGTAGCGCCCCATTTTGAAGGGGCCGGACTTTATGTGGATAATATTTATATTATGAACATCGGGGTTCCAGACAAACAGGAAGCTGTATTGAAATACGGTATGGGCTTTGTGCTGACTCCAAAAAATTACAACGCCAGAAATACAATCGCCAATCTGGGTCAGAGGCAGGCAATCCTTCATGATGTGTCTACAGCCCTCGGCGTTCATCGCGATTCAGGAGAGCCTTCCCTTGTTCCGCTGGCAAAAAGAGACCTTGATGACGGCCGTCTTGGTGTTTTTGTTCTTCCCCAGGGCGGAGACAAAGACCTTGCAAAAACCGTCATCGGGGAAGTTCCTACCCTCGAAAATGCCATTCGCATGCCAAGTGAATCAAAAGCAAATAAAGAAGGCAGGTCGGTCAAGTGAACACAGCTCTTGAAAAGTATATACTCGCTGCAGTGACGACCAACCCCGCGAAGGTAGCAGGAGGGACGGCTGTATTTATTGTGAAAGACAAGGAAGAAATGGATTTTTTCGCAAAGAATCTTGAAGCCATCCTGGATGGCATTGCCCATGGAATCGGCGAGGATCTTTACATAATTGTCAAGCATTGAGTTGTACAACATGCTAATCTCTGCTAATATATAAAAGTTAAGCCCTTCCTAAAAGAGAAGGGTTTCTTTCATGAAGGCTCTTCCCAGAGTCTTGTTATCATGGTCAGAAAGGCTGCAAATGTACAGCCTGAGTTTTTTGAAAAAGCTTATTGTACAGAAAATGAGACTGATGCTGCCTGTTTAACATAAATACGTAAATTGTAAGCTGAAAGGAAAGATCGCTATGGCTAAACCCGTAATTGCAATTGTTGGACGCCCAAACGTCGGCAAATCAACAATTTTTAACCGGATTGTCGGTGAACGTGTATCTATCGTTGAAGACATCCCAGGAGTAACACGTGACAGAATTTACAGTTCAGGAGAATGGCTGAACTACCAGTTTAATGTGATTGATACAGGCGGTATTGACATCGGCGACGAACCGTTTCTCGCACAGATCCGCCAGCAGGCGGAAATCGCGATTGATGAAGCTGACGTCATCATCTTTATGACGAACGGCCGCGAAGGTGTCACAGCTGCAGATGAAGAAGTCGCAAAGATTCTTTACCGCAGCAAAAAGCCTGTCGTTCTGGCTGTAAACAAAGTCGATAACCCTGATATGAGAGCGAGTGTTTATGACTTTTATGCGCTTGGGTTCGGCGAGCCGTTTCCGATCTCAGGCTCCCACGGCCTGGGCCTAGGTGATTTGCTTGATGCTGTGGCAGAGCATTTCAAGAACCTTATTACAGAGGAATATGATGAGGAAACCATTAAGTTCTCCCTTATCGGTCGCCCGAATGTCGGGAAATCTTCCCTTGTTAATGCCCTGCTTGGTGAAGAGCGCGTAATCGTCAGCAACATTGCCGGCACTACCCGTGATGCGGTCGATACAAGCTACCGCTACGAAGGACAGGACTTCGTGATCATCGATACGGCTGGTATGAGGAAAAAAGGGAAAGTATACGAATCAACGGAAAAATACAGCGTGCTGCGTGCCCTTAAGGCCATTGACCGCTCGGATGTCGTTCTTGTCGTCATTGACGGGGAAGAGGGCATTATCGAGCAGGATAAACGCATTGCAGGCTATGCCCATGAAGCAGGCCGAGCAGTTGTCATTGTCGTAAACAAATGGGATGCTGTTGAGAAAGATGAAAAAACGATGAAGGACTTTGAAGTGAAGATCAGAGACCACTTCCAGTTCCTTGATTATGCTCCGATTGTTTTTCTTTCGGCAAAAACGACACGCCGCATTCATACACTGCTTCCGCAAATTGTGCGTGCAAGTGAAAACCACGCTCTGCGCGTTCAGACCACTGTATTGAATGATGTCATCATGGATGCAGTCGCTATGAATCCGGCGCCGACAGATAAAGGCAAGCGACTGAAAATTTACTACGCTACTCAGGTTGCAGTCAAGCCGCCTGCGTTTGCTATTTTTGTCAATGAACCCGAATTGATGCATTTCTCATATGAGCGCTTCCTTCAGAACCGCATCAGGGATGCATTTGGATTTGAAGGCACGCCGATCAAGATCTTTTCACGGGCCAGAAAATAATAGAGGTGAATGAAGATGCAGCGAATTGCCGTTCTTGGCGCGGGAAGCTGGGGCACTGCTTTAAGCCTTGTTCTCGCAGATAATCAGCACGAAGTAAGATTATGGGGTCACCGCAAGGAATTAATTCAGGAAATTAATGAAACGCATAAAAATCAAAAGTATCTCCCTGATATAGAGCTTTCAGATAACATCAAGGGCTGCACTGATTTAAGAAAAACCCTGCAGGATGTGCAGATTGCCGTTCTCGCTGTTCCTACAAAAGCCATACGGGAAGTTCTTCAGGATGTCATTAAAGTAATCAGCCATAAGCTGACAATCGTGCACGTAAGCAAAGGGATAGAGCCTGACAGTCTTCTGCGCATTTCTGAGATCATTAAAGAGGAAGTTCCTGAAGAACTCCTTCAGGACGTCGTCGTTCTGTCCGGGCCAAGTCATGCTGAAGAAGTAGGGCTAAGGCAGCCGACTACTGTCACATCTTCATCTGATAACCTTGCAGCTGCCGAGCTTGTTCAGGACCTGTTTATGAATCAGCATTTCAGAGTGTACACGAACCCTGATGTCATCGGGGTGGAAATCGGCGGTGCGCTTAAAAATATTATTGCTCTTGCAGCAGGCATTACAGACGGCCTTGGATATGGGGACAACGCAAAAGCGGCTCTTATCACTAGAGGACTTGCTGAGATCGCCCGCCTCGGAAGCATCATGGGAGGCAATCCGCTTACGTTTTCAGGACTGACGGGAATCGGGGATCTGATCGTAACTTGCACAAGCGTTCATTCTCGAAACTGGAGAGCGGGGAATCTTCTCGGAAAAGGCCAGAAGCTTGAAGATGTTCTTGAAAACATGGGCATGGTCGTTGAAGGCGTGCGCACAACAAAAGCGGCTTACCAGCTCGCTCAAAAATTTGATGTGAAAATGCCGATCACAGAAGCACTATATGCCGTTCTTTTTAACGGGAAAGAAGTGAAGGACGCTGTGGACTCGCTGATGGCGAGAGTGAAAACACATGAAATGGAAGATCTTGTGAATATTAGCGAAAATCGCTGCTGACCTTGTGGCACATGGGTTTGGGGCTGCATACTATACCTTGAGTTTGTGAAGCCTATTCATCAACCTCATGAAAACGGACCACTAGGTGCAATTACGTGAAACATGAAAGCATTGAACTGTATACTTACGTATCCTTTCTGGCGAATTTCTCAGTGAAATTAGGCATTAGAGGATGCAAATGCTCTGATATTCGCATAAAATGCATCGTAGTAAATCATGAGTTGTTCTAAACAATGGGTACCGATTAGTCAGGTGCAAACGCATGACCGAAGTAGAGCTGCCCCCTCTTTACTTCGGTTTTTTTGCGTTCTGATCAAGAGGGAAGGCTGAATGAATCAAGTTAAAACATTCGCCATTGAACCAGGCAATTCCGCTTTTTGAAATATATGCTATAATATGTTCGAAACGATAGGGAGGTAAAACCAGAAATGAGTCCAGCATTAATGAAAATGTGGATTGCGCTTGCATCGATGGGATTTATGTTTATCGCGATTCTCGCAATCTATTTAAGCAGATTTAAAATGAAAGGGTTTTTAAAAGGCACATTTGCCGCAATTGCCTACTTTTTTATGATTCTTGCAGGACTTCTGATCTTTTTTGTTGTGTTCAGCGGCCCCGTTAATGAATAAGGAATTCACTACATAAAGGAAGATTTTCATGAAAAAGCCTGTTATTTTTGCAACCGTTTTTACCATGCTTATGCTATTATCCGGCTGTCTTTACCCTGAGGATCAGCTGAATCAGAATCAGGTTCCATACGAGGATCAGATTGCGGCCGTACAGAATTCAGTCGACCGGTTCAGAGAAGATTCAGGAGGCCTTCTTCCCATCAAAACGCGTGATATGACAACACCTGTCTATCAAAAATACCCTGTAGACTTCAGCCAGATTGCTCCAAAATACATGGCTGAACCGCCGGGAACTTCTTATGAAAACGGCGGCGTGTATTTATACGTGCTTGTTGATGTAGAGAATAATCCGACTGTTAAGCTGATAGATCTCCGAATGTCAGAGACAATCCGGGATATTAAAACAAGGCTGAACGTGTATAAAGCTTCAAACGGATATCCTCCATATAAGGATGTAGTCGCTGAAAACGTGTTCACTCTTGACTATAAGAAACTCGGCTACAAAGAAGCTCCTCAAGCTGTCAGCCCATACTCGGGAGAGTCACTGCCGTTTGTGATTGACAATAAAGGCGAGGTATATGCCGATTACCGGATTGACCTGTACAAAAAGCTGAACGAAGGTAAGGAAGCATACAAAGCTGGAGAAGATATCCGCAATGTCCTTGTGAAGGATTCTCCATTTGTTCCTGCTTTTTCATTGCCATATACCGTTAATGAAAAAAATGAGCCTGTCTTTTTGAATAATTAAGTCATGAACCCTTCTTTCGGGAAATAAACTCTGAAAGAAGGGTTTTTCATTTATAAAAAACCTGTTCATAAAATGAACCGAGAAAAAAATTTCAGATCACTGTCATAAAGAAATAGGACAACGTCATAAATATATAGTGTCCTAAACACGAAAAAGCAGACGGTCAATAACCCAAGAAGCCTATGATCGGGAGGGGATCACTTGGAAAAGGTAGATATTTTCAAAGATATCGCAGAGCGCACAGGCGGCGATATTTATCTTGGAGTAGTAGGAGCAGTAAGAACAGGCAAATCTACATTTATCAAAAAATTCATGGAGCAGGTTGTGCTTCCGAATATTGATAACGAGTCTGACCGGGCACGCGCGCAGGATGAGCTGCCGCAAAGTGCCGCAGGCAAAACCATCATGACAACAGAGCCTAAATTTGTCCCTAATCAAGCAGTATCGATTCATGTTGAAGAGGGGCTTGACGTTAATATCAGACTGGTGGACTGTGTCGGGTACACGGTTCCGGGAGCAAAAGGATATGAAGATGAAAACGGCCCGAGAATGATCAATACGCCTTGGTACGAAGAACCGATTCCGTTTCATGAAGCAGCTGAAATCGGAACAAGAAAAGTGATTCAGGAGCACTCCACAATTGGCGTCGTCATTACAACAGACGGTTCAATCGGAGAAATTCCAAGAAGAGATTATGTAGAAGCAGAAGAGCGCGTGATTGAAGAGCTGAAAGAAGTTGGCAAACCGTTCATCATGATTATCAACACGGTCCAGCCGTATCATCCTGAGTCTGAGACGCTCCGGAGACAGCTCAGTGAAAAGTATGATATTCCTGTACTGGCAATGAGTGTGGAGAGCATTCGCGAAACAGATGTCATGAACGTCCTCCGCGAAGCGCTATATGAATTCCCTGTGCTAGAGGTTAATGTCAATCTCCCGAGCTGGGTAATGGTTCTGCGCGACAACCACTGGCTGCGTGAAAGCTACCAGGAAGCTGTAAAAGATACCGTTCAGGATATTAAAAGACTGAGAGATGTGGACAGAGTCGTCGGCTATTTCAGTGAATACGACTTTATCGACCGTGCAAGCCTTGCCGGAATTGAGATGGGTCAGGGAATTGCCGAAATTGACCTCTATGCTCCGGATGATTTATATGATCAGATTTTAAAAGAAGTCGTAGGTGTTGAGATAAGAGGGAAGGATCACCTCCTTCAGCTCATGCAGGATTTTGCCTATGCAAAAGCTGAATACGACCAAGTCGCAGATGCCCTTAGAATGGTAAAGCAGACCGGCTACGGCATTGCTGCACCGGCTCTCAGCGACATGAGCCTTGATGAGCCTGAAATCATCAGACAGGGTGCAAGGTTTGGAGTGCGCCTGAAAGCAGTTGCTCCTTCTATCCATATGATCAAGGTGGATGTTGAGTCTGAATTTGCGCCGATTATCGGTACAGAGAAGCAGAGTGAGGAATTAGTCCGGTACTTAATGCAGGACTTCGAAGATAATCCGCTGTCAATCTGGAACTCAGATATCTTCGGCCGCAGCCTGAGCTCAATTGTAAGAGAAGGCATTCAGGCGAAGCTGTCACTCATGCCTGAGAATGCAAGATACAAACTTAAAGAGACGCTTGAACGCATCATTAACGAGGGATCAGGCGGTTTAATCGCGATTATCCTATAAGCTCAACCAAAATGACGGCCACTTTCGGTGGCTGTCTTTTTGTCTTTAATAATAGTTTTCAGCCAGATGACAAACACGTTACAAAAATGTATTTCAGTAAAATATTCGCTTTCGTACCCCCTTATATACAATCATGTTCGGCGTATGGTGTTACATATTTTAAAATAGTATTTGCTTCTCCCATCATTTTTTTGTAAAATAGAGTCCCGGCAAGAATGCACGTTCGCCTGGGGAGGCCTCAATGCCTGATTTATAAAGGTTTTCTTGAGGTTTCTCCTTGCTTAGCGAAACCTGATGTGTTAATCTACTATCAGAAATTATTTTCTGCATTGGTGCAATCTTCCTTGAAACCCACTATTCATGCGGAAAAACATTGAATTTCAGGCGTTAATCGGATAAGATTAGCGTGTTCACAGTAAAATGCGTTTCTATCATGTATAGATTCCGCAGAATCTGTGAAGAAATGAATTTAACAGAATGGATTTATGCTGAATCTGACAACAAACTTTGGGAGGAGGTGAAAGGCATGAATAAAACAGAACTAATCAACGCGGTAGCAGAAGCTAGCGAACTGTCTAAGAAAGATGCAACGAAAGCGGTTGATGCTGTTTTCGATACACTTTTGGATGCACTTAAAAACGGTGATAAAGTACAATTGATCGGTTTTGGTAACTTCGAAGTACGTGAGCGCGCGGCTCGTAAAGGACGCAACCCGCAAACTGGAGAAGAAATCGAAATCGCAGCAAGCAAAGTGCCTGCGTTCAAACCAGGTAAAGCTCTTAAAGATGCTGTAGCCGGTAAATAATGTGCTCTTACCCGTGTATGATGCATAAAATACATACACAACAAATGGACAGCCCCTTTTATAGGGGCTTTTCCTTTGTGCTGAGAAAGATGAAGAAGCCTGCATGAAGTTCATTCTGACAGAGCGGGCGTGCATCATTCTTTGCTTTTAATCTTTCACCTGTGCTAGAATCTGTATCAAATAACTTGTTACCGGGAGGAAAAGTATGGGGCAAATCAACACACAGCAGATCGAAGAGGCGGTCAGGCTGATCCTTGAAGCAATAGGTGAGGATCCTAACCGTGAAGGGCTGCTTGATACTCCAAAACGAGTCGCAAAAATGTACGCGGAAGTATTTTCAGGACTTAATGAGGATCCAAAGGAACATTTTAAAACGGTGTTCGGCGAGGATCATGAAGAGCTCGTTTTAGTAAAAGATATCCCTTTTCACTCCATGTGCGAGCATCATCTCGTCCCTTTCTTCGGAAAAGCGCATATAGCATACATACCTAAAGGCGGAAAAGTAACAGGTCTGAGCAAGCTTGCAAGAGCAGTTGAAGCCGTTTGCAGAAGACCTCAGCTGCAGGAGAGAATCACATCAACTATTGCAGAAAGCATTGTCGATTCCCTGGAGCCGCACGGCGTTATGGTTGTCGTGGAAGCAGAACATATGTGCATGACAATGAGGGGCGTCAAAAAGCCCGGCAGCAAAACGATCACATCAGCCGTCAGAGGCGTCTTTACAAATGATCCTGCGGCCAGAGCCGAAGTTCTTTCATTTATAAAAGAATAAGCAACTACATAAAAACGGGGGTGAACCTGCTTGAGAGACAATACAAATGATTTCCTTGTGATTAAAGCAATCGAAGACGGAGTAAACGTAATCGGGCTTACGCGCGGGTCGGATACACGCTTCCATCATTCTGAAAAGCTTGATAAAGGCGAAGTGATGATTGCGCAATTTACAGAGCACACATCTGCCATTAAAATCAGGGGCAAAGCGCTTATTCAGACAGGCCACGGAGAAATAGAGAGCGATTCCAGAAGATAATACTCCGAGAGGCACACTTATGGTATAATAATCAGTACTAAGCATCACGAACGTTGTTGCTATTGCTGGCTTTCCGAAAAAATTTCTTACGTGGGGACAAGGGTGATTCATTTGCAAGACATCTATGTACAATTAGCTAAAATCAAAGACGCATTACATGTAAAACTCACTCATCCATTTTTAGCGAAATATATACCTTCTCCAATGATTGATGAAGATAAATTGCTTCTCTTTTATGCTCTGTTTGATCAGACGGATCTTCCGGAGGAAAAGAAAGAAAATTACATCATTACTGCGATGCTTGTGCAAATTGCCCTTGATACTCATGATGAAGTCTCAACGTCTGCTCATCTCAGGCAGGAAGAGTTCAAGCAGAGACAGCTTATTGTTCTTGCCGGGGATTATTTCAGCGGACTCTATTACGCACTTCTTTCTGAAATGCAGGATATCGGAATGATTCGGACGTTAGCAACGGCAATAAAAGAAATCAATGAACACAAAATCCGTCTATACGAACAATCGGCGGCTGATTTTGATTCATTCACAGCAAGCCTGCTTAAAGTGGAAACCTCCCTGTTTGAGCATGTGTCAGACTACATACAGGCCGGCATATTCTCAAGGCTTACGACTGCGTTTCTTTCATACAAACGCCTCCTGCTGGAAAAAAGCAAATACAGCTCAGAATCTCATCACCGGACAGGCGATTCTGCCAAAAAGAAAAAGAATGCCGGTGCCATTGAATGGACGGGTGTCTATTTAAAAGAGTTCTGCAACCGTTATTTCGAAGAAACGGCAGCCTTGATCGAAAGCAGTTTTCAGCAGCCATCCTCTCTTCAGAAGGTTCTCTTGGCGAGGCTGCAGTCTTTTAAGTATAATCAGGAGATGAGATACACTACGCTTGCGGAAGAAGGGTTATAACATGCAGCAGTCAAAAGAGGAAAGAGTACACTCTGTATTTGAGAAAATCTACAAAAACTATGACAAAATGAATTCCGTTATCAGCTTTCAGCGCCATATAGCATGGCGCAGGGAAACGATGAAGCGAATGAACGTAAAAAAGGGAGCGGCAGCCCTTGATGTATGCTGCGGGACAGCAGACTGGACGATTGCCATGGCAGATGCTGTCGGTCCTGAAGGCAGGGCAGTCGGTCTTGATTTCAGCAACAATATGCTGAAGATCGGAAGAGAAAAAATCAAAGCCCATTCAAACATTGAACTGATTCATGGAAACGCGATGGAGCTGCCTTTTGCTGACAATACATTTGATTATGTCACAATCGGATTTGGACTCAGAAATGTTCCTGATTATATGACAGTCCTTAAAGAAATGCACCGTGTAGTCAAGCCGGGGGGGAAAGTCGTCTGCCTGGAAACCTCACAGCCGACGATGATAGGCTTTAAACAGGCATATTACGCTTATTTCCGGTTTATCATGCCGCTGTTTGGAAAGCTGTTTGCCAAAAGCTATGACGAGTATTCATGGCTCCAGGAGTCTGCAAGAGATTTCCCGGGCATGAAGGAGCTTGCCCGGATGTTCAGGGATGCCGGTTTTAAAGAAGTGGAAGTAAAACCTTACACAGGCGGAGTTGCAGCAATGCATCTCGGTGTAAAGTAAAGAAGAAGAGTATCTCTTTAAAACAGCTCTCATAGGAATTGCACTTATTTTTTTCAGCGGGCTCAGGTTCATCCGGATTTAAAAATGCGAGTATTTAGGTGAATTGAATGAAATTTAAAATGGCGTATTCGTTTCTAAATGCAGATCTCGATCTGATCGAACAGGAACTAGAAAAAACGGTTAGCTCCACAGAGCCTCTGCTAAGCGAGGCAGGGCTGCATCTTCTTCAGGCAGGGGGAAAGCGGATTCGCCCTGTTTTTGTATTGCTTTCGGCCATGTTTGGCGAATATGATATTGAAAAAGTGAAAAAAGTGGCGATTGCGCTTGAAATTATACATATGGCATCACTTGTGCACGATGACGTCATCGATGATGCTGAACTCAGACGCGGCAAACCTACGATAAAAGCGAAATGGGACAACCGCATTGCCATGTACACCGGAGATTATTTATTTGCAAGATCACTTGAAATTATGACATCCCTCGAGAATGTTGCCGCCCACCAGATTCTCTCCAAAACCATTGTAGAAGTTTCGCTTGGTGAAATTGAGCAGATCAAAGACAAATATGACTATGAACAGAACCTGCGGGTCTACTTGAGACGCATTAAGCGGAAGACCGCTCTTTTGATTGCTGCGAGCTGCCAGCTTGGGGCGATCGCAGGAGGAGTGCCTGAATCTGTTCACAGAAAACTGTTTCTGTTTGGGTATTATGTCGGCATGTCTTTTCAGATCACAGATGACATCCTTGATTTCACTTCTACAGAAGAGGAACTCGGAAAACCGGTAGGGGGAGATCTCCTTCAGGGCAATATTACGCTTCCGGTTCTTTATGCTATGGAAGATGATGAACTGAAGCAAAAAATCAGCAAGGTGCACAGCAGAACGACAAAAGAGGAGATGGATGAAATCATCCGCGCCATCATTGCGTCTGATGCAATCAGCCGGTCTGTAAAGGTCAGCGATATGTATCTTGAGAAAGGTTTCAATATATTGAGCGAGCTTCCGAGAAACAGAGCGAGATCAGCTCTTTCAAGCATTGCAAAATATATTGGAAAAAGAAAATTTTAATTTCATCCGCTCCATGCGATTGCGTAAAAAGTGAAATAATGGTACGATTTCCATGGGCCATGAAAGCCCATACATAACAATCGCGGGGTGGAGAAATTAACATGGAAAAAACATTTATGATGGTCAAGCCTGATGGCGTTCAGCGTCAGCTTATCGGTAAAATCGTTTCCAGATTTGAAAGTAAGGGTTTACATTTAGTCGGGGCAAAATTGATGCAGATCCCTGTATCTCTTGCTGAACAGCACTACGGGGAACATAACGGCAAGCCATTCTTCGGCGAATTAGTTGAATTCATCACATCCGGACCAGTTTTCGCAATGGTTTGGGAAGGGGAAAATGTGATTGAAATCTCACGTACGATGATGGGGAAAACCAAGCCAGCCGAAGCATTGCCGGGTACAATCAGAGGAGACTATGGTTTATTTGTCGGAAAGAACATCATTCACGGATCTGACTCTCCTGAGAGCGCAGAGCGCGAAATCGGTTTATTCTTCAAAGCTGAAGAGCTTGTCGAATACGATAAAGATATTCATACTTGGATCTACTGATCCGCACCAAAAGCCAGCAGAGATGCTGGCTTTTATTTATTTTCGACTAGAGCAAGCGGATAGAACCTCTTTTTGCTTCTAGGCTTAGCAGCTTTGGTGAATGGTGGGAGAAAAGAATATGAATCGTACCCTGCAAAAATGTAAATCGATCTGGGAGGGTAAGCAAAGTGAGGAATCGTACCCTGCAAAACCGTAATTCGATTTGTGAGGGTAAGCAAAGCTGCGAATCCTACCCTGCAAAACCGTAATTCGATCTGTGAGGGTAAGCAAAGTGAGGAATCGTACCCTGCAAAACCGTAATTCGATCTGTGAGGGTAAGCAAAGTCCGGAATCGTACCCTGCAAAACCGTAAATCGATCTGTGAGGGTAAGCAAAGTGAGGAATCGTACCCTGCAAAACCGTAAATCGATCTGGGAGGGTAAGCAAAGTGAGGAATCGTACCCTGCAAAACCGTAAATCGATCTGTGAGGGTAAGCAAAGTCCGGAATCGTACCCTGCAAAACCGTAAATCGATCTGTGAGGGTAAGCAAAGTGAGGAATCGCACCCTCCCAAACAGTAAATCGATCTGGGAGGGTACGCAAACTTCCTGCCCTCCCCGCGGACATCCAGTGAAAGGGAGCTGGGTATGCTAGAAGCATCCATCCATTCCGATTTTTCAGATTTTTTAAAACTCATTTCACAAGTCGTTCTCCAAATCCGATATACTATACATAATGCATGTGCAGAGGAGAAACGCTGATGGGATACGAGCAGTTTATAAATGAAATCAAAAGGATGACGGGGATTGATCTTTCGCTCTACAAGGAAGCGCAGATGAAAAGAAGGTTAATTTCCCTCTACATAAAAAGAGGATGCAGCGGGTTTAGGGATTACAGTGAACGTCTCCGGAAAGAGCCGGAGCTGCTTGCAGAGCTGCTTGATAAAATGACGATAAATGTCACAGAGTTTTACCGGAATAAAAAACAGTGGGAAATGCTTGAAACGAAGCTTCTCCCGGACATGGTCAAAAAGCCCGGAACACTGAAGGTGTGGAGTGCGGCCTGCTCCACCGGCGAAGAGCCGTATACACTGGCCATGATTTTGTCAAAGTATGCTGCCCAGTCAGAGATCCGCATTCTGGCAACAGATTTGGATGAAACGGTACTGAAAAGAGCGGAAGCGGGGGTTTTTCATGAGAGAAGCCTGTCAGAGCTGCCTGACGGAATGAGGGGCAAATACTTTTCAGGAGATGGGACAGGCTATAAAATTAAGAGTGACCTGAAAAAATCGGTGCAGTTTAAAAAGCATAATCTCCTCTCAGACCGTTATGAAAGCGGCTTTGATTTGATTATTTGCCGCAACGTACTGATTTATTTTACAGAAGCGGCGAAAGAAGCCATTTATGAAAAGTTCTCAAATGCGCTGAAACCGGGGGGAATTCTCTTTGTTGGAAGCACCGAGCAGATTTTTCATGCCCATACATATGGACTGGAATCGGCAGGCACTTTTTTCTACAGAAAAAAACAACTGTAAATCTTTCTATTCATCCTTTGAAGGATATGATATAGTGTTACTTAAAAGCGTTAGTGCGATGAAGGGAGAGCTTTAGATGAGATACTTAACAGCAGGAGAATCACATGGTCCTCAGTTAACTGCAATTGTGGAAGGAGTGCCGGCAGGTCTTGCAATTACTGCCGAGGACATCAACCGCGATCTTGCACGCAGACAAAAAGGACATGGCAGAGGAAGAAGAATGCAGATTGAGAAAGATGAGGTTCAGATTACAAGCGGAATCCGCCACGGAAAAGCGCTTGGCTCTCCAATTGCACTCGTTGTTGAAAATAATGATTGGAAGCATTGGACTAAGATTATGGGGATCGAGCCTTTAGAAGAAGGCGAGGAAAAGGAAATCAAGCGTCAGATCAGCCGCCCCCGTCCTGGTCATGCTGATTTGAACGGTGCCATTAAATATGGACATCGTGATATACGCAATGTGCTTGAGCGATCTTCAGCCCGTGAAACAACGGTCAGAGTAGCTGTAGGCGCAGTGGCTAAAAGACTGCTTGCAGAGCTTGGAATCAAAGTGGCAGGACATGTTGTGGAAATCGGATCTGTAAAAGCAGAAAAGACAGAATACTCTTCAATCGAAGAACTGCAGCGTGTAACAGAGGAATCGCCAGTAAGATGCCTGGATGAGGATGCTGCCGTTAAAATGATGCAGGCAATCGATGATGCCAAGAGCAACGGAGACTCAATCGGAGGCATTGTGGAAGTGATTGTTGAAGGGATGCCTGCAGGAGTAGGCAGCTACGTCCATTATGACCGCAAGCTTGATTCGAAAATCGCGGCTGCCATCGTCAGCATCAATGCTTTCAAAGGCGTTGAGTTTGGAATTGGCTTTGATGCTGCACGCAAATTCGGAAGCGAAGTGCATGATGAAATTACTTGGTCAAAAGAGCAGGGCTACTCCCGCAAAACGAATCGTCTCGGAGGATTTGAAGGCGGAATGTCAACAGGAATGCCGATTGTTGTCAGAGGAGTCATGAAGCCTATTCCGACCCTTTACAAACCTCTCCAAAGTGTTGATATAGAAACAAAAGAGCCGTTTTCTGCAAGTATTGAACGTTCGGACAGCTGTGCAGTTCCTGCTGCAAGTGTTGTGGCTGAAGCTGTTGTCGCATGGGAAATTGCATCAGCCATTGTTGAACAATTCGGCTCAGACCGTATAGACGCCCTGCAAAAAGAAATTCAGGAAATCCGCGAGTACGCGAGGGAATTCTAATGAAACAGCTTGTTGTTGAAACATCAGCAAGTACCTACCCTGTTCTTATCGGGGCAGGCGTGATTGAAACACAACTAATGAAACAGCTGGAGCGGTTAAATCCAAGCAGAATTCTGGTTATTGCCGATTCAGCTGTTCAGAATCTATACGGGGATAAGCTGATGCGGGCAGTCAGCTCATTCCCGTCAGATGTTTATGCCGTTCCAAGCGGAGAGGAAAGCAAGTCATTTCAAACCTACTATGACATTCAGACGTTTGCTCTTAAACAAGGACTTGACAGGAAATCTCTCATTCTCGCATTCGGCGGAGGCGTTATTGGCGATCTTGCCGGTTTTGTCGCTGCTACCTATATGAGGGGCATACCTTTTATCCAGCTTCCTACAACTCTGCTTGCCCATGACAGTGCAGTTGGCGGTAAAGTGGCCGTCAATCATCCGGAAGGGAAAAATATGATCGGTGCCTTTTATCAGCCGGAAGCTGTCATCTATGATCTTGACTTCCTTGAATCCCTGCCGGAAAGTGAACTGCGGTCAGGCTTTGCAGAAGTAATAAAGCATGGACTGATAGGAAATAAAGAATTATATACATGGCTGAAACAGGAGATACGTGATGTGAGCAGAATCTATGATTCCATGCTTCAGCGGATGATCCTCCAAGGCATTTCTGTAAAGGCTGCTGTCGTTAAAGAAGATGAAAAGGAATCAGGAGTGAGGGCCCACCTGAATTTTGGCCACACCCTCGGTCATGCGATAGAATCAGGAGCAGGATACGGGAAGATCAGCCATGGTGACGCAGTCGCAGCAGGCATGCTGTTTGCTGTATGGCTGAGCAATCTTACTCTCGGCGCGGATCTTCCGTACGAAGAGATGAAATCGTGGTTTGGAGAGCTTGGATTTCCAACAGAGGTCCCAAGCCATCTGGATACAGATCTGCTCCTCGACAAAATGATGAAAGATAAAAAAGCCAGTTCGGGAACCATCACAATGGTGCTTCTTCAGTCCATTGGAGAATGCAGAACGCAAGCCTTTGAAAAAGAACGTTTAAGATCCCTGCTGGAAAACTGGAGACAGGAGGGAACTGTATGATACGGGGAATAAGAGGAGCTGCAACCGTTCAGCAAAACAATGAGCAGGAAATTATAAAGGCAACAGAAGCACTGCTTTTGGAGATGATTGATTCCAATCATGTTAAAGCTGAAGATGTGACGTCGGTCCTGTTTTCAACAACAGCGGATTTGAACACTGTTTTTCCTGCCAAAGCTTTACGGAATTTTGACGGATGGGAATATGTCCCGGTTATGTGCATGAAGGAGATTCCGGTTGAAGGAAGCCTCGAGAAATGCATCAGGGTCATGATGACGGCTGAAACACCGCTTAGCCAAAAGGAAGTCAAACATGTTTATCAGGGAAAAGCGACGGTTTTAAGGCCGGACCTTACAGGTAAATAAAACATACCGCTTTGCCTTCTTTCGTTGACACTTTTCAAAAGCTGTATTAACATAGTTCACAAGAATAGAAATTAGAAGAGAGCTTCTAATATGTTCCAGTGCGTTAGCTGAGTTTAGAGATTAGGAAAAGATAAGAGATACGATACATTTAGCAAGAGTTTAGTTTAGGGTAGCCGAGAATGAGTCAGTTTAGCTGAGGTATTTTTATATTTACGCTGCGGCATACGTCTACCCAAAAACAGGTCATCCTCGTTTTTGGGTTTTTCTGTTTACCGGGCAACCTTCTATAACCTCCTAAATACTTATTCTCCACACTGCTGGAGGAGTGAGTACATTGTTTCATACTGATTTTGCCTCATTTAAAGAGGACAGCGGACAGTTTCGGACCATCCCCGTCATCAAATCCTTTCAAGTTGACACCTTTACGCCGATACAGCTTTTTAAGGTGTTTGAAGATGAAGCGGTCTATCTGCTTGAAAGTAAAGACGCGGAATCATCCTGGTCACGCTATTCCTTTATCGGATTAAATCCATTTTTATTTATTGAAGAAGAAAAGAATCGTTACTGTGTCCGTTCTAAACAGCGCCAGACGCTGCATGAATCATCCTCGCTTAAAGAGATTTTCAAGTGGATGGACGCGTATTTAAAAGTGAAGGTTCCGGATCTCGATATCCCTTTTGCCGGCGGAGCAGTCGGATATCTCGGATATGATTCTGTGACGATGTTCGAACGGATTCCGCAGCACAAACATCAGGATCTATCCTTTAAAAAATGCCTTCTGTTTGTCTGTTCGACCATGATTGCCTATGATCATCAGGATAAGAAGCTTTCGTTTATCCAATATGAACGGCTTACAGGCAAGGAATCGGAAGAGGGAATACGCGCTGTCTACGGAATGGCAGAAGCGAAAATCAGCCAGCTGATCTCAAAGCTCGGCGAGAAGCGGGATTTTCATGACCTGATGCTGTCGCCGACTGATCAGGCAGCCGTTTCTTTTGAGGGAGTGGCTTCGAATTTTGAAAAAGAAGATTTCCTTGAAGCTGTTGAGAAAATCAAAGAATATATCCGTTCAGGCGATATTTTTCAGGGAGTTCTTTCTCAGCGGTTTGAAATCCCTGTAACGGCAGGGGGATTTGATCTTTACCGCATGCTCAGGGTCGTAAACCCTTCCCCTTATATGTTCTATATTAAGTTTGACGGCACGGAGCTGATCGGTAGTTCTCCAGAACGGCTGATCTACGTACAGAACGGATATCTGGAAATCCATCCGATTGCTGGGACCAGAAAACGCGGCAAAACCGAGGAAGAAGATTTGCTCCTTGAAGAAGATCTGCGTCAGGATGAAAAGGAAAAAGCAGAGCATTACATGCTGGTGGATCTTGCAAGAAATGACATAGGAAGAGTGGCCGAATACGGATCCGTTAAAACGCCTGTTCTAATGGAGCTTGGACGCTTTTCACATGTGATGCACCTGATTTCAAAAGTCACCGGCCAGCTGAAAAGCAGCACACATCCGATTGATGCCCTGCTTTCCTCTTTTCCCGCCGGCACAGTGTCCGGTGCTCCCAAGGTTCGTGCCATGCAGATTCTGCAGGAGCTCGAGCCGACAGCGAGAAATGCATACGCCGGCTGCATAGCCTACATTGGATTTGATGGAAATATCGATTCCTGCATCACAATCAGAACAATTGCTCTACAGGGCGGAAAAGCGTATGTGCAGGCAGGAGCCGGTATTGTTGCCGACTCAAAGCCTGAGCTTGAGTGGAAGGAAACAAGAAACAAAGCAAGTGCGCTAATTAAAACAATCGAGCTTGCTGAAAAAGTGTTCGGACAGAAGGAGGGTGACGGGAATGAAAGCTTTGCTGAACAAATGCATTGAAGGCCACACGCTGTCTGAACAGGAAGCGATGAGTGCCATGAATCAGGTCATGGAAGGAAAAGCAACTCCGAGTCAAATTGCAAGCTTTATTTCCATTCTCAGATTCCGCGGGGAAACGGTCGATGAACTTGTCGGGTTTGCTAAAGCGATGAAGCAGCATATGACGCGGATTGAGTATAAAGAAGATGTGATTGATACGTGCGGCACAGGCGGAGACGGTGCCTCAACCTTCAACATTTCAACTGCATCCGCCATTTTGGCATCCTCCATGGGCGTAAAAGTGGCAAAGCATGGGAACCGCGCTGTTTCGTCAAAGAGCGGAAGTGCAGATGTGCTTGAACAGCTCGGGATCATGATTCAAACCTCACCTGAAGAAGCGAAAAGAGCCCTTCATCACTATGATATGAGCTTTTTATTCGCCCCGATTTATCATGCATCCATGAAGCATGCTGTAAATCCCCGGAAGGAAATCGGATTCAGGACGGTCTTTAACCTTCTTGGTCCGCTTGCCAACCCTGCAAATGCCAAACGTCAGGTGATGGGTGTCTTTTCGGCGGAGTATGCTGAAAAAATCGCTCATGCCCTCCGGGAGCTTGGTTCCGAGCACGTTCTTCTTGTGACCGGAAGAGACGGTCTTGATGAATGCAGCATTACTGGCATAACGGATGTGGTAGAACTGAAAAACGGAAACATCACGCGCTATGAAATCACACCTGAGGAAATGGGTCTTGAAAAAGGGGAATTAAAAGACATTCAAGTAGAAAGCCCGTCTGAAAGCGCCGAACTAATTCTTTCTGTTTTCCAAGGCCGGAAAAAAGGGGCTGCAGCCGATATTGTCGCACTGAATGCCGGAGCCGCCCTTTATGTTGCAGGAAAGGCAGACAGTCTCAAAGAAGGGGTCGCGTCTGCTAAACAGGCGATTGAAAATGGCACGGCATACCGTCAGCTTGCACGGCTTCAGCGCAAAAAGGAGGAACAGTATGCTTAATCAGATTCTTGAGAAAAAACGGGAAGAAGTTCAATCCCTGAATATACCTGAAAGAAAGCAAGTTTCAGAGCGGTCTTTTTTCAGTGCCCTCAAACAATCTAAAAGAAAGCCGGCTCTAATAGCAGAAGTAAAGAAGGCATCTCCCTCCAAAGGGGTCATCAAAGAATCGTTTCATCCTGTTGAAATAGCCAAGGCATATGAAGCGGGAAGAGCAGACTGCCTGTCAGTGCTGACGGATGAAACGTTCTTTCAGGGGCATAGAGATTATATCGCTCAAATAAA
The DNA here is from genome assembly GCF_046603695.1 of Metabacillus indicus. Taxonomy (NCBI): domain Bacteria; kingdom Bacillati; phylum Bacillota; class Bacilli; order Caryophanales; family Bacillaceae; genus Metabacillus; species Metabacillus indicus. The sequence continues at coordinate 2,521,683 of NZ_CP176757.1, read as the reverse complement.
AGAGGTCGTCAGCCTTCCTGTCTTGAGAAAGGACTTTATCATTGATCATAAACAGATCATTGAATCCAGCCATATTGGCGCAGATGCTGTCCTCCTGATCGGTGAAGCGCTTGACCCGGTTTTGCTTCATGAGCTTTATGTACATGCGGGTGAACTGAATCTTGACGTCCTTGTGGAAGTGCATTCGCTGCCAGTGCTTGAAAAACTGCTGCCGCACTTCACTCCAAAGATTCTTGGAGTCAACAACAGGGATCTTACAACTTTCCAAACCGATATCCATCAAATTGAAAAAATAAGCGAGGCAGTGCCTAAAGAGACGCTTCTTGTAAGCGAGAGCGGTATTTTCACATTCAGCGATGTAGAAACCGTTAAAAGCAAGGGCGCTGACGCGATTCTTGTCGGAGAATCCCTGATGAGGGAAGAGAATCAGACGTCCGCCATTCAAAGGCTTTACGGTGAAACAAAATGAACAAGCCGCTCATTAAGATTTGCGGCAATCGCTCTCTTCATGATTTATCACTGACCGCGGCTTCATCCGCTGACTATCTGGGCCTGATTTTTGCGAAAAGCAAGAGGCGGGTTCAGGCGGGCGAAGTAAAGGAGTGGCTGCAAAAGGTTGATCTGAGAGGGAAAAAGCTCGCAGCAGTGTTTGTCAATCCAGCAAACGAAGAAATCGAGAGCGTTCTGAGTGAACTTCCGATTGACGTTATCCAGCTCCACGGAAGCGAAACCCCTGATCAAGCAGGCGAAATCAAGCGCAGGTTTGGGGCGGAAGTCTGGAAGGCCCTTCCCCATAAAGAGGATACTCTCTCTCTTATGAGAGACTATAAAACATCCGCTGATGGGTTTGTCATAGATTCAAAAGTAAAAGAGACGTTTGGCGGAACTGGGGAGAGCTTTGACTGGTCTAGTGTCCCTGCCTATATAAAAGCAGCAGAAGAAATGAACAGGAAGATGTTTATTGCAGGCGGAATCGGTCCTGACAACATTGACAGCCTCCTTTCAATGATGCCTGGAGGAATCGATCTTTCGAGCGGCATTGAACAGAATGAGAGAAAAGACGAGCTATTACTCAGAAGATTTCAAGAAAGGGTGAATCAGCATGTATCAATTTCCGGATGAGTTTGGCAGATATGGAGAGTTCGGCGGAAAATATGTTCCTGAAACGCTAATGCAGCCGCTGGCTGAACTTCAGGAGGCATTTGAGGAAGCCATTGCAGACAGCGGGTTTATGAATGAATACCGCCGCCTGCTTTCGGAATATTCCGGACGCCCGACCGCTTTGACCTATGCAGAAAACGTGTCGGAAAAGCTTGGCGGAGCAAAAATCTTCTTGAAAAGAGAGGATTTGAATCATACAGGCGCCCATAAAATCAATAACGCGATCGGCCAGGCGCTGCTTGCGAAAAAAATGGGCAAAACGAAGATCATAGCTGAAACAGGAGCAGGCCAGCACGGTGTTGCGGCTGCAACAGTGGCGGCAAAGTTTGGACTCGAGTGCAAAGTATTCATGGGACAGGAGGATGTCAGCAGACAGGAGCTGAACGTATTCCGGATGAAGCTGCTTGGCGCAGAGGTCATTCCTGTCCACAGCGGGAACAAAACGCTGAAGGATGCCACGAATGAAGCGATCCGCTACTGGGTGCAGCATTGCGAAGACCATTTTTATATGATTGGATCCGTTGTAGGGCCACATCCGTATCCGCAAATGGTCAGAGAGTTTCAGAGAGTTATAGGAGACGAAGCAAAGGAGCAGCTTCAAAGCAGGCTGAATACTCTTCCGGACAAAGTTGTTGCATGTGTCGGAGGGGGAAGCAATGCGATTGGCATGTTCGCTGCCTTTATTGATGAAGAAGTTGACCTTGTAGGTGTCGAGGCAGCAGGCAAAGGGACGGATACTGACCTTCACGCAGCTACGATTGCGAAAGGAACGAAGGGAGTCATCCACGGTTCGCTGACGTATCTCCTTCAGGATGAACACGGGCAGATTACGGAGCCGTACTCCATCTCGGCCGGACTTGACTATCCGGGAATTGGTCCTGAGCATGCCCATCTGTCGTTAACAGGACGTGTTTCCTATGAAAGTGTGACAGACGATGAAGCTTTATCAGCATTAACGTTCCTTGCTCAGGAGGAAGGGATTCTTCCTGCCATAGAAACAGCACACGCTCTGGCAAAGGCGTTTGACCTTGCAAAACAGATGAAACAGGATGAAACACTGATGATTTGTTTATCCGGACGCGGTGATAAGGACGTCCACACATTAATGGATTCTTTTGAAGGGGGCGGCAAGCATGAAGACACACCTGCAGAACCTGCTTTCACAAAATAAGAAGCTTTTTGTTCCGTTTATCACAGCGGGTGATCCGAACGGGGAGGCGACCGTCGGACTTGCACTTGCCCTTCAAAAAGCCGGCGCCTCGGCTATTGAGCTTGGCATTCCCTATTCAGACCCGCTTGCAGACGGACCTGTGATTCAGCGGGCATCGCAAAGATCTCTTGCAGAAGGAATGAACATTGTAAAAGCAATGGAACTGGTTCCGGTAATGAGAGAAAATGGTCTGACTATTCCAATCATTCTTTTTACGTATTATAATCCTGTGTTACAATTAGGAAAAGAATCCTTTTTTGCTTTAGCGGAGAAAAATACAATCGACGGACTGCTGATTCCGGACCTTCCTTTTGAAGAAAGCGGAGATTTGAGGGATTCATGCAGACAGCATGGGGTGACGTTCATTTCCATGGTGGCCCCGACTTCAAGCGGGCGCCTGAAGAAAATCGTCTCAAGTGCCGAAGGCTTCCTGTACTGTGTTTCATCACTCGGTGTAACGGGCTCGCGCAAATCATTCGACAAGCGCATCTTTGACTTCCTTGAAGAAGTAAAACAGGAAGCGGATGTTCCTGTCCTTGTCGGCTTTGGCGTTTCAACAAGGCAGCACGTCGAAGAACTGACAAAAACGTGCGACGGAGTCGTTGTAGGCAGCGCCCTGATAGAAGAAGTGGAACGTTTATCGCAAAAGCTCAAAGATCCGGATGCCCGGATTGCTGCTTTTGAAGAGTTTCAAAAGAAAGCCGCTTCCTTTGTATTGCCCGCTGAAGTTGAAATCGGATCATAGAGCAGCATGCGAAGGCTTCCTTCGCGTTCAAAACAGAAGAGGTGTCTACTTATGCAAATTAAAGATCAGCTTACAAATCTAAAACCCTACCAGCCGGGCAAGCCCATTGAAGAAGTTAAGAGAGAATACAATCTGACTCATATCGTCAAGCTTGCCTCTAATGAAAATCCGTACGGCAGCTCAGAAGCTGCCAAGGCAGCCATCCAAAATGAACTGAATCAGCTTGCCATCTATCCGGATGGCTACAGCGCCATGCTGCGAGAAAAGCTGGCATCATTCCTTGACGTAAGCGAGTCTGAGCTGATTTTCGGGAATGGTTCAGATGAAATCGTTCAGATCATTTGCCGTGCGTTTTTGAAACCGGGGACAAATACCGTGATGGCAACGCCGACTTTTCCTCAGTACCGTCATAATGCGGTGATTGAAGGAGCGGAAATCAGAGAAATTCCTCTTGCGGATGGATACCATGATCTTGATGCGATGCTTGCTGCGATCGACCCGGAAACAAAGGTTGTCTGGCTGTGCTCGCCGAATAATCCGACGGGAACTTACATCAATGAACCGTCTCTTTCGGCTTTTCTTGAAAAAGTGCCGCAGCACGTGCTCGTCATTCTTGATGAAGCCTACTATGAATATGTGACAGCTCAGGATTTTCCGGAAACACTTCCTCTCATAAAAGAATACAAAAATGTCATGATACTCCGCACGTTTTCAAAGGCGTACGGGCTTGCCGCCCTCCGCGTCGGGTATGGAGCAGCCAATCGTGAGCTGATCAAAAGCATTGAGCCTGCAAGAGAGCCGTTCAATACAAACCGCCTTGGACAGGCAGCCGCTCTTCATGCTTTGGATGACCAGGAATTTATTCTTCAGTGCAGAGAAAAGAACAAACAGGGACTGGAGCAATTCTACCGCTTCAGTGAAGAACATGGCCTAAGCTATTATCCTTCTGAGGGAAATTTCATTCTGATCGATTTTAACCGGGATTCAGACGAAGTGTTCCAGGCTCTGCTTGAAAAAGGATACATTGTCCGTTCAGGAAAAGCGCTCGGATTTCCGACTTCTATCCGCATTACTGTCGGCACAAAAGAACAAAACGCGGAAATCATCAGCATCCTTGCCGAATTGATTTCTTAACCTAAAGAGGTGATGCTGTCACCTCTTTCTTCATACATAAAATCCGTAGGTGATAACAATGGATCAGCCAATAAAAAGAATACATCTGATCGGACTCGGTTTAATTGGAGGATCGATTGCTCTATCTGTAAAAAAGGAATTTCCTGATGCCTGGATTACCGGGTATGATATTAATCAAAGCCAGCTTGAGATTGCCAAAACTCTTACCGTGATAGATGAGGCAGCCGGCAGCCAGTTTGAAAACATCGAAACAGCGGATTTAATCATTCTTGCGGCCCCGGTGGAGCAAACTCTTTCGATGATAGAGACATTAAGCGGCATGAAATTGAAAAAAGACGTCATCATTACAGATGTGGGAAGCACCAAGCAGAAGATCACCGCCTGTGCTGCCGCAGCCTTCAAAGGCGATGTCCATTTTATCGGCGGGCATCCGATGGCAGGCTCTCATAAATCAGGTGTCACGGCAGCCAGAGCGCATCTTTTTGAGAATGCGTTTTATATTCTGACTCCCGCAAAAACTACGAGTGAGGACTCCTTAAATAAACTGAAGAACATTCTAAAAGGAACAAATGCGCATTTTATTGAAATGACGCCCGAAGTCCATGATGAGGTAACAGGAGTGATCAGCCACTTTCCCCATATCGTCGCAGCAAGCCTTGTTCATCAGGCTGGACGGTTTGAAGACACTCATCCTGTTATTAAAAGACTGGCAGCAGGAGGCTTCAGGGACATTACGAGAATCGCTTCAAGCAGTCCCGCTATGTGGAGAGACATTCTTCTGCATAATAAGGAGAAGCTCCTCACTCTGTTTGCAGACTGGGAACGGGAAATGAGCCGTGTGAAGGATATGGTGGAAGATCTGGACAGTCTTGCTCTCTTCTCTTATTTCAAAGATGCAAAGGACTACAGAGACGGACTTCCCGAGCGGGAAAAAGGCGCGATTCCTTCTTTTTATGATTTATATGTCGATGTTCCAGATTATCCAGGGGTTATCTCTGAGATTACAGGGTACCTTGCAATGGAGGAAATCAGCATTACAAATATCCGGATCATCGAAACACGCGAGGAAATTTACGGTGTCCTGAGACTGAGTTTTCAAACCGACATCGACCGTGAACGTGCACAGAAGTGCATAGAAAAATATACAGATTACAAAACTTTTTTCAGTTAAGAGGTGCTGGTATGAAAAGCGTGAAAAAACTGCAGAGAGCAGAAGGCCTCAAGGGCTCGATAGCTATTCCCGGAGATAAATCCATTTCACACAGAGCGGTGATGTTCGGCGCGCTGGCAGAAGGAGAAACGGTGATCGACAACTTCCTTGCAGGGGCGGACTGTCTGTCTACAATCGCCTGCTTCAGGCAAATGGGCGTTGAAATTGAGCAAAACGGGACTCATGTCAGAGTAAAAGGAAAGGGAATGGATGCTCTTAAGGAGCCTTCAGGCATACTGGATGTGGGCAATTCCGGAACAACTACCCGGCTAATGCTTGGCATTCTTGCAGGACGGCCTTTCCATTCCTGCATCATTGGAGATGAATCTATTGCAAAACGGCCCATGACACGGGTGACGAATCCGCTCAGAGAAATGGGCGCTTCCATTGACGGCAGGGAGGAGGGCAATTACACGCCGATTTCCATCCGCGGAGGCAAACTTAAGGGGCTGAAGTATACGTCTCCTGTAGCCAGCGCACAGGTGAAATCAGCCATTCTGCTTGCAGGCCTTCAGGCGAATCAGGAATTGACAAGTGTAACAGAGCCGCATAAATCACGTGACCACACAGAACGGATGCTCCGGGCGTTTGGTGCAGAGGTGCGGGAAGAGGGGCTGACTGCTGAAATCAAAGGCGGACAGACATTAAAAGCGGCAAAAGTGGACGTGCCGGGGGATATTTCATCTGCAGCGTTTTTCCTTGCAGCAGGAGCGATCGTTCCAAACAGCAGGATCACTCTTGAAAATGTGGGAATCAATCCAACGAGAACAGGCATAATCGATGTTTTAAACAAAATGGGTGCGGATTTAACGATTGAAGAAAAAGGTTCAAACACCCATGAGCCTGTGGCGGATTTAACAATCTCGGCCTCCTCATTAAAAGGAACGGTCATTTCAGGCGATTTGATCCCGAGGCTCATTGATGAAATCCCGATTATTGCCCTGCTTGCCACACAGGCAGAAGGCGAAACCATTATTAAAGATGCGAGTGAACTGAAAGTAAAAGAAACGAACCGGATTGATACAGTCGTTCAGGAGCTTGGAAAGCTTGGAGCTGAGATTATTCCGACGGAAGACGGAATGATTATCCGCGGCAAACAAAAGCTGTCAGCTGAAAAAGCATCTGTTTCAAGCCATGGTGATCACCGAATCGGCATGATGCTTGCAGTCGCCGCCATGATAACAGACGGGGAAGTGAGTCTTGAAGGGCATGAGGCGATTGATGTATCTTATCCTTCTTTCTTTGAGCATGTACGTGCATTGACAGGGAAAACTGTGGATTGATGCACATCCAGCCTGCGGAGAATCTCCGCAGGCATTTTTAACTCTAAGGAAATCATATACAAAGTTATCCACGTCCAGCTACAGCGCCTAGATCCTCTGTTAGAACAAATCCGCCAAAAAAGTCAAACCCGGACTTTTCCGTCGGATTCTTATCTGCCTATCGGATCTAATCAAGGCGCTTCCGCTTTTGTTGGCATATTTTCTTCTTTTTCCTCATAGCTTGTCTTAAGAAGACGACAAGGGAGGGATAAGCGGAAAGTGGCCTATATACTTGAAGATGCAGTTATTGTTAAGCATGCAGCAGCTGAAAAAACGTCCATTCTCGTAAGAAACAACAAAATGGATTATATCCATTCTTCAGTTAAAAATATGGCCTATATGAAGATGGACGCCTCTCCGTATGTGATGACACCCGGGCACGTTATGCTTGATTTCTCCATAAACGGTTCTTATTCAGAAGCCAAACCCATTTTTAAGGACAAGCTCATAGCATCCGGTTGTACAGCCGTTATTACGGTTGCCCGCGCAGAATACGAACGTGAATTATCAGATGCAGTCAGGAAAAAGAGACAAAGGATGATTAATTCCCCAATTGATTACTGCATCAGTGCAGCCATTCCGCTCAAAAGACTGACTCCATCCCTGCTGATTGCCTGCAAACGCCAGAAGATCCCTTTGCTTGTCCTTGAGATTCATCCTGAGGATGATCTTGCAGGATTCCCGTGGGGATGGATCCGCAGCAGCATTTACCATTTCCCGATGACGTTTCTGCCGCAATGGCCGGATCGTGCCTTGCAGGATAAACAGCAAAAAACGTTCGAAGCCCTGATGAAAAAACACCGCTTCTCAGCAAATGCTGCCTGCCCGCCCGAGCATACTATTCTAGATAAAAACCTCCTGATGAAAATCGGCCTGTTTCCTGATAAAGGAGATATCCGCATCGGCGGCGAAGTTGACTATAACCTGTATGAGGGAAATGCATTCAATTCAGTTGAAGATTTGTCCTCAAGCGGGTATCATAGTCATATTCCTAAATTTACGGTTCATAAAGGACAGCTGCAAAAAGCCGGTGAAACGATTTTTTTAAAGCCGGGTTTTGGAGAAGAGCGCACCGTGGCCATGTCAGGCAGGTTTGCTGCTCAGGCTGTTCCGTAACTGGAATGGAAAGGGCGTTAAAGGTGAACAACACATTATCCGAAGCAATTCAACTGGTTGAATCGGGACAGGTCCAGGAAGGGCTTGCTAAGCTTTCCGGTCTCGAAAACAAACTGCACGATGAAGAAAAATTTCTGCTTGCAGAAAAATATTATCAGTGGGGGAATACAGATCAGGCACTTTCGATTATGGAAGATATGCATCTTCTCTATCCTGAAGAGTCTGAAGTAACCGTATTTCTTGCAGAAATCTATATCGACATGGATCAGGAAGAAAAAGCAATCGACCTCCTGAATACCATTCCGGAGACGGATCCTGCTTATGTACAGGCATTGATTCTCTCAGCAGACCTTTACCAGATGCAGGGTCTGAACGAAGTAAGCGAACAAAAGCTCCAAGCAGCAAAAAAATTAGTGCCTGATGAGCCGATTATCGATTTTGCACTCGGAGAGCTTTATTTTCATCAGGGGCATTACCATAAAGCCATTCCTTTTTTCAAAGACGTGCTTAATGAACACAGTACGGTCACAGGTGTAAACGTTTATCAGAGATTGGCAGAATCGATCAGCGCAAGCGGCGAATTTGAAGAGGCTCTGCCTTTTTATGAAAAAGCAGCAGATGAGCAGGTTGATCTGCACACGCTGTTTGGCTACGGATTTACCGCCCTTCAGGCGAATTATCCGAAGACAGCGATTGAGCAGTTTCTGAAGCTGAAAGAACTGGATCATGAATATACATCCCTCTATCTTTTCCTTGCAAAGGCCTATGAGGCTGAAGGAATGCTCGGGGAAAGCCTCCAAGCTGTAAAAGATGGACTTAAAGTAGATGAATACAATAAAGAGCTGTATGTATACGGCGGAAAAACGGCGCTTAAAAACAATCAGCCGGATGAAGCCAAAGCTTTGCTCCAGCAGGCGATTGCCATTGATCCGGGTCATGTGGAAGCGACAATCACCCTGACGAATATCTACATGCAGGAACAGCTTTATGAAGAGGTCATCGACTGTCTGAAAGAGGTCATGAGGTACGGCGAAGAAGATCCTGAATATGACCGGAAGCTTGCACGCGCCTATCATGAAACAGAACAATATTCGGATGCATTAAACCATTACCAGCGAGCATATAATTTCTTCAAGGAAGAACCAGACTTTTTAATGGAGTACGGGTATTATCTGCTTGAGGACGGAAACCGGACAGCTGCAAGGGAGATGTTCAGCAGGGCTTTAACGCATGACCCTGCGAATGTCGAAATCGAAGAGATTTTGATGCAATTAGAAGATGATTTTTAACACTCGGCCGGAAGGAATTCACCTGGGATCTGTTGAACTTTTAAAGTAAGAATCTACAGTTAGCAGAGGAGGGAAATGCATATGATGGCCCCTGTATCTGTCATTGAGAAGAAGGATTTTATCAGGTGGTTTTTAAATCATTATCAGCTGAAAAGACGAGAATGTGTATGGATTCTGAATTATTTGATGAGTCATGATACTCTGATGGAAAAAGTGCATTTTGTCGAGCAGGCACAGTATTGTCCCCGCGGAATTATCATGTCGACCCACTGTGTAGAGGAAGTGCCGTTTCGTTTTTACAAAGAAAATGTCATGACAACGGATGCCGAAAAATCGTTCCATGACATTCGATTAAATAAAGACGAGGATCTGTATATCCAGCTCAATTTCCGCTCATCTTATCAGTCTCCGAATTACGCAGCCGTGCTTGAGGCAAACCCGTTTATGCCAAAGCACCTCAACATTAATGAAAAAGACCGTGTAGTAGCTGAGAGAATTCTTGAAGAATCCATTCAGACGTTCCAAAAAGAAAAACTCCTTCAAATGATTGATGATGCCCTTGACCGCCAGGATAAAGAAGCATTCAACCATTTGACAGACAAATTGAAATGCCTCAGATAAGCTTGCCTGCTGCCGGAACTGCAGCTTTTGAGAAGAAACCTTCAGAAAAGGAGGTTTCTTTTTTTTAGGCTTTTCAGCTTATTTTTTTCAGAATTTTCAATTGATTTTTCGGTCGAACCGTGACAAAATAAGGGTGTTTATGAAATCGTTTACATAGACAGGCATTGGTCTCGAGTGCAGCCGATTTCTTTATATGCCAAAGGGGGAAATGGAATGAGGAACAAATGGGGGAGATGGACGGCGGCTGTAGCCATACTGGTCCTTCTCGCGAGCAGTGTGCTTGGAACGTGGCAGGGATTTGCCGCTTCGGCACCGGCTGCAATAAAGGTTGACGGAAGCGGAGAAGACTGGTCTGAAATGCAACCGCTTGCATCATCTGAAACACCGGGATATGAGGGGTTTCAGATTGGAGATCTGCATATAACGAACGACAGCAGGTATCTCTATTTTTGGACAGAAGCAAAAAATGTTCCGAATTGGGGAAGCGACGGGATGTTTTTAAACCTTGCACTGAATGTGAATGAAGAAGATTCAAAAATAGAAGGCAATCCATGGGGAGCTCCTTTTCACTTTGGAGGCACAGAAGCTAAGCCGCAGTTTCACATTACTGTCAGAATAAAAAATGACAATGAACTTGCCGGAGCTGCTCTATACAGCTCGGAGGATCTGGCAGCTCCCAAGCTGTCAACCTGGGAAAATAGCAAAGGAGCACAATTCGCAGCTGATCGCACGAAAGGCTTTGAAGGAAAAATTCCGCTCAGCGAGCTCCGCCTGAAAAATGATGACTCGATCAGGGCCATTGCCGTTTTAAGCGGAAACAATCCGGCGGAGCATGGTGCATTTGATGTAAGTCCCGAAGCCGAAGGGAATGTTCTTGCCGGCACCTGGAATGAATCAGGAAACCCAAACAGCCAGGCAGTATACAGCAGCAGCTACACAATAGGCGGAGTGGAGGAAGCTGCTCAGCTGGAGGTCCTTTCTTCAACGCCTGCGGAGGGGGACGCTGAATTTAAGCCTGAAGCCCCGCTGATTGTTACATTCAATGAAAACGTGGCTGTTGAGAAGCAGGATGCAGTAACTCTGTCAGAAAAAGACGGCGGGGATGTGCCGGCTGCTTTAAAAGCAGAAGGAAATCAGCTCAGCATCAAAGCAGAGCAGCTGAAAAAAGGACAGTCCTACACACTGACAGTAAAAAAAGATGCTGTAAAGGGACAATCCACTAATTCATATCTGCAGGAGGATTTTGTTCTTTCATTTGCAACTTCAAACATGATTGAACCTGCTAAAAGATTTATTCAATTTACTTATGTCAGGGAGGACGCAGACTACGCGGACTGGAACATCTGGACCTGGCAGACCGGACTGCAGGACGGGGAAAAGCTGTTTTCTGACATAACAGAACAAGGTGCTGTCTCGAAATTTGAAATCAGCTCAGATGCAACGGCAGTCGGTTTTGTCATCAGAAAAGGCCAGGACTGGGCTGTTAAAGATCCATATGACGGGGACAGATACATCACTGCAGAAGCGGGACAAGCTCTCACAAAGGTCGTTGTTGAAAGCGGGAAAGGTGACTTTCATACCGTTCCGGCCGTAAAAGGTCCTGTTTTGTCAGAAGGAAAAGCAACCTTCTTTTACAGAGATCCCGAGCTGTTTGCAGATAATGCAATGGACACGGTTGAGAAAGTGAGCCTTAAAGTTGCAGGCAAGAAATACGAAATGGCCTATGACGAGAAAAACGAGTACTTTTCCCATACAGTTGCCCTGCCTGGAGAAGGTACGTATGACTACAGTTATTTGGTCACTGTCAATGGGACAGAAACAGAAGTAAGAGATCCGTACTATGAAAAATCATCTGTAGACTACATCGTGCCTGATGTATCCATGAAACTGTCTGTTTCTCCGAAGGCAGTAACCTCTAATCAAAATGCGGTGCTGAGCCTTGATGTTGAAACAGATCAGGAGGTTGAATTTACCGAGCTGTCAGCTGACGTTTCCGCACTCGGCGGACCAAAGGCGCTGAAAATCGATCCGCAGCTAATGGAAACATCTCTTTCAGTTGCAGATACCGTGACGGCAGGTGTAAAACAAATTCCTGTGACAGCTGTTGACCAGTACGGCAACAAACATACTAAGACGGCATCCATCACAGTTAAACCTCGTGTTTCAAAAGGAAAAGGCGATTTTGACTGGGATGAGGCAAGAATTTATTTTATGCTGACAGACCGTTTTAATGACGGAGACAAAACAAACAACGATCCAAACGGGGAAGGCTACGACGCGAGCCATCTTGAAACGTATCACGGCGGTGATTTTAAAGGTATCACTCAAAAGCTTGATTACCTTGAAGACCTTGGCATCAACACGATCTGGATTACTCCTGTCGTTGACAACATTGACTGGGACCTGCGCCATGACAAGAACGGGCATCAGTATGGCTATCATGGATACTGGGCAAAGGATTTCTCAAAGCTTGATGAACATCTGGGCTCCATGGATGACCTGAATGAACTTCTGGACAAAGCCCATGAAAAAAACATCAAGATTATGGTTGATGTCGTTCTTAACCATACAGGATACGGTTTAAAAGAGACGGATGCAGGAAATACGGGCATCTCTAACTATCCGACAGATGAGGACAGAAACCGTTTCAGCGGCATGCTCCGCAACGGCGGAACTGACGTCATTAAAGGCGAGCTTGCCGGCCTGCCGGATCTGATAACGGAAGACCCTGCTGTCCGCAAACAGATGATTGACTGGCAGACAGCCTGGGCTGCTCACAGGACGGAAAAAGGCAACGCTATTGACTACTTCCGTGTAGATACAGTCAAACATGTCGAGGATACAACGTGGAAAATGTTTAAAAATGAACTCGTGAAAATTAATCCTGATTTTAAACTGATCGGTGAATATTACGGAGGCAGCATCGGCAACACCGGTGGTTATCTTGACAGCGGCCAGATGGATTCTCTGCTTGATTTCAACTTTAAATACGATGCGAGAGATTTCATCAACGGTGATGTAGAAGCAGTAGAAGCAAGACTGGAAGAACGCAATGCAAACATGACAAGCTCTGCCACGATGGGACAATTTCTCAGCAGCCACGATGAGGATGGATTCCTTCTGACTCATGCAGGCGGTGACATCAGCAAGCAGAAAATTGCTGCAGCCCTTCAGATTACGGCAAAAGGACAGCCGGTCGTTTATTACGGGGAGGAAATCGGACAGACAGGCAAGCATGCCGGGGACATGGACAAAGGCGAATTTAATGAAAACCGGTACGATTTTGCCTGGGACAAAACAAAGAATAATGACCTGTTAACACACTATCAGAAGCTGCTGAACATCCGTAAAGACTACTCAAAGGTCTTCTCAAAAGGAACCCGCGCAAAAATCGGGGGCAGCAACAATGAGGGCTACCTCGTGTTCACCAGAACATACGGCAAACAATCTGTTGCCGTCGGACTGAATACAACAGAAACAGCCCAAAAAGTGACAGTATCTGTTCCGTTTAAAAAGAACACGAAAGTGATTGATCTTTACAGCGGAAAAGAATACAAAGTTTCTGCAGGCGGAAAAGTGACAGCAGACCTTCCTGAACGGGAAGCTGGAGGCACCTTTATTCTGGCTGAAAAAAACAGTCAGCCAAAACCTCCTGGAAAAGACGAAAAACCTGACGGTGCCGCTCAGCCCCATGATAAGGATGAACAGGGGACACCCCCAGCTAAAGGAGGAGATGCTGCCGGCGGAAGCGCCTCACCAGACAGCACTTCAGCTCCCGGTGCAGGAAAAGGACTTCCTGCAACAGCTACAGCGTCCTACAGCATCATGCTTATCGGAATCGTGCTGCTTGCAGCCGGCATCAGCGGCTGGATGCTGAAAAGGCGTTTTGTTAAGCGCGCTGTTCAATAAGACTTGCGAAACAAATGATAGGTGTCCCTGATTTTATGCAGGGGCACTTTTTTTGCTGTGTGGAAGAGGTTCCTGAGCATGCAACGCTTTAAAACGGGGATCGTGGATTTCAGCAAGTCCGTTACTTGCAGGATATAGCGGAATACTTGCAAGAATGCCTCTTTTACTTGAAAAAACAGTTCAGTAACTTGCAAGAAATTGCTGTTTACTTGAAAATTTCCATCCGCCTCCTAATTAGCAGAGTGCACCCTGCATATAAGTGTCTTTCTCGCAGAGGTTTTGGGCATTCAACGCTATAATACGGGGACCGTGGGTATCACCGAGCGCGTTACTTGCCACAAATAGCGGAATACTTGCAAGAATACTTCTTTTATTTGAAAATGCAGGTCTATTACTTGCAGGAAACGTGTGTTTACTAGAAAATTTCCATCCGCCTCCTAATTAGCAGAGTGCACCCTGCATATAAGTGTCTTTCTCGCAGAGGTTTTGGGCATTCAACGCTATAAAACGGTGACCGTGGACATCACCGAGCGCGTTACTTGCCACAAATAGCGGAATACTTGCAAGAATACTTCTTTTACTTGAAAAAGCAGGTCTGTTACTTGCAGGAAACGTGTGTTTACTAGAAAATTTCCAGCTTCCTCCTAACTGACAGCGTGCATCCTCCTGTCCGAAGATTAAAGGTCTCAAAGAAACGTACAGATTCTAAATCTTCTTTTCCGATTCCTGCAAAACCTATATAATGAGAAGCATCACAACTTGAAGGAGCTGAAATGAATGAAATGGACAGCCGGAGACGCAGCGTCCTATCTGGAGTCGGCAGATTATGTTGATACGGCAGTCGTGCCCCTCATCCAGGCCGATTTCGGGACAGGCCTGAAGCATGCTGCTGCAGAGGGTGAATATGCTTTGCTGATTTCTGAAGACCTTGAAAGACAGCTTAAAGGAAGAGTTTTCCTCATGCCGCCGGTCTCTTATCTGAAAGATGCAGCTGAAGATGCAGAAAATACGGTGCAGCAATGGTACATAAATCTTGAAAAGAGCTTCAGCCATATCTTTTTTATGACAAGTGATCCTTATTGGAAGACCAAAGAAGATTTTGCTAATGGAAAAGTCATTTACCTCCCGCCGGTCCCTATGGAGCATATGGATGAATCACTGAAAAGAAAGATGGTTGAGGATCAGGTCAGCCAAATTATGAACATTTTCTTACAATTTTGGAGAGGGAAATAAAAACCCTTACATATTTATTAAGTTCCAAAAAAGGATAATATTGACCTTACTGGAAGATTGATATATCATGAGATTGTCCTAGTTTTATATGGTTTTATCGTATGTCCTGACGGACTTCAGCTTAAGATAGAGGGGGGAAAATGATGAGCGAGAAAAAACATCGGGTATCAAGACGGCAATTTCTCAACTATACACTTACTGGTGTAGGCGGTTTCATGGCTGCGGGTATGCTTATGCCTATGGTCCGTTTTGCGCTTGATCCAGTACTCGGAAAGGTCGAAGAACAGGATCTTGTCCAGGTTGTCAGTGTAGATGAAATTACAAATGAACCAACCCGTTTTAACTTTAAAATTAAACAGGTTGATGCTTGGCACAAATCGGAAGAGCCTAGGGCTGCATGGGTCTACAAAAACGACAATGGGGATATTATAGCGCTTTCTCCTGTCTGCAAACACTTGGGATGTACAGTTAACTGGAACAGTGATCCATCGAATCCAAACAAATTCTTCTGTCCATGCCACTACGGACTGTATGAAAAAGACGGCACGAATGTTCCTGGTACACCGCCGCTTGCTCCGCTTGATGTATACAAAAGTGAAGTGAAGGATGGATTCCTGTATCTTGGTTCGGCTAAACCGCGAAAGGAGGCGTAATAAGTGTTAAACAAAATTTATGACTGGGTTGATGAACGGCTCGATATTACGCCTATGTGGAGAGACATCGCTGACCATGAAGTGCCAGAGCATGTAAATCCGGCACACCATTTTTCAGCTTTCGTATACTGCTTTGGCGGACTGACGTTCTTTGTAACCGTTATTCAGGTATTATCAGGCATGTTCCTGACAATGTATTATGTTCCCGACATTAAAAATGCATGGGAATCTGTTTATTATCTTCAAAATGAAGTCGCTTTCGGCCAAATTGTCCGCGGCATGCATCACTGGGGAGCAAGTCTTGTAATCGTCATGATGTTCCTACATACTCTCCGCGTATTCTTCCAGGGTGCGTATAAGAAACCGCGCGAACTTAACTGGGTTGTCGGCGTACTAATTTTCTTCGTAATGCTTGGTCTTGGATTTACGGGCTATTTATTGCCTTGGGATATGAAAGCGCTATTTGCGACAAAAGTTGGTCTTCAAATCGCTGAGGCAACGCCGCTGATTGGTACTCAAGTTAAAACATTGCTTGCCGGCCATCCGGAAATCGTCGGTGCACAGACACTGACCCGTTTCTTTGCGATTCATGTGTTCTTCCTTCCAGCAGCGCTGTTTGGTTTAATGGGGGCTCACTTTATCATGATCCGCAAACAGGGTATATCCGGACCTCTGTAAAATTCAAATGATGATCAGCCGCATCTATATGCGGAACTGCCAAAGAAGGAGGGGAAATCATGCATCGCGGAAAAGGGATGAAATTTGTTGGAGACTCTCGTGTTCCAGCTGAAAGAAAACCGAATATTCCAAAAGATTATTCAGAATTCCCGGGTAAAACGGAAGCGTTCTGGCCGAACTTCTTATTAAAAGAATGGCTGGTTGGAGCTGTGTTCCTGATTGGGTTCTTGTGTTTGACTGTGGCGCATCCGTCGCCGCTTGAACGTGTTGCAGATCCGACGGACACTGGATATATTCCATTGCCTGACTGGTATTTCTTATTCTTATACCAATTGCTCAAGTACACATATGCTGCAGGACCATACACAGTAATTGGCGCATTTATCATGCCGGGTCTTGCATTTGGTGCACTGCTTCTTGCACCGTTTATTGACCGCGGGCCTGAGCGCAAACCTTCAAAACGCCCTGTTGCAGTCGGAATGATGCTTCTAGGCGTAGCGGCAACGATTTTCCTGACGTGGGAATCTGTTGCAACTCACGACTGGGAAGCAGCTGCTGAACAAGGGAAAATCAAAGCAGAAGCTGAAATTGACAAAGAATCAGAAGGCTACAAAATCTTCACTGAACAAACATGCGTTTCCTGTCACGGCGACAATTTAGCCGGAGGCGCAGCCGGTCCTTCACTGGTTGATACTGGTTTAAGTCCTGAAGAGGTTGCCAAAATCGCAGTTGAAGGCCAGGGCGGCATGCCTGCTGGCATCTTCAAGGGAACAGATGAAGAATTGAAAGTGCTTTCTGAGTTTGTCTCCAGTGTTACTGCAAAATAATCAGAAAAAGCTGACAAAATGTCAGCTTTTTTCTGCGTTGTGAACTACATATAAAGGAAGTTGAAACCATTATGAGATGGATGCACTATCTGCTTGTAAGACAGCCTTTTCTTTTTTTGATGTTTACTGTCAACTTATTTGGGACCCTCTACGGGTATTACTGGTACAGATATCAGCTGTACGAAACGCCGGCCATCTTTCTGCCGTTTGTACCTGACAGCCCGACGGCAAGTCTTTTTTTTACGATTGTCATGCTCGGCTTTCTTTTTAAAAGGAATTTCCCTTTAATTGAAGCTCTTGCCATAATTACGCTGTTTAAATATGGCATATGGGCGGTTGTCATGAATTTGCTCGTCTTGAATGAAACAGGGGTATTGGACCCTGTCGGCTATATGCTGATATTGTCTCATCTAGGCATGGCCGTTCAGGGGCTGCTTTATGCACCGTTTTACAGGTTCAAAGCCTGGCATCTTGCGGCAGCTGCTGTTTGGACACTGCATAATGAAATCATTGATTATGTGTTTGGGCAAATGCCGAAGTACAGTGTTTTGATGAACTATTTGCCTGAGATCGGGTATTTTACTTTCTGGCTTAGTCTTTTCTCTATTTATCTTGCTTATTATTTTGTGGTGAGAAAAGATTCGTATAAGCTGGACCTCTTGAAATAGATTTTC
This sequence comes from Metabacillus indicus, assembly GCF_046603695.1. Taxonomy (NCBI): domain Bacteria; kingdom Bacillati; phylum Bacillota; class Bacilli; order Caryophanales; family Bacillaceae; genus Metabacillus; species Metabacillus indicus. The sequence goes on along the minus strand of NZ_CP176757.1, from coordinate 2,503,901 downwards.
TTTTATCTGAAAAATAAGGTCTATCCTTGTCCACTTTTTCATAGTTTTAAGTAGAAGCTGTGGGAGGGACAAGGATGAAAAAACGAATAGCCGCAATGGCAGTTTTTATGATCATGGCGCTTGCTCTGCCGTTTTATTCACTGGCTGATCATCGTGCAGGGCACATGGACAGCAGCTGGGATGATTTAAATAAACTGACGGATACAGCACTTCAGCTGACAAAACAGAACCGGTTTGAAGAATCGCTTCAGCTCGTCAATTATTTTGGCAGGGAATTCGAGAAATCCATAAAGGGAAATAACGACGTTTCAGCTGCAGAAATCCGTACAATTTCAGCTTCTCAGCAGACGGCTGTCGACAAGCTGCAGGAAACAGGGGCCTCGCCTGATCAAAAAGTAAGAGCCCTGATCCGCCTCAGGCTGGTTGTTGATGCAGCTGCATCAGAGCATCAGCCGCTGTGGAGTTCAATGGAAGCGCCTGTTATGAGTGCCTTCACACAAGTGAAAGATGGTGTGAAAGACGGAAATAATCAGGCTTTTGAACAAAACTGGGAGGAATTTGTCTCTCTTTATGAAACGGTTTATCCCAGCATGCTGATGGATCTTGAGTCTGAGCAGCTTAAGAGAATTGAAGCTCACAAGTCTGTGGTGGAAGATTCATTCTTTGCAGAAATTCCTGTAGAATCACAGGTGAATCAGCTGACATTGATGGAGGAAGACTTGCAGAACTTATTTGAGAGGGTAAAAGAAGATGAAGCGGATCCGTCTCTATGGTGGGTCATGATTTCTACCGGAAGCATTATCTTTATGGCGCTTTCTTATACAGGCTGGAGAAAGTACAAAGGCGAGAAAGACAAAATGAATAGAGAACGTGACTTTAACAAGTAAGAGGCCTCGTGAGCGAGGCCTCTTGTTTGTTTTATTTGAAGTTGGCGGAGCTAAACGGCTGATTCCGCTTTTCTTGTTGTCCAGCTCCATCGCCCAACTCCTCTGCCAGAACGGAACTGTCGGCAAAGGCAAAAAGCGCCTTCACCGCCATTTCCTTATCTGACTCCCGGAGCTAAACGGGCGATTCCGCTTTTCTAGCGTTGAATAGGATTCTTATCCGCATCGAGCGTAAACCCTTCTCCTAAGACGTCATGGACGTCGCTGACTGCCACGAATGCGTGGGGGTCGACGGATGTGATGACGGCTTTGAGGCGGACGATTTCATTTTTTGCCACTACGCAGTAAAGAATGTTCCGGTCCATTTTTGTATAGGATCCCATTCCTTTTAGAGTCGTGACGCCGCGGTCCATCTCCTGCATGATCTTTTCTGCGATTTCTTCGTTTTTCTCCGAAATGATTGTCGCTCCTTTAGCTGCATAGGCCCCTTCCTGCATAAAGTCGATCACTCTTGCGCCAATAAAGACGGCAACAAGGGTATACATTGCTTCTTTATAGGATAAGTAGGTAATGAGGGAAAGGGTAATGACGACAAAGTCAAAGATGAACATCGTTTTTCCCATGCTGATGCCTTTGTATTTATGTACCAGTCTTGCTATGATATCAACTCCGCCGGTTGTGCCGCCGTATCTGAAAATGATCCCGAGGCCTACTCCGATGAAAACACCTGCAAATAATGCTGCAAGGGTCAAGTCATCTTTAAGCGGCATGAAGATCTGAAACCGCTGGAAAAGCCAAAGGAAGACAGACAGTGCGACCGTACCGATTATGGTATAGAGAAAGGTCGTCCTGCCGAGCAATTTCCATCCGATGAAAAAGATCGGGATGTTCAGCACCAGGTTGGATATCGAGGGGTCAATGTTAAAAAGAAAGTATAAAAGAAGGGTTATTCCGGTAAATCCGCCTTCAGCGAGATTGTTCTGCATGTTAAAATGAACTAGTCCGAATGCAAAAATCGCTGAACCGAGTAAAATAAAGAAAATATTCCGTATTTTCAATTGAAGAAACATGATGTCGATCATCCTCTTTTCTATGTTCTTTGCGATAATAGTATAGATGATGGAAACAAAAGGTGCAATCACGCCTTTTTTGCAAGCCGGAAAATTTGTCAAAATGTCCTGAACCCGCTAACATGAAGAAGAATAAAGAGGTGATTTTATGAGCCAAAAGACAATGAAAGACCTTCAAAAAGAAGTAGATGAGTACATCGGCCAGTTTAAAGAGGGATATTTCAGCCCGCTTGCGATGATGGCAAGACTGACCGAAGAAATGGGAGAGCTTGCAAGGGAAATAAACCATACATACGGCGAAAAGCCAAAAAAGGATACAGAAAAAGAAAAGAAGATCGAAGAGGAAGCAGGAGATATTCTGTTTGTGCTGATCTGTCTTGCCAATTCTCTGCAAATCGATCTGGAAGAAGCGCATAATCTTGTCATGAAAAAATTCACAACAAGAGATAAAGACCGCTGGACAAAAAAAGAGTCGTAAGGAGAAACCGCTATGGAACAGATTAAAGTTGTTATTGCAGGGCCTAGAGGAAGAATGGGAAGAGAGGCGGTTAAGCTTGCAGAAGAAACACCGCACTTTACTCTCGTAGGGGCAGTCGATCATAAATTCGGAGGCCAAACGCTGAAAGAAGCCGGTGATTTCAAAAGCGAAGCACCGATTTATACGGATATAGAAGCATGCTTTCAGGAAACAAAGCCTGATGTGCTTATTGATTTAACTACACCTGAGATCGGGAAGATTCATACGAAGAAAGCTCTTGAATATGGTGTAAGACCTGTAGTCGGCACAACCGGTTTTTCGGATGCTGACCTGAAAGAACTCGAGGAGCTGACAGAAGAAAAAGGCATTGGCGCCATTATTGCACCAAACTTTGCAGTCGGTGCCATCTTAATGATGAAATTTTCACAAATGGCCGCCAAGTATTTTACGGATGTAGAAATTCTTGAGATGCACCACGATCAGAAGCTGGATGCACCTTCCGGGACTGGTTTGAAAACGGCGGAAATGATTTCTGCTGTCAGAGAAGAGAAAGAACAGGGACATCCGGATGAGAAAGAGACATTAGAAGGAGCCCGCGGTGCCAATTACAAGGGGATTCACGTACACAGCATCCGGCTTCCGGGGCTTGTTGCCCATCAGGAAGTGCTGTTCGGGGGAGACGGGCAGACACTTTCCATCCGCCACGATTCATTTAACCGGGCATCGTTTATGTCGGGTGTTAAACTGTGCGTCGAACAGGTGATGAAGCTGGATCTTCTTGTATACGGCCTTGAAAATTTAATCGACTAAAGGGGAATGTCAGATGAATATTGCACTCATAGCTCATGATAAGAAAAAAAATGATCTTATTCAGTTTGCACTGGCCTACAAAGGCATCCTTGGAAAACATAAACTTTATGCGACCGGAACAACAGGCTTCAAAGTAACAGAGGCGACAGGCCTTGAAATCCACAGATTCCAGTCAGGGCCGCTTGGCGGTGATCAGGAAATTGGCGCATGCATCGCAAACAATGCGATGGACATGGTCATTTTCTTCCGTGATCCTCTGACTGCCCAGCCTCATGAGCCTGATGTGTCCGCTTTAATCCGGCTGTGCGATGTTTATGCGGTTCCGCTTGCGACGAATATGGGAACAGCAGAAATTCTGATACATGGACTGGAGCGCGGTGATTTGAAATGGAGAGCAATTGTAAATGACAAAGAAATTGATGATGACTATGGAAAAGAATAACCTTGATATCCTTGCATTCGGAGCCCATCCCGATGATGCCGAAATCGGGATGGGGGGAACTCTCGCTAAATATGCGGAGCAGGGGTACAGAGTGGGAATCTGCGATTTAACGGAGGCAGAACTGTCTTCAAACGGAACGGTCGCAGTCAGGAAAAAAGAGGCGCAGCTTGCTTCAGACATACTCGGTCTGCAGGAACGGATTTTCCTTGACCTCCCTGACAGAGGACTTTATATGAACGAACAATACATAGATAAGATTATAACGGTTATCAGGCAGTATAAACCTAAGCTCGTATTTGCACCATGGTTTCAGGACCGTCATCCTGATCACGGGAATTGTGCAAAACTTGTAGAGGAAGCAAGCTTTTCTGCAGCTGTTAAAAATGTCCGTGATTCAAAATCTCAGGCACCTCACAGAGTGAACCGCGTCTATTTTTATATGATCAACGGTTTTCACAAGCCGGATTTTGTTGTTGATGTAACCGGTACGATGGAGAAAAAGCGATTGAGTCTGAAAGCGTACGAAAGCCAGTTCATCAAGGGTGAATCATCCGTTGATACACCCCTTACGAACGGATACATAGAAAGTGTTGAAAGCCGGGAGCGGCTGTTTGGGAAAGAAGCGGGAGTCACTTATGCAGAGGGATTTTTCTCAAGGTCACCTCTATTGCTTGATAAGGACCTGCTCGGTGAACAACTATGAAAAAGTTGAAAATCGGCATTACCTGCTATCCGTCTGTCGGCGGTTCGGGGGTAGTGGCAACGGAACTTGGCAAAAAACTGGCGGAAAAAGGACACAGTATTCATTTTGTCACAACAAGCAGACCCTTCAGGCTTGATAAAATGTATCCCAATATCTTTTTTCATGAGGTGGAAGTGAATCAATACTCTGTCTTCAAGCATCCTCCTTATGATCTTGCGCTCGCAAGCAAGATGGCTGAAGTGGCGAAAAGGGAAGAGCTGGACTTGTTTCATGTTCATTATGCGGTGCCCCACGCGATTTGCGCCCATCTTGCAAAACAGATGACGGGTGACCACCTGAAAATCGTTACCACGCTGCACGGAACCGATATTACAGTTCTCGGTCATGATCTGTCACTGTCCAATATGATTAAGTTCGGCATAGAAGCCTCTGATGCAGTGACGGCTGTGTCAAAGGCACTTGCCGATCAGACGTATGAGCTTCTTCATCCCGAGAAAGACATACAGACCGTCTACAACTTTATCGATGAACGCATTTACAAAAAGAAAAATGTCGGTCATCTGAAAGCAGAATATGGCATAGCTGAAGATGAAAAAGTACTGATTCACGTTTCAAACTTCAGGCAGGTAAAAAGGGTGCAGGATGTGGTCAAGGTGTTCGCACGCGTTACTAAAGAAGTAAAGTCAAAGCTTCTTCTTGTAGGGGACGGGCCGGAGATGACGTCTGTCTGCAAACTCGTGAAGGAACTGGGCATCAGCGAAGACGTTCTGTTTCTTGGTAAGCAGAATCACCTTGAAGAACTGTATTCATTAAGTGATGTGAAGCTGCTCCTTTCACAGAAAGAAAGCTTTGGACTTGTCCTTCTTGAAGCGATGGCATGCGGGGTTCCCTGTGTGGCATCCAATATTGGAGGGATTCCTGAAGTCGTTCAGGATGGCGTTTCCGGATACCTGTGCGATGTAGGGGATATTTCATCTATAGCAGAAAAAACGATTTCGCTGTTAACGGATCATGAACTTCATGAGCGGATGTCAAAAGAATCCGTCAAAATCGCACAGGAAACCTTTCATTCTGCCCATATTGTCAAACAGTATGAAACTCTTTACTATCAACTGGCGGAATCAGGTGAGCAGGGTGAATAGAGAATTTCAGGAGGCGCTTCCTGTTCTTTCAAAGCTGAAAAAACACGGCTTTGAGGCTTATTTTGTAGGCGGTTCTGTCCGAGACCAGCTCCTCGGCAAACCGATTAAAGATGTCGATATCGCCTCATCTGCGACACCGGATCAAGTACAGCAGCTCTTTCAGAAAACCGTTGATATCGGCTCAGAGCACGGCACGGTGATTGTGATTGAAAACGGAATTCACTACGAAATCACAACGTTCCGGACAGAGTCTGCGTATGAGGATAACCGCAGGCCAAGCGGAGTGACGTTTGTTTCCTCGTTAAAAGAAGATTTAAAACGCCGTGATTTTACGATCAATGCCATGGCCATGGATGAGAACGGCAGCATCATCGATTATTTTAACGGCAGGGAAGACGCTGAAAAAAAACGGATAGCTACAGTAGGCAGTCCTGCCGAACGATTTTCAGAAGACGCGCTGAGAATGATGAGAGCTGTCCGTTTTGTCAGTCAGCTCGGCTTTTCTCTAAGCGAAGGCACACATGATGCCATTGTCAGCCACATATCCCTGCTTAAGCATATATCGGCAGAACGCAAAACGGCCGAATTTGAAAAAACGATGGCAGGCTCCGGATGCAGCGAAGGCTTGAGGCTGATTGCAGAGACGGGCATGAGTGAATATCTTCCTGGTTTAAAAGAGAAAAAGCAGCAGATCCTGCAGGCGGCTGATCTTCCTTTTTACCGACTGAGTTCACATGAAGAGCGCTGGACCGCTTTCATTGACGTTATTGGAATAAGCGGCATTGAAGCTTTTCTGAAAAAATGGAAGCTTTCCAACAGGCAAATTGGGGCCATCAGGCAGAACCTTCTGTTTTTGGAGGAGCGCAGGCAGTCTGACTGGACAAAGGTTAATCTTTACAGGGCAGGCCTGCAGTGTGCGCTGCAGACTGAAGCTGTATACTGTCTGCTTAGCGGTCTTCCGTTCAGTGAATCTAAGATCCGGGAGATCAAAGCGCAATATCATTCCCTTCCTGTTCATTCAAAGAGGGAGCTTGCTGTGAACGGGAACGATTTGATGGCTTTTGAAGGCCGTAAACCCGGACCGTGGCTGAGTGAGTATATGGAAAAAATAGAACTTGCCGTAGTGAATGGTCAGGTAGAAAACAGCAAGGAAGCGATTAAGGAGATGTTGAAATCGTGCAATCTGAATTAAGAACGCGATTGCTTCAGGCTTTTTCAGAAGCCGAGGGAGAATTTTTATCCGGGCAGAAATTGAGTGAGACACTCGGGTGTTCAAGGACAGCTGTCTGGAAGCATATTGAGGACTTGAGAAGCGAGGGCTATCAGCTTGAAGCGGTCCGAAAACGCGGCTACAGAATTACCCGCAAGCCGGATAAGATCAGCGGCAATGAAATACAGCTCGGGCTGAAAACAGAATTTATGGGGCGTCATATCCACTTCGAGGAAGTCGTGGCATCTACACAAAAGATTGCCCATACTCTGGCGGGCGACGGTGCACTAGAAGGGACTCTTGTAGTAGCCGACCAGCAGACAGAAGGCAGAGGCCGGCTTGCAAGAGCGTGGTATTCCCCGAAACAGACGGGCGTTTGGATGAGCATGATTCTGAAGCCTGAAATTCCGATCAATAAAACCCCGCAGCTGACATTGCTGACGGCGGTTGCCCTTATACAGGCCATTGAAGATGTCACGGGACTGACACCTGAAATTAAATGGCCGAATGATATCCTCATTAATGGCAGAAAAGCCGTCGGAATCTTAACGGAGCTGCAGGCTGAAGCTGACAGGGTGCATTCTGTTATTATCGGGGTCGGCATCAATGTGAATCATACGAAAGAGCAATTTCCAGAAGAACTTCAGCATATTGCTACATCTTTAGCGGAAGAGACAGGTCAGCAGATTGACAGGGCAAAGCTGATACAGTCTGTGATGATCCACTTTGAAAAGCTGTATAAGAGCTATCTTGCGCACGGATTTAAACCTGTCAAGCTTCTTTGGGAAAGTTACGCCATCAGTCTGAATAAAAAACTGATTGCAAGAACCTTGCAGGGAACTCTGCGCGGCAGGGCTGCAGGAATCGATGATGAAGGCGTTCTTCTTCTGGAAACAGATGAAGGGAAGCTTGAAAAAATCTATTCTGCCGATATCGAAATCCAGTCATAAATACTTGGTATCCCCTTTTACTTTCTGGTATAATTCAAGGCGGGCAGTATCCTTTTTCAGGAATTGCACCTGCTAGCAATGAAAACCAGATTTTAATAGTTCTGCCTTGATCCGGAATTCGGACTGGGACAGAGGGATATCAAGCCAGATATGATGAGACCATCAATCCTTCTTCCTATTGGAGAAGGTTTTTTTGCGGTCGGCCATTTGCTGGTTCCGAAATTCCTCTGCATCACATGGGAGGGAAAAAAATGAAAACGAGACTTGATTTTGTCAAAATGAAGCAGGAAAATGAACCGATCGTCATGCTTACAGCCTACGATTATCCTTCAGCCAGGCTTGCTGAAGAATCAGGTGTGGACATGATTTTAGTCGGTGACTCACTCGGCATGGTCGTGCTTGGATACGATTCAACTGTGCCTGTTACAGTCGCGGATATGATTCATCACACGAAAGCTGTTAAAAGAGGGGCGCCTTCTACGTTTATCGTGACTGACATGCCGTTTATGTCCTATCATGTCTCAAAAGAACAGACCCTTAAATATGCAGCGGAGATCATGCAGCAAAGCGGGGCACATGCTCTTAAGCTTGAAGGGGCGGATGGGGTGCTCCAAAATATTGAAGCGCTTACATCAGCAGGAGTGCCGGTTGTTGCCCATCTTGGCCTTACACCGCAGTCAGTAGGAGTGCTTGGGGGATATAAAGTTCAGGCAAAAGATGCAGAAAGTGCAAAAAAATTAATGCATGATGCAAAGCAGTGCGAGGAAGCGGGCGCAATTGCGCTTGTGCTGGAATGTGTTCCGCGCCAGCTTGCATCAGAAATTTCAAATACATTATCCATTCCTGTCATCGGAATTGGGGCAGGAGCCTCAACAGACGGACAGGTGCTTGTCTACCACGATGTTCTTGGCTACGGCGTTGACCGTGTGCCAAAGTTTGTCAAACAGTACACAAATGCCGGCAGCGGGATGAAGTCCGCTCTGACTGCTTATGTGCAGGAAGTGAAAAAGAGAGAATTTCCTGAAGAAAAACATACATTCACGTTGAAAGACGAAGAACTACAGGCGTTGTACGGGGGTACTGCTGCAAAATGAAAACTGTCACAACCATAAAGGAACTAAAGCAGATTATCAAAAATCATAAAAAAGAAAACCGTACCATTGGCTTCGTTCCAACGATGGGCTATCTTCACGAGGGCCACTTAAGTCTGATGAAAAAAGCACGGGAAGAAAACGATCTGCTTGTTGTCAGCATTTTTGTCAATCCTCTCCAGTTTGGTGAAAATGAGGATTTTGATTCGTATCCCTGCAACTTGGAGCGGGATGCAATATTGACAAAGGAAGAGGGCGCAGACTATTTGTTTGCTCCCTCTGCAGACGAAATGTACCCTCATGAACCGTCCATTTCCATGAAAGCAGTGAAGCGCACGAATGTTTTATGCGGCAAATCCAGACCCGGGCATTTTGACGGTGTAGCAGCTGTCCTGACGAAGCTGTTTCATCTTGTTCAGCCGGACCGGGCCTATTTTGGAATGAAGGATGCTCAGCAGGTTGCGGTGATCAGCGGACTGATTGAAGATTTTCATTTCCCTGTTGAGCTTGTACCGGTTGAAACGGTCAGAGAACCGGACGGACTAGCCAAAAGTTCTCGCAATGTTTATCTGCTTGAAGAAGAAAGAGAACAGGCGCCTGAACTGTATAAAGCCTTGAATGAAGGTGCCGGGCTGCTTGCTTCAGGCCATTCTCCGGAACATGCAGCTGATACTGTGAAAAAGAGGATTGAAGACAGAACAGCCGGCGAAATTGACTATGTCGAGGTTTATTCCTATCCGGAACTGCAGCCTTTGCAGGAAGCAAAAGGAAAAATCATTCTTGCAGCAGCGGTCAAATTCAGCAAGGCAAGATTAATCGATAATATTACGTTACAGCTATAGAGAAAGATACAGGAGGAGATAGGGATGTTCCGCACCATGATGAAGGGTAAAATACACCGTGCAAGGGTGACAGAGGCGAATTTGAACTATGTAGGCAGCATTACAATCGATGAAGATATACTCGATGCAGTGGATATGCTTCCTAATGAGAAAGTCCAGATTGTAAATAACAATAATGGAGCCCGCTTTGAAACCTACATTATACCCGGGGAAAGAGGGTCAGGCACAGTTTGTCTGAACGGCGCTGCAGCGAGACTTGTTCAAGAAGGTGATGTTGTCATTATTTTAACTTATGCCATGATGTCAGAAGAAGAAGTCCGCGCACACAAGCCGAAGGTTGCCATCATGAATGAAAACAATGAAATCGTGGAGATGCTGGGCCAGGAGCCTGCTTCAACCATCATGTAATGAATAAATAGCACGATTTCAAAAAAATCCCCCAAAATCTTGGGGGATTTTGCATTATAAGTGGTAAAATAACGATATTGGTTTTTTGGATGGGGCTTTTACGGGCCCTGGTTAATTGAGGTGTAGTAAAAATGAAACAAAGATTTGTTGTAGTTGACGTGGAAACAACAGGAAATTCTCCGAAAAAGGGAGACCGGATTATACAGCTTGCAGCCGTTGTCATTGAAGAAGGAAAGATCATTGAACGCTTCTCAAGCTTTGTGAATCCGAAAAAAAAGATTCCCTCTTTTATTGAACAGCTGACAGGCATTACGACAGAAATGGTGGAAGATGCCCCTGCATTTAAAGAGATTGCAGATAAAGTGTCATCGCTTTTGGACGATGCTTATTTTGTTGCCCATAATGTTCATTTTGATCTTTCTTTCATTCAGGAGGAATTGAACCGGTGCGGCATTCAAATGTTTACAGGGCCGATTTTAGATACAGTCGAGCTTTCCCGGATTGTTTTTCCGAGTGCTGACAGCTACAAGCTTTCTGAGCTCTGCAGAGACCTTGGGATCCAGCACAAGAATCCGCACAGGGCGGACAGCGATGCGGAAGTTACGGGAGAACTGCTTATTCACATTCTTTCCAGGCTTTCAAGCTTGCCCTCTGTTACTCTTCATTCCCTCAAAAGATTATCAGCTTCGTTTATCAGCGATGCCGAGGAAATGCTTGAGGAGCTTGAAACAATGAGTGAGCTGAGGCTGAAAGAGGCTCTGGATATCGAGGTGTACCGGTCGGTTGCTGTCAGAAAAATGGCCGATACGAAACAGAATCCGGATCAGTCCGGGACTGAAAAACTTCCTTTCCATGCGTTTGCAGAGAAACTGATGAATGAAAATGGTTCTGTCGCAGCCCACTTTGTGCAATACGAAAAGCGCAGTGAACAGGTAAACATGATGAAATCGGTTTATCAGTCTTTTGCAAGCCATCAGCACAGTCTGATCGAAGCAGGGACAGGGACGGGAAAAACACTGGGCTATCTTGTTCCCGCTGTTTATTATGCCCTTACTGAAAAGAAGAGAGTGCTCATCAGCACCTATACGATAGCCCTTCAGCAGCAGGTGATGGAAAAAGAATATCCGCTTTTGAAACAGGCAGCCGGTCTGCCGTTTTCGATGGCTGTTCTTAAAGGGAGATCTCATTACCTTTGCTTAAGGAAATTCGAAAAGTACCTGAATGAAGAAGATATGAATTATGATAATCTTTTGACGAAAGCGCAGCTGCTTATCTGGCTGACCGAGACCGAAACAGGAGATGTGGATGAACTCAATCTGCCTTCTGGCGGGAAACTCCTATGGCAAAGGCTCCACTACGACCCGAAGCTGTCGGGGTCCGCGTCAAATCCTTGGAAGGAACGCTGTTTCTATACGAGAGCCTATAAGCGGGCAAATCAGGCTGATGTGATCATGACGAATCATTCGCTTTTGCTCTCAGCCGTTTCTTCTTCCTCAGACATGCTTGAAGGCATCGAGGAAGTCGTCATTGATGAGGCGCATCATTTTGAGCGGACAGCAAGTGAGCATTTAGGGAAAAGAATTCATTACCTGACGCTTCAAGCCCTGACAAATCAGCTGGGCAACCTTTATACAGACGGTCTGCTCCGCAAAACGCAGCAGCTTTTCAGCAAAAAGAAATGGAGTGAACCGTTTCTTGAAATCGATGCGATTCTAAAGCAGCTTGCAGAAGACAATCAGCTTCTGTTTACAACCCTGCACAGCTATGTGCTGCAGAACCAAAAGGACTCTTCATCAAACAGGATTGCCTGCCGCTTCAGTCATGATGAGAAAAAAAGCAGAAAATGGCTGGCCATTTTAGAGCTTGCAGCAAGAGTGAAATTTCAGCTTCATGATATGATGTCCATCATGAATAAACAGAAGGGTGTCTTCAGCAGACTGGAAGAACGAGAAGAATCGTTCGATCTTTATGAATACTGGGAAGTGCTTGACCGGTTTAAGGCTGCATATGACAGCCTAGATTCCCTTTTCTTTAAGGACAGCCCGGGAGAAGTGAAGTGGATTGAGATAGAGTCCAGGGGAGCGAGAAATGCGGTAAGTGTGTATTCACAGCCTGTTTCTGTTTCTGATCAGCTGGCTGACGGATTTTTCGCCAGTATGAAGAGCGCTGTTCTTACATCGGCCACTCTCACTGTAAACGGGACTTTTGATTATATGATTTCTGAGCTTGGGCTAAGCGATTTCTATCCTTTGGTCCACAAAATTGACTCACCTTTTGATTATAAGAAGCAGGCCATGCTGATGATTCCATCAGATTTCCCGTCTGTCCAGCATGTTACGCTTGATGAGTATACTGAAGCAATCGCCTGCAGGGTTTCTGAAATAGCCAAAGCTGCGTCAGGAAAGCTTCTTATCTTGTTCAATGCCTATGATATGCTTAAAAAAACGCAGCAGCTGCTTAAAAATGATCAGAGCCTGGATGATTTTGTCATCATGGGCCAGGGTGGCGGAAGCATTACGAAGCTGACTAAAAACTTCCGTCAGTTTGAAAAGGCTATTCTTCTGGGAACGAGCACGTTCTGGGAAGGAATGGACTTTCCAGGCGATGAACTGACAACGCTTGTGATTGTCAGGCTGCCGTTTTCTCCGCCTGATGATCCCAGAACAGCAGCCAAATGCGAACAGCTGACGAAAGAAGGAAAGAATGCCTTTTACCATTATTCGCTTCCTGAGGCAGTGCTGAAATTCAAACAGGGATTTGGACGCCTCATCCGTACAGAAAACGACAAAGGCCTCCTGTTTGTCTTTGACAAAAGAATCATTGAAGCGAAGTATGGAAGACATTTCATTGATTCACTTCCTGACATTGAAGTTTCGGTTGAGCCAATGGCCCGCCTGCACAAAAAAATCGCAGGCTGGAAAAACAGCAGAACGTAAAAAAGCCTGTGTGAGCGCACAGGCAATGGTGTGGGTAGGAGAAAATTTATTTTCACTAAATGATCATGATGCTGTTATAATGGGTACATAAAACAACATGTCGTTGTCTGTACTTTTATTGTGGCCGTTTGCGGCTGTGATATAAGTTACAATTTTTGTTTTTGCACTGGAGGTATAGACCATGGAAAGTAAGATTGAAATCCTGTCTACTGTGACCGTGGAGCATTCGGATGATCTCTATAAAATTGTCGACGGGCTGAACCGTACGCTTAAAAGAGAAAATCTGATGTTTGGGCTCGCTCTTGATCAGGAAGACAAAAATAAAGCTGTTTTCACGATATACAGAACGTAAGGATTTGAAACAATGGGGAGAAAAATAGCGATTGCATCCATTTCTGCAGGAATTCTGCTGCTTATTGCCGCGGTTGTTTTTATGAATGTCTACAACACGGCTATGGCTCAAAAGAAGGATGGCCACACGGAAGCCATTCAGAGAGCCGAACGGGATACGGAGCTTAAAAAAGCAGAGAGTGCTGAAACCTTTAACGGCCTGGAACAATACATCGTCATTACAGGATCTGATGATAGCGGGAAGCCCGTGTATGTATTTGTCCCTTCAGACAAAAAGAAAAAGCCTGTACTGAAGGTTGTGTCAGACGGCATTTCAGAAAAGGAAGCACTTGAAGCTGTCAGATCGGAACAAAACCCGCAAAAGCTGATTAGTGTGCAGCTTGGCATGGAGCGCAGCGTTCCTGTCTGGGAAGTGAAGTATATTGATGATCAGAACAGGTATACATATGATCTCGTCCAATTTACAGACGGAGAAATCAGAAAGCATATTGCCATCAGGAAATAGGGGGACTATAGTCATGAAACTAGCTGACAGAGTATCTGCATTAACACCATCAACCACTTTGGCCATTACTGCAAAAGCAAAAGAACTTAAAGCTGCAGGACATGACGTGATTGGCCTCGGTGCAGGCGAGCCTGATTTTAATACGCCGCAGCACATTATGGACGCTGCCGTAAACGCAATGAATGCCGGCCAGACAAAGTATACACCTGCAGGCGGCCTGGCTGAGCTGAAAAAAGAAATCATCAGCAAGTTTGAACGAGACCAGGGAATTGCCTATAAACCGGGAGAAGTGATTGTGTGCAGCGGCGCAAAACATGCCCTGTATACCCTGTTTCAAGTTCTTTTAAATGAAGGTGATGAAGTCATCATCCCTGCCCCATACTGGGTAAGCTATCCTGAACAGGTTAAACTTGCAGATGGCGTGCCGGTTTATGTAGAGGCATCTGAAGAGAATCAATTTAAATTAACACCTGAACAGCTGAAAGAAGCAATCACTGAGAAGACAAAAGCTGTCATCATTAACTCTCCAAGCAATCCGACGGGGATGCTCTATACGAAGGAAGAACTTGAAGTGCTCGGCCAAATTTGCCTGGAGCATGATGTTCTGATTGTTTCCGATGAGATTTATGAAAAACTCATTTATGGAACTCATAAGCATGTTTCAATCGCTGAATTGTCAGAAGAGCTAAAAAATCAGACAATCATCATCAACGGTGTTTCCAAATCACATTCCATGACAGGATGGAGAATCGGGTATGCAGCAGGCAATGAACAAATCATCAAAGCGATGACAAATCTTGCGAGCCACAGCACCTCTAATCCGACTTCCATTGCTCAATATGCCTCGATTGCTGCATACGCGGGATCGCAGGAGCCAGTTGAAGAAATGCGGAAGGCGTTTGAAGAGAGACTGAACATTATTTATGATAAACTCGTTGCCATTCCGGGTATTTCATGCCTGAAGCCTCAAGGTGCTTTCTATCTATTCCCGAATGCAAAGCAGGCAGCCGAAATGACAGGCTTTGCATCAGTGGATGAATTTGTAGAGGCGCTGCTTGAAAAAGAAAAAGTTGCCATTGTTCCCGGTTCAGGCTTCGGCTCTCCGGACAATGTAAGACTTTCATATGCGACATCTCTTGACGTCATTGAAGCAGCACTTGAGAGAATCGAACGGTTTGTAAAAGAAAACAGTTCAAACTAAAAGTCAGATGGGCCGTCAATTGACGGTCCGCTCTTTTGTTTGGAGATGCCATAAGGTATAATAGATGCATGTACATATATTTTGATCTGCGGTTTTTTTGGAGGGACATAACGTGAAAACAACGATTAAAGAAGTAAGCAAATTTGTAGATAAAGAAGTAACGATTGGCGCATGGATCGCCAATAAGCGTTCAAGCGGTAAAATTGCTTTTTTGCAGCTGCGTGACGGAACTGGTTTCATTCAGGGCGTTGTCGTAAAGGCAGAAGTCGACGAGGCTGTTTTCCAGACAGCAAAATCAATCACACAGGAATCATCTATTTTTGTAACCGGCGTTGTGCGGGTGGACGAGCGTTCTCCGTTCGGTTATGAACTTGGGGTAACAGGCATTGAAGTCATTCATGAATCTGTTAATTATCCGATCACACCTAAAGAGCACGGCACAGAGTTCTTGATGGACCACCGCCATTTATGGCTGAGATCAAAACGCCAGCATGCTGTGATGAAAATCAGAAACGAAATTATCCGTGCAACTTATGAATTTTTCAACAAAGAAGGATTTACAAAAGTAGATCCTCCGATCCTTACGGGCAGCGCGCCTGAGGGTACATCAGAACTGTTTGCAACAAAATACTTTGATGAAGATGCCTACCTTTCACAAAGCGGCCAGCTGTATATGGAAGCAGCTGCAATGGCTCTTGGAAAAGTGTTCTCTTTTGGCCCGACATTCCGTGCCGAAAAATCAAAAACAAGACGCCACTTGATTGAATTCTGGATGATTGAGCCTGAAATGGCTTTCTATGATTTTGAAGACAACCTTGTGGTTCAGGAAAATTACGTGTCATACGTCGTTCAAAGTGTCCTTGAAAACTGCAGTCTTGAACTGACGGTTCTTGGCCGCGATACTGAAAAGCTTCAGCAAATTAAAGCACCGTTCCCGCGCATTTCATATGACGATGCCATCAAATTCCTGAACGAAAAAGGCTTTGACGATATCAAGTGGGGGGATGATTTCGGAGCGCCGCATGAAACGGCCATTGCTGAAAGCTTTGATAAGCCGGTATTCATTACACACTACCCGACAGGCATTAAACCGTTCTACATGCAGCCTGCACCTGACCGCGACGACGTTGTCCTTTGTGCAGACCTGATTGCGCCTGAAGGCTACGGTGAAATCATCGGAGGCTCACAGCGCATCCATGATCATGAGCTGCTGAAACAGCGTATTGAAGAACATGATCTTTCACCAGAAGCGTATCAGTGGTACCTGCAGCTCCGTGAATTCGGGTCAGTGCCGCATTCAGGCTTCGGACTTGGGCTTGAGCGAACAGTAGCGTGGATCAGCGGCGTTGAGCATGTACGCGAAACGATTCCGTTCCCTCGTCTGTTAAACAGACTTTATCCTTAATCAGAAAAACTGGCGAACATGAGTCTCTATAGAGGCTCATGTTTTCTTTTCCTGTCAGTATTTTATCCGGCGCTTTGCAGCTGCTCTTTCCTTTCGGTCCTGTCTTTAAATTGGTTTAAAAGACCATCGCCGTTTTTCAGACAGGTCGTGTTATACTAAGTGAGGTGAGGTGACCCGTGATGAATAAAGAACAATTTACAGCCATGCAGGAACAGGGCTATTTGACTGTGCCTTCGGCGCTTATATCCAATTACTTCCGGTTAGGCCTCAAAGAAGAGGAGCTGGTTTTGCTTCTGCAGGTAAATCTGCATCTTCAAAACGGAAATCAGTTTCCTACACCGGACGAATTATCAAATTCCATGACCATACAGACTTCTGCCTGCACGTCTCTTTTAAGAAGTCTGCTGCAGAGAGGGTTTATTGATATTGAAGAATATGAGCAGGCTTCCATAAAATATGAACGTTATTCCCTAAAACCGCTTTGGGGCAAATTATATGATGATTTGCTGAAAAAAGAGGAAGTTCAATCTGAGGAGAAGCAGGACCAGGAAAATGTAAACCTGTATCCTGTATTTGAACGTGAATTTGGAAGGCCGCTGTCCCCATTTGAAGTTGAAACGCTGTCTATTTGGATGGATCAGGATTATCATGATCCGGTTATTATTAAAGCAGCCCTTAAAGAAGCGGTCATTTCAGGCAAACTGAACTTCAGATACATTGACAGAATACTTTTTGAATGGAAAAAGAACGGCATCAGAACGATTGAACAGGCAAGAAGCTACGGGAAACGGTTCCGCCAGCATCAAGTGCAGCCGCAAAAACAGCCGGAGTCTGAAGAAGAATACAAACGGAAAGTGCCTTTTTACAACTGGCTGGAAAGTTAAATGAAAAATGAACAGGTGATGTTATGCTGAACAAGAAACAAATCAGAGAAGCAATGGATACGATCGGGGACATGTTTCCGGACGCCCACTGCGAATTAAATCACAGCAATCCATTTGAGCTTGTCATAGCAGTTGCTCTTTCTGCCCAGTGTACAGATGTGCTTGTAAACAAAGTGACGAAGAGCCTGTTTGAAAAATATAAGTCACCGGAAGATTATCTTGCAGTTCCCATTGAAGAACTGCAAAACGACATCCGGTCCATCGGACTTTACAGAAATAAAGCTAAAAACATTCAAAAGCTGTGCACGCTGCTTATCAATGAATATGGCGGAAAGGTTCCTGAAGACCGCGATGAACTGACAAAGCTTCCCGGGGTAGGGAGGAAGACGGCAAATGTAGTCGTTTCCGTAGCTTTTGGCATACCGGCCATCGCTGTTGATACTCATGTAGAAAGGGTGAGCAAAAGGCTTGCGATCTGCAGGTGGAAAGATTCTGTATTGGAAGTTGAAAAAACCCTGATGCGGAAAGTGCCTGAGGAAGAGTGGTCTCTGACCCATCACAGACTGATCTTTTTCGGCAGATATCACTGCAGGGCCCAGGCGCCAAAATGCTCAGAATGTCCGCTTTTACATATGTGCAGGGAAGGGCAGAAGCGCATCAAAAAAGGGACGGTCAGAAATGTATAGCAGCAGTGTGCCCGGAGATTTTCTCCATGAGCCGTTCGGTCCTTTTCAAGAAGCTTTTCATAGTGATTTGGAACAGGTGCTGGCCATTAATCCTTTTTACTATGACATCTGTCTGAAAACAGGCGAGCAGGTGCTGTGGAGACCTTGGGAGCATGCAGATCAATCGGTTTCCGCTATTATGAAAAGGTGGGATGCACTCAAGACAACAATTGCATCCGGCTTCCGTTCCCGTCAGAAAAAAGCCTCAAGGAAAGACATGATTGACGGGGTCTCCCTGTTTGTTTGCTGTCTTTACTGGAGCAGCGGCAAACCGGTCGGGCATTTAGATCTCAGAAACACAGACTGGACTGTTTTTGACATACAGCCTGTGAATGTACATGAAAGACTGAACTATATCCTTATAAAGCCGGAACAGTATCATTCCTTTGTTCAGCTTGATCAGCTCTTTCAGGAGTGCGAAAAGCAGTTTTCAAAACAAATGGCCCTAAAAAAATACAAACAAAAAAACGCAGGGAAATCGGAATGATTTTCCTGCGTTTTTGTTTTGGGGAGACCTGCATGTGCAGGTCTTTCTTTTATCATGCGCTTGTGCTTTTCTTATCAATCATCATCATTGTTTCCATTGCCGTTTCCGTTTCCATTATTGCCGTTTCCGTTTCCGTTGCCGGGAGGAAGCGGAATCAGAGGTTCAGCAGGCTCTTGAGGTGTTTCGCCTTCGCCAGGAGGTGTTTCACCATCTCCAGGTCCGCCTTCACCAGGAGGCTGTTCTCCTTCGCCAGGAGGCTGCTCGCCTTCACCAGGCTCACCTTCACCCGGAAGTTCACCGCCGGGGAATTCTTCGCCAGGAGGCTGTTCGCCTTCACCAGGCTCTTCTTCAGGCTCTTCCGGTTCTGCAGGTTCCTCTATGACTGCTTCCGGAATTTGGATCGCTGCTGCGGCAGAGTCGCTTCGGTTAGAGCCGTCGTCATCGCTGACGGCTGCAATCTGGAATTTATACGTTGATCCAGGATTCGGGTTAGGGATGGCCATGCTGGTGTCTTTCGTCTGATTGATCACCTGTGCAGGACCTCCGTCAACAGACTGGCTGATTTCAAAGGTAACAGAGTCTTTCAGATCCTCTTTGTAATCCCAGTTGAGTACAATTTGATTGGCTGTCTGATCATATTCCACTTTAAATCCTGATGGTTTAGCAAGACGCTTATACTGCTCAGAAACCTTTGTAGGCTCTGTGCCTTTTACAAAGTACTCACTGATTTTCTTGCTGTCAGGCGTAAATTTACTTGCAAGCTTCGGCGGGTTAGAGCCGTTTTCAACTGTAACTTTAACAACTGAGTTTGGTTTTTTGAAATCTTTGCCGTTTCCGCTTGATACTTCTGAAATCACTTCTTTAAAAAGTTTCTTCGCAATTTGCTGATCTGATTTATTCAGATGCATTTTTTCATCATTTTTTGAATAACCGGTCCATACTGCAGCCGCATATTCCGGAGTGTAGCCGACAAACCAGCTGTCTTTCGCACCGCCGGATGGAACGTTGTATTTTTGTTTATCCTCTTCAGAGAAGTTTGTCGTTCCTGTTTTGCCTGCAACTGTGACCCCGGGAACTCTTGCTGCTGTACCTGTTCCTTCTTCAACAACAGAAATCATCATGCTTGTTGTCATATAAGCGGTGTAATCGCTCATTGCAGCTTCAGCCTCAGGAGAAAGATCAAATTCTGTTCCGTCGCTTAAGACAACTTTTGTAACGGCATGAGGCTCTGTGTAAATGCCATTATTGCCGAACGCTGCAAATGCTCCTGCCATATGAAGAGGGGATACTCCCGTGTCAAATCCACCAATAGAGTATGCTTCCGGAATTTCCTCTTCAAGCGGAATGCCAAGTCCTGCGGCAAAGTCACGGGCTTTGTCAATTCCGACTTCCTGCATAGCCTTCAGAGCAGGGATGTTGCGTGATTGTGCCAGGGCGTCGCGGATGGACATCTGTCCTTTGTAGCCGCGGTCAAAGTTATTGATTTTGACGCCGTTTGAATAGGTATATGGTTCATCCTTAATTTGTTCATATGTGGACCACTTCAGATATTCAATGGCCGGTCCGTAATCAAGGACAGGTTTAATCGTCGAACCCGGCTGTCTTCTCGTATCAATTGCATAGTTGAAGTCTCCGACATTCTGGTTGCGTCCGCCGCCGATTGCGCGGATTTCGCCGGACTCTGTATCAATGAGCGTGATGCCTGCCTGGAAGTTGTCATCAGGGAAGTCGACATCATTTCCATTAAGAAGATCTTCTACGTATTTTTGTGCATCTGTATCGATTGTCGTATAGATTTTCGCACCTGCTGAGCTTACATCGATATCCGTTTTTTCTTTCACTTCTTCAATGACCTGCTCGACATACGCACTGTATGGATTTGATTTTTCTTTTTCAGGAACAACGGTAGACTGAACAGGAACTTTTTTCGCTTCTTCTGCTTCCTGCTCTGTAATAAAGCCTTGTTTCACCATCATATTCAGGACGATGTTTCGTCTTTTTTCAGCTGACTCGGGATTTTTTCTCGGGTCAAAGTTTGTCGGGCTCTGAGGGATCCCGGCAAGCATTGCTGCCTCGTGAAGCTCAAGGTCCTTCAGTTCTTTGCCGTAAAAGCCTTCAGCGGCTTTCCCGACTCCGTAATATTGAGGATGATAGTAAATTTTATTTAAGTACATCTCAAGAATTTCGTGCTTTGAGTATTTTTGCTCAAGCTGGAATGCGAGCCACAGCTCCTGAACCTTACGGGTAATCGTTTTTTCATGAGTGAAGAAAGAATTTTTGATGACCTGCTGGGTGATCGTGCTTCCGCCCTGGGAACCGAACCCTTGTGTAACGTTGGCAACGACTGCACCGCCAAGGCGGATAACATCTACCCCGCTGTGTTCATAAAAGCGGGCATCCTCCGTTGCAAGAACAGCTTCTTCAAGTACTTTGGGAATGTCATTGTAGGAGATATAGGTTCGTTTTTGAGCGCCTACTTCCGTAATTTCATTGCCTTCTTTATCGTAAATGGTGGATGAGTATGAATCCTTCAGTTTCTTCTCATCAAGCTTCGGGGCTCCTGCTGCGATAACCGCAAATGTTACGCCGCCTGCAATCATGCCGATCAGTCCGATCGATATCAGGATAAACAGGATACGTTTCCATAGGGCACCCCCGCCGGGTTTGTTCGGTTTTTTCGTTTTTGTCTTGCTTGTTTTACTTGTTTGCGCAAGTGCCCTGCGGCGTTCCTCGCGGCTTTTGTATTGATCTGACATTGCGTTTTTCCAACCTTTCATTACAAGATCCGCGCTGCGGCGAATTAATGGAAATAAAGCTTTTCTAATACTTTAATATAATCAATTCTGGGCTGATAGCCAAGCGGTATCAAGTGGGACGATGCTTCAATTTCTTTTTTTGAGATGGACTTTCTGCCTCCGCTTTCTTTTCTTTCCCAAAACTCAAATAAAACGGCTGCCTCCATCAAATACACACTTCCGAAGGCAGACAGAATCACAAACGAAATGCCTCCATGATCAATGACCATTTTCATGTGGCTGATCTGATGCTCATGGAAATTTTTCAGCGGAAAAGAGGTTTCGCTTTGCGTTTCCTTCGCTTCAAAATCAATGTACTTTCCTTTATAGACCCCGTTATAGTCTGTTGTAGAGGATTGTTTAAAATAGGCCTCGCGAATAACCGCTGCGCTCCTTTTCGGAAAATCAACATTCACAATCTGCACAGGAGTCGGCTTTTTATGAATGACGGCAATCGCTCTGTTTAGATAGAACTGATTGGTTTCATTCAAATCCTCTTCAAGAGTCATCCCTCTATTACTATAGGATTCCTTAGCCTCACGCTTTTTAGCCGGAACAGCACCAGGATTGTACGTTTTTCCGTTAGGATAACGAAAAATCATTTCTTCCCTCCTCAGGTAAAACTACTACCTATCATATCAAAAAAATGAAAAAAGACATGGTGAAAAAGTTTCGATTTTGTTAACAGACGCCGCGCGTAGTTCCGGGTTCCCTGGGCAAGCTTAAAACAGGGAGGCGAATGCTGATGACAGGCGGCAGCCATTTAGATGAAAAGAATATTATAGCACTTATAAAGAATACGGTGCGCAAAAATAATTACGACAATATTTCTCGCACGCAAAGCTATCAGGACTTTTTTCTCCGTCACCCCGAAATCAAATGGTCTTTTCTGGCAAGCATGGTCTCGCGGAATGCAGGCTACTGTATGACGGATTTAAAGGGCGTTTGGTTTCAAAAATTATTGGACGAGAAAACAAGGAAAGCCCTCTTTCTGACATATGAGGATGCCAACTGGCTGATTTTTTCGGATGCGTATCCGCAGCTTTTGCTTTATGAATGGTCAAAAACAGCAGGGAAACCCCTGTTTCACCTTCTTGATGCATTTCACGTTTCTGCCTTTATGAAAAAAGAATGGGTTTTGTTTTGGGAAAGAGGGGACATGGAGCGGCTGATGACCTCTCTCATTATTAATGAGCAGCATCTTATCCAGAAACCCGTTATAGAGGGAACTGTCTTTAAACGAAAAGTATTCGGCACACCGTTTTTTCTTTTTCAGGATCTGTTTCACTTCAGCACAGTCATTTTTCCCGGAGAGGGCGGCAGACTTTACGGTTTCTCCGTACATGATTTCAGAAAGCTGAAAAGCAGGATCAGGCTCGGACGATCCCTTGCATGGCTTCTTTTTCATCCTGATTATTACGGCGAGTTTTTGACCTTCGCGGCTAAGACAGTTCATACCGGCTCAAGAGCAGATTATGAGCCTTCAAGCAGGCTTCGTATGACCCCGTATTTAAGAACGGCCTTTCCTTTTGTTTCCCATCAATTAGACGAAAAGAAACGAAAATGGTTTCATGGCCAGCCGCTTGACAGGTGGTACAGACCGATACCGGTGCCAGAAACAATCGATTTGACAGACTGGCTTATAAAAAAGGAAAATCAGCTGCACGCTCTGGCCATTGCTAATGAGTATGTTCAGGCGAAGAGAAAAAAGATATGAGGAGGCTGGAACAAATCATAGTGTAAAGAGGTTCGATTAAAAATCTGGAAGAATGCAGTCACACCTATGAATGATGATATAATCGAGGATCCATTTCTTTTAAAAGTGGCAGGGACTACGGCGAGTGACGCCACAAATGAGCACCATCACCGGAAAAAGTGGTGTCACTAAGATGAATGACGCCACAAATGAGCATCAATCACTGGAAAAAGTGCGTCACTAAGGGGAATGACTCCTACAATTGACAATCAATTTTAGTCCATTAACATAAAAAACCGAACTAGCTGCTATAAACTAGTCCGGTTTTTTTATGGCTAAATTAGTTACGTCCTAGCCTCTGTGTGTTTTCTATTACGTAGAAGGGCGATTCGGCCCACCCAGCTTTTTGTCGAGGTCATTTTTTGACGGGGCTTGCTGCTGCTGTTTTTGTGTGTTCTTTTTGTTTTCTTTTGCCATGTTAGACACCTCCTGAGTGTAGTGTTTGCATGGGAATCGATTTCATGCAGCATGTCGGGGGGAGATGTCGAAAAAACAGTAATATCCAATCATTTCTTCTTTCTTTGCCGAAAGCGAACTAGTTTTGTCATCCGTGAAGGGAGGAGCGTTTTGGCCCGCGAATAGTACGAGTAGATTGAAAGGAGGAGTTAGGATGGAACACCTCGTGCCGAAAATGGTTGTGGAAAGACTTTTAATGGAACTCGATGAAGAGATGACGAAATTAGAACTTGCCATACAAAAGAGAGTATCGGAAACCATTCTGCAGAGCGAAGAGGACCTTCAGCGCAGCATAAAGAGGACGGAAGAATCGGTATTACAGGCAAATGGAGAAGAAAACAGGGAAGATTCCGTATCACGGGTTAAACCAAGCTACCGGCTCAGTTATTAGCAGGAATCTGGCTTTTCATGCTTATGTTTGGTAAGATACCCCAGAGAGGGGTTGCAGCATGAAAGCGAAAATTCTTGAAAATTCCGAAAAGCTTCTATATATAACGGACGAATGTGTCCGCCGTTTTGAGAACGACAGCAAAAAGAAAGAAGACGTTGATTTTTTTCACGAAGTAAAGCCAGCATTTGAGGATGCGATGAAAGTAATGAGCGATTGGAAAAGAGACGTTCTTGCATGGAGAGATGAAGCAAAACCAAAATATTTGTTTCCGGCTCAAATTGATTCAGCTGAAGAAAATTTTGAGCAGCTTGTGCTTCAGTCGTTTTACAAAGATTCCAAAGCCATACGTTTTAAGAACATGAAACAGTCCATTGACTATACGATTGAAACTGTTATGGACCGGCTGGAGGCACACAGCTCCTTACAATGAGGGGCTTTTTATTTTGCTTAAAGACCTCAAGGTGAAGAATTTTCCTCAATGAAAAAGGTGTCCGAAGTATATCGGACACCCTTCATGACGTTTATTCGTCTATTTCACGCGCTTCCTGGAATGTGACAGCGCGGTCTCCTTCGCTTGCGACAGGTTCAATTGCATATTCAACATCTTTTGAATGTTTAGCAGCGGCAGGCTGTCCCTTTTTTGACAATGTTAGATCCTGTCCTTTTTTCTTATGGTTGAAATGGTTGCCTCTTCCCATCATAATGACCTCCATAAATGAAATGGTGAATCCTTCATAATATGTTTCCGATTGCGTGCTGTTATGTATGGAAAATAACACAAAAAAAGAGAGGGAATCCCCTCTCAGTCATCAGTTGCTTATCTTTTCAAGTTCTGAGGCTTCAAGGTACATGACAGCCGTCCTGTATTCGCTGATGGTCATCTCACCCTTGATATAAAGCGTTTTGATAAAATTCATTAATTCGCTGATGCTGGTCGGTTCATACTTCTTTGTTTCTAAAAAAGCGGATTGTATGCTCTGCAGATTCATCGTGTATCTCCTCCCATTCCCTTGCTTTAATGGTATCACGGGAAATTTTTATCTCGATTTTTCAAATAATTTAAACTTCCGACAAGAGTTGACAATTTCTTTTAGACACGCACGGCAGTCTTTTCTTTTGCATATGTATGAAATAGCCCATTATGCTGAAAGGAGATCTGTTATGTATTCTCAAGAAATGAGTTCATTTAAAAACCGCAGAAAAAAGAAAGAAGAGAGAATTAGCTATTACTATCCATATGAAGGCTATGCACCATATGAAAATCCGGCATATTTGCCTCAAAATCAGCATACCTATCAGCAAGTGCAGCAAAATCAAGCCTTCTATCAGCAGTCCCAGATGCCGCCATACGGCTATCAGACACAGGGGTTTATGATGCAGCAGCCCCAGCAGAATATGATGCCGCAAGCAATGTATGCAAATCCATACCCAAAACCGGTACCTGCAGCGAAAAATCAGCAGGGAGGCATTTCTACAGTGATGTCCCAGTTTAAAAAGCCGGATGGTCAGATGGATTTCAACAAAGTAATGGATACGGCAGGGCAGATGATGGGAGCCGTTAATCAGGTGAGTTCTCTTGTAAAAGGGGTCACATCCATGTTTAAAGTATAAGCTGCATTAAGCTATAAATGAGGTGGATAAGCATGGTTTCTGCAGCGCTCTCAAGTCTGTTTGATCAGATCAATGTTCACCCCCAGCTCGTGATTGTCGTTCCGGCCCTCATGATCTTAGGGTATGCTTTAAAGCGGACTCCTAATGTGCAGGACTGGATGATTGTTTGGATTCTCCTCGGAGCCGGCATTATCGCAAGTATTTTCACACTGGGTTTTTCAGTCAGCAGCATTGCCAACGGTTTTATCGCGGCAGGAGCGGCCATCACCACTCATCAGGCGTATAAACAATCTGTTCTCGAACGAAACGCGGACGGCAAAAACAAAGACGCATAACCTTATGCGTCTTTGCCTGTGTTTACTTCTTTTCATTTAATCTTTCCTCCAGCCTTTTTTTAACTTCAGAATAGGACAAGCCTGAAGCGGCATTCAATCTTTTAACTTCCTCTGCATTTGTCGTGCTGAAGGGTTGGAGTCCCGCATCTTTTTTCATTACAGCAGCTCCTCATAAACGTCATTCAGCTGATTCATCCTGACATAGTCCTGCTCGCCCATCGCATGCTTTATTTCATACGGGAGCATTTTATTTAAGAACATCTGCTCTTTTTCAGAAAGCATCCTGATGAATTGCTTTTCATCTGTAAAGGATTCCCTGGAGAGTTTGAAATAAATGTGCCTGCTGGTTTCATGCTCCTCCAGATAATTGGAAAGGGCTTCTCTTAAATATGACAGTGACTGTTCCATCAGGACGGATCCTCAAAGAATTCTTTCACTTTTCCCGGATCACTGCCGGATGCGTATGGATTTTCCGAGGCCGCACCTTCATCCAGATTTGTTTTTATAACAAGCATCGGAGACCCCGACGGCTCTGCGCTGATTCTTTTTTCATGTTCCTTCATAAAAGCACCTCCTGCTAGTAGTTTTCATAAGCAGGGGGAATTTTATTGTGTTAAAATCTGGTCAGCTGAGCGGAAAGGATATGAGCAGGCAGCCATTTTGAAAAGCGGCATCCACTTCGTCCATCTTCGGCGACTTAGGCAATAGAATGGTTTTTGTCATTTGTTTTCTCGTCTGCGAGTAAGCAGATCCATTTATATGGCTGAGATTTAATTCTTCCTTGTGGCTGACGGTCAGGGACAGGCAAAGGTCATGAAATTCAATTTTGATCTGCTCTTTTTTCAATCCGGGAAACTCTGCTTTTACAAAATAGCGATTATCCTCTTCCCATGAGGATACTTTCATATAAGCCGTATTCATCTGCTCCTGAAATACTTTCTCAAACTCCAGTACGTTCTGTTTAAATGAGCTGTCACCGAAGAACTGCTCCGCAAGTTCATATAACGGGTTGTGATTTTTTTCACTCATCTGCCGTGTCTCCTTTTAAATGAGGATAAAGCATGCTTTTAGGCTAAAATATGCATGGCACTGTAAATTGGTTGCTTGATTCAGGCGTTTTATGGTTAAATGATGATAATTATAAAGGGACGGGTGAAGTGAGAAGCGTTTAATTTCAGGGAGACAGGGGTATTTCTAAAGTAGAATTCAATGCAGAAAAGGAGCAGAGCCATGCTTAAAAAACTATTCGGCAGTAAAAAAACGGAAAAACAGACAGAAGAAACAGTATTTGCACCATTAACAGGAAAGCTTTTGCAATTAGAAGAAGTTCCGGATCCTGTTTTCTCCCAGAAAATGATGGGCGATGGAATGGCGATTGAACCTTCAGAAGGGATCCTGGTGTCACCTGTTGAGGGAGAGATCATTCAGCTCTTCCACACAAAGCATGCGATCGGCATCAGAAGCCAGACGGGCATGGAGATTCTTCTTCACATCGGCCTTGAAACGGTGGCTATGAACGGAGAAGGATTTGAAGCGTTTGTCAAAGAAGGAGACAGCGTCAAGCCGGGAGATAAACTGATTTCGTTTGATCTTGATCTGATCAAAGAAAAAGCAGCAAGCACGATCACTCCAATCATCATTACAAATGGCGATATTGTGGAAAGTGTTCAGAAAGCTCCTGTCGGACAGGTGAACGGCGGAAAAGATAAAGTGTTTGACATCAAGGTTAAATAAGTGCAGAACGGAGCAGGCATCGCGCCTGCTTTTTTTATGTTATCGTCTGTTTTGCTTAAAAACGAACATCTATTCTGTTAAAATGGAGAAAGAGGTGATCAGGGTGCGAAGAAAGCAGTCACTGTCAGAGATTATTGATTTTTTAAAACGCGATGAAGAATTTAAAGAGCAGATTGTCCATGCTCATACGATAGAACCAAAAGAAGCAAGAACAGCCGAAATGCCGTCTTCTGTTGACAGCAGGTTAAGAGAGGCGCTTGCAGCAAGAGGCATAGAGTCTCTTTATACCCATCAGGCAACGGCCTATGAGCTTGCACGCAGCAGAAAAAGCTTTGTTGCCGTCACTCCGACTGCTTCAGGGAAAACGCTCTGCTACAATCTCCCGGTTTTGCAGCAGATTGTTCAAGATGAAAGCAGCAGGGCCCTTTATTTATTTCCTACCAAAGCACTCGCCCAGGACCAGAAGAGCGAATTAAATGAGCTGATTACAGAACTTGGCGTTCCAATCAACTCCTACACCTATGATGGAGACACCGCTCCGACAATCAGGAATGTCATCCGCAAGGCGGGTCACATTGTCATGACAAATCCTGATATGCTTCACTCGGCGATTTTGCCCCATCATACAAAATGGGTTTCCCTTTTTGAAAACTTGAAGTATATCATCATTGATGAACTTCATATTTACAGGGGAATATTCGGCAGCCATGTTGCCAATGTGATCCGCAGGCTAAAACGCATATGCCGTTTTTATGGAAGCGATCCGGTCTTTATCTGCACATCAGCAACGATTGCCAATCCTAAGGAGCTTGCTGAAGAGCTGCTTGGAGAAGACGTGGTGCTCGTTGATGATAACGGGGCCCCCTCGGGGAAAAAACACTTTCTTTTTTACAATCCCCCAATCGTCAACAAGCCGCTGAATATCCGGAAAAGCGCTACACTTGAAGTCAGAAAGATAGCATCAGAGCTCCTGAAAAATAAAATTCAGACAATCGTTTTTGCAAGGAGCAGGGTGCGTGTTGAAATTATCTTGACGTACTTGCAGGAGCTGATCAAGGGGGAGCTTGGAAAGAAGACGATACGCGGCTACAGGGGAGGTTATCTGCCAAAACAAAGGCGCGAAATTGAAAAAGGGCTGAGGAACGGGGAGATTCTCGGCGTTGTCAGCACAAACGCCCTTGAACTCGGAGTTGATATCGGGCAGCTGCAGGTGTGCATTATGACAGGCTATCCGGGAACGATCGCGAGTGCCTGGCAGCAGGCTGGCCGGGCCGGAAGAAGAAGCGGGGAAGCCCTGATTGTGATGGTGGCGGGATCGACTCCAATTGATCAGTACATCATTCAGCACCCGGATTATTTTTTCAGGCAGAATCCGGAAACGGCCATCATTAATCCGGACAATCTCATTGTTCTTGTGGATCATATCAAATGTGCTGCGTTTGAACTGCCATTCAAAAAAGATGAATCATTCGGGCAAATGGATATCGAGGAAATTCTCGAATTCCTGGCAGAGGAGAAAGTTCTATATTTTAACAGAGACAAATATCACTGGATGAACGATTCTTTCCCGGCCCATAACATCAGTCTGAGATCGGCTTCACAGGAAAATGTCATCATCATTGACCAGTCGGATATTGCAAATGTCAAAGTCATCGGGGAGATGGACAGATTCAGCGCCATGACCCTGCTTCATGATGAAGCGATCTACCTTCATCAGGGCATTCAGTATCAGGTGGAGATGCTCGACTGGGAAGAGAAAAAAGCCTTTGTAAGAGAAGTGGATGTTGATTATTTTACAGATGCAAATCTTGCCGTGCAGCTGAAAGTGCTTGAAGAAGACAAAACGAGAGCGGGAGATAGCCACCATCTTGGCTACGGGGATGTAACGGTTCAGGCGATGGCGACCATTTTTAAAAAGATCAAGTTTGACACGCATGAGAATATCGGATCAGGCCCGATTCACCTTCCTGAAGAAGAATTGCACACGAATGCTGCGTGGATCAGCCTTTCGGATGGACTTGCCGGAATGCTGAAGAAAGACAGGCTCGAAGAAGCCCTTCTCGGTCTTTCGCATGCCTTAAAGCATATTGTTCCGATCAGCGTCATGTGTGACCCGTCAGATATAAGCGTTGTTCCGCAAATGAAGGCGACGCATAACGACCAGCCTACCGTTTTTCTCTATGATAAATATCCCGGCGGAGTCGGTCTTGCAGGGAAAGTCTTTGAAACAATGGAAATCGTGCTCTCTGAAACGTATGCCATGATCAGCGGATGCCCCTGTGAAACAGGCTGTCCGTCGTGCACTGGCCTGGAAGGATCCGA
Organism: Metabacillus indicus; assembly: GCF_046603695.1. Taxonomy (NCBI): domain Bacteria; kingdom Bacillati; phylum Bacillota; class Bacilli; order Caryophanales; family Bacillaceae; genus Metabacillus; species Metabacillus indicus. The sequence goes on along the minus strand of NZ_CP176757.1, from coordinate 2,473,977 downwards.
CCATCAGAAGAAGGATACCCTTTACTTAATAAACGGTCTTAAAGGAGCCGAAGATTCTTGTCGTTAAAAGGAAAGCTAAACCGATTAAAATCACATATGTCGCTGGAAGAGAAAACAGAGACTGTCAAAAGGGAGCCGGAAGAAAATGTTTCGCACCTTTCAAAGTGGGAAGAACTTGACGCCAAACCATTCTGGTTCGATGGTGAGTACTGTCTTGTAAGGGAAAGGACATATGATCTTTCTTTTCAGCACGGCCTCTATCAGCTAGGTGAATTTCATAGAGCGGTTTCCCTGTGGAATGAGAGAGACAGCCTTCATCCGCTTTCTTCCAAAGAGCATCAATCGCACGATCTCTTTTTCTTTGACACAGAAACGACAGGTCTTGGGGGAGGAGCGGGAAATACGATTTTTCTGCTTGGTCATGCGCAGGTATTTGACGATAAAGTGAAAGTTGTTCAGCATTTTCTGCCGAAACCCGGAAATGAAGTAGCGCTTTATCAAAGTTTTCTGAGCCGGGTCAATACGAAAACCCTTGTCACTTATAACGGTAAAGCCTTTGACTGGCCTCAGGTGAAAACGCGGCATACGCTGATTAAAGATCAGGTGCCGAAGCTTCCTTCCTTCGGCCATTTCGATCTTTTCCATGCGGCCAGAAGGCTTTGGAAAACAAGGCTTGAATCAGTTAAATTGAGTCATGTGGAGAAGGAGATTCTTGGAATCGTGAGGGAGCATGATGTTCCGGGCTATCTTGCCCCCATGCTGTATTTCAGCTATGTACAGTCCCAGGATCCAGATCACATCAGCGGTGTGCTGACACATAATGAAGTTGATATCCTTTCACTCATCACTCTCTACACGCATCTCACACACAGAATTTTGTTTCCCTCTGTCGAAGCAACCGGCATCGAGCAATATGAAGTCGCACGCTGGCTGCTTTCAGCAGGTGAAAAGGCGGCAGCCTTCGACACATTTAAAGCTGCAGCAGAATCAGGCTCAGAGAGGGAATATGAAGCGAAATTTGAGATGGCGATGCAGCTGAAAAAGAACAACAGGATGGACGAAGCACTGCCGATTTTCCTCTCTTGCGCAAAAGCGGGCAGCTTGAAATATAAGATAAAGGCATCAGTGGAAGCGGCGAAGTATTATGAACACAAGGAGAAAGATTCAAAAAAGGCCCTTTCATTTGCCACATCCGCTTATCTTGCGGTAAAGGAAAAGGATCAGGCACTGAAAACCGATTCAGAAAAAGAGAAAGCAGAGCTTTTAAAAAGAATGAAGAGGCTGGGGAATAAAATGGGGTGATTATTCCCCGGGGAACCGCAAAATCCGCTCTTTTTCGCGTAAAATTTGTCGATATTGTGAAATTTATAAGATGGGCATTCAAGTAATTGTAGAACGGTGAAGATGTGTGTAAAATTAGGGACTGTAAACATTAATAACCGGGGTGAGCACGATCATGTACAAAGGCATCTTCTACTTGTTTTTCATCGTTTTATTTGCAACAGTCTTCATCTTTTCAAACTTCAAAGACAGTTTCTATGCATTCTTGTAAAAAATAGGTTATTGCATCAGTACATGTACACTCCTTGCTTCATAGACTATCACTGTAAGACAGATAAGAAATGAAGGAAAGGAGACAAACAAACATGATGCCAAATAACAACATGCCTCCTAATATGGTGGGCGGCGCTCAGATGGGACCGAACATGCCGAATATGGTAGGCGGAGCTCAAATGAACATGCCAGCTCCAAATATGGTGGCAGGTGCACAAATGGGACCAAACATGCCAGCTCCAAATATGGTGGCAGGTGCACAAATGCCGATGATGCCGATGGGACCTGTCAAAATGTGTCCGCCGATTGTTCATCCGACAAAATGCTGCGTGCAGCATACTTTCTCTACAACAGTTGTTCCTCATATCCACCCGACTCACACAACTGTCGTTAACCACCAGAACATTCAGCACAAGCATTTTTTCCCTCAAACAAATTCTATGGTAAACTCTGTATCAAACCAACAATTTAACTGCGGCGGCGGAAGACCTCCTATGAGTCCTTACGGCCGTTAATACCTCACCTTAGGAGCTGATGCAATTGTCAGCTCCTATCTTCTTTGAAGGGAGACATACATAATGAAGGTCCTGACCGTATCCGGATACAAACCTTTTGAACTCGGCATCTTTAAAAATGATGATCCGGGAGTCGCCTATATAAAAAAAGCCATTGAAAAGTCCCTGCGGCCGCTTGCAGAAGAAGGACTCGAGTGGGTGCTCATCAGCGGCCAGCTCGGAATAGAGCTCTGGGCTGCAGAGGTTGTCTTTGATTTGCAGGTAGAGTATGATGAACTAAAGCTCGGCATTCTGACTCCATTTTTGGAGCAGGAAGAAAAATGGAATGAAGACAATAAAGAATATTATGAATACATTATGTCATCAGCCGACTTTGTTGACAGCATCACAAAAAGAAAATATGATAATCCAAATCAGTTCAGGCTGAAAAATGAATTTTTTGTTTCAAAAAGTGAAGGACTCCTGCTGGTTTATGACGAAGAAAACCCTGGGTCTCCAAAATATTTGCTCGAGACCGCCAGAAAAAAGGCTGAGTCCGGCGGATATACCATTATGACAATTTCTTTTGCAGATCTGCAGCTCATTGTGGAAGAAGAGCAAAGCAAGGATCATTTTTGGACAGGCGAATAACGGAAGAAAATTGACAACGGCATCAGGATTATGAAAAAATATGAAAAGATGATTTCAGTGTGACGAGGTGAAAGAGATGCTTTCCGATAAAATTAAATTAACGGCGAAAGAAATCTTAGAAAAAGAATTTAAACAGGGAATGCGCGGCTACAAACAGGAAGACGTGGATAAGTTTCTTGATTTGATCATCAAGGACTATGAAACGTTTCATCAGGAAATCGAAGAGCTTCAGCAGGAAAACCTGCGTCTGACAAAACAGCTTGAAGACTCGTTCAACCGAAAGCAGGTTCAGCCTGTACAGACAAACACGACAAACTTTGATATTCTGAAACGTTTGTCAAACCTTGAAAAGCATGTTTTCGGAAGCAAGCTTTACGATTGATTTCCACTATTTGCTCTTGCAATCTTTTCTGTAATTAACTATACTAGTACTTGCTCTTAAAAAATAATAACGTTCAGGTAATCGCTGCAGTCTTTAGGGCTGTAGAGGAAAGTCCATGCTCGCACGGTGCTGAGATGCCCGTAGTGTTCGTGCCTAGCGAAGTCATAAGCTAGGGCAGCCGGGTGATCCGGCTGACGGCAGGGAAGGGGCCTAAGTCTTCGGATATGGCTCTGCTACCTTGAAAGTGCCACAGTGACGTAGTCCTCAGGGAAACCTGAGGAGTGGAACGCGGTAAACCCCTCGAGCGAGAAACCCAAATATAGGTAGGGGCACCTTCTCTTAGGAACTGAACACGGAGAAGGCCGGAAGCTTTAAGCTTCCGTAGATAGATGATTACCACCGGAGTACGAGGTGATACCGGCCGTTTGCAGTACAAAGGGACAAAACATGGCTTACAGAACGTTATTTCAGGTAAACTTAACATGTTTAAAACAGGCTCTCTTCATATGTGATGAGAGCTTTTCATTTACATAAAGAAAAGTGGAGTCGCCCGTTCAGCTCCGACAGGCAGAAAAGAAATCACCCGAAAAGTCCGGTTTTGACTTTTTGGGGGATTTTGTTCTGACGGAGGAGTTGGGCGATGGAACTGGACAATACAGAAAAGCGGAGCCGACTGTTCAATCCTTTCAGTCAGATAAGAAATCACCGGAAAAGTCCGGTTTTGACTTTTTCGGGGATTTTGTTCTGACAGAAGGACTAGGAGGCGCAGCTGGACAATGAGAAAAGCGGAATAGCCCAGCTCATATAACTGAGCATAGAAAACCACAGCCGGCCGACTGTCAAAGGAAGTTTGAGCTGCGTGCACTATGTGCAAAATAAAATGAAATTAAAAATGATCTGCAGGCCTGTCCTGCAGTCTGATTTAGAAGGTGATGCAATGAGTAAGGTGACATTGATCGCAACAGCTGCCATGGGACTTGAGGCGCTTGTTGCCAAAGAAGTGCGGGATCTTGGATATGAATGCACGACCGATAACGGCAAAGTGACATTTGAGGCGGATCCAAAGGACATTCCCCGTCTGAATTTATGGCTTCGCACAGCTGACCGCGTAAAGCTGAAAGTGGGCGAATTTAAAGCCTACTCTTTTGACGATCTGTTTGAAAAAACAAAGGCCCTTGACTGGGGAGCAATTATTCCACGCCAGGCAGAATTTCCTGTCACGGGTAAATCGGTAAAATCAAAGCTCTACAGTGTACCTGACTGTCAGCGTATCGTGAAAAAGGCAATTGCCGAAAAACTGAAGCAACAGTATAAGATTACTTCAGAGTGGTACGAGGAATCAGGTCCGCTTTATAAAGTGGAAATTGCCCTCTTAAAAGATGTAGCGACCTTGACGATTGATACAAGCGGCGCAGGGCTTCACAAGCGCGGCTTCAGGCTTGACCAGGGAGGGGCGCCTCTTAAGGAAACACTGGCTGCTGCTCTTGTCATGTTGACAAACTGGACGCCTGACCGTCCATTTGTAGATCCTTTCTGCGGATCGGGTACAATCCCGATTGAAGCGGCACTAATCGGACAGAACATTGCCCCCGGGTTTAACCGGGAATTCGTTTCCGAACAATGGGATATTATCGGAAAAAGCCATTGGAATCAAGCACGCACAGAAGCTGAAGACCTGGCGAATTATGATCTCGAGCTTGATATTTCAGGACATGACATTGACCACCGCATGATCTCCATTGCGGAGGAAAATGCGGATGAAGCAGGCCTTGGCGGCATCATTCAATTCAAGCAAATGCAGGTCAGCGATTTCACAACCCGAAAAGAGTATGGCGTAATCGTTGGAAACCCTCCATACGGGGAAAGACTTGGAGAAAAAGAAGAAGTTGAGCAGCTGTACAAAGGAATGGGACGCGCTCTGCTGCCTCTTGAGACGTGGTCTGTTTATATGCTGACTTCCCATAAAGGATTTGAAGATTTTTACGGCAGGCAGGCAACAAAAAAACGCAAGCTCTTTAACGGATTTATTGAAACGGATTATTATCAGTACTGGGGTAAACGCCCGCCAAGAGACAGAAAACAGGTATAGAAGCATCTCTCCTTGAATACACTAGAAACAGTATTGATTTCTTTTCAAGGAGTGAGTGATTCTGGGCGAAAACAATGATTTTAATCTAATATCCAAAGCGCTGTCATCAACTTATTTGTCTCTCATTGAGAATGGCCATGAAGCAGCTGCTCAAGCATCGCTCGGCAGTGCGAGAGCCGATTTTCTAAAAGCAGTGGCACATGCTTCTGCGATTGACCAAAAGGTAATGATTGATACGCTTTACGACCGCTGAGATAGGCTTTCATATGATGAAAGCCTGTCTTTTTTCATGGCTCCTGAATTCAGGGTCATATTCAGCTCAGAAGCAGTTGACGAACCGATCGACAAATGAGAAAATAGTTGTTTGAGTATAAATGATTGCGGGGGATCTAATACATGCCGACGTCACGTCTGCCATTTGCTGTTTCCAAAAATGAAACCTTCTATGAAGGGCTGAACAATTGGATCGGAGATGTATTTTACGATATTTTGCCTGAAAAAGGCTTTGAACTTAGAGATGAACAAATTTTTATGGCGTTTCAGCTTGAACGGGCATTCCGCGAAAAGAGTGTCATGTTCGCAGAAGCTGGAGTTGGAACGGGAAAAACACTGGTGTATCTGCTTTATGCGATCAGCTATGCACGCTACACCGGAAAACCTGCTGTTATTGCATGTGCGGATGAAACATTGATTGAACAGCTTGTTAAAAATGAAGGGGATATTGCAAAGCTGAGAAAGCATCTGGATTTAACCATTGATGTAAGACTCGGAAAATCCCAGGATCAGTATCTGTGCCTGAAAAAACTGGATCAGACGATTCAGCGGACGGGTGATGATCTGTATCTTGATTTATTTGAGTCGCTTCCAGGCTTTGTCCATGAAAAAGCAGGTATGCAGTCTTTCTATCATTACGGAGACCGTAAAGAATATCCCAACCTGACAGATGAAGAGTGGAGTCATGTGAATTATGACTCGTTCCAGGACTGTCTGTCATGTGACCAAAGGCACCGCTGCGGCCTCACGCTTTCACGCGAGCATTACCGCAAAGCAACCGACCTGATCGTCTGTTCTCATGATTTCTACATGGAGCATATCTGGACATACGACTCAAGAAAGCGGGAAGGACAGCTTCCATTGCTGCCTGAACACAGCTCAGTCGTCTTCGATGAAGGGCATCTTCTTGAATATGCAGCCCAAAAAGCCCTTACCTACAGAGTGAAAAGCAGCACGCTTGCCATCTTGCTTGAAAGACTGCTTCAGAATGACATCAGGGAAGAATTTGCTCATTTAGTTGAAGACACGCTTGTCATCAACGAGGAATTTTTCGACAGCCTGCTTGAAGCATCAGAAGAAGTAAAAGGCTCACACCGCTCACGGATAGTGATGAACGATACGCTGCGGAAACAGGGGATTGAGCTGCACAGGATGCTGGCTGAAATTGGCGAGGCCCTAGTATTTGAAGGGGAAATGTATACCATTGATTCCTACGAGCTAAAGATTGTCGAGGAATATTTGGACAGCATGGAATTTTCCATTTCCCTTTTTAATAAACAAAAAGGCGCGATCCACTGGATTGAAAACGGAGAGCAGGATTTCTCCCTGATCATCATGCCAAGAACAGTGGAAGAAGTGCTGAGAGAGAAAGTATTTTCTCAGAAAAAGCCGTATATCTTCTCATCTGCGACACTGTCCAATCATGGATCGTTCGATTTTATCGCGGGCAGTCTTGGAATTAAAGACTATTTGTCATTGAACGTTGAGTCACCGTTTGATTATGAAGAAAACATGAAGATTTCACTGCTAGACGTATCAGCATCTGTTTCCCTCAATGAAGTGAAATGTGCGGAAACATTGAAAAGAATTGAACAATCAGGAGGCCGTGCGCTCATCCTGTTTAACACAAAAGATGAACTTGACGTGTTTAAACGTTATGCATCAGCCCATAAAGCTGATTATCGCTTCTTATTTGAAGGAGACCAGGAAATAAGCAAGCTTGTTTCTGAGTTCCAGAATAACGAGACATCCGTATTATGCGCCGTGCATCTGTGGGAAGGACTTGACATTCCTGGGGCATCCCTGTCGAATGTGATCATCTGGTCACTGCCGTTCCCGCCAAATGACCCGGTGTTTGAATCAAAACGCAGCAGCTCGCCCGATCCGTTCGCTGATGTGGATATGCCGTATATGATGCTGAGACTGAAACAGGGCATTGGCCGCCTGATCAGAACAAGCACTGACAGCGGGGAGATTTCAATTTACCTCTCCACAAAGCAGGATTTGAACGTGCTTGAAGAAGTTAAATCCATATTGCCTGTGACAGCTGAAGAATTGTAAGTGTAAGAGCGAGGGGAGAGGTCCCTTCGCTCTTTTTTTCGGCGTAATGAATCGTACCCCCGAAAACCGAGAAACGATTTGAGAGGGTAAGCAAGAGCGCGAATCGTACCCTCGGAAACTGAAAAACGATTTGGGAGGGTAAGCAAGTGGGCGAATCGTACCCTCGGAAACCGAGAATCGATTTGGGAGGGTAAGCAAGAGTGCGAATCGTACCCTCGGAAACTGAAAAACGATTTGGGAGGGTAAGCAAGTGGGCGAATCGTACCCTCGGAAACCGAGAAACGATTTGGGAGGGTAAGCAAGCGCTGTAATCGTACCCCCGGAAACCGAGAAACGATGTGGAGGGTATGCAATTGCCAGAAGCACACATTCGCAAACAAAAATAAAACCGACCCGTCAGTTTATAAAATCATTGACAAAAACCTTTTCTTTCCTTTAATCTAAAAATGTTAGAAAATTACTACTATTTTACATACCTAAAGAAGGGGTGATCAGATTGACTATTCAATCCGTTGAGACGTCATTTTTAGAGTACCTGCAAAAAATGAAAAGCTATAATGAAGCCATCTCGCTCATGTTCTGGGATCTGCGCACAGGAGCACCGAAAAAAGCGATTGAACAGCGTTCGCAGGCAATTGGCATTTTATCTACTGAAGTGTTCCAAATGCAGACATCTGATGAAATGAAATCCTATATTGATCAGATTCTGAGCGCGAAGGATGAGGTTTCTGAAATCACATTCAAAGCAGCCCTTGAAAGTGAGAAAGAATACAAACTAAGCAAAGTGATCCCGCAGGAAGAATACAAAGAATATGTCATTCTTCAGTCAAAAGCAGAGTCCGTGTGGGAAGAAGCGAAGGAAAAATCGGATTTCAGCCTGTTTGCACCGTACTTAAAGAAGCTCGTTGAGACCAACAAAAAGTTTCTTGAGTACTGGGGATACAAAGAAAACAAATATGATACGTTCCTTGACCAGTATGAGCCGGGTGTAACCGTTGAAGTGCTTGACCGGGTATTCGGCGAACTGAGAAGCCGGATCGTGCCTCTTGTAAAAAGCATTACAGAGTCACAGAACCAGCCGGAAACTCACTTTTTGTATGAGCCGATTTCAAAAGACAAGCAGCGCCAGATCTCAGAGTTCTTCCTGAAAGAGCTCGGCTACGATTTTGAAGCAGGCCGCCTGGATGAAACGGTCCATCCATTTGCGATCAGTCTTAACCGCGGGGATGTGCGTGTTACTACGAAATATGCTGAAAATGACTTCCGTACAGCGCTTTTCGGTACAATCCACGAATGCGGTCACGCGCTTTATGAGCAGAACATTTCAGAAAAGCTTGAAGGAACCCTGCTGTGCGACGGAACATCCATGGGAATTCATGAGTCGCAGTCTCTTTTCTATGAGAAATTCATCGGCAAAAATCCTGGATTCTGGAACCGCTACTACGATTCGCTCAAGAACTATGCAGACGGGCAGTTTGATGATGTAGCGCTCCAGGACTTCTACCGCGCAGTCAACGAATCCAAGCCGTCTCTTATCCGCATCGAGGCAGATGAACTGACGTATCCGCTTCACATCATGATCCGCTATGAAATTGAGAAGGGCTTATTTAATGATGAAATCGAAGTAGAGGATCTTCCGCGCATCTGGAATGAAAAATATACAGAGTACCTTGGCGTAACGCCATCGAATGACGCAGAAGGCGTGCTTCAGGACGTTCACTGGTCCGGCGGCATGTTCGGCTATTTCCCTTCCTATGCACTTGGCTATATGTACGCCGCGCAGTTTAAACAGGCGATGCTGAAAGACTTGCCTGACTTTGATCAGCTTGTTGAAAACGGAGAGTTCGGCACGATTAAAAACTGGCTGACAGAAAAGATCCATCAGCACGGAAAAATGAAGCAGCCGCTTGAGATCCTTCATGATGTAACTGGAGAAGGCCTGAATGCCAAGTATTTAATCGATCATCTCGAGACGAAGTACTCGAAACTTTATCAGCTTCAGCCGGCAAAATAATAAGCAAAGGCCGCACGTGTTCTCGTGCGGTCTCTTTTGGTTTTTTCAGAAATAACGAATAATTCGAATTAAATTACATGCCATTATTCGCTTTTTTGTGCAGAATACTCTTCCCATAACGAATAAACCCTGTTATAATGCTACTATTCTAATAAAACGTGCACACTCATATAATCGCGGGGATATGGCCTGCAAGTTTCTACCGGATGACCGTTAATCATCTGACTATGAGTGAGCAGTGCTTTGTTTTGCAGCCTGCTTCTTTTAAGCTATCTTCTAAACGGCATTGTCTCACTCTATGAGACGATGCCGTTTTTTTATAGCTGGAGGGAAATAGGATGATCATGCTGCAGGAAAAAATTAAACTTGAAGGAAAGGTGCTTTCTGATCAGGTACTGAAAGTAGATTCCTTTTTAAATCATCAAATTGATCCATTTTTAATGAGAGAAGTAGGAAAAGAGTTTGCAGGAAGGTTTAAAAACGAAGGCATTACGAAAATTCTTACCCTGGAATCGTCAGGGATTGCCCCGTCGGTGATGACAGGGCTTGAGCTAAACGTGCCGGTTGTTTTTGCCCGTAAGCGCAGCTCTCTTACGTTAAAGGGCAAGCTTCTCACAGCAGCTGTTTATTCATTTACGAAGCAGGAAGAAAACACGATCGCTGTATCAGGCGAACATCTGAATGAAACAGACCGTGTACTCATTATTGACGATTTTCTGGCAAATGGACAGGCAGCTCTTGGACTTGCCGAGATTGTGAAGCAGTCCGGAGCAGAAATTGCGGGAATAGGCATCGTCATTGAAAAATCGTTTCAGGACGGCGGGAAATTGCTTCGCGAAAAAGGCTTTCGCGTGGAATCCCTTGCACGAATCGAGTCTCTTGAAAACGGCGCCGTGCAATTTCTTGACGAAACGGAGGCAGTCCGATGAATAACAATTCCTTTAAAGTGTTCTCACTCGGCATTCAGCACGTTCTTGCCATGTATGCAGGTGCGATTATCGTACCTCTGATTGTAGGCGGAGCCCTTGGATTAACGCCTGAGCAGCTGACTTATCTTGTTTCCATTGATATTTTCATGTGCGGTCTTGCTACACTTCTGCAGGTGTGGAAAAACAAGTTTTTCGGAATTGGTCTTCCGGTTGTGCTCGGATGCACGTTTACAGCAGTTGGTCCAATGATCGCCATTGGGACGGAGTACGGGATATCTTCTGTCTATGGTGCGATTTTAGCTTCAGGAATTTTCGTCATTCTGATTTCAACAGTGTTTGGGAAGCTGGCTGTATTTTTCCCGCCTGTTGTAACAGGATCTGTCGTGACGATTATCGGAATCACGCTGATTCCGGTTGCCATGAATAATATGGCGGGCGGACAGGGGGCCGCTGATTTTGGATCTCCTTCCAATCTTGCGCTTGCTTTTGGTGTTCTGCTGTTTATTATTCTGCTTTACAGATTTTTCACCGGCTTCATCCGCGCCGTTTCCATCCTGATTGGGCTGATTGCGGGAACAGCTACGGCTGCGGTTATGGGAAAGGTGGACCTGCAGCCTGTCTCTGAAGCGGGATGGTTTCAGATCGGCAAGCCGTTTTACTTTGGAACGCCGACGTTTGAGATTGCTCCGATTTTGACAATGATCCTCGTCGCTATCGTCAGTTTGGTAGAGTCAACCGGGGTTTACTATGCGCTTGGGGATCTTACGAAAAAGAACATCACAAAAGAGGATCTTGCGAAAGGGTACCGTGCAGAAGGAGTTGCTTACTTGCTTGGGGCGATTTTTAATGCTTTTCCATACACGGCATATTCCCAAAACGTAGGTTTGATTTCTCTTTCTGGCGTTAAATCAAGGAATGTCATTTATACAGCAGCAGGAATGCTAATGGTGCTTGGACTTGTGCCGAAAATTGCTGCATTCACAACCATTATTCCTGAAGCCGTTCTCGGCGGAGCCATGATCGCCATGTTTGGGATGGTCATTGCATACGGCATCAAGATGCTGAGCAGGGTAGAGTTTGCATCACAGGAAAACCTGCTGATTATCGCGTGCTCTGTAGGAATGGGACTTGGTGTGACTGCCGTGCCTGATATGTTCGCCGCTCTTCCCGAGTCTGTTAAAATCCTGACCAACAACGGCATAGTGGCGGGAAGCCTGACAGCCATTCTGCTGAATATTGTGTTCAACGTTGTTCGAAAAGAAGAAAAAAGCGAAGCTGTACGTCTGAACGAAAAACACGCATCTTAATTCTTCTGATGTAAAATAAGATCCAATAGAAAAGCCATACCCGAATATCTTCAGGGTATGGCTTTTCTTAATACATACTGAGGGCTTTTCTTGTAGCCGGACCGACTATGCCGTCTGCTGAAAGCTTTTTGCTCTTTTGGAAAGACCTCACTGCTTTATCGGTATTGCTTCCGAAGATCCCATCAATGCCGCGGGTGTCGAACCCTTTGGAGGTAAGAAGCTGCTGGAGATGTTTGACTTCGCTTCCCCGGCTGCCTTTTTTCAGATTTTGTCCCGTAAATCCGGATGGTTTAGATGATACTGCTTTGCTGCCGCTCACCTTAAACCCTTTTGATGAGGCAATGGCATCAAATGAACTGCCGGAAGATGTTATGATAACAGGTGTATTCATTTTAACCTGGCTGTACAGCCATTCCACTTCATTATCATACATTCTGATGCATCCGTTGCTGATGTACTGCCCGATGGAGCTGGGATTATTGTTCCCGTGTATGGCATACGTTGTGCCCCATGTGCCTCTTGCGTTGATGCCAAGCCAGCGGTTTCCAAGAGGGTTGCGCGAGTCGCCGCCGGGAATGCCAAGCTTGTAGTATGGTCTGTTTACAATTTTGCTGACCACTTTAAAGGTTCCTTCAGGGGTGTAGGATGGCTTTTTGCCGGTTGCCACTTTAAACACGCTGCTGAGCTTGCTGTTCTTATAAAAGGCCAGCTGATTTTTGGACTTGTTAATAATAATAAAGTCACTGCCTGCTGCCTCTGTTTTGCTGATGCCTGCGCCGAAAAAGATAAATAGCGCGGCGGTGAAAATAACGAATAATTTCTTCATGTGTCTCTCCTTTGATGTGAGTAGTTAAAAGCAATTACTACATGATATGAAGAGAGAAACCTATATATTTCCAGATGGAAAAATTAAATCAATGGAGGATTAACAATGAAAACATGGGCATTCGTGTCTGATTTTGACGGGACAATCTCCAAGAAAGATTTTTATCACCTTGTTATTGAGGAACTTTTCCCTGAAGGAGAAGCGCTGTTCAAGCAGTGGAAGCGGGGGGAGATGCTGGATATTGACTTTTTAAGCCGAATATTCACCTCTATTCACCTTGAAGAGGAAGAACTGATTAAAACCATTCTGACATTGCCGCTGGACAATTATATCGGCCCTTTTATTGAACGTGTCCAAAAAAACGGCGGTGATTTTTATATCCTCAGTGCAGGAACAGATTATTATATTAAGCACATTTTTGACGCGCTTGGCGCAGAAAACGTCGAGATCATCTCAAATAAAGGCCATTTTAAAAGCAAAAATATTCATCTGGAAATTGATAAAAATGACTGGAGCTATTCAGAGCGATATGGAATTGATAAATCAAAAGTCATTCAGAAACTGAAAGAAACCTATGATGCGGTTTACTTTTACGGAGACAGCGAACCTGATTCCCATCCTGCAGCCTTTGCAGATGTAACCTTCGCAAAGGACGCGCTGTGCGGTCTGCTTGAAAAAAAGGGAATTGCCTATATTGAAGCAGACTCATTTGTAGATGTAGAAGCGTATTTGCGCGGACGGGGAGTACTTGTCATTTGAAAAATCGTGAAACAGCCTGTATAATGTGTTACTTCTTGAGCGCAGAGATATACTAACGTCAAGGAGCTGAACTTCAATGATTACTCAAGATGACAAAACGGTTTTTACTGCAAAAAATGGAGAACAGATTACGCTGAGGCCTGTAAGGGAAGAGGATGCGGCAGACATAATTGAATCTGTACAGAGCATCATTGATTCGGGGACGTACATACAAAAAGAAAGTCCGCGTTCCCTCCAAGAAGAAAAAGCATTTATTAAAGAATTAAAAGAAAAAGATAACTTTTATCTCGGTGTTGAAATGCAGGGGAAGGTTGTCGGCATCGCAAGAGTTCTGCGGGGAGAGCTTCAAATGAAAAGACATACCGGCCTGTTCCGGACGTGGCTTACAGATTCTGCGCAGGGCCTCGGCATCGGCAAGGAGGTCATGAGTGCAACACTTGACTGGTGCAGAAAGAACAACCTCCATAAGCTTTGCCTGACGGTTTTTGCTTCCAATGAAGTAGCGGTAAAGCTTTATGAAAAATACGGCTTTGCAATTGAGGGAGTACAGCGTGAACAGGCAATTCTGAACGGGAAATACGACGATGAAATTCATATGGCGTACTTCTTTTAAAAATTTCCATCCAAACATGTCTGTTCAAACCCGTTTTTCGCGATATAATAAAAGAGCACAACAACAACTCCTTTAAAACGTTGCTTTTCCCTGATCAGGGAAGAGCTTTTTTTTTGCCGGTCATTACATAAAACCTCCTTTATTTGGAAAAAGTAACCGTTACAAGAATAAAATGAGGTGGATGGGATGGCCTATCTTTTATCAGTCGGCAAGAGCATACCGGAAAACAGGATGCAGCAGGACGCGACTGTAGAATTTGCAAAAGAACTCTTTGAAGGAACGTTTAAAGATATTAACCGGCTTCTGCCTGCTTTTAAAAATGGCGACATAGAATCCCGGCAATTTGTTAAAGACATCAGCTGGTACAGGACTCAGCACACCTTTGAGGAAAAAAACAATACATACATTGAGGCGGCTGTGGCTCTTGGAACGGAGGCGATTATCAGCTGCCTGCAAAACCGCGCCTGTTTAAAAAGAGAGGTTGGCTGCGAAGAAATTGACGCGATCTTCTTTGTCTCGAGCACCGGGATTTCTACCCCGAGTATTGATGCCAAAATCATCAACAATCTCCCGTTCAAAGAATCAGTGAAACGAGTGCCTATCTGGGGCCTGGGGTGTGCAGGCGGCGCATCAGGCCTGTCGAGGGCTCATGACTACTGCAAGGCTTATCCGGACGCGAAAGTCATTGTTGTCTGTGTCGAGCTCTGCAGCCTGACCTTTCAGCATGACGATCTGTCCAAAAGCAATTTTATCGGAACTTCCCTGTTTGCAGACGGGGTTGCATGTACTCTTCTTGCCGGAGAAAACGCTGATCTTGCTCATTTATCCGCTCTTTCTGTCCTTCCTAAAACACGTTCGACACGCTCGGTGTTTATGAGAGATTCGGAAGATGTGATGGGCTGGGAAATTAAAAACAACGGATTCTATGTTATTTTTTCAAGAGACATACCAGCTATTATCAGAAACTGGCTGAAGGGTACGGTGGAGAATTACCTTGCTGATGAGGGGGTTTCACTCGGAAGCATTCAGCATTTCCTTGCCCATCCCGGAGGAAAGAAAGTGCTTGATGCGTATCAGGCAAGTCTCGGGTTCACCGAGGAGCAGCTGTCCATATCTAAGAATGTTTTAAGACAGCACGGAAATATGTCGTCTGCAACGGTAATGTATGTGATTGACGAGTACATGACAAACGGACGCATAAACCCTGGAGATCTGGGCATAATTGCAGCACTCGGTCCGGGGTTTTGCGCAGAACTTCTTCTTGCGGAATGGGAGCGGGTTTCATGATATTCGGCTTGTTTTTGACGATTATGATCCTTCAGCGGCTGAGTGAACTTGTGCTGGCAAAACGAAACGAAAAACGCATGCTGAATCTTGGTGGGCAAGAACACGGCAAAAGTCATTATCCGTGGATTGTAGCGCTCCACAGCTTGTTTTTGCTCTCCTTTCTTATGGAAGTGCAGCTTTTTGATAAACAGCTCTCCCCGCTATGGATGGTTATTCTGCCGATTATTGTTTTCACGCAAATCATCCGCTATTGGGCTGTGTTCAGTCTCGGGCCATACTGGAATACAAAAATTATCATTGTCCCTGATCTCGAAGTTGTGGCAAAAGGACCGTACAAATATATGAGGCATCCGAATTACCTTGTTGTTGCCGTTGAAATCCTGTTTCTGCCGATTCTTTTTCAGGCATATGCCACAGCTGTGACCTTTACCCTGCTTAACGCAGTCATTCTGTCCATTAGAATTCCCGCTGAAGAAAGAGCCCTTGCAGAACATACGGCAGATTACGACGAAACGTTTTCATGGAAAAAGAGATTTGTCCCCCGAAAAGGGGAGGAATAACAGTTTCAATTGGGCATAATTTAAGCATAGATGCCGCAAATAGAACGAATGAACACCTCATTTTAATCCGTGCACATAAATCCCTGTTGAAAATGATTTTCATTCGTGGTAGAGTGAAGGTAATAATCATTCTCAGTGAAAAGGTTGTGTGAGACGATGGAAATGACACTCGTATTAGGAACGGTTTTGGCCTACAGCACACTGATGGGCTACATATTAAAAAAAGTGAATACTGCTTCTTAACCTCATGCTGCCTGATTCGGCAGTTTTTTTTATGTCTTTTTTTCATACCTGCGATAAGCTTTCAGCGAAGTTTTAAGAGAGGAATATGCTCCGACAGCAGCACTTCCGTAAAAACAACCCATAAACAGCCCTGTTGAAAAATGGTTGGGATGGCTGATGAAAATGCCGATCAGCAAACCGGTAAATCCTGCGGAAGTAGGGACAAAATGCGGGGGAATCTTAAAGAGCAGCTTCGCGATTTGAGTCAATATGATAACGGCAGGAACGGCAATGACCGCATCCCAGAAATTTGTATGGATAATCGGAAATTCTGTCATTTCTCTCCATCCTTTCTGTCTTTAGTATGAGAGAATGCGGCTGATAATATTTCTGTAAGCTTTTTGTTTGACAAAATTCGCCGGATTCGATATTATTATCTCGAATTGAAGATATTCAATTTAAAGATTCTTAAATTATTGTTTTAATCACATGGATTTAATCAATAATAAAACGGGATCAAACTTTTAAAAAAGGAAAGGTGACTACCATGTCAAAAGTTTTATACATCACTGCGCATCCGCACGACGATACAGCGTCTTTCAGTATGGCTGCAGGAAAAGCATTTCTAGATGAGTACAAAAAAGCAAATTCAGGCGATGAGGTTGTTCACATTGATCTTTATAAAGAAAACATCCCGCATATCGATGCAGATGTTTTCAGCGGCTGGGGAAAACTGCAGACCGGAAAAGGCTTTGAAGAACTTTCAGCGGAAGAAAAAGCAAAGGTCGGACGCCTGTCTGAGCTGAGCGAACAATTCATTTCAGCTGACAAATATGTTTTCGTCACACCTCTTTGGAACTTCTCTTTCCCTCCTGTTATGAAAGCGTATCTTGAATCTGTCGCTGTTGCAGGCAAAACGTTTAAATATACAGAACAGGGACCAGTCGGATTGCTGACAGACAAAAAAGCTCTTCACATTCAGGCGCGCGGAGGCATCTACTCAACAGGCCCTGCTGCTGAAATGGAAATGGGGCACCGCTACCTCGGCATCATGATGCAGTTCTTCGGTGTTCCTTCATTCGAAGGCCTGTTCATTGAAGGACATGCAGCAATGCCTGACAAAGCTCAGCAAATCAAAGAAGACGGAATCGCACGCGCGAAAGACCTTGCTCATACATTCTAATGATAAAAAGAATCTCCAGCCGGGGATTCTTTTTTTTTGATTAGAAAAGATTGACAGCAAACAGGATATGCCATTATTATATTATTAATAGATATATCATTAAACGATATATTGATACATGATATAAAGAGGTGATACATTGCCGAGAAATGCGATGATGGAAATGGAACAGCTTACAGACCCCGCTTATTACATTGTTTTATCTTTGCTTGAAGAAAAGCACGGGTATCTCATTATGAAACATATAGAAGAACTGACAGGCGGAGAGTTTATAATAGGCCCTGCTACACTTTATACACTGACCAAAAAACTGCTTGACGCTGAAATGATTTCCCTTTCTGCCAGTCAGGACGACAGACGGAAAGTTTACAAAGCAACGGAAAAGGGCCGAAAACTCCTGGAGCTCGAGATAGGCCGCAGACAGAGGATGGCTGCACATGGAATGGATGCTTTTAAGAAAAATAAGGAGGTCTGATCAATGGCGAAAAGAAGATATATGCCTTCGGCAGGTCTGGCTTTTGCAGAAGAACGGGAAATGAAAAAACTCAGTAAAATGGCCCAAAAGGGTTGGGTGCTTGAAAAATTCTCCTTCATGGGCTATACGCTTAAAAAATCCAATCCTCGACATCTGATTTACAGCCTTGACTATCAGAATGTAAAGGGGGATGGAGCTGAAGAGTATTATGACGTTTTCAGAGCTGCGGGCTGGGAGCCTGTTACATCAAATGGAAGCGTCCATGTTTTTTCAGCAGAAGAGGGAACTCCGCCTATTCATACAGAGGATGAATCTAAAGCAGAAAAATATGCCGTGATGAAAAACTGGTTTGGATCGATTGCCTGTTTCCTCATACTGCTCACTATTGCGTCTGTCTTTTTAATGCAGGAGTCGGTCATCATCCAGCGGTTTATCTTTCCAGCATCACTTGCTCTGACTGTTCCAGCAGCTATGACGTTTATTACCCTGCAAATTCGGTATGCAGCCGTTAGAAAGAACCTGTAAATATGCGTTTGTGTAAGCTAAAAGAATGATTTTCCCCATAAGTCCTCTCAGCAGGGCTTTTTTGTATTAGAATGTAGGGATGAACATTAAAGGAGAGAAAGTACAGCATGGATGGAACATCACATATGGCGATAGGAGCGGCAGCAGGTTTCGGCGCAGCGAGTGCAGTCGGGGCGGATCTGGAAGCGACGCTCATTTTATCTGCGCTCGGAGGACTCACAGCCTTAATGCCTGATGCTGATATTGACGGCAAGCTGAGAAACAGACTGACATTTTCACATCATTTTATCCGCAGTGTCGCACAGATCGCGGGATTTCTAATGATTATGTACAGTTTTTTTCAAGGAAAGGGAAATGAAATCTGGACTGGCATGGGAGCAGGAGCAGCGATCATTGTGTTGTCTGCTTTTATCAGGCAGAGGCATATGCTGACGATGACAGGGGCGGGAATTGCCGCAGGAGGTTTTTCCCTGCAGGAAACATGGGTCATTCTGCTTGGCATCTTTATGATCATAGCTTCTTTTGTCCCTCACAGAAGCTATACGCACAGTATTGCCGGGCTTTTGTTTTTCGCAGTTATAGCCTCACAATTTGAACAGGCAACAGGGCTTCAGGGAGCTTTTTACGCAGGTACTGCAGGGTATGCGAGTCATCTGATTGCAGATATGAAAATTCTTCCTTTTAACAGGCGCGGAGTTAAATTCTTTCTGCCGTTCTCATCAAAGGAGTTTTAAAGATCAAAAGCGGAAGCGCCTTGCTCAGATCCGATAGGCAGATAAGAATCCGGCGGAAAAGTCCGGTTCCCGCCTTTTTTGACGGATTTGTTCTGACAGAGGATCTAGGCGCTGGAGCTGGACGAGGATTAATTTGTTATTCTATTTTCGTGACATTGAAAAAATGCAGTCCGCATCCGGACTGCATTTTCTGATTTTAAAAGGTTCAGCCTGGCTGAATAATGACTTCATCGTGGTCAACGCTGCTGATGCCGTCAGTAAAGATTAGACGGGTAATAAATTTATAGGAAATGTGGCTGTCTGTCGGCAGCAGGGAAGGAGGGAGCTCAAAACAAAAATTCATCGTTTTTTCTTCCTGTGCTGAAATGACAGCGGAAGAAAGAATGGTTCTTGTGTTGATAACCCTTTCCGTGTCATTCACTGAATGCGTCTGCACGAGATCCGACTCTACCCTCTTCAGGCGCTGTTCAGCAAATCCGCCTTTTATAACGTATTCACCTTTAATCATATCGCCAATGCGGTATGTATCTTTTTTCAGGACAAGATCAATTTTGGCAGATCCTACTCCAAATTTGCACAGTACTTTTCCAAGTAACAAGAAAATACCCACCTTCCGGCCGTGCGGCCATCTGTTATCATTGATTATTTTACGTATTTATTGTAATTTTTCAACCATATTTTTAATAAAAGTTTGTCTTTTTTACGTTTTTATCTGGAAAAAGTTTCATTTTACGGCGTAACTATTTAAAGATTCTCATAATAGGATGGGAAAAAGGCAAAAAATCAAGTAAAATAGCAATATACGCCAGGCAAAGGGGTTTAGGGAATGAGTACGAAAACGTTAAAACAGCATCTGCTTCCAAGAACGGCTGCTGTATGGAATAAAATACAGGATGAACCTGAAACAGCCGATAAATTGATCGAGCTGTTCTATAAAATTCAAAAAAATACGAAGCACATTGCTTTTACAGGCCATTTCTCAGCAGGAAAATCAACGATGATCAACATGCTGATCGGTGAAGAGGTACTGCCGACAAGCCCAATTCCGACAAGTGCAAATGTCGTGCTGCTTCAAAAGGGTGAAAAATCTGTCATCCTGCATGACACGAAAGGAAACCTGATCAAGCTGAAGGGTTCCTACTCCATTCAGCAAGTGAAGGACTATTGCAGGCAGGGCAATGAGGTCTTAAAAATCGAGATAAAAGATGAGTATTCGTCTCTTCAGGAAAACGTTGTGATCATGGACACGCCTGGAATTGATTCCACGGATGCCGCTCACCGCATGGCGACCGAATCCGCTCTGCATCTAGCAGATTTAGTGTTTTATGTGACAGATTACAATCACGTTCAATCCGAAGAAAATGTGGCATTTGTCCACGAAATGATACATAAAGGCAAACAGATCTATTTAATTGTGAATCAAGTTGATAAACACAGGGAAGAGGAAGTGGCCTTCTCTGCATTCAGGGCTCAGATTGAAATGACGTTCGAGGCAGCGGGACTGCCTTCAGACCATGTTTTCTATACGTCCCTTACGGCTTTAGAACATGAGCATAATCAGCTTTCTTCCATAAAAAAACTCGTAAGTCAAATGATCACTAAAGAGGGTCTTGTACAAGAGAATGCCCAAAACACGCTGATCTCATTATCTTCAGACTATCTCGGCCAAAAGGAAGAAGATCTTGAATTGAAGGAGATTTCAGCAGATGAACTTCTCTCGCAAATCGGCAGTGTTCAAAAAGAACTGGACACATCCCAGGCTGCATTAAAGAATCTTTCTGACAGCATCAGCTCTGTTTCAGCAGACTTGCGTGATCAGCTGGACTATATTCTTAAAAATGCCAATCTGATTCCATTCGAGACAAGGTCAAAGGCTGAACGGTTTATTGAAGCGTCACTGCCGGGATTTAAAGTGGGGCTGTTCTTCTCAAAAGCAAAAACAGCAGAGGAACAGAAAAAACGGGAAACGGAACTGTTTGAGGACATTTCAGCCCATTTGCAGTCTCAAATTGCCTGGCACGTGAATGAACTGCTGAAGAAAAAAGCAGCAGAGCATGAGATCAGCAGCCCTGATTTTCTGCAGATGCTTCAGGATTTTTCAATCAAGACAGATGCTGCACTTCTGCATAGTTCCGTTCAAAAAGGGGCTACGGCCAACGCGCAATATACGCTCACCTACTCCAATGATTTAAGTGATTCAGTAAAAAAAGACGCAAAAAAACAGGTGCTGCCTCTCATTGAACAGATGGAACAGCATGTGAAAAATCAAAACGATGCCGAGCTTCAAGCATTGTTCTCAGACGTATCAAAGCGAACAGAGAAACTTGAGGCGTTAAACGAACTGTACCGCAGACTGATTGGATTTGAACAGCTGAAAAATGACGTGATGGAGCTTGCCGCACAGGAAAAGCTTCCTGACCTTGACCTTGCTGAGTGGATAACGGAGCATCCGGAAAAAACGGCTTCAGAAGGAACGCTTGAGCAAAAGCAGTCCGTCAGCCGGAAAATAGAGAAGGAATCTGCTGAAAAGACACATGTTCAGGATCAAACAGCTGATCAGGCTTATTTTGCAGACCAGATTGCTGCAGCATCAAATGTACTGACCGGCATTCCGGGCTTTCAGCAGCTATCAGCATCCCTGAGGACAAAAGCAGAGTCCCTTCAGAACAAGTCATTTACTGTTGCCCTGTTTGGAGCATTCAGCGCAGGTAAATCATCATTTGCAAATGCCCTGCTAGGTGAAAAGCTCTTGCCTTCATCACCAACGCCGACAACGGCTGCAATAAATAAAATCAAACCTCCTGCAATGGATAAACCGCACGGGCTGATTGAAGTGAAATTTAAAACTGAACGTGCATTTCTGGAGGAAATTGCAGATATTTTCTCCATAGAGGCAGTTTCAGCAGAGGATGCCCGTAAGAAGCTTGCTGTCATGAAAGGGGACAGCGAGAGGCTTAAGTCTCTTTTGCCCCTTTATCAAAAGGCATTGACTGTGATCGATTCAATCAGCGGCAAAACGATTGCTGCAAGCAGGAAAGAATATAAAGACTACGTGGCCAATGAAGAAAAAGCGTGCATGGTTGAAGAAGTTGTCATTTATTTTGACAGCCCGCTGACGCAAAGCGGAATTACGATCGTCGATACTCCGGGAGCGGATTCCTTTAACTCAAGGCACACCGAAGTCGCATTCGATTACATTAAAAATGCTGACGCCATCTTGTTTGTCACCTATTATAACCATCCGTTTTCAAAAGGGGACAGAGAGTTTCTTAAGCAGCTAGGAAGGGTGAAAGACACCTTCTCAATGGATAAAATGTTTTTTATCATCAATGCCATTGACCTTGCAGGAAGCAATGAAGAAATTGAGCTGGTGAAAGACTATATCCGGGACCAGCTTTTGACTCACGAGATACGGCATCCCCGTCTTTACGGGATATCAAGCATGCAGGAACTTGCTAAAACGGCAGATCCTCTCCAGTCTGAATTCGGGGTGATGAAAGAGGAATTCCATCACTTTATGAACCACGATCTTTCTGCCTCCATGATTCAGTCTGCAAAGCTTGAGCTTTCGATTGCAAAGCAGCAGCTGCAGTCGGTCCTTGATGCAGCAGACAGCGATCAGGAGAAAAGAGAACTGGAAATAAAAACGCTGACAGCTCAAAGAGAAAAGGTGCTGTCCATGCTGAATGCGGAAACGCAAAATCTCAGGGAGAAACAGCTGGAGCAGGAAGTGAAAGAGCAGCTGTTCTATGTGAAGCAGCGGACGATGCTCAGGTTCCCGGATCTGTTCAAAGAAGCCTTTCATCCGGGAGCATTTGGCGGTTCCAAATCCCCGAAAGAAGTATTGGAAGATTGCTATCAGGATCTCCTTGCGTCCCTTCAGTTTTATGTTCTGCAGGAATTGCAGGCTGTTACTCTGAGGCTTGAAAAGTACGTGCACAGTCTTTTATCTGATGCTTTCAAACAGGCGGCAAGAGAAATGCTGATGCACAATGGACAGCTCCGGACTTCCATGCCGGATTTACAGAAGATTGAGACACCTAAAATCAGAACGTCTTTGAAAGAACATGTAACAAATGAAGAAAAACAGCCGCTGAAGAAATTTAAAAATACGAAGGCTTTTTTTGAGAAAAACGAGAAAAAGCAAATAAGCGAAGAGCTTCAGGAAAAGCTTGCACTTCCTGTTTCAATTCAGCTGACAGAGAGCGAAAAGCAGTTTAAGGCTTATTATGGAGAAAAACTTAGGGAAGCAAGCAAAGAGCTAACCGGAAATCTTGTCATTCAGACAGAGTCATTCTATGAGGCGCTTTTGTCAGCATACACGCTTGAGGATGTCTCGGCCTATGAGCGGAGTAATGAGATGCTTGAGAAGATTCTTTCTGCAACGGGTGTCAAGTCATGAAGTCACCCTATCAGGTATGCGCCTCCTGCATACACTTTCAAAGCTTCCGGGCTGAAGGGCGGATGATTTACCGCTGCAGCCGGCTCGGATTTGAAACAAAACCTGATTATTCCTTTGATTGCTGGAGTCCAAAGGAATCAGTAAAAAAACTAATGAAAAAAAGAGGAGATCAACAAGATGAGCAACGTACATGAAGCCATTACGGCACACAGCAAAAAGCAAAATGCCATCGTTACAAAGTTTGCGGCATTAGAGGAGAAAAGAGAGGCGCTGATTGAAAAAGCGGTTATGCAGTGCAGACAATCCAAGCCTTTTTCAGTGAATGGCATAAATGAAGTCACAGCTGAGATCAACGAACTTGCAAAACAGGGCATCATTCCAACGAGACAGCATGTTACAGAGGAAATGGTCAAAGAATATGTGCTAAGAAAGTTCGGCCAGGACAGCCAATAACTTCTTCGTGTCAGGCAGCTGTTCCCTGAAGATACTAAAGCTAACCTAACTGAAAAGAGGTGTCAGCTTTGGGAAAAACGAAAAAAGGGAATGCCAACGCACAGCGCAACAACAATGCAAAGGGCTATAATGAAGAATTCGCTTCATACGCAGAAACTGAAGTGAAAAAAATGAACAGCAAAAAAGAGAAGTAATAAAGCAGGGGGCCGTTCTATAGAACGGCCCTTTTCATGTTTTTCCCTTTCTTCCCGCGGACATAATTATGGTATGATAGAGACAGCGTATTTATTAGAATAGGAGTTTGATCTCTATATGAATAACAAAAAAGAACATTTGCTGATCGTTGACGGCATGGCTCTCTTATTCAGAGCTTTCTACGCCACAAGCGTTTACGGCAACTTTATGATAAACAGCAAGGGCGTGCCGACAAATGCAGTAAACGGCTTCCTGAAGCATCTGCTCGCTTCCGTTAAACATTTTCAGCCGACCCATGTCATCTGCTGCTGGGATATGGGCAGCAAAACATACAGATCAGAGCTTTTTGATCACTATAAAGCCAACCGTCCGGAAGCTCCTGTTGAAATGCTTCCGCAATTTGACCTTGCCAAAAAGGCTGCAGAAGCTTTTAACATTCCGAATGTCGGCCTTGTCGGGTATGAAGCGGATGACTGCATCGGGACCATTGCAAAGCTTTATTCTGCTGAAATGAATATTTCCATTCTGACGGGCGACCGCGATCTTCTGCAGCTGCTTGATGAAAACATACAGGTCGTTCTAATGCAGAAGGGAATTGGCCAATATAAAGTGTATACGCCGGATTTCTTTACAGAAGAAACGGGCATTCTTCCAGCTCATCTTGTGGATGTGAAAGGACTCATGGGCGACAGCAGCGATAACTATCCCGGAGTGAAAGGCATCGGAGAGAAAACGGCCTACAAGCTGATTGCAAAGTACAAGTCAATCGATGTTCTGCTTGAGCGGCTTGAAGAGCTGACGAAAGCCCAGCGGTCAAAGATTGAGCAGGATTTGGACATGCTTCATCTTTCAAGGCGGCTTGCAGAAATTGCGTGCGATGTACCTGTTGAATGCACCCTTGAAGAAGCTGTATTTGATGCAGAGCACAGCCGTGCTGCACGGTTAATTGAAGAAATGGAGCTTAGAGGGCTTCATACCTTTTTATCAGATGCATTGAATTCCAGAGAGGCAATATGACCTCTCTTCTCTTTTACATAACCGGCCCCAAAACGGGAGCAAGCCCTTTGTTTTTGATCCCGTTTCCTTTATGATCCGAAGAAGATTGGAGTGACAAATCATGAAGAAAGCAATGATTGTCGGGGCAAGCGGCCTCATCGGCACGGAGCTGCTTGAGCTGCTGCTCTCATCAAAGCATTATTCAGAAGTGAAGACGGTTACAAGGAAAGCATTGGACCGCAAACACGATAAGCATAAGAACATCGTCGTCGACTTTGATCATCTTTCAGCAAGTAAACGTGAATTTGAGGTGGATGACCTCTTCATATGTCTTGGGACAACCATGAAAAAAGCAAAATCTAAAGAAGCTTTCTATAAAGTCGATTTCGAATATTCAGTAGAGGCGGCAAAGCTTGCAAAACTGCAGGGAGTGAAACGGGTGCTGGCTGTCTCTGCAATAGGTGCTGACAGAGATTCGCTCTTTTACTATAACCGGGTAAAAGGACAAATGGAGGATGCACTCAGAAACATTGGCCTTCCGTCAGTTATTCTGTTCAGGCCCTCTCTTCTGCTTGGAGACAGACAGGAATTCCGGATGGGGGAAAAACTGGGTGAGTGGCTGTTTAAACTTTTCGGTTTTGTCTTTATAGGCAAACTAAAAGCGATGAAGCCTATACATGCGAAAACGGTTGCAAAAGCAATGCTGAAGGAAGCACAGAATAAAGATCCTCTGGTTATCACATTTCAATCTGATGAAATTAAGGATATTGGCTATTAGAACATGCTAAGGCGGGGTATGCTTGCTACATACGATACAATCAGTCACAGATTATTTGCAGCATTTACAGGATAAGGGATTTCACTTTAAGGAAGATGCCCTCGGATTTATTGAATTTGGAAAGCACTATACTGGCGCAGAAGATAAGCTGGTCATAGCTGCAATCGAGCTGACATTAAAAGCACAAAAAGAATTTGACGGCGCTTTTTTTGTCGCTCTTCTTGAAAGACTGACAAAAGAAAAGGCAAGAAATCGCAGCCAGGCGCTGCGGGTTGCAAGGGAACTGAACATTTTAAATTGAAAAATCCCGGAGATCTCCGGGATTTTTTTAATGGGAAACAATCGATTCTTTTTTTCGCGCTGGCTTCCATTCTGCCATCAGCATCGCAGATAGAATGAGCACACAGCCGAATATATCGGCTGAAGAGAGCCGCTCACCTGCGAAGAAGTAGGCAGTCAGCGCTGCAAATACAGGCTCTGATGCGTATATGAGGGCAACCCTGGATGCTGTCGTATACTGCTGAAGCTTTGTCTGGACAAAAAAAGCAAAAGCTGTTGCAAAAAAGGCTGTAATAAACAGGGCTAACATCACGTCCGCTGTCAGCATTTTTCCCGCATCCGGCACATTTTCAAAAAGACCTGACGCTGAAAAACTCAGAATAGAAACGGTAAATAATTGGACGATGGTCAAAAGCCAGGCATCGTGCTGTCCCGAGAACCTTCCCGTAAACAAAATATGCAGGGCAAAGGCAAGAGCACAGCAGAAAACGAGCAAGTCACCCTGGTTAAATGATGAAAAGCCGCTGAATGTCAAAAAATACAGACCTGCTGTGCCAACCGCTGCTGCGGCATAAACTGTTTTCCTTGCCGCTTCCTTAAGGATCCATATGGAAAGCAGGGGAACAATCATCACGCTCAGGCCCGTAATAAATCCTGCTTTAGAAGAAGTCGTATACAAAAGGCCGACTGTCTGAAAAGCGTAGCCGAGAAAGAGAAACAGACCCAATGTGACACCGGCGGCAATTGAACGTTTCGAAGGAGCTAGACGCGTCATTTTCCTGCCAATCAAAGCGACAAGCAAAGCAGCAAGGAAAAACCGGACGCCGTTAAAAAAATGAGGGGGCATAAACTGAATCGCTTTTTGAACAAT
The DNA here is from genome assembly GCF_046603695.1 of Metabacillus indicus. NCBI lineage: Bacteria > Bacillati > Bacillota > Bacilli > Caryophanales > Bacillaceae > Metabacillus > Metabacillus indicus. The sequence goes on along the minus strand of NZ_CP176757.1, from coordinate 2,447,065 downwards.
AACAAAAGTAGACCCCCAAATGCATGCCACAAGAAGCAGGCTGAGATCGGCTGTGAGAGATGATTTAATCTTCATGCTTTATCACTGCCATTCATCCGGATCGCTTTTCTCGCAAGCTCATCAGCAACCGCGTTCTGCTTGCTTGGAATCCATTTAATGAAAAAAAGATCAAATCCGTTTTTCAGCTCAAGAACTCTCTCGAGCAGCGGTACAAAGGAAGGGTTCTTCACATACTCTTTTTCAACAGCCCGCTCGACAAGCTGGGAGTCGGTCCTGACTGAAATGATGGAAAACCCTTTCTCCCTGCAGATCTCAAGGCTTTTTATCAATGCATGATACTCCGCTTCATGATTCGTCATTGTTCCAAGCGGCACGGCAAACTGCTCTCCCTTGCCATGCCCTTTTATGAAGATGCCTGCTCCGGAAGGGCCCGGGTCTCCGGCACTGGCACCATCCACATATACTTCAATCATTTCTTCCTCTCCTCATTCCGCAGGTTTTATTCTTTTGGCCAGATACGCAAATGGTGTATCAATAATAGCAACGACAAATTTAATCAGATAAGTCGTGATGAAAATCTGAATCCAGATGTCAAACGGATAGACGCCCAAAAAGGCAATTGATGTGAAAATAAGGGTGTCAAGCAGCTGGCTGATCATCGTGCTTCCGTTATTCCTGACCCACAGCAGCCTGTCAGATGGAAACTTCCGTCTGAGCCATGAGTAAATTGCCACATCTGTATACTGGCTGATAATAAAGGCTGCGAGGCTCCCGATGGCAATACGGGGAATCATATCAAAAATCGTCTTTAATGCCCCTTGTGCAAAGTCCGTTTCATCAGGCTGGAACATGAGTACACCCTGCATAATGACGGTAAGGGAAATCAATGTTGCAAAACCCAGCCAGACGGCTTTTTTGGCCTCTTTTTCCCCGTATTTTTCATTGATGATGTCGGTCACTAAAAAGGCAGTACCATACATGATATTCCCCATCGTGGCCGTTAATCCGAAGATCTCGATCGTTTTGACTACCTGAAGGTTGGCTACAACGGTCGAAAATCCGATCCAGACAAATAATCCGCTCTTGCCGAAAAGTTTATAAAATAGCAGAACAATGATAAAATTAATGAATGCAAATCCGATCCACAATAATTCGTTTGGCATATAAAATCTCCTTGCTGATATAATTTAGGAAGGTTTTTTTGTGAAGACTTTTCCCTTACTATGCATTAAGCCGAATATGATTATAGCACATTGAATACAATTGCCGGTACAAGCAAGACTACAGGATAACACGAACCATGAAGTCAGGAGTGAAAATGGTGAAATATCACATTCAGTGGATGTACAAAACCCCGAAAAAGCAGAGCGTCCTGTTCAGTTCGGATGAGACCGATCTTGAGACTGCCATCAGTATCGGAGAAGATGCCGAAAAAACAGGCAGAGCCCAGTCACTTGAGTTTATTGATTCCAGGGGCACTTCATGGACACTTAAAGAACTTAAGAAGCTGGGACTCGAAGTTGCGCATGAACCAACGGATGTAGAAGCTTTTTTTGACGGAAATTATAATAAGCTCTCAAAAGAAGCGGGCCTTGGAGCTGTTATCTACTATACAATAAACGGTAAACGATCAAGAATGAGATACAGTCAAAAGGCGGAGGCTCTTTCTAACAATGAAGCAGAATACATGGCCTTTTATTTTTTGGTCCAAAAGCTTGAAGAGCTCGGCGTGCAGCATCAGGACGTCACGTTTAAAGGAGACTCGCAGGTCGTTCTCAATCAGCTTTCGGGAGAGTGGCCCTGCTACGAGGAAGCATACTCCCGCTGGCTTGATAAAATAGAAAAAGCACTTAACAAGAGAAACATCCGCCCAATCTGCGTACCTGTCGCCAGAAAAGAAAATGCCGAGGCGGATAAACTTGCAGGACAGGGGCTCAGCGGCATAAAGGTTGCAAGTGAATGGACGGCTGGTGATCAAGATGAATGAGAGAGACAAAAGACAAATCGTCCATGAGATTGATGAGCTGAATGATACATACTGCTCAGACTGTCTTCTCAAAAAACTTTTCAGAAAAGAACGCGGGAAAAAAGCAGCCCATGCATTTTGCATTGGAGAATGCACAGTAGGGCAAAAGATGAAGGAGTACGGCAAAAAACTTGTATAGAAAAACAGAGAAAAATCCGCTGAACTCAGCGGATTTTTTTATTTTTTCGCTTCATTAAGCTGATGCTCGCACTGCAGCAAAAGCTCATTCTGATTGCTTAAAAACGGCTGATCAACGCCTGTCTCACCAGCTGTCTGATAAATGGCTTTAGCATCCTGCAAAGCTTTTTCTGCGTTTTGGATAGCTTCAGGATCCATGCTCATCGTTGCCGAGCCCGTCATTTTCTGTGCAGCAGCAACTGCCATTTCAAGCTGCTTTAAGTTGTTAAAACCGCTGATAAGACCTGTGTGATTAATTTGATCCAAGTCCTCACCTCCACACCTTTATCGTTCGACAACCTTCTTAAAATATACATCGAAAAAATAGGGCGAAAGAAACTGGATGAAAATTTCTCTAAAATAAATATTCGTTAAAAAGAAGGATTTTGTTCTTTATTGAAGAATAACTGTAGATTAGGATGAACCTTTTTGACTATGCCGCAGGGGAGGGTGACAGCAATGAAAACAACAATCAAAATCAATGATGATATAAAGCAGGCTTTTTACGAAATATATGGCGATTTAGATATGCTTTTGTTCATGGCAAAAAACGGCAGCGTCTTTAACCAGTTTGAAGTAAAAAGGATCGAAGGGAAGCTTAAGCAAAACTTAAAGGCTGTTGAATTTTTAATTGTCAGCCAGGATTTAACGAAAGAAAGAGGCTGAGATATCTCAGCCTCTTTCTTGCATTCGTATATGATCAATTATAATGTACGTTTGTAATTATAGTTTCACTACGTTAGCAGCTTGTGGTCCACGGTTGCCTTCAACGATTTCGAAAGAAACTTCCTGGCCTTCTTCAAGTGACTTGTAGCCGTCTCCCTCGATAGCTGAGAAATGTACAAATACATCGTCTCCGCCTTCAACTTCGATAAAACCGAAACCTTTTTCGTTGTTGAACCATTTAACTTTACCGTTTTGCATAGTACTTTATCCTCCTAATACTGTAGCACAGGTGTTGCTACCTGGAAATATTTTATCAATCAGCGAATATGTATGCGCAAACAAAGTTTGGAAAAACGATGTTTCACTAACTATTAGCTAAATGATGATTTAAATATACACTATTGGAAATTTGTCGTCAAGTTACCTATAGATTTTTACGGAAATTTCAGATATTTTAATTATAGGTGGAATAACTTGTAAAGGGATGTGGGAAACGTGTACAAAACAAACATTGGAAACATGCAGGTTATTTTTAAAAAAGACCGAAAAATGAGCGATGACCGTTTTCTGCAGGCATGCAGCCAGCTTGAAACGCTTGAATCACTGCTGGACTTCGAGCATGAAAGGCTGATTCTCATTAAAGATGCCCTTCAGAACACCATCATTGTAGAAAAAAAGAACACGCAAATCTGCACCATTTATCTGCACAGCTACATTACAAATGAAGAAATCATTAAGCTTGCTTAAAAAACAGTTTCCTTTTGATCAAAAACGATTATAATATTTCTTTGTAGAATGAGGAGAGGGGAAAGAAAGATGCAGCAGAAGAAATTTGAAATTACAAGCGAGTCAGGCATACATGCACGTCCTGCAACATCTCTTGTCAATGCAGTCAACTCTTTTACAGCAGATGTGAACCTGGAAGCGAACGGCCGCAAGGTTAACCTGAAATCAATTATGGGTGTAATGTCACTAGGCATTGGAAAAGGTACAACCATTACCGTATCAGCCGAAGGCGAAGATGAAAAAGAAGCTATTGAAGCAGTGGAGCGTGTCATCATAGCAGAACAGCTTGGCGCATAATCATGAAAATCTCCTGGAAACAGGAGATTTTTTTTTATGGCAGGAAATACTATACCTGAATGGAGGCGAGAAAGATGAAGGATAAAAAATATCCATCTTACCTTGGAAGCGAAGAAACATCACGCGCCAATGACGGCATCAATGAAGCATTCTATGACAACGGGGACAAAATGCAAATCCCTCTCTATATGAACAATGAAACAGCGGCTATTACGATTGACAGGGGCAGAAATGAGCAGGCTGATCGTGAAGAATAGGGCTCCAAATATTTTGGTTTCAGCGTGAAAAAAAAGGCGCCGCTCGGGTGAGTGGCGCCACAAACAGGCTTCATGGGTGAAGAAAAGTGGCAACACTCCGGTGAGTGACGCCACAAACAGTCTTCATCGGTGAAGAAAAGTGGCGTCATTCCGGTGAGTTGCGCCACAAACATGCTCTGTGGGCGAAGAAAAGTGGCAGCACTCCGGTGAATTGCGCCACAAACAGGCTCCAAGCGTGGAGAAAGTGGCGTCATTCCGGTGAGTGACGCCACAAACAGGCTCCATGCGTGGAGAAAAGTGGCATCATTCCGTCGAGTGACGCCACAAACAGGCTTCATGGGTGAAGAAAAGTGGCATCATTCCGTCGAGTGACGCCACAAACAGGCTTTGTGGGCGAAGAAAAGTGGCACCACTGCGGTGAGTTGCGCCACAAACAGGCTCCATGGGTGAAGAAAAGTGGCACCACTGCGGTGAGTGACGCCACAAACAGTCTTCATGGGTGAAGAAAAGTGGCGTCATTCCTGTGAGTTGCGCCACAAACAGGCTTCATGGGTGAACAGGAGTGGCGTCATTCCGTTGAGTTGCGCCACAAACAGGCTCCATGGGTGAAGAAAAGTGGCACCACTGCGGTGAGTGACGCCACAAACAGTCTTCATGGGTGAAGAAAAGTGGCGTCATTCCTGTGAGTGACGCCACAAACAGGCTTCATGGGTGAAGAAAAGTGGCACCACTCCGGCGAGTTGCGCCACAAACAGGCTCCAAGCGTGGAGAAAGTGGCACCACTCCGTTGAGTGACGCCACAAACAGACTCCATCCATTAAGAGAACGGAATTTTTCCTGCGAACAACGCCTTAAAACAGTCTTTGCAGATAGAAAACCAGCTGCCTTGGCAGCTGGTTTTATCATCCTTATTTCCCGGAAGTCTTTGATTTCTGGTCTTTGTTGCGTTTGTTTCCCTTGCTGTTGTCTCCTGAGATGATTTCCTGGCCGAATTCTTCCTGGAAGTGTCCTTTTTCAGGTGAGTTGCCGTTTGCGCTGCCTTGTTTGTTGTATTTTTTTGTCATTATCTATTCCTCCTAAAATTGTGGTAGTGCGTCAAGGTTATTTGCTTTGGTGTTGTCAGGGTTGCTTCGGATATATGTGCCGCCGCCTTTTCCTTTAAAGGTGCTGACACCTTCAATCATGCCGCTTCCTGCTTCTGCAAGCGCCTGTTCGTAGGAAAGAATTCTGCCTCCAGAGGTTTTAAAAGCGGACAGATCGCCGTCGCTGTTTTTCTGAACAGCAATAAAGGTTTCCTTCTCCATTGTAAGCACTCCTTTCACATACAGAGAGATCTCTGCTTACATTAGTCTTTATTCTTTGCCGACTTTTATTCCGCAGAGAGGAATTCCGGCGGTTTCCTAGAAATGTATAATGAATGCTGATAATTGGAGCTGATTCAAGTGGTAAATACATATGACTGGGAAAAAGAAGCAGAGAAAAAATGGGACGAGCGGGCTGCCTTCTGGAACAAGAGCAGCAAAGAAATGTGGGATACCGGCAGCAGAAGCACGGTCATCCCGTTTTTCAAGAAATATGTGAGTGAAGGATCAAAGGTTATTGATATCGGCTGCGGGGACGGCTATGGGTCGTTCCTTTTAATGCAGGAGGGCATGAAGGTGACAGGAGCTGATTTGTCCCTTGAAATGATCAGGCTTGCAAAGCAGCACGAAAAAGAAGGCAGGCTTGAGTTTAGACAGGCAAATATCATGTCAATGCCATTCGGTGGCGGAGAGGCCGATGCACTGCTGACGATTAATTGCCTTGAATGGACAGCCGATCCGCTGGCTGGATTACAGGAATTAAAAAGGGTTGTTAAAAAGGAAGGCTATTTGTGCATTGCAGTTCTCGGACCGACAGCGCATCCCAGAGAAAACAGCTACGGGAGGCTGTATGGAAAAGATGTCATCTGCAACACCATGATGCCGTGGGAATTTGAAAAACTGGCGCTTGAAAACGGCTGGGAATTGATCGACAGTCAGGGTGTTTACAAACGGGGAGTTACAGAGGACATGGTCCATAAACTTTCAGCAGAATTAAAGCAGTCACTTTCATTTTTGTGGCTGTTCATGCTTCAGAAAAAGGGAGAGGATAAGCGATGAACAGATACAGCATTCAAGAGTTTGTGGAGAAAACAGAGCAGCAGGACAAAGGACAGGGGCTGTTTGAGCTTGAAACCGAGAGGCTGCTTGAGATCAATTTGAACGGCCAAGTCTGGACAAAAGCCGGAGCGATGGTCTCCTACCGCGGTCAGATTAAATATGAACGTGAAGGAATTCTTGAGCACGGCCTTGGGAAAATGTTTAAAAAGGCGCTGACAGGCGAGGGGACGGCTCTTATGAAAGCGACCGGAGCCGGAAAGCTTTATGTAGCTGACCAGGGAAAGAAGATTTCCATCATAAATCTGCAGGGAGAGTCCATTTTTGTAAACGGCAATGATTTGCTTGCGTTCGAGCCTTCCATCACATGGGATATAAAAATGATGAGGAAGATTGCGGGTATGCTCTCAGGAGGACTTTTTAATGTGCGGCTTGAAGGCAGGGGAATGCTTGCGATTACCTCTCATTATGAACCGCTGACACTGATTGTCAAACCGGGTGATCCGGTTTATACCGACCCGAATGCAACGGTTGCCTGGTCAGGGGGACTGACTCCGGAGTTTGTTACCGATATTTCGCTGAAAACGTTATTCGGGAGAGGGAGCGGAGAGTCTATACAGATGAAATTTGAAGGTGAAGGCTTTGTTGTCGTTCAGCCATTTGAAGAGGTATATTACAGTCAAACGACGTCAGGCTGATCATGGCCAAAATAGATAAAACCCCCGGAATTCCGGGGGTTTTATTATGCGTCGAGACCTGCTGTCCCTGATGAGTTACCGGGAAGGAGGGTACTGTGCAGCTTTCCTGTCTGGTGAATCCATCCTGTTTGAGATGAGAGAATCGTTCCGTTCCGGGCCAACAGGCAGACAGCCATATAGGGGTAATGATTTTTAGTCCGGAAACGGAGGTCAAAAAAGCGGACTTCATATCCGGAAGGAGCAGGAATAACGATACTGTGCACATGTTTTGAGTTTTTAAGGAAATGCCGCACGTTTTGATCTTTTTCAGCAGCTGATATCAGCCCATGCTTTGTTTTTTCAAACGAATGAACCGGCCTGACCTTGCCTGAGCGAAGTTCACCGGTGGTAAAGCCTGATTCTGTTTCAGACACAAACTGCCATACTGACCAGCGAATCGTAGGGACGACAGTCAAAACGGAAGACTCGCGGAGTTCGTTTCTGATTTGTGCAAGAGCTCTTCTGGAACTGAAGAAACGTTCAATGACATACACCAATATGATTGTGTAAATAACAGAAAAAATAAGACCAGGGCTTTCTCCAGCGGCCCAAAGTGCAAAACCGGCAATGTTCAAAAAGACAATCAGCGGGTCAAACAGCGGGATGAAATTCAGGGACAGCCATTTTTTTGTGAATGGCCGTGCTGCCTGAGTGCCGTATGCGTTAAAAAGATCAAATAAAACGTGGATCAGCACCGCAGCGAACGTCCAGCCGAATAGGTGCATCGCTTCCTGGCCTGATAAGGCAGGTGAAAAAACGAGAATAATGGCAGTAAGCAGAAAGCTCCAGATAAACCATGCAGGCACAGAGTGCGATAACCCGCGGTGATGCTCGGTGTACATTCCTTTGCCTTTAAAAACTCTGACCGCGTAATCAAAATCCGGTGCATTTGATCCAAGAACGGTGCCGGCCATCACTGCAGCAGCAAGTTCGGGATTCTGTCCGACAGCAGGGTCAACGTATGCGAGTCCTGCAAGGCCGAAACCCATGATGATGTGCGTGCTTGTATCCATTTTTTAGCCTCCGGGGGTGTATTCCCCTTCATCCGGAAGGTCTTATTGAGCCTTAATAAATTTGTTCTCTTTAAAAAGAGAAGCTTCTCTGAGTATATCTTCCATAATGGTTAAGGATGAGTTCGGATGGTGAAGACGCTTGATGTTGCGTTTCATTCTCTTAAGTTTTTTATCGTCTTTCAGCAGGCTGCTGACAGTCTCATACACTTCCTCTGAGCGATTGACTACAACAGCTGCCTCGTTTTCTTCAAAAAAGAGGGCATTTTCTTTTTCCTGTCCGGGAACAGGTTTGAAAAGTATAACGGGAACACCAACAGCTGCGGCCTCGCTTAACGTGATGCCGCCTGGTTTTGTTACCATGCAGGATGCAACTCTGAAAAGCTCATCGACCCTTTCAACGTAGCCAAGAAGCTTCAGGTTTCTAACATTTTTGCCTGTTATCGTTTCAAGGTTTTCTTTTAAAGCCGCATTGTTTCCGCAAACCACGACCGTCTGCAGATTCTGGTCTTCAATAAACGACTCGCACAGTTCTTTTACGTTTTTGAGAACACCGTGCGCGCCTGCCATGACAAGCAGAATCTTTTTATTGGGATCAAGCCCGTATTTGCGGCAGATTTCATTTTTATCAAGGTTTTCTTCAAACACAGAACGAATTGGTATGCCTGTCACCTTGACGGATGCAGGATGAATGCCGAGGCTCATGACCTTTTCTTTTACCCGTTTGCTTGCCACATAATATTTATCGATGTTCTGGTGAACCCAGATTTTGTGAAGACAGAAGTCAGTGAGCACATTGAAGGTTGGAATCATGTGGCCAGTGCGTCTTCTGTACTCAGGCACGACGAAAATCGGGAATGTATTGATGATCAGATCGGGCTGCTCCTTTTCAATCAGCTCAAAAAGCCTTTTATTTCCGAGCTTAAAGTACAGGGTCAGCAGTTTCTTGTTGTAAATTTTATCGACGCCGTAATAAAACATGCGGTAAAACTGTTTGCCGATCGTAAAGCTTTTTAAATAAAGATATTGGGTGATTTCTGTAAAAACAGGGTTTGATTCAGCGTACAGATCAGAAACAACCACTTCCTCAATTCCCATGTCCTTGCATTGCTTAACAAGTGTTTTTGAGACTTGAACATGTCCGTTCCCGTATTTTGCGGTTAAAATTAACACTTTCGGTTTTTTTAACAATGCATTCACCTCAGCTATAATCATAAACAGGACGCTTATGTTCCTGCTATTAAAAGCGTATCACAGGATTATTTACAAAATATAAAGATTAGATAAAAATTAAATTAAATTCACCTTAATTTTAACAAATAAATCCAATTTGTGTGATATTTTTTTCCATCGCTTATTCCCATTCGTAAGGCGTTTCCTGATAGACGCAGTAATTCAGCCAGTTTGCAAAAAGGAGATGGGCATGGGATTTCCACTTTTGAACAGGTTTTTCAGACGGATCGTTATTTGGAAAATAAGAGGAAGGAACTGCCGTCTGGACTCCTTTAGCCCGGTCCCGCTCGTATTCCTGCTTCAGAGTAAGGAGGTCATATTCAGGGTGGCCAGTCAAAAAGACGTGCTTTGCATCCTTTGAAGCTACAAGACATACGCCGGCTTCTTTTGATTCGCTTATGATGTCGAGTTCTTCAACCGCCGCAATATCTTGTCTCTTTATATCCGTATGCCGGGAATGCGGCACATAGTAGTGATCATCGAACCCTCGGACAATTTTTACAGAATCATTACAAATGACATGTTCAAACACACCGAAACATTTTTCTTCCAGACTATATTTATTTACGCCATAGTGATAGTAAAGTCCTGCCTGGGCACCCCAGCATATATGAAGGGTGGACGTGACATGATTGTTTGTCCATTCAAAGATTTCTTTCAGTTCGTCCCAGTATGAAACCTCTTCAAAAGGAAGATGTTCGATTGGCGCGCCTGTTACGATCATGCCGTCAAACTTTTTGTGGCGGATTTTTGAAAAAGTTGTGTAAAACTGCTGCAGATGCTCTTCTTTTGTTGTTTTGGATGTATGGGTTTCAGGTCTCATAAATGTAATGTTCAGCTGAAGAGGGGAATTCCCTAGCAGTCTCAGCAGCTGTACTTCTGTTTTCTGTTTTTCGGGCATAATATTCAGGATCACAATGTTCAGCGGTCTGATATCCTGCTGATACGCTCGCTTATCGTCCATGACGAAGATATTTTCTTTTTCAAGAATTTCTTTTGCGGGAAGGTCAGATGGAATATTTATAGGCATGAATGAACCTCAACTTTCTGTACATTTCAGAGTTTTCTCTATTATAGAAAGTTTGGAATAATAATTCAATTTGCTTTTGTGTTACAATTGTGCGTGAAATCAATCTATTAAGCAGAAAGTAGGGCGCTGTGTGCTAAAAATGAAACATAAATCAGACATCGAAATCGCTCAGGAAGCTGTCATAAAACCAATCCGGGAAATTGCGGGACAACTTGATATTTTAGAAGATGAAATCGAGCAATACGGTAAATATAAAGCGAAACTGTCGCTGGATCTTCTTAAAAGAAAGCAAGATGCTCCAGACGGGAAAATCATCCTCGTGACGGCCATTAATCCGACACCTGCCGGAGAAGGAAAGTCTACAGTAACAGTGGGGCTTGGCCAGGCGCTTAATCTGCTTGGGAAAAAAGCAGTGATTGCCATGAGAGAGCCTTCACTCGGTCCGACGATGGGAATCAAGGGGGGAGCTGCAGGCGGTGGCTATTCTCAGGTCATTCCGATGGAGGACATCAACCTGCATTTCACAGGAGACCTTCATGCCATTACAGCGGCAAACAATGCATTGTCAGCTTTACTCGACAATCATATTCATCAGGGGAATGAAAAAGGGATTGATCCAAGAAGGATTACGTGGAAGCGGGTCATGGATTTAAATGACCGGGCACTCCGGAATGTCATTGTCGGTCTTGGAGGCCCTGTTAACGGAACTCCGAGAGAGGATCATTTTGACATAACGGTCGCATCTGAGATTATGGCCATTCTTTGTCTTGCATCGGGCCTTGACGATTTAAAGAAAAGACTTGCCGATATCGTCGTTGGATTTACATACAGCAAGGAACCGGTGACAGTCGGAGAGCTTGGGTTCCAGGGAGCGCTTGCACTTCTATTAAAAGATGCCCTGAAGCCTAACCTTGTGCAGACACTCGAACATACGCCCGCGATCATTCACGGCGGCCCGTTTGCAAATATCGCCCACGGCTGCAACAGCCTTCTCGGAACAAAAATGGCTGCCAAGCTTGGTGATTATGTTGTAACGGAAGCTGGATTTGGAGCAGATCTGGGAGCAGAGAAGTTTCTTCACATTAAAACACGGGCAGGAGGATTCGAACCTGCTGCAGTCGTCATCGTAGCGACCGTCCGCGCTCTTAAAATGCATGGCGGAGTGAAAAAAGACCAGCTTCAGGAACCTGATAAAGAAGCGATGCTTGCAGGAGCATCGAATCTTGCGAAGCATATTGAATCCATCCAGCAGTTTGGGCTGCCTTATACGGTTGCCATTAACCGTTTTAAATCTGATGCTGATGAAGAAATCGATGCGCTGCTTGACTGGTGCGCGGCTCATTCCCATCCTGCAGCTCTTTCTGAAGTATGGGAAAAAGGGGGCGCAGGCGGAATGGAACTCGCTGAAAAAGTCATTCAGACAATCGCAGAAAATAAAAATCAGTTTTGTCATTTATATGATCTTGCCGACAGTATTGAAGCGAAAGTTGAAAAAGTGGCAAAAACCGTTTACGGGGCAAAAGCGGTGGAATTTTCGTCAAAAGCCAAAAAGCAGCTTAAGGAATATGACGGGTACGGCTGGTCCCATCTCCCTGTATGCATGGCGAAAACCCAGTATTCTCTTTCTGATCAGCCTGATCTGATTGGAAGGCCGGAAGATTTTACGCTTACAATCAGAGAGCTGAAGCCTTCAATTGGAGCGGGGTTCATCGTATGCTTGACAGGTGATATCATGACAATGCCAGGACTCCCTAAAAAGCCTGCGGCACTCGGCATGTCGGTAGATGCAGACGGGAAAGCGGCAGGGCTGTTCTGATGTTTGATCCGACTGCATTTGACAACTTAAAAACGGTTCTTGAAGGTGCTGTTTACGACGCGGATCTTGACGGCAGCATTTCAGTCACAGGCAGAAAGGATCTTGTAGACCTAGCGGCGATGTCAAGGGTGTATGAGATTCAATTTCAGCTGAAAGAATCAAAGGATGCAGCTGCTGTATTCCGGCTCGCCATGAGCCTCCCGGAGCTTTCTGGAGAGCTTTTGAAAACAAATGATGTACATTCGTGCGAAATTGGCCTCACTTTTCATGAAAAGGGACCAGAAGAGTTTACGTTCGCTAAACGAATGATAGAAGAAGACTGGGGAGTTAACTTTAACGTGCGTCACCAGGTGATGTATGATGTACCGTTTAAAGAGTACAGCCATGTTTATCACGTTCAGTTCGGGCGGAGCATAAGCGAAGATCATGTGGATGATCTGATGGCGATGACAGAACATGCCATTACAACCCTCGAAAAAATAGCTGAAGGAGGAAGTTGATTTTGAGTATTTATGATCTTCATGTAAAAACAATTAATGGTGATGAAAAATCAATGGATACGTATCGCGGAAAAGTGCTTGTGATTGTGAATACAGCGAGCAAATGCGGATTTACTCCGCAGTACAAAGCGCTGCAGGAGCTTTACGAACGGTATCAGCCGGAGGGGCTTGAAATTCTTGGCTTTCCATGTAATCAGTTTATGAGCCAGGAACCTGGGACGGAAGAGGACATTAAAAGCTTTTGCGAATTGAACTATGGTGTTTCTTTTCCAATGTTCGCCAAAGTTGATGTCAATGGCCCGAAAGCTCATCCGCTGTTTACCCATCTGACAAACGAAGCGCCTGGCCTGCTCGGTTCAAAGGCTGTTAAATGGAATTTCACCAAGTTTCTAGTGGATCGTGACGGAAAAGCTGTTGAACGTTTTTCTCCAAATACAGACCCTAAAGAAATGGAAGAAACGATTCAGAAGCTGCTGCAGCAGTAAATTTGCCGGAAAGAAGCCAATAACGGCTTCTTTTCGTTTATAAAGGAGGAACGTGCAGTGAAAATCATTGATGCCCATATGCATATTTCAGAGATTCAAAGCTTTAGGCAAACAGGGGATGACGTTTCTCTTGTGGATTATTCCCTGAAAGGGCTGCAGAAAGAATATGAAGATGCAGGAGTTGTAGCTGCCATTGCCATGGGTGTGACTGAAACAGCCGGCGGTGCTTTTCCGGATAATGCTGCAGAGACACCAATGGGAGTCGACATTGAAGGCAGTGTGCCCAATAATTTTTTCGTCTGTCAGGGAATTAATCCGTATAAGCTCAGCGAAGAAAATCTTCTGATGCTCGAGAAATCCCTCCAGCACCCCCAGACGGCCGGAATAAAAATTTATCTCGGATACTATCCTTTCTATGCCTATGACAAAGTGTACGGGCCAGTCTATGAGCTTGCTGAAGCATTCAGCCTTCCGGTTGTATTTCATACGGGCGATACATATTCAGAGAGAGGTCTTCTCAAATACAGCCACCCCCTCACTCTTGATGAAGTGGCAGTTGAACACCGGAATATCCAGTTCATGATGGCGCATCTTGGAGACCCATGGGTGCTTGACGGTGCTGAGGTCATTAATAAAAACCATAATATGCATGCCGACTTATCCGGACTGCTTGTCGGCACTGACAGGACGATTGCAGCCAAAAAGAAGACCAGGTTCTTTGATCACCTCATTCATGCGCTTTCCTACTGCGATCACTATGACAGGCTTTTATTTGGGACAGACTGGCCGCTCATAGGGATAAAACCATACATTGACCTGTTCACCGAACTGATTCCCGAGGAACATCACGGGCTCTTCTTTTACGATAACGCCCTGCGTCTGTTTCCAAAATTAAATGAGTTTTTAAAAGAGGAATCCTAAACTCTTTCGACTAATACTAAGAATAGGGGTTTGAAAGCTTAAAGAGAAAGGGGAATACGATGATGGGGAGAAAAATTGCATGGGTAACAGACAGCACGGCAAGCATTGATCAGGAAATCAGGGATCACCCCGACATATACTGGGTGCCTCTCCTTGTATGCATCAATGGAGAAGACTATTTGGACGGTGTGACTCTAGCACCGGAAGAATTATATCCGCTTCTTAAAAAACCGGAAAACGCCATTACGACATCACAGCCGCCGCCGGGAGCATTTGCAGAGCTTTACAGGAAGCTTGCAGAAGACTATGACGAAGTGATTTCCATCCACCTGTCAAGTCTTCTCAGCGGTACGTACTCTTCTGCTGTTCAGGCAGCAGGCGAAGCAGAAATACCGGTTACGGTCATTGATTCTCTCATTCTGTCAGAACCTCTGACAAGAATGGTTAAAGCAGCCGTTCTCATGCACGAAAAAGGCATGGAGACGGAACAAATTGTTGCTGAGCTTGAGAGGCTGAAGGAGAAACACCATACATACGTGCTGATCGGGGACCTTACAAGACTTCACAAGAGCGGAAGAATGACCGGAACACAATATTACCTTGGCAGTCTTTTAAACATTCAGCCAATCATCCGCATTAAGTCAGGGTCGCTTTCTACCGAAGAAAAAGTCCGGTCTGAAAAGAAGGCGTTTCAGTATATAGCAGGTCAAATCAAACAAGGCAGTCAAACACATTCAATCCGTGAAATTGCGGTGATGTTCACCTCAAAACGCGACAAGGCCGATCGCCTGCATGACACGCTTGCGAAAGAATTTCCCGAAATTCCGGTTAAGCTTGTGCCGCTCTGCACAACAATCGGTGTACATACAGGCGAGGACGTAGCCGGCGTATCCTGGTTCCAAGAATAGGAAGTGTCTTAAATTGAAAGAAATCATTGAAAACATCGAACGCACCGTAAAGGATCGCCTGAAAAAAGAAGGCACAGGCCACGACTGGCACCATATTGAAAGAGTAAGGAGAACGGCTGTTAATCTGGCGAAAAAATACGCGTGCAGCCAATCTGTTGTTGAACTTTCTGCTCTCCTTCATGATGTGATTGACGAAAAGCTGTCAGATGATATCCGGATGAGTACCGAAGAAGTCGCAGCCCTGCTTGAAAGGGAAGGACTTGATCAGTCGTCTATCAGTGACATTCTGGCAGTTATTACTTCCATATCATTTAAGGGGGGCAACAGGGAAAAGGTTTCTTCCATTGAAGCGCAGATTGTCCAGGATGCCGACAGGCTTGATGCAATGGGGGCAATAGGAATAGCAAGAGTCTTTTCGTACGGAGGATCAAAAGGCAGCCTCATCCATGATCCGGACATTCCTGTCAGGAGCAGCATGACTGAAAAAGAGTACCGCTCGGATCGTTCTACGTCCATCAATCATTTTTACGAAAAACTCCTGAAACTGAAAGATCTCATGAATACAGAGGAAGGAAGGGTTCTGGCCCTTCAGCGCCATCAATTTATGGTTGCCTATCTCAAACAGTTTTATCTTGAATGGGAAGGGCCGGGAAGGAACTCGTGACGTGCGGTTTCTCTAAATGGCAAGAGCAATTACAGCTATGTTAGAATGAATGCAGACACGAAACAAGGAGTGACATGGCTTGAATATTAAATCAATTGAACCGACACCGAGCCCAAATACGATGAAAGTCATTTTGGATGAGGAGCTGCCGGGCGGTAAAAGCAGCAATTATAAGCCCGAAACAGCTGAAGGTGCACCCGGCGTCATTCAGGAGATTCTCAAAGTGGAAGGCGTTAAAGGCGTCTATCATGTAGCGGACTTCCTGGCAGTAGAACGCAATGCTAAATTCGACTGGAAAGAGATTCTGCCCAAAGTCCGTGCTGCATTCGGCGAAGAGACAGAAGAAAAAGCTGATTCCAGCTCAAAAATCAATGATCATTTCGGCGAGGTCAATGTCCACGTCCAGATGTTCAGCGGCATCCCGATGCAGGTAAAGCTTTCTGACGGCGAGACTGAAAAACGGTTCGGACTTCCCGAGCGTTTTCAAAAAGCTGTTCTTGCTGCGCAGCAGAACGCTGAAAATGTTGTGCTTGAAAGAAAGTGGAAGGAACAGGGAGTACGGTATGGCGACTTTGATGAAATTGGAAAAGACGTCACAGAAGAGCTGCAGGCAGCCTATACAGAAGAGCGGCTGACAAAGCTTACAGAAGCTCTTTTGAAAAAGGACAAGTCTGAACCGGTTCCGGCCCGAAAATCATACACGGTGACAGAGGACATGCTTGAGGATCCGGAATGGACGGTCCGCTATGCGCATCTTGAGCAAATGGATCCAAAGGAGAGCGATCTCCCTGTCTTAAATAAAGCATTATCAGATGAAAAGGCCTCGATTCGAAGACTTGCTGCTGTATATCTCGGCATGATCGAGGAGCCTTCTGTGCTTCCTTACCTGTATAAAGCCCTGAAAGACAAATCGGTTACAGTCCGCAGAACCGCCGGCGACTGCCTATCAGACATCGGTGACCCGGCAGCGATGGAAGAAATGATGCTTGCCCTTAAAGACAAAAACAAGCTCGTCAGATGGCGTGCAGCCATGTTCCTATATGAAGTCGGCGATGAGCGGGCACTGAGCGCGCTGAAAGAGGCCGAAAACGATCCTGAATTCGAGGTCAGCCTTCAAGTGAAAATGGCCATCGAACGGATTGAAGGCGGAGAAGAGGCAAAAGGCTCCGTCTGGAAACAGATGACAGAAAGCAGACAGCAATAAGACGGCCGAAAGACTAAATCACTTAGTGGATTTAGTCTTTTTGCAGAGTTTTTTTCTAAAATGCAAAGACCCATTCTGGACTTTAGCCATATTATTTTAGCGCGGTTTCTTAGCGCTTGATGAAAAAACGATGGGGGAAAATCTTATATGCCGAATAAGACAAAAGAAGCATTTGACCGACTTGCGAGGATCTATGAAACCGAAACGGACAGTCTTTATAATACAGATTATGAAAGGCCTGCTATGATGGCTAATATCCCTGAAAACCTGAACGGCTCTAGTATCCTTGATGCCGGCTGTTCTGCTGGCTGGTATTCGGATCAGCTGCTGAAAAGAGGAGCGCATGTGACGGGCGTTGATATCAGCCCCAATATGATTGAAGCAGCCATCAGGAAAACGGGAGGGCGTGCAAAAATGATCTGTCACGACCTCTCAGAGACCCTTCCTTTTGCTGATGCCTCGTTTGACGGTATTGTCAGTTCACTTACGCTTCATTACTGCAAAGACTGGAGGCCTGTTTTAAGTGAATTTTCCAGAGTTCTAAAACCATCAGGCTGGCTTCTTTTTTCCACTCACCATCCATTTATGGACTGGAAACTGTTTGAGTGCAAAAACTATTTCAGCGAGGAACTTTTGCATGACACCTGGAAAAAATCAGGTCAGACATTTGATGTGAGTTTTTACAGAAAACCTCTGGAAAAAATCGTCACAGAAACGAGCCGCTTTTTTTCAATAGATAAACTGATTGAACCTAAGCCTGCTGAAAGTTTGTATGAAAAACATCCTGCAAACTATGAATATTTGACGAATAACCCTCATTTTATAATGATTAGGGCAACTGCAAGATCATAAGAAGAGGTCCAATTCCAAGAGGAGACGTTCGATGATTATTCTAAAAAGCGAAAGAGAAATCAGCCGGATGCACGAAGCGGGAAAGCTGCTTGCTTTGTGCCATAAAGAGGTTTCAAAGCTGTTGAAACCAGGTGTAACGACACTTGAGATCGATTCCTTCGTGGATAAGTACCTTGCTGACCACGGAGCGGTCCCTGAGCAGAAAGGCTATAAAGGCTACGAGTTTGCCACGTGTGCATCGATCAATGACGAAATCTGCCACGGCTTCCCGAGAAATCAGCCCCTAAATGACGGTGATATTGTAACGATTGATTTTGTCGTGAATTTAAACGGTGCTCTTGCAGACTCTGCGTGGACACATGCAGTGGGAAATGTGTCCGATCAGGCGCTGAAATTAATGGATGTCACAAAAACGGCCATGTATAAAGGGATTGAGCAGGCAATTGCCGGCAACAGGCTTGGGGATATTGGGCATGCCATTCAAGAGTATGCAGAAGGTGAATCTTTCTCGGTTGTGAGAGATTTTACCGGACACGGCATCGGTCCGAACATCCATGAGGAACCTACTGTTCTGCACTACGGGATGCCAGGCAAAGGATTAAGACTGAGAGAAGGAATGGTCATCACCATTGAACCTATGGTGAACGCAGGAACGTGGTATTCAAAAATGGACGATAACGGATGGACTGCCCGCACAGTTGACGGAAAACTTTCAGCCCAATATGAGCATACTGTGGCCATTACGAAAGATGGGCCTCTTATATTGACTGAAAAGCAGTAAAAAGCGATTTCACTCAGAAATCGCTTTTTTTTGCTGATGATTTATATTAGGAAAGGAGGATAATTGGCTGCTTGGGCATGTTTTGGGCTGACCTGAAGAAATTTGTTCTTAGTAATAGAAGCAAAAAAAACGTCATCCGTAGATTCAAAACCTTGCTTTAATAACTCGCCATCCAGCCAACTCCTGTCAGTTTCAAAAAATTCAAGTACTTCGTCAAAGACTTTCCCTTCAACGATTAATGGAAATCCGGCTTCTTTAATGACAGGGCCGCTTGTTTTTTTAAAGACAGATAGTTTACCGCTGCCTTCAATGACTGCAAGTTCTACTTGAGAAAGGTGAAAGATGTCTTTTTCTCTCAAAAGAGCTAGAACATTATCGATTGTGAATTGATTCTTTTTTATTGCATCCGACAGAAGAACCCCATTCTCGATAATGACATTCGGCTCAAACGTTACGAGATTTTCCATTCTTCTGTTTGAAACTTTCCATTTAGCTAATATCTTCTGCAAAAGCGCAATCATGAAAATGGCTGCGATAGTAGGCAGGTGTTCAATTTCAGGGTCTGCAATGTCTGCCCCTACTACTGAACCAAGTGTTAAAATGGCTAAAAAATCAAAAACCGGCAGTTCTCCGATTGACCGCTTTCCCATAAAAAGAGTGAAAAATAATAAAAGCGGGAGGATGGTAACTATTCGAACCGCTACAATACCTATGTCTTTCGCAATTTCCAAAGCAGTCACCCCTTTGGTAGCTAGTATAGGCCTTCTCCCTAAAACTATTTCAGCTGAATAAAAAATGGCAGAAATTTTATTTTTAGAAATTATTCGAATATTGTTGAAATACAGTAGAATTCGGACTATAGTATATAACAATACCAATTTAACGGGGTGATGTAAGTGAGCAAAAAAGATTTGAGAATCAAGAGCAAAGTAATCAGCGACGATATGAAACGAATGCCGAACCGTGCCATGCTTCGTGCGGTTGGGTTAAAAGATGAAGATTTCCAGAAACCGATGATTGGCATCGCCTCTACATGGAGCGAAGTAACTCCATGTAATATACATATTGATAAACTTGCCCAGCTGGCTAAAAAAGGCGTAAACACTGCAGGCGGCGCAGGGATGATTTTCGGCACAATTACAGTGTCAGACGGCATTTCAATGGGAACAGAAGGCATGCGCTACTCCCTTCCTAGCCGCGATGTCATCGCGGACTCTATTGAAACGGTAGTCGGAGCTGAAAATCTTGATGCATTTGTTGCCATCGGGGGCTGCGATAAAAATATGCCGGGATGCATGATTGCAATCGCTCGCGCTGAAGTGCCGGCAGTATTCGTATATGGGGGCACGATTAAACCTGGCCGCTTAAATGATAAAGATATTGACATTGTATCTGCGTTTGAAGGGGTCGGAAAATTCAACAACGGAGACATCGATAAAGATGGACTGCACCAAATCGAATGTCATGCATGCCCTGGCGCAGGTTCTTGCGGAGGCATGTACACGGCGAATACGATGGCATCTGCGATTGAAGCGATGGGAATGAGTCTGCCGGGCAGCTCTTCAAACCCGGCTGAAACAGAAATGAAGCAAAATGACTGCTACGAGGCTGGACAGGCCGTATACCGTATGCTTGAGCAGGATATTTACCCTAAAGACATCATGACGAAAAAGGCATTTGAAAATGCGATTACGGTCGTGATGGCGCTTGGCGGATCAACAAATGCCATCCTTCACCTCATGGCCATTGCTCATTCTATGAATGTAGAATTATCGCTTGAGGATTTTGAGCGACTGCAGCGCAAAGTTCCTCATATCGCAGATCTTAAGCCGAGCGGAAAATATGTTATGCAGGATCTGCACGAAGCAGGCGGAGTACCTGCTGTAATGAAGCTTCTCCTTGAAGAAGGGCTTCTGCACGGAGATTGTCTGACAGTTACAGGAAAAACAGTAGAAGAAAACCTTCGCGAAATGGAAGGCCTGAGAGAAGGACAGGACGTCATCTATCCTCTGGAGCAGGCATTGAGAAAAGACGGACCTCTTGTGATTTTAAAAGGGAACTTATCGCCAAGCGGGGCGGTTGCGAAAGTTTCCGGCCTGAAAGTAACGAAAATGACAGGGCCTGCAAAGGTATTTGATACAGAGACTGAAGCGACAGAAGCTGTGATGTCAAACGAAGTGACCGCAGGTGATGTGCTCATTATCCGCTATGAGGGCCCTAAAGGGGGACCGGGTATGCCTGAGATGCTGTCCCTGTCGTCCATCATTGTCGGCAAAGGCCTCGGAGAAAGCGTAGCACTGCTGACAGATGGCCGTTTCTCCGGCGGGACGCATGGTCTTGTTGTCGGACACATTACCCCTGAGGCACAGGTCGGCGGCCCGATTGCCCTTGTGAAAAATGGTGATCTTATTACAGTTGACAGCGATAAGCGCGAACTGCATCTTCATGTGTCGGATGAAGAGCTTGCTGAAAGAAAATTAACATGGACCGCTCCTCCTCTCAGAAACCGCGGTGTCCTCGGCAAGTATGCAAGAACTGTTTCCTGCGCATCACAGGGTGCGGTGACAGATGCATTTGAAGAGGTAAAAGAACCTGCCAAAACCCGCTGAGGGCCCGTCTGTTGAATTGTCATTCTACCTGTAGTATTCTTTTACTACATGCGAAGGCTTAGGAGGAATGACAAATGTCAATGGCATATGAAGAATACATGCGTCAAATGGTGAAACCAATGCGAGCAGAGCTTACAAATGCAGGGTTTCAGGAATTAACGACTGAAGAAGATGTGAATGCGTTTATGGAGAAAGCACAGGGTACGACTCTTGTAGTAGTCAACTCTGTATGCGGCTGTGCGGCAGGACTTGCAAGACCGGCTGCAACGCAGGCGGTTATGCAGGCTGAAAATGCGCCTGACCACCTTGTGACGGTGTTCGCAGGGCAGGACAAAGAAGCTACGGCTGCAATGAGAGGTTACTTTGAAGGGCTTGAGCCATCTTCTCCATCAATGGCGCTTTTAAAGGGAGATAAAGTTGTTCACTTTATTCCGCGTCATGAAATCGAAGGGAATACGATCGAGAACATTATGGAAAATCTTCTCGGTGCCTTTGACGCAGCTAAATAAAAATTCTCGGGATGCCTGGAAGCGGGCATCCCTTTGTCATGAAAAAATGACGAATCTGCAAGCGCTGAGCTCCTGTCCGGAAGTAAGGGGCAACGGCGCTTGCGCTTTGAATGGGGAGTGAAAACCTGTGATTGTCACAACTGCCGGAAGGACGAATCCTTCCATGATTCAGCTTGCAGAAGGTATAGCAAATGACCTGAAGGCAGCTTATATCAGCCGGAAGAAACAGTCCATACAAGCACTGTCAGAAATGCACGGAGATGTACTCGTGGTCGGAAAGAACAGGATGGAATGGCATAAAAGAGGAGGGGCGGAGCCGTTTTTCTTTCATCCCAATTCTGCCATGTTCAGACTCAAGAGGCTTCAAAAAGGAGAGCATGATCCCCTAATTGCTGCAGCTGACCTGAAACCGGGCGACACGTTTTTAGATTGCACGCTTGGTCTTGGCTCTGACAGCATCACAGCAAGCTATGCAGTCGGAGAAAAGGGGAATGTAACAGCAGCGGAAGCGAATCCGCTCGTAGCCTATCTCGTAGAAAAAGGCCTTGAAACATGGGAAACGGGAGTGGATGAGTTTGATGCCTGCATGCGGAGAATACAAGTTGAAAGCAGGAATCATGTTGATTTGCTCAAGGAACTGGATGCGAATTCTTACGATGTCGTTTACTTCGATCCCATGTTTGAAGAAGCTATCACCGAATCTGATGGAATCGGCCAATTGAGGGCGCTGAGTGAGTATTCTCCAATAACGGAGGACACCGTAAAGGAAGCCAAGAGGGTTGCCGCAAAAAGGGTTGTGTTAAAGGATCATTGGAAAAGCCCGTCATTTCATCAACTCGGCTTTCAAGTTTTTAAAAGAAAATCAGCAAAATTTCACTATGGTGTGATAGAAACAAAAGATCTGTGAAAAATAGGATGAGGAGGTGCTCATCCAATGTCAAAACATAAAAGCGATCCATCGAAATCTCAGCTTGGTTCACCTGAAACACAAGGACAGGGAACAACGGCTTCTGAGGCAGGAAGAAAACAATCTTCTGCATCCAAAAAGCAAAAGCGTTAAAACGAAAAAGCTCATGGCAGCAGCCATGAGCTTTTTTCAATCTGTAATTTCAGTGAAAATAAAATAAGCCAGTGTCACGAATGATGCAATAATAAAGACGGATTCCATTCTGATTCACTCCAAACACTCTAGGTTTTTATTTCCAGCTTCCCCTTTAGTTTAAACGTTTTCATCCCGATTTAAAACCATTAGAAGGTCGCTTTTGCAAAAAAATTCTATAAATAAAGAATTTATTTATGATAGAATAATAGTATTATAGGAAGACTTGGAGGAAGACACGGCATGATGAACAAATGGATGCGTAAAACGCTTGTCATCTTATTTACAATTGCAACCTTCGGAATGGTTGCGCCTCCTGCAGCCCTGACAGTTGAAAACCGCTCATCTGAAGATTCTGCTGTTAATTTAAACGTTCCGCAAAAACATTTATTTGAGGATGAAACCGCTTACTGGAAAGCCCCGTCTAAAGAAGAACACATTTCCTCCTTTTTAGAAGCGGCAGAAATTCAGTCTTTTGAGAAATTCGGAGACAAAATCGGCACTAAAATTGAAGATGAATTCAGGCAGATCATTCTTCCTAAAATGGAAGAAGCCATCAGGGAGTATGCGGAAGACTATTCGGATGAGGACATCAGGGATCTAGTTATTTCTAAAAAGCCTGCTGACGGGAAGGGCGAAAAAATCTTTCACCTATATAACAAAGAAACCGGTGAAGATATCTTAAGATTTCATGTTCGCCGTGACCACCCGCCAAAACAGGGTTACTGGTTTAACTTTCATTACCACACGCACCATGATTCTTTTCAGAAGCATCACGAACTTGGAAGCATCTACTGGAATCAGAATATGCCTCCAAACTGGATGACACATTAAAGGGGTGCAATGTCTAGTGGGCAAATACACGATTGATGAAATGGTGAAAACAACAAAAGAAATGCTGTATGACAGGGGAGTAGCGCTGACGGATATCGCAGAGATTGTCATGACGCTGCAGAAGAAATATATCCCTGACATTACACTTGAAGATTGTGTAGAAAACGTAGAAAGAGTTCTGAACAAGCGGGAAATTGTCCATGCCGTCCTGACTGGGCTTGCGCTTGATCAGCTCGCGGAGCAGAACCTGCTTCCGCAGCCGCTTCAGCATCTTGTTGAAACAGACGAACCGCTCTACGGCATCGATGAAATCATTCCGCTTTCCATCGTGAATGTGTACGGCTCCATAGGCTTGACCAATTTCGGATATCTGGACAAAGAAAAGTTCGGCATTATAAAAGCGCTTGATGAACATGGCGGAAACCGCGTCAATACCTTTCTCGATGATCTTGTGGCTGCACTTGCCGCTGCCGCAGCAAGCAGAATGGCGCACAGAGCAAGGGATATAGCGGATGGCCGCGATGCAAAAGCTACAGTATAAAAATTGTGCACCTCTATGGTGCATATTTTTTTTTGAAACCTTTTCCGGGCTCAATCGTATTAAGTTGGGCAGGCTGCTTAAAAGTGTCTTTTTCATGAAGAAAGGTGAAAATACTTAACAAGCAATCTATTTTTCAGTATAATGAAAAAGTTAATGTGAAGTTTAGGAGGAAATGGCAAATGGCAATTTTGGAAGGCATGCTTGAAACATACGCACTTTTTTTTGATTGGGATATGTGGGTTAAGGTACTTACAGATCCGGTTTCATGGGGACTGATTGGAACACTGATTATTCTCGAAGGTCTTTTATCAGCAGATAATGCGCTGGTACTGGCTGTTATGGTAAGACATTTGCCTGAAAAGCAGCGCAAAAAAGCGTTATTTTACGGTTTACTTGGAGCATACGTCTTCCGCTTCATCGCTATTGGCGTCGGGGTATTCCTGATTAAACTGTGGTGGGTAAAAATATTAGGTGCAGCCTATCTTGCATGGCTTGCAATTAAATATTTCATGGATAAACGAAAAGAAAATGCCGAAGGTGATGAAGAGCACGGCGGCATCAACAAAAACGGCCTGCTTATCCGTCTTTTCGGTACGTTCTGGGGTACAGTTGTTGCAGTAGAATTAATGGATATCGCGTTCTCTGTAGACAGCGTCCTTGCAGCATTCGGCGTCAGCGAAGAAGTATGGGTTCTTCTTCTTGGAGGAATTTTTGGGGTACTTATGATGCGCGGAGTTGCCGGCGTATTCCTCAAATTGATTGACAAAGTGCCTGAGCTTGAAACAACTGCCTACATTCTTATTGCTCTGATTGCAGTTAAAATGGGTCTGGCTGTAGCGCACATTCACATTGAGCACTCTGTATTCTTCATCGTCATCCTTGTGATGTTTGCAGGTACATTCGCTCTTAACTACTTCCGCAAAAAATCAAGCCACAGCAACAGCACTGGCTTATAATTTTCAAAGTGAAAAAGCTGCATTCGTGCGGCTTTTTTATTTTGTTTTTCTATCCCATAAAAAGCATTGAAAACAGCGCAATCAATCCGATTGAAGTAAGGCCGTCAAGGACCATGTAGCTCTTTAGCGTCATAACTTCAATGACTTCTTCTGTCAGCTGCTGCCTTTCTCTGTATGGAATGTTCCGCTTTATTAGCATCCTCATCAAGATCACCTAATTTCCATGATAATTTCCATCTTATGGCGGAATCGCCGTAAAAGTGACAGGACAGAGTATATGGGCTGGGTCTTTTCAGTATGTTACTATTTTCATAAGTATATAGAACGAGTGAAGGAGGTATACATATGTGATGAAACGAAATCTTATCCTGGCAAGCCTTGCCATTACAGCAGCTTTTGCCTTTTATTTCTATACGTCCGTAAGTATCCCCTCCGGTCAGCTTCTGAAAGAACATCCTCTCATTCAGGAAACAACAGCGATACCTGCAGACTCCCCGCTGAACGAAATGGTTTATTTGCCGGAACAAAGCATAGAGGAGCAGGAAGCAGAAAAGATGCTGAAAAACCTTCATCAAATCCATCCTGCCATTCTTAAAGCTGCAAAAGATCAGGGTGTCGTCATTAAGCTGTTTGAAGGAAAATTGACGGAAGAAAAAGGGCTTAAGCATCTGGATGGATTAACGCCAAAGGGGCGGAGTGAAAAAGCAGGCTGGGAAAGCGTTCCGGGCATGACAGAGGATAACAGAGTATACGTGAAAATCGGCATGAGTGAATACGGTATGGGTCACGGATCGGTGTCCCTTGAGCTGCACGAATTTGCTCATGCTGCAGATCTCAACGTTTTTTCCCGGGTCAGAAGCAATCCGCTTTATTTGAATATATGGAAAAAAGAAGCCGGCATGCTGTTTTCAGACCAGACCTATTTCAAACGATTTCCGGAAGAGTATTTTGCAGAAATCTTTGCGATGTATTATTACAGCAGGGAGACAAGAATAAAGCTGAAGGAAATGGCGCCGCTTTCTTATCAGTTTATCGCGAATCTTTATAAATCAACGGTAGAAAACGGGGCGGACTTCCGATACAATTATCACTAGATGAAATACGAAGGAAGTGTCTTTAAATGAAGCAGTATTTGGATTTATGCAAGCATGTTCTTTTAAATGGGACAGTAAAGGAAGACCGGACAGGCACCGGAACGATCAGTACGTTCGGTTACCAAATGAGATTCGACCTAAGCGAAGGATTCCCTCTTCTGACAACGAAAAAGCTTCACTTAAAATCGATTATTCACGAACTGATCTGGTTTTTGAGAGGAGATACGAACGTAAAGTATCTTCAGGACAACGGAGTGCGCATCTGGAACGAGTGGGCTGATGAAAACGGCGAGCTTGGCCCTGTATACGGAAGGCAATGGCGTTCGTGGGAGGGTGCAAATGGTGAAACGGTGGATCAGATCGCAAAACTGATTGATCAGATTAAAAACAACCCTGATTCAAGACGGCTGATCGTGAGCGCCTGGAACCCGGCAGATGTCGATAAGATGGCACTGCCGCCATGCCATTGTTTTTTTCAGTTTTATGTAAACGACGGAAAGCTGTCATGCCAGCTTTATCAGCGGTCAGCTGATGTCTTTCTCGGCGTTCCGTTCAACATTGCCTCATACGCGCTGCTGACGATGATGGTGGCCCATGTGACGGACCTGGAACCGGGTGAATTTGTTCATACCTTCGGAGATGTTCACATTTATAAAAATCACCTGGAGCAGGTCGACCTGCAGCTGACGCGCGATGTCAGAAAGCTTCCGAAAATGAAGCTCAATCCGGACGTGAAATCGATCTTTGATTTTTCATTTGAAGATTTCACACTCCAGGGCTATGATCCTCATCCGCACATTAAAGGGGCTGTCAGCGTATGATTTCGATGATTGTCGCAATGGATGAAAATCATCTCATCGGACGCAACAATGATCTGCCTTGGCGAATCCCCGCAGATCTGGCCTACTTTAAAAAGGTGACGCTCGGACATCCGGTCCTGATGGGTCGGAAAACCTTTGAATCGATTGGAAAGCCTCTGCCAGGCAGAGAAAATATTATTCTTACACGGAACAAGCATTACTCTCAGGAAGGCACAAAGGTTATTCATGAGCTGGGTGAAGTGCTTGATGATCAGTCACTTAAAGAGAAGAATCTGTTTATCATCGGCGGAGCAGAAATCTTCAAAGAGTGCCTGCATCTTGCAGACAGGCTGTATATAACGAAGATTCATGATACCTTTGAAGGAGATACATTTTTTCCGGAATTCAAAGAAGAAAACTACCGTGTCATCAGCCGTGAAAAAGGGCCGAAAGACGAGAAGAACCCGTATGATTATGAATTTATTGTTTATGAAAAATAGTAAATGAAAAAAGCCTCCCGTCTAATAGGGAGGCTTCTTATCGGGACATCAGGAGGAACAATCACATGATTAGAATGTTAGTGACGGTTTTGTACGGAATTGGCTATTTAATCTGCAGCCTGCCGGAACTCAGCCGTGTGAAAAAGCTTGACCCTCGTCTTTCCGTCGAAAAAAGAGACGAAGCGGCACACACACTCCCTAAAAACTGGGCAGCATCGTTAATCAGGTCTTCAGGTTCCAAGGTGACGCTAGAAGGGGAACATAACATGCCGGACGGTCCTGTACTCATTGTGAGCAATCATCAAAGCAATTTTGATATACCGGTTTTAATGAGTTCGCTTAAAAAACCGGCAGGATTTCTCTCGAAAACAGAAGTGAAAAAACTGCCCCTTCTTCCAAAATGGATGGAAGTCATGAACTGCATTTTTGTTGACCGCAAAAATAAACGCCAGGCTCTGCTGTCTTTGAAAGAAGGAAGCGAAAAACTGAAAGAGGGCCACTCCCTGATTATTTTTCCGGAGGGAACAAGAAGCAAAGGGGACGATCTGGCCGAATTTAAGACAGGTGCTCTCCGTATGGCTGCAGGAGCGGGGGTTCCGATTGTGCCGGTTGCGATTGACGGTACGTATGACATTATGGAAAAACAGGGCGGATGGAGATTTAAGCCGTCTCAAGTCAAAGTCATTGTCTGCAAGCCGGTCCAGGCAGAGGAGTATACAGGCCGGGATTTAAAGACTACGGCTGAAGAATTAAGGCAGACCATCGCAAAAACACTCAGGAATCCCTCCTGAGTGTTTTTTGTTTCTATTTTTAAATAAATGGCACATCCGTTACATAAAAGAGTACGCAGAAAAACATAGCCGCACTGCCTGCAAGAACAAATCCGTGCCAGATTGCATGGTGGTAGGGAATCTTCCTCCAGACGTAGAAGACAGCGCCGATTGTATAGAGCAGACCGCCCGCAAGCAGCAGTCCGAACCCTTCAGGGCTTAAATAGGCATATAAAGGCTTAATCGCAATGATAATGAGCCAGCCCATCAGAATGTAGGCAAGTGTTGAAAGGATGATAAATCGCTTTACAAAAAAGATCTTCAGCACAATGCCAGCAATCGCGAGACCCCATACAATGCCGAGCAGCGTAAATCCAAGCGCTCCCCGAAGCGGAACAAGGAGAAACGGAGTATACGTTCCGGCAATCAGCAGATAGATGGCCGAGTGATCCAGTATCTCAAAAACGTCCTTTGCCTTTCTGTGCGGAATGGCATGGAGAAGTGTTGAGAACAAGTAAAGCAGAATCATCGTTGCCCCAAAAATGGAAAAGCTGACAATGTGCCATGCATCTCCGTATTTAGCGGCATAGATTATCAGGTAAACGAGAGCCGGGATGCTTAGAAGCACGCCGATTCCATGTGTGATCGCATTTGCAATTTCTTCTTTAATCGAGTATTCCATCTTTAGCTGCCTCCTTTTGAATCGTTTCAAGATTCTGGCTCAATGACTGCAGGAAATCAAGGCCTTCAAGCGTTATTTTAGTTCCTGCACGTCCGCGGCCCTTTGTCACATACTCATTTCTTTCGAGAAAATCCAGTCTGTGCCTGACCTGCTGGGGTGTCAGCGGGTTTTTTGTCTGTTTGCTGCTGTCGGAAATGGTTCTCCTGCTGGCAGGGTCCCCGTCTTCATTTGAATCCCGGATCGACTCGAGGATGAACAGGTATTCCTGTTTATCCATCATCGTCAAGGGCTTATCTTTTGTTTTTTTAGGTTCTTTTTTGCTCACCGTCTCCTTTGAAAGGAAGGGATCCTTCGGGAGGTCATGCAGCTGAATGGATCTGCCGTCGCAAACCGTAAGCAAGTAGTCCATCGTGTTTCTGAGTTCAAGAATATTGCCGGGCCATGGATACCCTGAAAGAATTTCACTGACCGTCTTATCAATGCGCAGCTCATGCCCTCTTTCCTTTATAAAAAAGGCAGAGAGAAGCGGGATGTCTGTCTTTCGCTCACTTAATGGAGGAAGCGTCAGTCTTAGTACATTTACATGATAATAAAAATCCTGACGAAGAGTTCCATTTTCTACAAGAGCTTTTAAATCCTGAGAAGAAGAGACAATGATCCGGACGTCTGACGGGACAGACGTTGAAGAACCTGTTCTTTTTGTTTGCTTCGTCTGAAGAACTCTCAGAAGCTGAGCCTGAAGGTCCAGGCTTAAACCTGAGATTTCATGAAGGAAAACAGTTCCTCCATCTGCAGATTCGATCAGACCGCTCCTTTGATCTGAGCCGAAAAGTTCCTCATAAAGAGCAGCTTCAGAATATGTACTGCAGTTAACAGAAGCGAAAGGGCGGGCAGATCTCTCAGAAGCCAGATGAATCGCGTGTGCAAATGTTTGTTTGCCGCTTCCTACGGGGCCTTCCAGCATGACGGGCAGATCATTTGCAGCCATTTTTTTTGCAAGTGATTTTTTTTCAATAAACAGCGGGTGTTCCCCAATCAATTTTTCAAGTGTCATATGTTTGCTCCTTGAATGTTCTAATTGGTTTCATTATAACACCCAAATGCAACTAAATGGAACCAATAAAAACATCTTTACAGAATATTAATAAAAATGCAAGCTATTGCTCCATCGCTTTAAGATTTTCAAGCATGTATGTAAACTGCTTCGGATTTTCAAATTGAGATTCCGTCCAGTTCAGCCTGATCCACTCTTTGAGTTCTTGCACGGAGTTAAACACTTCTCCGCTCGTATCCTCTTTCCTGATCATATACCGTCCGTTATCTGCGTCTGCTGTGACCAGGCAGGGAATGGCGCTGCCTGGTGATTTTAATTCAAACTCCATCATAAAACCTCCATTGTTAAATAATTGTGTGAATTTTTTAATAATAACTTTTAATTTTGAATATTCATGATATAATGTTTCAATTAAACTCTAGTTGCAGAAAGGATTTTCCGAATGAAACAAATGATGAATCTTGAACCCTCACTTCATGTGGCTGACATCCTAAAGGCGCACCATTTGTTAAAGGATGTAATCGTCCACACGCCTCTCCAAAAAGACGAGCGTCTTTCTGAAAAATATGAATGCAGCGTTTATTTGAAAAGAGAAGACCTTCAGATTGTCCGATCATTCAAATTAAGAGGGGCATACAACAAGATCAAGCAGCTGTCTGAACAGGAAACGGCTAACGGTATTGTTTGTGCAAGCGCCGGGAATCATGCACAGGGCGTTGCCTATTCCTGCAAACAGCTGAACATTCACGGCAAAATCTATATGCCTTCAACCACCCCGAGGCAGAAGGTTTCACAAGTTGAGCTTTTTGGCCGCGGGCATATTGAAATCATTCTCACAGGCGACACGTTTGATGATGCTTACAAAAAAGCGAGAGAGTGCAGCGAGGCCGAAGGCAGATCCTTCATCCATCCGTTTGACGATCTCGACGTGATAGCAGGCCAGGGGACGATTGCCCTTGAAATTTTAAATGACGCTGATGCTGAGATGGACTATGTGTTTGCAAGCATCGGGGGCGGCGGCCTGATTTCAGGCGTCGGCAGTTATTTTAAGCAGGTTTCCCCAGGAACGAAGGTCATTGGAGTTGAGCCGGAAGGAGCTCCGTCATATGCGGAATCCATTTCAGCCGGCAAAGTGGTTGAGCTTGATAAAATTGATAAATTTGTAGACGGAGCAGCAGTAAAAAGAGTTGGGGACACCAATTTTTCCATCTGCAGGTCCGTTGTAGATGACACGGTACTTGTTCCGGAAGGGAAAGTGTGCACGACCATTCTCAGCCTCTACAATGAAAATGCGATCGTGGCAGAGCCTGCCGGAGCCTTGCCGATTGCCGCCCTGGATTTTTACCGCGACCAGATAAAAGGGAAAAACATTGTCTGCATCGTAAGCGGAGGGAACAACGACATTGGACGGATGCAGGAGATGAAAGAGCGGTCACTCATGTACGAAGGCCTGCAGCATTACTTTATTGTCAACTTCCCTCAGCGAGCAGGCGCACTCAGAGAATTTCTGGATGAAGTGCTCGGCCCGGATGATGACATTTCAAGATTTGAATATACAAAGAAAAACAACCGTGACAGCGGCCCTGCCTTTGTAGGGATTGAACTGAAAAAAAGGGAAGATTACAGCGGCCTGATCGAAAGAATGAACCGCAAAGGATTCCCATACACAGAAGTGAAAAAAGACAGCAGCCTGTTCCATCTTTTCATCTGAAAAATTTCATTCTTCCTGACACAATTAGACAGATTTCTTAAAGCTGTTGGGGTATAATATAAGAAACGGGTGAAAAAGAGGATTGATAACTTGTTATTCAAAAGCCTAGAGTTCAAGCTGTTAAATGGACATAAGGTAAAGATCACAGATATTCCAGTATTGGAGGAAGATAATCAATACCGATTTCTCGTTCAAAGCCGTCTGCAGTCGTTCCTCAGAAAGATCACTGCAAAACCGAAACCAAACGCTGTTTACTCATTTAAAGAGTACTTAAAAAGAACCGTCAAATGGACCGATTATGAAGCAATCTATCAGCCAGTCACACTAAAGCATAATGCATAGTACAAGAGCGCATGCCCGGGGCATGCGCTCTTTCATTTTGGCTGTGTTTTTTAATTCATGCGCCCCGCGAGACTGAGAAACGATGTGTGAGGGTAAGCAACGCCAGGAATCGTACCCTCGCAAACCGACAAACGATCTGGGAGGGTAAGCAAGGCCGCGAATCGTACCCCCGCAAACCGAAAAACGATGTGGGAGGGTAAGCAAGGCCGCGAATCTTACCCCCGCAAACCGAAAAACGATGTGGGAGGGTAAGCAAGGCCGCGAATCTTACCCCCGCAAACCGAAAAACGATGTGGGAGGGTGAGCAAGGCCGCGAATCGTACCCTCGCAAACCGAGAAACGATCTGAGAGGGTAAGCAAAGGTGTGAATCGTACCCTCGCAAACCGAAAAAACGATCTGGGAGGGTAAGCAAGGCCGCGAATCGTACCCTCGCAAACCGAGAAACGATCTGGGAGGGTAAGCAAAGGCGTGAATCGTACCCTTACAAACCGAAAAACGATCTGGGAGGGTAAGCAAAGGCCCGAATCGTACCCTCGCAAACCGAGAAACGATCTGAGAGGGTAAGCAAAGGCGTGAATCGTACCCCCGCAAACCGAAAAACGATGTGTGAGGATAAGCAAGGTCGAGAATCGTACCCTTGCAAACCGAAAAACGATGTCGGAGGGTAAGTAACGCCGTGAATCGTACCCTCGCAAACCGAAAAACGATGTGGGAGGGTAAGTAACACCGGGAATCATACCCTCGCAAACCGAAAAACGATTTGGGATGGTAAGCAAGATCGCGCACGATCTTATTTTATACAGATATTTGTCAGAAAAAACAAAGACTGGTATGATGAAAAAACAGTCTTTTGTGTACAGAAAAAAGTCTGATGCCTGCAAAATTGGCAGTTTCCATAAGTTTGTATGCGATTTCGATTGAAACATCTTTATTTGAATGTATAATACAAGGTAGCAAGAATAATAGGGAAGTGATACCGTTGACAAAAGTGAAAATTGTGACTGATTCAACCGGAGATTTGAGTCAGGACATTCTTGAGAAATATGAGATTAACGTTGTTCCGCTGACGATTGTGATAGATGGAAAATCGTACCTTGACCGTGTAGATATTCAGCCCGCTGAATTTATTGAAAAGATGAAAAAAGCGGACGAGCTCCCAAAAAGCTCGCAGCCGCCTGCAGGAAAGTTTGTGGAGATGTACGACAAGCTGGCATCTGACGGAAGCAGCATCATCTCCATTCACATGACAGGCGGCATGAGCGGGACTGTCCGTTCTGCAGACAGTGCAGCCGGAATGACGGATGCAGATGTGACCGTTGTTGATTCTATGTTCATTTCAAGAGCGCTAAGCTTCCAGGTCATTGAAGCTGCTAAAATGGCACAGGATGGAGCTTCTAAAGAAGAAATTCTTGAGAGGGTGGATGAAATCCGCCGCAATACAAGTCTGTTTGTAACGGTTGACACGCTTGAGAACCTTGTAAAAGGGGGCCGTATCGGCAGAGGAAAAGCCATGATTGGATCCCTGCTCAACATCAAGCCGATTGCCTCACTGGCAGACGGTGTATACACACCGGTCACAAAAGTGCGCAGCCACTCACAAATTGTTAAGTATCTTGCAAAACAATTTGCAGAGGATGTAAAAAACAAAACGGTTAAAGCTGTCGGAATCGTCCACGCGGATTCTCTGACACTTGCGACCAATTTAAAAAATGCCCTGCATGAGATGAATGCAGATTATCCGATTGATGTCCATTACACTACCCCGGTCATCTCAACGCACACCGGTCCCGGAGCTATCGGATTTATGTACTATGCTGAATAGATAAAAAAAGGCGCATGAGCAATCATGCGTCTTATCGAATATTCTGAAACTTATTTTCGGTTCATCCGTATTAGTACTAACCTATAGAAAGAAGGTGAAACAACTATGCTTTGGCTGATGATTCTGTCCCCGGTTTTAATCCTGTCGGCTATTGCCATTTATTTCAGCAGAAAATCCGGAATGACTCTTCCGGAGGATTCTAAACAGGATGAGCACTCTGGTTTTCTGTCCGGTTCAGGCTCAACAATGAATTCTTACGGTCCTCCAAACTAGCCTCCGCAGCCTCTTCTATAAAAAGACCCGGGAATATCACTATTCCCGGGTGCTGTCTCACAAATGAGCTGCCTCTGCTTATACTCCCGGCAGTTTAGTATCCGTAGGTTCTGCATACCCTTCCTTATACTGCTCATCAATCATTTGACGCACTTCTTTTACAGAGGTGCCTTTTTCGCGTTCGATAATGGCTTTAGCGGCAATCTCCAGGCATACTCCGCATTTTGTGCCGTGGTCGTCCCAGACAATGGTGCCGTCTTCTTTCCGTTCATTGATAAAGCAGTCCCCGTTATCTTTATGCCCGGCGGATTCGCCGCAGCCGCAGTAGCAAGGCATATAGCTCAGCAGATCTTCATGTCTGGCTGCCGCTGCATATAGAGTTTTGATTTCGTCTGGCTGCTTATCCAAAAATCCGGGGAGAATTTCCGCTGAAGGGGTTTCCTCGCGGATGTCTCCATTGTTTTTAAACGTTGAATGACTGCTGTGGTCTTCATGGGTTTCCTTGCCGGCAGATTCCTGACAGCCTGAGAGAATAAGAGAACATGAGAGAAAAGCGGTCATGATGACTGGGATTTTCTTTTTCATTTCGGTCACCTGCTTTGCTTGATTACCTTTACTCTAACACATTACAGATGAGGCAGTCCTTCCAAACTTTTGAACAAATATTGAATTTCTTCTCATACAGTAAGAAAAGGGGGGAAAGAGATGGGATCAAAGAAGGTGCTGTTTTTTGGCGATTTTGGAGTGGATGACATCACGGCGCTGATGTTCAGTTATTTTGATGACGATACTGATATCATCGGCATTGTGGCAGACTACGGGAACGTTTCCAAGCAGACGGCTTTAAAAACAGCGCAATACTTGGCGAAGCTGTCAAAAACGGAGAACATTCCCCTTATTGGAGGCGCAGCAAGGCCCCTTACTGGAGAAATACCTGTCTACTATCCGGAAATCCACGGCGAACAAGGGCTAGGACCCATTGTGCCCGAAGGCGATTTCCCGGATGGCAATTTTGAAAATTTTGAGATGATCCGCTCATTGATCATTCAATTTGACTATAATGTCACAATCGTAAATGTAGGGCGTCTTACGTCGCTCGCAACGGCGTTCGTTCTTTTTCCGAACATCGTCGGAAGGGTTAAGGATATCTTTATCATGGGCGGCGCCTTTTTGTACCCCGGCAATGTAACACCCGTTGCAGAAGCAAACTTCTACGGCGATCCTGCGGCAGCCAATCTTGTTTTGACCCTTGCGAATAAGGTCTCCATTTTTCCGCTGAATGTCACAAATTACGCCATCATTCCGGATGAGATTATTCAGGAACTGGATCAATTCTACAAAGAGACCGATAATCAATTTGGCCAGATTTTGAAGCCTATGATTGATTACTATACGAATTTTTATAAAAAAAACAACCCGGAAATTCAAGGCGGCCCGCTTCACGATCTTCTTGCATTCTGGGGCGCAGTCAGGGAAGAAAAGATTACTTATGTAGAAAAGCCTGTGAAAGTAATTGTAGAATCAGAGTATGCCAGAGGCCAGAGCATTGCAGATTTCAGGCCGTATAAAACGCTCGCGGACTACCCTGTGCACAGAATTGCCGTCAAATTTGATTACGGGGCATTTGTGTCTGATTTTCAAAAGATTATGAGAAAGAAATGAAATCCTTTTCATGCCAGGCATGTTTTGATACACTACCCTTATTGAAAGATAAGGAAAGGTGAACCCGTGATGAAAAAATGGCTGTGGCTTATAGTATCTCTTACTCTCTTAACCGGGTGCGGAACCGGAGGCATTAAGGGGGCGCTCAATTATGAAATTGAAGATTTCTCCTATACAAATCAGGACGGGGAAAAAGTTGGACTGAGTGATCTGAAGGGTGACGTCTGGGTGGCAAATTTTATTTTTACAAGCTGCGACACCGTTTGTCCTCCAATGACTGCCCATATGACAGAGCTTCAGAAGCAGCTGAAAGCGGAGGGCCTTGATGACGTAAGGTTTGTTTCTTTCAGTGTTGATCCTGAAGTGGACACCCCTGAAAAACTGAAGGAATATGCAGGAAGGTATCCGCTGTCATTAGATAACTGGGATTTCCTTACCGGATATAAACAGAGCGACATAGACGCTTTTGCGAAAAACAGCTTTAAAACAATTGTTCAGAAGCCTGAAGGACAAGATCAGGTGATACATGGAACGCTTTTTTATCTAGTAGACCAAAACGGCAAAGTGATGAAGGACTATGACGGCGTTGAGAATGTGCCGTATGAAGAAATCATCGGGGATGCCAAGAAAATTCATGACTGATGCCCGCTAAATGCGGGTATTTTTAATTTACAGAGTACATTGTACAGATTTCTGCGCTGTAACTGTAAGCAAAAGCATGGTATAATCATAGGCTAAAAGAACGAGGAAAGGGGGATAACAACATGCGGAAATCGTTTTTAGCTCTTACAGGATTATGTCTCATGCTTGCCGGATGTGACGTTTTTTCTGCAAAGCCTGCTAATATGGCTATGAAACCTGAAGCAGCGGAGGACCCTTATACGAAAAAACCTATCCCCTCTGACTTTATTGAAAGCAATTTAAACGTGGTTGCAGTAGGAGACTCACTGACAGCAGGAGTCGGGGACGCTGACAACAATGGTGGATATGTAGGGGATGTCAGCGACCTTCTGCAGCTTGAGGAAGAGGTTTCCTCAGTAGATGTATCCAACTTCGGCGTCAGGGGACACAAAACGAATGACTTATTAAAAGTACTGGGCAAACGGGACGTGATTGAAAAGCTGAGAGAAGCGGACATCATTTTGATGACAATCGGCGGAAATGATATCATGAAAGTTACCCGCAATCATATTATGGATCTTCAGCTTGAGCCGTACAGAGAGGAACAGCCGCGTTTTGAGAAGCGGTTTAAGAAAATTTTAAATACGATCCGCAGCGCAAATCCTGATGCCGTTATTGTTTATACAGGACTCTACAATCCATTTAAATTCATGCTCCCTGAACTGAGCGAGATTGATACGATTGTCGAGGAATGGAATCAGGCGTCAAACAGGATGATTATGGCTGACGGAAATGCTATATTTGTTCCGACAGAAGATTTGTTTGCAACCAGATCTTATGGCAAATTGCTGTATGTAGACGAGTTTCACCCCAGTGAAACAGGGTATTCATTAATTGCAGACAGAGTTTATACAAGCTTGTCTGAACAGAACGAATAGGATTGGATGATATCAATGGGAAAATGGAAACTCGCATTTATCGTACTGCTCACATTAAATCTGGTATTTCTGCTGTTTTTGGCCGTATCTCCGTTTTTGCCCGCAGAACAGCCGAAAACAGAAACAGCAGATTTCAAAGCAGGGGATACGATTCCTCTTACCGTCAGTTCTTCAAAGAACGACCTGAACCGGCTGATTAACTATTATCTGGTGAAAGAAGCTAAAGCAGAGGAACTGAATTACAAGGTTCTGCTTGAAGATAAGGTAAACCTGTATGGTTCGGTAAAGGCTTTTGGAAAAGATGTTGATTTGACGCTCTCATTTGAGCCTCAGGTGAATGAGAACGGGAACCTGCTGTTAAAGGTTGAACGTCTGTCAATCGGCAGGCTGCCGATTCCTGTGCCGTATGTTATGAGCTATATTAAAAAGACATATCCGCTGCCCGAGTATGTATACATTGATCCAAAAAAGGAAAGTGTTACCGTTCAGATTACCGAATTGAAGCTTAAAAACAATCTCAAGGCTAAGGCAGAATCATTCAATCTGAAAAATGATGATATCCGGTTCAAGCTTTTTGTGCCGGCGGACTTCGAAAAGTAGCACTGTATCTTAAAACAGATACGGTGCTTTTTATTTTTAAAAAATGAGTCAATTGACACCGGTCAAGCTGAACAGTGATCAGGTGTATCAGTAATAGATAGAATGCAGACGCAAGAAGCTGTCTTATAAACCTGATTATTAGTAAAATAGGCCTGCCATCATGAAGCTTCGCGGCACGAATGAAAGTAGAGCGAAAATAGCGAACCATGTATACTTAATAGAGATTGAGTCGAAATAAGGCGTCTGTACTCAGAAAAGGAGGCCGGACATGGAGTGTCATTATTGTGGTGAAAAAGAAATAGATCCCCTTTCGAATTATTGTCAATTTTGCGGAAAAAAAGTATTTATGAATGAGCAGGAATGGAAGCATTACCGGATATCCAAGCGTGCCCTGATTATTCTTCCAGCTGCAAGCATCGGTCTTGTATGGATGCTTCTGACGGCAGCGGATAAGCATGAGGCTTCGATTAATGATAAAGTGATCTCCTATCAGCAAAAAGCGGAAGATACAGCCCTTGCAGGAGAGTATGAGAAAGCACTTGATTTTGCAGATAAAGGACTTGCCCTTAGAGAAGACTACCGGATTCTGGAACAGGAAAAAGAACTGCTTCTTGGTGTTCTTCAGGATAAAGAAGACCTGGATCAGATCAATGCCCATATCCAAAAAGGAAATCTGGATCAGGCGGCAAAGCAAATAGCCGTACTGTCTAAAACGTTCAGCGGACATTCATCGCCTCTGTATGCGAAACTTAAAGCTGAGCTTGAACAGGCAGACAGAAATGTGACAGTGGCCGAAGTGAAAAAAGAAATAGAAACGCTTAACACGATTGAGGAGCTTTCTGAAAAGCTCAAAGAAGTGACTGTTTTAGATGCAGCGGAAGCAGGTAAAGTGAAAGAACAGATAAAGGCCAAAATGGTTCTGATCGGTTCATCAGCTGCAGAAGAAGATCTTGAAGAAAAGCAATTTAATGCAGCCATTGTGTCTGTTGATAAAGCCCTGCAGTATGATGGGGACAACGAAAAACTTCTTTCCTTAAAGGAGAAGATTCTATCAGAGCGGACCCATTTTGAACAGGCTGAACAGAACAGGCTGAAGCAGATAGCCATGGCAGCAAATGAAGAGAAGGAACGGACAGACAAAGTCCTGAAAACGTCGAATCCCGCTGTGGAAGAAGACGAATTCGGCGATGCTCATATAACCGGGAAAGTCAAAAACATTTCAGGTGCTCCCGTCCAGTCCATCACGATTTATTTTACTGTAAAGAATGAAGAGGGAACACTTATTGAAAAAGGAAAAACAAATGTATTTCCAAATGAACTTAAGCCTGGTGAAGAAGCTGAATACTCACATATCTCATATGGAGTGAAACAAGAGGTTTCGTTTGCCATTGAACGCATGACATGGCATGCAGGCAAAAACACGGTCACTAAGCACCAATAAGAAAGGGACGTATATGAAAAAGAATTGGATTATCAGCATTTCGCTGTCACTCCTTATCTTTTCAGCAGGGGCAGCAGGATATGTTCAAATTAAAAGTGACGCTGCAGAAAACATCTTTTCTGAGCCTTCTATTCTCCGTGAATCAAAAAAGGAAGAAATGCAGCTTGATTTAAAGGAGATTATCAGGGAAACGCAGAAAAAAACAGTAATGGTTGAGCTTGCAGATGGAACAGTTGGGTCAGGATTTCTTTTCAACATGGAAGGCGACATTCTCACAAATGCGCATGTGGTTGCCGGAACAGACGAAGTTAAAGTGAGAACGACGGATGCGAAAGGCTACGACGGGAAAGTCATTGGCATCAGCACTGAAACAGATGTTGCATTAGTAAGAGTGGAGGGGCTTAAAGGGCAGGAGCCGGTCCGGATCGCAGAAGAATTCGATGCTGAACTTGGACAGGAAATTCTGGCTCTTGGAAGTCCTTTAGGGTTTCAAAACACGGTGACAACAGGTATTATCAGCGGAACAAACAGAGATTTTGATCTTCCTCCGTATACGTACAAAGGCGTACATCAAATATCTGCACCTATTGCACCGGGAAACAGCGGGGGGCCTCTTATTGAGCGAAAAACCGGACAGGTCGTCGGCATGAACTCTGCGAGAATGGAAGACGGGGAAATTGGCTTCAGCATACCGATTGAGGATATACTGCCTATTGCCAAAACATGGGCGCAAAATCCGATGAAGTCATTGCCTGCATATACAGGTCTTGACGATTCAGGAGAAATGAGTGAAAATAAAAAGTCAGAAACGGCCGATTATCTGGTCAGCTATTACATAGAGAGTCTTGACTTCCACGACTATGTTACGGCCTATTCTCTGCTTGGAAGCGAACTGCAGACAGAATTGACCTATGAAGCATTCAAAGAGCAGTTTAACCGTTTTTCATCTATGTCAATTGAGACAATCACAACAGAAAAATCCGGTGAGGAAATCATCGTGCATGCAGACATTACTGTACAGCCAAAAACGGGCGGAAAGCCTTCGGAACAGATGTTAAAAGCTTCCTATACAGTGGCCTATGAAAACGAACAGGCCAAAATTATTGACCAGGAGATAAAAGAGGATAAGAGGTGAAAGGGTTGAAGGATCTTTTTTTGATGATCAGCGCAGCGGGGCTGATGATTTCTTTGTATTTTGGGGGAATGGCGTACTTTGCCTATGCAGAAGAAAAGTACAATGAAGTATTTATGAACGTATCGTACTGTGCCGTTTTTCTAAGTGCTTCGGTTTATTCTCTGCATTTGAAAGATGAAAAAAAGAAAGCGCAGAAAAATAATTAACGGACAAAGAGGAGGCTGTGAGCCTCCTTTTTGCTTATGGTAAAATTATTGACCTTCTTCTTCTTCAGCGCCTTCTTCTTCTTCAGCGCCTTCTTCTTCCTCTGGTGCTTCTTCAGTTGTTTCTTCTTCAGTACCCTCTTCAGTACCCTTTTCAGTAGTTGTTTCCTCTTCGGTGCCTTCTGTTTCTTCCATGTTGTCTTCCTCAGGTGCATCCGTTTCTGTGTCGTTACAAGCAGTCATTAATGAGATAGCCAATAAAGAAGCCCCAACTTTTAACAGCATGTCTTTCTTCATTTTCTTTTTCCTCCCTTGTAACCTGTCTGAATGAGTTTTTTAACCTGCATTCCTGCTGGTCAACCTCATCATAATCGATTCCGGGAGGAAAAATAGAGATTTTACAGAAATTGAACATGCTTTTTACATTGGCTTATCATCTTTACATGACGTTAAACATTTTTATCCAATTGCAGCAAGTGCTTCGAGCTCAGGTGTACCATTAGCAAAGCCAACGGCAAAAATCGTGTAGGCGGTATCATTTTTAAGCTGTACTTTTGGAACCGTCAGCACGACATTGTCTGTGCCGGCAACACGCACTTCAAGATCGTATTTTCCCTGAGGAACTTTCACGTTTTTGGTTGCCTGTGTAAACTGAACATTACTAAAGAGTATATCCCCGTTTTTAACCGCAATATCAACAGCAGGTGCATCAGGTGAAAGATGGACAAATTTCACGCTTGCTTCTCCTGCAGGCACAAACGTTTTATCCACAAACGGAAGCAGCCTGATGGAATTCAAGTTTCCGGCGGCAGCGATCGTATACGTGATGCCTGGAAGAAGCATATACATTTCACTCAGTACAGGGCCGTTCGTCGTTCCTGCCTGGTAGACA
Organism: Metabacillus indicus; assembly: GCF_046603695.1. NCBI lineage: Bacteria > Bacillati > Bacillota > Bacilli > Caryophanales > Bacillaceae > Metabacillus > Metabacillus indicus. Next base: position 2,405,488 of record NZ_CP176757.1, on the reverse strand, counting down.
TCCACGCGGTACTGGCCGGTCGGCAGCTTCAAGTAGTCGCTGATTTCCTTATACTTTACATTTTGGAGGGTCAGTTTCCCATTTACATAAATATCAACTGCCGGGGCATCAGGTGAAGCATGGATGACTCTTACACGTGACATGCCAGGCTCAAGCTGGCCCCCCTGCGGAACTCTCGAGGCTGCCTGATATTGCATGCTGTACATCCATTTCTGCATGGCGTTCAAGTGTTTTTGATAATACATGACATGCTTCTGCGGGTCTGTATATTTATAGTAGCAGGCAAGCAGGTCATACATCATCGCTTTTTCGGCATACTTATTCGGTTCGTTCATTAGCGCGCACTCCCATCTATTCATTCGTCATTAACATATGAAAGGAGATGGGTGATTGTCACAAAAAAGTGATGTGAATGTAGTTTTAAATGAATCCAAGAAGGGAAAATATAGGTTTGATGTCTAAATCCGGAGGTAGATCATATGGCAAATTATGAACAGAATATCGGAGACGTATCTTTATCTTATTCAGATGATGGCGAGGGCCATTGCATCGTGCTGCTTCACGGGTTTTGCGGAAGCAGGGGATATTTTAACAAAATCATACCGGACATCTCTGAGAACTACAGAGTCATCGCTTGTGACTTAAGAGGACACGGTCATTCAAGCACAGTGAAAGATGAATACAGCATCACATCAATGGCGGATGATCTGGCCACATTGTTTGACGTCCTTGAAATTGAGAAAGTCACAATGATCGGACACTCGCTTGGAGGATATATTGCCCTTGCATTTGCTGAAAAATATCCGCACATGCTCCATTCTTACGGGCTATTGCATTCAACGGCGCTCCCGGATGATGAAAACGGGAAAGCTGGCCGGGAAAAAGGCATTGCGAGAATTGAACAAGAAGGAATGAAAGGCTTTATTAATGACTTAGTGCCAAAGCTGTTTGCCGAAGAAAACATGGACTCATTCCATGCTGAAATGGAGACAGTGAGGCAGATTGGATATAAAACACCTGAAACAGGGGCAGCAGGCGCGCTGCACGCGATGAAAAACCGTCCGGACAGGCAAAAGGTCCTTCATAATCAAGACTTGCCTGTCCTGCTGATTGCCGGCAAAAAAGATCAGATTGTACCCGCTGAAAAAACCTTTTTGCATAGGGGGGACCATATAACAGAAGTCCTTCTTGAAAACAGCGGGCACATGGGAATGTTAGAGGAGCCTGATAAAGTATCAGAGGCATTGCTGACATTTATTAAAAAGAACGGAAAATAGCCGCTTGGGACCGGGATTGAACATAACGAAGCCGTACCACGAAAAAAACGCTTAGAAATAAGCGTTTTTTTATTTCTGGTTTAATTCTGCAAGCTTTACAAACGTCAGTTCATCTTCAATCAGTCCGCACACGCCGCATTGGACTTTATAATGAGGCCCTTTATATGCGAGATGAAACGGATCGAGGGCTTCCTGAGAAAATTCCTGAATGACATCGCCTGTCTGGGGATCCAGCTTGACAGACTTTGGCGTCTGTTCAATTAGGTTAAAGCGGGTGCGGTTTGTCTTGCAGTTCGGGCATAAGTATGGTGCAGTCATAAAAGGACCTCCTTCTGTCGATGGATTTATTTTTTCCAGAAGGAGGCAGGACTATGTATCATGATTTTGTCCGGTCGAGCTTTCCAAACAGCAGGATAAGGTTTTGAAGCTCCTCATCAGAGAAGCAGTCGAATCTTTCGGAGAAGTACTCCGTTTTCTTCTTTTCAAGCTCGTGCAGGACGGTTTGACCTGCATCGGTCAAATCGATTAATGTAATTCTTCGGTCGCTGGGAGAGCGTTTGCGCGTAATCAGTTCTTTAGACAGCAGGGAATCTGTTACGGCAGTAATATGGCTTGCGGAGACGTCCAGCTCTTTTGCAAGATTCGACGCATTCAGGGGTCCGTTTTCTTTCAGTGATTTTAAGATGATAAATTCATTCCTTGAAAGGACGCTTCCGAGGACAACGTTTATCTCATTCCGCAGCTGGCGGAAAATGCTTCTCATGAGCGACTCTAATTCATACATTTTATCTTCGCGTTTTTTCACTACAAAACCTCCGGGTGGAGAACAGCTGAAATCAGACTGTTCATCTGCTTAAATAATTTTAATGTAAAGAAACGTGTCTGTCTTGTCAAGGAAAACCCGGACCAGAGAGCAGAATTCTGGGATTATGGAATGGAAATGATATAATAAAGCTAAATAACGGACAAACCCGGTCCTGAAAGCAGCTCTGACTGCGCGGCCGGTGAAGTCACAGAACAGTGCAGAAGGAGGAAACAGGATGACTGAAAAAACATTTGAACTTGCTACCTTTGCAGGAGGCTGCTTCTGGTGCATGGTGCAGCCGTTTGACGAGCTGCCCGGCATTGAAAAAGTCGTTTCCGGCTATACTGGAGGCCACAAAGAAAACCCAACTTATGAAGAAGTCTGCAGTGAAACGACAGGCCATTATGAAGCTGTGCAGATTACATTTAATCCTGACATCTTTCCGTATGAGCGCCTGCTTGAATTATTCTGGCAGCAAATTGATCCGACAGACGCTGGAGGCCAATTCTTTGATCGCGGGGATTCCTACCGCACAGCTATTTTCTTCCATAATGAAAGGCAGCAGCAGCTTGCCGAAGAATCAAAACAAAAACTTGCAGATAGCGGCCGCTTCAAAAAGCCGATTGTGACTGAAATTCTGCCGGCAAAAACGTTTTACGCGGCAGAGGAGTACCACCAGGACTATTACCAAAAAAGCCCGGTTCGCTATAATCAGTACCGCAAAGGCTCAGGCCGCGACGCGTATATTAAAGAACACTGGGATAAAAGCAGCCTGAAAGAAAAACTGACGCCGATCCAGTACGAAGTCACTCAGAACAACGGAACGGAGCGCCCGTTTCAAAATGAATACTACGACAACGAACAAGACGGCATCTACGTTGACATCGTCTCTGGAAAACCTCTTTTCAGTTCAACAGACAAATACGATGCAGGCTGCGGCTGGCCGAGCTTTACACGTCCGCTGTCAGATTATGAAATTGTCGAGAAAAAGGATTTCTCTCACTTTATGATCCGTACAGAAGTAAGAAGCAAATCTGCGGATTCTCATTTAGGCCATGTGTTTAACGACGGTCCGGGTCCAGACGGCTTAAGATACTGCATTAATTCAGCAGCTCTCAGATTTGTCCCAAAGGAAGACCTCGAAAAAGAGGGATATGGTAAATTTTCAGGGCTTTTTCAGTAAGGAAGCTCTTGCAGAAAAGTGCTTTAGAGTGATGAAAACCATCAGCAGCCGGAGGTGTCATTCTCCGGTTCTGGTGGTTTTTTTTCGTCTTCATAAACCAATTATGCATATAGAAGCAAGGGAAGCAGTTCTTCTATGAAAGGAGCTGCAGCTATTTCATCATGAACAGCATAAAACGGCCGGTATACAACATGAGATTCAAGAGGAACGAGTTTTCCGTTTTCAACTTCATCTTTGACCATAGAATGGGACAGAAACGCCGCACCGAGCCCTCTTACTGCAAGCTGTTTAATGAGATAGTGGCTGCCTGCCTCAATAACTTCAACAGGATCGATTCTCTCAGACAGAAGAAATTGATCAGCGTATTCTCTTGTACCCGACCCTTTCTCTCTGAGGAGGAGGGGAGAAGTGCTGATTGAAATGTGATGACTGGCATAAAAACGCAGTTCATCCCTGCTTATTACGTTCACTTTAAATGGCTCAAGTCCGCGTTTTCCTTCAACAAGCGCAAGGTCGAGCTTGTGCTGCTTAAGTCCTTCAACAATCTGTTCATGATTTTTGATGGTGAGCTGAAGGCGCACATGGGGATAGATAGTCTTGATTTTTTCAACAAAATCAGGAAGCAGGACGTCGCTTACTGTATGGGTTGCTCCAAGTTTTAATAAAACCTCGTTGTTTTTCTCTTTTATCCGCTCGATGGTCATGCTGATCTCAAGCATTTTTTTCCCTTCTTCAAAAACGTGCTTTCCCGCATCCGTTAATTCAAAGGGCCTGTTTGGTGCCGATCTTTTTATTAAACTTGTTCCAAGAAAGTCTTCCAGTTTTTTAAGGTGAATACTGATTGTAGGCTGTGACAGATTAAGGAATTCACTTGTCTTTGTGAAGTGGCGAAGCTGTACAAGCGTTACATAGGTTCGAATCCAGTCTAGCTGCATGACACCCTCCGTTAATTATAAAACGTAATGAACTTCATTGTATTTATTTATTTCTATTATAAATAAGAGAGAGATACAATGAAAGAGAAAGGTTGTGACGTGAAATGGAAACCATTTTATTTCTCGCAGGGGGAGCGGCAATTGGCATCATGTCCGGATTTTTCGGTATTGGGGGAGGAATTATTCTTACCCCGGTGCTGTTGATCCTTGGGTATGACCCGAGTCAAGCCGTCATTTTGTCTCTCATGCTTACATTGGGTTCAACGATAACTGGAACGATTACGCATTTCCGTCTTAAACATATACATGTCTCTTTAGCGGCAAGGCTTGGACTGTTCGGCATGATTGGGGCAGTTTCCACTGCTCCTGCAGTCCGCTTGCTTGAGGAGGTTCATTCAGCCTCGGCTGTCATTTCACTTGCTTATATCGGAATTTTAGGATGGTTTTCGTATCAATTTTTACGGAGGGAGAAAGAGGTAAAGAAGCAAAAAAAGGGATCAATTCCATTGATCGGCCTTCTTACCGGTGCTGTTTCTTCATTAATGGGAGTCAGCGGAGGATTTGTTATGACTCCTCTATTAAAAAATGTTAGAGAAATGGAACTGAATAAGGCGATTGGAACCAGCATTGCCGCAGCATCCGTTATTGTCCTGTCAGGAATAGGCTCATATTTTTTCAGCGGAGCGGAACTGGATTACACACACGGCGCGCTTCTCATTATAGGTGCTATGATTGGAACGCCGGCCGGTTCCATGCAGCTTAAAAAATTCCCTGAAGCACATGTGAAAAAGATGCTTGGTTTTCTTTATCTGGTTGTTGCCGGAAGTGTTATCTTCACTTTTATGTCCTTCCCGGGTGTTTCACTGGCCCTTATCGGCACTGCTTGCATGATCTTTTTTACCTTGCTGGTTTTTAAGTCTGCAAGGAGGTTTCTGGCTGCAGAATAAAAGGAAGGGTATAAATTTCAATGTTTTTCACGACACTTGTTCATTTTGAAAATAGATTTGAACAAAAAGAACGGACAGAAAAGGTAGTGGAGCCACAAACGAAGGGGAGACATGAAGAAAAGTGGCAGCACTTGGGGTAATGGTGCCACAAATGAGGTAAACTCACGAGAAAAAGCGGCAGCACTCGGGGTAATGGCGCCACAAATGAAGTAAGCACACGAGAAAAAGTGGCAGCACTCTGGATAGTGGTGCCACAAAGTACGTGAAGACATGAAGAAAAGCGGCAGCACTCGGGGTAATGGTGCAACAAATGAAGTAAGCACACGAGAAAAAGTGGCAGCACTCGGGGTAATAGCGCCACAAATGAGGTAAACTCACGAGAAAAAGCGGCAGGACTCTGGATAGTGGTGCCACAAATGACGTGAAGACATGAAGAAAAGCGGCAGCACTCGGGCTAATGGCGCCACAAATGAAGTAAACACACGAGAAAAAGTGGCAGCACTCTGGATAGTGGTGCCACAAATGACGTGAAGACATGAAGAAAAGCGGCAGCACTCGGGGTAATGGCGCCACAAATGAAGTAAACACACGAGAAAAAGTGGCAGCACTCGGGGTAATGGCGCCACAAATGAAGTAAGCACACGAGAAAAAGTGGCAGCACTCTGGATAGTGCTACCACAAATGACGTGAAGACATGAAAAAAAGTGGCAGCATTTGTGTAGTATAGCCGCAAATGATTCTAAAATACAGAGAAACCCCGAACCGAGGTTCGGGGTTTTCAAACAGACTTCAATTCTGCAAGTCCATGAGTCTAGCTTTCTTCTTTTAAAACCCCGGTCACAACCAGCCTCTCCAAATGCGTCTTTTTCTTCCGGTCAAATTCGCCTGTGCATGTAATCAGGTTCAGCTTTCTCTGCTGACTGAACCCGAATATAGCGGGAAGAGGAGCATCATCATACGGGTACGAATTGATTTCCTGTACAACAAATGTCAGGGCTTCGCCATTTTCTCCGAAGACGATGATTTCATCTCCAGCGCTGATTTCTTTGAGATTAAAAAACACCGACGGGCCTGTTTTGTTATCCACATGCCCTGCAATAACAGCGTTTCCCTGCTCGCCTGGCATCGCGCCGTTTTCGTACCATGCAGTGAGCGAGTCACTTGAAGGCAGCTCCATTATCCCGTCTTCACTCAGGCCGGCAGATTCGACGCCTGCACTGATATTAAGGGACGGAATAGAAATTCGGCTTGGGTTGATTCCTTCGGGTTGTTTTTGCTGAACGGGTTTAGGCTTTGCCCCTGAAGTCTCAGCTGAAACGGAGACGGCAGAGGCTTGTTCTGTACGCGTTTCTTTTTTATCCGGTGAGGCGTTTTCGCCAGTCTGTGCACATCCGGCCAATAGGAGAATCAGGGCTGCCGATTTAATGGCTGCTTGCTTTTTTCTTGATTCCATATGCCATCAAAGCACCTAATCCAAGGATAGCTGCTGCTGCAACTGGCAAGTAGTTTGTTTCAGTTTCAGATGTGCCGCCCATTCCTGTTTTCGGCATTTCAGAAGGCATCATTGCCGGATCAGCAAGAACAAGTGCTTCAAGAGCAGGCTCTCCGCCGGCAAGTCCAACTGCAATGACCGTGTAAGACATATTAGCCTTAAGTTCAGTGCCTGCAAGGTCAAGTACTACATCTTCTGTTCCAGCGCCTCTGACTTCAAGATCATATGATCCAGGGTCTACTTCCAAGTAATCTGTTACACCTTTAAATTCAGCTCCAGGGAAAAGGACATCTCCGCCTTTAACAGCTACATCAACTGCAGGTGCATCAGGTGAAAAGTGGGCAACGCGCACTTTTGATTTTCCTTCAGTTACATTCAAATCGTCGTTAAGAACTTTTAGTTCAAGAGAATCAAGTGTGTTGATTGCTGCTGCTGTATAAGCTTTACCGGCTTCAACTGTCAAATCTGCTGAGATGACAGGTTCGCCGTCAGCAACTGTACCGGCTGCAAAGATTTCAACCTTGTGGTCGCCTGCAGGAAGCATCATGTAGTCGGTAGCTGCTTTAAACTCAGCACCTTCAACAACTGTTTTGCCGTCGACAACAACATCAACTGCAGGAGCATCAGGAGAAGCGTGAACGATTCTGACCATTGCGTCATTCTCTGCTGCAGAAGCACCTGCTCCAAATGCCAATAATAAAACCATTGCTGCTACTACTGAAAAAATCTTTCTCATTTTTCCACTCCTCATTTTTTGTTTTTTTTATTTGGACGTATGTCCTGAATTAAATATAAACAAAACCTATACAAAATGTATACAGTTTTGATGCACTGAATGTGCTGGAGAAGTTTTTTCCAGTTTTTCTGGCGCTGAATGTACAGAAAAACAAAGGAATTTACCAGAAGATTTGGTATAATCGAGACATCATCCAAGAATAGGAGTGAATCACTTTGGCAGTCAAAGGATTTGAACATGTGGGAATACAAGTAAGAGATATTGAGAAATCGATTGAATTTTATCAGCAGGTTGCAGGACTGCAGCTGATTGACCGATTTTTACATACAGATGGAAATATGAAACTGGCTTTTTTAGGAGTGGAGGGATCCATTATTGTTGAATTGATTGAAGGGTACAACCCAGATCTTCCTGCAGAAGGAAAGGTTCATCACGTTGCCTTAAAGGTCAGCGGAATTGAGGGGGAAGAGGAAAGGCTGAAGGAATTAGGTGCAGAGCTGATCTATGATGAAATTACAACTCTGCCGAATGGAGCGAAATATCTGTTCTTCAAAGGGCCAGACGGGGAATGGATTGAATATTTCGAACCGATGAATGAATAAGGCCGTCCATTTCGAAAAGGTGCTTGATGCCGCAGAAGATGAATATTTGCAATTGTTCTGCAAGGTCAAAAAAACGGCCCTTTACAAAGCATATACAGACGATGCATTAAAAGGCATGTACAGTCATCATTTTGCAAAAATGACGACACCCTATCACCCGATCCTGCTAAAAGAAGTGCTTGCTCACTCCAAATCAGCCCTGAACAGGAGCTTTGTCCATGTTAAGCTTCCGTTTAACAGCAGGGTGGACAAACGGACCCGGTCTTATCTGCATGAAGAAGAGTATTACTGTGATCTGGATTTGTATTATTTTCATACGCTTGAAGAAATTGAATCATGTTCAAGGGTCATGACAAAGCTCGGAGAAGGAGATGTGCTGCAGGATGCCTGTTTCGCCATGGAGCTGTACGATGCCCGCCATATAAGTGCTTCTTTTGCAAAATCCAAGCTTCAGCGCAAAAAGCCGTATTATCTGGCTAAGACTGTGCGTCTTTATGTCTGCTATGAAAACGGCGTTCCAATTGGAAGTGCGGAATTGTATCTTTCACCTGTAACACGAATTGCAAAGATTGAGGAAGTAGCCATTCTTGATGAATACCAGCGGATGGGCTATGGTTCTTCCTTCATGAAGTGCCTGCTGCAGGAGGCGGCGCAGCTCGGGGCAGAGTCTGCCTATCTTGTCACCATGAATGATGAGGGATCAAAAGCCTTTTATGAAAAGCTTGGTTTTGTAAAGGTGCTTGAACAGGAAAATGTTTTCAAAAATTTACTTTAAAAGCTTTTTAAGAAAAATGGGCGAATGCACATACAGGACAGCCACCTACCTCATAATGTAAGGATGTAAAGAAAAACAAAATGAAGAGGTGTTTGATTCATGTACGGTTATGACTGCGGATGTTCATATCCTTCTTATCCGGTTCATTGCGGAGGCGGACTAGGAAGCAGCTTTGTATTGATTGTTGTTCTATTCATTTTGCTTATCATCGTCGGTTCTGCTTATATTTGCTAGTACCTGAAAAAGCCTCTGTATGAGGCTTTTTTTCAATTCAATGAACATTATTAATCAAAAAACCAATGAAAAAAAGCAGAAAATATATTTCTGCTTTTCATAAATCAGCTATTCAGCACTTTTTCCATCACACTGCGTGTTTTGGGTCCATAGATTCCGTCATCCGCCAGATCAGGGAAGCGCTGCTGGAATTTAAGGACGGCGGCTTTTGTTTTTTCACCGTAGATGCCGTCTTCAGACAGTCCAGAACCGATATCATTCAATCCCTGCTGAAGTTTCAGGACGTCGCTTCCTTTGCTTCCAAGCTTGAGTACAGTATTTGGCAGTCCGAAGGTATTAACGTCAATGGACAATGCTTTGTGAGTGTTGGGGCCATAAACGCCATCTGCCTTGAGGCCTTTAGCTTTCTGGTAAAAGAATACGGCATTGGTTGTTTTCGGCCCAAAAACACCGTCAACTGTGAGTGAAGCTTCCGCTGCTTCGTTCAAACCGCGCTGCAGAATTTTTACATTTTCTCCTCTTGCGCCTTCTTTGATGATACCTGATTCAGGAAGTGTGAAGATGTAGGGTACATTTTCCTGTGCACTTGCCTGAGGCACTGACATCCATAGAGCTGCGGCGGTTACGACAGATGCTGATACAACTTTCCATTTTTTCATTATTTCTCTCCCCTTTATTTCGTTTTACATGCATGAGACGGAGCGAAGAGATTCATTGTTTCATAAAATTGTAAAAAAGAAGAAAAAATATAAAAAACAAACCGGCGGTCGGTCAAATTCTGAGCATAATCCTCAAATTTCATCATTGCCGTTCAAATTATGTGCGCTTTCCTGTCACTGGAGAGCGCTTTTTACTGTCCCGGGCATGTCCATTTCCGCTCATATCTGCCGGAAAAGAGGAATAGAATGTGAAGAAGACTGCATGTAAGAGTTTAGGAGGAAGGAGACACTGCACTTGATCGATACCATTTTTATCAGTCATGCGCACCGTGATGAGGCATATGTCAGAGAGCTTGTTAATCTGCTGACAATGATCAAGGTGCCGAATATTGTCTGCAGTTCGTATCCCGGCTATCACATTCCTAACGATGAAGACATTTATGATTATCTTCATCAAAAACTGAGCGGAAATTCGTGGATTATCTATGTGCTGTCTGAACATTATTATAAAAGTCCTGCCTGCCTGAATGAAATGGGAGCCTGCTGGATCCTGAACAAAAAATACACGGCGATTCTGACCCCGTCTTTTGACTACAAAGAGATGAAGGGTGCCATTAATCCAAATCAGATTTCCTTCAAATTGAACGACCTGGACAGGCTGTATGAATTTCTTGAAAATGCAAGGGATGTGTTTAAGGTCGAAAAGCAGTCCGGCACATTTCTTGTGAAAATTTGCGAGCAGGCAGTCAAACATGTAAATCAGCTTGCAGATGATGAACGCAGAAACAGGAAAATGGCCGGCTGCACCCTTGAAGGCATCCGCCTGGATCCAGAAGACGGCAGGAAATTTCAGTTCAGGCTGAGGCTTTCGAATCCGGAAGAATTTGATATCCGGGTCGATGTCATAAAAATTGAGGCAGCGGATGAAAACGGTGAAACCTTTTCGCAAACACTGCAGCCTGCAAATCTGAAGCTTTACAGCAAGGAAAATAAAATCGTTTTTCTATCTGCTGAGATCGGTGATTCAAACTACGAGCCATATATCCATCAGAGGGAAACGGTTGATTTAAAATTCAGCAGAGATGTCTGGTAGCGAGCTGCTGCTAGTTAGGAGGGTAACTGGATGAAAGTAGAATTAAGTGCCGAACAATCAGAGCTGAAAAACAGGATTCAATCTAAGCTTGAGGAAATCCTTCACTTTCTCTCACTGTCCAGAGAAGAAAGACAGGTTCAGTCGTACCGTCATATTGAGCAGGTTTATGACGAAATGGGAATAGCCGCCCACTCTCTTTATCTCTCCCTGAATCCAAAACCAAAACATTTGAAAAAAACAGTCCGGCTGCGCAAAATGACGCCGGGGGATCCCCAGTTTTACCAGCACATCCGGCCTGTTCAGGAACTGCTGAATTACCTTAATAATCAGCAGGCGAACGATGAACCGTGTGATCAGACTCTCGGCGAGACGTTTTATTTAAATGTGTTCACCCGCAAATGGGGCAAGAGTGACAGGTATACTCTGATCCGGAATGAGGAGGGATGGCTTGTCAGGCACTCATCCCAAACAGAACAGGGAGGAAGGGATGCTGAGCCGATTCTGAGCTACGTTCTCAGATATGACCAAGTTTCTTACCCGCGTAATTTGAGCACCATCATGGAGGATATCTGGTACCGTGCAGCCGAAGAAGGACTGACGCGGGAAAAGGTTCAGGCAATGCTTAATGAAGTCGCCGACTGGATTACAATGACAGAGCAGAACTATCCAAGTCATATCGCGCTGGAAAATGAGGAAAAAGGGTATTTCTCGTAACCGGGAAAGGAGTAAATATGGGATATTTTATTGGGACGGATGATGCTGTAAAGATCTTCGTTGAAGATGTGGGGCCAAGTGATGGCCAGGTGCTTTTTTTGATCCACGGCTGGCCGGTTGACCACAGGATGTACGAATATCAGCTGGATCAGCTTCCTAAGCTTGGTTTCAGGTGCGTTCTCATAGACTTACGTGGATTTGGAAAGTCAGACAGACCTTATACCGGTTATTCCTATGACCGGCTTTCTGATGACGTTAAGGCCGTCATTGAAATCCTCCAGCTAAAAGATATTACGCTTGGCGGTTTTTCAATGGGCGGTGCCATTGCCATCCGGTATATGGCGAGGCATTCAGGTTACAGGGTCAGGAAGCTCGCCCTTTTTGGGGCAGCGGCTCCATCATTTACAAAGCGGCCTGACTATCCGCAAGGAATGGCTAAATCTGAAGTCACCAAACTGATTCAGCAGACCTATACCGACAGACCGGACATGCTGACAGGATTCGGGCAGATTTTTTTCGCCAAGTACATCTCAGAAAGCTTTAAAAATTGGTTCCAGAGCCTTGGTCTTGATGCATCCGGACATGGGACGGCACAGACAGCCGAGTCCCTCCGTGATGAGGATTTGAGAGGGGATCTAGGGAAAATCACCGTTCCGACAGCTATTTTCCATGGCATGAAAGATCAAATATGCCCGTTTATTTTCGCAGAGCTGATGCATAAAGGCATTCTTGATTCTGAACTTATTCCGTTTAAATACAGCGGCCATGGCCTATTCTATGATGAGCTGGAAAAGTTCAACCGGGAACTCATTCGATTTTTGGAATAAAAGCTATTGCTTCCCTTTCGGTCACACTTTATGATGAAGCTAGTGTACATAAAGGGGAGGCACAATGTTGAAACAGCACATCATTTTTTATACGGTTATCTTTCTCGGATGCTTTTTACTTGGATTTTTTGAAGCGCCTATTTACCTGATCGGATTACTGCTTACTCTGTCAATGGGGTGGTACATGTATGTCCAGATAAGTCCGGTCCTCTTTTCAAAGGACATTCGAAAGTCTGAATCATATATTCTCAAGCATCAGAGTAATCCAATGTATCAGTTTTATTATGCAGTCGCGAACAACCTGGATGCTGAAGCCGAAGAGGCTATGGGAAAATTCCAGTCAAAATATAAAAACTCAGAGCGCCGGGCGTTGATTCAAACGACATATGCTTTATATAAACAGGAGCCGTCCGAGGCGAAAAAATACGTCCATCTGATTAAATCTCATGTCTACAGAACCTACTATGAGGGACTGATTGCAGCTGAAAGCAGAAAATTTAAAGAGGCCAAAGACCATGCAGACAGGCTGCCGGCGGGATGGATGAAAAACAGCATTCTTGCAGAAATGGCAGAAAAACAAGGAAAAAATAGCGAAGCCAAAGAGCGCGCCGCCATGGCATTCAAGCAGACAAGAGGGCTTCAGCGATATATCCTTTATAAAAATTTTGAAACGCATCTGGCTTCCTAGCCGAAAAAAATGACTCAGACATGCGTCTTTTTTTAAAAAAATTTCCATCGTTGAGATTTATTTCCCTGTAAAAGGGCAGTGAACCTCAGAAAAACATACCTGAAAAGACTGGTTGCTCAGTGAAAAATTCTCATCACTGATCAGAGATTTTTTACATGAACTAAAAAAACAGTTGAAATCATTTCAGTCACATTGTAAAATCATGTTAATTTAGAAAACGTGATGAAAAGGACACGAGCCATTTTTACCGGTTGCCAGAGAGGGAAGGACTGCTGGAAACTTCCCAACACGGAAAATGTGCTTACCGCCTTTGAACCGCACGGAGGAAATGCCGTGCCGCAGCCGCTGCGTTAAAGCTCTGGAGCCGTTGTTTGGGAAAGTTTGGGTAAAGGTTTGCACATCGATGCGGGCACTTACGCTTTTCTAGTTCGGAAATCTGGGTGGAACCACGGGCAAAGCGCGCTCGTCCCTGTCATAGGGATGAGTGCGCTTTTTATATTTTAAAGGTTTCGAAAAGGACACGAGGCATGAACGCCGCGCAACAGAGAGGGAAGGATGGCTGAGAACTTCCCGGCGCAGGAGCATGAACTTACCGCCTTTGAACCGCACGGAGGAAATGCCGTGCCGCAGCCGCTGCGTTATTGCTCTGGAGCCGTTGTATAGGAAAGTTCGGGTAAAGGTTTGCACACCGATGCGGGCACTTACGCTTTTCTAGTTCGGAAATCTGGGTGGAACCACGGGTAAAGCGCGCTCGTCCCTGCTATAGGGATGAGTGCGCTTTTTTATATTTCTGCGAAAGAAGGGATTATGATGGAAAATCAGAAAAAGGAAAAAAATCAGGAGGTCATCAATTATTCAAGTGCACAGCTTCTCGCAAGGGCAGTCAGCAGACTGTATCCGGGAGCGGTTCTTGGGGGCGAGGCTTCTCATCAGCAAGGTTTTTATGCAGAGTTTCTACTTCCGCACAGCATAAAAGAAAAAGAACTGAAAGACATTGAAGCGGAAATGGAACGCATCTTAGATCAGGGAGAGAAGTGGGATTGCATTTCTTTATCCCCAAAAGACGCCGCAGATTTATTTTCTGAAAAGGGAGAGTTTTTAAAAGCGGAGCAGCTGCGTGAAATGGACGGGGAGAGTGTGTCCGTCTGCAGGCACGGGGAGTATATGAACATATCGAATGAATCCCTCTTCATCTCTGACATTAAAGCCTTTAAACTTCACGCAGTTGCTGGCTCCTACTGGAAGGGTGACAAGTCAGGACATGTGCTTCAGCGGATAAGCGGTGCAGCATTTGCAAGCAGAAAAGAAATGGTTTTGTTTGAAAAAGAGCAGGAGGAATTAAAGAAACGGGATCACCGCAAGATTGGTAAAGAGATGGAGCTTTTCCTGTTTTCTGAAGAAGCACCCGGCATGCCCTTTTTCCTGCCAAACGGTCAAATGATGCGCAACGAGCTGCAGTCGCTGCTCCGGGAGGTTCAGGGTGCAGCAGGCTATCAGGAGGTTTCTTCCCCGTTTATGATGAATGAGCGGTTATGGAGACAGTCCGGCCACTGGGATCATTATCACGAAAATATGTATTTTTCAAATGTGGATGAAGAAACATTTGCGCTTAAGCCTATGAATTGTCCAGGACACATGATCATGTTCAACCAGCAGCTTTTTTCTTACAGAGATCTGCCGGTCAGATATGCGGAATTCGGTCAGGTCCACCGGCATGAGTACAGCGGGGCTTTAAACGGCCTGCTGAGAGTACGGACTTTTTGTCAGGATGATGCTCATTTGTTCGTGCGTCCGGATCAAATACAGGAGGAAGTAAAAAGCGTTCTTGGGATGATTGACTATGTTTACAGTACTCTTGGATTTGACTATTCGGTCGAGCTTTCAACTAGACCTGAAAATTCAATGGGGGATGATGAGCTTTGGCAGGATGCGGAAGCGGCACTGCAGGGAGTGCTGGACGAAATGGGGATGCCTTACCGCATAAATGAAGGCGACGGAGCTTTTTACGGACCAAAGATTGATTTTCACATCCAGGATGCCATGAAGAGAAGTCATCAATGTGCGACAGTGCAGCTTGATTTTCAGATGCCTGTGAAGTTTGACTGCAGCTATATCAGCGAAAAAAATGAAAAAGAACGTCCAGTTGTCATTCACCGCGCCATTGCAGGCTCTCTTGACAGATTTCTTGGTATTCTTATCGAGCACTTTGCAGGTGTGTTTCCTTTGTGGCTTGCCCCGGTTCAGGCTGTGATTCTTCCAGTTGCAGAAGTACACCTGGGCTATGCAGAAGAAGTCAAAAATAAGCTGGCAGAAAAGGGCATACGCGTTCAATTGGATGCAAGCGGGGAAAAGCTTGGCTATAAAATCAGAAAGGCACAAAAAAGCAGGGTGCCGTACATGATTGTGCTGGGCGATCAGGAAAAGAGTGCGGGAAGTGTTAATGTCAGGAAACACGGGGAGAAACAGTCTCTGTCGATGGAGATCGATCAGCTGGTGGATCATCTCATGGAGAAGATTGAGAAGCGGGCATTGAGCTGAAATAATCATCCTTTAGCAGAAGCCGGATGGCAACGAATCCAATGAAGCTGGTAGTTATTCGGTAAAAGTCGGCAGTGAACGAATGAAAGTTGGTAGTAAAGAATCCAAAGTTGGCAGTAAAACAGTGGTAGTTGGAAGTAAACGATGTAAGTAAGGTTTTTTCTTAACGAAATCTTTCTTCACAAAAAGAAAAGAGAGCTATTTGCTCTCTCTCTTAATTATCCTCAAGTTTTGCACTGATTAACCCAAGAACCACACCTAAAATACCTCCGCCAACAACTTCAAGAGGCTGATGTCCAAGCACCTCTTTCAGTTCTTCTTCGCGCTTAATGTGGCCAAGACCTGGAAGGTGCTCTGAAATAACGGCCATCTCTCCGTCAATGTCATTGATCAGTTTGGCGATTTCGCCTGTATGCCGCCTGATGCCCTGGGCATCATACATGACAATAATGCCGAAAATGACGGCAATTGCGGTTTCAATGGATGTTGTCCCATTTTTGGCTGCAACATAAGTGGAAAGAGCAGCAACGCCCGCTGAGTGGGAGCTCGGCATTCCGCCAGTCGTGACAATTTGTTTCACATCCCATTTTCCTGAAAGACGTTTGTAGGTGAATATTTTTAATCCCTGTGCAATGGCTATCGCACCAACTGCTGTTATGATTCCTCGATTCATGCTCATCTTTTTGTCGTCACCTCTTGAAATAGTAGTCGGAAGCATTGATGTAGCATAAATACCCCTCGCGTCCTTTTCTAAACGTTAGTATCCGCAAATGGAGGTGAAATATTTCAAGCTCTCCGGGGAAAAATCAGCCATTGCAGAGGAGGCAAAATAAGAAAAAGCACACCAATAATGGTGCGCTGATCAGTCTTTGACGATTTTAGACGGATTGTTGATTTTGTAAGGTACAGAAACGTCGAGCAGCATGGATTCATCTTCTACATCTTTCCCTTTAGGCAATGTTTTTTTGACGATCTTCCCGTTAAAGTTCAGGCTGTCACCAGCTGCAAGCTCATATTTTTTCAGGGTTTTGCTGTGGGAGCACCAGGCAAGTCCGACTTCAAGGGGATCTTCGCCTCCAATTACTACATCTTCAAGTATCACTACTTCGTCGTTTTCTTCATTAAAATGATTCCAGCTGAGCGCCAGCTGCTTTACTTTTGCCGTAAATTGGACCTTGTCATCAGGCAGAGCGAGCTTTGGCTGCTTTGCTTTTTTAGCTGCAGGCTTTTTAGGTTCTTCAGAGGGTTCAGCCTGCTTGGCAGAAAGTGTCACGGCAGGTTCTGAAGGAGCCTTTAATGCCGTTTCTTCTGTACTCATAGCAGGAGCAGCATCAGGAGCAGGCTCTTTTACTTCCTTGCCGAAATTTCCCGACTGCATTTCTTTCAAGTAAGCCGGGTGAATGCACGAAAGATTGCCGTCTTGAAACTGGATGACAAGCGTTGTATGTGATGCACCGGAAGACTGGTATCCTTTAATTGCAACAAGTCTCTGGTGTGTACGTTCCTTATACCAGTACTCTTTTTTTACGCGAAGACCCCATTCTTTTACTTTTTCTTCATAATCCGTTTCATTTTCAAATGTTTCATAATCTCCAGCAGGAGGGATATAGCCCGTTGTGTTGGCATCTTCAATATGCGGCAGAACGACAGCCATTTTAGCACATCCTTTCTTGGTCTATTGTACCTTCTCTTTTGAATGAAAAAAAGGGATTGAGAATGCCGGCAAGAATTGTTTGAAAAAATTCTAAAATTTGGAGAAGATTCACAATTGAAGAAAAAACGACTGGTGAAAAGTGGTAAGATATCTTTACATAATTCTTTTATATGGGGTGGGTTAATGAATGCATGGAAAGTGCCGTCTCTGCTTATCTCAGGAATCGGCATATCAAATTTAGGCAGCTGGATCTACCTGATTGCCATCAATTTATCCATCTTGAACTTAACAGGTTCGGCGGCGGCGGTTGCAGGACTTTATATAATCAGGCCGATTTCCATGCTGATGACAAACACATGGGCCGGCAGTGTTATTGACCGGATGGATAAAAAGAAGCTGATGATTTACACTGACGTTTTCAGAGGCGGAATGGTGGCTGTCATCCCGTTTTTGGATTCGCTTTGGTTCATTTATCTGGCTGTTCTGCTTATTAATATGGCAGGTTCTTTTTTTGGTCCAAGTTCTTCTGTTTACATAACGAAAATGATTCCTTCTGAAAAGAGAAAGAGATTTAATTCTATAATGGGAATGGCAAGCTCCGGAGCTTTTTTGACCGGTCCTGCAGTTGCAGGGTTTCTGATTATGCATTTTGGAACAGACATTTGCATTTTTATCAATGCTGTATCCTTTATTGCCTGCGGATTTATTCTCTTTTTCCTGCCGGAGCTAGAGGAAGAGCCGTATCAATCGAATAAACGCGGCAGATTTCAAACGATTGTCGATGACTGGAGGACTGTCTTTCAATTTGGAAAAAAGGCATCTTATTTTATGGCGGTATACGTTTTCTTTCAGGCAGCCATGCTGATTGGCTTTGCCCTTGATTCTCAGGAGGCAACCTTTATTAAGCAGCATCTTGAGCTGACAGATCAGGATTACGGAATAATCGTCAGTCTGACAGGACTAGGTGCGCTCGCCGGCGCTGCCGCATCAGCAGCACTTGCTTCCAAAATGAAGCTAGGCTTCTATATGGGTACAGGCATGCTGATGACTTCTGTCGGGTATTTGTTTTTCTACAGCTCAAACGGATTTATGACAGCTACACTGTCTTTTGTTTTTCTCGGCTTTTTTATGGCGTTCGCCAATTCGGGCTATGCGACTTTCTTTCAGCTGAATGTCCCTGTCGCCATTATGGGCAGGTTTGGAAGCGCTGCTGATATGCTTCAGGGAATCGTGCAAATTATCCTGACGCTCCTATTAGGATTAGCAGCAGAATGGTTCACCCTGCAGACAGTCTGCCTTGTCTTTTCAGGTGCAAGCGTCCTGTTTGCGGCAGGTCTGCTTGTTGCTGTGATGATGCCCTCTAAGGCTTCTTATTTTGATGAAAAATCAAGTCGTACAATAAATGCTTAATGGAAACGTACCTTGCAAATCAAAACAATTTTTTATTCTGCTATCGGTTTTTTCAAAAAAGGAACGATTTCTTTCTTTAGCACTTCAAATTCCGCATGGTCTCCCTGTGCATGGCTTACTCCGATGCTGATGCCTAAGGAATCTTTTGTCCAATAGCTGAAAACATCAGACTGATCGTTTTCTCCAATCCTTTCAAGCTGATCGGCAGTTTGAAGTTTAGCAAGCAGGTCCTGATTCGAAAATCCATCAAGGTAGCCCTCCATGGCAGGGGATAATGCCTTGCTTTTTTTCTTAAGCGTTTCGGCAAAAGCTTCGTTCAGAGTTACGAGCTGATCTAATTTTACCCGCTCTCCATCAGTCAGCAGGTACGTTGAGGTATAAAAATGATTAGAGGGGTGGGCTGTGCCCGATACATTGCCGAGTCCATCATACTGTATACTCAGCAGTTCACGGTCCATCCTTTTAATCGTGTGCATGATGTCTAAAGTCAATCCATCCGTCATGGCTCCATCAGGATAATAGTCAAGGACTGTTAAGGCATCGGTTTTGATATTCTTATTTAATTTTTCCTGCTTAGAAGAATCCTTCATACCGGATAGCTGGGGGTAGGAAATGGCAGTCTGGTTATGATGATAGAAAAATTCGGTTAGTTGATAATTCTCATGAGTATTTGAGGAATGTGTCTGCAAAGAATTTAAATCACCGGCAATCGATTGGGGCATAGAAATACATGCCAAAAGAATATAAAGGATAATCATGGACTTCTCCTTCTCTATTTAGTTGATTTTTCCTTATTTTTCACTGAGGAGATGTGTTTATGCATAAGCTTTCATCCCATAAAACAGCTGCTTTCTTTTTCATGGAAGTTGGCTGTTTTTTTTGTTTTAACAACAAAAATTTATTGAATTACAATAAATAACAGGGTAATATATAGGAAAACATTGGAATGAGGTGCATTATGCAAAATGGATATATCCTTTTTTTGAAAGCTTCTGTGCTCCTGGTAGGGGTGGCTGTTTTTTGTTTGAGTTTTTTCTGGCTTCCAGGTCTCGCTGAGTTGTCTGCTGAGCAATTTCCGGAGTTTGCCTATTTAAAAGGAATCGTACTGGCTGGAATTTATTTGACTGTCATCCCTTTTGCCATCGCTTTGCAGCAGGCTGTGCACTTACTTAGTCTTATCGAGAAAAGGAAGGCTTTTTCAGAAGCGGCTTTAACAGGTCTCAGCAGAATTAAAGGGTGCGCTTGGATGATTGCTTCCATTTATGCGGCAGGGATTCTGCTGTTTATAATCATTGGCATTCTTCACCCTAGTTTAGCCTTAGTGGGGGGTACTATTGTTCTCGCTTCACTCTCAATTGGCTTTTTTGCAGACGTACTTAATGCTCAGTTAGTCCATGCTCTCGAATGTAAATACGAAAATGAAATGACAGTTTGAGGGCTATACAATGACATTGATAGTAGCTTTAATACTGATTCTTTTATTAGTAACCGGCATCCGCAAATGGAAGAAAAACAAACTGGCTGCAATCCTGCTGTTCAGTCCAATAGTCATCTGCATCCTATTTGTCAGTTTCTTTCTGTTTCATTCCATTGATCGGGTAAAGCCAGATTCACTTATTTTTGAAACATCCATCGAAAACAGCAGGGTGCATGTAAGCGGAAGCTGGTCAGAAAGACTTGATTACTACCATTTTCCAACCGATTATCTCATTTTCTATATTCCTGATAATAAGAGTGCGGGCACCGTTTCCCGCAGCCGGACGGATATGAACACCAAGATGGACTGGAAATATCTCATGGAAGATGTTGAGCATGCAATCAAAAGGGAAGGGTTGTCAGAACTGGAGCCTCAAATCTATGATGTGAAAACAGAGAAAGACTTTCACTTTTCATTTACTTTGCCAGATGTTGTTAAGGCTGAGGAATTGGAGATCTATTATGCGCATGTGAGGGAAGAGCCGATGGAGTCTTTGGAATACTGGTTTAAAAGGGTGCAGATAACAGGGGGAAAATAGGTTTCTATTGATATTACAAATAGATGTCTTTGCTATAATTGTAAATTTATAAGTTAAATAACAGAATAATCTTGAAATAGTCTTTGATCTATCCTTATTATTAAGTATTACATAGTGGAAGGTGCGATTATATGAATCAGTTAGAAGGCTTGAAAAAGATGATGAAGGGTGAGATTCCGGATGCACCCATTGCGCAGCTTCTTGGCTTTAAAATCATAGGTGTGGAAGAAGGAAGAGTAACAATTGAAATGAAGGCTCAAGAGAGACACCATAATCCAATGGGCACTCTTCACGGCGGAGTGTTAGGTGACATCGCAGATGCAGCTATGGGTTATGCATTTGGAAGCACGCTTGCCGACGATGAATTATTTACAACGGTAGAGTTAAAATTAAACTTTTTGAAGCCTGTTTGGGATACAGTACTTCGAGCTGAAGGCAGACTCATTAAAAAGGGATCAACAATGGGGCTGCTGGAGTGCCACATTTACGATGAAAAAGGGAGTCTTGTAGCTCATTCAACAAGTACATGTATGATCATACGGGAAAAGGACGGCAATAAAAGAGTGAGGCGATAAATTCAGCAGTTAAAACAGCTCGGAAGAAAGGAGCTGTTTTTTAACTTTTTGAAACACCTTAAAATAAACAATGGGCGGCAATTGTTATTCTCCGCCGCCTGAATAACGATTGTCGCCCATCATAAAGTTTTTCTCTTCACCAGGATTATGAGATACGTTTTTTCTGTTCGTTCTTTTTTGGTCAATGAAGTAAGCAAGCCCTAATGCAACGGCAAGTAATCCAGAAATCCAGCCCATCATGATTCCTCCTTTATTCAGCCCAATTTTCTTTGCCCCACACATGCATGTGCTGAAGGATCGGCATTAGCGTTTCTCCTTTTGAAGTGAGGCTATATTCCACTTTCGGAGGCATTGTATTATATTGCCTGCGCTCTACAAACCCATCATCTTCAAGTTCCTTCAGCTGCCGGCTCAGTACTTTATGGGTGACACCTGTCAGAAGCCGTTGGATTTCGCTGTATCTTAGCGTTCCATCAGTGCCCAGATGCCAAAGGATGACCGTTTTCCATTTTCCTCCTATTTTATTTAGTGTATATTCAATAGAACATTTTAATTTACCTTTATTTGTGTCCAATTATTTTCTTCCTTTCTTACCTCAATGATAGTATCTGACATAAAAGTGCATACTTACATCATTCAGCGTATTTCGTTACACTAATCTTGTACCAAAAGTTTATCGTACAATTGAGGAGGAATTTAATCAATGCTGACGTATCCAAGATCATTTTCACATATCGGACTTTCTGTTCCAGACCTGGACAAGGCAGTCAAATTTTATACAGAGGTTTTCGGATGGTATGTCCTAATGGAACCTTCTAAAGTAGAAAACGATGACTCTGCAATTGGACAAATGTGCAGGGACGTTTTCGGAAATGAGTGGGAAACATTCCGCATAGCCCATCTTTCAACTGGAGACAAAATTGGAATTGAACTGTTTGAGTTTCCCCATAATGAAAAGCCTGAGAACAATTTTGAATACTGGAAAACGGGCATCTTCCATTTCTGCATCCAGGATCCTGATATCGAGGGCATGGTTCAGAAAATCATTGAACATGGCGGGAAACAGCGCATGCCGATCCGGGAATACTATCCTGGTGAAAAGCCGTTCAAAATGGTTTATGTGGAAGATCCGTTCGGCAATATTTTTGAAATTTATACACACAGCTATGAGCTGACCTATTCAGAGGGAGCTTATTAACCAGCACTGTGGCACATCATTTAATATGATGTGTCTTTTTTTAATGAACATATGGATATTTATGCTAAAATTGGAAGTGTAAATGCTAATTGAGAGGAATCAATGATGAGCAACTATATTCAAACGATGAGAAATTTAATCGGCAACCAGACGTTATTAACCGTGGGATGCGGAGCCATTATTGAAGATGATAAAGGCAGAATCCTTCTTCAGCAAAGAACAGATCATTCAGAATGGGGAATTCCCGGGGGATTGCTTGAACTGGGAGAGACCTTTGAAGAAACTGTCAAAAGAGAAGTGTGGGAGGAAACAGGATTAACCTTGGAAGACCTGAATTTATTTGGCATTTATTCCGGAAAAAATGGATTTGCAGGATATGAAAATGGAGACAAGGTTTACAGCGTGCAAGTCATTTTTTTTACAAAAAAATTCTCTGGGCATTTAACTCAAAATAAAGAGAGTAAGAGAGTTGTTTTTTTAGAGAAACACGACCTGCCAAATAAATTTAATCCGCATCAGCTTCCTTTTATCAAAGATTGGGTACAAGGTGCAAAGACACCAGTCATTAAATGAGTTAAAAAGCACATCAGCATAATAATGTTGAAGCTCAGTACTGGAAGGAGTTAAGAGGGCTTTGAATTCAATTGCAACAGCAGGATGTTTTTCAATCATCAAAAATAACGAAGGAAACATTTTATTAGTTAAGCGCCGCGATTATCCAATCTGGGATTTGCCCGGTGGAAGGGCTGATCCGGGCGAAGTCTTGGAGGAATGTGCGGTTAGAGAGGCAGAAGAGGAAACAGGGTGCTGCATTAAAATTGAAGCAAAAATAGGTGAATATCATATGTGTGATGAAAATGATATACAGCATATCTATTTCGCTGAGCCGGCAGGCGGAGAATTAATTGCTCAAGGACCTGAAACAGCGCAGACAAGATGGTTTGACCCGGAAAAACTGCCGCTGCTTATGGTACCGAACCGAAAACGGCAAATCAGAGACTTTCTGACTGCGGAAGGCATGGTAAAGGAATCAATTAAAACGACTTACATAGTAAAATTTTTAAGAGCAGTTGTACGCAAACAATGATGAATTTATTAACATCTTATTGCAAGGATAAATGCCTTTATAAAAACACACATTCGAGGAGAGATGGGTCATGAACCCTAAAAAGGATACTAGATCCCAAAAGCGCAAGATACTTATACCAATTGCTTTTGCAGCGGCAGGAATCATTCTTTTGTCTTGTATTATGGGTTCAATTTATGAATGGTATGGGTATAGCCAGGCAAAAAACAATTATCCTTCGAATGGGCAAATGATTAAAATCGGGGATCGGTCCATTCATACAGTGATCAGGGGAGAAAAGACTGACCTGCCGGCGATTGTCATCGAATCAGGTGCCGGACAATGGTCATATGACTGGAAGAACATTCAAGTGGAGCTGTCTAAATATACCCAAGTTCTTACTTATGACCGTGCAGGATACGGATATAGTGATTCTCCAGAGGATGGTTTTTCGGTCGACTCCACTATTCAGGATTTATATACTGTCTTAGAAAAAACAGAAATAAAGGGACCCATTTTGTTAATAGGACATTCAGCAGGAGGCATTTATACAAGGCATTTCGCAGAAAGATATCCGGAAAAAGTAGCGGGCATGGTGCTGGTAGATGCCAGAAATGAGTTTTTTGCCGAGCAGGCTGAAGCTTACAACGATGTATTCTTTGAAACTCAGGACCAAACAATGAACGGCCTTCTCGCAAGGATAGGACTCGTCAGACTGTTAGGCGAGAAGATGTTTTCAGATAAAGCACCAGAATTTCTTTCTCCTGCGAAATATGTTCAAGTACACTGGGATGTACCATTCTTCAGTGTAATGAATGAAGAAATTAAGCAAATGAATATCCTTGAAAGAAGGCTTGCTGAGACAATTCCGCTAAGAGATAAACCTCTGGCAGTCATTACACCTGAGAAGCCGGATATGCAGGCAAAAGCGATGGGCTTTACGGAACTTGAGGGAAAAAAACTTGAGGAAAAATGGCTGGAAGCGCAGCAAAATCTAACTTCACTATCCAATAACAGCGAACTCATAAAAATCTCTGACAGCAGCCATTCCATCATGCATGATCAGCCTGAAATGCTGGTAGCAGCCATATTGTCTGTCGCTGAAAAAATTAAAAATTAGTGTGTTCTGGGTTTCTGCTCCAAGCAGAAACCCTTCTGCCGTTTTATATATTTTTTTCGCTATGGGAAGTAATGCTCTCAATTGCTTTTTCGATGTTTGCGTCAAAATCTATGGCATCAAGCAGTGCAATTCCTTCAACGGTGACCAGTGTCAAAGCTGCCAGCCGTTCTTTTTGGTCATCATCTTCCGCATCGAGAAGAAGAGCAAAGTAGTGCTTAAAGCCTTCTCCTATCATTCTTGCAACCGGGTAATAGGGATTTTCTTTTTTTGACGCAAGCGCAATTAATTCCAGCCATAGTCTCATAAATGGTTTTACTTCCGGTTCTTTCATCAAGTGGTACATATGTGGAACCAGCTTGCTGTATGGCATGGGATCTGCTGGCGATTTTTTTAGAATCGTAATCAGATTATCGGATATGAGCGTCAGAACCTCTGTGAGAAGCTGTTCTTTATCATGAAAATAATGCAGCAGCATTCTGTCGCTCGTCTCTGCTGCTTCTGCCAGATTCCGCAGGCTTGCTGTTTGAAGTCCATGATGCAGGATGTATTCTGCCAATTTGTTTTTAAGCGTTTGCTTGCGAAGTTCACCTTTTTTCATTGCATTTTCCTCATTGCTTTTTTTGTGTAGTATATGCTACATTTTTATTATGTAGCAAGTGCTACATAATTTATTCCGGGGAGATGAGCAGGTTGATTGTAAATACAGAAAACAGTCAATATCAGCGATTATTCACAAAACAGCAAACCGTCGTTTTAATCTTGCTTGGCATGGCATTTTGGTTTTGCGGAGCCATGGCTGTCAGGTTTGGTTCAGAAATCGGGATGTTTGGAAAAACAGGCAGCTTCTTTTCTTTTCTTATAGCTTTGCCGGTATCCTGGATTTCTGTGCTGCTTATCATTAAAGCAGCAAAATTAAAAGCTGTGCAAATAATTCCCGGCGTCAGCTTGGGTTTATTAACTGCTACTTTTTTAGACGGAATTGTTCTTACGTGGGGATCGCAGCTGTACGGTACAGATGATGGCCTAATCGGGCTTGGTGCAGCCTGGATTCTATGGGGGGCATTTACATTCCTTGCATGTGCCTTTATTGAAGCCTGGAGGAGAGGCATAAAGCTCGTTTAACTGCTAAAAAATGATCTGTCTCTTTTAGTGATAGATCATTTTTTTATTGCTGTTATAGAAATAGATGCTTCCGGCAGAATAGAACCAGAATCTGTTTTTGACATTTCCTTAAACAGTTATTAAAATGGTTTTAATAACTTTTTTAATAAAGGAGATTACCATGCTTACATTAAACATAAAAGATGGAAAATGGCTTAATGCCCCTGACGAGTTTGAAATCAGCAATCACAGCCTGTCGTTTACGTCCATGCCGTTTACGGATTTCTGGCAGCGCACCAATTACGGATACCGGACTGATAACGGGCATGCGTACCTGTTTTCTACTGGGGAAAAGGAATTTTCTTTTACGGTCAAAGTTCAGTTTAGCGGCAAAGAACTTTATGACCAGAGCGGGATCATGGTATTCATGGATTCGGAAAACTGGCTGAAAGCATCAGTAGAAAAAGGAAAATCAGGAGAATGGCTGCTTGGATCAGTAGTGACAAATCACGGCTATTCCGACTGGGCCATTTCTCAGGAAGAAAAAGATGAGGATACGGTTATGTGGTACAGGCTGACAAGAAAACAAAACGACTTTCTCACAGAAGTTTCCCGTGACGGAAAATCCTTCAGGCAGATTCGAATGTCCCATCTATTCAGAGCGTCAAATGAAATCCAGTTTGGATTATATGCCTGCAGTCCGAAAGACTCTTCATTTCAGACAGTCTTCTCATGCATGAAGCTCGAACCATCCGTTTGGTCAGAGGAGAGTCATATATGAGTCAAATAGAAAAGAGGGCATGTCCAGATCAGATCATGAGCCAAAACGTCCAGCATAAACCTGCTTTTTTGTTTCTTTTGCTTTTATATTTGTCCTTTATTGCACTTGGCCTTCCTGATACGGGGCTTGGTGTGGCTTGGAACCAAATGAGGGCGGACTTTGGTGTGCCCCTTGAGTACGCAGGATTTATTACGATGACAATCACGGTTTGTTCGGCTATATCAGGGTTTTTGAACGGGAAGCTTTTGGCACGCTACGGAACAGGCAGGGTGACTGCTGTTTCCTGTACACTGACTGCACTTGCCATCATTGGCTTTTCTTTAAGCGAATCGTACTGGCTGATTCTTCTGCTTGCGGTTCCTCTCGGTCTTGGAGCCGGGGCGGTTGATGCCGGCCTGAACAGCTATGCCGCTGAAAATCTTTCTTCTAAACACATGAACTGGCTTCACAGCTCCTGGGGGATCGGTGCAACACTCAGCCCGGTTATACTGACAATCGGCATCACACAATTTGGGAGCTGGAAGGCCGGGTATGGCTTTATCGGTGTGGTTATTTTTTGTTTATCCGTGTCTTTATTTATGACCCTGTCCTTTTGGAAGCAAAAACAGCAAGGCGGTGCAAGAGAAGAAGTTAGAGAGGATAAACCTTGGATCTGCGGGATAGCTCCATACCTATCTGTAATGGCTTATATCATTTATGTAGCTGTTGAAGGCGGAATTGGTCTTTGGCTGAGCGTTTTGCTGGTTGAAAGCAGAGGGCTTGAACTTTCGGCTGCAGGATTTTTGGCAGGAGCCTTTTTCGGAAGCATCATGATTGGCCGGTTTTTGATGGGGTTTATTGCAGATGCACTTGGAAACCGAAAATTGATTTTCCTTGGGCTGGCTATTTCTGCAGCCGGGTCAGCAGCTTTTTTCTATCAGGAGAACGTGATGATTTATGGAACGGGAATCATACTATTAGGCCTGGGCTTTGCTCCGCTCTATCCGGCCATGATGCATGAAACGTCAAAGCGCTACGGAAGCGGGCAGGCGAAAAAAATCATTGGCTATCAAGTGGCTTTTTCCTACATCAGCCTGCTGACATTTGTTCCGCTGATCGGATATATCGCAAGCCGCACGACTCTTGAATTTATTCCGGTGTTTACTGCAGTCAGCGTAGCAGCTCTTGCTCTCGTTATAAAAACATTAAATCAATTAACTTAAGAGGTGAAAAAATGCCGCCATACGATTCATCACATCTCATAAAACGGTCAAATGAACAGCTTATTTTAAAAGAGCTTGTGCAGCAGGAGACGTTCATTAAAAAAGATCTGGCTTCAAAGCTTGGACTCAGCTTTCCTACTGTGAGCAAAGTGCTGGATGATCTGGAAGAAAAAGGCGTGATTATGCATGCAGGAATGGCTTCATCAAGCAATGGCAGGCGGGCTTCTATTTACGGAATCAACCCCGAATATGGAACAATCCTTGTCCTTTATATTCAGTATTCCCGTTTTTGGATTTTAGTCGCTGATGCAAAAAAAGACGTTCTTTTTAAAGAGGAGCGGATGATCGGACAGGATTACCTGTCTACGATAAAAGCCATTATAAATGAAATGAAAACAAGGTTCACAAATTTGAACGCCATCTCCATCGGTGTGCCGGCTGGTGTGATGGATGGTGAAATCAAATATATGAACTACTATGATGATCTGCAGGGACTGCATGTAAAGAAGATCCTGGAAGAAGAATTCCGCGTGCAGGTTTCAGTGGAACGTGATGTGAATGCCAT
This sequence comes from Metabacillus indicus, assembly GCF_046603695.1. Lineage (NCBI taxonomy): Bacteria > Bacillati > Bacillota > Bacilli > Caryophanales > Bacillaceae > Metabacillus > Metabacillus indicus. The sequence goes on along the minus strand of NZ_CP176757.1, from coordinate 2,377,296 downwards.
GCTGCAGGGCTGGGTGCTTGGAGCTGACGGCGAGAAAACGAAAAATGCATCACTTTTAATTTTTACGGATGACGGTCCAGGTGCTGCTTCTCTTATTAATGGAAGAATCCTGAGGGGCTTTTCTGCTTTCGCAGGCGAAGTCGGATTTTTGCAGGTTGGAGAGGGGGACACGCTGCAGGATAAAATGACACAGCCTCAAACACAAGAAGAGACTGTCAAAAATGGTGCATATCTTATCTCTGTCATCTCCATTATGCTGAATCCCGAAACTCTTATATTATCAGGAGAAGAAACAGTCCGAAAACTTATTCCGGATATTGTTGATGCGTGTAAACAGAGGATTCCGGAGGCTGCCGTCCCGGAGATCCAATTTTCTGCAGACTATCATCAGCTCTACAGCGAGGGATTACTTGAAAAAGGGAGAAACGATCTGCTTGGAATTGAAACAGATCTATAATTGGATGAAAGAATGAACGCAGAAGGGAATTATACTCTAACGGCATGGCAAGAATCAGTTAATAAGAACGAAAAAAGACGAGCATAGATGCCCGTCTTTTCTTGCAGATTTTTCATTATTTATCCAATGCTTTCAGGAGCTCATTTGCAATCGCTTCTGAAGAAACCGGGTCACGGCTAGTTATGATTTGGTCATCAGCCCAAATGGCAAGCTGGGGAGAATCTAAATCACTTACATACTCGGCTACTTTGCTTAGTTCCTGCTCCACACTGTATGGAAGGAATTCCAGGACATTTTCCGGCTCATACACATCAGGATAGGATGTTACTTTTTTGCCCTGGATAATCGAGGTTCCATCAGGTCTTACCGTGAATGCAAGGACAGCAGGCGCATGGCATTCTGCTGCCACAATACCTCCATTATCATAGATTTCATTGATGATGCGGTGTGCATGGGCATCATAGGCAACATCAAACATCGGGCCGTGGCCTCCTACAAAAACAACAGCATCAAAGTCTTTGCCGCTCAGATCTGACAGACGTTTTGTCTCTTTCCAGCGTCCAAGCTCCTCAAAAGCTTTGGATACGCCATGTGGATCCCATTGGTCAGTTAAGCTGAATGTGTCCACTTTAGCATCTCCGCCTTTAGGAGAAGCAATGGTCACTTTGTGGCCTGCATCCTCAAGCGCCTTCAAAGGCACGTGAAATTCTTCAGACCAGTACCCTGTTTCATAGGATTTTACTTTAATTGCATTTGAGACAACCATCAATACGTTTGCCATTTTATTTCCTCCTCAAATAAAATTCGTTTGTTTTGAGCAAAATGCTCATTTTTAAGCACAAACTTAGCTTACAATGTAAACGGCAAGAGGAGTACTTCCGCATCGTTATGCGGATATAACAAAAGGTTTTGACTGGAGTGAGAAGATGAGAATTGAGTGGCTTGAAGCCTTTCAAAAAACCGTTGAGACGAAAAGCTTTACAAAGGCCAGCGAACAGCTGCACATGAGCCAGCCTGCTTTGAGTAAACAGATCAGAAGCCTTGAATCATATTTCGGCTGTCAGCTTTTTGTCCGTTCAGCAAGCGGCGTGGTTCTGACAAAAGAAGGCGAGCTTTTAATAAAAGCGGGAAATGAGATTGTAGAAAGAGTGCAGAAAGCGCACAGGGAACTGGCTGAGCTTAATGAAGAGAAGCAGGTCGTCATCGGCTCGTGGCCAAGTATTGCTTCTTCCTTTCTTCCTCAGAAATTCAGGCAGTCTGAAAACTTCAGGGCAGAAAAAATCAGCATTAAAACATCCCACACGTTCTCCGATTTAATGACGGGACTTAAAGAGAATGTCTATGACGGAATTTTAATGGACGACCGGTTTGTGGAGCATCACTTTCTCTCGGAGCTGCTTTTTATCGAACCGATTATGCTTTATTTTCATAAAGATCACCCCCTCGCCGAGAAAAAAGAAGTGACGTTTTCTGATATTGAAGGAGCATCCTTTTTATCTCTCCCTGAAGGGTGTGACTGCAGGATTATTATTGAAAAAGCTTTTGAAGAAAAAGGAAAACCGTATAACGTGGCTTCAGAAATAGAGTTCGGGCAGAGTATTTTGGGGTTCATTTCCGCAAACCTTGGCATTGCCCTATTGCCAAAGCTTTTCTCCGGGATGATCTCCCCTGATATAAGAGCGGTTGAAATCAGAGACATAGCATTAAATCGTCATATCTCTCTGATCAGTAATAATAAAGAGACGAGTAAGATCATCAAAAACTATTTGAAAGACTGAGAACGTTCCAATTGGGGCGTCTCTTTTTAATGGCACCTAAAAACGGCAAAGACCATCGCATGGAATAATGGGCCATAACGTTCTGTTTTACCCTTCAAATATCTTGGAAGTACAAAAGAAGGCTTTTCGGGTGTTTAATAGGGAGTGTAATCAAGCGAAGGAGATGAACGAAATGAAACAGGGATTCAATTTAATAAATGGCAAATGGTTTAGCACTTCTGATTACATGGAAGTGACGAATCCAGCTACTGAAGAAGTCTTTGCCCGCGTACCTCTGAGCGGAGAAGCCGAGGCGGCTGAAGCAGCCGATGCAGCTTATAAAGCCTTTTGGAAATGGTCAAAAGAAACAGCTGAAACCCGTTCAAATGTTTTATATAGATGGCATCAGCTCATTAAGGAGCACAGAAAAGAGATAGCAGAGATTATGACGATGGAACAGGGAAAACCATTTGATGAAGCTCTCGGAGAAGTGGATTATGCCAATCAGTATGTAAAATTCTACGCAGAAGAAGCAACCCGGATAAAAGGTGAAATCATTCCAGCTTCTTCTAAAAACAAGAGAATTCTCGTGCAAAAGGAAGCTGTCGGAGTTGTTGCTGCGATCACACCATGGAACTTCCCGGCTGCCATGATTACAAGAAAGCTTGCTCCTGCACTTGCAGCAGGAAATACGGTATTGCTCAAACCGTCACAGGAAACACCTCTAACAGCAATCCGACTTGTAGAACTTGCTGAGCAGGCAGGCGTTCCAGCAGGAGGCATCAATATCCTTACAGGTAGTTCAAGAGAGATTACCGGTGTGTGGCAGGCAGACAGCAGAGTGAGAAAGATTACATTTACGGGATCTACACCTGTTGGCAAGCAAATCATGAAAGACGCTGCCGATACCATGAAAAAAATTTCACTGGAACTTGGCGGACATGCGCCGTTTATTGTGACAGAACATGCAGACATTGATAAAGCTGTGCAAGGGGCCATGAGTTCGAAATTCCGCAATGGAGGTCAGGCGTGTGTTGCTGCCAACCGCTTTTACGTACATGAACGTGTGGCAGAGGAGTTTACAAACCGTTTTGTTGAGGAAGTGAAAAAACTGCGCACCGGCAACGGCATGGAGAAAAGCACAACTCTTGGGCCGCTGATTAATCAAAAGGCAGTTGAAAAAGTAGAAGAACACATTGCAGATGCCACCGCTAAAGGAGCTGTTGTGCTTACAGGAGGAGCAAGTAAATCCTCAGCAGGCTTTTTCCACGAAGCAACCGTCCTTAGCAATGTGACTGATGACATGCTCTGCATGTATGACGAAACATTCGGCCCGCTTGCACCGATTACAACCTTTAAAACAATCGATGAGGTAATCAGCCGTGCGAACCATACGCCATATGGGCTTGCCGCATACGTTTTCACAGAAAACATTGCTGAAATCATGGAGCTGTCAGGCTCGCTTGAATATGGAATTGTCGGAGTGAATGACGGTGCTCCTTCAACAGCCCAGGCCCCGTTTGGAGGCTATAAAGAAAGCGGACTTGGCCGTGAAGGCGGAGATCATGGCATCCATGATTATCTGGAAGTAAAATATGTATCACTTGGTTTTTAAAAAATCTCAAAGTTTTATGCAACGCCAATCACTAAAAAATACCCGTTGGAGGAATAAAAAATGGATCAATTTCAATATGTAAACCCTACAAAACTTATCTTTGGAAAAAATCAGACAGCTGCCATCAAGGACGAGGCAGCTCAGTATGGAAATAAAATTCTGCTTGTGTATGGCGGAGGCAGCATCAAAAAAAGCGGCTTATATGATACCGTCATGGAGCAGCTGAAAGCCATTCCTGATGCGGAAATAGTTGAATTGAGCGGAGTTGAACCAAATCCGAGACTTTCAACAGTAAACAAGGGAATCCAGTTAATCAGAGAAAATAATCTGGAATTCATCCTTGCTGTCGGCGGCGGAAGCGTCATTGACTGTGCAAAAGCAATCGCAGCAGGCGTTCATTATGATGGAGATGTCTGGGACATTGTGACCGGAAAAGCAGCTCCGGCATCAGCTGTGCCGCTTGGAACGGTTCTGACTATGGCTGCAACAGGAACAGAAATGAACGGAAATTCTGTGATCACAAATTGGGAGGAAAAAGACAAGCGTGCGTTCAGCTCCATCCACACATACCCTAAATTCAGTGTCCTGGATCCGCAAAACACATATACTGTCCCTAAAGATCAGACGGTATACGGGATTGTTGACTTGATGTCACACGTATTTGAACAATACTTCCATGCATCAGAAAACGCACCTCTTCAGGAACGTTTCGGAGAGTCTATTCTCAAAACTACCATTGATGTTGCGCCTAAACTGATCAAGGATCTTGAAAATTACGCCTACCGTGAAGTGATTATGCTTAATGCGACATTTGCATTAAACAAGGTTTTAACAATGGGAGTCAAAACAGACTGGGCTACCCACATGATTGAGCATGCGGTTTCTGCTGTTCATGATATTCCGCACGGAGGGGGACTAGCCATTTTATTCCCGCGCTGGATGGAGTTTGTCGCACAGACAAAGCCTGAAAAAGTCGCTCAGCTCGGTATTCGTGTATTTGATTTGAACACTGAAGGCAAATCACTGAATGATCTTGCAGCAGAAACAATTCAGCGTGTTAAAGAGTTTTGGGCATCAATTGGCGCCCCTGAAAATCTGTCAGATTACGGGATTGACAGCCGTGAAATAGAATTGATGGTTGAGCGCTCCATGGTGGGAGACACGATTGGAAGCTATGTACCATTAAACAAAGATGATGTCAGAACGATTTTGATGAATTCCTTATAAAATAAACAAAAAAACGAGTGGATCACATATTAAAAGGGTTTACTGGTGAGGTGCAAACAGCCATATCACTAGAAAAGGCTTAGAGGGTTTTTCCTCTAAGCCTTTTTCTATCTTTAAATGTTCAATTAGGTCTTATAGCTAGTAATTATGTGCCGTTAAATGATTATTTATTATCCTTTAGTTCTAAAAGTGCAGGCGCAATATTCAGTAAAATAGAAACAATGGTCAAAAACCATAATGCCTTTTCCATACCTGGTACTACATCCAATAAAGCTGACCAGTCTTCCACTTTTACCCACCTGGACACTGCACTGTATTCAGCACAAAGTGTTAATGCCGTAAATGATAATCCTGCAGCCATAGCAAGTTTATAATCTTTTCCTGTCTTATACATATAAAGATTTATAAGTGTTGCTGCAATGGCAATAAGTCCTAATAGTAACCACATCATGATGCCTCCATTATCTATTTATTTAAACGGAACAATCTAACATATTTAAAAGGTACAATTATAATATTAACATATTTTTCTAGTTCCCTTCGTTTGAATAGAAACAAATACTCATTTGACAATTGATATAACAATAAAAAAATGCACTGTCAATTTCTATGTGATATACAGCGCGTTTTGAATCGATTTTTACTTGTTTGCATTTCTTAAGAAAACCAGTCAGGGACATGCCACTGGTTTTTTCTATATGAAAATTTTCTGAAAATAAAGTGGAAATAAATGCTATAATGAGAGAAAACAAGTCTTTATAAAAGTGCTGGGGGAATGTGAGATGAACAAACGGGGTGCCGGTGTTTCTTTTTTAGCTATTTCCGCTTTTTTGCTTGCCGCTAAGTATATCAGCGCGGCCATGTTCGGGTCAGGAGTTACCACATGGGATGAAAAAATTTATGATGCCATGATTAAAAGTGTGGGATTTACACTGAACACATTCAGCATTCTGGCACTGATTGCAGGAATCCTGTATTTGCTTGCTGCTGAAAAAGAAGACTTAAATAAAAAAGCTTAGGGAGTATACATATGACAGCTGTGATTTTTGACATGGACGGAACACTTTTTCAAACCGATCTTATTTTGGAATGGGCTCTTGAGGAGACGTTTGTACAGCTTAGGGAACTTGGAAAATGGGAGAACGAGACTCCGATTGCGCTTTACAGAAAAATCATGGGTGTGCCTCTTCCGGTTGTATGGGAGACATTATTGCCGAATCATCCGCAGGAAGACCGTGATTTTGCAGACGGATATTTTCTCGACAAACTGCTTGTGGCGATACAAACGGATCAGGGGGCATTATATCCAAATGCGAAGGAATTGCTGGAGAAGCTTGCTTGTTCTGGATTTCAGCTGTTTATTGCAAGCAACGGGCTGACACGTTACCTTCAGACAATCGTTGATCACTATGGACTTGCGGAGTGTATCACAGAAACCTTCAGCATCCAGCAGATTGATTCCCAAAACAAATCAGACCTCGTAGGATCGATCCTGCTTAAATACAATCTGAATGCAGGCGCTGTTGTCGGCGACAGATTGTCAGATATCCTTGCTGCGAAAGACAATCACCTAAAAGCAATCGGGTGCAGGTTTGACTTTTCCGACAGGGAAGAATTAGCGCAGGCGGATTTTATAGTGGACGATTTAATGGAAGCAGATCAGATTTTAAATCGTTTGTTTGTTAGAAATAACTGAGAGTATAAGACCGGAAAAATTCAACTCTTAAGAACGCATGACATAAAGTGTTATGCGTTTTTTAAACTGGATGAAAATGATAACGCTTAAATGGGAGGATTGGGATTGAAGACCGCCGATTATAAAACCCGTTGGAATCTAGACACTCTTCTTTCTGGGCCAGACCTGGAAAAGGTCAGCCTGTATATCGGTAATATGGAAGAAACAGTATCGTTTCTGGAATCAGTTTCTAGATCGGAAAATATGAATGAAGACACACTTTCCGATTTTTCGAACAGCATCCGTCAAATTGAATCGTTGGAGTCATTTTATTATTGTTTGACTACAGAGAAAGGAGAGTCTTCTTTGTTAGCAGACGTATACAGCCGAATTTCAGCTCTGAAAACAAGACTGCTTCATATTCGGTTCAATTTGGCGGAAAACCTTTTCAATAAGGATCGTCAGGAGAAGGGAGTATTGCCCATACGAATGACTGAGAAAGACTTATTTATAGGTCAATTGAGAAGCAATAAGATAAATCGTAAAGAAGATAAAAACACACGTCTTTCTAAAGAAAAGTTGAGAGGGCTTCAATACAACTATGAACAGCTGCGGAATCAATTGAACATAAGTATTCATGCCGGTGATGGGGAAAAAACGTTCACTTTCGGGGAAGCCAGTTATATGGCCATGTCTCATTCAGATTTGAAAGTGAAAACCAATGCATTCAAAAGTTTGAATAAAACACTGGAAAAACAACGAGAAAGATTTGCGGCTATCTATGGCCAAATGGCTGAAATAAGATTAAATGAATATAGAGTAAAAGATATTCATTTCTTTGAACACTCTCTCGAACAGAACGGAATTTCAAAGCATTCACTAGAAGCAATGTGGGCTGCGGTGGATGAATGTTCAGCTGAACTTTCAGAGTATTTACTGGTAAAAGCGGAGGAAGCTAATAAGGAGAAGCTCACATGGCATGAGGCTATGACTTCAACACAAGATGTGCACCTTGAATTCTCGGTTTCTGACGCTGTTGACGCAATTTCGAAGTCTCTTGAAAGGATTGACGGTAAAATTCCTGAATTTATCCATCATGTGATCACCAATGGGTGGGTGGATTTGGAACAGCGGAAAGAAAAGCCGCCGGGGGGATTTTGTGCACCATTTCTTTCAGAAGGTGAGTCAAGAATCTCTCTCTCCTTTGACAACAGCTTAGAAAGTGCGAGAAGACTCTCTCATGAATTAGGCCATGCCTGGCATTTCAAACAAATGAGAGCTTTTCCTTCCCTGAACTTTTCAGATGAGACGTTTGAAATGACTGCTGCAGAAACGGCTTCTATCTTATTTGAAACAGCATTTATTGATTACGTCATTGAAAACACAAAAGATAATCGAACAAAAAAAGCCATTCTAGGCTGGAAAATTGAACGTCAATTAAATTATCTTATGTCAATCAGAGGTGCCTTTCTATTTGAGAAAAGTTTTTACGAGCTCAGTAAGACAGAAAACATTGATGCAGCGAAAATGGAGCAGCTCTCCCTGCAGTGCCAGAAAAAAGCGTTTGGCGGAGCTTTGAGTGAATATGAACCTTACGTGTGGATAAAATATGGGCAGTTTTATCAGGCGGATGTTCCTTTTTATAATTATCCATATACATTTGGTTTCTTATTAAGTGCAGGTCTTTTGGAGAAATCAAAAATAGATGAGGATTTTGATGGGAAATTTCTGAAGTTTCTAGGTGAAACGGGAACACTTCCGCTAGAACAGCTAGTAAAAAAACATTTTGCTATTGATTTAACAGAGTCAGATTTTTGGATCAGACCGTTGAAAAACATGATAAAAGATATTGATCAATATAAAGAGTTGCCTGTTCATTCGAAATAACTGAAACAGCCTCCTATTAGGGAGGCTGTTTCAAGTCTGTCTATATTAAAGATTCTTATAGCCTGCTATTCCGTACAGCAGAATTTTTAATATGGTTTCATGGCTTTTTATCTCTTCCTGACTTGAAAAAAGAATACTGTTTTCAGATGAGATATCTTTTCGGTAAAGTTCAATCACTTTCATGATCATTTCATCCGGCAGCTCTTTGGAAAAAGCGCCCTCGGATTTGGCCTGGTGGATAAAATTCTTAATCAGCTCGTAAGTCCTGGTGAGAAATTCTTCTTCTATTAATTTTTTCATGCTGGAGTCATTCATGATAAAAGATATAAAATCAGGATGAAATTGACTGAGCAGCTCGGTTTTTGTAAAAATCAGTCTTGATATCTTCTTATCAGCAGGGTCATTTGATTGCGTGATTTCTTCTGCCAGCTGTAATTGCGATGCCAGTACAGACCTGACAACTTCAAGCATCAGCCCTTCTTTACTTCCAAAATAATTGTATATGGTTACGACCGAGACCTGTGCCTTTGCAGCAATTTCCCTGATAGAAACTTTACTTGGAGATAAATGTGTAAATAGCATGAGAGCTGATTGTATAATCAGTTCTCTTTTTTTATCTGTTCTTGCTTTAAAGCCGTCCATTCCTTCACCTCATAAATATTATAACAAATTGTTGACTTTGTTTCAAAAAGTACTATACTGATTTTATAACAAATGAAACAAATTAGTTAAATTGTTTCAAAAAGGAGAGTGGAGAGATGACCTTTGCAATTGAAGCAAAAGGATTGACTTATTCATATGACAGAAAAAGCAATGCGGTAGATCAATTATCATTCCAAGTGAAGAAGGGAGAGGTTTTTGGTTTCCTGGGCCCGAGCGGCGCTGGGAAGTCCACTACGATAAAATTGTTAACCAGACTGATTGCACCTCCGCCTGGAAAAGTGTTTATTCTGGGACAGGATATGTCAAAAGCAAATCACTCTTTTTACAAAAGAATCGGCATTGCTTTTGAAAATGATGTCCTTTACCCGACATTGACCGGTTATGAGAACTTGATTTTTCATGCAGGATTGTACGGGACAGGGAAAGACGAGGTTTATGACATACTGAAAAAAATGGATCTCTATAAATCGAAAGATAAAAAAGCAGGCGAGTACTCGAAAGGAATGAAAACAAGACTTGTTCTGGCAAGAGCGCTTGTCACTAATCCGGAAATCCTGTTCATGGATGAGCCGACATCAGGTATGGATCCTGAAATTGCAGCCTATGTACGTGAGGTGGTAAAGGACATGAATAGAAGAGGCACCACCATGTTCCTGACAACTCATGATATGAATGAAGCAGAAAAACTTTGTGACAGAATTGCCTTTTTTAATAATGGAAAGATTGTTGAACTCGATACTCCTGAAAACTATAAGAAGCGTTTTGGCAAGCAGACTGTGTCAATTGAACAAAGCGGAAAGAAGATAACTTTTTCTAAAGAGGATGATTTGACGAAACTGACCGAAATCATTAAAAGCAGGCACTTCGACAGCATTCATACTCAGGAAGCAAGCCTGGAAGAAATTTTCATCAAGGTTGTCGGCCGGGGGCTGAAAGGGGAATCGTGATGCTGAAAATGGAATGGATTAAGCTTATTCGGAATAATATCGTCGCATTGATATTCGGCTACATCCTTTTAATGTCGCTTGGAATCAACATTCTGGCATTTGGATTTCAGGAAGTTTCATGGGTTGAATCGTGGCTTCCGGTTTTTACAATTTTCTATATCATTATTCTTATTGACCTCTTATTCTGGATGGCGGCTATGCAGATTTCAGAGGATATGGAGACAAATATGATTCAAGTTATGAGAACAAGCAGAACGGTCGCACACTATTTTTTCAGTAAGCATGTTTTGCTTTTGATGATTATTGTTGCAGCAGCCTTCCTGGCACTCATACCTGCAGTGAATCAAATCGCGTTTTTGCTGCAATTCCTGTTTTTAACCCTCATTCTTTCAATCGTTATGATTGCAAGCGGGGTGCTCCTGGCGATGATTGTTAAAAAACAAAGTGTTGTCATGCTTGCCGGAAGTGTTGTGACAGGGTTCATATTTGCGGTTATGATTCGTCTCGTTTTGCCGATGTGGAATATTAAGCCTGTACCATTTAACCCATTTGAACCATTCATTGGGGCATACTATTCCTTATATTTGCCGGAAGGGCCTTCTGCAGGTACTTATATCGAACTCACTATTTTTGCCGTAGTGTTTTACGTTATCAGTCTTTTGATTTTTAAAAAAGTAACGTTCGAGAGAGGGTTCAGGCTATGAAAACAGGGTTCACAGCTTATATAAGAAAAGATTTTGCGCTTTCAAGAAGAAATATGCTCATTTGGCTTATTGTCCTTTTCCCAATCATTACGGCATTTGGGGCTTCCGGCATCACAGAAACCTATTCGGATACTCCGAAAATTGTCGTTCTTGAAGAAGAAAAAAATCAATTTCGCATTCCGGATGGAGTTCAAGTTTTGATTTCAGCTACTCAGGAAGATTTAATTCAGGAGGTAAACGATATTGATGCCAAGATCGGCTTTATTGAAGGAAAGCTGGTTACAGACGGCCGTGAACCGGCTGAAGCGGTTGAGAAAGCAAAGCGGATCCTTGAAGAAAAACCTATTGAATCAGACAGCCTGAGTTCCAGTCTATTTGAAAAAGTGTATGCTTTTAACCTTTATGGGTCCTTTCTTTTCTTTGGCATCATCATTTTGTTCAGTCTGGTAGAAGAACGGAAGAATAAAACAACAGAGCTTCAAAATGTCCAGCCTGTACATCCGGCAGTACCAATTCTTTCCAAAATAACTATTGCCTCATTCATTACATTATTTGATTTTGTGATCTGCAGTTATTTATTAAAACTGCCTTTTGTTTGGGAGACAGCGGGACTTATCATCCTAATCGGTATTTTGCTTGGGACCGTTCTTGGAATGGCAATGGCTTTTTACGCATCAACTGAAACGCAGGCACTTGCTATATTAAAACCTGTCACACTTGTCTTTTTAATGGCGATTCCCGGACTGGGATTCTTTTTAGAGGGAGAAATCATGCATAATATTGCGATGGCAGACCCATTCTACTGGCTGCTGCAGCTAGTCTATGGGTTGTATATGAATGACTTGAACTACACGTATGTATACTTGAGCCTTGGTTTATCCGCCGCAGCTTTGTGCATGATTGCAGCCAACTGGCATAGGACGCCATATGGCATAAAGAAGGCAAAAACTTATTGAAAGTTATGAGGCAGAGATACCATTTGCGTTTCCCGTTTACGCTTTCATGAACTTGGGTAAAGATGGAGGAATGAACACAAAATGCGCTAGCTTTTCAGCGGCATCAGGAAATGGTTGTTCAGCGGACCTAGGAGGAAAAAATGAACGTAAACAAATACAGAATTGAAGGCAATAAACAATTAAAATTAAGAGATTACTCACCGAGTGAGAAGCATGATTACTCAGAAAAAGAACTGCTGGAGAAGCTTATTCCTGAAAGCATAGACAGGCTGAAGGAATTGCACTGGCGCCTTCATGCGGAAGAGAAGAAGGGCATTGTCGTCGTTTTGCAGGCTATGGATGCTGCAGGAAAAGATGAAGCCATCAGCTACATTTTTTCTAACTTAACCGCTCAGGGCCTGAAAACGACTTCCTTTCAAAAGCCGTCGGACTCAGAGCAAAAGCATGATTATCTTTGGAGAATCCATAAAGCGCTTCCTGCGAGAGGTCAAATCGGGATTCTGAATCGTTCCCACTATGAAGAAGTTATAGCTCCGAGAGTTCATGATCTGCTTAAAGAAGAATCGGTGCCTGATGAGAAGGAGAAAGAAGAAACATGGGCAGTCCGCTACAGACAAATCAATGACTTTGAGCGCTATTTAACGGAAAATGGCTTTGAAGTGGTGAAATTCTTCTTTCATATGTCGAAAAAAGAACAGAAGGAAAGACTCCTCGAGCGGATGAAAAACCCAAAGAAGAACTGGGAGTTTTCCTTCAGCGATGTGGAAGAGCGGAAGCATTGGGACAGCTACCAGGACATTTTTGAAGACATGCTGAACCATACATCAACGGAATATGCCCCTTGGCACATACTCCCTGCAGATGATGAATGGTATTCACGCTACATCATTTCTGAAGTTATGAATAAATGCCTGGAAAAGATAGATCCGCAGTTCCCTGAAATTTCTCAGGAGAACAAAGAGAAGCTGGATCACTACATTGAGATGCTTGAAAGTGAAAAAGAATGAATTTTAGTCAGGAAGAGCCCGCCATCCATGTGACGGGCTCTTTTATGTTTTATATAGACTGTTTTTTGAAAATTGCTGTTGTTTTGTTTTTAATAACAAATAACAAGTGGTAAAATAAGTAAGGATAACAAATTGATTTATACCTGAGAGGGGGATGGATATGAGAAAGTCAGGCATCATATCAATTACGGCTTTTTTAATTTCTATGCTTGTGTATACAGCTTGGTTTTTTAACGAAGATTTATTCTCAAATTCAGCCATAATTATAGCAGGAGTACTGCCGATTATCGGAATCATGACAGCCTTGCTTACTAAGATAACATCTCTTAAAATAGTGGGTCTGGTTGGGAATTCGTTTGTGCTATTATGGGCTGTTGTAATCCCGACTGCTTCTACCCTATTTTGGAACACGCCATAAAACGATAGAGTCACTTCTATTGAAGTGGCTTTTTATTATGCTTTTCTTATCATATCAACAATTTTACTGCTCGATTTTAGACAGGCTGAAATAAGTATTAGCTTGATTTGTATTTCAAAGCCCAAGTACTTAAGAACGGCTAATTATTACACGGCATTCAATGAATCTAGACCGTTCTTTCCAGTAAGGATTGTTCGTGACACCACCTATCTTGCATAATTGGAAAAGTGAAGAGTTTTCCAGCACTGGCAAACTTAAAAACTGGGAGACTGATAAAATGAATACATCCAGGGAGCAAAGTATGAAGAACTTATTGATGCTTTTTGGCATCCTCTTAATTGGAGGTTCAGCGTTGACAGCCCTGACAAATCCTCTTCCTCCAAATGAACAAATTGAATTTTTGTTGTTTTTAGGCATTATTGCTGGGATTTATTATCTCTTGCTTGCACTTTATTTCATCGGCGGATTATGGCGCAGGCTGTTTTGCATCCTCTTACTCACCACGGGCATAATGTGTATATTTATGAGTTTTTATCTCGCTGTTTAATCCTTAAACAGCAAGGAAGATTAATAGGGGAGGGAGTACTTTTTTATGACTATGTCATTAATGAAATTTGAAGAGAGGGATTCAAATCTGCCAAAATGGCGGGAAGAATTGATGGCAGAAGTAGAGCAGGATCTTCTTCTCGATGATAGCGTCTCAGCGGTCTTTTATGGGGGATCAATAGGAGCCGGAAACACAGACCTCTATTCAGATATCGATCTGCGTATTGTGGTTAAAGATGACGAGTTTGAGCAGTACCGGCAAAATAAAAAGAATCGGGCAGAAAGATGGGGAAATGTTTTGTTTTTTGAAGACTTTCCGTGGACAGTATACAGTATTGCTCACTTTGACTGTTTTATTAAAGTTGATTCCTTTTATTACAAGAGCGGTGATTTATCTCCTTCTGTGTGGTTGAGAGATATAAAAATAGTTAAAGATCATGAGTGTTTTCTGGAAAATCTTCGCAGTCAATCAAAACCTCTAAAGTATAAGGCCAGTGAGGCTGAATTTGACATTTGGAGAAACAAGTTTTTTGCATATGCACATGAAGCTTACCGGAGATGTATGAGGAATGAAATTTATTATGCTTTACACTGTTTGGACATGATGCGATGGTCGATTGCTGCCGGCTGGTATATGGAAAAGGGATATCCGCCTAATAATCCTGGAGACTGGGCAAAAATAGAAGGGGCAAGGGGTAAGCTTACGGAAAATCAGCGGTTGCTTTTAAATGGGTGGTACACGGGGAGAGAAAAAGAGCAAATTCTTTGTGTCCTTCATGAAATGACCCCTGAATTCATAGCTGTTCATAAAAGGCTGTGTGCTCACATGAAGATTGATGAAAATAGCGATTCCGTTTCACGGATTCTTGCCAAGATTCAATAACTCATCAGAGATTTTATATCTATTTTTTATTCAACTAACTCAAGTAGTCATACGCACTGTCAACTCCCGTTAATGGACATACATTAATAAGAATTAAGTTTGATGGATTCGGGGGAACCAGCGTGACAGATAATCGGATTGTAAACGGCAACTTTAAAACAGGCGGCCTTTCACCATGGACAGGATTTCATGCGGTCATTGCCAAACGCAGCGGAATCTATGCTGTCCGTTTGCTTGGCGGGGAATTAAACAGTTTCATTACTCAATATGTTAAAGCTTTTCCGGGGGAAAGTTTTGAACTCAATGCAGCTTTATCAAATGGCGGGGCTTTCAGCAGCCCGCAGATCAGTGTATCCATAGCATACTATAATGCGGCATTTAAGCTTCTTGGACACGGTTTGATCAGAACGATTCCTGCTGGAAGACTGAATGATAAAAGAAGCAGAGAGTGGGTATGGATTGCATCACCTGCACCTCCTGGAACAACCCAGGCGCTTGTCATGATCAATAAAATGCCGCAAGTAGGGGCGCCTGATGTTATTGTGGAGAATCTTGAGCTCTATCCAATTGGAAATGACGGACCTGAAAACCTTCGCAATGGCCGTACAACTTTTGTGAACTTGTACAAGGAGATTCAGAGAAGAGGTCAAAAATAAATTATATGTATAAGTCGGAAAAAACTAATGAGCGTTCCCTGGCGGAGCGCTATTTTTAATGAAGTCAAAACAAAAATCTTCTCTTTTGACTTTTGAAAATAGATGGTTTATAGTAGTTGACAGGTCAATGATTGACTTATCAATTATATAAGGTGGAGGATGCGATTGCCTCATTTCTGCAAAGAAGAAGAAGAAGAGATACTGTACCGGGTTTTTGAAATTACAAAACAGACGATGAGCAAGTTTGAACGCTGTACAGGCATCAGCCAGGCCCGTCTCGATCTGCTCCACCAGCTTTATGAAGTGGACGAGATCAGTCAGAGGGCTCTGCAAAAGCTTGTTCACATTGATCATGCAGCTGTGACGAGGCACCTTAAGCAGCTTGAGGAAAAGGGAATGGTTGTCCGGAGGAAAAACCCTGACGATCAGCGATTTACTTACGTAAGTCTTTCCGAAGAAGGAAGATCGAAAATTGTTGCATACCGCTCAGAAAAACAGCGATTTATCTCAAATGTGCTCGCAGACTTTTCAGAAGATGAACGTAAAGTCCTGCTGGGAATGCTTTCCCGCATTAAAGAGAATGTTGAAAAAATAAACGAATAGCATCAGGGAGGAACATACATCATGAATCAAACACTTATTAATGACTACCAGCAAATTGTAAGAGGCCGCAGATCCATCAGAAATTATGATCCGTCCGTTAAAATCAGCAGAGAGGAAATAGCTGAGATTCTTGAAGAAGCAGCACTTGCTCCGTCATCAGTTAACCTTCAGCCATGGCGCTTTGTTGTCATTGACACTAAAGAAGGAAAAGAAACGCTTGCGCCGCTTGCCAAATTTAATCAGAGACAAGTTGAAACGTCAGCCGCTGTAATTGCTGTTTTTGCAGATATGAAAAGCGATGAATATCTTGAAGAAATCTACAGCACTGCTGTGGAAAAAGGCTTTATGCCTGCGGATGTACGCGATCAGCAGGTTGCGGCCATAAAAGGCTTTTTTGAGGTAATGACATTTGATCAGCTAAAAGATATGAACTTAATTGATGCAGGGCTCGTTTCCATGCAGCTGATGCTTGCTGCAAGAGCACACGGCTTTGATACAAATCCGATTGGCGGTTTTGAAAAAGATAAGATTGCAGAAGCTTACGGACTCGATAAAGAGCGCTACTATCCTGTTATGCTCATTTCAATTGGTAGAGCAGCAGATGAAGGCTATCAGTCTGTCCGACTTCCTGTTGAAAAAATTACAGAGTGGAAATAACGAAAGAGGAGGATATAAAAATGATCATTATACATGCAGGTTTTAAGGTATTATCTGAAAAGGAAGCTGACTTTCTAAGCGAAATTCGTCCGCTTGTTGCAGCTTCAAGAGAAGAGGATGGCAACATTTCTTATGATTTAATGAAAGACACTGAAACAGCAGGAGCGTACAAAATGATCGAGCTGTGGAAGGATGCAGAAGCAGTTGAACTTCATAACAGCAGCGAGCATTTTAAAGTGTTTTCTGGAAAAGCGATGCAGTTTTTGGCTGCACCGCCTGAGGTTAAAGTTTTCAATGGTGAGCAAGTAAAATCATAATTTTATTTAAAAACCCAGTCCTTTAGAAGGACTGGGTTTTTAAATAGAAAAATAAGAGAGAGATAGAAAAATAATACAAAATAGTATAATATACCCTTTGATTGTATTTAGTAACATATTAAACTGGAAAAAGAAGTAAAATACTTTAGAGGAGGAGAAAGATATGAAAAAAATGATTGCAAAGACAGTCACTTTTCTATCAGTAGGGATTTTGACTGCAGGATTTGCGGGCGAGAGCGCATCGGCAAAGCAGCTGAATGCATCAACTACCCCAAATAGAGAAAGCGTTTCCATTCAGGCGGTAGAAGATCCGGGCGGCGGAGGATATACTTGGACGTATGTTACGACTAAATATCATTCAGCTGGTTACTATAAGGTCTACGAAGATTTTGATGCGGTATGGCACTACATAAAAAACGTCTATTACGATAAAAATGGCAAATACCTTGAAACCAAGTACTTAAAATATTATAGATAAAATAAAGGGACTGCATTTGTGCGGTCCCTTTTCAATTTCTTCATGCAGAGGCTTTCTTAGGTGAAAACAGTTTCTGCATCAGTGAGGATGTAAAAGAATACGCGTCCGCCGAACTCAAAATTCATATTCTCAAGGATTGAACCGGTAAAGCTCTTATCTTTAACTTCAATAAAATATCTTTCGTTTTCTTCAATTTCTATAATCGTATCTTGAACTCGTATTTTAATGTTAGCCACTTTTCGATCACCGTCCGCACTTAATCATAATATCGTTACCTGATTTTAACATGAATTCCATGAGACTTATCAGGATATTAAAAATCTGCACAATTGCAGGAAGGATTCAAGGTTTATAAATGATGAAAATAAGTGGCGGCTGATCCATTGTTTTAAAAAATTGTGAATAGTAGTTGTAAAACGTTTTCAAAAAGATTATACTTTCACTAAACCGATTTACTAAACCGATTTATTAATAAATTAGGAGGCTGATCGCTGCTTGATTATCATTCCAATGAATGTTTTTGACAGAAAAGTAGTTTTAGAGAGAGGCCAGCTGGATTTTATCCGGAAAGCAGCCGAAGCAGGAGCGGATGGAATTGAGATACGCAAGGAGCTGCTTTCAGAAAGTGACTCATTGTTGCATCTGAAAGAAGAACTTACTCGTCTAGATATGTTCACAGTTTACTCTGCGCCGTCTGAGGTATGGAGTGAGGGGGGACGCTTAAATTCTTATGAACTAGTGAAAGTGTTCGGTGAGGCTCTTGCAGTTGGGGCAAAATGGCTGAAACTCCCACTCGGTTATTATTTACATGGAGTTTCTGAACTTGCAGAACTGAATCTATTTTTAAAGGATTATAAAGGGATACAGCTCCTGATTGAAAATGATCAGACACCTCAAGGAGGTAAAATTGAGCATCTGGCCGACTTTTTTGAAAGCGCTTCGAAGATAGAGATTCCAATCAGGATGACGTTTGACATTGGAAACTGGCACTTTACAGGTGAGAAGCCGGAATCAGCATTTAGCAGATTACGTGAGTACATTTCCTATTTACATTTAAAAGAAGTGGCATTAAGAGATGGAAAGATTCACCCGACCGGACTGTCAGCGGCAAAACATGCAGGGTGGAGGATGTTTCAGAACAGGACGGGGAAATCTGTGCCGGCTGCACTGGAATTCCCAATACAGCCCCACGAAAGATTAAAAGAATTTATCGGTTTAGCAAGAGAAAATCAGATGGAAGGATGAGAGGGTATGAAACCATTGGATGTTGTGACGTTTGGTGAAGCGATGGCGCTGTTCATGGCTGATGAGACGGGACCGCTTGATGAAGTAAAGCACTTTACCCGTGAACTTGCAGGCGCTGAAACGAATGTTGCGATCGGACTTGCAAGGCTTGGTCTCAATGCCGGATGGGCAAGCAAGGTCGGCGAAGATGCATTTGGCACATACATTATGAAAAGGCTTGCAGAGGAAAAAGTGGATGTAGAGCATGTTTTTAAAGATTCGCGGTATCCGACAGGGTTCCAGCTGAAGGAAAAAGTTCTGTCGGGTGACCCTTTCGTTCAGTCTTTCAGAAAGGGCTCCGCAGCAAGTTATATGAACGAAGAAGATTTCAGGCCTGACTATTTCAGCCGTGCGGCACATTTACATATGACAGGCATTCCGCTTGCCGTCTCTTCTCATACCCGTTCATTTGCGGAAAAAGCACAGAGGTACATGAAAACACTTGGAAAAAGCATAACATTTGATCCGAATTTGCGGCCGGCATTATGGGCTTCCGAAGAGGAAATGATTGAAACCGTGAACAAAATGGCCGTTCAGGCAGATTATGTCCTTCCCGGTTTAGCGGAAGGAAAGGTTTTGACCGGTTTGAGCAGTCCGGAGGAAATTGCTGCATTTTATTTAAATCAAGGTGTAAAAGCAGTTGTCATCAAGCTTGGAGATGATGGAGCCTATTACAAAACCTTTAAAGAAGAAGGGGTTGTCAGTCCCTTCCCGGTAGAAGCCGTTGTCGATACCGTAGGTGCGGGAGACGGTTTTGCAGTCGGGCTCATCAGCGGTCTGCTCGAAAACCTCAGCCTGCACGATGCTGTTCTGCGGGGAAATGCAATTGGCGCACTTGCTGTTCAGTCCCAGGGAGATAATGATGGCTACCCTGACAGGCATGCTTTATTTGACTATATGAATCAGACTATTTGAGGAGGACGTTTCCATGAATCAGCCGCTTGCAAAGCAAAGATGGATCCGCTTAATACCCGTTGTTTTTATTACTTACAGCCTTGCTTATCTGGACAGGGCGAATTACGCTTTCGGAGCAGCGGGGGGCCTTGCAGAAGATCTGCAGATTACGCCTGCCATTTCATCTCTGCTCGGTTCCCTGTTTTTCCTCGGCTACTTTTTCTTTCAGGTGCCCGGCGCGCATTATGCGGAAAAAAAGAGTGCCAAGGTATTAATCTTCTGGTCGCTTATCGGCTGGGGGATTCTTGCCACCTTGACCGGAATGGTCTCAAATGTCAACTACTTGTTTGCGATCCGTTTTTTGCTCGGAGTAGTTGAAAGTGCCGTTATGCCTGCTATGCTGGTCTTTCTAAGTCACTGGTTTACCAAAGCAGAGCGTTCAAGAGCCAATACGTTCCTGATTCTTGGAAATCCTGTGACGGTGCTGTGGATGTCGATTGTTTCAGGTTACCTGCTTGAAGCTTACGGATGGAGATGGATGTTTATTATCGAAGGCCTGCCTGCGGTCATCTGGGCGTTCCTCTGGTGGAAACTCGTATTTGACCATCCAAAAGATGCTAAATGGCTGAGCGCGAAAGAAAAAGCGGACCTGCAGTATGCTTTGGAACGGGAACAGCAGGGCATCAAGCCGGTTAAAAACTATAAAGAGGCGTTTAAATCAAAAGTTGTTATTTTACTGGCTGCACAATATGCTCTTTGGAGCGTCGGACTATACGGTTTTGTGATGTGGCTGCCTTCGATCATAAAAGCAGCTCCGAATATGAGCATTGTCCAAACAGGATGGCTTTCGGCTGTTCCTTATGTGCTGGCCGTTCTTCTGATGCTTCTAGCTTCGCATTACTCAGATAAGCTTCAAAAGAGGAAAGAGTTTGTCTGGCCATTTCTATTCATTGGAGCGATTGCTTTTTACGCATCCTATTTAATCGGTCCTGATCATTTCTGGCTAAGCTTCGGTCTGCTTGTTTTAGCAGGAGGAGCCATGTACGCTCCGTACGGTCCGTTTTTTGCCATTATTCCGGAGATACTTCCAAGAAATGTTGCAGGCGGCGCCATGGCCCTGATTAATTCCATGGGGGCACTAGGATCATTTGTCGGTTCATATGTCGTGGGTTATTTGAATGGTTCTACAGGAGGATTTGGAGCTTCTTATCTCTTTATGGCAGGGTCGCTGCTCATCTCAGCTATCTTAACTATTCTGGCAACAAAACAGTCCGGTAACAAACAGATGAAAAACAATGCATTAAACGTTTCATAATAAAAGGAGGCCAATTATATGGGAGCAGCAGAAATCAGAAAACGCGGAGTTGTAGCAGTCATAAGAGGGGCTACACCGGAATCCATTCTATCAATCGGAAGTGCTCTGAAAGCAGGAGGGGTAACGGCCCTTGAAATTACGATGGAAACACCGAAAGCTTCCAGCGTAATTGAGTCAGCAGCTTCTCATTTCGGAAGCGATGTGCTTGTAGGAGCAGGAACCGTTCTTGACCCTGAAACAGCGCGCGCTGCCATTATGTCGGGTGCAAAATTCATCTTTTCGCCAACTGTCAAAAAAGAAACGATTGCCATGGCGAAAAGATACGGAGTCATCAGCGTGCCCGGAGCCTTTACACCAACAGAGATTTTGACGGCATTTGAATATGGAGCCGACCTGATAAAAGTGTTTCCGGCAGATTCAGTCGGACCAGGCTACTTGAAAAATATTGCCGGACCGCTTCCGCATATTCCGCTCATGCCGACCGGAGGGGTTGATCTCCACAACACAGGGGATTACATCAGAGCAGGCGCCATTGCCGTAGGAGTGGGGAGCACACTTGTCAATACAAAAGCAGAGCTTACTGATAAGGTACTTTATCAAATGACAGAAAAAGCTGCAGCCTTTATCGAAGAAGTGAACAAAGCCCGCCACACGGAGAAATACTCGCAAGTCAGGGGAGGCTGAATCGGCTAAAGCAGTGGATTCCCCCTCATCTATCGGATAGAATGAAGGGGAAGACATGTTTGAAAGAGTGATGAAAATGGCACGTATTACAATGGCGGATGTTGCCAGAAAAGCCGGAGTTTCGAAAAGCACGGTTTCCCAGTTTATCAACAAGCGCTATGAATATATGGGAGAAGACACAAAAAAGAAAATAGAAGCAGCGATTAATGACCTTGGCTATCAGCCTAATTATCTGGCCAGAAGCCTGAAGCAAAAACGCACGTCCATGATCGGCATTATCGTGGGAAACATTATGCACAGGCTGTCGACTGAAGTCAGCCGTTCAATTGAAGACTTTTGCCATAAACATGATATACACGCCATTCTCTGCAATGCAGACGATGATCCAGAAAAAGAGCGTAAGTACATAGAAGTGCTCCACGCCAAGCAGGTGGATGGTCTGATCATTTTTCCGACCGGCAGAAATCTGGATTTGTATCAAAAATTGATCAAAGAGAACTATCCTGTCGTATTTATGGACCGCAGAGTGGAAGGATTGAAAGCAAACTACGTGCTGGCGGCAAATGAAGCTGCAGCTGCGGAATCCATCAGGCATCTGCTCTCTGGCGGCCACAGGGAAATCGCCATCGCAACCCAGCCCCTTGTCATCAGTCCAAGGATCGATAGACTGAGCGGGTACAAAGAAGCCCTTCGTGAAGCAGGCATTCCGCTTAAACAGGAGTTTATGATCCATACAGAAAGAGAGCAGATGAAAACAGAACTTAAAAAGCTGTTCTCGCTGAAGAATCCCCCGACCGCGCTGTTTGCAGGAAATGACTTGGTTTTTATGGAAACTCTTGAATTTTTCAAAGACAATCAGCTGAAGATCGGAAAGGATGCGGCACTGGTCGTATTCGATAATATTCCGCTTGCCCATTTGGCTGAAACAGGGGTGACGACGATTGACCAGCCAGGGTACAGAATGGGACAGAGAGCTGCAGAGCTCCTGCTGAAAAAAATCAATGGTGAACATGTTGCCCCTGCCGAAGAAGTGTTTGACTGCGAATTAATTGTAAGAGAATCTTCCTGATGATTCTCTTTTTTTAAAACGGAAATACTAAACCGGTTTAGGAGGGTGTAAATGAAGATACAGCTTGCGTTAGACCGAATGACGATAGAAGAAGCAATAGAAGTAGCATCTAAAGCTGCACCGCATGTTGATATTTTGGAGACTGGAACGTCCCTAATTAAAGAATTTGGCATGAGCAGCGTCCAGAAATTGAAGGAAGCTTTTCCGGACAAGCATGTAATGGCGGACATGAAAACCATGGACAACGCGGTATACGAGTGCGGTCTGTGCTTTGATGCGGGAGCTGACATAATGACCGTGATGGGGGCAAGTCCCATTCAAACAGTGGAAGCATGCGTGAAAGAAGCTGAAAAAAGAGGGAAACAGGTAATGATTGACCTGTTGAGCACCACGGCAGAACAGCGGGAAAAACTTGCTGTGTTTAAACATGCGGTTTTCTGCGAGCATGTGAGCAAGGATGAACAAGAGCTGACGGGAGCAAGCCTTACCTTTACTGGCGGAAGACTTAAGACAGCTGCAGCAGGCGGACTGACGCCTGAATCCATCAGCGGGATGAAAGAGCTTCCTGACATTCTCATCATAGGATCGGCTATTACAAAAGCAGAAAATCCCGGTCTTGCAGCAGAAAAACTGCGAGCCCTGATTCTTGAAAAGGAGGCAATGCAATGAGCGGAACGGACACGATTTTAAAAGAGATTGAAACCGTATTAGGCAAAATAGACAATGGTGAGTTGATCGCCATCGCTGAGGAATTAAACAATGATAGGAGGATTTTTGTCACAGGAGAAGGTCGCTCGGGACTAATGGCAAAATCGTTTGCCATGCGCCTGATGCATCTGGGAGCGGAGGTTTATGCTGTAGGAGAAACGATCACACCAGGCATGTCGGGTGATGATATTCTTGTTGCCGTATCCGGTTCAGGAAAAACGAAAAGTGTTCTGTGGACGGCTGAAAAAGCAAAGGAACTAGGCTGCTTCGTTCTGGCAGTTACAGCTGATTCAGAAGGTCCGCTTGCAGAAACAGCATTCATGTCTCTCCATGTACCCGCAGCCACTAAGTACCGCAAAGAAGGCGAACAGCCGACGGTCCAGCCCCTGGGTTCATTATTCGATCAATGTGTCCACCTTCTTTTTGATGCAATATGCCTGAAATACGCTGATCTGAAGAAGGTTTCAAATGAGCAGGCTTTTTTAAAGCATAGTAATGTGGAGTAGGGAAATACAATGAAGCAGTGAACAATGAACTGTTGCTTCCGTTTCCAATAGATACTGTATTTCGTAAATCATTCACCAGGTGCACTTTATTAAGTGCACCTGCTGTTTTTTATGAAAATCTTCTTACCTATTTATCCCGTTATCTGAGCTTAAAGAGAATCGAACCATTTGATGAAGCAAAGAGAAGGAATAGTTTGCTGGAAAGTCGAAGTTATTTACTTTATTAGCAACTGTGTTACATAAGGAGATAAAACTATGGAAAATAACAATTTACTAAGAATGGACAATGTCAGCATCGTTGTAGAATCCCTCGATGACGTCATCTCTTTTTTTGAAGAGATTGGCCTGAAACTTGAAGGCAGAGCAACTGTAGAAGGTGAATGGGCTGGCCGCGTCACAGGACTGGGTGATCAGTGTGTTGAGATTGCAGTAATGGTCACCCCGGATGGCCATAGCCGGCTTGAACTTTCGCAATTTCTCAACCCAGCAGTTGTATCAGATCACCGGAATTCTCCTGTGAATGCCCTTGGTTATCTGCGTCTCATGTTTGCTGTAGAAGACATTGACGAAATGGTATCCAGACTGACTAAACTGGGTGCTCAGCTCGTAGGGGAAGTAGTTCAGTACGAGGAATCTTACCGGCTCTGCTACATCCGCGGAACTGAAGGGCTTCTAATCGGTTTGGCGGAGCAGCTGGGGAATAAGTGAGGAAGTGAAGCTTGATCATTTTTGGTCTGGCTCAGCATCCAGAGATGCAGCTTAGCTTGAATTTTTTTCAATAAAGATTGTTTTTTATAATAGAATGGATATAATATACATTAATATAAAATAAAATCGTTGATAAAGAGAGTAATTATTTGCGGAAAGTAAGCGAGTCAGGGATGGTGTGAGCCTGTCATGAAGCAAGTAATGAACCGGACTTTTGAGATGCTTGCCTGAAATTAGTAGGGAAAGCCGGGTTAAGACCCCGTTATTCATGTAAAGTGGTTTTTCTGTATGGAAAAACAAGCAGAGTGGTACCGCGGAAATTGAAAGCTTCCGTCTCTATTTAAGAGACGGAAGCTTTTTTTATTTTGAGGAGGGAATGTATGAACTTCAAAAATGATTTTGTAGACATTTTATTTGAGGCGCTGAATGGACAGTTTGAAAAAAACAAAATGGTCCAAATGATTGAAAAGCCAAAATATGAGCATATGGGGGATCTGGCATTCCCCTGTTATGATCTTGCAAAAACTTTAAGAAAATCACCCCAGCACATTGCACGTGAACTTGCCGGTAATATGAATTTGTCACTTTTTGAAAAGGCAGAAGCAGTGAACGGATATGTAAATGTGTTCCTTAATAAGCAATTGGTATCATCCCTTGTGCTGAAAAAAATAGTGTCTGAAAAGAACCATTACGGAGATATGGAGCATGGAAACGGCGGGGTCATGACAATTGACTTTTCTTCTCCTAATATCGCCAAACCTTTTTCAATGGGGCATCTGCGTTCAACCGTTATCGGTCATTCCCTGGCACTGATCACGGAAAAATGCGGTTACTTACCCGTAAGAATTAATCATTTAGGCGACTGGGGAACGCAATTCGGCAAATTGATAACCGCTTACAAAATGTGGGGAGATGAACTGAAAGTAAAAGAACAGCCTATCAAAGAGCTGCTGAAACTTTATGTCACGTTTCATGAAGAAGCAGAAACGAATCCTGAGTTAGAAAATGAAGCTCGTGCATGGTTCAAAAAATTGGAGGATGCCGATCCAGAGGCCATTCTATTATGGGAATGGTTTCGTGAAGAATCCTTAAAGGAGTTCTCAGGCATCTACGAGTTGATGGGAATCCCATTTGATTCTTTTCAAGGGGAAGCCTTTTACAATGACAAGATGGATAATGTCGTTCAAATGCTTGCAGACATGAACCTTTCAGAAGAGTCTGAAGGCGCCATGGTCGTTCCGCTCGAAGATCTTCCGCCATGTCTGATTAAGAAGAAGGATGGAACGACACTTTATGCAACCCGGGACCTGGCGGCTGCCATTTACCGTCATGAAACCTATCACTTTGTAAAATCCTTATACGTAGTAGGCAACGAGCAAAGCCTGCACTTTAAACAGCTGTTCGCTGTGCTGCAAAAGATGGGATTTCAGTGGCAGCAGGGAATGGAGCATGTACCTTTCGGAATGATCTTAAAAGATGGAAAGAAGATGTCTACTCGAAAAGGAAAAGTTATCTTGCTCGAAGAAGTGCTGAACGACGCCATCAAACTGGCTTTGGATCAAATAAACAAGAAAAACCCTGATCTTGCTGATAAGGAAGAAGTTGCCCGTCAGGTAGGGACCGGGGCAGTTATATTTCAGGACCTGAAACATTATCGTCGAAATGATATTGAATTTTCTTTTGAAGATATGCTGAAATTTGAGGGGGAAACCGCCCCTTATGTTCAATATACTCATGCGCGTGCAATTTCTCTTCTAAAGAAGGGGGGCTTTGCAGAAACGGACAATGCGGCCATTATATCAGATCTTGAAGCTTGGCCGATTATTACTTCATTCCTGTCATTTCCGGAAGTGATTAAGAGAGCAATGGAGGAATACGATCCTTCCTTGCTTGCAAAATTCGTTATTGAACTGGCCAGATCATTTAACAAATATTATGCTTCAGTCAGAATTCTGGAAGATAACGAGTTAAAACAAGCAAGGCTGACACTTGTCTGCTGTGCTGCCGTTATCCTTAAAGAGGGGCTTCGTCTGCTGGGAATACAGGCCCCTGAGGAAATGTAGCAAAGAGAGTCCAGACGTCTAAAGGGGTAATAAACGCAACTGGCATAGGATGTATACACTGAAAAAAAATATTAATCGCTTAAGTTGAACCTGACGAAATCAAAATGCTTCGTTAGGTTCTTTTTTTTGTGACCTTTATTTAATCAAAGTAATAAAATAAAAAATAAAAACATTTTATTATTTTGTATAAGTTTACTTTACTTTTATAAAAACGAAGTTTATAATTTGACTCAAGAGGTGTTGAGAATGAAGAAAGATTTTGGAGATTCCATTTCCAACAAGGTTTACGAGTACCGTGTACTTGCAAGAATGTCCCAGCAAGAATTAGCAGAGAAAGTCGGAGTTTCCAAACAAACCATCTTTGTAATGGAAAAAGGAAATTATGTTCCCACCATGCTGCTCGCTTTCCGGATTGCCGATTTTTTTGATGTTGATGTAAACGAAATTTTTACTTATGAGAAAGGGGATCATGGAAATGATGTTTGATTATGTAACAAATACACTTTTTTTGCCCTTAAAAGCATGGGTGGAACAATCAGATGGTAATTGGAACATACTGATTGTTAGCGGTTTTCTGCTTTTGTTTGTGGGCATAGGGCTTATATTTATCCTTCGAAACAAAATAGGTAAAGAGGACGAAAGAACAAACCTAATTTATTTAAAAAGTTCTTTTATCATGTTGGGTGGAATTATTTTGTGCGATATGTTTTTTCCGAAAGATTATATGTGGCAGATTTTCTTTTTGTTTAAATATTCAATCGCTTTCATGGCTTCAGCAGTATATCTTGCCGTTCGATACTGGAAAGATATATCAAATTAATGAAAAAAACAGGGGGATGGTTAAGTGCATATTCAATCAATTTCCAAGAAATACAAGGACACTGTCGCTTTAAATGAGTTGTCTTTTTATTTCAAACAAGGGGAAATCGTTGGTTTAGTTGGTAATAATGGCGCTGGAAAAAGTACGCTAATGAAGATAATTGCTCAAACAATTCAAAAATTTGATGGATCAGTTAAAGACAATAATCACGTAGGATACTTGATTGAGGAACCTAAGCTGTTTAGTAATAAGACTGGGCTAGCACATTTATCTTATTTTTCGAGAATTTACGGGAACAAATTCAAGCTTAGTGAATACGAGGAGCTTTTGAAGAGTTTACATTTATTTGATGTATTGAATAAAAAAGTAAAGGAATATTCGCTTGGAATGAAGCAAAAGTTGGGGATTGTTATAAGTCTATTGAATAACCCCAAGTACGTGGTACTGGATGAGCCGACAAATGGTATGGATATTGAAACATCCATCCAAGTATTACATCAATTGAAAAAAATGGCTGAGGAGTGGAATGTGGGTGTTTTGATATCCAGCCATAAGTTAGAAGATATTGAGGGCGTCTGTAATCGTGTCTTATTTTTAGAAAAAGGGAACATTCTTGAAGAAGAGCAATTCAATGACAAGACCCAGTATATATTAAAACTAGTTTTCGATCATCCTAATGAATTAGCCACTTTTATTGAACATCAAAAGTTTGGTAGTATCATTTATTCATGTGAAAAAACAATTGAAATTGAAACAACTTCAGAAAACGCTGATATTTTCCATTTCTTAAATAAATTAGGGTTAAAATTAGTTAATTTTACTAGTGAAAAGAAAACGCTTCGCAATGTCTACATGAAAAAACTTGGGGGTGAAGAACGTGGAATTGGATATTAAAAATTATGTTAACTGCAATTTAAGTGAGTTAGTAAAGAGGGGACATTTGATTGTTGGAGTATTGGGAGCATTAGGGCCAGCAATACTCATAAGTTATCTCATCCTAACAGGAACTGCTGCATCGTTTAGCATTAAGCATGTCTCAAACTTTTATTGTATGTTGGGAATGCTCGCTGCTGTATTACACCCCCTTTATTTTGTTAACAGAGACTATTCATCAAAGACAGTCTCATTGATTAACAACTCAAAACTAAACAGAAAAAACTATGTACTGGCAAATGTCGTAATTGCGCTATGGGTCAGTTTCATATATGTGACAGTAGGAATTGCCTTACTTTTAGTTGCACAACAACTTGGGGTGTCTGGAGAGTTGAAGATTTCCTTTCTTCTCGGATTCTCTGCTAACGTGTTCCTTCTAGTGCTGACTTTTTTCTTGTTCGGATATTTTTTATTACTTTATGGTGTCGTAAGTGGTGCAGTTTATGGGATTTTGACAGCGTCCCTGCTATTTTTTCACAATATTATGTCCAATGTGATGGAGAGCACTAACAACGTATTTTTTTCAAAATTAGTTGAAAATTTCCCTGGTTATTTCTATCCAGTCATGGTTGGCTCAAATCCACTTTCGCCTCTGCAGTACTTTATTGGATGCTTAACATTAATTGTACTTCTCATGCTAGTCCTTAAAAAAAGTGAAAAAATAGAAATATAGTTAATAAAAAGGGCTGGGACATAACTAGCTTCGAATAATCAAACCAGGAATCTCTGCTGTTGATGGTACTTATCAGGCAGAAAGGAACCAGCAAACGAGGAATCTCTGCTGTTGATGGCACTTATCAGGCAGAAAGAAACCACCAAATCAGGAATCTCTGTTGTTGATGGTACTTATCAGGCAGAACGGAACCACCAAACCAGGAATCTCTGTTGTTGATAGCACTTATCAGGCAAAAAGAAACCACCAAACCAGGAATCTCTGTTGTTTATGGCACTTATCAACCAGTGAAGAACCGCCAAACCAGTTTCACTTATGAATAGCTTTAGCGGGTGAAAATAGTCAATTGAAAAAGGGGAGGAAGCTATTGAATCCAGCATTTGAAATGAAAAGTCCAACTCCTATTTTCCGCATATTTGATGAGGAAAAGGCCAGAGAGTTTTATCTCTCATTTCTGGGGTTTAAAGTGGACTGGGAGCCCCGTTTTGAAGAAGAACTGCCTCTTTACATGCAAATATCCTTCGGGGCTTGTCTTCTTCAACTTTCGGAAAACTATGGGGACTGCTGTCCGGGGTCAGCTGTGAGAATTGAAGTCTCAGATATAGAGGCACTTCATGCCAGCCTGACAGCTAAACAGTATAAATACGCCAGGCCGGGGATTGAAGAGACGCCATGGAATACCCGTGAAGTCAGGGTTGGGGATCCATTTGGAAACCGGATTGTGTTTTATGAATTCATGTAAAAAAACTGACTCCTGAGAGTCAGTTTTTTTAGTTATTTTCGTCTTCCCGGTCAAACCAGAGGAGCTCCTGATCTTCTTCATCGCCGTTGTAGTTAATGAGAATTTCTTCTCCGGCTTTGATGTCTTTGTAGGCGCTGAAAATAAAAACGTGTTTTTCAAAGCTGATGTCATACGTGGCATTCGGTGTATAGGAATGGTTGAAGAGCATTCCGTAGCCAAGGAGAATGCAGGTGTGGTTTTTGCCGTACTCGAATGCATAATCAGCCAGTGTTGTTTTTTCAATGTGGGCATGCTCTGCGTTAGGGTAGGGGATTACCGGTGCTTCGTGGATAATCTCGCCTTTTTTTATGTCGCGCGTTGCGAAAACGCCTCTATTAAATTCCCCGTCACTCAGGGAGGATGTTTTGATTTCAATCATTCTGTCACCTATTTCTCTTTCCTGCTGCGTTTTTATACCTATCCTAGCTTGACAGTTTACTGGTAAAAAAGCAACTGTTTTAAGGAAATTCTTTTATCGTGTGAAGCGTGTATTAGGATTGTTTGAGGACATGTCCGGATTGTAAGACAGAGTATTTGGACTGTTAAAAAACATATCCGGACTGTTAATCTGTTTGTAAGGAAAACGCTTTTCCTTGAATACATTCTAAAAAACAACAGGAGTGATTTTAGATGAAAAATGTACATGTGTTTTCAGCCTGGCTCTACAAAAAAACCGGCTGGAAAACTGCTTTTGCTGCTTCGGCTGTCTTCATACTCTTTATGGTTTTTGTCCTGCCGAATGCTGCACAATCGAGCAAGGAGGCAACAGGCACAGGAGAATCACCCGACGGGTCGTACCTTTATTCAGCTCAGACTCTTTATGAAATAGCTGAAAGCTATGGTGAGAAGGGAAGGGACTATTACATTAAAGCAAGGTTCACGTTTGATGTTATATGGCCTCTTGTGTACTTGTTTTTTCTGGCATCCGTTATCACTTTTTTCTTGCAAGGCCTCAAACCGCAGCTGTTGAAATTGGCTAATCTTCTTCCGTTTGGAGGAGCAGCCTTTGACTTTCTGGAAAACATCAGTGCTTCAGCGGTAATGGCAAGGTATCCTGCCAAAACGCCCGTCGCAGCCGAACTCACGCCTGTTTTTTCCTTTTTTAAGTGGTCGCTTATTTATGCCAGTTTTGGCGTTGTGTTTTTAGGCCTCATAATTTGGGCGTATGAAAAAATTCGAAAAAAACCGGACGCATGACGCGTCCGGTTTGGTCAATCAGCCTGTATTTCTAAGTCCTGCGGCAATGCCGTTAATTGTGAGCAGCACTTCGCTTAACAATTCTCCTGCATCTGATTCTTCATCTGTTTTGCGAAGCTTTGAAATGACATCCACCTGCAAAAAGCTCAGCGGGTCGACATAAGGATTACGGAGTCTGACAGATTCCTGGATATTAGGAATGTGATCCATCAGTTCATTCTGGCCTGTAATCGCAAGAAGTGCCTTTTTTGTCTGTACATACTCCGTTTCGATATCGTTGAAGATGCGTTCGGCAGCATGTTTATTTTCCACCATCGCCAAGTACTCTCTTGCAGCCATCAAATCTGCTTTCAGAAGGGCCATCTGAAGATTATCAATGGTCGAACGGAAGAACGGCCATTTTTTGTACATTTGTTTCAAATTATCAAGATTTCCTTCAGACAATCCAGTGCCGGCTGCATACCAGGCAGGGAGGAGCTGTCTGCTTTGAGTCCAGGCAAATACCCACGGAATTGCGCGGAGATCTTCAAACCGTTCGCTGCCTTTTCTGCTCATTGGACGCGAGCCGATGTTGAGGGCACCAAGTTCCGGAAGCGGTGTGGCCTCTTTGAAATAGGTCAGGAAGTCAGGATCTTTAAAGACCAGCTCCTGATATTTGCTCAGGGAGACAGATGAGATTTCATCCATTTCTTTTTCCCATTCCCCGGTCCGGATGTTGGACTGTTCAGCTTCTGTTGAAACATGGGCCGCGGCTGTTATCAGAGTGGACGCCGCCTGTTCAAGGCTTCGGTAGGCAATATCATATAAGCCGTAGCGGGAAGAAAGAACTTCACCCTGCTCTGTAATTTTCACCCCGTCACCAAGTGTTTCAGCCGGCTGAGATAGAAGACTTCTGTTAAGCGGGCCGCCGCCGCGCCCAAGAGATCCGCCGCGTCCATGGAAAAATTTCAGCCTCACATCGTATTGCTTGGCCATGTCATGAATTTCCTGCTGCGCTTTGTAAAGCTTCCAGTTCGCGGTCAGCGTTCCGCCGTCTTTGCTGCCGTCGGAATAGCCGAGCATGATTTCCTGGAGATTATTCTGTTCGCTAAGGTGCTTCTGGTAAAAATCAAGCTGAAACAGCTGTTCCATAATTTTTGGACCTGCCACGAGGTCATCAATCGTCTCAAGCAGGGGAGCGACGTTCAGTCTGCTTTCAATTCTGCCGTCCGGATGAAGCCTGTAGATGCCCGCTTCCTTTGCAAGCACCATCACTTCAAGAAGATCGCTTGCAGACTGGGTCATGCTGATTAAGTAAACTTCAATGGAACGTGTGCCGAATTCTTTGTGGGCGCGTCTGATCATATGGAAAACATCCAAAACATCCTGAGTTTCTTTTGAATAGTTTTCTTTAAATGAAACGAGAGGCCTCGGATCCTGTAGCACGTCTTGCAGCAGCTGCATTTTCTTCTCTTCAGGGAGACTTGAATAGTCTTCTGCAAGATTAACGGAATGGAAGATCTCTTTAATGGCAGCCTCATGCTCTCCGCTGTGGTTCCGGATATCAAGTGTTGCAAGATGGAAACCGAACAGCTCCACTTGCCTGATCAGTTTTTGCAGGCTTTTCAGTTCGTACCCTTTTGGATGATGAAGCAGAACACTCTGCTGGATCATTTTCAAATCCTGGAGCAGCTGTTCAGAACTCTTATAGCAGAAGGCCTGCTGCTGATCAAGTTTTTTCAGCATGATGGTCAGCTTGCAGCGGTAGATTTCATGCTCCACCTGCCATCTTTCTCCTTTGCTTAAAAGAGGGGTTTCCTCCTGCACAGATGCCAGCAGTTCGTCGCTGACAGCAACCCGTTTGGTCGACTGGCTAAGACGTTTTCTGAGGATTTTCAGCGATTCTCTGTACTTCCTGAGCGCAAGCGCTCTCTGTTTCGTCAGGGTTTTCCACGTAATCTCAGGTGTAACGTTAGGATTTCCGTCGCGGTCTCCGCCAATCCATGAACCAAAGCGGAGGAAATTAGGAACATGCCATTCCTGTCCCGGATAATTTTTAGACAGACAAAGCTCCAGCTCCTGGTGAATTTGCGGAAGCACTTCAAAGAGTGTTTCATCGAAATAGTAAAGTCCGTTTGCGACTTCATCCATTACGGTAGGCTTACGGTCACGCAGTTCATCCGTCTGCCAAAGAATAACCACTTCATTGAACAGTCTGTCCTCAAGTTCTGCACGCTCGCGCTCTGTGTGAATCGGCTGGTCAAGACTGTGCAGCAGGCCGGCAATGCGTTTATGTATTTCAAGAACACTGCGGCGCGTCGCTTCAGTCGGGTGGGCGGTAATAATCAGTTCAAGGGAAATGGTCTTCAAAAGCTGCTGAATCACTTCTGATGACACACCGTTTTCCTTCAGTGAAGCTACAGCATGTTCAAGAGATCCCGGCTGCTTGCCTGAGTCTTCCTGAAATTGATACTCGCGTCTTCTTCTGATGCGGTGATTTTGTTCTGCGATGTTCACCAGATGAAAATAAACAGCAAAAGCCCTGATCACCTGTTTTCTTAACTCTGGGTCTAGTGTCGAAATCTCAGCTTTTAAGTCTGCGTATATGCTCTCATCCGCATGGCTGCGAAGTGATTTTGTCATTTCTCTAATCTTCTCAACCATTTCAAGCAGCGGATGACCGCCTTGATGAACAAGGACATCTCCAAGCATATTCCCTAAAAATTTCACATCGCGTCTCAAAGCAGCGTGATGATCGCGTTCCTTGATCGTTTCTGTTTTAGCTGTCATATTCAGCACCTCTTTACTGGAATGGATTCCATCTCTAATCGGAGATGTTTTTTGAAAATTAAAATAATGATAAGTTTACCATAAAACGTATAAAGATGCATAGTGTGAGGTTATCTGCCAATCCAATTTACTGACCAGTCTGGTTGCAGATGGCTGAAAAATGTCTAAAATTAGACCATAATCTGAGCTGATTTTTCATAATATGCCAAAAGTGACTATTAACCATGCCGGAAATATGCTATAAATTTCTAGTAATCGTTTTTTTTGACAGGGGGAAATAGAATGCACCACGTTCGTATAGTAGAAGGCTTAACAGAACCCTCTGCTTACTTTGTAAAATTGAAAGAAGCTGAAGCCATAAAAGGATTTTACGCAAGATTTGCAGCCTTGATCGTGCTCAGCGTGCTTCTTGCAGCAGCAAGTGCGTACCTTGGTATACATACAGAAGCCATTACTGCTTATCTTGATTTGATAAAAAGGGAGAAATTTGAGTTTGCCAAGCTATTATTCGGCATCGGCGGCATCGTTGCTTCGATTGCTGCACCTCTCATTATGGTTCTCTTTTTTACCTTCGTATTTAAAGTGTTTTATAGAGATATAGAGTGGGATAAGCTTATCACGCTTCAGCTGTTTCCGCTGTTTTTAATGACGATGGAAAAACTGCTGAATTTTCCGTTCTTTCATTTACTTGGCGTGCAGCGCGATTCTTCTCCATTTGGATTTGGGGTTTTGATTCAGCTTTTAACAGATCAGACCTTCGCCGTAACGTTAGTCAGCTGTATAACAGTGTTCCTCATATGGAGCGCATATGTGCAGACGATTGGACTCAAAATGCTTTCGGGTAGATCATGGAAGCGTGCTGCAGGAACCGTAATCTTCTCAAACCTTCTTTATATTCTGCTTGCAGCTGTCTTTACAGTGCTTGTGCAGGATATAGGGATCTCGCTTCAGGGGGACGTATGAAAAAACAAGCAATGATCGGAATCATTTCTTTAGCCGTTCTATTTATAGCCGTTAACATAGCCGTTATTTTCACATCAGACAAAATCGAGAGATCAAAATCAATCAGTCAGTTTACAAAAGCGGAAACGGGAGAGCTGCAGAAACTTCTTTTCACAAAAGGGGTGGTAGTTCCTGCTTCAGATTATAAGGTCATGTACAGCAAAGACCTTGGAACGCTTCGGGAAGTACTTGTCAGCAAAGGTGATGCCGTAGTGACAGGAGATCCTCTCATTACTTATGAAACCGGCCACCTGGACGCTGAAATAGAAGAACTGCAGGCTCAAAATGCGGATCTTCAGTCCAGAATATCCTCAGCAGAATCAGACCTGTCTGATCTGCAGGACGACTTGGATGAGGCAAGCGTTCCTGTTGAAGTGGAAGAAGGCGTCTACCTGGATGATTCCGCGGGCCAGAAAGCGATAAGCAGTCAAATTGGCGATAAGCAGGATCAAATTGCCTACTTAAATCAGCAGATTGACAGCAACGAGCAGAAAGCAGCAAGACTGCAAGCTCAAAAGGTAGCTTATAATGTGACAAGCAAAATGGATGGCATTGTAACAGCAGTCAATCCGTTTCCGCAAAATCCCGAAGATCCTATGATTGTCATTCAATCCAGCGAGCCCTTCCTAATAGAAGGCAAGCTGTCCGAAAAAGAAGCTGTTCTGGTAAAAGAGGGTCAAAAGGCAACTGCCGAAGCAGAAGCCCTAGCAAATACAGAAAAAGAAGCGATCATCAGGGAAGTGACGATGACTCCAATCGACAAGCCTTCCGTAGATCAAAGCGAAACTTATTATCCGTTTCTCGCTGAACTGATTGAACCCTCAGAAAACTGGCATCACGGATTTCATGTCGGCCTGGACATCGTGCTTGAAGAGCGGAGCGGGGTCATCGTCATCGACGACACAGTGATGAAAAAACAAAAGAGCAGCCAATACATTTATGTGCTGAAAAAAGGAAAACTCGAAAAAAGAAAGCTTGATGTCGGCCTGAAAATAAACAGCCGAAATGAAGTCCTTCAGGGTCTTGAAAAAGGTGAACGCATTGTCACAAATCCATCTCCAGACCTCAAAAACAACATGAAAGTATTTATCCCGATGAATCATCACTACCTTGAAAAGAAAACACTGAAATCATTTACAAACGAGCAGAAAATCCGCCTGATTATCAGCGGAATGGTGAAATGAAGGTGCTTTTAAAGCACTTTCTTTTTTTTGCGTCATTCTTTAACGCAACTTATTAAATCCTTTATCTTCAGTTAACAATTGACCTTTACACTGGAAAGTGAATCTGATGAAGGAGATGAACATGCTATGAAAAGATGGACAAGACCAGCACTCGCGGCCATGCTTTTAATCTCTGCAGGAATAATGCCGGAAAGCAGTGCCTCGGCAGCGGACAGAGAATTTGATCTCCAGGCTCACCGCGGGGGAATGGGACTGACAGTAGAATCAACTATTGCGTCATTTTCACACGCCTTAGAGCTAGGTGTGAATACATTGGAGCTCGATGTGCAAATCACAGAGGATCAACAGGCCATTGTGACTCATGACCGTAAAATATCAGGCGGAAACTGCCGCGATACGGAACCTGCTTTTCCTGGTGATCCGGAATTTCCTTATGTGGGAAAATACATAAAAGATCTGACACTTGAGCAAATCCGGACAATGGACTGCGGCTCTTTGAGCAAACCTCAATATCCAGGTCAAAAAACAAGTCCCGGAGCGAAAATGCCGATGCTTACTGAAGTGTTTGATTTAGTAGATTCATATAAAGCAAAAAAAGTAAAAATGAATATTGAAACAAAAGTAGAAGCGGGAGCTCCTCACGAAACGGCTCCAAGAGAAGAATTTGTGCAGATTGTGGCAAAACAGGTCCGCGAGGCGGATATGCTGGACAGAGTGACGATTCAAAGCTTTGACTGGGGCTCCCTCATGAGAATGCGCGAGGTGGAGCCAAGCCTGCCGATTGTGGCTCTTACAAACGGCCCGCAATTTCTTCAGCCGGGACAGCCGGGGGCTTCTCCGTGGCTCGGCGGCATTGATATTGATGATTTTGACGGGGACCTTGTTGCCGCAGCCAAATCGTTTGGAGCAGACGCCATCTCGCCTGTGCACGGCTTTCCGCAAAATGGAGCTGTAACAGAGGATGGGTATGAACCATACGTGACAAAAGAAATGGTGGACCGTGCACACAAAGCAGGAATGAAGGTCATACCATGGACAGTAAATGACATACCAACAATGAACAAACTTATTGATGACGGTGTGGACGGCATGATTACCGATTATCCTGACCGTTTGCGGAACGTCATGGAAGAGCGCGGGTACAAGCTTCCGAAATCGTATAAAGCACCAAAAAATGAATGATGCACATTTGGCAGTCCTGGAGAATTGGGACTGCTTTTTTCTGCGGGTTTTTGGAAAGTAAGGGCAGGGTTGTTACTACCGACAATCCGACGAATACATCCAGCTTCATTTGAATTACTGCCAAGAATCATTGCGTAACTACCAACTTTCTTGATTTTACAACCAATCCCCTTTTTAACACTCAAATACCTCTTTTTCTAGCAAGGTCTTGGGTATTTGTCAGTTGACTTCTAGTCCTAGACTATGTAAGTCAACAAAATCCGTGACGGAACGGATGCGATTATTCGGGCAGGATGCGTAACTACCGATAATCCGGTGAACACAACCAGCTTCTTTCGATTTACAACCAACAATCATTGCGTAACTACCAACTTTCCTCATTTTACAACCAACCCCGCTTTTCAGTATTAAAGGATAGCGAAAATGCATCCCCATAAAAAAGAGTCCATGAATTACAGATAACGAAAAGTCACAGGGGTATTTGTAATATGCAAAAGCAACCAGTTAAGGGAAATTATACAGATACTCTTTTTCATCTGCTGAGATTATACTATTCTAGTTGATCTCATACTATTTTACTATGACTGGGGAAGAAGCCATGAAACACATAATATCATTCTTATTGACTATAGCCGCAACCTTTTTTCTAATGCCGGCAGGGGCATTTGCGATCGGACCGGATGAAGCTGATTTTGAAGCGCATCTTAAAGAGATTGGATGGGGGAAAAAGGACTACTTAAACTATCTTGAAAGTAAAGGATGGTCACTTGCTGATTTTGAATCGGCTGATGAACTGGGAACACCTCTTTCTGAAGAGTCTATTTCAGTGATATTGGGAAACTATGAATTGTCCCGCGAACAGCTGAACGAGCTGCTTAGTGAAAACGGTGACATCGAAGAGGGGCAGGATGTCCTGGATGGCACATATCTTATTTTTGCTGAAGATGTGGACATGTTTATCGATTTTTACATAAATGGATGGGAAGGAACGCCTATTGATGAGAAAAATCTGGGAGAACTCCTGGACATTTACGGGTTCCAATCAAGAGAAGAACTTGAGCAGTTTTTAAGAGAACATGAGGATTCCATTGAAAACTATGAGTTCATTGAAGATCTTGATTATGCGGTCGATTTTTATATAAACGGCTCCGAAGCTGAGGATGCAATTTCGGAACTGTTTTCTGAAATTGGTTTGACTGATGAAGAGATAGAAGCGCTACTCACCTATCTTTCAACTCTTGAAATGGATGATCCTATGATTGAAGAGGAAATGATTAAACTCAGCGAACGAATGATGGCTTTTGAAGAGTTTGAGTCATTGAATGATCTGTCCGCTGAGCAAATGGCAGAGCTTCTGGATATTTTCAAAAGCATGCTTGATCTTCTGCAGATTAAAACAGACTACTATATAGTGAAGGATGGCAACATGCAGCCGGTATCTCTAAAAAGCATCCTTACAGTAAATGTTGAGAAAGGCTCCCGTCTCCTCATTAAACTTTCAAACCTGCAGGAGGAATTACTGGCAGATATTCTCGTCACAGCTGAAATGTTTGGTTCAGATCTCATTCAGGAAACAGGGAAAGATTTAAAGGAAGCAAATCAAATCGTTAAAGAGCATCCTATCTATACGAAATCTGTTATTGAAACCAAGCCTGCGGTTAAGACCGTAAAAGGCGGAGAGCTCCCTGAAACCTCAACAGGTGCTGCAGGATACGTACTTGCAGGTATGGCGCTGATTCTTGCAGGAAGCTGGTTTTTCCGCAAAAACAAGGTTCAATCACGCCAGTGATGAAAAAAAGGAATCTCTTTCTGCTTGTTTCCGTCCTTCTAATAAGCAGCGGAATATGGCTGACGACAACAAATGCTGTCACCATGGCCAAAGGGTATTTTCTCTACAAAATCAGTTCTGAACCAAAGGCTGAGACTTTACAGAAAAACAAAGCTGAAAAGCAGACAGCTGCAGCTGAGGATATTCTCTATCCGAAAAGACCGGCAAAAGGCGATCAAATAGGTAATCTTTACATTCCAAAGCTTGAAGCAAATCTCCCCATTTACCACGGAACAGCTGAAGAAGAATTAGAACAGGGAGTCGGCCACTACGCCGGAAGCGTGTTGCCTGGCGAAAAGGACAACTCTGTTCTATCCGGACACAGGGATACTGTCTTTCGAAAGCTCGGAGAAGTTGGGAAAGGTGATCTTCTCATTGTGACGACATCTGCAGGAGAATTCACTTATAAAGTGAGGCAGGTCCGGATTGTTGACAAAGATGACCGTACCGTCATTGTACCGAAACCAAAAGCAGTCCTTACAGTTTCAACCTGTTATCCATTTACGTTTGCGGGGCCTGCCCCTGAGCGTTATATCCTAACAGCAGACCTGCTTGCTTCAAAATAAAATGTGAATGGCGCGCCTCGCATAAAGGCGCGTCTTTTTTTGCAATCCAATAGTCCATAAAGGCTGAATGTATGGTATTGTTTAGGAGAATAAGGAGCAAAGGAGAATCCTCATGCTTACTATAAAAAAAATTCTCCGTTACATAAAGGGCTCTGGGAGAGGTCGCTGACGAACGTCACCCGGAACTGTGAAAATAAAAAAGCTTTTTTCTGCCTGATTAGTTGTAACGATATCCTTCTTAAAAACGTCATATGTTTGAGGGGGATTTTTATGAAGAAACTCTTATTGGCAATTGTTGTATTTCTATCCGGCTGCTCTATGGAGCCAAAATATCTGACCGAATTTTATACAGGCACACTGGATGAAGTAACAAAAGCCGTCATCACAGACGGCAGTTCAGGATATAGAAAAACAATCAGCGACCAAAAAGAGATAAAAGAATTGATGAACAGGATGCAAAATGTCACCTTCATTCAAGAAGAGAATCAGGAGGACCGCTCAGGATTCAGATATGCCATTGCCTTCTTTGAAGGAGAAATACAAACTTTTCAATTCACTATAAATGAAGTAGATGGAACCTATTATCAAACAGAGCCTGATTTATATCCTCTTATTGATGATTTTTATAAAAAGCTTCCAGAAGAAGAGGAAGCTATTTTCCATTAGAAACTCAGAAATTAGGATTTTTTCTCCTGGGAAGAATGCCCGTTCGGCACACGCCAGGGACCAACATACTGCGCATCTGGTCTGAACAAAATGTTATTGCCTTCCTGCTCAAGAATATGGGCAGTCCATCCGGTTATCCGGGCAGCAGTGAAGACCGGCGTAAACAGGTCAGCCTTCATGTTCATGGATTTCATGATGGCTGCTGCATAAAACTCAACATTTGTATATAACGCTCTTCCAGGTTTCAGCTCCGACAGAATATTCACAGAAGCTTCCTCCACTTTCAACGAAAGCTTCATCCAATCATCATCTCCCGCTTCTGAAAGCAAAACCGCTTTCAGTGCTTCTGCCCTGGGATCCCGGGTCTTATAGACTCTGTGCCCAAACCCCATTAACCGTTCACCTCTGCACACCTTCTGCCTGATTAATTCTTCAATATCGCTGCTTTCTGCCGCTTCAGCTAAAAAGGATAGTACCTCAGAAGGTGCTCCCCCGTGAAGAGGCCCTTTCATCGTGCTAATAGCAGATGTTACGGCTGAATGGATATCTGACAGCGTTGATGCCGTGACCCTGGCAGAGAAAGCAGATGCATTCATTCCATGTTCCATCGTTAAAATCATATACGTTTCAAGGGCCCTTCTTAGTGTTTCAGTCGGCATGCTGCCAAAGAGCATATATAGAAAATGTTCTGCATGATCAAGATGATTAACGGAATCAGGAAGAACGCTGTTATCCATCCAGGCTTTTCGGCAGGCAATCATGACAGGGACGACGGCGGTCAAGCGAATGGCTTCTTCAATAGACGGAGGACCTGAACCTAGAGCTGATACTGCTGTCCTAAGCACACTCATCAAATCCATTTCGCGAGGCAGACTTTTTAACAGAGATGCCACGTGACCCGGCAGTTCCCGTCCCTTTTGTAATTTTCCCTTTAACATTAAAAGCTGTTCCGCATCCGGCCACTCTCCATACCAAAGCAGATAAGCCGCCTCTTCAAATGTGCGCTGAGATACCTCGCTGATGTCATACCCCCTGTAAATAAGCTTTCCTTCAGCACCATCAATAAAGCTGATTCGTGTTTCGGCTGCCGTTACTCCCTTTAATCCATAATGAATCATGAAAAATCTCCCCTTTCCTTTGATGTCTTTATTTTATAAAATAATGATTATTAAGAAAATTAAATCTTTTTAATTGGGTTGATTAAGATAATTAATCAGGAGGGGCTTATGGAATTTTCCTGGATTCAAACATTTGTAACAGCTGCCGAATGTCAAAATTTCAGACGGGCTTCAGAACTGCTGTTTATTTCACAGCCATCTGTGACGGTTCATATTCAGCTTTTGGAAAAAGAGCTTGGAATCCTGCTTTTTCTTCGCGAAGGAAGAAAGGTCAGGCTGACGGAAGAGGGGAAGGTGTACCTTACCCATGCGAAAGAACTTCTGGCTGTTTATCAGGAGGGCATCCTCAAGTTAAACTCGTTTCAACAGGGATATACCTCACACCTTACCCTTGCCATTTCGCCCTTAATTGCCGATACAATCCTGCCGTTTGTATTAAAAAGATATACTTCCACGTATCCACAGGTCGAAATATCCGTTAAAATAGTAGAATCGGCAGAAATTGAACATGCAGTGCTGAGTGAGAACGCAGATCTTGGTCTATCCTGCATGGACAGCCTTCACAGTGAACTCACTTCGCAGATCCTTTACAGGGACAGGGTTCTTCTTGCAGCTCCACACGACGGTGCGGATTCAGAGAGTGCGCTGCCCCTTGACCCGGAAGAGCTCTTGACATCAAATTACCTTCTCACACATAATCATCCTGTATACTGGGATTCTTTGTGCAGAGCAGTTAAAATGAAAATTCCCGGAGTACGGATGATGGAAGTCACTCAGATCCACATCAC
Source organism: Metabacillus indicus (assembly GCF_046603695.1). NCBI lineage: Bacteria > Bacillati > Bacillota > Bacilli > Caryophanales > Bacillaceae > Metabacillus > Metabacillus indicus. The sequence continues at coordinate 2,335,105 of NZ_CP176757.1, read as the reverse complement.
AAAACGTTTTATCGCAGAAGGGCTTGGCGTTTCCTTTCTTCCTGCCTCAACAGTGCGCAGAGAATTGCTTGAAGGAAGATTGCTTGAAGTGGACTGTCCATTTCTTCCATTGCCTGAAGCCTGTACATATGCCATTATGAAAGACGTTCATAAAAAACAAAAAGAATTTTTGGCTTTTTTAGCGCAATTCAGAATTTGAAGGAGGGCTTACGCCTGATGAAAAAAACGATTGTCTTTACAGGAGGCGGCTCTGCAGGCCACGTTACACCGAATATGGCCATCATTGATGAGCTTGACCGCAGTGCCTGGGACATCCAGTACATTGGTTCAAAAAAAGGAATCGAGAAGGAACTGATTGAAAATATCCAGATTCCGTATCACGGCATTTCGAGCGGGAAATTAAGACGCTACATTGACCTTGAAAACGTGAAGGACATCTTCCGGGTTATGAAGGGCTGCCTTGATGCCAGAAGAGTCTTAAAAAAGCTGAAGCCGTCAGTTGTCTTTTCTAAAGGCGGCTTTGTTACCGTTCCGGTGATTATTGCAGCGAAATCTCTCAACATCCCGGTTTTCATCCACGAAAGTGATATGACACCGGGTCTTGCCAATAAAATTGCCCAGCGCTTTGCGACAAAAATTTTCACATCATTTGAAGAAACATTGGCCTATTTCCCTAATGAAAAAACCGTTTCGATCGGCTCTCCGATTCGCCGCGAAATGTTAAAGGGATCACCTGGCAAGGGAAGAGAACTTCTCGGCTTTGATGGAAGAAGACCGGTTCTAACAATCATGGGCGGAAGCCTTGGCGCCAGAAAAATCAACGAAACGGTAAGAGCGGCACTTCCTAAGCTTAAAGACTATCAGATCATCCATCTTTGCGGAAAAGGAAACGTGGACGAATCCCTGATTGGCAACAAGGATTACAGACAGTTTGAATATGTACACGGCGAGCTTTCCCACTATCTTGCAGCCACTGACTACGTCATTACAAGAGGCGGCTCTAACTCAATCTTTGAGTTTCTGGCACTGAAAATCCCGATGCTGATCATCCCGCTGACAAGAAGCCAGAGCAGGGGAGACCAGATCATGAACGCCAAATCATTTGAGAAAAAAGGCTATGCGATGATGCTCGAAGAAGAAAACCTGACAGAAGAATCTCTACTTATCCATCTGGCCGATCTGAAAACGAACAAAATGGACATGAAAGATACGATGAACAGACTGAATAAAAAAGATGCGATCGGCATCCTTGTGGAAGAAATCAATAAGATTGGATAGCTAAACAAAACACGTCATGACAAATGGCGTGTTTTTTAACAGGGACGAGGTGGTGTTTTCATGAGTGAAAAAAAGCAAACCGGCGTTGACAAGCACAATCAGCTGGATAAACTCCCATTCAGCTGCAGCAGCACGAAAAACGGCATCGTGTTTATAAATTATTTTCACAAGCAGGTAAAAATCCTAAAAGGAAAAGAAGCGGAACAATTCCTGAAAAAGATGGAGGCTGCAGCAGATGAAAAAGCAAAGCAGCTGATCATGGCTAAAATCACTGGGAATTTTAAACGGGGAAATGAGAAGGGGTAAGCTGCACAAGATCACAGCTTTCATCACAAAAACTTTGTCGGAAAAATAATAGAATGCGCAGCGAAGCAGCTGGGCATTTTTTTTCGGTTTCAGGCAAATGTGGCCACTATTTTTACATAATCAAAAACCAAGTCGCATTCAGAATCGTCTAAGTAAAGGAAAGGAGGGGGATAAATGGAAGAGTGGGCAGCAGATTTCATAGAAACAAAAGACTATGAAACTCTTATAGATGAAATCATGCACGAATACGGCACTGAAATTCTGAAGCTTGTGTACACTTACGTCCGAAATCAGCAGACAGCTGAAGACCTGACTCAGGACATATTTGTTAAATGCTACAGGTCGCTTCATACATATAACGGAAAATCAAAGCTCAGAACATGGTTATGGCGAATTGCAATCAATAAGTGCAAGGATTATTTAAAGAGCTGGGATTATAAACATGTAACTCCGTCAAATGATCAATGGAAAGATTCACCTTCAAGTGAGGAAACAGAATACGCTGTTATAAAAAAAGAAGAAGAGTCTGAACTCTTTTTTGCTGTAATGAATCTGCCTGTAAACTACCGGGAGGTCATTTATCTTTATTATTTTGAAGAGCTTTCTATAGATGAAATTGCCAGGATAACAAGCTGTGCGGCAGGCACGGTAAAAACAAGAATGCGACGTGCAAAACAGCTTTTAAAAGCGGGCCTGAAGGAGGAGTTGTAGGTGGAAGAACAATTAAGAAAGCTGAGTGAAAGTTCCGGGAACCAGAATTTTGACAAATTGACGTTTTCAGAAAAACACAGAGAAGGCGTATGGAAACGCATCGGTAAAAAGGAGAAATCACCTTCTTGTCTCCTGAAAGATGTTCTGCAGCTTCTGATTCATGAGAAAACAGGGTATGAACTGAGCGTTCTCCTAAGAGCAAGAGGCAATTCAGCTTTTGATGAAAATGAGGGAGCAATCTACACCTTTCTTCATGAGCTTGAAAAGAAAGAATGGATCCAGTCATCCTGGCACGGAAAGCAATCAAAATGTTATGTGATTACTTCCAGGGGAAAGAAGATATTAAAGCGTGAAGAAAAAAAATCCGCAGGTACAGAAATCTCCCTCAGTGAACTATTGGAGGGATAAAAATATGAGAGAGACAAGGAATTCCTATCTTAGTAAAGTAAAAGAACAAATAAAGTCAAAAGATGCAAGAATGATGGTTGAAATGGAATTAAATGCTCATATAGAAAGCATAAAGGAAGACTTGGTGAAGAATGGTCTCACCGCAGATGAAGCAGAAACAAAAGCCATTGCCCAAATGGGGAATCCTGTAGGAATCGGAAAGGATATGAATAAGATTCACCGGCCAAAAACAGATTGGGTGCTGATTCTTTTATTCACACTATGTATGGGGGCAGGATTTCTTCCGGTTTTCATTGGAGAACCTGTTATGCTGGTTAAGAAAATCCTGATTTCTATAGCTGGAGCAATCACTCTATTCGTGTTTATGATGGTCGACTACCGAAGATTAGAAAGGACGGGCTGGGTTTTTTACATACTGGGAATAGGTTTTTTGCTTATCGTACCAGCTTTTGCAAACCAAATTATTAATGGAAGTTTATCCATACAGATCGGTTTCTTCAGATTGGAAAGTCTTATAAGCATCCCATTTTTTTTCGTGGGCTGGGCGTCTTTTTTGAATAACCGCAGCTTAAAAGTTTGGCACGCCATCTTGCTGTATATCGTGCCAATATTGCTTTTTGCCCAGCTGCCTGCTGTATCTGCCGCTGTACTATATACGGTCATGGTCATTTCTATGGTTTGCTTCAGCAAGTTCTCAAAAAAAGTCATCCTATCATTATTGACAGCGGGAGGTGTTCTGGCAGGCATTTTGCTTTTTTCCGTATTTGTCTTCTCATCAGCTGAGAGAAAAAGCCGTCTTGACGCTTTTCTTAACCCTGAAAAGCACTCAAACGACGCGGGTTTTCCCATCCTCTATATTAGAGACTTTATTCTGGATGCAGGCTGGTTTGGTCAGACGCAAAATGAATTTCTAATGGGTGATTCACTGACAAATCTTGTCTTTGTTTCAATTACAGCAAGCTTCGGCTGGCTGGTTGCCGGTGCAGTTGTCATCCTGCTCTTCCTTTTTATCTTCCGTCTTGCGGTTTATGTGCCAAGGATGAAACATACATTTGGAAGATTACTGTTGGCAGGCGCAATCTCACTTTTTGCAATGCAGGTTGCCGTAAACATTGGTATGGCTCTAGGACTGCTTCCATTAATGACAATGTCTCTTCCATTTATAAGCTATGGACTGATGCCTGTCCTTTTAAATTCAGTTTTAACTGGGGTAGTGTTAAGTGTATATCGGCGAAAAGATCTGTTAGGTTTCGAATCCAGGTAATAGGTAGAAAAGAATAAATGGAACATGTTGAAAAAATTCCAGTTGATGAAACTGGAATTTTTTTATTGGGAAAATGAGCTTACCTCCAGTGCAAGATTTTTTTAAATTAATATATGTTCTAAAAGAAAATAAGATAATTCTCTTAAAATTGAATGCCTGTTTTTTATTCTAAATAAACTATGTTCTAACAAAACATCCTCTGGAAACTTGAGTACTGATTCAGCACATAAAGTTCTAAATGATGAACTAAAAAAACTGTGTTCCAAATAATCACACTTAAAAAGACAAACTAGTTGCCAAGAAAAGTTTAATCATTAGCTTTCAACAAATTGGTTTACATAAGAAGGATACAATAAACAAGGAGATATTTTAATGAATCTCTACTCTGGAGTATGAGCATCATACTCTTTAGAGGGGAGGTGGAGACACATGCCAAACCGCAATGACAATAAGTTCAGAAAGATTGAATCAGAAAGCCAGAAACAAGGAAAAACGCAGGAGGAATATGCTGCTGAGCTTGACAGCAACCGTGCGAAAAGCCAGCAAAAGAAGAAATAAGCTTTGGAAGGACTGCTGATGGCAGTCTTTTTATATGGAGAATTTACGGCGAATTTTGTTTTCAACCGTTAAGTGCCCAAAACCGTCTTCGAGAAAGACACAAATATAGATGGTGCACTCTGTCATTTAGGAGGCAGATGGAAATTTTCAAGTTAACGTCTGTTTCCGGCACGTGACAGATATTCTTTTTCAAGTAAAAGAGGTATTCAAGCAAGTATTCTGCACTATGCGGCAAGTAACGCACTGGGTGCTGCCTCGATCGACGTTATCAAGCGTTAAATGCCCAAAACCTTCTGCGAGTAAGACACAAATATAGATGGTGCACTCTGTCACTTAGGAGGCAGATGGAAATTTTCAAGAAAACCTCTGTTTCCGGCAAGTAACGAATCTTCTTTTTCTAGTAAAAGAGGCATTCGAGCAAGTATTTCGCCCTATGCGGCAAGTAACGCACTGCCTGCTGCCCAGGTCCACGTTTTCAAGCGTTAAATGCCCAAAACGGCTGCGAGCAAAGTTCTCTTTCTTAAGACAAAACAAAAGAGGCACCCCGGAGAGTCCCTCAATAATTTAGTATGTTATCGCATTTTTCTATCCGAAGCATGGAGAGGCATTGGTTTGAGAATCACTTTTATTGATTTTGGCATTTCGAAGTCTTCCTGTGCCTGTTTAAAATGCCTGTACATCGCCTTGCTTCCGGCTGCATTGGCCGAGTGGATGGTAATGCGGTTTGCATAAAGATGATGCCTGACCATGTACTGTACCAGCATGAGCCCGTTTCTGGTCTTGCTGACCAGATCGTGATCAAGGGACAGATGGTCTACGCGATTAGTTTCTAATAGCGCAATGCATTGGTCTATATCTTCCGCCAAAACATATCCGCTGGGGCAGGTCCGGTAATCATCCATAAAGACACTGATTGTCATGATGATTTCCTCCGATCTCATGTGACCTGACTTCAGTGTAACATACTTGAATCTAATTAACAGGAAAAGAATTTCCATTCGAGGGAAACAGACAAAGAAAGTCAAAAAGCCCGCCAATCTGCAGAAAAAGGCGTTTTATCACCTATTTTTGCAAGGGAGTTTATTCTAAAAGTATTGAATTAATCATTCTAATTATTTAGAATAAAAAGAAAGGAGATGGAAAAAATATGAATCTATTGAATACGTCATTTGAACGGATATCATACGGCGTTCAGATTAAAACATCCTTGTTGTTTGAATGTGCTCTTGGCATAGCCATGATTACCTATCCAAAGCTTCATAATCAGCTTGAAATGACGAGGGCGGAACTGGACGAGCTCAAGATACGTCTTTCCAGTGAACTGACAGCAGAGCTTGACTACTGCCAGGAGCACAACACGTGGAAAATGCTGCTTCAGCTGCTTCATGTGAAAGACTTCTCCAGTCCGGGGGAATTCTATCAGTTCTTAAAGTCACTTTCAGAGAGTGAGCTTAAATATTACGCACTGCCTTTCGTGGATATCATGCAGGAAAAAAACCGTCTTGCAGCTTCTAAAGGGGATAGGGGAGCTGAAAATGATTTGGTTCTGGCCTGCAAGGGTCATGTCTTTTTTCCGCAATTGATTCATTTTGTATGCAGCAGCAAACATACTGAACTGCTCAATCATTTCCAGGCGCTAGTAGACGGCTGGTATAACGAAGTCATTCTGCCTGAAAAGGACTGGACCAGCGGTGTTTTGGAAAGGGATGTTCTTGAAAAGAGAAGCATTAGCCAATTAGAAAGTCCTCATAAAACGGTCCTGAAAGCTGCTGGAATTGATTATAAGCCTGAACAGGGAATTGCCGATGTGATTTTAATTCCTCACGTGGCATACAGGCCCTGGACGATTCAGGCAGACCTGCCTGCTGCAAAGGTTTTTTACTACCCTGTAAGCGACAGCAGCTTAATGAAGAGCACGGATCCTTTTGAACCGCCGGGACAGCTTGTGCAAAAGCTTAAAGCAATTGGCGATGAAAAAAGGCTCAGGATTCTCAAACTTCTTGTAAAAAAAGAGCTGACTTTAAAAGAAGTGACAGTTCTGGTCGGAATGGGGAAAACGACAGTCCATCATCATTTGACCCTCTTGAAAGCAGCTGGACTTGTTCACTTTAAAGGCAGTGTTTATAAAGCAACTGGAGACTCAATTAAGGGGATAGAAAAGGAAATCTTTACTTTTCTGCATAAGGAAACATGAAACCGGTCAAGCTGCTTTTTTATAATCAGCTTTTGTCGGTCTTTTCAAGCACGTTCGGAACGTTCCTCCTTTCGTGGATCCTATATGAAGAGACCGGTTCTAAGCTTGCGATGGGCACCTTGTGGCTGGTCAGCATTTCGGGGCAGCTGATCGTTCAGTTTATAGCCGGACCCTATATAGACCGGTTTAAAAGAACAACAGTAATGAGAGCGTCAGAGGCATTAAGGGCTTTCGTATACTTGCTGCTTCTCCTATTTTTTACAGTCGGGTTCCATGAGGCGGCCCTGTTATATGCAGCGGCTTTCTTAACCTCCATTACTGCATATGACCCTGCTGCGGCAGCACTTGTTCCAAAGCTTGTGCATAAGGAGGAATTGGTTAAAGTAAATGCAGGAATTTCAGGAGGTGTGCAGCTGATGCGGTTTTTGATGCTGCCCGCAGCAGGGTTTCTTGTATCGGTTCTGAATGAAAAAAGTTCTCTCATTCTTATTGTCTGTGCATTTTCAATTTCATTCATCATGATAGGGTTTCTGCTCGAAAAGCATACAGAAATCGATGACAAAGCAACATGGATAAAGAAATTCAAAGAAGGCACTCTCGTTTATCGTAAACATAAAATACTCCTGTTCCTCGGCGGGCTTGTCTCCATTACAAGCTTTGGCGTGTTTGCTGCCCAGACCATGTATATTCCATTTGTCTCAGAAGTACTGGGAGGTTCATCATTTGAGTATGGCCTGTTTGCCGCTTCTTTTCCCCTTGGTTACATAGCCGGCAGTTTTGCGGCATCCAGAATAAAAGTAAAAGATACATACATCTATCAAATCATGATGCTTGCCCTGTTTATAGGAGGCTCTACTTACTTGGCGCTTGGTGATGCAAAGACTCTGGCAGCGGCGATGGTCATTGAAATCGCAGCAGGTGCAGCTATGCCCTTTTGGAATGTCTACAGCACGACGCTTTATCAAAAGCTTGTGCCGCAGTCCATTCTTGGGCAGGTTTTCTCAGTCAGGTTTCTTATGACAAAGGCAGCTGCGCCGCTTGGAATTGTTTACGGCACTGTATGTGCTGCTCAATTCGGTATACAGTTTCTTTTTCTTTCAATTGGTGCCATCATTTGCACCGTTTCGGGGGGAGGACTTCTTTTTTTTGCATTCAGACGCAGATCATCTGTCTTTCAGCTTAAGTGACTGTAAAGGTAAAAAATGCAATCGTTTTCTATTTGTTTTCTGTAAAGAAACTGTAAACAACGGACATACATACTTTACAATCTCTCAAAACTTCCTTAAAACTCATCCCATAGACTAGTATTTGTAAGCAAAAACATTCTATTGGAGGTTTTTTGATTGTTTAATAGAAAACTTGGAAAAATTACTGTTCCGGTTGCAGTGCTTTCAGCTGTAGTTGCCGCAAGTGTCATTGGGAATTTTCCAAACGCAAAGGCAAGTGAAGCAGAAGCTGCTGGAAGTAAACCGAATGAAATAAGAAACGTTATTTTCCTGGTTGGAGACGGAATGGGCGTATCATATACATCAGCATACCGCTATCTGAAAGACGACCCTTCTACACCGCAGGCTGAGCGTACAGAATTTGATCAGCACCTTGTCGGCAATCAAATGACCTACCCTGAAGATCCTAAAGAAAATGTAACAGATTCAGCATCGGCTGCAACAGCGATGTCAACAGGATATAAGACATTCAATGCTGCAATCGGCGTAGATAATGACGGTACAGAGCTTAAAACAGTGTTAGAATCGGCAAAAGAAAAAGGAAAGGCGACAGGTCTTGTTGCTACGTCTGAAATAACGCATGCTACACCTGCTTCATTCGGTGCCCATGATATGAGCCGGAAAAACATGAATGGAATAGCAGATGATTATTATGATGAACTGATCAACGGCAAACATAAAGTGGATGTCATGCTGGGCGGTGGCTTAAGCAACTTTGACCGGGCTGACCGCAACCTTACAGAAGAATTCCAGAAAGACGGGTACAGCTATGTGACATCGAAAGAAGAAATGATGAAGGATAAGAATCAGCAGGTTCTTGGACTGTTTGCGGATGGCGGCCTTCCAAAAATGATTGACCGCGAAAAAGAAACACCTTCTCTTGAAGACATGACAAGTTCAGCTCTTTCAAGACTGAATCAAGATAAAGACGGGTTTTTCCTAATGGTTGAAGGAAGCCAGGTTGACTGGGCCGGACATGACAACGATATTGTAGGAGCCATGAGTGAAATGCAGGATTTTGAAAAAGCCTACAAAGCAGCGATTGAATTTGCCAAAAAGGACAAGCATACTCTTGTTGTGGCTACAGCAGACCATTCAACTGGCGGTTATTCAATCGGAGCTGACGGTGATTACAACTGGTTTGGAGAGCCGATTAAAGCTGCAAAGCGCACACCTGACTTTATGGCCTCCCAAATCGTTGAAGAAGGCGCAGATCCTGAAAAAACGTTAAAACAGTATATCGATCTTGAACTGACGGCAGAGGAAATCAATGCTGTCAAAGATGCAGCAGAAAAAGGGAAAGCAGACAAAGATAAAGGAATTCTCCGTGTTGATAATGCGATAGAAGCCATCTTTAATAAGCGCTCCAATACTGGCTGGACGACAGACGGACATACAGGGGAAGACGTTCCTGTCTTTGCTTACGGACCAGGTAAAGAATTGTTCGCCGGTCATAAAGACAACACAGATCACGCAGAAATCATCTTTGATATCCTAGAAAAAAGCAAAAAGAAATAACCAGGCTGTATCACGACTCTGCCGCATGGGCGGCGGAGTCTGTGTTCATGCCGGCAGATTGGCAAATGGAGAAAGGGGACTACACGATGAAACATGCATGGCTTTTGCTATCTCTGACAATCGTACTTTCTGCTTGTTCTGCACAGGCGACAGAACCTGCCCAAATTGAGAAGAAACAGGAACAGAAGACTGAAACGGCCGAACCATCACCCTCTAATCAAAAAGCCGCTGAAGACAGCTACGTACCAAACCCGCAGATAACGGATGACCGTTCACTCCTTGAACCGGGTCAAACCGTGAAAGATGACAAAGGCGCAGCTGAGCTGAAAGCCATCAGCAGCCTGAATCAGACAATTAAAGCAGGCGATGTGGAACTGACGATTAAAGATGTGAAAATTATCGAGCATACACCTGCCTACAGCATGATTGATTTTTTTCACACATTCACACATGATGAAACGTTTGACATCATCAAAGCGGAGGTAGAAGTGAAAAACACGTCAGATCAGCCGCTCTTCTTCTCTCCCGTAGCTATGCTTGAGACAGACAGCGGTCAGCAAGTTGACTGGGAATCGGATATATACCTTGAGGATCTGAACGGAGAACTGGGCGCAAATCAGACCAAAAAGGGTAACATCGGATTTATTCTGGAACATTCCGAAGAGCCTGTTAAAAGTGTCACGATGCTGACTAGCGATGTGCTGAATGCCAATCAGAAAACAGAAAGCAAAGCTCAGAAAATAACAGTTCCATTCAAATGAGACAATACGATCAAGTATTGTCTTTTCTTTTGGAAAAAATTTATAAAATGAAGGTAAACGCATTCATTGCCTATAGAACAAGGTTTGATAAAAGGCGCTTAAAAATGCTGAAAAAAGGAACTAGTCAATCAATTTTTTAGCTGTTATACTTTGAACTATTATTTTCATCATAGAACCTTCATCTTAAAGGAGTTTTTGTATGGCAAAGGAATTTTCAGCAAAACAGATCATGTTTATCAGTCTTATGTTATTTTCCATGTTTTTTGGAGCAGGGAACTTAATCTTCCCGGCTTTTCTTGGACAGGCAGCAGGGGACAATCTTTGGCCTTCTCTTGCAGGCTTTATTCTTTCCGCGGTGGGTCTTCCCATTCTCGGGGTTATCGCAGTTGCTAAAGCAGGGAGCTTTCATGAATTAAATTCAAGGGTTCACCCTGTATTTGCCCTTATTTTCCCGTTTATTATTTACGTTTCGATCGGACCTGGACTTGCGATTCCAAGAGCCGGAAGCTTAGCTTTTGAAATGGGGGCAGCCCCTTTTCTTCCCGCTGAGGCTGCGGGTACTCCTGCAGCACTGTTCATTTATACAGCGGTCTTTTTTGGCTTAGTGTACTGGCTCAGCATGTCCCCGTCTAAGCTTGTGGACTTATTCGGAAAATTGCTTACGCCGATTGTGCTGACGCTGATTCTGGTTATTTTTGTGAAGTCTTTGATAACACCGATTGGAGAAAGTGGACAGGCATCAGGCAATTATGGCTCGAGTCCTGTTTTTCAGGGGTTTCTTGATGGATACTTGACGATGGATGCACTGGCCGCGCTTGCTTTCGGTATTGTGATAGCAACTGCTATCAGATCACAGGGTGTAACAAATGAGAAAGCACTGTCCCGTTATATGATGTTTGCAGGAATTGGAGCAGGCTTGCTTTTAACCATTATCTACATTCTTCTTGGTACAATGGGTGCAGCGAGCGCATCTCTCGGAACATCTGAAAACGGCGCCCAGATTCTGACGAATATTATGACGAGCCTGTTCGGTACAAGCGGCAGCGTCATACTTGGGCTTGTCTTTACACTGGCTTGTTTCTGCGTTTCCATTGGGCTTGTGATATCGTGCAGCCAGTTTTTTGCAGGGGCTGTGCCTAGAGTGCCGTATAAGGTATGGGTATTGATTTTATGTCTGGCAAGCACAGCCGTTGCAAATCTTGGACTGACTCAGATTTTGACCGTTTCTGTGCCGATACTGGGCATGATTTACCCAATTGCCATCGTGCTGATCATTCTTGCACTGGTTCATTCTTTCATCCAAAACAGTCCTTACATCTATGTAACTACGGTTCTTTTCACAGGCCTCTTCAGTCTGGCGGATACAGTTAATCAAACATTTCTCAGTGAAGCACTGACACCTGCCCTAAGCTACCTTCCGCTTTACGGCGAAGGCATTGGCTGGCTTGTTCCGGCATTACTGGGAGCTGCTGTTGGGCTGGTTTTAGGAAAAAGAAAACCATCACGCGTTCCAGCTTAAAAATAATAATAAATCCATTCTGGGGTTTTCATAAATGAACGCTCCCAGGATGGAATTTCTTTTATAATCGCTTCGTTCAGCTTCCGGCTGTTTTTTTTATCCTCTTCAATCTCAGCTGAAATGGTCTTGATGACTTCTGTGTCGTAGATCAGGCAGCTCGCTTCATCATTTAAATAAAAGCTCCGCGGATCCCAGTTTGCTGTGCTGATATTCGCCGTTTTACCATCAATCAGCATCACTTTCCCATGAAAAAATCCTTTTGTATACAAATAAATATCCACGCCGCGGTTTAACAGCTTTTCTGTTTTTGGATAGCTTGGAGGCTTTGTAAACCATGCGTCTGTATGGTCAGGGACGAGGATCTCAACTTTGACGCCATTTTTCCGCGCATCAATCAGCGCATCCATCATCTCATTGTTTGGTATGAAATAGGGAGTTGCAATAACAAGCTGTTTTCTTGCACTTCTTATTAAAGACAGGAGTTCTTTTTCCCATTCTCCTCCGGTTGAGAAAAACAGCCGATATTCAGAACCGTCCGTCCGGACAGGCTGATGTTTTTTAGGAGGCCTTTTCTGCCCGGTGTCTTCTTCCCAGTCTTTCAAAAATTGCTCCTCCACTTCATACGCGCCTTCACCGGCAATCCGCAGGTGATAGTCCCGCCAGTACCCGAAGCGTTTATCCTGGCCCAGATATTCTTCTCCCATATTGAATCCGCCTAAATAAGACACCCTTCCGTCAATAATGACAAGCTTTCTGTGATTGCGGTGATTCATTCTGTAAAAAGGATGAGTGATTCCGGTTTTCCTGCTGAACGTGAAGTGCACACCGCTCGCTTCTAGGCGATTAATTATTTTCCTGTTGATCTCTTTTCCGCCGATGCGGTCGACAGAAAGCATCACATCTATTCCGTTTTCGGCCTTTTTTTGAAGAAGGGACAAGAAGTTCAGGCTGACAGGATCGTCCCTGATGATAAAAAAATGAATATAAATGTAGTTTTCAGCTTCTTTAATATCTTGAAAGAGTGATTTATAAAGGCTGTCACCTTCGGGGAACAGGGTCAGATCCCCGTGGTATACGGGGGTTTTAATCATGCCGTGTTCATTGGTATAGTCCTTATATCCGCTTTTTACATCCCACTGAAGAATGAAAAAAGTGCAAATCACCAGTGAAATGCATACTCCAAACATAATCATCATTTTTCTCAGCATAAAAAAACTCCCGGAACGTAGTTATCTCTTATGGTTTGATAATCTCCTTCTAAATAACGAAGGGAATCTTTGGAATATCACTTTCATATCTTCTTCTCTCTTTGTTCATAGTTTATTCATAACTGCCCGTTATACTGGAAGGTGTTCAGCAAAAGATAGGAAGAAAATAGTTGGGAGTTATCAAAATGAAAAACATACTTGCAAATAAACTGACGTACGCCTTTTTAATGACAGGTCTGCTCAGCGGGGGAATCGGCTGGGCTGTCGGTTCTGCGGATGACGACGGGGCTGTAGCCAGTGTGAACGGCGAAAAAATCAGTCAGGACAGGCTTTACGGGCTGCTTGCAGATCAGGGCGGATCTAAGCTTGTAGACTACTTAATTACAGAAGAAATCATCAATCAGGAGTCGGAAAAAAAGAAGATTACAGTATCTGATGCAGATGTTGACAAAGAGTATCAAACAATCGTGGAATCGTACGGGGGAGAAGAGGCCTTTCTCCAGCAGATTGAGGCTTCCGGCGGTTCTGCAGAGGCGGTAAAAGAGGAACTGAAAACAAATTTAAAAATTGAAAAACTGCTCGAGCCTGAGATTGACATTTCGGAAGATGAGATGAAAACCTATTTTGAAGAAAACAAAGAAAGTCTTTCTGAACCAGAACAAGTAAATGCAAGCCATATTTTAGTGGAAGATGAGGCGGCAGCAAAAGAAGTCAAAAGCAAACTTGATGGAGGAGCTGATTTTGCGGAGCTAGCCAAAGAATATTCAACAGATACCTCTAACAGCGGCAATGGCGGAGAGCTTGGCTATTTCGCAAAAGGCGAGATGACGGCAGCATTCGAAGAAAAAGCCTTCTCTATGAAAGAAGGGGAAATAAGTGCTCCTGTAAAAACAGAGTTTGGTTACCACATTATCAAATTCGAAGACAAAAAAGCGGCAGTCCCGGCAGTATATGCTGAGAAAAAAGAGGAAATCAAGGAAGCCCTTTTCGATCAGAAAATGCAGACAGCCTATACTGGCTGGATGGAAGAGAAAAAAGAAGAATATGAAATCCAGAATTCATTAGAGAGCTGAGAAGAGAGGGGGAAACCTCTCTTTTTTTATGCATTTTTGATAAGCAAATAAAGAAGTACATGAATTAGTACCGCGGAGGCAATCATGTTTTTCCAATTAATGATGTAGCGGCTGCCTGAGGGCTGAATAACACCCATTGCTGCGATGTACCAGAACCATTTGCTGTCCCGCCATCTTTTCTTAGCCGGTACATCCTGCTTCTCATCCATACGTCTGTTTTCTCTTCTTGCCCACCATAAAACAACCAGGATATCTGCGATTGCTCCAGCTGTAACGGCGATAATGGCTGTTCGATCAGAGACTTCCCAAAGAGGCTTATCTTCCCGCTTTTTCTCTTCTTCTCTTTTAGCTTCCTGTACCTTGACTTGCTCGGCGAATTCTCCTGCAAAATCAGTCTTCTGTTCATTAACTGTGGTGAAATTTACGGCCATAAGAATCAGCCACGCCATTAGACCTGCGTATAGAGCAAAAAAAACGGCTGTTTTTTTCTTTGGAGTATTCATCATTCTTTTTAGCATGATCTTTTTCCTCCTAATGATTGGCTGATTTAATCGTACCATTCATATAAATGTAATAATTTGTATATATTGAACGTTTTAAGAACGTTTACATAAATTTGTTAACCGAATTAAAAATAAGTTGACACAAATCCTTGCTATTCTTTACGATGGAAGAGAACGACGAGATGGAGGGAATGCAATGAATTGGTCAACGCTTGCAAATGAAGTCATAAACGGCAAGGTATTAACAGAGGAAGAGTCACTTGAAATTTTAACAAGCGAAGATGATGAGATTCTTAGTCTTCTTCATGGAGCATTTTTGATCAGAAAGCATTATTACGGGAAAAAAGTAAAACTGAACATGATCGTAAACACGAAATCAGGACTTTGTCCTGAAAACTGCGGCTATTGCTCTCAGTCAAGCATTTCAACGGCACCTATTGAAAAGTACAGGATGATGAACAAAGAAAGCATTTTAGAAGGAGCAGAACGCGCCTATAACCTGAAGGTCGGAACCTATTGCATTGTTGCGAGCGGAAGAGGTCCTTCTGAAAAAGAACTGGACACAGTTGTATCAGCCGTAAAAGACATCAAAGATCAATTCGGTCTTAAGGTGTGTGCGTGCCTGGGGCTGTTGAAGCCGGGACAGGCAGAACGCCTCAAAGAAGCCGGAGTCGATCGCTACAACCACAACATTAATAGATCAAAAGAGCACCACGAATCTATTACAACATCGCATACATATGATAACCGCGTACAAACCATTGAAGCCGTAAAGGCGTCCGGTATTTCTCCATGTTCAGGCGTGATCTTCGGCATGAGAGAAACAAAAAAAGATGTCGTAAATATGGCATTCAGCCTGCGCGCACTAGACGCAGACAGTATTCCTGTAAACTTCCTTCACGCCATTGACGGTACTCCGCTTGAAGGAACGGATGAGCTTGACCCGAGGTATTGCCTGAAGGTGCTCGCACTCTTCCGCTACATCAATCCGACGAAAGAAATCCGTATATCCGGAGGAAGAGAAGTCAATTTAAGATCCCTGCAGCCGCTTGGGCTCTATGCAGCCAACTCGATCTTTGTGGGAGACTATTTAACAACCAGGGGACAAGAAAGCACTAGTGACCATGAGATGCTGAAAGACCTCGGTTTTGAAGTGGAGTTTGACTTTGAAGATCAGGAGGCAATGAGGGTCTGATTGCTGGGTGTAGGAGTCATTCATGCAGGGCAGAGAGAGCTGAGTGGTCATGAGCAGGCGTGAAATGACCCTTCATGCAGGGCGGAGTGAGCTGAGTGGTCATAAGCGAGCATGATATGACCCTTCATGCAGGGCAGGGTTAGCTGAGTGGTGATAAGCGAGCATGATATGACCCTTCATGCAGGGCAGAGAGAGCTGAGTGGTCATAAGCGAGCATGATATGACCCTTCATGCAGGGCAGGGTTAGCTGAGTGGTGATAAGCGAGCATGATATGACCCTTCATGCAGGGCAGGGTTAGCTGAGTGGTCATAAGCAGGCGTGAAATGACCCTTCATGCTGGACTGAGTGATCTGAAGGGTCATAAACGTACAAAGCAGGAAACAGATCCCATTTCCAAAAGAAAAATCCGAACTCCATACAAGTTCGGATTTTTCTTTTGCGTATATTAATAAGTGGATTCCGGAATTTCTTCATACTTTTCAGGATCGAGAGTGTATACGGTGCCGTCAGTTACACCGTTGATTACGCCCATTAATCCGGTTTCAACCGTTTTGACAAGCATCCCTTTTTGCTTTTGGCCAAAGTTCTGTGTTTGGCCTTTCACTTCAAAAAGAACGGTTCCGCTTCCGTTTAATGCAAAGGACCCAAGAGCTGTTCCAGGAAGGTCGAGATCCTGCTGATAGAGTGAAATGTTTGTAAATACGGAATCTCCTTTTGCCTGCAAGGCATCATAGACGGCAACATTCAGCTGCCTTGAAAAATCATAATCGTACCCGTTCGCGTATTGGGCATATTTATCTCCTTCAGGAGTTGCCGGATCAGGTACAAATTGAGCGGAAATGGACATTGTAGCGATTTCACCTGTATCCCCGACATAAGGGAAGCCCTGATGATGCATGTCCATAAAGACATCTACTTTTCCGAATTCTGCCATCAGATCTTTATAGACGTCTCGTACAGTCTGGGCTTCAGGCGTGATGTACCAGCCAGGTTTGTTGGAAGCTCCAGGAAAATCTGCTGCATTAGCAACGTAATCTAAATCAGGGTGGAAATCGCGGTTTACATCAAAGCCCGGATTAGCTGCATAGTCATCCCCCTGGAGAACCCTTGTATAGTAATTCCAGGAAGGGGTTGCTGAACTTAATTGCGGGTATTGCTCCGTAACCTCCGACCAGCTCATGTCATTTCCGCGGCGGTCGAGTTCAGAAGCATCTGCATTCATCATCGGAATGGCAACAATCGTCATCTCTTCACGTATTTTCTTTGCTGCCTCCGAATTGCTTGATCCGATCTTTTGAAGGATGTTCAAAAGCGCCACTGTACCGGTCTTTTCATTGCCGTGAATTTCACTTTGAACTAGCAGTACTTTATCTCCAGTGCCAACCCTTGCTGTATATATTTCTCGTCCCTGGTTGGTAGATCCGGCAACATCAACTGAAATTTTTCCTCCGCTTGTCTGTTCTAGCTGTCTCAGTTTTTTCTGAAGCTCTGCATAGCTTATAAACCCTTGTGTCTCAAGCGTCTCTGCTGCAGCTTGTGAAGGCGGAGCGAAACTGCCTGCCTGCGGAAAGACGAGTGCAGCTGCCATCAAGGCTGTACCTGCTGCTTTAACAAATGTTTTCTTCTTCAAATAAGCTCACCTCTTCATTTTTTGTTGAACAATCAGAATTTTCTGCAATAAGTGAGGGTATTCCTTGTTTTTTGACAGAAATGACGCTATAGGTTCAGAAAAATAGTGGATTTTAATGGTATTGCCAACCTTTTGCCTAGATTTGAGAAAGTTCTTTCGTCTTACGAAAGAAATAGATGTGCAAAAGAAGAAAAGTTTGTCTGAGCAAACTTTTTTAGACATTTGTTACTCTTGTTGAACCGCGAAAAAAGGTTGCTGTAGACTCACTCAAACCTTGACTGGTAAGATGTTCAAGGAACGAAAACGCGGAGGATCATTTGATGGAACAACAAAAATATGCAGATTTAAAAAAAGGCGAGCGGGGAGCGATCATCAGCATTGCTGCATACCTGTGCTTATCGGCTCTGAAATTGCTGATCGGATATTCAGCGAACTCTGAGGCACTTAAAGCGGACGGCTTAAACAACGCAACAGATATCGTTGCTTCAGTTGCTGTGTTCATAGGGCTTCGGCTGTCACAGAAGCCTGCCGACAAAGATCATCCATACGGCCACTGGAAAGCGGAGACAGTTGCGTCGCTTGTCGCATCTTTTATCATGATGGCCGTAGGACTTCAAGTATTGTACGGAGCTGTATTGTCAGTGTTTGAAGGGAAACAGGAATCACCGGACATGATCTCGGCATGGACCGGTTTATTCAGTGCTGCCGTTATGTATCTTGTTTATCGTTACAATAAAAGGCTTGGAGAAAAAATTAACAGCCAGGCAGTGACTGCGGCTGCGAAAGATAATTTGTCAGATGCATGGGTCAGTATTGGGATTGCGATTGGCATTATCGGCTCTCAATTCTCCCTTCCATGGCTGGATCCGGCTGCAGCCGTCATTGTCGGATTACTGATCTGCAAAACAGCATGGGATATTTTCAGGGAAGCTTCGCACCATTTAACGGATGGATTTGACGAAGAGGAAATAGAGGCTTTTAAAGAAACGGCCCTTTCTCTGTACGGGGTTAAAGGGGTAAAGGAAATTAAGGCGAGAAATTATGGAAACAATACAGTAGTAGACATCGTGATCCTGGTGAATTCCAATCTCGATATCCGTGATGCACACGATATTTCTACAAAAGTCGAAACGATTTTAATGAAGAAGCATGAAGTGTACAATGTACATGTACATGTAGAACCGAATTAACAGAAAGGAGGGTGTGCAAGTGGATTCTGAACTCATGTCAAATTTTATTCGTATAGGCCTTCCGCTTCTGGTTATGGCGGCTTCGGTCTTTCTTACTCTGAAACTTCCTTATAGCAGAAGGTTTATACCGCCTGTGACACTCGCCATTTTAGCAGCTCTTGTATACGTCATCCCAACCTTTTTACAGGGAAATGACAAGGATCTGAATGATGTGCTGCTGACGCTGTATTTTACAATGACCCTGATGCTCAGCTGTATGCTGAGTCTTATAGCTGCTTTGTTTTTCAATAAAAAGAAGAATTAGCAAAAAGGCCCAGCACATGCTGGGCCTTTTTCGTATGGCGCAAAACTTGAATTCCGGTCTTACTCACTCGCCGTTATTTTTTTGCCAGCCTCATCTCATCCGGCCACTTGTTCTTTAGTGAATTAATAAACGTTTTCACTATCTTCTTATCTTCACTAACAGGCGAGTACAGGTAGGAAAGAGTCCTTGTAAACCGCTGATTTTTCATATGAATAATTGAAAGGTCTTTATTTGCAACATCCCGTTCAATGACGCTTTTTGAAAGAAAGGACAGGCCCGTTCCGTTCATTAGCGTTTCTTTTATTCCCTGATTGCTGCTGATGGTAAGCAGTGATTTTACTTTAAGGCCGTTCGTCCGTATGACGTGATTTAAATATTCACGTGTACCTGAACCAACTTCGCGGGTGACCCACGGCTGGTTGTGCAAGTCGGCAAAAGTGACCTCTTTTTTCAGACCAAGCTCATGATCCATGGAGGCAACGATAAAAAGCTCATCCTGCATAAACGGGTGGACGGAAAGTTCACTTTCGTTCGTATGCCCTTCAATGAGACCAATATCGACCCCATGCATGCGCACGCTTTGTACAATTTCCTGTGTGTTTCCGATCAGTACCTGCAGTTCAAGCTCAGGATAATCTTTTTGCAGATCAAGCAGCAGGGAAGGGAGGATATACTCTCCAATTGTAAAGCTTGCGCCAATTTTCAATTCCCCGCGGATGGCATTTTGGTGTTCGAGAATATCCTGTTTGGATTGTTCATATAAAGAAATCATCCTTTTTGCACGGTCATACAGAATTTCGCCCGTTGGGGTAATCTGAAGAAACTTGGGAGACCGGATAAAAAGCTTTGTCTCAAATTCTTTTTCAAGGTTTTTAATATGAAGACTGACGCTCGGCTGGGACATGCGGAGCGTTTCTGCTGTTTTTGTAAAGTTTTTCACCTCTGCAAGAGTAATAAATGTTTTCAAAGCATCATAGTGCAAAATAGAAAGCCACCTTATCATTAGAAATCTTAATAATCATCATAAATTAAATGTATTTTACTAATTTTCTGTTTTCAGGTAAAGTAGAAATAGTATTTTTTTATAAAGGCTTTATAAAACAAAGTCATAAAACCGACTTTGCGTATAGGGTTAATTGTATTGGTAGTTCCAAATTCGTTTGCGAGGTGGGTATCGTTGCAACTTCAGGTAAGTAACAGTCCGTTTAATCAGGAGCAGGCAGAGCTTCTTAACCGCCTTCTGCCAACATTATCAGAAACACAGAAGATCTGGCTGACGGGATATTTGACAGCCGCACAGGCTGCTGGACCTATTGGTGTTCTGGCGCCTAAGGCAGGAGAGTCGGCACTTGTTCAAAACACAGCACCCGTTTCAAAAGAAGTGACCGTTCTATACGGCTCACAGACGGGAAATGCACAAAGCCTTGCTGAAAACGCAGCAAAAACACTGTCCGAACAAGGCTTTCAAGTAACTATTTCTTCTATGAACGATTATAAACCGAATCAGCTGAAAAAAGAAAAAAACCTCTTGATTGTCGTCAGTACACACGGTGAGGGAACTCCGCCTGACAATGCGCTCTCATTCTATGAGTTTTTGCATGGAAGAAGGGCACCTAAGCTTGATGGCCTGAATTTTTCCGTTCTGTCACTTGGTGACAGCTCGTACGAATTTTTCTGCCAGACCGGCAAAGACTTTGATGGGAAGCTGGAAGAACTGGGTGGAACGAGAATCTTTCCGCGCACTGACTGCGATCTTGATTTTGATGAGCCGGCTGCAGAATGGATCAGCGGTGTGATTACTTGCTTAAAAGAGAAGCAGGGGGACAATGCCGCTCCTGCTGGTGAAGTGTCTGCTGAATCAGCACAGCCTTCTGCCTACTCCCGCACAAATCCTTTCCGTGCAGAAGTACTTGAAAACATCAACTTAAATGGACGCGGGTCAAATAAGGAAACCCGTCATCTTGAATTGTCCCTTGAAGGCTCAGGTCTTACATATGAACCCGGAGACAGTCTTGGCATTTATCCCGAGAATGATCCCGTGCTTGTTGATCTCTTGCTTGAAAAAACGGGATGGGATCCCGAGAGCAGTGTGACGATCAATAAACAGGGAGACCGTTTGTCCTTGCGGAACGCCCTTTTAACTCATTTTGAAGTAACTGTGCTTTCAAAGCCGCTTTTAGAAAAACTGGCAGGCATATCAGATCAAAGCGTGCTTAAGGAGCTTGTTTCACCTGGAAAAGAAGATCAGCTCAAAGCGTACATTGAAGGCCGCGACCTTATTGATCTGATTGAAGATTTTGGTCCTTGGACTGTTTCGGCAGAGGAATTTGTTCAAAACCTCCGCAAAATGCCGGCGCGCCTTTATTCGATTGCGAGCAGCCTGACGGCAAATCCCGATGAAGTGCACTTGACCATCGGCGCAGTCAGGTATGAAACACACGGACGAAAGCGCAGCGGGGTATGCTCCATTTTAACAGCCGAGCGGCTTCAGCCCGGCGATACCCTCCCTGTATACATACAGAAAAACCAGAATTTTAAGCTGCCTGAGAATCCTGATGTGCCGGTCATTATGGTCGGACCCGGAACAGGCATCGCCCCGTTCCGTTCATTCATTCAGGAAAGAGAAGAAACAGGAGCAGGAGGGAAGTCATGGCTGTTCTTTGGCGATCAGCACTTTGTCACAGACTTCCTTTATCAGACGGAATGGCAAAAGGCTCTTGAAAATGGTAGTTTGACACGAATGGACGTCGCTTTTTCAAGGGATACAGCAGAAAAAGTGTATGTTCAGCACCGCATGCTTGAGCAAAGCAAAGAGCTGTACGCTTGGATTAAAGAAGGGGCATATGTCTACATCTGCGGAGATGAAAAACACATGGCCCATGATGTTCACAGCACGCTTATCAGCATTATTGAAAATGAGGGCGGCATGAGCCGCGCGGCAGCGGAAGAAGTTCTTGCCGGCATGCAGCAGCAAAAACGCTATCAGCGCGACGTCTATTGAGAACGATTGAAAGGGGTATACCATCATGTCAAATAAAGTACTGAGTGCGCCTGAAGGCCCTCCGAGTGATGTAGAAGATATTAAAAAGCGAAGCAATTATCTGCGCGGGACACTCGCAGAAGTGATGCAGGAGCGCATTTCCGCCGGTATTCCCGACGATGATAATCGCCTGATGAAGCACCACGGCAGTTATCTTCAGGATGACCGCGACCTTCGGAACGAGCGCCAGAAACAAAAGCTTGAGCCTGCCTATCAGTTTATGCTGCGCGTCCGCATGGCAGGGGGAGTCGCAAGGCCGGATCAATGGCTGGTCATGGATGAGCTTGCCCAAAAATACGGAAACGGCACGCTTAAACTGACAACTCGCCAGACTTTCCAGATGCACGGAATTCTGAAATGGAACATGAAAAAGACGATTCAGGAAATCCACGCTTCCATGCTGGATACAATCGCCGCCTGCGGAGATGTAAACCGGAACGTCATGTGCAATGTCAACCCTTATCAATCTGACCTTCATGCTGAAGTGTACGAGCTTTCAAGAAAACTGAGCGATGACCTTCTTCCTCGCACCAGAGCCTACCATGAGATCTGGCTTGATGAAGAAAAGGTAGCAGGCACACCCGATGCAGAAGAAGTCGAGCCAATGTATGGCCCGCTTTACCTGCCGAGAAAATTTAAGATCGGGATTGCTGTACCGCCGTCAAATGATATTGATGTCTACTCTCAGGACCTTGGGTTTATCGCTATTGTTGAGGATAATAAGCTCTCAGGCTTCAATGTTGTCATTGGCGGAGGAATGGGCATGTCTCACGGTGATAAGGCAACCTACCCGCAGCTTGGAAAAGTCATCGGTTTTGTTGCCCCGGATCGACTTGTAGATGTGGCTGAAAAAATTATTACCATCCAGCGTGATTACGGAAACAGGTCTGTCAGAAAATATGCCCGTTTTAAATATACGGTCGATCGTTTAGGTCTTCAGAATGTGAAAGAAGAACTTGAGAACCGTCTTGGCTACAGGCTCGGCGCAGCAAAAGATTTCCGTTTTGACAGCAATGGCGACAGCTACGGCTGGGTAAAAGGCGGGAACGGCAAATGGCATTTCACGCTGTTTGTAGAAGGGGGCCGCATCGCTGACTACGACGGGTACCCGCTGATGACTGGCCTGCGCGAAATTGCAAAGGTGCTTAAGGGCGACATTCGTTTGACGCCTAACCAAAACTTGATCATTTCAAACGTGTCATCTCAGCAAAAGAAAAAAATAAATGAGCTTATGGAGAAGTACAGCTTAACAGACGGCAAACACTATTCTGCACTGCGCCGCAGCTCCATTGCCTGCGTGGCTCTTCCAACGTGCGGCCTTGCCATGGCAGAAGCAGAGAGATATTTGCCGAGACTGATCGACAAAATTGAAGAAATCGTGGATGAGAACGGGCTGCGCAACGAAGAAATCACGATCCGCATGACAGGCTGTCCAAATGGATGTGCCCGCCACGCCCTCGGTGAAATTGCCTTTATCGGAAAAGCGCCTGGAAAATATAATATGTATCTCGGTGCCGCATTCGACGGCAGCCGACTGAGCAAATTATACCGCGAAAACATCGGAGAAGAAGAAATTCTCAGCGAACTTCGCGTCCTGATTGCCCAATTTGCAAAAGAGCGGGAGCCGGGAGAACACTTCGGAGACTTTGTTGTCCGGACCGGGACAGTAAAAGCAGTAACAGACGGAACTAATTTTCACGACTGACGAAAAGACAGGGGAGACCCTGTCTTTTTTGCGTTGAAGAGGGTGAAGAAGAGAGTTTCGGCGGAGTCATTTAAATGGAAGCCTATAAATTAACTCGACTAAAATAGAGGGCACCAAAAAAACATTCCCACAGTGTATCACCCCAAAATCAGCCACAAAAAAAGCCTTCAGCAGAAGGCTTTTCCAGGACTCAATCGTCTTTTCGGTCTTTATCATTCATATCTTCCGGATCTTCAATTGGATCTTCAGGGTCCGGATCTGCGTCTTTTTCATCATCTTTCATCATTGTATCATCTTCATCCATGCCTGGTGCATTTTCATCTTCGTTGTTTTCATCCATTTGATCCTGTTCTTCTTCCTGCTGGTTTTCAGGCGGTGCCGGATCCTGATCGTCATTTGCATTGCAGCCTGCCATCATAAATGCTGAAAAAAGGACACCCATGATGAGAATTAGAATTTTATTTTTCATCGTAAACCTCCTGTATTGTTTTTCCCTTTTAGGTTGCCCGCACAGGAGAAGAATATTAGTGTATTTTAGTAACATAATGTTCACGTTTACAATGGTGCAAATGGCTGCAGCAGTGATACACTAAAAGTATAAAATTGGATGATTTTAGGGAGGAATGGATGATGGCTGCTTTTCACCAGCAATTAAAGCATTACCGCGAACAGAAGAATATGAGCCAGGAGGAGCTAGCTTTTAAAGCGAGACTTGGGCGTCAGACCATTGAAAAGTATGAAGCAGGAGAAAAAATCCCTGATACGCAAACCATCTTAAAACTCTCAACAGTGCTGGATGTGCCGGCTTCGGAATTAATCAGTAAAGAAGAACTGGCAAGAAAACAGAGCTGAAATCTATGACGGTGTCCTTCTAAATGAAGGGCATTTTTAAATTCCGAAAAAATATATTGTAAAAATTAGGATTAAAGTGTAAAATTACACTAACAAAAGGAAGGTGAGGAGAAGAAGATTTGAAAGTTGCAAAGCTGTTTATGTATTTTGGGCTTATCCCATTCAGTTTATCACTGCTGGTGGTTATTTCTATGATGGCGGGTGTTCACTTCATTCTATATTCGTCCATCGCTGTTTTTTCTATTGGAGGACTCGTCTTTGGGTACAGGTGGTTTAAACATCGAGTTCAGGGACAAGAATTTCTAGCCTTTGTTCCGCTTGCTTATACTGCGGTGCTTTGGGCAATCTTTATGTGGATCAGCGGAGGATTTTACGGTCACGACAGCTGGGTAATCTATGGGATTTTGCACTTGCCGTATGCACCGGGATTCTTCATGTCAGCTTTCGCCGGTGAACTGAAAACCCTTTTCTGGGCTCCAATTGCATATGGAGGAGCATTCAGCATCACATGCACGATTTTAATGCTGAAAAATCGAACCGGTTTGTTACCTGCTGCAAAAAAAGCTGTGACTCTATTAGCCATCATTGGCATCAGCTTAAGTGCAGGCACCTACATACATGCTGAAAGAAGCAAAAACGTGCTTCCTACCTACGGGTATGAACACGGAGGAGGCTATTCCAGTACAGATTTGACGCCATATGAAGTAACCACCCCTAATCACAAGCTGCCGACTTTAAAAGACGGGTCAACGTTCATCATTGAGAACTCAGATGAAATGCCAGTCCTTGACGGAGCTGAGGCAGCTTTTCCGGTTTACTCTGCTTTTGCCAATGCAGTATATAACAATGTCAGCAGCGTCATGACATCTGAAAAAGAGGTCGTGAGTTTCACAAATACAATCTATGCCTATGAACGTTTGCTTTCGGGTGAGGTAGATATATACTTTGGTGCTGAACCCTCAAAGGAACAGCAGATGATGGCTGAAAAAGCCGGCAAAGAGCTTGTCATGACCCCAATTGGAAAAGAAGCATTTGTATTCTTTGTTCATCCGGATAATCCGGTTGAAAACCTGGATGTTGAACAAATCCAGAAAATTTACTCCGGTGAAATCAAAAATTGGGAAGACGCAGGAGGGAAAGAGGAAGAAATCATGCCCTTTCAGCGCCCGAAAAATTCAGGAAGCCAAACGCTGCTTGAGAAAATTATGGGGGACACTCCCATTCAAAAACCGCTGAAAGAAGAAGTGGTGCAGGGGATGGGGGGAATTATCGAACAAGTGGCAGATTACCGAAATGTTGAAAACGCCATTGGCTTTTCCTTCCGTTATTTTGCGACAGGAATGAGGAAAAATGGAGACATTAAGCTGCTTGGGGTAAACGGGATCAAGCCTGATCCTGAAAACATCAGCAATGAAACTTATCCGTTTACTGCATCCCTCTATGCCATTACGCTTAAATCCAATCAGAACAAACAGATTGAGCCATTCCTTCAATGGATGCAGGGGCCCGAGGGACAGGAACTTGTTGAAGAGGTTGGGTATGTAAAGCTTACGGATCAATAAGGGTCAAGAAAGGGCATCTCCATCTAAAGGAGGTGCCTGCTGTTAGTTCGGTATCTCTTATATGTCTTTCCAGCACGTAATAAACATTTTATATCACAGTAAAGAAATATTTTATAAAGGTACTTTGTATATGGGGGGATTAGTGTGAAACCGCTAAGCGTCAACATTCAAAAAAGTATGGTCGATTTTCAGATAACGGGATTAAGCCTGGCATCAATTGATCAAGGCCGGATATGCAGCGCTGAATGTTTCGGTCTGCTTGAAGCCGGAACGGATAAAATGGTCAAACGGAATACGATTTTCAGTGCGTGTTCAATCAGTAAATTTGTAGCGTCAATGCTTGTGATGATACTGGCCGATCAAGGCATACTTGATTTAGATGAGGATGTTAATGAAAAACTAACTTCATGGAAGGTACCTGATCATGAGTTTAACAATAAGAAAAAAGTGACGGTAAGAAATTTGCTTTGTCATCAGTCTGGCGTGCTTGATCCTCCAGATAGTTTTACCGAAAGGATTTCGATGACAGACAGCCCTGAGACAGCAGAGCTATTAGCAGGTATGACTCCCTATTGCAAAGCTCCAATTGAACTGAAATATGAACCTTGGAGCGAATTCCGCTATTCGGACGCAGGTTACAGTATCATACAGCTCGTAATAGAGGACGCTGCCGGGATACCTTTCACAAAGCTGGTACATGATCATATTTTCCATCCTTTAAATATGTCGGACAGCACGTTTGATTTACCGGCATCATCTTTAGAAAAAAGGAATTTCTCATGCGGTCACAGCAAAAGCGGTGATCTTGTTAAACGAAAATATCCTGTATATCCTTTTCCTGCAGCTTCGGGACTTTGGACAACACCGGCAGATTTAGCTCTATTAGTGATAGAACTAATGAATGCCATTAAAGGTGAAAGCAGCCTCAAGCTTTCGGCAGAAAAAGCAATGGAAGTGATTGAATCCCAGGGATGCAAGGAATGGAGCGGGCTGGGTGTTTTTCTTGATCATAACCAAAAAGGGATTGAAATCTCATCTTTAGGCTGGGGAGCCGGTTTTCAATGTATGCTGGTGGCATACCCGTTTTTAGAAAAGGGTTTAGTGATTATGACAAATACGGATACCGGTGTACATCAGCTGGAAGGGATAATCGGAGAGATCTACAGGGAGTGGGTTGTAAATTTTTAGAAAAATGAAACTTTTAATGGAGCCGCTTCGTATATATGGTCATTCAAAGACTGCGGGGTGCAAAATGAAAAAATACCTGTTTTTTGTTCTGTTGACAGTGATCATTGAGTCTTTATTAATAACCGGAACAATCTTTATATGGAACACGGCTTTTCCTGAAACCATGTTTTTTGGCTCCTTCATATTTCTGTTTATTGCTTTCATCATAAGCTCTTCGGGTGGATTTCTATCCAATAACGCTGAGTTCTCTGTTTTCTCGGCGATGGCAGGAAGCTACCAGCCCAGGCGCGAGGAAAGTTACTTGATTGTCAGCCCATTCTTAGTAGGTTCTCTTCTGTTTTTTATTAGTTATTTTCCCATTTATTATTTTGTTTACTGAGTCAAAAAAAACACCGCAAAAAGCGGTGCAAGGCTGATTTTTCTTCAACTAAAGGTTTTTAGCTGCACGTGAATAGGAGATTCTTTTTAAACGGCCTTCATTGAAATAACTGTGCATAAACATTCCGGCGATAATTAGTCCGATTCCGGCGAGGGTAATGCCTCCGGGAAAAGGGCTTGAAAAAAGAATCATTTCCCCTGCAAGGACGAAAAGGACCTGGGTTGATTGAGTAGCTTCAACAGATGCAAGCTTGCCCTCATCATGACGCGATCTGTCTGTTGCAATGAAAAAAAGCGTCGTGGCTATTACACCTGAACTGACGGCCACGATAAAGGATTGTACGACCTGACCGGATGAAGGAGGGCCTGTGAAAACATACCCGCATACCGCCAAAATGATCCAAAATGGAGTGCTTGCAAGTGTCATGCCGAGCACTCTTTGAAAAGTATCAAGCCTTCCCCCGCAAACCTCCATCATCTTCCTGTTCCCGAGCGGATAAGCAAGCGCTGCAGCTGCAACCGGAAGAACACCTGCCAAAAGGGCCCAGCTTCCAGCTCCAGATGCATGCTTCATTTGAATGAGAACGACTCCTGAAAAAATGATGATAGAAAAGAACAGAGCAGGCAGAGGGATTTTCCTCCTGTTTTTCACACCTTTTGAACTTTCATAAAAAAGCGGGGCAAGCAATGTTCCGGCAACAATGGTCAGTTGCCATGTACCCGCTACAAGCCAGCCGGGCCCGTATGCAGCCGCAAATGTGATGGGCGCATAAAAAAGCACAAACCCTGTGAAGCTCCAAAGAACCCACTTAGAGGGTTGATCCTTCATTTCAGAGAAGAGCTGTCTGCTGTTTTTTCGAAGAGCAACGATGAGAACCAAAAACGGAATCATAAATAAAAACCTGAGCGACGAACTCCAGAGCCAGCTGCCGCCTGCAAGCTCCATTGACCGGTTTAAGATAAATGTTACAGCAAAAAACATGGAGGCAATGATGCCCGTACCAATTTCTTTCATAGCTTCCTCCTATTAAATCGTGTGCCTCTATTATACAAATATCCAGACGGAAAATTCAGTTAATACGAAAGAAATATGATACGATAGCAAAAACATGCTGAAAGGATGCTGCTCATGATAAATTATGATAACCGCCGTTTTGCTGCTGTATCAAATTCTGAAAATGGGGAAGTTTCTTCAAAGACGATTTTTATTTACAAGCAGGAAGGAAACATTCTCTCAGGATCATATGAGGGAGGAGAAATCCTGAAAGGGTCGCTGATGGGGCTGGTAAAGGAAGACGGATCCCTCGAATTCAGCTATCATCATATAAATGATAAGAATCAGATCAGGGGAGGCCGCTGCTGCTCTGAACCTGAAAAGCTTGCTGACGGGAGAATCCGCCTTTTTGAAAAATGGCAGTGGACGGATGAGGAGCGGACAGAGGGAGAGTCTGTCATCGAAGAAATCCTTCCTTGTACATAAAATGTTTGAAAAATACAGTCTGACAATCTGTTTTATTTTCTGATATCCTCAGGCTTGAATCTATAACAGGAAAGGCTGATGAACGTGTTTATTCAATTTACGAAAGAACAGAAGATGATGATGATTGAAGATATTCAGCGCTATTATTATCAGGAAAATGGAGATGAAATTGGAGAACTTGCAGCTGAAAACCTGCTTGAATTCATTAAAGAATCCATCGGTCCCCATTTTTATAACCAGGCTGTAAAAGACGCGAAAAATCTGGTCGAACAGAGAATGCAGTCCATGGAGGAAGATCTGTACGCCCTTGAACGGACTGTGAAGAGGTAGAGGTTCAATCATAAATATTGCGAATTTCATCCTGTAATGCTATCTTTTATAGGATTATAGAAAAAAGGTGGATTTGCATGAAGAATATTTTTTCACTAAATAAAACAGGTGTCATTTTCGCAATAATGGCATTCGCATTTATGCTTGCAGGCTGCAGCAGTTCTCAGGAAAAACAGGAAGAAAAAACAGCCTGGGACACAATTAAAGAAGAAGGCAAGCTGAAAGTAGCAACTTCCGGCACGCTATATCCTGCTTCCTATCATGATTCAGAAACAAATGAGCTGACTGGATTTGAAGTGGAAGTGGTCAAAGAAATGGCGAAACGCATGGATCTTGAAGCTGAATTTTCAGAAATGGCGTTTGACGGTATGCTGACGTCTGTTCAAAGCGGCAAAGTTGATCTTGCTGCAAATGATATTACGATGACTGATGAGCGGAAAGAAAAGTTCGACTTTTCCGTGCCTTATAAACACTCTTACGGGACAGCTATGGTGCGGAAAGATGACCTTTCGGGCATAAAATCACTTGAAGACCTGAAAGGGAAAAAAGCAGCAGGAGAAGCAACAACGACTTATATGGCTGTAGCCCGCGAGTACGGAGCTGAAGAAGTCATTTACGACAATGCAACAAATGATCAGTACTTGCGTGACGTGTCAACTGGAAGAACGGATGTCATTTTAAATGATTATTATCTGCAGCGCTTGGCTGTTGCCGCTTTTCCGGATTTGAACATTACCATTCATCCTGATATCAAATTCAATCCAGTCAGCCAGGGCATCATTATGAAAAAAGACAGTGCCAAGCTGAAAAAAGAGATTGATACTGTACTGAACGAAATGCTTAAAGACGGAACGATTGCCAAAATCTCGAAGCAATTCTTTGACGGGGCAGATGTTTCAAAAGAAACAGATGCTGATTTTAAGTAGCGGCAGGTGACGGCAATGGATGCGATTCAATGGGAATACCTCTTTGACTGGGAGCTTGCCGTCAAATCCTTTCCTTTTGTATTGAAAGGAATCTGGAACACGCTGCTTATCTCGCTTGTGAGCATGGGCATTGGTTTGGTGCTAGGTTTCTTCCTTGCTTTAGGAAGAACGTCCAAATCTCCTGTATTCAGCTGGCCTGCGAGAATCTACATTTCATTTATGCGCGGCGTTCCTATTCTGGTGATTCTGTTTATCTTGTATTTCGGTTTTCCGATCATCGGAATTGAGTTTACAGCGGTAACCGCAGCACTGATTGGCTTCAGTCTGAACAGTGCTGCCTATATGGCTGAAATCAACCGCTCTGCACTCGCATCTGTTGACAAGGGGCAGTGGGAGGCAGCAAGTTCGCTTGGAATGTCGTACTGGCAGACAATGAGAGGAATCATTCTTCCTCAAGCCTTTAGAATAGCGCTTCCGCCGCTGTCGAATGTACTGCTCGACTTAACAAAAGCCTCCTCTTTAGCAGCAATGATTACAGTGCCTGAGCTGTTCCAGCAGGCAAAAATCGTTGGAGGAAGAGAGCTGGACTATATGACGATGTATATTCTCGTCGCATTCATCTACTGGGGGATTTGCTCCCTGCTTACTCTTTTTCAAAATTATCTTGAGAGAAGATATGAATACCTGCTTTAATCAGAAACCAGATTGCTGCAAATGCAGCATCTGGTTTTTTTGAAATGGTAATAATGGTGCTGTCTTCCGTTTTTTTTAATACTCAAAGTTTTATCACGATGTAATCAAAACTGGATATTCATGTTAAAATTCTGGAAGAAGAAAAAATGATAATAGAGGGGGAACCGGTCATGCAGCCGCCAAAACATATTGTTTCCGCAGCGACCATCGTACTAAATGAACAGGGAGAAATCTTACTGATAAAAGGACCAAAAAGAGGATGGGAAATTCCCGGAGGACAGGTAGAAGAAGGGGAATCACTGAAAGAAGCGGCCATCAGAGAAACGCATGAGGAATCGGGAATTATCATTGAGGTAACGAAATTCTGCGGGATTTTTCAAAATGTTGACCGCTCAATCTGCAATACACTTTTTAAGGGAAAGCCGGTTGGAGGAAAGCCCGAGACAAGGCCTGAGAGTTTAGAAGTAGGGTATTTCCCGATTGAGATAGCACTTGAAATGGTCACCTGGAAAAATTTCAGACAGAGAATCGAATATTGCTTAAACGAAGAAATGCAGCCTTTTTATGTTGAATTTAAAGGTAATGAGTCAGAAGAGCTGACTGGAATGCTATGACAAATAAAAATGACAGGAGATGAAAAAAACGATGGATTTGCATACATACGCATCCTGCGATGCAACCGGCCTTGCTGAACTGGTCAAAAAAAGAGAGGTTTCCCCGGAAGAACTGGCCGCTGCTGCTTTTAAACAGATCGAAAATGTCAATCCTCTAGTAAACGGTGTGGTCAGAACAAGGCAGGAAAAGACAGAAGCGGAAATAAAGAAGCTGAAGCTGGATGGTTCCCAGCCTTTTGC
The DNA here is from genome assembly GCF_046603695.1 of Metabacillus indicus. Lineage (NCBI taxonomy): Bacteria > Bacillati > Bacillota > Bacilli > Caryophanales > Bacillaceae > Metabacillus > Metabacillus indicus. Next base: position 2,303,250 of record NZ_CP176757.1, on the reverse strand, counting down.
GGGTGTACCAATGCTGCTGAAAGATATTTCACAGGCAATTGAAGGAGAACCTCTGACTGCGGGTTCAAAACTTCTTACAAACCATACAGCGAAAAGAGATTCCCATTTTGTCGCGCGGTTAAGAAAAGCAGGTTTTACTTTCATCGGCCACACAAACACACCGGAATTCGGCTTGAGAAATATTACGGAACCAGAACTGCACGGTGCAACTAAAAATCCTTGGAACACAAAGTTTTCAGCCGGCGGTTCAAGCGGCGGTTCAGCAGCCGCTGTGGCATCAGGAATGGTGCCGATAGCCGGTGCAAGCGACGGAGGAGGCTCCATCCGGATCCCGGCCTCTTTTACCGGCCTTTTCGGATTAAAACCTACAAGAGGAAGAACTCCTGTCGGGCCAAGTGTGGGCAGGCAATGGCACGGGGCATCCATTGATTTTGTCCTGACAAAATCAGTGCGGGACAGTGCTGCGATGCTTGATCATCTGCAAGTGATTCAGCCGGAAGCAGCATTTCATACACCGCTTTTTGAAGGCAAATACACGGACACCCTGAAATCAGGATTAAAACAGTCGCTGCGGATTGCTTTTCAGACCCAGTCTCCAGTTGGCACAAAAGTAAGCAGCGAAGCAGAAGAGGCCGTTCATCGCATGGTCGAATGGCTTGAGGGCAATGGGCACCAAGTAGAGGAACGCGGCAATGGCATAGACGGAGTCAGGCTCATGGAAAATTATTATACGATGAACAATGGGGAAATGTCGGCAACGATCCTGGATCTTGAGAAGATGCTCGGGAGGCCGATTACCGCGAATGATGTGGACATTGTGACCTGGGTTCTGAGTACGGCCGGGCATTCTGTAACAGCGGCCGAATTTTCTAAGAGTCTTGCAGAGTGGGATTTCGCAGCGGCTCAAATGGCTGCTTTCCATGAGACATTTGACTTGTATCTGACACCGGCCACTGCCTTTGCCGCACCGGAAATTGGAGAATTAATGCAAACAGAAGAAGAAATTCAGACGCTGCTGAAAATCAGCGAACGCCATAAGGACGAGCATCTTCCATTTGTCTACGATATGTTCCTGAAAAGCTTGACGTACACGCCGTTTACTCAGCTGGCCAATTTGACGGGACAGCCTGCAATGAGTGTGCCGACTCATATGACAAAACAGGGACTCCCGCTTGGAGTTCAGTTTATAGCGCCTAAAGGAAGAGAAGACTTGCTTATTTCACTTGCAGGGGAAATTGAACAAACGCGATTGTGGATTGGGATGGAAGGAAATCCGTTTTTTTGACCAGCGGAACTTAGAAATAGAGAGAAAAAGAAGGATAATTGTAAAAACATGGCGAATAATTCCGTATCAAAGAGACTGCTGTGTGTCTGAATGCTGAAAAAAACCTTTTAATATCCGCTCTGCCGGCATTCGTGAACAGTCAGGCAAAGGAGATGCATCACAGTGGAAACATCATTTCCTGTTATTGAAACAGAGAGATTGCTTTTGAGAAAGGCTGTTCAAGAAGATGCAGCGGACATGCTCCGCTACTTGTCTGATGAAGAAGTTGTCCGGCATATGGGTCTGAATCCATTTAATTCTTTACAGGACGTTTACGGCGAATTGGATTGGTACCGGGAAATTTTCCAAGTAGGCACTGGCATCAGATGGGCAATCTCTCTTAAAGGATCCGGCATCATGATTGGAAGCTGCGGCTTCTTAAACAGAAAACCTAACCATTTCCGCGCTGAAATTGGCTATGAATTAAGCCGTGAGTATTGGGGGGAAGGGATTGCTTCTGAAGCTCTTCAGGCCATTATCAGCTACGGTTTTGATCATTTGAACCTTGAGCGAATCGAAGCCTTAATTGAACCTTCCAACGCACCTTCTATAAAGCTTGCGGAAAGGCAAGGGTTTATCAGGGAAGGCCTGCTTAGACATTATGAATACACTTGCGGAAAATTTGAAGATTTGTATATGTATTCACTTTTAAAAATGGATTGGCGCAGTAAAGAAATTAAAACATCAGCCGATAATACCAAGAAAGATATCTAAGCAGGAGGGAAGCATATCCTATGGAAGAACAAAAACATTGTCCTAAATGCAAGTGTGAACAGCAGCACGAAGACAGCAAGTGTCTGGTGTGCGGACACAGCGTAATGGATTCCATTCTGGCTTTATACCCGGATAGATCCCTTAGAACAAACAGCCGCAGAAGGCCTGTCAAGTCATCCCTTTTTAAGTGATGGCTTTTTTTCTTGCATAAAAACACATGAACAAGTAAAAGCATATTAGTTGATTTATATATATCTTACTTGTAAGATATATATATCGTACATGTTTTACAAACAGGTGGAACTTATGATCAATCTTTGAAGGAGAGGAATCATTTATGGCCATTACGTTGTTTACATCATGCAGCTGCTCATCCTGCAGAAAGACAAAGCTTTGGATGGAAGAGCACGATATTTCATATACAGAAAGAAATCTTTTAATTGAACCTCTGACAATGAAAGAGCTTAAACAGATTTTGCGTATGACAGAAGAAGGAACAGATGAAATTCTTTCAACCCGGTCAAAGCAGTTTCAGGAGCTTGACGTTAACCTCGATTCTTTGCACATGCACGAATTGCTGGAGCTTCTTAAGTCCAAACCCGGTTTGCTCCGGTGCCCGATTGTCATGGATGAAAAAAAATTCCTTGTAGGATTCAATGAAGATGAAATCCGCAAGTTTTTGCCCAGAAATATCAGGGCATACTTACTTAGACTGCTTGAAGCAAAAACGATGCTTCCAAATTAACTGAAGGGGTTTTATGGTGGAAGATTTTAAAGTGCCGGAAATGAGTGCAGAGAAGCTTAAGACCATCAAGAGAGAACTCACGCGCTTTATGATGTCCTACAAGTTTGCACTTGAAGAAATGAATACGAAAATAAATATTTTAAAACAGGAATTTCAATATATTCATGATTACAGCCCTATTGAGCACGTAAGCTCGAGGCTCAAATCGCCTGAAAGCATCATGAAAAAAATGCATCGTAAAAACTATGTTTTTTCACTGGAAGAAATCAGAAGAAATATGAAAGATATAGCGGGAATTCGTATAACATGCTCGTTTTTATCTGATATTTATCAGATCAGCGATATGATTCAAAACCAGAAAGACATTCACATTGTCGAATGCAAGGATTATATTAAGAACCCAAAGCCGAATGGGTACCAAAGCCTTCATTTATTGGCAGAAATTCCTGTTTTTATGTCTGACAGACAGGAGAATGTTATGGTTGAGATTCAAATCCGGACGATAGCCATGGATTTCTGGGCAAGTCTTGAACATAAAATTTATTATAAATATAACCAGGCAATACCTGAACATTTGACTGATGAACTCAGAGAAGCGGCATTATCGGCAGCCGAGCTTGACCGGAAGATGGAAAGGCTGCACAATGAGATCACTGATTTGAAAAAAAACGGAGAACAACAGAATCCTCTTGAGGAACAAATGCTGCTTCCTTTAGAACTGCTCGCTAAACTTAGGCAGACAAAAGTATAACGCATGCTGGAGATGACCCCTATGAATACGAAACGAAACGAAAATATCGTCTCCCTGTTTGAGATTTTTGTTTCACTTGAACGCAAATGGATGAATGACTGGAACCATGTGAATCAGGTGGGACTTTCCAAAACCCATATTCTGATCCTGCAGATTCTCGAGACAGAAGGGCTCAAGCGTCCTTCGCTGCTTGCAGAGCAGCTGCAGATAACGACGGGCGGAGTCACCGTGCTGACTAGCAAGCTGATTAAAGACGGCTTCGTTCAAAAGTGCCAGAGCGAAAGGGACCGCAGAGCTTATAACCTTGAAATAACAGAGACAGGAAAGGTACTGCTCCATTCCGCAAGAAAGCAGATCAACCAGCAGATTGAAAACATGTTCGGCATGCTTTCAGATGAGGAGATTCAAAATTTGCGGGACATTTTCTACAAATGTCTGGTGGGTCAATAAACAAAAAAGCCGGAAAATTCCGGCTTTTTTGTTTATTATTCTTCTGATGCGCAGGATTCACACAGCCATAACTCTTCTGTTTCTGAAAACGTCAGCTTTTTGTGAAAAGAACACTCATCACAAAGGTCTTCTCTTTCATTTTCGTTATTCATCCTTCAGCCTCCTTCATTCAAAGTCCCCATCCGAGCAGAAGCCATATTAATACCTATGATTATGATGGTAAATATACCCCTCCATAATGGAATGGAAACCTTCCCACATTTATCCCTGTGCCGCTTTGAAGTGTACTAATAAGTGATGGATAGTAATTCGACAGATACGCCGTAAATGCCTTTCTTCAGAAAAAATATTTTTTCAATAATCCGGATCGATTAAAAAAAATAGACAGCTTCAGAGAGCTGTCCATTTCTTGTTGTTAATCAGGAAGTTATAAAGAATAAAAGACTGTGGATAACATAACAAAGTTATCATCGGCAAGCGGAAGCGCCTAGATCCTCTGTCAGAACAAATCCGTCAAAAAAGGCGGGAACCGGACTTTTCCGTCGGATTCTTATCTGCCTATCGGAGCGGGCCTTGGCGCTTGCGCTTTTGTTCTGTTAATCCATATAAAAGCTTTCTTTTTTGAAAATGGCATGGAGTAAAGATTTGTTTTTCGTATTGATGATCCCCTGATTTTTCTTTTCTGTGACATAGGTAGGAAATTTGGAAAGGTCACCAAGATTAGATGGAAGTGATTTTGCGGGTACTTGAGCTTTTTTGCCTGAGAGGGATTTGCGCGATGCGGATGCCAGGTGAAAGCCCCAGTCCCCGAACGATGGAACGGTTGTGTGATAGCTTGTTACGGCAAAACCTGCGCTTTCAATTGTTTTTCCAATTGTCCAGAAAACGAGAGGGGTCTCATCAGGAGAGTTCGCCTGACACACAAAAACACCATGGGGTTTAAGCGATTTTTTCAAAAGGGAGTAAAATTCTGTCGTATAAAGATCACTGATGGTTTTGCCTGTAGGATCAGGAAAGTCTACAAAAATGATGTCATAGGGATCAGGTTCGGAAGCAAGGTATGCCTGAGCGTCCATAGGATGGACGGTAACCCGTCTGCTTCGGAGCGAATAATCGTTCAAAGATGCAAGGCTTTTTACTTCTTTTGCTGCTTTCAGCACCAGAGGATCAAGGTCCACTAAGTCAGCGTGCTTAACCCCGCTGTATTTTAACACTTCTCTTAAGGCAAGACCGTCTCCTCCGCCTAAAATAAGCACGCGTTCATGTGCAGGAGACGCTGCAAATGCAGGATGAACGAGAGCTTCATGGTAGAGCTTTTCATCCAGTGAGCTGAACTGAAGCTGTCCATTCAAATACATTCTCAAATCATTTGCCTCTAAGATCTGGATCTTTTGGTAGCTGCTTTTTTGGTCAAAAAGATCACGGTGATTTCTTCTTTTCATTTCATCCAGTCCAATTTGATCCCATTTATCTCCACGAACATTTTCATCCGCTTCCTGTTTTTCAAGCCTGTTTGTAGAGCGTGATTGAGCGGCATTTAAGTCTGAAGCCACCCAGGGCTTGGAATGCTGATTATGGTTCATTTTGAATCTCCTCCTTTTGACGTATCATAAACAAAAATTTCTTTTGGGAAGATCAGCTGTGTCCCGTTTACTCCTCTTGAAACCGTGTAAACAAGAGCTCTCTTTGCGCCGAGCCCTCTTAATAAGGACCGTGTCTGAAATTCAGGATCAGCATCTCCGCACGTGTAGTAATCTAGAGACGCATAGTTTTCCTCCGGCCAAGTATGGATCGACATATGAGAAGTTGATAAAACAAGCACACCTGTCACACCTTGGGGATGAAAAGGATGAAAATACGAAGAGAGCACCTGCATGCCATTGTCATTCGCTGCCTGGAGCATGAGAAGCTCAAGGTAATCTTTGCTGTTCAAAAGGTCAGGGTTACAGTCAAAAGCATCAATAATTAAATGTTTTCCTTCAATATTCAACGGTTGCATCATTCCTTTTTCGACATATTTCATACAGTGTATGTCGAATTTCGGAGCATGCCTGTACAGATATCTCCATTTTTATAAAAAAAAAGAACCCAATCAGGTTCTTTAAGTCAGCCGGCATTCCTTTCAGAAACTCCTTCTTTGATGACGGAGGGCAAACGTGCCGGGGCTCGCTTAAGCTCAAAAAGGACATACCAGAGTGAAAGGCCAAGGGCAATCGATGCAATCACATCATAAATGACATGCTGCTTTACAAATAACGTTGATAGGATTATCAAAATTCCCGTCAGCTGAGATAGAAAGGAAACCATTCTGCTGAGCTTGAGTTTTGGAAGGACGAGCATGATGATAAAGGTTGTCAGAACATGAATGCTTGGGAAGCAGTTAAACGGCTGGTCGTTCTGATAAATCACCGAAACAAGATGAATAAGGAAGCCATCACCCGTCAGTTCGGGTCTTGGAACGGTTGACTGGAAGAAAAAATAAACACCGAAGCAGATTAATTCTCCTGCCGTCAGGGCAATCACAGTTTTCCAGTAAATGTGTGAATCCCTCCACCAGAAATACAGGAGAAACCCAAACATATACACATACCAGATGATATACGGAAGAATAAAAACCGGGACAAATGGAATATAAGCATCTGCCTGAGCGGTCATGTCTACCGCATTTGTCTGCCTTTCATTTAAAAATTCATACATCAGTCCGAGAAGGGGAAATACGAGAAACCCTGATAAGTCTCTTATTTTAAGAATATAGTTTTTTGTCATAAGAAAACGCTCCTGCAATAAGTTTGATAAAAATGTTATACCCTGCCTAACGTCAAATTAATCTGTATCAAATTGGAAATCATGATCTTACAATCTTCCAGATTATGAGTATAATGGAGACAGAACATTCCTACTATACCTGCTTCAGTGAAAAAAAGAAATCTATTTTTAAAAAGAGAGATAAGGGGGAATCAATATGAGGCTTCAGCCTGCAGAGGCAGCATTGAAAATCGTTGAAAAAAGGTTTCCTTCATGTGCAGCAGCTGTACTTGCGGGCAGTGTAGTGAGAGGGGAAGGCACTCCTACATCAGATTTGGATCTTGTCATATTTGATGAGAGCATTAAGGAGTCATACAGAGAATCGTTTGTCGATTTCGGCTGGCCTGTAGAGGCATTTGTACATAACTTTTCATCTTATCGTTATTTTTTTGAGGAAGACTGCAAAAGCGGAACACCATCCATGCCAAGAATGACAGCTGAAGGAATTGTGCTGAAGGGGAAAGAACGGCTTGTCCCGATTAAAAAAGAAGCATCAGCCCTCCTTGAAAAGGGTCCTGAGCCCCTAACACAAAAGGAAATTGACAGCAGACGCTATTTTATTACCGATGCTTTGGACGACTTTACCGGGTGTGCAAATCGTGCAGAGGGCATTCATGTTGCAGGGAATCTTGCTGAACTCCTCCATGAATTTGTTCTCCTTACAAACGGAAGATATATAGGCAAATCAAAATGGATACATAGAGCGTTAAAACAATTTGACGAACATTTGGCTGAATCATTTTTTGCCGCATTTGAGGATTACTACCGCCAGGGGGAAAAAGACAGCGTCATCCGTCTGGCTGATGACATTTTAAAGCCGTATGGAGGAAGATTTTTTGAAGGGTTTTCATTAGGGAAAAACGAATAAGAAGGGGATGGATCATTTTGGAGACAATCGTAAGGCATCCGGAGAAGAAAGACACAGAAGCATTGATGGGGCTGATGTATGAATATATAGTTGATTTCTATCAGTGTGAAAAACCTCCTGAGAAACAGCTGGAAAATCTTATTGATACCCTATTAAAAGGAGAAAAAGGCATCCAGTTTGTTGCACAGTCAGGAAATAACCTTGTCGGATTTGCAACCCTTTATTTCACGTACAGCACAACAAGAGCAAGCGAGATTGCGGTAATGAATGATTTATATGTAAAGGAAGAATTCAGGGGGAAAGGTGCTGCTGAACAGCTTTTTAAAAGCTGCCATACATACTCCGCCTTGCATCATTTCACTGCCATGACATGGGAGACCGCCGCAAGCAATCTAAGGGCTCAGCGTTTTTATGCCAGGATGGGCGGAAAAAAAGGTGAATTCCTCACCTATTCCATATAAAATGGCAGATAAAAACGCTTGGAAAATTTCCAAGCGTTTATTTGAAAAAATGCCTGCAAAGAGAATGGTAGACCATTCCGAGAAAAGCTGCTGTCATTATGACAAAAAAAGCCGTAACCACGCGTTCCCCTGTCTCCCCGTCTGCAAACAGGACTGATCCGCCTCCAAAATAGGCAAGCAGAATAAACATCGCGAAAAAGACACCGTGAAACAGCCACTTCAGCACAACCATCACCTGACCCTTCAATAAGATATGGTATGCAGGTGAAAAGAAATTTGTTTACAAACTAATGACAGCGCTTACAAAAAATACGGCGTTGTGGGTACTGTAGGCGTCAGCCCTCTGTAAAGAGCCCGAAAATGGTTTGTCGATGGCTTTGATTGCTCATGAGAAATAACCGCTTTGTCTTCCACATATGTATTAATGAGCAAGATACATTAGAAGGTTGGGGTGAATGGCGGGGTGGAGAGGGACTATTTAATCAAACCCATGCTTGATGAGAGCTATAAAATAGTCAGCCATGGACAAGGTGTTTATCTCTTTGATACGGATGGAAAAAAATACATGGACGCTTCTTCAGGAGCGGTTACGTGTTCAATAGGCCACGGGGTACCGGAAATCATTGATGCGATGGGCAAGCAGGCAAATGCCGTTTCTTTTGTATACAGATCCCAGTTTTCAAGCCATGCAGCTGAAGGACTTGCAAAGAAGCTTTCAGAAATTACACCGGGTGACCTTAATTGGACATTTCTTGTTAACAGCGGGTCAGAGGCAATTGAGACGGCAATGAAGACAGCCATTCAGTATTTCCAGGAGCAGAACCTTCCTCAGAAAACGAAGATCATATCGAGATGGATGAGTTATCACGGCATTACATTAGGCGCCTTATCCCTTTCAGGCCATCCTGAAAGGCGGTTCCGCTTTCAGCAGCTGCTTGAGTCAAATCCGGAAGTTTCCCCGCCATACTGCTACCGGTGTCCATTTGGACTAAACCCGGCATCCTGCAACGCAAAATGTACAGACGAACTTGAAACGGCAATCAGAAGGACCGGTGCAGAGCATATTGCCGCATTCGTGGCTGAACCTCTTGTAGGTGCAGCAGGAGCGGCGCTTACTCCCCCTGAAGGCTATTATGAGAAAATCCGGGATATTTGTGACCGGTATGATATCCTCCTGATTGCAGATGAAGTCATGACCGGCATAGGGAGAACAGGGAAAACTCTGGCAATGGAGCATTGGGGAGTATTGCCGGATATTGTGGCCCTCGGCAAAGGAATGAGCGCAGGGTATGCACCGATAGCGGCAACACTTGTAAGCGACAGAGTGATGAGGCCGATTCAGCAGGGGTCTAAACTGATTATGAGCGGCCATACTTACAGTGCCAATCCCCAATCTGCCGCAGCCAGTCTTGCTGTTTTGCATTATATCGAAAAAAACAGCCTGAATGACGCATCGGCGGAAAAAGGAAAAACACTGATGAAACAGCTTCAGAAATTGCAGAAAAAGACTTCCATTATTGGGGATGTCAGAGGGATGGGACTTATGATCGGAATTGAATTTGTTACAGACAAAGCGACAAAGAAGCCTTTTTCAAAAGCCTGTCACCTGACAAGCCGCATCATTAAGAAAGCCCAGATGAACGGACTGCTCGTTTATCCCGCTGCAGCTGGAATTGAAGGGGGAGACGGAGATGCAATCTTGATTGCTCCGCCGCTTACGATCAGTGAGGAAGAGCTGACCGAGCTGGTCCGGCTTTTTTCCAAAACTATTTCGGAGATAGAGGCTGAGATTATCCGTAATAAAGGAGAGTGCGTATGATTTCAAATGCTTTTCAAAAGATCAGGCAAATAGACGATGTACTATCCAAAGTAAATGATGGCTGCACTCTAATGGCCGGAGGATTTGGAGGAGTAGGCACTCCCCCGACACTTGTAGATGCCATTCTTGAAAAAGGGGTCAGGGACCTTGAAATCATCTGTAATGATGCCGGTTTCCCCCATATCGGCATTGGAAGGATCGTCTCTTCGGGAAGAGTCCGAAAGCTGATTGCTTCACACATAGGATCAAATCCTATAGCAGGGGCTCTGATGTCAGAAGGAAAGCTCCATGTTGAGTTTTCTCCTCAAGGCACGCTTGCAGAGAGAATCCGGGCAGGCGGGATGGGCCTTGGGGGGATCCTGTGTGACGTGGGAATAGGCAGCGAGATTGCCGAAAAGGGAAAGGAACGGCTGACTGTAAACGGGAAGACCTATTTGCTTGAAACGGCTTTAACGGCAGATGTAGCAATCATCTGCGGCAGGAAAGCAGATGAATTTGGGAACATTGTTTATGAAAAAAGTGCCCGAAATATGAATCCTTTAATGGCAATGGCAGGCGATTATACGATCGCAGAGGTCGATCAGATTGTAGGTTCCGGAGAACTCGACCCGGAAACGATTATTACGCCGGGCGTTTTTGTTCAGGCAATTGTCCAAAGTGAAGGGGTGAACTGGAAATGGGTATGGGAGCCGAAGTGAGAGAGAAAATTGCGAGAAGGGCTGCACAGGAAATAGAGAACGGCATGATCGTCAACCTCGGAATAGGCATTCCTTCGCTCGTGCCGAATTACTTAACAGGAAAGCCGCAGGTCATGATTCAGGCTGAAAATGGAATTCTCGGGATAGGCCCGACACCTGCAGCCGGTGAAGAAGATGGCACTCTGTGCAATGCAGCGGGCTATCCGGTCACCACCGGCAATTGGGCCTCGTACTTTGATTCTGCAGCGGCATTCGGTATGATCCGCCGGGGCTGCGTGGATATGACGATTCTGGGTTCTCTACAAGTAAGCGGAAAAGGAGATCTTGCGAACTGGATTGTACCGGGAAAAAGAGTGCCTGGAATGGGAGGAGCCATGGAGCTTGCTGCCAAAGCAAAAAAGGTCATCGTTGTGATGAACCATGTTAATAAAAACGGTGAACCGAAAATTCTTGAAGAGTGTACGCTGCCTCTCACTTCAAAAAAATGTGTCAATATGATCATTACAGACATGGCTGTGCTCGAAGTGCAGCCGGGTGGTCTGAAGCTGCTTGAGGTCATGCCTCCTTTCACAGTGGAGGATGTGATCAAACATACAGGGGTGAAGCTTGAAACCTGAAAATTAGTGAAGAGGTGAAGGGATGGAAGACTCACAAAAGCAAGTTTGCGCCTGGATCAATGACAACCGGCACCGCTCCATTAAGCTGCTGAAGAAAATGGTCGAACAGCGGAGTGTTCAGGGGAATGAAGCATCAGCCCAGGCTGTCGTCCTTGAGAAGTGCCGTCAGCTCAGCCTGGACATAGATTTATGGGAACCCGGAGGAAAAGCATTGAAGCAGCATCCCCATTTCGTTGCGACAAGAACCTCATTTAAGGACAGCCCGAATATTGTTGGGGTGATGAAAGGGTCGGGCGGCGGCAAGTCTGTTATTTTAAACGGACACGTAGATGTTGTTCCCGAGGGAGATCTCAAACAGTGGGAAGTTGATCCTTACCAGGCTGTTGTGAAGGATAACCGGCTATACGGCCGCGGATCAACAGATATGAAAGGAGGGAATGTCTGTCTGTTAATGGCCATGGAAGCCATTAAAGCATCAGGCATTTCACTTAAGGGTGATGTGATTTTTCAGAGTGTTATAGAAGAAGAGAGCGGTGGAGCAGGAACACTCGCAGCGATTCTCCGCGGGTATAAAGCGGATGCAGCCATTGTTCCGGAGCCTACTAAAATGAAAATCTTTCAAAAACAGCAGGGGTCGATGTGGTTCAGGCTCAAGGTGAAAGGGCGCTCTGCACACGGAGGAACAAGGTATGAAGGCGTAAGTGCCATTGAGAAAACGACCTTAGTTGTAGAGCATTTGCTCCAGCTTGAACAAAAAAGGAATAAACGGATTACCGATCCTCTCTATCAGACAATTCCTATTCCAGTTCCTATTAATATCGGTAAAATAGAAGGAGGCACATGGCCCTCTTCTGTCGCCGATCTTGTGAAACTTGAAGGAAGATGCGGGATTGCACCGAATGAAAAAATAGAGGACGTACAGGCCGAATTTCAAGGGTGGATAGACGAATTGTCCTCTAAAGATGAATGGTTTAAAGAGCATCCGGCTGAGCTTGAATGGTTTGGAGCAAGATGGCTCCCGAATGAAATTGACGGCACGCATCCGCTGACAGAGGCATTGTCAAAAGCATATGTCGACATTCTGGAAAGTGAGCCTGTAATAGAAGCATCCCCATGGGGGACGGATGCCGGTCTCCTTTCTCAAGCCGGCGGCATACCCTCAATCGTCTTTGGGCCGGGGGAAACAGAGATGGCGCATTTTCCAAATGAATTTATCGACATCGATCAGATGATCTCCTGCACAAAAGTGATTGCAGCCTTCTTATTAAACTGGTGCGAAGTGTCTGAGTGATGTTTTTATAGCTTGGGAGAGGGGAAATAAGTACAGGAAACGACTTACTAATAGAGGTGACCGGAAATGAAGCAGCATTTATGGATTAATGGTAAACATGAAGAATCAGAAACGTATGTAGAACTAAAATCTCCCTACGCAAAGGATCTGCTTGCAGAAGTCGCTAACGCAGACGAAAGCAAGGTGAAAGCAGCCGTGGACGCTGCAGCTGACGCGTTCAGAAAAATGAAGGAGCTTCCAGCACATAAACGGGCAGAGATTCTTAAACGAACGGCAGAGCTTCTTGCGGAACGAAAAGAGGAAGCGGCTCAAATCATCGCAAAAGAAGCGGCAAAGCCGATCAAAACGGCCAGGGCAGAGGTAGACCGCACAGTCATGACCTATACATTTGCGGCTGAAGAGGCAAGAAGGCTTGACGGTGAAACGATAGCGATGGATGCAGCTCCAGGAGGGGAAAACCGCACAGCCTATACGGTGCGGGAACCTATTGGTGTGATTGGAGCCATTACCCCGTTTAACTTTCCTATGAATCTGGTGGCACACAAGCTGGGTCCTGCTTTTGCCTCGGGAAATACGGTCGTTTTGAAACCGGCAACCCAAACCCCTTTAAGTTCCTATTTCATTGGAGAGCTTTTTCACGAAGCGGGACTGCCCGCCGGCGCCCTGAACATTGTCACAGGCAAGGGCAGCGAAATAGGGAAGCATTTTACATCGGATGACCGGATAAAAGCCCTGACATTTACAGGCAGCCCGGAGGTAGGGAAAAAGCTGAAGCAGGAAGCCGGCATGAGAAAAACCCTTCTTGAGCTCGGATCGAACTCTGCAGTGATCGTCAATGATGATGCAAATGCAGATGAAGTGGCAGCGAGATGCGTCACCGGAGCATTTGCGTTTGCAGGGCAGGTGTGTATTTCGGTACAGCGTATTTATGTGCATGAGGCTATATTTGATGAATTCGTGTCTAAGGCTGTTGAACATACACGGAAATTGAAAGTCGGGAATCCGCTGGATGAGCAGACAGATGTATCGTCACTCATTTCAGGTGATGATGTGGATCGCGCCCTCGCCTGGATTGAGGAAGCCGAAGCAGCAGGTGCAACGCGCGCCTGCGGAGGAAAAGGGTCAGAAAATCAGACGATTGAACCGGCCATTTTACTGAATGTGCCTTCTGATGCCAGTCTTTCCTGCCAGGAGGCATTTGCACCTGTTGCCATCATCAATTCATTCCGGACATTTGATGAAGCCATTGAAGAAGTCAATAACTCCCGGTTCGGACTTCAGGCCGGCGTATTTACAAACAGAGTGGACCTTGCATTTAAAGCGGCAAAAGACCTTCATGTCGGCGGGGTGATGATCAACGACATACCTACATTCCGCGTTGATCATATGCCGTACGGCGGTGTCAAAGACAGCGGGTTTGGAAGAGAAGGCATTAAATACGCAATGGAAGAGCTGACCGAGCTGAAACTGATTTCATTTAATCATGCGCATAGATAAAGAAGCCGTGAAAAGAAGAATGAGTGCGATTTCTGCACTCTTTTTTTCTGGAGTGAACAAAAGGGGGAAAGAGCGTGAACGAATATAAAACAGAGGAAAAAGAACTGGAAGGCATCTCATACAGGGCGACAGCGGTTTTTGACCATTTTAACAGCCGGATGAGAATTGATGATTACCGGGGAAATATGGAAGATCTCCTTGCTGATGCAGAAAAAGCCGCTTTGAACAAAGGTTTCACAAAGTTGATTGTAAAGGGAAAAAGCTCGTCGATTGAAGAGCTTCTTAACAAACAATATCAGCTCGAAGCGGTCATCAGAGGATATTTCCACGGTGACCCCGCCTGTTTTTTTACAAAATATTTCAGCGAGGACAGAAGAACTACAACGGCATGGACGGAGCAGGACAGCATGATGAGTGCCATATATCAGAAAGAAAAGTCGGCATGTCCGGACACGTCAGATTTTATATTCCGGAAAGCGGAAGAAAAGGACGCAGAAGGGCTGGCTTCTCTTTACCAAACGGTATTCGAAGTGTATCCGACTCCTCTTCATTCTCCGGATTATATTGTAAAGACAATGAAAGAAGGAACGATTTATTTACTGGCCGAAGAGAATTTGAAGATCGTTAGTGCAGCATCAGCGGAGCTGAACAGATTTTATCATAATGCAGAACTGACAGACTGTGCGACGCTTCCTGAAGCGAGAAAGCACCGGCTTATGAGAACACTGCTGCTGAAGCTTGAAGACGTGCTCAGGAAAGAGGGCATTTACTGTGCCTATTCTATCGCAAGGGCGGCCTCTTTCGGGATGAACGCGGTGCTTTATCAGCTGGATTATGATTATACCGGCAGGCTCACAAATAACTGCATCATCAGCACGGACTATGAAAATATGAATGTATGGTGTAAAGACCTGTCTGCCGGAAAATGAGCATTTGCTGCCGAAAAGCTGGCACTGAGGAGGAATTTCATTGGCAGACCAAACTAGAGAGAAAATCATTCAGCATATTTTAGAAACAATTGATGAGGGCATTCATGCGGTTGATGAAAAAGGGATGACGGTTTTCTACAATGAGATTGCAGCCTATCACGACGGACTGAAACCGGAAGAAGTCCTGGGGAAACATTTATTTGACGCTTTTCCCTCTCTGTCAGAAGAAACAAGCACCCTTCTAAAGGCGATCAGGACGAAAAAGCCGATTTACCATCACTCGCAGACCTACATAAATGTAAAAGGCGAAAAAATTGAAACCGTGAATACAAGCCTGCCCATTTTATCAGGAAACACTGTCATCGGAGCAGTTGAAATTGCAAAGGACTTTTCTGCCATCAAACAGCTGACAGAAAGACTGGCAGACCTTCAATCAAGAATATCGTCACCCGTTAGAGCAAAAGCTGTCAACGGCACCGTGTACAGGCTAGAAGACATACTGACAGTCAGCAGCAATCTGCTCCGTGTAAAAGAACTGATAAAAAAGGCCGCAAGAACATCTTCCAATCTGCTTGTCTACGGGGAAACAGGAACGGGAAAAGAATTGGTTGTTCAGGCGGTGCATAATGAATCTACGCGAAGACAGTCACCTTTTATTGCACAAAACTGTGCCGCCCTTCCGGAAGCCCTGCTTGAGAGCCTGCTGTTTGGCACGGTGAAAGGGAGCTATACAGGCGCTGCAGACCGGGCTGGTTTATTTGAGCTTTCCCACGGAGGCACTCTCTTTTTGGATGAACTTCAGTCGATGCCCCTGAACCTGCAGGCAAAGCTTCTTCGCGTCATTGACGACGGGGCAATCAGAAGAATCGGCAGCAGCAGGGCTATAAACGTTGATGTCCGAGTGGTTGCCGCCATGAATATCCCGCCTGAGCAATGTTTAAAAGAACATAAGATAAGAGAAGATCTTTATTTCAGGCTTAATGTGTTCGGCCTCAGCCTTCCTCCCCTCAGGGAGAGACCAGCAGACATCCCGCTCCTTTCGGCTGCTTTTATCAAAAAATACAATCAGGAATTCGGCAAACGTGTATCAGGCCTATCAAAAGAGACGGAGAGCCTGCTTGGCAGAAAGCGCTGGCGGGGCAATGTGCGGGAACTCAAACATTGCCTGGAATTTGCAATGAACATGTGTGATGAAGGGCAGATTCTGCCGAGCCACCTCCCGCCGTACTTGATGAATGAGGATGAATCAGATGAAAGAGGCGGCTCCCTGCAAAGCAGGCTGTCAAAATATGAATGCAAGCTGATCTTTGATGCAATGGAACAAACAGATGGGAATGTCATGAAAGCTGCAAAGCTTCTCGGCATCCCAAGACAAACCCTGCAGTACAAGCTCAAAAAATATCTTAGTGACCAATATTCGGCAGTGGAATCAAAGGGGTAGGGGGAGTTTGGGGTGGGGTTGGGTGGTATTTTTGTGGAGGGCAAAATAAATTATTTTTAAAGCTAAGCCCGGATTTTTCCTTGGATTTCTTATCTGATTAAAAGGGTTGGACAGTCGGCTCCGCTTTTCGTGTCACGCTGGCACGCTTTTTGCATGTAATAGTGGTAAAGACCGAAATGGGGGAACTGCTGTGAGATACGACTTGTATAAGCCGAAACGCCATTGGAAAGATATTGAGCTTTGGAAAGATGTGACGGAAGAGCAATGGAATGACTGGCTGTGGCAGCTGACGAACACGATCCGGACACTCGGAGATTTGAAAAAAGTTGTGAACTTGACTCCTGATGAAGAGGAAGGAGTCAAAATTTCTACGAAAACCATTCCTTTAAATATTACTCCATACTACGCCTGGCTGATGAACGAAGATGATCCGAGGTGCCCGATCCGCATGCAGTCGGTGCCGATTTCACAGGAGCTGAATAAAACAAAGTATGACCTGGAAGATCCGCTGCATGAAGATGAAGATTCTCCTGTACCCGGCCTGACCCACCGCTATCCGGACCGTGTTCTATTCCTGGTGACAAATCAATGCTCCATGTATTGCCGTTACTGTACAAGAAGACGTTTTTCAGGACAAATCGGCATGGGTGTGCCAAAGAAACAGCTTGACGATGCCATCGCCTATATTGCTCAAACACCGGAAGTGCGGGATGTCCTCATTTCAGGCGGTGACGGTCTTTTAATCAATGACACCATTTTAGAGTACATTTTAAAGAACCTGAGAGCCATTGATCACGTTGAAATTATCCGGATTGGCACTCGTGCTCCGGTCGTATTTCCGCAGCGCATTACCGAAAATCTCTGCAATATCCTGAAGAAATACCATCCAATCTGGCTGAATACCCATTTCAATACATCGATCGAAATTACAGAAGAGTCCAAAAAGGCTTGTGAGATGCTCGCTAATGCAGGTGTGCCTGTCGGCAATCAGGCAGTTATCCTTGCCGGCATCAATGACAGCGTACAAATTATGAAAAAGCTCATGCACGATTTAGTAAAGATCAGAGTCCGCCCGTATTACATTTACCAATGTGATCTTTCTGAAGGCATCGGCCATTTTCGTGCACCTGTTTCAAAAGGGCTTGAAATTATTGAAGGCCTGAGAGGTCATACAAGCGGTTATGCCGTGCCGACATTCGTAGTGGATGCACCGGGAGGCGGAGGGAAAATCGCTTTGCAGCCAAACTATCTGATTTCCCAAAGTCCGGGAAAAGTCGTTCTTCGAAACTTCGAAGGTGTGATCACAACGTATCCGGAGCCGGAGAATTATGTCCCGGGACTTGCTGAAGATTATTTCAATGAAATCTATCCGGACTCAGATTCGAAAAAATCATTGTCAGGCATTGCAGGTTTATATGAAGATGCACAGTTTAACCTGATTCCTGAGGGCATCGGACGCATCAGCCGAAGAAAAACGTTTGAAACGAATCCCGAGCATGCAAGCTTAAAGAACAAGCGGGAAAAGCGGGACGAATTAAAAGAGAAAAAGTACCGTGCCCAGCTTTTAAAATCCGAAGATAAGAAGGCGGCAGAAAATGAGTGAGCGCTGCGAGTGGTGTGAATCGGAAAAGGCCGTAAAAACAAGCAACCTTGTTCACTGGGAGCTGCCCGATGGATCACGGGCCATCGAAATTTCTGAAACGCCCTGTACGGAATGTCCAGATTGCGGCATCAGCTATCAGAGCGAGGATACAATTAATGAAATCGAAAATCAGCTCCTCCTGATTAATGTGAAAGAACTGCCAAACCGGGTCAATTTTGATGAGCTCATGAAATGGAAGCGCCATTTAAAGCGAAATTATTTTGACTTTACGTGAAACCTCAGAGAATTCTGAGGTTTTCTTCTTGTCCAATCCACGTTATAATAGGGGCACTTTACAAACCCAACGGAGGGGACCCGCATGAAATCTTTTTATCACTACCTGATGAAATTCAGGCATCCAAAGCCTCAGGATGACATCAGCCGTTTTGCCAATGATGCTTACGATGATCACAGCTTTCCAAAATCATCCGACGATTACCACGAAATCAGCTCATACCTCGAGCTTAACGGCTCATACCTCCCGGGTCTTGTCGTATTTGATGACGCCTGGGACTTGTATGAAGCGGAAATAGTAAAAAAATCAGCATTTTGAGAGCAGTCCTGGCCAGGGCTGTTTTTTTTGCTTTAAAGAAATGTTGTTATGCTTTATTCCTTGACAACTTTTCAGCTCCGTCATATAGTTAATAAAGTTAATAGTTAAGTAAGTTAAGTATTAAATTGATTTGGAAACGGGAGGGGAACATGAATACACGCCAGGAGCTCACCTACGAATTTCTCTCGAATTACAGAAAGCTGAACAAGATGACCAGGGCACATTTGAATGACATGCTTGAACCCATGCTGCCGTTCAATGAATTTATGGTGCTTCGGCTCGTGCATGAACAGGATCATCCAAATGTCAGCCGGATTGCAGATCTGCTGAGCGTTTCGTGCAGTCATATTACATCAGTCAGTGAACGGCTGATAAAAAAAGGCTACTTAACACGTGTCAGGGCAAGTGACGACAGACGAGTTGTCCTTCTTCAGCTGACGGAAGAAGGAGAGAGAGTGGCAAGAACAGTAGAGGCGACCATCACAGAATACTTTCACCGGAAACTGGAAAACGTAACCGATGATGAAATGATTGTATTTAATCGCCTTTTAAAAAAATTATTAGAAGAAAACTAGAGGTGGAATCATGGAACATTTAAGTCATAAAGAAAAAATAACGATAATGATTGCCATCATTGCAGCGATGTTTTTTGCGGCAGTAAATCAGACAATTGTAGGGAATGCTCTTCCAAAAATCATTTCAGAGCTTGGAGGGCTTGATTATTACAGCTGGGTTTTCACCATCTATATGCTGACAAGTGCAATTACAACCATTCTTGTCGGAAAGCTATCAGATATGTATGGAAGGAAACCTTTCATTATCATCGGGATCATCATTTTTTCTATTGGAGCCTTTCTTGCAGGTACATCAACTGACATTATTCAGCTGATCAGCTACCGCGGGATTCAGGGCTTTGGAGCAGGTATGATCATGTCAACTGCCTTTACGGCTGTAGGGGATTTATTTGCTCCAAGAGAGCGGGGCAAGTGGCAGGGTGCCATGAGTGCCGTGTTCGGGGTTTCAAGTGTATTCGGACCGACGCTCGGCGGATACATTGTCGATAACCTTGAATGGAAGTGGGTATTCTGGGTTTTCCTTCCGCTTGGAATTGTCGCGCTCGTACTTATCTGGAAGCTTTTCCCGTCCACGGAGAAAAAGCCCGGCCAGAAGGTTGATTATCTTGGATCGTTATTCCTTTCATCAGCCATTGTTGCAGCACTTCTCGCGTTCTCATGGGCAGGAACGAAATATGACTGGGGCTCAGCACAAATCCTTTCTCTATTCGCGGCAGCAGCTCTGTCCGTGATCATCTTTATTTTAGTCGAACGAAAAGCTGTCAGCCCGATTCTGCCGCTCGATCTGTTTAAAAACAGCATCTTCACCATTTCAAATGTCATCGGGTTTGTCATTGGGGTCTCCATGTTCGGAGGTGTCATGTATGTTCCTTATTTCATTCAGGGTGTACTCGGCTACTCGGCTACTCATTCCAGCTTCCTGACAATGTCCATGACGCTCGGCCTTGTGTTTGCAAGTGCTCTTGGCGGACAGATTATTTCTAAAACAGGAAAGTACAAACTGCAGGCAATCATCGGGCTGTGCATATCTGCAGCAGGCCTTTACCTGCTGTCAACCATGACGGTAGACACCTCGCAGTATTTGCTCGTATTTTACCTGACACTTGTCGGATTTGGCATCGGAATTGGCATGACTGTCTTTACGCTTACAGTGCAAAATGCGGTAGAGCAGAAGCTGCTTGGTGTCGCAACGGCATCCTCACAGCTGTTCCGTTCCGTCGGGGGGACTGTTGGAGTTGCCATCATGGGAACACTTCTTAATTCGCGCATGCAGGATAAAATGGCTTCAATGAGCAGCGCCAGTGACACGAATCAGATGGCAGCATCACCTGAGCTTGCGGGGAAACTTCAATCTCTGCAAAACCCTCAGCTGCTGCTTGATCATGAGAAGCTTGACGGCTTAAAGAACACACTTCCTCCTGAAGCGGTGCCTTTCTTTGAAAACGTCATCCGTCAGCTGCAGGATTCCCTCAGCTACGCGTTATCCGGTGTTTTCATCTTCGTGACGATTACAATGGCGCTTGCGATTCTCTTAACCTTCTTTATTAAAGAAATTCCATTAAGAAGTGCAAAGGATCAGCCTTCAGTAAAAAAAGAAAAAGCAATAAAAACCGGAGAACTGCAGGGCAGCGAAAACTAATGGAAACCAAGGTGCATGAGCACCTTGGTTTTTCCTGCGTGAAGAGGTATAAAGCGGTGCAGTGGACATACATATAGAATTGAACATTCTATGACGTCTGTCCGGGAAGAGTGGTTTTTGCTAAAATCCTGCTTTATAATGAAGAAAAAAGTTGATGGAGGAACACCTATGCCTCAAACACCGATTGAGCGTTTCAGATTTATGGGATTCATTGAAGGAGCTTCGCTGCTTATCCTTCTCTTTATTGCCATGCCGCTGAAGTACTGGGCGGATATTCCAATGGCCGTTACGATTGTCGGCTCATTGCACGGATTCTTCTTTATTGCCTACCTCCTGATCATTGCATATACAACGTATAAAATCAGATGGTCTTTTGCCTGGGTATTCAGTGCAGTGGCTGTTGCATTTATTCCATTTGGGAATATGGTTCTTGATTCAAGACTAAAAAAAGCCAATTTATAGTTAAAGAGATAACCCAAATACGGGTTATTTTTTTGCTTTTTATAGTTGCATCTTTCGTCCCATGCCCTACGCTCCCAAAAAGAGTAAACTGAGTATGTTCGGTTTACAGAAAATTCTAAAAAGGGTGTGGTTGTTTGAGGAGAAAAATGATAGCGGTTACATTATCAGCAGCACTGCTTGCGCCTATTATCCCCATGACAAATGAGCCTGCCAGAGTGTCTGCCGCACAAGAAGCTTCTATTCCTGATGCACACAGCTTGAAAAAAACTTATTTTGACGGAATAAATGATAATTATTTAACGACAAAGAATCCCGTTCAATATCAGCAGGCAACTCTTTTTGGGAATCTCGGATTGACGCCGCATTTGTGGGGGAGTGCAGAAGATGAAACAGGCTGGCACAAAATGTACAATCCAGCCCCAGTCACCGGAACTCAGGTTAATGGAGCATTTGAGGATGCACAATTTGTGATCCGGATTCCCGATAACTGGAACGGGAAACTGGTATCTGCCGGAATTCCTGCAACGCGCAATGAAACCTCGACAGACTTGCTCTTCAGTGATTTTGTCCTGGAAAAAGGATACGCTTTTGCGGCCATTGATAAGGGAACACAAGGTAGATTAGATCCTGCAGATCCATTTGCAAAAGCAAAAAATGCTCTTGTTGAAGAAGATGATTCGGTTGCCGAATGGCACAAAAGGTACCGGCAGATAACGGCGTCAGCTCAAGCTTACCTCCAGGAAAATTATGCGGACAAGCTTATCTCGCCTAAAGACAAGTCAAATCCTGCGCATCACCTTATTAGAAAAAACCACCGTGTTCCTACATATGCAATTGGAATTTCAAACGGAGGGTATGTGGTCAGGTACGCGCTTGAGCATGACGGGCGCCAGAAAAAAGAAGACAGGCTGTTTGATGGCGGCGTTGACTGGGAAGGTGTTCTCTGGACAGAGAAGCAGCCCAACCTGATGTCCTCTTTGACAGCGGTTGTCAATCATGCCGAGCCTGCCATATACGGCAGTGGAAAAGAGAAAGAAAAAGCGGTAAAAGAGTTGTATAAAGCAGGGGTTCCAAAAGGATCAGAAGCATTATGGAGCTATCATGACCAGGTGTACTGGTTTATTACTGCAAATATTTACCGCGATCATTTTGATCCTAATGCACCTGAACGGATTGACTGGAAAAATTACTTGAATTTTATTAATGGAGTGAGAGACCGAACCTATGACTCTATTTTCGAAAACTACCGCTATCCATCCCGTCCTAAAAGCGTAAAAGAAAGCATTAAAGAGGTTGCGAACACGGGAGGTATCGATGTTCCGCTTATCAGTTTTACGGGTACCCTTGACACTCTGATTTTCCCTGACATTCATGCAGCGGGATATGAGAAGCTTGTTAAAAAAGCAGGGAAGGATAAACTGCACCGCATGTATTACATTGAAAATGGCAATCATGTCGACAGCTTGGTCTGGAATGCTTCAATGGATGCCGGGAAGAAGCTCCAGCCGCTTTTGCCGTATGCCCATCAATCCTTTGATTTACTTACAGACTGGGTGGAGAACGGCGCAAGGCCTCCAGAAAGCAAGAACATTCCCGCACCGGCGGATCCAGTTAAGGTCATTGATTTAAAAACTGGAAAAGAGACAGATCCGTATTGAAAATTGACAGAATCCCGTTCATATACGGGATTTTTTGCTTTATCTTTGGAAATGTATAAATTATCCTTTCGAAATTTTCTGTCAATAATTCACGGAGCTAAATCAGTATAATCCAGACGCTGTCTGTGCTATTATTTAGGAATGCGAAATATATTGGCAGATACACAGATAATTTAGGAGAGATAAAGTGAGTAAATTAGTAAAAGCACCGCTGTGGACAAAGTCGTTTGTGATGCTCATGGTTGGAAATTTGTTTATTTTTATGTCGTTTCAGATGCTGATCCCGACACTTCCGCCCTACATAAAGTCTCTTGGGGCCTCAGGTCTTGAGATCGGGCTTGTGACTGCACTGTTTTCAATAGGCGCTGTATTAAGCAGGCCGTTTATAGGCTATATGCTCGAATACCGGACACGCAAGCCGCTCGTGCTTGCCGGAGCTGCAGCCCTTCTTGCCATTACCATCGTATATCCGTTATCGAGCATGATTTTTATTTTTCTGCTTTTTCGGTTTGTGCATGGTCTTGCCTGGGGGTTTTCAACAACAGTAAACGGTACGGCTGCCGTAGATGTGATTCCGAAATCGCGTCTTGGTGAAGGCATGGGCTATTTTGGCCTGTCCGTTACGCTTGGCATGATTATTGCTCCAAGCCTTGGAATATATCTTTTTGGGGTTACGTCATTTAACAACTTAATTTACATTTCATGTGCACTCGGTCTGATTGCGATTGGATTGCTTGCTGCTGTGCGTTACCATACGCCTCAATCAGTGACGAACACTAAAAAAGAAGATTTAACATTTTCCTATGTTGGTTCGCTTGTTGAAAAATCAAGCTGGTATCCTGCTTTCATAACGATGATCGCGACGTTTGGTTATGGGTCGGTTGTGACATTCATTGTGATATTCGGTGAAGAACGGGGGATTGAGCAGATTTTTCTGTTTTACCTGTTTAATGCCATAATGGCATCTGTTTCAAGACCGATTTCAGGGAAATGGTTTGATCAGAAGGGGCCGAAGGGTTTAATTATTGTATGTTCGGTCTTAACCTTCTCGGGTCTTTGGGTTCTGTCATTCTCCCATACAAATGCAGGAATAGCTGCTGCCGGAATTTTGTTTGGAATCGGCTTTGGTTCCCTGCTTCCGACGCTTCAGTCATGGACGCTCTCCATGACCCCTGACAACAGAAGGGGTGTGGCAAACGGCATGTACTTCTCTGCGATCGATTTTGGAATCGGCTTAAGCGGAATTGTCTTCGGGATTCTTGCTCAATTTGTCGAAACGGCCGTGCTTTTTCAAATCTCCAGCATTTTTCTGCTTATTCCGGTGGTGCTGACGCTTCTTGAAGAAAAACTAAGCAAAAAAGAGCATTTGGTTTTAAAAGAGAATACGTGATAAAAAAGCAGGTCTGAACATCCATCAGACCTGCTTTTTAGTTGAGTGTTTTTTTTGCTCCCACTCACGTGCAAGCATTCCATATACAGCATGATCAACATAATGATCATACAGCCATTCTGCCTCGCGGATGGTGCCTTCATGCTTATAACCGAGGCGTTCGGGGATGCTTCTGCTTTTCATGTTTTCTACTGCAGCCCTTATTTCTACTTTGTTCAGTCCATATTCATTAAACGCAATCTCAGTCAGTGTTTCCGCCACTTTTGTCATAATGCCGTTGCCTTGAAAATCCTTACCGAGCCAGTATCCGATATAGGCGGTTTTGTTTGGCCAGGTGATGGAATTGAATCCTGCTGTACCCGCTATTTTTCCTTTGAAAAGAATGACTGTGCTTAAGCTTTTATGATCGGCAAATCCACGGAGGGTGCCTTCAATAAATGCCTTTGTATCTTCTTCCTTGACCGTAAAATCAAGCCACGGAAGCCATTCTTTCAGATAACTTCTGGACCCGTCTGTCAGTTCGAACAATTGCTTTGAATCTCTGACATCCGTCAATTTAAGTGAGAGTTCATCATTAATCTTATGTATAAACATTGAAATTCCCCCAATCTTTGTCTATTCGTCTACTATACATAAAAAGAAAAAGGCTGCCAATCCCGGCAGCCTTACTTAAATCATGCTTTTTTCTTTCTTGAACGGAGTTTATCGACCGTAATAAACAGGGCAGGCACAATCAGCAGGGTCAGGATTGTCGAGAAGAGAACCCCTGAAACGATGCTGATGGCGAGCGGTTTAAAGAGCGGATCGTTGCTGAATGCCACAGGCAGAAGGGCAACAAGCGCCGTGAATGCTGTCAGTAAAATCGGACGGATTCTTGCGCGTCCGGCTTCAATAACCGCTTCGGCACGGTCGTAACCAGCTCTCATCCGCTGTTCGATAAATTCAAAGAGAACAACAGAATTCCGGACCACGATTCCAGCTAGAGAAACGATTCCCATTGTGGCCATGAAGCTGAACGGTGTCTGAGTAACGAATAATCCTGCAACAGCACCGGCAACTGCAAGATAGACTGTTCCAAGCACAAGCAATGGAAGGGAAAGAGAATTAAACTGGAACGCTATCGTGATGTAGATCAGAACGAGTACAACTAAGAACAGAAGACTGATTTCAACGAAGAATTTCGTCTGATCGTCGTTTTCTCCTCCGAGAGTCAATGTATAACCTTCACCGGAATAATTCTCCTTATAGTCATCTACGATGGATGCAACATCCTCTTTGAACGTTTCTGATTCACCAGGATATGCTTTTAGTGTAATCGTACGTTCTCCGTTTTCACGCGGAATGGTCTGATACTGCTCCACTGTGTCAGTTTCGATAAATTGACTTAGGGGAGCTGTTTGAGGCACTGGACCTTCAGATTGAAGGGGTACCAGAATTTCATCCAGTTTGATGCCTTCTTCATGTACAGCAGGGTCCTGCTTAATCAATAAGTCAATGTTTTCGTTGTTGCTTTTGAAGGTTCCCATAGGCACGCCTTCGGTTACCAGACGGATCTGATCACTTATAAATTTCGGATCCAGGCCGCTTTCTGTTAAAGCTGTACGGTCAAGCTTATATTGAACAGAAGATACCGGCTCTTTCACATTATCAATAATCAGCCCGCTGTCTGCTTCTTTAATGTCAGAAGCGAGTTTGTTTTTAATCTCGTTCAGTTTATTGAAATCCTCGCCGCTTAATTTCACAGTAACAGGTGCACCCGTTGGAGGACCCTGAACAATCGTTGTTAAGAAAATTTCGGCTTCAGGATACTTTTCCCTGAGTGTATCTGTATGTTCTGCAATAAATGCGTCAGCTGTAACGGCTTCGTTGTCGATGCGAGTGACAATCTGTCCCGTATTTGGACCTGCATTTTCAACCGTTTCACTAAAGAGACCGGGAACACCGGAGCCTGCAAAAATAGCTGTTTCTTCTGTTTCTTCAATAGCAAGAAGATCAGTTTCCATTTCTTCAAGGACAGTATTCGTTTCTTCCAGTGTATAATCTGTCGGCATGGTAACCGTCACGGTCACTTCTTTCTTGTTCGCTGACGGGAAAAATTCGAACGGCACAAAGAATGCCAGCAGGAAAATCAGCGTCGTTCCGACAATCCCTGTAATTCCGATTAGAACCGGACGTTTGACGATTTTTGCAAGCAGTGTATCAGCATAAAAATTCGATAATCTAAGCAATGGCCTGCCAAGGAAGCCGGGTTCTTTTTCACTGACACGGATTTTGCGCTTATTGACGGCATATTGATAAACAGGCACAAGGGTCAATGAAATGATCATTGAAGCCGCAATCGTCAGAATCAGTACAGATGGCAGGGACCGGATAAATGAACCATTCGCACCTGATAAGAGAGTAAGCGGCAGGAAAGCAAAGATAACAGCGAGTGTAGAAGTCACAATGGATCCCCAAACCTCTTTCACGCCATCCTTGGTTGCCTGCAGGGCATTGCCGTTTTTCTGAAGCTTATACTGCCTTAATATATTGTCATTGACGACAATCGCGTCATCGACAAGTATTCCAAGCGCGATGATGAGGCCGATGACTGAGATCTGATTTAGATCTACGTCCAAAAACGGCAGCGGAAGAGTTCCAAGCGTGATTGAAAGCGGAATCGCAAGTGACACGATAAAGGCTCCGCTCAAAGTAAGACCGAGAGTAGTAATAAGAATAACGGCCAGTACAGCAATAGCAGCCTCTTTAATCAACTCATCAAATATTTTGTCTACATCCGCTTTTTGCGAGTAGTAGGTTTTCAGTTCCACATTGTCCGGAAGGCTGAGTTCGTCTTTTAATTCCTTATCGACCTTTTTAAAAGTGGCAGGAATATCAAGACCGGATTCGATATTTACGGTGAATGAATAGGCAGGTTTGCCTTCAAATGAAACGATATCTTCCTGCGTTTTTTCCGTCAGCACAAGGTTTGCCGTATCTCCGATTTTGACAGCTTCCTTAGTAATCGGAGACAGTACAGTTATGTCTTCAATTAGATCAATATCCTTGAACTGATCAAGAGTGAGACGGATCGTTTCACCATTTTGGGACGTTTCGCCAAGCGGTGTTGTTTTGTACTCGCTGTTGATGGCTTCAATAATGTTAGAGACATTCAGGCCATTTTCTGCAAGAGCTTCACTGTCAAGCTCCAGGACAGCCTCTTTTTCTTTGAATCCTTTTATAGTAACGCCTGATACGCCATCAAGTTCCTGAATCTTCTCTTTTAAACGGAGTATTTCTTCCTGGCTCTGTTTAAGCGTATCTGCGCTATCTGCTGTAAACATGTATGAGGCTACAGGCAGCCCTGTCTGAGCCTGTTTGACCTCAGGATCAAATGCTTCATCAGGCAGTTTGGAAGCGGCATCCGATACTTTTTGTTTTAGGTCGGATGTGATCTTTTCCAGATCCTCACCATCTTCTACTTCAACTATGACATTTGAAAACTCCTTTGCTGAAACAGAATTCAGGCTCGCAACGCCATCGGAGTTATTAATGGCATCTTCAAGCACTTCTGTTACGTCACTTTCAACAACGGATGCATCTGCACCTGGATAAACCGTTGAAATGGTTACGATGTTTGCCGAGAACTCGGGCAGTTCGCGTTTGGGAAGCTGGTAAAACAAATAGCCTCCGACAAGAATAATAACGAAAAATAAGATGATAATTAATTTTCCGCGTTTGAGAAAGCTCTCGAACATAAATAAGTTCCTCCTTCAATTAGGTCAAATTTGACTAAGTAAACTATAGCACACTTGCTGCGTGATTTTCATTTCCGAATGTGTTAAAAATTTGTGAACTTGTAGAGAGAGGGAGAATGTAAATGTAAGATTACAAAAATTAATTTTTTGTAAATTTTTTTGTTGTTTCTTCTAGGCATTTTGATATGATGGAGTGAACATATGTAACTATTTGATAAAGGTGAGTGTAGGATTGTCATATTTTAATAGGAATAAAAAAAGCATGTTTCTCTTTTTTACCATTGTCTTTACAATCAGCGGATTCTGGTTTTTGAAATCATTGTATTTCGTACATGAACTGGGAATGTCCCCCCACAAAAAGTTCATTCTCACAGCATCGGCTGGGCTGGCATTATGTCTGGCTGCCCTCCTTGCCACAGGCAGATCCATTGTGAAATTCACATCCGTTTTTCTAATATATTTTTTACTGTCGCTTTTGCTGTATGCAGACGTTCTGTATGAACGTTATTATGACGGTATTCTAAATTTAAAGCTTGCAGGGCAGGCGGGTCAGCTTGGAGATGTCAAAGATTCCATTCTTTCTTTGGTTTATCAGACCGATTATCTTTACTGGGCTGATGTCCTGGCAGTTGCTTCAGTTCTAATATTCTGTTACTGGCTGAAAACAGAGGAAGTGCGGAAATGGCAAAGCAGGGCAATTTTTGCAGCTGGTGCTGCTGCCCTAATTTTTACTTCTTTCTTCCCGTTTAAAGAAACGTTTTCAGATCAGTACAAAGTTTCACTGACTGGAATTCTGCCTGCACATATTTACGATTTTAAACAGATGACCGTAAATGAAGCATTTGCCAATGAAACATTTGTCGGGGATAAAAAGAAGACTGAAAATCTTCAGGCATATTTCAGGAAGAACCAGGAACTGCAGAAGAACTCCCCGTATTTCGGCAAATTCAAAGGCAAAAATGTCATTATGGTCCAGGCAGAATCCCTTAACGTGTTTCCCGTGGGACTCACCATTGACGGGGCAGAAATTACACCGAATTTGGATAAGCTGATTAAGGAGAGTCAGTATTATCCCAATACGTACCTTCAAATTGGCCGCGGAAATACGTCGGACGCCGAATTTGTAGCCAACAATTCCATTTACCCGATGGCACCAAAAGGAGTTTACAATGCTTTCACGGAAAACAACTATCTTTCGCTTGGGAACATCCTTAAAGGCGGAGGCTATACAACAAGTGCTACCCACGGAAATGTTCCGGACTTCTGGAACAGGGAAGCAGCCTATGACAAACAGGGCTACGAAACGTTTTATCATAAAAATCATTCAAACATAGCATCTGATGAAATCATCGGAATGGGCATATCAGATGAAAGTATATTCAGACAGATGACAGAAATTTATGCGAGTGAAACAAAGCCGTTCTATAGTTTTATTGTTTCCCTGACGAACCACAGACCGTTTGTCATGCCTGAGGAATACCGTGAACTTGATCTTCCGGACAGGTTTGACGATACCAATACAGGGCATTATCTGCAGTCTGTCCATTATTTTGACAAAACGTTAGGTCTTTTCATTCAGGATCTTAAAGAGAAGGGCCTGTGGGACGAGTCCATTTTCGTAGTTTATGGCGATCATTACGGACCTCTCCCTATGGATGAAAAAGAGATTAATAATCTGCTTGGAGTTCCTTTTGATGAAAAAGCCCAATTTAATATTCCCCTCATTATTCATCATCCGGGTCAAAAAGAAGGCACTGTCAATGAAGTGACTGCCAGCCAGATGGATATTGCACCGACAATAACTTCACTGCTTGGAATTGAACAGCCGCTAATACAATTCGGCAAGCCGCTTGACACCGTTACGGAAGGCTTTGCGGGCTTTGCATATGAAACGACGAGATATTCATTTTATTCCGATAAGTATGATTATGCAGCTTCGCATACTGGCAACTTTAAATCAGGAAAGTGCATAGATAACCGTTCAGGAAAAGTAACGGATGTTGAAGCCTGCAGAGAAAACTATGAAAAACTTGTCCAGGATATTGAATGGTCATCCATGTTTCTTGAAAATGACCTCCTCTTAGAGCTTTTCAACAAGTATTGACTGAGACGCGAGATTAATGGATGAGGCTTTGGGCCCTCCTGAAACCGTGTATCCAACCGGATACACGGTTTTTTATTTTGAAAAGATGTCCTAGGCAGCTGAATATTTTTTTGAAAGCGCATCAAAAAATGATTTACAAAATTTTCTACTAGTTCTATAATTTTATAGTTGCAAAAAATACAGACAGCAAAGGGGGAACATCAGATTGATCGAAGTACGAGATTTAAAGAAGGAATACAAGCTTGTAAAGAGAGATCCCGGCTTAAGAGGCGCAGTGAGAGCACTTTTTAAACGTACATACGTGACTAAGACGGCTGTCAAAGGAGTCAATTTCAAGATTGAACGCGGGGAAATGATCGGGTACATCGGTGCAAATGGTGCCGGAAAGTCTACAACCATCAAAATGCTGACAGGAATTCTGACTCCATCTTCCGGGGAAGTAAAGGTTGGGGGGATTGTTCCCTATAAAAACAGAAAACAAAATGCGAAACAGATCGGTGCGGTCTTTGGACAGCGGACACAGCTGTTCTGGGACATCCCGGTATCTGAGTCGTTTGATCTGCTTAAACATATTTATGAAGTGCCTGAAGAACAGTTTAAGGAAACACTTGAATTGTTCACAGAGGTTCTGCAGCTGAAGCCGCTTCTTTCGATACCGGTAAGGCAGCTTTCACTGGGGCAGAAAATGAGATGTGAGCTTGCGGCGGCATTTCTCCACAGGCCGGATGTCGTATATTTAGATGAACCGACAATCGGGCTTGATGTAGCAGTGAAAGTGCGGATACGGAAATTTATTAAGGAAATGAATGCCCGGTTTGGTACGACGGTGCTTTTGACAACGCATGATATGCAGGACATTGAAGAGATCTGCAGCCGAATCATCATCATTGACAATGGTTCCATTTTATACGACGGCGGCCTCCATGAAATTAAAGACACATTCGCGGCCAAACGGGAAATCCACTTTGAAGTCGAAAGTGTGCAATCGTTCTCATACCCGGCCGCTATTAAGGACAGAACAGAGCTCAGGGCAGTCGATGAAGACCAGCAGCAAAAAGTCATTCTTGCATTTTCTCAAAAGGATGTGGCTGCATCAGAAGTGATCTCCGCCGTTTTATCTGAAAATGACATTATCGATTTATCTTTAAACGATCCAAAAATTGAAACCATTGTAGAAGAAATTTATAACCGCGGGCTATAGGGGGGGTATAGAAATGACGAAATACCTGATGTTTGCAAAATCCCAAATGCAGATCAACACTGCATACTCCGCGTGGTACTGGGCTGGAACGGCATCATCCATCATGCGTCTGATGATCATGTTTTATTTTTGGCATGCCGTCTATGACGGCAAGGACACCATTCAGAATCTTACGCTCCAGGATATGCTGACGTATATTGTGGTGGCCATGTTTATACAGGGGTATGTTTCTGGAGTCGGAAACGAACTTGCGCATGATATCCGGGACGGGAACATTGCCATTGAGCTTATGAGACCATATGATGTCATTTTTAAACTGATTTTCATGGATTTCGGAGGGAAGATCACTCATTTTTTCAGGGAAACACTCCCTCTGATGGTGATTGCTTTTGTGTTCATCGATCTGTCTCTTCCAGGTTCGGCGGAAGCTGCGCTCCTGTTTTTGATCAGTGCGGCACTTGGAGTCTGGATTGGCACGTTTTTTGATCTGATGATTGGCATTATTGCCTTTTGGACAGTAAATGTCTGGGGTCTGAGAGTCCTGAAAGAGGGAGTCATCACGTTTTTTTCCGGAGCACTTGTTCCCATTACGCTTTTTCCCGGGTGGCTTGAAACGCTGAGCTCATATTTGCCGTTTCAGGCGATGGTATTTACGCCTGTTTCTATATATACAGGTATTCTGGAAGGCAGTGATGCATACATTGCCGTGCTGATTCAGCTTGGCTGGTGCCTCGGAATGTTTCTCATCATGAAACTGATTTGGTCCCAGGCGATCAAAAAAGTGACCATTTTCGGCGGGTAAGGGGGTAATAAACAATGCTGAAACGGTATACAAAGCTGTATTATATTTTTGCGAAAAATCACATTAAGGTGATGATGGAATACAGGGTGGACTTTTTCATCGGTGTGATCAGCGTGATGCTCCAGCAGTTCGCAAGCATCTTTTTTGTGAAAGTGGTGTTCGATCATATTGAGCAAATTAACGGCTGGACGTTCTATGAAATTCTTTTTATTTACGGTATTGCCGCAACGGGCAGGTCTCTGCATCATATATTCTTTGATAATTTATGGACGCTTGGGTGGCAGTATGTAAGGCCCGGGCAGATGGACCGTCTACTCATCAGGCCGATCAATCCGCTGTTTCACGTGTGTGCAGACAGGCTGCAGCAGGACGGACTGGGTCAGCTTGTGATCGGGATACTTATTCTGGCAGCAGCCTTTCCGCAGCTGGATCTGGCATTCGGCTTCGCAGATTGGCTGATGCTCGTTGTGATGATTGTTTCAAGCGGTTTGATTTACATTGCCATCAACCTGTTTTTTGCCACCTTTTCCTTTTGGATGATCGACAGTCTGCCTATTGTGTATGCTGTTTTTAATCTGAGTGAGTTTGCTAAATACCCGCTGACAATATACAACAAAACCATTCGTGTCTTTTTAACATGGGTCATTCCGTACGGATTTACGGCCTTTTATCCGGCGGCGTGGTTCCTTGACAGAGAGGGGTATGCTTTTGTCGGCATCATGTCCCCGCTGGTCGGTTTAGGCAGCATTGCGCTTGCGTATATTTTCTGGCTGTATGGATTGCGGGCATACGCGAGTACCGGAACGTAAGAGAGGGAGCTGAACGAATTCGTTCAGCTCTTTTTATTGGATAGAGTTTCTGCAGAAGTGAATTCTAATATCAAAAGAGAAGGAGGCGAGTGGCATGGGAAAATACCTGCAGGTTCATCCGGAGGGAGAAAAATTCAGCCTGTTTTCTGCAGAGCACATATGGACGATTGTAATCATAGCTGTAATCATTGTTGGAATGATGCTGTTAAAAAAGAGCTGGATGCCGTATCAGCATCCCATCAGGCTGGCTCTTGCAGCTGTGCTGTTTCTTGCGCTGATCACTCATCAAATGTGGCTGCTGACCGAACATGCGTGGTCTGCAGCATCTGCACTGCCACTGCATTTAAGCGATCTGTCCGTCATACTCGCTTTCATCATGCTCCTAAACGGGTCGGAAAAACTCTTTCAGTTTTTGTATTTCGCAGGCATCGCAAGCTCTGTGCAGGCGCTTTTGACCCCAGACCTCAGCACGTATCATTTTCCGCATTTTCAGTACATCGTCTTTTTTATCTCACATGGGACCGTTATTTTAGCGGTGGTGGTCATGCTCATGGCGTTTTCTTATCGTGTAACCTTCCGGACCGTCTGGAAAAGTGTTCTGATTGTTAACCTTTATGCCGTCATCATTTTTGCTGTGAACAAGTGGCTGGGGTCAAATTATATGTTTCTTATGAAAAAGCCTGAGGGTGTGTCCTTGCTTAACGTACTTGGCAAATGGCCGTGGTATTTAATCTGGGCAGAGCTCATCATGATTGTCAGTTTTCTGCTGTTGTTTTGGGTGTACAAGAAAGGAAGACTGCATCATTGATCATAGGAAAAGCGGAGCTTAAAGGCTCCGCTTTTCTTATTGTCCAGCTCCGCCTCCCAGCCCTTCCGTCAGAACAAAATCCCCCAAAAAGTCAAAACCGGACTTTTCGGGTGATTTCTTTTCTGCCTGTCAGGGCTAAACGGTCGGCTCCGCTTTTCTTATTGTCCAGCTCCAGCGCTCAGCTCCTCTGTCAGAACGGAACCGTCGGCAAAGGCAAAAAAGCGCCTTTACCGCCGTTTCCTTATCTGACTCCCGGAGCTAAACGAGCGCTTCCGCATTTCTCATTGTCCAGTTCCGCCTCCTAGCCCTTCTGTCAGAACAGTCGGCTCCGCTTTTCTTATTGTCTAGCTCCGCCTCCCAGCCCTTCCGTCAGAACAAAATCCCCCAAAAAGTCAAAACCGGACTTTTCGGGTGATTTCTTTTCTGCCTGTCAGGGCTAAACGGTCGGCTCCGCTTTTCTTATTTATTCGTCTTATTAGGCTTCTTTTTCCCAGGGTTGCTGCTGCCTTGGTGCTCGCGGTTGTATTCGTCTTTTTGCTGTTTTTGCTGCAGGCTGTTCACGAAGTTTGATGTGTTTTCCACGGTAAGTCCTCCTTGAATTGTTTTTTAGGTTCTTACTATTTCCTTCTTGATGAACATTCATGAGTCCAACTCGGAATCCTTTGCTGTTTTGCCTATTACTTATTTTGCGCTCCGGCATATACTATTTTAACTTTTATGAATCGCGGCAAAGGAGGATCTATCGTGAACAAAAAAATACCAAAGTACAAAGTCGGGGATATTGTCGTGATTGTTATGTACAGCACGGTCGGGACAGTGACGAACGTTCATCAGATCGATCAGCATTATCTTTACGAAGTGAACCACAGCGAGATTTTGTACTTTGAAAACGCGATACAGCTATACTCTGAATACACCGGAAAGGTGATTGATTCAGAGAAGATTGAAATTGAGTTTCAATACCATATCGGGGATATTGTTCAGGTGAAGGGCTATGAAGAAGAGCTTTTCAAGGTGGTTGGATTCCGGACTGAAATCTGGAGATATACAGAAGACGGCTGGGAAGATATCATTTATGAACTGATGAGAATCAATGACGGGGAATGGCTGGAAGCATCCGAAGAAGAGCTTGTTTTCGTCATGGGGAAAAAGCAGGCAGGCACATTTGTCCAGCAGCTGAGCCTGATGCATATTGTTTCGCAGGAAACAAATGGAATTGAGCAGCTTCTGTCAAAAGAAAAGCTGCCAAAGCAAGAGCTCCCCGCGAAGAAAGTCAAGCGCAGCAAACGTGATATCGTGGATGAACTTTTAGATATCTATAATGACTATTTATTTATGTATGAACTGTTTGGAGATCAGGAATATAAGGAAATGATGGATTTTATCATCGACAGTTTAAGAAAATATACGAACGCTTAGTTAAAAAAAGATATAAGAACGTAAATGAAAAACGGAATACATCCATACACCATGAGTGTTTGAAGGCATGCAATCATCTGTTTGTGAACGCATTCAAATCCCTCTCCGTCCAAAAAAGCAAGCAATTTATTCGTTTCCTGTTTTGCAGCAGCTTGTCCATTTTTCATTTCAGCATCTCCTTTTTTGTTGATCTATTTATCACATCGTATGCAGGCCGCAAAAAGGATATGAAAAGAAAAATGTTTATTTTGCAAGACATAGATTACACAAGTTGGACATATAAACAATTACTAAGGGGGCGATGTTGTGAAAGAAATTGAAGTAATCATTGATACCGAAGAAATGGCTGAATTCTTTTACAATGAGCTGACAAAGCGGGGATATGTTCCCTCGGAATCGGAGCTTGATACGATCGCGGATATTGCATTTGATTATCTGCTTGAAAAGTGCATTATCGACGAAGACCTGGAAGATGTTGATTAAACGGCGAGATGACTCGCCGTTTTTTTACATGCCGCGTTTTAAGAAGGGCTTTGTCAGAAGTTTCATCGACCCCATTTTCAAGAGATCCATTTTTACGTTTTTTGTCATGTCCCTGTACGCTTGCTTCTTATCAAAGCTGTCAAAGTCAGCTGCCATCTCCGGATCTTTCAGCCAGTCAGGCCACGGATAATATTTATGGGATACATCATTCCACACATCTGTCAGCTTCGGACTGTATATTTTTTGATGGGGATCCGCTGAAAACAGGTTCGGCCAGTAATCCTCCCGTGAGCCTGAATGAGGAAATGTTTTTGCAAATAAAAGAGCTGACTGGAAAACCGCAGGATGAAACAAGGTGCTGTAAAGAGATTTACCAATGCTGATCCTTGCTTTCGGATCGTTGAACTGTCCAATTTCAATTCCTGCCAGTGAAAAATACTTATCGTACCCTCTTTTTTTAAAGGGGAAAATAACGTTTGTAAAACCGCACCTCTCTTGAAGCAGATAAGGAATGGACTTTAAAATGTCTGATGATTTTGATATAAGCTGCTGCTCGACATACTGCTGTTCATTCGTTATCAGCGCAAGGGTAAGCAAATTAGATTGCTTTCTTTCATAAAACTGCGCCCAGACTGGCTCCATAAATCTCGAAACATGTAGGGCGGGAAGCAGCCGGAAGAAAGGCTTTCCTCTTTTTTTGCTCTCCTCATAAAGCAGAAGCTGAGGATAAGCATCGTGGAAAATCAGGGCATTTGCAGTTTCAAGAAAATGAAACAGAGAGTTTCGTTCATTTTCGGATAGAAAGTGGCTCACCAGACTGTTTTTCAAATCAGTCATGCTGTAGCCGCCGTTTCGGGAAACCATGTGGGCCAAAAAAGCCCAATGCACCTCGGGATGTTTTAAATAGAAGGAAAGATAAGCTTTTGTCCGCGTTAGATTATTCAGGTTGCAAGATGCAGTAACAGCCTGGATGTTCCGGATCATCTTTGATTCTTCACCGTACACAATAGATGGACCCGGCTGAACAGCAATCAAGGAATCTATAAATGCTTTTTTTTCTGCGTGATCCATAAGAGATGCGACCGTTGGTTTTTTAAAAAGGGGGAGGATTGTCATTTTTGCCAGCTCCTAAAACCTTGCCTCTTACTTACATATGAAAAACCTGAAACTTTTGTTCTCGCGGCACGTATGAAAAGAGCAGGAACTTTTAATGAAAGAGGGATTGTCATGCTCAAAAAACTGATTCAATCGTTTCTAGGAAAGAAATCTCACCGCAGATACAGCAGCAGCGACAGAAGAGGCAGACCATACGGAAATCCTTCAAAATACGGCTATAAGCATTACAAACGCAAATCAAGATCGAGCAGATTTTCAGGATCCTACAGCAGCTGATGAAGAACCTTCTCCTAAAGTACGGAGAGCGGCCGCTAAAGGCCGGTGATGTAATCGATCATCGATATACCATACAGAAAGTTCTTGGAAAAGGAAGCTACGGCATAACGTATCTTGCAATAACAAAAAGAGATGAGCCGCTTGTGCTCAAACAGCTTAGGGCATATAAGGCTGCATCAGATAGCGGCCTCTCGTCATTCAGGCTTGAAAAAGAACTGCTGGAACAACTCAGCAGTCCGTATTTTCCGGCATATTCAGGCTCTTTTATCTGGAACAGCAAGCATTTCATTGCAATGGAGTATATTAGCGGAGATACGTTTGAAGATTTAATCTTCCTGAAAAAAGAATCATTCGGAGAGAAGGAATCTTTCCGTATTTTGTTGAAAGTAATAGAGGCTGTAGAGGTTCTTCATGCAAAAGGGATCGTGCACAGGGACTTGAGGATTCCGAATATCCTTTTAAAGCATGAATCCATCAGAATCATTGATTTCGGACTTGCGGCAAGAATCGGTGAGGGGCCGGACCCGGCAGAATTGGGGAAGTCTTTTTCCCGTGAAAAAAGACACTACAGAGAACGTTCTTTTCAAAGCGACTTTTATGCGCTTGGCCACTTTGTTCTTTTTCTGCTGTATTCACAATATGTCCCGGTTTCGAAAAAGAACAGAAGCTGGGAAGAGGAACTTGCGTTAACTCAGCACTCAAAAGATACGATTAAACGGATGCTCAAGCTTCAGCAGCCTTATGACAGGATAGAAGACCTGAAAGCTGATGTTTTGAAGTGTGCAGATAGGGGAGAAGAAAATGTCGTTTTTTAATAAGATTTTATCAAGCGTAGGAATTGGGGCTGCAAAAGTGGATGCAAGACTTGCATCTGACAGGATTGCTCTTATGGATGAAGTAAAAGGCATTATTCACGTTCAGGGGGGAAATGTTGAACAGCAGATTGATGAGATCTATCTGTCCCTGCAAACAAGCTACTTAAAAGAGACGGATGATAAAAAGTATTATCAAAACGCAACCATCACCAAAATCAAAATCAATGAGCCGTTCGTCATCATGGCAAACGAAGTGAAAGAAATTCCGTTTGCGTTTCAGCTTCCTTCGGATACGCCGATTACCCTCGGCTCATCAAAAGTGTGGCTTGAAACAGGGCTGGATATTAAAGGCGCCGTTGATCCGAGTGATAAAGACCGGATTGAAGTCCTTCCGCCCGCCATTGTTCAAACCGTATTTGCCGCATTAAGAGATCTCGGATTCAATTTGCGCAAAGCAGAAAACGAGGCAGCTCCATACCATCTGAGAAAAAGACTGCCATTCATACAGGAATTTGAATTTTATCCGACAGCAGGTCCGTTCAGGGGGAAATTGGATGAACTGGAGGTCGTGATTTCGAACATCAGTCCGCAGGGAGTAGAGCTATTGCTTGAAATTGACAGGAGAGCAAGAGGCCTGGGAGGATTTTTGTCAGAAGCGCTTGAAATGGATGAGTCTCTTGTTAAAGTGATGATTCCAAATGCGGATCAGCAAGCCATCCGCAGAACACTGGAAGATGTTATCCAAAGGTACAGCTGATGTAGAAGCGGCAAGTTCATCTTGCTGCTTTTTTTATTCCGGGAAGAAGCATTTTTTCATCCAGCTCAGCATCCTTTTCTGCTTGAGGCTTCAGGACAGTCAGAAAATGACCATGCCTGTTCGAATAGTATAGGGAGTCAGGCCGGTCAGAAAAGAGAGAACTGAGGAGGATGCAGCATGATTTACGAAATAGAAATAGGCACGGATAAAGGCAAACTGTCGTTAATTACCCTTGGAAAAGAAAAAGATGAAGTCATAGAATGTCTGCAGACAGACCGATTCTTTATCGGTTATACTCATACAGGCCTTACATTCGGTCTTAATGCAAATGAAATCGTTTCATTCGATATTCAAAAGCGTGAAACAGTGCCGTCTATGCTGACAGAAGCATTAAAAGATGAGTACGGGGAAGAAATCACTGAAAAGTTTCCATTTTTGACTTCTTTGCTTTATGAGAAGGCGCTATAAAGATAAAAGTTCTGCAAAAGGGAAGGGATGAATAGAAATGCACGAGAATGTCTGGATAAAAAAGTATACAGTCCTCGATAAAACAAGAGAGCAGCTGATTCAAGATCTGGAAATACCGGCTTCCTATTTTCCATACATAGATGCTGCAAAATTAAGGATTCAGGAAACGGGAAATAATGGACCCGTTCATGATGCAGGAGATCAATTTCTGGAGTTTCTGAAGGAGGAGTCTCTTTCTTCAGAGGACGCTGCAGGCTGATATTGCAAAAAGGCGTTTCTTATGAAGCGTCTTTTTGTCTGGAAAAATGAGAACACAACAAAACGCTGTCTATGTATACCGGACATAAACAGCGTCTTATTTCAATCCAAACATATTCACTTTTTAGTTCGATCCTTTCTTACTAAAACCCATTCGCTGCTATCGATCAATTGATTTGTTTCAATTAACATAGTGCACGATGAATCAGTTTATTCCCATTGCTCTTTAAACTCAATCTAAGAAATGTTTTACCATCACACTTTTAATTCAGATTTCTTTTGTTTCTAACTCATCCAATTATCTTGCTTTCTTGCTCTGGCTTCCCCGCATATCCACATGCTCCGAAAATAGTTTTCACCGGCTATTTTCCTGCGGCAGCATGATTACAATATGCTTCGCTAACGTCAGTCATTGGAATCATCCCCTTTAAAAAGTCGGATTCACTGATTTCCCGCATATCCACACATCTCAAAATCAGTTTTCACGGACTGATCTTTTCCGAGATTTGCTACTGATATGCTTCGCTGACCGTCTTCATTGGAATCACGCCTTCCTTTGATTGAGTAAATTCATCTTAACAAAATCTTTACATAATTTAAAGATTCAGAATTATCTGTATAAACCTAAATATAGTCATTTTACCGATCTCAGCTCTTTCTAACTCGTTTTTTCGAAGTATTTCAGCTTTTTTCAAGAAAGGATGATTGGACAAATTGATTGATTCAACAGATAAACGTTGTTAAAATTAATCTAAAATTCTGACTAAAATGAGGTGCTGCAATGATCACCGCACATCGGCCGTTTACAGAAGAAGATCTTGGTAAAACAGCTTTGACAGAAAGTTTTAAAATTGACTTGCGCACATATACAGATGAAGAGAAAGATACGTTTTTTACGTCAAATGTTGTAAGTGACTGGTCGCAGCTCTCCTGGAAAGATACAGGAAAACCTTATGAAGTGAAAACTTTATCAAAGGACCGGAAGGAATGGGAAAAAGAGAACGGGTTGTCCATGCCGGTACACACCTCTTGGGAATATTTCAATAAATCGTTTCACGAGTGGTTCATAAAAGATGTGCCGGGAGAAATGGAGGAGCTCAGCAAGGAATTAAGGATGCATTTTTCTGCTTTTCGTCCGGCAGAGGTCAGGGAAGTACTGGGCCGTTCATTAAAGCTGAGGCTCTGGAATTACATCCACAGGATGGAGGACGGTATTTGGGACCCTCGGGGAAAACGTGCATTGTTTGAAGGGCTG
The DNA here is from genome assembly GCF_046603695.1 of Metabacillus indicus. NCBI lineage: Bacteria > Bacillati > Bacillota > Bacilli > Caryophanales > Bacillaceae > Metabacillus > Metabacillus indicus. The sequence goes on along the minus strand of NZ_CP176757.1, from coordinate 2,262,613 downwards.
GACGTAAGCAAACCGAAAATACTGTTTCTCGGCGCCGCAGAAGGATATGAGGCTATGCAGCTTGCAGCCATGTATCCTGGTGCAGAAGTGGTTATGGTTGATTATGATGCGTATTGCAGGGACAGCCGGTTTGCAGAATTCCCTGAGCACTATCCTTTTTTAGGCCAAAACCCACAGACAGGAAGCCACAAAGTCTATTACAAAAATGATTTTAACATCACCTATTTGGTCGATGATATCCGCAATCTTTCTTTTGGCAAAGAATTCGACATTGTCATCAGCGTTGGAATGATTGAGCATTTCCCCGATGAGCAAAAGCCCGAAGCCATCGACTGGCACAGGAAATTTTTAAAGGACGGCGGTTATGCCATTCTGACAACGCCAAGGGCACAGGCAAAATCAAAACTGTACTATCAGATCATGGCGGATGTCATGAATCATACGTACAGAGAATTAATGACAATTCAGCAAATGGGCCTATATATTTATGAAAGCGGTTTCGATATTCTGCGTCACGGCTTTATTAAAGTTCATAACGGTGTAATCGCACGCCCAAGGTGAAGTTGAAAGATTCTGATTAAGGGGCATCACCTTTTATTTTCTCCTCAGGACCGATAAAATAGGAATTGACGGCTATTTTTACCAGAGGTGTGATTCTTATTTTTATCTTATACGCAGTGCTCGGTTTACTGATTGGTGTTTTATCGGGGTTTTTCGGCGTTGGAGGAGGCTTTATCCTCACCCCGGTACTCCTGCTGCTCTCAGTGGATCCGATTACTGCCATCACGAAAAGTCTAATGTATACAATCGGAACATCGGTTTCAGGTGTATTCGCCCATCTGAAAATGAAAAATGTCAAGTGGAAGGATGCAGCTCTGATTGGCGCCAGCGGAGCAGCAGCTACACAGGCTGCCAATCCATTTGTTTTCTTTTTAAATGATCATCATTTGGATGAAACGGTGATTCCCCTTGCTTATGTTCTTCTTCTTGGCTATTTTTCATGGAGTCTGCTTCTCAGGAAGGATAAGAAAACATCATCAGGCAGAAAAAAGGGCATGAAATTGCTGATTCTTGTGTTTACAGGCGCGACCGGAGGTTTTGTTTCAACTCTTCTTGGGGTTGGAGGCGGCTTTATCCTTGTTCCGCTTTTGATTTCCCTTTCCGGATTTAAACCGAGGGAAGCAGTAGGGACAAGTCTTATGAGTGTTCTTTTCATTGTTACGGCTGGTTTTATCACGTATTTCGCAAAGTCACCGATTGACCTTTCTGCTGGAGCTATGCTGATTGCTGGAGGACTTGCAGGTGCGCAGGCAGGAGCATATTTGACATCCAGGTTCGAACAGACGGAAATCAGGACGCTGCTTGGCAGTTTGTATGTCATTACCGCGCTGAGCACAGGATTGAAGCTTGCAGGCCTGGAATATCTCGGGATCATTGTTCTTATCGTTTTTATTGGAGGACTCTATGTGAAAATGGGTCTCAAAATTGGAAAGCAGCTAAAGGAAATCCGTTCAAAGTGAACGGATTTTTTTGTTGTTAAGCGAAATGATAAAGAATAAAAGGCTGTTGATAACATAACAAAGTTATCATCGGCAAGCGGAAGCGCCTAGATCCTCTGTCAGAACAAATCCGTCAAAAAAGTCAAAACCGGACTTTTCCGCCGGATTCTTATCTGCCTATCGGATCTGACCAAGGCGCTTACGCTTTTGTTCCTGTATGAAAAAGGAAAAACCGGACTGACCCGCGTCTTTTTGAGGGACAGGCAGCATATTTATGGAAAGAATGGCTCCTGAACACATGAATGGCTGCCGTATTTTCAGCAAAAATAAGAAGGCACCTATTTATTATCAGGAGGAATGAACCATGGCACATAAACATCAGAACAGCGCTGAGCAAAAAGCAAAAAAACAAGCTCCGGGTCAATATAAAGAAGAATACTCAACAGAAGTCGCACATAAACCCCAGCCTGCTCCAGGACATAAGGAACATAAACGAAACAAAATGAATTAAGCAGTTATTGGGAGGGGAGAAGCCGTGAAAAAGATAGCCGCCTTTTTTCTCCTGTTTCTTTTACTTGCATGTATTTACAGGATAGATGGTGTTCAGCATGCTGAAAATTTCGTTGTCCAAAAGACTGAAACTTGGCGGTCAGAACCGGCAACAGCTGTTTTTCTGGCAGTCAGCGATGCCGGTTCCATAAAAGCCGAGTACCCAGTGCTTTTATTTGCAACCTTTCTTCTTCTGCTGAATAAAAAAGTCCTGGCTCCAGCCTTTTTATGGATTGCGTTTTATTCTGCACGTTATCTCAACACAGGACTTAAAGATCTCTTTGAAAGGGAAAGACCATCCTTTCACGCGGTCATTGACGCTGCCCATTACAGTTTTCCAAGCGGCCATGCAATGAATTCCACCGTTTTTTATGGATTTATTTGCTACTTATTGCTGGCAAACACATCAGCAGCGGTCCGTAACAAAAAGAAAAGGTTTTGGGCGGCTGTTTGTTTTATAGGATTGATTGGGTTAAGCAGAGTGTATTTAGGCGTTCATTATGCCATTGATGTAGCCGCGGGATTTTCTGCAGGCATCGTACTGCTCTTGATACTGATCCGTCTTTATGAATGGTTGAAAAGGGCAATCGACAAAACTAGTGCAACTTAGACGAAGGAATTAAGGGCTCAGTCACCTAATATGTAAGAAGGGGGTGGCATGTATGGGATTAAGTCTTTTTGCAGCAAGGCCACAGACATATGAGGTTACCATCTTTCAAACGCAGGAATATGGACAAAAAATCGGATATCAGGAAGTATACAGGATGAATCTCGAAGCAGCGGGGCACATTGATGCCATGCACCTCATCTTTGGCATGTTTAATGTGAAAGACAGAGTTCCTAAAGACTACAAGGCAAGGTTTATTGCCACCGGGGATATTCTGCTGATTGATGAGCGGAAGAGAGGACAGACTTTTTATAAGCTGTTTTCAGGCGGCTGGAAGAAAATAAGCAGAATGCAAGTAAGGTAGGGGCAGCACCAGCGGCTGCCCTTTTTCTTTTCCTTACATGTGGTTTCCAGGACCGTTTTTGCGTTTTTCGGGGGAAGCTTCTTTTCCGTGCGCATTATGCTCAGCCTCAATAGCTTCAGCCGGAATATGATTGTTCTTCTTCTGTCCATTGACTCTGTTTCGATGTTTTTTGCCCATTAGTATCCCTCCTTTTCCCACCTATTTTTCTCGAAATAAGCCGTTTTCACACCAGTAAATAAGTATCATGTATAGAATTGAAAGGAATCCCGAAAAATGTAGAAAGGGAAAAGATTTTTTCAGCAGGATTATGGTATATTGAAAAAGCACCTTTTTTACATAGAAACTGGAGGAATGAAAATGAGTGTTCATATAGGAGCAAAACCAAATGAAATTGCAGAATCCATTCTGCTGCCAGGAGATCCGCTGCGTGCAAAGTATATTGCAGAAACGTTTTTAGAAGATGCTGTCTGCTACAATGAAGTGCGCGGTATGTTAGGATACACAGGAACTTACAAAGGCGAAAGAATTTCCGTCCAGGGTACTGGCATGGGCGTGCCGTCCATCGCGATTTATGTAAACGAATTAATTCAAAGCTATAACGTTCAAAAGCTGATCCGCGTTGGAACTTGCGGTGCGATTCAGCAGGATGTAAAGGTCCGTGACGTCATTCTTGCGATGAGCGCATCAACAGATTCGCAAATGAACAGATTGACATTTGGCGGAGTTGATTATGCTCCGACTGCTGACTTTGACCTGCTGCGCTTTGCTTATGAAGCAGGAAACGAGAAGGGCTTAAAATTGAAAGTCGGCAACGTGTTCACCGCTGATATGTTCTACAACGACAATTCAGAGCTGGAAAAATGGGCGAAATACGGCGTACTTGCCATCGAAATGGAATCCGCTGCCCTTTACACACTCGCTGCTAAATTTGGCCGCCAGGCACTTTCTGTCCTTACAGTAAGCGATCACATTCTTACTGGGGAAGAAACAACTTCTGAAGAGCGTCAGACAACCTTCAATGAAATGATGGAAATTGCGCTTGAAGCAGCAATCAAAAAGTAAACTAAATGTTTTTTAGAAACGCGCGAAACTTTTTCGTGCGTTTTTCTCATTTTTCGACAAAATCTGTCACAAATGACAGATATAGTTTTCCTCATTTTAGGCAATAGTGATAGAATAAAAGCTATGAAATGTCAAAATGCAGGTAAGGTGAATCAAATGAATGCAACGAAAAAAACGATGGCTGCTGTTTTGCCGCTGACGCTGATGCTTTCAGCATGTTCCGGTTTAGATTTTTCCAAAAGCCTGAACCCTTTTAAAGAAGGACAGGCAAAGACACAGGAGCATCAAGAGAAAATAGATCCCGAAAAAGAAGTCAAAGAAGAAATTCTGACACTTGAAGAGCCGTTTTTTAATCAGATTAAAGAGGTAAATGGAAAGCAGACGATTGCCAACCCGGAGAACCGCATGGTGCTCGTAAATAAAGAGTTCTCCCTGCCGGCTGACTACGAGCCTGCTGATCTGGTCTCCCCGAATGTTCCATTTTCTTTTGGAGATGCAGAGGTGCCTCAGCGCTATATTCGAAAAGAAGCAGCAGCAGCCCTTGAACGATTGTTCGCACAGGCTGCTGCAGAGGGGATAGAATTATTTGCAGTCTCCGGTTACAGGTCTTATGAGCGCCAGACCGGCATTCTAAATGTAGAAAAGGAACGAAAAGGAGACACAACAGCACTTGAGACGGTTGCGCTTCCGGGGCAAAGCGAACATCAAACAGGACTTGCGATGGATGTTACGAGCAAAAGCGCTGATATGGATATTACGGAAAAATTCGGAGATACTCCCGAAGGAAAATGGGTACAGGCGAACGCGCATAAATTCGGATTTATCATCAGGTATCAAAAAGGCAAAGAAGAGATTACAAAGTTCTCTTATGAACCTTGGCACCTGCGTTATGTAGGAGTAAAAGAAGCGACAGAAATATATGAAAATCAGCTGACTCTTGAAGAATATTTTAAAAAAGTGAAGAAAATCTGATGAGCGGGCCCGAGCTCGACCGAATCAGACACGGACTGGATTTATTGTTCATTGGCTACAATCCAAGCCTGTATTCCGCACAGGTCATGCATCACTATGCGGGCAAAAACAACCGTTTCTACCGGATTCTTTATGAGGCTGGTATTACAGAAAGACAGTTTTCCCATTTTGAAGACAGGGATCTTCTTGAGCAGGGAATCGGTTTCACAAACATTGTTGCCAGGCCGACTAAAACGGCTGCTGAAATTACTCCAGGCGAATACAAGGCTGGCAGAGTGCAGCTGCTCAATAAACTTCAAACCTATCAGCCCAAGCTTGCCTGTTTTGTTGGAAAGGGAGTTTATCTCGCATACAGCGGCAAGAAAAAAGCCGCATGGGGACTCCAGCCCGATTCGGTTGCCGGTGGTGTTCTTGAATTTGCGGCTCCTTCTTCCAGCGGACTTGTCAGGATGAAAATCAGCGAAATTGTTGATATATACAAAGAAATCCCATTGATTATGAAGAAAAAGCAGTCCATCTCTGAAAGGTGATGGACTGCTTTTTTAATTCCCTATTTGATTACCAGAACAGCAATCCGCCAAGGACAACACCTGTTACAAATGCCAGGCCGATGCCGTATGGGTACCCGTATCCTGGTCCGTATCCGCCATAATAGCCCATGCCGAAGCCTCCGCGTCCTCGTCCGCCTCCGCCAAGCGGCTGGATAAATACACGCTGTCTAGTGACATTTGTAATTCTTCCAACGTGCTGTCTGCCGAAACGGTCGCTGATGCGCACTACCTGCCCGTTGTATTGGCAGCATAGATTATAATAATTTTGCGACATTTTTCTTCCTCCCTTCACCTGCTTCACCATAAACTATGAAAAAACAGCATAAAGGGTTTGTACGAATACCCCGGTGCCCTTATTTTACGCACCTGAAAATGCGAAATTGGACGGCGCGGTGAAAGATTTCCCTGAGACTTTCATGTTTTGCAAGCATGTCAAAATAGAGGGAGGGAATATCCTCAGACATATCAAATTCTGTCGTTGGTTCATCTTCTTCTATTAGAAAGTCCTGTTGAGAATGTACAGTGATATCAGTAAATCCTGCGCTTTTAAAATGATTCATCCATTCAACTTCATTCAGCATGGACTTAAACCCATAAAACGTTTCAATTTCCTCTGCCATCAATTTCTCCGCATTTTCCGATTTTACAATTTCTATTGCAAGGAGAATGCCTTCGTCTTTTAAAACTCTGTATGCTTCTTCTATGGAAGTTTCTGCATCAGTAAAGCTTAAAACCGACTCACAAAAAACGTAATCAAAGGCGCGGCTCTCAAAGGGCAGCTTCTCGAGCGATCCTTTGATGAGACAGGAAGAATCTTTTAACCTTTTCGCTGCTTTTTGAAGCATGACAGGATCAGGGTCAATTCCTTTCACGTCCGTAATCATGGACTTTAAAAACTGCATGGTCTGCCCGGTGCCGCATCCTGCATCAAGAACAGCTGCCGTTTCTGGGATTTTTTCTGCTTCAATGATTTCTTTTGTCAGCATAAAGCCCCCTGGATGGGCGCCGCCAACGCCGAGCTGTGCCAGCAGATCCAAATAAGTCGGCATCATGAACCACTCCTTTCTGATTAAGGTATGAAGGCTCTGCTTTTGGTGTGAGGAAGCAGGCTTAAAGAATGGATTTTCATATATAGCACATACTGTTTTAAGGAATCTGTTTGACGGTGATTTTAGTTGACGTTTTTCTCTCCGTTACTCATAATGATTACATAACGAGGGTGGTGTTACTTTGTCCAACAACAAATTGAAATTTTTGTTTGCCATTGTGCTGACGGCTGTCATCAGTGCAGGAATTACGTTTGCCGTAGTTCAAAAAGGCACAGGAGTGAGCGGTGCTGAAAGAACCGGCGATGATCCGTTTGAAAAGCTCTATTCTACATACGACACGCTTCAGGGCGAATTTTATCAGAATACCAATGAAGAAAAGCTTGTAGACGGAGCCATTAAAGGAATGCTTCAGTCACTTGGTGATCCATACTCAGCCTATATGGACCAGGAAGAAGCAAAAGGCTTCAATGAAAACATTTCATCCTCTTTTGAAGGAATCGGGGCGGAAGTTCAGGAATCTGACGGCAAAATCATGATTGTTTCGCCAATCAAAGGTTCGCCTGCTGAAAAAGCGGGACTTAAGCCAAAAGATAAAATTCTTAAAGTGGATGACAAAAGTGTGGAAGGAATGACAGTCAATGAAGCTGTCATGCTGATCCGCGGCGAAAAAGGCTCAAAGGTTCAGCTTGTCATTGAACGCGACGGAGTCGGACAGCTTGATTTTAATTTGACGAGAGATACCATTCCGCTTGAAACGGTTTACACCGAAACAGAAAATGGAATCGGAAAAATTCAAATTACCAAGTTTTCTGAAACTACCGGCAAAGAGCTCGCAGATGCATTAAACGAATTAAATGATCAGAACGTCAAGGGCCTCGTTCTTGATCTGCGCCAGAACCCGGGCGGCCTGCTTGATCAGGCCATTGCCATGAGCGATATTTTCGTTCCAAAAGGCAAAACGATTATGCAGATTGAAAATAAGGACGGAACAAAAGAAGTTCAAAAATCACAAAACGATTCAGCAGTGAACGTACCTGTTGTCGTTGTCGTCGATAACGGAACCGCAAGTGCTGCTGAAATTATGGCCGGAGCCCTTCATCAGTCTGCAGGCATCCCGATCGTCGGTGAAAAAACGTTCGGTAAAGGAACAATTCAGACAGCCAAAAGCTTTGAAGACGGGTCTTCCATTAAATATACAATTGCCAAATGGCTGACGCCTGATGGATCATGGATTCATAGAAAGGGAATTGAGCCCCAGCATAAAGCTTCCCTTCCTGCGTATGCCAATCTCCCGTATCTAAACCCTGAAAAAGAATTGAAACAGGGAGACTCATCAGCAGAAGTAAAAGCAGCACAGCAGATGCTGCAGGCACTGGGCTATGAGGACATTAAAACAGAAGGATTCTTTGAAGAAACGACCAAAAAAGCCGTTACCAGGTTCCAGTCTGAAAACAATCTCAGCCAAACAGGAACAATCAAAGGAGAAACCACTATTAAAATGCTGGAACTCCTGCAAGCAAAACTAAAAGAAAATGACACTCAGATGTCTAAAGCGCTTGAAGTGCTGAATGAGCAAATGAAGTAAAAAAACGAACCGGACTATTTATTAGTTCGGTTTTTTTTTATGTAATGGATTTTGCTGATTAAGCGGGGGTTCTCGATGAAACAGGAGGAAGTGTTCTATGGAGAGTTAGCAGCACTTTGTCAGGTATTTGGCATGAAGAAAGTGTTCTAAACCGGAATTAGCTACATTAAATCGAGCATCCCGACCGCGGAAAGTGTTCTAAACCGGGGTAAGCAACACTAAGTAGGGGATTCTGACAGCAGCAAGTGTTTTAAACCGGAGTAAGCAGCATTAAGTCGGGATACCCGACCGCAGAAAATGTTCTAAGCCGGAGTAAACAGCATTAAGTAGGGAATCTCGACCGCAGAAAGTGTTCTAAAACGGAGTAAGCAACACTAAGTTCGGCATCCCGACCGCAGCAAGTGTTCTAACCCTAGTCAACAACAGTAAAGAATCCAACCACAGAAAGTGCTCTAAACCATAGCGGGCCAACTTAACCCTGACAAACTGTAATAAAACATGTTTTCTCCCTGCTTTCATGGGTATATTACCTATAGAAACTGTTAATTGTTGACTTTTTTATGCGGTCAGCATATAATTAATTCGACTTCGAGATATATTACTTAAAGATAAAAAATGAACCGAAATGAGGAGAGACCGGAATGTCAAATGTTAAATTAGCCGTCATCTACTACAGTTCAACAGGTACAAATTACAAGCTTGCTTCATGGGCTGAAGAGGGAGCAAAGGAAGCGGGAGCAGAAGTAAAAGTGTTAAAGGTTCCTGAACTGGCTCCGCAATCTGCGATTGAATCGAATGAAGCATGGAAAGCGCATCTCGAAGCCACACAGCATGTACCTGAAGTTACGCTTGACGATCTTGAATGGGCAGATGCCATCATCTTCAGCGTTCCGACCCGGTTTGGAAATGTACCTGCTCAAATGAAGCAGTTTCTTGATACAACGGGAGGTCTATGGTTCCAGGGTAAGCTTGCTAATAAGGTAGTAAGTGCGATGGCATCGGCCAGTAATCCTCATGGCGGACAGGAAGCAACCATTTTAAGCCTTTATACAACGATGTACCACTGGGGTGCAATTGTTGCTGCTCCGGGATACACAGACCAGGTGCTGTTTGAGGCTGGCGGAAATCCGTACGGCACTTCCGTTACAGCAGATCAGGACGGAAATTTAAAAGAGAATGTTGAACCAGCCGTTAAGTATCAGGCTAAACGGACAGTGATGGTAGCTGATTCTATTAAAAAAGGAATGCAATAAATTTCAAAAATAAGGGGTTTTGCGTGCAGCCAGACCCTGTCATCATGGAAGGGGACACATCATGAAACATCTTTTTGAAAAAGGAAAGAACCTTAATAAAACTCTGCTGCTGCTTCACGGCACTGGCGGAGATGAAAATGATCTTATACCGCTTGCCAAACATATTGATCCTGAAGCAAATATTCTCAGTGTAAGGGGAAATGTCCTTGAAAACGGGATGCCGAGGTTCTTTAAACGACTCGCTGAAGGCGTTTTTGATGAAGAAGATTTGATTTTCAGAACGAATGAACTGAATGCCTTTTTATCTGAAGCAGCAGAAACATATTCATTTGACCGTTCAGAGGTAACGGCAATTGGCTATTCAAATGGGGCAAATATTGCAGGGAGCCTGTTATTTCACTTTGAACGGCCATTAAAAGCAGCGATCCTTCATCATCCGATGGTGCCAAGGAGAGGTGTAACAGTACCAGAGCTGAATGACTTGCCGATTTTCATAGGTGCAGGCATGAACGATCCGATCTGCCGTCCGGAAGAAACAGAGGAGCTCTCTGATTTGCTGAAGGGTGCAGGGGGAAATGTATTGGTGCACTGGGAAAACCACGGCCATCAGCTGACATCTTCTGAGGTGGAAGCAGCGGCTGCATGGTACAGAGAAAACTTGAACTAAAAAATGCCTGGATTCATTTCGAATCCAGGCAATTTCTTTATTATTGAGCCGTGTATCCGCCATCAAGAAGCACGGCCTGTCCGGTCACGCCTTTCGCTTTTTCGCTTGCCAGGAAGACGGCATAATCAGCGATTTCGTCAACTGAAAGCAGACGTTTTTGAGGAACGAGAGGGTAGATGACTTCTTCGAGCACCTTTTCAAGTTCCACATTTCGCGTTTTTGCAAGATCCTGAAGCTGGTTGCGAACGAGCGGAGTATCTACATAGCCCGGGCAAAGAGCATTCACTGTTATGCCCTCAGCAGCTCCTTCCAGCGCTGAAACCTTTGTCAGCCCGATAACTCCGTGTTTGGCTGAGTTGTAGGCAGCTTTTCCGGCAAATCCGATAACTCCGTTAATGGATGCCATGTTGATGATGCGTCCGTATTTTTGTTTTTTCATATGCGTAAAAACATGCTTGGTCGCAAGAAACGGCGCCGTCAGCATGATCTTGATTAAAAGCTCGAATTTTTCTGTAGGAAATTCTTCAATTGGCGATACATATTGAAGTCCTGCATTGTTGATGAGAATGTGCAAGGCGCCAAAATGGGCAACAGTGTCATCGATGGCCTTTTTGATTTCCTCTTCGCTAGTGACATCACATTTCAGGCCAAGTGTTTCATAACCTTTTTGAGCGAGCTGTTCAGCGGCTTTTTTTACACCTTCTTCATTTACATCAGTCAAAACAACTTTTGCTCCGTTTTCAGCAAACCGCTCGCCAACCTCGTAGCCGATTCCCTGTGCCGCTCCTGTTATAAATACAACTTTATCTTTTAACATATTCAACCGCTCCTTTATTCTTTAATATAATCCCATGGATGCAAGTGCAATCGCTGCAATGACAGCGATGATCGGAATGATCAGTCCTACTACGGCAACATCCAGGTAGGTTTGTTTGTGCTTAAGTCCTGTAACCGCAAGGAGCGTAAGCAGGGCTCCATTATGCGGAAGGATTGAGGCGCCGGAGGCAACTGCTGCAACCCTGTGAAAAGCTTCAGGCGAAATTCCTGTGCTTTTGGCAAGCTCCATATACTGACTTCCAAGTGCTTCAAGGGCAATTCCCATTCCTCCGGAGGCTGAACCGGTTATGCTGGCCAAAAGCTGAACGGCAATCGCCTCTGAAATGAGCGGGTTCCCTTTAACACCAAGAATCAGATCAGTAAGCTGTTCAAAGCTCGGTACAGCTGTCACTACCGCTCCGAAACCAACTGCGGCGCTTGTGTTGACGATGGCCATGACAGAACCTGCCGCTCCGCCGTTAATTGATTTGATAAACATTTTAAATTTAGTAATGGAAAGAAGCATGATGGATAAGATCCCAATAACAAGTGCAAGCAGAATGTCCAATTTGAAAACATTCAGAACCACTACAACGACTATAAGGGGGATAATGGAAAGATAGGCGTTTGGAAGCTGGGACGGATCAATGTCCTTTACTTCATCACCGCCCTTGGGCTCTGTAAATTTCTCCCCTTTGTTTTGAAGCTTTTTGCCTCGCCAGGCTAAATAGAAATAGCCCCCTGCAGCCATGATGAGACCGGAAACAATCCCCATAATCGGGCCTGCTGTCGGAGTTGTGCCAAAGTAATCGGTTGGAATGATATTCTGAATCTGCGGTGTTCCAGGCAGCGCGGTCATCGTGAAGGTAAAAGCACCCAACACAATCGTTGCGGGAATCAGATTTCTTGATACATCTGCAGACCGGAACAGAGCGATTGCCAGGGGATAGATGGCAAAAACGACGACAAACAGACTGACACCGCCGTATGTCAGAACAGCTGCTCCGACAAGAACGCCTAAAACAGCTCGTTTTTTTCCGATAAACTGTGTAATTTTAAAGGCAACAGACTGCGCCATGCCGGTTTCTTCCATCAGTTTTCCAAATATTGCACCAAGCAGGAAAATCGGAAACCATTTGAAGGTGAAATCGACAAACCCTTTCATATATGTCTCTGTATAGGCGGGAAGCAGGTCAACCCCTTCAAGGCCGGCTACGATTAAGGCAATAAGCGGCGCAATCCAGATGATGGACCAGCCAAGATAGGCAAGTGCCATCAGCAAAACCAATCCGATGATGATGTTTATCATGCTGCATTAGCTCCTTAAGTAGATTTATCTGACCTTACTTTCCCCAAAAGAAGCTGAAAAAAACGAAAAACCGGCAAGTTTTTATAACCGCCGGTCTTTTTCTTATAAAAATGTGCTCAGTTCATCAATGCTGATGCGCGAGCTTTGGTGAGCTGGCTTTGCTGCTTTGCCGATTGTAATCAGCATAACAGGGATGTAACGATTCTCAATTTTAAATGTTTCTGAAAGCTGAGATGCGTTAAAGCCTCCAATCGCACATGTGTCATAACCTTTTGCTTTAGCTGTAAGCATGAGCTGCATAGCGGCAAGAGATGCGTTGCTGAATGCGGCGTCACGTGCGAATACTGGATTTTGATAAGCTCCGTGAATCTGGCCCGCCAATGTATCTTTGATCTCTTCTTTCATGAAACCTGCTGATACAAGAGGATTATATACTTTATCTGTGTTTTTATTTGCTTCAAGATCGCCGAGAATGGCAACTACAGCAGACGATTCGGTAATCTGGCTTTGATTGTAAGCAATAGGGAGAAGTCTTTCTTTCGATTCATCGCTGTGAAAAACCATGAACTTCCAGTGCTGCAGATTCCATGCAGATGGAGCTTTTCCCGTCAGTTCCAGAATTTCTTTTAATTCTTCCTTGCTGATTTTGACGGACGGATCATATTTGCGCACGGAACTGCGTTCAGACATAATAGATAAGATGCTTTCAGTTGTTGCTGCTGTCATGTGAAAAACCTCCAAAGTTGAATAAGTATTTTAAATAAGGTATAATATACAAAAAGTTACAAACTAACTTTTAGTAAGTGTTGATGTTAAAAATCATAATATGATGATGAATAGATGTCAAGAAATAAGCTGTAAAGGAGATTCGCGATGGAATCTAACTTGTGCCCTAAAATGGAAAAGGCTTTCGGGTTTTTAGGCAAGCGGTGGACAGGCTTAATCGTGCACGTGCTTCTTGACGGACCTAAACGTTTTAAAGATCTGACAGATACCATTCCTAGTATTAGTCAAAAGATGCTTGTTGAACGGCTGAAAGAACTGGAATCCGCTGGCATTGTCGAGAGGGTTGTCATCCCTGATACTCCTGTAAAAGTGACGTATCAGCTCACAGAAATGGGCTATTCTCTCGAAAAGGTTATGAATGAGGTAAAAGAATGGGCGGATAAATTTTGTCTTGGGGAGGAAATGAAATGAGCCGCACTGTTATCATTACCGGCGGAGCTAATGGAATTGGCGAAGAGCTCGTCAGACAATATGCAGAAAAAGGAGATGCCGTTTTCCTTGCTGATGTCGATGCGGAAAAAGGCAATACCATTGCTGGCCGCTCTGAAAACATTCACTTCGTTCAGACAGATGTCAGAAGATTGGAAGATATTCAGAAGCTGATCCAGTCGGCTGCCAGTAAAACCGGCAAAATCGATATCCTTATCAACAATGCAGGTGTGTCCCGTTTTAAGCCTTTCTACGAATTAACCATTGAAGACTGGGATGATGTGCTGAATACAAACCTAAGAAGCGTTTTTCTTGCTTCTCAGGAAGCTGCCAGAGTGATGAAGAAAAATAAAGCTGGCGGTTTTATTGTGAACATAGCGTCGACAAGGGCGCAAATGTCTGAGCCTAATTCCGAGGCATATGCAGCGACAAAAGGCGGGATCGTGGCCATTACTCATGCGCTGGCAGCCTCGCTTGGCGATGACCGGATCAAAGTAAACTGCATCTCGCCCGGATGGATTGAGACAAAGGAATACGATCAGCTGAGATATGTCGACCACGAGCAGCACCTGTCTAAGAGGGTAGGAAAGCCTGCGGATATTGCGAAAGCCTGCTTTTATCTGACAGACCCCGAAAATGACTTCGTCACAGGAACAAACCTGGTGGTAGACGGGGGCATGACCAGAAAAATGATCTATGAGCATTAAGGGACTGTGTTAAACAGTCTTTTTTTTATGTTCTTTTATGAAGAGTGAAACTGGACAACTCTGTTTGCATTCGTGCAGGGCGGGTAATAGATAAGAAAAAATCGGAAAGGAATGAAGGAAATGCCATGGACTAAAGAGGATTATCCCCAATCAATGAAAAACCTGCCCGCAAAAACGCGAGACAAAGCAATTGAAATTGGAAATGCACTTGTAGATGACGGATATGATGAAGGCCGTGCCATACCGATTGCCGTGTCTCAGGCTGAAAAATGGGCAGACGGCAGCAGTCCGGATGACAGCCATTCAAAAGAAGAATATCATGTTGTTTCTGCCGAACAAGGATGGATGGTTAAAAAAGAGGGAAGCAAGAGGGCGAGCTACAGATTTGATACCAAACAGGAAGCTGTTGAAAAAGGAAGGGAGCTTGTAAGAAACAACGACTGTTCATTAGTTGTGCATCTGAAGGACGGCTCTGTTGAAAACACCGTAAACAGCAAGTGATTATTTTCGGTTTTTTAAGACATGTGCCCACTCCAAAACCTTTTAGGTGAATACCCTTATAAGGTAAGCAATAAAGAGGAGGGGAATGCATGTACCCGTACTATCCAGCCAGAGGCTACCGAGGCGGAGGCAACAGAGGACCATTCTTTTTTGGATTTGGAGCGCCGCTTGTAGGAGGGTTGCTTGGAGGATTTCTTGGCAGTGCCTTGTTTAACTATCCAAGACCTTATTATTATCCGCCGCCACCGCCTCCATTTTATGGAGGATACCCAGGACCGGGCGGCTATCCGGGCTATCCGGGAGGACCATACCCGGGAGGACCATACTGACGAAATCGATTCTGCTGATAAATAATGGACCAGAGAGCGTATATTCTCTGGTCCATTATTATTGCCGGGGTTTTAGTTTTCTGACACAACATCAATTTCTGACATTTGAAGATCTTCATTTTTCTGCATTCGGATCTCCAGAACACCATTTTTGTAAGAAGCCCTTGTGCCTTTTCTCCTGACAAGTGACGGCAGGATGATTTTTTCCTGCCCGCCGTTCTCCGGGTAGTTCATAATGAAGAGCTGATTGCTGTTGTGCTGTATTCTGAGGTTTGAAGCCTGTTCTTCCGTTGCACTGATTTTCACAAAAATGTGATCGTTCGTTTCAAACAGTTCAGGCTTCCGGGAGACAGTCTGCTGTGTTTTTGACGGCGCTACATTTCCCTGATAGGGAAATTGAGTCTGGAATCCTTCGCCAAAAACGTTGCCCATAATGTTTTGTATATAATCCTCCACATTTTTAGGGTTCATGTTTTTAAAGGCATCCGGCATCTGTGCGTCTGTCTGATTGAAAGGGAATTTTTTATTCCAGGGAAACATGCATGTCACGCCCTTTTTTGCAGGTATAGTTCACTATATGAATGATTCAGGGCAACGGTTAAGATTTTTTTCTTGTCGCAATCCTTGTTTCAGGATTATAATGGGCATGTTGCTTGTAAAGGAAGGTGCTGTAAAAATGAAACAAAAACAATATGATACCTATCAGACAGGCTTGATGCATACGGCACTCGCCTATTTTTTATGGGGGATTCTCCCTATTTACTGGAAGCTGATTGAGCATGTTGGATCTGAGGAAATTCTGGCACACCGTGTTTTCTGGTCATTCTTGTTCATGATGTTCCTGATCCAGATGAAAAAACAGTGGGGACAGCTCGCGGAAGTGATCAAACGCATGCTGAAAAAACCGCTGCTGCTTTTATCTCTTGTTCTTTCATCTGTGCTGATCAGCATAAACTGGTATCTCTACATTTGGGCTGTGAACCACAACCATATTCTTGAAACAAGTCTCGGTTATTATATTAATCCCTTAATCAGTGTTCTGCTCGGAATGATTTTCCTGAAAGAGCGCCTTAATAAGTGGCAATATGCTTCATTTGGCCTTGCAGCCGCAGGAGTGCTGTTTATGACAATTCAGTACGGGAAGTTTCCATTTGTTGCTATCGTGCTTGCTTTAAGTTTTGGTTTTTACGGCCTCACGAAAAAAGTAACCAAGCTTGACGCGTCAATAGGGCTTACACTTGAAACATTGATGGTTATGCCGGCAGCTCTGATATATATTTTCTCGATTGCGGCAAAAGGCCAGTCAGCCTTTTTTGACTGGTCCCCTGCAACAAATGCCTTTTTAATCGGAGCGGGCATCGTCACGGCTGTTCCGCTTTTGCTGTTTGCAAAAGGAGCACAGCACATTCCTTTATTTATGGTCGGTATTCTGCAGTATATCGCCCCGACAATTACACTGCTTCTCGGGGTTCTTGTTTACAATGAATCGTTCTCAGGAACGGAAATGATTACATTCTCACTAATTTGGTCTGCGCTTGTTATATTCTCTTTCTCACACGTGAAGGGAAGCGCATGGAAATGGAAAAAAAAGAAAACAATGGAATTGTAGGAAAGCCTGCCCCTGTGCGAGGCTTTTTTCTTTCATTGAAATGAATTTTAGGTATACAATAAGACTTGCAGGAAGGGTTGAGGAAGATGAGTTTTGATAGAAGCTTGCTTGATGCATACAGAAACCTTTGGTCAAACCGCAGTCTGGAGGCTTCATCCGACGAAATGAAGACTCTTTGTGACGCCATTGAAAGAGACCTCAGGGATGAACACACCCATCCAAGGCTCCGCAAAAAGCCGGAGCAGAAATTCTTTTCCGCTATGAAGCGCATTTCAGCATCCGGACTCAGTGATCAGGAGAAAGCCGCCCTGATGGACCTGCATATAAAAGTAGCAGAAGAACGGATAGTACTTACATAAAGGAGCAATCACATGGTCCCAATTTCCAAAGAAGATATTCAGAAATACCTGGATGTTTTAGTAAACAAAGAAGTATATGTGCATCTTGAAACAACAACTGGCGCATATTCTGCCCATATGAATGAAAACAACATGACGGTCGTTGCTTTTATCCGAAATGCAAAAGTCTCGTTTAATCAGGCAAAAATTACAGGACAGGGCCCATACAGGGTAGGACTTAAAATGGATCATGGCTGGATTTATGCAGAAGGCCTGACAGACTGGGTATACAATGAAAACAATCAGCTGCTGATGGCTGGGCATGACCGCGACGGAAAGCTTGCCATCGCGCTTCAGATCAGCGAAACACCGTTTGCTGAGTAGAAGGAGAGAAGAAATGATGAGAGAACATGTATTAGTTGTCCTGCCTCATCCCGATGACGAATCATTCGGAGTGGGGGGATTAATGTCTTTAAAACGAAAAGAAGGAATTCCGGTTACCTACGCTTGTGCAACACTCGGACAAATGGGACGGAACATGGGAAGCCCGCTGTTTGCCAACAGAGAAGTGCTTCCAGAAATCCGCAAAAAAGAATTGAAGGATGCATGTGAAGCGCTCAATGTGCAGGATTTGAGAATGCTCGGTCTTCGCGATAAGACGCTTGAATTTGAAGACATTGACACATTTGCAGATATCATTGAAGAAATCATCGATGAAGTCAAACCGACGCTTGTTGTGACATTTTATCCGGGTCACGGCGTCCATCCGGATCATGATGCAACTGGGGAAGCAGTCATTCATGCCCTGAAGAGAAAGCCGATTGAAGAAAGACCTGAAACGTACTGCATCGCCATAACACGCAACCGTACGGAGGTACTTGGCGAGCATGATGTGACGATCGATATTACAGGTGTTGCTGACATGAAGCTGAACGCGCTGCGTGCTCACCGCAGCCAGACAGAAGGCATGCTGAAGCAAATGGAAGAGAAATTCAAAAACAAAGATCCCGAAGTCTCACAATGGATTGAGAAGGAAATCTTCTGGACATATAAATGGAACGACTGAAAAATGAGTGCCGGACTCTGTCCCGCACTCGTTTTTCTGTTTTTCTCTGTTTAGAATTTTAGAGTTTCCCCGTCCTCGGGTACAAAAACAGAGTTGCAGAGATTTTTCTCTTTAATTATACGGTGAAGCTCACTTCGGGTTAAAAGGCAGTGATTTAAAGCCTCCATGTGTGAAACGACGATCTCGGTCTGAGGAGCAGCTTCCTTAACAGCAAAAATGTCCTCAGCTGTCATTGTGATAGGACCGCCTTCAAGAAACTGAGCTGAACCTCCGTTTACAACCACAACTTCCGGCTGATGAAGATCGAGTGCTGCTTCAACCTCACTGCACCAGACTGTATCTCCGGCAACATATAACGCCGGCTCATGAGCATGTTTAAAGACAATCCCTGAAACGGGCCCTGTCATTTTAGTGATGTCTCCTCTTCCGTGCTGTCCTGATGTACGCATCAGCCTAATTCCTTCAAAAAACTGAACATCATCAATGGCTGAAACCCCAGTAAAACCATATTTACGGATTTCTTCTGCATCTTCTGTACTCTGCGCAAGTATGGTTATGTCTTTAGGCAAAGCTTCGACGGCAGCTTGATCAAAATGATCAGGGTGCAAATGTGTAACAATTACAGCATCAGCGTGTATGAGTTCTTCAACCGGTACAGGAAGATACAAAAGCGGATTTCTCCTATTCTGATTTGGTGTGTTTGGAAACGGAGGCATCGAGTGTTTTTCTGCGAAAAATGGATCGATCAAAAAAGTTTTACCTGCATATTGCACTTTTAAAGTTGCGTTTCGTATTTGTTGAATGTACATTGTGTTCCTCCTTCTCAACTTTTCTGTATTAGTATAAAATACAGACAGAAGGTAATACATAGATAAAATCAAGTCTTTAGGCGATTTGGCTTGATTATTGAAAGGGTGTTTGCCGCGTGCCGGATGCTACGGACCTTAAGATCATTGGGGAGCTTAGAAAAAACGGAAGAATAACGATGAAAGAACTGGGCAAAAAAGTTCATTTGACTGGTCAGGCAGCATCAGCCAGAGTACTCAAACTTGAGGAAGAGGGCATTATCGAAGGTTATACCATCCATGTAAATGATCAGAAAACAGGAAAACTGATTCATGCATTTATCAATGTTTATACAAGAAACCAAAATCATAAACCCCTGCTTGAGTTTATTGATAAAAAAGATGTCTCCAGTCTTTATAAAATAAGCGGGGAAGGCTGTTACTTAATTGAATGTAAGTTTCATAAAAATGAAGACCTGGATGAATTCCTAAATGGCTTGAATTTGTATGCGAACTACAAACTTTCAATCGTTATCAAATCCAGCTGATAAAAAATGTTCTGATTATAAACAAAACCCCCGGTAGATCCGGGGGTTTTGTTTATATGAATAAGTGCAGAAAACGCTCAGCCCCGCTGTTTTTCACCATATACTCTGTTTTGTATGAACCAGAGCCTTGCAGAAAGAGCTACTGCCGCTGCTGCAAGTCCTGCAATCAGGCCAATCCAGTAGCCGAAGGCCATGAAATCTGTGTTTGCTGCAAGATAGTATCCTGTTGGCAGTCCGATCACCCAGTAGGAGACCAGGGCCATTAATAGCGTAACATTTACATCTTTATATCCCCTGAGCGCTCCCTGAATAGGAGCAGCAATCGCATCGGAAAGCTGGAAGAAGATGGCGTAAATCAAAAACTGTGCCGATAGGGCGACAACAACCTGGTCATTTGTGTAAATGCCTGCAATTTCGCTTCTGAAAAAGTAAATGACAGCAGCTGTCAGCAACGAGAGCAAAACAGCAAGCACAATTCCCAGATAACTGTATTCTTTTGCATCTTTGTAGCGTTTTGCTCCGACTTCAAACCCTATGACAATGGTGAGGGCCATAGATATGCTCAGCGGGAGCATGTACAGGAGTGAAGCAAAATTAAGGGCAATTTGGTGGGAAGCGATCGTCACGGTGTCGT
This sequence comes from Metabacillus indicus, assembly GCF_046603695.1. Taxonomy (NCBI): domain Bacteria; kingdom Bacillati; phylum Bacillota; class Bacilli; order Caryophanales; family Bacillaceae; genus Metabacillus; species Metabacillus indicus. Next base: position 2,242,598 of record NZ_CP176757.1, on the reverse strand, counting down.
AAGTGCTCATGAGCAGGGTCACAGCGGCGAAAATACTTGTTTCAAAGAAAATGGCAATGCCGATTGGAATGCCGATCTTCAGAAGCTCAACCCATGCCTTGACGGAAGCTTTATACCATTTGCTGAAAATGCCGTAATCTGAGAAGGGAACTTTTTTATGAACGACATAAACGGATATCAGCATAATCGACCAATAGGTAATCGCAGAAGCTACACCAGCTCCCACGCCTCCAAGAGCCGGAAAGCCAAACTTTCCGAAGATAAACAGATAGTTAAATACGATATTGATCGGCAGGGAAAGCAGGGTAATAAACATTGACACCCGTGTAAAGCCCAGCGCATCTATAAAGCACCGGAGAACATTGTAAGAAAACAGCGGAAGTATTCCTAAAGCGAGCGCCGCAAGATAATATTTTGCTGTTTCCCGTACATGATCTTCCAGGTTCATTGAATGCAGGATCGGATCCAAGACAAAAAATCCGGCGAGTGCAACTGCTGAAGCAAGAAGAACAGACAAATATAGTCCCTGAATGACGGTAAACGGAATTTTGTCTCTTTGCTTTGCGCCGGCGTATTGAGAGACAATTGGAGTGACAGCAAGCAAAATGCCGCTCAGTCCTGTATAAACCGGAACCCATACGCTTGAACCGATGGCAACACCTGCAAGATCTCCAGGGCTGACCTTTCCGGACATCGTGGTATCAAAAAAATTCATTGAATAAAGCGCTACTTGTGTAATTAAGATTGGAAGCAGAATGTGGAAGAACTGTTTGCTTTTATCCCATAACGTATATGTTTGTTTCATGGCTGCCTTCTCCGTTTCTGTAGAGTAACGAAAGAATTATACCACGAAAAGAGAATGGCCAGTCATTATTTCGGTTTCTGTTCCATCTCTTTTTTTTGCGGTTTAAACATTTGATAATAGAAGAAACCAAGGATGACGACACCCATTCCAGAGAACAAATATTGAACAATTTTCATAACAGTCACGGTAAACCCTCCCCGAAAATTTTTATTAGTATTAACCGTTTTTGGGAATTTCTTGCATGAGATGACTCTTTGTTTCAAACACTAAAAAAGATTTTCCGGAGAGGAGAGTGCGGAGTGGAACATGAACCGCTGGACCCGATTAAAAAACATATTTATCATCAGCTTGGTGTGATCATAAAAGAATCAGAGCAGCTTATGTCCTCGCTGCATGTGAAAAATTATTGCCTCCTGTGCGAACTCGATGAGCTGCATAAAACTTTCCAGCAGCTGCAGGCACAGGCTTCGTCTTATTATCTTCAGGCCTATTTGTCCGAATATACACCGCACTATGAGGTGCTTTCCAAAGTCATTCAGGAGCTTGCAAAGCATAAGCATGGCGGATTAATCGTGATTGAACGGAAAGATCCGCTGAAGGGGTTACTTCAAAACGGGGTTCAGATAAATGCAGAGCTCACAGAATCACTGCTTGAGAGCATTTTTTATCCCGGAAATCCTCTTCATGACGGGGCCGTGCTTATTTCGGGCACAAGAATCGTTTCAGCAGCAAACGTGCTCCCGCTTTCCATTAAAAATTCTGGAACAAAGATGGGGACAAGACACCGTGCCGCACTCGGCATAACAGAGAAAACAGACGCCATCGCTTTAGTTGTATCAGAAGAAACGGGGAAAATGTCCTTTGCGATTGACGGGGGGCTGTATCCGTTCAGCTCGGATTAAGGCTTTTCTTTTTTTGAAAAAAAGCATATAATGTAGTTTTTAATTGACGAGCTTTGCCTTTATTCTTTGATTGAACTTTCATCATAGTAAGACAGCGCTCTTCATAACTTGAGGAGGAGAATAGACATGAAAGACAGCAGCAAATCCCGTTCACTCCTGAATGATTATTTCAAGCTTGATGAACGGAATACATCCGTTAAGACGGAATTTCTGGCAGCTTTGACAACATTTATGACTGTCAGCTACATCATTTTAGTCAACCCGATTATTCTTTCAGAAGCGGGGATGCCGAAAGAGGCAGCACTTGCGGGTACCATTTTGGCTATCGTCTTAACAACAATGCTCATGGGTCTGTGGGCTAATTTGCCGATCGTCATCGGCCCGGGGATGGGGCTCAACGCCTTTTTTACATACACGGTGGTGCTTGGACAGGGCCTTTCGTGGGAAACAGCACTTGGCGCTGTGTTTATCTCGGGACTCGTTTTCTTTTTGCTTTCGGTTACCGGGGTAAGTTCTAAAGTTGTTTCGGCTATCCCAAAAACGCTTAAAGCATCGATTACAGCCGGAATCGGCCTTTTTGTAGCCTTTATCGGCCTGAAAAACGGAGGAATTATTGTACCTGATGAATCCACTTATGTTGCACTGGGAAACATCTCGGATAAAGGTACGTGGCTTTCGCTTCTTGGACTTATACTGGCAGCCGCTCTCGTTTCGAGAAACATCAAAGGCGGCTTGATTTTGAGCATTTTTATTATTACCATTCTTTCAATGGCAACCGGCCATTCGCCTGTTCCGGCATCAGCAGGCGACATCTTTTCGACGGACTGGCCTTCTGTTGAACTGACGTTTTTGAAGCTGGATATTATGGCAGCCATCGGATACGGGATTTTCTCAGTCATTTTTTCATTCACGATTGTTGAACTTTTTGACACGCTTGCTACATTAATCGGGCTGACGAAAAAAGCCAATCTGACCGATGAAAACGGTGAAACACCTCATATGAAGCGTGCACTTACAACAGGTGCACTCGGCACCATGATAAGCGCCGTTTTCGGCAGCACAGCCATGAACACATATATTGAAAATGCAACCGGAATTGCAGAAGGCGGAAGAACGGGTCTGAAAGCAGTCTTCGCCGCGCTGCTGTTTTTGCTGACACTCCTGTTCACACCGCTCATTCAGTTCATTCCAAATGCAGCTACCGCTCCTGTCCTTGTCATCATCGGCGCCTTCATGCTGACAGAGCTGAAGGAAATACACTTTGATGATCTGACAGAATTGATACCTGCCTTTTTAACGATTATTATGATGCCTCTTACATTCAGCATCGCGGAAGGAGTGGCTTTCGGATTTATTTCCTATACACTCCTAAAAGTATTTACAGGCAGAGTGAGAGAGCTTCACTGGATGATGTATGTCATTACGGCTGCGTTCTTAATCAACTTTTATACAATGATTTAATAGAGACCAAAAACGGTCTCTTTTTTTCGTATGAAAAGCAACTTTTTTCGTGTGGCGAAATAAATCAGCCGGTGCTATAGTATAGATAGAAAATATTCAGCTGGATCAGCTAAGAAAACGGGGACAATACGATGTGGAAAAATAAAAATGTCTGGATTGTGCTCAGCGGAGAGTTCATTGCCGGACTGGGACTGTGGTTTGGAATTATTGGTAACCTTGAGTTCATGCAGAAAAATGTACCATCAGACTTTATGAAATCGCTCATTCTGTTTACTGGTCTGCTTGCCGGAGTGCTTGTCGGTCCATTGGCGGGGAGACTGATTGACAGCTGTTCGAAAAAAACGGTGCTGATCTACTCCGGCCTCGGGCGGATGGTGAGTGTCGTGTTTATGTTTATTGCAATCGGTCTTGACTCACTCTTATTTATGGTTTTGTTTATGATCAGCATTCAGCTGTCGGCTGCTTTTTATTTTCCTGCTTTGCAGGCTGTTATTCCGATTATCGTCAAGGATCAGGATCTGATCCAGATGAACGGGGTCCATATGAACGTTGCGACCATTGCAAGGGTCATTGGGACGGCACTGGCAGGGGCACTGCTTGTCTTTATGAGTTTAACATCCATCTATGCTCTTTCTATGGCTGCCTATGCCATACTGTTCGGAGCAACGTTCCTGCTTGATTTTGAGGAAGAGAAAAAAGAAAAGAACGGTACAGGAGGTTCGGGTTCCTTCAGAGAAGTTCTTCCGGTGCTGAAGGCTGCGCCTATCGCGATCACAGCGCTTGTCCTGACAATTATACCAGTGCTTTTTATCGGCGGTTTTAATCTCATGGTCATCAACATCAGTGAACTGCAGGACAGCACATCCATTAAAGGACTGCTGTATACGGTAGAGGGAATTGCTTTTATGATCGGCGCCTTTTTCGTTAAGAAAATTACGCACCGTTTTTCATCTGTTCACATGCTGTTTGTCTTTGCGCTCGTTATTTCCATTGCTCATTTAAGTTTATTCTTCAGTGATATTATGTGGATGTCACTTGTTTCGTTTGGGGTATTTGGACTTGGCGTCGGATGCTTCTTCCCAATCGTTTCAACCATCTTTCAGACAAAAATACCAAAAGAGTATCACGGACGCTTCTTTTCATTCAGGAATATGCTTGACCGGGTCATGTTTCAGATCGTATTGCTGGGTACAGGGCTGTTTCTTGATACGATTGGACTGCAGTTTATGGTCCTTATATTCGGCACGCTTTCGCTCCTGCTCGTCATTTTATACGGTATGAAGTATTTTCAGAGAAATGAGATTGCTGGTTTAAGTGAAAGCAAGTAAAAAGAGAGGTGAGACCTCTCTTTTTTTCGTTTTATTTATTTCTGCACTTTTTGCAGACTGTCAGCTTCTGTCCGTCCTGAAGGCTCGGGTAAAGGAGCTTAATACGCTGTGTTCCGCATATTGGGCACGTTCCCCTGGCCCGTGATGCCATTCTCCATAAAGTCTTGCCTCTTGATCTTTTTGCCATCCCAAACACCCTGTTTCCTTTTAAATAGTATATGTTCCTGAGACAAAAGATGCTCCAGGGAAAAAAGCATCAGTATGTCATTTTACGGGGATTTTTCGGGATAAAATTGACATTTTCCGTCGTAAAAAGTAAGAAAATCATACTATTTTTAGAAATTTGTAGTAATTAATGCCCTAATCTATTAAAATAGTGAAGTAAGAAAAAAGGAGGTACATAGCAGAAGATGAAAAAGAAGATTCTCGGGTTGACTGCTTCAGCTGTCATAGGCTCAGGCCTCATTGGTTCTGCAGCTTCAGCAGCAAGTGTAACCATACAAAAAGGCGATTCGCTGTGGAAATTGTCACGTGACTATAAAACAACTATCCAAACGATTAAACAGACAAATAAATTGACGAGTGATCTGATTTACCCTGGACAAGTCCTTCAAATTTCAGGTGTTCAAAATTCTAAGCCCTCAGCGGCAAAACCTGCTCCGGTGCAAACGCCTGCGGAAACGGCTGCATACACTGTCAAATCAGGTGATTCACTATGGGTCATTGCAGCAAAACATAAGGTATCTGTAAACGAGCTGAAAAGCTGGAACGGTCTTAAATCCGATTTGATCCGGCCTGGTCAGGTTTTAAAGGTCAGCAAATCAGCCCCTTCAGCTGCACCTTCAGCCCCTGTGCAGAGTCCAAAACCGGCAGCACCGGTGAATCAAACTTCTACATATAAGGTTCAGCTTGGCGACTATCTCGGTAAAATTGCGAATGCATTTGATCTGACTGTAGCTGAACTGAAAGCGATGAATAATCTGAAATCTGATACCATATATGCAGGACAGGTTCTCAAAGTTAAAGGTTCAGGCGCACAGCCGCCTAAAGAAGTGGAAGAAACAAAGCCATCTGCAAGCAGTAAAATAGACACAATGATTGCCGAAGCCAAAAAACACATCGGTGTTCCGTACCGCTGGGGCGGCAATACACCGTCAGGTTTTGACTGCAGCGGCTATATGTACTATGTACTGAACAAAGTAACGTCCGTATCCCGCCTGAGCACTGCAGGCTACTGGGACATAATGACGTCTGTCAGCTCGCCGCAAAAAGGTGACTTCGTTTATTTCACTACTTATAAAGCAGGTCCATCCCATATGGGGATCTACCTAGGAAATGGTGAATTTATTCACGCAAGCTCATCAGGTGTTACCGTTTCGAAGCTTGACAACTCCTACTGGAAAGCAAGATACCTGGGAGCTAAAAGATATTTAAAATAAGAAGCTGTTTGAAATCCGTTCCTTTTTAAAGGGGACGGATTTTTTTGTTTTTAATAATGAAGACGTTGTTTGCAAAAGACTTATATTTTTGCATTTCAGAAATAAGTTATGACCATTCAGATTGAGGGAGAGTGTGTGAAAGGTCATAAGCAGGCGTGATATAACCCTTCAGCATGAAGGAGAGTGTGTGAAAGGTCATAAGCAGGCGTGATATAACCCTTCAGCATGAAGGAGAGTGTGTGAAAGGTCATAAGCCCGCGTGATATGACCCTTCAGCATGGAAGAGAATGTGTGAAAGGTCATAAGCAGCCATGATATAACCCTTCAGCATGAAGGAGAGTATCTAAAGGGTCATAAACCCACATGATATAACCTCCCAGCATAAAAAAAGCCTTACATATGGTTCTCTCAATAAACCGGTACAACCCCATTCAGAGAAAGAAAACACTCAAGAAAGATTCACATAATCACTCACTCCGTTTTAAAATCCCCCCATTATGCACAACCTACTAGAGAATTTTTTAAAATGGAGGCTGGATCATGAAAAAACATATTGTATCAGCGGTGTTACTGTCTGCTGTCACGGCGCTTAGCGGCTGCTCAGCTTCAAGTGAGGAGTCGGCACCTGCGAGCGGGCGAACTGCTGCTCCGGTTACAGCAGAAATGATAAACAGCGAGGGGATTAAGATTGGAACGGCCGTATTTACTGACACGGGTAAAGGCGTATCGATCAGGCTGAAGGCTGAAGGGCTGCCGCCCGGAATAAAAGCTATTCACATCCATGAAACGGGAAAGTGCGATAAACCGGATTTTAAAACGGCAGGAGGTCATTTTAATCCGAAGAAAAAACAGCATGGATTCGACAATCCAAAAGGCTATCATGCAGGAGATCTTCCTAACATTGAAATTAACGAGAAGGGGAAGGTGGATGTAGAACTGCAGACAGCGGATGTTACCTTGATGCAGGGGAAAAAGAATTCCCTGCTTGATGAGGATGGAAGCTCGCTGATTATCCACGAGTCGAAAGATGATTATCAGACGGATCCGGCAGGAAATGCAGGAAACCGGATTGCCTGCGGGGCTATCGTGAACTGAATACAAAAAAGCTGATGAGAATGAGATCTCATCAGCTTTTGATTACTCTTCTTTTTCATCAGGACCCATGTAGCGGTACTGATTAGGATCAACTTTTTTAAAGCCTTCAGGAGTGTGGAAACGGAGAAGGTCACCGTAGACGATTTTATCTGAGATTGTCAGCTTTTTGTCTACCATTTCTTCCGTTTGTTTGATTTCTTTGTTTTCTTTTACAAGCTCTCCTGTTTTTGTATCGTAAAACTTGCCGTCAACAGAAGAGAATTCAGGAGTAACGAAGTCTCCGTTTCTGAACGGTACAACTTGCTGGTGGTCTTTTGACATTAAGTCTGTACCCATTTGGATATAGTCTTTTGTATCAACGCCAAGCAAGTTAAGAACAGTAGGGCGAATATCAACTGTGCCGCCGAATTGGTGCTGCTCTCCGCCTTTTAACCCAGGGGCATGAATGAAGAGCGGAACTCTCTGCAGCTGTGCGTGCTCAAAGCCGTTGATTTCTTTGCCCATTACTTGAGACATTGCTTTGTTATGGTTTTCTGAAATTCCGTAATGGTCACCGTACATGACGATCATTGTATTGTCATACATGCCTGATTTCTTCAGGTCTTCAAAGAACTGCTTAAGAGATTCATCCATGTAGCGTGCCGTCTGGAAGTAGCGGTCAACAGATCCGTCTCCGGTTGTATGAGGGTCAATGGTTGCCTCATCTTCTTCAATCGGATAAGGGAAATGGTTTGTTAATGAAATGAACTTCGTGTAAAACGGCTGCTCCATTGATTTTAGGAGCGGAATCGACTCTTCAAAGAATGGTTTATCTTTTAATCCGTAGTTTACAACATCTTCTTCTTTCATTGAGTAATACTCAGCGTCGAAGAATTGTTCATATCCAAGTGATTTATACATCACATCGCGATTCCAGAACGACTTGTAGTTGCCGTGGAATACGCCGGTCGAATAACCCTTTTGATCCATGATTGCCGGTGCTGCCTGATACGTGTTTTCAGCTTTTGTTGTAAATACAGCTCCCTGCGGAAGAGGGTATAATGAGTTTTCTACCATAAACTCGGCGTCAGACGTTTTACCCTGGCCTGTTTGATGGAAGAAATTATCAAAGTAAAGAGTATTTTTATCTTTCGTCAGTGAGTTCAAGAATGGCGTTACTTCTTCGCCGTTTATTTTATAATCAATCGCAAAAGTCTGCAGCGATTCAAGTGAAATATAGATGACGTTCATGCCTTCAGCCTTGCCGAAGTATTCAGGGTTAGGCTTGGCCTGTGTCGCTTTTGTGTAGTTGAGTACTTCAGTGACGTCATTGCTGTCAGCAAGTGCGCGCTGAGCAGAAGACTTGGAACTTTGAATTGCATCATAGATTGTGTAGTTGTACATTCCAAGGTACTTCACAAGGTAATTTCGGTCAAATGTACGTGTCAGTAATTGCGGACGGTCCATTTCAGCAAGAGCAAGATTTGCCCCGAACAGAACAAAAGCTGAAACGATCACAGTCGCTACTCTTTTGCCTTTCATTCGAACATTTTCAGGTTTGACGAATTTCCCGAAAACAAGAATCATCAAAATAATAACATCCAGGAAGTACAGGACATCGTAAGGTTTAACGAGTGCTCCAAGACTTTGCCCAAGGTCGCCTGCATTCTTCGTCTGCGTCAATGTTGGAACCGTAATAAAGTCATTAAAGAAACGGTAGTAGACAAGGTTCGCATATAATAGGAAGGACATAAGGAAATCAATAGTGATCATCCAGATAAATGCCTTTTTTCCTTTTGCAAAAAGAGCTAATCCAAGAAAAAGAACAGCAGAGCTGATCGGGTTGACAAACAGCAGAAATTGCTGAATGGCATTATCAATGCCTAGTGTAAATTCAGTTTGATAAGCAGCATAGGTTTTAATCCACAGCAAGACTACCGCGAAAATAAAAAAGCCAAGATGCTTATTTAAAAAACCCTTAGCAAGTAATTTGTTCAATTTTTTTCACCTCTAGTAATCAATTAGTATCATTTTTAAAAGTCGTTAACAGTCGGTTTGAAAATGTTGAATGTGTTCAGCAAAAGATAAGAAAAATCATAACGCATCCCCTCTATAAAAGTCAACTTTCTTATAATTCAATCAATCTGGCAATCTATCATGAATTCTTGCGAAATTGTTTGTAAATCATACATAAAGTCCTACTTTGAAGCCAATAGTAAGCAGGGGAGTGATGGTGTATGAAAATGGCTATTTTCGCTTTGCTGATTGCGCTGACTCAGCAGCCAGGGAATGACAGTCTGCTTATTAAAGACCAGACAGAGATTATTGGAACCATTTCAAAGGAAGACCTGGCGCAGCTTACTGAAGATATGTACATAATGAATGATGAAAAAATAAATCAGCTGTCAACGCGGATTGACAACGAGATGTATACGCCTCCTGTAAATGCCCAGATAAGTAAGTCAGGCGGGATCATCAAGGAAAAAAAAGGCTACAGGCTGAACAAAGAAAAATTCCGTGAACTTTTATATTCCTATTTTTACGGGAAGGGGCCTATGACAATCCATGCGCCGAAAATGGATCTATACCCCAGAGTGGACAGTGATCTCTTAATTAGCATCCGTTCAGCACGGATCGGCAGCTATGCTACTTTTTTCAACAAACGGAATGTACAAAGATCTAAAAACATAATCCTTGCAGCAGAAGCCATTAATAATACAGTTGTTTTTCCTGGAGAAACCTTCTCGTTTAATGGTGTTGTAGGGAACAGAACGGCTGCAAAAGGGTATATGAAAGCTCCAATTATCATCAAAGGAGAGCTTGCGGAAGGAATTGGCGGCGGAATCTGCCAAGTCTCGTCTACTTTATTTAACGCGACAGACAATGCTGGTTTGAAAACAGTTGAACGGTTTTCTCATTCGAGGAATGTTCCCTATGTGCCAAAGGGACGGGATGCCACCGTCAGCTGGTATGGTCCTGATTTCAAGTTCACAAACAAGTACAGTGAGCCTGTTCTGATCATGGCTGCTGTTTACAGCTCAAGTGTGACGGTAACGATTTATTCCACAAAGGAAGTGCTGTACGAAAAGAGTGCAGAAAGGATTAAGTAAGGATTTGCGGCGTTCTATTTTGCCGGTCTGAAAAAGATGCTTCTGAAAGAATATGCCTGGACATATAGTTAGAAGACTCTTTTCTTAGGCAAGGTGATGCTTATCACACAGAAGATAGCCGCCATTATAATAGGAAGTTTGCTGATCGGCATAGGCATTAACGGATTTCTTGTCCCTCACCATCTGATTGACGGCGGTGTGGATGGTGCGGCGCTTATTATGCATTATTACTTTGATTTTAAAACTGGATTATGCATTTTATTATTCAGTATTCCGCTATGCATGTATGCGTGGTTTTATAAGCCGGCGTATTTTTACAGCAGCTTTCATGGTTTACTCGTTTCTGCGTTCTTTATTGATCTGCTTGATCCGCTGAGGACGTCATTTGATCTGCCCATCTTTCTAAGTTCATTAATAGGCGGGTGCATTATAGGAATAGGAATCGGGATTATGCTCAGAAATGATACAAGCACCGGGGGAACGGATCTGCTTGCACGCCTGATTTCAGACTATACCAGCTTAAATATCGGCATCGCAATCCTTTTAGTAGACGGGCTTGTCGTTCTTGCGGGATATAAAACACTTGAACTTAGGAGTTTTGTTTTTTCCTGTATAACCATCGCAGTGATCGGGCTGGTTACGTCAATTGTCATGAAGCCGGAAGAATAGCAGATAACAGGTCCTGAGGGATCTGTTTTTGTTTTCACGCAGTTCAATTGTTTGATTTTTAAAGGCCATTGCGATAAATCTAATAAGCAGGAAGCATTTTTCTTCGGCATAAGCGGAATGACACCTGTGGGAGGAGCAGATGCAATGAAACTTAGTATATTAGACCAGTCACCCATTTCAGAAGGGTTTACTGCCATAGATGCGCTTGCCCAATCTCTTCACCTTGTAAAAGAGGCTGAAAAGCTGGGCTATTGCCGGTATTGGTTTGCAGAACATCACAACACGAGCGGTCTTGCAAGCACAGCGCCGGAAATTTTGATGGCACATGCCGCCTCTCATACCGAACGGATAAAAGTCGGATCCGGCGGTGTGCTGCTTCCTCAGTACAGTCCGCTGAAAGTAGCTGAAACGTTTCGTACGCTTGAAACGCTTTTTCCAAACAGGATTGACCTTGGCATTGGACGTTCTCCCGGAGGTTCAGCAGAAACACGTCTTGCACTGACAGACGGTCTGCGAAAGAGCATGAACGAATTTCCAAGACAGCTAAAGGACTTACAGGGGTACTTAAGCAGCGGCCTCCCTGCGGAGCATGCTTTTTCTGGGGTACAGGCGATGCCTGATCCACTGTCGTCCTCACCTGATTTGTGGCTGCTCGGAATATCGCACAGAGGAGCCAGAGTGGCAGCTGAACATGGGATGGCATTTACATACGGGCACTTTATCAACCCTGTCAGCGGGAAAAAAGCTATGAAAGATTACAGAGAGCAATTTAAGCCAGCCGGCCACTTAAAAGAACCGAAGACAAATTTCTGCATTTTTGCAGTCTGTGCTGAATCTCAGGAGAAGGCAGAGTATCTGGCAAGCAGTCAGGATGCCTGGCTGCTTCAGGTTGAAAGCGGGGGAGATACAAGAATCATTTCTCCGGATCAAGCCGGAAAAATAAAGTTCAATGAGGATCAAAAGAACAAAATACGAATGAACCGCAAGCGTATGCTGATCGGCACTCCGGAAAGGATAAAGGAGGACCTGCTTCGGATTGCGGATGATTATCAGACAGATGAAGCCCTTATCCTGACCAACATTTACGATATTAAAGAAAAACTTGAGTCGTACAGGCTACTTGCAGAAGCTTTTCAAATTGGGGATAGCTGAATGGAGTCGAATTAGTTTCTTTTATCCTTCTTCCTTGTTAAAATAAAAGCCAATCACAAGCTTACTTTTTGTAAGTTTCTATAAATTCGTCTTTAAGATGTACTCAGGAGGAGGACTTTTTATGTCCAATGCAAAAAAAGATGTAAAGCTTTCTATTCTGGATCTTGCTCCCGTTGTAGAGGGGAGCACTCCATCAGATGCATTTAAGAACACACTGGATCTTGCCCGGCATGCCGAAAAATGGGGATATAACCGTTTCTGGCTGGCAGAGCATCATAATATGGAAGGAATCGCGAGCTCTGCAACTGCTGTGCTGATCGGCCATGTTGCCGGAGGAACCTCGACCATACGTGTGGGTTCAGGCGGGATTATGCTTCCAAATCATTCTCCGCTTGTGATCGCAGAGCAATTTGGAACACTTGAATCGCTTTACCCCGGAAGAATTGATCTTGGACTTGGACGGGCTCCAGGAACAGACCAGCTCACTGCCCGTGCACTGCGGCGAGAAAACATGAGCAATGGGGAAGACTTCCCTGAACAGCTTGATGAATTAAGAGAATACTTTAACCCGACAGAGGCAGCACATGTCAAAGCTGTGCCCGGAAAAGGTCTGAATGTGCCAATTTGGCTTTTGGGTTCAAGCGGCTTCAGCGCGCAGCTCGCAGGAAGACTTGGCCTGCCATTTGCTTTTGCCAGTCATTTTTCCCCAGAGCATACGGTGCCCGCAATGAATTTGTACAGAAGCAGCTTCAGACCGTCAGAGGTACTTGACGAACCTTACGCAATGGTTGGCGCCAACGTTATCGCTGCTGATACAGATGAGAGAGCAGCTTTTCTTGCGACTTCCATGCAGCAGCAGTTTTTGAATCTTGTCCGCAATCGTCCAGGAAAAATGCAGCCTCCGGTTGAAAATATGGAAGAGCTGTGGACGCCATATGAAAAAGCTGCCATTCATCAGCAGCTTGGTTCATCTATTGTCGGCAATGAAAGAACGGTAAAAGAGAAACTGGAAAAATTCATAGAAGAAACCGGCGCAAACGAAATTATGGTCAATGCTTCTATTTACGACCATCATGAACGTCTTCGTTCATTCGAGATCGTATCAGGACTGCTCCGTTAAATCAGTAATTACAACAAGGGTGAAGGAATATCTTCACTCTTGTTTTTTTGCTTTTGCAAGCAGCAAACAAAGCGGACCCAGAACGGGAATAAAACAATAGAAGGATCTCCTGCCCATTTTGTATTCATGCTTAAGCACATACCACGAAAGCCATGTTAAAACAAACAGGTCAGCGGTCATCACACTGACAAGCTGCGAAGATTGAAACGCCTCTGAATATCTCTCTACTGACCCCATAATGATGCCAAAAAGGTATAGACCGGCAGTAAGCACGGCAAGAAACAAAATCACCCATTTTGAATCACGAAGCATTTTCGCTTTTTCTGAGAATTTCCTTTCCATATGTTTACGCTCTTTTCTCAAAAAGAAGTAAGGGAGCAGCGAAAAAGCTCCAAGGGCAAATGAACCGATAACAAACGGCCATGCAGGAAGCTTCCGCGTATCATTCGGCAAGAGCAATAAAGCAAAGATCATTGGGAAAATCCCCAAAAATGAAAACACCGTAACCACCAGCGGATCTGCCTGTTCAAAAGAACCAGACAAAAGGTTTCTCATGATGTCATCTTCCACGCCGCTCTTTCCCGGCGCAAAAAATACAGCATAAGCAATAAGGGCTGCCCACAAACTAAACATAGATTCACCTCTTCTTTACAGTTTAATGTAGCACTTCCGATCATCAATCCACCAGTTATAATCTGTTTTTTCTTTGAACGCGCTTGCAAAAGGCAATCCCTTTGAGTCATGCGTTTTTTTCTAGTATACTGGGGCAGAGAAATTTGAACGAGAGAAGGGAACAACCTACAATGACCTTACAATTAGAAGCCATGAACCTTCCGCCGCAGCTTTTGGAAGATATCAGGAAGCGGGCAGAATCCTATAAAAACAGCGGAGACTCATACTTGATCGGAACAGGAGGCTATTTGCCTTCAGAGGATGCGGTCCTGTTTGATGCGATGATTGCCCTGGCACTTGGGAAAAACGTTCTATTAAAAGGGCCTACCGGCTCAGGAAAAACCAAGCTTGCCGAAACCCTCTCCAATTTGTTCGGACAGCCGATGCACAGCATCAACTGCAGTGTCGACCTTGATGCCGAGGCACTTCTTGGCTATAAAACCATTTCGCAGGAGGGCGCGAAAACATCGATTGAATTTATAGAGGGGCCAGTCATTCATGCGATGAAAAAAGGCCACCTTCTTTATATAGATGAAATCAATATGGCGAAGCCTGAAACGCTTCCTATTTTAAACGGGGTGCTTGATTACCGCAAAATGATCACGAATCCGTTTACGGGGGAAGTCATCCGGGCCGAAGGGGGCTTTGGAACAGTTGCTGCCATCAATGAAGGATACGTCGGCACGGTTCCTCTGAATGAAGCGCTGAAAAACCGTTTTGTCGTGATAGAAGTTCCATACATTCAGGGAGAACAGCTGAAATCCGTTCTTCGCACACAGTCGAAGCTGACTGATGAAAAGCTTCTGTCCCAATTTGTTACTTTGTCAGCTGATTTACTGTCCCAGGTGCAAAACGGCCAAATTTCAGAAGAAGCCGCTTCAGTACGGGCCTTGATTGATACATGCGACCTTGCCGTCTATCTTCCGCCTTTGCGTGCGATCTCACGCGGAATTACCGAAAAACTTGAAGATGACAGGGAAAAGGCAGCGATCCGTAATATTGCAGAAACGCTGTTTGCATAAAGGGGATTTGTCATGAAATACATTAAATTCAACGATAAACGGGTAGATTCCTTTCTTTTTATGGAGCTGTCGGATCTTGCTAAAACACTGACACGCAGCGATGAGACAGAAGTTGAATTTGCTGTGCAGTCCTATTTTGATCCCTTTACAAAAAAAGTTCATATCAGCCATTTCTGGGACAACCGTCCCCGCAAGGATATGGTGAACGGACTGAAAAGCGATGTATTTCTCCGGAGCATCGGCAGCAGCAGGCATACGGATTATCAAGCAGTAGATACTTTTGTAAAAGCTGCACAGAACCTTTCGCTTTCAAGCTTTGCCAAGCAGCTTTTCGTCATGCTTGAGGATTTGCGACTCGAGGAATCATGCAAAAAGGAAAGACCCGGCACTGTGCGTGTCTTTGCGGCAAGAAGGGAAATGTACAGGCGGTTTTTTAAAAGCCAGCTGATTATAAATCAGGAACGGACCATTTTAACAGATGCTCTTTACAGCGCATTTTATTTAAAGGCTACGTCAGATTCTCCGCTGGAGGTTTTTCCGTCTCTAAGCGAGTCCATTGACCTTGCCGTTCCCTTTTTAGAAAGAGAGATCCTTTCTTTTTACGAGGCAAAAGAAACAGCAGACATCAGCAAAATCGTTCTCTCTGTCACAGAGGTGCTCGAGGATCTTCTTGAGGCTGATATGCTTAATATGTACTTTCATCTGCCGGTTCTTGATTATGCCGAAGCAGATGCCGTGCTGACATTTGATGAGATGAAGAGAAAATCCAAGCTCAAAAACGATGATATCCTAAAGCAGGAAAAAGAAGAAGATGATGAAGATGTCCATGAAGACAAGCTTCCAACCTGGCACCGCGAAACAAGCGAAGCAACGAAAAGTTTCCTGCAGTTCGATCTTGAGCAGGGAACGAAAACAGACCTGCTTGGCGAAGGTGTAAGGGAAGGGGATGACGGAGATCAGGCACTTGGAATGGTCCAGGGGTCATCCAAAAAGACGTCCCGAAACGATTATTCCAAGCTCGAAGCCCTGGAGAATGCAGAAAACAGAGAGGAAAAAGGCGGAATTGAAGCATTCGGCAAAGAAAACAAATATGCCTTTCCTGTATTTACAGTCCCGGACTTGCCTTCTGCTGATGAACAGGTCTCCTACCGCGAGAAAAAAGTAATCATCGCTCCTTATCAAAAAAAATTAAAGCAAATGATTGAAAAAACACTGGAACATAAAAAAATCTCCCCAAGAAGCGATTTGCATACAGGGAGATTGAGCAAGAAACTGCTGAAGCTCCTGACCGATGATAATCCACGTCTGTTCTATAAGAAAAATCAGCCTTCAGCACATATTGATGCTGCCTTCTGCCTGCTCGTTGACTGCTCTGCTTCTATGTTTGACAAAATGGAGCAGACGAAGCTCGGCATTACTCTTTTTCATGAAGCACTGAAATCGGTCTCTGTTGTTCATCAAGTTACCGGTTTTTGGGAAGATACAAATGAAGCCACGGAAACAAGTCAGCCAAACCACTTTAAGACGGTCATTGATTTTGGTTCGTCCCTTCAAAAAAAGAGGGGGCCGGAGATCCTCCAGCTGCAGCCGGAAGAGGATAACCGCGACGGCTATGCCATTCGCCATATGACAAAACAGCTGATGCAAAGAAGTGAGAGCCAAAAATTCATGCTTGTTTTTTCAGACGGTGAACCGGCAGCTTCAGGATATGAACAGAACGGGATCATCGACACACATGAAGCGGTGCTCCAAGCCAGAAAGCGCGGAATTGAAGTAATAAATATTTTCCTTTCGAACGGCGAAATTGACGAGGGACAGCAGAAAACAATACAGAACATATACGGAAAGTTCAGCATTGTCGTTCCTGATATCGACACGCTTCCGGAAGTCTTGTTCCCAGTTTTGAAAAAATTGCTGCAAAAAAGTATTCATGCCTGAAAAAGCGTCTCGTCATGAGGCGCTTTTTTAAAACATTATTATAAAATACTCAAATCTAAACAATTTTCATCCTTGTATAGAGGATCTGTTCTGAAGGGAAAGCATATAAAAGAGAGAACAGTTTAAATATGTGGGTGCAATTGGCTGAAAGAAAAGAAAATTGGAAAAGATATGGGGGTTATTGTCGGATTACAGGTTATTTTTTTGCCCTGAGTCGAATTTTAGGGCTGCATTCTCATGAAGAATCATTATTAATTTTTGTTTTTCACTATTATTTTAAATTTTCTTATGATACTCCTTTGATAAAACAGCCAGGGAGTGTTAAAATGGAAATGGAAGCGTTTTAATCCAAACCTATCATTCTTTGAATGAAAGGATAGTATATTACAATAATATCCATTTGGGTCTGCGCGAAAGCAGATTCACTACCATTGCTGGGGGTAATGTAAGATGTCAGGAATTACATCAAAGCGCAAGATTCGACTTGAAGATTTTCATGGCCCGAACCTTGGCTATGTCCTGGAACTGTTTGATCAGTATAAACAGGATCCGGAATCGGTTGACGCCGAATTGCGAGAAATGTTTAACGGCTGGGATGAATCACCGCAGCAGACAGCATCAGTTGCTGTTCAGGCTGAAGGGAGCGTGCCTAGTGCGGACAAGATGAAGAAGATTGCCTATGCAGTCAAGCTCGCTGATGATATCCGCACATACGGACACTTGAACGCTTCTATTTATCCTTTTGAAAACCCTGGAAAAGAGTTTCTTAAGTTGAAGGATTACGGGCTTACAGAAGCAGATCTTGAAGAAATTCCAGCGTCGATTCTGTGTGCGGATGCACCGCAGGATGTGACGAACGGACTTCAGGCAATTACTTACTTAAAAGAAGTTTATACAAAAACCATCGCGTTTGAATTTTCCCATGTTCACCGTTTTGAAGAGAAATACTGGCTGAAAAAAATGGTGGAATCAGGGGAAATCTTCAAAAGCCACACGAATGAAAAGCGCCTTTCCATTCTTCGCCGGCTCTCTGAAGTAGAAGGATTTGAAAAATTCCTTCACCGCACGTTTGTCGGACAGAAGCGGTTCTCAATTGAAGGGCTTGATATGCTTGTACCAATGCTTGATGAACTCATTTCGGGTGCTGTTCACGCAGGCACACACAATGTAAACATCGGGATGGCGCACAGAGGACGTCTAAACGTTCTTGCCCATGTTCTTAAAAAACCGTATGAAATTATTTTCTCTGAATTTCAGCATTCTCCGAACAAGGAGCTTGTGCCGTCAGAAGGTTCTGTAGGCATTAACTATGGCTGGAGCGGAGATGTGAAATATCATCTGGGCGCTGACAGACAGATTACAGATGAAAGCACGAAGAGAGCGAGACTGACTCTTGCAAACAACCCAAGCCATCTGGAGTATGTAGATCCTATTGTCATGGGATATACGCGTGCTGCACAGGATAACCGCAAATCAGCAGGCTACCCTGTACAGGACGAAAAAGAGTCTATGGCGATTATCATTCACGGGGATGCAGCGTTTCCTGGAGAAGGAATTGTTGCGGAAACACTGAATCTGAACTCGCTGAAAGGTTATCAGACAGGCGGATCCATTCACATTATTGCAAATAACATGATCGGCTTTACGACAGAAAGCATGGATTCCAGGTCCACCAAATATGCAAGTGATCTTGCCAAAGGATATGAAATTCCAATCGTTCACGTTAATGCAGATGATCCGGAGGCGTGTCTTGCAGCTGTTCTAATGGCGATCGAATACCGCAAACTGTTTAACCGCGACTTCCTGATCGACCTGATCGGCTACCGCCGCTTCGGCCACAACGAGATGGATGAGCCGATGACGACGCAGCCGCAGCTTTACGAAAAAATCCGAAAGCATCCTACTGCGCGGGCTCTTTATGCGAAGAAGCTTGAAGAAGCAGGATATGCAACGAAAGAAAAAATAGAAGAAATTGATCAGCAAGTACTGGATAAATTCGATGCAGCGTACCAAAAAGTGCCTTCTAAAAAAGTCACGCAGGTACATGATATAGAACTTCCTGAAATCGTTATCAACGGGCTGCCGGCTATTGAAACAGCTGTCGAGAAAGAAGCTTTGCTCAGAATTAATGATGAACTTGTAAAATGGCCGGAAGATTTTCATGTGTTTGATAAACTTAAGCGCATTTTAGAACGCCGGGCAAACATCTTTGCAGGTGAGCAAAAGGCTGACTGGGCACTTGCTGAAACGCTTGCTTTTGCAACAATCCTTGAAGATGGTACACCGATCCGCCTTTCAGGTCAGGATTCCGAGCGCGGCACATTCTCCCAAAGACATCTTGTCCTGCATGACAGCGAGACAGGCAATGTTTATGCGCCGCTGCATAAACTAAGTAAATCAAACGTATCATTTGCCGTTCATAATAGTCCGCTTTCTGAGGGATCTGTTCTCGGATTTGAATACGGCTACAATGTTTTTGCTCCTGAGACACTTGTGCTATGGGAAGCACAGTACGGAGATTTTGCCAATGCAGCCCAGGTCTTCTTTGACCAGTTTATCTCTGCAGGCAGAGCTAAATGGGGACAAAAATCAGGTCTTGTGATGCTTCTTCCTCACGGGTACGAAGGACAGGGGCCAGAGCATTCAAGTGCCAGACTTGAGCGCTATCTGCAGCTTGCGGCTGAAAACAACTGGACAGTTGCCAACCTGACAAGCGCAGCGCAATATTTCCATATTTTAAGAAGACAGGCAGCTCTGCTTAAGCGCGAGGAAGTGCGTCCGCTTGTGATCATGACGCCAAAGAGCCTGCTGCGTAACGCACAGACTGTTTCATCTATAGATGAGATGAGCGGCGGGGGATTCCGTTCTGTTATTGAACAGCCAGGACTCGGCCTGAACCATTCAGAAGTGAAGCGCATTGTCCTGTGCAGCGGAAAAATTGCGACAGACTTAACGGACAAACTGAACGCAATGGAAAACAAAGCTGACAGTATTCACCTTGTAAGAGTGGAAGAACTGTATCCTTTCCCGAAAAAAGAAATATCAGCCATCTTGGGCAGATATGAAGCTCTAGAAGAGATTGTATGGGTACAGGAAGAGCCTATGAACATGGGTGCATGGACATACATTGAACCGGAACTCAGAGAAGTGGCGCCAGTACAGACAAAAGTGAAATATATCGGCAGAAAGAGAAGATCTTCAACAGCAGAGGGAGATCCAAACGTTCATAAAAAAGATCAGGAACGCATCGTGACTGAAGCATTGACGTGGAAAAACGAAGGGAGAATTTGATCATGGCACAAGTAATCGTACCAGAATTAGCTGAATCCATCTCAGAAGGAACAATCGCACAATGGCTGAAACAGCCGGGAGACTACGTTGAAAAAGGGGAATATCTGGTTGAACTTGAAACCGATAAAGTAAACGTTGAACTGACAGCTGATTATTCTGGTGTGCTGAAAGATGTTGTTAAAGATTCAGGAGACACTGTTCAAGTGGGTGAAGTGATCGCTGAGATTGATGAAAACGGCGGTGCTTCTGCCAGTGATGAGCAAAAAGCTCCTGAGGCAAAACCTGAAGAGGCTAAACAAGAAGCGAAAACGGAAGAGCAGCCGAAACCTTCTGCACCTGTAAAGCAAGAACAGCAGGAAGCGAAGTCACAGCGCCCGATTGCTAGTCCGTCTGCCCGCAAGCTTGCCCGGGAAAAAGGAATTGACCTTTCCCAGGTTCCATCAGGAGATCCGCTTGGAAGATTGCGCAAGCATGATGTAGAAGCATATTCACCTGAAGCTAAGCCGCAGGCTCCAGCTGCTCCTAAATCTGAAGCTAAACCGGCAGTTACAGCAGATTCTTTTGACAAGCCGGTAGAAGTTGAGCGCATGTCAAGACGCAGACAAACAATCGCAAAACGCCTTGTGGAAGTTCAGCAGACAGCAGCCATGCTGACAACATTTAATGAAGTGGACATGACCGCTGTGATGGACATCCGCAAGCGCCGTAAAGACAAATTCTTCGAACAGCACGATGTGCGTCTTGGATTTATGTCATTCTTTACAAAGGCAGTAATCGCAGCTCTTAAAAAATACCCGCTTCTCAACGCTGAGATTCAGGGAGATCAGCTGATCCTTAAAAAATTCTATGATATCGGCATTGCAGTCTCTGCACCTGAAGGCCTTGTCGTGCCGGTTGTCCGCGACGCTGACCGCAAGTCATTCGCCCAAATTGAAGGGGATATCAGTGATCTTGCCGGTAAAGCACAGAAAAACAAGCTGACAATTGCTGACCTTTCAGGCGGTACATTTACGATTACTAACGGAGGCGTTTTCGGCTCCCTGATGTCAACACCAATTCTTAACGGACCGCAAGTTGGAATTTTGGGCATGCATAAAATTCAGCTTCGCCCTGTTGCGATCGATAAGGATACAATGGAAAACCGCCCAATGATGTACATTGCACTTTCTTACGATCACAGAATCGTTGACGGAAAAGAAGCCGTAAGCTTCCTTGCTACAATTAAAGACCTTCTAGAAGATCCAGAGTCGCTGCTGATTGAAGGTTAATAAGAAAAGCGGAATCAGCTGTTTAGCTCCGATAGGCAGATAAGAAATCACCCAGAAAGGCCGGGTTTGCCTTTTTGGGTGATTTTGTTCTGACAGAGGAGTTGGCTGATGGAGCTGGACACTAGAAAAGTAGAATTGCCCGGTTAGCTCCGGGAGTCAGATAAAGAAAAGCCCCTAAGGCGCACTTTGCCTTTTGGGCTTTTCTGTTCTGGCAGAGGAGTTGGGCGATGGAACTGGACACCAGAAAAGCGGAATCAGCCTGAACACTGAAAAGCCATATAGACTCCACAAAAAAGAGCATCTGCAAAAGATGCTCTTTTTGTGTTCATTCTATTCTTTCACAGGAAACCAGCCCGGTGTGTTTATTATCGCCTGCCACAGCGGATCAGGAACAACAAGACGATCTTGTGCCTGTTTATCAAGCCGGGTTTCAATTTTATCTTCCCGGCCTTCTTCAATCTTTTGTACCCAGTCAGGGTCGATAATCAGTTCTCTGCCTAGTGCAATAAGGGGTACCCCTGTATTCATCGCTTTAACTGCATCTTCAGGAGTGTAAATGGACCCGACACCTATTAGTGGAACACTGTCACCAATCCGTTCCTGAATAATTTCAAGACGTGAGCGGGTATCATCAATTCCTCTTCTTGGAGCTGACCAGTATTCCATTAATGAGATGTGAAGATAATCAAGATTCTTCTCTTTCAGGGCATCAACAAGTGCGAGAGTATCTTCCATCGTAATCCCAGGCGTTTCCGGTTCTTCCGGAGAAAATCTGTACCCTACAAGAAAGTTCTCATCCCCGAATTCGGCTGCTGCTTTTTTAACGGAATCAACTACAGCAAGAGGAAAGGCAAGTCTCTTCTCAAGTGAACCTCCGAATTCGTCTTCGCGACGATTGCTGTGCGGCGATACGAACTGCTGAATCAGGTAACCATTTGCGCCATGGATTTCAACGCCGTCAAATCCTACCTGAATGGCGCGGCGCGTTGATTCTCCAAAGTCATCGATGATGGAGTGGATCTCATCTATTGTTAAAGCACGAGGCACAGGCGCTTCGCCTGATGGATGTCCCTGCTCTGCAGGCACATCGCTTGCGCTGACAACATCTCCTCCAGGAACCAGTTCAGCGGGGACCATTCGTCCTCCGTGGAAGATTTGCATGATGGCTTTTGCGCCTTTTTCTTTAATGGATGCAGCAAGCTGTTTTAAAGAAGGAATCATGTCGTCAGTGTCACTGCCAAACTCTCCGGGGAAGCCCTTTCCGCTTGGAGTCACATATGCGCATGCAGTAATGACCATTCCAGGTCCTCCTGAACGGCGGCTGTAGTAATCTGTTTCTTCCTTTGTCACAGTTCCGTCTTCGTTTGAGGAAAAGTTTGTCATGGGAGCCATCACAATCCGGTTCTTTAACTGAACGCCATTCTCAAATTGAAATGGCTGAAGGAGCTGCTTATACTTTGAATTCATTATTCTCGACCTCCGTATGTTTTCGTACATCTATCATGATACTTGCGGTGGAGCACAATTTCATTAAATCTGCTCATTAGAATTTGTTTCTCCTTTTAAAATCATTCATGATAGAGAAACGGAGAGTGATCGATATGACAAAAATTGAAGTGGATATCATCCAGGGAAGAGGCACTTATTTTGACCTTGGAATGAAACAGGGAAAGATACACAGGGGATCAAAACTTTCAGAAAATCATAAAAAGAGACGCGTGAAATCTGCAAAGTCCTACAGTACAGAATTAAGCGAGGCAAAGCGCCTTATGGAATCTTTTGCTCCGGGTTTGTGGCTGGAGCTTGAAGGACTATCAGAGGGGATGGAGTGGCCTCTTGCAGATGTCATCCATGAATACAGCGGCTATCAGGGAGACTGGAAAAAGTCAGGGTGCAGCGCACTGATGCAGGATGGAATATATGCGAGAAATTACGATTATCATCCGAAAACATACGAAGGAAGGTTTTTAATCTGGCAGCCGGAAACCGCCTATGCAAGCATAGGGTTTGCGACACGGATGATCGGACGCATGGACGGTATGAATGAAAAAGGTCTTGCGGTCGGCTATCATTTTGTGAACCGTCTGAAGCCTGGAGACGGGTATATTTGCTGCAGCATTGCAAGAATGGTGCTCGATACGTGCAAATCAACCGAAGAAGCCATTTGGCTGCTGAAAGAAATACCTCACCGGCACGCATTTAATTACTCCCTCTATGACTCGTCAGGACATGCGGCTATTGCTGAAGCTTCAAGCAAAGGCGTTGAGATTAAAAAAGGACATAAGCTTGCCTGCACCAATCATTTTGAATTGGGTGATAAACGTTTTGAAAACAGGAATCGTCTTGAAGAAACGATTCAAAGAAAGAAGAGAATCGAGGGGCAATTTCATAGAGCGCTGACCCCGAGAGAAGCTTTTGCTTTTTTCAACCGTACTGATGGTGCAATATTCAAAAAAGAGTACGGCAACTGGGCTGGAACTCTTCATACAGCTGTATATGTACCTGAAACACTCCAGGTCCTTATAGGTGCAGGGGGAGACAGGGAGCCTGTTTCCATTGACTTCAAAGATTGGCTGAACGGAAGGGACAGCTTCCTGAAGAAAATAAAAGGAACAATCGAGACAGATTTAGAATTTCCCTACTAAAAAGCTTGTACATAGCGTTTGAGAGAGAGGCTGCAAAGGGTACGGTACAAGAGCAAAGAAAGTTGGGGGAATGTATATGCAGCAAGTAATTGACATGATGAACCGGAACGAGGAGCTGCTTTTTCAGAGATGGGAAGGTGAAGTAGCGAGCCCGAATTTTTTAACGGAAGAGGATAAGCGGAAAACGTTCCAGATCATCTTCAGTCAAATCAGCCAATCGGAAAACGAAGCTGTTCAGTTCTTTAAAGAGTGGATTGACAGGCACTTCAGGGAAGAAGAGTGCTTAAAGTATTTGGTCGCGTCCATTCAGCAATTTAAACGCACAATTATTGAGGCAATGGAGGATTCGGCCATCGCAGATGAGCTCTATGAGAAAACGGACAGCTGGTTTGATCCGATGATTGCCGACCTCGTGAATATTTGCACGGACTGCTGGCATGAAGCATACAGAAAACAGGACAGCATGATTAATGAGCTTTCGGCACCAATTATCCCTATTTCAAAAGACGTTTGCATCCTTCCGTTAATCGGTGCGGTTCATGATGAACGCGCTACTGTTATTATCGAAAATCTGCTCCACAGTGTGAAAACCTATCAATGCCGTTACGTCATTATGGAGATAACAGGGGTTCCCGTTGTTGATACATATGTGGCGAATCATCTGATTCAGGCAGCTGAAGCGGTAAAACTCCTCGGTGCACAGTGCATGATTGTCGGGATCAGGCCTGAGATCGCCCAGACGCTCATCAATCTCGGTGTTTCAATGGACAGCATCCAAACATTTTCCAATTTGCAGACTGGGTTACGATTTATTCAAACGAAGGAAAAATAAGGTCCTGGAAAGGGCCTTTTAGTCTGCCTGAAGGTTTACATAACAAAATTATCGTTCACTAATGCGATGGAGGAATTTATTCCTTTTTGTCGAATAAGAACATGAAATGATTTTTTAAGGGGTGTACATAATGATTACTTTTAAACAGTCGGATGTTGAGCAATTTTTGAACGTGCTTTCCATTCAGGATTTCATCGTTTCGCCAGATGGCAATCAGCTTGTGTTCAGTACAAATATTGGAGGCCATTACAATCTGTGGGCGATGGATCTTCCAAACCAATATCCATATCCTCTTACAACTGTGAACCAGGCATGCGGGAGCCTTGCTTATAACAGCCGGGCGGAATTTATCCTTGGAGGCTTTGACAGGGACGGGGACGAAAATACGCAGCTTTATGCCTTGTCAAAAAAGGGAGGTGCGCAGATTCCGCTGCGCCTTGCCGAAGGAGAACGCCATATGCAGCCGTTTTTTTCAAAGGACGAAAAATCGCTGTATTACACTTCAACTAAAAATGGCCATGAAACAAACCTTGCAGTATACCGCTATGAAATCGAAAGTGAAAAAGAGGAACTGATGCATAAGGGCACAGATGCGCCAATTTATTTGCAAGCTGTATCACCGCAAGAAACAAGCTTTGTCTTTATTAAAAATTTCAGCAATACGTCATCTCTCCTCTATGTCAGAAAAGACGGAGAAGACATACTCGCTGCACCGGAAAGTGAAGTCTCTTATACGCAGAGTGATGCTGTCTACATATCTGAGGATGAATTCTATTTTCTGACGAACTACGAATCAGACTTTTCCTATCTGGCCAAATTTCACCTTCCGACTAAGAGTTTTACGAAGGTTCTGCAGCTTGAAGGGAAAGACTTCAGTACTCTGAAATATGATTCTTTTACCGGTAAGTTTTATATCGTTGCAGAAAAAGGCGTCAAAGATGAGCTCTGTTGCTTTGATTTGTCAGATCAGTCCTATGAGCAGCTTGATGTGCCTGCCGACCGCATCAGCAAACTGCAAATCACAAAGGAAGGCAAGCTGTTCCTCCTTGGACAGTCTGCTATTATACCGCTGAATATCTTCAGCAGAACGCCGTCCCACTCATGGCACCAAATAACAAATCATGGTGTTCAAGGACTCTCACCGGAGGATTTGGTGAACCCGGAAACGGTTACCTATTCTTCCTTTGACGGCATGACGATTGAAGCCTCTCTTTATAGGGCACATGCGGATGTAAGCAACCACCATATGATTATCTGGCCTCATGGCGGTCCTCAATCTGCTGAGACCAATGCGTTCAGGGCTTTATTTCAATATCTTCTGAAAAGCGGCTACAGCATTTTTGCTCCCAATTTCAGAGGATCAACACGATACGGACTGTCATTTTCAAAACTGGTCGAAGGAGACTGGGGGAATGGGCCGCGATTTGACATGACAGCCGGAATTGACTGGCTGATCGGGGAAGGGCTTGCTGATAAAGAAAAAATCTTTCTGATGGGCGGAAGCTACGGCGGCTATATGGCTCTGCTGCTGCACGGACGTCACTCTGACTACTTCAAAGCGGTAGTCGATATTTTCGGGCCGAGCGATCTTTTTTCGTTTATTGAGAGTGTACCGGAATTCTGGAAGCCTGCAATGGATCAGTGGGTAGGCAATCCTGAACGCGACCGTGAAAAACTGATCGAATTTTCACCGATTACCCATATTGACGGCATGACAAAGCCTATGCTCGTGATTCAAGGGGCAAACGATCCCCGTGTTGTGAAAGCAGAGTCTGATAAGATTGTAGAGGCATTGCGGCAAAAAGGAAGAAAAACAGACTATATCGTGCTTGAAGACGAGGGGCATGGATTTTCAAAAAAAGAAAATGAGATTCTTGTATACAAAGCAATTGCTGATTTCTTGAATCAGCATCTCTAAAAGCAGGTGAATGAATGACTAGCAGAAAAATGGCGATTGTGACCGGAGCAAGCAGACAATCAGGAATCGGGGCAGCCATATGCCTGGAGCTTGCTGAGGCAGGCATTGATATCTTTTTTACTTATTACAGACCTTATGATTCCGAGCAGCCATGGGGCTCATTAAAGGAAGACATAGAAAAACTGGAAGAGAGCATTTTTCAAAAGGGAGTCCGCTGCGCCAGCATGGAGCTTGATTTAACAGATGCAGCTTCTTTTTCCATGCTGTTTGACGAGGCGGAGAGAACGCTTGGCGAGGCAGCCATTCTTATTAATAATGCAGCATACTCTGTCTTCAGCGATGCAGAAACACTTACATCAGCTATTCTGGATCGTCACTATCTCCTAAATGTGCGGGCCCCAATCATGCTTAGCACCGAGTTTGCGCGGCGATTTACAAGGGGACGGGGAGGAAGAGTGATCACCCTCACTTCCGGACAGTCGCTTGGCCCGATGCCGGGTGAGCTTGCTTATGCTGCAACAAAAGCGTGTATACCTGACATGACAAAAACGCTGGCGGCTGAAATCGGCCATAAGGGGATTACAGTCAATGCCGTGAATCCCGGTCCGACAGATACAGGGTGGATGACTGATGAAATAAAGGCTTCTCTGCTTTTGAAATTCCCGGCAGGGAGAATTGGTAAGCCACAGGATGCTGCAAGGCTTATTGCCTTTTTGGCAAGTGAGCAAAGCGAGTGGGTCACCGGCCAGACGATCCATTCAGAAGGCGGATTTATCCGATCATGAAAGAGGGGACTATCAAGATGACAGTCGTGAAGCTGACAAAAGAGCATTACAAAGAAGCAATGAAATTATCAGAATATGCTTTTCAGTACAAAGTACCTGAGGAGAAGGTGGAAGAACGGCTGGATTTGATGGATAAACATCATCAGCTGTATGGTGTTTTTTCAGGAGAAGAGCTTGCAGCAAAGCTTCATTTGCTGCCTTTAGAGGTGTATATCGGAGGACGGACATTAAAAATGGGCGGAGTCGCCGGTGTAGCGACATATCCTGAATACCGCAGAAGCGGGTTTGTCCGGGAAATGCTGACGGACCTATTGGAGACGATGAAAAATGAAGGCTATACGATTTCCATGCTTCATCCCTTTTCCGTTCCTTTTTACCGGAAATACGGGTGGGAACTTTTCAGCAGCTATTTAAAAGCATCTTTAAAATCCGAGAGTCTTGTCATGAAAAAACAGGATCTTGGAACTGTAAAGCGTCATGCCGGAAAGGATGGCCATTCCGAAGAAATTGAGAAGGTTTATGATCAGTTCGCCTCGAGATTTACTGGCATGCTGAAAAGGGAGACAAGATGGTGGCAGCAATCCATATACAGCGACGATACCTATGCAGCAGTCTATTACAATGAAAACGGTGCGGCAGAAGGGTATCTCCTATATGCAGTGAAAGATTCCAAGATGACTGTGGAAGAATTTGTTCCGCTGACACCTTCAGCGAGAACAGGGTTATGGAATTTCATCTGCCAGCATGATTCGATGATCAAAGACCTTGAAATCACTACGTTTGAAAGTGATCCTCTTTTCTATTCACTTAAAGAGCCAAGAATTAAAGCAGAAGTGACTCCTTACTTTATGGCGAGAATTGTAGATGCAGCAGCCTTTTTAAGAAACTATGAATTTGCATCACAAGAACGAACGGTCCTCACGATCAAGGATGAATATGCTCCCTGGAACAATGGGACGTATGAGATTACTGATGGAAACGTGACGAAAACAGACGCTGATAAGGGCGAAATCAGCCTTTCCATTAATGCGCTGACAGCAGCCTTATTTGGATATATGCGGCCGTCGGATCTTTATGAAATTGGGGAAATGGAAGGCAGTGAAGAGGCAATAGCCCGTCTCGAACGGCTGATTCCGGACAGAAAAGCGTTTTTTAATGATTTCTTTTAACAGGATTGAACCGGTAATAAAGGATTCTCGTGAAATGGAGGTCAATGACGATGGCGGATAAAACATTGAGGACTTGTAAAAAGGGCCACAATTATTTTAAAAGCTCGGATTGTCCAACTTGCCCTAAATGTGAATCAGAAAGAGAGATTGAAAGTGATTTTCTTTCAAAGATAAGTGCACCTGCCAGGAGAGCTCTTGAACGCAACAGTATTACTTCACTTGAGCGCCTGTCAGAGTATAGTGAACCGGATATCTTGAAGCTGCATGGAGTCGGTCCCAGTTCAATCCCAAAGTTAAGCGGCGCATTGAAAGAGGCCGGTTTATCATTTAAGAAAACGGATTAATCCAGCAATTAAGTGAAGTCTTACAGCGTCACCAGCCTATATTGAATATAGAAATTGGGAGCCTTGAGGAAAAGGCTCCTTTTTTACTTCATTTTCAGGTAACGACTTAAAGCAAGCAGCGGAAAAATTCTGCCATAGCTGTGATAGCGAATGTAAAATTGTTTTGGCAGACCGATGCCGGTAGGATATTCATCGCATTTTTGATCAAATGGCTGCAGCAGCCGGTTAACGGCAAGCTGAACAGCCTCATGCTCTTTATCAAGAACGGTGAGAAGGGCATCAAGCGCCCACGCTGTTTGAGACGGTGTGCTGTACCCAAGAGGCACATAGGATTTTACCTCGCAGCTTCTGCAGGATTCACCAAATCCGCCATCTCTGTTTTGGATGCTCAGCAGCCAGTTTGCGGCCTTCTGAATAGACTCGTTTTTAGTAGATACACCTGCAGCTCTCATTCCTGTAATGGCTGCCCACGTCCCGTAAATGTAGCAGACTCCCCAGCGGCCATACCAGGAACCGTCTTTTTCCTGATTGCTTTTGAGCCAGCCGACCGCAGCTTTTACTGAAGGATGATTTTTTCTAAGTCCTGCAAAGGTTCCAAAATATTCAATTACGCGCCCTGTGAGGTCTGCCGTAGAAGGATCGGCTGCAGCATCAGCTGCATTTTCAAGAGGAAGCATAGCTGCCAGGGCACTGCCCGTATTCTTTTCAAAAGCAGAAAACCCGCCGTCACGGTTCTGCATGGAAAGCAGCC
Organism: Metabacillus indicus; assembly: GCF_046603695.1. Lineage (NCBI taxonomy): Bacteria > Bacillati > Bacillota > Bacilli > Caryophanales > Bacillaceae > Metabacillus > Metabacillus indicus. Next base: position 2,212,903 of record NZ_CP176757.1, on the reverse strand, counting down.
AGGATGTTCCTCTGTTCCAACTGGAAAAAATGAGGGGATCATACATTGCTGCAGGTGTTAACGCCCGAAGAGCTGCAGCTGTATCATCATTATCCGGATGATTTGTGTTGATGTCTGAAAATCCCCAGCCGCCAGCTTCTTTGCTGGGATTATGAACCGCCCAGTCAGCTTTTTTGATGTGCTGCCTTTTCAGCAAATAGGCAGAAGCCGCCGCAATCATCGGGTCATGACAGCTGAGACCTGCTGATTGAAGGCTGTAGTTCAGAAGGGCTGTGTCCCACAGAGTGGATGTCGAGTTTTCAAGAGTGGCAAGATCGTCCTTTTTATAGATTAGCGATTTTAATCCTGATAGGGCACGCTGGATTTGCGATGATTGTTCACTATAATCCAAAGCGAGTAATCCGTAGATCATAAAAAACGTGGCGCTTGCATAGCTGAAAAGTGTTCCGTCTGCTTCAACCCGGTCGAGGATGTATCTTTCTGCTGCCTGATATCCAGATTTATGAAGATAGGCAGGAAAGGCTGCAAGGGAGCGTATCGTCTGCAAGAAAAGGTTTGGGCCTGATCGCACATCACGGTGCAGGGACAGCCAGTCGATTGATTTGGGTTTAGATGCATAAAGGTGTGAAAAGTCAGCTGTTCCAAGTCCCTTATGGATATACTTTTTATTCATGGCGAGTATCATCGGCATAAAATGGATTCTTGCGTAGGAACTTAGCTGATACATACTTAAGGGGGAAGATGCCGGGAGCAGCAAGTAAGACAATGGAAATCTGAAATGTTTCGGCCATGGATAAAGTCCGTTAACGGCAAGCATCCATTTTGTCATAAAATGTACGTCAGACAGTCCGCCATTTGCGAGAATAAATGCTTCTGCACGCTGAAGTTGAGGGCTTGCAGCGGTGAAGTGTCCTGAAATAATCAGCGCCGTATAGGCCTGAACAGTTGCTGTCAGATTTCCGTTCTTTTCATCCTCATACAGTCTCCATACCCCGTCATAAGACTGCATGCTTATTAGCCTCAGGACAAGTTTTTCAATCAGCTGTTGATCCTGATCTCCAAGGGATCTGAGCGTAATGATCATAAACGCATCAGTCATAGGTCCGCCCTCAAAGCAGAAGCGAAAGGAACCATCCGGCCTTTGAACGCCTCTGAGCTCTGAAATCCGCTTTTGCACTTCCTCGTCAGTCCGTTTTAATAGGTTCACATGTTTCACCTCATCTTCACCAGCCTATTCGCGGAGAGCGAAGGTTATGAATCAGCGGGTGGCGGCACTTACATTTCTATAGTATAATGAGGTCAAAATGCGCAAAGGAGAATCACGGATGATTCATCAGGACTGGCTTAACAGAGAAACAATCAAAACGGTTACGTGCAAACACACAAACGCCGAGAAGTATATGGTCAACAGGGTGTTAACGGCGGGAAATACATATGAAGTGAAAAATGAAACAGAAGAATTTTATTTTGTGATCGACAATAATGGGAAAGTAAGCGGTTTTTACAAAGATTATTTCGAGGAAAAGTAAGCAGCAGCATCGTCTGGCTCCATCAGGCGGTGTTTTTTTAATGGCTTTTAGCGTGTTTCCAAAATAAAAAACCTGCCCGCCGAGGCGATAAGACCTCAAGCGGGCAGGCGAGGATACCAGCATTTAACGCTGCAGATTGATCCAGACACTCTTTACTTCCGTATAGTTATCGAGCGCATACGAGCCCATTTCCCGTCCAAGACCGGATTGCTTGTAGCCTCCAAAAGGAGAAGCGGCATCAAATGCGTTGTAGCAGTTAACCCAGACCGTTCCGGCTTTCAGTTTGCCTGCCACATAATGCGCGTTTGCAATGTCGCGGGTCCAGAGTCCTGCTGCAAGGCCGTATTCGCTCTGGTTGGCGCGGTTGATCACTTCATCAAGATCATCATAAGGCATAGCGGCGATAACCGGTCCGAAGATCTCTTCTCTTGCAATCGTCATTTCATCTTTCACGGCAGAGAAGATTGTTGGGGATACAAAGTATCCATTTTCGGATGGAGAGCTTCCGCCGGTCAGGATTTCCGCTCCTTCTTCGACTCCGCGCTGGATGTAGTTCAGCACGCGGTTTTGCTGCTCGTCAGAAACGAGCGGCCCGATTTGTGTTTCCGGTTCAATTCCTGCTCCCTGACGGATGTTTTTAGCGTGCGACACCATGTCTGCCACGACATTATCATAATGCTTTTTCTGAATGAAGACGCGGGAGCCTGCGCAACAGACTTGCCCCTGGTTAAACATGACTCCAGTAAGCGCACCTGGGACCGCTGCTGACAGGTCAGCATCCGGAAGAATGATGTTTGGAGATTTCCCTCCAAGCTCAAGTGTAACGCGCTTTAACGATTTTGCCGCTTTTTCCATAATCATTTTTCCGACAGGTGTTGATCCTGTGAAAGCAATCTTGTCAACATCAGGATGCATGACAAGGGCATCTCCTGCCGTCTCGCCGAATCCAGGTACGATATTTACAACACCTTCAGGGAAACCGGCTTCTGCTATGAGCTCTGCCAGATACAGGGCAGAAAGAGGTGTTTGTTCAGCAGGCTTCAGGACCACTGTACAGCCCGTTGCAAGAGCAGCACCAAGCTTCCACATCGCCATGAGCAGAGGGAAATTCCACGGGATGATCTGTCCGACAACCCCTAATGCTTCATGTCTTGTATAGTTGAAATATTGTCCGCTGACAGGAATCGTCTGTCCGACAATTTTTGTTGACCAGCCGGCATAATAGCGCATATGCTCAATCGCTAGCGGAACATCAGCGTTAGTTGTTTCATTAATCGGTTTTCCGTTATCTAATGTTTCAAGCTGTGCCAGTTCTTCTTTATTGGCTTCCATCAGATCAGCAAGCTTGTACATCAATCTGCTGCGCTCAGCCGCGCTCATTTTTGACCATGGACCGCTGTCAAATGCTCTTCTTGCGGCTTTAACAGCAAGATCAATGTCGGCTTTATCCCCTTCGTACACGGAAGCGAGCGTTTCTCCGGTCGCAGGGTTAGGTGTATTAAATGTCTTTTTAGAAATGCTTTCTACAAATTCCCCGTTAATAAACAGTTTTTTCTTTCCCTGCAGAAATTTCTCCAGTTTTTCTCCAGCCTTCAGTGTAGCTTGACTCATTTCATCAGCCTCCTAAATATTTGTGGTGAAAACCTATGTAGAAAATCGTGCTGAAGACCCGCGAACAAGATACAGGTCAATACCTGCTATTTTGTAAGCGGTTACAAATAGAATAATATATCAAAAATTCAAAATTTACAATAAATATGGTTCGGGATTTTTGAGTTTGTACCCGTTCCCCTGCGCTCCAGTCACTTGCTTTCCGCGGGGAGTGCCTGAACTTCCTCGCTGCGCTTGCGGGATCTTCAGTGCCCTCTTCATCCCTTAGAAAAGCGGAAGCGCCCGTTTTGCTCCGGCAGTCAGATAAGAAATCACCCGAAAAGTCCGGGTTTGACTTTTTGGGGGATTTTGTTCTGACAGAGGAGTTGGGCGCTGCAGCTGGACAAGGAGTCAAGTGCCTTCCGCTTCAGTCCACTGGAGATTTGCAAATCTGAGCAAAACAAATGATCAACGCAAAGATTCTAAAAAAAAAGAACCGGCATTTTACCAAAAGTGCCGGTTCTTCTTTTTGAGAAATAAATAGAGCGGAAAGAGGGTTGAAAACTGTTCATATGAATCGTACTCAAACGTTTCAAAAAAACCTCTGAGCTCATCTGCATCAGCATCCTTGAAAATCCCTGATTCTTCAAGAGGGTATCTGTCTCTAAGATAGAGGTCCCACACACCATATTCAGCAAAAACATCTTCCACATTTGACCCTCCTTTTTATCCAGTATAAAAAAACGGCGTGATCTATAAACCTGCTGTTTCATTTTTTCTTATTAGTGGAATGAACTAAGGCAGGCGGTGATATTTTCCGCATAAGGGGAAATAATACTTTCAAATGTCCAAATAGCAGCACGACTACATAGTAGAAAGGATTATCATCATGATTGGAATATTGCTTGCTTTAATTCCCGCTGTTGCGTGGGGAAGTCTTGTCCTTGTGAGTGTCAAGCTCGGCGGTAATGCATACAGCCAAACACTTGGTATTACAATAGGAGCGTTTTTATTTTCCATTGTTATGTTCTTTTTTTCAAATCCTGATCTCACTCCGGTTGTCTGGTCGATTGGAATTGTCTCGGGTATTTTCTGGACGGTCGGGCAGCTGAATCAGCTTGCCAGTGTCAAGCATATCGGCGTATCCAAAACCGTGCCGATCTCAACAGGCATGCAGCTCCTGGGGACGACACTGTTCGGCGTTCTGCTCTTTAAAGAATGGGACACTAAAATGACGGTTATCCTTGGAAGCCTTGCTATCCTCCTGATCATTACAGGAGTAGTATTTACCTCCATTGGACAGAAGGATGAACAAGGGGCCGGCAAGAGTCTGAAGCGGGGACTATTCATTCTGTTCATTTCGTCAATCGGGTATATTGGCTACGTCATCATCATCCGTTATTTTGAGATTGACGGCTGGGCAGCCATTTTGCCGCAGGCGATCGGGATGGTGCTTGCAGCCATTATTCTAACAGCGAGACACAAGCCGTTTGATAAATATGCGCTGCGGAACATTCTGACAGGATTGATGTGGGCTGCAGGTAACCTGGGGCTGCTGCTCTCCCTTCCGAAAATTGGAGTGGCCACAAGCTTTTCTTTATCCCAGACAGGAATCATCATTTCCACACTTGGCGGAATCTTTCTGCTTGGTGAAAAAAAGACGAAAAAGCAGATTGTGCTTGTCATTATCGGCTGCGTGCTGATTATCGGAGGCGGAGTGCTGCTTGGCTATACAAAACGGTAAATGGAGGAATGCAGAATGTATGAAAGCTTAAAAGGGAAAGTGGCTGCTGTTACCGGAGCATCATCCGGACTTGGAAAAGCCATTGCACAGCGCTTTGCAAAAGAGGGCGTAAAAGTCGTTGTCAACTACTTAACAGAGGACGATAAGCCAGACCTTGTCATCGAAGAGATCAAGGCAAACGGAGGCGAAGCTTCGAAAATTCAGGGTGATGTCTCACAGGAGCATGATGTGAAGCGTATTGTACAGTTTGCCGTCGATACTTACGGCACACTTGATATTATGGTCAATAACGCCGGAATCCAAGCAGAGATTCCCACCGAAGAACTGAGTCTTGAAAACTGGAATAAAGTTATACAGACAAATTTGACAGGCTGTTTTTTAGGAAGCAGAGAAGCAATCAGGCATATGCTTGATCACAATATTAAAGGGTCTGTCATCAATATGTCATCAGTGCATCAGCAGATTCCCTGGCCTCATTTTGCCCACTATGCAGCAAGCAAAGGCGGAATTAAGCTTCTGACTGAAACCCTGGCACTCGAATACGCTTCATCCGGCATCCGCGTCAACAATATTGCGCCGGGAGCGATAGATACACCAATCAATGCCGAAAAATTTGCAGATCCCGAGATCAAAAAAGATGTCATTGACCTCATCCCAATGGGATACATCGGCAAACCGGAAGAAATCGCAGCGTGTGTAGCCTTTCTTGCTTCATCGGAGGCAAGCTACGTAACAGGAATCACCCTTTATGCAGACGGCGGAATGACAAAATACCCGAGCTTCCAGGCTGGAAAAGGATAAAAAAGGTGAAAGAGGGGTCAGTCCCGCTGTGTGTTAACGCACAGCGGGACTGACCCCTCGGCACGTTTATTCTTTTCAAAATGGTGGAAAAGGATATAATTGTGAATACATACAGAAAAATAGTCTTCTAGGGGGAAGAGGCAAGTGAAAATGAGTTCATCGATTTTAGAGGATATGAATGTTTATTCTCTGCTGGACCGGATAGGGGAAGGGCTAATTTTTGCAGATGATGAGTACCGCATTATCTGGATAAATCATGCGGCAAAAGAGATTCTTTCAAAAGTGGGGCCGCTTGCCGGAATGGCTGATCCGGAAGCATTCATCGGATTTGATATCCGGCACTTTCATGGGAAAAAGCAAAATGACATTCTTAAAAACGGTCCGTTTCCTCACAGTGCCCAGATCAGGCTGTTTAACCGGTTCACAGCTAAGATCGTTGTGGACAAACTGACCAACCTTCAAGGAGAACAGACAGGATTTGTCCTGACATGGCGTGATGTCACAGAATATGAAAATGTGATAGAAGAGGGAAAAGCGCTGCTTGAGGAAATGTATACGCCCATCATCGGGACTGCACTCGACTCCGCTCTTTTGATCGCTCTGACTGGAACACTGACTGAAGAAAGAATGGAAAAAATGAAAGAGAAGATCCTGAGGGAAGCCGCCGAGCGGAGAGCTGAATACATGATCTTCGACTTTACAGGCATTAGCGAGACGTTCGATGAAACCATTGCGTTTCATCTTAACCAAATTGCAGAAGGCCTGCGGCTTATTGGGACCGAATCCATCTTTGCGGGGATGAACCCAAAGCTTGTGCAGCATATCATTCATCAGGGATATACACTGAATGTAAAAACGTTTCAATCCTTTAAACAGGGGATTTTTTATATCTGGAAAGAAAAAGGGTATGCACTCCATAAAATCACCGGCCAGCCTTCTTGATGGGGCTGGTTTTCATTTTGTCTCCCATAAAAACGCTTTGTCTAAGTATTTTTGGTCATCTTGCATAATCGGTCGGCAACTGCAGAAAATAAAATGAAGAAAAAAATGGGAGGCATGCTGAATGAAAAATATGATCCTTACTGGAGCAGCTATCTTTTTTTCTGTCCTGATTGCATCAGGCTGCGGAATGGATAACAATGCTCGTGAAAACGACAACATCATGAACAATGAGCTTAAGAACGTCACTTATGACGAACAAACCAATGACAACCGCGAAAACCGCATGAATGTTGCCGACGATGCAGCAAAGAAAGTGGCAGATCTGGAAGAAATCAAATACGCGAATGTGATTGTTCTTGATAACACGGCCTATGCCGCTGTCATGCTGGAAGGAAATCCTAAAGGCAAGCTGTCAGATGATCTGAAAAACAAAGTGGCTGATCAGGTCAGATCAACTGACCGCAACCTGGACAATGTATTTGTTTCGGAGAATCCGGACTTTTTTGACCGTGTAAAAGACTACGGCGATAAAATCCGCAACGGCGAGCCGGTTTCAGGATTGGCAGATGAATTCGGTGAAATGGTGAAGCGTATGTTTCCCCAGTCTAAATAACTGATTGAACGGGCCGCAGCCAGTCTGCGGTCTATTTTCTTGTTAAAGGTTTTTGTATCAATGAAAAAGGGGATATAAAGAAAGCCATTATTTTGTTGTAGGGGGAGTTTTATTGTCAAGGTCTAAATTTGCAGGCTATAAAAAGAAACGCCTGTTGGTCATTCTGCTTATTTTTATTGTTTTAACAGGTACTGTTATGTATCAAAGCTATAAGCCTCTTCCAGACGGTCTTTCGTATGAAGGGAAAGTCCGCAAGGTGGAGGACGTCGATTTTTTATATGACCTGACGTATCAGAAAGAAAACAGGGTCAAATCAGACCGGATGATATTTGATGCTGTGCTTAAAGCGATTGATGATGCTGAAGAATTTGTTGTGATTGATTTATTTTTGTTTAACGGCTATTACAATAAGGGAGAATCATATCCCGATATCAGTGCTCAGCTGACAGAAAAGCTGCTTCAAAAAAAGAAAGAAAATCCCGACATGCCGATTGTCTTTATTACAGATGAAATCAATACCTCATACGGGTCACACAAATCAAAGGAGCTTGAAGCATTTAAGGATGCAGGCATAGATGTCGTTCTGTCGGATATGGAGCCTCTCCGCGATTCAAATCCGCTGTATTCCAGTGTCTGGAGAACGTTTTTTCAATGGTTTGGCCAGTCAGGAAAAGGCTGGGTGACCAATCCGTTTGGAGATACAGCTCCTGATATGACGGTACGGTCTTATTTAAAGCTCTTTAATGTAAAGGCAAATCACAGAAAGGCGGTCGCAACGGAGAAAACAGCAATAGTCTCGTCCGCAAATCCTCACGATGCAAGCGGGTTTCATTCCAATACAGCTTTTCAGGTAAGCGGAAATGTCATTGCAGATGTACTCGAATCTGAACAGGCTGTATCGGACTATTCCGGAGGGCCCAAGCTTCCTGAGTACACTGAGTCAGGTAATGAAAAAGGGAATATAGATGTGCAGGTGCTGACTGAAGGGAAAATATATGAGCATTTGCTGTCGTCAGTAAGAGCTGCAGAAAAAAATGATGTCATTTGGATGGGTATGTTTTATTTAGCTGACAGAAAAGTGATCAACTCGCTCGTTGAGGCATCTAACCGGGGCGTTCAGGTGAACATGATCCTTGATCCGAATCAAAATGCCTTCGGCCAGGAGAAAATCGGACTGCCTAACCGGCCTGTTGCTGAAGAACTGATGGAAGATACGAAAAACAAAGCGAGTATCAGATGGTATAACACAACAAATGAACAGTATCATCCAAAGCTTCTTTATATTAAAGGGAAAAAGAAATCCACGATCATCAGTGGTTCGGCGAATTTCACAAAACGTAATCTTGATGATCTTAATCTTGAGAATGATTTGAAAATTTCCGCCCCTCAGGATGAGGATGTAATGAAAGAAGTGGAAGCGTATTTCACAAAACTCTGGACGAATGACGGAGCAGAATATACGCTGAATGTTGAAAAATACAGAGATGACATGCCGGTATTCAAAAGGGGCATTTATGCTCTGCAGAAATTCTTCAGGTTTACAACCTTCTAAACTCCGGGATTGGCTGCGGAGTTTTTTTTGTGAAAATAATAAATTTTAAAGGAAAATCGAGGGGGTGAATCTAATAAAAAGATTAGAGGTGATAATGGATGATGCTTAAAGAATACAAAGACCGCCGCAAGTACATTGATAAATCAGAACCGCTGCTTATGAGACAGGAAGCAGAAAATAATTTGGCACTCGGACTTCTGTCTGTTTTCAAAAAGACGGTTCCGCCATCAGAGGTATATACGGCTCTGATGGAAACAGAAGGGGCAGTTGCGTCAGCGCTTCTTATGACACCCCCTCATAATTTAATCCTTACATATAATCAAGATGTAATGAGTGAAAGATTGATTGCTGAAATGGTCAGTCAGCTGATCTCTGCAGGGGTTTCTGTGCCGGGTGCTGTCGGAGAAAGGTACTGGACAGAGAGATTTGCCAAAGAGTGGGCTGTGCAGACCGGGGGTAGAGCCGACATTGTGATGGAACAAAAAATTTATCAGCTTCATGAGGTGCAGCCTGCTGCTGGCAGTGAAGGAAGCTTTCAAAAAGCAAAACTTGAACACCTCCCGCTCTTAACAGAGTGGATGGCGGACTTTATGACGTTTACAAACGAGCCTCCGATTACGACGCTCCAGGCAGCAGAAAGAATGAAGAAATTTCTCGCGGAGGACTCTGTTTACATCTGGTCTGTTGACGGAGTGCCTGTCTCCATGGCAAAAAAATCACGGGCAACTAAGAACGGCATAACGGTATCCCTTGTATACACACCGGAAAAATTCAGGGGTAGAGGATATGCGAGCAGCTGCGTTGCCGCCCTGAGCAGTGAGCTTTTGAAGGAATATTCATTCTGCACTCTCTATACAGACCTGTCGAATCCAACATCGAACAGCATCTATCAGAAGATAGGCTATAAGCCGATACAGGATTCTGTGATGATTTCATTTACAGATCAAGGGGCAGTTTGAAAGCACCGTTCAACTTTTTGACTCAAGATTGCTATTAACAGCAGTCTTGGGTTTTTTTTGTGTTTGGATGGAGCATTGACTTCATGAATTGCTTGTGTTTCAACGCTCGTATGGTATGTGGTACCTTTTAAATTGCTCGAGGGTGAGTATAGGGTGTCATTCTGGAGGAATGCAACCCTATAGATTGGACGCGGCTGAATAGAGGATACCATTGGCGGAATGCACCCCTATAAATCGCTGTTGCAGAAATAGAGGGTATCATTCTGGCGAAATGCACCCCTATAAATCGCTGTTGCAGAAATAGAGGGTACCATATTGTCAAAATGCATCCCTATAAAACGCTGTCGCCGAAATATAGGTTACCATTCTGGCGAAATGCAACCCTATAAATTGTTTGCGGCTGAATAGAAGGTACCATATTGTCAAAATGCATCCCTATAAAACGCTCACGGCTGAATAAAGGGTACCATTCTGGCAACACGCATCCTCATAAAAAGCGCGAATAACGCGATTTTTTATCTGACTGAAAGGGTTATATAGTTGGCTCCGCTTTTCGCATTGTCCAGCTCCGCCTCCTAGTCCTTCTGCCAGAACAAAATCCCCGAAAAAGTCAAACCCGGACTTTTCCGGGGATTTCTTATCTGCCTGCCAGGCCTGAACAGTCGGCTCCGCTTTTCGCATTGTCCAGCTCCATCAGCCAACTCCTCCGTCAGAACAAAATTGCCCAAAAAGGCAAACCCGGCCTTTCTGGTCAATTTCTTTTCTGCCTGTCGGAGCTATACGGCTGATTCTGCTTTTCCAAGAGCATTCCATGGTTTCAATGTTTCCCAATTGTGGAAATGAAAGGTGAAAGGCGGTGGGAGGATGAAAACACAGGTTTTAGTCATTGGCGGGGGGGTTGGAGGGCTGACCGCTGCTCTTAAGCTTGCCAAGTGCGGGATAGATGTTTGCGTGGTAGAACAGACAAAGGGCTCCCCGCATTTATATAAAGGTGAGCTGCTTCAGCCAAAAAGTCTTGAAATCTTTGATGCTCTCGGATTAGCAGAGCCTGTTCTCAGATCAGGACACCGAATCAATGAAATTGAAATGAATGAAATGAAACGGAAGAAAGGTTCATATAGATTGCTTGGTTCAGCTGTCATGCGTTACGGAATTATTGAGAGCAAGTACAATTTTGCTTTGATGATCCCCCACGAAAGATTAAAGGAACTCCTGCTTGAAGAAGCCAAAAAGTTTCCTTCTTTCCATTACATACAGCCCGCACGATTCAAGGCATTCAATGATAATTCCGCAGCGATTGTATTAATAGGAAAAGAGGAAACGGAAATTCAGGCTGATTATTTTATCGGTGCTGAAGGAAGAAAATCAAATGTCAGAAAAGCGATGAATGTCAGACTGAATGAACATGAATATGACCATCACTTTTTGACGGTTACGTTCAAAAGGCCTCCGGACATGACGGAAGGTAAGATCATCTCTACGCCTCATGCTTTTCTCGGACTCTTTCCTCTTCCTGATAATGAAGTCAGAACGGTGTACCTCATCCAGTCAGGTGCCTATCAATCCCTCAAATCAAAGGGTATTGAACATTTTCACAGCAAATATATAGAGTTGTGTCCTGAGCTTGATGGCTATGTGACCGAACTCAGGGAGTGGAAAAAAATACAGCTGATGATTCCCGTTCATTTCCACGCAGACTCATATGTGTCAGGGAATATGGCGATTCTCGGGGATTCCGCTCACAGCGTGCATCCGATGGCAGGGGAAGGCATGAATCTTGCCATACAGGACGGAGATGTCCTCGGTGAGCTGCTTTGCTGGATGTACAGGCATGATGAACACAGTCCGGACAATTTGAAATGGTATGAAAAAGTCCGCAAGTCCAGGGTGGATTTCATTTTAAGCCTCAGCCACCTGTCCGCTCTCGCTTATTCAAAGCCATTCAGGTACTTTGGTTCTCTCAGAAACAGAAGCCTCAAACAGATGACAGATGATGAAAAGCTTCATACAAAGCAAATGCTTAACATCTCGGGGCTTGGAATATGGAAGGAATCATTTGTTGACAGGCTGATACAAATCGGCCTTATGCCGGCGAGGTCAATCCAGAACATTGAGTTATTGCATACCCGGTATATGTTTACGTATGAAAATGATTATCCGTGGGAAGCGAAAGGGAGGTACAGCCGTTGATGATTGCCGAATATGTAAGGCTTTACAAAGCGAGAAGCTGGATGAAGAAGAATTTGCCGTTTTTATACAGCTGGCACGCATATGTCGGGTATGAACTTGATTTGTTTGAAATTTTTAAATCTCCAAAAACAATCGAAGAGGTTGCAGCCAGTCATGCATTAGAAACAGAGATTCTTGAACGCTGGGTGGAAGTCGGGGTTTCAATTAAATATCTTAAAAAAGTTTCCCGAAATAAATTTAAAACCTCCAGAAGCTTTATGCTGCCTGACAGCAAACGTGATCCAAAGTCTGTCGGCATTTTGCTGAAAGAAATGATGGAGCTCCACATTCCCGCGCTTTTGACATATCCGTCCATTATGAAAACAGATGAGCGCCAGACCTTTGATCACAAACAGCACGGAGCGACTGTTGCAGAAACCTCTGCTATGCTCGAACAGCTTGCTTATCCCAAACTTGTGCAGATTCTGAAGAAAAACAGCATCCATACGGTTGTGGATGTAGGCTGCGGACACGGGGGCTACATGCAGAAGCTGTCCAAGTCTTTTCCGGATTTAATATTAACAGGTGTTGAGGTTAATAAGGACGTGGCAGAAGAAGCCGTCCATCGCTGCAGCGAGCTCAAAAACATTTCAATTGATTGTATGGATATTGAAGAATGGTCGCCGGAAAATAAAGCAGACCTGATTATGATGAATAATCTGCTGCACTATCTCTCTCCCGAAAAACGTCCGAAGGTCATCAGCAGATTAAGCAGCTCTCTTTCTCCAAATGGAATGATTACCATTATTACGCCAATTCGAAAGCCGAAGCATGGAAAGCAATTTTCAAGTGTCTTTAATAGTTTTTTTACTGCTTTTGATAATTTGTACGCCCTTCCTACTAAAAGAGAACTGGATGCTCTTGCAAAACAGTCCGGCATGAGGCTTCAAAGCCTGAAACCAATCATACGTGAAGGCGGCTGGTATTTTGCCATTCTTGTCAACAATGGGGGCACAAAAGCCGATTGAATATGTTCGATTAAAAAGGCCAACTGCTTTAAAGTTGGCCTTTTTAATCGAACCGCGGGGTGCAAGCTATATTAATTGAATCTTACGGATTTTGAGATTATACTTGGAACTGGATGTGTTTACCATTTGACATACATACTATATGACCGCTTTGGAGGATATCATGAATTTAGCAAATAAATCTGCCCTGGTGACAGGAGCTTCCCGGGGACTGGGAAAAGCTATTGCTTTGGAGCTCGCTCGTCAGGGAGCTGAAGTTTACTTGAATTACGCTGCGTCAGAACAGCAGGCGCAGAACGTGCTTTCACAGATAAGAGAGCAGGGGGGAAAAGCGTTTCTTGCCCAGGGAGATCTTACTACCGAGGAAGGAATCAGACAGGCAGCCGGGGGAAGGACGTATGACATACTAGTTAATAATGCCACAGGTCCTCAGCCGGAGCTGTCACTAGAAGAGGCAACATGGAAAGACTACGAAGATCAGCTTGTCTTCTTCGTAAAAGCTCCGCTGCTTCTGCTGAAAGAAGTTCTGCCTGGATTGAAGCAAAAAAGAAACGGTTCAGTTATACATATCGGCAGTGAAGTCATAACTCTGGGAAACTCTCATTTTTCAAGTTATGTAACGGCAAAATCAGCCATGCTAGGAATGACCAGGTCATGGGCAAGTGAACTCGGAGAATACGGCATCCGGGTTAATTTAGTCAATCCGGGCTTTATTCCGGTAGAGCGTCATCGTGATGTTGGGGCAGATGATCTTGCCGCCTATCAATCAGGCATTCCCCTTAAAAGAATGGGAACACCTGAGGAGCTTGCCAAGACGGTTGCCTTTCTTGCGTCAGATGAGTCAGCTTATATAACGGGACAAACGATTACAGTGAATGGCGGTCACACATTTGGCATTTAGTTCAGCGGATGATCCTTAGATGCATGTATGATCTGCTCTTTCATAGCTTGAAAGAATGATTCCGTTTCATTGCTGTCTGCTAATTTAGCCTGTGCCTGATTTTCGCTTCCTCCGCCTTTGCCGCTGAATTCTTTCAGGCACTCTCTAATTGTATGGCCGGCATGAATGCTGTTTTTTTGACTGAACAGAACTGCGTGTTCACTTATCGAACCCAGCAGGACTATATCCTTTCCGCATTCATGAAATTTTGCCGCCAGGAACTGAAGGTCTTTCAGCGATGATCTTTCTTTGAGGACTGCTGCCATTTTTCCCGACTGGTCATTGGTTATTTTTTCTGTTAGCAATGCAGCATTCTCAGCTTTTAGAAACTCCAATTCTTTGTGCAGATGTTTCATTTCCTGATCTATTGAATGGAGCCGCTCAGGGATCTCTGCCTGTGAGGATTGAAAAAAGCGCGCTGTATGTTTAACAAGGCTATGTGCTTGCTGAAACTCTGAAAAAGCACGAAAGCCGCATTTAAAATGAAGCCTGATTCTGTCTTTTTGTTTTTCCGTTTTAATCAGCTTCATTTGGCCGATTTCACCTGTGCCAGCAGTGTGTGTACCGCAGCATGCTGAGGTATCGATTCCATCTATTTGTACAATGCGAAGGGGGCCATCTACTTCCGGAACCTTTCTTAACGGCAGGTTTTTTAGATCATCTGCACCGGCAAAAAAGGTACGGATTTTTCGATTTTCAAAGATATAGTGATTGGCTTTGTTTTCAATTTCGGTCATCTGATCTTCAGATAAGTGCGGAGTATTCAGATCGATTGTGACTGTATCTGCTCCAAGATGGAAGCTTTCCGTTTCATAGCCGAACAGTTCGAGGCACACCGCCGACAGAAGGTGCTGCCCTGAGTGATGCTGCATGTGATCTATTCTGCGGCGGCCGTCGAGAAAGCAGTTTGCAGACATCCCTGCAGGATATTCAGATACAATATGGTAAAGTTCATTCTCATCTTCTATTAAATCAAGAACTGGAACCGATGCGATCGTCCCGATATCAGAAGGCTGGCCGCCGCCTTCAGGATAAAAGGCGCTCTCTTTGAGAACAACAGCTTTTCTCCCATCTATAACTGTACAGCGGACAATCTCCGTCTGCCATTCAAACGTTTTTGGGGAAGTATAATAGAGCTTTTCAGTCATAAAGGTTAGTCCTTTCGTCGTGGAATGTCTTACATTCTATCAAAAACGGAGTGAATTTGCGTAAAGATTGTTAAGATTTCAGAAAAATTAGCAATACGAAGGAATTGTTGTATCTACTTAACACGTTATGTGTTACGCTTAATCTAACAATCTCATATTGCGCAATCCCTTTTTCCGCTGTCCTTAGGCTGATAAAAACATACAAACGATTGGTAGGTGATTTTTATGAATCCCGTAGAAGAAATGAGTCAATTGTTTATTGATGGGGAACTTGGCCTTTCGTGGAGCTTATTGAACAGTCTGCTTGAAGCGGATACGACAAGCACTGAGGTGTATGGCTTTTTATCAGATACTATGGACAATGTACTGGAACTCTGGGAGATGAATCGCGCAACAGTAGCGGATGAATATGTTGCAGCGGCTGTCTGCAAATCGATGATTGCTACTTATTACTACCAAAAAGTCGAAAAAATACATACACACTCCTTTTTAACACTGCCTGCAGCAGTCAAACCGCGCGTTATGCTGCTTTCTATGAGAAATGAAGATCATGCGGTCGGAGGCATTATGACTTCTTTCTTGTTTAGAGAATTTGGCTGGGAAGCATGCTGTATTGAATCAAATGTTTCAATTGATTACATTTGTCAGTACGCCGAACGCTGGAAGCCTGATGTGATTGGATTCACAACAAGTCTTGTTTCAAATATTCCAGTTGTTATTGAATACGTCTCGCAATTGCAGAATCTGTCATTTTCTCCTACTGTTATGCTGGGAGGAAAACAGACAAGCGATTTTGATGTCGATTATTACTGCCCTCCAAACACCGTGGTGATTCAAAACATAGTCCAGCTTACAAGCTGGCTTCAAAATTCTAATTCAAGGACTGAACGCCATGGAAATGCAATTAATCGCAAGTAAATATGATAAAATCCCATTTCCTTACTTTCTGGTGGACAGAAAGCTGAATATTGTTTCGGTATCAAGATGCACCTTTACGATTTTCGATGAAGAATTAAACTTTCTTGATGTTGTAGGGATCGGAAGCAAGAAAAAAGCAGCTAAATTTATTCTCGACACGCCGTCGATTACGAAAATAGAGCTGAATTTAAAAACTAAGTCAAACCCGATGACACTTTTTGATGTCTATATTCAATATGAAGGGAAAAATTTT
Source organism: Metabacillus indicus (assembly GCF_046603695.1). Classification (NCBI taxonomy): domain Bacteria; kingdom Bacillati; phylum Bacillota; class Bacilli; order Caryophanales; family Bacillaceae; genus Metabacillus; species Metabacillus indicus. The sequence continues at coordinate 2,196,717 of NZ_CP176757.1, read as the reverse complement.
ATTCATATTTTCTGCATAGACAAAGAGGAAAGTGTAGATCAGATTTATCAGGCAGTAAAAACGCTTGAAGGTGATTTGCTGTATGCGAACCTGAACCTTCTTGAAAAACAGGAACAGCTCGAAAAGTCTCTCCAGCAAATGAAGGAAATAGCCATCAAGCAGGACAGCCTTGCAACGGTAGGCCAGATAGCGGCAAGCATCGCCCATGAAATCCGAAATCCGCTGACAAGCGTGAAAGGTTTTCTGCAGCTCCTTAAGCCTCATTTAATTGAGATTGGAAAAGGACATTATGCGGACGTTGCCTTAGAAGAACTGAACCGCGCAAATGAGATCATCTATGAATTTCTTAATAATTCAAAAACGCCGCTTGAAACGAAACAGCCTGTGCTGCTAAGCAAGCTTCTGAATGATATCGTCCTGATCTGCAAAAGCGAAGCTATACTGACAAACTGTGAATTAACGTGCAGCATCATTGACGAGGAAGTCTATCTGCATGTCGATATTAAACAGATGAAGCAGGTTATGCTGAATATGATGAGAAATGCAATGGAAGCCATTCAGCTCAGCAAGCAGAAGAAAAACGGCAACATCTCGATTACAACGAGACTTGACAACGGAAAAATTGTGATTCAGGTGAAAGATAACGGAATCGGCATGAACCAGGATACCCTGAATTCTCTTTTTAAGCCTTTCTTTACAACGAAAGAACAGGGAACCGGCATCGGACTCTCTGTCTGCATGGAAATTATCAAAGCCAATAGCGGGAGCATTGATGTCATCAGCGAGGAAGGGTTCGGATCTGTCTTCAGCATTTCCCTCCCCGTTAAATAAGCTAAAAACCGGATTGCGCCGCAATCCGGTTTTTTCGCGCTATCAAATTGAATGATTGATCAAAAATAGAAATAAAATTCTATTTTAAGCGTATACTAGGTAAAAAAAGGAGTTATGCGCATGTACTTTGCTAAAAAGGGTGCTGAAGAGCCCGTCACGATCATCGAAGATACAACTGTATACGCTTGCGAATCCGAGTCCTGCAACGGCTGGATGAGAAAAGATTTTTCAACGGAAGATCTGTCATGTCCGATGTGCGGAAGCACGATGGCAGAAGAAGTGCGTGAACTTCCTCAAATTAAAATGGACTATAATCCTTTCAGCAAGTAAATGAAGAAGCGGGCTGCCTGCAACGGCAGCCAATTACTTTTATAAGGGTTTTGACATGCCCGCGTGCCATTCAACGGACTGGTATGGGGGCAATATGGTCTGTTGACGAAAACTGCAAAAATTTGTTATAATGAAAAGACCGTATTCACTGGGTATAAAGAGTCATCACTTCAAGGGTACTTTTTATAAGCAGTGAATTTTTTTTTTGTCATCACGTTTATGATTTTCTGTAAACATTGATAAGATCAGAGAGGAGAGTCATGAATGTACAGGAAAAAGCCTGAAGAAATCATTACTGAAGAAACGAAGGTGTGGATCTGCACATCAGACAGCTGTAAAGGATGGGTCAGAGACAATTTCAAAAGCAGCGAAAGCGAGATTCCTGTCTGCCCGCTTTGCAAAAGCGAAATGAAATCAAGCACCAAAGAACTAGAAGTGATTAATAACCATAAAAAATATTAAGAACTCCATAACGGAGTTTTTTTTATTTCCGCAAAAGTTGATTTTCGTCAATTTCATAGCCAGAAAGACCGATCCCATGTAAAATAAAAAGAACAAAAACAGTAACTGGAGGGATCCATCGGTGCTACACCAGGCAAAAGAACACTTGAAACATTATTTCGGCTATTCTGCTTTCAGGCCGGGCCAGGAAGAAATCATTGCAAATGTCCTTAATGGAAAGCATGCAGCAGGCATTATGCCCACCGGAGGCGGAAAGTCAATTTGCTACCAGATTCCGGCTCTGATTCTGCCGGGAATTACCCTCGTCATTTCTCCGCTCATCTCCTTAATGAAAGATCAAGTTGACTCACTTGACCAAGCCGGCATAAAAGCTACCTTCCTGAACAGCACTCTTTCCCATTCGGAAACATCATCAAGGCTTGCAGACTTAGAGAATGGCCTTTATACCATTCTTTATATTGCTCCTGAAAGACTCGAATCACCTGTTTTTATGGAGCAGCTCTCTTCGATGAACGTATCGCTTGTTGCTGTAGACGAAGCTCATTGTATTTCGCAGTGGGGCCATGATTTTCGTCCAAGCTATTTAAAAATAACAGATTTGAAAACAACGCTTCCCTCAAAGCCGGTTTTTCTTGCGCTGACTGCAACCGCCACCCCTCAAGTCAGGGAAGACATCTGCAGCACCCTTGGCATACTGGATGAGGATACGGTCGTTACTGGATTTGGGAGGGAAAACCTTTCGTTTCGGGTAAGCAGAGACGGGGACAGGCTTCCATTTATAGAAAAATACATTGCCGGCCGCAGCGAAGAAACCGGTATTATTTATACGGCCACAAGGAAAGTCGCAGATCAGCTGTATGAACGTCTTTTGAAAAAAGGGATTAAGGCAGGGAAGTATCACGGGGGAATGAGCGATGTTCAAAGGAGCAGTTCCCAGGACCTCTTTTTAAATGACGACGTTCAAGTCATGATTGCTACAAATGCATTCGGCATGGGCATCAATAAATCCAATGTGCGATATGTGATTCACTATCAAATGCCGAAAAATATGGAAAGCTACTACCAGGAAGCGGGAAGGGCAGGCCGTGACGGACTTGAAAGTGAATGCATCCTATTGTTCTCTGCACAAGATGTTCAGGTTCAGCGCTATTTGATCGATCAGTCGTCCTTTCATAAGGAAAGACAGCATTCAGAGCTCGTCAAACTGCATCAAATGCGTGATTTTTGCTATACAGAAGGCTGCCTTCAATCCTACATCCTGACCTATTTCGGGGACGAAGCAGCTGAGCCGTGCGGAAAATGCAGCAACTGCAGAGACGAACGGATAAGCGAAGATGTATCAAAAGAAGCCCAAATGGTCTTGTCGTGTATGATTCGCATGGGGCAGAAATTTGGCAAGACGATGATCAGCCAGGTGCTGACTGGTTCATCCAGCAAAAAAATCAAGGATTTTAACTTTCATGAGCTGTCTACTTACGGGATCCTGAAACATAAAACAGCAAAAGAAGTCAGTGAATTCATCGATTTTCTGACATCTGAACAGTATATTTCTATAACAGGCGGACAGTTTCCAGTGCTGGTCATTGAAGAAAAAGGGCTGCAGGTTTTAAAAGGGCTGGAAGCTGTTAAAAGGAAAGAACAGCCGCGGATGGTGCATCAGGCTCCGGATGACGAGCTTTTCCTTACGCTTAAGGCTGTAAGAAAACAGCTGGCTGAAGAAGAAAATGTTCCTCCGTTTGTCATCTTTTCAGATAAAACGCTGAAGGATATGAGTCTGCAGAAACCTCAAACGAGAGAAGCGTTCCTCTCTATCCAGGGGGTAGGAGAGGTGAAACAGAAGAAATACGGCCGCATTTTTGCAGATGCGATTATCGCCTACTTAAAAGATCATCCTGAAAAAGAAGAACCCGTACCTGTAAAAAAAGAGCGGAAAGAATCTTCGCATCTTGATACATTGAAGCTTTATCAGGAAGGATTATCTGTTAAAGAAATAGCCGGAAAGAGAGATTTGTCTCCTGTCACAGTTGAAAATCATCTGCTGCGCTGCGCAAAAGAAGGCCTGCATATCGACACGGACAGCTGGGTTCCGGATGAATATGCCGGGGAGATAGAAGCGGCGATTGACGCACACGGCACAGATGTGCTGAAACCCATTAAAGAAAGTCTTCCAAACGATGTGACCTATTTTATGATTAAAGCTGCCATTGTAAAAAGAGAGAGCATGAAAGAAGTACATTGATCAAAAAAAGCTGACACCAGTCAGCTTTTTTTTTTGACCTATTTAAGAGAGAAAACTTTCTTCAAGTTCTTCAATAAGTGAACCTGCATAAGCGACTGCCTGTCTGATCGAGTCAGGGCTGGTCATATCGACGCCTGCTTCTTTAAGGAGCTCGACCGGTTTTTTGCTTCCGCCGGATTTCAGTACATTTATCCACCTGTCAACGGCAGGCTTTCCTTCATCTTCAATGAATTGAGAGACTAGTGTTGAGGCTGTCAATCCTGCTGAATACGTGTACGGATATAAGCCCATGTAATAATGAGGCTGCCTCATCCATGTAAGCGATGCTCCCTCATCAAGTGTAACTGCCTCTCCCCAGAATGATGAAAGGACATCTCTTTTATGGTTTGAAAGCATGTTCGCCGTAATTGGCTGTCCGTTTTCAGCGGATTCATAAACCCGGCGCTGAAATTCGCCTTCAAGCAGGTGAGTCACAAAATTATGATAGTAAGTCCCGAGAAGCTGCAGGATTACCCATCGTCTCATCCGCTTATCCTGTGTCTTTTTCAGCAGGTGTCTTCCAAGCAGCATTTCGTTAAGAGTTGACGGCGCCTCAACGAAATACGTGGAAGGACGTGTATTCATGATCCGCTGATGCTTGTTGGCCAGATAGAAATGCCCTGCGTGGCCAAGCTCATGGGCAAGTACAAAAGCACCCCTCATCGTATCCTGCCACGTCATCAAAATATACGGGTGTACGCCATATGGACTTGAACAGAACGCGCCGGTTGATTTCCCAACGTTATCAGCAAGATCGACCCATCTGTCAGACAGCGCTTTTTTCATGATCTGAGTGTACTCAGGCCCCATTACATCCAGTGCTTCAAGGATGATGTCGCTTGCCTCCTGATACGTTGTTTTTGGATTGAATTCTGTGTCAAGCGGAGCTTTTAAATCGCAATAACGCAGTTCGTCAAGTTTCAGAACACGCTTTTTAAGTGCAGCAAATTTCCTCATGTGAGGAGCAAGTTCTGCCTGAATAATATCAAGCTGATTGCTGTACATCTCTTTAGTGACATGCTGAGGTTTAAGGAGCATGTCAGTTACAGACGGATAGTTTCTGAGACGTGATAGGGCCACCTGTTTTTTTACTTCTGCAGCATAGGCGGATGCGACTGTATTTTTGTAGTTTTTAAGAGTAGAAACAAACGAGTCGTAGGCCTTTCTTCTAACGTATGTATTTGACGAAAATTCATATCTGTCTTCATAGAGTGCAAATGAATTCGAGAGAAGATTGCCGTCTTCATCTTCGACGGATTCAAATGTCATATCTGCAAGCTTTGCGTTCTGATAAATTTTGTAAGGTGCCCCGTGAATCTCGCCGAGTGAAGCCAGAACTCGCTCTGATTCTTCTGAAAGACGGTGCGGTCTTAATTCTCCTAAATCCTGCAGTTTTCTTGAAAATGGCTCGAGCCTGTTTTCTTCTTTTATAAAAGCTTCAATTGTTTCCTCCGGAAGGCTGAGCAGTTCTGACTCAATGAACGATGTTTTTCCCTGAACGCCTGACAGCAGGGCTGCAAACAGTAAGGAGTTCGCCTGGTTATCAGGGCATGTTCCATCTGCCGATTGAAGAAGGCTGATGTAGGTTCCCGCTCTGACAAGCTTTTTAGACAGATGTTCCTCTGCTTCAAGGCAGGCAAGAAGGGAGGAGGCTGAATTTCCCAGAGTGCCCTTATATGCTGCAAGTTCAGCTGCATCATGTTCGATTGCGGCGAGTTCCTTTTCCCAGTCAGCCTGAGAATCAAATAAATCTTCCAGATTCCAAGTCAGTGCTTCAGGCACCTCTGTTCTGGATAATCTCTTTTCGATCACTTTTTCCATATATAATCCTCCGATTTCCATCAACTTGTTTCGTGCTTCTAAATAAGTATACTGATTATTTTTAAAAATGAACAGATTATTCTGAATAAACAGAAGGAAAAATGATGTTTCGTAAAGAAATCATTAAGGGTATGTACGCAATATGACATTAATCTACAGGGAGGAATCATGATGACGATTCAAAGCACGAACGAAAACACGCTTCAAACAACAAACACAGCAGTTCAACCGGCTGTAACAGCAGCACCGGAAGTGAAAACAAAGTCGAAAGGCAGCAAGCTTGCTGCGGGTATTCTCGCTGGAGCAGTAATCGGCGGATTGGTCACATTGTTTGATAAAAATACGCGGAATCAAGTGAAAAAGTCAGCCGCTGGCATTAAAGATTCCTCTGCAGAGGTTTTCACACAAGTGAAGGAGAATCCAGGCGAAGTTAAAAATCAGGTTGTCACGCAGTTTAAATCCGCAGCAGATTCACTTAAAGATGCGATTAACGAGGCGAAACGACTGTATGACCGCCTAAATGAAGATGTAAAGGGCAACGTCAGCGATGTCATTCAAGCTTCGAATGAAACTCTGGCAACGGCCAAGGATGCTCAGCAGGATCTTGCAGCCATCGGCTCCAAGGTAAAGGAAGCAGGAGCTGAACTGACAGGCGGGAATGAGTCTGAAACAGAAAAAGCTCCGGAAACACCGCAAAATCAAACGTCAATCCCTGGCACAAATGCAGGGAAATTCTAAATAAACGGGAGCTGCCTGAGATCAGGCAGCTCTTTTTTTGGTGTGAAAAAGCTCTGCCTGCAAAGAAATTTAAAATGCGTCTACTCCTTCAGCATCATTTCCTGAAAACTCAAACTTCTATGATAAAATGAAAGAAAAAGAGAAAGAAGGCATCAATTATGTATCTGCCATCATTTGATCTGAAAAATAAAACAGCACTTATTACCGGTGCAGGGAGGGGAATAGGCCGCGCACTTGCCCTTGGGTACGCCGAGGCGGGGGCTGATGTGATTCTCCTCTCCAGAACAGAAGAAGAGCTGCAGGCAGCTGCAGAAGAAATCAGGGCAAAAGGCCGAAAAGCCTATCCGTTCCCTGCAGATGTGACGAGCACAGAAAGCATTAAGAGTGTATTTGCTGAGCTTGAGGCGCAGCAGCTGAATGTCGATATTCTGATAAATAATGCCGGAATGAATATCCGTTCAAAAGCACTTGATGTGACAGAGTATGAGTGGGAAACGATTGTAAGTACAAATATGAAATCTGCTTTTTTTATGTCTCAAAAAGCAGCTGAGTGGATGAAGAAAAACGGGAAAGGCGGAAGAATTATTAATATTTCATCCGTCGCAGGCAAGACCGCCCTGAGAACAGGTGTTGTGTATGCCCAGACAAAAGCAGCCATGATTCAGATGACAAAGGTGCTTGCATTTGAATGGGGGCAGGATAATATTCAGGTGAACGCCATCGGTCCTTGGTATTTTGAAACGCCGCTGACTGAAAAAATCCTGCAGGATGAAGCGTATGTTTCTGATATTCTTGCCGTAACACCGCTGAAGCGGATCGGGCAGCTGCCTGAACTTGTGGGACCTGCCGTGTTCCTCGGCTCCGATGCAGCAAGCTACATAACAGGCCAGACATTATTCGTAGATGGAGGCATGACGATTCACGGATTTTAATTATTCGCGGAAAATGCCGAAATTCAACCCAATTCATGAAATGTTGACTTTATTTTGGAACCTTTGTCGACTTGCAGGATTTTCCTTATCCCCGCCTCGAAAACGTAGGCAACAAAAAAATGAGAAAAGGCGGGGTTTTATATGTCTAAAAAGGTAAGTATTTCAAAGGTAGCTTCCATGCTTGGGGAGTCCTCCTACATTTTAAAAATGTGGGAAGAAGAGTTCACAGCCATTCTTGAAATCGAACGGGATCATAAAAATGCCCGGGTGTACTCGCCCGAAAATATTGAAATGCTGAGAAAAATTAAACATATGAAGGACAGCCAGCTCGATCATGAGACAATTGTCCAAATGCTTGCTATGAACGGAAAAGGTGAAGCCGCTGCAGCCTCAGCTGCTGTTCTGGATCCGGATGCAGAACTTTCTGCAAAGAAAAATATTAAAGTGGCGCTTGAAGAGATTTTCAGTTTAATTGAAGAAAAAGGAAAACAGGACATAAATATACTGGAGCTGAAAATGGACCAGCTGGAGCTGTCGTTAATCGAACAGCTGAAGAAAACGGTCAAGCAGGAGTTTGGCGAGCAGACCAAAACACAGTTTCAAACGTCAAAAGGCCAGTTTGCCGCCCTGCATCACAGATTGAATGAACAGTCAAAAGCCCAGCTGAGTGCCGCTAAAGAGCAGATGGAAGAGCTTCAGCAAAAGCTCGAAGAACAGACGGATCTGCAGCTGAATGCCGCTAAAAACCAGTTTACGGCGATTCATCATAAGCTGAATGAGCAGTCAAAAGCCCAAATGAAAACGGCCAAAACTCATTTCACAGCCCTCCAGAGCAAACTGAATGATCAGGCAAAATCCCAGCAGCAGACATCAAAAGGCCAGTTTGCCGCGCTGCAGACAAAGCTTGACGAGCAGAAAGAAGCTCAGTTCAATGCCGTAAAAGGCCAGTTTGCTGCTTTGAACACTAAGCTTAATGAACAGGCCAAAACACAGCTGCAGGCAGCAAAAGAACAATATGCTTCACTTCAGTCAAAAATGGATGAACAGACGAAAGTGCAGTTGGGCCAATTCTCCGGCCTTCAAAACAAAGTAAACGAACATGCAAAAACGCAGCTGACGATGTCGAAAAGCCAGTTTTCCGCATTGAAGGAAAAGCTTGGCGAAATGAAGGAAGCACACATGAATGCTGCGGAAGGACATTATGCATCTCTTCATGATAAACTGAACGTAATCCATGAATCTGCAAACAGTGAACGGGAAATGTTCCATGATGAGGTCAAGTATGAACGTGAGCTAGCCAAACAGTATATTGAACAGAGAGAACAAAAATTTCTTGCGTTCGTACAGCAGCAAAAAGAAAAAGAGGAACGTGCAGACCGCAAATACGGCCTTTCCATGCTGAAGCAGTTTATGGGATTTGCTAAATAACCTTAACCTGCGGAGGATAACGATGAACACGAAATTAATCAATCATTTTTTATCGCACAGAGCTGTTACGCTTGAACTGCTTTCCATTATGAGAAACAATGATCCGGATTTTAAGCCTGCCGAATCGTCTATGTCGACTTCGAAAATTGCTGTTCATATGGCAACTTCCATGTATAAATTTACGGCTGTTGCCAAAGCAGGAAGCCCGGGACCGCTGATGGAAAAAGAGAATGTCCGGGAATCAGATCCTTTAAAAGCTGTTGAACTCTATACGGAGAAAACCGTTCAGCTGCTGGAATCACTCACTGATGATGAGCTTTCACGCGAGATTGATCTGACAAACGTTTTTGGATTCAAGACTACCGGTGCATCTCTTGTGAAGATGGGAATTGAGCACGAAGTAAACCACAAAGGCAACTTGTTTGTATATGCCCGTCTCCTCGGGCATACTGAACTGCCGCTGTATGTAAAAAAAGGATAACCAGAGCCTGCCGGCCAAATTTCCAGCCGGCGGGCTTTTTTATTGCCCATCCATGCAATGGAAGTGACATCCGCTTTCTTTTTCTATTTCTGAGGTTTATACTTAGTGTAATAAAAGGAGGTGAATGCAGCACATGATGATGGAGTTTTCACACGAACTGACACCGTATCTGACTCTGATCAGCCTTTTCTTTACTGTAGCGGCGATGTTTGCCTGCGGCTATCTGCTGGATCAGTCCTTTAAAAAACACCCGTCTATGAAAATGGCAGTAAGACATGAACATAAAGACAGACTGGTTTCACAGCGGAGACAAAATGAAACAAATGCGGTCATTGTCTGGATCATCAGGCAGATGAGGCGGTATGATGCAGGAGATGATACTCCGTCAGATTTCCTTCTTGAATCTTTCATAATCAATGAAAAACAAGGAGGATTTACATGGAAAAGAAATCTGCATTCACCTCTCGGAACGTATTCCTTGCACTGCTTGGACTAGGCCTGCTTATTCTTTTGAGCGGCTGCCAGCAGGCAGGCACAGGTGGCATTCAGGAAATAACGAGCGGGACCCCGGGCTTTTTTAATCACTATTTTGTCTATCCGTTTTCACTGCTTTTAAAAACGTTTGCCGAATGGTTTCAGGGAAGCTACGGGCTTTCAATTATTCTCGTAACGCTGATGATCCGGTTCGTTCTTCTTCCATTTGCACTTAAACAGTCGAAAGACCAAATGCACATGAAGGGGAAAATGGCAAAGGCGCAGCCTGAGCTTTCAGTTATTCAGGAAAAAATGAAAAAAGCAAAAGATGCTGAAACGAAAACAAAACTGCAGCAGGAAACGATGAAAGTGTATCAGAAGCACCAGATCAATCCGCTTGCTGCACTTGGCGGATGTCTGCCGCTTCTCATTCAGCTTCCGTTCTTAACAGGGTTTTATTATGCCATCCAAAGAACGCCTGAAATTGCCCAGCATTCCTTTTTATGGTTTAACCTCGGCAGTCCGAATCTTGTCCTGACACTTCTCGCAGCAGGCATCTATTTTCTTCAGGCAAGAGTATCGCTCGTCGGTCTTGAAGAAACGCAGAAAAAACAAATGGCCATGTTCAGCTATCTGTCGCCTGTCATGATCGGCATGTTCTCGCTGACAGCACCGGCAGCTCTTCCGCTGTACTGGACCATCGGAGGGATGTTTGTCATTTTGCAGACTCTCCTGACAAAAAAATTGTTTCATGCGGACAGCACCAGAAACAGTAAAGCAGAAGCACCCGTTTAAACCTAAATCGACTATTCCTTCATGATAAAGACCGGAGACTTTGATCTCCGGTCTTTTTTCATCTTTTCAAAAAAGGATTTGGCCATGAAAAGAAGAATGTATGTAAAAGACGATTAAAAAAGGGGTTATAGCAGATGAAGTCCGGCGTATTTGAAAAAACAATCACGAAAAAAATAGAAGCAAAGCTTTCTTATTTACTGAAGCTTCCTGATGGATATGAAGAAGGAACCGAAGAAGTGCCGCTTGTACTGTTTCTTCACGGGGCAGGCGAACGGGGCACAAATCCTGAAGACGTCAGAAAAATAGGGCTCCCGGAGGTGGCAGACCGAGAAGATTTTCCCTTCATCCTGCTCGCTCCTCAATGCCCGGTATCAACGGCAAGAAGGTCGAACTGGATCATGGAAATCGACGGTGCTGCAGCTTTGCTGGAAGAGGTTGTAGAAACATACAGAGTCGATAAGAGCCGGATCTATTTGACGGGCATGAGCATGGGGGCATATGGAGCTTTTGAACTCGCAGGAAGAATGCCTGAAACATTCGCAGCCCTTGCTTGCGTATGCGGAGGAGGCTGTCCGGAGAAAGCAGGCTTGCTGAGAGAAATCCCTGTCTGGATTTTTCACGGAGAAGACGATGATGTCATTCCAATCAAGGAAAGCCTGGATATGGTCAATGCCTTACAGCAGACAGGCGGCAATGTAACATTCACATCTTATCCAGGAGTCAAGCATGATTCATGGGTCCAGGCATACAATGATGCTGAACTGTATAAATGGATGCTGAGCAAGAGCAAGGGTGAATAAAATAGAAAAGGAGACGCTGGTAAACCAGTCGTCTCCTTGCGTATTGAGGCGAAGAACCACATGCCACATTCATGTGTGCGGAAATCCGCATGTTCTCCGGCTTACACAATTCAGCTCATCGCTCTAGTAATATACCATGCATAATGAAAAGAAACAAGTATGATTTTTAAAATTACATCAGTGCAGGGGAGGCAGGGCTTCATGAATTTGAAAAAGTTCACTAAGGATTTTAAGGAATTTCCGCTGAGCGACGGCTGGAAGCTTGTCATGCACAAGGATTTCGAGCTGTTCAAAAGCAGGGAAAATTATGCAATTATCGATGCCGAAGCTGACGTCCTCTTAAAATTTTACCTTGAGAGCCCGGAAGTCATGTGCTTTAAAAAAACGGTCTGGAACCTCGACTGCAAGCTGAATTGTGCATCAAAAGTGCTGACTGTATTTAATGAGCCTGATCTATTTGATGAGTGAAGAGAGGTTCCATTTAAAAAAACAGGTTGACATCAGCAGTCCTGAGATGTTTAAATTATCTATAAATTAATGGAGCGTAACGTTGATGGGAAACACAGTAATCACATTGTCCCTGTTTTAGAGAGCTGACGCAAGGTGAAAGTCAGTACACACAATGTGGATGAATTTCGGTCCCTGAGTTTTTATTTCGACCTGACGGAAGGAATGAACGGGTTGTCCCGATATCGACTTAAGAGCCGGAGAACATTGTATTCTCAACTAGGGTGGTACCGCGATGAACAGTCGCCCCTACATTCAGGGGGCGGCTTTTTTGCGTTTTCATTAATACAAGACACAATCATGAGAGGTGCATAATGAGAGAACATCAGCAGTGGTCTTCAAAACTGGGATTTATTTTAGCCGCAGCAGGATCGGCAATCGGACTTGGGGCAATATGGAAATTCCCGTATATAGCCGGAGTCAGCGGCGGGGGAGCCTTCTTTTTTATATTCCTTCTCTTCACATTGCTGCTTGGCCTGCCATTGCTCCTGGCAGAATTTGCGGTTGGAAGAAGCACTCAGAAAGATGCGATCCAATCTTATAAAGCAATCGCACCGGGGACAAAATGGTTTTCTGTCGGGTATTTAGGTATGATCACTTGTTTTGTTCTGCTGTCATTTTACAGTGTTATTGGAGGATGGATTATACTGTACCTCGTAAAAACACTGACAGGAGATTTAAACGGACTCAGTCAGGAGCAGTATGGGCAGCTGTTCGGGGAAACGATCACGGACCCTGTCCTGAGCGTCGGTGCACACTTTGTCTTCATGGCAATCACCATTGCGGTTGTAGCAAAAGGGGTTCAAAAAGGGATTGAGCGAACCAGTAAATTTATGATGCCGGTCTTATTTCTTTTGTTTATCGTGCTGATTTTCCGTTCGCTTACGCTCGACGGGGCGATGGAAGGAGTCCGCTTTTTGTTTCAGCCTGACTTTTCAAAGTTAACGTCGGAAACCATCCTGGCTGCACTGGGACAATCCTTTTTCACTCTAAGTGTCGGGGTTTCCGTTATGGTAACGTACAGCTCTTATTTATCCAAAGAGTCCAATCTTCCTCAATCCGCGTTTTCAATTGTCGGCATGAACATTTTTATTGTTGTTCTTGCAGGACTTGCAATTTTCCCGGCCGTGTTTTCATTTGGCCTGAAGCCTGATGCGGGTCCGGTGCTGCTCTTTAACGTACTGCCGACCGTATTTAATCAAATGGCATTCGGTATGGTATTCTTTGCGGCATTTTTGGTCCTTTTCCTGTTTGCATCCTTGACTTCGGCATTCTCCATGCTTGAAATTATTGTATCTGTGTTATCAAAAGGAGACGCGGAAAAACGGACAAAATGGTCATGGACAATCGGGCTTCTTATCTTTGCAGTAGGTATACCATCTGCCTTATCGTTCGGGGTCTGGAGCGAAGTAAACATTTTCGGCAAAACCATTTTTGATGCGGCGGATTATCTGGTCAGTAACATCCTGATGCCCGTGGGGGCCCTGCTTATTTCTGTTTTTGTACCGCTGAAAATGAAAAAATCAGCTCTTTATGAAGAGCTTTCTAAAGGATCTTCTTTATCCAAAGGACTGTTCAACGTGTGGTTCCTGCTTATGAGGTACGTGGCGCCAATTGCCATTTTCCTTGTATTGCTTGATGTATTGGGTGTTTGGAAGCTGTTATAAGTAATGGGAAGGAAGGACTCCGCATGCTGCGGGGTCCTTTTTGCGTATACTCAAGGGGAATTTAAGGAATATTAATCCATACTAAATTGAAATTGAGGGACTGCGCATGTCAAAAATGGTTGCTCCTGAAAAAATACCCCAATCCCTGCATGCCGGCAAATTGCTGATTTGTGAGAAGCTGGGTAACAGTTCGGATTTGAAATTTAAAGAAATGAAAAATAACGGATTTACTTTTTTAATTGTATATATCAGCACGATTGTTGAAAACAAACAGCTGGAGGAGCTGATTCTTCCATCACTTGCTTCATTTGATGCAGAAAAGGCCCATGCAGCTGATGATACCGTTGACTTCCTCATGGATCATGTTATTGCTCTGAAGGACACCAGGATAATAACAGACATGAATGATGCAGTAAATGAGCTCCTTTTTGGCAATACTGTCATTCTTTTAGAAGGTCAGTCGAGCTGTATTACAGCCGGAACGGACAAGTTTCCTGAGAGGAGTATTTCAAACCCGAAAGCTCAGCGGACTCTGAAAGGACCAGACATCGGATTTAACGAAGATATTTCTTCAAATACGGCATTAATCAGAAAGGTGATCAGAAATCCTGCACTCAGAATTGAGTCTCCGGATATCAATTCAACAACTAAAATCTGCATCATTTACATGGAAGGAGTAGCCGACAAGGAAATCATAAAAGAGCTGAAAGAAGAGCTTTCCTCTATAAAAATGGACATAATTCTTGACTCGAATTATCTTGAAGAGACCCTGCAAAAATCTTCAAACTCCATTTTCCCGCTGACTCTTTCAACGGACAGACCGGACGTTGTCTGCAGTGAAATCATGGAAGGGAGAATTGCTCTCATCGTTGACGGGACGCCGTTTGTCGTCACCTTGCCGACTGTGTTCGTGCAGCTTTTTCAGTCACCGGATGATTATTACTTTTTGACAAAGAAGATTATGGCAAAGCGGTTGTCACGGATGTTAATTTATTGTTTTTCCATCCTGCTTCCGGCCCTGTATATTGCGTTTACGATTTATCATCCAGGTCTGATTCCGACTAATCTGCTCGTTGGAATTGTCACGCAGAGGGAACTTGTGCCTGCTCCAACGGTTGTTGAGACCATCGTCTTTTATTTTCTGATTCTGATTATTACGGAAAGTTCGCTTAGACTTCCGCAATCCGTTGTGTTTACGGTCACTGTTTTTGCGGCCATTGTCCTTGGGCAATCTGCGGTTGAAGCTTATCTTGTTCAGCCATTTACACTGGTTGTATTAAGTGCATCCTACATTTTTTCAAGCATCATTCCGGTATATTCTCTTGCCACGGTTTCTCAAAAACTGACTGTCGTTTTTATGTTTCTTGCATCCGTTTTAGGTTTTTTCGGCATTATTGCAGGGATTATGTATTACCTGCTTCAGTTATCTTCATCAAGATCATTCGGGGTGCCGTATCTTGCTCCGTTCGCTCCTTTTAAGCTTGAAGATCAAAAGGATGCTGCATTCAGGGTGCCCATGTATGAACAGCTGAACAATAAGAAGACCTTTACTAAAGAAGAAAAAGACCAGCTGAAAAACGAGTAAGGAGGACACGATGAAGAAAAAAGCATGGGGACTCATATTTTTCGTCATTCTTACTCTTGGTTCCAGTGTGGTTATTTCAAAAAATGTAGAGGATACCCTGATTAAATCGATTTCCATCGTCAGTGCGATAGGAATTGACTCCAGTAATGAAGGGTATGAGGTAACACTTCAGATGATCAATACTGCAGCTAAACCTGATTCAGCTGGAGAAGTACCGGGTTCAATTATCTACCAGCAATCAGGCAGAACCATTTCTCAGGCAGTTAAAAACATCCTAAACCGCAATCCAAAGAAAATTTTTCTCGACAGCGCCGAATTGATTGTCATTGGAGAACAAACAGCAAGGGAACAAGGGATTCATGAGATACTGACTTTGTTTCTGACAGAATCTGAAATTTCATCCAGCATAAGAATTATGGTCACAAAAGATTATCCGGCAAGCAAAATTATAAAAACCATTACCCCGGCGGAAAAGGTCTCATCTAAAAGAATCAACGACATAGTCCATAGCAATGAATTAAACCTTGGATCTGTGGCAAGTGTATATCCTGTTAAAGTGATGAACGATCTTCTCATAAATATTAAAGCAACAGCGCTTCCTTATGTTACTCTGAGCAGTGATCAGGATATAGGTTCCTCACAAGAGAACATTTCTTCCCCTGAGCCGGAAGTTCTTTTAATCCTGAACGGAATGGCTTATTTTAAAAAAGACAAGCTTGCTGGTTATTTAACCAGGGATGAGAGCAAGATTTTTCTTGGTTTTACGAACAATACGAAAAAAGCGACGATTGAGACTAAATGCGGAGCTGCTGACGATCAAGGTTTTTTTACCGTTCACATCAAAAAGTCAAAAACCAGTGTAAAACCAGTATACAAAAATGGAATGGTCTCATTTCAAGTCGAACGGAAGATGAAAGGGGAATTGTTTGAAAGCACATGCAGACAGGATGATCTTCCTTATTTAGAATCAAGGGCCGAAGCAGTCTTAAAAAGTGAGATGGTAGGACTGATTGCCAAAAGTCAGGAAGAAAACAATGACTTTCTTGGCTTTCTAAAAGAAGTCTACTTGAGAAACCCATATAAATTTGAGGAAATCAACAAAAAATGGAAAGAACTATATCCTGAGGTTCCGGTAGAAGTAGAAGTGGATTTGGAGATTGAAGATATTGGAGATGTGAACCGGATACCGTAACCCTTTCATGCAAAGGATGATGAATGATGAATCAGCAGATTACTCCTTATCAGGTTTTTTCCTTAATGGTTCTTTTTCTATTAGGCAGTACAGTGGTAGTAGGGCTCAGCTTAGATGCTGAGGAAGAAGCCTGGCTTGTAAATATGATAGCCACGGCGACAGGTACAGGCATTTATTTTTTGTATATATGGATTCTCCGCATTGATCCCAGGAGAAAAACCTTTACAGAGCTTTTGAAAACAAGTTTCGGCAAGTGGATAGGGACTTGTTTCATTGGCCTTTACGCGGTCTATTTTCTTTACATCGGCATGAGAGTAGTGAAAGATTTTGAGTTTTTCATCAGCACGGTCCTTTTTTACAACATTGAAACCTGGGTCATTGGTTTTGTTTTCATTCTGCTGGCAGGTTATGCGTGCATATTAGGATTAGAGGCGATTGCAAGAGTATCGGAATTGCTCTTTTTCGGAAGTATTATGATGATTGCGGTGACCACACTCATAACCATTTTGAACCCAATGTTCGAATGGACAAATGTTCTACCTCTTATAAAGCCTGACTGGAGGTCTGTGATAGGCTCTGTTTTTCCAGCAAAAATAACGTTTCCGTTCGGAGAACTGATTGCATTCCTTATGATTTTTCCCGCTGTGAATGATCAGTCCTATTTGCTTAAAAGAGGATGGATGGCTGTTGTATTCAGCGGTCTCATTATTATTGCCATAACAGAATCCATCATCGGCATGCTAGGGGCGAAAATTGCGGTCTACTTTTCCTATCCCCTCATTAAATCAATTGAAACGATTGATTTGCTGGATTTTTTTCAGCATATTGAAATCCTGTCTGTCATTGTTTTTTTCTTTGTAGGGTTTATAAAAGTGGTGCTCTTCTGCTATGCCGCTATAAAAAGCCTGTCTGAGATTATGCCCAGGGCAAAAAATAATTACCTCGTATACGGGGTCCTTTCAGCTGGATTCGCATTCACCTTTTTTATGGATAAAAGCATAGTAGAGCATACGATAACCGGTCTTGAATTTGTTCCAAAGTATATCCACCTTCCATTACAATTCGGCATTCCGCTGCTGCTGCTTGCAATCCTTCTTCTAAAGAAGATGCTGAAGAAAAAGAAGACAGCTGAATAAGAGAAATAGTTGCAAAATCTTCCCTGTAAGAGTAGACTTTGAAACAAAGTACATAACAAAACGGGAGCTTGTGGAATCAGGCTGAGAGTGCGGCTAACTGCTGCAGACCGGATGAACCTGTTGGATAATGCCAGCGCAGGGAGATTATAGGGATACCTGTAAGCACTTTGCCGCGGCAAAGTGCTTATTTATATTGGAGGGGGAAACAATTATGTCCATTCAAGCAGAATTCATTTTGGAGAAAGTGAGAGATCAAAATCCGCTTGTGCACAACATAACAAATACAGTTGTCACAAATTTTACGGCAAACGGGCTTCTGGCGCTTGGGGCTTCTCCCGTCATGGCCTATGCCAAAGAAGAAGTGGCGGATATGGCAATGATAGCCGGGGCAGTCGTACTGAACATCGGCACTTTGGATGAGAGAATAGTAGAGTCGATGCTGATTGCAGGGGCATCTGCCAATAAGCATGGTGTTCCGGTTATTTTAGATCCGGTTGGAGCAGGGGCAACACCTTACAGGACGAAAACGGCCAAAATGCTTGCCGAAACGCTGAACATTGCCGTGATAAGAGGCAATGCTGCAGAGGTGGCAAGTCTTGCCGGTGAAAACTGGGCAATAAAAGGAGTCGATTCTGGTGCAGGAGAAGGGGATGCTGCAGCACTTGCCGTTAAAGCTGCAAAGCAGCTGAACACCGTTGTTGTGATTACCGGAAAAACGGACTTTATTTCAGACGGGGATCGGCTTTTCAGCTGTAAAAACGGCCATCAGCTTCAGACAAAAGTGACTGGGACAGGATGCTTGTTAAGCTCAGTTGTCGGAGCGTTTTGTGCAGTTGAAAAAGAGTATGTTTTTGCCGCTGCTGCCGCTGCCGCCGTCTATGGATGCGCTGCTGAAGCAGCCGTGGAAAGGCTGTACAGACTTGAACCGGGCAGCTTTCAAATCGAGTTTTTAAATGAACTGTATCATCTTGAACCAAAAGATTTGAAGGAACGCATCAAGCTTGAGGAGGTGCTTGCATGAGTGTTGCAAGAGCATTAACGATAGCAGGTTCTGACAGCGGCGGAGGCGCAGGAATACAGGCTGATTTAAAAACATTTCAGGAGCTCCGTGCATTTGGAATGTCAGCTATAACAGCAGTGACAGCTCAAAACACCCTTGGCGTGCACGGCGTATTCCCGCTTCCGGCAGAGGCTGTTGTAAAGCAAATAGAAGCGATTGGGTCAGATCTTGGAACAGATGCGCTGAAGACAGGAATGCTTTTCAGCAGTGAAATCATTGAAGCTGTTTCTGCCCAGATTAAACGATTCGGCTGGGAAAAGGTTGTCGTTGATCCTGTTATGATTGCAAAAGGAGGCGCGTCACTCCTGCAGCAGGAAGCGATTGACTCTTTAATCAATCATCTCCTGCCTCTCGCACTCGTTGTCACCCCGAACATTCCAGAGGCTGAAGTTCTCTCAGGCATAAAAATTGAAACGATTGAAGACCGGAAACGTGCGGCAGAAAAACTGCATGCATTTGGAGCAGAATATGTCGTGATTAAAGGCGGGCATGCAGAGGAGACTGAGCAGGTAATCGACATGCTCTATGACGGAAATAATTTCTTCTATTACGAGAACAAAAGGATTGAGACGAAGAATACACATGGAACCGGGTGTACGTTTGCCGCTGCGATTACTGCTGAGCTTGCTAAAGGCAGCAGTGTTCAACATGCGGTTCAGCTTGCAGCCGATTTTATTCATGCCGCGATAAAAGATGATCTCAGGCTTGGAAACGGACACGGTCCAACAAATCATTGGGCATATCAGGAAAGAAGGACGGGACGATATGGAAAGCAGCATACTTAGGCATAAACTGAACCTGTATTTTATCATGGGAAGCACGAATTGCCTGAAAGGATCTGAAGACGTGCTTCTTGAAGCTATTAAAGGCGGAATCACGATGTTTCAATACCGTGAAAAAGGAAAAAATGCACTTACAGGAATAGATAAGCTCAAGCTTGCGCGCAGTCTTCAAAAGATATGCGCTTTGCATCAGGTTCCCTTTATTGTCAATGACGATATTGACCTTGCAGTCGAACTTGATGCTGATGGGGTTCACATTGGACAGGATGACGCTGATGCGGGTGAGGTGCGGGAAAGAATCGGAAACAAGATTCTCGGTGTTTCTGCCCATACGATGGCAGAGGTGAAAAAAGCAATGAAAGATGGTGCGGATTACATTGGGGCGGGGCCCATATATCCAACTGTAACGAAGGAAGATGCTGAACCTGTAAAAGGGACACTATTGATTGAAGCAGTAAGAAAGGCGGGTATTACCATTCCTATTGTCGGCATCGGCGGAATAACATCAGCCAATGCCCGTGCTGTTATAGAAGCAGGAGGGGACGGAGTTTCCGTGATTTCAGCCATCAGCCTGTCCGGGGATCCATGCGGAGCAGCGGAGGAATTACTGAGATCTGTTCAATAAAAAACAGCGGGCACATTCAATTTGATGTGCCCGCTGTTTGTTTATTTGGACTTTTTAATGAGTTGGACAGCATCCTTGGAAAGATAGAATCTGTCTTTCGTTTGAACCGTTACACTGTCCAGCTCGATTTCTTTGCCGTTTACAATGGCAAGATTTTTATTCACTGGAAATTCAGCTGTAGTCTTACCTTTTTTCACTACTAGAACAGAGTTGTTTTTATCTTCAGCGTTGACAGATACTTTTGCACCCATTGCTTCAAATGCCGTTTTTGCGTCAACAAACAGTTTTTTGTCGAGCTCTTTTAAATCAAAGCCCATGGCTGAAGCTGTAATATGGGCAATGTCAGTGTTTTCAACAAAGCCAATCGGTTTACCAGGTCCATACGAGTACATGAATAAGTCTTCTCCTGTATGTCCGCCGGACGTAAAGCCAATGTTGGCACGCTCAGCAAGGAGCTCAACCAGCGTTTTCGCAAGATTCTTGCTGTCGTTAATCGCTTGTGTTTCTTCCGCAGTCGGGTTCTTAATACCGTAAAGTGCTGCCACTTCCAATTTGTTTGACTGATCCGGCTTTAACTGCTTCATTGCACCTTCAAGAGTCAATTCTGCTTCTTTTAATGGATCTATATACTCAGACACCGGGATGGAAGGGTAGTCTGCACTTGTATTCTGGTTGCCGATTGAAATACCGCTGTTGCCGTGATCAGAAAGAGCGATAACCATTGTGTTTTTATCCTTTTTTGCAAAGTCCAGCGCTTCTTTGACTGCTGCATCAAAAGCAAGCGTATCACTGATCATGCCAATTGGATCATTTGCATGGGCAGCCCAGTCCGGTTTGCTTCCTTCTACCATCAGGAAGAAACCGTCTTTATCTTTAGAAAGCGTGGAGATTCCCTTTTTCGTCATTTCTGCAAGAGTCGGCTCATTCGGATTTGTAGTCTCACGGTCCATGTCATAGGCTAGAGCAGCTGGTGCGAACGCTCCCCAAAGCTTGCTTGATCTTGAATTTAAAAGCTCCTCGCGCGACTCAATGATGTCATAACCTCTGTCTTCTGCAACTTTAACCAGATTTTCTCCATCTTTCCGGCTGTTTTTAGCCGTTCCTGTTGTCAGAGAATCCTTTCCTCCTCCTAAAACAACATCAATATCCTGATAGATTTGCTGTTCGGCAATATTGTCATACTCTCCCCGGTGGGAAGCATGCGATGAAAAAGCAGCAGGGGTGGCGTGCTGAATTTCAGAAGTAGAGATAATGCCTGTTGCTTTGCCGCTTAACTTAGCACCTTCAAGAACATTCGCAACGGGCTTGTGGGGCTGATCGGCAAGTGAACTGTCCAGTCCCGGTGATGAAACTGTTTCAGGCAGAACGCCGACAAACTTATCATTTGATTTATTTCCGGTTGCCATAGCAGTGCCTGCAGGAGCAGAATCTGTAATTGCTGATTCTGCAGAATATGTACGAACCCCCCCGGTTAAAATCTCATCCATAGCAAGAGGACCGCCTTTATACCATCTTGCAAGAGTAGTAGTCGATGAACTCACGCCATCCATGACAAGAACAATCACATTTTGAGCTTGTGATTTAGCTTTCTTCGCTTCTGCTTTTTCATTGGCTGCCGTGAATCCCAAAGATCCCGCTGCCAGTGTTCCGGCAAGGGTAATGCCGAGGATTTTCTTGTTTAAAGTCATCATTTAGCCTCCCGAAAATTAATTGATATAACTAAAGAATATCGGCTAAACGTTAACCTCGTATGTAGGGTTTGTAAAAGAAAAATAAATACATGATTACCGGAATGTTAAGGTGATGCATAAGGAGGGGGAGGAATATCACAGGCTAAAAGAAAAAATAATATTATTATGTTAACTAAGTGAAGCGTTCTAGAATCAGATATAATGCATAAGCCATGGGAGGTTATATGACCCTAATGGTATGTATAAGCCAGATTAAAGCAGGAAAATAGATCCATTTCAAATAAGCGGAACATCCTGCAATCTGGGCAGGATGAACTGAATCATCTAAACCTCATTGACATTGATAATCATTTTCAATTAATATTCACATGTAATCAAATATGTTGAAGCGGCGGTCATACCGTTTTTATTTTTAAATGAGAATGAGAATTATTATCATATAAAGAAGGGTGATTATTCATGCTGACAAATGAATTCTATTTAAACAGTCAAAACAAAAGAGAATCAAATGCAAGATCCTATCCTCGCAGATTACCGATCGCCATCAGTGAGGCAGAGGGCATTTTTGTCAAAGATGTTGAAAATAAAACCTACATAGACTGCCTGGCAGGGGCTGGAACGCTTGCCCTTGGCCATAATCATCCGGTTGTGATCCAAGCACTCGAGAATGTGATAAAAGGGAAGCGTCCATTGCATACGCTGGATCTGACAACTCCCATGAAAGAGGAATTTGTTGAAGAGCTTTACAATGCATTGCCGCCTTCATTTGCAGAAAATGCAAAGATTCAGTTTTGCGGACCTTCAGGATCAGATGCTGTTGAAGCTGCGATGAAGCTTGTTAAAACAGCAACTGGCAGAGGCGGCATGCTTTCCTTCCAGGGCGGATATCACGGCATGACGAATGGTTCTCTGAGCCTTATGGGAAATCTCGGACCCAAGTCCAGCATTCAAAATTTAATGTCTGATGTGCACTTCCTGCCGTATCCATATTCTTACCGCTGCCCGTTTGGCATTGGCGGAGATGAAGGAGCTGCAGTCGGTTCAACCTTTATTGACCGGACACTGAATGATCCTGAATCTGGAATCGTTAAGCCGGCCGGCATGGTCATGGAGATTGTCCAGGGGGAAGGCGGGGCCATACCTGCACCTGACGAATGGGTAAGACAAGTGCGGAGGATTACTGCTGAACAGCAAATCCCGCTTATAGTAGATGAAGTTCAGACAGGCTTTGGAAGAACCGGGAAAATGTTTGCTTTTGAGCATTCGGGCATTACACCAGATGCGGTGGTCCTGTCAAAAGCGATTGGCGGAACGCTTCCTTTAGCAGTGGTTGTCTATCATAAAGATCTGGATCAATGGGGCCCTGGTGCTCACTCCGGTACATTTCGCGGGAATCAGCTGGCCATTGCAGCAGGAACCGCTACGATGAAGTTTATTAAAAAGGAAAAGCTTGATGAACAGGCAGCAGTACTTGGAGATTTTCTGATGCTCCGGTTAAAGCAAATGAAACAGGAGCTCTCAAGTATTGGCGACGTGCGCGGTCTTGGACTCATGGTCGGTGCCGAAATCGTGGATAAAACGGCTGATGCTGACGCGTTGGGAAGCTACCCTGCTTATCCTGAACTTGCTAAAAGAATTCAGCAGGAATGCTTTAAACGCGGGCTGATCCTGGAGCTTGGCGGGCGGCATGGCAGCACTGTACGCTTCCTTCCTCCGCTCATTATCACAAAAGAGCAGCTTGAAACGGTTTGCGGCCTTTTCTATGAAGCAGCCCTGGCAGCAGAAAAAGAACTTATTCCAAGTTTCGTATAAGGAGTACACTAATGACAACGAGCATACAAACGGCATTTGACCGATATTTCCTGACCAGCTCAAAGGAGAGTCTTGAAGAATATCAGTCAGTCATGAATCACGCAATGGAAACACTGAAATCTGTTGTTCTCGAACAAACACCTTTTAGCGGCGCAGAGCCGCAGCATATAAAAGAAACAATCCAATCTCACTTCCCCAATGTGCATCCTGACGAGGCAATGAACACTGAACTGCTGTTTCAGAAGCTGAACGCAGCTGTCGGGAGGCACAGCATTTCGGTTCATCATCCGTCATGTGCCGCCCACCTTCACTGTCCGCCCATGCTGCCGGGTCTTGCAGCAGAAGCGCTGATCTCAGGGTTAAATGTTTCGATGGATTCCTGGGATCAAAGCGGGGCGGCAACGATGGTGGAGCAAATGATGATGGATGGGCTGTGCCGCCTTTTTGGACTTCCAGAAGGTGACGGGGTCATGACAAGCGGGGGAACACAATCCAATCTGATGGGACTGATGCTTGCAAGAGAGCATGCCTGCATGAAGCTGTGGAACTGGGACGTCAAAAAGCAGGGTCTCCCGCCGGAGCAGAAACGGCTGAAAATTCTTTGTTCGGATGCGGCGCATTTCTCTGTACAGCAGTCAGCTGCCGTATTGGGACTCGGAGAGGATGCGGTCGTTCCGGTTAGAACGGATCATGCCCACAGAATGTGCATGAAGGATTTAATCAAAAAGCTCAAGGAACTGAGGACCGCAGGGGAGTTTCCATTTGCCTTATTCGCAACAGCGGGAACAACGGATTTTGGAGCAATCGATCCTCTAATGGAAATGAGCCGTGCCGCGAAACAATACGGCCTATGGTTTCATGTAGATGCAGCATATGGGGGAGGCCTCATCATGACAGAGCTTCATAAACATAAATTAAACGGTATTGAGGAGGCAGACTCCATAACGGTCGATTTTCATAAGATGTTCTATCAGCCAATCAGCTGCGGCGCGTTTCTCGTCAAAGAACGAAGCTCATTTGCGTATATGAAACGCCATGCAGATTACTTAAATCCAGAGGAAGACGAAGTGCCGAATCTGGTCGGGAAATCTCTTCAGACGACAAGAAGGTTTGACGCCCTAAAACCATTTTTATCGTTTCAGCTTATCGGTAAAAAAGAGTGGTCAGATATCATTTGCCGCACACTTTACCTTGCAGAAGAGGCATACACGATGCTTAAGAGTGATGGAGCGTTTACTCCAATGCATAAACCTGAGCTGAGCACAATTGTTTTCAGATATACGGGTGAGGGCAGGTTTTCAAGTGAAACAGAGGATTTTCTTAACAGCCGAATCAGGGACAGGCTGCTTAATGACGGCGAAGCGGTTATTGCCCGGACAAAAGTGAATAACCGCGTCTGTCTCAAATTTACGCTGTTAAACCCTCTAGTAAAAACAGATGATCTCTCACATATACTGCAGCGAATAAAAGAAATTGGAAGAATTGAATCAGGGAGGATTAACGGATGAACAGAGAAGAAGCTAGGAAAGCTGCAGAACAAGCTGCACTGCAAAGCTATTTGAATTGCTACATAAGAGAAACCGGAACGGGAAAATTCACAGGGGATGCGCCATCAGAACTTGCAAGCGTCCATTCCGGATTATGGCTTCATCTGACTCTTAAAAAGAAGCAGGAGGAGCTTTACATTCCCGTTGATTATGTTTCAGAGACTGGCAGACATCTATTTAATCATGCTGTTTACTATCAATCTGAAAAAATGGACTTTTTAGCTTTTGCAGAGAAAACGCTGGATGAATTGAACACAGGCGAGCAGGACGGGAAAAAGAACGATCTGCTTGAGCGTATTTCACAGAGCTGCAAGCTGATGGCGGAATTTATTTACGAAAGATCAGCGGATGAAGAGGAGTTGTACAGGACTGATTTTCAATTTCTTGAGGCCGAGCAGGCACTGCTTTTCGGACACCTCCTGCACCCTGCGCCAAAAAGCAGGGAAGGAATGAGCGATGAGGATATCAGGACCTATTCACCTGAACTGAAGGGGGCATTTCCGCTCCACTATTTCAGGGCTCCTGCCAATTTAGCCTACTCAAGATCCCTGCTTACGCATTCAGCCATTCAGCAAATAAAGAAGATGGTAAATGATGATCCTGAAATTTCAGAGGCGTTTAAAAGCAAGTACGCACAGGAGGACGGGTATGCATTACTTCCGCTTCATCCATGGCAGGCTCACTATGTTCTGCAGGATGCTGAAATTAGAAAGCTTGCAGATCAGGGCATATTAGAAAACCTTGGGCAGCATGGACGTGCTTACTATGCAACCTCCTCATTAAGAACGGTTTACCATCCGGATGTCCCGTTCATGCTGAAATTTTCACTGAACATCAAAATTACGAATTCTGTCCGGACTAATTTAATGAAGGAACTGGAACGGGGGGCAGAAGTGAAAGCACTGATGGAGACACGCCTCGGGCAGGAAATGGCCGATAAGTTTCCAAATTTCAGCTTTGTGCATGATCCTGCCTTTTTAACATTAAAATTGCCGGACAGAAACGAAACCGGCTTTGAGGTCATTCTTCGGGAAAATCCTTTTTACGGTGAGAACGCAAATCAGGCAGCTGCCGTTGTTTCCTTATGCCAGGACGGGCTGAAAAGAGGCTCTTCAAGACTTTCTAGTGTAATCAGGAATCTTGCCGCTGCAGAAAAGCGCTCTGCAAATGAAGTGAGTGAAAAATGGCTGAAAAAGTACCTCGCTATCTCCATGAAGCCTGTCCTCTGGCTGTATCTTGAGAAGGGAATTGCGCTTGAAGCTCATCAGCAAAACAGCATTGTTCAGCTGAAGGGAGGATATCCAGAGCGATTCTATTACAGGGATAATCAAGGTTTTTACTTCACTGAATCTAGAAAGACCCTCCTTGAATCCTATCTTGCCGGAGCAGGTAAGAAGAGTGAAACACTCTGTTCAGATGCTGTTGCAGATGAGAGACTGAGCTATTATTTCTTTTTCAATCATTTGTTTGGTCTGGTCAATGCATTTGGAACGGCGGGTCTCGCAGACGAACGAAGCCTGCTGCAGATCATTCGGGAGGAAATGGAAGGTTGGGAGGTTTCCGAGGACCATCCATCGCAGCTGATCAAGAACTTTCTTGAAAAAGAAAATCTGCCCTGCAAGGCGAATCTCATGACTGGCTATCACGATTTGGATGAACTTGTCGGCCCGCTTGAAACGCAGTCTGTCTACGTCAATGTAGCAAATCCACTTTTAAAAAAGGAGGCAGTTGCATCATCATGATTCAGCATTCAGAAAAGACAAATATCACTTTCCGCAAGGCCGATTTTGAAACAGACGCCGTCATGCTGCACAAATGGCATCATGAGCCACACGTCATCCCTTACTGGAAGCAGAATTTCCCCTTCAGTCTGTATGCAAAACATCTAAAGTCGCTGCTTGCTGATGAACATCAAACACTGTGGATTGGCGCAGTGAACGGGAACGAAATGAGCTACTTTGAAACATACTGGGCAATGGAAGATCCAATCGGCCGGTATTATGAGGCAGCTCCCTTTGACCAGGGCGTGCATCTGCTGGTTGGTGACCCGTCCTACCTTGGAAAGGGGCTGGCAGCGCCAATGCTCGTGACCATCATGCAGCAAATGTTTTCAGACAGCAGAACGGCACGTCTTGTCGCAGAGCCTGACATCCGCAATGAAAAAATGATTCATATATTCAAAAAGTGCGGTTTTTCAGCCGAAAGAAAGCTAGATCTGCCTGATAAACAGGCGCTGTTTATGGTATGTACAAGAGAAGAATTTGAACGGAGGATGAACGGTGATTTATGACGTAATTGGCGCAGGGCTCGGTCCGTTCAATCTTGGGATGGCAGCCCTGCTTGATGAAACAGAGGGTATTGAAGCGCTGTTTTTTGATCAAAAACCCGAATTTTCATGGCATGAAGGCATGTTAATTGAAGGGACGACTCTGCAGGTCCCGTTCATGGCAGATGCCGTGACGATGGTGAATCCTGCAAGCAAATACAGTTTTCTGAATTACCTGCATGAGCAGAAACGCTTGTATCATTTTTACTTTCTGGAGTCATTTCACATTCCGCGCAGAGAATACAGCCATTACCTCAAGTGGGTGTCGGAACAGCTTTCATCGTGCCGGTTCGGAAAAAAAGTGATTGATGCAGCTGAACATCCTGCTGGCTTTGAAGTGATTGTTGAGGATGTTTTAACTGGTGAAACAGAAACATTTTTAACAAAACATGTAGTGTTTGGAATGGGAAGTGCCCCCTCTATGCCGGATTGGACAGCTTCTGGAAGCAGGAACCTTTATCATTCTTCTGAATTTATGGACAGAAGAAAAGAAGACATGGGATCATCTGTTGCCGTTATTGGATCTGGCCAAAGCGCTGCAGAGATTTTTCTTGAGCTTCTGAGAGGTCAGGAAACCGGCGGATATAAACTGAACTGGTTGACGAGAACGGATGGTTTTTTCCCAATGGAGTATTCAAAACTGGGCCTTGAACATTTTTCTCCGGACTACACGGATTATTTTTATCAGCTGCCGCAGAATCTCAAGGATCAAATTGTGCGGGCGCAGGATTCTCTTTATAAAGGGATAAGCGCTGATACGATTGCAGAAATATATAACCTGCTGTATGAAAGAACAATTGCCGGAAGCAAGCCTGAAGTTCAGCTCCTCGCTAAAACGGCTGTAACAGATATTTCATACAGCGGGGAGGAACTCGTCCTTGCCAGCTGTCAGCGAGAGCAGGCTGAATCGTTTGTTCTTTCAGCAGATACCGTAATTGCAGCAACGGGCTACAAGACCGTCTGGCCTAAAGCATTTAAAAGGCTTGCCGGAGCTATGAAATGGGACAAGGCAGGGCGCCCGGTCATTTCAAGGGACTATCAGGCTGAGATGAACACGCCCCGGGCTCTGCACAGTGTATTTATTCAAAACGGAGAGCTTCACACGCACGGAGTAGGAGCGCCTGACCTCGGCCTTGGAGCTTACAGAAATGCACATATCATTAATACCATTGCTGGAAAAGCGGTTTTTGATCTGTCTGACAAAAATGTGTTTCAGCACTTTGGAACAAAACATGTTGCCGGAAAGAAACAACTGGTTTAGGAGAGTGAGAGATATGGAAGCGAACATCAATAAGAAACATTGGGAAATAGCAAATAAACGGCTGACCGCCAAAATGATTGCAGAGTTTTTGTATGAAGATATGATTGCTGCTGTTAAATCGGAAGACTTTTATTATCTTGAATGTTCAGGCGGGAAGAAAATGAGGTTCAAAGCTGAAGAAAGATTGATGGACAGCTATTGGGTGAATCCAGAATCTATACAAGTCCAATCTGGTAATCAATGGGTGGAAACGGTAAGCGCGGTCGAATTCTTGATCATGATCCAGCAGGATCTTGGAATTAAGCCGTTTACAGCAGCTTATTTGATTGAAGAATACAAACGGACACTCCTTGCAGATGTTCACATTATGGCAAAAGAGGAACACAGACAGACAGAATCCCTGCTTGAACTGGGATATGCCGAGCTGGAAGGGGAGATGACAGGGCATCCATGGATCACATACAACAAAGGGCGAATCGGATTTTCCTATTCTGATTACCTTCATTATGCCCCGGAACAAAAAAAGGCTGTGCGCCTGGACTGGATCGCTGTTTCCAAAGGCAAAGGCACGTTTCATTCTATTGAAGAAGTTGAATATGAGCATTTAATAAAAGATGAAATTGGTTTGAATGCTTGGGAAATGTTCAATCGGAGACTGAGCGAGGCTGGTGTTGAACCTGAAGATTATTTCTTCATGCCAGTGCACGAATGGCAGTGGGACAATGTGCTCGTCCCGCAGTTTGCTGAAGAGCTGGCTGAACAGAACATCTTGTATCTGGGAAAAGGGGAGGACGAATACCTGCCGCAGCAATCAATCCGCACCTTTGTCAACATGGATGACGAAAAGAAACACAACGTTAAGCTTCCAATGAGTATATTAAATACTCTCGTATACAGAGGACTCCCGTCGGAGAGAGTGGTGCTGGCTCCTGAGATCACCAGGCATATTCAGGGAATAAGGGACAATGACCCTTTTCTTCGGGATGTGTGCAAAGTCGTTCTGCCCGGTGAGATCGCAAGCATGAATTACGATCATCCGGATTATTCGAATCTGAATGGGGCACCTTATCAATTTCTTGAGATGCTCGGGGTTATCTGGAGAGAAAACCTCTGTTCATTTCTTGAGGAAGGGGAGGAGGCCATCACTCTTGCGGCCCTTTTATATGTCGGTGAAGACGGTAAGTCCTATGCTCTTGAACTTGCGAAAAAGGCCGGCCTCACAGCAGAAGAGTGGATAAAACAGATGTTTGATGTGATCCTTCCGCCGCTGCTTCATTATTTGTATCAGTACGGAACGGTCTTTTCGCCGCACGGACAGAATACAGTGCTCATCCTGAAAGACAGTAAACCGAACCGTCTGGCCGTGAAAGATTTTGTAGACGATGTAAACATCAGTGACCAGAAGCTTCCTGAACTTCAGCACCTGTCAGAGGAACTGAGAAGTGTGTTAAGAAGCGAAGCGCCGGAAGGTCTCTGTCAATTTATCTTTACAGGTTTGTTCGTTTGCCACTTCAGATATTTTGCAGACATTCTTCACCGCAGCGGCGAACTGGATGAAGCTGTTTTCTGGAACATGCTCAGGGATGCCATTCTCTCGTATCAGGCAAAATTCCCTGAACTGAACGACCGGTTTGAACTGTTCGATCTCCTGAGGCCAACTTTTAAAAAGCTTTGTCTGAACCGGAACCGCATGATTGACTATGGGTATGGTGACGGTGACGACAGACCTCACGCTTCTGAATTTGGCAGCGTGAATAATCCGCTTTCTGCAGGCAGATCTTCTGCAATCATAATCTAATAGAAAGACGGCAAAATCGACAAATGATTTTGCCGTCTTTTTGTATACCTGCCGGAACGCCCTCTTAAAACTTGCATATCACTTACAATCGCATAAAACAACTTGTATAAACTTATAAATACTTGAATTTTTGATGTATAATACTTATAATCACTTATATAAGGTTTGAACCTGGTGTTATTTTACAAATATTTCTGAAAAGTGAGGCGGGTCATTTGTACCAGGAAGAACGCTTGATTTCGATATTGGATTATTTAAAAGAGCATAAACGAATCACGGCTGATCAGATTTGTTCGCATTATGATGTTTCAAAGGACACGGCAAGGCGCGATCTCGTAAAGCTTGAGGAGCAAAAGCTCATTATCCGGACGCGGGGCGGAGCGATCCTGCCGAGCTCTCATACAGAGATAAAAGATTATCAGAACCGCCTTGAAACCGTTTCTTATGAAAAAGAGCTGATCGGCAGAAAAGCAGCAAGTCTCATCCGTGAAGGAGACCGGATAATCCTTGATGCCTCCACTACAGTTCAGGCATGCGCCGAATTTATGAATGTCACGAATGCAGCTGTCATTACAAACTCAATCAATCAGGCAGATATTCTTTCATCAAAGCCCGGGATTCAGATTCATCTCCTTGGAGGAGAACTGCAGAAGGAGCACCGCTTTCTCTACGGATCATCTGTCGTTGAAAAACTTTCTAAATATCATGTGGACAAAGTATTTATTGGAGTTGTCGGCATCTCTGAAAGGGGATTATCTATAGCACACGAGGAGGACGGGATGGTAAAGAGGAAGATGATCAGCCAGGCTAGTCAGGTAATTGCACTTGCCGATCATTCAAAGCTTGGAGTGACCGATTTTTTTCTCTATGCCGATCTGCATGAGATCGACCTGTTAATTACAGACAAAGAGCCTGATAAATCATTTAGAGATCTGCTTGATAAAAACAATGTAGAGCTGCTTGTAGCCGAGGAGGAAACAACATGACAAAATTAATCGCGATTGACCTTGACGGTACACTTTTGAACAGTGAAAACAAAGTGAGTGAAGAAAATTTGAATGCGCTGAGACAGGCGCAGGAAAAAGGGATAGAAGTGGTCATTGCAACAGGGAGAGCCCATTTTGATGTGAAGGAAATTTTCAAGAATGCGAATGTGAAAACCTGGGTGATCGCTGCGAACGGCGCGACAATCCACCAGCCTGACGGAACGCTGTTTCAATCTCAGCCTATGGAAAAAGAAATGGCTGCAGAAGCATTGCAGTTTCTTGAAGAAAACGACTACTACTATGAAGTTTTCGGACAAAATGCAATCTTCACCCCGCAGCACGGAAGAGAGCTTCTGTCGATTGAAATAGACCGGATCAAAAGTGCAAATCCGGAAGCCGACCGCTCAAAGCTCCTTCATGCTGCCAGCAAACAGTACAGCCAGTCAGGATTTGTCTTTATTGAGAGCTTCAAGGAAATCTTAAACGAGGATATTTATAATATTCTTGCCTTTTCATTCCACCAGGAAAAGCTGGACGCCGGATGGGAGAAGTTTAAAGACCGTGAAAATCTGACCTTGGTTACGTCGGCAGACCATAACTTTGAACTTGAACATAAATTGGCCTCAAAAGGCATTGCTTTGAAGAAACTCGCCGGCCATTTAGGCATTGACCTTTCAGAAACCGCTGCGATCGGAGACAGCATAAATGATCAATCCATGCTTGAGGCAGCAGGAAAAAGCATTGCCATGGGAAATGCGCGTCCAGAAATTAAGGCGATTTGTTCAGATATCACCCTCACGAATGATCAGGATGGAGTAGAGCTTGCGATTAAGCGATTAATGGATGCAAAGCAGACAGTATAATCAAAAGGCCGGTCACCCAAGCGGGAGGCCGGCCTTACGCTTGCAACTCAATGTCAGAACGACTTACTTTACATGAAGGGGCAGAAAAATCCGGAAAACAGTGCCCTGACCAGGTGCGCTGTTTACATAAATATGCCCGTTCATCGAATGGATAATGCTGTAGGTGACCATCATCCCAAGTCCAGTACCGTTTGATTTCGTAGAAAAATATGGCTCTCCAAGCCGCAGCACCTGATCCTCCGTCATGCCTTTTCCAAAATCAGAAATAGTGATCTTTACATATGTATCTTCTTTTTCAGCAGAAAGCTGGATCAGGCCACCGGCATGATAGGACTCTATGCCATTTTTTAAAATATTGATGATGGATTGCTTGAATTTAAGCGAATCACCAAGCACAAAGAGCTCTTCCTCGCAGAAATCCTCTTTAAACTGGACATTTTCCATTTGGGCGAGCGGTGTCAGAACGTTCATGCAGTTTTTCAGCTCGCTGTGTATGGAAATCGGATTTTGATGTTCAGCCTCTGGTCTCGCAAAGGTTAAGTAATCTTTAATGATATTCGTAGCGCGGTCCAATTCATCTAATGAGATTTTGATATATTCGTCCCGTTTCTCCCTGCTTATTTCATCATCTCTGAGCAGCTGAAGAAAACCTTTTGTTGTTGTCAGGGGATTGCGCACTTCATGTGAAATACTTGCTGCAAGATGGCTGACAACTTCAAGCTTTTCCGCTTTTATAACCCTTTTCAGCAAATAAAAATTTTGAATGATTGTTTCAAACAAAATCGTGCCGATGACCGCTGCAAAAATGTGAAAGATAATCAGCTCCAAATAATGCGATGGATGAAAAGCCGTTTTATACATCATTTCAATCTGGATAATCGATAACAGCAGAGAACCCAGAACAAATGCAGTCACAAGAGAGAGCTTCATTCTCAGCCTGCTTTTCAAATAATACGAAGACAGCATCGGGACAAACAAAACGAGTATTCCTGCCATGACAATTGTCGGATAAATGCCGCTGCCGCCAATAAGCACCCTTGTTCCGACTGTGACGATAAATAAAAAGATTCCAAGCGGATATCCTCCGTACAAAAGCCCCATAACATATGGAATCCGTCTGAAATCAAAGAAAAACTCTCCATCAATCATAAAGGGATACAGCATGCTGAAGACAATGGCAAGCGCAGGAAGAAGGGCAAACAGCCATTTGTTCATTTTTTTGTTCGTTTCTTTTCTCATATACAATAACTGGATGATGAGAAGCGGTGACAAAACGAGCAATAAATTCAACAGTACATCCTTCATTTCCATGGGCACACACCTAATTCTCCAAATAGTGAAATTTCTTCTCTATTAAAATATATATCAAATGGACGGAGAATGTTAGAATATTCTATAGACTGGCCAAAATTTTTCCCGGGAGATGCGAAATGGCGATAAAATTGCTTAAACAAGATCAATATCCTCAGGCAGTCGCTTTTTTAGATAAAAACCATGATGTAAACGCTTTGATTGCAGAAGACCTGAAAGATGAACAGGTCAGGGTTTTCGGTCAGTATCAAGATGCTGAATTGACGGCTTTGCTTATCAATTATCCTGATAAAATGTATTGCTGCAGTTCTGTAATGCCTGCTGATGTAGAGGCTTTTATTCCTGTCATTCAGGAAACAGGCATCAGGAGAATTTTCGGGAAACAGGAGCTTATTGAGTCAATTAAAAGGATTGTGAAAACCGAGATTGAAAGTGACTCAGTCATGATGAAATACGATAATAGAGCAGCCGGCAGCATATCCGGCGAAGTCTGCAAAATCACAAGTCTTGAGGATTGCCGCAGGCTTTACCGCTTATTTATTCAAGTAGAAGAATATAAAATGGCTGGTCCGAGTGAAGAAATTTTTGCGGATGAACAGTATGAAAGCATCCTCTCCGGAAAACTCAGTGTCTATTACTTTGAGGAAAACGGCACGATGGCAGCAACTGCAGGAATTTATACAGATCACGAGAAGACTGCTGTTATTGCCGGCGTTGCAACTCCTCCCAAATACAGAAGAAAAGGATATGCCTCAAAAGTCATTGCGAGAATATGCAGGGATTATGGAGATGAAAAAGAACTCTATTTATTCTACAACAATCCAGATGCAGGAGAACTGTATAAAAAGCTTGGATTTTATGAGGCTGCCAAATGGAAAGTAATCGGAATTTCTTTCTGAATAATAAGAAATGTCTTGCAAGATTGAAAAACATCAGCTATTGTTAAAAACAATCACAAAAATATTCATAATATGTTGACAAGCGATGGGTGCTGACGCTATACGCGGAAGCTTAAAAGGGAAGCCGGTGAAAATCCGGTGCGGTCGCGCCACTGTAATGGGGAGCATTCTGCACGAAGCCACTGTTCTGCAATGGAATGGGAAGGCAGCAGCATGCAACGAACCAGAGCCAGGAGACCTGCCTGTCGTATGCACTTTAAGCCTACGCGAAATAGGGAGGGTGATGCGGTATGTTGAAACCTTTGTTGTGTCTCAACTCTAGTTAGCTGTGTCCATTAAACTCTCTTTTAAAAAAGGAGAGTTTTTTCATGTTTAGAGCTGAGAAACTATGAAAACGGGGGAACCGCAATGAAAATGAGAAATTCAAACCTTGGATATCCGAGAATTGGAGAAAAAAGAGAATGGAAAAAGCTTCTTGAGGCGTTTTGGAGAGGAGATCTGACGGAGCGGGAGTTTCATTTGGATATGAAGAAAATCAGGCTCTCTCATTTGGTCAAACAGCGCGAGGCGGGGATTGACCTTGTCCCGGTAGGCGACTTCAGCTATTACGATCATGTACTTGATACGGCCGTTATGTTCGGACTGATTCCGGAAAGATTCAGGGACCAGGACCCGTCATCACTCCAAACGTATTTTTCGATTGCCAGGGGCAGCAAAGACATAGTAGCATCAGAAATGACAAAATGGTTCAATACAAACTACCATTATATTGTTCCTGAGCTTGACGGAACAGAACCCCGCCTTATCCATAACCGGTTGCTTGAGCTATTTAAAGAAGCAAAGGATGAGGCCGGGATTACGGGGAAACCGGTACTTGTCGGCCCGCTGACTCTAACAGCCCTTTCAAAAGGAGAAAAGAAAGAAGAAATTCTCGAAAAACTCGTCCCTTTATATGTTCAGGTTTTCAAGGAGCTTGAAGAAGAAGGTGCAGAGTGGATACAAATAGACGAGCCAATATTTGTTACATCTGCAGCGGATGCAGCCTTTATGAAAAAAACGAAAAAAATCTATGAAACAATCAAAAAAGGGTTAGGCAGCACAAAACTTCTTCTGCAAACTTACTTTGAATGTCCAGAGCAATATGAAGAGCTCATTCAGCTGCCTGTTGACGGCATAGGCCTTGATTTTGTTCATGACAGCGGCAAAACACTGGAGCATTTGAATGCATTCGGTTTTCCAAAGGACATGGTGCTTGCGGCAGGCGTCATCGACGGCCGCAATATTTGGAAGGCAGAGCTTCAGAAAACAGTCAAATTGGTAAACCGAATTCTGGAGAAGGTCGGAAGAGACCGGCTGATTCTTCAGCCTTCATGCAGCCTGATTCATGTGCCTGTAACTGCAGGGAGTGAAGGGAATTTACACCCTCTTGTTAAAAGCGCGCTGGCATTCGCGGATGAAAAGCTGCAAGAGATCACCCTGCTGACAAAATTTATGAATTTTGAAGAAGAGACTCTTTCAGCTTATGATCAGGGGATATCAGAACTTGCAGCTTCAGACTTAAGAAACCGGCATTCTGTACATGCTTCTTTTGATGAGTACAGCACTGACAGAGTTAGCGCAGCTCAAAGAAAAGAGGCTCAGCAAAGAAAATTCAGCCTTCCGGTGCTTCCGACTACAACAATCGGAAGTTTTCCGCAAACGAATGAAGTGCGTGCTGCAAGGCTGAAGTACAAAAAAGGAACTCTCTCGGATTCGGACTATTCTCAGTTTATTGAAGGAGAAATAAAAAAGTGGATTGATATCCAGGAAACTCTGGGGCTTGATGTCCTTGTTCACGGTGAGTTCGAACGGACAGACATGGTCGAATATTTTGGAGAAAAACTTAAAGGAATGGCCATCACTTCAAATGGGTGGGTACAGTCATACGGTTCACGGTGCGTAAGGCCGCCTGTTATCTACGGGGATGTGTTTTTTGAGGAGCCGATGACATTAAAAGAAACCCTGTTCGCCCAAAGGCTGACTGACAAGCCGGTAAAAGGCATGCTGACAGGGCCGGTTACGATATTAAACTGGTCATTTGTCAGATCCGACGTCCCCAGAGCAGCCGTGTTAAATCAGCTTTCTCTCGCAATTAGAGCAGAAGTTGAAGCATTAGAGAACGCTGGCATAGGCATGATTCAAGTAGATGAACCTGCGCTTAGAGAAGGCCTTCCGTTTAAAGAAAAGATGAGGGAACAATACTTGGAAGAGGCAGTCAAGGCTTTTAAACGGTCAACAGCTTCTGTGAAACCAGAGACGCAAATTCATACACATATGTGCTATTCAAGCTTTGAAGACATGATTGAAGCAATTGATGCGCTTGATGCAGATGTCATCTCCATTGAAACTTCAAGAAGCCACGGGGAATTGATTCATTCGTTTGAAACATACTCTTACAGCAAGGGTATAGGCCTTGGAGTATATGATATTCACAGTCCGCGAATACCTTCAGAAACGGAAATGATCCGTAATATTGAAAGGGCGCTGCAGGTGCTGGATGCTGGCCAATTTTGGGTGAACCCTGACTGCGGCCTTAAAACTAGAGGGGAAAAAGAGGCCGTTGAGGCATTGAAGATTATGGTGAGAGCAGCGAAGATATGCAGAGAGAAAGCCGTTCAAGAGACTACTGTTTAATACGCAAAAAAAGCCTGTCCATTGTGAGGACAGGCTTTTTTGTATTATCTTACACCTTTCATGTACGCTTGAATCTTCGGTGAAAGAATCAGCATGATTGCCCCTAAAAGAATGGCGAGTCCGCCGATAATTCCGAAGTAGGCAATTTCGGTTTCAGGTGTGTAATACTTTACGATTTGTGCGTTGATTGCCTGAGCCGATGCATTCGTCAGGAACCATAAACTCATGGTCTGGGCTGAGAAAGCAGCCGGAGCAAGCTTGGTCGTTGCCGATAATCCGACAGGAGACAGGCAAAGCTCTCCAAGAACAACAAGGAAGAAGCTGAGCACAAGCCACATTGGATGAACAAGAGTATCTGTGCCGTTTGTATATGCAGGAATAATCATGACTAAGAATGATAACCCGGCGAAGAAAAGTCCGAAAGCAAACTTTTTGGATGTCGACGGCTGACGGTTTCCAAGCTTAATCCAAAGCCACGCAAAAAGCGGAGCCAAAAGAACAACAAACAGCGGATTCAGCGACTGGAACCATGACGACTGAATTTCAAAGTTTCCGAACGTCAGCTGTGTGCGTTTATCTGCATAAGCGCCAAGAATGGTCGCACCCTGTTCCTGAATTGCCCAGAACATCATGGCCGCGATAAACAGCGGAATATAAGCGATCAGGCGTGAACGCTCAACATCTGTTGATTTCGGGCTGCGGTACATCACGATAAAGTATGCTGCTGGAATCAAAATACCAAGAATACTGATCATGAATGTAAAGCGGTCAATTGTCAGGAATCCGGTAGAAATGGATACAGCACCTAAAACAAGAATGACGGCAAGGCCAATCGCCAATCTGCCGAAAACACTTTTTCTTTCAGCAGGAGTAAGCGGATTTGGAACGCTCGTTCCAGCAAGTCCAAGGTTTTTCTTTTTAGTGAGCATGAACACAACAAGTCCAAGGAACATACCTACAGCTGCTACTCCGAATCCTAGGTGGAAATTGTATTTCTGCCCGAGAGTACCAACGATAAGCGGTGCAAGCAGACCGCCAAGGTTGATCCCCATGTAGAAAATACTGAAACCGGAATCACGGCGGTTATCTTCTTTGCTGTAGAGATCACCCACAATATTCGAAATATTCGGTTTAAGCAAACCTGTACCGATTACGATAAAGAACATGGAAACAAAAAATGCCGGAATGCTTCCTGGCAGCGCAAGAATAATATGGCCGAGCATAATGAGAACGCCGCCGTAAAAAACGGTTCTCGTATTGCCGAGCAATCGGTCGGAAATCCATCCTCCGATAATTCCTGACATATAAACCAATGATCCATAAATGGACATGATCGAAAGGGCAGTCGGCTGATCAAGACCCAGTCCGCCGTCTTTCATCGAGTAGTACATATAATACAGAAGAATTGCTCTCATCCCGTAGTAGGAAAAACGCTCCCAGAATTCTGTGAAGAACAGGGTGAATAACCCTTTAGGATGACCGAAAAAACCTTTTTGCGGTACACTTTGTACAATTTTGTCTTTGTCAAGTGATGACATGTTACAAGAAGCCTCCTTTTTACCATGTATAATAATACTACTATTAAAATTGAATTGTCAAAAAAAATCGGCAAAATTGCTATTTTTATTGCTTTATAAAAATAATTATACGTAAAGAAAAAGAGACGAAAAAAGGGCAGAACATTCTGCCCTTTTTCATTATTTATTTAAATTCTGCACAACGGAGACAACCTTTTTCGGGTCTGTCCGTTTTGTGTAATCTGAATCCACTTCCGCAAATAGAATGACTCCGTCCTGTCCGATGACAAAGGTTGCAGGTTTAGGCAGCCGCCAATCATCATTTCCATTATGAGCGGCAACATCCAGGCCAGAGTCCTTATAAACTTCAATTAAATAATCAGGCATGTCAAACACCAGGTCATATGCTTTTCCTGCATTCCCGCCTTCGTCACTTAATACAAGGAAGTCCAGCTCGTTTTTCTCTTTCGTGGACAGGGATGCATCCGGTGTTTCAGGGCTTACCGCGATCAGGTTTGCGCCGGCTTCATTAATCGCATCCAGCTCTCTTTGATATGCCTTCAGTTCAAGATTGCAGTACGGGCACCATCCGCCTCTGTAAAAAGTAAGGATAACCGGTCCGTTTTTAAGTTCCTCTGATAAGGTTACTTTTTTTCCTGCAGCATCAGGCAAGGTAAAATCAGGCGCTTTTTCTCCCGCTTTCAAGCCTTGAGCAGTTCCTGAAGCTCGAAGCTCTTCTGTTGCTCTTTTCATCAATTCCTGTTTTTCGGCAGGTGCTTTCTTCTTAAACTGTTCTTTGTACTCTTTGATTTGTTCAAGCAGTGTGGTCATGCGCTCATCTCCTATTTGGAATGTCCACTTCATTTTAAGAATGTTTGTCCAAAAAGGAAAAGGATATGCTCAATCAATCTCGGCAAAATAACTCAGAAACTGACAATAAACCGCTTTACAAACCAATGGTCTGTTTTTATTATGAAGAAAGGAGGTGTCGAGAAATGAAGCAGTTTGAAAGGAGAGTCCGTTCTGAAAAAGCTCTGCTTCATGCCGCGGCAGAGCTCATAAATGAGGCAGGATGTTCAAAAACGACTCTTGCAATGATTATGAAGAAAACCGGATTATCAAAAGGTGCCATCTATCACTATATAAAGAGCAAGGATGACTTGCTTGCAATGGTCCTAGATGAAAAAATCCAGGAAATCAATGAAGCTTTTTTTGAGAAGATGGGGAAAAGCAAAGAGGAAATGAAGGATCCTGCTGAGGTAATTTCTATGAGCTTTGCTGCGATGAACAATCCGGAGGGTGTTGTTAACAGGATCCTAGTCTATTTTATCGGACGCTATGATCATAAGACAGCCAGAAACGCACTCAGGGACTTTGACCACTATATGGTTGAATTCGCGAAGTTCTGGATACTTTCCGGTCAGAAAAACGGGGTCATATCTGACGAAGTAGATGCATTAAAAACAGCGGAATTTCTTGTTCTTATGGCATCAGGCTTCAGAATGAGGAGGCTATACAGCAAGTCCCATACTGATAATGAAGAAATGGCTGATTATATTAAAGATCTTCTCATAAAGCCCGTCTTATCTGAAAAGATTTAGCAGAATAATTAATTGCTATTACAATAGAACAAGAAGCAAATAAAAAGAGAACCCGCGGGTTCTCTTTTTCAATCAAGGATTTCAATTTTTACCGTTTTCCGGCCCCATTTTCGCGCTTCAGCACTGTTAGGCATCAGTACGTCAATTTTATGATTCTTGATGGCGCCGCCTGTATCGCCTGCAATGGCTACCCCGTATCCTTCCACCCAGACTTTGCTTCCGAGCGGAATGATTTTCGGATCAACTGCAATCAGCTTCATATTGGCATTTTCTTTAATGTTAATGCCGATTGCCGTGAAGTCGCTTGCTGTATCTTCATGACTGTAGGCAGTAGCTGTGACATAGAAAACCTTGCTTTCATCCTGGACAGGCTTTTCCTGCACTGGTTTTTCAGCAGGCTTTGACACTGCCGGGACTGCTGCGGTCTCCTTCTTCTTTGCCGGAGCAGCCTGTGCAGCTTTGCGTGCTTTCTCGGCTTCCGCACGCGCACTTGCTTCAGCTGCCCGTGCAGACTCTTCTTTTTTCCGTTCTGCAAGAGCTTTGGCCGCACGTGCTTTTGCTGCATCCTGTTCTTTTTTAATGCTTGTTTCAATCGCTTTCACTTGTGACTGCAGGACGCTTTTTTCCTGTTCTGCAAGGGTTACCTCGGCTGAGACCTTTTCATATTCGGTTTTAAGTGAAGCCATTTGCGTCTGTCTTTGAAGGAGAGCTTCCTCAAGCTTTGCGCCGCTTGATGCAAGCGCAAGCTGCTGTTCTTTCAGGAGGGCTTCCTGCTTGTCGATCTCTTTTTTGTCTTCCTCAATTTGCTTCAGGTCGGCTTCCTGCTGTTCAAGAATATCATTGTCTGCATTTAATAGTGTTGCAACAGCACCGATGCGCTCGAAAAGGTTTGAAAAACTTTCGGCATTAACAAGCGTATGTATAACGATATCGGCATGATCATTTTCCTGAAGAGCAGTAAGCCTGGCGTACATAATTTCTTCGCGGTTTATTACTTTATCCTGAAGTGCGACAATTTCTATTTTCTTTTCCTCAATTAATTCATTTGTTTCCTGGATTTTTTTCTGGATGGAAGCGTAATCGTTCTCATTTTTTTTGATTAGAGCTTCCGTATTTGCAAGTTCGTGTTCCATTTTCTGTACAGCGGTATGTACTGCTTGCTTTTGTTTCTCTTTCCTGTCAAGAGCTTCACTGTTTTCATTCAGCTGTTTTTCAGCCTGTTTAAGTGAATCCCCGCTTGTTTGCGCTAAGGCAGGGCTATAGGATGATAAAGCGACAAATCCTGCAGAAAGCGCGGCAATCATACGCATCGAGACTTTCATAAAACAACCCCTTTCTGTTTATAGTTATATCATAAAACCGGGGTCTTTTAGATTACAAATCTGTTAAATCATTCATAATGCGACAAAAACAAGAAAAAAACCTTCGGCGAAATCGCCAAAGGCTGTCGATTATTGCTGCCAATCAAGAAGAGTCTGATCCTTTGGAAGAAGGAAAGCGAGAATCCCCAAAAGAGGCAGGACTGCAGTGCCTGTCATGACAGAGGTTAACGAAAAGGCATCGATTAATGAGCCTAAAGCCACTGACCCAATGGCACCCATTCCAAACGCAAGACCTACAGTCAGCCCTGACATCGTACCGATCTTGCCGGGCACAAGCTCCTGGGCATAAACAACCGTAACTGAAAAACTCGAGCTGAGTATAAACCCGATCAGCGCAATGAGCACATAGGCTGTCTTCGGACCGGCAAATGGCAGCAGCAAAGCAAACGGAGCAGAGGCAATCAGTGAGCAAAGGATAATGTTCCGTTTGCCGAACCTGTCAGCGAGAGGGCCCCCTGCAAATGTTCCGAGTGCTCCCATCACAAGAAAAACAAAAATATAAACCTGTGATTCTGCAATACTTAAATGGTATTTCTCAATAGCGTAGAACGTATAGAAGTTTGATAGGGCACTTCCATACCATGATCTTGCAAAAACAAGAAAAACGATCACGGCCAGTGCCGAGAGGACGCCCTTTGACAGGCGGCCATTGTTTTTCGCCGTTCCTTTTTTCTTCTCAGTTTTTCGAATGAAGGAAAGTTTGGCTGAATACCAGCGTGCAATATAAAAAAGAAACAGGACGGCAAGAGCAGCAGCAATGGTAAACCAGATGGCCCCAAACTGGCCTAAGGGAACCAGAATCAAAGCGGTAATCAGCGGTGCAGCAGAAGAGCCTGTGTTGCCGCCTACCTGATAAATCGACTGAGCAAGTCCTCTGCGCTCCCCTGCTGCTAAATAAGCAACTCTCGAGCCTTCAGGATGGAAGACAGCAGAACCGAGTCCAATAAAGAAAACGCTGAGCAGAATAAGCGGAAAAGAAGGAGCAAATGCAAGCCCCAGAATTCCGAGCAAGCTGCATGTTAATCCTGCCGGCAGGGCATAAGGCATCGGCTTTTTATCTGTATACCAGCCGACAACAGGCTGCAGAACAGAAGAAACCATGTTCAGGGTGAACGCAATCAGGCCAAGCTGGGTAAAGGTAAGGCCCATTGATTTTTCAAGCACCGGGAACATGGCGGGAATAACAGACTGAATGGCGTCATTCAGCAAATGACATAAGCCGATGATGAATAAAATGTTGTAGACAGTCGTTGAAGGTTTAGGTTCGTGTTTATTTACAGCTGCAGCGCTTTGCATGTTACAAGTCCCTTCTTTGTGTGATATTTCGATAGACGAAATGTATTTTACCATATCATACGGCACTTGAAATCAAAAAATTTAAAAGAATCAAAAGAAATCCTTGATTGTTCGCTTAAAAGGAGTAAAATAGATTTAAAATTCAGGCAGTTATGGATTCTATAGAAGAATGATCAGCACAGCTGAACTATAAAACTTTAGGGGATGTTCGCGTGAAAGTAGTGAAGTTTGGAGGCAGCTCGCTTGCATCTGGCGAGCAGGTGAAAAAGGTTTTTGACATTGTGGTGTCAGATGCAGACAGAAAAATTGTTGTTGTATCTGCTCCGGGAAAACGTTTTGCAGATGACCGCAAAGTGACGGATCTGTTGATTGAGCTTGGAGACAGACAGTTGAAGGGACTCCAAACAGCAGAAATCCTGGCAGCGGTTGTCCTGAGGTATGCTCAGATTGCAGAGGAGCTGAGACTCCCTGGTGAAATCGTTTCCAGCATTAAAGATCATCTGCTGCAGCTGCTTCACAAGGACAGCTCAAATGAAGCGAGATACATAGATGCCATCAAAGCAAGCGGAGAAGACTGCAACGCCAGGCTGATTGCTGCTTATTTTCAGAGCAGGGGAGTTCAGGCAGCATATGTAGATCCAAAAGCTGCGGGTCTTCTTGTCGAAGAAACTAATGGAACTGCTCTTGTTTTAAAAGAGGCGTACACAAATCTCAGGTCGCTTTGTGAATGGCCCGGCATTCTTATTTTCCCGGGATTTTTCGGCTACAACGAGGCAGGCGAAGTTGTAACTTTTTCCCGCAGCGGGTCGGATATAACAGGTTCTATCCTCGCAAATGGGACCGGAGCAGCCTTGTATGAAAATTTCACAGATGTAGATGCGGTTTACTCTGTTAACCCAAATACCGTTCCTAACCCAAAGGAGATCCGCGAGCTGACATACAGGGAGATGCGTGAA
The DNA here is from genome assembly GCF_046603695.1 of Metabacillus indicus. Taxonomy (NCBI): domain Bacteria; kingdom Bacillati; phylum Bacillota; class Bacilli; order Caryophanales; family Bacillaceae; genus Metabacillus; species Metabacillus indicus. Next base: position 2,152,874 of record NZ_CP176757.1, on the reverse strand, counting down.
CTGTCCTATGCGGGATTTTCCGTGTTTCATGACGAAGCATTAATTCCAGCCTTTGAAGCCGGCATTCCGGTTCAAATTAAAAATACAAACAATCCAGCTACTCCCGGCACGCGCATCGTAAATGAGCGCAAAAACACGAACGGGCCGGTCATCGGCATAGCAAGCGATGATGATTTTTGCAGTATTTATGTGAACAAGTATTTAATGAACAAGGAAATCGGTTTTGGCCGAAAACTGCTCTCAATCCTGGAAGACTTTGGCCTTACCTATGAACACAGTCCGTCCGGCATTGATGATTTAAGTATTATCCTGAGGCAAAAGCAAATGACTCCGGATACTGAAAAACAAATTATTGCACGTATTGAGGCAGATCTGCTGCCGGATGAAGTGAAGGTTGAACACAATCTGTCCCTGATTATGATGGTAGGGGAAGGTATGCGCCACAATATCGGCACTGCGGCACGAGCTTCAAAGGCGCTTGCTGATGCGGGCGTTAATATCGAAATGATCAATCAGGGTTCGTCTGAAGTCAGCATGATGTTTGGCGTAAAAGAAGCTCAGGAAAAAAGGGCTGTTCAGGCTCTGTATGAAGAATTTTTTGCAAGGGTTTTAGCTTAGCAAAGAAAGCACTGCACAGTTACGGGCAGTGCTTTTCACTGTGCGCCTGGCATCTTTCAAAAACGCCATGCATCTTTCTGATGAATTTCTGGAAATACGACCCTCACCATGACGAAGAATGAAAAATCATGTATAGTTAATGGTTCACACAGGCAGGCTCAAAATAGAGTCCTGCTTCTTTGCATGAACGGAGAGAAACAAACATGATGACAACAAAACAGTACATAAAAGAATGGCTTCAGGCCATCGGGATTGAAATCAGCTACCTGAAAAAATACGGCAGTACAAAATACAGGGTCATAAACGGGCATCTGCTTTCTTCCGGAGATGCTTTTACTTATTATTTTGAAGCCACAGGGAAAATCAATGCTCCCGTCGGTTCGTCGGTAAAACTTGAATGGGACGGCTTGAAACATAATGGCCGCGTACTGTCTTCTGAAGGAACAAGCATCATTCTTTCATTTGAACGGACATTTGGCGACCTGATTCCGGAAGCTTTTCTCTTTCACGATCCATGGGAGCTGCTTGAAGAACTCGCAGCAAGAGTTGACGAAATGAAAAAAAGCAAACAAAAGCGCGCTAGAATAAAAAAGCTTATGGACCCTTCTATGCCTGCAAAACATCCTGAAAAAGCTAAAAATGCTGTTCATGAGCTGCTGCAAAGAGCGATCTGCAACCCTGTCACGTTTGTGTGGGGGCCTCCAGGAACAGGGAAAACCTATACGCTTGCAAGAACCGCGGCGAATCTCTATTTTAAAGGCAAACGAATACTAATCTTGTCCCACAGCAATAATGCAGTTGATGTTCTGATGAATGAGCTTGCCCAATTCGTGCTGAAACGGGAAAAATTTAAGACGGGTGAAATTGTCCGCTACGGTTCCGGAAGCGGCTATTCATTTAAAGTCCCTCTTACAGTGAGTGACCTGCTTGCAGAACAATCTCCGGCCATTGCGGCAGAAAGACAGAATCTTCTCAGCGAAAGGAAGCTTTTAAAAACGGATTTGTCCCATTCTTTCAGTAAAAGAGATTCAAATGCGCTTCTTGATCTGGAAACAAAAATCAGCCGAGTGCTTGAGAAGATCCGCAGACAGGAAACCGAGTTTGCGAAAGAAGCCAATATTATCGGAACCACGTTTGCCAAAGCTGCAAGTGATCCTGCCATTTATGAAGCCGACTATGATGCAGTATTTGTGGATGAAGCGAGCATGGCCTATGTTCCGCAGGCTGCATTTGCTACGTCGCTTGGAAAAAGGACCATTCTGTGCGGAGACTTTAAACAGCTTCCGCCAATCGCTTCATCGCGTCACGAACTGACTGAAAAATGGCTCAAGGAAGATATCTTTGTAAGATCCGGTGTTTCAGACATAAGCGGAGGACTTCATCCCCATATGCTCCTCTTGAACGAACAGAGAAGAATGCATCCGGAAATATCCTCTTTTACAAACCGGTATATCTATCAGAATAAAGTAGGAGATCACTCAGATGTACTGAGCAGACGGAGCAGTCTTTCAGAACGTGCTCCATTCCCGGGAAGAGCATCGATCCTCCTTGATGCAAGCTTCACCGGCCAATATTGTTTAAAAGAACGGACATCTCACTCAAAATTTAACCTCTGGCAGCTTTTGCTTTCTTTTCAAAGCATTCATGAAGCCGTCCTCTCGGGAGCAGAATCGATTGGTTACGCAGCTCCTTACAGAGCCCAGACCCACTTGATGCAGCTGCTTCTTGATGATCTTTATAAGGCTGAAGCGCAGCACGCGGATATTTTGGCCGCTACCGTTCATAAATTTCAGGGGAGCGAGCGGGATGTGATGATTTTTGACAGTGTCGACAGCTTTCCTGAAAAGAAAGCCGGCATGCTGCTGACAGGCAAAGACAGCTCGAGACTGATAAACGTTGCCATTACAAGGACAAGAGGTAAGTTTATTCATATATGTGATGCCCAATTCATTCGCGAGAAAGTTTACACAGGAAAAGCAATCAGGCAGCTTTTGGATCATCAAATAAGAGAGGGGCAGACTGTTGCCCATCAGCAAATCGGGACATGGATTAAAAACCAGCACCCCATGCTCAGATGGGTGCACGCTCTGAAGCTTGAGCCTGTTTTTGAGGACATTAAGAATGCCCGGAGAAAAATTGTCCTTTGCCTTCCTGAATCAGTAAGGTTAAACGAAGACTGGGCAGATCAGCTGAACAAGACCGATGCAGCTGTCACATTTATTTCTTCTGTAAAACAGCCGATAAAAGGGGAATGGGTTCAGGAAGACCTCCCGTTTCCGTTCATAGCCATCGATGACACGGTTATGTGGATTGGACAGCCTTTTGAAGGGGCAGGCCGCATAAAGCCGCCATATGTAGCTGCAAGACTTCAATCTGAGAAAACAGTCAGGCAAATACTGGCCCAATTGCCGCTTTGAAGCAGGAACAACGCAGTTTAAATAGAATTTCACCTAACAAGGGGTGAATCTATGTCTTATCAACTATCATTGGCAGATGTTTCGAAAAAACCAGTATTCGAAAATCTGATGCAGTTCTATTTATATGATTTCAGCGAGTTTAATGATGCGGCAGTTAATGTGAAAGGTCTGTTTGATCCGTATGCTTATTTGGATAAATACTGGGTTGAAGAAGGAAGGTTTCCGTATTTGATCGTGCATAACGGCGAGTATGCCGGATTTGCCCTCGTAAGATTTGATTTGTCCGAAAACGTGTTTTCGATAGCGGAATTTTTCATTTTGAAAAAGTTCAGAAGAAATTCCCTGGGTACGACTGCTGCACATGATCTGTTCAGGCTTCATCCCGGAAAATGGGAAGTTAATCAGATAGAAAGAAACGTGCCGGCCAGGAGATTTTGGGAAAAGACCATTTCCATGTTTGCGGCCGGAGAATATACAAACATCTCATCAGATGGACTGCAGATTCAAACCTTTTTCTCCGGCAATAAGGAGGGGGTATTGTGAGTACGTTCAGATCTCCTTCAATCATTATTACAGGTGAAGGATCCTTTCAGAAGGTCCTTGAACTGGTTCAACAGCATCAGGCGAAGAAAGTGCATCTCTTTGCAGATCCGGTGCTGATTGGATTAAACGTGCTGAAACCGCTCTTGCAGGCATTTGAAGAAGAAAAGATTGAACTTGAAATCTTTTCTGATATCCAGCCTGAACCGACTTCTGAAGCCGGAAACCGGGCAAAAGCAGCTCTTGCAGCGTCAGGCGCTGACCTGGTTATCGGAATAGGAGGGGGCAGCTGTCTTGATCTTGCCAAAGCGGCTGCTGTTTTATCATGCCATGAAGGTGCCGTCGAGGATTACTTGAATCTGACGGGAACAAAATCACTGTCAAATAAAGGGCTGCCTAAACTATTAATTCCTACGACTTCAGGAACCGGGGCGGAAATGACGGACATTGCCGTTTTCTCCCTCGAGGATTCAAAGGATGTCATCACTCATCCTTATCTCCTTGCAGATGCGGTCATCATTGATCCTGAACTGACTTATACTCTACCGAAAAGGGCAACGGCTTCAAGCGGGATTGATGCCCTTACACATGCCATAGAATCATATCTGTCCGTTCATGCTGATGTTCTGACAGATACACTTGCGCTGGAGGCTGCAGGTAAAATTTCTTCCAGTCTTCGCACAGCAGTGCTGAATGGCTCAGATCAAGAAGCAAGAAACAGCATGTCCTGGGGAAGCATGCTTGCCGGTCTAAGCTTTTTTAATGCAGGTGTAGCAGGAGTACACGCGCTGGCTTATCCTTTAGGCGGGCTTTTCAGCATTCCCCACGGCGAGTCAAATGCCGTCCTTCTGCCCTATGTGATGGATGAGATCAGAGACTCCTGCAGCGGAAAAATGGCCGTTTTAGCAGGGAAACTGGGAATTGAAAACAACGGACGGACAGATGAAGAACTTGCCCGCCTTGCTGTTCTTGAAATGAAGCACCTGATTCACGATACAGGGCTTCCTCTGAGCTTAAAAGAATATGGAATAAAAGAAGAGGATCTTGACAGACTTGCAGACAATGGGGCAAAACAGACGAGACTGCTTGCAAGAAGTCCCAAGCCATTATTACGTGATGACATAAAGCGGATTTATACCGCTGCCTTTCATGGAAATTTGAAAGCAGAAGGGGTGTCAGAGCATGTTTCATACAGTGATTGAACCGAGAGTATCAGAAACCGACGGTGTTGGTCATATCAACAATACCGTCATACCGGTTTGGTTTGAAGCGGGGCGAAACGGCCTGTTTCAGTTATTTAATCCAGATCATTCTTTCAGTGACTGGAAAATGATTATCCTCAGCATGAATGTTGAATTTAAAAGTCAGCTTTATTTTGGAAAAAAGGCAGACGTATACTGCTGGATTAAACGGATCGGTAATTCAAGCCTTGAATTATATGAAGAGATCCACCAGGAGGGTACCCTTTGCGCAAAAGGGACCGCTGTTTATGTCCACTACAATGTACATGAAAAACAGTCCGAATCCATTCCAGATGACATCAGATATGTTCTTGAAAAGCACCTCTATGAAAATTAGAGGGCTTTTTTTTGAATTCAGACTTGTTTTTTCTGAAATTTCAAAATAAACTAGAAACATACCAACTGGTTAGTATTTTTAAGAAACGGAGTGAATGGCATGCATTTGCGTTTAACAGAAGAGCAGCGAATGGTTCAGAAAACAATCAGAAAATTTGTAGAGAATGAATTAATGCCTCTTGAGAATACAGTCCTCAGAAATGAACTGGAAGGACGTCCGAGCTTATCCAAAGAGAAACTGGAAGAACTTCAGCAAAAAGCCAAAAAGGCAGGTTTCTGGGGAATCAACACACCGGAAGAGTACGGCGGTGTTAACCTCGGCCAAATGATGCTTGCCATCGTTCACATGGAAGTTTCAAAAACGTTCGTCCCTTTCAGGTTTGGAGGATCGGCCGATAATATTCTTTACTACGCAAACGAGGAGCAAAAAGAGAAATACTTGCTTCCCACGATTAATGGCGATAAAAAATCATGTTTTGCAATGACCGAGCCTGCAGCAGGCTCTGACACCCGCAATATCCGCATGACCGCTGTCAAAGACGGAAACGAATGGGTGTTGAACGGCGAGAAAACGTTCATCACAGGCGGAAATGAAGCAGATTTCGTTATGGTCATTGCGATTACCGACAAAGAAAAACACCGTGCAACAGGCCGTGACGGGGTGACCTGCTTTATAGTTGACAGAGATATGGGGTGGAAGTCTGAATACATTCACACAATGGGCGAATGGGGCCCTGCAGCCCTGATCTTTGACAACGTGCGTGTTCCGGAAGAAAACATTCTGGGAGAGCTTCATGGGGGCTATAAGCTCGGCCTCGAATGGATAGGATTTGCAAGATGGATCGTAGGCGCAACGGCAGTGGGCGCAGCAGAACGTCTCTTGCAAATGGCCATCGATTATTCAAAAGAGCGCGAAACCTTTGGACGACCAATCGCAGACCGCCAGGCTATCCAGTGGCAAATCGCAGACTCTGCAACTGAAATCGAAGCAGCGAAATGGCTTGTACTTAATGCTGCGTTCACACTGGACCAGGGCGAAGACAACAGGCACCTTGCATCCATGGCTAAACTCTACGGCTCCAACATGGGCAACAGAGTAGTCGACCGCGTCCTTCAGATCCACGGCGGAATGGGCTACACACGGGAGCTGCCGATCGAACGCTGGTACCGGGAAGCACGTCTATGGAGAATCTATGACGGAACAGATGAAATACAGCGCCTGATTCTCTCAAGGAACCTGATCAAAGGAAACGTAAAGATCGGCCAATTCATTTAAGGGAGACGGTCAAATGTATAAACACTTAATTGGAAGCGCTTCCGAAAAAGTGGAAAACACGGTTGAACCGGGAGCCATACGCAGATTTGCCCTCGCAATCGGCGATGACAATCCGCTATATACTGACACAGATGCAGGTGAAACGTCAGCTTTCAAACGGAATATCGCACCGGTAACCTTTCCCGTCACTCTGAACTACGGCACAATAGGAGGCCTGAACTTGCCGTCCAAAGGTTTAATCCACGGCGAACAGACCTTCCACTACGAGCGCCCTCTTTACGCAGGCGAAATAATCTGGTGCTCTTCGAGACTATCAAACTGCAAAGAACGGACTGGCAGTGGCGGAAGCATGGTCATCCTTACAATTGAAAGAATGGGAGAAACGGAAAAAGGAGAAGTCATCTTCACAATGACGCAGTCTGTCATCATGACGGAAGCCGCAAGAAAGGGGATAACCGTATGACTATCGCTGATCTCCGGCCGGGCACCAAGCTAGGAAGCCTCACACTTCCTCCCGTCGACAGACTCGCTCTCATAAAATATGCCGGCGCCTCGGGTGACTACAATCCCATTCACACCATAGACGAAGAGGCAGAAAAAGCAGGACTCCCGGGGGTTATCGCTCACGGCATGTGGACAATGGGCAGCCTCGGGAAGCTGTTCTCTCCTTATTTAGACGAATGGTTCATCAGGGACTATTCTGTCCGTTTTAAAGGAATGGTTTTTTTAGGCGATGTGCTTACACTGGAAGCAGCTGCAGAAGAAATGAATGGAGATACTTCTTCATTTTTAGTAAATGCGAGGAATCAGAAAGGGGAGGAAGTTGTTAGCGGGAAGGTGAGGATGAAACGAATGTAAATAAAAGGCCTCTTATCAGGTTTAGATAAGAGGCCTTCATTATTCTTTTTTATTGTGATCCATAAACTCATAAATCTGTTTTTTTCCATGCTTCCATTTTTGGAATTTCATATACTCTTGAAAATCTTTGAATTGTTCTTTACTTAAGCCTTCTGCGATGGCTTTACTCAATAGTTCTTTCCATTCTTCATCAATTTGATTTGGATTACCTTTTTCCTGACCTAGAAAATATTCAAGTTCAACCTCCAGGGTTGCAGCAATTTTTTTTAAAAAATGCAAAGAGGGATTCTTCTGGATATTTCGTTCAATATAACTAAGATAAGATTTCGACACGCCTGCAAGGTCTGCTAATTCACTTATTGAATACCCTTTTTCTAGTCTGAGTTCTCTAATTTGGTCACCAAGCATTTCAAATCTCCTTAATCAGCCTTAGCTGATAGAATAATAATCCGACTTTTTCTTTATAAGAAACAAAAACGTTCTATATAAAATAATATAGTTCTATGATAGAATGATTTTTATAAAGAAAGCAAGGGACTTTTGTTCTTTTTAACGAAAAAAAGCATTTTTATCCTATTTAGCACCAGAATATCTGGATATAAATGTGCTCCCTATATAACTTTCATAAAAATAAAGATCTATCGCTTGACACGTTCTTTATAAAGAACTACAATTGTAACATAAATCACTAAAACGTATATAAATCTTTGTTCTGTGTTCATTATTTAGAACTTATAAGGCTGAAAGGTGGAACCTATGAAAAATCACACTTTCCATGATGAACCTCTTAAAGCAGGGAAAGAGAAAGAAATTGATTTAAAGGAAATTTTCAATGTGATGAAAAGAAGAATTTGGATGATTGCTGTAATTACTGCTCTGACTACTTTTTTGGGGGCATTCTACAGTCTTTTTTATACAAATCCGCTTTATGCTACTTCAACCCGGATAGCCATTAATACGACTCCTGATACACTTAACACTCTGAATGTTATTATCAGGGACCCTGCTGTTCTGGAAAAGGTTTCTGCAAAACTTGGTCTGAACCGATCGGGGGAAGCGCTCAGCGGACAAATCACCGTAGAGACAATTGGCGCATCACAGGTCATTAACCTATCAGTTATAGATCCGGACCCAGTTACTGCTGCACAAATTGCCAATACAACCGCTGTCACCTTTAAAGACGAAATTCCTGATTTTCTTGTTATTGACGGAATGAAAGTCCTGGCAGAAGCTAAGCCGAATTATTACCCAATCAATGAAGATCACTCCCGTTACATCTTACTCGGAGCAGCTGCAGGTTTAATTATTTCGGTGGGTCTTGTTTTTCTTCTCGATTCTCTCGATGACAGCATACGCAGAAAATTGGATGCAGAAGAAATATTTGATGCACCAGTTCTCGGCACCGTCTCAAAAATATCAAAGCGCAATACAACAAAAAGCAATATAAAGAATAAGCAGGCAAGGAGTGATGGCTTTGGTGCAAAATCTTTTTAACAGTGTTTCAAAACGAAAAAAGAGCTTAATCTCATACATGAATCCAAACAGCGTGATTGCTGATCAGTACAGAACCATTATTACGAACCTGCAGTTTTCATCCATCGACAAATCTTTCAGATCTCTGCTGTTTACATCTCCCGGGTACGGAGAGGGTAAAACTACGACCGTCGCAAATGTTGCAGTTTCACTAGCACTTCAAGGTGATAAAGTCTTGCTTGTTGATGGAGACTTAAGAAAACCTTCCCTGCACGAATTATTTAAATTGGATAATGATAAAGGGCTGACAAATGTTCTAATTGGAAACGCAGTATTAAAGGAGACCATTCACCATACAGAAATAGGCCGTCTGGATGTATTGTCAAGCGGCTCAATACCTCATAATCCATCAGAACTGATCGCTTCTCAGGCAATGAGGGATCTTATCACAGCATTGCTCAAACAATACGATTATCTTCTGATAGACTGTCCTCCTCTGCTGGATGCTGTTGACGGAAAGATTTTGGCTAATGAGTGTGATGGCGTGGTTCTTATAGTGCAAAACGGAAAAACCCATAAAGAAAAAGCAGCAGAAGCAAACAGGATACTTACATCAGCAAGAGCAACTCTGCTAGGCATCGTACTGAATGAATTTAAATAAAAATTTTCAATCAATTTGTTCTTTATTAAGAATTCGGTGATGTCTCCTGTCCGTTATCAATGGAGGCACTCGGTCACGCTGTGGGCTGAAAAGCCTTAGACGCAAGTCGTCGCTGGGGTGACGTGAGGAGGGGTTAAATGCCCCATTTATGTAGATTTAAGCGGAGAGTTACCTTATGGAACGCTCCGCTTAAATCTATATGACCGAAAAGGAGAGGTTCAAATGGAATCAGTTGAACTCAAGCCTGTATTTGTCATTGAGCTAATGCTTAACGAAGATGGAAAATTTAAAGCTCCGGTTCTGAAAAAAGTGAACAGCATTCAACTCATTCTCACTGAAAAAAATCAAAAGGAGGAGTAGTGGATGACCTATAATAGAAGATTATTTCTCATGGTGTTTATTGATTCTTTAATTGTCCTTTCTGCTGTTTTATTCAGCAGATTCCTCCTTGACATGTTTGAGTGGACATTGCCGCTTGTAATAAGTTCACTGACTTTATTTGTTTGTCATCACCTCTTTTCAATCCGTTTCAAGCTTTATAACAAAGCATGGGAATACGCAAGCATAGGAGAACTGAACATTATTTTAAAAACTGTTACGCTTTCGATTGCGGCAGCAGGAGTAGTACAAGTGGTTGCTGAAGCTGGTATTGATTTCAGGCTTCTGGCAGCAACATGGATGGTTCACTTGCTACTTATTGGAGGGTCAAGATTTCTATGGAGAATGGTTCGCGATACATACATAACGAATCCAATAACCAAGAATCGGACAATCATTATTGGAGCAGGATCTGCAGGAACAATGGTAGCAAGACAGCTTTTGAAAAGTGCGGATACTGATCTTTGTCCTATAGCATTTATAGATGACAATGCCGCTAAGCACAAGCTGGACATTCTGGGTATACCTGTTGTGGGAAACGTAAAGTCCATAGAAGAAAAAGTAAAGGAGCTTCAGGTTGATAACATCATTATTGCCATCCCCTCATTAAGTAAAAAAGGGCTGAGGAATATATTTAATGAGTGTTTAAAAACAACGGCTAAAACGCAAATTATTCCGATGCTTGAAGATTTAATTTCAGGTAAAGTTTCAGTGAATCAGATTAGGGAAGTGAGAGTGGAAGACCTCTTAGGCAGAAAACCGGTGGAACTGGATATAAGAAGTATATCCGAGAAGGTTACAGGAAAAACCGTACTGGTTACAGGTGCCGGCGGATCAATTGGCTCTGAAATCTGCAGGCAGATCATCCCTTTTCAGCCAGAAAAACTTATCCTTTTAGGTCACGGTGAAAACTCCATTTATTCTATTGAGATGGAATTAAAAGGAGAGCCAGAATCAAACAGAATTCAGCTTATTACTGAAATTGCCGATCTGCAGGATGAGAAGAAAATGTTCGAGATTATGGATTTGCACAAACCTAACATTGTGTACCATGCCGCCGCTCACAAGCATGTTCCTCTTATGGAACGCAATCCGGAAGAAGCAGTAAAAAATAATGTTATCGGAACTAGAAACGCTGCCAGTGCAGCCAGGTGGGCAAACGTTGACACTTTTGTCATGGTTTCAAGCGACAAAGCGGTAAATCCTACAAGTGTAATGGGCGCTACAAAAAAACTGGCTGAAATGCTTGTACAGCATTTTGACACAATCAGCAAGACGAAATTTGTAGCGGTCAGGTTCGGCAATGTTCTTGGAAGCAGAGGAAGTGTCATTCCCCTATTCAAAAAACAGATTGAAAAAGGCGGTCCTGTAACGATCACTCACCCTGACATGGTCCGTTACTTTATGACAATCCCTGAAGCTTCAAGGCTGGTTCTGCAAGCAGGTGCGCTGGCAGAAGGCGGAGAAATATTTGTTCTCGATATGGGAGAGCCGGTCAAAATCATGGATCTCGCTAAAAACTTAATTAAAATGTCAGGACATACATTGGATGATATTGATATTGAGGTAACAGGAATGAGACCGGGAGAAAAGCTATTTGAGGAGCTATTAAAAGAAGATGAAGTTCACGATAAGCAAGTGTACCCAAAAATTTATGTAGGGAAAACAGCCACACTTTATATCGAGGAAATTCACGATATCATCAGTTCATTTTCTGAAATGCAAAAAGATGAACTGCGAATACGGCTTTTAGACCTTGCCAATCAGCGTGTTAAAACGGAAGAACTGCTGTCGATTTCAAGTTAACTAAAATCAGCATAGAACTCGCTTCCAGCGGGTTTTTTGTTTTGAGCAGGTGATGAAAAAATGAAGCCGAAAATACTATTTACAGCAACAGTGGATTACCATTTCAAAAGTTTTCATCTTCCAGTACTTAAATGGTTTCAGGAAAATGGCTGGGAAGTTCATGTAGCTGCTCAAGGAACCATTGATCTGCCTTATACTGATTCTAAATTCAATTTGCCGATCAAAAGATCACCATTTAATAGAAGAAACACGGAAGCATACAGTCAGCTGAAAGAGATTATTGATTATAATCATTACAGCATTATCCATTGCCACACTCCTGTTGGGGGGGTTCTCACAAGACTTGCAGCACGGGATGCACGCAAAAAAGGCACGAAAGTCCTTTACACAGCACACGGTTTTCATTTCTGTAAAGGAGCCCCTCTTCAAAACTGGCTAACGTATTATCCTGTTGAAAAATGGCTTTCTTCTTATACTGATTGCCTGCTTACAATTAACAATGAAGACTATCATCTCGCCTTAAAGCACCGGTTCAAAGCCGGATCTATTGAACACATACATGGAGTAGGAGTCGATATGGAAAAATTCTGTCCCATTTCTAATGAGGAGAAAGAACAGAGAAGAAAATTTTACGGCTATCAAAAAGATGACTTTCTCATGTTCTACGCAGCAGAATTCAATAAAAACAAAAATCAAAAACTTCTCCTTCAGGCGATCTGTCACCTGAAAAACAAAGTACCGAACGCTAAGCTGCTGCTTGCAGGAGAGGGACCTCTTCTGAATGAATGTAAACGGTTTGCTGAAGCAAATGGAATGATAGACACGGTCCATTTCCTTGGATTCAGAAAAGACATCGCAGACATCCTTCCCATGTGTGACCTGGCCGTCGCTTCCAGTTTACGTGAAGGGCTTCCTGTCAATATAATGGAGGCTATGGCATGCGGCCTCCCAATTGTCGCGACTGACAACAGGGGGCATCGGGAGCTTGTGAGGGATGGGATGAATGGATTCATCATACAAGATTTTAATGCAATTACTTTTTCAGAAAAAATGGCAGAGATAAGTAGTTTTAAAGCGCAGAAAGAACATTTTGGAGAGATGAGCAGATTGAGGCTTCTAAAATATGAGAGATCATCTGTTATTCACGAACTCGAAATAATCTATAACACTTACATGCAGAGGGAAGATAATGAAACCCAAAATCAGTATAATCGTTCCTATATTTAATGTTGAAAACTATTTATCAAGATGCCTAGAAAGTTTGCTTAATCAGCAATTTAAAGAGGTTGAAATCATTTGTATTAACGATGGGTCAACTGATCAAAGCGGCAGGATCTTAAATGATTACAAAAATAAACACCCTGAAATAATTGTTGTGCATAAACATAATAATGGTGTTTCAGATGCACGTAACGATGGATTAAGGATTGCTCAAGGAGATTATATTGGATTTGTTGATCCCGATGACTGGATTCATCCTTCAATGTATCATGAACTTTATCAAGCGGCAGTAAGAGAGAACACAGATATTGTCATGTGTTCTTACGTTCGTGAATTTGGAACACATTCCAATGTTAAAAAATTCAATATGCCTCCATTCATCTCATATAAAGGTTCTGAACTGAAATCTGTTTTGTTGAAAAGGCTTATAGGGCCGACAGATAAAGAGGCTGCCTCCCCGGAAAATCTTGATTCATGGGGAACCGTGTGGTCTAAGTTATACAAAGCCGATCTGATTAAAAAACAGGAGCTTTTCTTTACAGATCTAAAATTGATCGGCAGCAATGAAGATACCCTATTTAACATACACGCTGTCTATCATGCTGAATCATTCATCTTCATAAATAAGCCGCTTTATCATTACTGGCGATCAAATGAATCATCGGTTACCACAAAATACAACTGTCATTTGACTGATCAGTTTTTTACTCTCTATCAATTAATGGAAAATTTCATCGAAAAAAAAAATCTGGGAAGCGAATACAAGGCAGTTCTAAAAAATCGCATCAGTCTCAATACGCTTGGGTTAGGTTTAAACACTATCAATAAATCCAACGAAAGTTCTTTTGTTGATAGATTAAGACAACTGAAAAAAATAATAAGCAGTGATCATATGAAACGTTCACTCAGGCAGTTCAATACAACGCATTGTTCGGTGGCCTGGAAGACGTTTTTTTTCTTTGCCAAAAATCAATCCGTACTGGGCTTATTCATCATGCTTACATCCATTGAATATTTAAGAAAAAAGGTGCGTTAGGAGGAAGAGAATGAAACCGATTAGAGTGCTTCAAGTCGTAACCATCATGAATCGCGGGGGACTTGAGACCATGCTGATGAATTATTACAGAAAAATAGACCGCAGTAAAATTCAGTTTGATTTTATGGTGCACCGGCTGGATAGAGGACACTATGATGATGAAATTGAAAAGCTTGGCGGGCAGATTTTCAGAATGCCAGCTATTAGACCCGGGAACTATAATCTTTATTTCAATCTGCTAAAAGATTTTTTCGTGAAAAACAGAGATTACAGAATTGTACATGCTCATAACAACGAAAACAGCAGTTTTGTTTTGCATGCAGCTAAAGAAGCTCATGTTCCTTGCAGGATCGCTCATAGTCATTTAAGTGACCTAGGGCTAGATTTTAAATTTCCTTTTAGACTATATGCAAGATATTATATGAAAAAATCACCTACAGACTATTTTGCCTGCTCAAAAAAAGCCGGAACATGGCTATTTGGAGACAGAAGTGATGTCACGGTCTTGAATAATGCAGTAAACGCAGAAGAATTCCAATTCAATGTTTATAAAAGGAAAGAAATAAGAAGAGAGTTAAAATTAAAAAATGAATTGGTTGTCGGGCATATTGGAAGATTCAATAAGCAGAAGAACCATTCATTCTTAATCGATATCTTTAAAGAAATCTGCAGCAAAAAGCCAGACGCAGTTCTGCTGCTTGCCGGTGAAGGCCAGCTAAAAAAAGAAATAGAAGAAAAAGTGATGAAACTTGGACTCTCAGATAACGTAAGATTCCTTGGAGTGAGAGAAGACATACCTAACATAATGCAGGCAATGGACATTTTCCTATTCCCATCACTTTTCGAAGGTCTTCCAGTGGTATTGGTTGAAGCTCAGGCAGCAGGATTACCGGTATTTGCATCAGCTGCCATTACTAAGGAAACAAATGTCACCGGAAGCATAAGTTTTGTAAATCTAAAAGAGCCAGCAAGTAAATGGGCCAGTAAAATACTGTCAGTGAAACCAAACAGAAACAATACGGTCTCAATTCTCAGAGAAAAAGGATACGACACAACAAGTATGTCAAAATGGCTGGCAGAGTTCTATATTGAAAAATCAGAAACAACAGTGGGGGTTTAAATATGAAACCAACATTAACGGTCTTTACCCCATCTTATAATCGTGCATATACCCTCCATAAGTGTTATGAAAGTCTAAAAAGGCAAACATGTAAAGATTTTATCTGGATGATCATTGATGACGGATCGACAGATAATACAAAAGAGCTTGTTGAAGCCTGGAGAAGAGAAAAGGTTGTTCCAATTGACTATCACTTTCAAAATAATTTAGGCATGCATGGTGCACATAATGCAGCATACGAAAGAATTGAAACAGAATTAAATGTCTGCATAGACTCTGATGACTATATGTCTGATGATGCCGTGGAAAAAATCGTTTCTTTTTGGAAGAAAAATGGCAGTAGCCGCTTTGCAGGAATTGTCGGTCTGGATGCATCACCCTCTGGAGAAATAATAGGAACAAGCATACCTAAGAAGCTGCATCACTCCACATTAACCAACCTTTACTCAAAATATAAAGTAAAGGGAGACAAGAAACTTGTATACAGAACAGATCTAATTAGGAAAACACCGCCTTATCCCATTTTTCCCGGAGAAAAATATTGTCCGCTCAGTTACAAATATGTGCTCATTGATCAAATTCTTCCGCTTCTGTTAATGAACGAAGTTTTATGCCATGTAGAATATTTACCTGATGGCTCCAGTTTAAACATGTTTACTCAATATAAAAAAAATCCAAATGGTTTTGCATTTTTTCGTAAAGTCAGCATGGAATATTCACCTGCATTAAAGGACAGATTTAGGGAATCTGTGCATTATGTATCCAGCAGTCTGATGATAAAAAACAAAAAATTTATAAATGAATCACCAAGAAAACTGACAACTTTAGCAGCTATACCGGCTGGTATAGGTTTGTTTTTGTTCCTGAAATTTTCTGACCGTTAAAAAGCTGTCAATGCCTTTAAGTAAAGTGAAAGGAATTTAAGTATGACTGTTATGTGGTTGAATTTGGGGATGGCCTATCTATTCTCTTTTTTTGGACGTTATTTCAGCAAGCCGGCGATAGGTGACTATACTTATATTAAACCTAATAAGATCTTCGTGGCATTTGCAGCCATTTCATTAATTGCTGTTGCAGGTCTTCAGAATAATATTGGAGACACTTTTTTTTACATGAATTCATTTGAAGAAAATCAGTTGTCCTGGAACAATATCGATTACAGCGGAGATTTTGGATTTAACATTTATCAAATGCTTTTACAGCAACTATCATCTGATCCGCAAATTCTTATTTTTACAACTGCACTTATTACAAATCTGTTAATTGTGATCGTTCTATTAAATTACTCAAGAATGATTGAATTAAGCATATATGTGTATATAGCTTCCGGGATGTTTACAACTTCAATGAACGGCATAAGACAATTTCTCGCTGCAGCTATTGTCTTTACTTCCACAAAATACATTATAAATGGACATCTCAAAAAATTTCTGTTAATCATTCTCTTCGCATCAACAGTACATAAAAGCGCTCTAATCATGCTGCCCATATACTTTATTGTCAGAAGAGAAGCCTGGACAAAGGTTACTTTTATTCTCCTTGGAGCTGCAGTAATGATTGTAGCCGGGTTTAACGAATTTTCAAGCCTTCTATTTTCTGCCATAAGCAATACTCAATATGCACAATACAGCGAGTTTCAAGAAGGCGGTGCCAGCATTATCCGTGTATTCGTTAATGCTGTACCTGTAATGATTGCATATTTAGGCAGGGATAAATTAAGAAAGATCTGGCCTCACAGCGACATCATCGTAAATTTATCCATTATCAGCGTGCTTTTTATGATTATTGCTACACAAAACTGGATATTTGCCAGATTTAATATATATTTTGGCCTTTATAACTTGATTCTGCTGTCCTGGCTGGTTAAATTGTTTAAAAAAAAATACGAAAGATTAATCTATTTCGGAATCCTCATTTGCTACTTATTGTATTTTTATTACGAGCACGTTATAGGTTTTGGATTAAATTATGGCAGTGATTATTTGAACTTCTAAACACTTAGGTTTGCCGAATTGGCAGAAAGGAGTATGGAAATGGAAAGTTATGCAGCAAGACAAACAATTCATATACCTAAGCTAATCCACTATTGCTGGTTTGGAAAAAAAGAAAAACCAGTAATCATAAAAAAATGCATTCAAAGCTGGAGAAAAAACCTGATTGGGTATGAAATTATGGAATGGAATGAGGAGACGTTCGATGTCCAGTTAAACTCATATGTAAAAGAAGCGTACAAAGCAGGTAAATATGCTTTTGTCAGTGATTATGTGAGAGTTTATGTTCTGTACCATTATGGTGGAATTTATTTGGATACAGATGTTGAGGTCTTCAAACCATTTGATGAAAAGATGCTTATGCACAAATCTTTTTGGGGTTTTGAGCAGGAAAACTTTATAGCTACCAGTACAATTGGGGCAATGAGAGAAAACAAGTTTATAAAAGAATTTTTAGACTCATACGAAAATAAATCCTTTCTTAAGAAAGACGGGTCTTACGATAGTTTAACAAATGTAGCAGCAGTCACTAATTTATTGCAAAGCAAAAGCCTGCTGTTAAACGGTAAATTTCAGATAATCGAGGAGATTGGTGCCTTTTATCCACAGACTTATTTTTCGCCATATGATTATATTAACAGTAGAAAATTTATGACCGAGAACACGTATACCATCCATTACTTTTATAAGAGCTGGCTTCCTTTCAGAGCGAGGATGAAAAGTTATTTAAAAGTATGTGTTTCTAAACTAATTGGCGGAAATAATATTGCCAGAATAAGAGACGTCATGAAATGATAGGAGGCTCTGTATGGAAAATGTCTTAATAGCGAATTACGACATGGAAATTGGAGGCGTTGAAAGAAGTTTATTAAATTTGCTGAATCATTTTGATTATACAAAGTTCAATGTTGACCTGATGCTTTACAGTCATACAGGTGATTTACTTGACTCATTGCCTGAAAAAGTGAACTTACTAAAAGAAGTTCCTGATTATACATCTTTTCGAAAGCCAGTCATGAACTTGCTCAATGAAAGAAAATTTCTTCTTGCTGCTGGCAGGTTAAGGGCAAAATTAATCGCCGATTACAGACGAAGGTTGAAAAAGATGACTGAATCAGGTTATATACAAATGCAGCTTATGTGGAAATATTCTATAAAACACCTTCCAAAATTAGAAAAAACCTATGATACGGCCATCAGCTATCTATGGCCGCATGATTTCGTGGCATTTAAAGTGAATGCTCACAAAAAAGTGGCTTGGATCCATACAGATTACTCAAAAATTGAAACAGATATTATAGAAGACTTAATCGTGTGGAAAGAATTTGATCATATTGTAGCTGTTTCTGATGAGTGTAAAAATGCTTTCTTGACTAAATATCCTCAGCTTTCACCAAAAGTCTTGGTTGTCGAAAATACAAATTCTCCTGACTTTATCAAACATATGTCCAAAGAAAAAGTAATAAATCCTTTGCTGACCGATCATCGCTTTAAAATTGTTACTGTTGCTAGACTGTCATATGCAAAAGGCATCGACCTGGCTGTAGAAGCTGTAAAAGTCCTAAGGGATAAAGGCAATCAAAAGATTAGCTGGTATATTGTCGGTTACGGAGGCGAAGAAAAAAAATTGAAGAAGCTGATTCAGTTGTATAATTTGGAAGATTCTTTTATTTTGCTCGGAAAGAAAAATAACCCTTATCCCTACATTCAGTCAGCAGATTTATACGTTCAGCCCTCCCGCTATGAAGGAAAAGCAGTGACAGTGCTTGAGGCGCAAATCTTATCAAAACCAGTGATGATCTCTAATTATCCCACTGCCGTGGCTCAGTTGATAGATGGAGAAGATGGATATATCACTGAAGCTTCCATTGAAGGACTAGTTGAAGGTATTGAAAGACTAATATCTGATCATCCGTTCAGGGAACGCCTGTCAACCAATTGCATGGCAAAGGACTACAGCAAAAAGGAAGAACTAAATAAACTGTACGAAATTATGTCTCAATAATAATTGAGGAGTATGAAATGATCTCAATAATCATGCCCGTATACAATGTTGAATCTTATCTCGACACT
The DNA here is from genome assembly GCF_046603695.1 of Metabacillus indicus. Classification (NCBI taxonomy): domain Bacteria; kingdom Bacillati; phylum Bacillota; class Bacilli; order Caryophanales; family Bacillaceae; genus Metabacillus; species Metabacillus indicus. The sequence continues at coordinate 2,133,829 of NZ_CP176757.1, read as the reverse complement.
TGTCTGCAAAGTATATTCAGCCAGTCTCACAAAAATTTTGAAGTTATTGTAGTGAACGACGGATCAACTGATCAATCCCTAAAAATAATTAATGATTACAAATCAGCCCATAATAATTTGATATTAATAGATCAAAAGAATCAGGGTATTTCAGTAGCGAGAAATGCAGCACTTGAAATTGCCCAGGGCGACTACATTTTGTTTATTGACTCAGATGATTACCTTGAAAAAGATATGCTTGAATTAATGATAAAGAAAATTACCGAAGATGAGAGTGATATGGTGATTTGTGGTCACAGCGAAGTAAACACTTCACATCCCCGAAAAATAAATAGAGTATCTTTAAAGGTAAAACCTGAAAAGGTATATTCGGGGTTGGAAGTAGCGGATATGGTCATAAATTGCCAATTGATGGGTGTAGTTTGGAATAAGCTAATAAAAAAGTCCATCATTGATCAGCATAAACTGTACTTTGAACCGGATAGGTATACTCAGGATTGGTTTCCGATCTTCAGACTGATTACAAAGTGCGCCACAATCTCTTTTGTAAATAAACCTTTGTATAACTACTTAGTTAGAAATGGCTCCATAACGTCGAAAAAAGGATGGAAACGTCTCGAAGATTATTCCTATGCTGTCCTTACAATTTTAAACTATATCGACCGCAACGAGCTGTCTTTAAGCAATAGGAGCCTGAATACGTTCAAAGTCATTACAATGGAAAAGATCATAAAAATGTATTTCAATGCACATTTAACAAAAGAAAAGCACATTTACAATGAATTTGCAGCTAGCAGATATTCTTTTATCCATGCTACATTGTTAAGTATTTTTTATAGCAATAGAATGGACGTTAGAAGCAAACTCAATCTATTGCTGTGGAAAACAAAATTATTTCACCACATTCATTTTTAAAGATAAAAATAATGGTAAAACAAAAATCTTCAAATTTTCCATACACACCTATTAATATATAGATGGAAGGGTAGTTGAATGTCTTCGAACATTAAAAACGTGAAGATTGGAATCATCTCTTCATATGGGATTTTACTTTTAGAATTAGCAGCTGGTGTTTTGTTTACACCCTATATTATTAAATCATTGGGGCAGTCGGAATATGGAATCTATTCATTAATTGGAGCACTTATTGCCAGTATAGCCGTTTTGGATTTCGGTTTTGGGAATGCTGTTACAAGATATGTCTCTCAATACTTAGCTGAGAAAAAAAAGGAAATGATTGATCGTTTCATCAGCCTTTCGTTATATATATATACTGCTCTGGCCTCAATTGTCTGTTTAGCAGGAACTGTGATGTATTTCTGTTTTGATGGAATTTTCGGAAACTCACTTTCTGCCGAGGAATTGAATACAGCTAAACTTTTATTGGCAGTTCTGTTATTTAATATCTTTATTTCCTTCTATATTGGAGCCATCAATGCATACATTCAGGCATTTGAGAGGTTTCCATTTATTAATTTGATTAGCTTCTTCAGAATAATAGCAAGACTGACAATTGTCTTTGTATTACTGAGCTCGGGGTATAAATCAGTCTCAATCGTCATCGTCGATACGGTATTAAATATATGTACCGGCTTGCTCTATTTCTATTTCTCAAGAAAACACTTGAACCTTAAGATTAAATTAAAATATTTCAATAAGAATCTGTTGAAAGAGGTTTTTAGTTATTCTATATTCATTTTCGTAGGGAATCTGGCTGATATGATGATATGGAGAGTTGGGTTATTGATAATCGGGGCAACTCTTGGCTCAAAAGAGGTGGCTGTCTTTGCAGTTGGCATTACAATCATCAGTTACTTTCAGTATATATCCGGGGTGATAAACAGCAAATTGTTTCCTATGGTTACGAAGATGGTGACAAATGGTGCTGATAAACATGAACTAACACACTTTGCAATTAAGATTGGCAGATTACAATTTTATTTAATGGGAGCCATCCTGTCGTTATATTACGTTTACGGAAAAGACTTTATTTTGCTATGGGTTGGGTCTGAGTACGTGACGTCATGGAATATAAGCTTTATTCTGATGTTTGCGATGATTGTTCAAACTGTTCAGTACAGTTGTGTATTAATCCTAAGAGCAAAAAAAGCAGATGGAATCAGGGCATTTCTTCAACTTGGAATTTTCGGATTGGGAGCTCTCGGAGGCTTTTTCCTGATTCAAGACTATGGTGTTGTCGGAATGGCTTATGGATTAGCTATTGCCATGATCATTTTAAATTGGATTATCGTTAACATGATTTACATTCACGTGTTCAAATTCAAATTCAGGACATACGTTGCGAAGGTCTCACCCGTTGCGGTTATTCATTTTTTTATGATTACGATTGGCATCGTATTGAAAGATTTTCTTCCGGCCGCCTCATGGTTTGCTTTTCTGATGAATGTGACTATTCTTTTATCTTTTTACATTCTGTCATTTTGGTTGTTCGGTTTGAGCCGAAAGGAAAGAAAAAAATGGAAAATCAGGGCAGGAAGTCTTTTCACAGGAAAACGAAAGATATCAGCAGGTGAAACCCTGTAATTCAGCAGCCTCTAATCTATTTTCTAAAAGGACCGTCTTTCAGTTTCCTGTAACTGACAGTCTATTTGAGCAAGATAGAAATAAATGTATGACTAAAGAAAAGAGTGTGATCAAATGAAAAGAATTACAGATATAATTGCTTCAAGTTTATTGCTCCTTTTATTTTCATTTCCACTTTTGATTATTTCCATCGGCGTCAAAGTTGATTTGGGTTCACCTGTCATTTTGAAGCAAAAAAGACCTGGTTATCGAAACAAGCCATTTTCTCTTTTAAAGTTCCGTACCATGACGGAACAGAAAGACGAAAATGGCTTTTTATTATCAGATGAGGAAAGGTTAACTTCTTATGGAAGGTTTTTGAGGAAATACAGCCTTGACGAATTGCCGCAGCTTTTCAATGTTCTTAAAGGAGAGCTGAGTTTGGTCGGTCCAAGACCATTGCTGATGGAATATTTGCCTTTATATACACATGAGCAGGCTAAAAGGCACTTAGTCAAACCAGGTATCACTGGATGGGCTCAGGTGAATGGACGAAATGCACTTTCATGGGAGCAGAAATTTGAACTTGATGTTTGGTATGTTAAAAATCAGACATATCTGTTAGATGTGAAAATTATGCTGATGACGCTAAAAAAAGTATTGAAATCAGACGGAATCAATCAGCCTGGCTTTGCAACGGCGCAAAAATTCAAGGGTGCCGGCAGTGAATAAACCTATACTTACAGTAATTGGTGACGGGGGACACAGCAGAGTAATACGTGACATCATTCAAAAACAGAATACTTATCAGCTTGGCGGTGTTTTAGATGATAAAACGGAAGATAGAAAGGAAATTGATGGGGTATATTACGGGCGAATATCCGATTACGCATTTCTAACAAAAAAATTTCCTGAAGTCTATTTTTTTGTTGCTGTTGGTGACAACCGCGTGCGGGCAAACATCGTAAATCGTTTAGCCATTGATCATAATCAATTTGCAGCACTGATTCATCCGTCTGCATTAATTAGCCCTACTTCAGAGATTGGACCCGGTACTGTTGTGATGCCCGGCAGCATTATCAATGCCAATACGAAAATCGGAAGTCACTGCATTGTAAATTCAGGCTCTATTATTGAGCATGACAACCATATTCAGAACTTCGTTCATGTCTCTCCCAATGCGACTCTGACTGGCGGTGTAACAATTAGAGCCGGTGCGCATATAGGGGCCTCAGCTACAATTATTCCTAATAGGACAGTAGGAGAATGGGCCATAATTGGGGCGGGGTCTGTTGTAATTCATGATATTGAAAAACATACAAAAGCAGCAGGCAATCCGGCTAGATATCTATTGAAAGATAAGAAGGAGAACTGTCATGAGAAAAAGAATATTTTTGTCACCTCCTCACATGAGCGGGAATGAACTGAAATACATTAACGACGCTTTTGAAAGCAATTGGCTTGCACCCCTCGGTCCTAATGTGGATTTTTTTGAAAAGGAAATCGCAGATTATTCTGGCTCTAAAGGAGCGGTAGCTTTAAGCTCAGGGACTGCGGCTATTCACCTTGCTCTAAAATTACTCGGAGTTGAAAAAAACGATACTGTCTTCTGCTCCTCACTTACTTTTGTAGCCAGTGCAAATCCTATTTTGTACGAAAGTGCTGAACCAGTGTTTATAGATTCAGAACCTGAAAGCTGGAATATGTCCCCGGAGGCATTAGCGCGGGCTTTCAAAGAAGCAGAAAGGACCATGAAGATCCCCAGAGCTGTTATTGTAGTCAATTTATATGGCCAAAGTGCAAAAATGGACGAAATCAGTACGATATGCAAGTATTATGATGTTCCAATAATCGAGGACGCAGCAGAGTCCCTCGGTTCAAGTTATAAAGGGAAAAAAAGCGGCACGTTCGGACACTTTGGCATTTTTTCATTTAATGGCAATAAAATCATCAGCACTTCCGGAGGCGGCATGCTTGTCTCCAATCACATTGAGCAGCTTGAAAAAGCCAGGTTTTTTGCCTCTCAGGCCAGAGATGAAGCCCCCTATTATGAACACAGCCACATTGGTTATAATTATCGCATGAGCAATCTTTTAGCCGGAGTGGGGCGTGGTCAGCTTGAAGTATTGGATGATCGAGTCAGGTCGCGAAGAGCAATTTTTTCAGCATACAGAGACCAGCTTCAAGGTCTTCCGGGTATTCAGTTTATGCCAGAATTAGCTGACTCTGTCTCAAATAGATGGCTGACGGCGCTGACACTCGATAAACAGGAATTCGGCCTGAATTCGTCGGAACTGATTCAGCTTCTTGAGGAAGAAAACATAGAGGCTCGACACGTATGGAAACCCCTTCATTTGCAGCCGTTGTTTAAAGATGCTCCATTCTATTCACACCATGAAGACAAAGCTGTATCTGAAGATTTGTTCAAAAGAGGAGTATGTCTTCCATCGGGTTCGAGTATGACACCTGATGAACAGGAAATGATTATCAAGTGCATCAAATCAGCCGTTCGAACAGCTGATTCAATAGCAGGCTGACAAATAACTAGATTTACACCTCTATTACTGCAACCAATTCTTGCTTGAAAAGGGTTTCTAGTGATACTTTGGTCTCTCTTAGGATAGGACCTTTTTATTATAAAAATCCCTATTTCACCTTGTTTCGTCCAATCAGCTTGAATTATTCAAACATAGCTTATACAAACTACACTATTTTGAAAGGATAGTTTGTATGTATACTATTGAACTTGCCAGGTGGAATATCAGCCAGGGATTTCCTGTTAAACCATATACAAATGCCGATTATTTGAAAGCAGATGCAAATATACAGGGAATAAACAATGCATTGGCGTTTGCAAAAAACAACGGATACAGCGGGGCGGTTTTACCTAAGGGAAACTACGCTATCTGTTATCCGAGAGTCATTAAGATGATAAGCAATTTCATCTTTGATTTAAATGGATCAACTCTTAAAGTGATTTTTGATTCAGACAGAAAATCACCTTTCGATTCCAGAAAAAGTGCTGATTTTTATAATTTCAAGGGAAACAGCATTGAGTTTGAGAATGTAACAGACGCTCATCTAAAGGGCGGCACAATCATTGGCTGCAGGGAAGACCGCAGTTTTGTTAACCCTGAGGAAAGAAGGATGGAGCATTCATATGGTGTTGTATTCGCTAAAAGCACAAAATATTCTTCATTAAAAAACTGCACAGTAAGAGATTATATGGGGGACAATGTTACTTTTACGAGTTCATCATTCAGAGAGTTAGCAGGTATTAATTTTGGATTCACGTTAAACAGTCTGGATTATACGACAGGAAAGCCTGTTGCATCAGCTGATTCTTTAACATCAGCTTTTATTTCCATCCCATCGGATGTATCTTTCAGTTCATTCCTTATTGCAGGGGCTGGTTATACGAGATTGACAGCTCTAGCCACTAAAGAGGCAGACATCTTTTTCTACAGGGCAGACAATTCTTTTATTGGGGTGTTGAAAAGGAGAAAGATTTACCAGGACATCTCGATTCCGACAGCTGCATCAAAGATGAGATTTGTCTTTTTCAATGAGACAAACACTGCAAAAAACATGCAAATCACGCTGAAATTCGGCTTGATCCCCCATCACAATATAGTAGAACAAAATGAAATTTTCAACGGGCATAGAGGCGGAATTACACTGGGTGGAAGCTATAATGCTATTCAATACAATACGATTCGGGATAATGGAAAGGCGAGCAGCAGCTTCCTGGACGGCAAACCGACCTTTATTGACTCTACCAGATATGGAATCAACCAGGAAGATTCATACGGAGACAGCAATTACATTAGAAATAATTTGATCTATGGCAGCAATAACGGTATTTTGGCAGGCTGTTATACCATTTTTATTGAAAACAACCACATCTACAATATGGATGGAATCGGCATCAATCTGTACAGTTTATCATTTGCAAATATTAAGGGGAACTTTATTTATAATTGCGCCACAAATATAGGATTGATGTCTTCCAATTTCGATCATGCATTTGTTAATATTCAGGAGAACAGTTTTAAGGGAGGCAACTTTTCTTTTGGCAACAACTCATCCTATCAGCTGAATTTTACAGACAATATTTTGGTAGACGTTCCTTCTATCCACATGGGAACGAGCAGGGTGAACAATACTTTTAAAAACAATCTGATAAAATATGTCAATATGGCAGGGGCTTTTTCGATTACTGCATACAAACTTGAAGATTGCATAATTGATTCAGCCATATGGAGAGATTGTACGTCTAAAGTATATGAGTTCAAAAACTGTACATTTAATAACTTGAAAATAACTATTCAGACAATAAATGGAACATCTGCAGATGAGGCAGTAAATATTCAAGAATCATCCTTTTTCAACTGTCTATTGATTAATCTGATTTTCGGCACAAAAAATAGACAGCTGAATCTGTACAATTGCATGTTAGCCGATACTGTCATGAGGGCTGGAAATATTAACACTCCAGGGTATAAAGCCGATATCGAATTGGAAAGTTGCGAGATCAGTTCAACCTCACTGACTTATTTATTTGCGACGGACATCAACCAGCCAAGCGGATCAATAAAAGTGACAAACAGTAAAATTTCAATTAAAAACCCTTCTTTCTCCTATTTAACTCATCATGACAAACCGGTTGTTGCTTCAGTGTTCACACTGTTTCTCAAAAATTCGAGTATAACCTACACAGGCGGAGGAACAAAGACGATAGCCTACTATAATAATGTGAAACCCATGAAAAACATTATCTTTTCAGAGAACAAAGTCTCTAATATTCTTTTTCCTGCTGCAGACCCTGGCATCTTCGTTAGCTATGATATAGAGAATACCTTTAAAACAACAGTAAATCTCACACCAGAAGGAAATCGCTACTCTGCTGCAATTAACCATAATTTGGGATCATCAGAGGTATTCATTCAATGTTTAGCTCAGGGTAACCAGCTTGTTTATCCGGTTATAACAATCGTTTCACCAAATGTGCTGCAAATAAATTATTACATGCAAACTCCTTTGTTCGTAACTGTAAAAAAAATCTAACCAGTAACGGCAAACTCACATTAAAAAGGTGAGTTTTTCTCTGTCTGTTTTTGAAAAACGTTTCCTGTTAATTGAATTAATATTGATATTGATATTCAGGTAAGCTGTATAAAATCGTTCTTTATAAAGAACCATCTTAATGATCAGTCTTCCTGATTTTTTTTAAGAGCATAATCTTAAGGAGTGATACGATGAAAATTCTAGTTTCAGGTGGAGCAGGCTATATAGGATCGCATACCTGTGCAGAACTGCTGCTTTCAGGTCACGAAATTGTAGTAGTAGATAATCTAAGCAACTCCAATGAGAGCTCATTAGTAAGAGTAAAGGAAATTACCGGAAAAGATTTGATTTTTATCAAAGAAGATATAACGGATGAGATGAAGATGGAAAAAATTTTTCTCGAGCATCATTTTGATGCCGTCATTCACTTTGCAGGCCATAAGGCAGTCGGTGAATCTGTATCTGTTCCATTAAATTACTATTATAATAATATCTCAGGGTCCTTAACTTTATTTAAGTTAATGAAGAAATACGAAATCAAAAAACTAGTATTCAGTTCTTCAGCCACGGTATACGGATCACATAATAAGGTTCCGTTGAAAGAGGATATGCCGCTTAGTGCTTCAAATCCTTATGGAAGAACAAAGCTGTTTATTGAAGAAATGCTAAGAGATATTTATTCATCGGATCATGAATGGAGCATTGCAATACTTCGCTATTTTAATCCCGTAGGAGCACATCCAAGCGGTTTGTTAGGTGAAAGTCCAAAGGGTACTCCCAACAATCTCTTTCCTTATGTAACTCAGGTTGCGGCAGGTAAAAGAACGTGTCTGTCCATTTTTGGGAGTGATTATGACACTAAGGATGGTACGGGGATCAGAGATTATATTCATGTTGCTGACCTTGCTGCAGGACATTTAAAAGCATTGGAAGCTGTTGCTTGTTCTAATGGAATAGAGGCGTTTAATCTTGGAACTGGACAGGGCTACAGTGTCCTTGAAATTGTTCGGATGTTTGAAAAGGTTTCTGGAAAAAAGATACCTTTCCAATTATCGGAACGAAGAAAGGGAGACGCTGCTGTCAGCTATGCCGATTGTTCTAAAGCAAGGATCTTACTTCAATGGAATGCAAAAAAAAGCTTAGAAGATATGTGCAGAGATTCATGGAAATGGCAAATGAACCAGACAGAAACGTATTTGGATAAAGAATTACAAATAATTTGATTAATCCTGTAAAATCTTGTTGCAATTAGATCAATAGTAATGTATCGTTCTTAATATAGAATGAATTTATGTGACTGTTCGCTTAGAAGAGGCATATTCGTAGGAGTGACGCCATGAGCGCCATAGTTGGAATAGTGGACCTTCATAACAAAGATGTTCGTTATGAAGAAGCGGAAAAGATGATGAGTGTACTCAGCAAATTCCCTTCTGATGATATCAGGCTCTGGCATAAGGAACATGTATTCTTTGGCTGTCATGCACAGTGGATTACACCTGAAGCAGTCGGAGAGGTACTTCCTTTTTATGATTCTGTATCCGGATTCGCCATAACGGCCGATGCCATCATTGACAATAGAACAGAATTAATCGAGATGCTGTCTGAAGATCGGACTTTTACAGGCATAACAGACAGCCAGCTGATCCTGATGGCGTATAGAAAATGGGGAGAAGACGCCCCTAAATACATAATTGGAGACTTTGCGTTCGTCATATGGGATGCTCATAAAAACAAGTTATTCGCTGCACGTGATTTTTCCGGTTCCAGAACATTGTATTACTTCAATAATTCGAGGAAATTTGTATTCAGCACGATTATTGAACCTTTGTTCTCAGCTGGGCAGAAGAAAGAAGTGAACGAGAAGTGGATGGCAGAATTCGTCGCGATACCTGTGACCAGCGATTCAAGCACTGCAGAAGAGACGGTTTACAAGGAAGTGTTTCAAGTGCCTCCGGGCCATTCTTTATCTATAAAAAACGGCGTGATGAAGGTGAAGAGGTATCATTGGTTCGACTACTCTTACAAATTACACTTAGCTTCAAATGGTGAATATGAAGAAGCGTTCAGAGACGTGTTCAAGCGGGCGGTAGCAGACAGGATCAGATCAAGAAAGGGTGTAGGGGCACAGCTGAGCGGGGGACTGGACTCAGGAACGGTCGCCAGTTTTGCAGCACGTGCTCTGCTTGAAAAAAAGCAGACCCTCCAGACATTCAGCTATGTGCCTGTTGATGGATTCTCTGACTGGACGCATAGGTACAGAGTTGCCGATGAACGGCCTCATATAAAATCAACCGTCGATTACGTCGGCAACATAAATGATCAATATTCAAGTTTTCCGAAAAGCAATCCGTACTCAGAAATAGATGAATGGCTGGATATTATGGAGATGCCGTACAAATTTTTTGAGAATTCGTTTTGGATAAAAGGAATCTATGAACAGGCAGCTGCTCAAAATATTGGGATCCTGCTGAACGGGCAGAGAGGGAATTGGACCATATCGTTTGGACCTGCCCTGGATCATTATGCAAGACTATTGAAAAAGTGCAGCTTTTTCGTTCTTTATAAAGAAATAAAGCTGTACAGTCAGCATATCGGCGTCGATCAAATGAGAATAATGAAGTTCGTTAGAAAAAAAGCGTTTCCTTCTGTTTCAAAATGGATTGATCGTGATGCTTCTGAAGGTTTTCCCGTTTGGATTAATTCTCAGTTTGCAGAAAAAAATGATGTTTTCAGCCATTTAAATGAAAGGGGAATTGATGTTACGGGTATCGGCATTACAGATGCCTATCAAATGAAACGGCTTCAATTTGAGCAGTCTCATATATGGGCATTAAACGGCACCATCGGCACAAAATTGTCACTCAGACATGCTCTATGGGAGAGGGACCCCACGAATGATCTTCGGGTTGTTCAGTTCTGTCTTTCTGTTCCTGATGATCAATATGTCCAAAATGGACGGGACAGATCATTGGTGCGCCGTGCAACAAACGGCTGGCTTCCCGATGAGATCAGACTGAATCAAAAATCAAGAGGTGTGCAGGGCGCCGACGGTGTGCACCGTATGAAAGCTGAATGGGAGAGCTTCATTCAAGAAGTAAATCATGCCCTTGATGCACCAAGAATCGTGTCGATGCTAAACCAGCCTTTACTGAAGGACTATCTCAAAAAAATTTCCGGTGAATTTAAGCCGGGCTTAATTTTCGAATTTGAATTCAGGGTCCTTATGAGATGCTTGATTCTCTACCGGTTTCTTACACTATTTGAAGGGAGGTGATTGTATGAAAACGTGGCAGGCTCCGGCACTTGAAGTGCTAGATGTAAGTCTGACGATGGCAGGACCGGGTTTGAAAACTCCTGATGCTGTTCAGCCAGATCAAGATGAAACAGTTCATTACAGTTAATTCCAATACTTAATTGAAAAGATACCCTTATCCAATCAAAATAGGGGTATCTTTTTAAGAAGATACCATTTATTTCATTTTTGGGAGTTGTTTGTTTGAATACAATTCAAATAAAAGCCAGCAGGTACAGCGGTTTCGGCTTTATTATCCAGTCTGATATCCAGCTTAGGGAGCTCACTGTATTCCCGGATGCTGAACCATCCTTCCACATTCTGATTGAAAAAAGAGAGTTGAGCTCTTTATGGCAAGAGCATTCTGTCAGCGGCCGTTCTTTTGTGATCAATGAGAATTTTGTTATGTTTCATATTAAAACAGTTGGAATCTTTTTTGTTTCTAAGGGGAGCGAGATTTTCTATGCGCCTGAAAATGATGCAGATGATGATTTGATCAGACTCTATTTGCTCGGTTCATGCATGGGAGCCATTCTGATGCAAAGAAGAATTCTTCCGCTTCATGGCAGTGCGTTTGCTTCAGGAGGAAAAGCATATGCCATAGTCGGGGACTCCGGTGCGGGAAAATCCACGCTTGCTTCCGCTTTAATAAATAGAGGCTGTTCATTGCTGACCGATGATGTTATTCCTGTAACGTTTCATTCAAACGGAATTCCATACGTAACACCGGCTTATCCCCATCAGAAGCTATGGATCAACAGCCTGGATGCTTTTGGCATGAATGCAGAAAAATACAGAAAGATTTTCAACAGAGAAACTAAATATTCTGTGCCTGTGGTGGATCATTTTGAATCGGCTTCGCTGCCTTTGGCCGGGATATTTGAGTTAACGAAAACAGAAGGCGCTGAGATCCGGTTCAGGCCACTGAGTAAATTGCACTGTCTGCAAACTTTATTTAAGCATACATACCGGAATTTTTATCTTGCCAACATGAATTTAATAGAATGGCATTTTGCCATATCCGCATCTTTAGCAGAAAAAATAATGATGTTTCAGCTTGAAAGACCTGAGGCTACATTTACAGCACCTGAGCTTGCTGATCAAATTTTAGATGAAATTAAAGGAGGCGTTTCGTTTTGAGTACAGCTGCAATTACCACCACCCAATTTACAGTTAGTCAAACTGAGGGAAACCTAGTAAGCAATATGAACGGCGAGAAAGTCATGCTTAGTGTTAAAAATGGAAAATATTATAATTTAGGGGAAATGGGCGGCATCATATGGGATTTGATCAAAAAACCAATCCCTTTCTCGAATTTGATCGAACTGCTGACAGCGCAATACCGGGTAGAAAAGGAAGTTTGCGAGAATCAGGTTTTAACATTTTTAGAGGAATTAAACAAAGAAAATCTGGTGAAGATAAATCTGGATTAAGAAAGGATCAGAGTATAGTTGAGAAAGTTACTGCTTTTTCATAGTATGGACAGAAAAACAAAATTCTTGCTTGCTGAGTCTTTTTATTATTTGGGAATCGGACGCCTGCTAAAGTGCCTTCCGTTTGCAAAGGTGGCTCCATCACTAGGAAATCACATGGAAGAAACCGGCTATGAATCAATTGATTCTCAACAAAAGACAGTCAAGCACATTTCTCATGCAATTTACGTGATGAGCAACTATACATTTTGGGAAAGCCAGTGCCTTGTTAAAGCCATTGCTGCAATGAAAATGCTGGAAAAACGTGGGATTGACAGCACGATGTATCTTGGAACGGGCAGGGATGAAAACGGCAAACTTTCAGCCCACGCATGGCTGAGAAGCGGTTCATACATCGTAACGGGTGCCGAAGGAATGGAAAAGTTTACTGTAGTGGCTCAATTTGCAAAGCACATGGAGGGATTGAATGATGAAACTGGAATTATCGAAAGTACCGAGAGAGTTAAAAGTCATTCTTGAACTCTTAAAAGATCAGGAGGAGGAGCAATTAGCAGAAAAAAGCATCAACTTGTTTCATAAGGTGGATTGGTCTGTTTTTGTAAGTTTATGTGTACATCATCGTGTATACCCGCTAATCTATCCCCGTCTCAGAGAGCTTCCAAACACGATAGTGCCGGAAGATATTCTTTCATTCTTTGAAAGGAAATTCAGGAACAACACCTTTCATATGCTTTATCTATCTTCGGTAATGGAAGAATTGAGCCAAAATCTGCTGGATGAGAAAATACGTGTTCTTTTTCTGAAGGGACCTGTTATCGCACATGACCTATATGGTGATCTCTCTCTGAGAACATCGAGTGACCTTGATTTTATTGTACCGTTTGACAAACTGGGCCAGACAGAAATAGTACTGCAGCGGATGGGCTTTGTAAAGGACGAATACATTAAAACGATTCTGGGTGATTGGAAATGGAGACATCATCATTTCACTTATTTTCATCCCGTTAAAAAAATTAAAGCTGAAATTCACTGGCGACTGCACCCGGGACCAGGGCGGGAACCAGGATTTGAACACCTTTGGATGAATAAAAGAAGAAGTTCATTATCTGAATCTCCGCTGTACTTTTTAGGAAAAGAAGACTTATTTTCATTTCTCGTCAAACATGGCGGAAGACATGGGTGGTCAAGGCTGAGGTGGCTGACAGACATTCAGCGGATTCTAAAACAGGATGTAAACTGGAAAACGGCGGAAGGCTTACTCAATTCTTTTCATTCTTTAAAAGAAGGGAAGCAGGCAGTATCGTTAGCTGTACATTTACTCAATTCATCCATACCTGCTGACCTTAATGTCATGGTGGATGCAGGAAGAGAACTAAAGAGTGCCCAGTCAGCCATTTTTTATCTGGAAAACAAAATCAATCTTCATACTTGTCCATTACCAGAGGAAATCAGTTCTTATCACTCTACCTATCTATTTTCGCTGATGTCATTAGAGCAAAAAATCATGCACCTCGCAAGTTTTTTATTCCCGTTTCAAGAAGATGCAGAAACATTGCCGCTGCCTTTAAAATATCATTCCCTTTACTATATCCTGCATCCTTTCCTTTGGACATGGAGGAAAGCCGTCAAAGAATCAGGTAATCTCAAGGGGCAGAAATCATGAATCTTATCCTTTACTTTTTAAAACAAATTCATTCTTTTTCAGGCAGGCGTCTTTACATCCTTTTGTTTGCAACTGTGTTTATAAGTCTGCTTGACGGAATCGGTGTATTGCTGCTAATCCCGATGATCAGCTTTACCGGCCTTATTGAGCTTGAGTTTAATAATACGCCATTCACTTCCTTTTTTTCTTATTTCAGTAGCCTACCGGAAAATATGGGGTTAGCCGTGGTTCTCGTTTTATTTGTAGCGATTTCTGTTTTACAGAATTTCCTTCACAGAAAGATTACAATTGAAAATGTGAAAATTCAGCATAGCTTCTTTCGATATTTAAGAGTGCAAACGTACCAGTCATTGCTGCGGGCAAATTGGAGCTTTTTTCTGAGAAACAGAAAATCAGATTTAATTAACATACTTACTGCCGAGATCGCACGTTCTAATGCAGGCACACACTCGCTGCTGCAATTTTTGGCATCGCTCTTTTTTACAATAATACAAATTGGGTTTGCTCTTATACTTTCCCCAAGCATAACGGTGTTTTTATTAGTATGCGGTGCAGCAGTTGTCTATTTAAACCGAAGATTTTTAAAGTCTTCACTAGCTCTCGGCAGAAAAAATTATACACTTGGTAAAGAATATCTGGCAGGAATTACTGATCAGATTAATGGAATAAAGGACATTAAAAGCAATACTCTTGAGAGCGCTAAAATGAATTGGTTCAGCTCAATTACACTTGGTATGAAGAATGAACAAATTGAGTATTCAACACTTAAAGCAACTTCACAATTTTATTACAAAGCAGCGTCTTCAATCTTAATTGCAGCTTTCATTTTTATTGCAGTAAACCTGTTTCATGCACAGGCAGGACAGCTCATGCTCATTATTGTGATTTTTTCCAGGCTGTGGCCAAGAGTTGCGGGAATCCAAAGTTCGCTTGAACAAATTGCAACGATGCTTCCTGCCTTTCAGGCTGTCAAAAATCTTCAGAATGAGTGTGAGATATCGGAAGAAAAATCAAATTCAGCAAGTGAGCAGATCAATCCTCTAATTTTAAAAAGAGAGATTGAATTGAAGGATGTGTCCTTCCGCTATTCCGGTAGCTGTGAGTTCGCGCTGAAAAACATCTCAATTATGATTCCCATCAATAAAATGACCGCTGTGGCCGGAAGATCAGGAGCAGGCAAAAGTACATTAATTGATATTCTTATGGGATTGAATACTCCTGAATACGGAGAAGTATTAGTAGACGGGATGAAACTGACCTCTGCAAATGCCAAAGCTTTGCGCAAGTCTGTAAGTTATGTGCCGCAGGAGCCATTTTTATTTAATGGCTCCATCCGGGAAAATCTGCAGATGGTTGCAGAAAATGCCGATGACAGTGAGCTTTGGGACGCACTTCGTTTTGCTTCTGCCTCCGAGTTTGTCAAAAATCTTCCACATGGCCTAGATACGAAATTAGGTGACAGAGGAGTCCGGCTTTCCGGAGGGGAGAGACAGAGAATTGTCCTGGCGAGAGCCATATTAAGAAAACCATCTATCTTAGTTTTAGATGAAGCAACTAGTGCGCTTGATACTGAAAATGAATCAAGTATTCAGGAAGCCATTGATCACCTTAAAGGTCAAATGACAATTGTGGTTATTGCACACAGACTCTCAACAATTAGAAACGCAGACCAGGTAATTGTTTTGGAAAACGGTGAGGTTGTACAGCAGGGTCCCTATCAGCAGCTAGCGAATGACAAAAAAACGGTTTTTGGCAATCTTGTTCATCGTCAGCATGAGGCAAGTATTAAAGTCAAATGATTCGTAATTTGAAAGGAGGTGATAAGTATGAAAGAGTTTTGGAAAATCCCAGCTTTAGAAATACTCGATGTTTCAAATACATTCAAAGGGTGGGAACCGCCTGATAAGGGTGATCCAGATTGCCCCCCGGAATTAGACAGCTGAAATAAGATAAAAAAAGCCCTGATTCTGAGAGGACAAGGGCTTTTTTTGCTAGTACATTTACTATTTAGAGGTGATGAGTTGAGACGTCCTTTCATAGAAGCGGTCTGTAATGAAAAACAGCAGAAAGAGTTTGAGAACACATGGGAATTCCTTTGTTCAAAGATGGGATGGTTTAACGATCCTTATTCTGAACATGGTGTGAGGTATTTAATCGTTCTTGGGGAAAACAATAACCGTGAAATTATTGGAACCATTGAGTTTATCCCTTATCACCCCAATAATCCCCACAGTACGGTAGAAGGAAAGACCGAAATATCCTTTTCACTTCTACCTGAGTTTAAAAACTACTACAAGAGAATTTGGGAGATTGATAAACTATGTATAAAACAAGAGTATCAAAGAAAGGGTTACTTTTATTTGTTTTTATATGTTTTTTACTATCATGCCAGGCAGTACAGCCCAAGATATTATATTGCTCTGATTGAAAAGAAGTTCTTTAGGATGCTAAAAATATCCTTTGGACTTCACGTAGACAAAGTTGGGGAGGAACTCATTGGTCCGGGAACTTCGCTTGTTCCAGTAAAATTTCATATAGAGAGTATTATAAGTAATAAGAAGGTAATTAAAGGCCTTTTATCAAACAATAAAAAGCCCCCTCTTAAAAAGCAGTCACTTATCTATCAATATTTTAAGCAATATTTCAAGTTAAAACTATATTAACAGGCTCATTGTAAGAGTGAGTAGCAAACGATTCATCTCGTTTATTAGAAGCATAATTACATAATAAAAAACACTCACATTATTGTAAGTGCTATTACAATTAAATTAATTCCTTCTGTCTCTCCCAAACCAAACAAAATCCACCCAATCCATATAAACTTTCAAACTCCTGTAGTCACGATACCTGATTTTTTCATATTCCCACCATTTACCGTAATTGTTATTCACCGCATAGGCATGAGTCAATGAACATTTGTCAAATAGTTGTTTGGTTATGTTTAATGTTCTTTGTACTCTTTTTAAAGTTCCATCTTTTTTAGCCTGACTGTAGAGATCTGCTACGTTTAGTTGATTTTCTAAGAACTCTGTCATTTGCAGAATATCAAGGAAGTGTCTTAACGAGTCAAGGTTGTGGCGCCAGGCGTGCAGGACCATTAGGTAAAATGTATGCTGATGGGAGAGATGCTTAATGTACCGATTTGGAGAAATTGGTATGGATGACTCCCAAAAGGTATTTATGTCGAAACTGGATGTGTTTTCTTTTAAAATGTCCCAATGGATTTCCACTTGCAGCGGGATTGGGGAGCCAGGTAGATGTTTTATGTAGCTGCAATGGAAATGATTTTTAGGTCCATCCGATTCAAGTGTGAATCCGGACAATTTCAGAATATTGTCAATTTTTTTTAGATCTTTTTTTCGGATCAGCAAGTCGATATCAGATGTTGATCTCGCAGCCAAATGGCCAAAGTATGTTTCTGAAAAGTAGACACCTTTTAATGGAATTGTTTCGATTTGCTGATCTTCAAAGCGGCACAGAACTTTTTCCATTTGACTTTTTAGAAAAAGGTTTTGAATAAATGCTGTTTCACTCCCTTTTTTCAAAAAATGCACGAAAAAAGCGGGTGTGTCATCTAAGCATGCCTTCTTGTTTAACAGTGCATAGATTTGCGGCTCGATTGAAAAATGCTGAATATCATCCTTAAGCTTATGGTAGTCAAAGTCGTTCTGTCTCAATGAAGAGTGGTTATATATGGATTCTACGAATGGAATAATCATGTGAATTTCATCCTTATGAAATAATTTGCCTAGCGAGCGGATACTCTTCCACTGCATTCTGAGTACCCAGCAGTCGTTTATACATCCCAGGTATGGATGATAATTCTTGATGTGTTCCGCTCTGCACAATTTTGCCTTTATCCATTACAACGATTAAATCTGCATGCTGGATAGTTGAAAGGCGATGGGCGATGATAAGAGTTGTTTTGTTTGGCATGGCCAGTAGTGCTTGCTTTATATATTCCTCACTCTCAGTGTCCAAGGCTGAGGTAGCTTCATCAAGAAGCAGGATAGGTGCATTTTTTAATATGGCTCTTGCAATAGACAGCCTCTGTTTTTGGCCCCCGGATAAGCGAACTCCTCTTTCCCCGACTTCCGTTTCATATTGATCTGGCAGTGTCATGATAAATTCGTGTATATTGGCAGTATTTGCTGCTTCAATCATTTCTTGCTCTGTTATTCCACTTCTAGCAAGAAGGAGATTGTCTCTTATAGTGCCCGAAAAGAGAAAGGTTTCCTGAGCGACAAAAGAAAATGCCCGTCTAATCTCAGATTTATTCAGTTTGCAGAAGGGTATATGATCCAGCAAAATATCTCCAGCAAGTGGCTCGTAAAACCCTTGTATGAGTTGAAAGAGGGTTGTTTTTCCCGCTCCGCTTGGCCCGACTATTGCAACTGTTTTTCCCGCTGGGATGTTTAGTGAGAAGTCTTGAATAACTTCCTCTCTTTCATATGCAAAACAAATATCTTTAAGCATGATAGCGCCACTAAATCGTGACTGCTCAAAGACAGTATCATGGCTTTCATGGGGCTCACTTAATACGGCAGATAGTCTTTCTACAGCTGTTGCAGAGCTTTGAAAGTTTCCCCATGTTCCTGCCAGACCTGTCAGAGGGGAGATTAAGTGCTGCATAAGAGTGACGAATGTCAGCAGCGAACCAACTGTCATCATAGATTGAGAGACGAAGTATGCTCCAAGACATAGGCCAGTTACATAGGTAATAGAAGTAATAGCCTCTCCTCCTATATAAAACAACCCCCGTAATTTTGCATTTTTCATCTCCAGATGATAAAGAGCACGATTAGATTGCTGCTGCTTGTGAGCCATTTTTTTTTCGAGAAGAAATGAACGGATGACCGGCATTCCTTGAAAAATATCGTGCAGGGAGCTGTTGATGCTGCTTATTTGATGAAACATCGTTCTGCTGTTGTTTCTAAGCAAAATCCCAAAGAATCCTCCCACGAAAATGGCTGCAGGTATGACGGCAAATCCAATTAAAGACATTTGCCAGTTAATTTGAAACATATAAACAGTTACAGCAATAAAAGTTAAGGGGAGCTGAAGAAGGTAAAGCAAGTTGCTTCCAATGACTCCTTCTGTGCTTTGAATGTCGTTTGTAAAATGTGTCATCAGGTCCCCAGTACGCAGGCTGTTCATTTTTGAAGGGGACATATGGAGAATATGAGTAAGGACTTTGTCTTTTAATTCTAATTTTATAACATTGATGGTCTTGCTTTCTAAAATCGTGTAATGATAAGAAAGAGTCAAACTCGCAGTTAATAATCCAATTCCTGCAGGAACAAGCCATTTAAATACATCCATCCTGTTTTGAACAGCCGCGTCCGTCATTGTACCGAAAAACCAGGCAAATCCAAGCGTTAAAAAAATTTGTAATATCGTTATTGTAAAGAGTGCGAAATAAGAGGCTTTGTACTTTATAAGATACGGGCCCAAAAGAGCAAACGTTCGTTTGATGTCTTCAATTAAGAACATTTTTTTAAAAGTTATAAGCCTGCTAAACATACGAGTCATCTCCAAGCTTTCTCCTCAGTAAAAACCGAAAAAGCCTTGCAGTTAAATGTGTTGATGAAACGGCAAAGCCATAGGATTTCGGAAAGAATCGATCCATTTGGACAACCATCTTTTTCTTCTTAATGGAGATCAATTTTCCGATGATTTGTCCTTTTTGTACGGGCGAATCCAGGCATTCGTTTGTGTCGCCCTTAAAAAAATAGTGCTCCTCTTTTTTCTTATAGTAGCGATGAGCAACTAACCTTCCTTCCTCTGTGTGAAAAAGCAGGATTTCTCCTTTACTGACGGTTTCAAATACACCAAATCTGCATACATCTCCTCTCCGGATAAAAGGATACATACTGAATCCTTCAGAGGGAAGCTCGATCCATCCTTGATTTTCAATGGTCCTTTTCAATAAGATTATCGTAGTTTCATTGACTTGCATGTTCTATCAGTCCGCATGAAGTTAATTCATCAAGAAATAGTTGAATATCTGTTTCTGTGTAGTGTGCGGATAGCGTTCTAATAGATTCTAATAATACATCTGCTGAAGTCTCTTCCTTTAAGAGTGACCAGCAGAGTCCGCCGCTTTCGTTCAGTTTAGTAACGGTAAAGTTTTCTGTATGTAAAATAATCCATTCCCCATCCACTTCAACTGTTTCACAGTCAGGCGCCTGCTTATACGTTTTCGTCATGAAATCATCTCCCAGAATTGATTGTTTTTTTGAAAATAGAGGTTGAAAATCTCAGTATGATCAACAAGGTTCTTTAAAATAGGAAGAATTCTTTTTGTTTCTGATTTATCGCTTGCCCAGTAGAAGACTTTATCGAAAAGTGCCATCAATGCAGCTGATTTTGAAATCTGATTCCGCTCAATAACTAGAGACTGATGAAGCAGGTTAATGCTTTTTAATTCAGCAAATCGAACTAGTGCAGAGCCATGAAGCTCGCTTCTGAATGGAGAATCAAAAGCTGTTACCCCTTCGGCATCAATCTTCAGAACAGTTGCTTCATCTGAAAAGAGAGGACGCGGATGGGAAAGCATGGCAGCCGTAGATTTTCCGGCGCCGGAATGGCCCGTGAAGATATGAGCCTGGGAGTTTTCCACTACGCAGGATGAGTGGAGAAGAATTCCCCAATTTTTATGAACAATATATGAACTGTACAGGTTCATAAGAGCGTGTTTTAATGCGAGTTCATCATAAACATGAATTTCCGCATGGGAGTAGGAAGGATCTGCAGTGATTTTGTAATCTGCCCGGCTAAAGACAATCTGATTCTCATTTTTCATGACTTGGACGTCATAATTAAGAAACGACATTCCGTATCCTTTGCAGAAGACCACAGTTACGTCGGGTGTTTTTCCGCCAGCGCAAGTTCGAAATTGTTCATGAAAAAAAGAAGCCAATGAATCATCATGAAATTGAAATGAAAAAAAGTGTTCGCCAATAACTCTATTTATTTGGTTCATTTAGATTCTCCTTAAATAGGGAAGAAGGTCAAACGAGTTGACCTTCTTCTGAAAGTCAATTATTTCCCATTCCCTTTTCCATTTCCTCCGCCATTCCCTGGTCGTGGTCCAGTATAAGGAGGGTTTGGATAGTTAGACCCGCCATTTCCGTTACCTGGATGGTCTACATTTCCATGCCCTTTGTTCCAGCTTTGTGCCGTTTCAAACACGATTGGCTGATGACTTACTACCATTGGACGATTAGATGTGCTCATGATTCATACCTTCTCCCGATATTTTCTTTATAAAGAACAAAAGAGGTGAGTAATCTCAGCAAAGACTGCTTCATCCTGCATTTAGTTCTTTATAACTATCATTATAGTTCTTTTTAACGTACAAATAAAGTCCTATTAAAGATTTTAATTGATAAAAAAATTCGACAGAATGATAGAATCCGTTGAAAATTTGACCATTCAATCAAACATCTGCTACATTAGATCATATAATCGAATATTTGGAGGCATGTTCTTTGAATCGTTACCCGTGCTCTGTGTTTATCATGGATATAAGAAATTCTTCTTTGGAAGGAAAAGGTAAAGAACTATCTGCTTATTTAAATAAAATCACTTCCTGGCTGACGGAGTGGACTGGTAATCAGGCAATTGTAAAGCATCGCAGGGGGGATGAGGTGATTTTCATATCGGAGGGCTATGCTTCGGCGTACGCGGCTGCACATTTTCTTAGTGTCTGCTGGACGAAGGCGGAGCACCCGCCGTATTTTGGTCTTTCGTTTGGCGAGGTTGACAGCAGGGCTGCGGATCTTAATGTAGAAACGTGGATACATCCGCTGATGAAGCAGGCCAGAGAGGCGAATGATGAACTGAAACGTGAAGGTGCAGGAAAAGCCCAGTTTGCGTTCCGCTTACGTGATGATCTGTATGAAACACAGCTGCTCTTAAATTCTCTTCTGGAAGTCAGGCATACGCTCGTTAAGGACCAGACGGACCTGCAGAAGAAAGTGTATACTCTAGTGGAAATTTACCGTCAGCAGCGGAAGGCTGCTTCGATGCTGAGCAAGTCGCCATCGACAATTTCCAGCCATTTTAAAAAGGGAAAAGGGGAGGAGCTGGTGATGATTTTCAAAAATGTCACGGCTGTTCTTGATTCTATCGAACATAAGGCATTTGATGATTCGTCAACTGACAAGCTGATAACGTCAATTCGCTCAAGCTTGCAGAGTTCGTCATCCGAATGGTTTTCGAAAAGGGAGGGGGATGAAAGCGTATGATTGTACTCAGTCTTATTCTTGCCCATTTAACGGCTGATTTTCTGCTGCAGACTGATGCGATGGTCAGGGAAAAAAGGAAGTATTTAAGGAAGCATTTGCTGCACCATACGTTACTTCTCCTGCCTGTTTTGCTATGTTTCTGGCTAACCGAATTCGAGATGGCAAATCCGGTGAAGAATGTTGTTCTGCCATTGGTTTTTATTATCGCTACTCATGGTGTCATAGATTTTCTTAAGCTGAAACTGCTGGACGGGACGACTGACAAGCAAAATATGAAAAATCTTTTCTATTTTCTTGGTGATCAGTTTTTGCATCTTGCCATGATTGTGTTAGGATGTTCGTTCTTTTTAAATGTATCCTTCAGCGCAATTGCCGAAAAAGGAATTACGCTGATAACGGAGAAATCTTCACTGAGTGTACCGAACGCCCTTTTATTTATTGCCATTATCCTAATTGTTACTACCAGTGTAAGCGGTCATGTCATCCGGATGGTGCTCGGGACGCTGCCTGCTCAGCTCTTGTCGTTTGAAGGGCGCTACGCATTTAAGAACGAGAGAAAAGAAGATAAGATGAATGCAGCAGGCGGATTGACGGAGGAGTATACGTATTTCACATTCAATAAACATGATTTGTCCAGAGGAAAGCTGATCGGGTATATTGAAAGGCTGCTTGTGCTGATTTTGACGTTTTACAGTGCATATCCGGCCATTGGTTTCATTGTGACGGCAAAATCAATTGCCCGTTTTAAGCAGATGGATGACCGGAACTGGGCGGAGTATTTCCTGCTTGGGACTTTGACTTCGATGTTTGTTGGCATAGCTTTGGGGCTGCTTTTGAGGGAAGTGCTGCTTTAAAAAGAGGGAGGAAAAGGATGAAACAGATTATTGCGATGGGCGGCGGGGGTTTTTCAATGGAACCTGATAATTTGTTATTGGATCACTATATTCTGAATCAATCACTGAAACCGAATCCGAGAATATGTTTCGTTTCTACAGCAAGCGGAGATCAGGATGGGTATATTCAACGGTTTTATCATACTTTTCATTCAATGGCCTGTAAACCCGATCATCTTGCATTATTTGATCCGCACTTTAAGGATCTTGAAGATTTCGTCATGTCCCAGGATATCTTCTACGTGGGCGGAGGAAGTACCCGGAATATGCTTGTTTTATGGAAAGAATGGGGACTCGATCTTCTATTTAAAAGAGCATATGAAAACGGCACAGTCCTTGCAGGGCTAAGTGCTGGAGCAAATTGCTGGTTTGAAGAGGGTTTGACTGATCCTTTAAATGCTCCGCTGTACAAAATAAATGGACTGGGATTTATTCAGGGAAGTATTTGTCCTCATTATGATGGCGAGGAAAAGAGAAGACCCTCATTTCATGATCTCGTGGGCTCTGGCAGCATGATGCCAGGATTCGGCATGGAAGATGGGGCAGCCGTGCATTTTAAAGACGGACAAGTTTTTAAATGCATCAGTTCCAGGCCCAATGCGAAGGTCTATTCTGTATTTGAAAACACAGGCAGAATCCATGAGGAACCTCTGCAAATGATGTACCTGGGAGGACTGTCATGAGGATTATTAAGTTTTAGCAGGAAATAAATGCATCTTTTTTACTGATTTGCTCAAACTAACCAAAAAGAGCAAGGGCAGGGTCGTTAAATGGAGAAAAAGATGCTGAAAGGCCTTTTTGGTTTGTGTGTGGTATTATTTCCTTTTGCGATGAAACGATCAGCTTTAAAAGAAGTGCTGATTATCTTTCTCGGAAAAGGCGTCATCTCGACACTGATGGATGTGTTTTATGTCAGGACAAAGCGGATTGCTTATCCTGTCCGGCCATTACCGCATATTTATAAAACCAATATTTTATATGATTTTCTCTTTTTCCCGCTGTTGAGTGTTTTTTGGATCAGACAGTGCTATAAAGACAGACTGCCGATGGTTCTGCTGAAAAGTCTTACCTGGAGTGTGCCAATGTCCATAGGGCAGTGGTATTTGGAAAGGACGACGAACCTGTTTCACTGGAAAAAGTGGACGATTTTTCATACGTTCGGCTGTGTGACGTTTACACTGCTTGCAATTCGAGGACTGATTGAACTTGTAAAACAAGCGGAACATAAAGCTCCAGATGAAGAAATGGGATCCTAAGCGGATGCCATTTTTTTTATGATCACCAGCTGAAATTCTTCAAATTAGTTACCGGCCTTTTTTTTCACGCAGTGATATAAAAGTGAAATTCGTATTAACCTAATCATTTCATCTTATGATAGAATGTAAATTGTATAGTATAGAAGAAATATTCCAAACTTTAGACCTGTATATTCATCAGCCTAAAGAAAGGAAAAATAGATACGATTTTCTTGCATGATCAGGGGTGCTTTTACACATGACAGCTACAGATGAATTAATCCGGTTTCTAGATGAAAACATCTCCACTTTTATCTCTGCATGGCGGCAGAAAATTACCATATCAGATGATGATTTGCATCAGGAAGAAGTTGAAAAAAACGGGATGAGAATGTACGACCTTGTGAAAAAGACCATTGTTCAGCCGCTGAGTTCGGATGAAATTGATGTTCTTGCCAGCAAGGTCGCACTTGAAAGAGTGGAAGCTAATGTTAATATCGGCGATTTTATCAACAATGTTAACCTTGGCCGCCGCGAGGTTATCCGTTACATTGTGAGTTCCGGCATCTCAAGGGAAGAACTTCAGCCTTTTATTGAAGAAATCAACATACTTTTTGATCAGTTTTCGTATTTTGCCGTAAAGAAGTACACTGAGGTAAAAGAAGAAATTCTTCAGGAGAAGATCTCATTTATCGATCAGAGCCATAAAGAGCGCCTGACGATTCTCGGGCAGATGTCTTCTAGCTTTGTTCATGAGTTCCGTAATCCGCTGACGGCTGTAAAAGGGTTTATTAAACTCATGCAAAGCGATCATCCGAATCTGAAATACCTTGACATCATCAGCCATGAAGTTGACCAGCTTAACTTCCGCGTGTCGCAGTTTCTGCATGCTTCCAAAAAAGAGACGATTGAAAGCAAGCGCGAATATTTAAAGCTTGGAGAATTGCTTGATGAAGTTCTCGCCTTTATGTACCCCAGTCTGCTGGACGGAAGCGTCAAAGTGCAGGAGGGTCCTAAAAAAAATTCATCCGTTTATGCAAGCAGAGATGAACTGAGACAGGTGTTTTTAAATCTGATGCTCAATTCAATTGACGCTCTTCAGAAGATGAACGTCAACAGAACGATAACCATTGATTTTAAAGAAGACAGCAGCAGGGCATACGTACATATTTCAAATAACGGACCGATGATTCCCCAAAAACAGATTGAAACGATTTTTGAGCCTTTTTTTACAACAAAAGAATTGGGCACAGGCATTGGCCTGTATATTTGCAGAAAAATCATCGAAAGCCACGGCGGCAGCATTTCGTGTCAGTCTGATGAAATGACGACAACTTTTACGATTGCTCTCCCTATAAGTGCTTCTTAAAAGGCCTGAATCTCTTCAGGCTTATTTTAGGTTTGTGACGAGCTTTGAAGTAATGACCGCCATAAACAGGGTGCTTACGATAAACCCCATCAGCATTTCTGAAGCTGCCGCAGCATTTGAGATTACCCCTATAGAGGTAATGTCCCCAAAACCAG
The DNA here is from genome assembly GCF_046603695.1 of Metabacillus indicus. NCBI lineage: Bacteria > Bacillati > Bacillota > Bacilli > Caryophanales > Bacillaceae > Metabacillus > Metabacillus indicus. The sequence continues at coordinate 2,107,947 of NZ_CP176757.1, read as the reverse complement.
TGGTTGTAAAGGTCGTTATGCTGTAATATAAAAAGTCGTTCCCCGATAATTGTTCACCTGAAAATTTAAAGGCTTTATCACCATAAAATCCATAAATTTGAAAATAAAGGTTAGCATATCCTGTAATGATGAGCATCAGAAGAAGACCTGAACCAATAAAAATGCTCTGCAGCCTTTCTTCTGTTTTTGGTACAGCCACGATAAATTCAAACAGGAAATAATAACAGACAGCAAGGACAGCTGTAATGAGAGTGATCATGATTATACTGGAAGCAGTGATTTCAAACATGGACTCAATAACCAGAAGGCTGATCATCAGGACGTTAAGGATCATATAAAGAAAGAGCTTTTTTTTAGTAAAATCATATTTCGAAAACATGAAATCCCTCTATTTTCCGTCATTTTCATTATTTTCCCCTCCGCATTGTCATCTGATGCAGTCAGTTTGTCAGGACATTCTTCTTGTAAGTTCTTCTCTCATGCTTAATAATATTTATATCTTTGTTTTTGACATCACTTAGGAAAAGGAGATGAACTCCATGCAGCTTAGAGTTTCTGCCGTTCAATATGATTTGCGCACCATTCACTCTTTCAAAGAATTTGCAGATCAGGTTGAGCACTATATTAAAACCGCAGAGGAATTTGGAACGGATTTTGTTCTTTTTCCCGAATTTTTCACTACTCAGCTAATGTCTATCGGGAATGCTGAGGGACAGGCACTGTCAATTGATGAACTTCCTGATTATACAGAGCAGTATCTGGAGCTTTTTAAAGGTCTCGCAGCAAATACAGGCATGCACATCATCGGCGGGACACATGTAATTAAAAAAGAAGGGCGTCTTTATAATGTTGCTCATCTGTTTTATCCGGACGGACGGGTGGCAGAGCAGGCAAAGCTCCACATCACTCCGACAGAAGTCCATGAATGGGATATGACGCCGGGTGATGAGCTCCGGGTGTTTGAAACGGACAAAGGGACCATTGCCATGCTGACTTGTTATGACATTGAGTTTCCTGAAATCGTGCGGATCGCAAAAGCAAAGGGTGCTGATGTGATTTTCTGCCCTTCATGTACAGACGACCGCCACGGATTTCACCGCGTCCGCTACACAAGCCATGCCCGCGCGATTGAAAACCAGGTGTATGTTGTGACGACTGGGACTGTCGGTTCACTGCCGACTGTCGATTTCATGAGAGGGAATTTTGGTCAGGCTGCCATCATTACACCGAATGATGTTCCGTTTCCTCCAAAGGGGCTTGCTGCAGAAGGCGAAATTAATCAGCCGATGATCGTAACCGCTGACCTTGATTTAGAACTTCTTTACAAAGTGCGTGCAAGCGGATCGGTTACAACGTGGCGCGACCGCCGCACCGATTTATATCCCGATTGGGAAGCAAAGCAGGGGGACCGTACGCTGCTGTAAGGAGGAGAATCCTTGTACAGAAAAGAATTTTTTGTTTTCGAAGACAGTGTTCCTGTTAAAGCAGTCGTAAGAAACTATGAGAAAAATGACTTTGATTCACTGATTCAGGTTCAAAAGGAAAGTTTTCCGCCGCCGTTTCCTCCTGATCTATGGTGGAAAAAGGAACAGCTTGAGCAGCATGTGCATTTATTTCCGGAGGGCGCTCTCTGTATAGAAGCAAATGGCGAAATCGCAGGTTCAATGACAGCTCTGCGCGTTCATTTTGATCCTGAAAAGCCCCATCATACGTGGGAAGACATAACAGACAGCGGCTATATCACCCGCAGTCACAAGCGGGACGGAGATACGCTCTATGTTGTTGATATCAGCGTCAGGCCAAAGTACAGAAAGCTGGGCCTTGGGAAATGGCTTATGTTTTCCATGTATGAAACGGTTGTGAAGCTTAATCTGAAGCGGCTGGTCGGCGGAGGAAGAATGCCGGGTTACAGACAGCACTCAGATCATCTCACTCCGGATGAGTATTTAGAGGAAGTAGTGAAAGGGAACCTGAAAGACCCCGTCCTGACGTTTCTGCTTCGATGCGGAAGAACTCCGATGTCTGTCATCCCTGACTATCTTGAAGATGATGAGTCGTGCAACTTTGCCGCCCTGATGGAATGGAAAAATCCATTCATTAGGTAGGCGGGGCTGTTTAAAATCCCAGGTTCATGCCTGGGATTTTTTCATTCAAACAATCAGGTATTTTAATGTTCTGACTATGAGCAATCCGGTTTACAAATGATTGAAGACGCGTTAAGGTAATAGCACATGTTATTCCGACTAAATTTATATGAAAAGGAGTTTTAAATATGGCTGAAACAGCTATTCATTCACCTTCACGGGCTAAAACAACCGTTGTATCCGAAATGAAGCCTGTTCAAAAACCGCTTGTTGCGGCAGGATTGCTTGCAGCAGTTCTACTTTTTGCAGCCATTTTACTGGCAGCGGGAGGCACACAGAGCGTTCTGTATATCATCGGATTGCTTCTTGGTGCCACATTGCTTCATGCACGATTCGGCTTTACTTCGGCATTTAGACGACTCGTGTCTGTAGGAAATGTTCAGGGGCTTCAGGCTCATATGCTGATGCTCGCCATTGCATCCGTCTTATTTGCCATCATATTAAGCACAGGTTTCAGTTTTACAGGAACAGCTCCGGCAGGATACGTATCTCCTGTGGGAGTAAGCGTCATTGTAGGCGCATTTATGTTCGGCATTGGCATGCAGCTGGGCAACGGCTGCGCTTCAGGAACGCTTTATTCAGTGGGCGGCGGATCATCATCCATGATCCTGACACTTGTATCCTTTATTGCGGGATCTGTCATTGGAGCCTACCATTTTACTTTCTGGATGGAAGATATGCCAGCCCTTCCGCCGGTCTCTCTAGCAACATCCACGGGTCTCGGCTATGGCGGTGCACTTATCGTCCAGCTCACATTATTTGCTCTTATTTACTGGATCACCATACAGATAGCCAAAAAGAAAAATCCGCCTATGATGAAACAGCTTCAGACCGTAAAAGGATGGAAAAAGATTCTCCGCGGATCATGGCCTCTATTTACAGCAGCGATCATTCTTGCGCTTTTGAATGCATTGACGCTGTCTATCAGGGGAAACCCTTGGGGCATCACGTCAGCTTTTGCCCTTTGGGGAGGAAAAGCATTGATGGCCGCAGGAATTGACGTGTCATCATGGGGTTATTTCACCGGTGCAAACGGAGCGGCATTAACAAAAACCGTTCTTGCGGATTCAACAAGTGTCATGAATTTCGGCATCATCCTTGGCGCATTCATATCTGCTGCCGCGCAAGGAACGTTTAAGCCGGGAAAAATTAAACCCGGAGTAGCCGGTGCATCCATTATCGGCGGCCTGCTTATGGGCTATGGCGCCCGTCTTGCTTTCGGCTGCAACATCGGTGCTTATTTTGGAGGCATTGCTTCATTCAGTCTTCATGGCTGGGTTTGGATGGTCATGGCTATGCTTGGAACATTCCTCGCCTTATTTATCAGGCCGATCTTCGGACTGAAAAACCCTAAACCAACAGATTCTATTTGCTGAGAACTCTCATTTCTGAGAGTTCTTTTTTAGTGCAATCGATCTAATGTGGATTGCCTGAAGTCTTTTTCATTTACGAAACCGCTTTCTTCCATTACGATACTAAAGAAGACGACAAAGGAGGAAATACATATGACATATCTTGCTAATTCCGATCGCTATGAATCGATGACGTATAACCGCTGCGGGAATTCCGGGTTAATGCTGCCTGCAATTTCGCTTGGGCTTTGGCATAATTTCGGCGGTGTGGACTCTTTTGAAAATGGACGTGCCATGCTGCGACGAGCTTTTGACCTTGGAATTACTCATTTTGACCTTGCCAATAATTACGGGCCGCCGCCCGGTTCTGCAGAAGAAATGTTCGGACAGCTCCTTAAAACAGACTTCGCGCCTTACAGAGATGAGCTGATTATTTCATCTAAGGCAGGGTACCGGATGTGGGACGGGCCTTACGGAGAATGGGGTTCAAAGAAATATCTGATTTCTAGTCTTGATCAAAGTTTAAAGAGAATGGGACTGGACTACGTAGATATTTTTTACTCTCACCGGCCGGATCCTCATACGCCGCTGGAAGAAACAATGGGAGCACTCGATCAGATTGTCCGTCAGGGAAAAGCCCTGTACGTCGGAATATCGAGTTATTCTGCTGAGCAGACAGAAGAAGCGGTGAAAATCCTGAACCGTCTCGGAACGCAGCTATTGATTCACCAGCCAAGCTATTCCATGCTGAACCGCTGGATTGAAGGCGGATTGCAGGATGTGCTGCAGGAAAATAAGGTAGGTTCCATTGCATTTTGTCCGCTTGAGCAAGGCCTCCTCACAAATAAATACGTCGGAGGCGTACCTCAGGAATCACGCGCGGCAAAAGCAACAGGAGCTCTTTCGCAAGAGCGCGTAACGGAAGAGCTTGTCGGAAAAATTAAAAAGCTGCACAAACTGGCTGAAAACCGCGGACAGAATCTTGCGCAAATGGCACTGGCATGGGTCCTGCGGGAAGGACGTGTAACCTCAGCTTTGATTGGCGCAAGCAAAGTCAGCCAGATTGAAGAAAATGTAGCGGCTTTGAATCATCTTGAATTTACTAAAGACGAGCTCTCACAGATTGAAAGCATTTTGTCAGAATAGTATTTAGACAGCCTTGCATATCTTGCAGGGCTTCCTTTATCTGTTTTTTAAAAAATTTCGACGTCTAAAAAAAGGATTTTCAATGCGGAAGACTAATTAGTCAATATAATGACAGTTTTTTTATATCAACTATAAGTGAAGGCTGGTGATTGTATTGAAGGAAATCAGAGTAGGTTTAGTTGGGTATAAATTTATGGGGAAGGCTCACAGTCTTGGATATCGAAATGTGCCGTTTTTCTTTCCTGACAGAGCAAGACCTGTTCTGAAGGCAATCGCAGGAAGAAATGAAGAGGGTGTAAGGAAAGCCGCTAAAGAACTTGGATTTGAGAGCTATGAAACGGATTGGAGAGAATTGATTAAGCGTGATGACATTGATTTAATTGATATAGTAACTCCAAACCACTCACACGCTGAAATTGCGATAGCTGCGGCAGAGGCTGGAAAACATGTCATTTGCGAGAAGCCTCTTGCTCTAAATGCGGAGGAAGCTGAGAGAATGCTTGCAGCCGCTGAAAAAAACGGTGTTGTTCATATGATTTCCCATAATTACCGCTTTGCTCCTGCCGTTCAATATGCCAAAAAGCTGATTGAAGAGGGCAGGCTCGGAAAGATCTATCATGTCAGGGCTACTTATTTGCAGGACTGGCTCATGGATCCTGACTTTCCGATTGCATGGAGGCTTAAAAAAGAAATAACAGGGTCTGGAGCCCTCGGTGATATTGGAGCGCACATCATTGACCTTACAAGGTTTTTAGTAGGAGAAATGACAGAAGTCGTCGGGGCTATGGAAACCTTTATAAAAGAAAGGCCTATTGAAAATGAGCCTGGAAAAACGGGCGTAGTGGATGTAGACGATGCTGCCTCGTTTATTGCAAGATTTGAAAACGGGGCAATGGGGGTTTTTGAAGCAACTCGGTTTGCAGCCGGCAGCAGAAACCGCAATTGTTTTGAAATTAATGGCGAGTATGGATCGATTAAGTGGGACCTTGAAAATATGAACAATCTTCATGTTTATTTATCGGAAGATGACGAAGGTCTGCAGGGCTTCAGGGTCATCAATTGCACAGAGGAAGTGCATCCATTTGCTGATGCTTACTGGCCGGCAGGTCATATTATTGGCTATGAGCATACGTTCGTCAATTTAATATCCGAACTAATGGAAGCGATTTCAAAAAAGAAATCTCAAAAGCCTGATTTCTTTGACGGCCTGCAAAATCAGCTCATTCTTGATGCAATCGAACAATCTGCCATAGATAAAAAGTGGGTAAGCATCCCGCAGAGGGCTAACCATATCCGGGTGTAATCTTTCGGTAAAAATTTCTTTTCTTACCCGAAGAAAGTTGTTATATTGAATATAACAACCATAGAAAGGTGAAGATATGACAACTTTTAACCCTCTTTATCTGAAGGTGTATCAATCTCTATTGAATCAAATAAAAAGCGGCACCCTTAAACATGGTGAAAAAGTTCCCTCTGAGAAAGAATTGGCAGAGCAATTTGAAGTGAGCAGAATTACTTCAAAAAAAGCACTCGATCTCTTATCAGAAGAACATTATATTGAAAGAATTCAAGGGAAGGGTTCATTTGTTACGACGTATGCCGGCACGGGGACGGATGCTGCACCTCCTGCCGAACGCAGAAGTCAGGCCCGCAAATTGATCGGTTTTATTCTCCCGGGCTTTGATGAAAGCTACGGAATGAATCTTGTAAAAGGGATTGAAAAACATTGCAGTGACTATGGTTTTACGGTTTTGTTCAAAATGAGCTATGGGATAAAAGAAATCGAAGAACGTGCCGTGAATGAATTTCTTGACATCGGGGCAGAGGGCCTGATCGTTTTTCCTGTTCATGGAGAGCATGTGAACAACAAATTGCTTGAGCTTGTTTCAAGACATTTTCCCGTTGTTCTCATTGACCGCTTTATTAAAGGGATACCCGCCTCATTTGTCTGCACGGACCATCAAAAAGCAGCAGGGGAGCTCACTGCGCATCTCTTTGACCTCGGCCATAAAGAAATTGGCTTTTTGTCTCCGCCGCCGGATGGCACGACAGCCATTGAAGAACGCATCGTGGGATTTCAGCTTGCGCATTCTGAGTACGGAGTTAAGCTTAACAGAGAGTATATTCTGACCGAAATAAAAAACAGCATGCCTATTCACAGTGCTGGAGATCCTGATATTTTTAAGGGAGATATTCTTAAACTTGATTCATATTTTGCAAAGCATAAAAATCTTACAGCCGTTGCTGCGTGCGAGCATTCGATCGCAGAACTCGCGGTTGAAAGACTTCGTGCAGCAGGCAGGAAAGTCCCTGAAGATATTTCAGTCGTCTGCTTTGATTCTCCCGGCAACGGCCGAATTCATTTCACTCATATTAAGCAGGATGAGTGGACAATTTCCCGTAATGCGGTAAATCTTCTGATGGAAAAGATGTCTGATTACAAGTTTGCAGTTCAGCATGTCTTTGTTCCTCATAAGATCGTTGAGGGGGAAACAGAAAAACCGATGCACCGCGTTATGTACTAGGCCTGAATATGCAGGCCTATTTTTTTATTTTTAAAAATTCAGAAAAAATAGGTTGACTTATAAATTATCAACCAATTAATATATTAACTATAAAACATATCAACATGACAAGTCATTATGTTATTTGTAAGCGCTTTTATAAATTTGGAGGGAGGTTATGTTCACAGTTTTCCATTCATTTAAAACAGGGGGAGTTTTGATGAAGTGTGTAAAAAGTTTACTTACAGCAGTAATGATTTGTTTTTTGCTTGTCGCAGCAGGATGCAGCTCTGAATCATCTTCGAGTAAAAGCGAAGACGGAAAAACGACAATCACATTTTGGCATCCGATGACAGATATTACAGGCGATGCTGTAAATGAGGTTGTAAAAGCATTTGAAAAAAAACATCCGGATATTAAAGTCAAGTCCGTTTACATTGCCAACCAGGGTGAAGGATCTAATGAGAAGCTCCTGTCATCTATTGCGGGTGGAAATCCCCCGGATGTTGCTTATTTTGACCGCTTTGAAATTGCTTCGTGGGCCGCACAGGGTTCACTTGAAGATTTAAGTGATCTTGCTGAAAAAGATAAAATTACAAAAGACCAGTTCTACCCTTTTGCATGGGAAGAAGCGTCATATGAAAATAAACTTTACGGATTGCCTACAACTACAGATTCAAGGCTCGTCTACTACAATAAAAAACATTTTGAAAAAGCAGGGCTTGATCCGGAAAATCCTCCAAAAACAATTGCGGAACTCGAAGATGCAGCTGAAAAACTGACGATTAAAGATGGCAAACGCTTTTCCCAAATCGGTTTTATTCCATGGCTTGATCAAGGCTGGTTCTATGGATGGGGCTGGGCTTTCGGGGGAGATTTCTACAATCCTGAAACAAAAGAAGTAACAGCTGACGATCCAAAAAATGTTGAAGCGCTTCAATGGATTGCCGATTATGCAAAAAAATACAACATTGAAGACATTACTGCTTTTACGAATTCACAGGGGACAGGCGCGATGGATCCGTTCCTGACAGAGCAGATCAGCATGAAAATCAGCGGACCATGGACAGTTTCGGCTATTAACAAATTCAAGCCTGATCTTGAATACGGCGTATTCCCGATACCAACTCCGACAGGCGATAACTTCTCGACTTGGTCAGGAGGCTGGTCGGTCGTCATTCCGAAAGGAGCAAAAGAGAAAGAAGCAGCATGGGAATTCCTTAAGTTTTTCAGCGGAGAAGAGGGGCAGAAAATCTTCAGCGGCATTGCCAAAGATTTCTCAATTAAAGATTCTGTCAATGAAGAATTAGGCTATAAAGATGACCCGATTCTAAATGAGTTTGTTGAAATCCTGCCATCAAGCAATCACAGACCGGTCATGACGCAGGGAACTCTTTACTGGAATGAATTAGCCAGTGCCGTGGAAAATGCGACACGGGGAAATGGAGAGCCTGATGAACTTCTTGAAAAAGTAAATGAGAAAGTGGAGAAAGCATTGAAATAAGTGGCCTGGGGGATTCTTGCTCCAAAGAATCCCCTCCGCTAAGGAGGGAAGTAAGAATGCAGCAGCCCGAACTGAGCACATCGGTTACCGCTAATAAGGCAGCAGCTGTAAAAAAGAAAAAATGGAGAAACAAAACATCCTTGTACGGCTGGCTCTTTGTCACCCCGTGGCTTTTTGGTCTTATTATTTTTTACGCTTTTCCTTTACTGTCTTCCATCTATTTCAGTTTTACGACTTACAGCATTCTTCAGCCCGGCGAGTTCGTCGGCCTTCAGAATTACAGGGATTTGATGAATGATGATTTATTTTGGAAATCTGTAGCCAATACGATTTATTTCGCCGCTTTATATGTTCCGTTAAGCATTATTTTCGGGGTCTGTCTTGCCATGGTTCTGAATTTGAAGATCAGAGGCATGACCGTATACAGAACGATTTTTTTCCTCCCGACTCTAGTGCCTCAAGTAGCGCTTGCTGTTCTATGGATGTGGCTGCTTAATCCGCAGTTTGGACTTGTCAACGGAATGCTTGACCTTTTTGGCATTCAAGGACCCGCATGGCTCGGAAGCGAAACGTGGTCAAAACCTTCCATCGTAATCATGTCATTATGGGGAATCGGTCAGGCAGTTGTCATTTATCTTGCAGGGCTGACAGATATTTCAGAAGACTATTATGATGCAGCAGAAGTGGACGGTGCAAACTGGTTTCAAAAAACGGTGCATATCACGCTTCCGCTTTTGACGCCTGTTATCTTTTTTAACCTTGTGATGGGTGTCATCGGTGCGTTCCAGCAATTCGCTTTGCCTTACGCCCTTACCGGGGGGCAGGGAACTCCTGCAAATTCGCTGACCTTCTATGTGATGTATCTCTATGACAACGGGTTTAAATTTTTCAAAATGGGCTATGCATCTGCCATGGCATGGATCTTGTTTGCCATCATCATGCTTCTGACAGCTGTTATTTTTTCCACCTCAAAACGCTGGGTTCACTATCAGGGCAAATAAGGAGGGAATGAAATGAAGAAAAAAACGTCAAAAAGTATTTTTGCGCATACCGTGCTGATTATCATGTCTGTCTTTTTCCTGGTGCCGTTCATCTGGATGCTGTCGACCTCTCTCAAAGATCAGACGCAGATTTTCACGTTCCCTCCTGAATGGCTGCCATCGCCGCTTAAATGGAGCAACTATGCGGATGCAATTGAATATATTCCGTTTTTTACTTATTTGAAAAATACGGTGGTCATCACAGTGTTCAGCACGATCGGGGCAGTGATTACGTGTCCGCTTGTTGCTTATGGATTTGCAAAGCTTAAGTTTAAAGGCAGCAATGTGCTGTTTATTATCACGATTGCGGTGATGATGATTCCTGGTCAGGTGACTATGATCCCTTTGTTTATCCTATTTGAAAAGCTTGGATGGGTGGGGAGCCCGCTTCCTTTAATCGTTCCGGTCTTTTTCGGGGTACCTTTTTACATATTCCTCCTCAGGCAGTTCTTTCTCGGTCTTCCTGATACGCTTATGGACGCAGCAAGAATTGACGGTGCAGGCGAGTTCAGAATCTACTGGCAGATTATGCTGCCTCTTGCAAAACCTGCGGTTCTCGCAGTCGGATTGTTTCAGTTCATGGGCAGCTGGACAGATTTCCTCGGTCCGCTTCTGTATTTGACAGATGAAGCTTCCTATACTCTGTCGCTTGGTCTGCAGCAATTCCAAAGCCAGCGGGGAACAGAGTGGGGATTGATGATGGCTGTATCGACACTCATGACGCTGCCGATTATCCTGCTGTTTTTCTTCCTGCAAAAAACGTTTATTAAAGGAATTACCTTCAGCGGAATTAAAGGATAAAACACAAATATAAAGGAATGGTGAAGTATGATGAAGAATAAAATCGGCATGAGAATTCCTCCGCATTTCGGGACAAAAGGACTGGAGTACACAGCGAAATGGGCAAAAGAAAACGGAATCGGCGTTCTTGATCTGCCTTATTTAGATGAAGATGTCCAGACCATTCTGTCTGATCATGGTCTTGAGGCAGGCTCCATTGATGGAAGAGGAGCAGTAGGCGGTACAGCCTTGCTCAGTGAAGATGAAGAAAAACGCGCTCAAGCTGTAATTGCCTTGAAGAATCAATTTCAGGAAATCTCTACATTAGGCGGAAAAGTCATATTTATGTGTCTCGTCCCTGAAGACAGTCTCCAGCCTGTCAGCCGCTCGCTTGAGATTTGGAAACAGACATTTCCTGAAGTCGTAAGTCTCGCGGAGGAACACGATTTATACATCGCGCTTGAAGGATGGCCTGGTCCTGCACCGCTTTTCCCGACACTTGGAGCAACTCCTGAGGTTCTCAGATATATGTTTAAGGAAATTCCTTCAAACCATTTCGGCATTAATTATGACCCTTCGCATTTGGTCAGGCTCGGAATTGACCCTTTGAAGTTCCTGGAAGAGTTCGGCTCGAAGGTGCTTTACTGTCATGGAAAAGATACATTGCTTCTCCAGCAGGAGCAATACGATTCCGGCCACTTGCCTTCCGTTTTTGGCGCTAAATATGATTTTTCAGAAGGGCCATGGCGATACACAATTCCAGGCGAAGGGGAAGTTGACTGGAAAAAAACAGCTGCCCAACTTGAACAGCTTGGATACACGGGTCCTGTCAGCATAGAGCTCGAGGATCACAACTACTGGGGGTCGCTCGCAAAAGAACAAGAGGGAATCAAAACAGCCATAGACTATTTAAAAACAATTTTTCAAGAAGAAAAAACGGGGGGAATCGCTAATGTCAACCATTAAAATTGGAATAATCGGAAGCGGGGGAATTGCCGTCCTGCACGCAAAAGCTTATCAGCAAATGAAAGATGTAACCATTGCAGCAGTGGCTGATGTTGTTCCCGGAAAAGCCCAGGAATTTATTCAGATGCTTGGAATTGAAGGTGCTCAAGCGTTTGACAATCACCTGGATCTTTTGGAGCTTGATCTTGATGGTGTAAGTGTCTGCACACCGAACGTCACACATCACCGAACTAGCATTGATTCGCTGATTGCCGGCAAACATGTTTTAGTGGAAAAACCTTTAGCAGTCACTCTCCAGCAATCGATTGACATGGTTGAAACAGCACGCCGTACGGGGAAAATGCTATCGGTTGGCTTTCAGCCGCGCTATGATCCGAATATGAAAAATATTAAAGAGATCATTCAATCAGGGCAGCTCGGAGATGTCTACTATATACAGACTGGCGGCGGAAGAAGAAGAGGCATGCCTGGAGGTACCTTTATAAACAAAGATCTTGCCGGTGCAGGAGCCATGGCTGATATCGGCTGCTATTCACTCGATCTTGCCTTGCATGCACTGAATTATCCAAAGCCGCTGACCGTTTCAGCCTACACATCAAATCATTTCGGAACAAATCCTCTTTATCATCATGAAGCAGATCGATTTGAAGTAGAAGATTTTGGTGTCGCGATGGTCAGACTTGAAGGCGGAAAAGTGCTGAATTTTAAAATTTCCTGGGCGATGCATATGGATTCACTCGGTCCGACGCTGTTTCTCGGCAAAGATGCTGGACTCAAACTTACGCCTGCAGGTACGGGACCGTGGAGCGGTGTGTGGGACGGCGGAATAGGGAGCATTTCCATGTTCCATGATATAGCCGGCCAGCATGCTGAGACGACAATCCCGGTTATCGACCACAAGATTGATATTTTCCATGAAAAAGTAAGAGACTTTGTAGGAGCAATTATTGAGCAGCGTCCTGCCCCGATCCCTGCAGAGGAAATTTTAATTAACCAGGCGATTATCGACGGCATTCTGCGCTCCTCTGAAGAAGGGCGGGAAGTGGAGATTAAGGTTCCGGTTTTTGCTTAATATGGTGCACCCCTCACGATGCGGAGGGGTGTTTTTTGATGTGTTCTTGATGATGATAAGAGGCGGTTTAGGTACACCAAAAGTAGAATCTCCGTTCTTGATGGCACTTATCAAGCGGAATGGAACCATCAAAACTGGGATCACTGTTCTTGATGGCACTTATCCAGCAGAAAGGAACCATCAAAACTGTAATCTGCTTTCTTGGTGGCACTTATCCAGCAGTTTAGAACCATCAAAACTGGAATCACTGTTCTTGATGGCACTTATCCAGCAGAAAGGAACCATCAAAACTGGAATCTGCGTTCTTGGTGGCACTTATCCAGCAGTTTAGAACCATCAAAACTGGAATCACTGTTCTTGATGGCACTTATCCAGCAGAAAGGAACCATCAAAACTGGAATCTGCGTTCTTGGTGGCACTTATCCAGCAGTTTAGAACCATCAAAACTGGAATCACTGTTCTTGATGGCACTTATCCAGCAGAAAGGAACCATCAAAACTGGAATCTTACTTCTTGATGGCACTTATCAAGAAGAAAAGAACCATCAAACCTGACATTTCTGTTCCTAAAGGCACTATCCCACAACTCTTCACAAACCGTATCATTTGATAATTTTTTTCAAGGCAAGCATACTTAATCTTAAATGATGCAAAGGAGTGAGGGGCATGAAAGCAGTAGGTTTGTATAAGTATTTGCCGATTGAACATGAGGATAGCCTGATTGATCTGGAAATGGAAAAGCCAAAGCCGCAGGGCAGAGATTTGCTTGTGGAGGTAAAAGCTATTTCTGTTAACCCGGTTGATACTAAGGTCCGTGCGCCAAAGGAGCAGGAAGAAGAAGCGGCTAAAATTCTTGGATGGGATGCGAGCGGAATCGTCGTCGAATGCGGTCCGGACTGCACGGATTTTAAACCCGGAGATGAAGTGTATTATGCAGGAAGCATTACGAGGCAGGGATCTTACAGTGAATTTCAGCTTGTTGATGAACGGATAACTGGCAGAAAGCCCGCTAATCTTTCGTTTCCGGAAGCGGCAGCTCTTCCTTTAACTGCGATTACAGCCTATGAAGGCCTTTTTGACAGAATGGGCATAGATCCGGATGACCGCAGCAGAAATCAGCAGAAATCCGTGCTGATTATCGGCGGTGCAGGCGGTGTCGGCTCAATAGCTGTTCAGCTGGCCAAATGGGCAGGGCTTTATGTCATTGCAACCGCATCACGCGATGAAACCGTGAAGTGGGTAAAGGAACTTGGGGCAGATGCTGTCATTAATCACCATCGTCCGATGAAAAAGCAGATTGAGGATCTCAGCATCGCTGATCCTGACTATATTTTCTGCCTGAACAATACAGACTTGCACTGGGAAGGAATGAGTGAAATCATTAAGCCCCAGGGAACGGTCTGCTCCATTGTGGAAAATAAAGAGCCTCTTGACTTGAATCTTCTTAAAAACAAGAGTGCTGCATTTGTATGGGAGTTTATGTTCACAAGAGCGATGTTTGAAACAGAAGATATGGATCAGCAGCAGGTCCTCTTGAACAGAATCAGCAAACTGATTGAGGAAGGGGCATTAAAAACAACAGTGAACGAAACATTAAGCCCTATTAATGCTGATAACCTGAAAAAAGCCCATAAAAAGATTGAGTCCGGAAAGACAATTGGAAAAATCGTTCTTCAAGATTTCTGAAAACAGCCTTAGGGCTGTTTTTTCAGTAAATTCAAAAAATAATTGAAGTTTGTCGAATGGCGTGTTTTAATAGATTTATAACTTGTCTGATATGTGATATCCGAAAAGGAAGGAGGGGCGAAACGTGCATATTGAAAAAATTGTCACAAAGAAGGTTTCTGAAACGGTGAGCGAGCAGCTGGAAGAGATGATTGCATCAGGAGCGATAACTCCCGGAGAGAAGCTTCCTTCTGTCAGAGAGCTGTGCGACCAGTTCGGCGTTGGGCGCTCTGCAGTCCGTGACGCCATTACAGTCCTGAAAGGAAAGGGTTTAGTTACTGTCAAGCAAGGGGAAGGCACTTATGTAACCCCTTTTGATTCTTCCAGGATCTTTAATCAGAATCTCTATTTTTCCGACCCCAAAAAGGTGACTGAGCTTTTCCAAGTGCGAAAAATCGTGGAGACAGGAATGGCTGAGATGGCCGCTGGCAGCAGGAGCGAACGTGACCTTGCTGAAATGAAGCATATATTGAAATCTCAAGGAGATTCCCCTTGGGAAGACGATTACCGTTTCCATTCGGCGATTGCAAAAGCGACGGGCAATCCGCTTCTGATGCAGTTCGTTACATTCATTTCTGAAACGATTAAACACTCAATGATTGATTTCCACCGGTTTATACAGAGCAGCCCGGAAACCGTCAAAACGATTTCCAAACACCACGAGCAAATCTTCGAGAGCATTTCTTCAGGGCACTCCAGTCAGGCAAAAGCCTGCATGCTGGAACATTTAACATTCGTAGAATCCATCCTTCACAAGAGTCTGCACCAGAACCATTCTTCCTAGACTGACAGCAGAATAACCTTATTCCGTTCCTGTTTGCTGCAATTACTTATTTAACGAAGGAGGAAGGTTCATGCCGGCAGACTTAACGGCCATCTTGCCAGATGAAAAAGTGCTTCATAAAACAGAATGGAACCACTTGCTTGGAAATAACGGCGACATCACCGTTTTCCCGACAACAGAGGAAGAAATTTCAGAAGTCGTCCGTTTTGCAAGTAACCATGGAAAAAAGATCTCCATTATCGGCGGGGGAACAAAGAGAGGATTTGGGGGACTGTCAGATTCGGCAGACATACAGCTCTCTTTATCTAAATACAAGGGGATAACAGAACATACACCGGGAGATATGACCGTGACAGTCAGAGCGGGAACGCCGTTTAAAGAGCTGCAACGTTTTCTGGCACAATTCGGACAGATGGTGTCACTTGACCCATCCTGGCCGGAACAGGCAACGATCGGCGGAATTGTCGCCGTAAATGAAAGCGGTCCCAAAAGACTCGGATACGGGTCGGCACGTGATTCTGTCATCGGGCTGCGCATCATCTATCCTGACGGCAGAGTCATCCGCTCTGGAGGAAGGGTCGTAAAAAACGTGGCAGGATATGACATGAACAAGCTGTTCGTAGGATCAATGGGAACTCTTGGTGTTTTAACAGAGGTAACATTAAAACTCAGGCCTTTGCCAGCCTGTCAGAGCCTTGTCCTCCTTTCTTATCCTGAGGAGATGAAAGACGCCATGAAACAGTTTTCCGTGCAGCTGCTCGATTCAGCGCTTGAGCCTGTTGCACTGGAATTAATGAATCCGGCAATATCCAAACGGCTGACAGGTCTGAAAACGTACACACTTGCCATCAGTTTTGAAGATTTCGAGCCTTCTGTCCGTTATCAGGAACGTGTTCTTAAAAACATGGTTCCAGAGCATGTGCAGGTGTCCGTACTTCCTGAAGTTGAAGCAGTGAAATTTTGGGAACGCTTCTGTACGTCCGCGCCCAATGCCTATTCGAGCAAACCGGGTTCGGTAACAGAAGCCTCTCTTAAGGTCGGTCTTAAAAACATGGATGTTTTTAACCTGATGGCCATCTGCGGGAAAGCAGACGGAACTTCACCTGAAGCGCATGGAGGTCTTGGCCACGGATTATCAAAAGTTCATCTGAGAGGAAGCAGCCAGGATGTGCTTGCGTCCATTGAAGCGATCAGAGCTGGTGCAGAGGAACTCGGAGGCTATGCCATCTTTACCCATTTGCCTTATGCTATGCGCCACAAAACAGAAGTATGGGGCAGCAAGCCGGATTATTTTTTCCTCATCGAAGGCATTAAAAAAGCGGTTGATCCTCATTCAGTTTTAAACGACAAACGCTATTTGGGAGGAATCTGACGTGAGTATTAGAGAAAGCGATCTGAAGCAGGGCGCTCCTTCATGTGCAGATGCCAGTCTCAGCAACTACCTATGGAAAGATCATCCGGATGAGAGCAAGTGGGCAGACTGCGTGCACTGCGGAATGTGTCTTGAATCATGTCCTACTTATGAAATTACCGGCCAGGAGCAGCACTCGCCGCGGGGCAGGGTACACCTTATTAAATCAGTGGCAGACGGCAAGCTTGAAGTCAATGAACAGTTTATGGATCCGGTGTTTGCGTGCCTTGACTGCCGGGCATGCACAACTGCCTGTCCGGCAGACGTGGATGTCGGCGGTCTCATTGAAGAAGCAAGAGGACAGATTCGCCAGGCGATGCCGCTTACAGGTGCAAAAGGAGCAGTAAGCCAATTCTTCTTAAAAGGCCTGTTCCCTCACCAAAACAGGCTTAATGCTGTCGGCAGCCTTCTGAAGTTTTACCAGAAAAGCGGCCTGCAAAAAGCGGTCCGGAAGACGGGCATGCTGAACGTCATGCCAAAACATCTTGCCGAAATGGAAGCGATCATGCCCGAAATCAAACAGCCGGTCCGGTCGAAATATAAAAAACAGCCGGTTGTCCAAGCTGAAGGAACCCCAAAAGCTGATGTCGCCCTTCTGACAGGCTGTGTCATGGACGTGATGTTTGGAGACATCAATCAATCAACGGTTAATGTGTTAACCCGAAACGGAAACAATGTGGCGATTCCTCAGAATCAGACGTGCTGCGGAGCCCTTCATGTGCATGCGGGCGACAGGGACACGGGCAGAAAGCTTGCCAAACAGAACATTGAAGCGTTTAAAGATGCCGACACCGTTGTTGTGAATGCCGCAGGCTGCGGCTGCATGCTGAAGGAATACGGGGAGCTTTTCAGGGAAGTAGACACAGAATGGCATGAGAAAGCAGAAGCTTTTGCTGAAAAAGTAGTGGATGTTTCGAAATACCTGCATGATTCGGGGTATGAAAAGCCGAAAGCAGAGCTGAATACGAGAATTACGTATCACGATGCATGCCACCTGGCTCACGGACAAGGAGTGCGCGAAGAGCCGCGCGACTTGCTTATAAACATCCCTGGGGTAGAGATGGTCCACATGCCGAATGCCGACAGATGCTGCGGGAGTGCCGGAATCTATAATATAACAAACCCTGAAATGGCAGGTGCGGTCCTTGAAAGCAAAATGGAGCATGTACCTGAAGATGTTGAAATGATTTCTATGGGCAACCCGGGCTGCATGCTGCAAATGGCAATGGGTGTTCAGAAATACGGAAGAAGCCAAAAGGTCGTACACACCGTGCAGCTTCTTGACTGGGCGTATCAAAAAGAAAAACTCGAGGGGGAATAAACAATGGCCGTCAAAAAAATCAGGACAAAGGACAAGCACATTGTCAGCCTCGCTGCTCTTGTCTCTGGCCCCGGCAATATTCTCTATCAGAAGGAAGATTTGATTGCCTATGACTGCGACGGATTTACAATCCACAAGCATCTGCCGAAAGCGGTTGTCTTTCCAAAAAATACGGAGGAAGTTGCGGCTGTTGTCAAATACTGCTCCATGAACAACCTTCCGTTTTTAGCAAGAGGCGCGGGCACAGGTCTCAGCGGAGGCGCCATTCCGATTAACGGCGAAGTGATCATCAGCCTTGTGAAAATGAAAAAGCTGATCAGCGTTGATCTTGAAAACAGAAGAGCAGTCGTTGAACCGGGCTTTGTAAATCTCAAACTGACAAACTCAATTGCAGATAAAGGCTACTACTATGCACCGGATCCATCCAGCCAGTACTGCTGCACGATTGGCGGCAATGTAGCGGAGAATGCCGGAGGTGCCCACTGCCTGAAGTACGGGGTAACAACGAATCACATCCTCGGCCTCCAAGTGGTCCTTCCAAACGGTGACATTACGGAGATTGGGAATAACGGTATTCCTGATACGCCGGGTTATGACCTGCTAGGTTTGCTGACAGGCTCAGAAGGGACGCTTGGAATTGTGACAAAAATAACGGTCAGAATTCTGAAAAATCCTGAAGCCAAACAAACGGTTCTTGCCTATTTTGATAGGGTGGAAGACGGAAGCGCTGCCGTTTCAGATATTATTTCCGCAGGCATCGTGCCGGCAGCACTTGAAATGATGGACAAAACAGCGATTGAAGGGGTAGAGGCGGCTGCGTTTCCAGTAGGCCACCCGAAAGATATTGAAACGGTATTATTAATAGAAGTAGACGGTATATCTGCCGGAATTGAAGATCAGATTGCGCAAATTCTGGCCGTATGCACAAAGTGGAACGTACGCGAGGTCAAGGCCGCACAAAGTGAAGCCGAGCGCGCACGCTGGTGGGCAAACCGGAAGACAGGGTTTGGGGCAATGGGGGCGATCTCACCGGATTATCTTGTTCAGGATGGCGTCATCCCGAGAAGCAAATTACCCGAAGTTCTGGAAAAGATTAATGCTATCAGCCGGGATTCCGGTCTGAGGATCGCCAATATCTTTCATGCGGGAGACGGCAACCTTCATCCCCTGGTTTTGTTTGATTCTAGAATTCCGGGCCAGACAGAGCTTGCGCTTGAAGCGGGAAGCGCCTGTCTGCAGGTTTGTGCTGATGCAGGGGGGACCATCACAGGAGAGCATGGGGTCGGCATCGAAAAGCGGGAGGAAATGAGGTTTGTTTTTACAGAAGAAGAAATTGCCGCCCAGACAGACATCCGTGCCGTCTTTAATCCTGAGAATCTCTTAAATGCAGGAAAGCTTTTCCCGAGCCCGGGCAGGTGTGCGGAAGTGAAAAAAGAGATGAAAGAGATGAAAACAGCAGGAGTTTAATAGAAAGGCAAACCGATTATTTAACAGAATGTTCTAACAACTATTGAAAGCGCTGTCCTAATCATGCTATGCTTTTTTTAGCATAATAGAAAACATCGTTGCGCAATACGAAACAATGAACTGGATATCAAAGGAGGAGAAATCATGAAAGGGTACGTTCAAAAGGGGAATTTAAAGGTCGCTGAGGTGTTGTATGAATTCATTCAAAAAGAAGCACTTCCTCAGACAGGAGTGGAAGAAGAGGCGTTTTGGAAAGGCTTTGAAGACATCATCGATGAGCTGACTCCGAAAAACCGCGAGCTTCTTAAAGTCCGTGATGAGATTCAGCACAAAATCAATGCCTGGCACAGAGAAAACGGCAAAGAAGCTGACTTTGAGACATATAAAGCGTTTTTGCATGAGATCGGCTATCTGGAACCTGAAGCACCTGATTTTAAGATTGCTACTGAAAATGTGGATGATGAAATTGCTTCACAGGCTGGGCCGCAGCTGGTCGTTCCTGTAAACAACGCTAGGTATGCCATTAATGCGGCAAATGCCCGCTGGGGAAGCCTGTATGATGCTCTTTACGGAACAGATGCCATCAGCGAAGAAGGCGGCGCACACAAAGAAGGCGGCTATAATCCCGTTCGCGGCGAAAAAGTGATTGAGTTCGGCCGGAATTTCCTTGATGAAACCGTGCCACTTGCAGACGGCTCCCATAGAGACGCAGCGGAATACGCCATTTCAGACGGCAAGCTGCTGGTCACATTAAGCAATGGAACAAAAACGTCGCTCGCTGATTCTGAAAAACTTGCAGGCTATCAGGGGAATGCCGATTCACCGTCTGCTGTTCTGTTAAAAAATAACGGTCTGCATTTTGAAATCCAGATTGACAGAAGCCATTCCATCGGTAAAACGGATATGGCTGGCGTAAAAGATATTCTTCTTGAGGCTGCTCTCACAACGATTATGGACTGCGAGGATTCCGTCACGGCAGTTGACGCAGAAGATAAAGTCCTTGTTTACCGCAACTGGCACGGACTGATGACCGGCAATCTTTCTGCCAGCTTTAAAAAGGGCAGCAAAACGATGACGCGCACCCTGAATCCTGACCGCACGTATTCATCTGTCACCGGGGAAGAATTCACTTTGCCTGGCAGATCACTTATGTTTGTTCGAAACGTCGGACACCTCATGACGAATAATGCAATCCTGGACGCCGGCGGGAATGAAATTCAGGAAGGAATTCTTGACTGTGTGATGACAGGTCTGCTTGCAAAGCATTCACTTTTAGGAACCGGAAACTACCAAAACTCCTCAAAAGGGTCTGTTTATATCGTAAAGCCGAAAATGCACGGGTCAAAAGAAGTGGCGTTTGCAAACGAGCTGTTTAACCGTACCGAAGATCTTCTTGGAATGGAGCGCCATACGCTTAAAATTGGCGTGATGGACGAAGAAAGACGCACCTCGCTTAACCTTAAGGCGGCCATCCGCGAGGTGAAGGACCGCATTGCCTTCATTAATACAGGATTCCTTGACCGCACGGGCGACGAGATCCATACATCGATGGAAGCAGGCGCAATGATTCCTAAAAATGAAATGAAGTCTTCCGTCTGGCTGACCGGCTATGAAAAGTCGAATGTTTTCACAGGACTTGAGAGCGGTTTTCAGGGAAGGGCACAAATCGGGAAAGGCATGTGGGCAATGCCTGATCTGATGAAAGATATGCTGGACCAGAAAATCGGCCATCTGAAAGCAGGAGCCAATACTGCATGGGTTCCTTCACCGACTGCCGCCACTCTGCATGCCCTTCATTACCACCAGGTAAATGTGACCGACGTGCAAGATCAGATGAAGGCAGAAGCAAAGGATCTGCGTGATGATATTCTGAGAGTTCCTGTCGCCGAACAGGCTGACTGGAGCAAAGAGCAGATCCAGCAGGAGCTCGACAATAATGCACAGGGAATTCTGGGCTATGTTGTGCGCTGGGTAGAGCAGGGAGTCGGCTGTTCAAAAGTGCCTGATTACTACAATGTTGGATTAATGGAGGACCGGGCAACATTGCGGATTTCAAGCCAGCATCTTGCCAACTGGCTGCACCACGGAATTTGTTCAAAAGAGCAGGTGCAGGAAACGCTTGAGCGCATGGCAAAAGTTGTTGACAAACAAAACGCGGGTGATCCGCTGTATATGCCGATGGCTCCGGATTACCGGAACTCTGTTGCCTTCCAGGCCGCCTGTGACCTTGTGTTTGAAGGATATGATCAGCCGAATG
This sequence comes from Metabacillus indicus, assembly GCF_046603695.1. NCBI lineage: Bacteria > Bacillati > Bacillota > Bacilli > Caryophanales > Bacillaceae > Metabacillus > Metabacillus indicus. The sequence continues at coordinate 2,086,475 of NZ_CP176757.1, read as the reverse complement.
GCTATACAGAACCGATTCTTCACCGCCGCCGTCTTGAAGCAAAAGCGAAATTTGCTGTTAAAAACTAATCATTGAAGCGGGGCAGCATCTGTCCCGCTTCTCTCACAGAAAGGAGCATCATCATGAAATTTGTCCGTTATACGGCTGACTCCGATGTTTGCCAAGGAGTTTTGCTGGATTCAGAAATAAAAGAAATAAACGGGAACCTATTTTCAGAGTGGGAGTATACTGGGCGTGTTTTGAATGTATCAGAAGTACAGCTGCTTGCACCGCTTCGACCAAACCAAATCATCGGCATCGGTGCGAATTTCGTTGCCGATCAGCGGGATCTGCCTGAAGTACTCCCTGACATTCCCGTCTTCTTTTTCAAGCCGGTTTCATCTGTCATCGGTCCCGATGAAAAAATTGTGATTCCGGCCGGCACAGAGGAAGTGAAGTTTGAATCTGAACTTGCCGTTGTTATTGGAAAAGAAGCAAAGAATCTGTCAGAAGATGAAGTACTCGACCATGTTTTCGGCTATACAGTCGGAAATGATGTGACAGCGCCTGCTTTTTTCCATGGGGATGGTCACTGGACGATCGGGAAATCGTTTGATACTTTTACACCTCTTGGCCCTGTGATTGAAACGGAACTCGATCCGTTTACTGTGAATGTACAAGCCAGGCTGAACGGGGAATTGAAGCAGGATAGCCCGCTGGATTTAATGATCATTCCTATAAAAAGAATGATTTCGTACCTCTCAAATGTCATGACGCTTAATGAGGGGGATGTGATTTTGACCGGCAGTCCGGTCGGAGCAGAATTTGTTAAAGCGGGATCCGTCATTGAATGCAGCATTGAGGGGATCGGCACACTGAGAAACTCATTTTCTGAAGCACGTGAGAGTGTAAAAAGCTAACATTTCCTGTCTTCGTAATGAAAACGCGCACCCGGGGTGAACAGTATGGAAAGGGAAAACATGGTGAAGTCAGTCGGCAGGGCACTGGACGTTATCGCTCTTATAAGCATGAAAAAGAGCGGTCTTGGCGTAACCGAAATCGCCGGGCAGATGGATATTAACAAGAGCTCTGTCTACCGGATTCTTGCGACCTTAGTCCAATACGGATATGCCGAACAGAACGAGGAGACCGGCAAGTACAGGCTCGGCTATAAATTTCTCGAAATCAGCACAAAGCTGCTTGATTCCATTGATTTAAGAGCAGAAGCGAAAACTCACCTCATGAAGCTCGAGCAGGAAACAAATGAGGTGATCCACCTTGTCGTATATGATCAGGGTGAAGTGGTCTATATTGAGAAGCTTGACGGGAGTGAAACGCTGAGAATGCACTCTAAGGTCGGCAAGCGTGCACCGATGCACTGCACGTCTGTCGGAAAAGCCATTCTTGCCCACCTTCCTGCAGAAACGGTCCAGGATATCCTCGACCGGAAAGGTCTGCCTGTTCATACGCCGAATACAATCATTGACAGGGATGATTTTCTTCAGGAGCTTTCCAGAGTAAAGAAAAAGGGAATTGCTCTTGATCTGGAAGAAAATGAATCCGGCATCACTTGTATTGCAGCTCCGATTTTTGACCATTCAGGTCAGGTCATCGCTGCATTCAGCATTTCCGGACCAACGACAAGAATGTCTCACGACAGGCTGAAAACGCTTGTGCCAAGAATGCTTGAGACCGGAAAACTGATTTCAGCCAGATTAGGTTATGAGAAGTAAGCATTTGATTGCCCGTTTTTTTACTATAGCGAAAACGGGCCCTTTTTTTGCATCAAAATAGTTATGTTAATTTTCTAAATATTATTGTAATTAAGCGTCCAGTTTGTATAATAGATGTGAGGCGGCGTGTGTTATACAACAATTTTAATTATTGTTATATAACATGTTGCATCCTCGCAAACGAAGTGAAATTGTGTTGCGCAATACGAAACAGAAAAAGGGGGAATGTCAGTGAGCACGGGTATGTTGGGACTATTATCACTTTTGCCGATTTTAGTAGTAGGAATTTTTCTCGTAGGGTTAAGATGGCCGGCAAGCAAAGCAATGCCAATTTCGTACATAACCGCGATTGCGCTTGCGTTGTTCGTGTGGAAGGTGCCTGGTGCAACAGTTGCAGCGGCATCTGTCAATGGACTGGTGGTCGCAGGAACACTTCTTTACATCATTTTCGGTGCCATTCTGCTTTTGAACACACTTCAGGAAAGCGGCGGAATAAAAACGATCCGCCAGGGATTCACAGATATTTCGGCTGACAGACGGATCCAGGTGATTATCATCGCATGGCTGTTCGGTTCCTTTATCGAGGGAGCATCCGGATTTGGCACGCCTGCAGCAGTTGCAGTGCCGCTCATGGTCGGTCTCGGATTTCCGGCAATGGCAGCCGTTATTGCGGGCATGGTGATCCAAAGTACGCCCGTTTCATTCGGTGCAGTCGGCACGCCAATGCTTGTGGGTGTGCAAACTGGACTTTCTGCAGACACATCCATAACCGGGGACTTTCTCGCTCTTGTTACCGCAATTGGAGGACAGGTTGCCATTCTTCATATGATAGCGGGTACGCTGATTCCGCTGTTTGTCGTTGCCCTTATGACGAGATATTTTGGAAAAAACAAATCGTTTGCTGAAGGGTTAAAGGTCTGGAAATTTGCCCTTTTCTCGGCGTTTGCCATGACCATTCCATATGTCATTACTGCCAATACTCTCGGTCCTGAGTTTCCTTCCATGATCGGAGGCCTGACCGGTCTTGCCATCGTGGTATTTGCAGCAAAAAAAGGGTTTCTTATGCCTCCAAAAGAAGAAGCATGGGATTTTGAGGCGAAATCAAAGTGGGATCCTGAGTGGAGCGGATCACTTGAAATCAAGGATATTTCACACAAAAGCGGAAGCATGAGCATGATGATAGCCTGGGCTCCATATGTTCTAGTTGGACTTTTCCTTGTTCTTTCAAGATTAAAAACGCTTCCTATCATGGGCTGGCTCCAGTCATGGGTCGTTGCGTTTCCCAACATGTTCGGCTCTGAAGTCAGCGCGAGCTTTCAGCCGCTTTATCTTCCGGGCACGATCTTTATCCTTGTATCACTCATCACGTACTTTTTGCACGGCATGAATGGAAGCGCATACAAAAGTGCGTGGTCACAATCCGCCAAAACGACTCTCGCCGCATCTACTGCGCTTATATTTACAGTTCCGATGGTGCAGGTATTTATCAATTCAGGCGGCGGGGCTGCAGGATTTGATAAAATGCCGATTGAACTTGCAAATGGGGCAGCTGCCATTGCAGGGGAATTCTGGCCGTTCTTTGCTACTTTTATCGGAGGAATCGGGGCGTTCATCGCTGGAAGCAACACAGTCAGCAACATGATGTTCAGTCTTTTCCAATATGATGTAGGTTCGAAAATCGGCGTGAATCCTACTTGGATCGTGGCGCTTCAGGCAGTCGGAGGAGCAGCTGGAAACATGATCTGCGTACATAACGTTGTAGCAGCATCTGCCGTCGTCGGCTTGTTTGGAAAAGAAGGTCTTGTCATCAGAAAAACAATCTTCCCGTTTACGTATTACGCGCTTTTATCAGGGGCGGTTGGGTATTCAATCGTCTGGTATTCGCAAAAAGGCATCTTTAATTTAGGGTCCTATGTGGCCGTCGCCATCGCGATGGCAGCGATTTACATCGTGGCTACAGGGCAAAAGCGCGCTGCAGAGCTATCAGACAGCAAAACGATGAAATTATAAACAATCAGAAAGCTGCCCTTCTCAGGCAGCTTTCGCTTTTCCTTCGTTAAGACCTCGATGTTCATGTATACTAAAAGTAAGAAAATTCTTGCAAATGAGGTGGGGAACCAGTGAAAGTATCATTGTTTATCACATGCCTTGCAGATGTCTTTTATTCAAACGTAGGAAAAAACACGGTCGAACTTCTTGAAAAGCAAGGGTGCGAGGTTGATTTTCCGGCTGCACAAACGTGCTGCGGCCAGCCCGCTTATAACAGCGGCTGTCATAAAGAAACGCGTGAAGTCGCCAAGCATATGATCTCGGTATTTGAGGCCTCAGATTATGTTGTCGGTCCATCAGGCTCATGTGTGGCGATGCTGCATGAGTATGAGGAGCTTTTCAAGGAGGATTTTCTCTGGAGAGACCGGGCCCGGCAATTATCTAAGAAATCCTATGAACTGACGCAGTTTTTAATAGAGGTTCTGAAAATAGAAGATGTAAAAGCGAGCCTTCCTGCACATGCGACGTATCACAAATCCTGTCACATGACCCGCCTTCTCGGCGTGAAAGACGCACCGGACAAGCTGCTGCAGCATGTTGACGGCCTTGAAGTGACGCCACTTCCAAACAGCCAGGACTGCTGCGGATTTGGAGGTACATTTTCGGTGAAAATGGTTCCGATTTCAGAACAGATGGTGGATGAGAAAGTCACTCATATTCAGGAAACCGGCGCTGATGTTCTGATTGGAGCTGATTGCGGCTGTCTGATGAACATCGGCGGAAGAATCAACCGAAAAGGCATTCCTATTAAAGTCATGCACATAGCTGAAGTGCTGAACAGCGGGGTGAAGTGAAATGCCGATGAAAATAGGCAATGACTCCTTTTTCAATCGGGTTGAAAGCGGCGTCAATAATCCGTTTATGAGAAAAGCGGTCGCTTCTGCCCAGGAGAGGATGCAGGGGCGGAGGCTGCAGGCAACAGAAGAGCTCGGCAACTGGGAAGAATGGAGAAAACTTGGTGAAGAGATCCGCACACATACTCTTCAAAATCTTGACTTCTATTTAGAGCAATTGAGCGAGAATGTATCAAAAAGGGGAGGTCACGTATTTTTTGCTTCTACGAAAGAAGAAGCAAACGAATATGTGACTAAAATAGCCCGAGAAAAAAAGGCAAAAAAAATCGTGAAGTCCAAATCCATGGTCACAGAGGAAATTCATCTGAATGAAGCGCTTGAAAAAGCAGGGTGCGAGGTTATTGAGACGGACCTCGGAGAATACATCCTGCAGCTTGATGATCATGATCCGCCTTCGCATATTGTTGTGCCTGCCCTGCACAAAAACAAGGAACAAATCCGTGATACCTTTAAAGAAAAACGGGGATACGACAAAACCGAGCTTCCTGAAGAGCTTGCCCTGTTTGCAAGAGAACAGCTTCGGAAGGATTTCCTGAGCGCAGATCTTGGAATTACAGGATGCAATTTCGCCGTGGCGGAATCAGGATCTATCTGTCTTGTCACTAACGAAGGAAATGCCGGCCTTGTCACGGCACTGCCGAAAACACAGATTACCGTCATGGGAATGGAGCGGATTGTCCCGACTTTTGAGGAGCTGGATGTGCTTGTGAGTCTCCTTTGCCGCAGTGCTGTCGGTCAAAAACTGACGAGCTACATCACGAATTTGACAGGGCCAAGAGATGACGGTGATGCCGACGGACCTGAGGAGTTTCACCTTGTGATTGTCGATAACGGCAGATCTGCTATTCTCGGCACCGAGTTTCAGAGTGCGCTTCACTGCATAAGATGCGCGGCATGTGTCAATGTATGCCCGGTTTACCGCCATATTGGAGGGCATTCGTATGGATCGATTTATGCAGGCCCGATTGGAGCTGTCCTGTCGCCGCTGCTCGGAGGGTACGACGATTATAAGGAACTTCCATATGCTTCCTCGCTTTGTGCAGCCTGCACGGATGCCTGTCCTGTGAAAATACCGCTGCATGAGCTATTAATCAAACATAGAAGAAAAATGGTAGAAGAGGACGGTAGATCCGCGTTCGGCGAAAAACTTGCGATGAAAGGCTATCAGCTAGCCGCAAGTTCTCCGGGCATTTACAGCGCGGGTACGAAATCCGCATCTGCTGTTATGTCTCCATTTACAAGCTCGGGCATGGTCAAAAAAGGCCCGGGTCCAATCAAGCCGTGGACGGATGTGAGAGATTTCCCGGCACCAAGCAAAGAAAGATTCAGAGATTGGATGAAAAAGAGGGAGGAGAAACGTGATGAAAACAGGCACCATTGAAAATCGGAACTCTTTCCTTGAAAATGTTGCAGCAAAGCTTGGCAGAAGCAGAAGATCGTCCGGAGTTGCGAAACCGGACTGGCAGACGAATCCCCAATGGGATGTATATCGAAACAGCAGCCAAGAAGAGCTTGCGGACGTTTTGAAAAAACAATGTTTGCTTATTCATACGCAGTATATTGAAACGGACACAGCAGGTCTTTCAGAAAAAGTGCTGCATGTCATTAATGACTACGGTGCAAAGTCGGCAGTTATTCCGAAGGATTCTCGCTTTGGATCATTGGGCGACTACATGGCTTTGTGGAAGGAGAAGGGAATCAGCGTTCATGAATGGAACCATGAACTTGGTGACGAAAACATCACTGCGTGCGAACGCGCAGACATCGGGATTGCTTTCAGCGATCTAACGCTTGCTGAATCCGGAACAGTTGTCCAGTTCAGCAGCAGAGATAAAGGCAGGTCGATTCATCTTCTGCCAAAGACCTATTTATGTATTGTGCCCCTGAGCACACTTGTACCAAGACTGACTCAAGCCGCTGAACATATACGCAACCTCCTGAAAAACGGGGAGCATTTAGCATCATGCGCAGACTTTATTACCGGTCCGAGCAACAGTGCGGATATTGAACTCAATTTAATTGTTGGTGTGCACGGACCCATTAAAGCATCCTATATTGTCGTCACAGATCTGTAAAAATGGACCCCCGACTGCTTGGGCAGACGGGGGTTTACTGTTTTTTCAGCAGACAGCTTAAATTTTCCAAACCCGGAATAGAGAAAAACTTGGCTGTGTTTTTTATATAATATTAAAATCTACATACATATCAGCAGCAGTTACGTAAGACTTTGTTTTATGATGCACTAATAACTTCCAAGATATTAATGCAAAAATTATCACATAAAACCGCCATTTCATTCATAAATCAAATACTAATGAGTGAAAAGTCCGTCACTAAATTGAAAGGAGTGCGGATTGCTGAAGCAATCTTTTTTACCCGTTATAAGTCCGATTTTACTGTTCAGGTGTCACTCTGCCAACTATTTCTCCAATTTATTGTCGTGAAAAGAAATGAGGGATTGACATGTTCGGAAATGTCCTTGTCACAGGCGGAGCAGGCTTTCTCGGTTCACAGCTTGTAAAAACACTGCTTCCAACTTCAGATCACTTATTTATTATGGACAATCTGTCTGCGGGTTCGCTGTCATCCATCCCTGAGTCAAATCAAATCACCTTTTATAATGCATGTATAACGGATGAAAATGTGCTGGATGAAATTCTTCCTAAAGTGGACTATATTTTTCATTTTGCCTGCACAAATCTTGTCTTTTCTGGGGAAAACATTTTTTCCGATTTTCACACAAACGCCGTTGGGGGATTCACACTTTTAAGAAAGTCAAAAGAATTATCCTCGCAGCTGAAGAGGTTTGTTTATGCATCTACAGCCTATGTATACGGAAATGCCGAGATTCTTCCTACTCCTGAAACCTATTACAATATTAAACTGCCTTATTCAGCAAGCAAGTTTACAGTCGAGCATTATTGCGACGTATATTTTAATATGTATCAATTGCCTGTCACAACTCTCCGCTTTTCAAATGTTTACGGTCCTGGTCAGCAGATATCAAATCCATATTGCGGAGTTATTGCTAAATTTATCGATGCAGCCAAAAACGATCACTCATTTGAAATATTCGGAGATGGAAAGCAGACCGGTGACTTTACGTATATTGAGGATGCAATGGATGCGACAATTCTAGCTGCTGTATCAGATGTTGCACTTGGTGAAAAATATAATGTTGGTTCAGGTACAGAAACAAGTATTTTACAACTGGCAGCGAATATAAAAAAAGCAGCAGCAAAAGACAGACTCGGTAATACGTTTGTACCTGATCGAAGGGGAGATGCCGTCCAAAGAAGATGCATTCATACTGGGAAAATAGAAAGGGAACTTGGATGGAAAAACCGGCATTCTCTGCTAGATGGCCTTGCAAAAACGTATGAATGGCGAACGGATCATGAGGAATAAATCTAATTTGAAAAAAAACTCGGAAAATGAACAAAGAAAAAAAGCCTGTGAGGGCTTTTTTCTTTGTTTAGAACAGTTTAGGAAGTCCTGTGAAGAGTGAATATCCTCCCATGATGGCCATGGCAACAACGATCACTGCTCCAAAAACAGTAAGCCAGACAGGGTGTTTGTAATCACCGACAAGCTTTACTTTATGAGCCGCAATCAGCATGACGCCAAGAGCGAGAGGCAGGATTAATCCGTTCAGGGAACCGGCTAAAATCAAGATTTTTACCGGCTGGCCGATGCTGACAAATACGGCAGTTGAAATGGCAATAAAACCGACAATAAACCATTTGTGGTATTTTTCAATCACTGGGCTGAATGTCCGGATAAAGGAAACGGATGTATAAGCTGCGCCGACGACAGATGTGACGGCTGCTGCCCACATGATGACACCAAACATTTTGTATCCTGCGTTGCCCGCTGCATACTTAAAGACAGAGGCAGGCGGATTGGCAGGATCCAGCTGAAGTCCCTGAGAAACGATGCCAAGTGTCGCAAGGAAAAGGAAAACTCTCATTAGAGAAGCAATGCCGATGGCAGAGATTGAGCTCTTCGTTACTTGAGGAAGAGCAGCCTTTCCTTTAATTCCTGCTTCCAAAAGGCGGTGACCCCCGGCAAATGTAATGTACCCTCCGACCGTTCCGCCGACAAGTGTTACAATGGCTAGAAAATCGATTTCATCAGGCACAAACGTTTTAACGGCTGCTTCTCCGACCGGCGGCTGTGCAGAAAACATCACATATACAGTGAGGGCAATCATGATAAAGCCCATTGCCTGAGCGAACCGGTCCATCACTTTCCCCGCTTCTTTAACCAGAAAAATACCAATGGCAACAATTCCGCTGAGCAGGGCGCCGAGTTCAGGCGAAACGCCGAAGATGACGTTTGTTCCAAGTCCCGCACCGCCGATATTCCCGATATTAAAAGCAAGTCCGCCAAGAACAATCAAAATGGCAAGAAACGTTCCAAGACCGGGCAGGACGGCATTCGCGATTTCCTGTGCGGGTTTTTCTGATACCGCAATAATTCTCCAGATGTTAAGCTGAGCCCCAATATCAATTAAGATAGACATTAAAATGACAAAACCAAAGCTTGCGGCAAGAGCCTGTGTAAAATGGGTGGTCTGAGTTAAAAAGCCTGGTCCTATGGCAGATGTCGCCATCAGGAATGCAGCTCCAAGAAGCAGACTGAAATTCGATTGTTGTTTCATCCCTGTACCTCCAGAATCTTATGTTAAAACGTCTAATGTGGAAAGAATCCTGATGCCCGACTCAGAAAGTCTTGCGTTTATGTAGCGTGCAAATTCAAGTGCATGTGTACCATCACCGTGAATGCAGATTGTATCAGCTTTCAGGGATACGGTATTTCCAGCAGCAGAAATCACAGTGCCGTCCTGAACCATTTGGATGACCTGATCTGCAGCTGATTGATGATCTGTTATAAGTGCTTGTGGATCTTTTCTAGAAGTAAGAGTGCCGTCATCCTGATAGGTCCTGTCAGCGAAGACTTCATTTGCCGTCTTCAGCCCGATTCTTTCTCCGGCTTGTACAAGCTCGCTTCCTGAAAGTCCGTAAAGGATAAGCTCAGGATTTACTTTGTAAACAGCTTCAGCGATCGCTTCAGAAATAGGGCGGTCTACAGATGCCATGTTATAAAGTGCCCCGTGGGGCTTAACATGATGCACTCTTCCGCCTTCTGAAGCGGTAAAAGAAGCAAGCGATCCGATTTGATAGACAACGAGATCATAAATTTCCTGCGGCGTTAAATCCATGTTTCTTCTTCCAAAACCGGCAAGGTCCTGAAAACCGGGATGTGCTCCTATCGCCACGTTTTTCTTAAGAGCAAGCTGCACAGTCTTTCTCATAGTGGAGGGATCGCCTGCATGAAAACCGCATGCTATGTTGGCGGAAGTGATAAATTCAAGAATGTCTTCATCGCTTCCGATGGTGTATGCACCAAAGCTTTCTCCCATGTCGCAGTTAATATCTACTTTCCGCATAGTCTCATCTCCCGGCATGTAATTTCAGATGCAGTCCTTCTTTTAAATGATGAAGCATTTTTTCTCTTTCAAGCAATTGCTTCTGGGCTTCATCTATAGAAATTTCTTTAAAGTGAATAGAATCTCCAGGCTTTAACTGGGCGAGGTACGGAAGATCAATGGATGCTGCCTGGCCGATTTTCGCATAGCCTCCGGTCGTTTGCCTGTCTGCAAGCAGGATAATTGGATTTCCATCTGACGGAACCTGGATGGTACCGAAGCTGACGGCTTCAGAAATCATTTCTTCTTTTTTCTGGAGGCTGAGTTTCGGACCTTCCAGTCGGTAGCCCATCCTGTCTGACTGCGGCGTGATTTTGAACGGTTCAGAAAACAGTGCTTTTTTGCTTTCTTCTGAAAAATCGCCGTATTGTCTTCCTTTCAGCAGCTGTACTTTTTCTTCTTCTCTGACGAAAGGATGAAATTCCGGAGAAACGGACCAGTGAAGTTCTGTATAAGGCTCTCTTTTCTGAAGCTGTGAGAACCAGAAGTCAGCAAACGGTGACCTTCCGCCGATTTCAATCACATCCCCGGTTTCCAGTGCTCTGCCGTCAACACCGCCGATTCCGGCTCTTAAATAAGTTGATTTGCTTCCCATGATTTTTGGTGTAAGATAACCGCCTGCAGCAGCAAGGTAAGCTCTGCAGCCCTTTTTTACATGTCCAAAAGAGAGAATGCTTCCTTTTCTGATTAAAACGGGTCTCCACATTTTTACGGGCCTGCTGTCAATGGTCGGGGAAAAATCTCCGCCGCATATACTGATCAGTGCATCGTCCTGAAACTCAAACCGCGCGCCGATCATCGTCATTTCAATGACAGCCTCATGTTCATCATTTCCAACAAGGAGATTAGCAATCCGGTGGGAGAGGGTATCCATAGATCCACTTACAATGACTCCGTATTTTTGATAGCCGTAGCGTCCGATGTCCTGCACGGTTGTGAGGAGACCCGGCTTTTTAACAAGCATGGTCATGGTCTCTTCTCCTCCTTGAATTGTTCAGCTGTAATAGGCTTAAATGTAATTATATCTCCAGCTTTTAGTAGACTCGGAGATTCACTTTCAGGCTGAAAAAGCGGGAGGGGAGTCTGTCCGATAAGCTGCCATCCTCCTGGCGTTTCAATCGGATAAATGCCTGTTTGATTTCCTGCAATTCCTACTGATCCTGCAGGAATCTTCGATCTGGGCGTATCTTTTCTCGGTGCGGCAATTTTTTCTGACATCCCGCCGATGTAGGGAAAACCAGGAGCGAAGCCGATCATGTAGACTAAATATTCTGTTCCTGAGTGAATCCTGATGACTTCATCCTGAGTCAGGCTGTTATGTTCTGCAACGAATGCCAGATCAGGGCCAAACTCGCCTCCGTAGCAAACAGGGATTTCTACCTTTCTTCCATCAGCGGGTTGCAGCGTGCTTACGTTTCTTAATGTTTCTGTTATGTAGTCTTTTACCGTTTCATGGGGAAGTGCTTTTTTCGTATGGCTGAACACTTTGACAGGGTCATAAAGGATGGCAACCGTAGTAAAAGCAGGAATGCACTCAATCATCCAGTCGGGCGATTTTTTTTCAAAAAATGAGAACACCTGCTGAACGTGCTCGTGCACTTTTTGATCAATCGTTTTTCCAAACTCAATGACCACCGTACTGTCTCCCATATGATTCACTGTATAATCCATTTCTGCACCTCCTGAAGTCTTTTTTTGCAGATGTCATTCATCTTATAATAAGAAAGGGAACATTTCAAATGTACCGTTGTAAGTGAGTTTGACAAAAGTGGCTCTGTGGCATACATTATAAGTAGCTTTTATTCTTATTTTCCATACCATCATCCTCAAAAAGGGGTTTTGTTATATGTTAGGTGCCGTTCTTAACTAATCCGTAATTTCATACGGTCTTTCATGCGCCGGCGCGCAAATTTTTACAATTTGCTGTGCTTCTTTAAGTATGCGCAAGAAGGATAAGTTAAGAACAAATCATAGCATATGAGAGGGATCTGCTCAGGGGCTGTGTCTATTTGCACAGTTTTTTCTTTTTTCCAGTAAAGGATGAGAGCAGTATGGAAAATGAAAGCATTCCATTAACCATTTCAGCCGCAATGAACAGGTTTGTTCATTGCGGCTTTTTTGTGTTCATTTATTATTTGGAGGTTAACCCATTGAATCAGCATACATTTGACATTTTAAATTATGAAACAATTAAGGAAACAGCCGCTGCTTTTGCGATGACAGAGTCCGGGAGAAAAAGAATCAGGGGTCTGCAGCCGCTGTTTCATGCTAAGCAAATCCGTGCGCTGCTGGCGGAAACGGATGAAGCCTGCGCCATTTTGGAAAAGAGCTCAAGTGTGCCGGTTTCAGGTCTTGAAGGGATAGAAGGAATCACAGGCATGCTGCATAAAGGAACACCTTTCCGGCCTCACCATTTGACGCAGCTTCTTGCCTTCATTGAAGATTGTCTGAAAATGAAAAGATTTATGAAAGATAAAGAAACGCTCGCACCTAGAGTGGCTTCTTATGTATACGGAATTGAGGAACTCCCGGATTTGGCTGCTGAGATTACCCGCTGCATCCGAAACGGTATGGTGGATGATCTTGCTAGTAAAGACCTTTTAAAAATAAGAAAGCAGCTATCAATCGCACTTGACAGACTGAAAGAAAAACTGAACAGCATGGTGAAATCGCCAAAATACAAAACCTACTTGCAGGACAGCACGATCAGTGAACGCGGAGGGAGGCTGTGTCTTTCGGTAAAAAGGGAATACAAAGGAAAAATAAAGGGGGCGATTCTGGATACATCTGCATCAGGATCAACCATCTATCTTGAACCTGAGGAGGCAGGAGCCCTGCAGGATCACATTGATTTATTAACAGCGCAGGAAGAAATCGAAACAGAGAAGGTACTGAGCTACTTAACAGGACTTGCAGAAGCAAGTGAAAAAGAGCTGCTGCAGTCCATTGAAGTCATGGTGCATTATGACTCTCTGTTTGCCAAAGCAAAGTACAGCAGATCAATAGACGGGGCATCTCCGACTATTCATGAAGAAAAGGGGATTTCTCTCATTCGTGCAAAACATCCCCTGCTTGGCTCTGGTGCTGTTCCCCTTACAATTGAAATAGGGAGTGAATTCCAGTCTCTCGTAATCACGGGTCCGAACACGGGCGGTAAAACGGTCGTTCTTAAAACCGTCGGCCTGCTCGTTTTAATGGCTCAGTCGGGCTTTCACATCCCTGCAGAAAAAGGCAGTTCAGTCGGAATCTGCAGACAGATTCTGCTTGATATCGGGGACGGGCAGAGCATAGAACAGAACTTGAGCACATTCAGCTCCCACATGACCAATATCATTTCAATTTTAAAGCAGACAAACGAATACACACTTGTTCTGCTTGATGAGCTTGGTTCAGGTACAGACCCGGGAGAGGGAATGGGCCTTGCGCAGGTCATCCTGGAGAAAATTCATCAAAAAGGCGCAACATTGCTTGCGACAACGCACTACAGCGAAATAAAAGAATTTGCTGACAGTACAGATGGATTTATGAATGGATCTATGGAATTTGATCTGGAGACTCTTAAACCCACCTACCGCTTGAAAATCGGCCAGGGGGGAGAAAGCCAGGCATTTTCCATCGCACTCCGCCTCGGCATGCATCCTGAGCTGATTGAAAAAGCCCATCAGATCACATACAAGGAAGAGAAAAAGTATGCAAAGGAAAGCTATGATCTTTTAGAACGCAAAGAGCTTGAAAAGCAAATGTCCGTCCTGAAGCACAGGCCGAAGCGTATAAAAACGGATGAACCTGTTCATGAAACCTACAGTCAGGGAGACAACGTACAGATTAAAGCAACAGGGGACTACGCAATCGTTCACAGCGGCCCTGATAAAGCCGGTAACTACATCGTCTTTGTAAAGGGGGAAAAACAAACCATAAACCACAAACGCATTCAGCTCCACATTGCCGCAAGCGAGCTGTATCCGGAAGATTATGATTTCGACATCCTGTTTGAAAGTGCAGAAAACCGGAAAAAAGCCGCGCAAATGAAAAAGCGGCATTCGGATGTGACTATTTTCAGGGAGGAGTGAGGTTGCTGGATTGGAGGAGAGGAGGAGTGCTGTAAAATGTTTAACAGCACAAACTCTGATCAATGGAGTCACATATGTGCTGCAAACTCTGGATAGCAGCACATACTCAGGTGAGTGATGTGGACTTAGTGCTGCAAAGTCAGGTTATCAGCACAAACTCGGTTGAACGAAGTCAGCTTAGTGCTGCAAACTCTGGTTAACAACATAAACTAGGTTAAGCGAAGTCGACTTAGTGTTACAAAATCAGTTTAACAGCACAAACTCAGTTCAATATAGTCACGAAAGTGCCGCAATCTCCTGCATACACCCAGAACTCCACAGCAGCTTTCAAATAAAAAGAAGAGGGGCATCATTGCCCCTCTTCTTCCATTTCCTCTTTATCTTCATCAATGACATCGCTGTCAGTTTCTTCGTTTACTTCTTCTTCCATTTCATTATCCATTTCATCCTGTTCGCTCTCGCTGCATGCGGCAAGTCCGCTTAGCATGATGGCGAGAGTCATTCCTGCAGCTAGTCCTTTTTTCTTCCAGTTCATTGGAGTTCCTCCTCAATTTGTTGTTTGTACTCTCTTTTTACCCTGGATGATCTTTCCTAAACAGTCTTTTTATTGAAGTATGTATAATGGAATGCCAGAGAGCGGTTTCCATTATGGTTCATTTGTCAGGGCATCGGCAGCAAGGAGAGCTCCCGTTGCCTGCAGATATCCCCCGAACCAGCCGAGTGCCCGGCCTCTTTGTGATAATTCTTTTAAAAAATACACGCCGCTTATGGCGTCAATGACCGCGCCTCCCGCTATCAGCAAATATCCTGCGGTCAGCTGTTCTCTAAAGAGGCGGTCCCGGGCGGACGACGCGGCAATCGCTTCTGTCGCGGCACCGATTGACTGAACAGCATTTCCGATGACATCAAGCTGATACCCTTCCTGCAGGTCACCTGACAGGAGGGGGATTCTCGCTGCGGCATTGGCGGAATTTCCTGCAGCCTGCACCCATGCGCCAAAAGCACTTAGACGGTTTTGGGGTTCACCGGATCTGACAGCAGCCTGAAGTGCGTTGCCGGATGCTTCAACGGCGTTTCCTGCTCCGGTTGCCTTAAGTGCAGCGCGTTCAGACCCTGTAAGGGCAATGGTTTCACCCGAAGCATTCAGGAGGGTGCCGGCCACAATCAGCCAGGCGCCGAAAACATCAATGTTCTTTTTTTCTTCATTCATGCTTTCCCCTCATTTCGAACAGATTTACTGTATTCTATGAGGGAATCCCCGAGTGTTGAGTCCTGAATTTATCTTCCGCACGTAAACATCATTTTCAGCTTCATCATTTTATACATAAATGCAGCGTTGCGGCCTTTTTCCGTTTCCCGGTTTATTTTAGGCCGGAGGCATTCTATAAAAGCACGGTCGCAATCACAGGATGAACGCCCGCTGTCGAGGCACAGATCATGCTTCTGGCAGCATGCATCCACATCATTGATCGGCATACCCGGTCCGCTGCACCCTGGGCCGCACCATCTGTACTCCGGAAAAATACAGCGGGACCTTCTTTGTCTTTGTCTCTGATTTGACACGGTTTACATCTCCTTATCTATCTTATCTATTACTATTTATATGAGAATTGAGCTCATAAGGCATTGGCAATCATCACGCTTTTCGAAAATAGAAATGAAAAAGTGGCCGTTTGCTGAATGGTAAAGTGGGTATTATAAAAACGTATGTGCATCAGAGATTCAGCGAAGAAAGGGGAAAATGCCTGTGTCTGAGCAGAGAGTCCAGCTCCACGAATTCAACAATCTGACGAAATCGCTTAGCTTTAACATGTATGACATTTGCTATACGAAAACAAAAGAAGAACGGGAAGCCTACATAAACTATATAGACGAGCAGTATAATGCCGAACGGCTGACAAAGATTTTAAAGAATGTGACAGATATTATCGGCGCTCATGTCCTGAATATTGCCCAGCAGAATTATGTGCCCCAGGGTGCAAGTGTGACCATTCTTGTATCTGAAGGACCGGTTGTTGAAGTGCCTGAAGAGTCCTATGCGGAATCTCCGGGACCGCTGCCTGATTCTGTGGTGATGCAGCTTGATAAGAGCCACATAACGGTTCATACGTATCCAGAGTATCATCCGAATGAAGGCATCAGCACCTTCAGAGCAGATATTGACGTATCTACATGCGGAGAAATTTCACCGCTTAAAGCCCTGAACTACCTGATTCATTCGTTTGATACGGATATTATGACAATGGATTACCGGGTAAGAGGGTTCACTCGCGACATCAATGGGGAAAAGCTGTTTATCGACCATGACATTAATTCCATTCAAAACTACATACCTGAATCGGTAAAAGAGGCGTACGACATGATTGACGTGAACGTGTACCCCCAGAATATTTTTCATACAAAATGCAAACTGAAGGAGTTTGACCTGAACAACTATTTGTTTGGCTACACGAAGGACAAGCTGACGAAAAACGAACGGAACGAGATAACAGACAGACTGAAAATTGAAATGGATGAAATCTTTTACGGGAAAAATATGAAGCCGTTTAAAGGATAATATTTCAGGGGTTTCCTAAAAGGAGACCCCTTTCTGCTTTTCAATTGCAGGCTGTTGGATTATCATTAGGTCTAAGAATGGCAGGGAATGGGGGGACTAATCATGAAGCCGGTAACGGAAATCAGAAGCATTGTGAAACTGTCCTGCGGCAGTGCGGCTCAGGCGGAAGATGAGATCGTGACGGAACACCCCCTAACTGTAAAACTGAACGGCGAAGAGGCTGTCACAATGGTCAGCTCTCCCGAATATCTCGAAGATATGGTAATTGGCTATTTGGCATCTGAAGGCTTTATTTCAAAGCTTGAAGACATCAAGGAGATATGGATTCAGGAAAAAGCGGGATTTGCCCATGTCACCCTTTCAAAAGAGAACCGCATCATCCACATGCAGAACAAACGCTATCTTACCTCGTGCTGCGGCATGAGCAGGCCGGGCTTTGTTTTTGTCAACGATGCCAGAGTTGTAAAACCTCTCAAACAAACAACAGCGATTCATGCGGATGCGTGCTTTTCCCTTATGAATGAACTGCAGCGCACTGCGGACATCTTTCAAAGCACAGGCGGCGTCCACAATGCAGCGCTTTGCGATGATAACGGCATCATCGTAAGCAGAATGGATATTGGCAGGCACAATGCCCTTGATAAGCTGTACGGCTATTGCTTAAAAAACGCAATCAGCACGAGGGGGAAAATTCTTGTTTTCAGCGGAAGAATATCCTCTGAAATTCTTCTTAAAACAGCAAAAATCGGCTGTGAAATTGTGCTTTCAAAATCAGCACCGACAACGCTTGCACTGAATCTGGCAGAGGAACTTGGCATCACAGCAGTAGGATTTATCCGGAACAGTTCATTAAATATATATACGCATTCCAATAGAATCAAGACTTCATAGAAAGGAGGAAAAGAGATGATCCTGGATTCATTGGGCAGGCCGTTAAGAGATTTGCGCATTTCTGTTACAGACAGATGTAATTTCCGCTGCAGCTACTGCATGCCGGAGCATCTTTTCGGAAGTGATTATCCTTTTTTATCATCCGACCGCATTCTCACATTTGAAGAGATTCATAGACTGGCAGAGATCTTTGCTTCACTCGGTACGAAGAAAATTCGCCTTACGGGAGGCGAGCCTCTGCTCAGGAGAGAACTTCCGGTCTTGATAGCCATGCTCAGAAAGGTCGACGGAATAGAGGATATCGGACTGACCACAAACGGATCTTTGTTGAAAACGTTTGCCGGGGACCTTGCGGAAGCAGGATTGAAGCGGGTAACGGTAAGTCTTGACGCGCTGGATCCTGAGCTCTTTTTTTCCATGAACGGCAAGAGAGGCGAGGCAGCACAGGTGCTAAGAGGAATTGAGGCAGCGGCAGAAGCCGGACTTTCGGTGAAAATAAACATGGTTGTCCAAAAAGGAGTAAATGAGACGGAGATTCTGCCCATGGCTACTTTTTTCAAAGAAAAAGGACACACACTGAGGTTCATAGAATATATGGATGTCGGAAATGCAAACGGGTGGGAGCTCTCTCAAGTGACATCAAAGCAGGAAATAATCAACATCATAGATGCAAAATTCCCTCTAAAGGCTGTACCGCCGGCATATCCGGGCGAGGTTGCCTCAAGGTACGAATACATGGACGGTTCCGGTGAGATCGGCGTCATTTCATCTGTAACGGATTCTTTTTGTTCATCATGCTCGAGGGCCAGGATTTCAGCTGAGGGAACTCTTTACACATGCCTGTTTGCTTCAAGGGGCCATGACTTAAGATCATTGCTTCGTTCAGATATGGATGACGCAATGCTAAAAGCAGAGATTGCGAACGTTTGGAATCTCCGCCATGACCGTTACTCAGATGAACGGATGAATACGAAAGAAGCCAGACAAAAGATTGAAATGTCCCATATAGGAGGGTAGCCATGATCGAAATAAGAACCCCGATCCCAGTCTCGGAAGCTGTAAGTCTAGTGATGGCACATGCCGTTCGCGGGAGCGCGGAGCATATTCCTCTTGAGGAGTCTTACGGCCGATTTCTCGCACAAGATCTCGTTGCAGATCACGATGTTCCGCCGTTTGACCGTTCCCCCTATGATGGATACGCTGTCAGATCTGTTGATACGGCAGGACTTTCAAGTGACAATAGAGCAGCCTTTCAAGTTGTTGGAGAAATCGGTGCCGGATCTGTCTTTGAAGGGGAAATCGGATACATGCAGGCAGTAAGAATCATGACTGGCGCAAAGTTGCCTGAAGGGGCTGATGCCGTTGTTATGCTTGAGCTGACAAAACCGCTTGCCGGGCAAAAAGTGGAATTAAAGAGAGCGATGAAGCAAGGCGAAAACATTTCCTTCAGGGGAGAAGACACCAGGAGCGGAACAGTCCTTGCTGAAAAGGGCTCTTTCATTACACCGGGACTTTCAGCCCTTCTGGCAGCATTCGGGTATGCAGAGGTTCCTGCTGCTAAAAAACCGGTTATAGGCGTTCTTGTAACAGGAAGCGAGCTTCTGAACCCTGATGAACCCCTCGAGGACGGAAAAATCCGCAACAGCAATACATATATGCTCCTCTCCCAAATTGAACGGGCAGGAGGAGAACCTCTTTACCTCGGCAAATTCAGCGATGACCTTGGTCAGTGCACAGAGGCCGTTCAGCACGCACTCTCAAAAGTGGATGTGCTGCTGACGACAGGCGGAGTTTCTGTCGGTGACTATGATTATTTGCCTGATATATATAAAAGAATCGGCGCATCTGTCCTCTTTAATAAAATCGCCATGAGACCAGGAAGCGTAACGACGGTGGCTGAACATCGCGGAAAGCTCCTCTTTGGTCTTTCGGGAAATCCTTCAGCCTGTTTCGTCGGTTTTGAACTGTTTGTACGGCCCGTGATCAGGTTCTGCTGCTTCAGCAGAAGAACCCACATCAGAAAAGAAAAGGCCGTTTTGGGCTCTGATTTTGAGAAGGCAAATCCCTTTACAAGGTTTGTCCGCGGAACCATCGTCTATGAAGACGGAGTGATAAAAGCGGTGCCATCAGGATTCGACAAGTCAAGCGCCGTATCTTCGCTGGCAGATGCAAATGCCCTGATTGTCCTTCCGGGCGGAACGAGAGGGTACAAAGCAGGAATGAAGGCGGACATTCTTTTACTTGACGATCAAAAAGGAAGTGATCGCCCGTGGGAAAACACCGCGCCATCCTTCAGGTAGCAGGTTTTCAGAATTCGGGAAAGACGGCTGTGATGGAAAAGCTGATTAAGAGAGCGCAGCGTGAATCTCTTAAAACCGGCACCATCAAGCATCACGGCCACGGCGGAGCGCCAGATAAGGCGTTGATGGAAAAGGACAGCGGAAAGCATTTAGAGGCAGGCTCAAAGCTTGCAGGAGTTGAGGGAGGCGGCGTTCTTCAGCTGTCGCTCGGTTCTGGATCATGGACGCTTGAAGAACTGCTGAACATTTACAGCCTGCTTAATTTGGATCTAATTTTAATTGAAGGCTATAAACATGCACCGTATCCTAAAGCCGTTTGCATACGGAACGAACATGACCTCGGTCTTCTTGAACTGAGCGGAATCGTTTGCGTCATCGCGGATAAAAAGGAAATGGTTCAAACCAGCGTGCCTGTTTTCAGTTTTCATGATGAGGAACACCTCTACTTGGATTTTTTAGTGAAGGTTGTGAAAAAACAATATGAATCAGAGTCTATTTGAACTGACAGAAAAGCCGATATCAGCAGAAGAAACAGCAAACAAAGTAGCAAACCGAAATGCCGGTGCAATCACTATTTTTATCGGGACGGTTCGCGAAATGACAAATGGAAAGAGAACGCTGTTTCTTGAATACCAGGCATATAAGCCAATGGCGGAAAAAATGCTCATGCAAATCGGAAAAGAAATAAGTGAAAAGTGGCCGGGAACGGCAGCTGCCATTACCCACAGAACAGGCAGGCTTGAAATTTCCGAAGCAGCTGTCGTCATTGCCGTTTCATCGCCTCACCGAAAGGCCGCCTATGAAGCCAATGAATATGCGATTGAGCGGATTAAAGAAATTGTCCCTATTTGGAAAAAAGAGCATTGGGATGACGGCACGGAATGGATCGGGAACCAGCTGCAAACGGAATCCTATCCGGAAGGCAAACCCGGGAAAGGAGAGCTCGCATGATTACTATTCTTCTTTTCGCCCATCTTGGGGACCAGGCCGGAAAAAGCACCGTTCAGATGCAGGCTGCCGGCATGACGGCAGGTGAAATGAAAGAGTCTCTCTCTGAAACCTACAAGCTTAAGGGCATTCATACGGCGATGATCGCAGTGAATGAAGAATTTGCAGATGAAAGCACCGTGCTGAAAGACGGAGATACGGTGGCCTTTATACCGCCTGTGAGCGGCGGATAAACCCGGGAACATGCCCGGGTTTTGTTTACCTTTGTTAAGTAAACGCTTTCAAAAGTTACCGAAAAGGAATTCAATCGATGGAGAAAGAATTACAGGGAGATGTTTCTTTGAAAGGAGAGGTTCTTTTGCCTGAAAAACAGTTTATCCGAGTAAATGAACGGGCGGTTTATGCTGATGAAAATCAAACAGCTCTCAAGCTGTTAAAAAGTCACGGGACAGACGTTCCAGCCGTTTGCTACCACGAGAGTCTGGGGCCGATCGAGACGTGTGATACATGCCTTATTAAGGTGAACGGTGAATTTAAAAGAGCCTGTTCCACTGAGGTACATCCCGGAGATGTACTGGACACAGAATCTCCTGAGGTGAAAGAGGCACAGCTCATCGCGATGGACAGAATCCTGCACAATCATGAATTGTACTGCACGGTTTGCGACTACAACAATGGCGGATGCGACATACATAATACGGTAAAAGCGATGAAAATTAATCATCAGAGCATTCCTTTTTCCCAAAAACCATACAAAGAAGATACGTCCAACCCGTTTTACAGATATGACCCTGATCAATGCATACTGTGCGGGAGATGTGTTGAAGCGTGCCAGAACGTTCAGGTAACAGAAACGCTTTCCATTGACTGGGAGCGTGAGAAGCCCCGTGTCATTTGGGACAGTGATGTGCCTATTAATGAATCTTCATGCGTCTCATGCGGCCATTGCTCAACCGTGTGTCCGTGCAATGCCATGATGGAAAAAGGCATGATCGGGGAAGCCGGATATTTGACTGGAATCAGCAAACAGACTCTCCGTCCCATGATTGAACTGACGAAAAATGTGGAAACAGGCTACGGCTCGATCCTCGCCATTTCAGACATGGAATCTGCCATGAGAGATGAAAAAATCAAAAAAACCAAAACGGTTTGCACCTATTGCGGAGTCGGATGCAGCTTTGACATTTGGACAAAAGACAGGAAGATCCTAAAAGTGGAACCTCATCCGGATGCTCCTGCAAACGGAATCTCCACGTGCATCAAAGGAAAATTCGGCTGGGATTTTGTAAACAGTGAAGAACGGCTGACAAAGCCCCTGATCCGTGAAGGAAACCACTTCAGAGAAGCTGAATGGGAGGAAGCTCTTACCCTGATTGCACAAAAGTTCACTCAAATTAAAAACGAGCACGGGCCGGATGCCCTGAGCTTCATCAGCTCCTCCAAATGCACGAATGAAGAATCGTATTTGATGCAAAAGCTTGCAAGAGCAGTCATAGGGACGAATAACATTGATAACTGTTCCAGATACTGTCAGACTCCGGCAACAATGGGCCTTTTCCGCACAGTCGGGTACGGAGGCGACTCTGGGACAATCAAAGACATTGAAGCGGCAGAACTGGTCCTGATCATCGGCTCAAACACGTCTGAATCTCATCCCGTGTTATCAACGAGGGTAAAGCGTGCCAACAAGCTGAACAGCCAAAAGCTGATCGTCGCGGATCTCAGAAAGAATGAAATGGCAGAGCGGTCTGATCTGTTTATCCAGCCCGCTTCCGGAACGGATCTTGTCTGGCTGTCAGCCGTAACAAATTACATTATTGAACAGGGATGGGAAGACCACCAGTTTCTGAGTAATAGAGTCAACGGATTTGAAAACTATCTCTCAAGCATCAAGAAATTCACACTGGATGAAGCAGAAAAGCTTTCAGGAATTCCGAAAGAGCAGATGATTCAAATCGCAAAGATGATTTATGAAGCGGAAAGCACGGTAGTCCTGTGGGCCATGGGCGTGACGCAGCACTCAGGAGGAAGTGATACAAGCACGGCTATTTCCAATCTGCTTCTTGTAACAGGGAATTACGGCAGACCGCATACAGGAGCATATCCGCTGAGAGGCCATAATAACGTTCAGGGGGCAAGCGACTTCGGAAGCATGCCTGACCGGCTTCCGTCCTACGAAAAAATAACGGACGGTTCTGTCAGAGAAAAGTACGAGAGAGCCTGGGGAGTGGAGCTTCCGGCCGAGCCTGGCCTCAACAATCATGAGATGGTTGCCGGCATACATGACGGCAGTGTGAAAGCGATGTATTTAAAAGGGGAAGAAATGGGTATAGTGGACTCCAATATGAACTATGTTCATGCCGCTTATGAAAAGCTCGACTTTTTTGTTGTGCAGGATTTATTTCTTTCAAAAACGGCCGAATATGCAGATGTTGTCCTGCCGGCAAGTCCAAGTCTTGAAAAAGAAGGGACCTTCACAAACACAGAACGGAGAGTTCAAAGACTCTACGAAGTGCTGGAACCTCTCGGAGATTCCAAACCTGACTGGAAAATCATTATGGATGTGGCCAATCAGCTTGGCGCAGGGTGGACCTATGATCACCCTTCAGACATCATGGCTGAAGCAGCCCAGCTTGCTCCTCTTTTTGCAGGGGTCACATACGAACGTCTTGAAGGCTACAGCAGTCTCGTCTGGCCGGTAAAGCCCGACGGTACAGATACACCCGTCCTCTTTTTGGATGAGTTTCCTTTTCCCGACGGAAAGGCGCGCCTCCATCCGGTGGAATGGACAAGACCGGTTGAATTTGACGATGAATATGACATCCATGTCAATAACGGCCGTCTGCTGGAACATTTCCATGAAGGGAATATGACATACAAATCCAAAGGAATCACATCCAAAACACCTCGGACCTTCCTTGAAGTTTCACCAGAACTCGCTTCGGAGCGCGGAATCAAAGACGGCTCTCTAGTAAGGCTCATTTCGCCATATGGCAAGGTGAAAGTGCAGTGCGTTGTTACAGACAGGGTGAAGGGGAAAGAAGTTTATTTGCCTATGAATGACTCAGGTGAG
Organism: Metabacillus indicus; assembly: GCF_046603695.1. NCBI lineage: Bacteria > Bacillati > Bacillota > Bacilli > Caryophanales > Bacillaceae > Metabacillus > Metabacillus indicus. The sequence goes on along the minus strand of NZ_CP176757.1, from coordinate 2,062,530 downwards.
TCGGCGATCAATCTGATCACAAGCAGCTATGCGGACAAAGATACAGACACACCTGCCTACAAAGAGGTAAAGGCTAAACTGGAAGTTCTTGAGACAGAAGGAGTGAATCCTCTGCCGCGGACCAACTTCCGCTTCGGTCATCCAAATCCTCAGAGAGGCGTTGAAGTTGAACGAAAGTGGGGGCGGAAAGATTACGTATTTCCGGGAGATCTCGTTCAAAAGGAGGGGAAAAACGGTGGCAAAAGCAACTAAAACCATTGTCCGGCAGGAATTATCGGACGAAGAAAAAAGAAGCAGGGATTTAAGAGAAATCGAAGATGCCCTGATCACTCATAAAGAAGTGATTAAGGACACACTTGAAATCCTTCATCATATGCAGGATAAAGGCATACTCTCGCTTATGAATGGCCTTTTTGGGCAAGGTGACAAAGTATTGGACATTCTTGTAAAAACCGCTGACAACAAAGAAACAGCAAATACTATAAAAAATCTGCTTCTGATGACCGGCGTTCTCGGCATGATAAACGTCAAACAGCTTGAACCATTTTTAATGAAGGTGAACTCCGGAATTGCAAGAGTGGCTGAAAACAAAGAAACGAACGAAAAAACAGGCTATTTCGATCTCGCGAAATCTCTCAAAGATCCTGAAGTGAACCGGGCAGTGACCCTGCTCATTACCTTTTTAAAGGGAATGGGAGAAGAAACGCAGCATGTAGAGAAAGGGACTAGGAGCAAAGAGGATCAGGCAAGGTTCAAAGATCACACATTGGAATAAGAAGCAGGAGACAGGAGAATTTTTCCCTGTCTTTTTTTGATTGATACAACGAACTGAGGGCACTCTAACAGTAATTTGAATACCTTGTTCATTTTCAGGAATATTTACTTATTAATAAGGATATTTTTGGGTTAACATGGTATAATTTACACAAAAAGGGCAGGAGTGGTCATTCTTATGGAACAAAAACCTATGCATTACGATGGAAGCATTCAGGCAGAAAATGAAAATGCATCAGCAGCTGCTGCAGAGGATCTGCAAATTACCGATGAAATGAGAAAAAATCTCGGATTTAATCCATACTTTATTGAAAAAAACGAATAGACACCAAGGACTTGATGATTCAATCAGGTCCTTTTCTTTTGTAAGCGTTTATTAATTGAACCATGTTCTAAATAATCAACAGTTATTTTACTTCAGAAATTACTAGGATAAAAACGACCATAAGTAAAAGAAAACCGACTTTATCATTCTTCTAAAACTATGTTCCAAATAATCAATGATAAATAAAAACACGTACCAAAATTCCAATATCCCTATAATTTTAACCTCGCCCAGGTTTCAAAAGGGTCAAAAGGCTTATTTTCCCTTAAGATGCAGGAATTTCTTATAAAACATTGAATAGTTAGAACATGTAAAACTGTAAAAGGAGATGTCTTCAATGGGCGAGAAGAGAAGTGCCAGCGGTTTTTTGCTGAAGCAAAGAGCCTTTTTAAAGCTTTATATGATTCGTATGACAGAGCAGGACAGACTCTACGGCCTGAAGCTTCTTGATGTTCTGCGCGATGAGTTCAGAATTTACGGATACAGGCCAAATCATTCAGAGGTTTACAAGTCCCTGCACGAACTGATCGAAGACGGCATTTTAAAACAGGTCAAGCGGAAAAAAGAGGGGATGAAGCTTCAGGAGGTCGTATATTATCAATTCGAGGATTACGAAAAAGCAAAGCTATATAAAAAGCAACTGAAAACCGAGCTTGACAGATGCCAGAAACTGCTCGGAAAAGCGCTTCAGGATAATTACACATAAGAGAGAATCCGCGGGTAGGATTCTCTCTTTGTTTCATCTTGTCTGCTGTTGGGTTATGATAAGAAGTGAATTGGAAGTAATGGAGGATATGAACTATGCTGCAAAATAAAATGAAAACGTATATCCAGCATCTGATCGAGGAAAAAACGGATGCGATTGGAATCTATACCACAGAAAAAATGTATGCAGAGAAGAACGGTTTTCTGCCAGAGAACGTAAAAGTTGAGGAACCCGATTTTCCGCGTTTTGCAAAAGCGTATCTTGAGCGCGTAAACAAGGAAACAGAAGAGCTGATCTCTGCTGAGAATCCGGAATCCTTCCTTAAGGAAAAAGCAACATATGTGAAAATAAACAAATCGGAATTCATCTATATTGAATCTGACTGGTTTGACTATGTCGGGGCAGAAAACATTTCATTTGAGCATGATGACGTGTTTTCAACCTATAAGTTCCTGCTTGGTTTAAAATATAAAAAGGCAAAAGGAACAGCGCTAAAAGAATACTTCCTGCAAAAAGCCGGTGGTGATTCTGAGAAATTTGAGGTTCTTTTCAATGATAAGGACGGAATGTGGGATGTCAATTTTGACAGCGCCTTGCTCGCGGACTTCAGCGAAGAGGATGCACTCGAAGAAATGTTTGAAAAGCTCTACAGCTTCCTTTTTCAGCTGGCAGAAGCATTAGAAAAAACGGAATAGATACACTTTGTTAAAACCTGCAGCCATGCAGGTTTTTTCTTTTCATTATTCATTAATATTCATTTCAAATGTAATTTACTGTTCATCTTCCGTTCATATTCGAATAATAAACTATGGATGTCAAGAAGAGATGGGAGGAAATGAAAGATGAATATTGCATGGAAAGAAATCAAGAAAAATAAAGTGAGATTTTTGATTTTAGGTTCAATTGTTTTTCTCGTAAGTTTATTAACATTTATCATATCTGGTTTGGCAAATGGACTATCGCAAGACAATGCTGCCCTCATTAAAGATTTACCAAAAGGGCAATTTTATATGAATAAAGACGCTGAGGAAACTTATAACCTATCTAGAATAGACAGTGATATACAAAAAGAAATACTAAACAAACAAAAAGATGCTGTGGCCTTTTCTATTCAAATGGGTTTTCTAAATGACAAAGATGATAAACAACAAAGTGTCGCCTTTGTTGCATCCACTGATTCAAAGTTATTTGAAGATGTTAAAGATGGGGAAATTATAGTAGATAGCTCATTGAAGAATAAAGGTATAAAGGTTGGAGATACCTTGACTAATAATCAATTTAGCGGTGAATTTATCGTAAAGGGTTTTGTTGATCAAAAGAAATATAGTCATACCCCTGTTGCATATATACAGATGAAGAATTATCAAGAAATGTATCGAATGACGGAGATGCAATTGATTTTCATACCGGGAGGAGATTCTTCACAAGAATTCACTGGTTTACAATCATTTTCAAACAAAGATTTCCTCCAGACAATTCCAAGTTATAATGCAGAACAGATGTCTTTAAATATGATTGTCTGGTTTTTAGTTGTCATTAGCGGAATGCTGTTTGCTATCTTTTTCTACATGATGAACGTTCAGAAAATCGGTTTATACGGTATTTTAAAAGCAATTGGTATAAAAACAAGCAGACTATTTAAAATGATGTGGACACAAATGTTTTTTATTACATCAATTGCACTTATTATGTCTATAACTCTTAGTCAAGTTTTCAGTATGGCTGCGCCTGAAGGAATGCCATTCCATTTAACTTTTGAAACAACAGCACAATTATCTGTCATTTTCCTGATGATAGGATTTATTGGAGCTACACTATCAGGTATTCAAATCAAAAAGATCGAACCATTGCAGGCAATACAGCAAGGAGAGGCTTAATATGACAATCTTTACACTTGATGAAGTAAGAAAAACATTTACTACTGGTGAGATAGAGGAAGAAATCCTAAAAGGAATTAACCTTTCTCTTAAAGAAGGAGAGGTAACAGCATTAGTGGGTGCCTCAGGCTCTGGTAAAAGTACTCTCCTTACAATCGCTGCAGGACTGCAGCCTCCATCAAATGGGCACGTTGTATTTGATGGTAAGAATATGACTTCTATGAGTTCTGAACAGGTTCGAAAAATACGGGCAAGCAAATTTGGTTTTGTCTTTCAGTTTGCACATCTTGTTCCTTTTCTTACAGTTGAAGAACAGCTAATGCTGATGCTTGAGGTCTCTGAATCTAAATTAAAGAAATATGAACAAAAAAGAGAAGTTAATAAAATCCTAAAACTAGTTGAAATGGATCATCGGAAAAAGGCTTATCCATCTTCATTATCGGGCGGGGAAAAACAACGAGTGGCAATCGCTCGTGCGATGATCCATAAACCTAATATTCTCTTTGCAGATGAACCGACTGCAAGTTTAGATTCAAAAAGATCTCAAGACATTATGTCGTTAATTCAAGATTTAACTAAATCATTAAACATTACTGTATTGATGGTTACCCATGACGAAGAATTGCTTTCAAATGTTGACCATGTCATCAAAATGAGTGATGGAATGGTTTTGCAGAGCGGAAATTAACATTCTGAAAGCTAGAGAATCTTTAATGCAAGTAAAATGCAAAGGAACAGCCTGCATATTTCTGCTGGGCTGTTTATTTGTTATTATTTACTAAATGTCCTTTTAAATGAAGCAATAATATTTAATCAAAATAAAATAGGAGAATAGAGAATGACAACTATTCTGATTGCAGATGACGATATCAATATTTTACAGCTAGTAAATATTCACTTAACCGAAGCTGGATATAAAGTATTTCAGGCAAAAGACGGTACTGAAGCATTAGGAGTTCTTAATAGAGAAGCATGTGATTTAGCAGTAGTGGATGTGATGATGCCTTTTATGGATGGGTATGCATTAACAAGGGAGATTCGAAGGGAATATGATATACCAGTAATCCTCTTAACAGCAAAGAATCAAATTGAGGATAAAGAAGAAGGATTTAGATCCGGGACGGATGATTATCTGGTCAAGCCATTTGAGCCAAAAGAATTACACTTTAGAATAGAAGCTTTATTGCGACGATACGACAAACACTCAGAAGAATCTATAATTTACTTAGGTAATACAGCGATAAATAAAAAAAACTATGAGGTTCAAATTGGGAATCGAACAATTCTTTTACCCTTAAAGGAATTCGAACTGCTGTATTTTCTGGCTTTAAATCCCATGCAAGTATTTTCTCGTCATCAACTAATAGAACATATTTGGGGATTGGATTATGAAGGGGATGAACGAACTGTTGATGTTCATGTAAAAAGGTTAAGAGAACGTTTTTCTAAATTGACGGATGATGTTCAAATTAAGACAGTGCGTGGAGTTGGATATTCGCTGGAGGCAAATCGCAGATGAAATCTCTCTATGTGAAGTTTGTTGTCATTACTATTGGCATTATGATTTTTAGCGGGATAGTTGCTTTTTTAATCTCCAATACGTATTATCAGCAAAAATTAAAACCTTACAATGATCAAAAAAACACAAAAATCGCGTTAAATATTGCTGAATTTGCCGAGAACCATCCTGATATAAATCTTAAGGATTATTTGAATAATATCTCTTCGACCGGGTATCAAATTTTCTTGGTTGACATTTCTGGAAAGGAATCTTATTTCGGTGCACCATTTAGGGAAAATACTCTGTCTAATTCCGCTAAAGAACAAGTGTTAAACGGTGATATTTTTCACGGTATTCTAAATTTTCCACAGGGAACATTCGTCACAGGTTTTTTTGCAAACGAATTGAAGAATACGATTGGTGTACCGTTAACACATAATAAGGAAAAGTATGCTCTTTTCCTTAGACCGGATATTAAGCTCCTTTTTAACGAAATGCACATTTTATTTGCGTGGCTGCTTGCATTGATGATTGTTATGAGTATCGTTATGGTTCTTTTTACTGCAAAATATTTAGTGAATCCAATCTCAAAACTTACAACAGCCACAAAGTCACTGGCTGATGGGAATTTTAATGTTGACATTGATATTACTCGTGATGATGAGTTAGGAGAGCTTTCACGAAGTTTTTTGCAAATGGCAAGTAAACTGGAACAAATGGATGATATGAGGAAAGAGTTCATTTCGAATATTTCTCATGATATACAGTCACCTCTATCCAATATAAAAGGGTATACAAACCTATTGGAAAGTGAATCAATAAGTCCAAAAGAAAAAAGCAATTACATTTCTATCATCAATGGGGAAATTAAAAGGCTCTCTACACTTACGAAACAATTATTACTTCTTGCTTCGTTAGATCGCGATCAGGATATCATGAAAAGAAAATCCTTTAATGTTGGCGAGCAAATGAAGGAACTGGTGAGAAGCTATAAGTGGCTAATGGGTGAAAAAGGGATTAGCCTCGGTTTTACATTGCCAAATGTTGAAATTGTCGGGGACCCTTCTTTACTTTATACGGTTTGGGATAATCTGTTAACCAATGCCGTCAAATACAATAAAACCCATGGCAGTATTGAGATATCGATTGAAGAGAAAGAAAAATCTGTTTTGGTCACTTTTGAAGATACGGGGATCGGATTGAATGATGAAGAGAAAGAAAAAATTTTTGATCGTTTTTATCGAGCAGATACCGCCCGGACGCGTTCAGTTGAGGGAACAGGACTAGGACTATCAATTGTTGCTGCTATTGTTGAACTGCATGGCGGACTGATTCATGTGAATAGTAAGGAAAATGAAGGAACTGCCTTTATTGTAGAATTACCTTTAAGTTAGTTTTCGTTAAGCGCAGGCGCTTCCACTTTTGTTTTTAGGCGTTCACCCATCCCAATCTGTTACATATGTTAACAGAAAAGGTGAGAGGATGATTGGATGAGCAGAAAACCGCATCATTACTTCCCCTGCGGCAATACAGCGAAGGGCTACTACAGTCTGTACGAAGCCGTACTGGAGGGCATAAACCAGGTGTTCTTATTAGAAGGCGGGTCAAGAGGAGCCAGGTCTTTATGTATTCAGTCTGTCAGCGAAACTCTGAGAGCGAACGGGGAATCACTTGATATCCTCCACTGTCCATTTCATCCGGATTGGCTGGAAGGGCTGCTTTTGACAGATAAGGGTATTGCTCTTTTAGATTGCGACGTGTCAGAAATCAGAAAATTTGTTTCTGCAGATGCCATCCAGGTGATTGTTATGGAGACTGAAAACAACCAATTGCTGCCTGCAGATCGCAAAGGGGTCCTTACAGCAAGAGTGGCTGCTGAATATGAAAAGGCTTATGCCGCTTTTTCTGCCTCGCTAAAAGCTCATGATGATATAGAGGATATTTACATTTCACAAATGGACTTTTCAGAAGCAGATCAATTGGCACAGCGTTTGATACAAACTTTTTACGGAGAACAGACTGCTGGTAAAACCGCTGTGGTCAAACATCGATTTTTGGGAGCAGCCACCCCGGATGGAGCTGCAGATTTTATCCCAAATCTTACAGCAGACATTAAAAAACGCTATTTTATTAAAGGCAGAGCAGGGTCAGGTAAATCAACAATGCTGAAAAAAATTGCCGCTGCAGGAGCAGACAAAGGGTTCGATGTGGAAATTTATCACTGCGGTTTTGATCCGAACAGTCTTGATATGGTCATTTTGCGGGAGCTTGGCCTTGCGATTTTTGACAGTACGGCCCCGCATGAATATGAACCGGAAAAAGAGTCGGATGAAATTGTCGATATGTATGATTTGTGCATTGCACCAGGAACGGATGAGGCCTTTTCTGCTGAAATTGACCGAACGACTCAAGCCTATAAAGAGAAAATGAAAGATGGAATAACGTATCTTTCTAAAGCTAAAAGTATGCTTGATGAGCTTGAGCGGGGGAAGGGCTGTGCCGAAGAGGGACAGTTCCAGAGGGTCTGCAGCATCCTTGTTTCTGAAATCACTGAATAACCAAAAAACCTGGAGCCTTTTGTCAGCTCCAGGTTTTTAGCATTCGATTAAAAAATATGCCCATAAAACCGTTCTTTAAAACGAATCATTTAGAAACATGCTTCAGGAGGGACAGAATATGGGCAAACATCATGAAGATGAAGAAGTGAGGGAGCTCGTTATAACCGCCTCGCGTTCAGAAAAAACAAAGGATGAATTCAGAGTCTTTCTTCAATGGAAGAAACTGCAGACTGAAGTGAAGAAACAAGCAGATGCAACGTTCAGATCCCTGATGAAATAATCGGGATCTTTTTTTTAGCCTTTTTTTCTTTTTGAGATTTCATCTGTTACGACAAAGGCCAAATCATCATTTCCGAATAGGGACAGGACGCCAAGCAGGGTATGATCCGCTATTTCTCCTGCTTCCTCTTTCGGGACAGTGAGCTCGATTGCTTGTTTTAATTCGGCATTTTCAAGTTGGGCAGGGTAGGCACGCGCATACAGCTCTTTAGGGTTCAGGTCATTATTTACGCACCACTGGGCAAAGACAAGGACCATCATTTGCTCATCCCGCTGATAGTTGCGGATGATTTGTTCTTGCGTTTCTTTCGAATTCACGTTCATGCTCCTAACTGTTAAATATTCTGCATCCTTCATCATATCACATGCAGAAGCCTCATAAGGATAAGTTTTCTGAGCATAGGAATGGAGTAAGGCTTAAAAATGCGGGAGGGATGCCACCTGAATCTTTCAGAAAGAATCACCTTTATCCTGGATGGCGTAAAAACAGCTTCAAAGGAAGAGCTTTATAAAGCGCTGATTGGATTAAACATTCAAAAAGAGGAGCTGATGCCTCTCATAAAAGAGGACAGGAGCAAACCATATTACAGAAAACTTCTTTATAAAAATGAACACCTTGAACTGCTTGTCATGAACTGGTCTGACCTTGAGTGTGCACCTCATGACCACGGGTATTCATTCGGATGGATACAGGTTATAAACGGTGTGTCCAGAAATACGGTGTATAAGGTAAAAGGCGAAGCACTTCCTTCTGAACTCTTCACGGAACTGAAAAGAGAAGGAAAGACCTTTTTTGCACCCAAATTCGGCGTCCACAAAATGGCTGAAGCCGGCAATACCGGCCTGATAACTCTTCACCTTTACGCACCGCCTATCACGGGCATGAAAGTGTACGATTTAGAGAAGTGCGCTGCCTGTGTGGTTTCGGATGACTGCGGTGCATGGTGGCCGGATGACCTCCGGCAGCAAGTGAAAGAAATAAAGCTTAAGAGCGCTGCGGACTGAGTCTGCAGCGTTTCTTTTTGGGTATAACTATAAAGAGGTGATTATACATGCGAGTTTTCTTCCATACAGCTGTTCTGTTTCTGACTGTATTTTGCCTGTATCTGGCGTGGACAGGCTTTATAGAAAAAGAATTGACGGTTAACACGCTCAGCGGAGAGATCATGGAAAAAATCCGGGAAGATTCCATAGCAGAAACAGGAATCAATGTTCAAAAAAAGGCCGTGTATAGAGTAAGGTTATCGACCGGGAAGGTGTTTGCCGTTTCGTCATCTGTTTTTGAAAGGGTTGAAAAAGGAGAAAATGTGCAGTTTGCTGAAAAAGACAAGCATTTTTACCTGATTGACGGCCGCAAAATCATTTATTAAAAACGGTAGCAATCCTATGCGCCAATATGAGATAATACATAAGTTGTTTTAAAAACAAGAATATAGGAAGTGTAATTAATGATAAAAATCGATATACCAAGATCAGACGTTGTACTGACAAGAAACCCTGTAAAAGGACAGCCTGTAGAAGCTCCTCTCAGCAGCGAATACGGCTTTACAGATTACAATAAAATTCCCCGCGATAAAGGCGGAATTTTTATGTTCTTTAATATTAACGATGAGCTTTTGTTTGTAGGAAAAGCTCGCAAGCTTAGACAGCGCATTAAAAAGCATTTTGAGGATCAGGTTTCTCCAATCAAAAATCACCGCGATGAAGTGCACGAAATTGCCGTTTGCATCGTTGAAAGCCCGATGGAACGCGAAATTTACGAAACGTATCTGATCAATGAGCTTCAGGCGAAATATAATGTTGAGAAGGTTTTTTATAAATAAGAAAAACAGACATCCGGCTGGGCTGGATGTTTTTTTATTTTTAAGAAAATAAAGATAGGCGATTTCAGGAGATTGTCTTATGATAATAGAAGATGAACTATTTAGTGAGGCGAAATATCTTGATGATCACTTATTTCCGGGGTTTTAAAACAGATTATGGCTCTTACAGCAGCAACGTCAAATTGGCCTTTATGGCTAATATTCTCATTCAGATTGGAATGGGTATTTTTATGACCCTTTATAACCTGTACTTGAAAGATCTTGGGTACAGTGAACAGACCAATGGAAACGTCATTGCCCTGACTGCTCTTGCTCAGACGTTTTTTCTTGTTCCTGCAGGTTTTTTAAGTGACCGAAAGGGAAGGAAAAATATGATGGCTGTCGGGGCGGCTCTTTCTGCTGTTCTGATGATAGGCAGGTCAGTAATAGAATGGGAGCTCCTTTTGCTTGTATTCGCATTTGGCAGCGGTATTTTCATGTCTTTTATTCAGGTGTCCATGATTCCATGGCTTGCCGAAAATTCAACTGAAAAGGAAAGAAGCAAGCTTTTCAGTTTTCACTTTGCGGTGATGATGGCGGCAAGCGTCATCGGCAATCTTGCCGGCGGAGTTTTGACTGACCTCTTTACGTTTGCAGGATTGCAATCAACAGACAGTTTGAGGCTGACACTGCTGATTGGAAGCGGTGTTTACCTGGCAGGACTTTTTCCTGTTCTTCTGATGAAAGAAGAAAGAAAACGGCAGAAACCTAAAAAGCTAAAAGAAACAGCGGACGGCAATCAGAATTGGAAGCTGGTCATCCTCTTTGTTGGCGCACAGGCCATCATCGGGCTTGGATCAGGTCTTGTCATCCCGTATTTAAATCTGTATTTTGCAGACCGGTTTGACATTTCCTTTTCTGCCATTGGAATTATCCTCTCGCTCGGTCAAGGCGCAACCGCGGTCGCAATGCTGATTGGACCTGCGATTGTCAGCAGAATGGGAGAAGTAAAGGCGGTTGTCCTGCTGCAGCTGCTGTCCCTGCCATTTTTGCTGATTACTGGATTTACAACAAACATTTATCTTGCCGTCATCGGATTTCTATTCCGCCAGGCGTTGATGAACGCAGGCAATCCGATACAAACCTCCCTCATGATGAGAAAAGTGCCGGATCATCAAAAAGGAATAGCAAATTCCTTAAGCCAGATGGCTTTTTCATTCGGCTGGGCGGCGATGGGTCCTGTGTCTGCTTATGTTGTCGCTGAATATGGCTCCTATTGGGGATATGCCAATGTTTTCAGCCTGACCGGCATCATTTATCTAGCAGGCGCCATTTACTTTTACATCGTGTTTAAGGAAGAAAAAACAACTGTGGTTCAAAAAAGAGCGGCTGTCTGAGCTGTATTTCTGCAAGAAACAAATGGTATAATAAAATGAATGCAAGAAGAATGCTTGAAAGGGGTTCAAAAACATGGAACCGATTGAAATTGGAGAAATCTTTACAATTAGCGACGAGAACAATCAGGAGCACGAGGTAGAGGTGCTTGGCGTGCTGACTGTTGAAGGATCAGAGTACGTGGCAGTAGGGTTTGTTGAAGAAATTCAGGAAGACACAGATGAAGATATCGATATTTACTTTTTGAAGGTTGATGAAGAAGGCGATTTTTCTGCGATTGAAACAGACGAAGAATTCGACAAAGTTTCGTCTGCATTTGACCAGATGATGGAAGAAGAAGAGTCAAACTAATACATACCCGGAGCCGTCTGCTTGAATGCAGGCGGTTTTTTTATGCAAAAAAGGTCGGAATGGCGCAGGAAAAAAGAATCATTTTTTATGAGAAAACAACTATACTGACATAAATTAATTTAGACATGATCTATTCATCCTGCAAGAATAAAATGGTAATTATTAAAATTTTTTCTATTCTTCTTTTCTCTTAAGCTTTCCAAACAGGTAAAAAGTCATAATAAATGAAATAATTCAAATATTGACATAATTTCCACTATTTTTTACTATTACATTATAATTCAATATTTACATAAATATGGATTAAATAAAAACAGGGGAGGCTGTCAGGATGAAGAAAATTAAAATCAAAAAGGTTGAAAAGCTGGTTGCTCTTGTAAACCATCACGCGTAATGAATAAAAGGCTTTAGGACAAGCATCAGAGTCCCTAAAGCCTTTTTTAGTATGAAGGAGCTGAAAAAGCAGATGAACCCTGTCTTAAAAACAATATATACCCCGATCATCGTATTTGACGGCAAAGTCCAGATCGGCAAAGAGGATGGCAATCTTGAACTTGAAGATCTTGATGGAAGTGTCCGGGATCTGCTGAACCTGATGGACGGAACACGAAATACGGTGGAGCTTGCAAATGAAATGAACATAGATCATGCGGATTTGCTTGAAATTTTGAATGACCTTGATGAATATGGACTTGTTGAAGATGCTTCTGCAGTCAAATACACGTCTCTAAATGAAAATGAACGGGAAAGATATCGTTCAAATCTTAACTACTTTTCCAATTTTTCAACTCTAAAGAAAAGCAGATTCACATACCAGGAGACATTTAAACATACAACGGTTGCCCTGCTTGGACTCGGAGGCTTCAGTTTAACAGCAGCTGCCCTTGCAGGAATGGGAACAGGCAGAATTATTGGGCTTGATTATGATTCGGTTGAACTCAGCAACCTTAACCGCCAGTTTCTATACTGTGAAGACGACATTGGAAAACTTAAAACAGAGGCTTCAAGTGATCGCTTAAAAAAGATTAACAGTGAAATTGATATTGAAGTACATAATGTGAAAATTGAAGATGCAAAGAGTTTGCTGCCAGTCATAAGGGAATCGGATATTGTCATAAACGGGATCGATCAGCCAAGCATATTATCTACAAGATGGGTGAATTTTGCCTGTGTCAAATTAGGCAAGCCTTACATTCTTGGAGGCATTGGACACACGAGTATTATTCTCCAAAAATATGTTCCTGGTGAAGGTAACGGGTGCTTTGATTGCTACTTGCTGAACAGTTTACGGGAGGCGCCAGAATTTATCCACCAGCTAAAAGCTGTGTATGGGGCTTCTTTTCAGAAGAGAAACACAGCATTTGCTCCTAATATCGCGATGATCACAGGTCTCGTAACAAATGAACTGGCTAAATTAATTGCGGGATATGAAAGGGCCGACCATCAATCTTCGTCTCTTGAAATCAGCAGTCTTTCATTTGAGCGATTATCTGAAACTCTATGGAAGAAAGCATCGGGCTGTCCGACGTGCAATGGCCATATGAACTCAGATGAGCCTGCAGACCTGAATATGATTCTGGAATTATCTAAAGAAAGCAGGGTCTGAATGAATATAACATTAGATTCTAAAGTAACGGCTAAACTTTCTGTTCAGGCAGACGGAGAAGAATTTACAGTAGGAGACCCAGTCAGCGGTACATTTATCCGGGTCCCTTATGAAGCTGTGCACATCATCCATATGCTGGACGGTGTCAAAACGCTGAACGAAATCTCTGAACAGCTGAGAAACGAACAAATGGATGCGGATGTTTTAGATTTTGTCGAAACTCTTCATGAGCTTGAGTTGATCTATTCGATTGACGGGAAAGTGTTTTTAATACCGCCAGATGAAAAACCTGTCAGCAAATCTCTTTCTGCTGCAGCCTCCGTCATCTTTCACCCGATCAGTCAAGTATGTTATGTCCTGTTTTTTCTTCTCAGTATAGGTATGATTGCAGGTATTCCCGAATTGCGTCCTGTCTACAAAGATTTTTGGGCAGCAGAAGCAACAGGGCTCAGTCTATTGTTATTATTTTTCATATCCTGGCCTCTGACCATTCTTCATGAACTGGGCCATTATTTAGCTGCTTTAAGACTCGGCATACCAGTTAAATTTAATTTGAGCCTGAGATTTTACTGGCTTGTGGTCGAAGCAGATATGACGGGGCTCTGGTCCGTTTCCAAGCAGAAAAGGTATTTGCCCTATGCTGCAGGAATGGCTGTTGATTCCTTTCTTCTCTTTTTATCGTTAGCCGGTCAGATGGCAGCTGCAGGATTTGCCTTAAAGCTACTGAAAATGATTACGCTGCTTCTTGTGATGAGATTTGCCTGGCAGCTTTTGATTTTTTTGCGGACAGATATCTATTTCCTGATTATGAACAAGCTGAACATGCCAAGCCTCCACGGTTATGCAAAAGAAATAATGACGGGGTATATGAGGAAAAAAGATCGTGGAGAAAGCCTGAAAGAAGAATTATCCGTAAAAGAAATGTCCTATGTTAAAAGCTTTGCATCATGTTACCTTATAGGCGGCATCATAGCAGCAGGATTATTGTTCTTGTACAGTCTTCCGGGGCTTTACGTGCTTTTGAAGCAGACAATGGTGCAGCTTTCCGTCTATTCGTTAAACAGCTGGCTATTTTGGGACGGCATCATCACCCTGGCAATCTTATCTGTTAATGCTGTAATTTGGAGCATCGGTGCAGCAAGTAAATATAAAGGAAGCAAAACGGGTACTCTACCTATAAGCTCAAATGAAGCGACTTAAACATGCAAAGATCCACTTGCATGTTTTTTTCATTGGTCAGACTGCATGATTATTAATGAAAAGCGAATTAATATGACCTTTTCAAAGAATTGTTTTTCGTTTTTCCTTTCTTTATAGTACAATCAATTAATGGAAAAAAAGATAAGGAAGTGTAGCAAAGAATGAAAGAACGTGTGATTACAGGCATCATTATCTTAATTCTGTTCATGATTCCCTTTTATGTAGGGGCATTCTGGTTTACTTATTTGGCACTGATTTTGGCCATTATCGCCTTTCATGAATTAACGACCATTATCAAAATCAGAAAGTACGGCACGAAGTATTTTGTGGGGATTATCGGGATTGTCCTTTTGTTCCTGCCGCTGCTGCCGTTTCTGAATGTGACATTTGAAATCATTCAGATTAAAGTGCTGCTGGCACTGGTCTTGTTTTTCTTAACCTCAACCATCTTTAACATTGAATATTCCATTGAAAAAGCAGGCACGCTCCTGATAGGTGTTCTCTACATCGGATTTGGATTTGTGTTTTTAGCTGAGGCAAGAATTGATGAAGGCTTGATTTGGACGCTTGCAGTACTGATTTCGATCTGGGCAACGGATTCAGGCGCCTATTTTGTCGGAAGAAAATTTGGCAAACGTAAACTTGCGCCAAACGTGAGCCCGAATAAAACCATCGAAGGGTCTGTCGGAGGAATTATCATTGCTCTTATCATTGGTCTTGTTATGCAGGCAAGTTTCCATCCATTTGCTTCTTACGGAGAAACGCTTCTGCTGATTTTCATCGTTTCCATTGCCGGTCAGGTAGGAGATCTTGTCGAATCTGCTTTGAAGCGCCACTTTAAAGTGAAGGATTCCGGAAAGCTTCTTCCGGGTCATGGCGGCATTCTTGATCGTCTTGACAGCTGGATCTTTGTTTTCATCGGTTTGAAGCTGGTAGGTCTGATCTAAAAAAAGCGATAAAAAAATGAATCCCCCAAGCAGTCGATTATGACTTTTTGGGGGATTTTTTTTCACTCTTCCAATGCACCCGTAATTGGATAATCCGCTAAATCGATTTCAGGTTCTAAACCAAGAGCAAGTCTTGCAAGCTCAAGCCCGAGGTATGGACCCATCGTCAGTCCTGATGCCCCTAAACCATTTGCGACAATGAGACCGGACCATTCAGGAATCCGCCCGATAACAGGCAAGAACCCGGGGGTAAACGGCCTGAAGCCGGTTCTTGCTTCGAGAAATGTGCCTTCTTCAAGTCCTGGAGCGACATTAAGGGCTTTTGAAAAAACATCAAGCATTCCTCCCGCTGTCACTCTTGTATCATAACCTTTCACATCATCCTCATGTGTGGCTCCTGCCACAATCCTCCCATCATCAAAAGCAAGAAGATAATGGTTGGCGGGGGGCATAAGAACAGGCCAGTCTGAAGTGTGTTCTGCTTCCATTTTAAAATGAGCAATCTGCGCTTTCTGATAGCTAACCTGAAAATGGATGCCGAGGGGCTGAAGCACTTGATTCGCCCAGGCTCCCGCACAGACAATGATTTCGTCGGCTTCAATTGCTTCTTCCTTTACACGTGCTCCTGTTACCTTGCCTTGCTGAAAGATAAGGGCAGCATCGCCACTAATAAGCTTTGCACCGTTTTTCTGAGCAGCATGAAGTAACGCATCTCTTAATGCTCTGCCGTCTACCCGTGCCGCCCCTTCTACATGAACAGATGAATACTCTTCTGAGAGAAGAGGGAACTTCTCTTTTGTTTCTTCTTTTGTCAGCGGGATAAGTTCACCGATTTCAGGAGCATCCTGTTTTCTTTTTTCCGTACGCACGATGATTTTCTCCATTTTTTCAGGGTCCTGCTGAAGAACGAGAGCTCCTACGCGCTTATAGCCAGTACCGGTTTCACCGTCCTCCTCGAGTGCATCAATCAGCTCGGGATAATAGCGGGCACCCTTTTTGACAAGCTGATACCAGGCTTTGTTACGTCTTTGTGAAACCCAGGGACAGACAATGCCTGCAGCTGCATCTGTTGCCTGACCTGCATCTTTCCGGTCGATTATCGTCACTTGCGCTCCAAGCTTTGTTAAATGATAAGCTGCCGATGCACCTAAAATACCTGCACCGATCACAACGATCTTTTTCATATAAATCTCATCCTTTGCGTCATTTCCACTTATGTACCTATCTCATTATAAAAGAGCATAGGATAAAGTATCAAATCTGAAAAAAGCGGGGTGCAGCATGTATCAAGCTGACTATACTGCGATTGTTCTCCCATTTCTGCCTTTGGGCGCCTGCGTGCTCGAAATATCTGAACCAGCTATGCGGAAGGCAGTGATTGCCGCTGACTTTGATGGCGACCATGCTCTGGAAGTTGCAGCCGCCTATAGACTCTACAACGATGATTATGTGCTCGTATTGAAACATGGAGCTAATGGCTGGTTTCCAGCAGGATACTTTCAGGGGAGAAGCCGTTATTTCAAGGACTTTTACAAAGAAGAAGCAAGATTTGTTGCTGCAGAAGCAGTTGGGGATGTCACCGGAGACGGCATACCGGATACCGTCTTTCTGACAGCATCACAAACACCGGACAGTCCGTTTTTGCAAAACATCACCCTCAATATAAGAAACGGCGCCACGGGAAAAGTTCAGAAAATCCCGCTAAAAGAAAACGCAGGATATGATCCAACCATATTTCTGGGAGATTTCACGGGAGATAAAAAAGACGATATTCTTATCATCATTAATACCGGGGGAAGCGGAGGCATCATCCATGCATATATTTACACCTATGAAAACGGACAATACAAACTGATTTTCGATGATGAATCATTCAACAAATCGAACACCTATACAGTTACTTACCTTGATCATTTTAAAGCAAAGGTAACAAGCGCAAATCCGCCAAAAAAGTATCTGCTCGATCTTCAGTATAAAGGCAAAGAATATTTGAGCGAGATCTACAACAGCGACGGGACGCTGAAAGAACCTGTTGAGGGGTGGGTCGCCCCGCTTTCAGGACTGTACCCTGTTGATTTTGAGCGCGACGGCATTTACGAACTGGACACCTATCAGAACATCGCAGGCAGATACAGCGCTGATGGTCTGGGGTACATGATGAATGTTCTGAAATGGGACGGCACTGCTTTTAAAACAGACCGGCAGAGCATTGCTGTGTTTGGGGAGGAAACTTAAGAAACGGGGAACCTGCTGTTTGCCTTCTGGAGACAGATAAATGTTGCAGCACTTATGTGACTCCTTGTAACTGAGTTTTTGTTGATAAACTGTTTTTGCTGCACTTACGCGGCTACCTGCAGCTGTGTTTGTGTTATTAAACCAGTTTTGCAGCACTTATGCGGCTTCCTGAAGCCGAGTTTATGTCGTTAAACCAGCTTTGCTGCACTTACGCGGCTTGCCGCAGCTGAGTTTATGTTATTAAACCAGCTTTAGAGCACTTATGTAGCTTCCTGGACCTGAGTTTGTGTTGTTAAATCAGCTATACAGCACTTACGTGGCGGCCCGCTGCTGAGTTTCTGCTGCAAACAATATTCACAGCACTAGCTGAATTGAAAACTCACACAATCGGAACCTGCCGTTTACCTGGAAATAAAAAGAGAGCTGTAGTTTTCGCAGCTCTCTTTTGTGCTGGATTAATCCACAACAATATAAGCAATCATCGGCGCACCCTGGCCATGGCTGGAATGCGTATCGCAAATTAGGCGGTAGGTTCCTTCTTCATCAAATTTTAAAGGTATGACCGCTTTTTCACCTTTTTTGACCACACCTTTTATGTCTGTTCCTTCAATCCTGAAGGGATGCTCCGCGCCATTTACTCCGTGGATGGTCAACGTAACGGCTTCACCTTTTTGAATTGTAATTGAGCCGGGATCAAAACGGTACGCCTCAATTTTTCGCCCGTCATCCGCTTTAGATGTGAATTCTCCGGTCACCATATGGATTTCTGCCTTCTCATCTGCATGCTGGGCGGAAATGACCTCAGCTGCATCCTGATTCAGATAAAACCAGCTTCCGGAGCCAATAACCGCAAAAAGAACAGCAGCAATCACAATCCATTTTTTTCTTATAACTACAAATCTCATATTTTCCCTCCCAGAGCAGTTGATTACCATACTATATGCCCGTCCGGGGGAAACTTGTCTGCTGTTTTTAAGCGCAAAAAAAGGATGTCCGGCCCCAGACATCCTTTTTGTTATTCTTCAGTTAAAAATTCCGGTGAAAACAAGTTATAAGAATCTTCTTCCTCATCAATCTCCCGATAAACTTCAGAGTATGTTCTTCTCCTGCGGTTCAATTCTCTGAATTCAGCTTCAAGGAAATCAGCCTGATCGTGAGAGAGCTTTATCGTGACTTCATTCTTATTTTCATCTGCTGCTTTCAGCAGAACATAACTGTCCGCAAAATGCCTCAGAGTCACATTGCTTAATGTAATTTGCATTTTATCAAGTTCATACCTTGCTTTCATGAAAAGAAGACCTCCAGTGGCCGATATTCGTTATCTCTTATAGTTTATCGGTTTCACCGGAAAAGCACAATAGAACGGCAGAAATGGACAAAGTGTAAGAACTTAGGTTGAATCCTTTTACATTTAGAAAAATGAAAAGAGCTCCGTTTTCCTATAGTATAAAGACAGAATATTCTATTACTTTTAAAGGAGGGTCATACATGCCTGAACAGACACTGACCATCAATAAAACCCGATTAGAAGAAAGAATTCATAAACTCGCTGAAATAGGAAGAATTGGCGAAACCGGAGTTTCAAGGCTCGCATTGTCAAAAGAAGATAAACAGGCAATGGAAACAGTCAAAGGCTGGATGGAGGAAGCAGGCCTTGCCGCACGGATTGATCACTTTGGGAATCTGATTGGCAGGCTTGAGGGAAAAAGAGCTGAAGCACCTGTCCTTATGCTCGGGTCCCATATTGATTCGCAGCCGTATGGCGGAAGATTTGATGGAGTCATCGGTGTTCTAGGGGCAATCGAAGCAGTTCAGACGCTGCAGGAGAATTCAGTTATACCAGATATGCCAATCGAAGTTGCTGCTTTTTGTGATGAAGAGGGAGCGCGATTTAATAAAGGATTATTTGGCGTCAGAGGGATTCTCGGCAAACTGGAAGAGGGAGAACTTGACCGGAAGGATAAAGATGGCATAACACGGCGGGATGCGCTGCTTTCGTTCGGATGTGATCCTGAGCGATTTAAGGAGTCAGAGTACTCTCCTGGAAGCATTTCAGCCTACCTTGAGCTGCACATTGAACAGGGACCGGTTCTGGAAGCGAAGGATGCACCAGTCGGGATTGTAACAGGCATTTCGGGACCGTTATGGCTGACAGTTGAGCTTGAAGGCTTTGCAGGCCACGCCGGTTCAGTGCCAATGCATATGAGACAGGATGCTTTAGTTGGAGCGGCCAAGGTCATAGTTGCCCTGAATGATCTCGCATCAGAAGATCCATCTGCACCTACAGTGGGGACCGTCGGGAGCCTGAAGGTTTTTCCTGATTCACGGAACATCATACCTGAAAAAGTGATGTTTACGGTAGATCTCAGGGATATTCAAATGGAAAGAAGAAATATCATAGAAAATCAGTTGAGAAAACGGCTGCATCTGATCTGCGAGGATCACGGACTGACATATACGGTTTCTGAAGACACAAACAGTGAACCGCGCTATTGCTCGGAGGACATTATGAATACTATGAGGGCAGCGAGCAAGGAGATTGGTCTGGATGCGCCTGAACTGATGAGCGGACCTTTTCATGATGCACTCGCGATGTCTTATGAATGTGATTACGGGATGATTTTTGTCCGCTGCAAAGACGGCATCAGCCATAATCCAAAGGAGTTTTCAACGATGGAAGATATATCGCTTGGAACAGAGCTGCTGTACAGGACAGCCTTAAAATTGGCAGTGAAATAAACAAAGCTGTCTATTTTTCTTTTTGACTAAACATTCTGAACCCATCATAATCAAGGCTATACTCTTGATGGGATGGTGGAAGTGAATGAAAAAGAAAACAGCTGTATCCTGGAGCGGAGGGAAAGACGGATGCATGGCCCTTCATAAACTTGCAGCCGAGGGGCATGAAATCGCATGCCTTATAACGACGGTTCCGGCTGAAACAGGAAGAACATTCGGGCACGGAGAGAAAATAGATGCAATCAAACAGCAAAGTCTAGCGCTTGAAATACCTGTGCATTTCATCTCATGCACCTACGAAAGCTATACGGATCACTTTATCGGTGCGCTGAAAGAGTTGAAGGAACAATACGGCCTGACAAGTATTGCTTTCGGCGATCTGTATTTGGACGAGCACCGGGAGTGGGGCGAAAAAGCTTCTGCAGCAGCGGGCCTTGAACCGCTTTACCCTTTATGGATGAAAAAAGAGAACGCCATATATGCCCTTCAGCAATTTGCCGAAAGCGGATATAAAGCTGCTGTGATTAGAGTAAGGGATGACAAACTTGATCCGTCCTGGCTCGGAATGGAGGTTAATCAGCGATTTATTGACCGCGCCTTAAAAACAGAAATATGCCCTATGGGCGAGGCTGGTGAATACCATACATTCGTCTATGACGGGCCGCTGTTCACAAAGAAAATCGAGGTTACATTCGGGAACGTTCTTCAACTGGAAACGACAAAAAGACTGGAGCTTGAGAAAGCCGTTTTAAGAGAAAAAACAACAACATGAAAAAATCTTGATGACTTTTCCAGTTTTATAGATTACAATGAACAAAAAATATGATTCTTTTAAAGTGCCTGAATACTCAGGATAATAGGGAAGCCGGTGGAAATCCGGCGCAGCCCCCGCTACTGTAAGCGCAGATTGAACTGAATCGCCACTGACTCTAATGTCGGGAAGGCTCAAGTATCAAGATGAAGCGCAAAGCCAGGAGACCTGCTTTAATTGATTTTTGCTTGTTTTTCGGTGGGAAGAACGAGTCAGGAACCCTTGTATGCGTTAGTTCACTATGCTTATTTAGGCCTTGACTGTCTTCAGTCAGGGCCTTTTTATATTGGCAAAAAAGATGGGAGATGGATGTATGGCGATTAAAAACGAAAAAGGAAGAGTACTGGTCTATACAGGCAATGGAAAAGGAAAAACGACAGCAGCAATCGGTCTTGCCGTGCGGGCTGCAGGAAGACAAATGAACGTGTCCATTCTGCAATTTATTAAATCTCCTGAGCGGACTTATGGTGAGAGAGCAATACTGAATGCTCTGCCCGGAGTCAGTATTCAGCAGCTCGGGGCCGGATTTACCTGGACCAAAACACCCGAGATTCACCGGGAAGCTTTAAAAATGGCTTGGATAAAAGCAAAAGAAACCATTCTAAGCGGGGACTCTCATGTTGTCATTCTGGACGAAATCAATAATGCCCTTGCCATTCAGACTTTTCCTGTGGACGATGTTCTTCCTCTTGAAGACGTCATTTGGACCATTCAAAACCGTCCCCCTCATGTCCACCTTGTCCTGACAGGCAGAAACGCCAAAAAGGAAATCAGGGAAATCGCTGATCTCGTCTCTGTGATCGACGTTGAAAAGCATTATTACGATGAAGGTGTCGACGCAATTTATGGAATTGAATATTAAAAGAAATGAGAAGAAAAAGGCGCTTCGACTCATGATTCAGGGGACACATTCCGATGCGGGCAAAAGCATTCTGACAACCGCACTGTGCAGGATTTTCATGCAGGACGGGTATAAAACGGCTCCCTTTAAGTCACAGAACATGTCACTGAATTCATACATAACAAAAGACGGGAAAGAAATCGGCAGAGCACAGGGAATTCAGGCAGAAGCAGCAGGAACAGAAGCTGACACGGATATGAATCCGATTTTAATAAAACCTTCAGGTGAAATGGAATCACAGGTTGTTTTTCACGGCAGACCGTATGCTGTCATGAACGCCTCAGCCTACCGGGAAGACTTTTTCACCCTTGGTCTTAACGCGATTAAAGAATCTCTGCACAACCTAACAAGCAACTATGACGCGGTCGTAATTGAAGGGGCAGGGTCTCCTGCTGAAGTCAATTTAAATGACAGGGAGCTCGTCAACATGCGCGTTGCAGAGATTGCGGATGCCCCTGTTTTACTAGTTGGAGACATCGATAGAGGAGGGGTATTTGCAAGTCTTGTCGGAACGCTCCAGCTTCTTGCGGAAAAAGACCGCAAACGGGTTGCCGGAGTTGTTATCAATAAATTCAGGGGAGATCTTGCCCTTCTTAAACCGGGGCTCCAATGGTTTGAGGAGTACACAGGAATACCCGTTGTTGGTGTTCTCCCGTTTATACCGGACCTTGAAATTGATGGCGAAGACTCTCTCGTCCTCAATCAGTACTCCCAAGGCACAAATCTTGAGGGAGATTTGGATGTTGCAGTTCTTGCCTACCCAAGACTGTCTAATTTTACAGATATCGATCCTCTTAGACTGGAGCCTGATGTGAATATCCGCTTTGTCAGAAAAGCCTCTGCATTTGGCCGGCCTGATCTTATTGTCCTGCCAGGCAGTAAAAACACAGCTGAAGACCTTCATTTTTTAAAAGAGACCGGACTTTTTGACAAAGTGCTGTCTGCTTATAAAAATGGAACCCATATCATCGGGATATGCGGCGGGTATCAAATGATGGGAGAAAAACTGTCTGATCCAGTAGGCGTCGAATCCGGCATTATAGAACAGGACGGGCTTGCCATTTTCCCTGTGTCAACTGTCCTGTATGCGGATAAGAAAACCATTCGGACGGAAGGACCTTGTGCCGTCTCAGGATATGAAGACCTTACTCTTTCAGGTTACGAGATTCACATGGGACAAACTTTGCTGTCTGATGCTCCTTCACCATTTTCAATCCAGAAAGGGACCGGTGAAGGGTACACAAAAGGTCACGCAATGGGAACTTATTTGCACGATGTGTTTCACAACGACGCATTCAGATGGCGCTTTTTGAACAGGCTCCGGAGCAAAAAAGGGCTGCAGCCGATTGAGCGCTCGCTCTTCTTTCGCGAATTGAAAGAAAGAGAATTTGACAGGCTTGCAGATCATGTAAGAGCTGCATTGGATTTAGATAGAATCTATGAAATCATGAAAAGGAGGTGAAAAAAATGATTGATGTTTATCAGATTATTGATGCGATAAAACCGTTAGACAAAGCAAAGGGACAGGAGGCAGAAGCATACATAAACACACTGACCAAACCTTTACAAAGTCTCGGTGAAATTGAACGATTAGCCGTACAGTTAGCAGAAATGACAGGAGAAGTAAAACCCGATGTTTCACCTCCTGGCGTGATTGTCTTTGCAGCGGACCATGGGATTGCTGAAGAAGGCATCTCTGCTTATCCGCAGGAAGTGACAGGTCAAATGGTCAGAAATTTTTTAGCAGGCGGAGCTGCAATTAATGTGTTCACAAAGCGCGTAAACGGACTCCTTGAAATCGTGGACGCAGGCGTTAAAGCAGACATACCCGGTGTAAGAACCGAGAAAATCGGATACGGCACAAAAAATTTCGCAGCTGAGCCTGCCATGTCGCGAAAAGATGCACTTAGGAGCATTCAAATGGGAATGAGGCTCGCGGAAGAAACCATTGAAAGGGGCGCAAAGCTGCTGATTCCCGGTGAAATGGGCATCGGCAACACAACTTCGAGCAGCGCCATTTCAGCTGCCCTGACCGGAATCAAACCGGAAGATCTGACTGGAAGAGGAACAGGCATTGATTCGAAACAAATTTCGTTTAAATCAGAGATCATCCGCAGGGCGCTCGAGCTTCACAGGCCGAATCCAAATGACCCGCTGGATGTTCTTTCAAAGGTTGGCGGATTTGAAATCGGCGCAATGGCAGGAGCCATGCTCTTTGCAGCTTACCGCAGGATTCCTGTTCTGCTCGATGGCTTCATTTGCACGACTGCAGCTCTATTGGCAGCACATTTAACGGAACATGCTAAGGATTATATGATTGCAGGACACCTGTCGGTTGAACCTGGGCACCTTTTAATTTTGGACAGGCTGGGCAAAAAACCGCTTGTTTCAATGGGACTGCGGCTTGGAGAAGGGACCGGGGCTGCCCTTGTTTTCCCTTTTGTCCAGGCAGCATCAGACATGGTTAAGAACATGGCCACGTTTGATTCTGCAGGTGTTTCAAAAGAACATATTTAAAAAATTGAATAAAGGCGGAAAAACCTATGAAATTACCTACATATTTTACTCGAATAACCCTGATCCTGATGCTTCTTGCAGGCATCCTTTCTGGCTGTGCACAAGGAGACCAAACACAGCCTGCCGGCACAAAGAAAGAGCAGGCTGAAAAAAGTGAAGCTTCTTTTCCAGTAACGGTCACAGATGATGCAGGAAATGAAATAACCTTAGAGGAAAAGCCGGAGAAAATCGTGTCCCTGCTTCCGAGCACGACGGAAATCCTTTTCGCTCTTGGACTCGGGGATGAAATTGTCGGAGTATCCGACTATGACAATTATCCGGAAGCAGCTGCACAAAAAGAAAAAGTCGGTGCCCAGGACATGAATGCTGAAAAAATCATTGCCCTTCAGCCTGATATCGCATTTTTGCAGGATTACCATGCACAAAATCACGGCGAAATCATCAAGCAGTATGAAGCTGCGGGCATAAAGGTTTTCATCGTTGGTTCACAGACTTCATTTGATCAAGTTTACACGGCTATCAGAACTATCGGAAAAGCAACAGACACGCTGGATAAGGCAGACAGCATCATAAATGATATGGACAAGAAAGTTGCTTCCATAAAAGAAAAAGCCAAAGAGGTAAAAGATCCGAAACGCGTCTGGATTGAAGTGTCGCCTCAGCCTGAGATCTACACGACAGGCAAAGGAACCTTTATGAACGAAATGCTTGAGATGATCGGCGCAGAGAACGTAGCGGCTTCTGAAGAAGGCTGGGTCAAAATGGATGAAGAGAAGATCGTCAGCAGCAATCCGGATACCATCATCACAACGTATGGCTACTATGTTGAAAACCCAGCAGAGCAAGTTCTTTCAAGAAGCGGGTGGAACTCCATTAAAGCCGTTCAGTCGAAACAAGTGTTTGATGTAAACAGTGACCTGGTCACCCGTCCGGGACCTCGTCTTGCGGATGGAGCTGAAGAGCTTGGCAGACTTATCTATCCAGACATCTTCAAGAAATAGAAATTGGCTCTTGATGATAGGCGCTGTCTGCTTTGCAGCATGCAGCATCCTTTTAGGAGTTTTGGCTGGGGCGGTTCAAGTGACCGTCCCTGATATTTTAAACATTCTTGCCGGCAAGATCTTTCATGTACCTCTTTATAACGGGGAGCAGAGCACAGAAATGATTATCTGGGAAATCAGGTTTTCAAGAGTGCTTCTTGCCTTTTTTGTTGGAGCCTCTCTTTCGTTGGCGGGAGCGGCTTTCCAGGGGCTGCTGCAGAACCCGCTTGCAGATCCTTATACAATCGGTGTTTCGTCAGGAGCTTCGCTCGGGGCAGTCATCATTATCTTTTTCCAAATTCAGCTGACGGTTTTAGGCCATTTTACGCTCCCGGTCATAGCTGTCCTTTTCGGAATGATCACGCTGCTCATTGTTTTTGCTCTCACCCAGCTGGCAAGCGGAAAGCTGACGAATGAAACCATTATCCTTGCAGGCATTATTGTTTCTTCCTTTATCAGTGCCTTTATCTCGCTGCTAATCGCGCTTGTTCCGCGTGAGGACATCAGTCAAATTCTCTATTGGATCATGGGAAGTGTCTCAATGAGAGGATGGGGGCATGTTCAGCTGATTTTCCCCTTTTTTATAATAGGTGCACTGATCATCCTCTATCATTACAGGGAACTGAACAATCTGGCACTTGGCGAGCAGTCTGCGCAGTTTGCCGGGATGAATGTAAAAACGAAAAAAACGATTATTTTAATAGCCGCGTCGATCCTTACAGGGAGCGCCGTTGCTGTTTCCGGGGCCATCAGCTTTGTCGGTCTTGTGATTCCTCATCTCGTCAGACTGCTTGCAGGGCCAAACCACCGGCACGTTCTCCCGCTGTCTATGCTGATTGGCGGCGGATATCTGGTGCTTGCGGATTTGCTTGCAAGATCCATCATTTCACCGAAGGAGCTGCCGATCGGTGTGATCACAGCCCTGATCGGCTCACCCATCTTTACCTTTTTGCTGGTGAAGAACCGGAGACAAAAGCACGGATGAGAAAGGAGGAGGCTCTATGCTGCAAGTGAAAAACCTTTCAGGGGGCTATGATGCTAAAAAAACAGTCATCCATGATCTTTCCTTCACCATTAAGAAAGGTGATTTCTTAGCGCTGGCAGGACCAAACGGCAGCGGAAAGACGACGGTGATCCGCTTGATCATGGGAGCGCTGCCTGTAAGAAATGGCGCCATCTTTTTAGATGGAAAAAAGCTTTCCTCCTACTCGCAAAAGGAACTTGCAAGAAAAACGGCCGTCATGACGCAGGAAAATCAATCTGGGCTCGATTTCACTGCAGAGGAAATCGTGATGCTCGGAAGATACCCACATCAAAAAGGGATGTTTTTTAAAGAACATTCTGATGCAGACAGGAAAGCGGCGGAAAAAGCGATGAGACAGACGGCTGTCTGGCCGTACAGAAATAGACCCTTTCATGCGTTAAGCGGCGGAGAAAAACAGCGGGTGCTTCTCGCAAAAGCTCTCGCCCAGGAGCCTGAGCTTCTGCTGCTCGATGAGCCGACAAATCATCTGGATATAAAACACACAAAGGAGCTTCTTGAACTGCTGAAAACACTGCAGAAGGAAATGAGCCTGACCATTTTGGCCATCCTTCACGACTTGAATCTTGCCTCGCTTTATGCGGATCAAATTGCCTTGCTTAATCGGGGGGTGCTTGCAGGATGCTACGACGGACTGAAAAAAGAAAATGAGCAAACATTCTCTGATGTTTATGACCTTTCTCTTCACTTTTCGTCCCATCCTGCTGCTCCAAAGCCGCATATTACCTTATCGCCGGATTACCTGCAAGGAAAACGGAGTGATTTGCTTTCGGCGCTGCATATTGACCAGGGAACTCCGCCAATCATCACGATGGAACAGCCATTTCGAATGCTGACAACAGGACCAAAAGGCAGCGGCCTGCACTGGTCCAGCCGCCTGGAAGTAAACAGCGGACAGAAAGAAACAGCCGCACAGCTTATCCTGTGGTCACTTGGAAACAACATTTTCATCTGCAATCATAACAGGATCCCTGATCATTTTATTAAAAATGAGTCGATGAACACGTTTTTCATCATCCTTTCCTATTCGGACAGCATCCTGAGTGCAGCCCTTTTAACAGATGCTCCAGTCAGCGACAGCGGACTAATAAATCTCACCCTTAAGATGAATGCCGGGATGACAAGACTGTTTCCGAATGCAGAGCCTGAGCTTGCGGCAGGAGCTTATAGCAGCAGCAAACCGGATGACCCTTCCGTCATGGAGGCTGCTGATGCGCTGATCATGAAGGCTCTGAAAAGACTGGAGAATTCCTTTGCAGCCATTTGCTGAACATACTCTATTACTGGTGGCAGGGAGCGTGCTGCTGGATTTGATCATCGGAGATCCTAAATGGCTGCCTCATCCGGTCGTTCTTTTTGGAAAGATCATCCGCAAAGCAGAGAGGATCCTGAACAAAGGTTACTGGAAAAAAGGAAAAGGAATGTTGCTTGCCCTTTGTCTGCCTGCAGCGGTATTTATCACAGCCATGTTTCTCCTGAAGTGGCTTTATTCCATCCACTGCGCAGCAGGCTTATGTGCAGAGGTTTATTTGATTTCTACAACTATGGCGATTAAAGGACTGAAGACAGCTGCACTGGAGGTTTATAAGCCTCTTGCAGAAGGCAATCTTTCAAAAGCTCGGAAAAAACTGAGCGAAATCGTGGGAAGAGATACTGCCGATTTGCCTTCAGGTGAAATCACAAGAGGAGCGGCGGAAACAGTAGCCGAAAACACAGTTGATGCGATCATAAGTCCTCTTGTATTCGCTATTGTTGGCGGAGCACCGCTTGCCCTTGCCTACAGAGCGGTTAATACCCTCGATTCAATGGTTGGCTACAAAAATGAGAGATACCGTGATTTTGGGTTTGGTTCCGCAAGACTTGATGATCTTATGAATCTTCTGCCAGCAAGACTATGCGCCTTTTGCATGTGGGCAGGCAGTTTTTTTATCAGGGGAATGAAAAGACGAAACGGCTGGCATATCACATGGAGGGATGCCAAAAAGCATCCAAGTCCAAACAGCGGCTGGCCGGAGGCGATGACTGCAGGACTGCTGGGCATTCAGCTTGGAGGAAGGAATACGTATTCAGGAGCGGTTTCACATCGTGCAAAGCTCGGTGATGCGCAGACAAGTCTTTTGCCCGTCCACATCAAACAATCAATACAAATAATGAACGGCGCATGGGTTGTGTTTCTTGCAATCTATCTGTGCTTGTTCATGTTAAGGAGGATATAATATGTGGCCTCAGCATGGGGGGAATTCAACTGCCATTCAGAATCTGCTGACAATGAAAGGAATTGACGAAGGCAGCGATTTGCTTGATTTCAGCGCCAATCTAAATCCGCTTGGCATCCCTGACACCGTCCTGCAATCCATGCAGAAAAGCCTTCTTAAAAAAAGCTCAGTATATCCTGACCCTGCTTATATAGAGGAACGGGGAATTCTTGCTTCTATTGAAGACGTAAAGACGGAAAATATTTGGCTTGCAAACGGCGGGGCAGAAGCTATTTTCTTAGTTGCCCATATGTTTAAAGGGAAGAGGGCCGGCATCTTTCAGCCGGCCTTCAGCGAGTATGAGCGGGCATGCCGGATCCATCAGCTTCACATAAAACACTTCAGCTATGAGGATCTAATAGAATCTGAAGCTTTCATACAGGATACCGACTTATTATTTCTATGCCGTCCTAATAATCCCACAGGAGAAATGCTTCCTGAAGATAAGATTGTCAGATTGCTTGAAACAGCAAAACAAGCGGGTCAATATATAGTCGTTGATGAAGCTTTTGTTCATTTTTCGGGCTCCAGCCTTGCTCATTTACTGGGAGCATTTCCAAACCTCATCCTCTTGAGGTCACTGACCAAAATCTTTGCCGTTCCTGGCATCAGGCTCGGTTATGTGCTTGCTCACGAGCAAATCATACGAAAGCTCGAGTCCCTTTCAGTCCCCTGGAGCGTCAATGCTATGGCTCTTTCGGTCATACATGCGCTGCCGGATACAAAGGACTTCCTGATTGCAGCTAAAGAATGGCTCGCGGAAGAATGGCAGTACGTAAGAAATGAACTCCTGAAAATGAAGTTCCAAGTGTCTGATACAACTGTCAATTTCTATTTGCTGCGTGATCCGCTCCTTCAGAATCACGAACAGCTTCTGCTTTTTCTAGCAGGAGAAGGAATACTTGTGCGGCACACCGTTAATTTCCCGCTGATTGAAGGCAGCGCTATAAGGCTGGCTGTCCGGACGAGAGAGGAAAACATGGTTTTGCTTAAAGCGTTAAGAAAATGGAGAAATGCGTCATGCTGACATTTATTTCAGGAGGTGCTCGCTCAGGAAAAAGCAGGCTGGCCGAACAAATGGCAGCGGACGCCGCAGGGGACATGAAGCCATTTTATATAGCCACTGCAAGGAAAAGCGAAATGCCTGAACGCATTTCCATTCATCAGCTGGACAGAGGAAACAGGTGGGTAACAATCGAGGAGCCGCTGTACATAGACGCGGCAGCCGAAAGACTTCCCGATTCTGCAGTTGTATTGATTGACTGCCTGACGGTCTGGACAAGCAATGGCATGTTTTCAGAGCAGTTGTCTACCGCTGAGACAACTGCCTGTTTCAAAAACCTGCTGAGCATCTCTAAGCGAAAAAATCTTCATCTGTTTTTAGTATCAAATGATGTAAACGAAGGAATCCCTTTAAAAAACAGAGTTGCAGACCACTATATTCAATGTCTTGAGTCGGTTCATAAACTAGCCGTCCATGCAGCGGATAATGTTTATGAAGCCGTATGCGGCCTGCCTGTTGTCTGGAAGAAAGATGGTCATTACCCTGAAGGGGTCTGGGGAGGAAATAATCAATGAAACAAGTTTTTTATGGGGGAATTCTTGCTCTGCAGTTTCTGACAAGAATTCCCCTCAGGATCGAGTGCGGCATGGATGAAAAAACACTAAAGTGGGCTCTGCGTTTTTTTCCTGGTTCGGGGCTAGTCATAGGAGCCTGCATGTTTGTGCTTTTTCAGCTGCTGAACGATATCCTGCCTGCGTCCATGCTGTCACTTTTGCTGATCAGTGTCTGGGTTTACTTATCAGGCGGCCTTCATCTTGACGGCGTTATGGACGTTGCAGACGCAGCGGGATCAAATGGAGATGTTGAGAAGAAGAGAGAGATTTTAAAAGATTCACGTGCAGGCAGTTTTGCCGTTCTGGCCGTGATTTTTTTATTGGGCTGGAAATGGATTTTTGTGCACAATTTGCTCCTCATTGACCATTTTGGAATCTATCTGATTGTCATTCCCATGCTGTCACGACTTCAGGTATTAATGCATCTGTATGGGTTTAAAGCTTTTCAGACTGGCGGAATGGCTTCTTTTTGGAAACAGCATCTCTCCATGAAAGAACTGATCATTGCCGCATGCTGGCTCCTGCCATTTATGGTTTTCAATTGGATATTCTGCATGATGTTTCTGCTGCAGATTCTTTTTTGTTTTCTTTTCGGCCGGTGGTCAGAAAAGCAGTTTCAAGGAATAAACGGAGACACTGCCGGTGCCTCTATTGAGGGGGCAGAGATTTGGAATCTGGGCGTACTGTTCAGCTTTTTCTTATTCGGCATGGTTTGACGCAGTGGAATGCAGAGAGAAGGTATTTAGGACACAGCGACCTCCCGGTGAGCAGCGGTTCTCTGGAGGAGTATATTCAATTAAAAACATTTCTTCATGAATACAGCACTGCAAACGTGTATTCAAGCGACCTCCTCAGGTGCCGGGAGACAGCAGCCTTTCTTTTTCCCCATCAGCCGGTTACATATGATGCACGCCTAAGAGAACTTCATTTCGGAGAATGGGAAGGGAGGACGTATGAAGACTTGAAACACTGCAGCATGTATTCCTCATGGCTCGACAACTGGGAAAGCACCGGCCCTCCAGGCGGAGAAACAGGCGTTTCATTTCAGGATCGGGTGTCGTCTTTTCTAAAAGAATTTCTTGCAGGAAAACCGGATGCAGCAGCAATCGTCACACACGGAGGAGTGATCAGACAGATTGTCTCGTCTTTTCTGAACACGCCTGAATTCTGGCACATCTCAGCACCATTTGGAAAAGCTGTCGCATTAAGGGCGGAAGAAAGGGAGGAGGGATGGACGTGCATCTCATTATCGGAGGAGCCTGCAGCGGGAAAAGAGCTTATGTGAAAAGCAAATGGCCCCATGCAGCGTGGATTACAGCTTACAGCGGGGATTCTTTTCTTGATTGGAAAGAGGCCGATGATGGTCCTCTTGTTCTTGAAGGGTTTGAACAATGGATTGGGACAGAGGATTTGACAGATTTAAAGGCAGTAAGAACACAATACAGCGGACTATTAAATGAACTGCTCCAACGGAAACAAGAAACCATCATCATTATGCTTGAAATCGGTAAAGGGATTGTGCCGGTCTCAGAAAATGAAAGACGCCTGAGAGACGTGAACGGATGGATCCAGCAGGATGCCGCTGCGATATGCACCGATGTTCACAGCGTGTGGCATGGACTTGTAAAAAAGGTAAAATAAGGGCTTTGTCCCTTTTTTTATTTTGAAAAATTTAGTATCTAAACATCATGAGTTTCGTATATAATCTTCATTGTGATTATTCTTTATAAAATCTGAAGGGAGATTAAGACTAAAGCGCGAATAAGTTTGACGTCACTTGTCTTAGCTTCTGCAGAAACGGAAATCATGTAAAAGACTTACATTAAGCTTGAAAGGCATGATAAGTATGGAAAACAGTTTGACTGAAGCAATGCCGGCAAAAGGCACCCCTTCAGGAAATTTATTTAAAAACCGGATCGTTCTTGCAATCATGGGCTCAAATTTCCTGCTGCAGCTTGGAATCTGGATTCGAAACTTTGCCATTTTACTGTATGTAACAGAGCTTACGAATAACGATCCTGTCTATGTGTCGCTTATTTCCATTGCCGAGTTTGCACCAATCTTTATTTTTTCCATCATAGGCGGAACGTTTGCTGACAGATGGAAACCGAAACTGACGATGGTCTGGTGTGACGTGCTGTCCGCTGTATCTATCTTTGTTGTTTTATTGACTCTTATATACGGATCATGGCATGCCATTTTCTTTGCCACGCTCGTTTCCGCCATCCTGTCACAGTTTTCGATGCCTTCAGCGATGAGACTGCTGAAGCAGCACGTTCCTGAAGACCAGCTGCAGTCTGCGATGGCTATTTTCCAGTCATTGATGGCTGTTTTCATGGTAATCGGCCCTGTCATAGGCACCATTGTGTACCAGTCATACGGCATTTACACATCGATTATTGTCATGGGCGTCATGTTTCTGTTGTCAGCTGCTGTCCTGACGTTTTTGCCCCGCGATCTCGAAAAGGTCAAAACGGAGGACGAAACAAGCTTTAAAAAGGAACTTGCAGACGGATTCCGTTATGTCATCGGCAAAAAAGTTCTGACGACAATGGGCGGAGTTTTTGCGGTTTGCGGTCTTGCTGTCGGATTGATTTCACCGCTGATGATTTTTATCACAATTGAAAATCTCGGTCTGACGAAAGACTACCTGCAGTGGCTCATTATGGCCAATGGAATCGGGATGCTTGCCGGCGGGGGAATTGTCATTGCCTTTTCAAAGAAAATTTCACCTCAAAAGCTGCTTGCTTTAGGTATTTTCTCAAGTATGATTTTCACCATCAGCATCGGCTGGTCCACAAGCTTCCCGCTGACAATCGGCCTTCAGCTGCTTAACGGATTTTTCTTCCCGTGCATTCACATCGGCATCAATACGCTGATTTTGAAAAATACAGATGAAGCATTTGTTGGACGCGTGAACGGAGTGCTCAACCCGCTCTTCATGGGGATGATGGTTGCAGGCATGTCGCTGTCGGGCCTCCTGAAGACTCCGCTCAGTCTCTCAGGCGTATATACCGTATCCGGCGTTTTGTTCCTGCTTGGCACGATGCTGATCATGCCGCTGTTCAAACTGAAAGAAGAGAACGTGATTGCCCAGAAGGCCGTTCAAGTAAAAGAAAGCTGATTCATACTTTAAAAAACTCTCTGATCATGGAGGGTTTTTTATTTTGCACATGAATATTTGTGCAGGAATTCGTTTATGCAGCTCGAATGTGAGTAAGGTATGCAACAAAAAGGAGGAATTTCCATGTCAGTAAATAAGAGTGCGGCTTCAGTTGTCTCAAGAGTCGAGGGAAAAGAACTGATTATTGAAAGAATGTTTCAAGCTCCAAGAGAACTTGTTTTCCGAGCATACGCTGAACCTGATCTGCTTGCAGCCTGGTGGGGGCCTAAAGGGTGGGGCACTGCAAACAAACGGTTTGAATTTGAGCCGGGCGGAGTATGGCACTACTGCATGCGCTGCGAAGACAAAGAGCAGGGTGACTTTTACGGTATGGAATCATGGGGAATTGCAACCTACAAAGAAATCTCGGTCCCTGAGAAGATTGTCTATGTGGATGCATTTTCAGATGAAACAGGCGCCGTTTCAGAGCAAATGCCGGAAATGGTCATCACAATGCTTTTTGAAGATCACGGCGATCTCACAAAATTAATTGCTGTGTCAGAATTCGCTACAGAGGAAGAGCTTAAGAAAGTTGCTGAAATGGGCGTTGTTGAAGGGATGTCGTCTCAATTTGAGTGCCTCGATGAATTGCTTGCAACTTTAAAATAAACAGTGTAAAAAGCTGCTGCTGCGGCTTTTTTTGTTTCCATCTCTTTCCTTTTAAGGTGTATACTATTAACAAACACATAAGGAGAAACAGCAATGAGAGAACAAATTCTTGAGGTTTTACTTGATATAGAGGAAACAAATGATGTTAAAATCCTCTATGCCTGTGAATCAGGCAGCAGGGCATGGGGATTCCCTTCAAAGGACAGTGATTATGACGTACGGTTTCTTTACATACACAAGCCCGAGCATTATTTAAGCATTGATCCGGTCGGAGGCGGTTCAAACCGTGATGTGATTGAAAGACCTATCAATAATCTTCTTGATGTGTCTGGCTGGGATCTGACAAAAGCGCTGAAGCTATTCAGGAAATCCAATCCGCCGCTCATGGAATGGATGAAGTCACCGATTGTCTATTATCAATCTTATTCAGCCCTTGAGCGCATGGCTGAGATCCAGGACAGCGTTTTTACCCCGCAGTCTGCGATGTATCATTATTTGAACATGGCAAGCGGGAATTACAGAGACTATCTGCAGGGAAGCACCGTTAAAATCAAAAAGTACTTCTATGTGCTTCGCCCGGTGCTTGCAGCCAAATGGATTGAAGAAAAGAATGAATTTCCGCCGATGGAATTCCAGACTCTACTTGAATTGCTGCCTGAAAGTCCGCTTAAGCAGGAGATTCTTATCCTGCTTGCAAGAAAAATAAAAGGAGACGAACTTGATAAAGAACCTAGAATAGATGTGATCAATTCGTTCCTTGATGCAGAAATAAACCGGCTGAAGCATGCTGCAGAGCAATGGAGAACAGTAAAGAAGGATCCAACTCCCCAATTGAATGAACTTTTCAGGGATATGCTGAAAGAGGTTTGGGATAAGAGATAAAGAGCTCCTGGAAGGGGCTTTTTTCTTGTGTTTAGATAGAAAAGTGCTAAAAATAGGGCGTGAGAACAAATGTTCGTTACAAAAAAAGAACCGGTAATTGAAAAAAATTTCATATAGAGGTGGAATCACATGCCTAAAACTGACAATATGTTAGCCATTCTATGGATGCTTCGCTCAGGTAAAAAAGTGACTGCAAAAGAAATTTCAGAAAAGTTAGAGATGAATATAAGGACTGTGTATCGTTATATTGACACAATTTCAACAAGTGGTGTACCTGTCATTTCAGAACCGGGACATAACGGCGGGTACACTTTATTGAACAACTTTATTGAGGCTCCTCTTTTTTTTGATTCTGAGGAACAAACATCACTCTTTCACGCTAGTGTTTTTGCAGAAGAAGCCGGATATTATGGTGGTGAGGCACTACATAGGGCCATTTCAAAACTGAGGAAATACTCAAATCAAGAGCAGGAAACAAAGATAAACCAGCATGTAACTAGTCTAGAAGTAATAAATCGATTAAGTCCACACTCTATGGAACCTTTTTTGAAAGAGCTGCAGCAGGCCGTAGCTGACGGGTACTCAGTAACTTTTCTTTATTGTAAAAGTGGCGAAAAGCAATTAAATGATCGATTGGTTGATCCGTACAAAATGATTTATTGGAATACTAAATGGTATGTGATTGGATTCTGTCATCTTAGAAATGATCTCCGCAGTTTTAGAGTAGATCGAATGGAAAGTCTAATGCAGTCCGAAAATAAATTTAACCGGCCAGAAAATTTTTCAGCACGGGACTTTTTCACAAAAAGCCTTCTTCCAACGATAGAAGGTAAGGAAGAAATTATTTCCTTGGTTATTAGCGGGGAAAAAAGTGTATTGGCTGATATTTGCCAACATTGGTTTTTAGAGCATTATTTACAAGAACGGACTTCCAATCAAGCCGTCTTTCTTCTTGAAAAAGATGTGCTCCATACATATGTACCTTATTTACTTTTACCGTACAATAAATCAATTCAAGTTATAGAGCCAAGGAGTCTTAAGGAAAGACTGATTGAAGTTCTGACGGAATTAATCGAATTTCATCAAGTTTAATAACTTCCCTGACGCTACCTGTCAGGGAAGTTATTTTATACTGGCACTATCAACTGTGATTGGAGTGTTATTCAATGCAAACAAAAAGAGCTTTTCTCTATGTATTTAATACCATGTCGGACTGGGAATATGGCTATTTAATCGCTGAATTAAACTCAGGAAGATATTTCAAAAAAGATGCAGCACCTTTAAAAATAATGACAGTAGGGGCTAATAAAGAAATGATTACTACAATGGGAGGAATGAGCATAAAACCAGATATCTCCCTTGATGAATGTACACTCGAG
Source organism: Metabacillus indicus (assembly GCF_046603695.1). Classification (NCBI taxonomy): domain Bacteria; kingdom Bacillati; phylum Bacillota; class Bacilli; order Caryophanales; family Bacillaceae; genus Metabacillus; species Metabacillus indicus. The sequence goes on along the minus strand of NZ_CP176757.1, from coordinate 2,026,019 downwards.
GGTAATGACCTTTTAATCTTGCCTGGAGGAACTACTTGGAGTGAAGATATACATCAGCCAATCTTGGAAAGAGTTGGAGTAGCTTTAAAGCTTGGAACGATTGTTGCTGCAATTTGCGGTGCAGTTGAGGGCCTTGCGAACATGGGATACTTAGATGCCAGAAAGCATACAAGTAATAACTTGGAATATACTAAAATGATTTGTCCTAACTATAAAGGTGAAAAGTTCTATGAATTGGGATCTGCGGTATCTGATGAGAATTTAGTTACTGCATCAGGAATAGCTCCTCTGGAATTTGCAATGAAGGTACTGACAAAATTAGATGTATTAACACCAGATGCATTGCAGTCTTGGTATAACCTAAATAAGACTCATCAATCTGAATACTTTTTCCAGTTAATGAATTCGATAAATAAATGAAGGTAATGAAAAGCTCAATTTCTCTGTTTTGAATTGTAGAGAAGTTGGGCTTTTTAATTTGGAATTTCCTTATCGGTGTAAATCCGCATTTTCCTGATGCTATTTCTTATCTTAATGAGCATTATTTCAAACAAGGGAGTCCAACAATGGCGTATCTGCTCCAATTGCTTAACTCAAGCTGATCGCGGTTCATTTGATTATTTTTTGACAGCATCCAAATCACGTCTGTTTTGTTCGACTTCCATAATAAAAAAACTGTCGTTTACATAGAAAAATGCTAAAAATAGACACAAAGAACAAATGTTCGGTATAATAAGAATGAACCGAAAACCATTTGTACTGGAGGCTGTTATGTCGTGTCAGCATCTAAAAACAGGAAATGTTTGCTTGAAAGCGAAGAAGTGATCAGGCTTTACAAAGATGGCAAGAGCACCTCGGAAATCGCCGAACTGGCAGGTGTTACAGCAGGCAGCATACGCAATATTCTTTCAAAACATGACGTTGAAATGCGTCCGAGGGGGAGCTGGAAGAGGAAGTATGTCTTTAATGAGCATTACTTCAAGCAATGGAGTCCAACAATGGCATATTTGCTCGGTTTTTTTGCTGCTGACGGATGCATTCATGATAAGCTGCAGCAAATCAGTATTTCTCAAAAGGAGAGCTATATTTTAAATCTGATTAAAAAAGAACTGAATACCGATCAGCCTCTTGTACAAAACAAAAAAACTGGGGTGTTTATATTAAATCTGAACAGCAAAATAATGAAATCCGATCTGATTGATTTACACGGTTTTACTTCTAATAAGTCCGGATCTGTTAAATTCCCTTATGTACCAGAAGAGTACATAAGTCATTTTATTAGAGGGTATTTTGATGGAGATGGGTACGTGAATCATGAAAAGAAACAAATAAGCTTTGTTAGCGGATCAAAAGAGTTTATCTTTAGTTTAAATGATTTACTTGAAGAGAATGGTTTTGAACCCTTTTTGATTCATAAGGAAAATATCAGCAGACTTTTTCTAACTGGTGCAAGAACCATTCAAATGTTCGGAGAATGGATTTACAGGAATAAAACCATATATTTAACAAGGAAATTTAACGAGTTTAGATTAGATGAAATTCCTTTAGAACAATTAAATGATCGGCCTCTTAAAATGACAAAAACAGCAGTGAACGAACGTCTAAAATTGTTTAAAAAGCTTAACGAACAAAATAAATCAATAGAAGAAATCTGCAGCATCCTACATGTAAAACCGCAAACAATTAAGAACTGGAGAACAAAATACAATATATAAATGTAGAAAGAGGTGATTCTGACCTCTTTTTAATTAACAATTGTCCGGTTTACATAATATAAATTATAGACAGCTACATATAAAGTGTTATTTCCAGTCTCAAATAACAAGTAAACTTAAGTGAATGAGACAGAAAGAAAAAATAACGTCTTTGACTCATTGTATCTGCTGCACACATTTCTCTTTAAATTCATAAGATTTTTTCTGCAAATCACTACAATATTTCAATTAATGCAATTCACATATGTTTTAAGCATATTTTCAGCTGATGTTATATTTTCGTTGGATTTAAGCTCTTGATTATGCACGTTATTTAATGAGCTAATTCCAAGTATCTCTTCTTTAATTCCAGCTCAGTTTACATAACATTTTTATGATTGAATTGTTTCTTCTGGTGCTTTTTACAACTTGCTGACGCCTTTAAACTAATGGTTTTCATCTCTCTTGGCTAGAGTCAATTTAAACTGATTATTTAGAACATTGTTTTATTAGTTTTTATAATCTGCACACCCTTCCAGCTGTTTTTTCTGCTAAAGCAAAAAACCGGCCTCTTTTCTTTAGAGAGCCGGCTAATCTTCTTACTTTCTTGGATCAACATAGTCAGGATAATCCGTAATGATTCCGTCTACACCCATCTCAAGCAGAAAATCGGCTGTTTCCTGTGTGCGAACGGTCCAGGACTGGATTTTCATGCCTTTTTCATGCACATTTGCTACTAAATCCTTCGAAACGATGCCGTAGTTTGGGTTAAAGTAGTCTGCATATGTACTGAATTCATTCAGAGCCGTATCAGTTGTATGAAGTATGGATGATGTCAGCACGCCGATTGGTACTTTAGGCAGCAAGGCATCCATCTTTTTCATCGAGTCAAAGTTAAACGACTGAACAATGATCTTTTCATTTTGGGGCTTGTCCATGTTGCGTTCTTGAAGCTCTTCAGCTACTTTTTCTTCAATTCCCGGATAAAGCTCAGGTGCTTTGAGCTCAATTAAGATGCCGGTTTTGCCTCTGTAGCGGTCAAGAATTTCATCAAAGGTGGGGATTTTTTCTCCGGTAAATTCTTCGCCCTTCCAGCTGCCTGCATCAAGCCTGCTGAGCTCATCGTATGTAAGATCCTTCACTTTACCGCTTCCGTCTGTCGTCCGGTCTACTGTAGTGTCATGAATAATGACCAGTTCGCCGTCTTTAGACTGCTGCACGTCAATCTCAATATAGTCGGCTTTCATTTCTACCGCTTTGTCAAAAGCTGCAATCGTGTTTTCAGGAGCATAGCCAGACGCACCCCTGTGTGCAACATTTTCAACTTTTACTGCTGAAGCATCCGCTGCTGTCGGCTGCAGCAGCGGCCCTCCAAGCAACATGATAGCCATTCCCGCTCCGGCTGCCCATTTTTTCATCATTCCATCGTCTCCTTCTTCTTATGTCTCATATTCACAACTTTTACTTTACTGGATGATTATGTATGCCGTATAAACATGCTGTGTCAGATTCTTATCAAACAGATAAAGATTTCTGGGAAATTTATCATGGTTTTCTTTACATACAAGTATTGGAAATCCCCTGGCCGCAATGAACGTGATACACTCATGTCAGAGAGGAGTGAACACAATGATGAAGTATGTGCTTTTGCTCTTATCCATCCCTATTCTGTTAAGCCTTGACCCGCTTGTTTATGATTCAGACTATCATGCAAGCTATCAATCTCCGGAGGGTATTATGTTTGTAAGCTACAGCGAAAAATGGGATGAAGAAAATTTGAAAGAACTATATAAAGAATTGATTCAAAATAAACACGGAAAAGAAATTTCTCTCCTCCAGGAAGTGCGAATTCAAGGTGGTTCTTTAAACGGTTCAGCGGCAAAAGGAAGATTTAGCGCGTTAACAGACACGATTACTCTCTATCATGGCGACAAACAAACCGATGCCTCCTCCTACAGAGATACTCTCTCACATGAATACGGGCATCATTTTGCCTATCACTATATAAAAAGCCATCACTTTCCATTATCTGAGTGGAGCAAACTCAGAGGTCTTGAAGATGCCCCTGTACGGTGGGATGCTTTTTGGAATTATTCAGATGGAGATCATATGTGGTATCCGCAGGAAATTATGGCTGATGACTATGTGCTGTTGTACGGTTCAGGAAGAAAAACGAGCAAAAGCGATGTTCTATCAAGTAATGAGCCCTTCTATCAAATGACACAGCATGAAAACAAGGAGCTTCCTAATGTGCTTGAGAACAAAAAGCTGATTGCTTATCTTGAAAAAGAAACAGGCATAAAGGCTGACCGTGACAGAATTCTTACAGGGCCTGAATTAAAAACGATTCAAAAAGATAAAATCACCTTTGCTGCTTCCGATCAATCACAGGTTGCCTTCAAAGCACAAATCACTTATTTCCAGGATGGAGTTAAACTGGCATCAGATGAGAAGCTGTTTATTGCCTCTAGTGGTGCTGAAACGTTTACTATCCCGCTAAATGATGCTGCGTCAAGCTTTGAAGTTACTTTTGAAATACTTGATTTACAGACCTCTGTCGGTTTTGAAACGCCTCCAGAGAAGTTCCAAGAAGACAGCCTGCTGTCGAAAGTACAGTAGGACGCAAAAAATCCCTCTCATAACCGAGAGGGATTTTATCTTTTATACGAGTACTTCTTGTTCAATTTGCTTCAAACCGTAAAAATAACCTTTTCTCCTCATGAGTTCTTCATAAGGTCCCTTTTCAAGAATGCGCCCCTGATCCATAACAATGATCTGGTCCATCTTCTCAAGGCCTGTCAGACGGTGACTGACGAGAATGAGTGTTTGATTCCGGGCATGCTCAAACAATGTGTTATGAATACTCTGCTCTGACAGTAGATCCATTGAAGCTGTTGGTTCATCAAGCAGCCACAGACCCTCTTTCTTCAGCAGGATTCTTGCGATGGCAAGCTTCTGTTTTTCACCGCCTGACAGGTTATCGCCTTTTTCAAGAACAAGATCATCAAGCCGCTTGTTCTCAAGGCCTGCCTCCTTCAATGCGTGAAGCAGATCTGCGTCCTCTGCTTCTTCTTTGACAGCGATCAGCAGATTTTCACGGATGGTTCCGTAAAAAAAGTGATTGTCCTGCAGAACAATATTGCATCCTTCCCAGAGGCTCTCACTGATGATGTCAGCAAGCGGCTTTTCATTCAAAGTAATTTCTCCAGATTCCGGTTCGTACATTTTCATTAACAGCATCAGCAGCGTCGATTTTCCGGAACCGGATGGTCCGACAACGGCCGTTTTTGAACCTTGCGGAAACGCGACAGTAACACCTTTTAGACCGGAACCCGCTGCGCCGTAAGAATAATGAACATTCTTTACGTGAATAGAGAACCCATCCTGTGTGATGTCATCCTGCTTCTTTTCTTCCTGTAAGACCGGTTCTTCCGGGAATGAGTACAATCTTTTAGAAGCGCGCCTGCTCTCCTCGTAATAAACTGGAAAGGCAGCCATCGGAACAGCAAACTCAAATACATTGAGAGAAATCATCACAAGCATGGCAAGATACAGACCGTTCAGCTCACCCGCTGCTGCCTGATAAGCTCCAAGTGCTAAAATCCCGCAGTTTATGAGGACCGTAATGGCCGTATTGATGGATTGTGTCTGATTCACCCTGTTATCTAATTGCGCCTGCTTATCGGCCAGTATGTCAGAAAGCCTGCTGAGCTTTTCCACTTTTTCTGCTGTCTGGCCATAGATTTTTAAATCTCTGTACCCATAGTAAAATTCAGCCGCTTCTGATGAGAACAGGCTTCTCATATCCCGGACAGAGTCATCCCATTTTTTTTGACGATAAGCAAAGTATGCCGGGATCACCATTCCTGTCAGCACCATACCCGCTAAAAGCATCATGGCAATCGGGATGGAGTAAAACGATACAAAAGCAATCGTGCTTAAAAAGACAAACAGAAAGACAACCGGCGGATAAAACACCCTCAAGAAAAAGTTCTGCAGGTTCTCTACATCTCCGACAATCCTTGAAAGCAAATCACCGCTCCGGTACGTATTGAAAATCCTCGGGACCATTGGTTCCAGTTTTTCGTAAAAAGAGGCGCGCACATCCTTCAAAATGGTAAAGGTTGCCCTGTGGGAGACAAGTCTCTCTGCATATCTGCTGAGTGCTCTCGCAATACCCGCAAGCTTAAGTAGCGCGAGCATAACTGTCAGTGTGTAAAGAGGCGGCAGCAGAGCGGCTTTTGATATTAGGTAGCCGCTTGATGCAAATAAGGCAATTCCTGTTATACCTGCAAGGAAGCCCAATAAGACGGTAAGCCATATATCCCTTTTTTCATTCCACATTAAACGCACGATATGAGAAATGTCTTTCACTTGGCCGCCGCCTCCTTTCCTTGCATATGAAACATGCTGCTGTAAGACTCGGAACGGTCCAGCAGTTCCAAATGAGTGCCCCGGGCAGCGAGTCTTCCGTTTTCCATATAATAAATAACGTCTGCATCTTTAATTGTATATAGCCTGTGAGCCACTGTAATCACGGTCGCGAATTCCCCGAGCTCTTTTATCGACTGCTGGAGAATCTTTTCTGTATGAAGGTCAAGGCCTGTAGTTGGTTCATCAAACAGGATAAATGCAGGTTTTTTCAGAAATGCCCTTGCAAGAGCAAGTCGTTGCTTTTCTCCTCCGGAAAGACCCCTTCCCCCTTCGCCGATGAACGTATCAAACCCGTGTTCAAGAGATTCAATCATGGAAGCAAGACCCGCTTTGCGGGCGGCATCCTCAATTTCCTGACGGCCCGCACTTTTCCTCTGACCAATGGCTATGTTTTCTGCGATTGTCCCGGAGAAGATATGCGGATGCTGAGAGATGTAAGCCATGCTACCAAACCAGCTCATTTCATCATAAGCTCCGCGCTCTTTTCCATTAATCGTCATTTCGCCTTCATCAGGCTGGATCAGTCCGCCGATGATATGAAGCAGGGTCGTCTTGCCTGAACCGTTTCTCCCGACAATTGCTGCTTTTTCAAACGGTTTAAGGTGAACATCAATGTCCTTCAAGGCAAATGAACTGTTCTTATATGAGTAAGAAGCCTTTCGCAGATGAAGCTCAGGCGGACCATCACCAAGCTTCTGATTTCCCCATTCTAAAGCAACATCCCGCTCATCAAGCTCCTCCGCAATCAGCTTCGCAGCACCCATGCTTCCTCTTCCTGCATGAAAAGCACTTCCATAATCTTTTAGAAGCAGGTAGAAATCAGGAACAAGTATGAGAATAAAGAAGGCAGAAAAGAATGTCACAGTCTGAAAAACAACAATCTGCAGGCCAAGTTCAAAGGCAATCAGTCCAATGCTGAGCATTGAAATAAACTCCAAGGAGAGCGCTGAAAGAAATGCCACCTTCAAAACCTGCATCGTGGCGTCACGGATTTCAAGGCTGCTCTCTGCGATCTTTTCTTTCTGCTCTTTTGAACGTCCGAACACCTTCAGCGTCACAAGCCCCTGAAGAACATCAAGAAAATGGCCGGAAAATTGCGAGAGCCTCTCCATCTGCTGCTCTGCCTTATCCTTGCTCTTCCTGCCTGCAAGTGCCATGGCAAGCGGAATAAAGGGGGCTGTTACAAGCAGAATGATGCCGGAATAAACATGCTGTGTAAACACGGCAGCGGCCATCATCAGCGGAATGATTCCCGTCTGGATCATCTGGGGAATATAGGTGCTGAAATAAGGCGAGATTTCATCTGCGGCATCCAGCAGAACGTTTACTTTTCTGCCGGTCTGTCCGCCCGAAGAGCTCAAAACAGATTCTTTGGACATCTTTTGGAGAAGCAATGACCGAACATCCTTCTTAACAGCTGCCGCTAATGAAACCCCGGTTTTGTTGCCGAAATACATAAATCCTGCTCTGCATAGAGACACGGCGAGCAAAATAAATAGATCAGGAACAACTTCCCGGAACGGCGCATCGTTTAAAAAGACGGCGTCTGTCACACTGACGAACAGCCACGCCTGTGCAATAATGGCTGCACCTGTTAATGCAGCATGCACCCGGAGTAGCCAGATATGTTTTTTATGGTTTGAAGTTAAATGTTTCAGCTGCATGACACGGACTCCTTTATGCGTCTTAAGCCTGTTATTAGCCTTTGCACATTTTATTTTTCATAGGGCTCTTTTGCGTAAGCACCCCAGACAAATAATCCTGTAACGGTCACTGCGACAATTAGAACCGGTGCCACCATGATCAAAAATGTCTGCATGGTATCCCTCCTATTTTTTGCCTTTCACATAATCGTTATCAAAAAGGAACAGCCTCATCAGCAAGTATAAAGACGGTACTAAAAGCATCAATCCTGCGATAAAAGCAAGGATAAGCGCCAGTGCCATCGTGTCGTTTGTAAAGCTTGTGTAGATCGTGACGTACGGATAAAGCACATACGGCAAATGGGATGCCCCGTACCCGTAAAATGCCGCCGCAAACTGCAGCATGACCAAGATGAACGAAACGCCCAAACGCTTCTTTTTCCAGATCAGATACACGGCACCAGCAAAAAATAAAAGGGATAATCCGAAGAGCCAGGACATATCCAGCATCCGCTGAAAATGATCCGGATTATGCTCTCTTAGGGACACAAATACAAGCAAGCTTGCAAGAATAGTCGGGCCGCTCCAGAACAGCGCATATTTGCGCAGAAGGCTGAAGGCACTGCTGTCTCCCGCTTTATGAGAATAAAACGTCAGAAAGCTTGCAGAGATATACAGCACGCTTACAATCGCCAGAAAGACTACGGCCCACGCATACGTGCTCGTAAAGAGCTCTGCATAATTCAGCTGCACCTCATCCCCGCTGACGTCAATAAAGCCGCCTTCAGACAGTGTAAGCACAACAGATAGTGATGCCGGAATCAGCAGGCCTGTCGCGCCATATAAAAACTGATACCAGAGATTTTCTCGGTTTCCGTAGTGATGAAACGCATAATACGAACCGCGCAGTGCAATCAGAATGATGGCAATGCTCCCTGGCACAAGTAAGGCTGTACCGTAGTAGAAGGCAAGCGACGGGAAAAATCCGACCAGTCCGATGTAGAAGAAAATCAGAAATACATTCGTCACTTCCCAGACCGGAGACAAATACCGGTTAATCACTTTTTTTACAATCGGCCCCCGTCCTGTCAGTGCAGAATAGTAATTAAAAAAGCCTGCACCAAAATCAATGGACGCGACAATAAGGTAACCGTACAAAAATGTCCAGAGCACGGTAATTCCAATCAGTTCATAATCCATCTTGTCCTCTCCTATTTCATTCCTAATTTTTCAAGCTCGCGTTCAGCAGGATTTGCTTTAAATGTGCGGCGAAGCACAGCTGCTGCCGAGACAGCAAGCACCGCGTACAGGGCGATGAACAAATACAGCATGATATCAACATAGCCTGACGTTGTCGCACCTTCCGCCGTTGTCATGTAGCCTCTTAGGATCCACGGCTGTCTACCTTCTTCCGTAAAGAACCATCCCGCTTCGATCGCAAGCATGGCAAGAGGACCAGTGCTGACAATCAGCCATAAAAGGACCCGGTTCAGCTCATTTGACTTCTTCCGCCACTTCATGACCATGAACACGAAGGATACAAGCGCCAAAAACATGCCGATTCCGACCATCAGATCAAAGAAATAATGGACGACAAACGGAGGCCATTCTTCTTCCGGAAACTCTTCAAGTCCCGTAACCTCTGCATCAGGCGTTCCGTGGGCAAGAATGCTCAAAGCATACGGAATCTCAAGTGCATATTTGACCTCGTTGTTTTCATCGAGTATTCCTCCGAGAATTAAAGAAGCTTCCTCCGCTGTTTCAAAATGCCATTCAGCAGCAGCCAGTTTTTCCGGCTGGTATTCTGCTAAATATTTTCCTGATAAGTCACCAATGACGGCCGTACTTATTGCACAGACAAAAGCTACAGTCATGGAGAGACTTAGTGCTTTTTTGTAATACACATGCTCTCTGCCCCTGAGAATCATAAATGCGGCAATCGCTGCCAGCACGCAGGCAGATGTTAAATAAGCCGAAGACAGCACATGCGCCATTTTTGTCGGCGTTGCAGGGTTAAACATCGCAAGCAAAGGATTAACGCCTTTCAGAACTCCGTTTTCCATCGTAAATCCTAGCGGAGCGTTCATAAAGGCATTTACTGTTGTGATAAAGAAACCGGAAAGCGTCGCTCCGAGAGCCACCGGGATCAGCAGCAGCAAATGGTAGATTTTCTTTTTGAAGCGGTCCCATGTATAAAGGTAGATGCCAAGAAAAATAGCTTCAAAGAAAAAAGCGAAGGTTTCCAAAAACAGCGGCAGACTGATTGTCTGACCGGCAACCTGCATAAAATTCGGCCACAGCAGACTTAGCTGAAGGGCTATTGCCGTTCCTGTTACAACCCCTACAGCAACTGTGATGATGTAGCCCCTCGCCCATCTTCTTGCAAGCAGATGATAATGGCCATCGTTCCTTCTGATGCCGATCCACTCTGCAAGAGCAATGAGCAGCGGCACACCGACTCCAAGTGTGGAAAAAATCGTGTGAAATGCAAGTGTCAATCCTGTCAAAATTCTGCTGTATAATACCGGATCATACTCAAACAATCTTCCTTCCCCCTTACATCACGCAATGTATAGCAGTTTACCCATTCTTTTCCTCTAATCAGGATAATCAAAACAAATGTTTGTGAATGTTTTCACATACAAGATTGGAATGAACTGCTTCTATTGATTAGTTTAGCCCAAATTCATCCGCAGGACGATAGAAATCATGAAATCGATAAAGTTTGTTCACATTTTCACAAACTCTTCGCCATTTACACAGCAGGACATTTGACAAAGCCCCTTATTCCTTCTAAATAAAAATTGGCTTGCTCTTAGTCTGCAGGCCTACTCTTTTCAAAAGAAAAAGCACACCGTTCAAAAACTGAAAGGTGTGCTTTTTCTTATGTTTCTTATTCAGGGGTTAAACCTCATCGTCTTCCCAGCATTCTGTATGTTTTAGCCCTTTAATGGAGCTTGCTTTAAATACAGGATTTTTGCCTTCTTTTCGCTGACGGCTGTAATCTTTCAGGACAGCGAAAGCAATTTTTGAAAGGATGGCAATGGCGATCAGGTTCGTAACTGCCATAAGACCCATAAACAGGTCAGCCATATCCCAGATTAGCTGGAAGCCTGATACAGAACCGAAAATAACCATACCGACTACAGCTAAACGGTAGATAAAAAGAACCGTCTTGCTTCCGTTAAGAAACTCAATATTTGTTTCCCCGTAGTAGTAATTTCCGATAACCGAACTGAATGCGAACAGCAGAATTGCTACAGCAAGGAACGTACCTGCCCAGTCTCCTATATGTGACTGAAGGGCTGCCTGCGTGATCTGTATTCCATCAAGCGAAGAATCCGGAGTCGTGTCAAACAGCAGGATCAGGAACGCTGTCGTGCTGCAAATGATAATCGTGTCGAAGAAGACACCGAGAGTCTGAATGAAGCCTTGTTTAACAGGATGCGAAACGTTTGCCGTAGCGGCAGCATTCGGTGCACTACCCATACCCGCTTCATTCGAGAACAGTCCTCTCTTAATGCCATTCTCAACAGCAGCTCCAATACCGCCGCCGACTGCCTGCTCAAATCCGAATGCGTTGGCAAAAATAACACCAATAACTGCCGGCACCTCAGTAATGTTCATAATCACAACAACAAGCGCAACGCCTATGTAAATAAGGGCCATGACAGGTACTATAATTTGAGTAGCAGCGGCTATCCGCTTAAGTCCTCCAAAAATAATGATGGCCGTGAAGACCGCAAGGATGATAGCCATGACGGTTTTATCAATTTGAAAGGCACTGTCAAATGCAAGAGCGATTGTATTGGCCTGAACAGCATTGAAAATCAGACCAAAGCATAATGTAATTAAAACGGCAAAAAAGATGCCCATCCATCTGGCGTTCAGCGCTTTTTCCATATAGTAAGCGGGTCCGCCGCGGAACTGATCTCCGTCTTTTACTTTATATACCTGAGCGAGAGTGCTTTCTACAAAGCTTGAAGCCATTCCGACCAGCGCAATCAGCCACATCCAGAAAACCGCTCCCGGTCCTCCGACGGCAATGGCAATAGCTACTCCAGCTAAGTTACCGGTGCCAACCCTTGACGCTGCACTGATAAAGAATGCCTGCAGAGATGAAATGCCTCTTTTTCCTTCTTTGGATACCATTGCAGGTTCCTTTAAAAGCCTGAACATTTCACCAAAGTAGCGGAACTGGACAAATCCTGATCGGACTGTGAAATACAAACCAAGTCCTACAAGCATATAGATCAGCAAGTATGACCACAAAATTGTATTCCCGCCGGAAATTATTCCATTTAAAAAATCCATATAAAACCTCCGAAGTAAAGAATTTTCTGAATTAATGTCAGGTTTTCTAACATTCCAAAGATAAAGTATATCAGAAATTGTCGATTTGCACAGTAAAAACGAAAAAAGTTTCCACTGTTCGAATCCGCTATAATGCGTTATGATTATGTATATTCGATTGCACGACTTAAAAGGAGGAATGTTATGAGACACACGATGTTTCTATTTCTCATTGCCCTTCTCCTGACCGGGGTTTCGCCGCATGTGCAGCATCATCCCGTAAAGACGCCGGCTTTTGACGTTGAAGAACATGTTCAGCTGTTTTCAGCGGATAAAGCTGAATACGAGAAAATGCCTTTCAGCATGGACCAAAGCGAGTCAAGCTTGGTACCTGTATTTTTAGCGGCCGCGGTGATTGCTGCTTTGTCAGCTTCAGCAGGCCTGTTAAAGAAATTTCTGCTGTCTGTTTTTTACCAGTCCTCCTATTATGGCCATACATCGCTAAGACCCTAGAATCTTTAAAAAAGGAGGGAATTGCGATGTTTTGGATGAGACTTATTATGGTGACTGGTTTTTCATTAACAGCCTTCAGTCTATTTTTGTATCAGGGAATTGAGATTATGCACGCGTTTACTGAATACTTCTCTAAAAATAAATAAGACGCAAAAAAGACATCCCTTTTATTTTAGGGATGTCTTTTCATTTATTGGGTGACCGGCACCCAGACTTCTTTAACTGACCCTGAGTCTCCTTCATCGATAAAGAAGGATCCGTTGCTGTATCTGTCATTTGCGCGCAGCTGTGCTGCGTGAACTTCTTCTGTATGCCCTTTTTCTGTCTTCAGCATCAGTTTGCTGGACGGATCGACAAGGTGCATGCCAACGACTCTGTGAGGATTGTTCTTCAGCTCTCTCAGCATGATTAATCCGCGCTTGGCTCTTGAAGTCTTTTCAAATTCTTTAAGCGACATTTTCTTTGCAGCGCCGCGCTGTGTGACAATGACAACCTGCGGAATGTCTCCTGCTGGGAAAACCGCAGCGCCTGCTACTGTATCTCCCTCTTTTAAATTCATTCCTTTTACTCCTGCCGCTCTTGCACCGACAATGCTGACTTCTTCTTCAGCAAACCACAAACCGTATCCGAACTGCGTTGCTAAAAACAGATCATCGTTTCCGGATGTCATAAATACATTGACTAACTCGTCATCGCCTTTAAGATTGACAGCCATTAACGCTTTTGAGTACCGCTGGGCCTTATACAATTTCAGTTCGGTTTTCTTGACCATCCCGTTCTTTGTGACAAAGAGCAGGTACTGCGCGGCTTCAAAATCTTTAACAGGCATGGCCTTAATCAGCTGTTCATCCCGCTCCAGGCTGACAAGATTGGCAATATGCTGGCCGAGGTCCTTCCAGCGGATGTCAGGAATTTCATGCACCGGACAGTATATATAATTGCCCTTGCTTGTGAACAGCAGAATGGTTTCGGTAGTATTTATGTCAAATTTCCCGAGCAGTCTGTCTGTTTCTTTCATGCCGAAATCCTGGCCGTTTGATGCTGAGTATGAACGGCTGCTCGTACGTTTGATATAGCCGTCCTTCGTTACTGTAACAATGACGTCTTCTGACGGAATCATCACTTCAAGATTGATTTTTATTTCCTGTATCTCATGCTGAATGACAGAGCGTCTATCATCGGCATAAGTTTTTTTGATTTTTTTCAAATCCGTTTTAATCACCTGATACAGTTTTTTCTCATTGTTCAGGATCTCAAGAAGCTGTGCTATTTTTTCATCAAGCTCTTTCGCTTCGTTTTGAAGAGCCGTGATGTCCGTGTTTGTTAACCGGTAAAGCTGAAGGGATACTATAGCTTCAGCCTGAATTTCCGTGAACGCAAACTTTGCAATTAAGTTATCCTTTGCATCCCGCTTGTCCTTGGATGCCCTGATAACAGCAATCACCTCATCGAGGATAGACAGGGCTTTAATGAGTCCCTCGACGATATGCTGGCGCTCTCTTGCCTTTTCAAGATCGTATTTGGAGCGGTTTGTAATGACTTCCTTCTGATGCGAAATATATGCATCAAGAATCGCAGGCAGCGTCATGAGTGTCGGGCGTCTGTTATGTATGGCCACCATATTAAAATTATAAGGAACCTGCAGGTCGCTGTTTTTGTACAGGTAATTCAGAATTCCCTGTGCATCAGCGTCTTTTTTCAGTTCGACGACAATCCTCATTCCGGTCCGGTCTGTTTCGTCACGCACCTCGGCAATACCGTCAAGCTTTCGCTCAATCCTGAACTCGTCCATGCGCTTCACAAGGTTTGCCTTATTCACTTCAAATGGAATTTCTGTAATGACAATCTGCTGTTTGCCGCCCCTGACGCTCTCAATCTCTGCTTTTCCGCGGATAATGACTTTCCCTTTACCCGTTTCATACGCTTTCTTAATGCCGTCAATTCCCTGGATAATGCCTCCGGTCGGAAAATCGGGGCCATTTATGACAGTCATCAACTCGTCAACGGTGCAATCCGGTTTGTCAATGCGTTTCATCACAGCATCAATGACCTCTCCAAGATGGTGAGGCGGAATGTCTGTTGCATAACCCGCTGATATCCCCGTGGACCCGTTTACAAGGAGGTTTGGATACATGGCAGGCAGAACAAGCGGTTCACTGCTTGTATCATCAAAGTTCGGCACAAATTCGACTGTGCGTTTTTCGATGTCCCTTAGCAGCTCAGATGCAATTGGTGAGAGACGCGCCTCTGTATAACGCATCGCAGCAGGCGGGTCACCGTCGTTGCTTCCGTTGTTGCCGTGCATCTCAATCAGGAGATTGCGCACTTTCCAGTCCTGGCTCATCCTCACCATTGCATCATAAACAGATGTGTCTCCGTGAGGATGATAATTGCCGATTACATTACCGACCGTTTTTGCTGATTTTCTGAAGTTTTTATCGTTTGTATTACCGTCAACATGCATGGCATACAGAATTCTGCGCTGTACAGGCTTCAGACCGTCACGGGCATCAGGCAGCGCTCTGTCCTGTATGATGTATTTGCTGTAGCGGCCGAACCTGTCACCTATCACATCTTCAAGAGGGAGATCGCGGTATTTTTCTTGTTGTGTCATCTGTTATTCCTCCTCTGTGACGGATAAGTTTTCGTTTTCAAGAATGTTTGTTTCTTCATCAAGACCAAATGCGACATTGCTTTCAATCCATTTTCTTCTCGGCTCTACTTTATCACCCATAAGGGTTGTCACCCTGCGCTCAGCACGTGCAGCATCATCAATGCGCACCCTGATAAGCGTTCTTGTCGCAGGATCCATAGTTGTTTCCCAGAGCTGGTCGGCATTCATCTCGCCAAGACCCTTATAGCGCTGAATCATATATCCCCGGCCGACTTTTTTCAGTACGCCCTGAAGTTCTTCATCAGACCAGGCATACTCGATTACCGCTTTTTTTCCGGTGCCTTTGCTCACCTTGTACAGGGGAGGCAGGGCAATAAACACTTTCCCCGCTTCAATCAGCGGTTTCATATAACGGTAGAAGAAAGTCAGGATCAGCACCTGGATATGCGCGCCGTCTGTGTCGGCATCCGTCATAATGACAACTTTGTCGTAATTGCAGTCGTCCACCTGAAAATCTGCACCGACACCTGCGCCGATCGCATGAATAATCGTATTGATCTCTTCATTTTTGAAAATATCCGCAAGCTTCGCTTTTTCGGTGTTAATCACTTTTCCGCGCAAAGGAAGAACTGCCTGAAAGCGCCGGTCTCTCCCTTGCTTTGCTGAGCCTCCCGCAGAGTCTCCTTCCACCAGGTACAGTTCATTTTTCTGGGGGTTTCTTGACTGTGCTGGCGTCAGCTTCCCGCTCAGCGTCGCTTCAGACCGCTTTCGTTTCTTCCCGCTTCTTGCTTCTTCGCGCGCTTTTCTGGCAGCTTCTCTTGCCTGATAGGCCTTTATGGCTTTTCTGACTAAAAGCGTGCTCGTTTCCGGATTTTCCTCAAGGAAATAGGCAAGGTTTTCTGAAACAACAGCATCTACCGCTGATCTTGCCTCACTCGTTCCAAGCTTTCCTTTGGTTTGTCCCTCAAACTGAAGAAGCTCTTCCGGTATGCGGACAGAAACTATGGCTGAAAGGCCCTCGCGAATGTCAGACCCATCAAGGTTTTTATCTTTCTCTTTTAAAATGCCTATCTTTCTGGCGTATTCATTAAAAGCGCGTGTCATCGCAGTCTTGGATCCGGATTCATGTGTGCCGCCGTCTTTCGTGCGCACGTTATTGACGAAAGAGAGAATATTCTCCGAATAGCCATCATTGAACTGAAAGGCAAATTCCACTTCAATGCTGTTTTGGATCCCTTCGAAGAATACGACGTTATGAAGGGAATCCTTTTCTTCATTAAGATAGGAAACAAAGGCTTCAATTCCGGTTTCATAATGATAGACTTCTTTCGTCTGGTTCCGGTCGTCAATCAGTTCTATTTTTAAGCCTTTTAAAAGAAAGGCTGATTCGCGTAAGCGCTCGCTTAATGTTTCGGCATTATAGGTCGTAGTGCTGAAGATAACGGGATCAGGCTTGAAGTGAATAATTGTGCCCGTTTTGGCTGATTTCCCGATCTTCTCAAGCGTTGTAACTGGTTTTCCGCCATTTTCAAACCGCTGCTGATACGTAAATCCATCGCGGTGAATGGTGACAGTCACCCATTCAGAAAGGGCATTTACAACCGATGCACCGACACCGTGAAGTCCGCCGCTCGTTTTATAGCCTCCCTGACCGAATTTTCCTCCTGCATGGAGAACAGTCATGATGACTTCCGCTGTTGGTTTTCCGAGTTTGTGCATGCCTGTTGGCATCCCCCGGCCTTTGTCTGTAACAGATATACTGTTGTCTTTATGTATTTTGACAATGATATGGTCGCCAAATCCGCCGAGTGCTTCATCGACGGAATTATCCACGATTTCATAAACGAGGTGATGCAGTCCTCTTGCATCCGTGCTGCCGATATACATCCCCGGTCTTTTGCGCACAGCCTCAAGCCCCTCTAATACTTGGATCGCATCATCATTGTACTCAAATTGCTGCTTACTCAAACGATTTAAGCTCCTTTCAAAAAAAACAAGTGCCGCTGATAATAAACCGTCCCGCAAACACAAGAACGTACGTTTGCATCTATTGTATCTTACATCCGGACAGTGTGACAAGCCTTTGCCTATTACTCTTTTTAAGTTTACCATTGATTAGAAATGACAGCGTATAAAAATAAATGCCTATGCTATATTTTATCTGCTGCCGTAAGATTCGCAAACTAAATCTTAGCAGATGTACGGCAAAATTGAAAATATTTTGGAAAAATGTTGAATTGACTCTTACCTTAACTGACGCATCCGACAACAATCATTTTTATCCAGTATTGTTCTGAATGCCATCCGATATGCAAAAAAGATGAATGACCGCAGGATTCTTCAGCCGTCGAGGTAAAAACGCCTTCCATTCCTATTTATCGGTACCAATGGTGATGTGTTGACCTCGCTTGAAACTAAAAAAAATCACATGGGACAAATCCCATGTGATTTTTTTATTTAGTCAAAGCATGTTCAACTTTAATGCAGCGGTCCATAATGACAGTGTATCCTTTATCCTTAAGCAGTTTATAAGCATCCTCATTCAGTAGTCCAAGCTGCGCCCAGAACACATCAGCGTCTGCCTCAAGAAATTCCTCTGCGACCGGCAGGAGGTGTTCGGATCTTCTGAATACGTTCACGATATCAATGTGTCCGTCGATTTCTTTTAAAGAACTGACTGCTTTTACTCCCAGCGCTTCTTTGATCATAGGATTTACCGGAATAATTTCATACCCTGCATCCTGCATAGCTTTGCTGACCATGTAAGACGTTCTGTCGGGCTGATCGGACAATCCTACAACAGCAATGCGCCTGCTTTTCTTTAAAATCTTGCCGATTTCTTCTCTTGATGGGATTTCTATATTCATCTTTGGACACTCCTTTTTTGGTTTTTTCTTTTTATGACGTAGTCTTAAGTGCTAGTTACATGATAAAATAAGATTATCTATTTTTAAAGTGTTAGGAGCGGATCCTTTGTACATTGCTGCCATTATTATTTTAGCTTATTTGCTGGGTTCCATTCCTTCAGGCCTCATTGTAGGCAAAGCGGGCTATGGAATTGACATCCGCGAACATGGAAGCGGCAACCTTGGAGGCACGAATACGTTCAGAACGCTTGGGGTTAAAGCCGGTTTGCTTGTTACAGCCGCAGATATCCTGAAAGGGACTCTTGCAGCATCGCTGCCCGTTCTTTTCGGATTAGAAGGCGTTCACCCGCTTCTGATCGGCGTATTCGCTGTCATCGGCCATACATACCCGGTTTTTGCAGGATTTAAAGGAGGAAAAGCCGTTGCTACTTCAGGAGGCATTCTGCTTTTCTCGGCACCTCTGATGTTTGTCACGATGCTTGCTGTCTTTTTTCTGTTCCTTTACCTGACGAAGTATGTATCTCTGTCGTCCATGCTGACGGGCATTTATGCGGTCGTCTTCAGCATCTTCTACGGTGATGTCATTCTGACGTCCATTGTCAGTGTGCTGGCCCTGTTTGTTATATACCGCCACCGCGCAAACATTAAACGCATTAAAGAAAAAACAGAACCTAAAGTAAAATGGATTTAAAGCTGCCTTTGGCGGCTTTTTCTGTTTTGCGGAAAGCGTTTTCTTTTTTAAGCACTTCGTATATGATGAAGGAAAAGAAACTTAATAGGAGATTACATCATGAAGAAAAAATGGATGATATCAGCAGCTGCAGCCATTGCTGCAATGGGCACGGCTGCCTTTTTCCTTGCAGCAGAACCTGCTGAAGCCCCTCAAAAGAAAGTGGAGCTTCATCAAACCACCAAGACAGAGCATCAGCCAAAATCGTTTCAGTCTGAGCTGACACTGTCTGCAATCGGAGACATTCTCATACACGGCAGAGTTTACAATGATGCAAAACAGCCTTCCGGAACATATGATTTCAAACCCATGATTAAAGATGTAAAACCTCTGATCGGACAGGCTGACATCACATTTGCCAATCAGGAAACGATGATCGGCGGGACAGAAATCGGACTGTCTACCTACCCTTCTTTTAACAGTCCCTTTGAAGTGATTGACGCTTTTCAGGATGCAGGTGTGGATATTGCGGGAATAGCGAACAACCACACGCTTGACAGAGGTGAAAAAGCGATATTAAATGCGACGGCGCGCTACGACGAGATTCAGATGCCTTATGTTGGCTCCTACCGCAGTCCGGAAGATGCCGCAGAGCCGAGAATTTTGAATGTCAATGGCATTAAACTTGGATTTCTCGCCTACACATACGGTACAAACGGCATTCCAGTTCCAGAAGGAAAGCCCCACCTTGTCAATCTGATTGATAAGCCTAAGATGAAAAGAGAAATACAGGAAATGAAAAAGCAGGCAGATGCGGTCATCGTCAGCATGCACTGGGGTGTTGAATACATCAGGCTGCAGAACGAAGATCAGCAGGAGCTTGCCCGTTTCTTGGCTGATGAAGGAGTTCACCTTGTCATCGGCCATCATCCCCACGTCCTGCAGCCAATGGAATGGGTAGAGGGGCAGGACGGAAACAGGACCTTCGTCGTCTACTCTCTCGGTAACTTCCTTTCAGGACAAGTCAGCGATTATAAGGATATCGGCGGTATTTTCTCCATTAAAATCAGCAAAAAAACGGAAAACGGAAAGAAACAAATCCAGCTCGCTGAACCATCCTTTGTACCGACGATTGTTGTAAACCAGAACAATCGCACATACCGCGTTAAAGAACTGGAAACCGTCAATTCTGCCAAAAATAAAGAAATACAGGAGCACATGTTTCAATACTTAAACACTGGCGAGTAAAAAAATGCGTTTTGTTTTGCTTTTTCGTGGTAAAGTATGAGAGAAGGAGTGAAGCTTTCATGAAAATACATATGAGTGACGAAGCTGTAAAATGGTATCAGGAAGAAATGAACATCGAAAGCGGGGACTCTTTTCGCTTCTTTGTGAGATATGGCGGAAGCAGCACCATTCAAAAAGGTTTTTCGCTGGGTGTTGTCAAAGACTCGCCGAAAGAAGCCGGAGCCAAAACGGAGAAGAACGGCATCACGTTTTTCATCGAGGAGAGCGATGTCTGGTACTTTGATCAGAATGATCTGATTGTCGATTATGACCATGATAAAGATGAACCTGTATTTGACTACAAAAAACCCGCAGATCAATGATCCGCGGGTTTTTTCTCAAGATTGAACTTTTTTATATGGCTGCTTAACCCATGATCCTTCAGGACTCTAATCTGCAGTTCACCCATCAGGTCATAATGCGGCAGGTTTTTGTAGTCATGAATCCACTCTTTTTTCAAACCGTAACTTTCTCCCCACCTGATCAGTTTGCCCACATCAGAACATCCTGCTTTTGTGACAGCATGTGAGTTCCTGAAGCGAGGATCTATCCAGAAATGAGTAAGAAAGGCGACTTCACCTTTTTCCACTTGCGATTTCCACTCGTTGAGTTCGCGCCGATTTATCCCGAATGCCACGGTTATGCCTGCTTTTTCGCTTTTTCATATGCTTTATGCCATTCAGGATAAGCTTTTCTGATCTGAATGGGTTTAAATGTATCCTTTTTTACACATACATGATTGGATACAGCCTGAAGAGCAAGCTCCCCCTGGGGAGTGTACATTTCGTAGCCATAGGCTACTTTAAATCCGTTATACTCTTCGATCCAAGTATGGACCGTTACGGTATCTCCATATGTTAGCGGCTTTTTATAGCGGACCTGCAGGTCGACAACAGGTGAAATAACGCCCTCTTTTTCCATTTCAGCATAGGAAAAGCCAAGGTCCTGAATAAGTTTTGTTCTTCCTACTTCCATCCAGATCAGATAATTGGCATGATACACAACGCCCATCTGATCTGTTTCTGCATATCTGACTTCTATTTCTTTTTTTGAAACAAGCATCTAGTTCCTCTCCTAATCACACCATGAATACCCATTATCATACCATAAGCCTTTTTTCCGCACAAAAATAGAGACGGCACAGAGCCGTCTCCTGCAGGTTTACTTATAACCGTTTTCGCGCGCAGAAGCTTCATCTTTAATTTCAGAACGGAAAGCCTGTATGCTCTCTTCTCTGCGCTCATTTTTCGCTTCAATGCGCGCACGTTCCTCTTCATTTGAAAATTGCAGGCTGTCCTGCGATTTATCGATGTTTTCCATTGTATTTTGGATCATGTCCTGCAATTTTTCTACATTATCAGAACGATCATCCGGATTTGCTTTATAGGCCATATGAACACTTCCTTTTCTAAGATGATGGAATATGGAGCAATTAGTTAACATAATAAAATTATGATAACTAAATTATTCTCCTTTAGTCTGCATAACCTGTGCATGTTCATTCGATTTATTCTGCATTTGTTTTCCCTTATTCCCGCCAAAGCCTCTTGATTTTGTTCCGATATGGTTTGGGGTAAAGTGGCTTTGTTTGTCATTTGAATTTGTCATGGTCACTCGCCTCCTCTCCATTATCTTCTCCAGAGAGAAAGCGAACATGACAGCCAAGTGTTGGATTTAGCTGAGCTTGTCAAGCAGACGCTGCTCGACTCTTTCCTCAAGCTTATCAAGAGCTTCCTGATCTTTCATGAGCTCTTTTTTATTTTCGAGCACTAACTCTTCAAACGTCATTTTTTTCATTTTTCTCATGCAGTACACCTCCATATGTATTACATCCATTATTTCCAATAATCTGTAAATTAATCAGAAATAATTTAAAAAACAAAAAAGACTGTTCATTATAAACAGTCCCTACAATTCCAGAAGTTTTTCCATCGTTTCCTTTGTCATCGCTCCTCTTGATATATTCAGAATGCTGCCTTCCTCATCAAGAAAATAAGTAGTCGGATAAGAATAGACCTCATATTGAATACTTACACGGCCATCTTTATCAAGAGCTACAGGAAACGTTAAATTACGCTCTGCGATAAATTTTTCTACATCTTTACGACTTTTCTCAGCATTCGTCATATTTACTGCAAGTACCACCAGTTCATCCTGATGTTCATCCTGGAGTTTTTGCATTTCCGGCATTTCCGCTTCGCACGGCGGACACCAAGTCGCCCAGAAATTCACCATCACTTTTTTTCCTTTTACATCATCGAGCGTGACTGTCTCTCCACTAAGTGTTTCCATTTCAAATTCCGGCGGTTTGTTGCCTATTTCAAGTCCTTCTTCAGGTTCCTTAGGCAGGATGGCAAACCAGACGGCATAGCCTGCCAAAAACACTAGCAGTCCTATGGCAAGTATTCTCTTCACCGTTTTTCCTCCTTGGTGCATGCTTGTCTGTTTATGTATATGCTGTCCCCAAATGGACAAGTCTCTTTTTCATTAAATCATCTCTTTTTGAAAAGAACAACAGAATTGAACAAAATAAAAAAGGGCGGAAGTCCGCCCTTTTATAATCAGCCTTTGATCTTCTCGCGAAGAACCATTTGAAGAATTCCGCCATGGCGGTAGTAGTCAACTTCAACATCGCTGTCGAAGCGGACAAGCACTTCAAATTCTTTTACATTGCCTTCTGAATCAGTCGCTCTCACTTTCACATGATCGCGCGGCTTAACCGTTTCGTCAATCAGCACTTCGATTGATTCAGTTCCAGTCAAACCAAGCACTTCAGCATTTTCGCCTTGTTTAAACTGAAGCGGCAGAACGCCCATGAATACAAGGTTGCTTCTGTGAATGCGCTCGAAGCTTTCAGCAATAACTGTTTTAATGCCAAGAAGGTTCGTTCCTTTAGCAGCCCAGTCGCGTGAGCTTCCCATTCCGTAATCTTTGCCTGCAAGAACTACAAGACCTGTACCGTCTTGTTTGTACTTCATGCATGCATCGTAAATGGAAGTTACTTCACCAGTTGGCCAGTACGTTGTGTATCCGCCTTCTGTTCCAGGTGCTACTTGGTTTTTAATGCGGATATTGGCAAACGTACCGCGCATCATCACTTCATGATTACCGCGGCGTGAACCGTATGAGTTAAACTCTCTAGGGCTTACGCCTTTTTCCTGCAGGTAACGGCCTGCCGGCGTGTCTTTTCCGATTGAACCGGCTGGTGAAATGTGGTCTGTTGTCACAGAGTCTCCAAACTTAGCTACAACTCGGAGATTTCTGAGCGGTTCAACAAGACCCGGCTCCGGATTCAGGTTCTCGAAAAATGGAGGGTTCTGAATGTAAGTAGAATCCTGATCCCACTTGTAAAGAGCCTCATCTGTCGTCTGAATCGCATTCCAGCGCTCATTGTCGTCAAACACACGGCCATATTCCTGTCTGAACAGCTCAGGAGTAACTGTTTGCTTAACGATTTCATTAATTTCATCCATAGAAGGCCAGATGTCATCGAAGAAGACATCATTTCCGTCTTTGTCTTTTCCAAGTGAATCATTTTTAAGGTCAATGTTCACTGTGCCTGCAAGTGCATATGCCACAACAAGCGGCGGAGAAGCAAGATAGTTTCCTTTTACCAGTGGATGGATGCGTCCTTCAAAGTTACGGTTTCCGGAAAGAACGGATGTAACAAGAAGATCGTTTTCAGCAACCGCTTTTTCAATTTCATCAGCAAGCGGACCTGAGTTTCCGATACAAGTCGTACAGCCGTATCCTACAACGTTGAAGCCTAATTGGTTCATATATGGAAGAAGGCCGGAATTTTCAAGGTAGCCTGTAACTACTTTAGAGCCTGGAGCTAAAGAAGTTTTTACGTAAGCCGGCACCTTCATTCCTTTTTCAATCGCTTTTTTCGCTACAAGACCTGCACCTACAAGAACATAAGGATTCGATGTGTTTGTACAGCTTGTAATGGCCGCAATCGCAATTGCGCCGGTCTTCATATTTGTTACTTCGCCGTTTGCAAGCGTAACAGAGATCTCTTTTCCTGCTTCTGCAGCTTCAAGACCGAAGCCCTGATTTCCAGCAGGTGCAGCAAGAGCTGTCTGGAACGATTTTTGCATAGCAGAAAGAGGAATTAAATCTTGGGGACGTTTAGGTCCTGAAAGATTCGGCTCGATTTCTGCAAGGTCAATTTCTACAACCGAAGTGTACGTAGGCTCCACATCAGGCGAGAAGAAAAGTTCGTTCTCTTTGCAGTATGCCTCAACCATATCAACAAGCTCGCTGTCGCGGCCAGTAAGCTTCATATATTCAAGGGATTCGCCGTCAACCGGGAAGAATCCGCATGTTGCGCCATACTCTGGTGCCATGTTGGCAATTGTCGCACGGTCTGCAAGCGGAAGCTGCGGTACGCCAGGTCCGAAGAATTCCACAAATTTGCCTACTACGCCTTTTTGGCGAAGGACCTGAGTCACTTTCAGTGCAAGGTCTGTAGCTGTTGTTCCGTTTGGCATTTTACCTGTAAGTTTAACGCCAATGACTTCAGGAACCGGGAAATATGAAGGCTGGCCAAGCATGCCTGCTTCCGCTTCAATTCCGCCGACACCCCATCCAAGAACACCGATACCGTTGATCATTGTCGTGTGGGAGTCTGTTCCTACAAGTGAATCCGGATATGTTTCAAATGTGCCGTCTGCACCTTCTACTGCGTGAACGACATTTGCAAGGTACTCAAGGTTTACCTGGTGAACGATCCCTGTTGCTGGCGGAACCGCACGGTAGTTGTTAAACGCTTTCTTAGCCCAGCTCAAGAATTTGTAACGTTCTGCGTTGCGCTCGAACTCAAGCTCCATGTTAAATTGCAGAGAGTCCATTGTGCCCGCTTTATCAACCTGTACAGAGTGGTCAATGACAAGATCTACCGGAATCTCTGGATTGATTACATCAGGATTTCCCCCAATGTCAGCCATTGCTTTTCTGAGTGATGCCAAGTCAACAACGGCAGGAACGCCTGTGAAATCCTGAAGGATGACGCGTGATGGCTTAAATGGCACATCAAGTTCTTTTTGCTCAGCTGTGCCCCATTTTGCAAGGTTTTCAACGTGCTCTTTTGTAATAACTCTTCCATCTACCTGTCTCAAAACTGATTCAAGCAGAACTTTAATGGAATACGGCAGTTTGGAAACATTGCCGATTCCTGCATCTTCTAATGCTTTTAATGAATAATAGTTGTATGTTTTTCCGCCTACTGTAAAACTTTTACGCGCTTGGAAAACATCGTGATGTGCTAATTGCTCTTGTTTCGTCATATGTTTTCTCCCCTTTTAAATCAAAATCGACGTTTGTGTCGAAACCTCGGTCTCTCCCACCAATTACTTCGCACATGTTCATCTTAATACATGTTTTAACATAAGTAAATAACAATGCTGTTATCAAAGTACATAAGTAGTTCTTATAGTTGTAAACTTCAGACCTTTTTCAATAGAAAGAATTGTAACCGCGCACATCAATTTCGACAGAAAACAAACACTATCAGCATGGGGGTGACAGTTATGGCCAAACGCAAGGCAAACCATGCGAATGAAGGCATGAATGCAGCTTCTGCTCAGGGAAAAGGCGCAGGATACAACGAAGAATTTTCAAATGAGCCTCTATCAGCAGCCCAGAAGCAGAATAATAAGAAGCGCAAGACAAATCAATAAAACAAAAAACGACGGATCTCCCGTCGTTTTTGTTTATTGTTCTTCAATATTTACTTCAGCAACAATCTTTGACAAATCTCTTCTGTATTGCTCCAGTGTTTCCCTTTGCGTTTCTGATGCAACTTCAAGCGCATTGTTGATCTGTTCATAAGCTTCGTTGATTTCTTCTTTCAGATGAATGAGCTGAATCCCGTAATCCGGTGTTTCTGCTGAAAGCTGCTGGTACATATTTTCTGCCTGAGCAGTCCCCTGCTGTGCGGCCTGAAATGCCTGCTGTTTATTTTTATGATAAGGCATGATCTTTCCTCCTTAAAGTGGCTGAATCTGTCTTTATTTTGGTTTTTCAATGGTCATATTATACAGCCTCTCTTTTGCATGAACGAGCACCCTTTAAACCAAGATAAAGGTAAAGGAGGGTGACACCTATGACAAACAAAAACAACAGCAAAGACATGCACAAAAACGCTCCAAAAGGAAACAACCCCGGCCAGCCCGAACCGCTCGACGGATCCAAAAAAGTAAAAAACCGCAACCACACAAGGCAGAAAAATCATTCGCATCATGATATGTAACTAGAAAAGCGGAAGCGCCTTGATCAGCTCCGAAGGACAGAAAAGGCTCCGCCGGAAAAAGCCGCTTTTGCTTTTTTCGGCGGAGCCGTTCTGGCCGAGGAGTTAGGCGCTGGAGCTGGACAGTGTGCAGAGCGCAATGAACATAATAACGCCTTTAACTACTGAGCACACACATAATATCCCCTGAAAAGTCCACTTTTGACTTTTCAGGGGATTTTGTTCTGGCCGAGGAGTTAGGCGCTGGAGGTGGACAGCGTGCAGTGCGCAATGAACATAATGACGTCTTTAACTCCCAAGCATACATATGATATCCCCTTAAAAAGTCCGATTTTGACTTTTTGGGAGATTTTGTTCTAACAGAGGAGTTGAGCGCTGGAGCTGGACAGCGTGCAGAGCACAATGATTACTTACACATTGGAATGCTGGCCTATAAATTTGCAGATCAAAAATACAAGGCATCAAAAAGAGAAAACACTGCCCTATAAATCAACCGGTCCAAAATACAGGACATCAAAAAGAGAAAATGCTACCCTATAAATCAGCAGGACCAAAATACAGGGCAACAAAAAGGCGAAATGCTGCCCTATAAATCAGCTTGTCCAAAATACAGGGCAACAAAAAGGTAAAATGCTACCCTATAAATTCGGCGTTCCAAAATACAGAGCACCAAAAAAGTGGAATGCTACCCTATAAATTAAACGTTCCAAAATACAGAGCACCAAAAAAGTGGAATGCTGCCCTATAAATCCGCCGTCCAAAATACAGGGCACTAATAAAGCGGTATAGGCGCTTTTTGCTATAGCCGATGGTTCCGTTCTAACAGAGGAGTTTACCCCTGAAACTGAATACAAAACGCAATCATCCCCCCTCCCGCTGCCATCTAAACAAACCACAACTAAACTGCACAAAACGCCCCTGCCGTTCATGGAATTTTTCTTTTTATGCCAGGCATGAACACAATCAGCAGGAAATAAACTGAACTATAGAAAGAGCCCCGCATTCAACTGTTGCACAGCCTTCCGCATGTCAGCTTCACAGCATTTCTGCACAATCTGTCTTCTATTCACGTCCTGATAATGAGCTGAATAAAATGAAAGTAGCATGGTTTTTGGAGGTCAACATGAGATGGACAAAAAAAAGCGTTCAAAACCATCTGATCTGAGCTGTATTGAAGACTGGATGAACCAGTTTTTCACAGACCCGTTCTCTGCCCTCCTTGATTGCAGATCCTTCCGGGTGGATTTGTTTGAAACAAGCGAGGAATACATTGTTGAGGCAGAGTTCGCAGATGTAAAACCGGAAGATATACAGATTAGAGCAAACCGTGAAACGCTCATTATCACCGCACAGACTGCCCGGCAGACGACAGAATCAGATCAGCTGGAGAGATCCATCCTTCTTCCTTTTTCACTTGAGAAAAAAAAGATTGAGGCTGTGTTCTCAAATGATATTCTTGAAGTGAAAATTTTCAAAGAAGGAAGCTGCTCACGGAAAAGCTCATATATTCCGGTTCAATTTGCTCTTTAAAGCAAGCACAGCTTGCTTTTTTATTTTTTCCGCCAAAATCTGCGCAGAAAGTGTCATTTTATAGGTTTCTGCTCAGACAAGTCCTTCTTGTCAGGCATATGTATAAGGAAGAAGGAGCGTGTATGCAGTGGGAGTCTATATTAAAAACCTTGTGATCAATGAAATTACAGGCGGCACAGTCAATTTTGGCAATTGTATCCGCATGTCTTCAAATGAAGCGAGCAAAACCGTTCAGGATTCTGAACAGTCGTCAGAGGAAAATGAAACGGCATCCGATCAGATGCCGCGTTTACAATTCAGATTGTTTTTTTGAAGGTTTGGTGCTTTGAGCCTGGACATTGATTTCTATTTTCTTGATCAGCTGATTTCCGCACCGAGGACACATTTTGTTTTGTTCCAGGAGCAGCATGCAGTTTGTGCAATAGTACTTTTCCATATTAGAACCCCCTATCTTTCAGCGTATGTTGACAGGTCTTAAATGTTTCTTTTTTATGTCACTGCCGTTCTGAAAATCGATGGCAAAACATATTTTTTTCTAAAAGACTAAAGGGGTATGCTTATGGCCTATTATGGCTCCAAAGGATGGTATGTGAAAGCACTCAGGGAAATGGGAATGACCAGGCACCCGATTGAAAGAAGAAAACTGAAAATGTACAAAACGTTTGTACTCCGGAACTTATATAATCAGGCACTCGAGAAATAAATGCACATCCGTTTTCTCGCAAAAAAAGACATCCTGCTGACAGGAAGTCTTTTCTTTTATGTCAAAATACCCGAATTAAGCTACAAATTTTTACAAAAATATGAAAATAATTCTTTTTTATAGGCTGATTTAATCATATAATAAAAAGAAAACGCCATTTCTAGGAGGAGCGTTTATGACATTATTGTATGAAATTCTGTATTTGCCGACAAATTGTGGAACGATCAGGGTCGATTTGTCTTATAAACGCTCTGTTTACATCGCTCATGCCGAACTGCTGGGCCACCTGTCAACCGGCAAAGACCGCAATAAACTGACAGCCGTCAAAAAATCCCTGCTTGAGCTTTCAAAGCAGGTCCATTCCAGCTGAGACAGCCTTTTCAACTAATTTCCCCTGGTGTATAATAATAGCAGATTCATTGACGGACGGGGGTTACAACTATGCTTGACGGCTGGTTTCTATGGTTCATACTGTTTTGGGTCGTTTTTCTTTCAGGCATGCTCGCAATAGGCGGGTTTTTCATGTTCCGGAAATTTTTAAAGCGCTTGCCTAAAGAAGACGGAAAATCAGATCTTGATTGGGAAGCGTATTATATTGAACAGACGAGGCACTTATGGAATACAAGCCAAAAACAGCTGCTTGAGGATCTGGTCGAACCGGTTCCTGAGCTTTTCAGGGATGTTGCCCGGGCAAAAATTGCCGGCAAAATCGGCCAGCTGGCACTTCAGGAAAAAGCGGGATCTATTACACAGGATCTTGTGATTCGCGGATATATAACAGCTACTCCAAAGCGCGACCATAAGTTTCTTTTAAAGCGTCTTAAAGAGAAAGATATTGATCATACCCCTTACCGGGCACTATTTTAAAAAACCCGCTGGCTCAAATCTCTTGAGCCCGGCGGGTTTTTATGTGGCCTGAATATTCGATGGAGGCAGCTGATTTTCAAGCTTTCTGAAAGACAGATACATGGCGATTCGCCACGGAACAATCATTCCGAATGCAAGAATCCAGAACATGCCGCTCAATTCTCCGACATCAATGCTGTTGCTCAAATAAAATTTAAGTGCAATCCTGATAAGGAGAAGCCCAATTAAAATGAATGCAAAGGCTTTTGAACGCTTCAGGTAGATTTTATCTTCCTTGACTTCAAAATTTGATGTTTTAATAAGAAAGATGGAGAAAAAGAACCCCAGTGTGATCGCTTCCAGGAATTCAAGCGGCGTCACTCTGAACATCGGGTGAAGAAACATTAACGCTCCCGTGCTCATAAAAATCGGCGGCAGGATAATCTTTCTGGCACTTGCGGGTTTCTTAGAAGCTCTCATGCGGATCATCATGACGCCTAGAGCCATGATAACAGCAGCAATTGTTGAGAAAATGACCAATGTGATCAATCCTTTTTAAAATGGTTACTACTATAATATACTACTGAAGCAAATAAAAAACCATCTCTTTACACAAAAGATGGCCGTTCCATGCAATTTACCCCAGAACGCGGTAAACCGCGTCGTTTACTCTTGTTTCATCAAAAGGCTTCGTAATAAAATCCTTTGCTCCTGCTTCGATGGCCTCTACCACCATTTTCTGCTGGCCCATTGCAGAGCAGATAACGACTTTGGCAGCGGGATCCATCTCTCTTATCGCTTTCAAAGCTTCAATCCCGTTCATTTCCGGCATCGTAATATCCATCGTAACGAGGTCCGGTTTCAGCTTTTCATAAAGTTTGACTGCTTCGGCACCATTCTCCGCTTCTCCTGCAATCTCGTGTCCTTTGGATACAAGAATCTTTGATAAGGTTAATCTCATGAATTTGGCATCATCAACAATTAGCACTCTGGCCATGCAAGCGCCTCCTTTTTAAATCGACGAACGCAAGATCTACTATTCTATGAGATATTATATCAAATTACAGAATAAAATGTAGTAAAAAAGACTCAAAAATTTCTAAAAAATAGGTCTAAAATCCCGTAAACCCACCAAACAGCCTGCTCATCACAATAATAATCTTTGTCATCCAGTTAAAAAACAGCATGATCCCAATGATAATCATGATCCAGCCGCCCGCTTTCATAATAACCAGGCTGTGCTTGCGGATCCATCCCAGCTTTCCGATAAAGAAGGCCATGATAAAGAAAGGAATGGAAAAACCAAGTACGTAGGCAAACATATAGAGCATAGCAGAACCTGGATTGCTCAGTGTAAGCCCGAAGACAGCTGTAAGAATAGGTCCGGTGCATGGTGTCCATCCTGCTGCAAAAGCAAGACCTATAAGCACGGAACCGATATACCCGGAGGGTCTGTTTTTCAATTCAAACCGGCGTTCTTTCATCAAAAATTCAGGCTGCAGAACACCCACAATGACAAGCCCGAAGAGTATGATTAAAATGGCGCCAATCTGCCTGATCAGATCATTATAGCCAAAGAAGAAATCTGCAATAAAGGAACTTCCAAATCCAAGAGCAATAAAGATAATGGAAAATCCAATCAGGAAGCACAGTGTGTGCAGCATACTCCGTTTTTGAAGCATGGCATTTTCAGTCTTCAGCTCCCCGACTGAAACACCTGTTATGTATGACAGAAACGCAGGATATAAAGGCAGACAGCAAGGAGAGATAAAGGAAAGAAATCCTGCTCCAAATGCTAAGAATACATTAACATCGGTCATCCATGAACCCTCCTTTCAACTTTAAAGTCACACTATATTTTAGCAAATACTGCCTGAAAAACATATGTTTCACTGTGTGACAGTTTTATGTCAATTCCTTAACATCTGCTTAAAAGGATTTATTCGGTCAGGACTTCCCTTTATAATAGTCATATATTAAAGTA
Source organism: Metabacillus indicus (assembly GCF_046603695.1). Lineage (NCBI taxonomy): Bacteria > Bacillati > Bacillota > Bacilli > Caryophanales > Bacillaceae > Metabacillus > Metabacillus indicus. The sequence continues at coordinate 1,994,691 of NZ_CP176757.1, read as the reverse complement.
AAAAATCCTTATTTTCCCTTCGAATTATTTTCCATTTTAGGATATAATAGAAATTACCAGCAAGGTTCGTGCAGAACTTACATACAGAAAGGACAAGTTTTCGTGTCTAAACAAGAACTATTAAAACTAATTGAAAAAAAACGAGCGGAAATGATCGAAATAGCCACTAAAAATGGAATCAATTCGAACGTGTCCATTCAATACAGCCAGGAACTGGATCACTTGCTGAATGAATACAACCGGTACAGCTACTCTGCCATGAAACGTGTTTATTCTTAAAACTTAAAAATCCCCGCAAAAAAAGCACGCTCCGAAAGCGTGCTTTTTTATTTAAAATCCCGTAACCGGGTTTTTATTTTGCCTGATTGTTCATCATTTTCATCATTTGGTTGATTTTCTTCTGGGACGGTTTCATGCCCATTTGCATCATCATCATTTTTAACATTTGCTCGTTAATTGGCGGATTTTTCTTTAAATAACTCATCATATACTGGCGAGCAATGAAAAATCCTAGTGCTACTCCGGCAAGCAAAGCCAGAACGCCTACTAGAATGACTACCCACAGATCCATCGTCTTTCCTCCTTCATGTTGTCTATTTTACAGTGTACTAAACCATAGGATATTATACAACATATACTCTATAATTTCTGCCTTTTTAGACAAATTTTCTTTCTTTTATCGGTTTTAGCCATCCGTGCCGCTTTTCTTCAAAATCCATCGCTAAAAAGCATGAATCCGCCTTTCTGAGAACTTCAAAGAAAATCGCTTCCATGTCAAAGCTTCCTTCTGAAGTGACTGTAACCGATCTGTCACCCGTTTCAAGGATGGCTCCTCCCTGCATGGATTCACTTTCAATATGATGGCGGTTTTGTGAATATGCATAATTGTATCGTCCATTTAAGCTGCTGCTGATCATGTCATCTATATAGTCTTTCGGAATTTGTCTCGTAATATAAGTAATTTGTTTTTTCAGGTGAATAAACTCAGGCTGTTCAGGGCTTGTCCGCATAAATTCCTGAAAAAGCTGAAAAAGCTTTACTTCACGGCCAAAAAAGTGATTCGCAAACTCTTCCTCTATTAAGTAGACAGTGTAGTGTCTCATGCTTTCACCCTTCCGTATGACGGTTACCCATTATTATACTGGAAAGTTGAGGAAGAAATTTGTCTAAACGAAAGGCAAAATTTCACTTTTTTTGTCGAAAAAGAGAGAACGAAGTGATTCGTTCTCTCTCGTAAGGCTTATTTTTCTAATAGTGCCTTTACTCGTGCTGTTACATTCTCGACTGTAAAGCCAAACTCTTTCATAATTCTTTCACCTGGTGCTGAGGCTCCAAACTGGCTGATGCCAAGAATGTCACCCTCATCTCCAGTATATCGCTCCCAGCCAAGAGGTGCTGCCATCTCAATAGCCAGACGCTTCTTCACTGTTTTTGGAAGAACGGAAGCGCGGTACTCTTTTGACTGGCTTTCAAAACGGTTCCATGACGGCATGCTTACAACCGCAACATCGATGCCTTCTTTTTGAAGAGCATCCTGCGCTTCGATAGCAAGTCCCACTTCAGAACCTGATGCTAAAAGAAGTGCGTCAGCCGTTTCCTTTTTGCTAGGAGAAATTGTATAAGCTCCTTTGGAAACTCCTTCATATGCCGTTTCAGACGTACCTTTGATCGTTTTTAGATTCTGACGGGTAAGAACAAGTGCTGTCGGTGCCGTTTCAGATTGAAGGGCAAGTCTCCATGCAGCAGCAGTCTCATTGCCGTCTGCCGGACGGATAACAGACAGGTTCGGCATTGCACGCAAGGCAGGAAGCTGTTCAATCGGCTCATGAGTAGGGCCGTCTTCTCCTACAGCAATACTGTCATGAGTGAATACATATGTTACCGGCAGACCCATTAAAGCAGCAAGACGAATTGCCGGACGCAGGTAGTCAGAGAATACAAAGAACGTTCCGCCGTAAACGCGAAGACCGCCATGCAGCGCCATGCCGTTTAGTGCAGCACCCATTGCGAATTCACGGACACCGAACCAGATGTTGCGTCCACTGTAGTCCTCAGCTGTGAAATCTGCTGCTCCCTTAATAGAAGTATTGTTTGAACCTGCAAGGTCAGCTGATCCTCCGAAAATGTATGGAACATTTTTCGCAAGGCCATTTAACACTTCACCGGAAGAAGCACGTGAAGCAAGTGCTTTGCCGTCTTCATATACAGGCACTTCGGAATCCCAGTTTTCAGGAAGCTCGCCCTTAATTCCTGCCTCAAGAGCTTTTGCAAGGTCAGGGAATTCTTTTTTATAGCTGTCAAAAAGAGCGTTCCATTCTTGTTCTTTTTTCGAACCGAACTGTTCTGCCGACTCTTTGAAATGAGCATACACTTCGTCAGGAACGTGGAAGTCCTGTTCGAATGTCCATGCATATGCTTCTTTCGTCAGTTTGATTTCATCTGATCCAAGCGGCTTGCCGTGAACATCTGATTTCCCTGACATATTCGGTGATCCGTAGCCAATTGTCGTTTTCACTTCAATCAGAGTAGGATGAGTTTCATCTTGCTTAGCAGCTTCAATCGCTTTAGCAATTTCTTCAAGGTTGTTGCCGTCTTCTACCCGAATGACCTGCCAGCCGATTGCTTTGAAACGGTCTTCCACGTTTTCAGAGAATGAGCGGTCAAGGTCTCCATCGAGAGAAATGTCGTTAGAATCATAAAGAACAACTAATTTGCCAAGCTTTAAATGCCCTGCAAGGGAAGCTGCCTCAGAAGAGATTCCTTCCATCAGGTCACCGTCTCCGCAGATTGCATATGTGAAGTGGTCGACAACCGGGTAAGACTCTTGGTTATATGTATGTGCAAGATGACGTTCTGCCATAGCCATTCCGACAGCCATCCCAATTCCCTGGCCAAGCGGACCTGTTGTTGCATCTACACCTGCTGTGTGGCGGAATTCAGGGTGTCCCGGTGTTTTGCTTCCCCATTGTCTGAATTCTTTAAGATCATCCATCGTTAAATCATAGCCTGATAAATGAAGAAGGCTGTACAGCAGCATAGACCCGTGACCTGCAGATAATACAAAGCGGTCGCGGTTAAACCATTCAGGATTTTTAGGATTGTGATTCATAAATTGCGTCCAAAGCGAATACGCCATTGGAGCTGCCCCCATAGGCATTCCAGGATGTCCTGATTTTGCTTTTTCAATCGCATCAATCGACAGCGTTCGAATGGTAGCAATTGATAAGTCTTGAATTGAATGTGACATTAATTGATCATCCTTTCAGAAATAACATTCTACTTTTTTATCATAGCTTTACTGCCCTATTCATACAACCATTTCGCATGGAAATGCAAAAATGAGAAGTGTAAGAACCTATTCTAATGTATTATGTGCAAAATGAAAAGGAATACATCAAAAATTGACGTATTCCAGCGATTAATGCAGATCGCGTCTGCGTTCTTCTTTTAATTTTTCAGGTGTTACATCGTTCCCGTTTGGATCCAGGACTGTAACGCCTTTTAATGTATTTTTCATAGAACCCCGGAATGCCTTAAGATATTCCTGTCTGAGTAATTGCTGTTCCTGTTTTTCCTCCGGAGAAAGACCGGACGTTTTTGATTTTCTGGACAAGGTGTTGATTCTTGCCATCTTTTCTTTTGGCAGCATGACTGCAGCTCCTTTACCTAATACAGATTTACTATCATATCGTACTAGATATGGGGGCAAAAAACAACAGATTAGACCTGTTCCTCTTTCATGTGCTCTTGATATCTTCTATGTACTGTCGCTTTAGAAACCTCATATCCAAACCCTCTTAAGGTAGCCGCAATCTCTGAGAATGTCAGTTTATTCTGTTTAAGCCTGATAATTTCGCTGACAGGCACTTCCTTCTTCTCTCTGCCGCTTCCTTTATCTCTGTTAGTAAGGTTCCTCTGAGGTTTATACCCTTTTTCAACCGCCCGCTGCATACCTCTTTTAATTTTCAGATTATGGATCTTCCGCTGATATTCTTCAACAATGCTTACAATTTCCAGAACCATGGAATCGGCTTCAGACAAAAAAAGCTTTCCATTCTGCGTGGCCGTATAGATCGTAATGCCTTCTTTTGCGAAAAAATGAATAAGGGCGATGCGGGCGTTCCCTCTCCCCAGTCTTGTCTCATCCTGAATAACAATGGCGTCAATTTTCTGTTCCTTTATACAGTCAAATATTTCAAAAATACCTTCTCTTTCAACCTCATATCCGCTCGCCTGTTCCTCAATAATCTTTTCCACATTCATGCCATGTGCTGCTGAAAGGGCCAAAAGTTCTTCTTTTTGCCGGGCGAGTGATGTCTCTTGTTCTTCTTTTCTAGTGCTGACTCTGCAGTAGATGATTGCGTTCAGTGTTCTCACTTCCCTATTTTCTTGATGCCAGCTGTGTCCCGTCATGGTAGGTTTGTTTATCAATAGGAAGAACCACAGAATCTCCTGACTTGATCACAGCTGTCGGCAGTCCGTTTTTATCCTGAACCCATTCAACGAAATCGGTTTTGGACATGCGGTGATGCTCTTCATATTGATCTGCAAGGCTCCATATACTGTCACCTTCTGCTATTTCAATGGATACATAATGATCAAGGCTTTCTTTTTCTCCTGTGTATGATAATGCAAAGACAGCTACAATGACAACTGCAAAGAAAGAAATAACGTAAGATAATGAACCTTTCAACTCAATCCCCACCTTAATAGAATGTTTGTTCGTATATTTGATAGTTTCAGTATAATGCGAACAAACGTTTCTGTCAACGCCATTTTTCGAACTTATGTTTGTATATGCAGGAAAAACATGCTATAATCAACATAAATTACAGGACGCGAGGTGGATAAAATGACAAAACTTTCAAAGAGGCAGCAGGATATCCTCACTTTTATTAAGCTTGAAGTACAAAAGAAAGGATATCCGCCATCAGTCCGTGAGATCGGCGAAGCAGTGGGCCTTGCTTCGAGCTCAACTGTGCACGGCCATCTTGCCAGGCTTGAAAGCAAAGGGCTGATCAGACGGGATCCGACAAAGCCGAGAGCGATCGAAATATTAGAAGATGAGACAGCGATGATTCCGCGTTCAAGCGTGATTAACGTTCCTGTAATCGGGAAAGTAACAGCCGGTTCCCCGATCACAGCCATTGAAAACGTCGAGGAATATTTTCCTCTTCCAGATACGTTCGCCGCATCCGATGATCAGATCTTCATGCTCGAGATTATGGGAGACAGTATGATTGAAGCCGGTATTCTTGACGGGGACATGGTTATTGTCAAACAGCAGAACACTGCAAACAACGGGGATATCGTTGTTGCCATGACAGAGGATGATGAGGCAACTGTCAAACGTTTTTTCAAAGAGAAAGATTACGTGCGCCTTCAGCCGGAAAACTCTACACTTGAACCGATTATTCTCAGACATGTTGTCATCCTGGGAAAAGTTGTTGGAGTTTATAGAAACATACACTGAAAACTTTGCTTTTACAGGCAAAGTTTTTTTATTTGCCTGTTTTGCAGCCTTCTCTCAGGGGAACATAATAATAAAAAAAAGATGAGAGGGTGCCTATGACAAAAGAACCGGCCATTCTGCGGGCGAATGCCCAATTTATTTTTCCTTTTTCATGGGACAGCGACTGCATCTCCCAGCTGACTGATGAACTTAAGGCGAACGGATTTGAATTTTTCAGCATTAACAGCAGCGCCCAGCAGACAAAATTTTACGGAGAGAAAACAAGTCTTCCCCATAAACGCCTGAAACATTATTTTATGCCGTACATAGAACAGATTCTCTTTCCGGATCAGCATCAGGATAAGGCTATAAATCGATACTCAAAATCCTTTGACAGAAAATGCACGCTTCGTACAGCTGTAAATGAATATTCTTTCAATGTCCACTCAATCGATCTGTATATATGCCCTTTTTCTGTCGGAATGATCACCATAAGGACAGAGCTGACATCAAACAGCAATACATGGTCACTGAGCGATGCACTCGATTTTATGGATCACTTCAGGGTTCTTGAACCATTTATTACAGAAGAAAAAGGAACTGTTCTTCATTCAGGACTGGGCACTTACGAAAAGATTCAGGATTTTATTTTTGAAGAGCTGTGCCCCTCTGTTGTCCCGTATATAGAAAAAAGTGAAAACAGCCAGTCAACTTACCTTGGAAGCCTTCCCTACTTTATTGACGAGAGAATGTTTGTCAGCAGTTATCTTTTGACAGAAAAGGACGCAGAGATTTCTTCGGATACTCTTTTTCGAATAGGCCACATAAATGGCTATGATCAAAACGGCAGGCCGTATATGTCCGCAAGCAATTCCGCATATATAGACCACTATCTTAAGGATCACATTTACGACAGGTGGTCACCCGGCAGCTTTCACGTTGTGAGTGATCATACATTCACTAAAATTACGAATGATGTGGGTCAGGAGAACGTGACCGCGGAAGAAATGGTTGGACAGCTCTACTACAATCTCATCCTGCATCTTTTCTATAAAATTGTTCTTCTAAAGCTTTCATACAGCTATTCACAGCTCTACATTGATCAGAAACAGGATAAAATGGAAGGTCTGATCCGCTCGATTGCTAATTTCACCGCTAAGTATATCTTTTCAGAAATCAGCAGCAGAACGGAAGGCCAGGAGCTTTCTGTTATGATGAAAGACAGGTTCAAAATTGAGACCCTCTATAAAGAAGTGAAGAATACGATGGACAGTCTTTATCAAAACCAGGAGAAGCTGGCCAGCAAACGCCACAATTCCCTGCTGCTGATCCTTACTACTTATACGGTTATTTCCGGAATCTATGGCATGAACCTTGTCATTGAGGACTGGAAAGGCAGCATAAGCTGGAACAAGCTTGCAAATTACTCTATTTTTGAATACATTTCACTCGTGGTCGCTTTATCCGGGATTGCAGTTGGTTCCATACTTGCCGTAATAGCCATAATGAGGCTGCTGAAGGACTATCTTCAAAAAAGAAAATCAGATGGAATTGACTAAAAAGCTTGATTGTGCAAAAAAACCTCAGCAGACAGCTGAGGTTTTTGAGTGTGATTCTTAGTATTGAGACATGTACTGCTCGCGTTCCCATGGGTGAACTTGAGTGCGGAACATATCCCATTCGATTTCTTTCGCTTCTACAAAATGCTCAAACAAATGCTCGCCAAGTGCGTTGATGATTACTTCGTCTGTTTTCAGAAGATCAAGAGCCTGTGCTAATGTTGCAGGAAGATCTACGATTCCATTCTCAACACGCTCTTCTTTCGTCATGACATAGATGTTGCGGTCAATCGGTTTTGGAGCAGCAAGTTTGTTTTTAATGCCGTCAAGACCAGCAGCAAGCAATACGCTCATTGCAAGGTACGGGTTTGCAGAAGGGTCAACACTGCGCACTTCTACGCGTGTGCTTAGTCCGCGTGAAGCAGGGATACGGATAAGCGGGCTTCTGTTTTGTGCAGACCAGGCAACATAGCATGGTGCCTCGTAGCCAGGTACTAGACGTTTATATGAGTTAACTGTCGGATTCGTAACAGCTGTAAAGTTTGGTGCATGCTTGATTACGCCGGCAATGAAATGTCTCGCTGTTTCGCTCAGCTCAAGTTCACTGTTTTTGTCATAGAATGAGTTCACTCCGTCTTTGAAAAGAGAGAGGTTCATGTGCATTCCAGATCCATTTACTCCAAACAGCGGCTTCGGCATGAATGTAGCATGCAATCCGTGTTTGCGCGCAATTGTTTTAACAACAAGTTTGAATGTTTGGATATCATCACAAGCTTTTACTGCACCGGCATATTTGAAGTCGATTTCATGCTGGCCAGGAGCTACCTCATGGTGAGATGCTTCAATTTCAAAGCCCATTTCTTCAAGCTCAAGCACGATGTCACGTCTGCAGTTTTCTCCAAGGTCAGTCGGAGCAAGGTCGAAGTAGCCGCCGTGATCGTTCAGCTCAAGAGTTGGTTCTCCTTTTTCGTCAAGCTTGAAAAGGAAGAATTCCGGCTCAGGCCCAAGGTTGAAGTCAGTGAATCCAAGGTCTTCCATTTCTTTCAGCATACGTCTTAAGTTGTTGCGCGGATCTCCATCAAATGGTGTGCCGTCCGGGCTGTAGATGTCGCAGATGAAACGTGCAACTTTGCCTTTTTCAGATGTCCAAGGGAAAATAACAAACGTATCAAGATCAGGATACAGATACATGTCAGATTCTTCAATGCGGACAAATCCTTCAATTGAAGATCCGTCAAACATGCATTTGTTGTCAAGTGCTTTTTCAAGCTGGCTTGCAGGAATTTCTACGTTTTTGATTGTTCCAAGGATGTCCGTGAACTGCAGTCTGATGTATTTTACGTTTTCTTCTTGTACTAAGCGTACAATATCTTCTCTCGAATACTTTGCCATTGTGAAAATCCTCTCCTAACAATACTAAGTAATATTTATTGTGAAAAATAAAGTGAAGCTGCGTTAATTAATGGAAAAATCTAGACATGTCACCCTGTCTGAGCGATGATCTCTGGAACCTTCCGGCCTGCATCAGTTCAGCTTTCAGCAGCTTTCTGAGTTCAGCGTCGGTCAGATCCGGTTTTTCCACTTTTTTAGGCTGGCCTTCTTCTTCGCGTTCCATACTTTTATCCTTAGAAGAAAAAATCTGCTTGATGCCGGCCATGTTAATGCCTTGTTCGATAAGGCTTCTTATTTCAAGAAGCGTATCTACATCATTAAATGAAAATAGGCGTCTGTTCCCTTCTGTTCTTGCAGGGAAAATCAAGCCGTTTTCTTCATAATATCGAATTTGCCTGGCAGAGAGTTCTGTCAGCTGCATGACAATTCCGATCGGGAATAAGGGCATCGAGCGTCGAATCGTATCACCCATTGTATTCCCTCCTTTTCTTAACTTAATCTTATTATATTCCATGTCATATAATGTGTCAACACTATGTTAGGAAAAATGACATTTGGATTTATATCCGATTACAGACGAATTAAATTCTTGTCCAAAAGATGATCAAGAGCAGAACAGATGGCAATTTTCACATGAGAATACGTTAATCCGCCCTGCACATAAGCTGTATACGGGGGACGCAGCGGCCCGTCTGCAGAGAGTTCTATGCTTGCTCCCTGTACAAAAGTTCCTGCAGCCATTATGACATCGTTCTCATAACCCGGCATATAGCTCGGATATGGCGTCACGTGCGAATTGACCGGTGATGCATATTGTATGGCCTGGCAAAACGCAACCATTAAATCAGACTGCTCAAACTGGACAGATTGAATAAGGTCTGTGCGGACTGCATCCCAGGACGGGTTTGTTTTAAGCCCTGCAAGTTCAAGCATCGCTGCCGTAAACACTGCACCTTTTAAAGATTGGGCAACAACGTGAGGAGCAAGGAAGAATCCCTGATACATTTCCTGAAGACTGTAGAGGGACGCGCCTGCCTCAGCCCCAATACCAGGTGATGTCATCCGGTAGGAGCATGCTTCCACCAGATCCTTGCGCCCAACGATATAACCGCCTGTTTTCGCAAGTCCGCCGCCCGGATTTTTAATAAGCGAACCAGCCATAAGATCGGCACCGACGTGACAAGGTTCAAGCTCTTCAACAAATTCACCGTAGCAATTGTCGACAAAGACAACAACATCAGGCTTAATGGATTTGACAAAGTCAATCATCTGCTTAATTTCTGCAAGAGTATAAGATGGCCTTGTGGCATATCCTTTTGAGCGCTGAATGCCGATCATCTTTGTCTTTTCTGTAATGGCAGCACCGACGGCATCATAATCTATGCCGCCGTCTTCTTTCAGTTCAACAGCCCGGTAGCCGATTTTAAATTCACTTAGAGAACCGGTGCCGCTTCCTCTGATGCCCACAATCTCTTCAAGGGTATCATAAGGCTTTCCCGTTATGTATAGAAGTTCATCAAATGGACGGAGCACTCCAAACAGGGCAATGGAGATGGCATGGGTGCCTGAAATGATCTGCGGCCTTACAAGCCCTGACTCCCCGCCGAAAACATCCGCATAAATCTGTTCCAGCGTATCCCTTCCATGGTCATCATACCCATATCCTGTAGTCGGGATAAAATGTGAGTCGCTCACTCTATGGTCTCTGTAGCTTTGAAGAACCCGGAACTGGTTCATTTCCATTCGTTCATCAATTTTTTTGTGGGTATCTCTGATTTTTTCTTCTGCCTCTGCAGCAAGCTGCGCAAGCTTATCACCGTATTTCAATTGGTTAAACATGTTTGTTTCCCTTTCTCTTATACATCTCTATCTGGCCGGAAGCTGCATGTCCCGGCAGGAAGTGTCCCTGTATTTCATAATGATTTTCTTCTTCATTAAAGGCAAAGTGCCCTACCATGGTTTCTGTTTTCAATGAAGCCAGAAGCTTGCCTTCTGAAGCAGGCACATCAATGCTGTATTCTTCCATCAGCTCCATTGAAAACGACTGGATCTTCTGTTTCAGTTTTGCAATGTCCGCATCCGAAAAAGCGCTGATCAGCACATGCTCGCCTTTCGGTGAAGGAACAAAGCCAGCCGACTGCTTATCTTGCTTGTTATATACCGTTAAAACCGGAATCGTCGTGACCTTGAGTTCTTCCAGCAGTTTATAGACCGTTTTTTCATGATTGACGTAATCTTCATTTGAACTGTCGACAACATGCAGAATTAAATCCGCCTCTTTCACTTCTTCAAGTGTAGAGCGGAACGCTGCAACAAGCGTTGTCGGCAGATCCTGAATGAATCCTACCGTATCTGTTAAAAGAGCCTGATAGCCCGATGGAAGTGTCATCTTCCTTGTCATCGGATCAAGTGTGGCAAAAAGAAGGTCTTCTTCAAATGTGCCCGCGTCTGTAATTCGGTTAAACAATGTCGATTTCCCGGCATTTGTGTAGCCGACCAGAGCTACTTGGAAAGCCTGATTTTTCTTTCTTCTTTCACGATAGCGGTTCCGGTGGCTGACAATTGCAGCAAGCTGCATCTTAATTTCATGTATGCGGGTTCTAATATGTCTTCTATCTGTTTCAAGCTGCGTTTCGCCCGGCCCCCTCGTGCCGATTCCGCCGCCCTGTCTTGAAAGATTGATTCCCTGTCCGCTCAGCCTCGGCAAAAGATACTGAAGCTGCGCAAGCTCCACCTGAAGCTTGCCTTCTTTTGATTTTGCCCGCGTCGCAAATATATCAAGTATCAGCTGTGTGCGGTCAATAATTTTCACATCAAGGGCAGCCGACAGATTGCGCTGCTGACTTGGAGAAAGCTCATCATTAAATATAATTAAGTCCGGCTCAAGCTCTTCTGAAAGAGCAAGCAGTTCATCAACTTTGCCTTTGCCTATGTATGTTGCCGGGTGAATGCGCTCTCTCTTCTGCGACAGCTGGACGAGCACTTCTCCGTTCGCTGTTTTAGTAAGGGAGGCAAGCTCGCTCATTGTATAACTGAACGCTTCATCTTCTGTCTTTGGAAGCTGGCAGCCGACCAGAATGACTTTTTCACTCCCGGTATTCATTGTCTCTTTCAAACGGGTACCATCCTTTTACTCATAATTTTGCTTCTTTATCATACCAAAAAAACAAAGAATCCACTAATGCTTTACGTTTTTACGCACATAGGAACGATTCGAAGACTATTTTAAAAGAAAAGGATTGCATTAAAGCGGATACGCATATAAAATCAAGACGGCTGCTTTCATGCAGCCGCTTCTAATTAAAGATATCTGACATTTATGAAAAAGGGGATACATATATGACGTGGGAAGTATTAAGCATCATCGGCACAATTGCTTTTGCAGTGAGCGGCGCCATTGTTGCGATGGAAGAGGAATATGATATTCTCGGGGTGTATATTCTTGGCATTGTCACCGCATTTGGAGGAGGAGCCATCAGAAATCTTCTCATCGGCGTGCCGGTTTCGGCTTTATGGGAGCAGGGGACACTCTTTCAGATCGCTCTTGTTGCCATGACGACCGTGTTTTTATTCCCCAACAACCTGCTTAAACACTGGCAGAAGTGGGGAAATTTCACCGATGCGATCGGACTTTCGGCATTCGCTATTCAAGGAGCGCTGTATGCTGCTGAGATGAATCATCCGATCAGTGCAGTTGTTGTGGCTGCAGTACTGACAGGAAGCGGCGGCGGTATTGTCAGGGATTTGCTGGCTGGAAGAAAACCGCTCGTACTGAGATCAGAAATTTATGCTGTGTGGGCTGTCCTTGCAGGCCTAATTATCGGATTTGATCTGGCCCAGTCACCTTTTCAGCTTTATACTCTATTTATTCTGCTCGTTGTTTGCAGAGTTCTCTCCTATACAAACAAATGGCAGCTTCCAAACCGCTCCATCCACCATTGAAAAAAGCCGCAGCCGCGGCTTTTTTTGTCCTTTATGTTTATTCTTTAATCACCAGATCCTGACTCAAGATCGTGACAAGTTCGTCCCGTCCCAATTGATTCGCTGTTAGAAGTCTCATCGCCTGGGAGCGGATGGATTTTTCAATGATATTTCTGACATACCTGCCATTTGAGAATTTTGACGGGGCAAGGTTTGTTTTCATGTCATTCAGATGCTCGCGGAATTTCCATTCAGCCTCTTTGCTGAATGAATATTCTCTTTCCTTCATCATGCGCTTTGAGATTTCCATCAGCTGTTCAACAGAATAATCCGGAAAATCTACCACGAGCGGAAATCTGGAATGCAGGCCGGGATTTAATGAAAGAAAATGATCCATCTCCTTGGAATAGCCCGCCAATATGAGAACAAATTCATGCTGTTTATCTTCCATATGCTTAACGAGAGTGTCAATGGCTTCTTTCCCAAAGTCCTTTTCTCCCCCGCGGGCAAGGGAATAGGCTTCATCTATAAAAAGAATGCCTCCAAGGGACTTTTTAATCAGGTCCCGTGTTTTCTGTGCGGTATGTCCAATGTATTCTCCCACAAGATCTGCCCGTTCCGCTTCAATTAAATGGCCTTTTGAGAGCACATTCATCTGGAAAAATAATTTCCCGATCAATCTGGCTACTGTTGTTTTCCCTGTGCCGGGATTTCCTTTGAACATCATATGAAGAGACTGTTTTCCTGCTTTCAGCCCCTGTTCTTCCCGCTTTTTATTAATAAAAATCCATGCATAAATTTCTTTAATCATCCGCTTCAGTTCATCCATGCCTACAAGCGTATTCAGCTCTGCTTCAATTTCATTTAATATGGCATGCTGCGGTTCTGTTTTGGGGATTTTCAGTTCATATGTGGCTGTTTCGCTGATTCGCTCATGATAGACCTTTTTCTGGCCGCTAAGAATCACATTAATTTGCCCGTTGTTTTTAAATGTGACTGCTTGATCCAAAGATGTTCACCTCACATTCTTTTATTACTATACGTTGCTTGGGGCAAAATCGTGACAAATGCCTATCTAAAAGATGAAATTATTTTTCCGCGGAGAGAATATTGCTGAATATTGATGGATTCTGCGCTTTCCCGAGAAATAAATCCATTTCCTGATCATCAGGAGACTCTTTGAAACAAGACAAATAAAAAATCAGCCTCCGCATATGAAGGCTGATTTTAACTGACTATTCTATTTCAAGGGAAACATGTTTCTGAGGCGCAAACGTTGAAATCGCATGTTTGAAAATCAGCTGCTGCTTGCCTTCTGTTTCCAGCAGGACTGTAAAGTTGTCAAATCCTTTAACAAGGCCTCTGAGCTGAAATCCGTTCAGAAGGTACACCGTTACAAATGTACTTTCTTTGCGCATTGAGTTTAAAAATTGGTCTTGGATATTGACTGTTTGTTTCATGTTTCGTCCTCCTCTTTTCTCTATGTTTTATGTATTCTAGCTTAATTGAAGCTTTCCTGCTATATAAGTGAAAATTTCATTGAATCTGTCATTTGCATCATGCGGGCTGCTTACATCAAACCATTCCACGTCCATTTTGTTGCGGAACCATGTAAGCTGGCGCTTCGCATAGCGGCGGGAGTTCTGTTTCAGCTGATCCACTGCATCTTCGAGAGAAGACTTCCCGTCAAAATAAGCGAAAAGCTCTTTATAACCGATGGCCTGTACAGACTGACAGTCACGGATTCCATTCTCATGCAGTTGTTTTGCCTCAGCCAGCAGCCCCTGCTCCATCATAAGATCAACTCGGTGATCAATCCGTTCATAGAGCTCGCTTCGCTCCATCGTTAACCCGACAATGACAAGGTCGTAAAGCAGCACTTTCTCCTGTTCGTTTAAAAACTCTGTCATCGTTTTGCCGGTGCAGCGGAAGATTTCAAGAGCCCTGATGACTCTCCTCACATTATTCGGATGAATTCTTTGAGCTGATTCCGGATCTGCATCAGACAGTTTCTTGTGTATGAATTCATTGCCTCTGGCTTCAGCTTCTTCTTCAAGCATCTGCCTGTACTCAGGATCCGATGCCTGTTCTGTAAACTGATAATCATAGATAACAGACTGAATATACATGCCTGTCCCGCCGGCAATGATTGGAAACTTGCCTCTTGAGTGAATATCGGTGATAAGTGGACGTGCTAATTCCTGAAATTCAGCGGCGGAAAACGACTCATCAGGATCTTTAATATCGATCAGGTGATGGCGCACACCATCCATTTCATCCGGTGCAGCTTTTGCCGTCCCAATATCCATCCCGCGGTAGATCTGCATGCTGTCCCCGCTTATAATTTCACCGTTCAGCCTTTTGGCAAGTTCAATGCTCAACTTTGTTTTCCCGACCGCGGTCGGTCCAATTATCACGAGCAGTTTTTCTTTCTTCAATCTGTAATCACACTTTCTTGCTTTATATCCGCTTTTCAACATCTTATCACTTTAAATCATTGAATACCAGTTTATTATTTCCAGATATCAGCACCCTCAAACGGCCTGAATGGATTAATATCCGATCGGACCGCTCGTTCTTCCGCTGAACAAATGCTGATGAACCTTTTTCTGCTGCGGAGAGTATACAACCCCTCCAAACTGAGTCGGCTCTGCTTCTGTGTAGTTTCTGTAACTTTTCCCCTCAAACAGATGATAGTGTGTGCCGTCAAGCATTGGAATGGGCGGTCCGGTCTTTACATAAAAGCGATGATAATGATTGTTGTCAAACGTGGTAACCCCTTCTACATAGTGGTAATGCCTGTCAAATGACGTGCCGTTGAGAGGTTTAGAAAATCCAAGCAGGGCATGCGTGTGACCTTCCTGTTCCTCTGTCACTCCCTGATAAAAGTGAGCATGGGGAACAGGCAGAGGCTCCCGAACATTCATTTCCTTCATAAGGCAGCTTCCTTTCAAGCTTTTTATCAAAGTATGAAAGAAAGCAAGCGAGGGTCATAAATATCTCAATATGCCGTTTTAACAAAGAAAAACAGGGAAACTAAAAGGTAATTCTAATGAGAGGGGCATGCCCGTTGTTTCAGCTTGAGGATATGATTACTTTTTTCTGGGCTTTCTTTTTTGTTTTGCCCATCGTTGCCTTCATTCATCAGCTTGGGCATTTTGTCTTTGTCTGGTTGTTTGGAGGAAAGGCTTTTTTTACATTAGGGAGAGGAAAACTTCTGCTCAGAGTCGGAAAGCTTCAAATTAATCAATATTACTTTCTGGACTCTTTTTGTCAGTATGAACGATTGAAATGGGATAGCAAATGGACACACGTCCTTGTATATGCAGGTGGATCCATCTTCAACCTGGCCTCCATCATTATCGTTAATTCTATGATTCATGCAGGGCTGCTGAATCCGCACATCTTCTTTTATCAGTTTGTCTATTTTTCTGTTTACTTTGTTTTCTTCTCGCTTCTGCCATTTAAGTATTCAGAGACACATTCGTCTGACGGCAGATCCATTTATGACGTCGTTAAGTATGGAAGCAGCTGCAGTCAGTTTGACTGATGTAAAAGAAGAAGCCTAACCGGCATTCTTCTTTTTGCTACAAATAATCTATAGTATCGGCATATAGTTCATATCTTTTTACACCAAGCACGCGACAAATGTCTGCAATCTCATTTGAGGTTGCTCTTCTTGTATTTCTTTCAATAGATAATAAGTGAGAAACAGAGAGATTTAAACTTTCAGCCATACATCCTAATGGTATACCTCTCGTTTCTCTTAGTTCTCTAATTCTTTTACCTATTTTTATAATTATCAATCCCTTTACAGTATTAAGGTGTCCCCAGAAACAGGAACACCCCTTTTAAACGAGCTTTATAGGATATCTAAGCTTAGTGCAAGAGCTGCCAATACTTGAATTAGTAATTGAATTGTAATAACTAGATCCAGATCTAATGCTCCTACGTTAACGTTATGAGAATCTTTGATAAGAATTTCTTGCTCATTTACTTGATCAATACTTGTGAATTGGAATAATTCTTCACTGAAGCGGTCAGCCTGTTCAATATCATCAGCAAACGAAAGTCTGATAATGAGAACAATTGCAGCTTGAATAGCAGCCTGAAGCGCAAGTGCAGCCTGAACATCAATTGTCAGTACATTTACATCTGTAGAATCAACAATACTGATTTTCTCAGTTGAACGCTGACCTGCTTGAACAGATTGTCTTGCTCTTTGAGATACTCCATTCGCATTTCCAATGCCGCTGCCGCCCATATCCATTTCGCCTGCAACTTCTTCAGTACCTGCGCAGTCAGAAAAAATGACTCTGTTTCTTCCCATGTTATTTCCCCCCTTTCTCAGTTTTTGATTTTAAATTGCTTAGAAAATCCTCAACTTGGCTATTCAGCTCAGTGACCATGTCTCTGAGAGGTTTTTTCTTATCCTCCGGAATAGCTTTCAGCTTTGTTTCTAATCCATACTTATCGAGAAGCATTTTGACAAATAAATCAGTTGTTTTGCGGTTGATCATGACCATCTCTCCTTCCTGTTTACTCCATCATATTCACGACAAATTTTTACGTATGGGGATATAACCTCCTGCAAAAACACATTTTTCGACTTTTCTGCAAATAGAACTTCCAATTTTTTTTAAAAAAATGAGCAATTGCCATGATAAATTGACCCAATCTAATTTTTTTGTCGAACATAATCTATTAATAAGATTCAGGAACAAAGAGAATCTGCCTTTCACTTCACTCTCGAAAATACAGGTGATTTCACCTGTATTTTCTCATTACTTCACTTATAAAGGAGGATATAAGATGGGGAAAAAGAAAAATCCGCAATTGAAAGACTTGGTTAAAAAAGCCGGGTTTCAGTTAGAGTCAAATCTCAATCATGCTATTAAGGAAAAAATTAATGACAAAGATTTTAGTCGATTGGTATTCAACACCCAGAAAAAAACAGAACTGCAGAAACTATTAGGCAATTTCTCTTCGGCGCATAACCTTCCAAGCAAAGATGATGTAGCAAATACAGCTAAATTGGTGATTAAAACGGAAGAAAAGATTGATTCTATCGAGGAAAAACTTCTGGAGATTGATGCAAAGCTTAATGAGATGAAAAGTCTTGTGCAACAAAACAAGAAAAAATAAGAAAGGAGCTCTGCTGAATTGACACAGATCAGCCCAACAGGCTTAAGTAGAAATCCTGTATGGCAGTTAAATAAAACAACGCTGTGGTATTACCCAACGCATTCAAGAAAATTTAACACACCTCTATTCCTTATATATTCTCCTGTAAATAAACCGGATATTTTAGATCTCATTCCCGGCAAAAGCGTCATTGGGTCGTTTGTGAATGCGGGATTTGATGTATATCTACTTGAATTCGGAGAGCCCGGCTATGAGGATAAAGATGACTCATTAGAGGATTATGTCGCAAAATACGTTCAAAAAGCGGCAAACAGAACTCTATTGCATTCAAAAGCTGAGAACTTAACAGTCATCGGCTATTGTTTGGGAGGAACACTTGCGGCCATATATGCTTCCATTGCGGAGGAAAAGATAAAAAATCTCATTTTATATGCTGCACCCATAGATTTTGAAGAAACAAATGTTTATAGCAAATGGTTATCTGAACTAAGAACAGCGGATGAAACTGATATTAATCAGATGACCGAATGGAGCAGATTAATTTCTGCTTCAGAGGTCAAAGCAGGAATGCGGCTGCTGACTTCTCCAGTATATTTTTCACCATACCTGGCTCTTTTAGGAAGAACAGATGATCCAGCTTATATACAAAAATGGATTCGCTTCAACAAATGGGCAAACTCATACTTGCCTATGCCAGGTGCTTTTATCAGAGACTTAGTCTTAGAATTAGCAAAGAAGAACAGTCTGATTAAAGGTAAACTCTCCATCATGAACAGGAAGGTTAAACTTAAAAACATCTCCTGCAATCTTCTTGTTATTTGCGGAGAAGATGATCAGCTCGTTTCGGAAAATCAGAGCAGACCCATTATTGAACATGCTTCAAGTAAAGACAAGACTTTTTTATTGAGTAAGAAGGGGCATACAGGAGTCACCATTTCAGAGGGCCAGTTGCCTGAATTCCTTGATAAATGGCTGCCCCCTAGGTCAAGATGATAAGGGAGCTGACTATGATGGTAAACCAGACGCCTAATACAGATCCAGTGATTGAATACTGCGGATTCTCAGTGATTATTTATGCTGGTTTCTTTTTCGAACTTCTTTTTGAGAGAAATAATCGATAGCAGACGTGCCGTTTTTTCTGGGATAGGTATAAAAGTTTGCCCTGCACAGATAACTGTGCAGGGCATGATTGTCTTTTCACTTTTACATAATACGCTTAAACATCTTTTCCATCTCATACGTTGAGTAATGAATAATAATCGGCCTGCCGTGAGGACATGTAAAGGGATCGGCTGTTTTTCTGAGCGTTTCAAGCAGCGCGAAGATTTCATCGTGGCGCAGGTGATGATTTGCTTTAATCGCTGCTTTGCAGCTCATCATAATGGCTGCTTCTTCTCTGATTTTTTTAATATCCGCCTGCCTGTGATCGAGCACTTCCTGAATGATTTCTTCAATAATGCTTCCCTCTTCGCCTTTTGGAAACCACTGAGGGTGGGACCTGACAATAAAGCTGTTCCCGCCGAAGGGCTCAAGGAAGATCCCCACTTGGGCAAGCTCAGGCATCTTCTCAGCCAGAATGACTGCTTCATCTGCTGAATAGTGCAGCGTGATAGGAACTAACAGTTCCTGAACTTCTGAAGCTACCTGTCCAACTTTTTCTTTGAAATATTCATAGTTAATTCGTTCCTGTGCGGCATGCTGATCAATAATATAGAGTCCATTATCGTTTTGAGCGAGAATGTAGGTGCCGTGCATTTGACCGATTGGATAAAGAACCGGCACGCGGGTTTCTTCCCCGGATTGATCGATGAGCTGTTCTGAACGCACTTCCTCAACTGCCGGCTGCTCTATATCCCTTTCAGGTTCATGATCAGCAGCATAGTCTTCCTCCGCTTCTACCACAAAAGGGGCAGCAGGCTTCTCTTCCCGTACCGGATTTGAGGCCTGTACGGAAAATGATTCTGTTCGGACCGGCTGATCGGAGCCGATGCCTGTCTTCTTTTCAGCATGACTGAACATAAAGGACTGCTGCTCTTCAGCCGCTTTTTCTTTTCGTTTCGGCAGGGCAGCATCAGGTATCAGCTGTTTCTTTGAAAAAGACTCTTTTATTCCATTTATAATAAGCTCATTCAGTTCCGCTTCCTTGCTCAGGCGCACTTCCATTTTAGCGGGGTGCACATTGACATCCACAAGAATCGGATCCATGCTGATCTCCAGGAAAACAACGGGAAACCTGCCGATTGGAAGCAGCGTGTGGTATCCCTGCTGAATCGCTTTTGCAAGCGGGTAGTTCTTGATGAACCTTCCGTTTACGATAGTAGAAATATAGTTCCTCGAGGCCCTTGTGATTTCAGGCAGGGATATAAAGCCTGTCACTTCAAAATCAAGGGACTGAAGGTGGATTGGGATCATTTTTTTAGCAATCGGAAGGCCGTATATGCCGGCAATGACCTGACGCACGTCCCCGTTGCCGCTCGTATGAAGCAGCTGTTTTCCGTTATGAGTCAGCTTGAATGATACATTTGGATTGGACAGAGCCAGACGGTTCACAACATCTGTTATATTCCCGAGCTCTGTATGAACTGTTTTTACATATTTCAGCCGTGCAGGTGTATTGAAAAACAGATTAGAGACAGTGAGGTCGCTGCCTTTCCTGCTTGAGGCTGCTTCGTGAACTTCCACTTTTCCGCCTTTGAGAACCATTCGTGTTCCTGCTCCGTCGCCTGTGCTTGTTTTGAGCTCAATATGCGATACGGAAGCGATACTCGGCAGGGCTTCTCCCCGGAAACCAAGTGTTCTGATTCGAAACAGGTCATTCTCATCTTTTATTTTGCTTGTCGCATGTCTGTGAAAAGCATTAAGACAATCTTCAGGCTGAATGCCTTCCCCATTGTCGATAATGCGGATTTTTGCAAGGCCGGCTTCTTCCACGTGAATTTCAATCACGGTGCTTCCGGCATCTATGCTGTTTTCTGCCAGTTCTTTCACGACAGAAGCCGGACGCTCTACTACTTCACCGGCAGCGATTTTATTTGATAGTGAATCGTCTAGGCGGACTATTTTCCCCATCCTATTCACCTTCCAGCTATTTTAATTTTTTTTGCAGCTGATACAGTTCATTCATTGCATCAAGCGGCGTCATTTCAAGCAGATTGATGGCCCGGATTTGCTCAAGCACAAGAAGATCTTTTTTTGGAGCCTGCCTGCCGCCTTCTTTTCTGGCTGGCTGCTCATTGAAGAAAGAGAGCTGGGCATCATCCGTTTTTTCAAAGGTTTCCCTATTTTCCTGTACGGCTGCAGGAACTTTGCTCGTTTGTTCTCCTTCCAGTCCTTCAAGAATTTCTTTTGCCCTTTTGATCAGGTTCTGGGGGAGTTCTGCCAGTTCTGCCACATGAATTCCGTAGCTTTTATCTGCAGGACCTTCTTTAATCTTATGAAGAAACACAACTTTCCCATTCTCTTCAACCGCTGATACATGAACGTTTTGAAGCATAGGCAGTTCTTCTGCAAGACTTGTAAGCTCATGATAGTGCGTGGAAAAGAGTGTTTTTGCTCCAATATGGTGATGAATATGCTCAATAATTGCCTGGGCCAATGCCATGCCGTCATATGTGGATGTTCCCCTGCCGATCTCATCGAACAGAATCAGGCTTTTGCCTGTCGCATGAACAATCGCATTTTTGGCTTCAAGCATTTCGACCATAAATGTACTTTGTCCTGATATTAAATCATCGGCAGCCCCAATTCTTGTGAAGATCTGGTCAAAGACCGGAAGCACCGCCTCTGAAGCCGGAACAAAGCAGCCGATTTGAGCAAGAATACTCGTCAGAGCCACCTGTCTCATATATGTGCTTTTACCGGACATATTAGGACCCGTAATTAAAAGCATGCCGCGATCGTTCGAGAAATAGCAGTCATTTGGAACATACTCCTGTGAATTCATCACTTTCTCAACAACCGGATGTCTTCCGTCTTTGATGAACAGTTCGCCATCTGAGAACACAGGTTTTGTATAATGGCGCTTTTCACTGATGACCGCAAAACACTGCAGGACGTCCAGTTCGCTTATGCACTTGGCAAGAGACTGGAGGTTAGGAATAAAGTGTTTGACCTGTTCTCTCAGTTCAGTAAACAGCTGGTATTCGATATCAACCATTTTTTCTTCTGCTTCAAGAATGAGTGTTTCCTTCTCCTTGAGTTCAGGAGTAATATACCGTTCAGCATTCGTAAGTGTCTGTTTGCGTGTATATCTTCCTTCTTCAAGTAAATGAGCATTTGCACGGGTTACCTCAATATAATATCCGAACACACGATTGTATCCGATTTTCAGTGATTTGATGCCAGTGCGGACCCTCTCCTGCTGTTCAAGCTCCGCTATCCATGACTTCCCGTTTCTGCTTGCATCCCTGAATTGATCAAGCTGTTCATGAAACCCGTCCTTCATAATGTTTCCGTCTTTTATTGAAAGAGGCGGGTTTTCAACAAGTGCAGCGTCAAGCAATTCACACAGCTCTGTGCAGGGATCAATCTTGTGCTCTATTTCACGAAGCGCAGCGTGATGGATTCCAGAAAGAACTTCTTTAATGGCAGGAACCTGCTGAAGTGATTTCTTCAGCTGAATTAAATCTCTTGCATTTACGCTGCCGAAAGCGACTCTGCCTGCAAGACGTTCAAGATCGTACACTTCTTTCAGTTTCTCTCTGAGATCCTCGCGTTCAAAATAGTGATTCAGCAGCGATTGAACCGTATCGAGTCGGCTTTCTATTTCCGTTTTAGACAGCAGCGGTCTGTCAATCCATTGTTTCAGCATCCGTCCGCCCATGGCCGTTTTCGTTTCATCAAGCAGCCATAGGAGCGATCCTTTTTTGCCTTTGGATCGGATCGTTTCTGTCAATTCAAGATTTCTTTTTGAATAGATATCAATCTTCATAAAATCCTGAAGCTTGTACACTTTTACTTTTTGCAGGTGATCGAGGCTTCTTTTCTGCGTTTTCTGCAGATAAGTGCACAGCCTGCCAAATGTCTCTTTCAGCCGGTCATCTGTCAGGTGTTCCATAATGGGGGAAAAAGCATCCCATTTTTCTGCAGACTGAAAAGAAATCGTCACTTTCGATCTCTCTGTCACCTTTTTAAGTGCATCCTGAGGAAAATCAGGATCTGCGACAAGCTCTCTTACATTCAGAGAATACATCTCGCTGATCACTTCATCAAATCCGTTTAAAAGAGTGACTTGATTTTCTCCGGTAGACAGATCCGTAACAGCAAATCCGTAGCAGGATGAGAACTCGGATACAGATGCTATGTAATTGTTTTCTCTTTCCTGAAGGCCTTTGCCATTCATGACTGTTCCCGGTGTGATCAGCTGCACAACTTCCCTGCGTACAACACCTTTAGCCTGTTTTGGATCTTCCGTCTGTTCACAAATGGCCACTTTGTAGCCTTTCTCAATCAATGTTTCAATATATCCTGGTGCAGAGTGATATGGAACGCCGCACATTGGAATTCTGTCGGCACTGCCTCCGTCTCTGCTCGTCAGTGTGATTTCAAGTTCAGCAGATGCTCTCTTTGCATCTTCAAAAAACATTTCATAAAAGTCGCCAAGGCGAAAAAATAAAAAGGCATCCTGATACTCTGCCTTTATCTTTAAATATTGCTGTATCATCGGCGTATATGCTGCCATTGTAATCCCCCATTACCTTGCGTTTCAAAACAACCTTAATTATAGCATACAAACCTGTTTTTTTGGTTTGGGGAATACTAGAAGCTCGAGATTTTGCCAAAGAAAAAACCAGGAAGATAATTCTCCCCAGTTTCCTCTTACTCTTCGTCTCCGCCTACAAGAAATTCAGGATTCAGGTCTTCAAACTCATCGTCAAGATCCTCTTCCCAGTCCTCTTCTGATTCAACAAAGCCTTCGTTGTTGATTGCAACAACCACTTTTGTTTCTCCGACAACCTCTGCTAAAAACTCACGCTCAGCTGAAACGACAACTTTGCTGCCGTTAGGAGAAATGTTAACCTCCATGCAGTTAGGCTGCTGCATCACTTTTGCAATCACTTCATGTTCATCGTCAAGAAAGTTGTTATCTTTATATTTCAGCTTAATGACGTCAACATATGAAACTTTTTCTGTGACAACTTCTGTTTTCGTATTGTCTGCATACGAATACCAGACATTGATGTCATAAGTACCTTCTACCTCGACTGTTTTCCCAACCTTTTTCGCATCATATTTATGGTTGATCAGCCAGCCGCCCAGAATGCTTGTCGGCTTTTGCGAAGGAGCAATGCTGTGGGTGGATTGAGTAAACTTTTTGCCTTTCGCAACTACCGCTTTCGTGATTATTTCTCTGTATTCAGCCATTCGTACATACCCTCCTCAATCATCTTCATTTAATCCTATGCTGGGCTAGTATGGTTTGTGCTACTGCTTAAAAGGAATAAATAATAGGTACCGCCAATACATGAATCGGTATACTTCATTCTATGCGTGTACGCCCAGAAATGTGCCTAAAAGTTTAAAAGAAAACCCAATTCAGGCTTAACTGCAGGCATATAGGATAAAATCTTGTTCGTCCTATAAATATGATATAGCTGTTCATTTTAGTAGAGGTTTTCAGCAAAGGCGGGTTTGGCCTTTGCTGGATGGGGTTGTATATATGATTATTTGGAACATAGTTTAGTTAGATATTTTTTCGTTTTTTTGATATCCGGCTGTTCCAGATGCTTTTTGTTGGAATTCAGTTATTAGATAGATATTATGATTATTTAGAACATGATTTAACTTGATAATTAAACACAAAAAAAAGTCCTTTCTGTTTTCACAGAAAGGACTTTTTTTCAGCTGCTGCAGGCTGATCCTTTAGAGTTGTTCACTTTTGAACCTGTTTCCCCGCTCAGAAGATCTCCGCCTGTCGTGCGGATAATCTCGTCTGTTACATGATTTGATATGGTAACGGCGATCAGCTGGAGCAGATCATTTACTTCAATTTGAGATTCCTTGAACTCCTGAATGATCGGAAGTTCATCGAGCTCTTCCTGAAGTTTGTCAATTTTATCTTCTACTTGTTTAAGCGCTTCCTGCTTGCTGTAGTGCTGAAAATTGACTGCTTGTTTTTGAAGGCTTTTAATGCTTGCTACTTTTTCGCGGATTTTCTGATTTTCGTTAATTTGAGATTCTGCTTTTTTGAAGAACTCAACTTCTTTTGTATCAGCTACCATTTGCGCCAGCTCACGTGCTCTGGCTACGATTTCTTCTTTCGTATACATTGTCATCCCCCTATTTCACCTCTAGTGCTTCTTCTGCCATTTCCCCATCTAAAGACCATGTTTTTGCTTTCGTAATTTTCACTTTCACAATCTCGCCGATTGCTGATTTTGGACCTCTGAAGTTTACAAGCTTGCTTTTTGATGTATACCCGGCAAGCACTTCAGGGTTGTTTTTGCTTTCGCCCTCAACAAGGACTTCCACAACCTGACCTTCATATTCCATCATTTTTTTTGCTGAGATCTCATTGACCAGCTTGTTCAGTTTTTGCAGGCGTGCCTTTTTCACTTCCATCGGAACATTATCCTGCATTTTCGCAGCAGGCGTCCCTTCGCGCGGAGAGTAAATGAACGTGTATGCACTGTCAAATTCCACTTCGCGGTACATAGAGAGCGTTTCTTCAAACTGCTCATCTGTTTCGTTCGGGAATCCGACGATGATATCTGTTGTTAAAGAAGCTGTTGGAATCGCTTCCTTAATTTTTTTGACGAGTGTCATATACTTTTCACGGTCGTATTTGCGCGCCATCAGCTTCAGCACTTCCGAGCTTCCAGACTGTACTGGAAGATGGATATGATCAAGAAGGTTTCCGCCTTTTGCAAGGACCTCAATCAAATGATCATCAAAATCGCGCGGATGACTTGTTGTAAACCGGACACGGGCTACGTCGATTTTGCGGATTTCATCCATCAGATCTCCAAGTCCGTATTCCATGTCTTCAAAGTCTTTGCCGTATGCATTTACGTTTTGTCCAAGCAGGGTAATTTCTTTATAGCCGCTTGCTGCAAGCTGTCTTACTTCATGAATAATTTCTTCCGGGCGTCTGCTTCGTTCTTTTCCGCGGGTGTACGGAACGATGCAGTATGTGCAGAACTTGTCGCAGCCGAACATAATGTTGACCCATGCTTTAATTTTGCCTTTGCGTTCGCGCGGCAGATTTTCAATAACATCGCCTTCTTTAGACCAGACCTCAATGACCATTTCTTTGGACATATAGGCATCGCTAAGAATATTTGGCAGGCGGTGAATGTTATGTGTGCCAAAGATCATGTCCACATGCTGATGCTTTTTCATAATCCGGTTAACAACCGATTCTTCCTGGGACATGCATCCGCAGACGCCGATTAAGAGACCCGGTTTTTCGCGTTTCAGCGCTTTTAAGTGGCCGATTTCGCCAAACACTTTATTTTCTGCATTTTCACGGATGGCACATGTATTTAAAAGAATCACATCAGCATCTTCTGCTTCGGCTGTTGCAACATATCCAAGTGCAGTAAAAATCCCGGCCATTACTTCCGTATCGTGCTCGTTCATTTGACAGCCGTACGTTCTGATCAGGAATTTCTTCCCGTTGCCGAGGCCTCTGAATTCTTCTGAGATTTTAAAGTCATTTTGATATTTCACTTCTTCTTTACCGCGTTTTTTAGCATCCTTTAAAGAAGGAGGCATGTACACGGCCTGGAAATACTTGCTGTAATCCTTCTCGGATTTTTTGTCCGAAGGCGTTACCTGTGAGCTTTCCAGACGCTGCTTTTCGTTCATGTAAAACAGTCTCCTTTCAGGCCTTTCAAACCGCCTCACTTATGTGAGAGTATACCAATTTTATAGTATATATGTTCTTAAAGAACAAAACAATAAAATATTCAGAAAGGACATACATCTATAGTAAATGATTGAGAAAAAAAAGAAAAGCAGGGCTTCCGGCTGCGGCAAAAAAAGAGAGGCAGCGAGCCTCTCTTTTCGATTATTTCAGGATGTTCAGCTCTTTTGCAGCTTTTTCAAAAATGTCCAGTGCCTGCTGAAGCTCTTCAGTTGAGTGTTCGGCCGTAACAATTGTTCTTACGCGGGCCTGCCCTTTTGCTACTGTAGGGAACGCGATTCCCTGAGCAAAGACGCCGTATTCTCTCAGTTTATCAGAGAATTGATGAGACAGCGCCTCATCACCTACAATGACAGGCGTAACCGGAGTTTCGCTTTTCCCGGTGTCAAAGCCAAGATCTTCAAGACCCTTTTTGAAGAACTTCGCATTCTCCCAAAGCTTATCAATCAATTCAGGTTCTTCAAGCAATACATTGATCGCTTCCATACACGCTGCCGTGACAGCAGGAGGATGAGATGTGCTGAATAAGAACGGACGTCCTTTTTGAATAAGATAGTCAATCAGCGTTCGTGTACTCGCAACGTATCCGCCAAGCACACCTACCGCTTTGCTCAATGTTCCCACCTGAATATGTACACGTCCGTCAAGACCAAAATGATTAACCGTCCCGCGGCCGTTTTTCCCAAGCACACCTGAAGCATGCGCATCGTCAACCATAACGAGGGCGTCATATTTTTCAGCAAGCTCGACAATCATGGGAAGTGGCGCGATATTGCCGTCCATTGAAAATACACCGTCTGTCACAATAATGCGGACACGGAAGTCTGCTGATTCTTTCAGTGCGCGTTCAAGGTCAGCCATATCCACGTGATTATACACTTTGCGGGCTGCTTTTGTCAGTCTGATGCCATCAATGATGGATGCATGGTTTAAAGCATCAGAAATGACCACATCTTCTTTTGTCAGAATAGAAGACAGCACGCCCTGGTTTGTTGTAAAACCGGACTGAAAGACAAGTGCTGCTTCCGTATGCTTAAACTCGGCAAGCTTTTGCTCAAGCTCTTCATGCATGGAGAATGTTCCGGCGATCGTCCTGACTGAACCCGTACCGGCCCCGTACTTCCGTGCTGCTTCTATGGATGCTTTTACAAGTCTTGGATGTGTGGTGAGCCCAAGATAGTTGTTTGAAGAAAGCTGAATTAATTCTTTTCCTCCGATCACGACTTTTGACTTTTGATCGGATTCCAGCGGAATCAATTTACGGAACGTCCCGTTTTGTTTCATTTCATCAAGTTCTGCCTGTAAGTATTCAAACCCTTTCATCATAGCCCCTCCAGTTCATGTTTAAGGATGTAATACGACTTTACCACATTTTCCTTCGATCATTAAATTGAAGCCTTTTTCAAAGTCTTCAAGCGGGAAGTGATGGGTGATCAGCGGCGTGACATCAACCTGCCCTGATTTCAAAAGGCGCGAAACCTGCTGCCATGTTTCATACATTTTTCTGCCTGTAATTCCCTGTACGGTTATGCCTTTAAAAACAATATCATTCGTAACATCAATTTCTACAGGCCGGACCGGGAGACTCAAAATGGACACTCGGCCTCCGTTTGTCACCATCTTGAACCCCTGATTCATCGCAGCCGGGTGGCCGGACATTTCGCACACGACATCGACGCCGTTTCCATCCGTAAGTTCGCTGATTCTTTCAAGCGGATCTTCATTTTTAGAATTGATGACGGCTGTTGCTCCCATTTCTTTTGCAAGGTTCAGTCTGTAGTCATTTAAATCGAGCGCAATGACCTGCGATGCCCCGGCAGCTTTTGCAACGCCGGCAGCCATAATGCCGATTGGACCGCAGCCAATAACAGCCACGCTTTTTCCTGCTACATCACCAGCAAGAACAGTATGCACCGCATTGCCCATAGGCTCCTGTATAGACGCTGTATCAAACGGCATTCCCTTCGGATTTTTCCAGAGGTTGACAGCCGGAAGCGCCACGTATTCTGCAAAACAGCCATCTGTGTCGACACCGATAATCTTCGTATTTTTACAAATATGATAGTTTCCTGTCAGACATTGCGGACATTCGTAGCATACAAGGTGAGTTTCAGCAGAAACAAAATCTCCAACCGCAACGTTTGTAACTTTGCTTCCAACCTGGGCAACCTCTCCGGAAAATTCATGCCCAAAAACATATGGTGGATTCACTCTGCTTTCCGACCAGGCATCCCACGTATAAATATGAACATCTGTCCCGCAGATGGATGTAGCTTTTACTTTAATCAATACTTCGTGATCGTTAATTTGAGGAATATCCACCATTTTAAGCTCGGCTCCAAATCCTCTGTGATGCTTGACAACCGCTTTCATTTTTCCATTCACAATGAACACTCCCTGCTTAAAAAACTGCTTAATACGTTATCATAGTTGAAGTTTATCATCCTTGAACAGCAGTGTAAAGATAGGTGTCCTCTCCAAAAAGACACTTGAACACACCCGGAAAAAATCTCTGAAAAAGTTTCATAAGCGCGATAAATCTGACCAGAATCATTTATTTTTCAACAGAAAAACGCCTATCCGGAGATAGACGTTTTCTGACTTACATAAATTCTGAAAGAAGTTCGTTAAACTTCTCTTCGCTGATTTTAAGGTCTGCATGAGACAGCGGTTCTTCGCTGTAATTGTGAACGAGCTCCTGATAGGATGGCTGATTGGCATTCTGATAAATCAGTCCTGTTACCAGTCCGTTTTTCTCCATCAGCGTCTGCATGGCCTGCATCCGGTTAGAAGGATCATACCCTTCGATATCTGCAAGCTTTGTGAGATTTTCCTTGAACCAGTCATACGTATTGATTTTGTTGTACGTTACGCAAGGGCTGAACACATTGATCAGTGAGAAGCCTTTATGTTTAATTCCCGCTTCAATAATGGCTGTCAAGTCTTTTAAGTCCGTTGAAAAGCTCTGGGCCACAAACGTTGCGCCTGCTGTAAGAGCCATTTCCATAACAGAAAGAGAAGATTCAATGGACCCTTTAGGCGTACTCTTCGTTTTGAATCCGACATCGCTTCGCGGAGATGTCTGGCCTTTTGTCAGGCCGTAAATCTGATTGTCCATAACGATATATGTGACATCAATGTTTCTTCTGATGGCATGAATGGTATGTCCCATGCCGATGGCAAACCCGTCGCCGTCACCGCCGGAGGCGATAACCGTCAAATCTTTGTTCGCCATTTTAACTCCCTGGGCGATCGGGAGGGAACGGCCGTGAATGCCGTGGAACCCATAGGCATTGATATATCCTGAAATACGTCCGGAACATCCGATGCCTGATACAACGGCAAGCTGATCCGGCTCAAGGCCTGCATTTGCGGCGGCGCGCTGAATGGCAGCCTGCACGGAGAAGTCTCCGCATCCCGGACACCAGTTTGGTTTTACATTATTCCGAAATTCTTTAAATGTCGCCATTTAGAACAACTCCTTGCATTTTGAATGAACTTCATGCGGCAAGAGCGGATTTCCATCGTATTTTAAAATCGAGCAAATTTTCTCTGCATGGCCGACATTCATTTTGATCAGGCTGGCAAGCTGGCCAGTCGCGTTGTTTTCGACTACTACGACTTTTTTTGCTGCCTTTACAAGCGGAAGCATTTCATCTGCCGGGAATGGATGAAGAAGGCGGACATGTGCGTGATTTGCTTTCACGCCGTCCTTTTCAAGGCGGACCATTGCCTCTTCAATCGTTCCTCTTGTTGAGTTAAAGCCGACAAATAAAACATCCGGTTCAGGGTGAATCAGATTCTGATGAACAGGCGTATCAAACCTCATGGCTGAAAGCTTTCTTAGACGTTTGTCCATCTGGGCTTTGCGGTTTGTTGCCACTTCTGAAGGCTTTCCTGTCTCGTCATGCTCAACACCTGTCACATGGTGAATGCCGTTCTTCATACCTGGCAGAACACGCGGAGAAACGCCGTCATCTGTCACTTCAAAGCGTTTGAAATAGCCTTTGTTTTCGATTTCCGGAAGTTCTTCCTGAACGAGCTTGCCGCGTCGGATTTGAATTTTATCATAGTCTAATGGTTCAACTGTCTGTTTGCCAAGGGAGAGCTGAAGGTCAGTGAGAAGGATGACCGGACACTGGTATTCCTCTGCAAGGTTGAACGCTTCAATGGTATCGTAAAAAGCTTCCTGAACCGTACTTGGCGCCATCACGATCTTAGGGATCTCCCCGTGTGTTCCGTAAATCATGGCCATCAGATCTGACTGTTCCTGTTTAGTCGGAAGACCTGTACTTGGGCCTCCGCGCTGCGTATCCACGATGACAAGCGGCTGTTCCGTGATTCCGGATAATCCGATTGCCTCCATCATTAATGAAAGGCCGGGCCCTGCTGAAGCAGTCAGTGTCCGCGTTCCGGCGTAGTTTGCGCCGATTGCCATTGTACATGCGGCAATTTCATCCTCAGTCTGAATGACCGTACCGCCAAAATCAGGCAGCTTTTTAATTAAATACTCCATAATTTCAGAAGCCGGAGTAATCGGATAGGCAGCCATAAACCGGGCTCCGCCTGCTACAGCACCAAGTGCGATGGCATCATTTCCAATCATGAACATGCGCTTGTTTCCGTCTGCTTTTTCAAGGAACAGATCATCGCGGTCAAACTGGAGCTCCTGTTTCATGTAGCTTGAGCCTTTTGAAATGGCCTCAAGGTTCTTCTCGACAATCTGCTGGCCTTTTCTTCCGTAGATCTCCTGAACCACATTCTGAAACTGTTCTGTTCCAAGGTCAAGAACTGCACTTGTTGCTCCGATGGCTACCATGTTTTTCATCAGAGACGTTCCAAGCTCTGTTGCGATCTCTGTAAAAGGAACAGAATAAAGTACAGCGCTGCAGTCATCCGGAATAGACGGATTAAATTTTGAATCTGCAATCACAAGCCCGCCTTTGCGAAGCTCATACACGTTCACATCAATCGTTTCCTGATCAAAAGCTACTAATATATCAAGGTCATCGGATATAGCTCGGACTTGGGTTGTGCTTACGCGAATTTTATTGTTCGTGTGGCCGCCCTTAATTCGGGATGAAAAATGGCGGTACCCATACAAATAATATCCCATTCTATTTAAAGCAATTGAAAAGACTTCACCTGTACTTTCAATACCTTCGCCCTGCTGTCCTCCAACTTTCCATGAAAGTTGACTGATCATGTGCCTTACACCCCTTCTTAAGAAACACTCATATATTTTTTGCTCTAATTAGAGCTGATACACTGCGTCAGATTATGTACTAAACGTTACAATTGTAGAACGATAAAGAGAAAAAAACAAGCGTTTCAGGCAAATAAACCTGTTTTCGCCCTGAATTTATTTGATTTTTTCAAATCTTTCATCTATTGTGTCAGAATGGAATGGCATTGATAAAATTGAGGCATAGAAATTTTTCCGCCTGTCTTTCCGAATAGTGCCTGAGAAGCGTGTTTACGAGATAAGGATATTGCTCATACCCTTCAAGTCCCTCTACGGTTTCGTCAATGCCGTCAAAATCCGAACCGAATCCTACCGCATCTTCCCCGACAATACCAAGAATATAATCAAGATGATTCAAGATGTGCTTCATGCCGGCTTGTGCATGGGACGCCGTAAACTGCGGAACAAAGGTAATCCCGATGATTCCCTTTTTATCAGCGACCGCCTTCAGCTGATCTTCTTTTAAATTCCTCGGGTGCGGACAGAGAGCGTAGGAATTGGAATGGCTTGCCACCGGATAGTCTGCCAGTTCAATGACATCCCAGAAACTTCTCTCGGACAAATGGGAAACGTCCGTCCACATGTTATACGCATTCAGTTTTGAAACAGCATGCCTGCCAAAAAAGGTAAGTCCCGCATTCCTTGTTTCGAGCGCACCGTCTGCAAGCAGGTTGGCAAAATTCCAGGTCAGCCCGGCTGCCCTTACACCCAAATGATAAAAAACAGACAGCATTTGAAGATCATGGCCGATCGGCTCCAATCCTTCAAGCGTCAGGATGGCCCCGATTTCATCTTCTTTCAGACAGGCTGCATCCTGCTTCGTTTTGATCAGCCTGATTTTTTCATAGCGTTCAAGAATGCGCTCGTGAAAAATGGCAGCCTGTGCAATCGCGCATTCTTTTTTATTAACTGCCTCTACTGGCACAAAAATAGCGAAGCACTGAATCCTCGCTCCAAATCTGAAGAGCTTTTCAATGGTTACGTGAAGATTCAAATCGTTCCATTCGCTCTTCTCAGGATCTTTCCAAAGCTGGTACAGCAGATCACAATGAGCATCAAAGATACGCACAAGAAATCAACTCTTCTCCGGCAATGCCTTATTTATGAAAAAACAAGCCTGCTTGCGTATCCCGCAAACAGGCTGTACTCTTCTCTATTTAACGAGGCTCAATAATTAATTTTATCGCCGTACGCTCTTCACCATCAATGAGAATATCCGTAAAGGCGGGTATGCAGATCAGGTCTACGCCGCTTGGAGCAACAAATCCCCTGGCAATGGCGACAGCTTTTACGGCCTGATTAAGGGCGCCTGCGCCAATGGCCTGTATCTCGGCTGCTCCTCTTTCCCGCAGAACGCCTGCAAGAGCCCCCGCTACGGAGTTAGGATTGGACTTTGCTGAAACTTTTAATATTTCCATTTCTAGAATCCCCCTTGTTTTCAATAGATCGTGAATGTACATTGGATCGTGTATTACCGGATCTGTTCGGAGGGCTCATCCCCTTTATGAGCCTTCTGAACCTCTTATACAGTCATTCCATTGATACTATATTCACTAGAGGGAACGAGTATTCCTGCTTGTTCATTTATTTTTTCTAAAATTTCAAAATAAATGATCTATTCAAAAAACATGTGATCATTATTAATTAAAATCCGTTCAATCTTTGATGCGTTACCTGTTTTATCATTGATATCGACCACAACTGCACTCAGCTGCGCCTTTCCTTCTGTTACTTCAAACCGGACCGGCAGACTTGTTAAAAAGCGTTTGATGACAGCTTCCCGCTCAACTCCGAGTATGCCGTCATACGGTCCTGTCATGCCGACATCTGTAATAAAAGCAGTCCCGTGATCAAGAATCCGTTCATCTGCCGTCTGAACATGTGTATGGGTTCCGACAACAGCTGATGCCTTTCCGTCCAGATACCAGCCCATTGCCTGCTTTTCACTTGTAGCTTCCGCATGGAAATCCACAAAGATAATAGGTGTGCGTTTTCGCGCTTCCTCAATCAGCTCATCTGCTTTTTTAAACGGACAGTCAATCGGAGCAAGAAAGGTCCGGCCTTGAAGATTAATCACAGCCACTTCTTTGCCGTCCGCTTTAATATAGGTAATGCCTTCTCCTGGTGTCCCTTCAGGAAAATTGGCAGGACGGATCAAATGAGGAACCTCCTCGATGAATTCAAAAATCTCCCGTTTATCCCACGTGTGATTCCCCATCGTAATGACTTGTGCTCCCGCCTGAATCAGCTCATGATAGATTTTCTGCGTGAGCCCTTTTCCATGAGCAGCGTTCTCTCCATTTACGATCGTCAAGGATGGTCTGAACTTCTTTTTAAGCTTTGGCAAGTATTCTTTAATCATGTCCCGGCCCGGTGAGCCGACGACATCTCCGACAAATAATAGTTTCATGCTGTAAAACCTTCTCTCTGCAAATATGTCTTTTTCTTTAGTTTGGCTTAGATCTGCTGAAAATAGGCCCCTGTCTTTCAGTTGCGGGCAAAAAATAAAGCGATGCGGGAGGCATCGCTTTATTTTGCATATTCAACAGCCCTTGTTTCACGAATGACTGTTACTTTAATGTGACCTGGGTAATCCAGCTCTTCTTCAATACGCTTGCGGATATCACGTGCCAGACGGTGAGCCTGAAGATCATCGATCGTATCCGGCTTAACCATGATGCGAACTTCACGGCCTGCCTGAATGGCGAAGGATTTTTCAACACCTTCGTACGATTCAGAAATCTCTTCAAGTTTTTCAAGTCGGCGGATATAATTTTCAAGCGTTTCGCTTCTTGCGCCCGGACGAGCCGCAGATAAAGCATCTGCTGCCGCAACCAGAACCGCAATAACGGAAGTCGGTTCCTGATCGCCATGGTGAGAAGCAATACTGTTGATGACAACCGGATGTTCCTTGTACTTAGTAGCAAGTTCCACACCGATTTCAACATGGCTTCCTTCAACCTCATGGTCAATTGCTTTACCGATGTCATGCAGCAAGCCTGCACGTTTTGCCAATGTTACATCTTCGCCAAGCTCTGCAGCCATAAGGCCGGAAAGGTAGGCAACTTCCATTGAGTGCTTCAGGACATTCTGACCGTAGCTCGTTCTGAACTTCAGACGGCCCATAATCTTGATCAAGTCAGGGTGAAGTCCGTGAACGCCAACTTCAAAGGTTGTCTGTTCACCTACTTCGCGGATGTACTCATCCACTTCGCGGCGGGATTTTTCAACCATTTCTTCAATTCGTGCCGGATGAATGCGTCCATCCTGCACAAGTTTGTCCAATGCGATTCTTGCTGTTTCCCTGCGAATTGGGTCAAATCCGGAAAGAATAACGGCTTCCGGAGTATCATCAATAATCAGGTCGATACCTGTCAGGGTTTCAAGTGTTCGAATATTTCGTCCTTCACGGCCAATGATGCGTCCCTTCATTTCATCATTTGGCAGGTTAACGACGGATACCGTTGTTTCAGCCACATGATCGGCTGCACAACGCTGGATAGCAAGGGAAAGGATTTCTTTCGCTCGTTTATCCGCTTCTTCTTTCGCACGATTTTCGCTTTCTTTAACGGTTACGGCGATATCATGAGAAAGCTCATTTTCAACCTTTTCAAGAATGATCTGCTTAGCCTCTTCACGGGTTAAGCTGGAAATGCGCTCAAGCTCAGCTTGCTGTTTCCGCACCATCTCGTCCACTTTGCTTTCCATCTCTTCAATATGCTGTTGTCTTTCATTCAGAGAATCTTCCTTTTTCTCAAGCATGTTTTCGCGCTTGTCTAAAGATTCATCCTTGCGGTCAAGATTCTCTTCTTTTTGTAACAGGCGATTTTCTTGTTTTTGCAGCTCATTTCGTCGCTCACGAATTTCCTGCTCGGCTTCTGTGCGAAGCTTGTGAATATCATCCTTTGCTTCAAGAAGCGCTTCTTTTTTCGTTGCTTCTGCATCACGCCTTGCATCTTCAAGAATCTGCTCAGCTGTGCCTTTAGCACCTGCAATCTTCGCTTCTGCAATGGATTTACGAACAAAATAGCCAACAACTGCACCGACGATTAGGCCAAGCAAAATGGAGATGATCATTGTAATGGGATCCATCATTTCACCTCCTCTTGCTATGAACTTGTTTCTTGCTAGATTTAAGTGTCGGCATGTACATTGCATACATTCTTCAATATACAGCACAAAGCTTA
Organism: Metabacillus indicus; assembly: GCF_046603695.1. Taxonomy (NCBI): domain Bacteria; kingdom Bacillati; phylum Bacillota; class Bacilli; order Caryophanales; family Bacillaceae; genus Metabacillus; species Metabacillus indicus. Next base: position 1,958,924 of record NZ_CP176757.1, on the reverse strand, counting down.
AGGGTTTCATGGAGACCTTGCAGCAATCCGTTCTGCAGGTCAACATCTGCTTTCATAGTGCCTCGCAAAAAGTTCTAACAAAATAGTATTACTTCTCAATTGTAAATGTGTGAATTTTTCTTGTCAAGCCTGTCATTCAGGGGTTTTCAGTGCAATTATGAATTTTCAGGCATTGCCTGACATTTCTTAAACAGGAAAAGTCAGGAGTTCCGCCCATTTACTTCAACCATTCTGCCAACATTTATTCAAAAATATACAAAAAAGAGGCGCGGACGCCTCTTTTTTTAGTCTTCGAGCAAATTCAGTTCATCTTGTTCTTCAGGTACAGCAGCGTCACCGTCTAATCCGTAGTGGCTGCGGATTTTCTCCTGAAGCTCAAGGCGAATGGCCGGGTTTTCCTTAAGGAAGATCTTTGCGTTTTCTCTTCCCTGTCCCAGGCGCTCATCATTATATGAATACCATGAGCCGCTCTTTTGAACAATATCGCTTTCCGTTCCAAGGTCGATGATCTCTCCCTCTTTGGAAATGCCTTCTCCGTACATGATGTCAACTTCTGCAACACGGAATGGAGGAGCAACCTTGTTCTTGACGACTTTTACTTTCGTTTTGTTTCCGACCATTTCATTTCCCTGTTTTAGTGTTTCTGCACGGCGCACTTCAAGACGGACAGAAGAGTAGAATTTAAGAGCGCGTCCGCCTGGCGTCGTTTCAGGGTTTCCGAACATGACACCGACTTTTTCACGGATCTGGTTGATGAAAATGGCAATAGTCTTCGACTTGCTGATCGCGCCGGAGAGTTTGCGGAGCGCCTGCGACATAAGACGCGCCTGCAGACCTACGTGTGCATCTCCCATTTCTCCTTCTATTTCTGCTTTAGGAACAAGGGCAGCCACTGAATCGACAACCAGAATGTCTACAGCTCCGCTTCGGACAAGAGCTTCGGCAATTTCAAGGGCCTGCTCGCCTGTATCCGGCTGGGAAAGAAGAAGCTCATCAATGTTGACGCCAAGCTTCTGGGCATATACAGGATCAAGGGCATGCTCAGCATCAATAAATGCAGCCTGTCCACCTGCAGCCTGTACTTCAGCGATTGCATGAAGGGCAACAGTTGTTTTACCTGAACTTTCAGGTCCGTAAATTTCAACAATTCTTCCGCGCGGATAGCCGCCGACTCCAAGAGCCGCATCCAGCGCAAGCGAACCGCTTGGGGATGTAGAGATTTTACGGTCGGTCTGTTCACCGAGTTTCATAATTGAACCTTTACCAAATTGTTTTTCTATTTGTTTAAGTGCCATATCTAAGGCAGCCTGACGATCGCTCACTGAGTTTCCTCCTTTAGTTATTAACCTATTAATAATATACCTTTATTTTATCTGTTTGACAAGCAAAAAGCGAACATTTATTCGTTTTTTTGCACATTGAAATGGATGGAAAAATTCATTTTTCTCCTTATTGAAATGAGAAATTTGAATTCTTTTAATCACCTAAAATTCTATTTTACATTTCTGAAGGGGATTTGCGCAGCCTCCCATGCACTCGATGCGAATTAGAAAATGGACAAAAAGAAAAATACAGCTTATTCCGCTGTATTTTCTGTTAAAGCTTTTACCGCAAGATGGCAGCCGTATTTAACTGTTCGCTTGCGTATGCCGTTCCTGCTTCCTGCAAGCAGGAGCTGATGCGTTACTGTCTGCCTGCCCTTTACGGCAAGACCTATATAAACAGTGCCGGGTTTCTTTCCTTCAACAGGCTCTTCGCCTGCTATGCCTGTGAAGCTTATTCCGATATCGCTCCCTGTCAGCTTTCTGATCTGCTCTGCCATCTCTTGTGCACATTGTTCGCTGACGGCACCATGAACATCAAGCGTTTCTTTCGATACTCCGAGCATGGCTTCCTTCACTTCATTTGTATAGCACACAATCGTTCCTTTAAAAACGTCCGACGTGCCTTTAACGGCTGTAAGCTGATCTGAGAACAGCCCTCCTGTCAGGCTTTCAGCTGCAGAAATGGTCATTCCCCGCTGCCTCAGGTGCCTTAATAGCTCTTCTGCAAGTGTCGTCTGATCATATCCGTAGAAAAACGCGCCGACTCTTTCATTTATCGCCTTTTCAGCATCGTTGATCAGTTTGACAGCTTCAGTTTCAAACTGATGCCTTGCTGTCAGTCGTAAGGTCACTTCCCCGTCACCCGCAAGAGGAGCAATTGTAGGGTTGGATTGTCCGTCAATCAGATCCTGAATATCCGTTTCAAGCTGGGATTCCCCTATACCGAAATAACGGAGAACTCTTGAGATGATCTTATCGTTTCTGCCAAGTGCTTTTCTGAAAAAAGGAAGTCCGAATTTAAGAAACATCGGCTTCATTTCACTTGGAGGCCCGGGAAGAAGCATATAGATGATGCCGTTTTCCTGAATGGCCATCCCCGGCGCCATGCCATGTTCATTTTTAAGAATATCAGAGCCCTCAATGACAAGAGCCTGCTTTTTATTGTTTTCTGACATGGGGCGGTTTACTTTCACAAAATAATCTTCGATGCTGCGCAGCGCTTCCTCGTCCGTTGCGAGTTTTCGCCCGAGCATGCTTGCGATGGTTTCTTTTGTGAGGTCGTCCTTCGTCGGACCGAGCCCGCCAGTAAACACGATGATGTTTGAACGTTCCTGTGCTGTTTTTACTGCCTGCTTAAGCCTGCCCGGGTTATCTCCAACCACTGTATGGTAATAGACGTTAATCCCGTTCTCTGCAAGCTGCTGAGAGATGAACTGGGCATTTGAATTGACGATTTGCCCGAGCAGCAATTCAGATCCAACCGCAATGATCTCTGTTTTTGTAGCCATGTGCATTCTCCTCTGCGTGTTTTACTTTGAAGAAAGAAGGGCAGCCTTGTTTTTGGCAAAATAGTCCCAACCGGAATAAACAGTGAAAAATAATGCAACCCATAATGCAAGATCTGCAAAAGGAAAAGACAGATAGGAAAACGGGATATTGTGCAGCAGCAAAGCAGAGATGGCAATAATCTGTGCCCATGTTTTTATTTTACCGAGCATATTCGCAGCAACGACTTCCCCTTCTCCTGCAAGCACAAGACGAAGACCGGTCACGGCAAATTCACGGCTGATGATTATAATGACAATCCATGAAGGCGCAAGGCCAAGTTCCACTAAAATAATCAGTGCGGCTGATACAAGAAGCTTATCAGCGAGCGGATCAAGGAATTTGCCGAGGTTTGTGACCATGTTAAGCTTCCGGGCATAGTAGCCGTCAATCCAGTCTGTTGTTGAAGCAATAATAAACAGGATCGCCCCCGCTAAATGAGTGACAGGGATTGAAGTCTCTCCAGCGTACAATGTTCCCCAGTCAAAAGGCGCAAGCATAATCACCATAAATACCGGGATTAAAAGAATTCTTGAAATGGTTATCTTATTTGGCAAGTTCATGTGTTTTCCTCCAAAACGTTAATGTATGTACAGCAAGACAAAAAAGAATGAAAGAAAGCCATCTTAAAGATGACTTTATTCCTTAGTATATACGATTTGCATATCTTGTCTCACAGTTTTTTTCGGATCAATCTTGTATTCAACGGGTTTGCCGTTTACTTTGATCTGTGCAGCGGATGCATTTCCGATGACAATGAACGCTTCCGTTTCATTTGTAAAGTCATGGGACTCGGTCTTGCCTTTATTCAGCATGCCGCTGAAAAACTTTTTGCCGGATGCGTTGCGAATCTCAATCCAGGTTGTCCCGGATGAGGTTACATCAAGCTTGAACTGCTCGGCTTTTGTTAACTCGTAAACAGCTTTCCGGCCGGCTGTTTCCTTAAATACGACTTCTGAAGCCGGTTCGGCGGGTTTTTCTTCAGCAGGCTTATCTTCCTCAGCAGGAGGAGCGCTGCCTGTATCTGTTTCTTTCGGCTCGGGCTCTTCAGGGCTTTCAATGGCATCGTATTCATTTTCGCCGCTTGATGTCTGTTTTGGCTGATCTGCCTGTCCTGATGAATCCGGCTTGTTTTGAACAGTAATCCAGATGATGACCGCTGCAAGAATGACGACCGCTATAATAAGAATGCGCGGCAGGAATTCAAGAACTTTTGATGCTGATTTCGGCAGCTCTTTATGTGTTTTCACGCGGGAGAGCTCAATCGTCTCCTCTGTGTGAACAATTGGAATTTCATTTTTGTATTCATCAAAAAGTTTCTCCGGATCAAGACCGACTGCTTCTGCATACTGCTTAATAAAGGCACGCACATAAAAGTTTCCCGGCATCATGCCGTAGTTTCCCTCTTCTATGCCGAGCAGATAGCGCTTCTGAATTTTTGTTATTGCCTGGAGATCGTCAAGACTTAGTTTCCGCTCTTCTCTCGCCTGTTTCAGTCGATTTCCTAATTCACTCAACCATAACACCTTCCATATCTTCTAAAAATCAAACCCGGAAAAACTCGATTCATCGAACATTTGAGGCCCTGTTGCTTCCTCATATGTAATCTTTTCATCCGGGTCATTCCGAAGTTCAATTATATAGTCAAAATCATCTAGTGTATACTCTGTATTTTGCACAAACATATCAGGGTGTTCCACTACTTTTGTTGCTGAAAGCCGCATAATTTCCCTGACAAGCTGCAAATGCTTCTCCGAACCTCTGCGGGTCGATACAATCCCGTCGATGATAAACACATTATCCACACTGTATTCATCCGCAATCAGCTGGCTGCGGATCGTTTGCTTGAGCAATGTAGACGACACAAAAAGCCATCTCTTATTCGCACACACGCTTGATGCCACAATGGATTCGGTTTTCCCTACTCTCGGCATGCCCCTGATTCCAATCAGCTTATGCCCTTCCTGCTTGTACAGCTCTGCAAGGAAATCAACAAGGAGCCCAAGTTCATCTCTGACAAACCTGAACGTCTTTTTGTCATCCGCATCTCTTTGTATGTATCTTCCGTGACGGACAGCAAGTGTATCCCTCAGTTTAGGTTTTCTTAATTTAGTCACTCTAATATGGTCCATCGTATTTAAAATGGATTCAAGCCGCTGGATCTGCTCGTTATTTGTGCATTTAAGCAGCAGTCCCCTCCGGCTGTCGTCCACGCCGTTTATCGTCACGATATTAATGGAAAGCATCCCGAGAAGCGATGATATGTCACCGAGGAGACCGGGACGGTTTTTCTGAATTTCATATTCTAAATACCATTCCTGCATATCCAATTATGGACCCCCTTCAAAACAAGGTCTGTCTCACCTATATCCATATCATAAAGCATTTTGCCAAAAGAGGAAAGAATAATTCCTTGACAATAAAAAAAGGGTACAGAGACCTACAAGCATCAGAATTATATGCAAAAAAAAAGAGAGGACCTGCGCCCCCTCTTATCTTGTGCCGTTATTTTGGACAAGTTTTACCATCATGTTCGCAATGGCATGCTGCTCGTCTTTAGAAGCAACGCTCCAAAGATCTGCAAGAACTTTTTCCTGATCATTTTTCGGGTCTACCTGTTTTGCGAGGTAATCGCCGATTTCATAAGCAAGGTCGCCTACAGCTTCTTGTTTCATTCCGTCGCCCTCAGCGTGGTGCAGACGGTCGCCGAGGAAGTTTTTCCACTGATCCCAGTTATCTAAAACAGACATTCTAACCCCTCCTAATTAAATGGAATACAGTGTTAGTTTGTCTTTGCTTCATGAATTTATGCGGAAACGGAATGAAAAATTTACACGTGCCAGCCCCCATTAACCGAAAGAATCTGACCGGTTATGTAGCTTGCCCGTTCTGACGCAGCGAAAGATACAGCATCCGCAATTTCTTCCGGACGCCCAAGCCGTCCAAGCGGTATTTCTTCTTTTAAATCATCCAGCTCTTCTTTTGTAAATCCATCGAGCATCTTTGTTTTAACTGCACCGGGAGATACCGCATTCACTCTGATTCCTGAAGGTGCAAGCTCTTTTGCCAGGGCTTTTACAAACGAGTTTTGCCCGCCCTTCACCATACTGTAGAGCACTTCGCATGAGGCGCCGACCTCTCCCCAAATTGACGTGATCACTACTATATTTCCGCTCTTTTTCCCCACCATAGAAGGAATTGCCTTCTGTGCAATTTTATAGGGGCTTGTGATATGAAGCTGAACGAGTTCTCCAATTTCATCATCATTTAAATCAGTCATAAGACCAAACTTGCTCTTTCCGCTGTTCAATATAAGAAGGTCAGCAGCGATTCCCTGCTCCATAAGCGTGTCCGGACCTGAGGGGATTGAGAGATCGGCCTGTACAATCCTGCATTGTACAGGAAGTTCCTGTTTAAGCCTCTCAAGCGGTTCTTTGTTCCGGTGATAATGCAGGATTAAATCATATCCTTCAGAAGCAAGCTTTCGTGCAGTTGCGAGACCGATTCCTCCGCTTGCTCCCGTAATGAATGCCGTTTTTTTCATCTTTTTCCTCTTTCCTATGATCTTGACGAGAAAAAAACACCCTCAAAAAGGATGTTTATTTCGGTACAACCTGGCAGACTGAAAACAGTTCTTCTTCAACCACTTCATTCAGCGTAGAATGAATATCATCGTTTGTCAATTGCTCAAGAACAGGCACAACATCAAACAGATTCATTTCGTTGAATGAATAGCGCGTAAACTGGTTTGCGATGTACTCCGGTGAGTTAATCGCTCTAAGAAAAGAACCGATTTTTTTCTTTTTGGCATTTTCAAGGCGCTCTGCGGGTATACCTTCGCTTTTAGCCTTGAGCAGCGTCTGCTTAATTTCGTCTGCAAGCTCATCCGGACGGTCTGTATCGCCGCCGATCATGGCAAAACCAAACCCGCTTTCTTCTGTATAATCATAGCTGAATGTATCATCAATCAGTCCATTTTCATACAGTTCCGTATACTTCTCAGAGCTTTTTCCAAACACCATATCCAAAATGAGGTTCATTGACAGCTCGTGCTTCATCAGCTCTTGCCCTGAACGGTCAGCCTGCTTTGCTTTCAGTCCGACAAGGCATTTTGAAGACTGCACATTCATTTTCAGCTTTTCCGAAGCTTTGGCGACAGTATCCGGCTCTTTTACTTCTGCCCGTTTAATCTCAGCCTGAGGCTTAAATTCTTTTTTGTTCTGATTATCCCGGATCTGAGTCAGAATGCTCTCCGGATCAACAGGACCTGTGACAAACAACAGCATATTGCTTGGATGATAAAACGTGTGATAGCATTCATACAGAAGGTCTTTCGTTATTTTGGAAATGGACTCCACTGTCCCGGCAATGTCAATGCCAACCGGATGCTTGTGGAACATGTTCTGAATGAGCCCGAAATAAAGACGCCAGTCGGGATTATCGTCATACATGTTGATTTCCTGGCCGATAATGCCTTTTTCCTTCTCGACAGATTTTTCCGTGAAGTAGGGATCCTGAACAAAATCTACAAGAGTTTCAAGGTTTTTCTCGACATTCGAAGTACTTGAAAATAAATAAGCTGTCCTTGTAAACGATGTAAAAGCATTTGAAGAGGCTCCCTGCTTGCTGAAATCCTGAAACACATCTCCATCTTCTTTTTCAAAAAGCTTATGCTCAAGAAAATGAGCAATTCCGTCCGGAACAGAAATCATGTTTTTTTGATCAAGGGGCACAAATTCATTGTCAATCGAACCGTATTTCGTAGTGAACGTCGCATAGGTTTTATTGAATCCTTTTTTAGGGAGAACATACACGTTCAGGCCATTCTCCATCTTTTCATAGAACAGCTCTTCCTGCAGCTGATCAAACTTTATGGATTTTGCCATTTAAGCCTCCTCCTTTCCCGTTAAGAAGTACACCGTATCCAGTTCAATTTTCCCTGCAGCTGCAACAATTTCTTCTTTTGTTACATGCTCAATTCCATCCAGGTACTTGTCAAAAGGCTCGTCAATGTTCGAAATGACGTTGTGATACAGCACTTCTACAGCTCCGTATGACGTATCAATGGTTTCAAGAAGCTGATTTTTAATAACCGCTTTCGTCTGATCAATTTCCTTTTCTTCAAAATCACCGTTTTTCATCGCTTCCATTTGTTCTTTTATAATGGTTACAGCCCGTTCAAAGTTTGCAAATTCAATGCCGGACATGACCATCAGAAGTCCTTTGTGGCTTTCAACTCTTGAAGCGGCATAATAAGCGAGACTTTCTTTTTCGCGGACATTGATAAACAGCTTTGAATGGGAAAACCCTCCAAAAATTCCGTTGAAAACTTGAAGCGCATAATACTCTTTATCCCCGTAAGTACAATGGGTGCGGTAGCCGATATTCAGCTTGCCCTGCTTCACGTCCTGCTTTTCAATTACTTCATTTGGCTCAGACTGTCTTTTTTCGGTGATGGATTTCTCAGCTGATTTGTGTGCGTTTTCACCAAACACAAAAAACTGCTTTGTATATTTGCTTACCTCTTCCTTCGAGACGTCACCTGTTACGTAGAGGTCCATTTTGTCTTCTTTTAATGCTTTTTTATAGTACTCATAAAGGCTCTCAGATGTAATGCGGTCAAGATGGTCAATCTCTCCGTTCACATGCAGGCGGTATGGCTCATCTTTGCACATTTCCTGCACAAGCCTCAGATTGGAATATCTCATTTTATCGTCATAAACCGCTTGGATTCTCTGCTTAAGCGTCCGTTTTTCCTGATTAATGATCTCATCAGGAAAAGAGGAATTTTTTACAACAGGAGAAAGAACAATCTCAGACAGAAGCTTCATCGCTTTTTCAAGAAGCGGAGTCTGATCTGACAAAAAGCGTTCGTTGGCAACCTCGATGCGGATGGAAATAATATGATGGTCGCCTTTTTTCGACAGGTCCACAAAAAGTGTTGCACCGTAAAGTTCATCCAGGTGCTTTCTGAGTTCTGTGCTTGTCGGAAACGTTTTTGTCCCCCTTTGAAGTACGTAAGGCAGGAGCGCTCGGAATGTCACGTCTTCTTCATTGAGCGGTGCAAGCATTTTGAATACAAGTGAATTTGTCTTAAATTTATCCGTTTGAACGGTATGAAGCGTCAAGCCGTTGATTGTTTCAATTTCTTCTTTTAAATAACTCATTATGACCCTCCTAACAAGCAGATTCTCTTTTATTTTTACCTGTTTTCTACATTAGCGTATGGAACCATTCTAGTAATTATATCAACTTTAGGATAATTAAGGAAATGATAACCCGCTATATACCATTAGTTTGCCGCTGTCCACGATATGCATTCATGCAAAAACGGCCCCGCCATATGGCGGGGCCGCTTTTGTTCCTATCTTTTTCCCTTTTCATAAGGTGTTCCAAGTGCCTTCGGTGCATCTGCGCGTCCGATAAATCCTGTGAGCGCAAGAATGGTGAGCACATAAGGTGTAATCAGAAGATACATGGTCGGAATGTCCTCAAGAAGAGGCAGCTGTCCGCCTATAACGCTCAAACCCTGTGCCAGTCCGAAGAAGATGGCCGCTCCCATGGCGCCAAGCGGATGCCACTTTCCGAAGATCAGGGCAGCAAGCGCCATGAAGCCCTGGCCGCTGATTGTCGCGTGACTGAAGTCGCGGGCAATAATCGTTGCATAAACGGCTCCGCCAACACCTGCGAACGCACCGCTCAGAATAACTCCGATATAGCGCATTTTCGTCACGTTAATTCCCATTGTGTCTGCCGCCATCGGATGCTCCCCGACAGCACGCAGCCGCAGTCCAAACGGCGTTTTGTACATAACAAACCAAACAGCAAATGCCGTCAGGATGGCAATATACGTTGTAATATAACCGTTTGAGAAGAAAAGAGGTCCGATAACCGGGATATCACTTAAAACAGGGATGTCGATTTTACTGAAGCTTTCCGTAATCCGGTCTGTCTGGCCTTTATCGTAAAAAAGCTTGACTAAGAAAAGAGATAGTCCGATTGCAAGGAAGTTAATGGCAACTCCGCTTACTACCTGGTCTGCCCGGAATGTGATGGATGCTACTGCATGAAGCACAGACAGCAAAGCACCCGCTGCAAGCGCTGCAAGAATAGAAAGCCACGGTGTTGCATCCCCGAACTGATCGGCAAATGTCAAATTGAATACGATGGCGACAAATGCGCCGATGACCATTAATCCTTCAAGACCAATGTTAACAACGCCTGAACGTTCACTGAACATGCCTCCAAGTGCAGTGAAAATAAGCGGAGCGGCAACAAATAAAGCCGTTGGGATGATGAGTTCTAACATGTGAAGTATGCTCACTTATTTCCCCTCCTTTTTGAAACGCAGCAATATCCAGCGGATAAAGTAGCTTGATGCAACGAACAGGATGATCAATGCAATGACGATCTCAACAAGTTCATATGGAACTCCTGCTTCAGATGGCATATTCAGCGCCCCGACTTTCAGTCCGCCGAAAAGGGCTGCAGCGAAAATGATGCCGATCGCTGTATTTCCTCCAAGAAGCGCAACAGCGATTCCGTCAAATCCTACTCCGGTAAATCCATTTTTCACAGATACATACTGGAACGTTCCAAGTCCTTCCATTGCTCCGGCTATCCCTGCAAATGCACCGGAAATAACCATGGAAAGAATAATGTTTCTGCTGACGTTCATTCCTGCATACTGTGCAGCATCCTGGTTAAAGCCCACAGATCTAAGCTCATAGCCCTTCGTCGTTTTCTCAAGCAGGAACCACATAACAAGAGCACCAATTAATGCAAGGAATATCCCGTAATGCATTCTTGAGTAATCCGTTAGTTCCTGGAATAAAGGCGAGCTGAGTGAAGCAGACGCGAAGATGGTCTCCGACTTATCCCCTTTATCTGATAGAACATACTGAATCAAATGATTCGTTAAATAAAGCGCAATGTAGTTCATCATAATCGTTACGATAACCTCATGCACTTTGAACCGGGCTTTTAACAGACCCGGAATGAATCCCCAAAGCGCCCCTGCAAGAGCCGCAGCGAGTATCGCAAGCGGCAGGTGGATGATCTTCGGCAGCTCAAATGCCACCCCGACCCATACAGCTGCAAACCAGCCTACAATCAGCTGTCCTTCTACTCCGATATTGAAAAGACCTGTACGGAAAGCAAAAGCAACAGCAAGACCTGCCAGAATATAAGGGGTCAGCTGGCGGATTGTTTCGCCGATGTAATACGTTTCGCCGAAAATACCGTTCCATAAAGCTGCGTACCCTGCAACCGGATCATATCCGGTAATAAGCATAATGACTGCACCGCAAATTAGACCAAGCAAAACCGCAATGGCGGGGACAATGATGTTGAAATAGCGAGTTAAATTCATGTTGTGGCACCTGCTTCCCTGCGGCTGCTTCCTGCCATGAGCAATCCAAGTTCCTGTTCAGTTGTCTCTTTCGGATTCACAATCGCAACGATTTTCCCTTCATAAATAACGGCAATTTTGTCACTGACGTTCATGATTTCTTCAAGCTCAAATGATAGGAGGAGGACCGCTTTTCCTTTATCCCGCTGCTCAATCAAGCGTCTGTGGATAAATTCAATGGCTCCGACATCAAGTCCCCGAGTCGGCTGTGCAGCGATCAGGAGATCCGGATCTCTGTCAATTTCGCGTCCGATAATCGCCTTTTGCTGATTACCGCCAGAAAGTGAGCGGGCAAGTGTTGAACTGCCGGGTGTTCGCACATCAAATTCCTTAATCAGCTTCTCGGCTTTTTCGTAAATGGCCTTGAAATTCAGAACACCTCTTTTTGAAAAAGGCTTTTGATAATACGTTTGCAGCACCATGTTCTCACCGACAGGGAAATCAAGAACCAGCCCGTGTTTGTGCCTGTCCTGCGGAATATGTCCAACCCCGGCTTCTGTAATTTTTCTCGGCCGCTGATTTCGGATATCTTTTCCGTTCAGCAGAATGGAGCCTGATTCAGAACTCATAAGCCCGGTGATGGATTCGATCAATTCAGACTGGCCGTTTCCGTCGACTCCAGCAATGCCGACAATTTCCCCTGCTCTTACAGACAGATTAAGAGAATCAATAACCGTGACATTCCGGCTGTCTTTCACTGTCAGATTTTCTATTTTCAGAACTTCAGCGGCAGGTTTCGGTTCCGTCTTTTCAGTCGTAAAAAGAACTTCGCGTCCGACCATTAGAGATGCAAGCTCGTTCGGATTTGTCTCACTTACATTGACAGTGCCGATTCCTTCGCCTTTTCTTATGACAGTCACACGGTCACACACTTCCATAATCTCTTTCAGCTTGTGTGTAATCAAGATGATGGATTTGCCTTCTTTTATCAGCGTTTTCATAATGCTGATCAGTTCTTTGATTTCCTGAGGTGTCAAAACGGCCGTCGGTTCATCAAAAATAAGGATTTCCGCACCCCTGTAAAGCGTTTTCAGAATTTCGACACGCTGCTGCATGCCGACAGAGATATCGCTGATTTTAGCAGAAGGGTTAACAGCGAGCCCGTATTTCTCGGAAATGTCTTTCACTTGCTTCTCAGCATCTTTTAAATTTATTTTTCCAGATTGAGTCGGCTCGTTTCCAAGAATAATATTTTCTGTAACAGAAAAATTATTGACAAGCATAAAATGTTGGTGTACCATACCTATTCCCAGATCATTCGCGATATTTGGGTTAGTAATGCTGACTGGTTTGCCTTTTACGCGAATTTCGCCTTTTTCAGGCTGATACAAACCGAACAGTACGTTCATCAGTGTAGATTTACCAGCGCCGTTTTCGCCGAGCAGCGCATGGATTTCGCCCTTTTTCACTTGAAGATTAATGTTATCGTTCGCAACGATTCCCGGAAATTCTTTGCGGATTCCGAGCATTTCAATGACATATTCCAACATGATCACTCCTTTTCCCATGAAGCTCATTGATGATTGTGATGATTGATGTCAGGAATTTATGTTTTCTCTCTATTCATTGACTCCTTTTATTGCTTTAGAAAATCACCAACTAAAAATCTATAAATCTCTCATTCAGCTTATAGACTTTTAGTCAGGCGACTTTACAGGCTAATAAAAAGGCTAGAATATGCCTAGCCTTTTTATCAGAGTTATTGGTTACAGTTTATTCGAATGGTACAGTAATTTCACCGTCGATGATTTTTTGCTTGTACTCATCTACTTTAGCAATGACATCTTCAGAAAGGTTGTCCTGTGTCGGAGCAATTCCTACGCCATTTTCTTTCAGGCCGTATTCAATGATTTCTCCGCCTGGGAAGTCTCCGCCTTTAGCTTTTTCAGCAAGGTCTTTAACAGCAACATCTACGCCTTTAACCATTGATGTAAGTGTTACGTTGAAGCCGTCGCCTTCTCCAAGCTCATGCTGGTCGCGGTCAACACCGATTACCCATACATCTTTATCAGGGCTTTTCGTTTTCAAGTCAACAGCTGCAGTGAAGACGCCGTTTCCTGCTCCGCCCGCTGCATGGTAGATTACGTCAGCGCCCTGGCCGTACATAATTTCAGCAACCTGCTGTCCTTTTGCCGCATCGCTGAATGTACCTGCATACTGTACAATTACTTCTGCATCAGGATTAGCTGCTTTTACGCCTTCAACAAAACCAACTTCAAACTTCTTGATCAGTGAGCCTTCCATACCGCCGACAAATCCGACTTTGTTTGATTTTGTTGAAAGTCCGGCAGCTACACCTACAAGGTATGAGCCTTCATGTTCTTTGAATGTGATGCTTGCCACGTTCGGCTTGTCCACTACACTGTCAACGATTGCAAATTTAGCGTCTTTTTGCTGATCCGCAATTTTTGTAACCGCGTCAGTCATCAAATATCCGATTCCATAAACAAGATCAAATTTTTGTCTGACAAGCTTATTTAAGTTCGTTTCATAATCTGCGTCACTCTGAGACTGTGCATAGTCAAAGCCGCCTTGTCCCTTTTTAAGCCCGTTGTCCTCGCCGTATGACTGAATGCCTTCCCATGCCGACTGGTTGAATGACTTATCATCAACACCGCCTGTATCCGTTACCATCGCAACCGAGAAGCCTTCTTTTTTGTCTTCACCTGCATTGTCTTTTTCTCCAGATGATCCGCATGCACTTAGAAGAGTACCGGCAGCAAGGACAAGTGACATTGTTAAACCAAAGCGTTTTTTCACGTTTTCTTCCCCCTATTATTCATTTAAAATCATTTGCTATAAGAACTTTGAAACACCTTCGACCTTGGAACCACCTCCTTATAGCTGCAAACGTTTTTACAAGCGCTTTCTTACAACATGAAAGCTGAATTGGTCTGCGCGGAAATAATTAAGTGAATACAGCACGGGCTGATCGTTTTCATCGAAATGCATTTGTTTCAGGCAAAGCAGTGCGGTTTCAGGATCACATTCAAGGATTGGGGAAATCTTTTCGTGGTAACCGATCGGTTCAATGTGTGTGACCGCATAAGAAATGTAGCGTCCTGCTTCTTCATCAAGCAGTTCAAACAATGATTCCTGTTCATGTACAAAAGACGCCGGAAGGATATGCCTCGGAATTTTATCCAGGCAATAAACGACCGGTTTTCCATTTGCCGTTCTAACCCGCTCGAGAAGAAAAATGTCATCGCTTGCACGGCATTTAAACCGCTTAACATCGTCCTCTGACGGACTGTTGACTTGTGATGAAAGAAAAATGGTGCCAGGCTGCATATTGGCCTGTTCAATCATTTGAGTCACACTGTTTAATTGTTCTATGCCTGAAGTAAAGAGAGGTTTGGAGTTTATGAAGGTCCCTACACCATGGCGGCGGATAATGACGTTTTCTTCTTCGAGTATGCGGAGCGCTTCTCTGAGGGTCGCGCGGCTTACTCCAAGCTTTTTGGAAAGCTCAAATTCAGAAGGAAGCTTTTCTTTTTCTACGTATGTTCCATTTTCAATATCTTCTTTAATGCGATCTATGACCTGCAAATATAAATGACGGTTATCTGTTTTAATAGTCATACTTAGCCTCCGTCCAATCGTTCCAATTAAGAGATCAGACATCTGATGTTATACCCTTTCTCTAATCGAAAATAATATACCATGTATTTTAAAATAAATAAATAGAAAATTGATAAATTTGTCGAAAAAGAGATAGCACTTTCTCACTAGCTGTATAACATTTATAGAGAAATGCTCACAAATAAGATTCGTTATTTTCTGTTCGTTATTTCCTATTTATGAAGAGAATGCTGTTTTCCGGCTTTCAAAACGCGCTTTTCCGTTTCCATTAACGGCAGTTACATTACGATGATGAGAGCACAAAAAAAGAAAGGCACTGGCTGCCTTTCTTTACGAGCTTACTTCATCATAGTGATCTTTAGAGATCAGGACCTCTCTCGGCTTGCTGCCCTCGTATGGTCCGACAACGCCTCTGTCTTCCATTGCATCAATCAGTCTTGCCGCTCTGGTATAGCCGACACGGAACCGTCTTTGCAGCATGGATACAGAAGCCGTCTGCATTTCAAGAACGAGCTGAACAGCATCGTCATACAGATCATCGTTCACTTCTTCTTTTACTTCCGGTGTCTCAGACGGCATCATTTCTTCCTGGTATTGTGCTCTCTGCTGGGAAATCACGTACGAAACGACTTTCTCCACTTCTTCATCGGACAGAAAAGCACCCTGTACCCTTACAGGCTTGGATGCACCAACCGGAAGGAAGAGCATGTCCCCCCGGCCAAGAAGCTTTTCAGCGCCTCCCATGTCGAGTATTGTGCGTGAATCGGTCTGAGAAGATACGCTGAAGGCAATCCTTGAAGGAATATTTGCTTTAATGACACCGGTGATGACATCCACTGACGGCCGCTGCGTGGCGATAATCAGGTGAATGCCTGCAGCACGCGCCATTTGCGACAGGCGGGTAATGCTGTCCTCCACATCAGATGAGGCAACCATCATCAAATCCGCAAGCTCGTCAACGATGACAACAATATAAGGGAATTCCGGATTTTTCGTCCCTTCTTCAAGGTTTGACCGGCGGATATATTCGTTATATCCTTCAATGTTTCTCGTGCCTGTATGAGAGAACAGCTCATATCTTCTTTCCATTTCGTTTACGACCTTTTTGAGTGCCTGTGATGCCTTTTTCGGGTCTGTCACCACTGGTGCGAGCAGGTGAGGAATACCATTGTAAACGTTAAGCTCGACCATTTTCGGATCAATCATCATCATTTTTACTTCATGCGGTTTCGCTCTCATCAGAATGCTTGTAATGATGCCGTTTATACAGACACTCTTTCCGCTTCCGGTTGATCCGGCAACGAGCAGATGAGGCATTTTGTTCATTTCAGCAAGTACAGCATCTCCTGAAATATCGCGGCCAAGACCCATGAGAAGCTTGGCATCCGGGCGGTCGTTCGCTTTTGATTCAAGCACCTCGCGCAGGGATACCATCGCAATTTCTGAATTGGGGACCTCTATCCCGATGGCGGATTTGCCTGGAATCGGCGCCTCTATGCGGATATCTTTCGCTGCAAGCGCAAGAGCAAGGTCATCACTCAGGTTCACAATTTTGCTTACCTTTACGCCAACATCAGGATAGACTTCGTACTTCGTTACTGCCGGTCCGAGATGAACCTGCGTTACTTTGGCTTTTACCCCGAAGCTTTGAAAGGTTTTTTCCAGCTTACGCGCATTTTCATAGATGTTTTTCTTATCGGTTTGCTGGCTGTTCACCTTCGGCTGCGAAAGCAGGTCAAGGGAAGGAAGTGCGTACGATTTGTTTTCTACCTCCGTGAAGGTAATTGGAGGTCCTGACAATTCTTCTGCAGACTCTGCATCCGGCTTCTTTTTAGGTGTTCTCGTCTGTTCAGGCTTTGCTTCCTCCTGAAAATGTACTGCCGGCTCAGGCTCGCGTTCATCTTTGTCTGCGAAACTTGAGATGATGGGTTCTACATGCACGATTTCTGCTTCTTCTTCCTCAGCATCGTCTTCTTCCTCATGCCTGCGCTGCTTTTTGGCTTTCTTCGGTTTTGCTTCTTCTTGCTGTCTTGCATTTTTTATTGATTGCGGAAGGTTCTTCATGTCCTCCATAAAAGCAATGGCCTGATTTTTCATAAAGCGGAAAAATGGCACGGCTATTTTTCCGAGCGTAGTTCCAAGCGATCTTCCTGTAATCAGGACAATTCCGACAAGAATCAGTATGAACGAAATGATCTTTGAACCTGCTGCTGCAAATAAGTAAAAGGAAGCTGCAAAAAGGATGGCTCCAATCATGCCCCCTCCAAGGTCCGGCGTTCGGATCTGTCCGTTTACTTCCATGAAAAACAGTTCCCATGTGTTTGTTATGACACTGGGAGAAGTAAGTGCTCCCTTTTTGGTGAGCATTTGAAACAGCGTGACATGGCTGAGAAGCAGGATGGCTGCAAGCAGACAGTAAAGTCCGACCATCTGCCTTGAAACCAAATGCGGCCATCTTCTGTTCCACATGATAAAGCCCGCCAGGATCAGCATGCCGATTAAAGCTGCCATAAACCATTCTCCGATGAAAAACCTGAACACATAGACCACTGTCTTTCCTACAAATCCCAGGCTTGATATGGCAATCAGCGCTATCGCGAGGATACCAAGCCCAATCAGCTCAAATTTCAGTGTTTCGCGCCAGTTGTCATTTTTTTTCTTTTGTCTTCTTTTTTGTTTGGCCATTTCATTATCACCTGTGCAGAAAATTTGCCGAAGGCATTCGCCCTCTTGCAAACAAAGAAAGCAGCCAACTGAGGGCTGCGGACATGTTTGTGTAGCTTAAGTATAGCATATTATGGAGAAAACGAGAATGACATCGTAATTTTTTGTCCGGGAGAGTACTGTTCATTTAAATAGTCTTCCGGATTGGTGCTGAGGATACGGACTACTTCATATTCATTTCCTTCTGTCTGTCTCACCTGCATTTGCACGCCGTTGCACTCAACAAAGGAAAATGCGCTGTACTCTTTTGCCTCTGCCGGGAAAATCAGCTCCTCCGGCATAGAAGTATATAGGATCATTGCAGCATCTTCTCCTCTTCCTTGCCTTTATCCTTACCAATCAGTTCATTCAGCTTCATGATCGCCTGGCCGACTCCGCCCACTCCGTCGATCAGCCCGTACTGAACCGCGTCGTTGCCGACTACATTCGTTCCGATGTCACGGGTTAAATTGCCTTTAGAAAACATGAGCTCTTTAAATTTCTCTTCAGTGATATTTGAATGCTTTGTTACAAAATTCACGACCCTGTCCTGCATTTTATCAAGGTACTCAAACGTCTGCGGCACACCGATTACAAGGCCTGTGAGCCTAACGGGATGAATGGTCATCGTTGCGGTTTCTGCTATAAACGAATAATCGCAGGAAACGGCAATTGGTACGCCGATGGAATGGCCTCCGCCAAGGACGATGGATACAGTAGGTTTTGACAGGGAAGCAAGCATCTCAGCGATTGCAAGGCCGGCTTCAACATCCCCTCCAACCGTATTCAGCACAATCAGGAGGCCTTCGATTTTAGGGTTTTGCTCGATTGCAACGATTTGCGGAATAACGTGCTCATATTTTGTTGTTTTGTTTTGCGGCGGCAGCTGAATGTGGCCTTCAATCTGTCCGATAATGGTGAGGCAGTGTATTCTTGAGTCCTGTGAGAGCTGAGGAACATTTGTTGATCCGAGCTGCTGGATTTTTTCGACAAGGCTTGGTTCTTTTCCGTCCTGTTTATCCGGATTTTGTTCGGAATTTTCCTGTATGTAGCGGTTCATCTGCATTCTTCCTTCCTGTTATGAATGCTTTTATTATGAGCAGGAAGAGGGAAAAACATTCTTCGGTAAAGCGGAAGCGGTGTTTTGAATGTTTATAGTTTTATCTTGTGAAAGGTGATTTATCGTTAATACCCGTTTCTTTCGGCACCAGGGTGAAAGAAATTTCAAATCGTACCCCTTTCCCTTGCGCTCCAGTCACTTGCTTTCCGCGGGGAGCGCCGGAAGCTTCCTCGCTGCGCTTGCGGGATCTTCCTTGCGCTCTTCATCCCGCAGGAGTCAAGTGCCTTCCGCTTCAGTCCACTGGAGTTTTCTTCGTTGAGGGCACTTATCAGAAAGTTTAGAACCATCAAACTGAAGGATCCTCAGGTTGAGGGCACTTATCAGGAAGTCTAGAACCATCAAACTGAAGGATTCTCAGGTTGAGGGCACTTATCAGGAAGTCTAGAACCATCAAACTGAAGGATTCTCAGGTTGAGGGCACTTATCCGAATGATTTAAACCATCAAACAGAAGAATTATCAAGTTGAAGGCACTTATCCAGAAAACTCGGTTCTATGGGGAAAGACCAACAAATGATGAACCATTTTAAATAGAAGTGGTTGCTTTCTAGGAAGCTGCATCACACATAGGTCCATGACATTACTAATAAAAGCATTAAATAACCGAATATTTCAGGTGAAAAGTCTTTAACACAGAAAAAATCCGAACTAGTTAATCCCCAGTTCGGATCTTTAAAGTGCTGAAACACTTAAATTTCAGCCTCTTCTTTATTAAACTTCCATAATAATCGGCAAAATCATCGGTCTGCGCTTCGTTTGTTCGAAGAGGAAGCGGTTCAGTGATTCGCGGATGTTGAGCTTGAGGGCTGACCATTCGATGCCTGTGCCCTGCATGCTTTTTTCAACGATTTCCGTTACCATGCCTGATGCTTTTTGGATCAGCTCTTCTGATTCTCTTACGTAGACGAAGCCTCTTGAGATGATCTCAGGTCCTGATATCATCGTTTTTTTGCTTCTGTCCAGCGTAACGACGACAATCAGGATGCCGTCCTGTGAAAGAAGTCTCCGGTCTCTGAGAACGATGTTTCCAATGTCTCCGACACCTAAGCCGTCAATCAGAACGTTCCCTGCAGGAACCTTCGAAACAGATTTCGCTTTATGTTCACTGAATTCAACTACATCGCCTTTTTCAACAAGAAAGATGTTTTCTTCATCAATCCCTGCAGATACGGCAAGCTTTGCATGAGCTTTCTGCATTTTAAACTCGCCATTAACAGGCATGAAATACTTCGGCTTCATGATGTTCAGCATAAGTTTCAGCTCTTCCTGGCTTCCATGTCCTGATACATGAATCTGTTTTTGGCCGAATACTACGCTTGCGCCTGCCCGGTAAAGCAGGTCGACTGTTTTTGAAAAATGAAGCTCATTACCTGGTACTGGTGTAGCAGAAATAATAACTGTATCATCTGCTTCAATCTTTATTTGTTTATGGGCGCCTTTTGCCATGCGGTTAAGAACCGTTAACGGCTCTCCCTGATGACCTGTTGTAAGGACGGCAACCTCATGCTTAGGATAGGTATCGATCTCTTGGACGGGTATGATGATATTCTCACTTTCGGTGATGTATCCTAATTTTTCTGCCATTTCATAAACATTTTTAATTGAGTTTCCAAGCAGGACAAGCTTTCTGTTATTTTCAGCGGCTGCATGAATGACTTGAACAATCCGGTTGATGTTTGATGCGTAGATGGCAACAATCGTTCTGCCTTTTGCACTGTACATCGCATCAGATATCTCTTGTCCGACACCTGTTTCAGAGGCTGTGAATCCGGGTCTTTCTGCATTTGTGCTGTCTGAAAGAAGACAAAGTACGCCTTCTTCGCCGATCATGGCCATTTTCCCTAAATCAGTGCGTGCATTCAAAACAGGAGTTGTATCAAATTTAAAGTCACCTGTGTGCACGATCGCTCCAAGTGAAGTATGGAAGCAAACACCGACAGAGTCAGGAATGCTGTGTATGGTTCTGAAGAAAGAAACCTTTACTCCTTCAAAATCCAGAACAGTTGATGAATCAACTTCGACATATTCTGCTTTTTGCTTAGGGTTAAGTTCTTTTACTTTCTGGGAAACCAGTGCAAGAGTCAGTTTCGTTCCGTAGACCGGTATGGACAAATGTCTGAGAACATAGAAAACTCCGCCAATATTCTCGTCGTGACCGTGGGTTAAAAAGATGCCCTTTACCCGATCTGCATTTTCCCGCAAGTATGTAATGTCAGGAATGACCATATCAATCCCCAGCATCCCGGCTTCTGGATACATCAATCCAGCGTCGACAATGAAGATGTTATGATCGATTTCAATGACATACAAGTTCTTGCCTATTTCTCCAACTCCGCCTAGGGCAATGATCTTGATGTTTTCTGTCTGTATATTCAATTGGTAATCCTCCCTGAACCCGTCCAATACAACTAATGCCTATTATAACTGAAGAAAGAATTGGAATACAAGGAAATAATCTGACGCGCTGACGAAAACTGCGAAAAGAACCAAAAAAAGACCGAGTCCTTGTTATAGACTCGATCTTCTCATGCTTACTTTAATTTAGACAGCACGGCAATAAGTTCGTTTCTTTCACTTTCAGTCAGCGCCAAAAGCGGAAGTCTGACGGGGCCGACGTCAAGGCCTCTTAGCTGAAGAGCCGTTTTTACAGGAGCAGGGCTAGGCGCTTTGAACAGCTGCTGCATAACCGGCAGCAGTTTTCTGTGAATAGCTCCTGAACGTACTGTTTCACCGCTTCTGAATGCAGAGATCATCTCCTGCATTTCATTTCCGATAATGTGGGACGCAACAGATACGACCCCTCTGCCTCCAATTGCAAGTGCCGGAAGCGTTAAACCGTCATCTCCTGAATATACAGCAAAATCTTCAGGCGTTGATGAAATGATTTCTGCCATTGCTTCAAGATCCCCGCTTGCTTCTTTTACTGCAACGACATTTGGAAGTTCAGCAAGTCTTGCGATCACTGCAGGTGAAATGCTGACAACTGTTCTGCCGGGGACGTTATAGATCATGACAGGAAGTTTTGTGGATGCTGCAATCGTTTTGAAATGCTGATACATCCCTTCCTGGCTTGGTTTATTATAATATGGTGCGACAAGCATAATGGCGTCGGCGCCTGCTGCTTCCGCTTTTTTGGTCAGATCAATGGAATCCTTGGTGTTATTGCTTCCTGTTCCCGCTATAACAGGAACTCTTCCGCCGGCAGCCTGAACGACATGCTTAAGCAGTGCCATTTTTTCCTCAGATGTCAGAGTAGGAGATTCTCCTGTCGTTCCTGCCACAACAAGTGAATCTGACCCATTATTGATCAGGTAATCAACTAGCTGGGTAGTCTTTTGAAAATCAATGTTGCCGTTTTTGTCAAATGGTGTTGCCATGGCTGTTGAAATACTGCCAAAGTCAATCATTGTGCCACTCCTCTTCTTCTTTCTAAGTTTCTGTCTTTTATTCAGAGAGATCAAATGCGCTATGCAGAGCATTGACAGCGCTGATCATATCTTCCTCTTTTACTAATACCCAAATTGTAGTATGACTATCTGCCGACTGGAGAATTTGAATACCTTCTTCCGACAGGGCCGTCACGATTTTCGCTGTTACTCCCGGTACTCCTGCGATGCCTGCTCCAACTGTGGAAACTTTCGCACAGTGGCGTTTAACAGCAGGGTCATATCCCATGCTTTTCAGTATTCTTACTGCGTCATCCGTTACGTCCTCAGAAACCGTATAGATGACTGCACTTGGTGTGATGTTGAAGAAGTCAACGCTGATGCCTGCGCGTGCCATTGCTTTGAATACTTCTGTCTGCACCTCATACTGTCCATCTTTTGCCGTAACGTTCAGCTGCGTCACATTCGGAACGTGGGCAATGCCGGTAATCAACCTCTCTTGAAGATCACTGCCGAGCTTTTCAGAATGATGGGAGGTCACGAGTGTTCCCTGACCGGATGAGTACGTGGAACGGATTCTGATTGGTACTTTCGCCTGCATGGCAATCTCCACCGCTCTTGGATGGATGACCTTAGCACCCTGATAAGCAAGATTGCAGATTTCCGTATATGTGACTGTGGTCAGCGGCTTTGCTGATTCAACAATTCTAGGATCAGCCGTCATAACCCCTTCTACATCTGTAAAAATATCGATGAAATCCGCATCCAAGGCTGCTCCAAGTGCAGCTGCAGATGTGTCGCTTCCGCCTCTGCCGATGGTTGTGATGTCACCGGATTTTGCCGCTCCCTGAAAACCTGCAACGACAACCACATCGTGACGGTCAAGCTCTCTTCTCAGACGTTCGCACTTCATGTCGAGAATTTTTGCATTCGTAAAGTCTTCATTTGTTAAAAAGCCTGCCTGTGCCCCGCTTAAAGCGGCAGCTGCAATGCCTTCTGATTTCAGCATGCTCGTAAATACCACGGAAGAAATCGTTTCCCCGCATGATAGGAGCATATCCTGTTCGCGCTTTGAAATCGATGCACTGCCTCCGTAAAGCAGATTTAAAAGGGAATCCGTTGCATACGGATCACCGTTTCTGCCCATTGCCGAGACGACAACGACCACTTTATACTGCTCTTTTAACGCTTCTCTTATATGATTCAAAGCCATTTTTCGGCCGTGATCGTCTTTTACTGACGTCCCGCCGAATTTTTGTACGATCAATTTCATCCTAACACCCCGACTCTATACGTAAGAGAAGAGAGCAGGCATTATGTACCCTTGCTCTCTCCTGAACCTTCTTATACTAACTTCAGCTGAACAAGGCTTTCTGCAATTTGCACAGAATTCCATGCAGCGCCTTTTAAAAGATTATCAGACACAATCCATAAATGGAAGCCGTTTGCACGGTCCGGATCTTTGCGGATGCGCCCTACAAACACATCATTTTTGCCGACACAATCAGCTGGCATCGGATACAGCTGTGCACTTGGGTCATCCTGAAGCGTTACTCCCGGAGCTTCTTTTAAAAGCTCACGGATGTCAGACACTCCAACAGTATCTGAATCAAGTTCAATATAGACAGATTCAGAGTGTCCTGTTTCAACCGGAATTCTCACACAAGTTGCAGCAATTTCAAGCTCCGGCATATGCATGATCTTCTTTGTTTCGTTCATCATTTTCATTTCTTCAAACGTAAATCCGTTGTCTTCAAATTTATCGATTTGCGGAATCGCATTAAACGCAATCTGAAAATGTTTTTTATCGCCTTTAACAGGAAGGATTTCCGGTGTGAAATCCTTTCCGGAAAGAATCGCCTCTGACTGTGTTTTCAGCTCTTCAATCGCAGCAGCGCCTGATCCTGAAACAGCCTGGTAAGTCGATACGATTACTTTGTTTAATCCGTGGGCTTTTCTCAGCGGCTCAAGCGCAGCAACCATTTGAATCGTTGAGCAGTTCGGATTAGCAATAATGCCTTTGTGTAATTTAAGGTCTTCTTCGTTTACTTCAGGCACAACAAGAGGAACATCTTGAGCCATGCGGAATGCACTCGTATTGTCCACAACGATCGCACCATGCTTCACAGCCTCTGGAGCAAAGATTTTGGAAATGCTTCCGCCAGCGCTGAAAAGAGCAATTTGAACTCCTTCAAATTTTTCGGGAGATGCAGCCTGAACAATATGTTCTTCTCCTCTAAAGAGGACTTTTTTGCCTGCAGACCGTTCTGACGACAGCAGCGTCAGCTTTGATACCGGAAAGTTCCGTTCTT
Source organism: Metabacillus indicus (assembly GCF_046603695.1). Taxonomy (NCBI): domain Bacteria; kingdom Bacillati; phylum Bacillota; class Bacilli; order Caryophanales; family Bacillaceae; genus Metabacillus; species Metabacillus indicus. The sequence goes on along the minus strand of NZ_CP176757.1, from coordinate 1,934,542 downwards.
CAAGCGTTTTTAGCATTTGCTGGCCTACAGCCCCTGTTGCACCGAGGACAGCAACGTGATAACCATTTGTACTCATCAATCATAGCCCCTTCCGCGAATATCCGGCGGTTTCCGGAATAACTTCATGTCATATTGTGTATTAGTTTATCATAGACCAGGTGTATACATTATACAACCATGATTTTTCTTGCCTTCTATTCTAGCAGGAAGAGGCTTATTCGTCATCCCGGAATTTTTCAATAATGACCGGCTGAAACTGTGTATGCTCAAGTGCTGCCTCTACTGTTTCCAAAAGCAGATCCATTTTAGCAACAAGCGAATTCGGCTTTTGAAATGGCGCATCCTGGCCGAACGGTATAAAATAAATATTTTTGGAAGCCATCAGCTGCATTAAATTCGCACCGTTCAGTCCAAGACCGTCATTTGTTGAAATGCCGAGAACAACCGGTTTATGGTTTCTGAGAGTTGCTTTTGCTGCCATAAGGACAGGAGATTCTGTCATTGCGTTTGCGAGTTTGCTCATGGAATTGCCTGTAAGCGGTGCGACAACCATACAGTCCAGAGGAATCTTCGGGCCAAGCGGCTCAGCCCCTACAATAGAATCAATGGCTTTGTGGCCAGTAAGCTCCTCGATTTTTTTGATCCACTCGGCTCCTTCGCCGAATCTCGTATTTGTCATTTTCACTGTGTTTGTGACGACCGGCATCACATCCGCTCCCTCGTCAATCAGCCGTTTTATCTGCGGGAAAACAGCGTCATAGGTGCAGTGTGAACCAGTCAGGCCGAATCCGATCCGTTTGCCTTGTACTTTCATGATGATGGCCCCTTTCGTTTAGAAAACTCCTCCAAAAGCAATGATGAGAGGACGTTGGCAACAATCTGACCGGCTGTTTTTGGGGCAACAATCCCCGGAAGTCCCGGTGCAAGCAGTGCTTTAATGCCTCTTTTCTCAGCATATTTAAAATCCGTTCCGCCCGGCTTTGAAGCAAGGTCGATAATCAGCGTGTGTGGAGGCATCTTTGAAATTACTTTTGCCGTAACAATCTGATGGGGAATCGTATTGATGCAAATATCGGCATCTGTTACTTCCTTCTCCAAATCCTCAAGTTTAAAGGACTGCAGCCCCATTTCAATAATCCGTGCAATATGCGACGATTTTCTTGCCCCGACCTTTACTTTAGCCCCCAAAGCTGAAAATGTCCGTGCTACACTCATGCCTACGCGTCCGAGTCCGAGGACCGCAATTTTCGAACCGTGAATGGTAAAATCCGTGTGCTGAATGGCCATCATGATGGTTCCTTCTACGGTGGGAATGGAATTATAAATGGCCACATCATCACGTTCGAACAGCTGAACCAGCTCTCTTTTCGTTTCCTGGATTATTCCGTTTAAGTATGAATTGCTGATGCCGGAATAAATGACGCAGTGAGGAGGCGTCCTTGCAATAAGCTCCTCCGTCAGCACGACTTCTTCATTAGAGAAAATGGTATCGACATGGCCTTCAAGGTTTGTTCCGGGAACAGGCAAAATGATCACATCTATTTCTTCAAACCGCAGTTCGGCAAGCTTAAGCTTTGCGGCACCGGTAAAGCCATGGTCCAGCTGATCAAAACCGATTAAAAACAGTTTTGCATCCAGTTCTGTAAGCTTTCTGATCACCTCAAGCTGCCGGGCATCTCCCCCAATGACTGCTATATTAAGTCCTGTTAACATACGACCCTTTCACCTACTTTTTCGCGATGTCTATATTCAAATAAATAAACTCATAGTGAACTTACTTAAGCATCTTATGTCAAAACGCCATGCAGGGTGATAGTCTTTGAAGCATTAAAACGCATAAAAAAAAGCGATTGGCACGCCAATCGCTTTTACTCAAGAAGCTTGATCTGATGATCTTCTATGTCCAGAATGATCATATCTGAGCCAATCTTTTTAATGTGGTTCCACGGAACCCTAATTTCGTCACCTTGCTTTCTGAATCCAAACCATTTAACGGACGGAATCACTAGGGCGGTTATTTGGCCGGTTTTTTCATTGATTTCAAGATCGGTCTGCCCCAGAATGCCGAGTCTTTCCGCTCTCTTAACATCGACGATTTCTTTTCCGCTAAGCTCGCTCAGTCTCATGTTCAGGAAGCCTCCTTTTTAACATATATATCCCCGCACACAAAAAAAAGACCTGCTTTGAAGGCAGGTCCGGGAAGTTAACGAAGAGAAGAAGGAAGCTTTCCATCAGGGCTTATAAGCGCAACGGAATACTCATCTGTAAACAGCTGTTTTGCAAGAGCATTTACGTTATCAGCTGTTACTTCATTAATTTTTTCAATCATTTCATCCAAGCTTCTGTGGCGTCCAAGAAGGAGCTCATTTTTGCCGTTTCGGCTCATGCGGCTGTTTGTGCTTTCAAGACTGAGCATGAGGTTGCCCTTCATTTGCTCAACGCTGTTTGTCAGCTCTTTTTGCGTAATGCCGTCTCTTTTAAGGACCTCAAGTGTTTCCTGAATGGTTTCAAACAGGACATCAAGCTGCGCCCGGCCCGTTCCTCCATAAATCGTCAGCATACCATTATCCTGATAGGATGAATGGTATGAGAACACGGAGTATGCGAGGCCTTTTTGCTCTCTTACATCCTGGAAAAGTCTTGAGCTCATGCTGCCTCCAAGAACGTTGTTCAGTACGATCAGGTCATAAATCTTTTCATGTCCGACCTGAAGGCCGTCAAAACCAATGCAAAGGTGAGCCTGCTCTGTATCTTTTTTCCGTGCGAGTTTCTCGGTCATAAAAGCAGGAGCTGAAATTTCGGTTCCTTTTTTGGATGTTTCAAATGACCCGAACTGTTTTTCAACTTCTTTAATGAAGCTCTCAGAAATATTTCCGGCAACAGAAATGACCACATTTTCAGGAGTGTAGTATTGTTCCATATAGTCTCTTAATGTGTCGCTCTCAAACTTAGCAAGGGTTTCTTCCGTTCCGAGAATCGGATATCCCAGGGGATGATTGCCGTAGGTTGCTCTGCTGAGAAGGTCGTGAACGATATCATCAGGCGTATCTTCATACATTTTAATTTCTTCATAAACGACGTTTTTCTCTTTCTTAAGTTCAATCTCATCAAAAGTGGAGTTGAAAAACATGTCAGAAAGCACTTCTAGCGCGAAATCAGAATGCTCATCAAGCACTTTGGCGTAATAGCAAGTGTACTCTTTAGAAGTAAAAGCGTTTACTTGACCGCCGATGCTGTCGAAAGATTCAGCAATTTCACGTGCTGATCTTGTTTTTGTCCCTTTAAAGAACATGTGCTCCAAAAAGTGTGAAATGCCGTTGTTTTTTTCATTTTCATTTCTTGATCCTGTGCCGATCCATACCCCGATTGCAACTGATCTCACATGGGGAATATTTTCGAGCACAACTCTTACGCCGTTTTGGCATGTATATTTTTTTATCAAGCTTGTTCCTCCTATCAATGCTTCCAAGGATCCGCATTATGCACTCCTCTGTCATCATTCAGGTGCCCGAATCCGCTTTTCGTCCATCAGCATCGTTACATTTCCAAAGCTGTAGCCCTTTTGCTTAATGGATGTAATCAGCGTTTCCAGGCTTTTCGAAGAAGATTCTGTCGGGTGCATGAGAATCATAGCCCCATTATGGACTTTTTTCATGACACGTTCAACTAAAACATTTGGCGCAGGCTTTTGCCAGTCAATCGTATCTACGGTCCAAAGGACGGTTTTCATGTTATATTCTGCGGCAGCTGCAATGGTTTCCTGCCTGAAGCTTCCGCTTGGGGGCGCAAACCAGACAGGCTGTTTTCCTGTCTGTCCTTTGATGATTTCATTAGTCCTAGTTATCTGCCTCTTCGTTTCGTCTGAAGTCAGTCTGGCCATATCAGGATGGGAATAGGAATGGTTGCCGATATCATGGCCTCCGTCTGAAAGTTGCGCGACGAGGTCAGGATTCTGTTCAGCCCATCTTCCTTCGAGGAAAAAAGAAGCTTTTACCCCATGCTTTTTTAAAACGCGCAGCATGTCCGGCAAGTATTCATTTCCCCATGCGACGTTAATCAGAAAAGCAACCATGGGCTTTTCAGGATGGCCTCTGTAAATAGGCGCAGGAGGCAGATCGTTCAAGTGAACCCGGGGGCTGACTTGTTTAAAAACAAGAAGCTTTTCATCAAAGACGCCATTTTTTTTCATTTTTTTGTACGAGGCTTCTGCATCTACAGACAGCCCGTTATAGCCCGGTGTAGCTTTCCAGACGGTATGTATGACGGCATCCTGGGCAGGCTTTTCATAGTCTTTCATTTTGGCTGCAATCGTTTCATACAATTCATCCTGCTGCTTTACAGCAGCGACGTTTTCCTGTTTCATCGTCGTCACATAGGCAGACGTAAACGGATTCTGTATGACAGCTGCTGTCAGCAGCATCAGCATGATTATGCCAAGCAATCGGAACCTCTTCATGTATGTCTTCCCCCTTTTTACTAGAAAATATGTATCGGGGGGACGAGGTAGACCAGAAAAGCGGAATCGCTCGTTTAGCTCCGGGAGTCAGATAAGAATCCGGATGAAAAGTCCGGGTTTGACTTTTTAGCCGGATTTGTTCTGACAGAAGAGCTGAGCGATGGAGCTGGACACCAGAAATGCGTAGCCGACCGTTTAGTCCTGACAGGCAGAAAAGAAATCACCCGAAAAGTCCGGGTTTGACTTTTTGGGGGATTTTGTTCTGACGGAAGGACTGGGAGGCGGAGCTGGACACCACGAAAAGCGGAATCGCCTTTTTCGTTCATTAAAGCCAAAAAGCAAAAAGAAGCCAGACTGGATATTCTGGCTTCTACACGTTAAGAATTTTGCTTTTCTTTTTCTTTCTGTTCACGGAGAACGGCTTTTCTTGAAAGGTTGACGCGACCCTGTTTATCAATTTCAGTTACTTTGACAAGCAACTCATCACCGATTTTAACAACATCTTCAACTTTTCCGACGCGCTCTTCTGCAAGTTCAGAAATGTGTACTAAACCGTCTTTGCCATTGAAAATTTCAACGAACGCACCAAATTTTTCAACGCGTTTTACTTTACCCAAGTACAGCTGTCCTACGACTACTTCGCGGACAATGTCTTCAATAATCTGTTTCGCTTTTTGGTTCATTTCTTCGTTTGTTGAAGAGATGAAGACTGTTCCGTCTTGTTCAATGTCAATTTTCACGCCAGTTTCTTCGATGATTTTATTGATTTGTTTTCCGCTTGGTCCAATGACATCACGGATTTTATCAGGATTAATGGCCATCATCAGAATTTTTGGTGCATATGGTGAAAGCTCTGTACGCGGCTCTTTTATTGTTGCAAGCATTGACTCAAGAATCTCCATGCGTCCTTTTTTCGCCTGCAGAAGCGCTTCTTCAAGAATTTCGCGGGAAAGTCCGTCGATTTTAATATCCATTTGAAGAGCGGTAACGCCTTTTGCAGTTCCGGCCACTTTAAAGTCCATGTCGCCTAAATGATCTTCCATGCCCTGAATATCAGTCAGAACAGAATAATGATCTCCTGATTTAACAAGACCCATCGCAATACCTGCTACAGGGGCTTTCAAAGGAACACCGGCATCCATCATGGCAAGCGTGCTTGCACAGATGCTTGCCTGTGAAGTAGAACCGTTTGATTCCAAAACCTCTGATACGAGACGGACTGTATAAGGGAAGTCTTTTTCTGACGGAATAACAGGTTCAAGGGCTCTTTCACCAAGTGCTCCATGTCCGATTTCCCTGCGTCCGGGACCGCGCATAAATCCGGTTTCCCCTACGCTGAACAGAGGGAAGTTGTAATGATGCATAAAACGCTTCGTCTCTTCAAGGCCAAGACCGTCAAGAATTTGAACGTCTCCAAGTGCACCTAAAGTACAAATGCTGAGAGCCTGCGTCTGTCCGCGTGTAAACAGGCCGGAACCGTGTGTCCGGGATAGCATGCCGACTTCAGAAGAAAGAGGACGGATTTCATCAACCTTACGGCCATCCGGGCGCACTTTGTCTTCTGTGATCAGGCGGCGGACTTCCTGCTTCACTAATTTAGAAAGAATTTCTTTTACCTGTTTTAAAGTGTCAGCTTCAGCTTCCTGCTCTTCGAAGTGTGCAACCACTGTTTTTTTGACTTCATTGATTGCTTCTTCGCGGGCATGCTTCTCCTGCACCTGAATAGCTGAAAGCAGATCTTTCTCAGCCATTTCGCGAATGCCTTTTTCAAGCTCTGCATCAAGTGTGTAAAGCTTTACTTCCGATTTTTCTTTTCCTACAGCTGCAGCGATTTCTTCCTGGAAAGCAATAAGGCGCTTAATCTCATTATGGCCGAACATGATCGCTTCAAGCATGATTTCTTCAGGTACTTCATCCGCACCTGCTTCAACCATGTTGATTGCATCCTTCGTTCCGGCAACAACAAGGTGGATATCACTTTTATCCATTTGCTCAACCGTTGGATTGATTACAAACTGGCTGTCTACACGGCCGACAACGACGCCGGCAATCGGGCCTTCAAACGGAATGTCTGAAACCGTCAGTGCCAGAGAAGATCCGAACATGGCTGCCATTTCAGATGAGCAGTCCTGGTCCACACTCATGACGATGCTGACAACCTGAACTTCATTGCGGAATCCATCTGCAAACAGAGGACGAAGGGGACGGTCAATCAGGCGGCTTGCAAGAATTGCTTTCTCGCTCGGACGTCCTTCTCTTTTAATAAAGCCCCCCGGAATTTTACCGACAGCGTAAAGACGCTCCTCGTAGTTGACAGTCAGCGGGAAAAAGTCGACAGTCTTTGGTTCTTTTGATGCAGTTGCCGTGCTCAGTACGGCAGTATCTCCGTAGCGGATCATGGCCGCTCCATTTGCCTGCTTTGCAAGCTGGCCGACTTCAACAGTCAGTTCTCTGCCTGCCCAGTCAATGGAGAACACTTGTTTATCTTGTCCCATATAAAAATGAACTCCTCTCATCATATGTCACAACATACTGGTATGTATTATTATGAACGATTTAAATTCAACATATCAATGTTATTCCGGTATGTAAATAGGTCACGTGCAAATCCTGGTATTTTTATTTTCGTACACTAAAAAAGCGGGAATTTCTCCCGCTTTTTCAAAAGATTATCGGCGTAGACCAAGCTTGTTGATCAGGTCACGATAACGAGTTACGTCATTATTGCGCAGGTACGTCAAAAGATTACGGCGTTTACCTACCATTTTCAAAAGACCGCGACGTGAGTGGTGGTCTTTCTTGTGAACACGCAAATGTCCGTTAAGATTGTTAATATCCTCAGTTAGGATAGCGATTTGAACCTCTGGAGAACCAGTGTCCGTATCATGCGTTCTGTACTCAGCGATAATTTCATTCTTACGTTCTTGAGTGATTGCCATCCTATTCACCTCCTTCATTTAAAAACCCCAATTACCGAGCAAACGTTGGTGAATCGTTTTGCCAAGCAATGGTTATAAAAGTTACAAGTATTAGAATACTATTATTCGGGCCAGAAGGCAAGCATTAATCTTGCAGTTTCTGAAAAAATTGCTCAGCGGAAGCTTTATCTTTTCCGATCTGCGTAATCAGTTCGTCAATTGAACCGAATTTCTGCTCGCTCCTGATCCGTTTATACCAGAATATAGCTACATTCTTCCCATATATCGAATTATTAAACTCGAAAATATGAACTTCTATGCTGGGCTTGAGTTTTTTATCATCATAAAATGTTGGCTTGTAGCCAATGTTGCAGACTCCGTTAAAGCGTTCCCCGTCGAGTTCGAATTGAACAGCGTATACACCTGTCGGGGGAATGATATAGGCATTGTCAAGCTCGATATTGGCTGTCGGGAAGCCGATTGTTCTACCTCGCTTATCCCCGTGAATAACCGTTCCTTTTACCCTGTGCGGCCTGTTCAGAAGCGCGCAGGCATATTCAACGTCTCCGTTTCTCAGAACCTCCCTGATGAGGGTGGAACTGATTTTTCGGTCGCGGTCTGTCTGCTTGCTGATCACTGTCTGGTCAAAAGCGCTGCGCGAGTGGAACGGCATTGTTTCCATTGTGCCTTTTCCGAGTCTCCCGTAAGAGTAATCAAAGCCGGCTACCACATGTTTCACATTCAGATTGATAATATACTGGTCAATAAACTCCTGCGGCTGCAGAGCGGCAAAAGCTTCTGAAAAATTCACGATAAAAAGATAGTCGATCTGCAGATCCTCGATCAGTTCGATTTTGTCCGAAACTGCCGTAATGGCTTCTACATGCTGCGTATTTTTTCTAAGCACCACCGAAGGATGGGGATCAAACGTCATGACCGCACTTTTCAATCCTTTTTCTTCAGCCAGTTTTCTGGCAGCGGTGATGACTTCCTGATGCCCGCGGTGCACCCCGTCGAAATAGCCAAGGGCCATCGCAAGCGGAGGAAGTTCAGTACTGTTTAAAGAGTGCGGATGTGTCAGTTTAATCGTCTTCACGCCTGGTTCACCTTTTCTGTATCAGCATTCTTCACATCAGTCAATTGCAAGGACTTTGGAAGGTTTTAGGAAGTGAGGCTTTTCAGGATGCTGCCTGTATATAGCAAGACATGTCCCGTCTTCTCCGTACACAGCAATGGATTCCGCACCGGGGTTTAAACCTGCCGGAACCTCAAGCAGTGTGCCGTTTTTCACTTTCTTTGCTAATGTATCATTTATTGAAAGTTTCGGCAAATGATTTAAAGCTGTTCCAATCGGGATTAAAAGCTCCTGCAGACGGTTTTCTTCTGCCGCCTTTTCAATTTCTTCAAAGGTATGGCACTGGTCAATGGTAAATGAGCCTGAGCCTGTCCGAACGAGATGGGACATGTGGGCCGGATAGCCGAGGTGTTCGCCGATCATGACAGCAAGGGTTCTCACATACGTTCCTTTAGAGCATGAAACTCTGAAGCGGAAAGAGGCTGTTTCCCCGCCTGACTGCACACTGGACAGCAATGTCATCTCATGAACGGTAATCTTTCTTGCAGGGCGCTCAATTGTCTGTCCGGCGCGTGCGTATTCATAAAGCTTTTTGCCTCCGATTTTGACAGCAGAATACATGGGGGGCACTTGATCAATTTCACCCGTCAGGCTGCGGAGGGCCTCAAGGGCCATTTCATCTGTAATCGTTTCATTGACGGCTTTTCTTTCGACTATTTCACCGGACGCATCTTCTGTTTCGGTTGATATGCCGACGGTCACTTCTGCCTCATATGTTTTTGACTCTGCCGTCAAATACTCGACGATCTTTGTTGCGCGGCCAAGACACACAGGCAAAACGCCTGTTACATCCGGGTCAAGCGTGCCGGTGTGCCCCACCTTTTTCGTTTTTGCAATTCTTCTCATTTTCGCGACACAGTCGTGGGATGTCATTCCTGCAGGCTTATGTATTAATAAAACACCTTCCATGAAACATGTTCCGCCTTTCTGTCTGCAGGCTAAACGAAAAGGATAGACAGATGTCTATCCTTTCTTTCAGTCTTCCTGCTTGTTTTCCTGGTTGATTTCGTGAATCAGCGTTTCGATCCGGTTGCCATAGTCAACCGATTCATCAAATTCAAAAAGTATCTCAGGTGTCTTTCGGAGCCTGATGCGCTGTCCGATTTCAGAACGGATAAACCCTTTGGCTTTTGCGAGGCCTTTAAGAGTGTTTTCTCTCTTTTCCGCGTCCCCAAGAACTGAAATATAGACTTTTGCAATTTGAAGGTCTCCCGAAACTCTAACATCTGTTACAGTGACGAAACCGATGCGCGGGTCCTTGATTTTGCGGCTGATGATCTCACCAAGCTCTTTTTTCATTTGCTCGCCGACTCTGTTTGCTCTTAAACTCATGCTTTCTTTCACCTCACCGTTAAAACCAATCAAACGAGGTTACAGTGCGCTCAATTTCCGGAAACGAATCAATCATGGCAAGAGCCTTGTGAATTTCTTTTTCCGTCTGAACTTTACTTGATGTCACGGCAGCTATGCCAATCTTTGTCCTCTGCCATGTATCCTGAAAATCAATTTCTGAAACAGAGACATTCAGCCTCTGCTTCAGTCTCATTAAAACACGCTGTAAAACGGCCCGTTTGTCTTTCAGCGACCGTGCGTCATAAATGATGCATTCGCACTCCGCATATCCAATCACTTGCGTTCGATCTCTTCCATTACGTAAGCTTCAATGACGTCTCCTTCTTTAATGTCATTGAAGTTTTTGATGGTAATACCGCACTCGTAGTTCTGTGCTACTTCTTTCACATCATCTTTGAAGCGTTTCAGGACATCCACTTCGCCTTCAAATACGACGATGCCATCGCGGATTACGCGGATGCTGCTGTCACGTGTGATTTTGCCGTCCGTTACATATGAACCGGCGATGGTGCCGATTTTAGAAACTTTAATCGTCTGGCGGACTTCAACCTGGCCGATTACTTTTTCTTCAAATTCCGGATCAAGCATACCCTTCATGGCAGCTTCAATTTCTTCGATGACTTTATAAATAATGCGGTGAAGGCGAATGTCAACATTTTCGGCATCGGCCGTTCTCTTAGCATTTCCATCAGGGCGGACATTAAATCCGATGACGATGGCATTTGATGCCGATGCAAGAATCACATCGGATTCTGTGATCGCACCTACTCCGGTCATGATGATTTTCACTTTTACGCCTTCAACATCAATTTTATTAAGAGATGCTGCAAGTGCTTCGGCAGAACCTTGTACGTCAGCTTTGACAATCAGGTTGATATCTTTAATATCTCCCTGCTTGATTTGCTCAAACAAGTCGTCAAGGCTTAGTTTTGCGCCTTCTCTGCGCTGCTCGTCAATTTGCTTGCTGGCACGGGCTTCACCGACCTGGCGCGCTTTTTTCTCATCTGCAAATACCATGAACTGGTCGCCAGCCTGAGGCACATCGTTCAAGCCGGTAATTTCTACAGGAGTCGATGGTCCGACTTCTTTCACGCGTCTTCCAAGATCATTGACCATCGCACGGACGCGTCCGTATGTGTTGCCGACTACAATGGAGTCCCCAACACGGAGTGTGCCGTTCTGTACAAGCAGAGTGGCAACAGAACCGCGGCCTTTATCAAGCTGCGCTTCAATAACCGTACCCGTTGCAGAACGGTTTGGATTTGCTTTCCATTCTTCTACTTCACTTACAAGAAGAATCATCTCAAGCAATTCTTCGATACCGTCACCGGACAGTGCTGAAAGCGGAACAAAAATCGTATCTCCGCCCCATGCTTCAGAAACCAGACCGTATTCAGTCAGCTCCTGCATCACGCGGTCAGGATTTGCTGCTTCTTTATCCATTTTATTTACTGCTACGATGATCGGCACTTCAGCTGCTTTTGCATGGCTGATTGCTTCAACTGTCTGAGGCATAACACCGTCATCAGCTGCAACAACAAGAATAGTGATGTCCGTTACTTGAGCTCCGCGTGCACGCATCGTTGTAAACGCCGCATGTCCCGGTGTATCAAGGAAGGTAATCTTCTTATCGTTGACAACAACCTGGTATGCACCGATATGCTGTGTGATTCCGCCAGCCTCGCCTGCTGTTACCTTTGTGTTGCGGATCGAGTCAAGAAGCGTTGTTTTACCGTGGTCAACGTGACCCATGATCGTTACAACAGGAGGACGGATTTGAAGCTGTTCTTCCTGATCTTCCGTTTCATATCCTTCAAATTCTGTTACGTCGAATACAATGATCTCTTCGACTTCTACACCGTATTCACCCGCAATCAGCTCAATTGAATCTTTGTCAAGATCCTGGTTGATTGTGGCCATTACTCCAAGCATAAAGAGCTTTTTGATGATTTCTGAAGGCTCTTTATGAAGCTTTGAAGCAAGTTCGCCTACTGTCAGGCTGCCTGTAAACGTAATTTTGCTCGGCAGTTCTTTTTTAGGCTGAACCGGAGCTGCTCCCTGAGGTCTGCGCTGATTGCCTCCGCGCTTGTTGCCGCCGGGTTTTTTTGCTTGATTGTTTGTTTTTCCTTTATTGAAAGGCTTGTTGCCGCCTTTGTTTGCTGGTTTATTTGTATTGGCTGGTTTGTTGTTAGTATTCTCTTGTTTTTGCATAGGCGTTTTGTGATCTTCCCTTTGTTTGACAGAAATTGATTTTGATGGTTCTTTTTTATCTGCCTTGTATTTTCCGTCCAGTTTAACAATTACATGATCGTCAATCGTTGACATGTGGTTGCTGACTTCTACATTCATGCTCTGCAGGGCTGTTATGACATCCTTGCTAGAGATGTTCTGTTTTTTTGCATATTCGTATACTCTCATTTTCGTCATATGGTCACCCCCAGGAAATTAATCGAGCAAGGTTTTCATTTTAGAGGCAAAGCCTGAATCGACGATTGCCACAACGACCCGGGCATCTTTGCCAATCGCCTGGCCCAGCATATGCCGGTCCGGGACCGAAACAACAGGAATACGATAATAGCTGCATTTGTCATGTACCTTTTTGGCCGTATTATCTGATGCATCCAGAGAGAGAAGAACGAGTTTCGCGCGGGACTGCCGCACTTCTTTAATGACAAGCTCTTCCCCCGAAACAATTTTTCTTGCCCGATTTGCAAGGCCCAGTAAGGACATCCATTGCTGTTTCGACATTAATGGTTCTCCTTTTCAGCCAGCTGAAGCAATTCTTCATAGATGCTGTCTTCAATTTTCACTTGCAGGTGGTTTGCGAGGACATTTTTCTTCTTCGCCTGCAAAATAGCGTCTTTATCAAGAGAGAGGTATGCTCCCCGCCCGTTTTTCTTCCCTGTGGGATCGACGGAGACTTCGCCTTCTTTTGAACGGACAATACGAACAAGTTCTTTTTTAGGTTTCATTTCTCCAGTTGCCACGCATTTGCGGAGCGGAACTTTTCTTTGATTGTTCACATTGCCTCACCTCTTACTTGTCTAGTTCGTCATCATTGAAGGAAAAAAGCGGCTCGTCATCTTCGCTGTCTTCAAGCGGAACATTTGCTCCGGCACGAGGGTAGATACCCATTTGAACAGCATCTGATTCACTCTTAATATCAATTTTCCAGTTTGTCAGTTTGGCTGCAAGGCGGGCATTCTGGCCTCTTTTGCCAATTGCAAGGGAAAGCTGATAATCAGGCACAACAACTGTTGTCGCCTTTTCTTCCTCGTTTACATTGACGTCAAGAACTTTGGAAGGGCTTAGGGCATTGGCAACAAATTCGACCGGATCATTCGACCAGTTGACGATGTCGATTTTTTCACCCTTCAGCTCGTTTACAATCGCCTGAACACGCTGGCCTTTAGGTCCGACACATGAGCCGACTGGATCAACTTCGGAATTCTCGGAGTAAACAGAGATTTTCGAACGGTCGCCTGCTTCACGGGCTACAGATTTAATTTCAACGGTTCCGTCATAGATCTCCGGAACTTCAATTTCAAATAAGCGCTTCAGCAGGCCCGGATGAGTGCGCGAAACGAAAATTTGGGGACCCTTCGTTGTTTTTTCCACTTTCGTGATAAAAACTTTAATGCGGTCATGAGGCTTGTATTTTTCGTTCGGCATCTGTTCGCTGACAGGAAGGAGCGCTTCAATTTTGCCCAGGCTGACGTAGATGAACTTAGAATCGATGCGCTGCACGATTCCTGTCATAATATCTTCTTCGCGGTCTACGAATTCAGAGTAAATGACTCCGCGTTCTGCTTCGCGCACGCGCTGAGTGACGACCTGCTTCGCTGTTTGGGCTGCTATGCGGCCGAAATCCTTCGGTGTTACTTCCATTTCCATCACATCATTTACCTGAAAGCTCGGATTGACGCTTTGGGCTTCTTCAACAGAAACTTCAAGTCTTGGATCATACACTTCATCCACGACATCTTTTCTTGCAAAGACTCTCATTGTTCCTGTGTCGCGGTTAAGATCCACGCGCACATTCTGCGCCTGATTGAAATTTCGTTTATAAGCAGAGATCAAAGCAGCTTCAATTGCTTCAATGATCACTTCTTTGCTGATGCCCTTTTCTTTTTCAAGGATGGTTAAGGCATCCAGTAATTCATTACTCATTTTAACGGTTTCCCCCTTATCCATATAGCAGAAATACTTGCATCCTGCTTTTCATTTCATAAAAACAAGTTAATTGAAGGTGACAGCGAGTCTTGCGCTGGCAACTTTTTCGTATGGAATCTGAATTTGTTTTTTCCGGGTCTTAATTGTGACTGTTACAACGACGTGTTCTCCGTCAAATCCAGTCAGCTCGCCTTCAAAAACTTTTGAGCCTTCGAAAGGTTCATATGTTTTGATGTACACATTTTTCCCAATCGATTTTTCGAAGTCAGCTTCTTTTTTTAGCGGGCGTTCTGCACCGGGAGATGAAACTTCGAGGAAATAATTTTGTTCGATCGGATCTGTTTCATCCAGCTTTTCGCTGAGCTTCTCGCTGACAATCGCACAATGCTCAATATCAATTCCATCGCTTGAGTCTATGAATACGCGAAGAAACCATTCTTTTCCTTCTTTAACAAATTCAATATCCACTAATTCCAATGTTAATTCATCTAAAATCGGCGTCACTAGTTCGGCAACGATTTCAGTAACTTTTTTGCTCATCCCGTTCCTCCTTGTGAAATAGAAGCAAATATAGCTTTTAGCTGCTGAAAAACCCTGCTTCATATTGAGCAGGGAATGTATGTACTAAACACGCGATCCGAATGAAGAGACACAAAATATCTCTACTCAATACGAAAGAGTGGGTTTCCCCACTCTCTGCCTCTAACTATCGTTAGCATTTCCATAAAGAATATAACATAACCGGCCATTTATTGCAAATTAAAATCATAGACCGTTCAAGGTTCTGAGCCAAATTGCAAGAAAAAAACGCTGGTACAGCACCGGTAATTTTCTCCTGTTTCAGGCTTGTCATTAAAACAGCGAAAGCTGATTCTGGTCAGGGAGCGACTCAAGACATCCCTGGTTCGTCAGGTACTCAATGATTGTCTTGGATACTTTTCCCCGCTGCTGAAGGTCTTCTTTTGAAAGAAACTCCCCTTCTTCTCTTGCTTTTACAATGTTGATGGCGGCATTTGTCCCAAGTCCCGGAATGGAATTAAAAGGCGGGATGAGCGAATTGCCGTCGATCAGGAAATCTGTTGCACTTGAGCGGTAAAGGTCGACCTTCTGGAAGGAGTACCCCCGTTCGCACATTTCAAGAGCCAGTTCAAGGACAGTCAGCAAACTTTTTTCCTTAGGAGATGCTTCAAGCCCTTTCTGGTTGATCTCCTCAATTCTCGCTCTGATTGCAGCAGAGCCCTTTGCCATGCTTTCTACGTCAAAATCATCTGCACGGACGGTAAAATACGCAGAATAATAAAGAAGCGCATGATGGACTTTAAAGTAGGCGATGCGGACTGCCATTAATACATAGGCAGCTGCGTGGGCCTTAGGGAACATATATTTGATTTTCAGGCAGGAGCCAATATACCAGTCAGGCACATTGTTTTTTTTCATCTCTTCAACCATCTCAGGCGTCAGTCCTTTTCCTTTTCGGACAGATTCCATGATTTTAAAAGCAAAAGATGGATCAAGCCCCTGATAAATCAAGTAAACCATAATGTCATCACGGCATCCGATTACTTCGCTCAGGGTGCATGTGTTGTCATGGATAAGCTCCTGCGCATTTCCTAGCCATACATCTGTTCCATGAGAAAGGCCCGATATTTGGACAAGCTCTGAAAAGGTTGTCGGTTTCGTATCTTCAAGCATCTGGCGGACAAACCTTGTTCCGAATTCGGGAATGCCAAGGGTGCCGGTTTTGCACATAATCTGCTCTTCCGTTACGCCGAGTGATTCTGTCCCGCTGAAGATCTTCATAACTTCTTTGTCGTCAGTCGGAATCGTTTTGGGATCTATCCCGCTCAGGTCCTGAAGCATTCTGATTACCGTCGGATCATCGTGTCCGAGGATATCGAGCTTCAGAAGATTGTCGTGAATGGAATGGAAGTCAAAGTGAGTTGTTTTCCATTCCGCACCGGTGGCATCTGCCGGAAACTGAATCGGTGAAAAATCGTAGATGTCCATATAGTCAGGAACTACGATAATACCGCCCGGATGCTGCCCTGTGCTTCGTTTTACGCCTGTGCAGCCCTGCACGAGACGGTCAACTTCTGCATTACGGAGCATGAGGTTGTTATCACCCGCATATCCCTTGACATAGCCGTAAGCCGTTTTCTCTGCCACGGTGCCGATTGTTCCTGCACGGTAAACATTATCTTCGCCAAACAGTTCTTTTGTGTAGTTGTGGGCTCTTGGCTGGTATTCTCCTGAAAAGTTCAAATCGATATCAGGAACTTTATCTCCTTTAAATCCAAGGAACGTTTCAAACGGGATGTCATGGCCGTCTTTATGGTATTTTGCCCCGCATTCCGGACAATCTTTGTTCGGAAGGTCAAAACCCGATCCGACAGATCCGTCATTGAAAAATTCCGAGTGCTTGCAGTCAGGGCAGACATAATGCGGCGGCAGAGGATTCACTTCGGTAATTTCCGTCATCGTCGCAACGAGCGACGATCCGACGGAACCCCTGGATCCTACTAGATAGCCGTCGTCAAGCGACTTTTTAACAAGTTTATGGGAAATGAGGTAAATAACCGCGAACCCATGGCCGATGATGCTCTTTAATTCTTTTTCAAGCCTGGCTTCCACAATTTCCGGGAGATCGTCTCCATAGATGCTTCTCGCCATGCCGTAGCTCATATCGCGGATTTCCTGGTCTGCACCTTCAATTTTTGGCGTATACAGGTCGTCCTTGATCGGTTTAATGTCATCCACCATAGCTGATACTTTATGAGTGTTGTCAATGACAATTTCACGCGCTTTTTCTTTTCCGAGAAAATCAAAGCAGTCAAGCATCTCGTTCGTTGAACGGAAATGCACATTCGGAAGTTCATGGCGGTTAAGCGGATTTGCCCCGCCCTGCGAACTTACGAGGATTTTCCGGTAAATCTTGTCCTCCGGCTGAAGATAATGTACGTTTCCTGTTGCAACAACAGGCTTTTCAAGCTTTTCGCCAAGGCTGACAAGATTTGAGATGATCTCTTTCAGCGCCATTTCATCCCTTATATATTCCATTTGGATTAAATGACGGTATACCTCTGGCGGCTGAACTTCAATGTAGTCATAAAATGCTGCAATGTCTTCCACTTCTTCAGGCGATTTTTGCATCATGCCTTCAAATACTTCACCGCGGTCGCACGCCGATCCGACAATAATCCCTTCCCGGTGTTTGACAAGCTGAGATCTCGGGATGCGCGCAACTCTGTAGAAGTAATCTATATGCGACATGGAAACGAGTTTAAACAGGTTTTTCAGTCCCGTTTCATTCTGGGCAAGAAGGATGGCATGATACGGACGCGCCCGCTGGTAAGCATTGCCCTGGCCCATATTGTCATTAAGCTGAAGGTGATTTTCAATTCCCTTTTCAGCTGCATCCTTGAGCATGCGCAACAGCAGATATCCAGTTGCTTCAGCATCATAAATGGCACGGTGATGCTGAGTAAGCTCAATGTCAAATTTCTTGGCAAGTGTGTTCAGCCTGTGGCTTTTCATCTCGGGATAAAGGAAGCGTCCAAGTTCAAGCGTATCTATGACCGGATTTGCAGCCTTCCCGGTGCCAAGCAGCTTTTTGTAGCCTACATTCAAAAAGCCCATATCAAAGCTTGCATTGTGCGCAACGAGTATGTCATCCCCGGTCCACTCTTTAAACCGGCGAAGCACTTCATCCACATTCGGGGCGTTTGCCACCATATCATCGGTGATCCCCGTCAGATCAATCGTAGTAGCCGACAGCCGGTGATGGGGATTGGCGAATGACTCAAACCGGTCAATGATTTCTCCGTTTCTGATTTTGACAGCAGCGAGTTCAATAATTGTGTCATAAACAGCGGAAAGACCTGTCGTCTCAACGTCAAAAACTACATAGGTTGCTTCAGGCAAAAAGCGGTCCTGCGGATTGTAGGCGATCGGAACTCCGTCATCCACCAGATTGATTTCCACGCCGTACAAAATCTTGATGCCGTTTTTCTTTCCTGCCGAATAGGCTTCAGGGAAAGACTGCGCCACTGCATGATCTGTAATCGCAATTGCGGGATGGCCCCACTTTTTAGCCTGTCCGACAAGCGAGCCGACTGATGATACAGCATCCATCTGGCTCATCGGACTGTGAAGATGAAGTTCAATCCGCTTTTCTTCCGAAGTATCCTGTCTGACTTCCGGTTTGATCTCGTTGATATCATTTGCAATCATGACAAGATCTCTTACAAACGTATCGTTTTGGATGCTTCCGCGCACTTTCACCCACATGCCCTTTTTCAATGTTAGAAGGAGTGCCGCATCTTCTTTATCACGGGCAAACATTTTCACGAGTATGGAGTTTGTGTAGTCTGTTATTTTAAAGGTGCTGAGCGTTCTGCCGCTCCTTAATTCTCTTGTTTCTGCATCAAACACATAGCCTTGTACGGTGATGCGGCGCTCTTCATCTTCGATTGTATCAATCTGCTTAATTTCTTCGTCATTTTTTATCGCATATCCGATCATCAGCGGACCTTGCGGAGCTTCATCCTGCTCTTTGTCTTTCTTCTCCATTTCGGTGATGGCGAGCATGACTTTTTCCTGATCCTCGAGTTTTTTCTTTTCCTGGAATTGAGCTATTTCTTCTTTTGAAATAGTCGTTTTCGTATCAAATTGCAGGGACGGAAACCCGTACTGCGAAAAGCTGTCCTGAAGCAGCGGTGTATATTTTTTCTTAATGGCCATTGCTTCTGTTTCATTTTTCGTTTTAATGATCAGTTTGACCCCCTGCACTTCAGGAGTCTGTTCATTTAAAAGAGACAGCATGGGAGGAGAGATTCCCTCAAGCTCCTGAACACAAACCGACCAGTAGTCTGCAACGAGTTTTTCATTGAACGACTGATCTTGGACCGTCAGCTGAAAGGTTACATCTGCAATATGAGAAAATGCTTTTGTCAGCTTTGCCTGAAAAAGGCGGTATGCATCAAATGGGAGGATTTTTTGAAAGGAAAACTGAAACTCCCATTTTTTCTGCTGCTTTAAAACAGTCAGTTTTGTAATGGCACCTTCAGAGAAAAACGGGTAAACCGTATCTTCTGTCAGCCCGATTTGCTGAAGCAGAAGGTGAAATCGTTCTTTTTGAGCCTTGAGACGCTCTTCTTGCATGTCTGATTTTTCCCTCCTTGAAACTTTTTCCATCATAATTGAAGGTACCTCGCACGAAGCGGGGTACCTTGTCAATTTGTTATTCACTTACTCTATCATACCATAGATGAACAATTGGTATCACAGGTTTTACTTCTGAAGCAGCCGTGAAATCGTTTCATGCAGATCTGCGAGAGAAACGTCCATACCCTCTCCTGTTTTCCGCTCTTTTACTTCCACGATGCCGTCTTCGGCCTGTTTTCCAACTATGATTCTGACAGGAATGCCTATCAGGTCAGAGTCGGCAAATTTAACCCCTGCGCGCTCGATTCTGTCATCATAAAGAACTTCAAATCCAGCCTCCAAAAGCTCCGCATACAGTTTTTCGCCGAGTGAAGACTGCGCATCCTGTTTTGCATTTGCTGTGATCAGGTGGACTTGGAACGGCGCTACAGCAGCCGGCCAGACAATCCCCTTATCGTCATTATACTGCTCAACAATAGCAGCGAGTGTTCTTGAAACTCCAATGCCGTAACAGCCCATAATCATCGGCTGCGCTCTGCCGTTTTCATCAAGGAACGTCGCATTCATTGCTTCACTGTAGCGGGTTCCAAGTTTGAATACATGTCCCACTTCAATTCCTTTGGCAAACTGGATCGTTCCTTCTCCGTCCGGTGAAGCGTCTCCCTCTTCAATGAAACGAAGGTCAGCATACTGGCTGACAGTTGCATCACGGTCGAGATTAACGCCTGTATAGTGATAATTCTCTTCACCGGCGCCGCACACGCCGTTTACAACGGACTGAACCGCATGATCGGCAATAATCTCAATTTTCGAATCTGCTCCCACCGGGCCGACAAAACCTGGCAGAACTCCTGCCGCCTGCTTCGTTTCTTCAGGTGTCGCAAGTTCAACAACTGATGCCCCGTAAAGGTTTTTGATTTTAATATCATTGATTTCGTGATCGCCGCGTGCAAGCACCATCACAAATTTCTCGTCCACTTTAAACACAAGAGATTTAATCAGCTTCTCTTTTTCAACGTTCAGGTACTCCGCTACCTCATCAATCGTTCTTTGATCCGGTGTTTCTGTTTTGACAAGGTCCTGCTGTTCTTCACTGCTTTTCTCGTATTGAGTAATAACAGGAGCCATCTCTACATTGGCAGCATAGGACGATGTGTCTGAATAGGCGATTGTATCTTCGCCGACGTCAGACAAAACCATGAACTCATGGGTGTCTTTTCCGCCCATGGCGCCTGAATCAGCAATAACTGCTCGGTAGTTTAAGCCGCAGCGTGAAAACACATTGCTGTATGCCTGAAACATCTTTTCATACACTTCATCAAGACTTTCAAATGAAGCATGGAAAGAATAGGCATCTTTCATAATGAACTCGCGTCCGCGCAGAAGTCCGAAGCGTGGACGCTTTTCATCCCTGAATTTTGACTGAATCTGATACAGATTTAAAGGAAGTCTTTTATAGGACTTAACTTCGTCGCGCACGAGAGATGTAATAACCTCTTCATGTGTGGCGCCAAGCGCAAATTCACGGCTGTGTCTGTCTTTCATTCTCATAAGCTCAGGGCCGTATGTGTACCATCTGCCGGATTCCTGCCAAAGTTCTGACTGCTGGAGTGCAGGCATAAGCAGTTCGGCTGAGCCTGCACGGTTCATCTCTTCGCGTACAATCTGCTCAATTTTTTTAAGAACAATAGAGGCAAGCGGCAAATAACTGTAGATTCCGCTCGCATTTTGCCGCATGTAGCCTGCCCGGAGCAAAAGCTGGTGGCTTTTAATATCCGCATCTGCAGGCACTTCTCTTAAAGTAGGAATAAACGTCATACTCTGTTTCATCTAAAGCACCTCTATTTAAGTAATTAAAACTCGCTTTTTTCAGCTGGCTGCAGCCGTTTTATAAAAAGAATCGCTGAATGTCATTCCACGTTACGACAAGCATCAGGAGCATCAGCAGAGCAAACCCGATAAAGTGGACAACGCCCTCTTTCTGGCGGTCAATCGGTTTCCCTCTAAGCGCTTCAACAAGGAAAAAGAGCAGTCTTCCGCCGTCAAGAGCAGGAATTGGAAGAAGGTTGACGATACCGAGATTAATGCTCAGGATCGCAGCCCAGCTCATCAAATTAATGACGCCTGTTTTTGCTACTTGATCTGTCATGTCATAAATGCCGACTGGGCCTGAAAGCATATCAATGGAAAACTGGCCTGTGATCAGCTTGCCAAGACCGAGGACAATTTCTTTTGTCCAGTTAAATGTTTCTGTGAAACCGTAAGTCAGTGAACCGATAAACGATTTTTCAACCGGATTGTAGGCTCCGATTCTGCCGATGGTTTCCTCACCGACTTTGCTCGCTTCAGGGATGACCTCGATTTCAAGATCCTGCCCGCCGCGGTTCACGCTGAAGGTAAGCTCCTGTTCAGGATTTGACTGAATAACAGATACTACCTGCTTCCAGGAAGACATCACTTTGCCCTCAATGGCCGTGATCTCATCGCCCTCTTTTAAACCTGATTCAGCGGCAGAGCCGTCTTCTGTCAATTTTCCAAGGATAGGCTCGTCTATTGGAGCCCCCTGAATAAAACCTAGAGAGAAAAGCAGGACAAACGCAAGGATAAAGTTCATCAGCGGGCCTGCAATAATCGCAGCCGTTCTCTGACCGAGTGTTTTTGAACCGAACTGGCGGTTATACGGTGCAATTTGAACTTCTGAACCATCTACGATAAAAAATGAACGCTCACTGACATCAAAATGCTTGAGCACTTCATCTTCTTCGCCCTGTTCATACCCTGAGATGAACATTTTGTGCTCAAGGTCTGCCTGTTCGACTTCTATGACTCTTGCACGGGGGTATTTTTCTTTATTATTGAGAATGATTTTTTCAACTTGATCCTGTTTGTTAAAGAGCAGTCCGACGTTATAGCCGGGCTTAACCTCTATCATTTCAGGGTCTTCGCCGGCCATCCGGACAAATCCGCCTAAAGGAAGAAGTCTGATCGTATAGACCGTCTCATTTTTTGTAAAAGAAAAGATTTTCGGGCCGAATCCGATCGCAAACTCACGGCAAAGAATACCCGCACGTTTAGCTAAAACGAGATGTCCCAGCTCGTGAAAGAAAACGAGCGCCCCAAAAATAACAACAAACGCCAAAACGGTATTCACGTTTCATGACCACCTTTATGAATAGAATGATTGAACAAATTCTCTTGTCTCTTTGTCCACTTCTTGAATGATATGCAGATTCGGGTCTGTTATCACACAATGTTTTGAAAGTGCCCTCTCAATCAGGTCTTCAATTTGAAGAAACTTAATTTTCCCTTTCAGAAAAGCGGCCACAGCTTCTTCATTTGCAGCGTTCAGGACAGTCGGCATTGTTCCTCCAATTTTACCTGAATCATAAGCGAATTGTAAGCAGCGGTACCGTTCAAAATCGGCTTTTTCAAAGTGAAGCTTGCCCGCTTCCCATAAATTCAGCTGTTTCGTATCCGGCATCGGCAATCGTTCAGGATAAGACAGGGCATATTGAATCGGCACTCTCATATCAGGTGTTCCAAGCTGGGCAATGACGCTCCGGTCATGGAATTCAGCCATGGAATGGATAATGCTTTCTTTGTGCAGCAGCACATCGATCTTTTCATATGGCAGGTCAAACAGCCAGTGCGCTTCAATGACTTCAAGACCTTTGTTCATCATTGTTGCAGAGTCAATCGTGATTTTAGCTCCCATCGACCAGTTCGGATGGTTAAGGGCTTCTTCCACAGTGACATTTTCAAGGTCCTCTCGCTTCCTGTCGCGGAAGCTCCCTCCAGAGGCAGTAATAATAAGCCGCTCCAAAGATTTTGGATTCTCGCCCTGAAGACACTGAAAAATAGCTGAATGCTCGCTGTCTACAGGCAAGAGCTCCACATTGTATGTTTTTGCATGAGCTGTTACAAGATGGCCTGCCGTTACAAGTGTTTCTTTATTGGCAATGGCGATTGTTTTTTTGCATTCAATTGCTTTTAATGTCGGCAGAAGACCGACACTACCCATAACAGCATTGACCAGGATGTCAGCTTCAGGCAAAACGGCAGCTTCAATCAGGCCTTCTTCGCCAAAAGCAAAGGACACGTCCGGAAATTCACTTTTTAGCTGTGAATATGCTTCAAAATCATTTACAGCTACTAAACGGGGCGAAAACTCAATAATAGCTTTTCTGCCTAAAGTAAGGTTGCTTCCAAAAGACATGGAAACTAGCTGAAATTGTTCCGGATGAGCTTTGATGACATCAAGTGTCTGCTGTCCGATCGAGCCTGTTGCCCCCAATAAACTGATTCTCTTCACCATGTCACTCCCCATTCGTCTGCTGCAGCTCTGTATATCTGGATTGTGCAAATAACGTGCGCCTGCACCTATCAATTATGTATAATCCCTGGATGATAAACCAGGGAAATTGCCTTTACAATCCTCCAAACCTTCTGCCTCTGTGCTGATACTCATCGATGGCTGAAAGAAGGTGATCTTCGCTGAAATCCGGCCAGAGAACATCCGTAAAGACGAATTCCGAGTAGGCAAGCTGCCATAGCATGAAGTTGCTCAGCCTGATTTCCCCGCTTGTCCGGATCAGCAAATCAGGATCTTTCATTCCGCTTGTCATTAAATAACTTGAAAACAGCTCTTCACTTATGTCTTCAATCTTTAATTCGCCGTTTTCTGCATCTTCAACAATGCCGCGGACAGCATGAATCATCTCCGCCCGGCTTCCGTAATTCAAGGCAAAATTTAAAATAAGTCCGTTATTGGATCCTGTTTCCTCTTTTGCTTTTTGCACAGCGCGCAGCGTATGCGCCGGTATTTTGGATTCGTCGCCAATAATTCTGACCTGTACATTTTCCTCAATCAGCTCAGGCAAAAAAGTTCCGAGAAACTCTTCAGGCAGCTTCATCAGGTAATCGACTTCAGACTTTGGGCGTTTCCAGTTTTCCGTTGAAAAAGCATATAGAGTAAGAGCCTTAACACCGAGCTCGTTGGAAAGCTTTGTGATTTTTCTTACTGTCTTCATGCCTTCATGGTGTCCGGCAATCCTTGGAAGTGCGCGTTTTTTGGCCCATCTCCCATTTCCGTCCATAATAATGGCAATATGTTCAGGTATTCCCCGTTTGATCAAGTCATCTTTTGAGGTAACAGACAGTTCCCGGTTAGGATTTCTCCAATTTTTCAGTTTGCCCAGCATGTGATTCCTCCATCACCCGTAACATTCTGCGGTCTCATATACTGCAGCGGTGTTAACAGTATTAACAAAAAAACCCCCTGTAAACATTAGAGGGTCTTTTGAGCACAATTCCATTGTACAGATTTTTAACTTAAACTTCCATGATTTCTTTTTCTTTATCTTTTGCAATAGCGTCAATTTTGCTGATGAACTCATCCGTCGTTTTTTGAACTTGATCATTGTTTGTGCGAAGCTCATCTTCTGTGATTTCGCCATTTTTCTCAAGCTTTTTCAAATCGTCGTTTGCATCACGGCGCACATTGCGGACGGCAACTTTCGCTTCTTCCGCATACTTCTTTACAAGTTTAGCAAGCTCTTTGCGGCGCTCTTCAGTAAGGGCCGGAATAGCAAGCC
Source organism: Metabacillus indicus (assembly GCF_046603695.1). Classification (NCBI taxonomy): domain Bacteria; kingdom Bacillati; phylum Bacillota; class Bacilli; order Caryophanales; family Bacillaceae; genus Metabacillus; species Metabacillus indicus. Next base: position 1,909,750 of record NZ_CP176757.1, on the reverse strand, counting down.
GGATTAAAGAGCCGTCGTTTGTAGGATTTAATCCAAGATCAGATTTAAGGATCGCTTTTTCGATTTCGCCGAGTACTGTTTTGTCATAAGGCTGGATCACAAGCAGTCTTGCTTCAGGTGTGTTAATAGAAGCAAGCTGGTTGACCGGTGTAGGCGCACCGTAGTAATCTACGACAATTTTATCAAGAAGAGATGCATTTGCACGGCCTGCGCGAACGGTTGAAAGCTCTCTGTTATAGGCAGATACCGCTTTTTCCATTTTATCTTTTGCTTGTGCAAGAACTTGTTTTGCCATCATTATTTCCCCCTTACAATTGTTCCGATATTTTCGCCCAGTACTGCACGTTTAATGTTGCCTTCTTCCATAACAGAGAAGACAATCAGCGGGATATCATTGTCCATGCAAAGTGATGAAGCAGTAGAATCCATCACTTCCAGACCTTCTTTCAATACATCAAGGTAAGACAGTGTTTCGTATTTTACAGCGGCTGCGTCTTTCTTTGGATCAGCTGTGTAGACGCCGTCAACGTTGTTTTTAGCCATCAGAATGACATCTGCTTCGATTTCTGCTGCCCGGAGCGCCGCTGTTGTATCAGTGGAGAAGTATGGGTTTCCCGTACCTGCAGCAAAAATGACAACTCGTTTTTTCTCAAGGTGTCTGATTGCTTTTCTTCTGATGTACGGCTCTGCAACCTGTCTCATTTCAATGGAAGTCTGAACGCGGGTCTGAATGCCGAACGTTTCAAGGCTGTCCTGCAGAGCAAGTGAATTCATCACCGTTGCAAGCATTCCCATATAGTCAGCAGTTGCACGGTCCATGCCCATTTCACTGCCGATTTTGCCGCGCCAGATGTTGCCGCCGCCTACAACTACAGCCACCTCAACACCAAGCTCTGCAATTTCTTTCACTTGTTTGGCAATGGACTGAATGACAGCAGGCTTAATCCCAAAGCTGTCGGTTCCAGCTAATGCTTCTCCGCTCAATTTAAGTACGATACGATTATATTTAGGTTTACTCATAATGACCTCCAAGTCTTTTCGGGTAAATCGTTGCATGTAAATGATTCAAGCTGTATTCACCCCGCGGGGAAACAGGCTTTTTCAAAAAGAGGGAACACAGAAGTGTGTTCCCTGTCTTTCATTTACTCGTCTTCATTAAGGAAAACAGCTGTTTTCTCTTATGTCGGACTAAATTATTTTTTGACTTGGTTCATAACTTCTTCAGCAAAGTTATCCTGGCGTTTTTCAATGCCTTCGCCTACTTCAAAGCGAGTAAAGCTTCTTACTGTTGCGCCTTTAGACTCAACAAATTGTTTTACTTTAAGATCAGGGTTTTTAACGAAGTTCTGCTCAAGAAGGCAGATTTCTTCGAAGAATTTGCCAAGGCGGCCTTCAACCATTTTTTCAACGATATTAGCTGGCTTGCCTTCGTTTAGAGCCTGCTGAGAAAGAACTTCGCGCTCGCGAGTTACTTCTTCTTCGCTTACAGCGTCACGGCCGATGTATTTAGGGTTAACTGCCGCTACGTGCATAGCAACGTCTTTAGCAGTCTCTTCGTCAGTTGTTCCTTCAAGAACAGTAAGAACGGCAATGCGGCCTCCCATGTGAAGGTAAGAACCGAATGCATCGCTGTCAGTTTTTGATACGATATCAAAGCGGCGAAGAGTGATTTTCTCGCCGATTTTAGCGATTGCAGAGTTGATGTAGTCATTTACAGTTGTGCCGTTGTCCATTTCTGAAGCAAGAGCCGCTTCAAGATCAGCAGGCTTTTTAGCAAGAAGATGTGAAGCAAGTGTTTCAAGAAGCTCTTTGAAGCCTTCGTTTTTAGCAACAAAGTCCGTTTCAGAGTTTACTTCAAGGATAACTGCTTCGTTGCCTTCCGCTTTAACAAGAGCAAGACCTTCAGCAGCGACGCGGTCTGCTTTCTTAGATGCAGATGCAATTCCTTTTTCGCGAAGGAAATCAATCGCTTTTTCCATATCGCCTTCTGTTGCAGTTAGTGCTTTTTTGCAGTCCATCATGCCTGCACCAGTTTTTTCGCGTAATTCTTTTACCATTTGAGCTGTAATTGCCATGAGAGTTTTCCTCCTTAATTTTTGGCGGTTCCGCCATTATGTATTGGTTTCATTCTGAATGAGAATGTTTTTCGTTTTGTTAAAGGGGGCTTTTCCCATCAGGAAAAAGCCTCTTTAAAAAAGGTGATAAAAGGCATTCCCCTCTTATCACCTTAACTTGATTAAGCAGTTGTTTCTTCACCTTGTTTTGTTTCAAGAATTGCATCAGCAATTTTAGAAGTTAAAAGCTTAACTGCACGGATTGCATCATCATTTGCAGGAATTACGTAATCAATTTCATCCGGATCGCAGTTTGTATCAACGATACCAACGATTGGAATGTTCAATTTGCGTGCTTCAGCAACGGCAATGCGCTCTTTGCGAGGGTCAATGATGAATAGTGCATCAGGAAGACCTTTCATGTCTTTGATTCCGCCCAAGAATTTTTCAAGACGCTCAAGCTCTTTGTTAAGCTGAACAACTTCTTTCTTTGGAAGAACTTCGAAAGTGCCGTCTTCTTGCATTTTTTCGATGTCTTTCAGACGTTTGATGCGCTTTTGAATCGTTTCAAAGTTTGTAAGCGTTCCGCCCAACCAGCGTTGGTTAACGAAGTACATTCCTGAACGCTCAGCTTCTTCTTTAACTGAATCCTGAGCTTGCTTTTTAGTTCCTACGAAAAGAATTGTGCCGCCGTTTGCAGCTAGTTCTTTCGTGAACTGGTAAGCTTCTTCAACCTTCTTAACTGTTTTTTGAAGGTCGATGATGTAGATGCCGTTACGCTCAGTGAAGATGTAACGCTTCATCTTAGGGTTCCAGCGGCGTGTTTGATGGCCGAAATGAACACCTGCTTCAAGTAGTTGTTTCATTGAAATGACTGACATGGTATTTCCTCCTAATGGTTTTTTCTCCTCCGCACATATCATCTTCAGGCAAAACTGTCTAAACAGCACCAATGCCTGAATCTATGGCGTGTGTATTAACACCAAAAATTAATATATCACAATGAAAAATCATTCGCAAGCAAAATTCGACTAGAATTGGCGGAATTTCAGCATAAGGGAGATTTCTGTTTTTCCTTTATCAAGCTTTTTTGCTATTTCTTCTATTGTATAGCCACTTTGATATAGGTTTAATACATCCAGACGAAATTGATCCGCCTGGTCTTTTTCATGAGGGGATTCATCTGCAGGAGCTTCCCCATTCGAAAGCTCTTTTTGCTGAACCCCTTCCCATTCATCAGCTTCTGCGGAACTTTCGTCCGTTATAAATGAACGGTCAAGCGCAGCCAGAAGCTTTTCATTCTCTTCTCTCATCTCAAGCATGCAGGCAGCAAGCGCCTGTTCTGTTTCATGGAGCATGGCGGCCTGTCTTTTTTCAGCCTGCAGCACATTTTTATAACGTAAAAATAAAAGTGCAATCAAATAAAGTGATGCAGCGTGCAGAATAAGGCTCAATGCCAGGAGTGCTGCTGTCATATACCGTTTCACCTGACCTTTTTATATCGCCTGTTTACAAAAGCTGCCCGTCAAGAATTAATTTTTTCAAGAAGATGCTTCAGCTTAAACAGAGCTTTTGAATGGATCTGCGAAATACGTGATGTTGAAAGACTTAAGACCTGTCCTATTTCAGTCAGCGTCAGTTCCTCTTTATAAAATAAGCTGATGACCTGCTGCTCTTTTTCAGTCAGATTGACAATGACTTCTGCAAGCTGTCCGATCAGTTCGTCCTTTACCATTTTCTCTTCAGGCATTTCAGCTTTTTCATCCCGGATAACAAATTTCTGATGGTCCTGTTCATCATGCTCATGATTTTGATCATCAATGGAAAGAACATTGGCAAAGAAGCCTTCGTTCATGATCGAAATAACTTCATTTTCCGACATTTCAAGGTCCGCGGCCACTTCTTTTGGTTGAACATTCCTCAAATACTTTTGTTCCAGCCGTTCAATGGCGGCATCCACTTTTTTTGCTTTTTCTCTTGAGCTGCGGGGCAGCCAATCTTCTTTTCTCAGTCCGTCAAGGATCGCTCCTCTGATTCTGAAAGATGCATAAGTTTCAAATTTCAGGTCGCGTGTGTAGTCAAACTTTTCAAGAGCATCGTAGAGACCGACCATGCCTATGCTTTTTAAATCTTCTTTGTTGACAGATTTGGGCAGACTGACTGAAATACGCTGTACATGATAGCTGACAAGGGGCAAATAGCGGTGAATCAGCGCATTGCAAGCTTCATGGTCACGGCAGTGAATCCATTTATTCCAATATTCTTGTTCTTCGAGTTTTGCAGCTTGTTCCATTTTTCTCCCCTTCTGCTGTGATATTTCCGGTGTCTGTCAGATCGTTTTTGCAGATTGATTGACTGTGAAAATAGAAAGCTTTCCTGTAGCGGGATTAAACTCGATCGTTCTCCCGCTGCTTCCCCCGGTATCCATGCTGATTACAGGAATTTCCATTGTATCCAGCTGCTCTAAAACGGCGGCCACGTTCCTTGCCCCGATGTTGAGCATCCCCGAAGGCTGAAAAGGGAACATTTGCGCTCCGCCTGCAAGCTTTGCTTTCAAAGCGCCCTTTCTGCACCCTCTTTCTGCCAGTTTATCAGCCAGGTCCTTTACAGCTGTATCCGCATATTTGGAAGGACTGTATTCTCCTGTGCGGGACAAAGAGGAATCAGGCAGCATGATGTGTACGAGGCCGGCTGTTAGTTTTTCCTCATCATACAAAACAAGTCCTACACATGAGCCAAGTCCGGAAGTTCTTATTAAATATGGCTGTGAAACGATGTTTTTTTCAGCAATTCCCACCTTGATCATTCGCTCCTGTTTGTCCATTCCAAAGGCTTCCATCGCGGATTATGCATGCTGAACATTCCGTTTGTTACTTGCAGGGGAATGTGATGTGTCTGCTAAAACCTTATTCAGATCCAGAAGTATGATCAGGCGTTTGCCGGATTTTGCAACGCCGACAATGTATTCCGCCTCTTCTGCTCCTGCAACTTCAGGTGCAGGCTCACGCTCTTCAGGCGACAGATCAATGACATCATTTGCTGAATCAACGATAAAACCGACTTCATATAAATCAAGAGCAGCGACAATAATCCGGCTGCTTTCAGACAATTCTTCCTGCGCAAGCCCAAATCGCGTTCTCAGATCGATCACAGGAGTAACGATCCCCCTCAAGTTCATGACCCCTCTTACAAAAGAATCAGTTCCTGGCACACGCGTGATCGTCTGCATTTTTTCTATTGATCTCACTTTTCCGACAGCAATGCCGTATTCTTTGTTATTAAGCTGAAAAACAATCATTTTCTCAAGCGTATCATTCACGTTTCTTCTCTCCCTTCCGGCTATTTAATCAGGGCGTTGCAGTCGATAATAAGGGCTACTTGTCCGTCTCCTAAAATCGTAGCTCCTGAAACAGCAAAAACAGAATTCAAATAGTTTCCAAGGGGTTTGAGCACAATCTCCTGCTGGCCAATAAAAGAATCCACCATCAGGGCCGCAAGCCGGTCGCCTTTTTTGACGATGACGATCGCCAGGTGCGAGTCATCATACGGGTCGCAAGGGACCTGTAAAATTTCCTTCAGTGAAACAAGCGGAACAATTTTCCCTCTGTAATCGATGACTTGCTGATTGTGTGCACTCAAGATTTCATCTCTTCTGATTACCGCTGTTTCAATAATAGAAGAAATTGGAATCGCAAATGTTTCATTTGCAAGCTTCACAAGCAGCACTGAGATAATGGATAAAGTCAGCGGAAGCTGGATGGAAAACAGTGAGCCAAATCCTTCCCTTGACTGAATGGTTATGCTGCCTCCAAGTGATTCAATCGTATTTTTGACAACATCAAGACCTACGCCTCTGCCTGAAACATCTGAAATGGTGCTTGCCGTAGAAAATCCTGATGCAAACATGAAGTCATAAACCTGTTCATCAGACAAGTCTTGGGCCTCTCTTTCAGTGACAAGCCCGCGCTCTAATGCCTTTTTCAAAATCCTCTGCCTGCTTATGCCGGCCCCGTCATCTTCTATGTCAATAAAGACATAATTACCGCTGTGGTAGGCTTTTAAGGCGACATTTCCTTCTTCAGGTTTACCGTTCATTCTCCGCTGCTCAGGTGTTTCAATACCGTGATCAAGCGCATTTCTTAATAAATGGACGAGAGGATCGCCAATTTCATCAATGACTGTTCTGTCAAGTTCTGTTTCAGCTCCAGTAACAGACAGATGAATTTTTTTGTTCAGATCCTTCGCCAGCTGGCGGACCATCCTCGGAAAACGATTAAATACTGTTTCAACAGGCACCATTCTCATGTTTAAAATAATGGTCTGCAGATCTCCGGAAATGCGGCTCATATGTTCTACTGTTTCATTGAGTTCGCTGTTTTTCAGATCTTTTGAAATTTGTTCAAGGCGCCCCCTGTCAATGACAAGCTCTTCAAACAGGTTCATCAGGCTGTCGAGTCTCTCAATGTTCACACGGATCGTCTTTGAACTTCCTGAAACCTTTGCAGCTGCCGTCTCAGCTTCTGCCTCAGACTCTGCTGCAAGCTTCTCTGCGTCCTTTTCAATAAAGACGGACTGATCAAGTGCAAGCGGGCTGATTTCGACTCTCTCAACCTCTGAAACTTTCATCATCTGCGACTGAATGTCTTCCGGCTGCTCTTTTGAAACGAAAATCAAACTGAAGGCTGAATCGAACTTTTCCTCCTCAAGCATGTCCGCTGCCGGAACAGATTTAATGATCTCGCCAAGTTTTTCACCAAGCTCAAAAATCATGAAAACCCTTGCTGCTTTCAAAAGACAGTCCTCTCTCAGAAAAACAGTAATCTCGTAAGGCTGATACCCCTGCTCTGCCCCCTGCTGGATGACTGTGCGTTCAAAATCATCAAGGATCATCGGTTCGGTCGGAACAAGAAGCACAGCCTGTTCTTCAGTGCCTTCAAGCTTTTTAAACTTTTCAATAATTTGGAGCACGTCTTTTTTTCCGTTTCCTCCGCCTGCAATGGAAAGAACCATCTCTTCAAGAAGATCAACAGCTTCAAATGCGGCATCAAGGACAGCAGGCTTAACAGACAGCCTTCCATGACGAATGGCATCAAGCACGTTTTCCATATGGTGAGTCAGATTTGCAAGGTCCGTATATCCCATCGTTGCACTCATGCCTTTTAACGTGTGAGCCGACCTGAAGATTTCATTTACAATCGCTGAATCTTCAGGGTTTTTCTCAAGTTCCAGGAGCTTTTGGCTGCAGGACTGCAGATGCTCTTTGCTTTCTTCAATAAAGACATCTAAATATTGATTCATATCCATTTTGAATTACTCCCCTTAGACTGCAAATATTTCCGGTTTATGATTGAACTGATTTAAGAATCGCATCAGCAATATCCTCCAGATGTTCAACTGCATCAACAGCATTTGTCTCAACTGCCATTTTGGGCATTCCGAATACAACGGATGTCTTTTCGGATTCTGAGATGGCATGAAGAGATCCGGACTGTTTTAATTTTTTCAGTCCTTCCGATCCGTCTGAACCCATGCCTGTCATGATCACAGCAATTTTGTGCACATTTTTGATCAGGCTGAGCGATTCAAACAATACATCAACAGAAGGTCTGTGAGCCGTATTGAGGCTTTCCTTGCTGAGTCTGATCATAAGCCCGGACTTTGATTCTTCCACTTTCATGTGAGTTCCGCCCGGTGCGATGTAGGCTGTAGCCTTTTTAACAAGTTCCCCGTCTTCTGCCTCTTTAACAGTAAGATGAGATAACGTGTCAAGCCGCGCTGCAAGCGAGGCTGTAAAGCCTTCTGGCATATGCTGCACAACAAAAACCGGTGCGTTCAAATCGGCCGGAAGCTTCGGCAGTACCTGCTGCAGCGCTCTTGGTCCTCCTGTTGATGTACCAATGCAGATGACTTTCATGCTGCTGTTCAGTCTGGACGTTTTCCTTTCGTTAAAAGGCCTGTTTCTTTCGTTAACAGTGATGGACTTCATTTTCAGCTGGCCAGCCATTTCAACCTTTCGGATCAGGTCGTCCTTCACTTTATGCAGATCAAGCGAGATTGCCCCGGAAGGTTTCGGTATAAAATCAACCGCTCCCATTTGAAGAGATTGAATCGTGAGATCCGCTCCCCGCTGCGTCATGCCTGAAAACATGATAACCGGCTTTGGCGTTCCCTCCATGATTCTCTTCAGTGTCTGAAGTCCGTCCATACCAGGCATTTCTATATCCAGCGTCACTACATCCGGATTCAGCGCCTTCACTTTTTCGAGTGCATCCTCTCCGTTTCTTGCTGTGCCGGCAGCATAGCACGTACCGCTTTCATTCAGGAAACCGGCAATCAGTTTCCGCATAAATGCAGAATCATCCACAACTAGAACAGACGTTTTATTCATTTATTCTCCGCCTCCCCTGAAGAGCTGTGACACTCTGGAAAAAAATGATGATTTTTGCTTCGGTGCCTCTGAAGAGGGTGCAGAAACCATGCTGTCAGCAATCCTGCAAATTCCGCGCGAAGCCGGGCATTTAGGAAACAATATGCTGAATGGCACCTGCCTTTTTACGGCTTCTGATACGAATTGATCCTGGGGCATCCAGCCTGCAAAAGATACCTCTCTTTCAAGAAAACGGGTGACAGCCGAATGCATTCTGGCAAATGTTAATCGGGCTGTTTTTTCGTCATCGGCTTTATTGACAACAATGGAAACAGGTATGGATTTTTCATGGAAGCTTATGACCTTAATCGCTGAGTAAGCATCTGTTATCGCAGTCGGCTCAGGTGTCGTCACAACTGCCAGCTCATCAGCACTCATGGCAAACTTTAAGCTGTCAGATGTCATTCCTGCACCAAGATCAAGCAGCAGATAATCGTATGTGCAAAATGCCTGGTCAAGCTCTTGCGAAAAGGCCGAAAGCTGGTTTTCATTTAGGGAAACCACATGCGAAAGCCCTGTACCTCCTGAAATGTAGTCAAAACCGGCACTGCTTTTGCAGATGATCTCACTCAGCCTCTTTTCTCCCTGGAAAAAATCAATCATGGAATGTCTGCTGGATTCACCGATTAAGAGATCGATGTTCCCGTAACCGATATCAAGATCTAAAATAAGCGCCCGTTTTCCCCGTCCGCAAAGCTGCGCTGCCAGATTTACGGTGAAGCCCGATTTTCCGACTCCTCCTTTTCCGCTCAGCACGGCAATTGCTTTGGCGGTTTTGTTTTCTGTCTTAAATATCTGTCTTCTTAACTGCTCTGCCTGATCCATTTTCTACCTCATAATCTCCTCTGCCATCATTTTTGCGGAAGCCGGCATAATGTCATCAGGAACGTTCTGGCCATTTGAAATGTATGAAACGCCAAGCCCGGCAAACTGAACGAAATCATACAGTGAACCTTTAGCGGCTGTTTCATCTATTTTTGTAAAGATCAGCTTTTCCGGATTCATTGCACTGAAATTCAGGTAGATCTCCTGCATGTCGCTGTACTTGGAAGCAGCCGAGAGCACAAGAAAGGTTTCTGTGTCATCATTTGCTCCAAGCAGATCCTTTAATTCCTGAACGAACTCTTTGTTCCTGTAGTTTCTTCCGGCTGTATCAATAAATACGGCATCCATTTCAGCAAAGCTTTCTTTTGCTTCCTTCACATCTTCAGCGGTATAGCAGACTTTGAGCGGAGCATTTAAAATACCTGCATACGTTCTGATCTGGTCAATCGCCGCAATTCTGTATGTATCAGTTGTGATAAAGGCAATTTTTTTCTTTTCTTTTAACATGCTTTCAGCTGCAAGCTTTGCAAGAGTGGTTGTTTTCCCAACTCCGGTAGGACCCGCGGCCAAAATATATTTTTTCTCATGAGAGATCCCATTAAAGGGGAAAGCCGTCAGTTTCTCGGCCATGACTTCAGATGCTTTCAGCACCAAGTCCTGCAGGGAACGTTCCCCCTCCAATTCTCTTAATTCAGAGAGAATGTCTGCTCTTCCCTGCACTTCCTTTTCAGCCAGAAACCGTTCAAGCTCTTTCAGCTCTTGAGGCAGATTGTCCGCTTCTTCTTGTTCACGGAGCGATTTTACAAGGCTCTTCACTTCTCTCATTTCGCTCAGCAGAGAGGTTTCTGAAAGGATTTCCGGCGCCGGCATTGTCCTGAAGACAGGATCCGGATCATGCCCTGCGATGACTTCAACCTTTTTTTGGGCAAAGAAACCGAGTATTCCTCCTTTATAAACATTCTTGGAGCTTAGGATAACAGCATCCTTGCCAAGATCATTTTTAATTTGCTGCATGGCTTCCTGCATATTTGATGCAAGAAATTTTTTCACCTTCATGCAATATTCACCAACCCAACGCTCTGAACTTCAACATTTGCCTCAAGCTCATTGTAAGAAAGCACAGGAAGCTGAGGAAAGTAACGGTCAATCAGCTGCCTTACATACATCCTTACTGCAGGAGAACAGAGAAGAATCGGTGTTTGCTCCTGCAGGGAAAGCTGTTCTACTTCTTTAGCAATAGATTCAATAATGGCCTGGGAAAGATCTGGATCCATTGCCAGATAATTCCCGTGCTCGGTCTGCTGAACACCGTCAGCGACTGCTTTTTCGACTTTCCCTGACAGAGTGACTACTTTTAAAGTATCTCCGGCTGTATACTGTCCCGTAATTTGCTTTGCAAGTGCCTGTCTCGTATACTCGCAGAGCAGATCAGGATCTGATGTCAATTTCCCGTAGTCCGCAAGTGCTTCAAAGATAACCGGCAGATTGCGGATGGATACTTTTTCTTTTAAAAGCTTGGAAAGCACCTTCTGAATGTCTCCAATGGCAAGCGGGGAAGGCGTAACCTCTTCAGCAAGAATAGGATACGTTTCCCGCAGATGATCCAGCAGCTGTTTCGTTTCCTGTCTTCCAAGCAGCTCGTGCGCATGTCTTTTAATTGTTTCTGTCATATGAGTCGATACAACGGACGGAGGATCAACAACTGTATAACCGAACATTTCCGCCGCATCTTTGTTTTCTTCCGTGATCCATTTTGCAGGCAGCCCGAAGGAAGGTTCAATTGTATCGATTCCTTCAATTGAATCATCTTCAATACCTGGAGCCATTGCGAGGAAATGATCGAGAAGAATTTCACCTTTCGCGACCTCGGTCCCTTTCAGCTTAAGTCTGTATTCATTCGGCTGAAGCTGAATGTTGTCACGGATGCGGACAACAGGAATAACAAGGCCCAGTTCAATGGCAAGCTGTCTTCTGATCATGACAATCCGGTCAAGCAGGTCTCCGCCTTGATTTGCATCTGCAAGCGGTATAAGGCCATAGCCGAATTCAAACTCAATCGGATCCACATTCAGCAGCTGCACGACACTTTCCGGTGATTTCATTTCATCCAGTTCGATCTCTTCCTCAGCGGCTTCTTCTGTTTCAGGGAGTTTCTCTTTTTTGGAAATCAAGTAACCTCCTGCTCCAAAAGCGGCAGCGATCGGCACTGTGACAAACAATCCGATTGGCGTAAACAATCCAAGAAGCAAAATCGTTCCTGCAGCTACATACATCATTTTCGGATAGGCGAAAAGCTGACTTGTAATATCCGATCCCAGATTTCCGTCTGAAGCTGCTCTTGTTACGACAATACCCGTTGCAGTGGAGATAAGCAGCGCAGGTATCTGGCTGACAATCCCGTCTCCGACTGTGAGCATTGTAAAGTGGGATGCAGCGTCGCCAAATCCCATGCCAAGCTGCATCATGCCGATAATGATTCCGAAAATCATATTGATGATAACAATGATGATGCCTGCAATCGCATCTCCCTTTACGAACTTGCTCGCACCGTCCATTGCCCCGTAGAAATCAGCTTCTCTGGATACTTTCTCGCGGCGTGATCTTGCCTGCTGTTCAGAGATGACACCAGCGTTGAGATCTGCATCTATACTCATCTGCTTTCCCGGCATCGCATCTAGCGTAAAGCGGGCAGCTACCTCTGAGACACGCTCAGAGCCCTTTGTGATCACAACAAACTGGATGATGATCAGGATTAAAAACACGACAAACCCGACCAGGACATTTCCTCCGACAACGAAGGTTCCGAACGTTTCAACAACTCCTCCCGCTTCCCCTTTAGAGAGAATGGAACGGGTAGTGGAAACATTCAGCCCAAGCCTGAAGAGGGTCAGCAGCAAAAGCAGAGATGGGAATATGGCAAAATCAAGCGGCTCCTTCATGTTCATGGATGTAAGCAGCACTAGAAGAGCAAGCGTAATATTAAGCATGATCATCAGGCTTAACAGCCATGTAGGAAACGGAATAATGAGCATCGCAACAATTAAAATAACACTAAGCAATACAGTCAGATCTTTTGCTTGCATCAGGTACCTCTCTTTCTATGAAAACGCAGGCATGACAGGTTCTTATCCCTTATTTTTCAGCTGATACACGTAAGCCAGAATTTCAGCTATCGCTTTAAAAAACTCTTCCGGCACAGCCCTGCCTATATCAACCTGATCGTATAACGCTCTGGCTAAAGGACGATTCTCAATCATCGTCAAATTGTTTGTTTTCGCCGTTTCTTTGATTTTCTGAGCGACAAAATCGACTCCTTTAGCAACAACGAACGGTGCATCCATTTTATCTTCGTCATATTTAAGGGCAATTGCGTAATGAGTCGGATTTGTAATCACTACATCAGCCCCCGGTACATCCTGCATCATTCTGCGTGTTGCCATTTCCCGCTGCTTTTGCTTAATTCTCGACTTGATCAGCGGATCTCCCTCGGATTTTTTAAACTCGTCTTTTAAATCCTGTTTTGACATCCGGATATTTTTCTCGAAATCATATTTTTGATAAAAATAATCGAGAAGCGAGAGAAAAAGCAGGGCAATGGATGCGAACAGCCCCATCTGAAAAGCAAGCTTTGAAACAAATAGAAACGCTTTTTCAACTGACAGCTTTGAAAGCGACAGAATCCCGTCCATCTGAAACCAAATAACGGAAAAAGTGACAGCCCCGACAAACGAGATTTTCAGAATGGATTTCAGCAGTTCAACAACAGCTCTGAGCGAATAAATTCGCTTAAATCCTTGAATTGGATTGATTTTTTCCAGCTTCATCTGCACCGCTTCAGTTGAAAATAAAAACCCGACCTGCAAGTAATTCCCCGCAATCCCCGCTACCAGGGCAACCCCCATGATCGGTCCGACCATATACGCAGACTGAACAGCAATCTGCATCATTAATTCATGGACATTTTTCTCCGACAATTGAAGCAGCAATGTCTCCTGCAGCGAAGATTTCATCAGTGCAAGAAGCTGCTTCATCATATATGGTCCAATAAACAGAAAGGCAAGGAATACCGCGAGAAGGCCGATGGCTGTATTTACATCTGCACTCTTTGCAACCTGCCCCTTTTTTCTGACGTCTTCGCGTTTTCTCGGGGTGGCTTTTTCTGTTTTTTCTCCTGAAAAGAACTGCAGGTCCAGTTTTATAAATTCCATGTCAGCCTCCGGCAAAAAGTTGCATCAAATTTCTCATCGTTTCAATCATCATTTCCATCACATGCTGAATGAGCATAAAAATAGAGCCCATAACAAGAATAAGCATCACAAAGCTGACTCCGATCTTAAGAGGCAGACCTACGACGAAAATATTCAGCTGCGGAACAGTCCGGGCAGTAATTCCAAGGGCAAGGTCCACCAAAAAGAGAGAAGCAGCGACCGGAAAGGACATTTGGAACGCGATCAGAAACATTGCGCTGAATGCTTTCGTGATTAATAGTGCTGCACTTCCATCACCAAGAGGAAACAATTCTCCTCTAAGAGGAATAAATTGATAGCTGTAAAACACACCGTCCAAAAGCAGATGATGCGCATTTATGCTCAGCATGAACAAAAGCGCCAAGACATTCAGAAACTGCCCGATCAGCGGACTTTGAGAGCCTGTCTGGGGATCGATAATGTTTGCAATAGCAAAGCCCGTCTGAAAATCAATTAAACTTCCGGCGATTTGGACAGCCGCGAGCATCAAGTAAGCAGAAAACCCGATCATGAGGCCAATAAGCACTTCTTTCAGCACCAGCAGAACAAATTCTCCGCCTATTTCTACAGGTTCTGGCTGAACAGATGAAAAAACAATGACTGATAAAAAGAATGAAAAACCAATTTTGTGCTGCTGCGGAATCGTTCTGTATGAAAACAGCGGCATTGTGACAAAAAAAGCGCTCATTCTTGCAAAAATAAGCAAAAATGCCGGAAAATACTCAATTGCATTCATTCTCTTATCCTACAAACCGGTCAAGGTTGCCCAAGATGTCCTGTGCGTACGAAATAATCGTAGACAGCATCCATGGACCGAAAAAAATCAGCCCGACAAGAACCCCGACAATTTTCGGAACAAACGCAAGCGTTTGTTCCTGTATTTGAGTTGTGGCCTGAAAGATACTTACTGCAAGTCCAATGATCAGTGCAATGGCAAGCAGCGGCCCGCAAATAATCAGCGTAGTATAAATCGCTTTTTCTGCTATAGAAATTACAAATTCAGAACTCATCTTTTATCTCCTGTTCAAAAGCTTTGAAGCAATGATTTCACAACCAGGTACCACCCATCCACAAGAACGAACAGAAGGATTTTAAATGGCAGAGAAATCATCACGGGAGGGAGCATCATCATCCCCATAGACATCAAAATACTCGCTACAACCATATCAATGACCAAAAAAGGAATGAAAATCATAAATCCAATTTGAAAGGCTGTCTTGATCTCACTTATTGCAAACGCAGGAACAAGTGCAGTCAAAGGGATATCTTCAACTGACTTGGGCTTTTCAAGATTGGCATATTGAAGAAACAGCGCAAGGTCTTTCTGCCTTGTATGTTTGCTCATAAATTCCTTGAGCGGAAGCGATGCCTTATCATATGCCTCCTCAAGACCGATTTCTTCATTGAATAAAGGTGTCAGCGCCTGCTGATTGATATCAGAAAAAACCGGGGCCATGATAAAAAAAGTTAAAAACAAAGCAATTCCGATCAGGATCTGATTAGGCGGCATCTGCTGAGTGGCAAGAGACGTCCTGACAAATGAAAGCACGATGATGATTCTCGTGAAACATGTCATTAAAATCAGAATGCTTGGAGCGAGAGAAAGGACAGTCAGCAAAAGCAGCAGCTTGACAGATGTGCTTACATTCGCAGCATCGCTTGAGCTGAATATTTCTATAAATTCGTTCATTCTTTGCTGTCCTTTCTCTTTATTTCTTCAAATGCGGAATGCCGGTCATTTCTCAAGCGAAGAAGCTGGTCTTTAAATGAAGCCAAAGGTTTTTCTTCCCGGGAACCGGATGCCCCGGTTAGTCCGGACAGATTTTTAACCCAATCCGGCTGAACCTTGTGCTGCATAAACTTTTCTTCATGGAGCCTGACAATTTCTTTGCATTCTTCTTCGTCATCTATTTCCTTCAGCAGCTGAACACTCTCTGACACCCCGACGACAAGAATACTGCCGCCGACTTTCACCAGCTGTACACTTCTGTTCTGCCCAACATTTGTTCCGCCGAGATTCTCTATGTATTTGGATGAAGCGTTCAGCCTGTTTCTTCCCGCTGTAACCTTTATAAGCATATAAATTAAGAAAAGGACAAAACCAGTAGCAAGAATCATTTTAATAAAATCCCATGCTGATACCCCGGGAGCAGCCGCGACTTCCTTCTGGTCTTCAGGACTTGAAGGCCGGTCGTTTTTCACCCAGTCAGAAACGGTGCCTGATTCCTGTCCGGCAAAAACTTGAACGGGCTCATTAACAAGCAGACAGAAACAGAAGGACAGCAAAAACCATAGCCATTTTGTATTCACGTGCTGATATTCTCCCTTTAGCTTAATGTTTTATTGATTGCTTCAAGCACCCGGTCTGCCTGAAACGGCTTCACGATAAAATCCTTCGCGCCAGCCTGAATCGCATCAATGACCATTGCCTGCTGACCCATGGCAGAACACATGATAACCCGTGCATGAGGATTCATTTTTTTAATTTCCTTTAAAGCCGTTATTCCGTCCATCTCAGGCATCGTGATATCCATTGTGACAAGATCAGGATGGTGTTCTTTGTATTTTTCTACTGCCTGCGCCCCGTCAGCAGCCTCTGCAACCACATCAAACCCGTTCTTTGTCAAAATATCTTTGATCATCATTCTCATAAAAGCTGCGTCATCCACAATCATAATTTTATGTGCCATGTTCGTCTCTCCCTAAAAATTACTTAATTCTGTTTAAGCGTTCGGACTGGCTCAGGATATCTGTCACCCGCACACCGAAGTTTTCCTCGATGACTACGACTTCTCCCTGAGCAACAATTTTATTGTTGATCAGTATATCAACAGGCTCTCCTGCAAGTTTATCAAGTTCAATAATGGATCCCGCGGACAGTTCAAGAATCTCTTTCACTGAACGCTTCGTTCTGCCAAGTTCAACCGTTACTTTAAGCGGAATATCAAGCAGCATATCAAGATTTTTCATGTCGCTTTTAGGTACTGTCACCTGGTCAAATGAAGAAAATTCTGCCGGTTTCACTTCAACCGGACTAGGTTTGTAGTGGACTTCTTCCTCCTGAACCGGTATTTGAGGCGGCGCCTGCTGCTGATAGGCTTTATTAGGCATTGTCTCAATTGCAGCTGCCGGTTCTGGCGGATTCATCAGTTCATCAACAAGACCCTTTGCAAAATGGAGGGGAAGCAGCTGCATGATTTCTGAATCGATCAGAGTTCCTACTTTGATTCTGAATGCAACCTTCAAAAAAGGATCATCCTGCGGTAGCGCCTCTGTCCCTTCTCCGCCTTTTAAATCAAGAAGTTCTATAGATGGAGGAGAAATATCGACTTTTTTATTGAAGATCGTCGACATAGATGTAGCAGCAGAACCCATCATTTGATTCATAGCTTCCTGCACGGCGCTGATCATAATGTCATTCAGCTCTGTATCTGTTATTTCACCGTTGCCGCCGATCATTAAGTCCGCGATGATCGCTGCATCACTCTGTTTAATCACAAGCAGGTTGCTTCCTGTAAACCCTTCAGTATAATTCACTTCGATCGCGACATATGGATGCGGAAATTCATCTGCAAGCTTTTGCCTTTGAATGACTGACACTGTCGGAGTTGTGATGTCCACTTTTTGCTGAAGAAGAGTCGACAGCGCTGTTGCAGAACTTCCAAATGAAATATTTCCGATTTCACCGATTGTGTCTTGCTCCATTAATGTAAGGTAATCTTCTATTAAATTATCAGAATCATAGTCGCTGCTCCCGCTGCCATTCAGCAGGGCATCGATTTCATCCTGAGATAACATCCCGTTACTCACTTTCTTTTTGCCCCCCTTGGTATTGTCCCAACACTTGCACAGCCGATTTCCGCCTGATTTTTCCGGGCTGCCCGGTGAATTTTGGCTGGTCTCCAATTTTAATGATCAAAGGCTGATCTATTGACGTTTCAAGCTGGATGACATCTCCTGCTGAAATATCCAAAAACTCCTGTACGGTAATTTCTGAATATCCAAGCTCCGCTGTTACCTCAAGTTCTGCACCATGAATTTTCTTTTCAAGAGCGTTCACTTCAGCTTCTTTTGGCTCTTTTCGCTCGGACTGCATCCAAAAATGAACGCTCAGCCTAGGCATGATCGGCTCAAGAACGACATGCGGTATGCATATGTTTATCATCCCGCTGGTATCGCCGATCTGCGTGTTTAATGAAATGACAACGACGGTTTCATTTGGCGATACCAGTTGGAGAAACTGCGGATTCACCTCAAGCTTCATATCCGCAGGTTCAATATCATACACAGATCCCCAGGCCTCTCTGTAATTATCGAGAGATTTTTCAAACAGGTTTGTCATAATTTTCGTCTCAATCTCAGTCAATGAAGTCGAGTGGCTAATTCCTGTACCATGACCTCCCATCAGCCTGTCCATCATGGCATAGGCGATGTTACGGTTTACTTCCATAAGGACTCTGCCATTCAGCGGTCTTGCTTCAAATACGTTTAATACGGTCATCTTTGGAATTGAACGGATAAATTCCTCATATGGAAGCTGGTCAACAGCTCCGGCTGTAATTTGAACGTACGTGCGGAGCTGAGCGGAAAAATACGTCGTCAATAGCCTTGCAAAATTTTCATGAATTCTAGTTAAGCTTCTGATTTGGTCTTTTGAAAAGCGCAGCGCTCTCTTAAAATCGTAAACCTTTACTTTCTTTTCCGTTTCTTCCTTTTTCAGTTCATCTGCATCCATCTCTCCTGAAGAGATTGCAGACAGCAGGGCATCTATTTCACTCTGGGACAGTATCTCGCTTGACATCATTCACACCTCCTGCGCACAGAATTTTTGCAAGATTACTGGATAATATAGGAGGTTGTGTATACCTTCTTGATTTCGCCCTTTTGCAGTAATTCATTCACTTGTTTTTGCACGGTCTTTTTAAATGCATTCATGCCTTCTTTTCCGTCAAGTTCTTCGGCCGTTATGCTTGAAAGCTCAGAAATAATGATATCTCTTACTTGAAATTCTCTTTTTTCAAGCTCTTCCTTCGCTTTTTTGCTGTCCGTTTCAAGCTTGAAGGAAAGCCGGACAATATTATCGCTTGAGAGATTTGTCGTGATTTCGGGAAGATCATAGGATTGAGCAATAACATCATCAATGGATGGTCCTTTTTCTTTTGCTTCAGCAGTACCCATGAAATTTGTTACGATAACAAGTGCTGTCACCCCTACAAGCGTGATCGACGTAATAATGACAAGCATGATCGTCATTAGTTTTTTATTCATCTTCCTTCACCTCCGCAGAAGCAGCTGCATGCATGATATAAATCTCCTGGTAAAACTTCTTGATTCTCTCAGCAACCTCTGCTTCAGATTCCTTCACTACAAATTTCTTTCCATTTGTCAGTGTGATGGTTGTATCGGGAAAGGACTCTATCTGTTCCATATAAATGGCATTCAGTCTAAACGGTTTGCCGTTTAATCTTGTCAGTAAAATCAATTTATTCGGGGTACAGCCCCCTGCCCCCTAACCTATCGTTTTAAGTTCATCAGTTCCTGAAGGATTTCATCTGAAGTGGTGATCACTTTTGTGTTGGACTGGAAACCGCGCTGTGCAACAATCATGTCTGTGAATTCCTCTGCGAGATCTACGTTGGACATTTCGAGGAATCCGGTCATGATTGTTGCAGAACCGTTTTGGCCAGGGATATCAAGTTCTGCTAGTTCCCATGTATTATTGTTGTTTTTATCGATAGTTCCTGAGTTGCTTGACTCTTTATAAAGATTTCCTCCAACTTTTTCAAGCCCTCCGTCGTTCGCAAAATTCGCTACGCGTATTTGGCCGCTGACTCGTAATTGACCGCCTGAATCGACAAAAGAAACAGTTCCATCAGGGCCAATATTAAAGCTCTTTGCATCCAGAGGAATTTGTAAAAGTCCTGCAGAATTACTAGTACCCGTTCCAAAGCCGGCATTTGTTTTTTGACCAGCTTCACCAATTAAGTAGTAGCCGTCTGCAGTAACAAGGTAACCCTGATCATCAAGATAGAAGTTGCCTGCTCGTGTGTAACTTAAATCCACAGCATCTTCTATAGGTCCGTTAATCTTATTTGTAGTAAAATCAACACTTCCTTTAATTGTCCCAACCGCAAAAAATCCGTCTCCTGCAAGCGCAAGGTCAAGAGTCCGTCCCGTTGATTGGTTAGCCCCCCCGGTGTGAATCGTATCGATAGAACTAAGTGCCGATCCAAGACCAACCTGCTTGGCGTTCATGCCGCTTGTGTTGGCAGTAGCAGCACTAGCGCCTGCCATTTGCTGGCTCATAAGATCTTTGTAAGTCACACGGCCTTTTTTGAATCCGTACGTATTGACGTTTGCGATGTTATTTCCGATGACATCAAGCTTTGTTTGAAAGTTTTTCATTCCGCTTACTCCTGAGTACAATGAACGCAACATATAAAATCTCTCCCTGTTTTTTTATCATTTTGACCTATTTGCACGCTTTAGGAAGCGGATGCTTCCGTTACTTTTGTGACAAAAGCACTTGGCACTTCGTCTCCGTTTTGCATTTCGAGTATGATATCCGGACCGGATTGTTTGATGGATTTTACAATTCCAGTTTTTGCTTCACCGTCTTCTGTTTTCCAGTCAATTTGCTTCCCTATCATCTCAGAGTATTTCAAGATGCCGTCATTCACCTGAACCTGTATGAAGCTGCTCATTTGTGTATTCAAGTTGGTCATCTGCTCCAGTGATGAAAAGCTTGCCATCTGTGAAATGAATTCTTTATCTTCCATAGGATTAAGAGGATCCTGGTTTTGCAGCTGTGCAATAAGTATTTTCAGGAAATCATCTTTTCCGAGACTTGATTTCCCTCCAGTTCTGACAGCTGCAGTTGAAGAAAGGAAAAGTCCCGAGTCAATCGTATTTTGAGCCATTATTTATCTCCTTTTATGTCAGCATGTTCAGATGATCCTTGAATGAATCCGGCTCTTCAGCGCGGTCTTCCTCACTCTGTTCTTTTTCCGGCTGCCTTTCGTCCTGATGGCGTTCGCGGAAAGAGTCCGGCTGTTCCCCGTATACGTCAAATCTGTCTACAGCAATTTGAAACGCCGGAAGGGCTGCTTTGAGATGCTGAATACTTTGTTCCACAAGCTCTTTTGCAGACGAGGTTGAGGTAATAATTTTTGCAGTCGTTTCCCCGTTCAGCCTCTGAAGCTTTACTGTCAGGAGGCCAAGATGCTCAGGCGCAAGTCGGATTGTCATTTGGGAAAATCCGTTTAAAGCAAAAGCAGGTTTTGCTCTTTTAAACACCTCTGTAATCTGGGCTGAAAATTCCCGTTTAACCGGCTCATCCTGATTCTCCTTTAATTCAGGGGAAGCATTTAGCTTTACCTCTGTAAGTCCCGGTGAAGGCTGATGCACAGTACTGTTCCCGTCCTTGTTGAACAATTGCTGCCATTCATTCTTCATTTCCGGCAAGCCTGGACTGCGCATGTGATTCTCCGTCACATTTACCTCCAATTGTTTGAGGTCTGCCTGAAAATTACCTATGGATTCAGGAACCTGCGGCCTGTTTCCATTGCTGGATTCAGCTGCAGTCGGTCTGAAATAGCCTTTACTCAGAAGCTGATGGACAGCCTCCTGTTTTCCCCCGCCTGGTTCTATTTCTTTTTTCAGCGGAAGGCGGCCGATGTCAGGCTTTTCTGTATAACTGCCTTTTTGAAGGATCTGAAGGATCTGATTCCCTTCTAGTTGTGACTGCAGATTTTTCAGTGAAGAAATCGTTCTATTTAAGTCTGTACTGACTGCAGCGCTTATCTCTTCAATAAGACGGGCAAGACCCTGTTCTCCGCCTGCAGAAAAAATACGGTGAAGCGGCTTTAAAATGGCCGCAAGTTTATCAATCGCATTCATGCTTACAACGGTTTTCTCCGGCTGGTTGTTAAGTTCCATGTCCTCTTTAATCTGACTCGTTCTATCTGAATGCCCCAATTCCAAAACATTACTTACCGCTTGCTTAATGGCAGTTAAAATATGTCCCCCAATGGTTTCATCATTAGAAGGTGTACTGAATAATGGACTTCCTGCAAACAATGTTTGCTGTGCATGTCCCCTAAACGAGTTCACTATACCGTCATGACGGGTAATGCTCCCTGCATGCTGTGAATCTTTCAGCAAGTCAGCCAAAGGCTCACTGTTTTTACCCATTACTTGTGCAGCAAGCTGTTCCTTTTCAGCTGACTGATTTTGGACAGTTGATGATTCCTGTCCTAAAGTTAGACTGTCATATTCTGAAGCTTGAGGAGTGGCAGGTCTGCCTGTGAAACTCTCTTTTTCAGTCACTGCCGTTTTCGTTTCAGCAATAAGTGTGACAGCAGCAGGAATTTCATCAACTTGCACTAAAGCAGAAGCGATGTCTTCGTCGCTCATTTCTTTGAGCGTTCTGCCAGTGAAAAGAAATGCCTTTTCTTCTGCCGCTTTGTTTTCTTCTGCCTTTTGCGGCATGTTTACTTCATCCGTTTTTTCCATCTGCTGCACCATTTCTTCTGTTTTTGCTTTTGGTTCTGCACGAAACGGTTCAAAACTCCCCTTTGGAAAAACAGGAATATCTTTTGAATACTGACTCATCCCTACCGTTTCAGTAATCCCGGAGTCCTTATTTGCAGGTTTTTTCGCCTGCTGCAGCTGTTCTTCGGGAGAGGCATGCGCATTGGTCATGTTTTCTGATATAGCGCCGGTTTTAGCTTGAAGGTTTGGAGCAACCCTTCCTGAAAAACCTGCCTCGCTTTCAGGTGCTCTGATTTCACCTGCTCCGTTTTTAACCCTTGTTATTTCAGGATAAACAGCCTGTTCAGACGCAGTTTCTGTTTTCAAAAATCTGCCTAACCCGGTTTTAGTCTGTTTAGATACCGTCTGTTCCGCAGCCAGCGGGAGCGGCGGCAGGCCGTATTCAGATCCTTCAGGCATGAAGGCTTCATTTATTCCCAATTCCTTTATCAGCTCTTTGAATGCAGCTTCTAATTCAGGATCAGCGTTTTCCGTTTTCTCATCAAAAATGTCACTTTGCCCTTCTGTCTCAGTACTGCCTGCCGCACCGGCACTGCCAAGAAGTAAGGATAAAAAGGAAACCTGTACCCCTGAACCCGCCTTTCCGTCATTGTTCATGAGCGAAACCGGGCCAGCCGGAAACGTAATTTTCAACCTGCATCCCCCTTTGTCTCTTGCAAACTAGGAATCTGAAAGCATATTTGTGTATTTAGCGGCGTCTTCCGGACTCATTTTTTCCAGAACAGAAATAACTTGATCATCACCAATAGCTTTCAGAATCTTTAATGCTTCTTCATTAGAAAGCAGCGGAATGATTGCTGCGGCTTTTTTGCTTGTCATTTTATCGTAAAGTTTGGCGACATCCCGTCCGTTTTCCCCTTCGGCTGCTGCCGTTTTCAGCTGTTCTTCCATAGATCTTAATTCCTGGCTCAGACGCTGAATCTCTTTCTCTTTTAAGTCCCTGTCATTTTCAAGGGCAGCTATATCCTGCTGCTGTCGTTTTATTTCTGACTTTTGAAGCTCATTTTCATCTTTGAGTTCTTTTTCTGCAGAAGACTTTGCGTGACCGGATGCTTTCTGTTCTGCCGAAATCCCCGGCAGCAGCGCGGCAGTTTCTTTAAGTTTTCCGGTTACGTCAATTCCTGCAACAGTTAAAATGACCGCAATGAAGGTTACCGTAAAAAAGAAAGGGATGATGACAACAAAGAGCAGCCATTGGAATTTTCCAGTTTCTTTTTCATCGTTTTTCACTTTCGCTTTTCACCTAATTCCCCCGCATGGCATAAGACTGGACAGAAAGATCGTCCATACTCTTGATTTCAGTGTCTTTCACCCAGCGCACATAGACTTCGCGGTGTTTTTCTCTCATTTTTTCATACTTTTTTACTTCTATATTTTTTTCTGTGAGAACTTGCTGCTTTTCATTCATTCTCTCTCTTGTTGATGCTGTGAGATGTTGATAGTGTGAAATTGTTTTTTCAAGATTTGATACAAACTGCTGAAAGTGCCGGATTTCCTGAACCGGCATGCCCGAATTCAGCTGAAAGAGCGTTTTTTCTTCAAGCATTTCTTTTTTCTTCAGGCATGTGTACAGCTTTTCGGCAGCCTGCTCAAAGTCTGCTACCGATAACTGATAAGCTTCAAGAGACTGATCTTTTTCCATTTCTTTAAGTTCAAGAATTTTTTGAAACCTGTAAGCATATTTCACGTGTTATCTCCTATTTCAATCAGTGATTGCAGGTACTCAGCACTTTGTTCAAATGAGATTTTTTCGTGCACATCCTGCTTTAGAAAAGAAAGGATCTTCGGATAATACCTGATCGCTTCGTCAATTTCTCTGCTGGTTCCGCGCTTGTACGCGCCTATATTAATTAAGTCCTCAGAGTTTAAATAGACAGCAAGCAGATCCCTTAGCTTTGATGCGCTTTTCTTTTGTTCAGCAGGGACAATCTGGCTCATCACACGGCTGATGCTTTTCAGCACATTGACTGCAGGAAATTGCCCTTTATTTGCAAGATTTCTGTCGAGGACGATGTGGCCGTCAAGAATTCCTCTCACCGTATCTGAAATCGGCTCATTCAGATCATCCCCATCAACCAGTACTGTATAAAAAGCAGTAATGGAACCATGTTCATTTGTTCCGGTCCGTTCAAGCAGCTTCGGAAGGACGGCAAACACACTCGGAGTGTAGCCTTTTGTGGTCGGAGGCTCTCCTGCTGCAAGACCAATTTCCCTTTGCGCCATGGCAACACGGGTGACAGAATCCATCATCAGCATCACATTTAACCCTTTATCCCTGAAATATTCTGCGATTGCAGTAGCTGTGTAAGAAGCCTTCAGTCTCATCAGGGCAGGCTGATCAGATGTAGCCGCCACAATAATGGACCTTTTCAGCCCTTCCTCACCAAGATCTTTTTCAATGAATTCACGAACTTCCCGTCCGCGCTCTCCAATGAGGGCAATGACATTCAGGTCTGCTTTTGTGTTTCTTGCAATCATACCGAGAAGCGTACTTTTTCCTACACCGCTTCCTGCAAAAATGCCGACACGCTGTCCTTTTCCAACTGTCAAAAGACTGTCAATGACTCTGACCCCAACTTCCATCGTTTCATTGATTGGCGGGCGGCTCATAGGGTTTGGAGGATTTTGTTCAGCTGATATTGGCGTCAGGCCTTTTGGAAGCGGCGATTGATTAAAGGGAAGGCCGAATGCATCAATTGTCTGGCCGATCAGCCCCATTCCCGCTTTAATCTTCAAAGGCTCATTAGTTGCTTCAACCAGGCTTCCCGGTGAGATCTGGTTCACATGCTCAAAAGGCATCAACAAGACATATTCATCTCTGAAACCCACTACTTCTGCAGCAATTTTCAATTCTTTAGAAGAACCCGCATGAATGTAGCAAAGGTCGCCAATTGAGCTTTCCGGACCTTTGGATTCAATCATCAGACCGATTACCTTGCTTACTTTTCCATATCTTTTAAATGAATCCAATGAATCTATTTTTTGAAGCAAGTCTGCTGCATTCATAACCGTCAACCCTCCCCAATCAGCTGAAGCATGCTTTTTTTCAGCTGATTCAGCTGGGCATCCACTCCGGCATCCATTGTGCCGGAAGGAGATTCAATCATGCAGCTTCCTTCCTGAAGACTTTCGTCAGGATAAATGAACAGATCAGCCTTAGAAAGCAGCACATCTTCAAGCTCGCTTTTTTGCTTGAGGAGCCTGCTGTAATAAAGCGGGTTTACGAACACTTTTATTTCCGGATGTTCTCTGACTTCATGCAAAGCTTTTTTAACTAGATCGGCAAAGCAGGCAGGATGCTCTTCAAGCTTGATGAACATGATTTTTTCAGAAAGCTTCACAGCCAGATTAATAATGGTTTCTTCTGATTGGGACACTTTTTCTATGTAATCCTCTTTTGCCTGCTCCACAATGGTTTTCGCCTCTGAGAGAAAAGAACTGTATTGCTGCATGGCTTCCTGTCTGCCTGTCTCAAAACCGGCTTGAAACCCCTCTTCTCTCGCCTTTAGTTCTTGCTGTTTTTTTTCACTGATCCATTTTTCCTGCTCGTCTTTTGCCTGCATTAGGATTCTGTCTGCCTGAACTCTGGCATGTTCCAGCAGCTGATCGGCGTCTGCTTTTGCCTGATGCATGACCATCTCGGGATTCATTGTCTCAGCTGGTGCGGACAAAATCGTTCTTAAGATAATTGCTTTCTTGCCCTGTTCTGCTGCACGGACTGATTTAATCAAGTTAGACAATGATATCATCCCCCCCGCCGCGGGCAATGACGATTTCTCCTGCATCCTCAAGTCTGCGGATAACAGAGACAATTCGTGATTGTGCTTCTTCTACATCCCGAAGTCTGACTGGACCCATAAACTCCATTTCTTCTTTAAATGTGTCTGCCATTCTCTTGGACATGTTCTGAAACACAATTTCCTTCACTTCTTCGCTTGCCACTTTAAGTGACAGCATCAGGTCTTCGTTTTCAACATCTCTGATGACGCGCTGAATGGCCCTGCTGTCGAGTGTGACAATATCCTCAAAAACAAACATCCGTTTTTTGATTTCTTCTGCAAGCTCAGGATCCTGAATTTCAAGAGAATCAAGGATGGTCTTTTCTGTACTGCGGTCTACACCGTTCAGCACCTCTACAACCGCTTCCACTCCGCCTGTCTGCGTATAATCCTGTGTGACAGCGGAAGACAGCTTTCTCTCAAGAACCTGTTCAACTTCATTGATAATTTCCGGTGACGTCCTGTCCATTTTGGCAATCCTTATGGCAATATCTGCCTGCTGCTGATGCGGCAGACCAGACAGGATCTGTCCTGACTGAACCGGATCAAGGTAGGAGAGAATGAGCGCAATCGTTTGCGGGTGCTCTCCCTGAATAAAATTAAAGATTTGAGCCGGATCAGCTTTTCTCGCAAAATCAAACGGCTTTACCTGCAAGGAAGATGTGAGCCGGTGGATAATGCTAGAAGCCCGCTCTTCTCCAAGCGCTTTTTCAAGAATTTGTTTCGCATATGAGATACCGCCCTGGGAAATGAATTCCTGCGCCATCGCGATTTGATGAAACTCTTCGATTATTCCTTCTTTATTCTGGGAATCTACATTTCTTACACTCGAAATCTCTAATGTAAGCTTTTCTATTTCTTCTTCAGAAAGATGCTTGTAAACCGATGCGGCTGCGTCAGGACCTAAAGAAATCAGAAGGAGGGCGGCTTTTTGCTTGCCTGTCAGTTTGTTTGCTCGTTTAACCATTTATGAGTAACCTCCTATTCTTCCGTCAGCCATGATCTGAGCAATTTGGCAAAGTCCTCCGGTTTATCCCGCGCCATTTTTTCGAGCTGCTTTCTGCGGACATCCCCTTCGCTTTCGGGTGCATCATTTACATCTGGAAGGATAATCTTCTCCTGATAGAATATTTCCTCTTCTTCCGGTTCAGCTTGTTCTTTTTTATTTCTTCTAAACAGCAAAATCAGAAGAATCGCAATGACGAGGAGCATTGCGCCTCCTGCAATGTATAGCCATAACGGGATAGAACGGACCGTTTCAGCATCCATTGCCTGTTTTCCGGCAAACGGCTGAACAGATACAGAAATCTTTTCCTCTACTTGTTCAGCAGTTAACGGCTCTGCCTGAGGATCCTTATCGATGGAAGTCCGGACGATGGAGCCGAGAAGCTGCTGAATATCTGCGATGCTTTGTGCAGATAGAGAGGCTGGGTCATCTGCAGCAGGCGGTTCAACCATGACCTGTATGCCCAGATCCCTGACTCTGTATGGACTTTCTGTAATTTCTCTTTTTACACGATTGACTTCATTGTTTATTCGTTCTTCTACTTTTTCATAATCTCCTGAACCTTCGCCCTGAACGGCTTCATATCCGGGAACATCATCTTCTCCTGTTCCGGTTACTCCGCCTGCACCGGCACCCTCTCCGCTGTAGGTTTCTGTAATCCGTTCAACGCTCACGGCCAAACCTTCATTGTTCTCTTCATCAGCAGCTTCGACAAGATTTTCTTCCCGTTTTTCCTGAGTGAAATCAAGATCTGCAGTGACCGAAACGACAACTTTATCCTGGCCCATCATCGTTCCGAGCATTTTTTGAACTTGCCGCTGTATGTCTTTTTCAATCTTCGACTTCAGATCGTGCTGAGAACTGATGTTTTCGGCAAGCGGCATATTTTCATCACTTTTCAAATCAAAATACTCAAAGTTCTGGTCCATGATGACGATATTATCAGTGGATAATCCCGGAACACTCTTTGATACTAAATGGTACAAAGCATTCACGTTAGCCTGATCGAGCTGAACACCAGGTTTAGTGTTAAGCACAATAGATGCAGTAGCTGTACCGTTGTCCTCACTGACAAAAACTGATTCTTTCGGAAGGTTGATCATGACCTTTGCATCATCAACCCCCTCAATCCCCTTCATCAGATTCGAAAGCTCTGTCTGAGTTGCCTTCAATTTTAAAACATCAAATTCATTATCGGTCATCCCAAATCCAATGTTCTGTCCGAAAAAGGAATAATCAATGACCCCGCTGTTTGGTATGCCTTCTGCTGCGAGCTCCACTTTCAGCGTGTCGGTCATTTCGGCAGGCACCATGATCGTTGAGCCATTATCCGTAATTTTTGATTGTATGCCCTGTGAGTCAAGCGTTTCTTTGATCTGGCCTGTCTCATTGGGTGATAAGTCCCTGTAAAGCGGCACCAGCCGCGGATTTGCTGCCATATAGCCTGCAATCACAGCAAAAAGCAGCAAAGCTGCCGCACCGCCAATCATAAATCCTTTTTGCGCTTTTGACCTTTCATTCCAAAATTGTCTGGTTTTCATTCTGAATTCTGTTACTTTTTGATTCATTCGTTGAAATCCCCCGATAAAGACAGCTTGCGTGCAGCAGACCGGCTACATTGCTGGTTATGTATGATTAGATTTGCATTCTCATTGCTTCCTGATAGGCTTCAACAGCTTTGTTTCTGATTTCAATGGCTGTCAGCATGGCGACGCTTGCTTTTTCGGCTGTTATCATGACATCCTGCAGCTGCACATTTTTGCCCTCTGCAAGTGCTGCTGTCATTCCGTCTGATTTCACCTGCATCTCATTCACCTGATTGATTGACTGCTTAAGCATTTCAGAAAAGCCGGTTCCCTGCGACTGCTGCAGCTGAGCTGCAGGTGAAGCTGTTTGAAGCGGCTGAAGTGACGTAATGGCCTGTATCATTCGTTATCCTACTTTCCTAGCTGGAGTGTTTTCATCAGCATCTCTTTAGATGCATTAAAGACTGTGACGTTTGCTTCATATGACCGGGTGCTGCTGATCAGGTCGACCATTTCCTTAAGCGGGTCCACATTTGGCATCTGTACATAGCCCTGATCGTTTGCATCTGGATGTTCCGGATCAAAAACCAGTTTAAACGGACTTTGATCTTCTCTGATTCCGGAAACTTTAACTCCGTTCAGTGAATGGGTTTTCCCCTGCGCCTGATGAAGGTGAGCGAGAAAAGAACTTCCGTCCTGCTGCATAGCAACTGTTTTTCTGCGGTACGGCTGCCATTTTCCATCCACCAGCTCTGCCCTGGCAGTATCTATATTAGCCATATTGGATGAAATCACATCCATTCTGAGTCTCTGAGCCGTCAAGGCAGATGCTGTTGTATTGAGCTGACTGAATATACTCATTATCCGTTGCCTCCTTTAATGACGGTTTTAAGAGAGTTGAACTTGCTTCCAAGACGTTCAATAACCGCATTGTAATAGATTTGATTTTCAGCAAGTTCTGACATTTCTTTATCTATGTCGACATTGTTTCCGTTCGCCTGATAGGCAGATCCGGTTTTTTGTATCACATTATAGGCTTCATGACCCCTGCCAAAAGAAAGGTGGCGTGCATCTGTCCTGATCGCCTCAAACTTTGTCTGTTCTGAATCTAATGCCTCCTTAAAGCTGATTCCCTTCGCTTTATAACCAGGAGTATCGGTATTGGCTATATTGTGACTGATCATTTTTTGCTGGAGAGCTGTCCGATTGACTGCCTGTTCCAGAGAATGAATCGTTCCAGAAAAAAAATTCATTTTGTCCCCTCACAAAAGACTCATACCTTTCGAATGGTATATTGTCGAATTATGTTAAATGCATACTGCAATTGTAAGAAATAATAGGCTTAAAGTCTATGAAGGTTATGTAAAAAAAGGTCGGATTTTGTATCTATTTTAAAATAGGGTAATTATACCTAGTTAATTAACACTATTTAACAGAGAAGGCTCTTCGTATTAGGATTATGTTCACACGTAAATTTATATTTTTTTCCAAAACAAAAAAGCACTTCGCTGAGAAGTGCTTTTTTGTAAAGAATTTGTTAATTCGTTTTCAGTTTTTCAAGTTCAAGCAGGAACTTGTCATTAAGAACTTTAATGTAAGTTCCCTTCATTCCAAGGGAACGGGATTCAATAACCCCTGCACTTTCAAGTTTGCGCAGTGCATTTACAATAACAGATCTTGTGATTCCGACTCTGTCAGCAATTTTACTTGCAACCAGCAGTCCTTCGTTACCGTTCAGTTCTTCAAAGATATGTTCGATTGCTTCAAGCTCACTGTATGACAATGAGCTGATCGCCATTTGTACAACCGCTTTGCTTCTTGCTTCGTCCTCAATTTCCTCCGCTTTCTCGCGAAGAATTTCCATACCAACAACGGTTGCGCCGTATTCGGCAAGGATCAGGTCATCATCTTCAAACTGTTCCTGAAGTCTTGCAAGAATAAGCGTGCCAAGACGCTCTCCTCCGCCGATAATCGGAACAATAGTCGTTAAGCCATTCTTGAACAATTCACGGTTTTCAACAGGGAAAGCAGTGTATTCACTGAAAACATCAAGGTTTGATGATGTTTCGCTGATGTTGAAAAGATTTTTTGTGTATTCTTCAGGGAATTGACGGTCCTCAAGCATTTGAATCATACGCTCATTTTCAATCTGCTGATTGATGGCAAACCCTAAAAGTTTACCGCGGCGGCTGACCACGAAAATGTTTGCTTCAATAACGTCGCTCAGTGTTTCCGACATTTCTTTAAAGTTAACCGGTTTTCCGGCTGCCTTTTGAAGCATCGCGTTAATTTTTCTTGTTTTTTGCAATAAAGCCATTTGTTTGTTCCTCCTGGAAATATGTAATTATAAGATGAATTGACTTAAATCTTTGTTTTTAGCGATTTTGCTCAGTTTATCCTCAACGTATTGAGGGGTAATTGTAATTTTGTCCATTGTAATATCAGGCGCTTCAAATGAAAGATCTTCAAGGAGCCTCTCAAGAATTGTGTGAAGTCTTCTGGCACCAATGTTATCCGTGTCCTGGTTAACCTGAAATGCCACTTCTGCAATCTTACGAATAGCATCGTCAGAAAATTCAAGTTGTATACCTTCCGTTTCCAATAATGCTGTGTATTGCTTAAGAAGTGCGTTATCCGGTTCTGTCAGAATACGGACGAAATCTTCAACAGTCAGCTTTGTCAGCTCGACGCGGATTGGAAATCTGCCCTGAAGCTCAGGTATAAGGTCAGACGGTTTTGCTATATGGAATGCACCTGCTGCAATGAATAGGACATGATCTGTTTTCACAGAGCCGTACTTCGTCACAACAGTAGAACCTTCGACGATTGGAAGGATGTCGCGCTGTACACCTTCACGTGAGACATCTGCCGATCCTCCGCCCTGATTCTTTTTGGCAATTTTGTCGATTTCATCAATGAAAATAATGCCCATCTGCTCGGCACGCATCACAGCTTCCTGCGTAACGTCATCCATGTCAATCAGTTTCTGTGCTTCTTCAGCCGTCAGCACTTTTCTTGCTTCCCGGACAGTCAGCCTGCGCTTTTTCTTCTTTTTAGGCATAAAGCTGCTTAATGCATCCTGCATGTTCATACCCATTTGTTCCATACCCGAACCCTGAAGCATATCAAACATGGACGCATGCTGCTCTTCAACTTCAACCGTCACGTGATGATCTTCAAGCTCCCCAAGTGCAAGCTGGTGAGCCATTTTACGTCTTTTCTCTTCTGTTGACTGCTCTTCAGATGAATAGTCATCCTGCTCCTGGGTCTGTCCTTGAGCGCCGCCGAAAAGCATTTCAAGAGGGTTCTTATATGAAGTCTGCTTCTTTTTTCCCGGAACAAGAAGCTCGACAAGCCGTTTGTTGGCATTTTCTTCTGCAAGTGCTTTAACTTCATTCATTTTCTCTTCTTTTACGAGTCTCACAGATGTTTCGGCGAGGTCACGGACCATTGATTCGACATCACGCCCTACGTATCCGACTTCAGTGAATTTCGTCGCTTCCACTTTAATGAACGGAGCACCAGTAAGTTTGGCAATTCTTCTTGCGATCTCGGTTTTTCCGACACCCGTCGGCCCAATCATCAGAATATTTTTCGGAACAACTTCATCGCGGAGATTTTCAGACAGTCTGCTTCTGCGGTAGCGGTTTCTCAGTGCGACTGCTACAGCTTTTTTAGCGTCCTTTTGTCCAACGATATACTGATCCAGTTTTTCAACCGTTTGTCTTGGCGTTAATTCTTTCATTGATCAGGACTCCCCTCTTTATAGTTCTTCGACTATGATATTCAGGTTTGTATAAACACAGATTTCGCCTGCCATTTGCAGGGCAGCCTGGGCGATTTCTTTTGCTGTGAGTGTTTCCCCGGAGTAGCGTTTGAGCGCTCTTCCTGCCGAGAGGGCATAATTCCCTCCGGAACCGATGGCAAGAATGCCGTCATCCGGCTCAATAACCTCACCTGTTCCGGAAATGAGAAGCAAATCTTCCTCATTCATGACAATCAGCATAGCTTCAAGTTTTCTGAGGACTTTATCGCTTCTCCATTCTTTCGCAAGTTCAACAGCTGCACGCTGCAGATTTCCGTTGTATTCCTCAAGCTTGCCTTCAAACATTTCAAACAAGGTAAAGGCATCTGCTACAGATCCTGCAAAGCCGGCAATGACCTTGCCGTTGAAAAGCTTTCTTACTTTTTTGGCTGTATGCTTCATAACGACCGCATTTCCAAACGTCACCTGGCCGTCGCCTGCCATTGCACACTTGCCGTTATGCTGAACAGCAAAGATCGTTGTTGCGTGAAATTGAGACATCCTGCCACCTCCAACATCAATTTTATGTACTGCACTTTCCGGCATCAAGCTTTAAGCGCGCGGATGATGATTCATGTAGATCTTGCGCAGATGATCTTTCGACACATGCGTATAAACTTGTGTTGAGGACAGATGCGCATGACCCAAAAGCTCCTGAACACTCCGCATATCGGCTCCCTGATTTAGCAGATGAGTGGCAAACGTGTGCCTGAACATATGAGGAGTGATTTTCATCGTCAGAGAGGTTTTATGAATCAGCTCTTTCAAAATATGCCTCACGCCGGTCGCCGTAAGCGGACCTCCCCGCTGGTTGACAAACAGAAGCTCATGGTGCTCTGACTGTTTTCTTTTTTCCATCAGTGTTTTCCTGCCTGAACTTATGTACAATTCTACGGCATCCTGAGCAAAGCTTCCAAATGGAACATACCTCTGCTTGCCGCCTTTTCCATTTACGAGCACGGTGCCGATATGGAGATCAAGGTCAGACAATTTTATCATGCAGAGCTCGCTTACTCTTATACCCGTTCCGTAGAGCATTTCGAGAAGCGCCTGGTTTCTTTGGCCTGCAGGAGCTGAAAGGTCTGAATGTTCAAAGAGAAGCTGAAGCTCTTCCTCGAAGAGATATTGCGGCAGCCTGTGCTCTTTTTTAGGCAGAGAAACGCTTGAAAAAGGATTTTCATCAGTGAGCTTTTCGCGGTTCAAAAATCTGTAAAAGCTTCTGAGAGATGAAATCTTACGTGAAATCGTTTTTCTGGCAAAATTTTTTTGATGAAGCTGAGTTAAGTACAATCGTGTATCGGAATATGTAATAAGACGGAGATCAGTTAGTGACTGCTCCTGCATAAAGACAAAAAAATCTTCTATATCGGAAACATAATTCACAATTGTATATTGTGAATAGTTTTTCTCAATCTGTAAATATTCTACGAACAACTTTAAAGAATTCTTAACATTTTCCATCCATAACACCTCACAAGGGCTACTAAATGGTATCACACATTCAGCAGCCCTTGCAAATTATTTCTCTTATTTTTTCGAAATTTTTTGAATTGTTTCAAGCGCTCTATTTGCATACTTTTCGTAGCGCTCTTTCTTGTTGCGGATTCGTTCCGGAAGCTCTGCAAATATGCCGAAGTTTGCATTCATAGGCTGGAAATTATCCGGATTTGCCGTTGTAATATAGCGCGCCATGCTTCCCATTGCTGTTTCATGAGGAAGCACGAGCAGTTCTTCTCCAAGTACGTATTTAGCGGCATTGATGCCTGCTAAAAGTCCTGATGCAGCGGATTCTACATATCCCTCTACACCTGTCATCTGCCCTGCAAAAAACAGATCCTCGCGCTCTTTATACTGATACGTCGGCTTCAGCATTTTTGGAGAGTTGATGAATGTGTTGCGGTGCATAACGCCGTATCTGACAATCTCTGCATTTTCAAGACCAGGGATCAATTTAAGCACTTCTTTTTGAGGGCCCCACTTTAAATGTGTCTGAAAACCAACAATATTGTAAAGAGTGCCCGCAGCATCATCCTGTCTCAGCTGAACAACGGCATATGGACGTTTGCCTGTTTTCGGATCTTCAAGGCCCACCGGCTTCATTGGTCCGAAAAGCATCGTTTTTTTGCCGCGCTTTGCCATGACCTCAATCGGCATGCACCCTTCAAAGAAAATCTCTTTCTCGAATTCTTTCAGCGGAACTGTTTCCGCCTCGACAAGAGCATCGTAGAAATGGTCAAACTCCTCTTCTGTCATCGGACAGTTAAGGTAGGCTGCCTCTCCTTTGTCATACCGTGATTTCAGGTAGACTTTGTCCATATCGATGCTGTCTTTTTCAAGGATTGGAGCTGCTGCATCGTAGAAATACAGATATTCTTCGCCTGTCAGCTGCTTCAGCTGTTCAGAAAGTGCTTTTGATGTCAGCGGTCCTGTTGCAATAATAGTAGGGCCTGCAGGAATTTCCGTCACTTCATCTGTAATGACTGTCACGTTCGGGTGTCCTTTTACCCTCTCTGTTACGAGTCCGGCAAATTCATGTCTGTCTACAGCAAGTGCGCCCCCTGCCGGCACTGCGCAGTCGTCGGCAGATTTAATAATCACAGAATCAAACATTCTCATTTCTTCTTTCAGTACGCCAACTGCATTTGTCAGACCGTTTGCCCGCAGTGAATTGCTGCACACAAGCTCGGCGAATTTATCTGTATGATGGGCAGGCGTCTGCTTCACAGGTCTC
The DNA here is from genome assembly GCF_046603695.1 of Metabacillus indicus. Lineage (NCBI taxonomy): Bacteria > Bacillati > Bacillota > Bacilli > Caryophanales > Bacillaceae > Metabacillus > Metabacillus indicus. Next base: position 1,874,797 of record NZ_CP176757.1, on the reverse strand, counting down.
ATTTCGTAAAGATTGACGGAAATTCCGCGGCTCGCCAGCTGCCAGGCCGCTTCACTTCCGGCAAGGCCTGCTCCAATGACGTTTACTGTTTTTTCATTCATTTTGAACCCTCCAGCTTTAAGCAAATAAAGAAGGTGAGCAGGATCACTCACCTTTACTTTTGCTGCTCTTCTTTATAATCACAGTGCACACATTGAACCTGTATGCCTTTTTTGAGTTTTTTCTCAACTAGCATATTATCACACTTTGGACACGATCTTGCAATCGGTTTATCCCACGAAAGGAAATCACATTCAGGAAACTGGTCGCAGCCATAGAAAATGCGGCGTTTCTTCGACTTTCTTTCCACAATGTTTCCTTTCTCGCATTTCGGACATGGAACACCAATCTCTTTTACAATCGGCTTTGTGTTCCGGCAATCCGGGAAATTCGAACATGCCATGAACTTTCCGTACCTGCCCATTTTGAAGACCATTGGACTGCCGCATTCCTCACAGTCAATTCCTGCAGGCTCATCCTTAATCTCGATTTCTTCCATTTCATTTTCTGCCACTTCGATCCGTTTGGCAAAGTCTTTATAAAAATCGTCGATAATGTTGACCCATTGCACCTGGCCGTCTTCTATTTCATCCAGGCTGTTCTCCATCTTGGCGGTAAACTCGACATTAATGATTTCAGGGAAGAATTCCATGATCAGTTCAAGGACAATTTCACCGAGCTCCGTCGGAATAAACCGTTTATTATCCAGAGCTACATATCCGCGCTTTTGAATCGTATCAAGCGTCGGCGCATAGGTTGACGGACGTCCTATTCCCAGTTCTTCAAGCGTTTTAACAAGTCGGGCTTCTGTGTACCTTGGAGGAGGCTGAGTGAAATGCTGGGCCGGTTCAATGTCTTTTGAATAAACCGTATCTCCTGTTTGAAGATCAGGAAGCATGCGGTCTTTTTCCTCGACTCCGTCATCATTTCCTTCCACATACACCTTCATGAATCCCGGAAACTTCACTTTGCTTCCGTTTGCTCTGAACGTGACGTCATTATTTGTAAGATCCACGCTCATCGTATCAAGTACAGCCGGTGCCATCTGGCTTGAAACAAAGCGCTCCCAGATGAGTTTGTATAACCGGAGCTGATCGCGGCTTAAAAATTCTTTAAGCGATGCGGGATCTTTAAGCGTTGAAGTAGGACGGATCGCTTCATGCGCATCCTGCGTGTTTGCCTTTTTCTTAGCGGCTTTTTTTGCAGGATTGTTGTACTCGGCACCGTACTTTTGCTCGATGTATGACATGGCTTCCTGCTGGGCTGTTTCAGATATGCGGGTTGAATCTGTACGCATATATGTAATCAGACCGACGGTTCCTTCTTTTCCAAGGTCCATTCCTTCATAAAGCTGCTGGGCGATCATCATCGTCTTCTTAGCTCTGAAATTCAGTTTGCGGGCTGCTTCCTGCTGAAGAGTGGAAGTTGTAAACGGTACCGCAGGATTGCGCTTTCTTTCCTTCTTCGTCACATTTGTGACAGAGAATTCATTGCCGTTTAATTTTTTCTGAATTTCTTTTACATCATCTTCTGTATTCAGCTCTGTCTTTTTCCCGTTTATTCCGTAAAAAGCTCCCTCGAACTCGTCTTTCCCTTTGAGGAAATGGCTGCCGATTGTCCAGTACTCTTCCGGAATAAATGCTTTGATTTCTTTTTCGCGGTCTATGATCAGGCGGACTGCAACAGATTGAACTCTTCCTGCGCTCAGTCCTTTTTTCACTTTCTTCCAAAGAATAGGGCTGATTTTATAGCCGACAAGGCGGTCAAGTATCCTTCTTGCCTGCTGTGCATCTACGAGATCCATGTTAATCGGGCGGGGATGCTTAAAAGACTCCTTGATGGCATCTTTTGTAATTTCATTAAAGACAACCCTGCAGTCTGAAAGAACATCCACGTCCAGACTGTGTGCGAGGTGCCACGCAATGGCTTCCCCTTCACGGTCGGGGTCAGCTGCGAGATAAACTTTTTTTGCTTTTTTCGCTGCTGTTTTCAGTTCTTTCAAAACCGGGCCTTTACCCCTTATCGTAATGTACTTCGGTTCGAAATTCCCTTCAGTGTCAACGCCAATCTGACTTCTCGGCAGATCGCGGACATGCCCCATTGAAGCCTTCACCTTATATTTTTTCCCTAGATATCGTTCGATTGTCTTCGCTTTTGCAGGCGATTCAACAATCACTAAAAAATCCGACATACATCATCCTCCTAAAAGAGGTATTCTCTCTCTTTATTTTCATGTTTCATCATCAAGGTTTTTTTCACTATTGTCATTTTATATGTTCAAGGGACGATTCTGCCCAAAAGAGCCTGCGCTTATACCGGCCATAATCAAAATCTTGCTTAAACAGGTTAAATCTCCACTATTATTAAATATAGTGATGCGGTTTGTCAAACAGTATTTGGATTGATGGCTTAATTTTCAGCGCATGCAACCTGGACGGAAAGGTCATTCAGGACATCCAGTCCGTCTTCTGCCAGGTACGCTCCCTGCTTAATAAGCTGATTGGCGCCAGCAGATGCTGCATCAAAAATGGATCCCGGCACAGCAAACACCTGCCTGCCCTGATCGAGTGCGGTGTTTGCTGTAATAAGTGATCCGCTTTTAGATTTCGCCTGAATCACAACCGTTCCAAGACTCAGCCCGCTGATAATGCGGTTGCGCATTGGAAAGTGCCATTTTTGCGGTTTGGTGTCCGGAGGATGCTCTGAGAGAACTAATTGATTTTCAGTCATCTCTTTAAAAAGAGGCAGATTTTCTTTCGGATAGAAATGATGAAGTCCCCCTCCAATTACACCTATCGTTTGAGCCTGTCTCTCGATTGCTCTCTGGTGGGCCAGAGCATCTATTCCTTTTGCCAGGCCGCTGACGACAGTCCAGCCTGCAGAAATAAGGGGATCTGTCACTCGTTTTATAGAATGGGTGCCGTAATTTGTGGGGTTTCTTGTTCCGACAATGCTGATCATTTTTCCTGAAGAAAGCAGGGCTGTGTTTCCTTTGCAGAAGAGAATGGGAGGGGGATCATGGATTTCCTTCAAAAGGTGCGGATAGTTGTCATTGCAAAGTGATATGACTTTAATATTACTCGCTTTCAAGGCTGAAAAAGCAGCATCCGGATTAAAAGAATAGAAGTCAGTGAGGAAATGCGGCATTAGAGCATCTGACAGCCTGAAAGCCCGCTGCAGCTCGCTGCTGTTAAGAGAGTAGACGGAGATAGGAGGATCAAGTTTCAGCCACTTCAAGAGCGCCATATGGGTGATGCCTCTGCAGTGGGATAAATGGAGAAGTTCTTTCTCTTTCATGAGCATGTTAGTTCCCTTTCTACTATTATATATAGTTTTAATGATGAATGTTTTTGTCATGATTTGACGAATGGAGGAGTGGAAGAAGCATCGGGGGTACATGGTAAAGAAGGGAACAGCATGAACGCCGTTCCCAACAAATTTATTAATGTGTTTTGCACTTTTCAAGCAAGTTGTTTTCTTTAAGAGCTTCAATAAGTGTTTCACCCATAACAGAAGGTGTATCAGCAACTTTGATGCCGCACTCATTCATTGTTTTGATTTTTTCAGCGGCTGTGCCTTTTCCGCCTGAAATGATGGCACCGGCATGTCCCATGCGTTTGCCAGGAGGTGCAGTTTGTCCGCCGATAAAGCCCACTACAGGCTTTGTCATGTTTTCTTTGATCCAGAGGGCAGCTTCTTCTTCTGCTGTTCCTCCGATTTCGCCGATCATAATCACAGCATATGTGTCTTCATCTTCATTAAATGCTTTCAAAACATCGATGAAGTTTGTGCCGTTTACCGGGTCTCCGCCGATGCCGACCGCTGTAGACTGGCCGATTCCTGCCTGTGTAAGCTGATGTACCGCTTCATACGTTAATGTTCCTGAACGGGATACAACGCCAACGTGGCCTTTTGTATGAATGTAGCCTGGCATAATGCCGATTTTACACTCATCAGGCGTAATCACACCAGGGCAGTTTGGTCCGACAAGACGGGTTTTCTTGCCTTCCATGTACCGTTTCACTTTTACCATGTCAAGAACTGGAATATGCTCAGTGATGCAGATAGCAAGATCAAGTTCAGCATCAACCGCCTCCAAGATGGCATCTGCAGCAAACGGAGCCGGCACGTAGATAACAGAAGCCGTTGCGCCTGTTGCTTTTACCGCATCTTCCACGGTGTTAAAAACAGGAACTCCTTCAGCTTCAGTGTTTCCTTTACCAGGTGTAACCCCGCCTACAATATTCGTGCCGTATTCAAGCATCTGCTTTGTATGAAATAATGCCGTAGATCCTGTAATCCCCTGTACAATTACCTTAGTATCTTTGTTAATAAATACGCTCATTTCAGTCCCCCGCCTTTCTTACCCTACTAAAGATACGATTTTTTGTGCGCCGTCTGCCATAGATTCAGCAGAAGTGATATTCAAACCGGATTCGTTCAAGATTTGCTTGCCGATCTCTACATTTGTTCCTTCCAAACGGACAACTAGTGGAATTTGCAGGCCGACCTGTTTCGTCGCTTCAACTACACCCTGTGCAATGATGTCGCATTTCATAATTCCGCCGAAAATGTTGACGAAAATTCCTTTTACATTTTGATCGGAAAGGATGATTTTAAATGCTTCCGTTACTTTTTCAGCTGTCGCGCCGCCCCCAACGTCCAGGAAGTTCGCCGGTTCGCCGCCGTAATATTTAATAATATCCATTGTTGCCATAGCAAGGCCGGCGCCGTTTACCATACAGCCGATATTTCCATCAAGGGAAATATAGCTCAAGTCATATTTGGATGCTTCGATTTCTTTTGCATCTTCTTCGTCAAGATCGCGGTATTCAAGGATATCTTTTCTGCGGTAAAGAGCATTTGAATCAAAGTTCAATTTTGCATCAAGCGCCATTACTTTGCCGTCCCCTGTTACAACAAGCGGATTGATTTCAGCAATAGAGCAGTCTTTCTCAACAAATGCGTTGTACAGGCTCATCATAAATTTAACAGCCTGTCCGACTAATTCTTTTTGAATATTAATATTAAAAGCAATTCTGCGGGCCTGGTATGCCTGCAGTCCTACAGCAGGATCAATCACTTCTTTGAAAATTTTCTCAGGAGTCGCTTCTGCCACTTCCTCGATTTCTGTGCCGCCTTCTTCAGATGCCATCAGGACAACGCAAGATGTAGCGCGGTCAAGAACAAGGCCGATATAATATTCTTTCTTAATATCGCAGCCCTCTTCGATAAGTAAGCGTTTTACTTCTTTTCCTTCAGGACCTGTCTGGTGTGTCACCAGTGTCTTTCCGAGAATTTCTTTCGCATAAGTTTCTACTTCGCCAATATTCTTTGCAACTTTTACCCCGCCAGCTTTACCGCGGCCGCCTGCATGAATCTGTGCTTTAACTACTGTTACCTCTGTACCCAGTTCTTTTGCTGCTGCCACAGCTTCTTCAACTGTAAAGGCCACTTTGCCGTTTGGTACTGCTACTCCATATTTTCTAAGGATTTCTTTTCCTTGATACTCATGGATATTCATTTCCCATCCTCCTAACTTATGTACGAAAAAAATAGACTGCGCTTTCATTTTATAAAATAGTTGATTCCTTGTCTACTATTCTGCAGAAATTCGTCGAATCCTTCATTTTTTTCTGATATTTTCTCTAAAATTATTTTTCTAGTAATATAAAATTTTGTGATCATCCGGAAAAGTCTGTCCGCTCGTTCCTTGCGGTCAGACCGGACTTTTTCCTTTCAGCTGACCGTTTCTTCTGCAGCCATCTCTTTTACAGGAGAAAAACTTCTTCTGTGGCATTCTGTCACGCCGTACAAATTCAGAGCTTCAAGGTGCTGCTTTGTTCCGTACCCCATATTCTGCTCAAATCCGTATTGCGGATACTCGGCAGCAAGCTGCATCATCATCCTGTCCCTAGTTACTTTCGCAAGGACAGATGCCGCTGCAATGCTCACACTGCGTGCGTCTCCCTTAATCAGCGATTCCTGGGGAACGGGAAGGGAAAGCTCCATTGCATCAATGAGAAGGTACTCAGGGGCCACTGGGAGCTCTTTTACTGCCTGCACCATTGCCGCCTTTGTTGCCTGGTAGATATTCAGCCTGTCGATGTCAGCCGGCGATACAATTCCAACACCGAAAGCAACGGCCTCTTTAACGATGATTTCGTAAAAGGATTCTCTTTTGGCAGCCGTCAGTTTTTTTGAATCTGTCAGGCCGGGAAGGTAAAAGGATTCCGGCAGGATAACGGCAGCTGCGACAACCGGGCCTGCCAGTGGTCCTCGGCCAACTTCATCGATCCCGCAAAGAAGGTGATAGCCTTCTCCTCTTGCTTTCTTCTCAAAAATCATCATTTCTTCAAATTGCTGCTTTTTCTTAAGCTGCTGTTCATAGTCTCTCGCCCACTTGTCAGCAAGCTTTATCACGCTTTTTCGCTCATCGTTTCTGCACTGGTTTAAAAACGGATCATCAGGGCTGCTTATCGCAGCAAGCTTTAAGCGGATTTCTTCCGTTGTCAGCTTTTTCATAGTTTCACTGCCATTTCTCTATGTATTCTTAAATTGAATGATTGTTGTTGCAAGTTTTTCTCTGATACCCGTTCCCTTGCGCTCCAGTCACTTGCTTTCCGCGGGGAGCCCCGGGAGCCTCCTCGCTTCGCTTGCGGGGTCTCCCGTGTTCTCTTCATCCCGCAGGAGTCAAGTGCCTTCCGCTTCAGTCCACTGGTGTCTTATGATCATACATTCTGAAGCAGCATTAAACAGGCAAACAAAATAAAGACGCGCTATTGCAGCGTGTCTTCCTGGTGTATGTCTTCAGTTGTTTCGAAGCTCAGCCTGCCAAGCTTTTCCTGACGTATTTCCCTGACGATGAGTTCTGCAGCTTTATCGTAATCCACAAAGCCTCCGGACATCATGCATCCGCGTTTCTTTGCGACGGCATCAAACAGCTCGATACGGTCTTCAGGGATCACATCTAGGGCGAATCTTTCCTTAAGACGGTGCGAGTAATGGGCGCTTAAAAACTCAAGGGCAAAAAGAGCTACTTCCTGCAAGTTAAGAATGGCATCTTTAATCGCACCGGTCGTTGCAAGCTTTAATCCCACCAGCTGATCTTCAAACTTAGGCCAGAGAATTCCCGGAGTATCAAGCAGCTCCAGTTCTTTTCCGACTTTTACCCACTGCTGTGCAGTTGTAACACCGGGTCTGTCTCCGGTTTTAGCCATATTCTTTTTTGCCAGCCGGTTGATGAGGGTCGATTTTCCGACATTCGGAATTCCGATAATCAGTGCTCTTATGGCTCTTGGCCTCACGCCTTTTGCCGCGAGTTTATCAAACTTCTCTTTCAGCACTTCTTTTGACATCGTGACAATCTGCTTGATGCCTGTCCCTGTTTTGGCATCAATCGGGAGGGCGTGAATGCCCTGCTCTTTAAAATAGGCAAGCCATTCCTGCGTTGCTTTTGGATCTGCCATATCTGCTTTATTCAGCAGAACAATCCGCGGTTTGGCCGAGATGATTTCATCAATCATCGGATTTCTTGATGAAACCGGAATTCTTGCATCGACAAGCTCAAACACAATATCGATTAATTTTAGTTTTTCGGTAACCTGTCTTCTTGCTTTGGCCATATGGCCGGGAAACCATTGTATGTTCATTCTTACCACCTGCTCTTATTCCTTACTTGACAAAACGGATATCGTTCAGAGGCCAGTAAATCAGGCTTGTCTGACCCATTACCTCGTCTTTTGAAACCGGTCCGATATGTCGGCTGTCTTTGCTGTAGCGGCGGTTATCGCCCATAACAAAAAGCTGTCCTTCAGGGACCTTTTCCACTGTAAATGGCTCTGTAAGCGGTCCGTCTATCAGTGTGTTCTTGTATTCTTCAAGGTAAGGCTCTTCGTAGGCCCTTCCATTAATATAAAGTGTATCATCTTTGTATTCAATCCGGTCACCGGGAAGTCCTATGACTCTCTTGATGTAATCCTTCTCTTCTGTTGCGTGAAAGACAACGATGTCAAACCGCTCTGGATCACCAATTTTGTAGCCGATTTTGTTGACGATCATCCGGTCCTGATCATGAAGAGTAGGCATCATGGAAAGTCCGTCAACGACAATCGGGGCAAACAGGAAATAACGGATAACGGCTGCGAGTATTACGGCGATAGCAAGTGCTTTAATCCATTCAAACAACTCGCTTTTTTTTCGAGTCATGCTTTGAATTCACCTTCTCATACACTTTATTGTAGGCTGCTTGTTTGTTTATAGTATAGGATGACAGCTTTATTTGCAGTCATATTATTTTTTTAATGATGAAAAAAGGGCTTGTTCATAGTAAACAAGCCCTTTCTGGTGCAATTATCGAATTTCTTTAATACGAGCCGCTTTACCGCGTAGTTCGCGCAGGTAGTAAAGTTTCGCACGGCGTACTTTACCGCGACGGATTACTTCTAACTGTGCGATTTTCGGTGTGTGAACAGGGAATGTACGCTCAACGCCTACTCCGTAAGAAATCTTGCGAACTGTGAAAGTTTCGCTGATTCCGCCACCACGACGCTTAATGACAACACCTTCAAAAATCTGAATACGCTCGCGAGTTCCCTCAACAACTTTCACGTGTACACGGACAGTGTCTCCAGGACGGAACGCAGGAAGATCAGATCTTAATTGTTCTTTAGTGATATCTTCAATTAGTTTTTGCATCGTTTTCAACTCCTTCCAACAGATGTTCATTACAAACCATTTCATGCAGCGGAACACCGTTTTAGTGCGCGGCACCTATCAAGGAAAAAACCTTTATAGGCAACCAAATCACAAGAAACATCATATCATATTGCCCGGACGCATGCAATACTTCAATTATTGTTTTTTAAATTCATCTATCCACTTTTTCTGCTTATCTGACAAAGTGTATGTTTCAAGAAGATCCGGTCTTCTCTCATACGTTCTTCGGAGGGATTCTTTTTCCCGCCAATCTTCAATTTTGGCATGATTGCCTGATATCAGCACATCTGGCACCTTCAGTCCCCTGAAGTCAGAAGGCCTCGTGTAGTGAGGATGCTCAAGCAGGCCTGTGCTGAACGAATCAAGGACTGGAGAGTCTTCATTCCCAAGCACGTCAGGAAGAAGCCTGACGACACTGTCAGCGATCACCATGGAAGCAAGTTCCCCGCCCGTCAGAATAAAATCTCCAATTGAGATTTCATCTGTTACAAGGTGTTCTCTTATCCGCTCGTCATAGCCTTCATAATGTCCGCAGATGAAGACAAGATGATCTTCCTTTGCAAGCTCTTCTGCTTTCTTCTGGGAGTAGGTTTCACCCTGCGGACATACAAGGATTACTTTAGGGGCGGAGCTTTCCTGTTTAATCGCTTCAACCGCATCAAAAATCGGCTGCGGCTTTAAAACCATGCCCGCACCTCCGCCATACGGATAATCATCAACGGTTGCATGCTTGTGATCTGAGTACTCTCTGAAATTTGTCACATTAAACTGGACGGCGCCTTTTTCTTCCGCTTTTTTTAAAATGGAGTTTCCTATGACTCCGTGGAACATTTCAGGAAAAAGCGTTAAAAAGTCTATTTTCATTCTTCAATAAGTCCTTCCATCAATGAAATCACAATGCGCTTTTCTTCAGGATTAATTTCTTTAACCACATCATCAATAAACGGGATCAGCGCATCCTTCTTTCCTTTCCGCTTGATGATCCAAACATCATTTGCACCTGTTTCAAGAATTTCTTTAACGGTCCCTATTTCCGCGCCTTCATCCGTTAAAACGGTGCAGCCGATAATCTCGTGGAAATAATATTCGCCTTCTTCAAGATCTGCAAGCTGGCTTTCCGGCACTTTGATGACGGAATTTTTATATTTCTCGACATCATTAATGGAGGGATGATCTTCAAACGTAAGCAAATTGAACGTTTTATGGAACCGGTGAGATTTGACTGTTACCTCATCAGGTGCTGTTTGACCTTCTTTAAATAAGTAGAGAACATTTCCCGCCTTATAGCGTTCTTCCGGGAAATCAGTTGTCGAGAGTACCCTGACCTCTCCCTTTACTCCATGAGTATTGACGATTTTTCCTACATTAAACCATTTCTCTGCCATATGTTCACCTCTAGCGTATTTCGACGACAATGCCGTCTTTTATCACGATGGTTCTTTCTTTCATAAGCTCATCCCAGCGGTCGCCGACGTTAATATCGACAAGTGCGTTCATTTCTTTTTCTTTCATTTCGCTTCCGAGCGGGAGAGTTTCAAGCTGCTGCAGCTGAAAATCAGCTATTTTTATTTTGTCCATCCTCCTTGAGATCTCGCGCTGATACTGTTTTCTCATCTCTTCCGTCTGAATGGTTTTTTCTTTTTTCTTTAATTGAAAGGAAAGCTGATCAATCTCCCTTTCAAGCTGCTGTTTCGTTTGTTTGAATGTTTTCATGAGCTGCTCTTTGCTTGCTGCTGTCAGGATCTGTTTGACCGTTACCGTCTGGAAGATCTCCATCTTCATTCCTCCGTCAGCTTTTGTTGAGCCATTCTTCTCTTTTATTGTACAAAAAAAAGGAAGGCTGATCCTCCCTTTTTTTCTTAATCATTAATTTCAAGCTGAACTCTCTTTTTAGAGCTGGATCCTGCTGCATAAACAACAGTCCGAATCGCTTTCGCTATCCGTCCGTGCTTTCCGATTACCTTGCCGATATCATCTTGATGTAAGGTTAATTCGTAGACAATTTGATGTTCACGTTCATTTTCTACAACAGACACATCTTCAGGATGGTCAACAAGCGGCTTAACGATCGACTCGATTAACTCTATCATTGTAGCAGCCCTTATTTGCTGTGCTTAGCGTTATGGAATTTTTCCATAATGCCTTGGTTTGAGAACAAGTTGCGGACTGTGTCAGATGGTTTTGCACCATTTTGCATCCACTTAAGAGCAAGCTCTTCGTTGATCTCAACAATTGCAGGGTTTGCAACCGGGTTGTACGTTCCAACTGTTTCGATGAAACGTCCGTCACGAGGAGAACGAGAGTCTGCAACTACGATACGATAGAAAGGAGATTTATTAGCTCCCATGCGTTTTAAACGAATTTTTACTGCCATTTTAAATAGCACCTCCGAAAATATTTCAACAAGATAGTATGATATCAGTGAAAAACCACTTTGTAAAGTGTTTTTTCTTAACACCTAAAAATTGTTACATGAACGGAAACTTCATTCCGCCTTTTTTCTTGCCTTTTGACATGCTTGTCATCTGCTTCATCATCTTTTTCATGTCCTCAAACTGCTTAAGCAGGCGGTTTACTTCAGGCACGGTTGTCCCGCTTCCTTTGGCAATACGCTTGCGTCTGCCTGAGTTGATGATTTCAGGATGCTGCTTTTCTTCCTTCGTCATCGAACGGATGATGGCCTCAACAGAGCCGATCTGCTTTTCATCGACTTGGGCATTTTTCAGGCCTTTGATTTTATTTGCTCCCGGAAGCATGCCGAGGAGCTCATCAAGCGGTCCCATGCTGCGGACCTGGCCAAGCTGTTCAAGGAAATCGTCAAATGTAAACGAAGCGGTTCTCATTTTCTGCTCGAGTTCTTTCGCTTTCGTTTCATCTACGTTTGCCTGAGCCTTTTCAATAAGAGTCAGCACATCACCCATACCGAGAATACGGGAAGCCATGCGCTCCGGATGAAATGCCTCGATCGCATCCAGCTTCTCTCCAAGACCGACAAACTTGATTGGCGTCTGAGTGACAGAACGGATGGAAAGCGCCGCTCCGCCCCGCGTATCGCCGTCAAGCTTCGTCAGAACAACACCCGTAAGTCCAAGCTGCTCGTTGAAGCTTTGGGCAACATTGACAGCATCCTGACCTGTCATGGCATCTACCACAAGGAAGATCTCATCAGGTTTTGATAATTCTTTTACCTGCTTAAGCTCGTCCATTAAGGTCTCGTCAATGTGCAGGCGTCCCGCCGTATCAATCAGAACATAATCATGATGCTCTTTTTTGGCGTGTTCAATTGCCTGTTTGGCAATCTCAACAGGACTTACCTGATCCCCAAGTGAGAAAACAGGCATACTCAGCTGTTTCCCAAGCGTTTCAAGCTGCTTGATTGCTGCAGGACGGTAAATATCCGCTGCAACAAGCAATGGCTTGCGGTTATGCTTTTTGCGCAGAAGGTTGGCAAGCTTTCCGGTTGTCGTCGTTTTACCTGCCCCCTGCAGACCTACCATCATAATGACAGTCGGCGGCCGGTTAGCAACAGCAATCTTGCTCTGCTCCCCGCCCATTAATGCAGTCAGTTCTTCTTTAACAACTTTAATGACCTGCTGGCCGGGCGTAAGGCTTGTCATGACTTCCTGCCCGACAGACCGTTCGCTTACTTTTTTAACAAAATCTTTTACGACTTTGAAGTTAACGTCCGCTTCAAGCAATGCAAGACGCACTTCGCGCATCATTTCTTTAACATCAGACTCCGACACTTTGCCTTTGCCGCGGATTTTTGCGATTGTATTCTGCAGTCGGTCGGCTAATCCTTCAAATGCCATACATGCCGCCTCCTAATCTAATTTCTCAAGCGATTCAACAAGCGATAAAACCTGTCCGTTCCCGTCCAGATCCGCCACTGCTGTTTTCAGCTGTTGTATCAGCTGCTGCCGCTTTTGAAATTTTTCAAAAAGCAATAATTTTTCTTCATATTGTTCGAGCATCGCCTCAGTCCGTTTAATATTATCATAGACGGCCTGGCGGCTGATGTCATACTCTTCAGCAATTTCACCCAAGGAGTAATCATCCAGATAATAAAGCGACATATAGCTCTTTTGCTTTGGTGTTAACAACGATTGATAAAAATCAAACAAGTAATTCACTCTCGTTGTCTTTTCAAGCATCACTAAGCTTCTCTCCTTTGTTAAGGGAATTGCCTTTACAAGCATTAGTTTACATTTTCGTCACATGTATGTCAAGTTTTTTTCTTGACTGCCAGAAAAGCGGAATCAGCCGTTTAGCTCCGACAGACAAAAAAGAAATCCCCCGAAAAGTCCGGGTTTGACTTTTTGGGGGATTTTGTTCTGGCGGAGGAGCTGGCTGATGGAGCTGGACACCAGAAAAGCAGAATCGCCCCAGCATGTCTCGAAACTGAGCACCTGAATTTTATTTTACTTGCCATTTTAGAAGAAACACTTGAATTTCTTCTTACTTTACTTGAAAATCCAGATCCATTACTTGCTTAAATCCCGTGTTTACTTGAAATTTCCCGGCTATCTCCTAATTTAGAAGTGAGGAATACGGCATTCCTGCCAATTATTGTCCCTCTACTTGCTTTTGGGCATCTGATTCAACCTGTGCAGCTCTGCAGCTTCGTCCTAGTTCGCTAAACTCTTATTTATTTGCCATTATTTAATGAATACTTGAATAACTTCCTTTTTCACTTGAAAAACCAGCCACTTTACTTGCCAAAATCCCCTGTTAACTTGAAATTTCCCAGCTGTCTTCCAAAACAATCATCTTCATTGTTCCATAAAAAAACCGCCCCTCTTTCACAAAGGGAACGGCTTTCATTTATCCTACGCTTCTTCTACAAGATCCGCAAACAGGCCATAGACGTACTGTTCTGCGTCAAATTCCTGGAGGTCGTCCATTTTTTCCCCTAAGCCGACAAGTTTTACAGGGATGCTCAGCTCATTGCGGATGGCGAGGACGATGCCGCCTTTTGCCGTTCCGTCAAGCTTTGTGAGGACAATACCTGTGACATTTGTCGCCTGGGAGAACTGCTTTGCCTGTACCATGGCGTTTTGGCCAGTGGTCGCATCAAGAGCCAGAAGGACCTCATGCGGAGCACCGGGGATTTCGCGCTCGATGACACGTTTTACCTTTTCGAGTTCGTTCATGAGATTGACCTTGTTTTGAAGGCGTCCTGCTGTATCGCAGATCAGCACGTCCGTTTTTCTCGCTTTTGCCGCCTGAACAGCATCGAACATGACAGCTGCCGGATCTGAGCCTGCGGATTGCTTAATCACATCCACTCCCGCACGCTCTCCCCATACTTCCAGCTGCTCAATTGCGCCTGCACGGAAAGTATCTCCCGCTGCAAGGAGGACTGATTTGCCTTCCTGCTTCAGCCTGTGGGCAAGCTTGCCGATGGATGTTGTTTTGCCGACTCCGTTTACGCCGACAAACAAAATCACATTTAGGCGTCCTTCCTGTATGTTAAGCTTTGGAGACTCTTCATCTTCTCCTTCATAAATCTCAACAAGCTTCTCGGAAATCACTGATCTTACATCTTTTGAGTCCTGAATATTCCGCCGCTTTACTTCCATCTTCAGCTCATCTATCAGGTCCATCACTGTTGCTACGCCTACATCCGCGCCAATCAGTACTTCTTCAAGCTCTTCAAAAAACTCTTCATCTACTTTGCGGTAGCGGGCAACGAGATTATTGACGCGTTCAGAAAATGATACTCTCGTTTTCGCAAGCCCCTCTTTATACTTTTCCGGTGAAGCATCAGGCTCCTGCTGCTGTGTAAATTTATCTTTTAACTTTTTAAAGAAACTCACTTAAGCTTCATCCTCTCATCTTGATTCGGCAAATTCTTTCGTTTCCTCCAGGCGGACTGAAACCATCTTGGATACGCCTGATTCCTGCATCGTTACGCCGTAGAGTACATCTGCATCTTCCATTGTGCCTTTTCTGTGTGTAATCACAATAAACTGTGTATCCTGGCTGAATTTTTTAAGATACTGCGAAAATCTGTGTACATTGGCCTCATCAAGGGCTGCTTCGACTTCATCGAGCACACAGAACGGAACCGGCCTCACTTTTAAAATGGAGAACAGAAGGGCGATGGCCGTAAGAGCCCGCTCTCCGCCAGACAAGAGGCCCAGGTTCTGCAGTTTTTTTCCAGGTGGCTGAGCGACGATATCCACACCGGTGTTCAGCAGATCGTCCGGATTTGTAAGCCTGAGCTCCGCCCGGCCCCCTCCGAAAAGAGCCTGAAAAACACTTTCAAAGTGTGACCTGATTTGAGTAAAGGTCGTGTGGAATCTCTTCTTCATTTCTTCATCCATCTCACCGATTACCTGATGGAGTGTATCTTTGGCCTCCTGAAGATCGTTGCGCTGGTCTGTCAGGAAATGATAGCGTTCGGACACTCTCTCGTATTCATCGATGGCGCCAAGGTTGACAGTGCCCAGTTCTTCAATCGCAAGCTTGATCAGCTTGACCCGTTTTCTCGCTTCTGCAGCATCTGTCTGAAGCTCATACTTTTCTTTTGCCGCTTCAAACGAAAGAAGATACTCTTCGCGAAGATGATTGAGCCTGTTATCAAGCTCCACATCGTAACGGTTCAGCTTAACTTCCTCATCCTTCAGCAGCTCTGAAAGCTGTTTATACTGCCTGTTCAGTTCTTTGACTTCTTTTTCTGCTGTTTCAAGCTGATCCTGAAGCTTCAGGCGCTGACTTCTTCTAACAGAAATAAGTTCAATCGTTTTATTTTTATCTTCCCGCTTCTCTTGTGCTGTTTGCTCGAGTTTTTCTTCCCCGGAGAAATCAGAATTCATTTCATCCTGAAGAAATTCCAGGTCTTCCTTTGCCTCGCGGTATTTTTTCTGCTGCGCGAGCCATTCATGCTCTGTCCGTTCAGCAAGGTCGCGCTGATTTTCAAGCGCCTGTTTTTTGCCGGCAAGTACGACCTTTACGTCTGTTATGTCTGACTGAACTTCTTCCTTGGACATTTGCTGACTGGATTTTTTAGCGCTCAATTCAGCAATAAGCTGATCGAGCTCTCTTTTTTTGCTGTCATCCTTTTCAAGTCTCTCGGTCAGTTCTTCTTTGCGCTTTACCATTCTGGCCTTTTCTTCCTGATATGATTCTTTTTCGGCATCATAAAGAGAAAGATGGCTGTTCACATTCTTCTCCATCATTTCAAGTTCTTTCAGGTCTGACCTGACAGCCCCTGTATCCATACGGAGCTGTTCTCCTTTTTCCCTGAGAGATTCAAGGCTCTTTTCACCCTCTGAGATCGACAATTTCAGTGATTTGACCTCTTGTTCAAGCTGATTTGTCTTATCGGACATTTCGCTGAACTGTTTGTCGATCGTTTCCAGTTCGCGGCTTCTGCTGAGAAGAGAATTGTTCTTTTGCTTTACTGCGCCGCCTGTCATCGATCCGCCAGGATTAACAACATCTCCGCCGAGGGTCACAAACCTGAAACGGTAGTTTAAAAGACGCGCCAGTTCATTTGCCCCCTTGAGATCTTCTGTCACAATGACCGTTCCAAGGAGATTTAAAACAACTTTCCGGTAAACAGGATCATACTCAGTCAAATCAGAGGCAATCCCTTTAAATGCCGGATGGCTGCGCAGTGTCTGCAGATCCTGAGCAGATACGGTCCTTTCCTTCATAACAGTGAGCGGAAGAAATGTTGCCCGTCCAAATGCATGCTTCTTTAAGTACGCGATAGCGGTTCTTGCCGCCTGTTCGTTCTCTACGACAACATGCTGGGCAGCCCCGCCGAGAGCAATTTCAATGGCCGTTTCATAGAGTTTATCCGTTGAGATAAGCTCCGCAATGGCCCCGTGAATTCCTTCAAGGTCATTCCTGCGTTTCAGGATCTCCTTTACTCCCTGGAAGAACCCTGCATAATCTTCCTGCATCGATTCGAGCATTTCCTTGCGCGATTTCGTCTGCTGCAGATATTGATAAGCCTGGTAAAGAGCTGTTTCCCTCTTTTGGTAGGCTGCTTTTTTATGCTCAAGGCTTGTCTGGGCGGTTCTGAACGTCTTAATTTGCTCATCCAGGTCTGCTTCAAGAAGGGAAAGTCTCGCCTCAAGCTTTCGTTTTTTCTCTTCCGTTTCGCTTCTCTCGCTCAAATACTTTTGATTGGCTTCTTTCAGGCGGCCGGTCTTTCTTGCCTGCTGCTCAATCTGCTCATTTATGTATGTGATTTCATTTTTCGCCTGGGCTTCTGCATTTAATAGATCAAAGTATTCGCTTTTAAGCGATTCAATCTTTTCTTCCATGTTCTGATCAAAGGAGGACAGAAGAGACTGTTTCTGCTGAAGCTGTTCTTTAAGGTCTGCCACTTCAGACTGCAGAGCTTTAAGTGTTCGCGACTGTTCTTCTTTTTCCTTTTCGAGCGCATGGATGCGTTCTGATGCTTCTTTTACCGCATGCTGAAGCTGGGATTTGTTCTGGCTTGCGTTTTTTTTCCGTTCTTTCAGAACTTCTTTTCTGCCTTCCAGCTTTTCAAGGTCTTCACTTGCAAGAAGGAGCACCTGCTGAAGATCATTGATGGATTCATCAAGCGCGTGAGTCCGGTCTCTCACCTGTTCAATATCCGCTTCTTTTTTCTGAACGGCGGCATAGAGGCTGCTTTCTTTCAATTTCCCGTCTTCTACTGCTTTTGAAAGAGCTTCCCATTTTTGATGAAGTTCCTCAATTTCATAGACGGTCAAAGCTACTTCAAACTGCTCGAGTTCCTCTTTTTTCTCCAAATAGTCTTTCGCGATAGAAGCCTGGATTTTAAGAGGCTCTACCTGTCCTTCAAGCTCATGGAGAATATCCTGGACGCGGTTCAGGTTTTCCTGCGTTTCAGCCAATTTGTATTCGGCTTTTTTCTTTCTCGTTTTATATTTAAGTACGCCTGCTGCTTCTTCAAAGATGCTGCGGCGCTCTTCTGCTTTGCTGCTTAAAATTTCTTCTACTTTTCCCTGGCTTATGATTGAAAAAGCTTCTTTTCCGAGCCCGGAATCCATAAAAAGGTCGACAATATCCTTCAGACGGCAAGTCTGATTGTTTATTGAAAACTCACTTTCACCAGATCTGTACACTCTTCTCGTAACAGAAACCTCGTGATAGTCGATCGGCAAAAACTGATCCCCGTTATCAAGAGTCAGTGTGACTTCCGCCATGTTGACGCCTTTTCTTGAGTCGCTTCCGGCAAAAATGATATCTTCCATTTTCGTTCCGCGGAGAGATTTGGCCGACTGTTCTCCAAGCACCCATCTGATGGCATCCGTGATATTGCTTTTCCCGCTGCCGTTTGGTCCGACAACAGCTGTAACACCTTTTACAAAATCGACATTCACACGTTCAGCGAATGACTTAAATCCTACAATATCCAAACGTTTGAGGAACATTATGGATCCTCCCTACTATTCTATAAAATCATCCATATTCTATCATAATTTCTGCCCGGCAGGTTTAAAAACATATGCAAAAGGACTTGCCCGGCAGAAAATCGCTGTACATAAAGAGAACCCCCTTGTATTCGGGGGTTTATCCATTAAAGCGGCTTCAGTTTTGTTAAGGCTTCCTGTGCCGCGTGCTGCTCGGCCGCTTTTTTTGATTTTCCGCTGCCTGTTCCGAGGATCTCGCCGTTTAACGAAACCGTTGCAACGAACTCTCTGTTGTGGGCAGGTCCTTTTTCCTGAAGAATTTTGTACTCAAGGGATCCTTTGCTGTCCCGCTGGACAAATTCCTGCAGCTGGCTTTTAAAATCCATCACATGAGAAAAAGCACCATCATTTATTTTAGGGAAAACGCATTTTTCGAGGAAATGGACCACAGGTTCAAGGCCTGAATCCAGATACAGTGCACCGATAAAGGCTTCAAAAACATCTGCAAGAAGTGCAGGTCTTGCTCTTCCGCCTGTCATTTCTTCCCCTTTTCCAAGAAGCACCAGCTTACCGAATGAAAGCTCGTTTGCAAACGCGACAAGGGACGGTTCACAGACGATTGCAGCTCTGACCTTTGTGAGGTCTCCTTCGCTCATTGTCGGATATTTCTTGAATAGGAACTGGGAAATCGTCAGTTCAAGTACAGCGTCTCCTAAAAACTCCAGCCGTTCATTGTCTTCATACGGCTTTTTGCGATGCTCATTCACATAGGATGAATGTGTGAAGGCTTGGTACAATAATTTTTCATTTTGAAACGTATGGCCAATTTGCTCCTGAAATTGTTTGAATTCTGCTTTTTTGACAAACGATCTTCTCTCTCTGTAATTCATCTTCGGCATAATAACCTCCATCACTTAAACAACAGCATCTAACGTAATCTTTCAAAAGGGATAAAGCCCCGCCTTATAACGGGGCTTTATTTGCAACATTACTGTTGACTTTGTATGTAGTTCACAGCGTCGCCCACCGTTGCAATCTTTTCTGCATCTTCATCAGAAATTTCCATGTCGAACTCATCTTCAAGTTCCATAACAAGTTCTACAACATCAAGGGAATCAGCGCCAAGATCGTCCTTGAAAGAAGCTTCCATTTTCACTTCTGCTTCATCAACACCAAGACGGTCAACGATAATTTTCGTTACGCGTTCAAGTACTTCTGCCATAACATTTCACCTCCCCTCAAAGTATTATAGTGTATATCCTTTTAAAAAACTAGCCGAAATCAATGATTGCAGAGCATGTGGAACATGTTTTTTTACATGACCATGCCGCCGTCTACATGAATGGTCTGCCCCGTAATGTAGCTGCTTTTTTCAGAAGCAAGAAACACGGCAGTGTGCGCGATGTCTGAAGCTTCGCCGAATCTTGCAAGAGGGATCTGTTTCAGCATTTCATTTTTCACATCTTCTGTCAGTTTATCCGTCATATCAGTCGTAATAAACCCGGGAGCAATCGCATTCACAGTAATATTTCGTGATGACAGCTCTTTAGCAGCCGTTTTTGTAAGACCGATTACACCAGCTTTTGCTGCTACGTAGTTTGCCTGACCCGGATTTCCGCTGACGCCGACAATTGAAGCGATGTTGATGATTCTGCCGTAACGCTGTTTCATCATTTGACGGGTAACGGCTTTTGTTGTGAGGAAAACCCCTTTTAGATTAATGTTGATGACATCATCCCACTCGGAGTCTTTCATTCTCATCAGAAGGTTATCTTTTGTGATGCCGGCATTATTGATTAAAATATCCAGTCTGCCGAAACGCTCAACCGTTTCTTTTACCATCGCTGATACTGATTCACTGTCACTGACATCTGCCTGTACAGCAAACGCTTCTCTTCCAAGAGCTTTAATTTCGTCTACGACCTCATTTGCCTTAGCTTCGCTTCCGGCATAGTTGACCGCTACATTTATCCCATTCCGTGCAAGTTCAAGTGCGATGGCCCGGCCGATGCCTCTTGATGCACCGGTAACGAGCGCTGTTTTACTCTCTGTCATAACTGAACCTCCTTCAGTTTTTGAACAGCTGCTTCAAATGATGCCATATCTGAAACAGCTATCACTTCTGCACTCCGGTCAATTTTTTTCACAAGTCCGGAAAGAACCTTTCCAGGGCCGATTTCAACAAATACTGTTACACCCTGATCAATCATTTCTCTCACTGATTCTTCCCATCTTACAGGTGAATATAATTGTTCAACTAATAAACGCTTAATCTCATTTTTATCTGCAACAGGCTTGGCGGTTACATTGGCAACAGCAGGAATGGCCGCATCGTTTACCTCAAGTTCCTCCAGGACCGCTGCAAATTTTTCAGCAGCAGGCTTCATCAGTTCCGAATGAAACGGACCGCTTACATCAAGCGCAATAGCGCGTTTGGCACCTTTTTCTTTTGCAAGTGCCGATGCCTTTTCAACGCCTTCTGCTGTCCCGGAGATCACAATCTGGCCCGGGCAGTTTAAATTCGCAAGCTGGACAGAAAATCCTGATGCTGTTACCTCTTCTGTTACGCTTTTCAATGCATCCGCATCCATGCCCATGATTGCAGCCATAGCTCCTATGCCTGCAGGCACGGCTTCATTCATATACTCTCCGCGCTTTCTTACAGCGTAAACGGCATCCTCAAAGGACAGCACGCCGCTTGCAACCAAAGCTGAATACTCTCCGAGACTGTGCCCGGCTGCATAATCAGGCGAAATACCGTTTTCTCTGAATTTCGAGAGAATCGCTGTACTTGCCGTCAGAAGTGCCGGCTGAGCATTGTAAGTGAGTGTCAGTGTTTCCTGCGGCCCTTCAAACATAATCTCTGAAAGTTTCATGCCGAGTTTTTCATCTGCCGCTTCAAAAATGGACCGTGCCGTTTCTGACTGATCATGCACATCTTTCCCCATACCGACTGACTGCGAACCCTGACCGGGAAAAATAAACGCCAATTTACTCATGATAATCTCCCCTCATGCATTTAGTTATCGGCCGATTTCTCAACTGAACGTCTAATCGTGCCTGTTACTTCATTGCTGACCATTTCCCGCGCCTGGCGGATGGCGTTATAGACGGCGTTCGGATCTGATGAGCCGTGTGCTTTGATGACCGGCGCTTTTAAACCGAACAGCCCCGCACCGCCATATTCGGAATAATCCAATTTCCCTTTAATGACTTTAAGCTTTGGTTTCAGAACAGCTGCGGCAAGCTTTGACTGAAGATTGCTTGTCAGAGCTGTTTTCAGCATTTTGAACACAGAAAGTGCCGTCCCCTCAATGGTTTTAAGGGCAACATTTCCGGTGAAACCGTCTGTGACTACAACATCCGCGATGCCGTCAAGCAAATCCCTTGCCTCCACATTGCCGATGAAATGCAGATCTGAGCCTTTCAGCAGCTGGTATGCTGCTTTCGTTAACTCATTTCCTTTCTTTTCTTCCGTGCCGACATTCAGCAGGCCGACACGCGGCTTTTCAATTCCTCTTACTTTGTTTGCATAAATGGAACCCATCATGGCATATTGCAAAAGCTGCTCAGGTTTGGCATCAGCGTTGGCACCGACATCAAGCATTAAAAACCCGTTTCCTTCAATGGTTGGCAGCGTCGGAGCAAGTGCAGGCCTTTCAATCCCCTCAATCCGTCCTACAACGAAGAGCCCGGCAGTCATTAGAGCGCCGGTGTTTCCTGCGGAAATGCATGCATCCGCCTCCCCTTCGTTGACCGCGTTCGCCATCAGCACCATTGAGGCATCTTTCTTTCTGCGGACGGCTCTTACAGGCTCATCCGTTGCTTCGATTACCGTATCTGTATGTACGATCGAAATTCGTTCTTGATTTGTCAGATATTCTTTTATTAAAGGCTCTTTGCCGTAAAGTGTTATTTCAATATCGCTGAAAAGTGTGACAGCTTTCATTGCGCCTTCTACGATTGCTTTAGGAGCGTTGTCTCCTCCCATTGCATCAATTGCGATCTTCATTGCTGAAACCTGCCTTTTTTGTTGTTTTTGAACGGTACATGTCAAATTCTCCTGAAAAGACAAGCTCACTGCCTACATAGCTTGTGACTTCTACCGTCGTTCTGCCTTTTTCTTCATCTGTATGGATGACTTTTGCCTTTGCGACAACTCTTTCTTTTTCCTTTACTTGCCTTGTGAAACGGATATTTGCCTTTGCTGTAAGAGCAAGCTCGTCATCAATGACCGCCACTGCAAGCGAATTGGCCTGGGCGAATAAGTGATGCCCGCGGGCAATCTGATTGCGGCTGAAAACATGCTCTTTTTTCACTTCGAAAATCGATATCGCAGAAGAATCAAGCTCTAGATCAATAATCTCCCCGATCACTTCTTCTAAGGGCAGAGATTTCACTTCATCATCGAGCTGCTTTACTGCCACATGCTTTATCCGTTCTCTTAGCTCAGGAATGGAGAGTTCAAGGCGGTCAAGCCTGACCGTCTGGATACTGACCCCAAATTTATCAGCCAGTTCCTCGTCGGTAATAAAGGGTGTGTCATTTATTGTCTGCTTCAGCAGAGACTGCCGTTCTTTTTTGGATTTTCTCATTGCACTAACACCGTCCGCGCTCTTAAGACTAGGTACTAATAGTAGTATATAAGCAAATAAAGCAGATTGCAAGGACTGATTGCAATCTGCTTCTGTCTCAAAATCTCTTAATCTAATTTTCCGCCGCTTATGATGCCTGATGCGTATACATAGTCACGAAGCTCCCTGTAGTCATCAGATTTCCAGAAGGCTTCTGACTGCACAAGCTTAGCCGCATCGTTTCTCGCCGTTTCTAAAGCCCTGTAATCATGGACCATGTCCGCCACTTTAAATTCCGGCATTCCGCTTTGTTTTCTTCCGAAAAAGTCGCCGGGGCCTCTCAGTTCAAGGTCCTTTTCAGACAGTTCAAAGCCGTCCGCTGTTTCTGTCATGACCCGCATTCTTTCTTTGCCGGTTTCAGATTTCGGATCTGCTAGCAGGATGCAATAGGACTGGGCGCTTCCGCGGCCAACCCGGCCTCTCAGCTGGTGAAGCTGGGACAGGCCAAAACGTTCTGCATCATAAATGACCATCACGGTTGCATTTGGCACGTTTACGCCAACTTCAACTACTGTTGTGGAGACGAGAATTTGAACCGCATTCTCACTGAATTCTCTCATCACTTCATCTTTTTCTGCACTTGAAAGTCTTCCGTGCATAAGCCCTAGCTTCCACCTGTCTCCGTAATAGTGTACAAGTGTGCTATGGACATCTATGGCATTCTGCACATCAAGCTTATCCGATTCTTCAATAAGCGGACAGATTACATAAGCTTGCCTGCCTTCCATGAGCTCTTTATCAATAAACTTAAGGATACGGTCAAGCATCTCATGCTTGACCCAGTAAGTTTCAATTTTTTTACGTCCTGCAGGAAGTTCATCAATGACAGATACATCCATTTCGCCAAAGGCCGTAATCGCCAGCGTCCTTGGAATCGGTGTGGCCGTCATAAAGAGCACGTCCGGATTTTCGCCTTTTTCGCGGAGCACCTTCCGCTGGCCGACCCCAAACCGGTGCTGTTCATCTGTTATCACAAGACCAAGCTTTGAAAAGTGAACATCCTCCTGGATCAGAGCGTGCGTACCTACAAGAAACTGTATTTCTCCTGACTCCACCCGTGCAAGCAATTCCCGTCTTTTTTTACCTTTTACAGAGCTTGTAAGAAGGGCTGCCGTAACGGGGAAGCCTGCAAAAATCGCGGTTAATGATTCGGCATGCTGTTCGGCAAGAATCTCGGTCGGAACCATGAGGGCTGCCTGATAGCCGGATAAATAGGCAGCATACATCGCAATCGCCGCAACGACGGTTTTGCCTGAACCTACATCTCCCTGGAGAAGACGGTTCATTCTGTAAGCAGATTTCATATCCGTCAGAATTTCGCCGATTACCCGCTCCTGTGCATTCGTCAAAGGAAACGGAAGAGACCCGATAAATTCTTCCAGTCTTTCCCTGTGAATTTCGTGGGAAACTCCCTTTGACTGTTCACGCTGAAATTTTCTCAGAGCCTGCATTTTCAGCTGAAACAAGAGAAACTCTTCATACACAAAATACCGCCTTGCATGTTTCAGATCTTCATGTTTAAGAGGGTGATGCATGGTCAGGATGGCTTCTTTTTTTGCGGGAAGCCTGTATGCCTCCATCAGCTGTTCAGGAATGACATTGCGAATCTCCGGGCCGTATTGGGTGAGGGCGTGATTAATCAGTTTCCTCATGGTTTTTACCGTTATATTTTCTTTCACGGAGTAAACCGGCTCGATCTCATGTTCTTTTGCATGAGGGCCAAAGACGATTTGGTTGGCCGTAATCGTCTGGCGGTGTTTGTCCCATTTTCCTGTAACCGTGACGACAGAACCGAGTTCAAGCTTCTTTTTATAATAAGGCTGGTTAAAAAAGACAGCGCTGATCAGGTAATTTCCGACTAGAATTCTTACAGTAAGCCGTGATTTCTTTTTGCTGAAAAAGGCAAGAGAAGGTTCGCTGTGAACCTTCCCTTCGACTGTCACCCGCTCATCATGCTGTACGTCCGCTAAGTCTTTCAGGCGATAATCTTCATAACGATATGGCAAATATTCAATTAGATCCATGACCGTCAGAATGCCCATGCTGCCCAGAACCTCTGCAGATTCAGGACCTACTCCTTTGACTGCACTGACAGGCTGCAGCAGCGGATTAACTGCGTTCATCAAGTGATATCCCAAAGATTTTTGCTTCAAGCTCCCGTCCTGTCGGCGTAGCGGCAAGACCTCCCTGTGCAGTTTCTTTAAGAGCTGTCGGCATGGATTGTCCGATTCTGAACATCGCGTCGATGACTTCATCGCAAGGTATGCGGCTTGTAATGCCTGCAAGCGCCATATCGGCGGCAATCATGGCATTGGCAGCACCCATTGCATTTCGTTTTACGCAAGGGACTTCAACCAGTCCCGCAACAGGATCACACACAAGCCCGAGCATATTTTTGAGGGTAATAGCCATTGCTTCTGCAGCCTGGCTTGGAGTCCCTCCGGCGAGCTCAGTTATCGCAGCAGCGGCCATGCCTGAAGCTGAGCCAACCTCTGCCTGGCATCCTCCTGCTGCACCTGAAATGGATGCATTGTTTGCCACAACGAATCCAAAAGCACCTGATGTAAACAGGAATTCAATCATTTCCTGCCTGCTCGGGTTTAATTTATTTTTTACAGCAAAAAGAGTCCCCGGAACAACACCGGCAGATCCTGCTGTAGGCGTGGCGCATATCGTTCCCATTGCTGCATTGACCTCGTTCGTTGCGACCGCCTTGCTGACAGCATCAAGAATGTATTCCCCTGAGAGAAAATTTCCTTTCTCGATGTATGCCTTCATTAGAACAGCATCGCCGCCCGTAAGTCCTGAATGGGATTTGACTCCTGCGAGCCCCTTTTCAACCGCCTGTTCCATGACCGTCAAGTTCTGGTCCATCATTTGAAGGATCTGCTCCCGGGATCTTCCGGTCATCTCCATTTCCTGCTGAATCATAATTTCCGCTATTTTAACGCCTTTGCTTTCTGCAAGTTCGACTAGTTCTGCTACATTGCGAAACATTTTTTTACCCCCAATCGCATCACGGTTAATCTGCTATTTTTGTCACCTGAAGAATATTCGGCAGTGTTTTCAGCTCATCAAGCACTGACTTGTCAATATTCTGGTCAACTTCAATGGTCATTAGCGCAAGCTTCCCTTTTTCCTTGCGGGCAACATTCATATGTCCGATATTAATCGCGTATTTTGCAAGCACATTCGCTACAGCTGCAATCGCACCAAAACGGTCATTATGAACCACAAGAATGGCAGGATGGTTGCCTGAGAGCTTCAGCTCAAAACCGTTCAGCTCTGTAATTTCAATCTTCCCTCCGCCGATGGAAATGCCGACAAGCTCAAGCTGGCCGTGGTCATCTCCAATAATCACACGGGCTGTATTTGGATGATCTGTAATCGCTTCTTCTTCGGTAAATGTCACTTTCATCCCTTTATCAGATGCAATGTCAAGCGACGTTTTAATCCGCTCATCAAATGTGTCAAAATCAAGCAGGCCGCCGATGATGGCTACATCCGTTCCATGGCCCTTATATGTTTTTGCAAATGACCCATAGAATGAAATGGCTGCCCATTTAGGTTCTCTTCCAAATAAGCTTCTTGCTACTCTCCCGATTCTTGCAGCCCCTGCTGTATGGGAACTTGAAGGACCAATCATAATCGGTCCGATTATATCAAAAACACTTCTGTATTTCATATGCTCCCCCCTGAACATGCATAGCCTGTTGTCTCATGCTTGCTGTGTGTTTCCTTCATAGTTTATCAGATAAACACAGCTTAAGAAAACGGAATCATCACCAAAATTGCAACCTGAATTTGGACATAAGAAATAGAAGGGGATCGCCCTTCTATTCTTTCCTGCTTATTCGATTGAAAAAATGTAGGAATAAAGAGGCTGCTCCCCTTTATGGACTTCTACTTCCACATCTTCAAATTTACTTTCGATATAGGAAACAAGTTCCTGCATTTCATCATCGGCTGCATCAACGCCCTGAAGGACAGTCAATATTTCGTCGTCTTCTGTCATCATGGAATCAAGAAGTTTTTTGGCAGATGCCAGCTGATTACGGTCTTTTGTCACAATCTTGCCGTTTGCAATACCCATGAAATCGCCCTTTTCAATATCAAGGCCGTCAATATTCGTATCGCGGACTGCGTACGTGATCTGACCTGTCTTAACCGTTCCAAGCGCTTCTTTCATGACTTCTTCATTCTCCTCAGCTGCTGCTGACGGGTTAAAGGCAAGCAGTGCTGCCATTCCCTGAGGAACGGTTTTAGACGGAATCACGATGACGTTATCATCCACAACAGACGCAGCCTGCTGTGCAGCCATCACGATATTGGAGTTATTCGGCAGAATGATCACTGTTTCAGCATTCACATCTTTAATGGCCTGGACAATGTCCTCTGTGCTCGGGTTCATCGTCTGTCCGCCTTCAATGACAGAGTGTGATCCGATGCTGCGGAACAGCTCGGCAATTCCTTTGCCCATTGTGACAGTCACAATACCGTAAGGCTGTTTTTCTTTCTTTTCAGCAGGCTTTGATGGTGCATCCCCGCTGTCAAGCAGACTAGTATGCTGCTGGCGCATATTCTCAATCTTCATATTGATCAGGCTGCCGTAGGTCTGTGCATATGTCAGAACTTTTCCAGGATACTCTGCGTGAATATGTACTTTTACAATTTCATCATCTGCAATTACCAGAAGGGAATCACCATGTTCACTCAGATCCTGTCTGAACGCATCTTCTTTGAATGGCTCTTTATCATCCTCAAAGCGCACCATAAATTCCGTGCAGTATCCAAATTCAATATCTTCTGTATTGATGTGGGATGCAACGCTTTTGTGGTGCTCTGCGCTCACAAGGTCCGTCATGGACGCTGCAACTTTGGCAGAAGACACTTTCTCACCTTTTAATACGGCAAGAAATCCTTCATAAACAAACACAAGACCTTGTCCGCCACTGTCGACAACTCCTACCTCTTTTAGGACAGGAAGCAGGTCAGGGGTTCTTTTCAGTGATGCCTTAGATTCCGCAAATACAGCTTCCATCAATTGATCGATGCTGATCTCCGGCTTTGCCTCTATTGTATCAACAGCTTTTTTGGCTGAATCTTTTGCTACAGTTAAAATTGTTCCTTCAACGGGCTTCATGACCGCTTTATAAGCTGTGTTGACGCCAGCTTGAAGAGCAGCTGCAAATTCAGCTGCAGAAATCGTGCTTTTTGATTCAATTGCTTTTGAGAATCCTCTGAACAGCTGGGAAAGAATAACCCCGGAATTTCCGCGGGCTCCCATAAGCAGGCCTTTTGACAGTGCCTGACCGACTTTGCCGATATGCTCAGATACATGATTTTGAACCTCTTTCGCTCCAGATGTCATGGAAAGGTTCATATTCGTCCCGGTATCTCCGTCCGGAACCGGAAAAACGTTCAGCGCATCTACATAATCTGCATTGTTTGACAGGTGGCCTGCCCCCTGCAAGATCATTTCCGCAAAACGTTTTCCATCTAAAGTTGTAATTGACACGGACTTTTTCCTCCTTACTACGGGTTCGTTACACGAACACTCTGAACAAAAATATTGACTGAATCAACAGCTAGTCCGACTGTTTTATCCAGTGTGTACTTCACTTTCGTTTGAACATTATGTGCCACTTCAGAGATTTTCGTTCCGTAGCTGACGATAATGTACATATCAATGTTGATGTGATCTTCTTCCTGGCGGACAATAACGCCCCGGCTGAAGTTTTCTTTTCTAAGAATTTCAGTGATGCCGTCTTTGATCTGGTTTTTGGATGCCATTCCGACAATGCCATAACAGTCAATGGCTGCACCGCCAGCAACCGTTGCAATGACTTCATTGGATATGTCAATGTGTCCGTACTTTGTTTTCATCTCGATGGACATGATGGTTCCCCCTTTGGAATTGTTCGCATAGGCTAAAGCTATTTTACTATATACAGGCGATTTTTAAAAGTTATTCTGCGGCACAGCTTTAAGGACCTCTTACCCTATAGTATTATTCAGCATGAAATATTCATGTATGTCAAGGAAAAATTCTTGAAAGCAAAAGCAAGAACTATTGCATTCAGAAAGGAGTTGTGATAAATTATTAAAGTATCTCATGACAAACAAGACTATTAATGTTTGAATTGGTAAGGTTTTTTGCAGTTAGGAGGGAATACGATGGCACGTAAATGCGTAATCACTGGTAGAAAAACACGTTCTGGAAACTCACGTTCTCACGCAATGAACGCTTCAAAACGTACTTGGGGTGCTAACCTTCAAAAAGTACGCATCTTAGTAGACGGCAAACCAAAACGCGTATATGTATCTGCTCGCGCTTTGAAATCCGGTAAAGTTGAGCGTGTATAATCAAAAGTTCTGCTTTTGATTCCCATAAGGGAACATATAAAAAAAGCACCGCTATGGCGGTGCTTTTTTTATAGTTTCAAAACCTCATATCCGCTTTTCATTAATCCTTCTTCATCGACCCAAGCATTGCCCTGATAATGCCACCTAAAAACTTCGGTAACTTGATTGTATAAAATTTCATACTTTCCCTCCTCAGCCATTCGTTCAGTTTGCTGCTGGGGCGAAGCCCATCATGTAAGAAACCGGTTATGCCCAGGTTATGTGGTTAACCTTCATGTTTGAAGTTATTCATCAGTACTTCTTACCATCATTAATATGCCGCTGCTGAATGAAAAAGTACCGGATGGACGAATAAGTTCATTACTAATACAAAGTGTCGATCCAAGCTTTATATGACAGCCTGAAAGCGGATATTTAAATCCCTCAAGTGTAATATCCCTTACTTCCGGGCTCACGGGCAGAAACGAGATATACGGAAATCTGCTGTCAGAATGCACGCTGCGGGTGCCGGGGAGGAAAACAGAAAGCTGATTTTTCCGGTCAATGATTTCAATTTTCGTTTCCGGATAACGTGCCAGAAGCTGTGTGTTTGCAAGGAAGTGATCAAGCCTGCCGCCTGTTGAACCGAAGAGGATGATGGCTTCAGGGTTCATTTTCACCGCCCATTCCAGGGCAATCTCCGTGTCTGTCTGGTCCTTTTCCGCAGGAAAAAGATCAAGATGCACAGCTGAACTGTTCAGCGTGTTAAGCTCTTTTTCTGTCACAGAATCAAAGTCTCCAAACGCCCTGTCAGGTATAATGCCCGCCTGCTGCAGATAAATCACTCCCCTGTCAACGCCAATCCAGACGGCATCTTCCGTTTGATAATCCTTCAATGATGGAATATACGTTTCAGGACCTCCTGCGACGATGTGAATCTTCACTGCTAACCACTCCTGTTTACATAATAATGTTATGGTTTAAATCTAAAAAAAGAGAACCGCTCTTGGCGGTTCTTATGCGTTTCTTATTTGATCAATAGCCTGTTTGCGGTCACTCTTGTTATAAACAGCAGAGCCGGCAACCAGGACGTTTGCTCCTGCTTCAATGCACAATCTAGCTGTTTCGGCGTTTACTCCTCCGTCTACTTCGATTTCTGTTTGAAGGCCCCGTTCTTTAACCATGTCAGCCACTTCTCTTATTTTCGGAAGAACAGCATGGATAAAAGACTGCCCGCCGAAGCCCGGATTCACCGTCATCAGCAGGACAAGATCCACTTCATCAATCACATGCCTGATTATATCAGCAGGGGTATGAGGATTCAGCACAACACCTGCTTTTACGCCTTCTGATTTAATCAGCTGGATCGTACGGTGCAGGTGAGGGCATGCTTCAGCGTGAACAGAAATAATGTCAGCACCCGCTTTTGCAAATGCCGGGATGTATGCATCCGGATTTTCAATCATCAAATGCACATCCAGCGGAAGCTTTGTCACAGGTCTGATCGCGTCCACAATCAGCGGACCGATCGTGATATTCGGGACAAAATGTCCATCCATCACATCAACATGAATATAATCAGCTCCGCCTCTTTCAACATCCTCTATTTCCGCTCCAAGCTTTGAAAAGTCTGCTGAAAGGATGGAAGGTGCAATTTTAATCATGATCAGTACCTCGGCTTTCTGTCTTTAATTTCTTCTATAAAGCTTAAATAATGTTCATATCTGTAAGCAGGAATACTGCCATTCTCAACAGCTTCCTTCACGGCGCATTTCGGCTCTGAAATGTGCGTGCATGCCCTGAATTTGCAGTCTCCGCTCACACCCCGCATCTCAGGGAAACAGTAGGAAAGGTCTTCTGTTTCTATGTTCATAAATTCAAGTGAACTGAAACCGGGGGTATCAGCGACAAGGCCGGTTCCGACCTGGATAAGCTCCACGTGGCGTGTCGTATGTTTTCCCCTGCCCAAATGAGACGATATGCCGCTCGTCTTCAGTGAAAGTTCAGGGCGCAGAACATTCAGCAGCGAAGATTTTCCGACACCTGACTGTCCCGCAAAAACAGAGATTCTGCCGTTCAGCAGCGGACGCAGTTCAGTAATTCCGTCTTCCTCGAGAGTAGAAGTGAGCATCACCTCATACCCGATTTTTCTGTAATCCGCTGCATATTCTTCGATTTCCTGACGCTGTTTTTCATCCTTGATCAAATCCATTTTGCTGATGCAGATGACAGGTTCAATGTCATTAGATTCAATCAGAACGAGAAAACGGTCAAGCAGAACAGGGCTGAAATCAGGCTCGACTGCTGAAAACACTAAAATAGCCTGATCAACGTTTGCAATCGGGGGACGGACAAGCTCGTTTTTTCTCTCGAGCACTTCCTGGATTGTGCCTTCCCGTTCATTTTCGTAATCATACACGACTTCATCGCCGACAAGCGGGGTGATTTTGTTTTTTCTGAAAACCCCGCGGCCGCGGCACTGGATGGTCTTATCACCGTCAAGACAATAGTAAAACCCGCTTAACGCTTTGATAATTTTGCCTTTAGGCATACATTTCCTCCTTGGTGATTCACGTATTACTCATATGGGATGGTTTCGGTTTTCTCAACGCGGTTGTCAACCATTACCATGTAATAGGCTCTTCCACCGGGCTCGATTGTGAATTCGATTTCTTTAGTTATGCTCTCTGTAATAGTAAAGATTTGAGAATCATCGGCTACAGACCGCTCGGCATCATCGATGCTGATTTTCACTTCTGCCGGCTGTCCTGCTAGCTCTTCCGGATAAGGAATTTCAATTACCCGTTTGACTTTTTTGGCAGGCTTTTCTTTCGGCCCGAGGGAAACAGTGGCCTCAACGGTGTCGCCCGGAAGTACTTTTGCTGACGGCTCGGGAGTATGTGAGATCACTTCCCCCTTAGTCACAGTGTCAGAAAAGTCTTCCTTCGTTACAAGCACAAGCTGTTTGTCTTCGATATAGGCATTCAGAGCTTCTTCTGAATAGCCTCTTAAGTCCTGAAGTTCAAATTCCTCCGGCCCGGCGCTTACAGTCAACACGATTTCATCTTCGCTTGGAATGACCATGTCGCCCGGTTCAGGATCCTGCTCTAAAATCGTTCCCGCTGCTGCTTCATTAAATTCTTCTTCGACCGTGATTTTTTCAAATCCTTTACGTTCAAGGAGCTCCCGGACTCTTGTAATGTCTCTGTCCACATAATCATCAAGCTCGACTTTCTCTTTGCCTGAGCTCTGGTAGATGATAATGCTGTCCCCTTCCTTTGCCATTCTGCCTGCTTCAGGTTTCGTTCTGACGACATCCCCTTCCGGAATTTCGTCATCGGCAATCAGGATGGGATCATCCACTTCAAATTTTTCCGAGACAAGCTTCTCTACCGCATCCTGATATTTCATCCCTGTCAGATCAGGAACTTCCACATCCTTTGGCATCATCAGGGCCGGCACAACGGTGACAGCGGCAACTCCTGCTGCAAGAAGGATCAAAAAGAGGCTGATCAGGATGACTCCTGCTTTGCTTTTTTTCTTTTTCTCTTCTTTTTTCTTTTTTTCTTTCTTTACCGGGGCATTTTTTGCAGACGTTTCTTCTGCAGCCGGTTCAGGCGCACGAACTAGCGTATCACCGGTTTTTTCAAACATATCTGAATCCGTGATAATCGGAATGGCTTTTGTTGCCTCTGTATCTTCCGGTATGACAAACTTTTCTTCATGAAGCCGTTCCGGATTTAAAGCGGTTGAAAGATCGGCTTCCATCTCTTCAGCAGACTCATAGCGGTGGAACGTGTCCTTTGCCATTGCTTTTAAAATAATGTTTTCAACACTTTGAGGAACCGTTGCATTCCAGCGCTTGGCAGAAGGCGTTTCAGACTGCAGGTGCTTCAGCGCAATGGAGATGGCCGATTCTCCGTCAAACGGCAGTCTTCCGGTCAATAATTCAAACAGGACAATGCCAAGTGAATAAATATCTGATTTTTTATTTGCCATTCCTCCCCTTGCCTGTTCAGGCGAAAGGTAATGGACAGATCCAAGGACAGAATTGGTCTGGGTAATCGTGGTCGAGCTCAGTGCCATTGCAATTCCGAAATCCGTTACTTTCACATTGCCATGGGGATCGATCAGGATGTTATGAGGCTTGATATCCCGGTGGACAATGTGGTTTTCATGGGCGTGTGCAATGGCTGATACGATTTGCTCCATAATATTGAGTGCTTCTCTAGGGTGCAGGGGAGCATACTGCTGTATGTATTGCTTAAGTGTGTTTCCTTCCACATACTCCATGACAATATAGTAGATGCCGTCTTCTTCTCCAACATCAAAAATGCTGACAATATTCGGGTGGGCAAGGCTTGTTGCGGACTGAGCCTCACGTCTGAACCGTTTAATGAATTCGTCGTCGTTTGAAAAATCGAACCTGAGAACTTTCATTGCAACATCGCGGTCTAAAATCATGTCCCGCGCCAAATATACGTTAGCCATTCCTCCGCCGCCAATCACGCGGAGTATTTTATATCTGCCGCTTAACCGCTTGCCGATCAGCACGCCCCATCACCCTCTTTGATTTCAGACGGCTGTTTGACGATGACGAGTGAAATGTTATCCTCTCCCCCGTTATCATTCGCCTTTCTGATCAGTTCCTGAGCAATGGTCTGAAGCGCCCCCCCGGATGAAAGCAAATCTTTAAGCTCCTCTTCACCTACTTTGTTCGACAGCCCATCGGAACATAATAGAAGAAGGTCAGATTCTTCAAGACAAATAGAAGTCATGTCTAGTTCAACATGTTCTTCTGTCCCTAAAGCCCTTACAAGAACATTTTTGCGCGGGTGATGCTCGGCATCTTCTCTTGATATTTGTCCGGATCTCACCAGTTCATTGACAAGTGAGTGGTCTTCTGTAATTTGTTTGAATCCGCTGCTGTTGCAGAGATAGCCGCGGCTGTCGCCAATATGGCCGACAGTTGCAAAAGCTTCTGTGCAAATAGCCGCCACAACAGTCGTTCCCATTCCGCTGCAGTCAGGATGTGTTTTAGCATGGTGCAGCAATGTCAGATTCACCTTTGCCACATGGTCCGAAAGCCAGCCTGAGGCGAGATCCGGGGAGGAAATGCCCGAGGCATCCTCCCACATCTCTTTTAATGCTGCAATTGTCATCTGGCTTGCTACATCACCTGCTAAATGGCCGCCCATTCCGTCAGCCACGACGGCTAAAACATCACCGTCTTTATTTTGAAAAACACCAACGCTGTCTTCATTGTGCTGTCTCACTTTTCCCCTGTCTGTTGCGATAACGGTTTCCATGAAGTCACCTCGTCTCCTCTTTGCGCTCCTTCGCTCTCAGCTGACCGCATGCCGCATCGATATCATGACCCTGCTCGCGTCTTGTCGTTACATTAATGCCGCGCTTTTTCAATGTTTTCTCAAAAAGATCAATCTGTTCTTTAGGAGTTCTTACATAATCGCGCTCAGGCACATAGTTAACGGGAATCAGGTTTACATGGCATTTCAGATGCTTAATAAGCGCTGCGAGCTCTTCAGCGTGTTCTACCCCATCATTTACTCCGCCGAACAGCCCGTATTCGAAGCTGACGCGTCGTCCTGTTTTGTTCACATAATACTCAATAGCTTCCATTAGCTCAGGCAGTTTATATGCTCTGTTGATCGGCATTAAGCGGCTTCTGAGTTCTGTATTCGGTGCATGCAGCGATACAGCGAAGTTAATTTGCAGCTGTTCGTCCGCAAATTTGTAGATTTTAGGAATGATTCCGCTTGTAGATACGGTAATATGGCGTGCACCGATATTCAAACCGTCGTCATGATTGATGATTTTAAGGAATCCCATCATTTCGTCATAGTTATCAAACGGTTCTCCGATTCCCATGATGACGACATGGCTTACCCTTTCTCCAAGTTCATCAAGAGCCTTTTGTACTTTTACGACTTGAGCAACGATTTCTCCTGCTTCGAGGTTGCGTTTTAATCCGCCCAGTGTTGAAGCGCAGAACGTACAGCCGATCCGGCAGCCGACCTGTGTTGTAACGCATACTGAATTGCCGTATTCATGGCGCATGAGAACCGTTTCAATGGAATAGCCGTCGTGCAGCTCGAATAAGAACTTCATCGTGCCGTCGCTTGATGTCTGCTGAATGATCGTTTTAAGCGTGGTAAGCGTAAAGTTCTCCTCAAGTTTTGTTCTGAGCGCCTTTGAAAGATTTGACATCTCTTCAAATGCTGTTGCCCGTTTAATATAAAGCCAGTCAAAAATCTGAGCAGCCCTGAAAGGCTTTTCTCCGTTTTCTGTCAGCCAGTTTTTTATTTCTCCCAGTTCGAGAGAATAAATGGAAGGTTTTTTGTTTTCTTCGATGACTGTTTTCTTTGTGCGTTTTACCTCTTCCATTTTTACACCTTCTTTCTTAAGCTTGCTATATAAAATCCGTCAGTTCCGAAATAGTGGGGCAGAATCTGCACTTGCCCGCCGTCTGCATATGGCTTTGCAGCCTCCGGCAGCCGGTCAGCCATTGCTGAATCAAGTTCAAATTCACTGTGTTCTGCAAGAAATTTGTCAACAACCTGCCCGTTTTCTTCGCTGTCAATTGTACATGTACTATAGACTAGTGTACCACCTTTTTTAAGTAAAGGCGCGGCAGATGACAGAATTTCCAGCTGAATTTGCGACAGTCTTTTCACGTCTTCGGCTGATTTCGTGTATTTAATGTCAGGCTTTCGTCTGACAACCCCAAGTCCTGAGCATGGGGCATCGACCAGTATTTTGTCAAACTGTTCGTTTTTAAAGCGCTCATGCACTTTTCTGCTGTCCATTGCCTCAGTCTTAATGTTCGTAAGGCCGAGTCTTTCCGCCTGTTCTGTGATCAGGCTGACTTTCTGCTTGTGGAGATCAAGGGAGTAGACGGTCCCTGTGTTCTCGAGAATCTCCGCAATATGGGTTGATTTTCCGCCCGGCGCTGCACATGCATCTAAAACAGCATCTCCTTTTTCAGGTGCAAGAGTTCTGGCAACCAGCATCGAACTTTCATCCTGAATCGTAAACCTGCCTTCTTTAAATTCTTCCGTCTGCACAAGGCTGCCTTTCAGGCTTTTAATAGCATCAGCAGTCAGATCGCCGTCTTCAATTTGAAAGCCTTTTGCTAAAAGCTGCTCCATTAGCTCCCCGCGGGTGTTTTTCATAAAATTGACACGTGCTGATACACTTGGCGGCGTCAAAGTGGCTTCGCACATTTTTTTTGCATCAGCGGCCCCAAGCTGGCTGATCCAGCGCTTCACAAGCCATAGCGGGAAGCTTGTTTCAACAGCGATGCGCTCTGCCTCATCTTTTATCTCAGCAGTGGAGGGCAGCCCCTGCCGCTGAATCGATCTTAAGATGCCGTTGACAAAGGATGCAATGCCTTTATGGCCCCTGTGTTTTGCAATTTCAACTGCCTCGTGAAAAACAGCGCGCTCCGGCACTCTGTCCAGGTATACCATCTGATACACGGAAAGTCTTAAGAGATTTTGCACCCACTGCTCAGTTTTTTTGGCATTTTTAATAAAAGGCGCAAGATAAAAATCCAGCGTATCCCTGCGCTGCAGCGTCCCGTATACGATTTCTGTAAGCAGAGGGATATCAATCTCTTTTACTCCGTGCTTTTTTATCATGGAGTTTAGCAGAAGATGGCTGTACGCCTGGTTTTTTTCAATCATGAGCAGCGTTTCAAGAGCCGTTTCACGGACATTATTTTTCTTCATGGCTCTCTCCCAACTTGTCTCCAGCCTGGATTTGTGCGCCGCGAAGGAAATCTTCGCCATTCATTTTCTTCTTTCCGGACGGCTGAAGTTCTGTGATCTTGATGGCTGTCGTATTTCCTGTGGAGACGACGATTCCATCTGAATCAATTCCGATGACGGTTCCCGGCTGTGCGGTATGAATGCTTCCAGTCATTTTTTCTCCCCACCAGATTTTCACAACCTGGCCATTAAGGTAGGTATAGGCAACAGGCCAGGGGTTTAATCCTCTGATATGGTTATAAATGTCCTCTCCGGACTTCGTCCAGTCAATGATTTCCTGTTCCCGTTTAATATTTGAAGCGAATGTCGCTTTTTCGTGATCCTGCTTCTGCGGTGTAAGCTTGCCTTCCAGGAGTGAAGGCAGCGTTTCAGACAGAAGATCCGCCCCTGAAGCACTTAATTTATCGTGCAGAGTTCCTACGTGATCCCGTTCATCAATTTCCACTTCAGCCTGGGTAAGAATATCGCCGGCATCAAGCTTTTCAGCCATATACATAATGGTTATGCCCGTTTTCTTTTTCCCCTGAAGGATTGAATAATGAATCGGAGCCCCGCCTCTCAGTTCAGGAAGCAGCGAAGCATGGACATTAATGCAGCCGTGCTTAGGCGCTTCCAGCAGTTCATTCGGAAGAATTTGCCCGAATGCGGCGGTTACAACGAGATCAGGCTGCAAAGCGAGCACTTTTTCAAGTTCTTTTTTATCCCTGATTTTTTCAGGCTGCAGAACGGGTATATTCTGCTTTTCTGCTTCCACCTTTACAGGCGGCGGCGTAAGAGTTTTTTTTCTGCCTTTTGGACGGTCTGGCTGGGTCACAACCCCGACCACATTGTACCCCTCATTTATAAGTCTTTTTAAAACAGGAACCGAAAAGTCAGGAGTTCCCATAAATACAATTCGTGTCATGACCATCATCCTTCCGATTCTTCTAGCTCTTCTTCATTTAAATAGGCTGTCACCTTGGACGTGAAAAGAATTCCATGAAGGTGATCAATTTCGTGCTGGATCGCTCTCGCTAAAAAACCATTTGCCTCCATCACAAATGGTTTGCCTTTGCGGTTTTGAGCTTGCACTTTTACATACTCGCTCCGCTCTACTTCTCCAAAAAGGCCGGGAAAACTCAAGCAGCCCTCAGGACCAGTCTGAGAGCCTCTTTTTTCAATGATCACCGGGTTAACGAGTTCAATCGTCCCGTGATGATCATCTATATCAACAACAGCTGCACGGACAGGCACTCCAATTTGGGGAGCGGCAAGTCCCACACCGTCAAGTTCAATCATTGTATCATACATATCTTTCAGCAGCTTTGACAGTTTCCTGTCAAATACTGTTACATCTTCACATTCCTGCTCCAGCACATCTGCCGGATGCAGAACAATCGGTTTAATAGCCAATGAAACGTCCTCCAACTACTTAAAAGCTTATTTTTTCTCCAGTTTTGACGCTAATCCGAATTCTGAAACCTACATCATGGCGTTAGGATTCATATCGA
This sequence comes from Metabacillus indicus, assembly GCF_046603695.1. Lineage (NCBI taxonomy): Bacteria > Bacillati > Bacillota > Bacilli > Caryophanales > Bacillaceae > Metabacillus > Metabacillus indicus. Next base: position 1,836,401 of record NZ_CP176757.1, on the reverse strand, counting down.
TTGAAATGGACAGCTGATTTTTGTTCATATCCTGCTGAAACCGTTCAATGATCATCTTCAGCGCAGAATGAAGATTTTCTTCCCGCTTGTATTTTATCATGCATTGATAGCGATATCTATCGTTTACCCTTGGAATTGGCGAAGCGGACGGACCGAGAATCTGAACATGATTTGACAATTTGTGATTCAGGTGCTGGGAAATTTTCTCCGTCACAGAGACGGCCTTTAACAGATCAGGGTGACTGACCGTGACGAGTGCAAGAAAGTAAAACGGAGGGTATGCATGCTGCTTTCTTGCTGTCATCTCCTGCATGTAAAATGAATCATAATCATGCTTTCCTGCAAGCTGGATACTGTAATGCTCAGGTGAATAAGACTGAATCACAACTTCTCCCGGAAGCAAATGCCGCCCCGCCCTGCCGGAGACCTGGGTCAGGAGCTGAAACGTTTTTTCAGACGCCCTGAAGTCAGGCAAATGCAGCATCGTATCTGCCGTCAGAACTCCAACAAGCGTCACATCTGGAAAATCCAGTCCTTTTGCAATCATCTGTGTGCCTAAAAGGATATCCGCCTCTTTGTTGCCGAACGCCGTAAGAAGTTTTTCATGCGCCCCTTTTTTCCCCGTAGTATCAACATCCATGCGGATAATCCGGGCTTCCGGAAGAACTTTTGCCAGTTCCTCTTCAACCCTCTGTGTGCCGGTGCCAAAAAAGCGGATATGCTCGCTTGCACACTCAGGGCAGACATTCGGCATCGGCTCCTCATGACCGCAGTAATGGCATTTCAACAAATGTCCGCGCTTGTGATACGTAAGGGAAATGTCACAATGGGGACAGCCCTTTACACAGCCGCAGTCTCTGCACATGATAAAGGAGGAATAGCCTCTTTTATTCAGGAACAGGACCGACTGCTGCCCTTTTTCTAACCTGTCTTCCAGCTTCTCAAGCAGAACTTTAGAAAACATTGTCCTGTTCCCGCTCCTGAGTTCATCCCGCATATCCACAATTTCCACTTCGGGAAGGGGGCGGCTGTTCACTCGTTCTTTTAAGGTAAGCAGCTGATAAACCCCTTTGCCTGCTCGTGCAAACGATTCAAGAGAAGGAGTTGCGCTGCCGAGGACAACAGGACACTTGTGGCGCTTTGCCCTGTAAATGGCTACATCCCTTGCATGATAGCGGGGATTTTCTTCCTGCTTGTAGCTGCCTTCATGCTCCTCATCAATGATGATCATGCCAAGGTTTGTAAACGGAGCAAAAACGGCAGACCTTGCACCTACGACAAGCTTAACTTCACCGCGGCGGATTTTTCTCCACTCATCGTATTTTTCACCGATCGAAAGTCCGCTGTGGAGGACCGCAACAAGCGATCCGAACCTTGCTTTAAACCGGTTGACCATCTGCGGCGTCAGTGAGATCTCAGGCACAAGAACAATCGCTTCCCTCCCCTGATTCAGCACAGCTTCAATGGATTGAAGATAAACCTCTGTTTTCCCGCTTCCGGTGACCCCATACATCAAAAAGACATCATGCGCCTTCCGTTCGATGCCGTCAAGAATAGGAGCAATCGCCGTCTGCTGTTCTGGTGTAAGCGGCAGAGACTCTGTTTTCTGGAATGTGCGGTCAGCATAAGGGTCTCTGTAGATTTCTTCGTAGGATTCAGACAGAAGGTTTTTCTTGATCAGAGTTTTGACGGGAGAGTCCGTGATATTCAGTTTAAGCAAAAGCTCCTGCAGAGGGACAGCTGCTCCGCCATGTTCTGCGAAATAATCCAGTACTTTTTTTTGCTTTGCTGCCTGCTGCGTGCATCCGGAGGCTTCCTCTTTCAGCACGTCTGATGTGACAGCAGCACGGATGACCTTCTGTGTTTTTTGTTTGTTTTTCTGTTTAACCCGGTATATGACCTCAAGCAGCCCGCGCTCAATATCCCCCTGAAGCTCTTTCACGCTGTCGCTTTTTTCTATCTCTTTCCAGAAGATGCCCGGTGCGTTCTCAAACCAGCGGGCAGACTTTGGATGCAGCCTGTCCTTCGCCTCAGAGGATGTCAGGCGGATCTCTTTTTCATACTTCGCTTTCATGGCAGCAGGCAGCATGGCCTGAAACGCAGAAATTTTGAAGCAGAGTGTTGACTCTGTCAGCCAGTGGCCGATGTCAAGAAGCTCCGCCGTCAAAGCAGGCGTTATATCCATAACTTCCGTAATCGGCTTCACTTTGTCAAAATCGCTGCTGTCTTTCAGAGCGATAACAAACCCCTGCACCGCACGCGGTCCGAATGGCACGATCACACGCATGCCGGGTTTGATAAAACCCATCCATTTTTCAGGAATCAGGTAATCGAACGCCCTGTCTGTCTGCATGGCTTTAACATCTACGATTACACTGGCAAACTTCATCATTTAAACTCCTTTATCAAGACGGATAATCTCGCGGAGTATATTCTTTGAAACTTCTTCTTTGGACATAACGGGAAGTTCCATTTTTTCTCCGCTCCGCTTATAGATCGTGACAATGTTTGTATCCGTGCCAAAGCCGGCTCCGTCCTGATTTACATTGTTGGCCACAATCATATCAAGGTTTTTCTTCTCAAGTTTTTTTAATGCATACTCTTCAACATGATGAGTTTCAGCAGCAAATCCGACAAGAATCTGATGTTCTTTCCGTTCGCCCAGCTCTTTTAAAATATCCTTTGTCCGTTCAAACTCAATCACAAGATCGCCGTCCTGCTTCTTCATTTTTTCATCTGACACAAGACGCGGGCGGTAATCGGCGACAGCAGCCGACTTGATCACGATGTCCGCCTCAGCGAACCTGTTGACTGTTTCCCTGTACATGTCTTCTGCTGATTCCACCTGCACAGTTTCCACACCCTGGGGCGGTGCAAGACTCACCGGACCGGACACCAGAGTGACATCGGCTCCCATGTTTCTTGCAGCAGCTGCAAGGGCATATCCCATTTTTCCAGTCGAAGAATTCGAGAAGAATCGGACCGGATCTGCTTTTTCACGTGTAGGGCCGGCGGTTATGATTATTTTTTTGCCTTTTAGCGGCTGTTCAGCTTCAGCAGAAAAATAAGCAGTAATCAGCGCCGTGATTTTCTCCGGTTCTTCAAGCCTGCCTTTTCCGACATACCCGCATGCAAGATATCCCTCGCTCGGTTCAATATACTGATAGCCGAACTGAGAAAGGGTCAAAATGTTCTTCTTAACGGCAGGGTGATCATACATATGGACGTTCATAGCCGGAGCAATCCATACAGGGGCTGTTGATGCAAGCAAAGTTGTCGTAAGCATGTCATCTGCTATTCCATTTGCAAGCTTTCCGATTGTATTGGCTGTAGCCGGTGCCACAAGGATCAGATCCGCCCAGTCTGCAAGATCGATGTGAGCGATGACGGCAGAATTTTTTTCATCGAACGTGTCATAGTAGACATCATTTCTTGACAGTGCCTGAAACGTAAGAGGTTGGACAAATTCACGGGCTGAGGCCGTCATGATCACTTTTACTTCTGCTCCCGCCTGCACCAGCTTGCTTGTCAGCGCAGCCGCTTTATAGACTGCAATTCCCCCGCTTACACAAAGGAGTATCTTTTTACCCTTCATTTTACATCCCCCCATCAGTGCTGTTTATCCTGTAATTGCTGGCAGTATGAAAAAATAACAACCCATGATGAATCAGGTTGTTATTTTTAAAAGCGATTCAATTAGTCTTGTTTTTCATAATCAAGCAGGCCTGAATGAATTTCTTCAAGTGCTTTTCCTACGTATTTATGAGAAACAGGCTTCACGATCTGCTGATCGTGATTTTCCTGCATTTCGCGTGCACGTCTTGCGGCAACCGTTACAAGCGTGTATTTTGAATCCAGTTTGTTCATAAGTTTGTCAATAGATGGATATAGCATATGTTTTATTCAACCTCCAGCATTTTCTTATAGCGAAGTGCGATGCGGTCACGTCTGCAGTGCTCAGCCGTTACGATCGCGCGAATGCGTGCACAGGCAAGGTCCACCTGGTCATTTTCGACTACATAGTCGTATGCATCCATCATTTCGATTTCTTCTTTGGCAGCAGCCATTCGGTTATTGATGATATCCTGTGTCTCAGTGCCGCGCGTAACAATGCGGTTTTTCAGCTCGCTTAAGCTCGGCGGCATCAGGAAGATGAACAGCCCTTCCGGAAATGCCTTTCTGACCTGCAGGGCACCTTGCACTTCAATCTCAAGGAAGACATCTTTTCCTTCACTGAGCGTTTTTTCAACGTATTCAACCGGCGTGCCGTAGTAATTCCCTACAAACTCCGCCCATTCGAGCAGGCCTTCCTCTTTGATCAGCTGCTCAAATTCCTCTCTGGTTTTAAAGAAGTAGTCGACTCCGTCCACTTCTCCCTCGCGAGGCTTGCGCGTTGTCATGCTGATCGAATATTCAAAGTCTGTATTCTGCGAAAAGATGGCTTTCCGCACTGTACCTTTGCCGACTCCAGAAGGACCCGAAAGCACGATGAGTAATCCTCTTTCTTTCATATCCAGAACGTTCCCTACCCTTCGTCTGTTAACTCGTCTTTATTTGAAAGCCTGTGGGCAACCGTTTCTGGCTGAACCGCAGATAGTATAATATGATCACTGTCCATAATCACGACCGCTCTTGTTCTGCGTCCGTAAGTCGCATCAATAAGCATCGCTCTGTCGCGGGCATCCTGAATGATCCTTTTTATCGGAGCTGATTCAGGACTGACAATCGAGATAATCCGATTGGCAGAAACAATATTCCCAAAGCCAATGTTAATTAGTTTAATACTCATCTGTTTGCTCCCCCTAATAAACGACAACCCTATTTTTGCCCTAAAAGGCCCGGCATAAACGATTAACTTCTAATTATTCAATATTTTGAACCTGTTCTTTAATTCTTTCAATCACGCTTTTCAGTTCGACTGAGCATCTTGAGATCTCCTTGTCATTTGCTTTTGAACCGATCGTATTTGCTTCGCGGTTCAGCTCCTGAACAAGAAAATCGAGCTTTCTGCCGGCAGGTTCAGGCTTTTCCATTGTCTGCCTGAACTGAAGAAGGTGGCTTCTTATTCTTGTAATCTCCTCTGATATGTCCGCCCGGTCAGCAAAGAGGGCTGCTTCAGCTGCGATTCTGCTGTCATCGATGGAGCCGCCTGACAGCTCAGCCATCTTCTTTTCGAGCCTGTTTTTATAACGGAGCACAACGTCCGGGGCATGCTTTTCAATCTCGTCTGCATATCCCTCTATTTCAGACAGCTGCTTCAGAAGATCAATTCTCAGATAGGATCCTTCTTCGCGCCTCATATCCTTAAGCTGCATGGCAGCACCCCTGACAGCCGAAAGAATCAACTCTTCAAGTGTTTCATTTCCTTTAGCCATTTCAGCCACGGAAAAGACACTGTCAAGCCTGAACAGATCTGAAAGCTTCAGCCTGCTCCCGGTCTGATACCGGTTTTCCATTTCAGACGCAGCATCCGCATACTGGTCAAGCAGCTTCCAGTCAATTCCAATGACCCGTTCTGCCAGCGCTTCGCCTTCAATCGTTATGTATACTTCAACCCGTCCTCTTTTAACCTCGGATGAGATCACTTTTTTGATTTTATCCTCAACAGACATCAATTGTCTAGGCATTCTTACGTTAATTTCAAAAAAACGGTGATTAACCGATTTCATTTCGGCTGTTATGGTGTGTTGATCATTTCTCTCAGTTGAACGTCCGTATCCTGTCATGCTGCATACCATTTTTATCACATCCAATTCTCTGATCATATCATAAGAAATGCTTTTCTGTATCTTTAAACAAAAGAAAAGGTAATAGAGAACTCTATTACCTTTAAAATTATAGCATATTCTCCCTTTTTTTACTTGTCAAAAGTGACCCCGCCAGCAAAAAAGTTGGAATGGCGGACAGGCCGAGAACAAGGAGCCAGTCTCTGGCCAGAATCGGAACTGTGTGGAAGATCGGCTGCATCGGAGCGTAATAGATGACACCAAGCATGAGCAAGATGGATGAAATGACTGCTCCGACCAGGTAAAGATTTTCGAATGGATTTCTTAAGAATACGGACCGCTCGCTTCTGCAGTCAAAAACGTGAATCAGCTGGGCCATGACGAGCGTTGCAAACGCGATGGTCTGAGCATAGATCAAGTTTTCCGGGTCTCTGTAATAGACAATCATGAAGGCTGCCAGGGTGACAGCACCGATTAAAAACCCTCTTGAAATGACTTTCCATCCGAGACCGCGTGCAAACACACCTTCTTTATGGTGCCTCGGTTTTCTCTGCATCAGATCACCTTCAGGCTGATCAAGGCCGAGGGCCATAGCCGGAAGTCCGTCTGTGACAAGGTTCACCCACAGAATCTGAATTGGAACGAGCGGCAGCGGCAGGGCCAGGAGCATCGCAAACAGCATAACGAGAATCTCTCCGACATTTGAGGCAAGCAGATACCTGATGAATTTTCTGATATTCTCATATATATTGCGTCCTTCTTTAATAGCAAGCTTTATGGTTGCAAAATTGTCATCAACCAGAATAAGAGAAGAGGCTTCTTTTGCGACATCTGTTCCTGTTATGCCCATTGAAATCCCGATGTCGGCGGATTTGATTGCAGGAGCATCATTCACCCCGTCACCCGTCATGGCAACGACGTGTCCCCTGCTCTGCAGCGCTTTAACAATTTTAAGCTTATGCTCGGGCGAAACCCTTGAAAAGACATAGACATCTTCCACAACCGCCACAAGCTCTTCATCCGACATGGCAGACAGTGCCGCACCGTCCAGCACTTTTCCATTTGGAGGAAGGAGATCAAGCTGAGAGGCGATAGCGCGCGCTGTATTCGCATGGTCCCCTGTGATCATGACGGTTTTAATCCCGGCCTGCCTGCATTCTTTTACGGCCTGTTTTACCTCAGGACGCGGAGGATCAATCATGCCCTGCAGCCCAAGAAACACGAGGTTTCTCTCAACTTCATGCTGATGGTACACACTTTGTACGGCTACAGGTTTAAATGCAACGGCTATTGTTCGCAGTGCCTGGGAAGCAAGGCTGTCGATCGCTCCCATGATTTCTGCTTCATATTTTGAAGATACAGCATGCTGTTTTTCGCCCCATAGAACAAAATCAAGTTTTTTCAGAAGAATATCAGGAGCGCCTTTTGTAACAGCAAATCTTTTACCATTTTTATCCTCGATAATGACACTCATCATTTTTCTTGTTGAATCGAAAGGAAACTCTTCCACCAGTTTGAACTGATTCAGAAGAGATTCTCTCGACAGTCCCGCTTTCATCGCGGCAACAGCCATAGCCCCTTCAGTCGGATCGCCGTCGAGAACATAGTCGTCATCTTTTTCGGTTATTTCTGCTGTGTTGCAGAGCATACCGAACGTCAGAATCTGCTGCAGCGGCCTGCTGTCTTTCACAAGCACTTTCTGGTCATTGATAAAAAAATCGCCTTTTGGCTGATAGCCTGTTCCGCTCAGTTTCCACGTTGTCCCGCCTGACCAGATGTGCGTAACCGTCATTTTGTTCTGTGTCATCGTACCTGTTTTATCCGAACAAATGACAGATGCGCAGCCAAGCGTTTCAACAGCGGGAAGCTTTCTGACAATTGAACGCTGTTTGATCATCCGCTGGACCCCAAGAGACAGCGCAACGGTCACGATTGCAGGGAGCCCCTCCGGGATTGCCGCTACGGCAAGCGACACTCCTGCAAGGAACATATCGTAAAGCGCATGTCCCTGTATGACTCCGACAGCTACTACTAAACATGTAAGGGCAAGGGCTACAATGATGAGAATTTTGCCAAGCTGTTCAAGCCGTCTTTGCAGCGGGGTTTCAAGCGTTTCAGCAGATTGAAGAAGATCTGCAATCTGTCCCATCGCGGTGTTCATTCCGGTCGCGACAACAACCCCGACACCATTTCCCCTTGTCACAAGCGTTCCCATAAACGCCATATTCACGAGATCCCCAATTCCTGCGTGACTGTCAGAAAGGGCGTTTGTGCATTTGGCAACAGGAAGAGATTCACCTGTAAGGGCTGATTCTTCAATCTCAAGGCTTTTTGCTTCAAGCAGCCTCAGATCTGCCCCGATCCTGTCACCGCTCGAAAACTTCACGATATCACCGGGAACAAGGTCCTTCGACTGAATTCTTGTCCATTCACCTTCTCTGAGGGCCTGCACCTGTGGCGCCGACATTTCTTTTAGGGCCTGCAGAGACTTCTCTGCTTTCTGTTCCTGAAAAAAACCAAGGATCCCGTTTACCATCACAATGGCAATGATCGCAATGGCATCAATGTATTCGCCGAGCAAACCGGATATGAGAGTTGCTGCGAGCAATACTAGGACCATAAAATCTTTGAACTGCTCAAGAAATACTAAAAAGGCTGAAGGTTTTTCCGCTTCCTTCAGTTCATTAAATCCGTGGTGCCTGACCCGTTTCTGTACGTCTTTTTCAGACAAACCGTTTTCCCTGCTGGAATGAATGGACTCTAGTACTTCCTCAGGTTTCACTTCATGCCATTTCATGAATGATTATTACACCTCTCAATACTCTAAATAGTAGGACAATCTCTTCTAATGCCAATTTATTCAGACCTGTCCGAAAAAATGCTATAATAATTCGAATGAACAATTGTTTCCTAAACAGCTATAGAAAAGGGTGCTTGCGATGTCATTTGATGGCATGTTTACATATGCGATAACAGAAGAACTTAAGAATTCACTTGAAAACGGCAGAATCTCAAAGGTTCATCAGCCGTATAAAAACGAACTTATTTTTGTGATTCGCTCAAACGGAGCCAATCATAAGCTTTTGCTTTCTGCTCATCCGAGCTATGCAAGAATTCACTTAACAGAAGAGAGCTACGAAAATCCTAGTGAGCCTCCGATGTTCTGCATGCTGATGAGAAAGCATCTTGAAGGCGGAGTCATTGAGGAAATCGGACAGATTGGAATGGAGCGGATTCTCTATATCGATGTGAAAGGACGAAGCGAAATCGGAGATGTCACCTACAAGAGGGTGATCATTGAAGTCATGGGAAGACACAGCAATATTATTTTGATAGACCGCGGCAGGAATATGATTCTTGACAGCATCAAGCATCTTTCACCTGCTGTAAACCGCCACCGGACGGTAATGCCCGGACAGGAATATGTGCTTCCCCCTGAGCAGATGAAAGCAGATCCATTTGAAGCAACGGAAGAAACCGTGCTCCGGAAGCTCGATTTTAACGCAGGTAAATTAGACCAGCAGATCATGCAGCAGTTCTCAGGGATCTCCCCGCTGTTTGCACGCGAGATCCTGTTCCGTGCAGGCCTTGCCAACAGAAGCAGTCTGCCGAAGTCCTTTCTTTCTCTTGTCGGTGAAATCAAGCAGCATCAGCTTTCACCTGCCATGATTGAACTTCCGGAAAAAGATTATTTTTACATTCTTCCCCTCACCCACCTTGATGGAAAAGAAAAGCCGTTTTCAACCATTTCGGAAATGCTTGACCGGTATTATTATGGAAAAGCAGCAAGGGACAGAGTCAAGCAGCAGGGAAATGATCTTGAACGGTTCGTGCAGAATGAAATCAAAAAAAATAAAACGAAAATCAAAAAACTTGAAGGAACGTTAAAGGATGCTGAAAAAGCTGAAAAGTACAAGCTTCAGGGAGAGCTGATAACAGCCAATATGTACGCTATTAAGCGCGGAGATGCATCTGCGGATGTCATCAATTACTATAACGGGGATACGGTCACCATCACGCTGAATCCTCAAAAAACGCCGTCAGATAATGCCCAGGCCTATTTCCAGAAATACAATAAAGCAAAGAAATCTGTAGCCTACGTTAACGAGCAGATTTCACTTGCCGAAAAAGAGATTGCCTACTTCGAAAACCTTTTCCAGCAAATCGAATCCGCTTCACCGAAGGATATTGAGGAAATCCGCGAGGAACTCATGGAAGGCGGCTATCTTAAAAAGAGACAGACAAAAGGAAACAAAAAGGCCAAACAGGCAAAAATCGTGCTGGAAGCATACCGATCCAGTGACGGCACCGAAATTCTTGTAGGAAAAAACAATAAGCAAAATGATCACCTGACAAACAAAACGGCAGCCCGGGATGATATCTGGCTGCACACGAAAGACATTCCAGGCTCCCACGTCGTGATCCGCCACCAGGAGCCAAGCGATGAAACAATCCTTGAAGCAGCGAATCTTGCAGCGTACTTCAGTAAAGCGAAAGGCTCAAGCTCTGTTCCTGTAGACTATACAAAAGTCCGTCACGTTAAAAAGCCGAACGGCTCAAAGCCCGGCTTTGTCATCTACGACAACCAGCAGACGGTCTATGTCACGCCGGATCCTGATCTTGTGATCAAGCTTAAAAAGTAAAATAAAGACCCCGGAAATGACATTTCCGGGGTCTTTTTATTGAATCAGCACTTGCATACCATGAGCGTGTTTCCGTCAGGGTCCTGAAACGTAAAATAATGATCATGCTGAATGTCCGATTGATGGGCAGCTCCTTTTTCTTTAATGAATGAATGAGCTGTATTAATATCTTCGGCATTGAAGTGAAACAAAGGCACTTTTGATGCTTCTCCCTCTCGGTAAATCTTGCTGTCGAGAACGGCACCTGTCCCCTGCATCGGGAGAACATATATATGGCCGAACTGGATTTCTCCTTGAGGTTCCACACCTAGAATGCTGCAATACCAGTCTCTTGCTTTTTCTACATCGCTGACAGGAACGAACACGGTTCCGATTTGGTTCATTACAGGGCTTTTCATTTTTTCTCCTCCAGATTTTTGTTAGATGTCCTTTGATACCATTCCATATCTTTTTTTGTATTCCTGCTTACTTAGGAAAAACATGAAATGTACCCGTTCCCTTTCGCTGCAGTCACTTGCTTTCCGCGGGGAGCGCCTGGAGCCTCCTCGCTGCGCTTGCGGGGTCTCCAGTGCACTCTTCATCCCGCAGGAGTCAAGTGCCTTCCGCTTCAGTCCACTGGAGCTTGGAGCATTCTACTAAGCTTCAAAAGGTACGAAATAGACTCATATTTTAGATTCTAATGTCAAATAGCACACAAAATAAGGAGCCCAATCTATAGCTTCTTATTCATGTTTCTGTAATCGCCCCCAATCGTTGAATATCTATTAAAATTAACGTGCTGGTGTGTTACTTTTCAAAAAAGTTTTCCCAACAAATGCAAAGGCAATCAACAAAGAAATAAAACTTGCAACAAAGAAACCAATTGCATATGCAGGGATATTCGCTTCTGGTACTCTGTCATTTATTTCTAATCCTAAGAAGTGTACTCCAATGCCATCGCCATCCACATTTGTTCCAAGAGACCATAAATTTATTCCTTTATTGACCATTAAAACTGTAATGAAAGCAAGAAAAGTAAAAACAACCCAACGATTAATTGCGTTCATTTTATATCCCTCCTTATTCAAATTTATCTCAAATGCTTATTGAAAAATCCTGCCCTTTAACCGAATAACTGTTATTTCCATTTTATCACAATTATCTAACATCCTGTTTAAATGACATAAATGAAAAAGCACACCATTTCAATTGTTGAATGGTGTGCGAATACTTTGCGATTTTTGTTTAGAATCTTTAAACCGAACCCTTTATTTTTAGATTCCATGCTCTTTATAAAAGTTCCATGCAGTCATCTGCCAGCTTTTTTAGTAGTTTCTTTTTTTCTTCCCTGCTCAGATCAGATGCGTGAATGTGTTTCCGCTGTTCATGCAGTTCGTTCAGTTTGATGATGAATGGGTCGTTCAGCTGATCGGCAAAATGACCGGCTATTTTTTTGGCGAGAGCAGGGCTTGCGCTGTCTGTTGAAACTGACAGGGTAAGTCTGCCTCTTTTTTTTATAGAGGGAACTTGTACATTTCCAAGGCCGGCTTCACCCGCAATGTTTACAAGCTGGTGCTTTCCCGCCGCTTCTGCAGCCCAGGCATTTACTTCCCTGCTTCCGGCAGCTGCTATGATTAAGAACGCATCCGACAGGTCTTCTTTTTGAACTTCTTTTTGCTTCCACGTAATGATGCCTGCAAGATGAAGTTCCTGTATTTCTGCAGCAGCCTCAGGGCTGACAACTGTGACAGCTGCTCCCTGCTCGAGAAAAACGGCAAGTCTTCGGCATGCGATTTTCCCCCCGCCTATGATGACGACTGGCCGGTTTTTCACATCAATCATTAATGGAAGCATGCGTTTTTCCCTCATATATAAAGTCAAATGCACCGTCCCGGTTTGAAACGGCTTCCTGCACGCGCTCAGTAAAGACTTCCTCAACCCCGCTGTCGTATCCAAGGTATCTGCACACAGTTAAATCCTTATGGGGAACAGACAAAGCCTTTCTCATAACCTCTCTCATGACAAGACCTGTGAAGAGCAGGTAAGGCACTAGAAAAATGCGTTTATCATTCATGCCCGCCACCCTATCAAGCATATCATCAAGACTCGGTTTTGCTGCTGTCACGAAGGCTATGTCCACTTCGCTCCCGCCTGCACGGTCTTTTACAAGCAGGCTGATTTCCTTTAAATCTCTTGCCACATCCGGATCAGAGCTTCCTCTGCCGACAATGACGATGAGCGATCCGGGACCCGGATTTCCCTGTTCCGTTACTCGCTTGAGCACACTCTCAGCCAGTTTTTCATGAACGCCGATTGGTTTTCCGTACGTTACCTCAACATGCGGGAAAAGCGATGCGGCTTCTGCAACTTCTTTTGGTATATCCTCTTTCGCATGAGCGGCCGTCAGCAAAAGCAGGGGCACTACCGCGATTTTTTCAGCCCCTTTTCTGACGCATGCAGCGAATCCTTCTTCAATGGAGGGCTCGGCCAGTTCAAGAAAGCAAATTTCCTGAATATCCGCTTCGATGTGCGGCTGGACCCGCCTGATAAAGGAGACAGCCTCATCACAGGCCTGTCTGATCCGGCTGCCGTGGCAGACATATAGAACAGCCTGTTTCATCCTAAAGCACCCCGCTGATGGCAGCTTTAGAGGCTTTTTCCTCAAACCAGCTGATTTTTTCGCGGTAGCGGACAACTTCTCCGATGATGATCATGCTGGGGTTCGTGATTTTTTCAGTTCTGGCAATCTCTGCAATCGTTTCAAGCGTTCCGGTTACAGTCTTCTGAACGTCAGTCGTTCCCCAGTGAACAAGCGCAGCAGGGGTATCTTTGGACTTTCCGTTTTTCAGCAGCTGCTCCTGAATATAGGGCAGATTCCCCACTCCCATATAGATTGCAAGTGTATCAATCCCTTTTGCAAGACTTGCCCATTTTTGCTCTTCTTTTTCATCGTTTTTATGGTGCCCTGCAACGAAGGCAACGCTTGCGCTCACATCACGGTGTGTGACGGGAATCCCTGCATATGCAGCAGCAGCTATTCCAGATGTGATGCCGGGTACAATTTCAAACGGGATGCCGTGTTTGACAAGGGCTTCCGCTTCTTCTGCACCCCGGCCGAACACAAACGGATCTCCGCCTTTCAGACGGGTGACGATTTTTCCGCTTTTAGCGTAGCGGACAAGAAAATGATTGATTGTTTCCTGCTTCATTAAGTGATAATCTGGCAGCTTTCCGCAGTAAATAAGGTCTGCACCTTCTTTTGCATAGGAAAGCAATTCTTTGTTCACAAGGCGGTCATATAAAATGACATCGGCCTTTTGAATGCATTTAACAGCCTTTAACGTGATCAGTTCAGGATCACCTGGTCCTGCACCTACTAAATAAACATTCCCCATTGATAGACTCTCCTTACTTATATGAAAACTGCCTCGCTGCGTTCGGCGTGTGATGTAGTGATTCTTACAGTCTACTATATCAGGAAAACGGAGCATTTTTTAGAATATTTTTGTTAAATCAAGCCTCTTTCAATCAAAGCTTTTGTCAGCTGTTTGACACACTCTTCTACTGAGTGCTTTTCGGTGTCCAGAATAATTTCGGGATGAAGAGGTTCCTCGTACGGGGCGCTGATTCCCGTAAAGTTCTTAATCTCTTCATTTCTCGCTTTTTTATAAAGACCTTTAGGATCACGCTTCTCGCATTCTTCAACAGAACATTTCACATAGACCTCAAGAAATTCATTCTCTCCGACAAGCGATCTGACAAGATCGCGGTCAGCGCGGTAGGGTGAAATAAACGCCGTCAGGACAATCTGCCCGCTTTCCACAAACAGCTTTGAAACCTCGCCGATCCGGCGGATATTTTCTTTGCGGTCTTCTTCACCGAAGCCAAGATCACTGTTCAGTCCATGTCTCACGTTGTCTCCATCCAGCACAAATGACTGGGCGCCGCGGTCGAACAATGTCCGTGCAAATGCGTTTGCGACAGAAGACTTGCCTGAAGCAGACAGCCCTGTAAACCAGAGGATAAAGCTTTGATGCTTGTTTTTATTATGCCGTTCTTCTTTTGCGATAGATGCTTGATGCCATACGATATTGCTGCTCATCATTGTTTCTCCCTTCTTACGAAACGACTTCTTTTTTTAGTCCGCTGATCAATACTTCAATCACTTCAGGCCTGCTGAATGTGCTTGGCGGCACTTCGCCGTTTCTCAGCATCTGTCTGACCTTTGTGCCTGAGAGAATGACGTGATCTGCGCTGTCATGAGGGCACGTTTTCGTTGTAGCCATACTTTCGCATTTGCTGCAGTAGAAGCTGTGGTCGAATTTCATCGGCTTAATGCCAAGCTCCGCTTCTTCAAATTGGTCAAATATCTTCTGAGCATCATATGTGCCGTAATAATCACCGACGCCTGCATGATCTCTTCCGACAATAAAATGCGTGCATCCGTAATTTTTGCGGACAAGCGCATGGAAAATCGCTTCTCTTGGTCCTGCATATCTCATCGCAGCAGGGAAAACGCCAAGCTCCACTCGTTCTTCCGGATAGTAGTTTTTAAGCAATACTTCATAGCTCTCCATGCGGATTTCTGCTGAAATATCATCAGATTTCGTTTCGCCGACAAGAGGATTCAGAAACAATCCGTCAACTGTTTCAAGGGCAGCTTTCTGGATGTATTCATGTGCTCTGTGCACAGGATTTCTTGTCTGGAAGCCGACTACGGTTTTCCACTCTTTACTTTTAAAAATCGCTCTTGTTTCTGATGGATCAAACGTATATTCTTTAAACGGCTTATCGGGACGCTTGATCAGAGTGATTTTGCCTCCTGCATAGATGTCTTCTCTTTCATGCAGTTTTTTCACTCCGGGATGGGCGAGATCCGCTGTTCCGTAAACATTGATCGCTTCATTCGTTTTATCCGGCTCATAGAGATCTTCGATTTCAATCAGCCCATACACTTCGCCGCCATACTGAAGCTTTGCTTTGTCTCCTGTCTTCAGCGACGCTGCTGTTTCTCTTGAAACCGGAAGCGTGATCGGAATACTCCAGACTGTGCCGTCTGCAAGTCTCATGCTGGTGACTACACTTTCATAATCCTCTTGTGTTAAAAAACCCGTAAGCGGGCTGTAGGCTCCGATTCCGATCAATTCCAGATCGCTGAGAGCCATTGCATCAATTTCGATCACCTGATCGATTTCATGTGCAGTTACTTCAGGATTGTATACATCAACTAATACTCCACCATGCGGCTGTAAACTCATTTATTTTTCCTCCTAAACTGACCTTTTTAATTGGTTTTAATGTTAAATGCCTCCGCCTTCTTCATGCACGGCACGCTTTTCATCCTTTATCGCCTTCATCAGGCTCAGTGCACCAAGTGTTGCCAGCATGACACTCAGAAGAACGATAAGGGAGTACATATCCTTTTCCAAAAACAGTTTGACAAGCATATACGATATGGCAAGTGAAAACAACGGTGAAACAATCCAGATTCGGATGATTTTCTTCACAATGTGCTTTTGAAGGATCTCGCTCCCGCTTTTCGCCATTCCAAGTCCGATAATAGCTGATGAGGTCACCTGCGTCAGAGGGACGGGAAGTCCGAAAATGGAACTGGCAATCACAAGTCCTGCTCCTGTACCGGAAATCAGAATGCCTTCAGGCTTTGAATACCGGGTAATTTTCTTACCGTTTGTTTCAAGCACTTTTTTGCCGAGAAAAATCGCTCCAAGAGCAACAAATGCTCCTCCGAGCAGGGTCCCGTCCGGCACGGAAATCAGGCCAGCCCCGACAAGCGGCCCTACTGCGTTTGCCACATTGTTCATTCCAGCTGAGAAAGCCTCGAAAAATCCTGCCAGTATCAGGATGCCTGTAAGGAGCGGACGGTCTTTAAAGAACGGTTTATGCTGCACTTTATAAAGCCCTTTGCCGAACAGCCAGGCAATTCCGAAAGCTGCGACAGGAACAATCACCCAGAACATCATGATAATCATCAGTGATTTAATAAATAGGATCTGATAGGCAACTCCCACTCCCACAACGGCTCCAACCGTCACCTCGCTTGTTGAAAGCGGGATTCCCAGCAGGTTTGCAAGAAACAGCGAGCTTGTCGCAGACAAAATAATGATCAGAACAACTTTCACATCAATGATATCCTGCGGAATAATTCCGGCACTTATTGTCTTAACAACCTCTCCCCCGCCAAGATACGCGCCTGCAAAAACACCGATGGCGCATATAAAAAGGGCATGCCGGGCTTTCGGAACTGCACCGGAACCGTAAGCTACTCCCATGGAAGCAGCGGCCCCGCTCGCTCCAATATTCATGGCGAAAAAGAGACTGATGGCAAGCGCACCCAGTTCAAGCACCGCAATCCCTCCTTATCCATGCAGGCCGCATTCTGTTTTGCCCTGGCCGCTCCATCTGCCTGAGCGCAGATCATCTGCACTGAACGCAGGCTGCGTGCAGTGGAAACAGCCGATGCTCGGATATCCCTGATCATGGAGCGGATTATAAGGGAGGTCATTTTTATGAACATAGCGCCAGACATCTTTCCACGTCCAGTGAATGAGAGGACAGACTTTTACCGACTGAAACTTGTCGTCTTTATTGATAAATTGCACATTTTTCCTTGTTTCAGACTGCTCTCTCCGAAGCCCTGAAATCCACGCTTTTGACTGAGAGAGTGTTTCATTCAGCGGCTGAAGCTTTCTGATTGCACAGCACTGATTCGGATTTGTTTCCCACAGCTTATCTCCATGCTGTTCAGCTTGTTCTGCAAGGGTAAGGGCTGGTTTTTTCATCGTAATTCGGAGCTTGGGATACTTTTCTTTTACACGTTCAATGGTTTCATATGTTTCCTTGAAATGAACATCTGTATCAAGAAACACAATCGACGCATCCGGTTTTACTTTTGAAATCAGGTCAATGAGAACAATGCCCTCAATGCCAAAGCTGCAGGCATAGACAATCTCTTCGCCGTAATGGCCGTAAGCCCAGTTCAGCACATTCAATGCGCCGCTGTACCCGTCGTCTGTTTCAAAAGTCTGTTCATGCTCCTGCCATGTTTTATACGTAAGCATGCTGGTCTTCTCCTCACTTTTTCAGGTCCTGTACAAAAAGCTTTTAATAGTAGGACAGGAGCCCGCTTTCGTTAAAATGCCTCCAGTTTATCCAGTCAGCATTTTTCATTTCATTCTTATTTTTTCATTTTTCTCAAGCTGAATCACTTTTCCGTCCTGAACGATCAGTGTCACAGAACCATAGCTCATTGTGTTCAGCATTTCCTTCAGCCTGTCGATGACCGCGTCAAGTTTTTGATCAGTACCCACAGTGGTCCCCCGTTTCTTTCCCATTAAAAAAAGCCTTCCGGTTTGAAAGACTGTTCAGGCATCAACCTTATCTTCCAAAATGGGTTTCATTTTGCTGGATGTAGCACCTTGCACGCATGCAGGTTGCCGGGCTTCACCGGGCCAGTTCCCTCCGCCTCTCTGGATAAGTTTATTATATTTTTCTAAATTTTATCACAATTGCAGTCACTGTCAACCTTAGTTTTTCTATCGGAATTAAAAAAACGACTCTTTTTAGGAACTATTGATAAAAAAGTGCTAGATATACAGCGCCGGAATAAGGTGTACTATAGTTCGTCCGGGAGGTGGGAGTTATTTTTATCTTGTTAAGTGCAGCTGCCGTTTTTTATGCGTTAGGCGGATTTTCATTAGCTTATGCGGCAATGGAGATTGATGACCCAGCCATTTTTGAAAAAATGAAAGAGGAACGCGGAGTGATGAAGTGTTTCGGAATGCTCGGTTCTGCGGGATTTAAACTCAGCGGGAAGCTGCTGCCTGCACCCTGGCAGAAAAAAGGATTCAGAATTGGCTTTTTGCTGATCAGCACACTGGCTTTTTCCGGAAGCGTGCTGATATGGAAATAAAAAAAGGCATCAGCTGCTT
The DNA here is from genome assembly GCF_046603695.1 of Metabacillus indicus. Taxonomy (NCBI): domain Bacteria; kingdom Bacillati; phylum Bacillota; class Bacilli; order Caryophanales; family Bacillaceae; genus Metabacillus; species Metabacillus indicus. Next base: position 1,818,104 of record NZ_CP176757.1, on the reverse strand, counting down.
CTGATGCCTTTATCATTTATACGTTCAGCCATTCTTCTGACGATGGATTTTCACGCCATTTCTTCAGCTTGGCTAAGTCTTCTTTTTGAATGGAGCCTTTTTTCAGAGCTGTTTCAATCAGAGATGAATAGTCCGTCAGTGATACGGAATGAATGCCTTCTTCCTCAAGCATCTCTGTCCCTTTTTGCAGTTCATATGTGAAAATGGATACAGCGCCGATCACTTCGCATCCGGCTTCTCTAAGGGCTTTGACCGCCGTAATAACGCTTCCTCCGGTTGAAATCAAATCCTCCACTACTACCACTTTCTGTCCTTCCCGGATCTTTCCTTCAATCTGATTGCCCTTTCCGTGTCCCTTTGGCTTGCTTCTCACATAGGACATCGGCAGATTCAGAAGATCACTTACCCATGCAGCATGAGGAATTCCTGCAGTAGCCGTGCCTGCTATCATTTCAGCTTGGGGATAATGCTCTCTGATCAGAGCCGACAGGCCTTCTGCAATGTTTTTTCTTACTTCCGGATAAGAAAGCGTGAGGCGGTTATCGCAGTAGATCGGTGATTTGAGCCCGCTTGACCATGTAAACGGATCATTCGGGCTAAGGAATACAGCTTCGATTGTCAGCAGTTGTTCTGCAATTTGATGGTTCATACAGGCAGTCCCTCCCAGGCGTTTTTCATTTGAGTATAGGCCGCAAGCGGATCCGGTGCTTTAGTGATGCTCCGTCCGACCACAATTCCGGTTGACCCAAGCTCTCTCGCTTTTTCAGGAGTTGCCACCCTGACCTGGTCATTTACTGCATCTCCGCTCATGCGTATGCCGGGTGTTACGGTCATAAACGAGGCTGGAAGCTCGCTGTAGATGCGGGGCACCTCCAGAGAAGAGCAGACAATACCGTCAAGGCCGCTTTTCGCCGCAAGCTTAGCGTAGCTTAGCACCGTATCATCAAGGCTGTTGCCGATCAGCAATTCTTTCTTCAGCATCTCTGCCGATGTGCTTGTCAGCTGAGTGACAGCAATGCAGGCGGGACGCTTGGAGCCTGCAGGTGTTCCGGCCTCAAGACCTTCCATTGCAGATTCCATCATGGCACTGCCGCCGGCAGCATGCACATTGACCAGATTGACTCCGAGTCCGGCAAGACCCCTCATCGCTTTTTTCACTGTTTCGGGAATATCATGGAGCTTAAGATCAAGGAAAATCTCATGTCCGCCTGATTTCAGCTGATCGATGATTGCAGGACCTTCCCGGTAAAAGAGCTCCATGCCTGCTTTTACATACAGCTTTTGTCCGGACATCTTTTTCAGGAATTCTCCTGTTTCCGCAGCATCCTTAAAATCAAGCGCGATAATCAGCGGTCTCTCGTTCATGCTTAAAGCTCCTTCCAATGCATTCTGTAATGTGGTCAAACCCATATTTTTTAAGGACATGAGGCAGTTCTTCAATGATTTCAGGGCAGACGAATGGATTTACAAAGTTGGCTGTTCCTACGGCTACGGCGCTTGCCCCCGCATACATGAATTCAAGAACATCTTCTGCTGTCTGAACACCGCCCATGCCGATAATAGGAATGGATACAGCCTGGCTGACTTCATGAATCATGCGGATGGCTACCGGTTTGATGGCAGGACCGGATAATCCTCCTGTTCGGTTTGCAAGAACCGGCTTTCCTGTTTTCAAATCCAGCCTCATTCCGATGAGCGTGTTGATCATCGTTAATCCATCTGCTCCAGCCGCTTCGATCGCTTTGGCAATTTCCGTGATATTGCTGACGTTCGGTGACAGCTTGACATAAACAGGCACCTCTGACACAGCTTTAACTGCTCGCGTAAGGGAGGCTGCCATTTCGGGGTTTGTACCGAAAGCAATTCCACCGGTTTTCACATTCGGACAGGAAATGTTCAGTTCAAGCGCGTGAACATTTTTCGCCCTGCTGATCTCTCTTGCGACTTCTACATAATCTTCTTCTGCTGAGCCCGCCACATTTGCAAGAACCGGCACATCGAATGACTCAAGCCAGGGAAGTTCATTTTCAAGGATACCTTTCAGTCCGGGGTTTTGCAGGCCGATTGCATTGAGCATGCCCGCTTCTGTTTCAGCCACCCTCGGCGTCGGATTTCCAAATCTCGGTTCGGCCGTTGCTGCCTTAATCATGATGGCTCCAAGTTTGTTCAGATCATAAAGGCCTGCGAATTCTTTTCCGAAGCCAAAGCAGCCTGATGCAGGCATAATCGGATTTTTGAGTGAAAGTCCCGGAAGTTCAACATTCAGCATGACAGCACAACCTCTCCTGCTTTAAATACCGGCCCGTCGGTGCACACTTTTTTGTAAGATGTGCCATTCGGGTCATCTGCTGTATGGCACACACATGCAAAGCATGCGCCGATTCCGCAGCCCATTCTTTCTTCAAGAGAGAGAAAAACAGGCTTGTCAGGAAAAAGATTTTGGAGGCTTGAAAGCATGGGGGTCGGACCGCATGCGAAAAGAGCGTCAAAATCGATGCTGCGCTCTTTGATGCAGTCTGTGACGAACCCTTTCGTCCCGTATGAACCATCTGCCGTCGCAATATAGGTTTCTCCGAGTTTCTTAAACTCACTTTCATAGAAAACCTGATCCGCAGACTGGAAACCGAGTACGTGGCGGACGTTAACACCCTTTGCAAGCAGACGTCTTGAAAGCTCGTATAAAGGAGGGACTCCGATGCCGCCTCCGACAAGAAGCGCTGTATCTCCCTGATTCAGGCTTTTTGGATCAAATCCGTTTCCAAGCGGGCCGAGCACATCGACCAGTTCTCCTTCTTTCCTTGCAGAGAGGAGCTTCGTGCCCGCTCCCTCTGCCCGGTAGATCATCGTGAATTCCCGCTTTTCTTTCTCTATTTTTGCAATGCTGATCGGTCTTCTTAAAAGAGGAGATGCTGCACTTGAAACCTTGATATGAACGAACTGGCCGGGCTGGTTCATCTCGTCGACCAGACTCCCTTTTAATGTAAGCTCATAAATTCCCTCAGCAATTTCTCTCTGTCCGGCAATGATCATCCATTCTTTTCGGATCAAGCGTACGTCACCTCTTTGCTGATTACTCGTTTTGGCATTTGTTCTGTTGAGAAAGTCATTGACTCTAAAACTCTTAAAATCGCTTTTGCTGTGTCAAGTGATGTGAGACACGGGATGCCGTTTTCAACCGACTCGCGTCTGATTCTGAAGCCATCGCGCTGCGGCTGTTTTCCTTTGGTCAGTGTATTGATAACGAACTGGGCTTCGCCCGTGCGGATAATATCCAGCATAGTAGGAGACTCGCTGCCGATTTTGCCGACGATTCTCGCTTCTACCCCGTTCTCATGCAGGTAGCCGGCTGTTCCGCTTGTTGCCATGATCTGATAGCCGATTGCACTGAAGCGGCGTGCTACCTCCAGACCTTCTTCTTTATCTTTGTCCGCGATTGTCAGAAGGACCTGTCCGTAATTCTGCACTTTCATTCCTGATGCGATCAGGCCTTTATAAAGAGCTTTTTCAAGGGTTGAATCTTTTCCCATCACTTCGCCTGTCGATTTCATTTCAGGGCCGAGCGTAATATCCACTCTGCGCAGCTTTTCAAAAGAGAAGACCGGCACTTTGACATAGACGCCCTCGCTTTCAGGCTGAATGCCCGTTTCATACCCAAGCTCCGGCAATGATTTGCCGAGTATCACCTTCGTTGCAAGATTTGCCATCGGCACGCCTGTTATTTTGCTTAAGAAAGGAACCGTGCGGCTAGATCTTGGATTCACTTCGATGACAAATACTTCATCTTTATAGATGACAAACTGAATGTTCAGAAGCCCTTTAATGTTTAATCCCCTTGCAAGTGCGATTGTCCGTTCAGTAATTGTCTTTTTGATATCTTCCGTCAGTGTTTGCGGAGGATAAACCGCGATGGAATCTCCGGAGTGGACCCCTGCACGCTCGATATGCTCCATAATTCCAGGAATAAAGACGTTTTTGCCGTCTGAGATCGCATCAACTTCTATTTCTTTTCCAGTTAAATATTTATCGATCAGTACCGGGTGCTGCGGATTTACTTTTACAGCATTTTTCATGTAATGCAGCAGATCAGTTTCCTCATGCACGATTTCCATCGCACGTCCGCCGAGAACATATGACGGTCTGACAAGAACCGGATAGCGGATGGATGAAGCAATGGCAACCGCCTCTTCTACAGATGTCGCCGTTTTTCCAAGAGGCTGAGGGATGCCGAGTGTGTTTAATGTGTGCTCAAATTTATCTCTGTTTTCCGCACGGTCCAAATCCTCAAGAGATGTTCCGAGAATCTTGACGCCTCTTGCTTCAAGTTCATCCGCAAGGTTTATCGCTGTCTGTCCCCCGAACTGAACAACTACCCCTTTAGGCTTTTCAAGTTCGATGATGTGCATCACATCTTCCGCCGTCAGCGGCTCAAAGTAAAGCTTATCCGAGATGCTGAAATCGGTTGAGACGGTTTCAGGATTGTTGTTGATGATAATCGCTTCATATCCGGCTTCTTTAATGGCCCATACGGAGTGCACGGTTGCATAGTCGAATTCTACACCCTGCCCGATTCGGATCGGCCCTGAACCAAGGACAATCACACTTTCTTTTTCTGTAACAGCTGATTCATTCTCATCTTCATACGTGCCGTAGAAGTAAGGTGTTTCAGATTCGAATTCTGCTGCGCACGTATCAACTGTTTTATAGACCGGGAACAAGTTCAGCTGTTTTCTGAATTTGTATACCTCCCGCTCTGTTGTTTTCCAAAGTTCAGCAACAGCGATATCAGAGAAGCCCATCTTTTTCGCTTTTTCAAGGGTGATGGCATCAAACTTCGCTTCTTCAATGACACGCTCAAACTTGATGATATTTTCAATTTTCACAAGGAAGAATAGGTCAATTCCGCTCCACTCATGAATCGTCTCGATTGATACGCCTCTTCTGATCGCTTCAGAAAGATAGAACAGCCTCTCGTCTCCTGCTTTGCGGATTCGCTTTTCAATCTTTTCATCGCTGAAATCGGCTGCATGTTTCAGATCGATATGGTACTGATCCGCTTCAAGTGAACGGACGGCTTTAAGCAGGGATTCTTCAAGCGTTCTGCCAATCGCCATCACTTCGCCGGTAGCTTTCATCTGCGTTCCGAGTCTGCGGTTGGCTGACTCAAATTTATCAAACGGCCATCTCGGGATTTTTGTGACGATGTAGTCAAGAGCCGGCTCAAAGCACGCATACGTTTTGCCAGTTACCGGGTTCATCATTTCATCAAGAGTCAGTCCGACAGCAATTTTTGCCGCAAGCTTCGCAATCGGATAGCCTGTTGCTTTAGATGCAAGCGCTGATGACCGGCTTACACGCGGATTCACTTCAATGATGTAGTACTGGAAGCTGTGCGGATCAAGCGCAAGCTGGACATTGCATCCCCCTTCTATTCCGAGTGCGCGGATAATTTTAAGTGAAACGTTCCTGAGCATCTGATACTCTCTGTCGCTAAGCGTCTGGCTTGGTGCAACTACGATGGAGTCGCCTGTATGAATGCCGACAGGATCGATGTTTTCCATGTTGCAGACAACAATTGCGCTGTCATTTTTATCACGCATGACTTCATATTCGATTTCTTTATAACCCGCGATGCTTTTTTCAAGCAGGCATTGTGTGACCGGACTGTATTTTAGTCCGCTTGTCACGATTTCAATCAGCTCTTCTTCGTTTGAACAGATTCCGCCGCCTGTGCCTCCAAGTGTATAGGCAGGTCTTACGATGACAGGATAACCGACTTTTTCTATAAAAGCGTAAGCTTCTTCAAGGTTGTGGACAATATCGCTCTCCGGAACCGGCTCACCCAGTTCATTCATCAGCTGGCGGAAAAGATCGCGGTCTTCCGCTTTTTGTATAGCGCTTAATTTTGTTCCAAGAATCTCAACGTTGCATTCTTCAAGAACCCCTGCTTCAGCAAGCTGAACCGCCATGTTAAGGCCTGTCTGGCCTCCAAGCGTCGGAAGAAGTGCATCCGGGCGTTCTTTGCGGATGATTTTCGTCAAAAACTCAAGTGTCAGGGGCTCAATATACACTTTGTCTGCCATTTCTGTATCTGTCATGATCGTTGCAGGGTTTGAATTGACAAGGATGACTTCATAACCTTCTTCTTTAAGAGCGATGCAGGCCTGTGTTCCTGCATAGTCAAACTCTGCTGCCTGTCCGATGATAATTGGCCCTGATCCGATTACTAGAATTTTTTTAATGTCTACGCGTTTTGGCATACGTTGATCCCTTCTTTCTTGAATGTTTCAATCATGTCGATAAATTGATCAAATAGTCCGTTTGCATCTTCTGGTCCCGGTGAAGCTTCCGGATGGTACTGCACGGTGAAGGCAGGCAGCGTTTTATGCTTCAGTCCTTCTACAGATCCGTCGTTTAAAGCAAGATGAGTAACCTCAAGGTCTGTTGCTTTTACTGAATCAAGAGTAACGGTGTATCCGTGATTTTGGGAGGTAAGAGCTACCTTTCCTGTTGACAGGTCTTTTACCGGATGGTTTGACCCGCGGTGTCCGAATTTCATTTTTTCCGTATCGGCTCCCCCTGCAAGGGCAAAAAGCTGATGGCCAAGGCAGATGCCGAATAGAGGAATTTTCCCGAGCACTCCATTGATCATCTCAAGTGCATGAGGGACATCTTTCGGGTCCCCAGGTCCGTTTGACAGCATGATGCCGTCTGGATTTAACTGAAGGATTTCTTCAGCAGTAGCCGTATGGGGCACGACGACCACATCGCAGCTGCGTTTGTTCAGCTCGCGGAGGATGCCGTGTTTCATCCCGAAATCGACAAGAACCACTCTGCATCCGCGTCCAGGGCTTGGATAAGGTGTTTTAGTCGAAACAATTTCCACCTGATTTCTTGGAAGCTCCGCTGATCTCAATGAGGCAATCACCTCATCTACATCTGCATGCTCTGAGCAAAAAGCGCCTTTCAATGTTCCATAAGTGCGGATAATTCTTGTCAGCTTGCGTGTATCTATGCCTGCAAGTCCGGGAATTCCCTTGATTTTGAAGTACTCGTCCAGTGAAAACTCGCTTCTGAAATTTGATGGCACTTCACATAATTCTTTTACGATAAACCCGTTGATGAATGGAGAAATCGTTTCAAAATCGTCGCGGTTAATGCCGTAGTTTCCAATCATCGGATACGTAAGCGTCACAATCTGCCCGCAGTATGACGGGTCGGAGAGAATCTCCTGATAGCCTGTCATTCCAGTATGGAACACTACCTCTCCCATTGTATCCGCTTCGCTTCCAAATCCCTGTCCTGTAAAAATGGTGCCGTCTTCGAGAATCAGATGTCTGATCATACGTTTACTCTCTCCCTTTTCCATACGATTTTGCCTTCAAAGATGGTTGCTTCCGGCCAGCCTTTGCATGAATAGCCTGCAAACGGTGTGTTTTTTCCTTTTGAAAGGAACGTTTCCGGATTTATGGTTTTTTCTTCTTCCAGATCAAGGATCGTCAAATCCGCTGCGCGGCCTTCTTCAAGTCTGCCAAATGGCAGGCCAAACGTTTCCGCCGGCTTAGCTGTGAGAAAATCAATCAGCTGTTTCAGCTTCCATTCCCCTGACTCAACAAACCGGGTGTATAAAAGCGGAAATGCCGTTTCAAGTCCCACAATGCCGAACGGAGCAAGGCTCAGCGGTTCGGCCTTTTCTTCCGCTGTATGCGGAGCATGGTCCGTCGCGATAAAATCAATTGTTCCGTCAAGCAGCCCTTCAATCAGCGCTTCCCGGTCTTCTTTCCCACGGAGCGGCGGATTCATTTTGTAATTTGTATCCAGTCCGGGGATATCTGTGTCGCACAGCAGAAGGTGATGAGGCGTTACTTCCGCTGTTACGTTTATGCCTGCTTTTTTCGCATCTCGCACGACTCTGACTGACTCTTTCGTGCTGATGTGGCACACGTGGTAGTGGCAGCCTGCGGCTTCAGCCAGCAGTACATCTCTTGCGATCTGCACAGATTCGCAGATTGAAGGAATGCCATTGATCCCTTGCCTTTTTGCAAATTCCCCGTCATGAAGTGCCCCTTTATAAATCAGCGAGTTGTCTTCACAGTGGGCTACGATGCTTGCACCGGTCTCTGCCGCTTTTTTCATTGCCTCAAACATCATGCCGGCAGACTGAACGCCTACTCCGTCATCTGTAAAGGCAAACGCTCCTGCTTCTTTCAGCTTTTTGAAATCCGTCAGTTCTTTTCCAGCCTGTCTTACCGTGATCGATGCATACGGAAGAACTCGTACAGAAGCTTTTTCTTTAATCCTGTCCTGCAGCCAGTTCATTTGCTCTGCGTGGTCCGGAACAGGCTTTGTATTCGGCATGGCGGCAACGGCTGTAAAGCCTCCTGCAGCAGCAGCCTTCGTACCTGTTTCAATCGTTTCTTTATGTTCTCCGCCAGGTTCCCTCAAGTGGATATGTAAATCGATAAACCCCGGGGAAACCAGCTTGCCCTCAGCATCGATGACCTCTACTGCATCCGCTTCGATGTTTTCGCTGATCTTTGAGATGATGCCGTCTGAAATCAGAATATCAGCTTTCACTTTTTCTCCGCTGTCCGTTAAAATCAAGCCGTTTTTAATGATAGATTGCATATGCTGCTTCCCCCTTGTTATGTGATGCTGCGCCGTCAAGCGCGCGTTTTAAAACGGCCATTCTGACATATACGCCGTTTTCCATTTGCTTAAAAATTCTCGATCTTCTGCATTCAACCAGTTCATCTGCGATTTCAACGCCTCTGTTCACCGGGGCTGGATGCATGATAATGGCTTTCGGCTTCATCGTTTTTTCTCTTTCTAGCGTAAGTCCGTAAAGGTTGTGGTAATCTGCTCCTGCGCTGCTGTTGCTTCCGTGTCTTTCATGCTGGATTCTCAGGAGCATCACGACGTCTGAAGCTTGAATGGCTTCATCTGTCTCTGCATATGTGCCGTATGTTTCATCCTTCCACTCATCAGGCGCACAGAGCAGGACATTTGCCCCGAGCCTCCGCAGAACCTCCGCATTAGACCTTGCAACGCGGCTATGCTTGATGTCTCCATGAATGGAGACGGTCAGACCTTCGAACTTTCCAAACTCCTGGCGGATGGTCAGCAGATCAAGAAGCGATTGTGTAGGATGATGGCCGCAGCCGTCTCCTGCATTTAAAATCGGAATTCCGACTTTCTCTTTCAGTTCTTCGAAGTACTCATCTTCAGGATGTCTGATGACGACTGCGTTTGCTCCTATTGCCTCAAGCGTGCGCACTGTGTCATAAAGGGTTTCTCCTTTTTGCACGCTTGAATGTGAGGCATCAAAGTTAAGAACATTTAGGCCAAGCCTTTTCTCAGCTACTTCAAAACTGAACCGTGTTCTTGTGCTCGGTTCAAAAAACAGGTTCGCAGCAAACAATGCCGTTTTTTGAACTTCCGCCTTTCCTGAACGGAATTTTTCTGCGTCCTTTAATATGTTTAAAATTTCATCTGCAGGCAGATCATTCATTCTAAGCAAGTGCTTCATCATCATCTCTCCCGTCGTTTTTCTGCAAAAAAACACCCTGAAATCCGGTTTCAGGGTGTGAGAAGGCAGGACAAAACCAAAAGGTTGCTTTGTCCGTGCCCGTCCACCCTTGTAAGCCTCTCTGGACTTTTCGTTAAAAGGTGTTCTTATGCAGCTGTATGTTCATTTGCAGCTGTTTGTTCACGTTCAGCAGCTTTGCGCCCCGGAAGGATCAGGTTCAGGGCAATGCCGATGATTGCCGCAAGTGCCATGCCGTGAAGTTCAAACTGCTCGCTTACTTTTATCATGGCTCCGCCAATCCCGATGACCAGGATGACTGAGGAAATCACAAGGTTTCGTTTATTTCCGAAATCAATCTTGTTATCAGTCAGCATTCTTAATCCTGATGAGGCAATAATCCCAAACAGCAGGATGGATACGCCTCCCATAACCGGTGTCGGTATAGAGCTGATGAATGCTGAAATTTTTCCGATGAAGCCGAACACGACGGCCATAACCGCAGCACCTGCGATGATGTAGACGCTGTAGACCCTTGTAATGGCAAGTACGCCGATGTTTTCGCCGTACGTTGTATTCGGCGGTCCGCCGATAAGTGATGCGATCATCGTTGCTACTCCATCTCCGAGGATTGAACGGTGCAGACCAGGCTCTTTCAAGTAATCCCTCTCAACCACTTTACCAAGAACAAGCTGATGTCCGATATGCTCTGAGAGGGTCACAACTGCGACAGGGACCATCAGAAGAACGATTTCATAGGAAAACCCTGGAGTATATGTGACAAAAGGTATGATAAAGTCCGGTTTTTGAAACAGTTCTGCCCCAACAACTTTACTGAAATCAACCAATCCGATTGCGAGGGCGTACAGGTAGCCGCCGGCGATTCCGATCAGAACAGGAATCAGGCTGACAAAGCCTTTAAATGCAACCGAGCATACAATCGTTATCGCAAGCGTCACAAGAGCTACCGAGAAGTAGGTCAGGTTATATTCTCCTTCAGGGCTGTTCATGGCCATATCCACCGCAGTTCCTGCAAGGCTCAGTCCGATGACGATGATGACAGGACCGACGACCACCGGAGGCAGAAGCTTCATGATCCACTTGTATCCGACGATTTTAATCAGCAGGGCTACAAGTCCGTAAACGACTCCTGCCAGGAAGCTTCCGACCATTGCGCCTTCGGGTCCTTCAGCTGCCTTAGCTGCGATAATTGGTGCGATGAAGGCGAATGAGGAACCCAGATAGGCCGGCACCTGGCCTTTTGTGATCAGCAGAAACGCAAGCGTCCCAAGCCCGCTTGAAATCAGGGCGACAGCAGGATCAAGTCCTACCAGGAAGGGTACGAGGATGGTCGCTCCAAACATGGCAAACAGATGCTGAAAGCTCAGGGTGATCCATGTGAGCGGCTTTGGTGTTTCTTTTATATCAAGCTGTAGAGCTTCTTTTCTTGGTTTCATGTCTTTTCCCCGCTTTCTTTTTATAAAAAAACCTCTTTGCATGAGGCTGCAAAGAGGCATAATCATCCTGTCAAAAAGAATCACAGGTGTGATTTTACGTTCCTTTTGCAGCCTCTCTGGACTTCATTAAAAGGGTTGGCTATTCTTTTTCGTGTATGGCGACCTGATCGTTTTTATCCACCTCCATCAGTTCGACAACAATTTTTTCAGAGCTTGAGGTCGGGATGTTTTTGCCGACATAGTCTGCCCGGATCGGAAGTTCTCTGTGTCCCCTGTCTACCAGGACCGCGAGCTGGATCTGTGAAGGTCTTCCGATGTCAATCAGCGCATCAAGCCCTGCGCGGACTGTTCTTCCTGTATATAGGACGTCATCAATCAGGATGACTGTTTTGTTGGTGATATCTGCAGGAATATCCGAGCCTTTCACGAGCGGCTCCTCATTCACTGTTTTTTTGGAAAGGTCATCTCTGTAGAGTGTAATGTCAAGCTCTCCTACCTCTACAGGCTTGCCTTCAATCTGTTCGATCCGTTCTGCAAGCCTTTTGGCAAGATGGATGCCTCTTGTCTTGATCCCGACAAGAATGACAGAATCAATGCCTTTGTTTCGTTCGATAATTTCGTGGGCAATTCTTGTCAATGCTCTTCTGATTGACTGCTGGTCAAGCACAACTGCTTTTTGGGGCATGCTGTTCACCTCTCCTTTTGAACCTGAAAACAAGAAAATCCCTCCTGCCGTTTGGCAAGAGGGATTGGATGCGTGCTTAAATATACGCAGACTATGCGCATAAGATCCGTTTCCTTCTCAGCCTCACGGGACTGTCTTAAAGGTTCATTTTCAACTACAGCTATTATGACAAATCATATGGCTTGTGTCAATGACTTTTTTTCAGATCTTCGATTACCTGCTGAAATTCAGCAGGAAGAGGAGCATTAAATTCAAGGTACTCGCCCGTGCGGGGATGCTTAAAGCCGAGAACGCCTGCATGAAGCGCCTGGCCTCCGATATTCGGCGTTTTTTTCGGGCCGTATTTCGGATCGCCGACAATAGGGAAACCAATGTATTTCATATGAACTCTGATCTGATGCGTTCTGCCTGTCTCAAGCTGGCACTCAATCAGCGTGAAGCCCGCAAAGCGGTCAAGAACATGAAAATGAGTGACAGCGTCCTTGCTGTGCTCATTTGTAACCGTCATGCTCTGGCGGTCCTGTTTATCGCGGCCGATCGGAGCATCAACTGTTCCCTTGTCATGCTGAATAATCCCATGAACAATCGCCTGATACCGTCTTGTAACCGATTTTTCCACAAGCTGGTTAACCAGCGACTCATGCGCCATGTCGTTTTTGGCAACCATCAGAAGTCCTGAAGTATCTTTATCAATCCGGTGGACAATGCCGGGTCTCATAACGCCGTTTATACCTGAAAGGTCTTTGCAGTGGGCCATGAGTCCATTTACAAGTGTTCCTGATAAATGTCCAGGTGCAGGATGGACAACCATCCCTTTAGGTTTATTGACAACAAGAACGTCTGCATCCTCATAATAAACATCAAGATTCATTTCTTCCGGCAGAACATCAAGCGGCTCAGGATCCGGAATGAGAAGAGTGACTGTATCACCTGGCTGAACTTTATAATTGCTTCTTGACTCCCCGTCATTCACTTTCACATGTCCCTCTTTAATCCAGATCTGAACCTGGCTTCTTGACCAGTCTGCATTTTCAGCAGCAAGCAGCTTATCAAGGCGTTCATATTTATTGCTGTCATCAATCTTAATTTCTATGCTGTTCATTCACTTTCTCCTTCTCTTGTTTCCCATCTAAAAGCATGACAATAAAGAGCAGCGCTACTCCCACACAAAGAGCAGAATCCGCTACATTGAAAATTGGAAACGGGTATGTACCAATATAGGTTTGGACAAAATCAACCACTTCCTGATGAATCACTCTGTCAATAAAGTTGCCGATTGCACCGCCAAGCATTAAGCCAAGTGCGATCCCCATCAGACGGCTTCCGTTTGTATATTTTTGAATGTAAACAACCAGGCCGGCTACAACGATAATTGTAATCACGTAAAAAAACCACATCTGGCCCTGAAGAATTCCCCAGGCAGCTCCCTGATTCCGATGTGAGGTAATGTACAGGACATTTTCAATAACCGGTATGCTTTCTCCGATTTCAAGTTCTTTTACAATCAGCCATTTTGTCAGCTGATCCAGTGCAATAATCACAAGTGCGATGAGATAGTAAAGCACAAGCTTTCCCCAACTTTCCTATAATATACTTCTGAATTGTATCACAGGCAAAATAGAAGAGCAAAGCTTGTCTGAAGGTATTACTGATATTCTTCTGCTTCTAAATAAAGGGATGGATGATAATAAGTATGAGGCAGGGATTTTCGTTCATACAGTTCCTGAAAAGCAAAATCATGTATGCTTCTTGCAGTGGGGATAATCGCTAATTTTTCAAGTTCAATTGCAAGTCCGGTTTCTTCACAAATGCCGTACGTTCCGTTTTTTATTTTAAGGAGCGCTCTCTCAACGTCGTTCAGCTCTTCTTTCACATGTCCCATAATTGTTTTTTCTTTGTATGGATAAAATAAATGAGGCTGTTCTGTCTCCATATCAAACAGACAATGATCAAAAAGCCTTGACTTAAGCTCTCGCTGCATCAATTGAAGCTCATGCCAGATAGCATCTATACTCATAGCGGACATCTCCTTGTGGCTTGGCTTTGTACCTATAGTCTATCCGGATTGAAGGCCCTCACGCTGATAAGAATTTTCCTGTGGAGGGAATAAGAAAAGCGGAATCGCCCGTTTAGCTCCGGGAGTCAGATAAGGAAACGGCGGTAAAGGCGCTTTTTGCCTTTGCCGACGGTTCCGTTCTGACAGAGGAGTTGGGCGATGGAGCTGGACACCACGAAAAGCGGAATCAGCCGTTTAGCTCCGACAGGCAGAAAAGAAATCCCCCTAAAAGTCCGGGTTTGACTTTTTGGGGGATTTTGTTCTGACGGAGGAGTTGGCTGATGGAGCTGGACACCGCGAAAAGCGGAGCCGACCGTTTAACCCTTTCAGTCAGATAAGAAATCACCGGAAAAGTACGGGTCCCGCCTTTTTTGGGGATTTTGTTCTGTCGGAGGAGTTGGCTGATGGAGCTGGACACCACGAAAAGCGGAATCAGCCGTTTAGTCAATAGGAGTGCACACAAAAAAAACCGCTGATCAATTCAGCGGTTTTTCTATGTGTTTAAGCAGTCGTATAATGTTCGTCAACAATCGCTGCACAGCGCGTGCAGAGTGTTTTATGATTTTCATTTTCGCCCACATCGGTTGTGACAACCCAGCATCTTTCACATGTTTCGCCTTCAGCAGGCTTAACGGTGATTTTTACTTTTTCGCAAGTATGTGCATCCTCAGGAGCGTCCTCATAATTACCTGCAAGCTTAAAGCCTGATACAATGAACAGCTGCTTTAAGTTTTCATCAATGGATTGGAGCAATTGTTTCGCTTCACCGTTCGCATATACTTCGATGCTTGCAGTCAGCGATTTGCCGATTACTTTTTCATTGCGGGCTTCTTCAAGTGCCTTTAAGACATCATCGCGAAGCTCCATGAAAGCATCCCATTTCTTCTCAAGCAGGTCAGCGCCGGCAATTTCTTTGCTTTCAGGCATATCTGTCAGCTGAACGCTTTCTTCTGAAACAGAGTCAATGTGTGCCCATACTTCATCAGCCGTGTGAGGAAGAATTGGAGCAACCAGCTTGACAAGTGAAAGCAGCGTGTCATAAAGAACGGTCTGAATGGCGCGGCGCTCTTTGTTATCAGGAGCTTCGATGTAGAGAACATCTTTAGCGAAATCCAGATAGAAGGAGCTCAGTTCGATCGTGCAGAAATTATGAACCGCATGGAAGATGGCCGCGAACTCATAGTCTTCATACGATTTTTTCACTTTGTCTGTCAGCTTGTTCAGCTTAACCATCATGTAACGGTCAACATCGCGAAGCTCGTCAAACGCGAGGGCATCTGTTTCCGGATTAAAATCAGCAAGGTTTCCAAGAAGGAAACGGAAAGTATTGCGGATTTTTCTGTACACCTCAGCCACTTGCTTCAGAATGTTGTCTGAAACTCTTACATCAGCCTGGTAGTCAACAGAAGCAACCCAAAGACGAAGAATGTCTCCCCCAAGCTGGTTCATAACTTTTGAAGGCAGCACAACGTTCCCAAGAGATTTACTCATTTTGCGTCCTTCTCCGTCCAGGGCAAAACCATGGCTGAGAACGCCTTTATATGGAGCTTTTCCTGTTACAGCAACACCTGTGGACAGGGAAGAGTTAAACCAGCCGCGGTATTGATCAGAGCCTTCCAAATAAAGGTCTGCCGGACGCTGCAGATCATCTCTTTCAAGCAATACTGCCTGATGCGATGAACCAGAGTCGAACCAGACATCCATGATGTCCTGTTCTTTCGTGAAGTTTCCATTCGGGCTGCCAGGATGCGTGAATCCCTCAGGAAGAAGATCTTTTGTTTCACGTTCAAACCAGATGTTTGAACCGTGCTCGCGGAACAGGCCGGATACATGATCGATTGTTTCATCCGTAATGATCGGCTCTCCATTTTCTGCATAAAAGACAGGAATCGGAACTCCCCATGCACGCTGTCTAGAAATACACCAGTCCCCGCGGTCGCGAACCATGTTGAACAATCTTGTCTCGCCCCAGGCAGGTACCCATTTCGTATCTTTTACCGCCTGAAGAAGATCCTCGCGGAAATCCTTGATGGATGCAAACCACTGGGCAGTTGCACGGAAAATTGTCGGTTTTTTCGTTCTCCAGTCATGAGGGTATGAGTGTGTGATGAACGAAAGCTTAAGCAGTGCGCCTGCTTCTTCAAGCTTTTCTGTAATCGGCTTGTTTGCCGCATCATAGAACATGCCTTCAAACCCTGGAGCTTCGCTTGTCATATGTCCCTTTTCATCAACCGGACAAAGAACACCAAGACCGTATTTCTGACCGACGATAAAGTCATCTTCCCCATGGCCAGGTGCAGTATGAACGCAGCCGGTACCGGCATCTGTCGTAACATGTTCGCCCAGAACAACGAGGGATTCGCGGTCATACAGCGGATGCTTTGCAGACACTCTTTCGATCTCTGCGCCTTTGAATGTTTTGACAGCCTTATAGTCTTCCCATCCGAGTTCTTTAGCTACCGTTTCAAGCAATGCTGATGCAACAACGAATGATTCCCCACCTGCATCTGCCACCGTATACTCAAGGTCCGGATGAACAGCAATGCCAAGGTTTGCAGGAATCGTCCACGGAGTAGTCGTCCAGATAATGATTTTTTCTCCGCCGCTCAGCACTTCATTTCCCTGTGCAACAGTAAATGCTACATAAATAGAAGCAGAGCGTTTGTCATAATACTCGATTTCAGCTTCTGCAAGAGCAGACTCACTTGAAGGTGACCAGTAAACCGGCTTTAATCCTTTATAGATGTACCCTTTCTTCGCCATTTCCCCGAACACTTTGATCTGCTGGGCTTCATACTCCGGATTCAGCGTCACATAAGGGTTTTCCCAGTCACCGCGAACACCGAGACGCTTAAACTGCTCACGCTGATTGTTGATTTGCTCCCATGCATACTCTGCGCACAGCTTGCGGAATTCAGCTACACTTAATTCTTTGCGGTTTACTTTTTTGTTTTTAGTAAGAGCCGTTTCAATCGGCAGACCATGTGTGTCCCAGCCCGGAACATACGGAGCGTTGTATCCGCTAATTGATTTATAGCGGACGATAAAATCCTTCAGCACTTTGTTCAGTGCATGGCCCATGTGGATATCTCCATTTGCATACGGCGGTCCGTCATGAAGAATAAACATCGGGCGGTCTTTTGTGCGCTCCTGAACTTTTTGGTAAATCGTCATTTCTTCCCATTTTTCCTGAATTTGCGGTTCGCGGTTAGGAAGGTTTCCTCTCATCGGAAATTCGGTTTTCGGCATCAGCAGGGTATCTTTGTACTCCATCGGTATTCCTCCAGACAGTTTGTAATGGGGCAGAGAAAACACAAAAAACCTTCTCATCCCAGAAGGGACGAGAAGGTTTCTCGCGGTACCACCCTTTTAGATAAGCTAAAAAAACTGCTTATCCTCTTTGAGATTCGTAACGTGAATAACGCGTTTTTGCTTACTGATTCTATAGGTTCAGCAAAAAAACTCGAGGGTGATTTTCGCAAGTTTGCTTCTTTGCCGGACTCGCACCAACTCCGGCTCGCTTTAAAAGATTTCATACTGCTACTGTCCCTGTCATGGTTTTTTAATCATTTATTTAATAGTAGTCATCAAATTATATGTGAAATGGTGCTTCAAAGTCAAGACTGTACCTTTGATTCTTCGCGTTCCTCGTATAATGATTCAAGTTCATACTCAAGGAGGTGATCCCAGTCATCATTTTTAAGAAGGTCAAGCTGTGCTTCAATCAGCATCTGGAAGCGTGTTCTGAAAACTTTCGACTGCTTTTTCAGCTCTTCAATTTCCACAGCTATTTTTCTTGATTTAGAAAGAGATTCATTAATGATCCGGTCAGCGTTTTTCTCTGCTTCCTTCACAATCAGCTTAGCTTCCTTTTGTGCGTGGCGGCGGACTTCCTCAGCAGCCTCCTGCGCTACAAGAATGGATTTATTGAGTGTTTCCTCGATATTTGAAAAATGACCAATGCGTTCATTAAGTTCAGTCACTTTGTTTTCGAGTTCTTTTTTCTCGCGGATGGCAAGCTCATAATCTTTGATGACCTGGTCGAGGAACTCATTGACTTCGTCCTCGTCATAGCCCCGGAACCCTTTGTTAAATTCTTTGTTATGAATATCAAGCGGTGTTAACGGCACTTCTGCCACCTCCAGTATGTATTGATCAATCGATCTTTCTTCAAGTATAATTCATATTTTGACAGAAAAGGCAAAAATCCTTCTAATTTCCCAAATTTATTTTTGAATGCCATATGAAATTTTCCACTTATCTTTCTTTGTCCTGCCATCAATCGACAATAGTTTGGATCTGCCGTGGCCTCTGACAGAAAGCGTGTCTCCCTCTCTGCATTCAAATGACGGCTGCTCGATGACCCGAAAGTTTACTTTCACATAACCCGTCTGAACAAGCGCGCCGATTTTTTGCCGGGAAATGTTATAAACAGATGCTGCAACAGCATCAAGCCTTAAGGAACTGACGGTCGCTGTTTTTTCCAGCATTTCTTCCACATGGAGGATGCGCTCACTCCAGTCAAGTGCGCTCAGCGAAACTTTTGCCCGGCCGATTTCAGTCAGATTCATCAAAAGAAAAGATTCTGTTTCTTTTGCAGCAACCAGCTGTATCCGGTCGCCGGAAAACAGCAGATCGCCGAATTTTGACCGTTTGAGCCCGAGTGACATTAAAGCACCCAGTACTTGCCGGTGTTCGATGCTAACAAACTTAGACGGATATCCGATTTCAAGCAGGGAAAGCTGGAAATCCTCATGGGAAGGAACAAAGTAGTCCGGATAAAGCAAAGCCCGTTTTCGTTCCATATTCTCTCCCGAAAACTGAAGACACACATCCGTGCTTGATCCGACGACTGCTTTAACCATTTCCTGCTCTCTCGGGTCAAGAAAATCCGTCAATTTTGGAGCATAGCTGTTCATGACACTTTCTTTCCATTCTGAAGCCTGATCGATAAAATGCCGTTCTTCCTGTCTGAAGTGCTGATAAATGTGGTCCATATTAATCTTCCAGCCTTTTCGTTAAGCTCTTATAAATTGATGCCAAAATGAAAACAGTGCCGTTATGTACGGCACCGCCTGTATCTTATCCAATCATTGTGAAAATCGAGTTAAGCCCGTATCCTGCAAATCGCAGAGCAAGAAGTGCAACAATTGGTGAGATGTCAATCATGCCAAGCGGCGGAATAAACCTGCGGAAAGGTTCAAGGTACGGCTCTACAATTTTAGCAAGCAGCTGTCCGAAACTGCTTTCTCTTGCATTCGGAAACCATGAAAGCAAGATGTAAATAATAATCGCATAAGAATAAACCTGCAACAACGTAAATAAAACATCAGCTACTACGCCCATTTATTTTTACCACCTCTGATCTTCTTCCGAGACAATTTCTGAAATCGAGCCTGCAACATCAACGTTATCCGGTGTGCACAGGAAAATATTCGCTCCTATTTTCTGAATGTCTCCACCTATAGCGTACACAGTTCCGCTTAAAAAGTCTACAATGCGCTTTGCCTGGTCATGCTGAATGCGCTGCAGATTGACAACAACTGCCCGTCTGTTCTTCAGCTGATCGGCAACATCCTGTGCTTCGGCGTATACCCTCGGCTCGCATAAAACCACTTTAGATGATTTCTGAACACTTTGCAAACTGACAACATTCTGTTTGGTCTGCTGCGGCTTTGGAGTAAACGGCTGTTCTTCCTCGTAATCATAGTCCTGATGCCTCTCCTGCTCAACGTATTCATATTCCTCCTCATCAAGGGCAAAAAAGCTTTTAAACTTATTTTTAATACTCATGTACGTGACACCTCCGATTTCTTATCCAACCAGGGCTGAGCCGATGCGGATGAAAGTAGCGCCTTCTTCAACCGCTATTTCAAAGTCATTCGACATTCCCATAGAAAGCTCACTGCAAGGTGCATACGGCAGATGAAGGGATGTTACTTCCCCGCGCAATGTACGGAGCCTTTTGAAGGATTCTCTCAATACATGTTCATCATCTGTGTTAGGTGCCATAGTCATTAACCCGACGACAAGAATGTTCGGATAATTCTCAAGCTCCTTAACAAATGGGAGAACTTCCTCAGGTGTCATGCCATGCTTGGATTCTTCTCCCGACGTATTCACCTGAATGAAGCACTTTACTTTATCATCGGCCCGTTTATCAATTTCTTTAGCTAGCGAAAGCCTGTCCAGGGAATGTATGTAGTCTGCTTTATCAATCATGTCTTTTACTTTTCTCGTCTGAAGGGTTCCGATAAAATGCCATGAAGCGCTGTTGCCAATAGCTTCATATTTTTCGGCAAGACCTTCGTTTCTGTTTTCGCCAAGATGGGCAATGCCTGCTTCAACAGCTTCTTTCGCCCGTTCGATGCAGACATATTTCGTGACGGCAATCAGGCTGATCTCATCCGGATTGCGGTCTGTTTTACTGCATGTATGTTTAATTCTGGCACGTATTTCCTCTAAATTCTGTTTCACGCTCACAGTTGTTTTTGCCTCCCCTTTAAACCGATAAATCCAGCCATTCTTCCGGTTTTGCCCTGATCTCTCCTGTGTGAAAAAAACAGGGAAGATTCGCAGCTTGTACAAAGCGGACTTGTCAATATGCGGGACTCACTCAGTCCTGCTTTCAAAAGCAAATATTTGTTGAGCAGCTTTAAGTCAAGTGAATACTGCCCGGCAGACACCTCTTCATATGGAGAAGGGAAATCTTTAGACAGCGCGTTGTTTACTCTATCAATGACATAATCATCAACTGTATAGCAGCAAGTTCCGATGGATGGTCCGATGATGGCGTAAATGGATTTTGCCGGGACGCCTTCGTTCTGAGTCCACGTTCTTGCCATTTTGCCTCCGATATCAAGGACTGAACCTTTCCAGCCTGCATGAGCAGTGCCGACCAGCCTTTTTTCAGGTTCATAGAAGAAAAGAGGCACACAGTCTGCGTAGCAGAGAGAAAGCATCAGGTCTTCTTCATCTGTGTAAAGGCCGTCTGTTTCCGGAACAGCCGAAGCATAATTCATTGTCCCTTTTGAACGGTCTTCCTTGCGTGCTTTATAAATGCTGCTGTCATGAACCTGGTCTGCATACACCCAATGTTCAAGAGGCATATTCACGGCTGATGCAAGGATCTTTCTGTTTTCTGTTACGCATCCGGGATCGTCGTGGACATGAAGGCCAAGATTCAGAGACTGAAAGTGACCGCTTGAGACTCCACCGTTTTTTGTTGTAAATCCGATAATGAGATCTTCATTTAATTGTTCCCAGTCCGGGCTGTTTAAGTATGTCTCATGCTGAAGGTTAAGCGGATTCTGAGTCATAAATGATCATTCCTTCTGTTTGCTGTTCTAAGCATTTTATATACGACTATATTTTACCACATCTTTCCCATTCCGACAGAAAGATTGTTAAATTAATTCGCTGTTTTGGTCTATTTCCCTATTTACACGGACTAAAATCACATCTTCTCCGATTTTGACAATGTTCCTCCACGGTACGATGACTTCTTCCTCCTTGCCGAAAAAACCGAGAACTTTGCCCGGCCCGCTTATAAAGACTGCCTGAATCTTCCCCGTCGTTACATTTATATCAAAATCCGATACCATTCCGAGCTTCTTTCCATCTGAAACATTGACAACATCTTTAGTCTGAAATTCAGATATATTCATCATCGCATCCGCCCCCCGTCTACTTAACTATATGTATGAATGTGAGCGTTCTATTCCCTCAAGTTCATGAAAAAGAGCCGTCTGAAGACGGCTCTAGTTCTGTATATTCTTATTCATTTGTTTGATAGCAGCTTTTTCAAGCCTTGATACCTGCGCTTGTGAGATGCCGATTTCCTCCGCCACTTCCATTTGGGTTTTTCCCTGGAAGAACCGTTTTCTCAATATGAGTTTTTCACGCTCATTAAGCCTGCGCATTCCCTCTTTTAAAGCAATTTCTTCAATCCAGTGTGAATCGCGGTTTTTTTCGTCACTGAGCTGATCCATGACATAGATTGGATCTCCGCCATCGTTGTAGATCGGTTCAAAAAGCGACACCGGGTCCTGGATGGCATCCAGTGCAAAGACGATTTCTTCATGCGGGACTTCCAGTACCCGGGATATTTCTTCCGCTGTCGGTTCTCTTGAGGTTTTGCTCATCAATTGTTCCCTGACCTGCAAAGCTTTGTAGGCAATATCACGAAGAGATCTGGAAACCCGGATCGGATTGTTATCGCGCAGATAGCGCCTGATCTCTCCAATAATCATCGGTACAGCATAAGTTGAAAATTTTACATTCTGGCCAAGATCGAAATTATCAATGGATTTCATAAGTCCAATACAGCCAACTTGAAACAGGTCATCGACAAACTCACCGCGGTTGTTAAATCGCTGAATGACGCTCAAAACCAAGCGAAGATTCCCGTTCACGAGCTTTTCCCGTGCATCCGAATTACCGCTTTGCATCTCGCGGAACAGGATTCTCATTTCCTCATTTTTCAGGACTGGAAGTTTGGAAGTATCTACTCCGCATATTTCAACTTTATTTCTTGCCACATCTTTCCCTCCTAACAGGAGCTGCTGTACAGAGTTAAGTATCTCCTTAGGTGGGAAAAATATGCACATGTCCAAAAGCCAAAAATCACGAAAGTGACTCCGAAGCATACAGGAACTGGAAATTCGGCGGATAATATTTTTTTAGACCATTTTATTGAATTCTTTGCGCAATCTTTTGATAATTCTCTTCTCAAGCCTGGATATGTAAGACTGGGAGATCCCAAGCATATCCGCGACATCTTTCTGCGTTTTTTCTTCTCCTCCCTGAAGGCCAAAACGCAGTTCCATGATCTGCTTTTCCCGGTCATTCAGCTGCTGAAGAGCTTTAAGGAGAAGTTTGCGGTCCACATTGGCTTCAAGATCTTTTGTGATGATGTCCTCCTCGGTTCCGAGAACATCCGACAGCAGCAGCTCGTTTCCGTCCCAGTCGATATTCAATGGTTCATCAAATGAAACTTCAGACCGGATCTTGTTGTTTCTTCTCAGATACATCAGGATTTCATTCTCGATGCATCGTGATGCATAGGTTGCAAGCTTGATTTTCTTTTCCGGATTGAAGGTGTTGACAGCTTTGATCAGTCCAATTGTTCCGATGCTGATCAAATCTTCAATGTTAATGCCTGTATTCTCAAACTTTCTGGCAATATAGACGACAAGTCTTAAATTTCTTTCAATCAGAATGGAGCGTGCCGCCTGATCGCCTCCCGGCAGTTTTTTCAGAAGGACTTCTTCTTCATCCTTTGTAAGCGGGGGCGGCAGTGCTTCGCTTCCTCCTATATAGTGGATTTCATCTGTTTTCAGGCCCAGCTTCATCAGTAATTTATACCAGAGATACGTAATCTGCAATTTTAGTTTTTTCATAATTCTCTCCCTTCTATTTTCCTTTACAGCTGAGTACACTACTACAGGATAACGATATCGCTGTGTTCAGAACCATCAAACGGGTGAGATTTTGGTTTGATGGCACTTATCGGTGCGTTCGGGACCATCAAGCGGTTGAAATTCTGTTTTGATGGCACTTATACCTGAGTTCGGTACCACCAAGGTGTTGAAATTCTGTTTTGATGGCACTTATCGGTGCGTTCGGGACCATCAAGCGGTTGGAATTCTGTTTTGATGGCACTTATCGGTGCGTTCGGGACCATCAAGCGGTTGAAATTCTGTTTTGATGGCACTTATACCTGAGTTCGGTACCATCAAGCGGTTGGAATTTTGTTTTGGTGGCACTGATTGCAAAGTTTGAAACCATCATTCGATTTTAAATCCTGTTTTGGTGGCACTTGTCACTGCGTTCGGAAAAACCGTTATGAAACGTCCTGCACGGCTCCGCTCTGAAGCATTTTCGGATGAACGATGCAGTCATATTCCCCTTCAGGCGACAGGCTTGTTCGGTTCAGCCCGATAATCGTTTTTGAAGCAAGAATCGTTTCATCTTTTGTTGTCACGATGACCTCATCCGGTTTTAAACCAATCAAAAACTGATTTGATTTTCCAACGACTCG
Source organism: Metabacillus indicus (assembly GCF_046603695.1). Taxonomy (NCBI): domain Bacteria; kingdom Bacillati; phylum Bacillota; class Bacilli; order Caryophanales; family Bacillaceae; genus Metabacillus; species Metabacillus indicus. Next base: position 1,794,341 of record NZ_CP176757.1, on the reverse strand, counting down.
AAACGGAATAATTCTTACTCTGTTATCCATAGAATGAGATTCACTTGACGCGGTTAGAGCCGTCATCACATCTTCCTGAAGCGCTATATCAAGCAGCGCATCCGGAAGATGCCCTTTCAGCTTATTGGCATCTGCAATCATGACCGGGGACTTTGAGATGGGATCATAAAGCTGATTTCCGCTGTCAATCAGGCCCTTCAGTGTAAACGATGCTTCACCAATCCTGACGTAAACCGAGACGATCATGTCATATTGAATCTTTTTCATTTCAAGATCATCGAGCCTCTTTCTTGAAAAATACCAGGCTGCAGGAAAGCCGGCGATGACAAACAGCCAGCTGACTGGATCGCCGAAACCTCCTGAGTTTGTCATTAAAATTCCGTCTGCAAATCCGATTTCCGTCTGAATAAAATAATGGGCCCCCATCATGGCCCCGCCTACCATAAAAGTAACGAAATAAAAAGTAAGCAGACACTTGGCGAAGTACTTAAACCTCTTAAAACCAAAGGCTGCCAAAATCATAAAGACAGAAACGGATAATTTGCCTAAAGGATGCGTTGCAATGGGTGCAAAAGGTGTGAACAGAAGGACAACGATGCCAGATCCAATCAAGGCTCCAATCAAAATCCTGATCTTCATCAGTTTCTGCTTCAGCAATATAGCCGTCAAAAGCAGCAGGAAAAGATCAAAAGAAAAATTCAAAAACCAGATGACATCCAAATATATGGCCACGTTAAACTCCTTCCCCTGAGGTTTTCACATCTAAGAAAAAATAAGGGCGCTGTCCGATTGGATAGTAATAGTATAGCTGAGCCCAGCAGGTGAAGTCTGTCAGTTACTGCCGATAAAATAGAGTATTTTTGATAGATATCGCTGCTATTTGTCGATGGAAAAGAGTGGATTGGCATATGGAATTCTGTATGAACATGAGTTATGTATATAAAAAACAAAAACTCTCATTCCGCAACCGGAATGAGAGTTCTTTGTGAGCTTATTTATTTGCAGGTTTTTTGCCGTTTATAAACAGTTTGCCTTCTGCGACGGCTCTTGTTTCGTTGCCAAAGTCATCTTTTGCAATGACTTCGATTCTCGCACCGTCAGCTTTCATATTGGATGTTGCCGTGTAATAGCCCTCGTAATGTCCTGGTGATGTTTCTCTCAGCGGAAGCTCTGTTGCATTCTGGATTCGCGCATTTGTAAGCGGCATATGAAGAACGAACGTTGCATCCAGATCTTCTTCGCTGTCAAATTCTATTTTCACGCTTTCACCTGACTTGATGTATTTATCCTCGGCAGGTTTTAGATTTTCAATGACCGGTGCATCATATTTCACATATACTTTAACGGTTTTCTTCAAACGGTTTCCTGCTTTGTCTGCTGCAAGAACGGTTATTACATTCTCTCCGTTTTCAAGCAGAATCCGTTTAGAGAATTTGCCGTCCTTGACGGCAGCTTTTTGTCCATTAACTTTTATCCAGTCCAGATTATCATCTGCAACGGTTCCGCTGACCGTTAATGCTTCCGTGTTCAGCTTTTGTCCGTCTTTAGGATTTTCAACGGTGAATACCGGTTTGGTTTTGTCCAGCGTCACTTTTACTGCATTAGATGCATCTGTCATGCCTGCATCTGTGCTGGACTTGGCAGTCAGAACATTTTCGCCTGTATTCAGCATGACTTCTGCCCGGAATGTGCCGGTTTCTGTAGCTTGCACAGAAGCTGCCTCTGTTTCACCATTGTAAATATGAACAGTGGTTGTCGGTGATGCTTTCCCCTCTACAACAGCCGTTTCTTTATTTGTGAACGAACCGTCTTTAGGTGAGGTAATTTCCGGAGCAGTCACTTCATAGTCCACAATCGCCCTGATCATGTAGTTTCCTTCTTCAGCAGGTGAAGGTGACCAGGCTCCGCTGACCATCTGCCAGCTGCGTCCGGCATTTTCGCCATCTTCATCTGTTGCAAGCCCAGGCGAATTAGGGTTTGCTTTCGTTTGAATGTAAACCATATAGAAATCGCCATCCACAACTACGCCCTGGTCAAGCAAGTTGACCATTGTCCATTCTCCGTTGCGCAGCGCTTCTGCATTGATCGGTCCGGCAAGCTTTTTGCCCGGTGCACCGTCCGTTCCTGAAGCATCGTAAATGGCAACCTGGAATTCAGTGCCTCCAGGTACAGGCCATTCTGTATCCCAGAACCTGAACAGTCCGCCCGTTACCATCGCTCTCTCGTTTCCTTCAGCAAGAGACATTTTCACAGCCCAGCCATTGCCTGCTGCATTAAATGCTCTGGCGTTTTCAGCTGTCCCGTCGTCATATCCGATCTCACCCGGGTACCCGATGAACGGCTTAAGCGTAATATTTTGAACAGTTGTCTGTTCTGCATCGATCGTGATGCTTGTGTCCTTGGCATAATAAGAAGGTGCCATCGCTTTCAGCGTATAGTCTCCTTCGTAGGCTTCAATTGAATATTCCCCTTGTTCATTCGTTTGAACAGGAGTAATGGCGGCATCTTCAACAAGCAGAAGGGTCGCGTTTGCAACCGGCTCGCCTGTTGCTTCATTTGTCACTACTCCGCTCACTGTTCCTTGAGGAAGTTCTTCTAGAACAAAGTTTGCTTCTGTGATGCCGTCGTTTTCAATTGTAATCGGCATGGTTTCTGTCGCAAATCCGTATGCTTCTGCCTGGAGAGTAAATTCTCCTGCACCATGAACGATTTCATAGCTGCCGTCCTGAAGGCTAGAGTATGTCGATCTTCCTGTTTCAACAATGCTTACTTCTGCTCTCATTGGAAGGGCAGCAGGCTGTGCATGGTCAGTTGATCCTTTGGCAGCAGTGAACGGTGCGGGTTTGATTTTGTTCGGATACACTTTTTCCTTTTTCTCTTTTGAAGCTTTATCTGCAGTTGCAGATTTGCCTTCAACTCCAAGTGACGCTTTGTTCTGAATTTCAATCGGAGTATCTGATAGTTTTACATCGTCAATGTACCATCCGTCTTTTACGACGCTGCCGTCCGATGTAACGTTGAACGCAACATAAATGCGCTCTCCTGCATACCCGCTAAGGTCTACCTGTCCATCCATCCAGTTTTCAGTGACCCCGTTTACCCGTAATGCCTGAGTCCATGTTTCCTGATCGGTTGAAACGAAAACATGTCCATAATCATACCGGTTTTCAAGTTCATGCCACTGCTTGAATTGAAGGAACGCAGCTCCTTCTGCCGGCAAATCAATTGGAGGCATAAGCAAATTCATGTTTGCCCCGTTTTCGTAATCGCCGTCAAGGTTGGTCGCAAAAACGTTTTCACCTGAAGCTGCATTCCCCGGGCCGTTTACAGGTGCTCCATGCTCCCAGCTGTTTTTCACTCCGTAAGAAGTCCATCCTGCAGCGCCTGATTCAAAATCCTGCTCATAGCCAGTCGTAATGCCTGGCTGAACGGCGATTTCATATTCTTCTGATACCACTTCATTTGCGCCAAAATCAACAGCTTTCCACTTATATACAAGTGTTCCTTCTTCTAATGCCTCACCAGGAATGACTGCTTCGTAATTTCCATCAAGGAAATCACCCGACACTCTGGCAGCTTCAGCTGTCTGCCATTGTCCGCCATTGCTTTGGTAATGAAGGGAGACGTTTGTCACGCTGATATTATCGGATACATTCACCGTTAATGGAAGATTCATACCCGCGAATGCCTCTGCAGGCCCTGTATGTTCCATAACCGGAGCCTCTGCATCTTCTCCTTCTTTGGCAACCTGTCCTTTTACTTTTCCAAGACCTGTCATCAGAGAGGAAACCGCATCATAGGCATTTACCAGTCCATGGCCATATCCGTTATTAGGTGAGTTTGTAAAAGTTGAATCCGTAAGTGGTGTTGCTGTAGTTGTCAGTACGTTTTCGATTTCCTCTACCGTAATGGAGGAATCAACCTGCCTCAGCAGGGCTGCTACAGCCGAAACGTGAGGTCCTGCCATTGATGTACCATTCCAGCCGCCTTCATAAACTCCGCCTGGAACAGATGACCGGATGTTTACGCCCGGTGCTGAAATATCAGGCTTTGTTTCATTATAAGGTGACGGTCCCTGAAGCGAAAAGCTTCCTAATTGGTTGTTGATGTCTGTTGCACCTGTTGCAAAGGATTCAGGATAGTTTGCCGGGTTGGCAATCGATCCCGGACCTCCCGGGTTAAATAATGTCGTGTTGCCTGCAGAGAATTCCGGAAAGATGTCTGCAGCGCGCCATGCATTGACCATCGGCCTGTACCATTCATCAAGCCCTGGTCCGCCTCCCCAGGAGTTGTTGACTACATCCGGCGCCATTTCAGGGTGCGGATTTCCGGCTGCATCTTTAGGAGCAAGAATCCACTCTCCTGCCTCAAGCAAATCTGCATCTGTTCCGCCATTTGCAGTAAATGCTTTGACAGCAATCCACTTTGCACCTGGTGCAACACCGATTTGGTTATTGCCGTTCGGCTCTGCGCCTACCATCGTGCCTGTTACGTGCGTTCCATGCCCATCATCGTCATAAGGCGCTTCCTGATTTGCTGTAGCATCAAACCAGCTGAACTCGTGATCAGGTGCATTTGGTGCAGATGGATTGTAGCCGCGGTATTTTTCTTTTAATGCCGGGTGGTCCCATTGAACACCTGTATCAATCGAAGCAACAACGGTTCCGCTGCCGTCGATGCCCATCTCCCATGCTGCAGGAGCACCAACTTGATTGATGTTCCACTCTGTTGCTGCAGGAGAGGCGTTTGCTTCTGTCTGTTTACCTGCTGCTTTCTCTTTAACCTTATGCAGCTGCCGGACTTCATTTGGAAGCACCTTGTCCACTTCCGGGAAAGATGCGACCTTTTCCATCACTTCCTTAGTAGCCGTAACAGCCATTCCGTTTACGATATAGAAAGACTTTATGTCCTTCGCATTTCCGGCTTTTTCTTCTTTCGTTAAGTATGTTTTCAGATTATGCTGAGTTTCAAAGGCTTTTGCACGAAGGGAAGAAACGACAGCCGACCGTTTCTCATATTTAGACTGAACTGCTTTGGATTCAGCTTTTGCAGCATTTTTTGCAGCTTTTGCTGTATCAACTTGTTCTTTCAGCTTAATGAGAAACGTCACCTTTTCTTCTTTCTTGAAAGATTCTGCAACCTTCTTTGAAACTTTATCAGCCGTTATGTTTTTTTGATTTTTAACAGATGTGCTGACGTTTGTGCTTGCAATTGACACACTTGGCGCAAGCAAGGTTAAAAGCAGGATCATGATTGACAAAAAACTGAGCGATTTCACAAATTTCTTCGGCATTCTTTCAATTCCCCCTTATAATGGTGTAGGCAGTTCCGCATCCTCCCTCCCTCTGAAATGTATGTACGTTCTGAGCTGTTACACTAAATGTAAAGAAAGTTTTTTGAAAATTTTGTCATTATTTGCACCCAAAATATCCCTTTTGCAGAAATGATCGATTTTACTTATATGGAAAGTTATGTAAATCATGACGAAGGAACGCCTGTCTTTTTTTACTCTATTAAAAAGGCGATGAACACAGGGATTCACACCGATTATTTGAAAGGACATTCGGACTATGGGGAAGACCAGCCTGTAAAAATAAACACATTTTACCTAATTTATCCATTATAAAAAGATCAGACAGAGCAGATTGTCACAATACAGGGAATGGTACTCACTATCAGCAGATTTCTCGGGGGACTAATTACGTCTTTTATCAATGAAGAACAGGACAATATGAGGAGACAGGTCTTATGAATAGAAAAATGCAAAAAAAAGACATGGCTTCTGGCCATGTCTTTTTTTGCTATTATCTGCGTTTATTGCGGTTTCGCAGGAATGTCGGGATATCAAGTGTATCATCGCCTTGCTGCATAGAACGGCTTGACATGTCCTGAGCAGGCTCCTCGCGTTCGCGTTCACGTTTCATTTCTCTTACATCACGAGGTTTAGGTGATGGTTTAGGAGCCGTGTTTCCAAATGGTCTTGACTGCGGTTTGCTGTGATTGATTTCAACTTCGTTAAAGCCTGTAGCAATAACAGTTACCACAATCTCATCCTTCAGGTTTTCGTTAATAACAGAACCGAAGATCATGTTTACGTCCTGATCTGAAGCAGTAGCAACGATGTCGGCTGCTTCCTGAACTTCATAAAGACTTAGGTTTGAACCGCCGGTAATGTTCATCAGAACACCTTGTGCGCCGTCAATTGATGTCTCAAGAAGCGGACTTGAAATAGCTTTTTTAGCTGCTTCTGCTGCTCTGCTTTCTCCAGTTGCAACCCCGATACCCATAAGGGATGAACCTTTATTTGACATAATTGTCTTAACATCGGCAAAATCAAGGTTGATTAGTCCAGGGACAGCAATCAGATCTGAGATGCCTTGTACACCTTGGCGAAGAACGTTATCCGCTTCGCGGAAAGCTTCAAGCATCGGTGTGTTTTTGTCTACGATTTCAAGAAGACGGTCGTTCGGGATAACAATCAGCGTATCAACTGATTCTTTCATTGAAGAGATACCGCCGGCAGCCTGCATCGCACGCTTGCGCCCTTCAAACGTAAACGGACGTGTTACAACCCCAACAGTCAGGGCGCCAAGGTCTTTAGCGATCTGGGCGATGACAGGAGCTGCACCGGTACCTGTACCGCCGCCCATTCCTGCAGTAACGAAGACCATGTCTGCTCCTCTTAAAGCCTCTTCAATCTGCTCTTTGCTTTCTTCAGCTGCTTTTTTGCCGACTTCAGGGTTTGCGCCTGCGCCAAGGCCTCTTGTAAGCTTTGAGCCGATCTGCATTCTAGTTTCTGCTTTAGAAAGATTCAAAGCCTGTGCATCAGTGTTTACAGCGATAAAATCTACACCCTGAACACCATGTTCTATCATACGGTTAACAGCGTTGTTTCCGCCGCCGCCAACCCCAATTACTTTTATCGTTGCCATGCCGTCAATATTGCTTTCAAACTCCAACATACAAAATCCTCCTAATCCATCGAATGACTTCCTCTTGATGCATGTTATTCAAAGAAGTAACCAAAGAATTTTTTCACTTTGCTTTCTTTTTTCTCTTCTTTTTCTTTCGCCTTAGCGCGCTGCTGCTGATTCTGCTGCGGCTGAGGCTCTCTTTGCGCTGTCATTTCAGCCTTGTCCGGAACAGCATTTGAACTGATGCTCCGGCCCTGAATTTTCGCATTTTTAAAGGCAAACTGTATCAGGCCTACTCCAGTCATGTACTGCGGTTCTCTGACCCCGATATAATCCGGGCTTGCAATGCGGACATTGCTCTGAAGCACATCCTGTGCAATTTCAAGCACTCCTGGCATGCTTACAGTTCCTCCGGTGAGAACAAATCCTCCTGGCAGGTCCCTGACACCGAGTCTCTTAATCTCGTGCTGGACGAGCTCAAACATTTCTTCCAGTCTGGCTTCTATAATATCAGAAATTTCAAGCTGATTAAATTGCTGTTTTTGATCTGTGCCGATAATGGCCGCTTCAAACACTTCTTCTTCAGAGGCGTAATCATAGTAGGCATGTCCATGCTTTACTTTGATCCGCTCAGCCTCATCCGTCGTTGTGCGAAGACCGATGGACAGATCCTTCGTTATGTTTTCTCCGCCGATTGGCAGGACGCTTGTCGTCTGCAGATGACCTTGGTCAAAGACGGCAATTGTTGTTGAACCGCCCCCGATATCAACAAGGGCAACGCCAAGGTTTTTCTCATCCTTAGAAAGGGCAACAGCTCCTGATGCAAGCGGCTGCAGGCATATGTCTGTAATTTCGAGCCCTGCTTTCTCTACGCACCGAAGAAGATTATGTAAAATCGTTCTTGATCCGGTAATGATCGTGCCTTCCATTTCAAGACGCACACCGATCATTCCGCGCGGATCGCTGATTTCATCCAGTCCGTCAACAATAAACTGCTGAGGAATCACATCTATGATCTCCCGTTCCGGAGGTATTGACATAACTTGAGCAGCATCAATGACGCGTCTGATGTCCTCGTTTGCTATTTCGCGGTTTTCGCTTGAGACAGCCACAACACCGTGGCAGTCCTGAAGCTGAACATGATTGCCGGTCACTCCCACTACAACTCTTCTAAGCGGGATGCCTACCATTCTCTCTGCCTGTTCTACCGCTTTTCTAATAGAATGAACGGTCTCGTCAATGTCGACGATCGACCCTTTTCTGAGTCCTTCTGATTTAACATTGCCTACACCAATAATGTTCAAATTATCATCTGCCATTTCGCCGATGATAACCTTAACACTGGATGTACCGATGTCTAGACTTACAAAGATTTCATTGTTGTTCATTCTATGGCACCTCCTTAACTTATCATTTCCATTCTATTATTAGAGGAACAACAATACAATGAATCTAGTTTTACATATTTGTAACAATGCTGAAAAATGCTGTGACATTTGAAACATGCATGTCACACAAATTCCAGCCTGCTTCGTGCAGGTTCTAACATGAAATAGATACTTAAAGTGAGTATTCGTCAAATCCTTGATTTTCCCTCTTAAAAAATCAACTTTTTTTAAGTTTTTGGCGCGATTCAGTCCAATTGGCAATAATGATTCGTCTGATGACGGCAATATTCTGGAACAGTCTGACTCCAAAAGCAAATATTGCTACCAAATACAAGTCTACACCAAGATGAACACCCAGAAAAGCTAAACTTGCTGCCAAAATGATGTTAAAGAAAAAACCTGATACAAACACCATTTCATCGTACATATTCTGCAAGTGCGCGCGAATCCCCCCAAGCAGTGTATCAAGTGCCGCAAGGATGGCTATGGAAAGGTAATTCGAATATTCGCCGGGAATCCGGAAATCAGTCAGCAGTCCCAATGAGATGCCAAGAATCAACCCTAAAATGGGAAGCCACATTATGAATTCTCTCCTTTTTCAAACGGTTTCATATTCTGAACCCTGATCACATCATCATACGGAGGGATCGTCATGTTCCCTTTTGGCTCCGAGATGGAAAGTCTGAGATTATCAACAGCAAACGTATCCATAACCGTTGATCCATTTAACCGGCTGAAAAGCTTTTCTGCATCCTCGCCAATCACCTTAATCTCAAGCGGAAAAGAATGCAGGCTGTAGCCGTCTATCTTCGTTTTGCCGTTGATGTCCCTGATGACGGTCGTATTGACGACTCTCCGGCCATCTATTGAGATACTTTCTGCACCGTAGGAATTAAGTTCATTTAAAAGACGCTTCAGCAAATCCGGTGCAACACTGTTTGTTTCCGTCTGTGTCAATGACTCCTCAAACAGCGGGGAGATCGTAATCGTAATCCCCTCCCCTGTTACTTCGGTCAGCCCTGCTTCTTTCTTTAGCTCTTCTACAGTTTCCTTCAGGGTTTTTTCAGCACTTTGGCTCTCATCATTCTCATATGTATCGATCAGCTCTTCATACTTGCGGATCTCAAGCAGAAGCTCAGACTGCATCATCTGCTCTGTTTTGAGTGCCTCCCGCAGCTGCCACATGTCTCTAGTATCTCTGACCTGAGGTTCCTGAATGGACTGAAACTGAACAGCAAGCATAAGGCCGAATATCATTGTCAGTATGGAAAAGCTGACACCCTTCAAATTTTTCTTCAAGGCAACCACCCGTCAAGATTTCTTTTCTTGCAACAATGGATTCATTTTAATCTCATCTTTTTTCTCAAGGGTAATGACAATGTTGTCATATGCTACTTGTTCCACAACTCCGCCTGCAATATTCAGAGCCTGGTCGAGCACAGCAGGATCGCCGATGGCTGAAATGACAAACGGTGCGGGAAATTGATTTCCATCCACAGTTACAACAGGTCCATTACAATATATATACGAATCATGCGATAATCTCTGTCCATTGATCGCAACTGCACTTGCACCGGATATGAGAAGTTCGTTGATCACTTTAAAAATATGGCCTTCATGCACAATGTAATTATTGACATTTTCACCTTCAGGTATGTAGGAAGAATCTTCAAGAGTGACTTCAATGCCCTCTCCTTTTACACCGAGCTCTCCTACATACATCCGGTATTTCTCGGCATCTTCAACCAGGTTAAAATAAAGCTGCTTTTCATTTTTCAGATCTTCTTCAATTTTCCTGACCTTTTCCTGGGTATCAGACAATTGCTTTTGAAGCTCGGCATTTCGTTCCTCCTGCTTGATCAAAAGCTGCCTTGTCTCATATTCTTTATCCCATTGTTCAGAAGAAATGCCGCTTTCAGGCTGTTTTTCTTTCGTTAGCTGATAAGAAAAAGCTACAAGAAAGCCAAGCACAAGCATGATTAAGGAGAGGATGACATACCTACCCCTCATTTTCATTTTCATTTTGTTCCGTCGCCTCCGCCTCTGTTTCGTCTGCAGCTCCTTCAGCAGGAGTGGTGAGGTCAGTTTCCCCGCTCTTGTCAAATGATTCAAAGTATGTGCCGACTTCCATATGGATAATGCCCTTTGCACCAGGCTCAAGCTGACTGACAATGGAAGGATAATTTTTCATTTTTTCTGAAAAACCTCTGACAGATGCCTGTACTTCATAGCCGTCATTCATGTACAGCGTGATATGCCACCGGTCCATTTCTTCAGGTGTATGATAAATTTCCGAAATGGCATTTGAAATGCTGTCAGGCAGGCTCATTAATTCAAGAGCCATTTCTTCTATTTCTTCAGCGTTTTTCCAGTTCATCAAAAGCGGTGCGTCATCTGGAAATGCACCGGTTACAGGATCAAGTGTTCTTCCGTTCTCAAGAATCGGCGAAAACTTGTCCCCATTTACGACGTATGCCACTTTCTGAAACTCATTGACTGCAATCGTTACCTTATTTGGCAGCTCTTTTTCAATCCGGACATCCTGAATTTGGTCAAAGCCAGACAGCGCCTCCCGAACTTCACTTACCTCGATGCTGAAAAAACCTGTTTTTTTGGTAATTCCGCTCAAAGAAATGATCTCTTCGTCAGAAACAGTTCTGTTGCCTTTTACCTCTATGGAAGACACTTTGCTCAGCGGAGACTGAAAGTAGATGACAAGCAGTATGAGGATGAAAAAGACGGATAGAAAACCTATTAATCTGCGGTTTGATTTTTGCCTCCGGTGCTCTTTTAACTTGGGCACCCTGTCTTCAAGCGAAACGACTTTGCCTTTTTCCATGTATTCACCCCTCATCCCGAATGACTTTCGGGGCCGTAAAATCTTCTTAAAAAGAGAAACAAACGGCATGCTGGATGCCGTTTAGCAACTGTGCTTTTAATAAAGATAGTATACCACAATATAAGGAAAAAGAGATAAGCAATCATCACATTTGACCGGCAATTTCAACCTCCGTCTCCATTTTCACTCCGTGCTTGTCATAAATCGTCTTTTTGACATAATCAATCAGGTCAAGAACGTCTTTTGCAGTGGCAGTGCCCGTGTTCACGATGAAATTTCCGTGGAGATCGGAAATTTTCGCGCCGCCGATCTGGTGGCCTTTAAGTCCTGATTCCTGAATGAGCTGTCCTGCATAGTAAGGAAGGGGATTGCGGAATACACTTCCGCAGTTAGGCAAATCCCACGGCTGTGTTTCTCTGCGGTAATCCTTATTCTTTTGGAGCTGTGCCGTAATCTCTTCTCTGTTCCCTTTTTGAAGCTTCAGGACGGCTTCAAGGCAGATGCCCGGACGCTTTTTCTGAAGCAGCGATGTGCGGTATGAAAACTCGAGTTCATCAGCGGTCAGCCACTCCATTTTTCCGTCTTCAAACAGAATGTGTGCTTTTATGAGAATCTTAGACATATCTGATCCGTGAGCTCCGGCGTTCATATAGACAGCGCCGCCGACTGAGCCCGGGATTCCCCCTGCGAATTGAAGACCTGACAGTCCCTGCTTGGTGAGCAGTGTTGTCAGCTTAATCAGAGAGTATCCGCCTCCGGCTGTCACCGTCTCTCCGTCAATCTCCATATGGTCGAGGCCCTTGCCGAGTTTAATGACAACGCCTTTGATTCCTGCGTCACTGACAAGCAAATTTGAGCCGCGTCCGATTGCTCTCCACGGCAGTCCGCTTTCATTCACAATGTCCATTGTCTTTTTCAAATCACTGATGGAGCCTGGTTCCACGAAAATCTCTGCAGGTCCCCCGATTTTAATGGTTGTGTGTTTCGCTAAAGGTTCGTTATGAACAACCTTTCCTACCTGTGCCTCTTGAAGCTTATTAAGTATGTTTTCCATGACAGCCTCCTGTAAAAATTGTTTGTCATTTTCCCTGCTGTGTCAGAAGGAGCCTGTAAAAGCACAATATCTTCTTTTCCCTCTTGAACCGCAGTTAAAACCCTTTTGTATGTTTTTATATTCTATGAGCACAATGCCCAATCAATTTTAGATTCTTATAGACTTAAAAACCAGCCACTTTCCCGCAAAACGCGAGGAACCCTGTTTTTCAACAGGGCCCCGTTACGTATAGCGTCAATACCTGGCATATCTGCTTATGTTCAGCAGCACACCTACTGCCATCAGCATCAGCGTAAGCGAAGAGCCCCCGTAGCTTAAAAACGGCAGAGTGATCCCTGTTACGGGCATTAGACCTGTTACAACTCCAATATTGATCATTACCTGTATGGCAACCATTGTTATAATGCCGATTGCAAGGTAAGAACCATACTGGTCGGGTGCCCCGAGCGCAATCCTCACTCCGCGCCATAACAGGAGGCCAAACAGAAGAATGATCAGCGATCCGCCAATAAACCCGAGTTCCTCGGCAAGAATGGCGAAAATAAAATCTGTCTGCGGCTCCGGCAGATAAAAGAACTTCTGCCTGCTTTGCCCGAGGCCGAGTCCAAACAAACCGCCCGGCCCGATTGCATATAATGACTGGATAATTTGAAAGCCGCTTCCGAGAGGATCTTCCCACGGATTTAAAAACGACGTAATCCGTTTAATCCGGTAAGGTGCGGAAAGCACGAGCGCTGCAAACCCTGCCACACCAAGAAGGCCCAGTAAACCGAAATGACTGATTCTTGCACCTGCCACAAAAATCATGACAATGCACGTCCCGACCATAACCGTTCCCGTTCCGAGATCCGGCTGCAGCATGATCAGCGCGAATGCGGTAAAAACAAATGCCAGCGACGGCAAAAGCCCTCTTTTAAAGGAGGTTATTTTCTTTTGATTTTCCGATAGAAATTTAGCTAAAAAGGCAATCATTGCAAGCTTCATAAATTCAGAAGGCTGTATGGAAAAAGCCCCTACTCCAATCCAGCTTCTTGATCCGTTTCTCTCCATCCCGATACCGGGAACAAGGACAGCGAGAAGCAGGATAAAACAGACGATGACAAGCATTTTCGCCCATGTTCTCCACGTCCAGTAATCCACATTCATAATGAAGAACATGGCTACGACTCCGACGCCTGCGAACAAAAGCTGCCTCTTGGCAAAGAAAAACGAATCTTCGAATTTATACGTTGCCCATACTGCGCTTGCACTGTAAACCATAATCAGTCCAATTGTCAGAAGGAGCAGCGTGATAATGACTAGTATAAAGTCCGGTGCAGATCTTTTTGCCGTCAACGCCAAACACCCCAATATAATGGAATTAGGGCGCGTGTACGAGCCCTTTACTTTAGCTTATGCACGGCGTTCTCAAACATGTCTCCTCTTTGTTCAAATGTTTTATATTGATCCCAGCTTGCACATGCCGGGGATAAGAGTACGATGTCGCCTTCCTGAGATAAGCTGAACGCCGCATAAGCCGCCTGTTCAACATTATCGACACGTTTAACCTCTTCTATTCCCGCATCTGCTGCTATTCTCTCAAGCTTTGGCGCAGTCTGGCCAAACGTAATCAGAGTTTTGACATTCCCGAGGAAAGGAATCAGTTCATCAAATTCATTGCCGCGGTCAAGGCCGCCGGCAAGTAGTACCGTCGGTGCATCAAATGCCTGGAGAGCTTTTGAAGTAGCCAGGATATTCGTAGCTTTTGAGTCATTGTAATATTTAACGCCATTTATCGTGCGGATAAACTGCAGACGGTGTTTGACCCCTTTGAAAGAAGTCAGAACACGGCGGATGGCTTCTGTTTTTGCACCGCTCAGTTTCACCGCACAAACAGCAGCGAGAATATTTTCAAGGTTGTGTCTGCCTGGAAGAACGATCTCTTTTACATCAATGATTTTTTCATCGTTGAACCAAACGGCACCGTCTTTGATGTACGCTCCTGATTCAAGCTCTTTTTTAACGGAAAAGAAAATCTTTTCCCCATTACCGGCGGCAGCTGCTTTTACAACCTCGGCATCATCCGCGTTGACAACAGCAAAATCACTGTTCTGCTGGTTGGCATAAATTCTTGATTTTGCAGAAGCATATTCTTCTCTCGTGCCGTGATAATCAAGATGGGCATCAAACAAGTTCAGCATCAGGGCAATTTTAGGCCGGAATGTTTCCGTTCCCATCAGCTGAAAAGAAGAAAGCTCTGTAACGATGATACTGTCTTTGTCTGCTTTCTCTGCCACTTCACAGGCGACTGTTCCGATATTGCCGGCGATGAGTGACTTTTTCCTGTCAGACAGCAGCATTTCATGGATTAGGGTCGTCGTCGTCGTTTTCCCGTTGGAACCGGTAATGCCGATCATGTCAGCTTCTGAGATTAAATAGGCTAGTTCAACTTCTGTAACGATTGGAATTTGCATTTCCAGCGCTTTTGCAAGCAGAGTGTTTGAATATGGAATACCGGGATTTTTCACAATGTATTCTGCCCCGTCGAGGAGTTCAGGCGGATGGCTTCCGCACACGACGCTCAGCCCCATTGCCTCAAGCTCCTGCGCTGATTCGTTTTCTTCCAGCGGCAGCATATCATTGACCGTCACGTGCGCACCCAGTTTATGTAAGAGCCTTGCTGCAGCCAGGCCGCTTTTTGCGAGCCCGAGCACAAGGACATGTTTGTCTTTAAAATCGTTAATTTGTTTCATGTTATAACCACACCTCTACGTAAATTCCAAGAACGGCGAAAATCAGCCCTACTGACCAGAACGTCACGACAACTCTCCATTCCGACCATCCTGTCAGTTCATAATGGTGATGAAGGGGACTCATCTTAAAGACGCGCTTTCCTGTTGTTTTAAAAGAGATTACCTGAATAATAACGGAAAGAGTTTCAATAACAAATACTCCGCCGATCAGAACAAGCAGGATTTCAAGCTTGGTTAAAATGGCGATGGTTACGATTGCTCCGCCTAGCGCAAGAGATCCTGTATCTCCCATAAATACTTTTGCGGGGTGAGCATTAAATACGAGAAATCCAAGAACAGCCCCTACGACTGCTACAGAGAAAATGGCCACATCATATTGAGATTGATTCCATGCAAGAACAGCAAATGCTCCAAACGCAATGGCAGCCGTACCTGAAAGCAGACCGTCGAGACCATCCGTCAAGTTAACTGCATTAGAACCGCCGACAAGCATGAAGACAATAAGCAGCACATACGCCCATCCAAGATCAACACCGAGCTCAGTACCCGGAATGCGGACCTCTGAAGAGAATCCAAACTGTCTGAAAACGATATAGAAAATAACAGCAATAATGACTTGCCCGAGCAGCTTTTGTTTCGATGTTAGGCCGAGGTTGCGCTTCATCACAACTTTGATGAAATCATCCAAAAACCCGAGAAGGCCGTAACCGAACGTAACAAATAAAAGCAAATACATTTCAACGCTTGGTTCTGCAAATTTGTAGCTCATGACAATGGTTGTCACAATGACAGACAAGATAATCATGATGCCGCCCATCGTAGGCGTTCCTGATTTCTTCTGATGCGATTTTGGCCCTTCATCCCTGATGCTCTGTCCGAATTTAAGCCTTCTTAAGAAAGGGATAAAGATGGGAGATATCAGAACACTGATTAAAAAGCCCATTAGTATTGTAAAGATGATAATTTGTTCAAGCATGTATAGATCCTCCCTGGTATCACTGCAGGACGCAGGCCCGTAAGCCTGAGCGTCCCTGTTTCATTCATAAAGTACGGATAAGTCCGCCGGTTATTGATTTAATTTAGATTGTACCGCACGCAGCGCAACCTCGCGGTCATCAAAATCGAATACCTCTGATCCGATAATCTGATACGTTTCATGACCCTTGCCTGCAATCAGGATCACATCCCCCGCTTTTGCTTCATTTACTGCGTAAAAAATCGCATCTTCCCTTTTTTCGATCGTATGGAAATAGGCTCCTTCAACACCTTCTTCCATTTCCTTAAGGATAGCAGCAGGCTCTTCGCTTCTTGGGTTATCCGATGTGAAAATGGGCTCTTCTGCATACTTGACAGCTATTTGCGCCATGATGGCCCGCTTCGTCCTGTCTCTGTCCCCGCCGCAGCCGACAATGACAAACGTTTTTCCTGCAGCAAACTGCTTAACTGTTTTCAGGACATTTTCAAGACTGTCAGGTGTATGGGCATAATCAACGATGACAGAGAAATCCTGGCCTCCGTCAACGACTTCAAATCTGCCTCTTACCCCTTCAATCTCAGCCAGTGTCCCGGCAACAATTTCAAGGCTTACACCAGAAGCAAGACACGCTGATGCAGCAGCGAGAGCGTTATAAATGCTGAATTTGCCGATGAGTTTCATTTTGATGTGCTGTGAGCCAAACGGTGTGACAAGGTCAAATGCCGTTCCGCTTGGAGACATGACGATGTTTCGTGCAGATACATCGCATTCTGAATCAATCCCGTATGTGAGAATATGGGCTGCTGTCATGCTCATAAATTCGCCTGATGCAGGATCATCTGCATTTAAAACCGCCGTTTTGGGCTTATCCGGGTTAAATGTATTGCCAAGCTGAGAAAACAAGAGCCCTTTGGCTGCACGGTACGCATCCATTGTCTCGTGATAATCCAGGTGATCCTGGGTAAGGTTTGTAAACACGGCTACATCATAGTCACATCCATGGACGCGGCCCATATGGAGAGCGTGAGATGAAACCTCCATCACACCATGGCTTACTCCTTTATCTGCCATTGTACGGAATGTTTTTTGAAGGGTCAGGCTCTCAGGTGTCGTATTTTTGACACTCAGTTCTTCATTGCCAATCTTTATGTACATTGTTCCAATCAGGCCGGTTGTTTTCCCTGCATTTTCAAGAATTTTCTCAATCAGGTGTGTCGTTGATGTTTTTCCGTTTGTTCCTGTTACGCCGATCAAATGCATGCCTTGTGTTGGATGGCCGTAAAAAGCATCTGCAAGAAGCGCCATCGCACGCTTAGTATTTTTAACAACGACAACAGGCACCGGCAGGTCTAAAGGTTTTTCAGACAGTACAGCGGCTGCGCCGTTCCTTACGGCCTGCTCTGCATAATCGTGTCCGTCAACCGTATATCCGCTGATGCAGATAAATAAGCTGTCCTGCTTTACTTCCCGTGAATCCATTTCAATCGAGAGAATTTCCGGATTTTCCTCCACATTCCATTTTATATTCTGAAGCTGCGAAAGCAGTGTGTGTAATTTCATTTTTACCAAATCCTCTCAAGAACCAACAATAGTTTCTGTCTTTATTTTAGTCGTGCAGCAAATCGTCCTTTTCCATATACGGCCTGCCGGCATACCGGCAAATGGTCATCCTTTTGTCAGAAAAACGCACAGTACCTATTTTATCTTATCTTCGGTAAAAGAGCCATATCCGCACTAAAAAATGTGCGGGGGCAGAGCTGTTTCTCCCCAAACAAAAGCGAGGCAGTCACGTTTTGTGAATGCCGGCTTCAGAACATATGCGTTTAGTCATTGTCATCTGATTTTTTGCTTCCTTTTCCTAAATAAAGACGAAGTGTTGACCCTTCTTTCACCTTTACGCCTGCTTGAGGCGACTGCTGAACAACTGTATCTCCGGATCCTGCGATATCAAGTTTGAGATTCACCATCTGCTCCCTGAGTTCCTGCGCTGTAAGCCCTACAACATTCGGAACGCTCACAAGTTTTGTGTCTAGCCATGTGTATTCCTTCTCGATTTGGTTTTTCCGCGGTTTCACTCCAAGCTCCCTCAGGCTGTCTTCCATAATGTTTCCGACAATCGGGGCTGCAACCGTTCCCCCGAACTGCACAGTGCCCTTAGGATTATCGACTGCTGTATAAACAACGATTTCCGGGTCGTCTGCCGGAGCAAATCCAATGAATGAAACAATATAGTTGTTCTTCATATAGACACCGTCTTTTACTTTTTGAGCTGTCCCTGTTTTTCCGCCTACACGGTACCCCTCAACAAATGCGTTTTTCCCTGTTCCTTGGGCTACTACACTTTCAAGTGCATATCTGATTTGCTTCGACGTTTCTTCGGAAATGACTTTGCGCTTTGCTTCGGGTTCTGTGCTGCTGATCACATCTCCTGTAACAGGGTCGATCCATTCCTTAGCTATATACGGGGTGTAAAGCGTACCTCCATTTACAGCTGCCGCAACGGCTGCAACCTGCTGGATCGGTGTAACGGATACCCCCTGTCCGAATGCGGTCGTTGCCTGTTCCACCGGTCCTACATTTTTAACATCAAACAGGATTCCCCTGGCCTCTCCCTGAAGATCAATGCCTGTTTTTTGGCCAAAACCGAAGTTTTGGATGTATTTAAAAAGGGTGCTGGTTCCAAGTCTTTGACCAAGCTCTACAAAACCCGGGTTACAGGAGTTCTGAACAACTTCAAGGAAAGACTGGCTCCCGTGTCCTCCGCGCTTCCAGCACTTTAATCTGGCCCCGCCAACCTCCACTGAACCCCCGTCATGAAAATGCTCTTTCTGCAAATCTACTTTTTTCTCTTCAAGTGCAGCTGCAAGTGTAATGATTTTAAATGTTGAACCAGGCTCATAGGAACTCCATACAGGGAGGTTCCGGTTATAGATGAGCGGATCGACATTCCGGAAATCCGCCGGATCAAAATCAGGTCTGCTTGACATCGCAAGGATTTCGCCGTTTTTCGGATTCATCGCGATTGCGATCATGCCGTCTGGATTGTATTGTGCCTGTGCATTATCGAGTTCCCTCTCGACGATCGTCTGCACTTTTGAATCGATTGTCAGTTTTAAATTCAGGCCATCCACCGGAGCGGTATATTCATCAGCCTCTTTTGGCATCCTTTTCCCTTTAGCATCAGAATAAAACTTCACATATCCCTTTGTTCCTTTCAGCTGTTCATCATAATACGACTCCAGTCCAAGCAGGCCCTGATTATCAATTCCTGCAAATCCGAGTACGTGCGAGAGGTAGCTGCCGAACGGATAATGGCGTTTTGAATCCTCCGCTATGTAAACACCTTTTAAACCGAGTGCCCTGAGTTCTTTTGCTTTTTCATGAGAAATCTTCCGGCCTTCGGGATTAATTCTCTGAATGGATTGCTTCTGGGTGATCAGTTCATAAGCACGTTCTTTCGGCATATTTAGAACAGCTGCAAGCTTTTCTGCCGTGCCCGCCGGGTCCTCGACCTGCCTCGGCACAACGAGAACAGACGGAGCACTCATATTCGTCGCAAGCTTCACGCCGTTCCTGTCCAGAATCTCGCCCCTCTCCGGCTCAAACGGAATGTTCCGGCTCCAGGAATCCTTCGCCAGGGCTGTCAGTTTGTCTCCAATAAAAAATTGAACGTATCCAAGGCGGATATCGATAATAAGAAAAATCAGAAAACCAAACATCAGCACCATTGCAAGCCGTTTGCGCACCGTCACATTTGAAACTCGCATATATTTTCCTCCTTACTTAAGGCTCGTTCAAATATATGCTTGTACCGTGAGTGCTAGAACTTTGACTGGACAACTAGGAAAAAGCAAAAAGAGAGCCCGTCCAAAGCGGTCCGGGCCCTCTCTTATTCTGTTTCAGTCTCTTCAGATTCTTCCGTTTCATCACCGGAAGCCCCCGCTGGACTTTGAAGTTTCACCGTCAGCCGGTCATTTTTCTGAACACGTTCACCTTTTTTGATTGTTTGAGAGGCAGCATAGCCATTCCCTTTTACCTCAAGCTCTAAATCAAGGAAATTGGCAAGCTTCATGACATCCCGCGATGACCATCCGGTAAGATCAGGCATTGACATTTTCCCGTCTGTCTTCAGAAAAACCCGCCCGTTCGCGATCAATCTCGAATCTTCTTCGGGGTATTGTTCAATCACTTCATTGCTGCTGCCGAGAATGACGGCATTCATCTTATTGTCCTGCAGCCATTTTTGTGCAGCTGTGACACTTTCCCCTTCAAAAGAAGGAAGCTCAGAGCCTACTTCTGTCTCCGCTTTTTCCGGTTCTTCTTCCACTTCTTCAGTCGGCTGGATTTTCATATACTGAAGACTGTTTTTCATGACAGAGTTAAACACGGTCGATACGGGCATTGAACCTGTTTCCGTATCTTTAAGCTGCGGCTTTTGCACCGCTACATAAACAAGGAGTTCAGGGTCTTCTTTCGGCGCCATTCCGAGGAATGAGAACACAAAATTGTTTCTGCCGGTCAGATATCTTCCATCACTGCCTGCCATCTGGGCCGTTCCTGTTTTTCCGGCCACACTGTAGCCTTCAATTTTGTATGGTTTTCCTGTGCCTTTTTCGGAACTTACGACTGTTTCAAGAATGTCGAGCACTTCTTTTGAGGTTTTTTCCGAAATTGGCGTTCCCGCTGTTTGCGGTTTGTTTTCTTTCACCGTTTTTCCGCTGTCAGGATCAACAATTTTATCAATGATGTACGGCTTCATCATTTTGCCGCCGTTAGCAATCGCCGTAGCTGCCTGCACCTGCTGAATTGGCGTTACAGTGGATCCCTGGCCGAAAGCGGTTGTTACTTTTTCAATATCATACTTGTAATTGAAGACTCCGTTTGCTTCATTGGGAAGATCGATTCCCGTTTTTTGATTCAGTCCGAATTTCTCCATGTAATTCATAAAGCGGTCAGGGCCAAGCTTTTCTTTTGTAAGAATAGCCATCGCGACGTTAGATGAACGCTGAACACCTTCAAGGAAAGTAATCGTCCCCCATCCGGTTTTGTTATGGTCGCGGATTCTTCCGCCTTCTACTTTATAGGCGCCGGATTTATACAACTCGTCCCTATTGAAGACACCCTCTTCTATAGCTGCTGCCACAGTGAAGATCTTCATAGTTGAGCCGGGCTCAAAAGGATAGGCCACTGAATCATTATAATAGTTATTAATATCACGGACGTTAGGGTCAAAGCTCGGGCGCTGCCCCATTGCCAGTATTTTTCCTGTTTTCGGATCTGCGACAATTCCGATGATTTTTTCAGGTTCATATTCTTCAGCCGCTTCGTTCATCGCATCTTCAAGGAATGTCTGAATCTTTTGGTCGAGTGTCAGATAGACCGTATCTCCATTATCTGGAGCAACAATCTTTTCCTCGCCGTTTGGAAGCTTGAACCCCTGCTTGTCGCCTTCAAATGCCATATATCCGTCTTTTTCCTGAAGGAACTTATCAAGGCTTTTTTCAATTCCAAACATGCCGATAGTTTTCTTTGAACCTTCTTCTCTTTGGGCATACCCGATAATATGTGATGCAAAGGTGCCGTTTGGATAATACCTGTGCGTATCACGGATAAAACCGATACCCGGAAGGTTTAATTTCTCAATTTTGACTTTGAGTGAATGACTGATGTTTCTGCCCGCTGATCCAAATTCGACCTGATCGGCATCTTTTTCAAGGATATCCTTGACTTCACTGTTTTCCATATCAAGGAGGGGAGCAAGCTTTTCCGCCGTTTCCTCAGGGTCAAATACATGTCTTGGTTTTTTTGGAGAAGTGGTCATTTTTTCGTCAAGTACAGCGATCAGAGTGTACGTATTTGTATCCTCGGCAATCACTTCACCTTTTCTGTCTACAATGGAGCCCCTGCTTGCTTCTATTGTCCGCTTTCTTTCATACTGTTCCTGGGCCCTTGCGGCAAGGACTTCCCCATTTACTTCGCCTGTTGTCTGCAAATACAAGAAACGGATGACTAAGACAAAAAAGAGCAATGCAAATATTAAGGTTAATATTGCTGCTCCTCTGTTCATATTGATATTTTTCGGCTGATTCATGATTAGTCATTTACTACTTTCACTTTATTCGTATCAAGCTCAAGTCCAAGGCCTTTAGCTATGCCCATTATGCGCTCATAGCTGCTTAGCTCTTTTACCTGTACGCCAAGATCTGCGTTTACTTTCTGCTGATCCTGGATTTTTGCTTCGATTTTCTGAACGGCCACATTTCCCTTGTAGACCGCGACGCTATTTGAAACAATTTGAATGGCTGCAAACAGCAGAACAGATAAAAAGGCAACGATCAGCACTTTTTCGCCGATTGTGATTGTAGGTCTTCTTTTGATGACCACAGATTGCTGCTGTTCGGGCATTTGCTTATGCTGCTCTTGCCTTTGCTGCTGGATTTTCACAGCTAAATTACTCATGAACAAAACCCCCTCGTTTCATCTATTTTTTACAGTTTTTCAAGTATACGCAGCTTGGCTGATCTTGCACGATTGTTTTCTTCAAGCTCTTCTTCAGATGGTGTAATCGGTTTTCTTGTGATCAGTTTCACTTTAGGCTTGAATTCATCAGGTATAACCGGCAAATTAGGAGGCAGTTCCGGTAATGAAGCAGCTTGCTTGAATGCCGTCTTGCAGATTCGGTCCTCTAAAGAATGGAAGGTAATGACACTGACTCTGCCGCCGGGTTTAATCATTTCAACTGCTTGTCCGATCGCTTCTTCAAACACTTTCAATTCATCATTAACCGCAATTCGGATCGCCTGAAAAATCCGTTTGGCAGGATGGCCGCCTTTGCGTCTTGCAGGTGCGGGAATGGCATCCTTAATTAGTTCCACCAGCTCTCCGGTCGTCCGGATCGGCTGAATTTCCCTTGCAGCTTCAATTTTCCTTGCTACTTGTTTAGAGAACTTTTCTTCTCCGTATCTGAAGAAGATTTTAACCAGCTCTTCATAGGTCCACCCGTTCACGACATCATAGGCGGAAGTCCTTGCGTTCTGATCCATTCTCATATCAAGAGGTGCGTCATGATGATAGCTGAAGCCTCTCTCAGGTGTATCTAATTGCGGCGATGAAACTCCGAGGTCGAATAAAATGCCGTCAACCTCTGTTACACCAAGGTTTTCAAGTTCTTCTTTTAAATGTCTGAAATTGCTCTTAATAAATGTTACTTGTCCTTTGTAGGACTCTAATAGCTTTTCTGCATGCGAGAGGGCTGCATCGTCCTGGTCAAAAGCGAAAAGGTGCCCTTTTTTTGAAAGCTTGGACAGCAAGTAAGAACTGTGTCCCGCTCCGCCTAATGTGCAGTCGACATATACCCCATCTTCTTTGATGTTCAAACCATCTACCGTTTCATGCAATAATACTGTTTTATGTTGAAACATTGCTGCTACCACCTTTATCAGATTCGTACGTACTTGGGATGCTGATTTTGACATTGCTATTACTCATTGTTGCACAAGAGATTATTATATATCAAAACCAATCATATTTTCAGCAATTTCGGCAAATGAATCTTCCTGTTCGGCTACATATGTATCCCAAATTGCCTTATCCCAAAGTTCGATCCGATTTGATACTCCGATAACAACACACTCTTTTTCAAGCTTTGCATACTGCAGAAGCGGTGCAGCCAGGTTTATGCGCCCCTGTTTATCAAGCTCGCATTCAACAGCACCCGAGAAGAAAAACCTTGTAAATGCACGTGCGTCTTTTTTTGTTAATGGAAGGGCCTTCAGCTTTTCTTCGATCATTTTCCATTCACTCATCGGATAGCCGAACAAGCATTGATCGAGTCCTCTGGTGATGACGAAAGTTTCTCCGAGTTCTTCGCGGAATTTGGCTGGAACGATCATGCGGCCTTTTGCATCAATCGTGTGATGATATTCACCCATGAACATGTCCGTCGCCCCACTTTCTTCCTCTCGGTCACCACTTCCCCCCACTTCTCCCCACTTCCTATTCTACACGTTCTTTTCATAAAAAAAAACCCTGTATTCCACAGGATTTCAGAAATTCGTTCTTTAAATTTTGACAACTTTATGATGGAAGTTAAAAGAATAGCGAAGCTTCACGATTTCGTGCACAAAATGGGGTCCATATTTATTCAAATAATAGTAAATATTCCATGTTCTCTCCTGAAATCCGCCATTTGGCTGGAGAGATTTCGCGATTCTTGTGAATTTATCCAATTCTGCGCGGTGCTTTTGCTGAATTTTTTTGTCGACGTAAGATTGAAGCAAATCAAGCTGAGACTGAATGAAAAATGCATTTTTCTCAAGAAACGGTTCCAGACTAGCGTCTTTTGATACTGCTGACTCCCGCAGGTTTTTGTGAATCCGTTCAATCTCGGTCTTTGCTTGAGAAATTTCAGGGGTCAGCTGAGAAGGCTCCATTTTTGCAAGCCACTCTTCACGGACTTTGTCAGCCCCTTTTGAAAACAGGTCATCGATCGTAAGTGAAACTTCCCTCATGTCCGATTCAATGGACCGTTCAACAATGGTGATATTCAGCCTTGGCACGACAGGCGGCATGTGAAAGCCTGCTGTATCAAATACTCTCTTAAGCTCTGCCCAGTAAGAAATTTCTCCCGGCCCTGCGATAAAGGCAAGTGTCGGAAGCAGATATTCCTGCATGAGCGGCCTTGTGACAACATTGTTGCTCAGCCTCTCTGGATATTGTTCTGCAAACTGCTTCAGTTCCGCCTCTGTAAACGACTGACCTTCGGCCGAAAAGACGGAATCACCTGTACGCTTCAGAAGCAGACGGTCACCTTTGCTGTCATGGTAGAAAAGATTTGCGCTCGTGTGATCGGCTTCAATGATCGGCTTGTAGCCAGCTTCTTTCATGAATGCCTGCTGAGCTGAAAGGCTCTCAGACAGCTCTTCATTTTTCAAGATCAAATGCTGAAAAAATCCGGCTTCCATTTTTCTGAGCTCAGGATCTGAAGAGTTAATGAGCACCAATCCGTAATCCGAAAACATTTCATATGTAAGATGTTCGAAAAACTCTGTATATGTGGCTGAAACAGACAATGTTTGTTTGAGGCTGTTCATCAGCTCCATTGTATAGTCGGTTTCCCCGAAAGTTTCAAAAATAGAGCAGATAAAGTTCCAGCATTCCTCGTGGTCGATATTCTTATAGAACACAGGAATCTTTTCATTCATGGCTGTTTTAACAGCCTTCTTCTTGATAACCCCGTTTTGAGAGACATGCAGATGATTGACCTCAGCAAAGTCATGGTCTTCACCCGCCACCCAGAAGACTGGAATGACCGGAACAGAGAGCTTTGCTTCCTGCTGCTCTGCAAGGACGAGAATTGAGATGATTTTGTGAATTGTATAGAGCGGTCCTGTCAGAAGACCTGCCTGCTGTCCCCCGACGACAACAAGACTTTCCGGATCTTTTAAACGCTCAATGTTCCGAATCACAGGTTCCTTGTCCTGAAAATGCTTTTGGTGGTACCTCAAAAGATAGGAGGACAGCTCTTCTCTTGCGAATGTTCTATTTTTCAAGTCCTTCACTCTTTGTTCATAAACGGTGTCATCCGTAATGCTGTAGTCAAAGTAGTCCGCTGTATTCAGCCTGCCGCTGATCAGATCTTCGACTAATCGGTTTGAATGGCGAAGGGAGAGGTCAGTAATCTCCATTTGTGTAAACTTCCTTTCCGGGTTATGTAAGCATCCGAGAAGAGTATAGCATTTATCCGGCTGAAAAGAAAAAGACTTTGCCTGCACCTTCAGATATATTCGAGTATCCCTCTTACTGCTCCGAATACCGCAAGAATGGTTGATAGCGGAAGGAGAATCAGAAAAGAAAATCGCCAGCACTTTTTGAAGGCTTTTGACAGCGGCACAGAAGAGCTCGATCTTATCATATAAATGAGAACAGCAAACATCACAAGCAGCAGAAACAGAAAAATGCCCCCGTAAACAGCGGTATCAGATAAAACAAGCAATTTAAAATAAATGGAGAGCGCGAACAGAATGACAGCAGCATCTGCTGCATACAGCATACCCCTTTTTACATTTCCCGTTACAGCTGATAAAACAGCGACCAGAATGAGGAAAGTAAGTAGCGGCAGAGACACGGCAAATGCTGCCAGATTTATGATCCATTCGCCGTTCATTCTTTTTCCCCGCCTTTAACTGCATGATACAAAAACTCAAGCAGAGGAACCCGGGTATTCTGCTTTTTTGCCTCATCAAGCAAATAGCCGATAATGCCGTCAATCTCTGTTTTACGGCCTGCTTCCGTATCCCTGAGCATGGACGACCTGTTCTCCGCCGTCCTTCTGCAGATCTCCATCACTTTTTCCCACTCGGCATTTTCATCCGTTATACCCAAAATCCCGGAAGCTTCTTTAAATACCGATTTAGCCATTCTGCTGTAATGCGGGTTTTCAGTAAGCTCACCGTTTTTCACTTTTAAAAGTGCTGTCAGCGGATTAATCACTGCATTTGCAAGCAATTTTCTTGAATGTGATTCTTTCCAGTTCCGGGCAGCTTCAAACGGGAAACGTTCTGAATGAAGGTCCGTAAGTGTCAGAGGAGGCTGATCAGGGAAAAGAGAACCCACTTTAATGACACCCGCACCCGTATGCGCGACAGTCGCATCCCCCGTCTTTAAAGATCCATGTTCGACAGAACCGATATAGACATTATGTCCTTCAAGAGATTCAAGCATTGGGATATGCGACATGCCATTTTGGAGAAACAGGAGGTTTTTCCTTTCTTTCGTTTCTTTTAATAAAGGAAGAACATCGCCAAGCTGATACTGCTTGACCGCTATTATCAGCAGCGGCTCTTTGAAATCCTTGCCGGAACGCGCTTTCACATCTTTTACAGTTGTTTTCTGATCGCCATGAATAAGGATTATTCCTTTTTCATTGATCAGGTCTGACTGTTCTTTTCTTCTCGTGTAAACTGTGACTATGTGCTCTTTAGCCAAGTAAGCTGCACAGAGCATTCCCACAGAGCCTATGCCGATAATGCCAATTTCCATATAAGCATCCCACCGTTTCTCATTCGTTTCTTTATCATAACAAAATAGTAAAAATGTTCCTATAGCTATTCCGCCGCCTGTTAGGTGAAATTTTCGCCAAATAAAAGAAAACAAGCCAGCTCATGGCTGGCTTGTTTGTCATCAGACCGGATAGACCGGATGCTTGCGTTCGCCGAATGGAATGGCTTTCGTTTCATAAAGGGAAAATCTTGATATCAGCTCTTCTCTCAGATTATCAGCAGAAACAATATCATCCACAATCATTTCTGATGCGAGCTTATAAATATCAATATTTTCTTTGTATTCCTGCTGCTTTTCAAGAACAAACTTCATTCTTTCTTTCGGGTCTTCAATTTCATTAATTTTGTTTGAGTAAATGGCATTCACTGCTGCTTCAGGACCCATAACGGCGATCTGCGCAGTTGGAAGGGCGATTACACAATCTGTTTCAAATGCAGGGCCTGCCATCGCATAAAGTCCTGCACCGTATGCTTTTCTCACAATCACGGAGATTTTAGGCACAGTTGCCGAACTCATCGCTGCAATCATCTTTGCCCCGTGGCGGATAATGCCGGCACGCTCCACTTTCGTTCCAATCATGAAACCCGGCACATCGGCAAGGAACAGGAGCGGAATGTGAAAAGCGTCTGCCAGCTGCATGAATTTTGCCGCTTTGTCGGCGGAATCCACAAAAAGCACGCCTCCTTTTACCCTCGGCTGATTCGCGATAATGGCCACGACTTTCCCGTCCAGTCTCGCAAATCCTGTGATGATTTCAGGAGCAAATAATCGTTTGATTTCAAAAAAACTGCCTGCATCAATAAGTGAATCAATGCATTCATACATATCAAACGGCGCATTCTGATTGTGAGGCACAATTTCTGTAAGCGGTCTGCCCTGTTTTGGCAAAACAGGTTCTGCTTCTTTCGTCACGCTCAGATAGTTTTGCGGGAAGTACGTCAAATAGCGTCTTGCTTCAAGAATCGCCTCTTCTTCTGTTTTCACAAGAACGTCACCGCATCCGCTCACCGAACAGTGCATTCTCGCACCGCCCATTTCCTCTAGCGAAACTTTTTCCCCGATGACTTTCTCGGCCATGCGCGGAGATCCAAGATACATGGAAGCATTCCCGTCAACCATGATCACAATATCGCAAAAAGCAGGAATATAAGCTCCCCCCGCAGCTGAAGGCCCAAAGAGGAGACAGATTTGCGGGATGCTGCCGGACAGCTTTACCTGATTGTAAAATATTCTGCCTGCGCCTCGGCGGTTTGGGAACATATCAATTTGATCCGTAATTCTGGCACCTGCAGAATCAACCAAATAGAGGAGGGGCACTTTCAATTTTTCTGCTGTTTCCTGAATGCGGATGATTTTTTCAACGGTTCTGGCACCCCATGATCCCGCTTTGATCGTCGAGTCATTAGCCATCACGCAAACCGTTTCTCCGTTTATTTTTCCGACAGCGGTCACAACTCCATCAGATGGAAGATCGCCTGCCTGATTATTGGCGAACTTGCCGTCTTCTGTATACTTTCCGTTGTCAAACAGCCTGTTCAGCCGTTCCCTGACAAACAGCTTGCCCTGGGCATTCAGTTTGTCGTGATATTTAGGGTGTCCGCCGGCTTCGATTTCAGCTGTCTTTTCTTTAAGCAATTTTTCAAGTTCATCAACTTTCATCATTTGGAATCCCTCCTCCATTAAGGTTTTAAAACAAGCAGAACGTCGCCTTCGTTAACAAAATCCCCAGCTTCTGCTTTCACCTCTTCCACTGTGCCGTTTCCCGGACTGTCGAGGGGGATCTCCATTTTCATTGACTCTAGCATGATCACATCTTGTCCAGCCGCTACTTCATCACCTGCTGCCACTAATACATGTAATACCGTTCCTGCCATACTTGCTTTAATTTCGATCATGTTTAAATCCTCCATTCATGGTGTTTGGTTACTTTATTCATGTTTTTTGAATCTGCTGAAGCCTTTCAGCACTCTCTTATGCCAAAACGGCCGTCTGCAGGAAGGACGTGCTGTATGTGCCCTTTTTAAACTGACTGTTTGATAAGATCGTCAGAAATAACGGCAGATTGGTTTTAATTCCTTCTACTTTAACTCCGTTCAAAAATGTCTCGGCTTTAGCTAATGCATCCGGACGGTTTTCACCGGTTACAATGATTTTTGCAACTAGCGGATCATAAAACGGTGTGACTGTATCCCCTTCTGCATAGGCACAGTCGACAATGACTCCGTCCGTTTCATTAAATGTAAACGCTTTAATTAAACCTGGTGACGGAATGAATTTCACAGGATCTTCCGCATAGAGCCTGAACTGGATGGAATGGCCCTCTTTTGTGATCTCAGGCTGCAAGAATGGAAGCTTTTCTCCTGCCGAGGTCCTGATTTGCCATTCAACAAGGTCAAGTCCTGTTATTCCTTCTGTCACCCTGTGCTCCACTTGAAGTCTTGTATTCATTTCAAGGAAATAGAAATTTTCTTCTTCATCCACAATAAATTCAATCGTGCCGGCATTTATGTACCCTGCATGAACGGCTGCAGCAACTGCAGCAGCGCACATTTTTTCCCGGGTTGCTTCAGACAGATGAGGCGATGGTGATTCTTCCACCACTTTTTGGTTTCTGCGCTGAACAGAACAATCCCGCTCAAACATGTGCACAACATTCCCGAACTCATCACCAAAAAGCTGAATCTCAATATGCCTTGCTTCTGAAATGAATTTTTCAATAAACACATCATCATTTCCAAAGTAAGCTTTTGCTCTCGTCTTGACGGAAGCAAAGGATTTTTTCAAAGCTTCCTCGTCATCGCAGCGCTGCATGCCGATTCCTCCGCCGCCTCCGCTTGCTTTCAGCATGACCGGATAGCCGATCTCAGAAGCATATGCGCATGCTTCGTCCATATCAGCAAGTCCTGAGCTTCCCGGCACGACGGGAACACCTGCTTCTTTCATTGTTTTCCTAGCCGCTACTTTGTCACCCATTATGGCAAGTGTCTCAGACTTCGGGCCAATAAATTTAATCCCTTTCGCCTCTGCCGCCTGGGCAAACTCGGTATTTTCGGACAAGAAACCATATCCCGGGTGAATGGCATCCACTTTTTCACGGACTGCTATGTTTAAAATATCATCTTTTAATAAGTAAGATTTCGCTACAGGCGCTTCACCGATCCTGAATGCATAATCAGCTGCCTTTACAAAAGGCAGTCCTTCATCGGCATCCGAATAAACAGCAACCGTTTCTATCCCCATTTTTTGACACGTTTTCATAATCCGGAGTGCGATTTCTCCCCTGTTTGCAATTAAAATTTTCTTCAATATTCTCCCCTCCCATGATGATAAGAAAATCCCCACTAAGTACATTTCTCCATCTTTTTAAAGATTCCTTCCCGAAAAATGAAAACGCATACGAAAACCTTTCTTAATTTTCTGAGCATGGTATAATAAATGCAAAGCTTTACCATTTTAATGATCTTAAACGCAAGATTCATAGGCTGCAAGGGGGCATAAACCATGTTTAAGGTAGAAAAATTATTAATAAATTTTAAAACGCTGGAAGAATTTAAGAAGTTCAAAGAGTACGGGCTTCAGGAACTCTCCATGCTTGACGATCTTCAGGACAATATCATTGAAAATGACAGCAATTCACCATTTTACGGGATTTACTTCGGGGATAAGCTTGTCGCCCGCATGAGTCTCTACCGTGTTGATAAAAGGTTTGATGTTTACTTTGAACCTAAGCAGGATTATCTGGAGCTTTGGAAGCTTGAAGTTCTGCCTGATTATAAACGCAAGGGCTGCGGCACGGCGCTTGTTGAATATGCAAAATCCTATGGTGTGCCGATTAAAACAAATCCGCGCGTGAAATCCGGGGAGTTCTGGTCAAGGATGGGATTTGAGCCGGTAACGTATGATATGGAGCGCGATAAGGGAGAAAATCCTCTCGTATGGTATCCTGAAGGAGTATCAGAGCAAAAAAGCGAAAATGCATAAAAAATAAGAAATGACCGCTTGTCAGCGGTCATTTCTTATTTTTCTGTCCGTTCTATTTTTCCGTTCTGGTCCACTTGAAAATTCACTTTTCTGCTTCGTTCATCATCTCTCATGACAGCTATGTTTCTCGCTTTTTCCATCATTTCAATCAGCATCATATAATCCTCTTCCACCATCTTAAGATTATTATGAATCGTTTCTTTTTCTGACTTAGCCTGTTCAAGATCATGTTCAAGCTGCTTTATGCGCTGAGCCAGTTTTTCATTTTCACTCTTGAGCCCTGCTGGACTCCCTGAGTTCTCATAGTTTTGCAGAAAGGCAATGACATCCCCTAACGTCAATGCGCCCGCTTCAGCAGGTTCGTGATCAGCTGTGCTTGAAGCCTGTTTTTGAGGCTGGTCGTTCGGTTCCTGGCTGCGCAGCTGTTTACGCTGCGTCTTGGCAATCTCAATTGCAGATTTATATTGCTTTCTGACATACGAATTCCAGCGGAAACCGCATGCAGCTGCCGTTCTGGACAATTTTCTGCCGACATCTTCGAATGCAGCAAGCTGCGTGCCGCCTTCCCGGATTTGTCTGAGTACGATCTCTGCCAGCATTAAATCCTCATCCTGTGTCCAGGCATCCTGCCGTGTAGTCGTCATTGTCTGTTCCCCCTCAATGCGCATTTTTTACATACTTATGCGCCTGCTAGAGTAGATAGACTAATTGACAATGTTTTAATACATGACTTACAAGCTCTTTTTTGCCGCGTCATTTTTGGCGAGGAACTTCTGCACCAGCCGCATATGTTCTTCACCTGTCCAAAGCTTTGCACACTGGCGGATTTCTTTGTTCATACGGTCCCTGAGTCCTGTTGCCATCCACTTTTCAACCTGCATTTGCTTATAAGCTTTCAGCACCGGCGGGAAAGATACAAGCGACTCTTTCACATAGCGCAGCGCTTTGGATTCAAAGTCGGAAGCTTCAAGAACTTCTGAAGCAAATCCCAGTTCTTTTGCCTTTAGTGCCCCTAATTTTCTTCCGCTCATCAGCATCGTCATAGCAGCATCATGCTGTATTTTTTCAAACAGCAGCGTGCCGCCTCCCCAGCCGGTCGTGATTGCCTGACTGCCCTGAATAAAGCCGAGGTCGGCACCAACGCTGACCAGCCTGAAATCAGCAGCCGCAGCAATCTCCATTCCGCCCCCGACAGCTGTTCCGTTAATGAGGGCAAAGACCGGAAGAGGAAAAGCAGCGATCCGGTAAAGAATATCGCCCATTCGTGATAGCATTTCAAATGCTTCCTCCTCCGTCTCAAGGGCATGAAAAACGGAAAGATCTCCGCCTGAGCAAAAAGCCTTTGTCCCGCTGCCGGTTATCGTCAGTGCAAGAATTCTTTCATTATCCAGTGCGCTAGCAAGAATCTGGCTCAGTTCATTCATGACATCAAAATCTATGGCATTTCTCCGTTCAGGCCTGTTCAGCGTAACCTGAAGAATACCCTCGCTTTCGA
This sequence comes from Metabacillus indicus, assembly GCF_046603695.1. NCBI lineage: Bacteria > Bacillati > Bacillota > Bacilli > Caryophanales > Bacillaceae > Metabacillus > Metabacillus indicus. The sequence continues at coordinate 1,761,901 of NZ_CP176757.1, read as the reverse complement.
CTGCTGTTACTTTCCCCATATGCATCCCCTTCTTGCCGTTATTATCTCCCCTCTTATTTTATAGGAAGGATAAGAAGCAAACCAGCACAAACACAAAAAAACGCAAGGACCCTTTAGGATCCTTGCGTTTTTAATGAAGCTGTTATTTGCTTACAACTTCTTTTCCTTTGTATGTTCCACATTCTTTACATACGCGGTGAGCTAATTTCACTTCACCACAGTTTGGGCATGCTACCATACCAGGCACTTGCAATTTGAAGTGTGTACGACGCAGTCTCTTTCTCGTTTTAGAAGTTCTTCTAAAAGGTACAGCCATTATTCCCACCTCCTTACAGAGTTTCGTTAAAACAGTGTGTAACAGCCTATATATAAGTGCTAAACAATAGCATCAGCTGTCTTGATCATCGAAAAATTTCGATAACCCGGCAAGTCTTGGGTCAATCTTGTTTTTGTTCTCTTCTTCAGAGATCACTTTCCAATCTTTTCCCTCTTGCGGGGCAGCCTGATCATTTTCTTCAACAGAATCGCTAAAAACCTGCATCGGCACTTCCAAAAGAATGTTTTCTTTAATAACAGGTATTAAGTCAACGATATCTTCCTGAACGTGATGGACATCTTCTTCCATCTCGAAGTCTGCATTCGGTTTTAATAAAAACGTTTCAGTTGTATGAATTTCGAACGGAAATGGAACATCCACCAGCGTTCTTGCACAAGGGAGAATCAGCGTGCCGGAAAGCGTCAGATGAAAGACAGCTTTTGAAGAGCCGAGATCTGCTCTGCCTGTTACTTTAACAGGAGAAATATCGCGAACTTCAGAAAGAGCGCCTCTCATATCGGTTAACTGGATCGTTTCATCAATCTGCAGTCCCTTGTTTTGCAGTTTGTTCAATTCATTAATAGACCATTTCATATGGTATCACCTCAAGGCAACAAAGGTAATTATAGCTTTCGCAATAATATTTGTCAATATTTTTTCTTTACAGTGTTTAGTATACATGAATAAGCATTTAAAGCAAAATATTCGGGGCAAAAAACACGTTTTTTTATGTCAGGTGCATGGAGGATTTTTTTCAGGAGGAATTCATTGTGCAGTAATATGAAATCTTTTTTTGACCTTTTAGGTCTGCTGCTGTTCTTTGAACGGTCATATGCGGCTTTCTTTTGACCCCTCAGCTCAGATGCTGCTCTCTGAACGGTCATATGCACCCTTCTTATGACCCCTCAGCTCAGATGCTGCTCCCTGAACGGTCATATGTAGTCTTCTTATAACCCTTCAGCTCAGATGCTGTTCTCTAAACGGTCATATGCCGCCCTCTTTTGAACCTTCAGCCACCACCCTTTTCACTGAAGGGTCGTAATACAATCCTGTTTGCTACCTCAAGCTTCAAACCGGTCCCTCAAAAACAGCAGAACAGCTTTTCCAAGAACCGAACTTGACTTCCTCCGCTTCAGGAGACATGATTTATGTAAAACATTTGGTTTGGAGGCATGCCCACTTGAAAGCGGTAGGATTGGTTGTGGAATATAATCCGTTTCATAACGGACATCTTTATCATCTTGAGGCTTCAAAAACGGCTTCTGAGGCAGATGCAGTGATTGCCGTGATGAGCGGCAATTTTCTTCAGCGCGGCGAGCCTGCTCTTGTTTCAAAATGGGCGCGTACGAAAATGGCATTAAAGCAGGGTGCAGATCTTGTGATTGAACTCCCTTATGCCTATGCAACTCAAAAAGCTGAAACCTTTGCTGATGGTGCCATTTCCATTCTTGAAGCGCTCGGATGCAGCAGTGTATGCTTCGGCAGTGAAAACGGGGAGATCTCTCCTTTTCTTGAAACAGCCGAGCTACTGAACAGCCATCATGCAGAGTATCAGCAGCTCGTTAAACAGTTTATGAAAGAGGGCATGAGCTATCCCAGTGCCCAGACTTCAGCATTTCTTGCCATTGAAACGGATTCACGCCCGCTTGATCTGTCCCTTCCTAATAATATTCTGGGCTTTCAGTATGTTCGTGCAATTCTAAAGCAGAAAGCGTCCATACGTCCCCTCACAATCAAACGGACCGCTGCAGGCTATCATGATGAAGATTTTAATTCATCTCCGATCGCAAGTGCAACAAGCATAAGAAAAGCGCTGTTTTCAGATGAACAAAAGGATATTTCCCGGTTTGTTCCATCGTCTACTGACGAGCTTCTGCGCCAGTATGATTCAGAGCACGGCGTTCTTCATCAATGGGAAAACTATTTTGACCTGCTGAAGTATACGGTCTGCACGATGAGCACGGAAGAAATGAGACAAATCTATGAAGTTGAGGAAGGCCTTGAAAACAGGGTGAAATCTGTGATGATGCAAGCGGAATCGTTTAAAGAGTTTATGGAACAGCTTAAAACGAAACGATATACATGGACAAGACTGCAGCGGATGTGCCTTCATGTTTTAACACGGACAACGAAAGATCAAATGCTGCAGGCAGGCGGACGCGCTCCCTATTTAAGGCTGCTAGGAATGTCTGGAGCAGGCAGGTCCTACTTAAACATGGTGAAAAAAAACCTGGAGACGCCGCTTGTTTCTGTTCTTTCATCATTCAGCCACCCGCTGCTTGAGCTTGACATCAAAGCTTCAGGGGTTCATGCGATGATCCTGCCTGAACCGCTGAGATCCCAATGTATCAAACGGGAATATTCCACTAGACCGATTCAGTATGACAGGGAGAAAGACTGTTTTTTGTAGAACTTAGTTCAGTTGAGGCTTTTATACGAAAAAACCACGCAGAAATGTTTCCGCGTGGTTTTTTCGTATAGAGCCGTCCGTTTTATTTCACGTCCAGCTTTTCGAGATAAGTGATTGCGTCGTCAAAGGTGTCAATCGGGACGATCTTCATTTCTGTGCCTATATCTTTTGCCGTCTTGACCGCCTCCCTGTAATTTGACGTTTCAATGCCCTCTTGATTTGGAGCAAGGAAAATATCTGCCCCTGATTTATCGGCAGCCACAATTTTCTGCGAAATCCCTCCGATCGGACCGACTTTTCCATTGTCGTCAATGGTTCCGGTTCCTGCAATCTGATGGCCCTTTGTGAAATCCTCTTTTGTCAGCTGATTATAAATTTCAAGCGACATCATCAGTCCTGCTGAAGGCCCGCCAATATTGCTTGTATCAAGCGTGATGTCCGGATCGGTTTCAATTTCCCTGTCCGTCACAAGAGATATGCCGATTCCCACTTTGTTCGGGTCGTTCGGGAAGGTATCTGCCACAATCTCTGTTTTTCCTTTTTTTCCATTGCGTTCGTATGTAATTTCGATTGTATCGCCTTTTTTCTTCTTGCCGACATATGCAATAAATTCTTCAGCTGTTTTAAATTCGCTGCCGTCAACTTCAAAAATTCTGTCGCCGTTTTTCAGTTTGCCTTCAGAAGGCATATCTTTTACCACCTGCATGACGTAAATTCCCCTGAAAAGATAATCTACCTTTTTGCCCGCTTTTTCATAAGCAAGCGCAACCGCTGATTCCTGAGAAGATTCCATCATATGAAGCTGCCGGTCCAGATACTCATCATCTGATTCACCTTCCTGGACAACGTCCTCAAGAGGAAGGATTTCGTGATACGGGAACACAGAAGCTATGGCGTAAGAGAAGATATTGGCTCTTCCAAAACCTACGGTTGTAAGGGAAAAGCTGCCTTCCTCCTCATAGCCGCCCTCCACTTCAATAATCGGCTCAAGCTCCGTAGCCATTCCGGGCTTCGTTATATAAAAAGGAAGCTTAATAAAATTCAGCACCGCTGCCAGAATGATCCCTATAAGGATCGCTCTTACCAGTTTAGTATTCTTCTTCATCCTGCTGAGACCCCTTCCAGCTCTCTATAAGCAATTTTATTTCCTCTACATGCTTTTTTGCTTCGTTTTCACCAATTTCAATGATTTCTTTAATGTTTTTAAATGCTTTGGAACTGTACTGCTCGACATGCGGGCGAATCATGATGTCAGAAGCAATTTTCCGGTGATGAACAAGTTCATCCTGCATAATATCAAGACTTTGCAGAATAACATCAAAGATGGATGTTATTTCTTCCGTCTTTTTCACGCGGGAAACGTCCACTGCAATGACGAGATCAGCCCCCATTTCTTTGACCACCGATACGGGAATACGATCGACCACTCCGCCGTCGATGAGCAGTTTGCCGTCAATTTTTTCAGGAACAAATATGCCTGGAATCGCAATGCTTGCCCTCACCGCATCTGCCACAGGCCCTTTTGTAAAGATGACTTTTTTTCCTTCGTACAAATCCGTTGCCACAATAGACAGCGGAATTTCGAGATCTTCGATATTCATCCCTCTTGTAAAAACGCGGATAAATTCCTTTACGCGGTTTCCGGCAATGAACCCCATTTTCGGCACAGTAAAGTCAAGATAGTATTTCCGTTTGAACATCACTGCAAGTTTATATAAATGCTCAAATCCGAGCCCCGTTGCATAAAAACTCCCGACAAGCGCGCCCATGCTGCTTCCGGCAATCATATTGACAGGTATTCCTTCATCGTTCAATACTTTCAGTACTCCGAGATGTGCAAATCCGCGCGCTCCCCCGGATCCCAGTGCAAGACCAATTTTAGGTTCTCTTTTCAAAGAGATACCCTCCTCTGATGTCAATTCGTTCATTAGTCAATTCTATGGTCTAAAACGGTCCCCTATTCTCGTATATTGAAGTATCAAAGAGTGTACAACCCTGCAGGAAGTCTGATTTTATTTTATCACTTCCTGCTTTCAAAAGTATAGAAAGAAGCAAGAGGGGGACGCATGTTGAATTCATCTAAAATGAAGACACTCGTGCTTGGATGCTCGCTTTTCATCCTTGCATTTGCCATGATCATAAGCCCGAAGGTTTCCTTTACTGCTTCTAAGGCAGGGCTTGAATTGTGGTGGGGAGTTGTTTTTCCGTCTCTTCTTCCCTTTTTCATTCTCTCTCAGCTATTGACCGGCTTCGGTGTTGTCGCCTTTATCGGCGTGCTTCTTGAACCAGTTATGCGGCCGCTGTTCAGAGTGCCCGGCATTGGCGGATTTGTCTGGGCGATGGGATGGGCTTCAGGGTCTCCGGCAGGCGCTAAACTGACTGCAGAGATGAGGAAGAAACAGCAGCTTACTGCAGGAGAAGCAGAGAGGCTTGTTTCATTTACAAACTCGTCAAATCCCCTTTTCATATTCGGTGCTGTAGCGATCGGTTTCTTCAACAATCAGGCACTTGGTCTTCTCCTTGCAGCTGCCCACTATTCCGGAAATCTTGCAGTAGGTCTTACAATGAGGTTTCACGGCAGGGACAGCCAATCTGAAAATCAGGACAAATCAAGAAAGATTCCGTCCATTAAAGAAGCTTTTGATGAAATGCACAGAACACGTATAGAAGACCGGCGCCCAATCGGCAAAATGCTTGGCGATGCCGTTCTTTCATCCATCCAGACGCTTTTAATGGTAGGCGGCTTTATTATCTTATTTTCTGTCATAAACAAACTATTATCCCTTTTATCTCTGACAGACGCAGCGGCTGCAGGATTCAGCCTTATTCTCGCTTCTGTTCATTTATCGGCTTCTCTTGGTCTTCCCCTCGTTTCTGGGTTATTTGAGATGACTCTTGGCAGTCAGCTTGTGAGCACGGTTGACACAGACTTGCTTCAAAAAGCAATTGTCGTCAGCTTTATGCTCGGCTTCAGCGGATTGTCCATCCAGGCGCAGGTGGCAAGTATCCTTGCTGATACAGATATCCGTTTTCAGCCGTTTTTCGCTGCAAGGATCCTGCAGGGCATTTATGCGGCATTTTTCGCCTGGCTCTTCTGGAAACCGCTGTATTTGGGTGTTTCCGGTTCAGAGGTTTCCGTCATTCCTGTATTTTTAAGGGAAGATGCGCCGGTTGTGCTTGGTTCCGTCTGGTCCGTGCTTACGCAAACAGGTCCTGTTATTACACTTTTCTCACTATCCGTCTATGTCATCATCTATGCCAAGAGAATGCTTCAGAGAAAGTGAAGAATCCTCATAAAAAAGAGGCCTCAATTCATGAGACCTCTTGATTTTATTTGTTGAATTTTTGTTTAAGGGCGTGCTCAACAGGCTTTGGAACAAGCTCTGAAATATCTCCCCTGTACTTGGCCACTTCTTTTACAATGCTTGAGCTGAGGAACGAATACTGATTGTTCGTCATCATAAACAGGGTCTCAACATTCTCATCAAGCACTCTGTTCATGGATGTGATCTGCATCTCATATTCAAAATCCGACACTGCACGGAGCCCTCTTAAGATCGTGCTTGCTTTTTTGCTGTTTGCATATTCAATCAGAAGGCCTTTAAACGACTCCACCGTGACATTCGGCATATCCTTTGTCACTTCCTGCAGCAGCTCGATGCGCTCATCCACATTAAAGAGCGGATTTTTAGAAGAATTATTCAGGACGCACACATAAACATGATCAAAAACTTTTGCTCCCCGTTTAATAATATCCAAGTGTCCGTAAGTCACAGGATCAAAGCTTCCCGGACAAACTGCAATGCTTGCCATCTTACTCCCCCGTCCCTTTATCTGTGTGTGCAAAAATGGATACCCCGCTGATGCCGTATGTTTCTTTCCTCGTCATCACAAAAGCTCCGATTGTTTCCGGCAATTCAACATCATGATCATGCTCAGCCACAATGATGCCGCCTGTCTTCAAAAGTTTAAGCTCGTCTATTAATTCGATAAGCGCTTTCAATTTTTGTTTCTTATACGGCGGATCCAAAAACATGAGCTCACAGGACAGCTCTCTCTTTGCCATCGCTTTCAGTGCTCTCTCTGCATCATTCCGGTAAACCTCGGCCTGACCCTGAAAGCGGCATGCTTCTAAATTTTTATGTATCGTTGCGACTGCTTTTGCTTCTCTGTCTACAAATATGCACGTATCCATTCCCCTGCTGAGCGCTTCGATCCCAAGACCTCCGCTTCCTCCAAACAGGTCAACAGCAAGACCTCCTTCAAAATAAGGCCCGATGATATTAAAAATGGATTCTTTCACTTTATCAGTTGTAGGGCGCGTTGACGTACCCGGTACAGCCTTAAGCGGGCGGCCCTTGCAGCTCCCAGAAACTACTCTCATCTTTTTCACCACTGTCATATATGTCTTTACTGCATGAAAACAGCCTGTTTTATCGTACCATAGAGAATGGGCAAATGCATTAAAAAAAACCCCGCAGGCATCCTGCGGGGTCCTTCTGAACCAAAAAAAGCACGCTTTTTTTGGGCAGAAGGCAAAGGGAGAGGAGAAACCGGAGGAAGAACTTATGGGGAAACGTAAGTCTTCTCCGCGGTTGGCAACAACATCTCGATCGATGTTGTTACTAACATTATCCACTAATCATCCGGACCCTATACATCTTCTAACATTTTTTCTGAAAGAAAATAAAATCATCACCTACCGTACTTTTAAAAAAAGTGATACATTATGTGAAGAACGAACAAACAGGGGGACAAATACGCATGATTCAGCGCTTTATCGAACTTGGAGCAGGATATTCCGACCTATATGAACTGATTGAAACATCTAAAGCTAATGCGCACCGTGTCTCAAGATTTTTAATCTTGGAGACAGATATAGATGGAAGAAGCATGTCTTCCTTTGCGGTAGTTATGCAGCCGACTGACCCGGGACAATTTCAAGCCATCTATCTATGCCTTGAAGGTATTCCGGCGGGTGAAACGAAGCGCCGCCAACTATTCCAGGAGCTCTCGGAGTCTCTTGAAAAACCGATGATTGCACTAAATGTGAAATCCTCTGGAGAGTTTGCTGAGAAAGAGTTATATTATCAGTATTTAACAGGCATTCTCAGAATGAACAGATATCTGCCTGCCTGGCAATAAACGCCGGACTTAACAGATCAAAAAAAGCGCAGCCGCGAGGACTGCGCTTTTTCTTACAAGCCAAGTTTATAGTCATATTCTTTCGCTTTATCAATCTTCGATTCAAACTCCAGTTTAAGAAAGGGCTTATATGACGGTTCAGCATGCTTGACGAATGAAAAGGAAGAAACCTTTTCGATTGTATGTTCAACCTGCTCCATGTCACAATATAAGACGACATACTTTAATTTTTTTGATACGTAGTGGATGTTGCCGAATTTGCGGAGCATTTTAATCTGCTTTAACGAATGCATCCATATAATAATGCCTTGACGTTTATCAAACATCGTTCATATTCTCCCTTTTTATATTCTCCACTTGAAGTGTAACAATTTTCTAATTTTTTTACAATACGCAGCTTTTTTGAAAGGAGCTGGCCAAGTTGGATCTTGAGCAGACGTTTCAGCTGTTCCTGCGGCTTATGAATGAGGACAAACGACTTGCGTGCACGGTTAAAAAAACAGCAGGCATCCCGTTTCTTTATATTGCGCACAAAGGAAATGCATCAGCAAATGAGCTTGCCTTACTGATTGAGAAGTCGGCACGGACCGCCATGCGCGGCAAAAGGCTGACGGCTGAAACCGTTTTTGTCAGAGAGGATAAAAATCTTTATGTATTCCGCCACCGTTTTTATGTGCCCCAGGAAAAGATGTTTTGCTGCGGTAATTTATGCGATGACTGCATCCGTTTAAAAAACAGACATAAAAAACGAGGCTGAGCCTCGCTTTTATGATGCTTTACAGCCGCACGACCCGCCGGAGCCGCATCCGCCCCCGCAGCTTGACCCGGAATCAAAGAACGGATTGCCGGTCGGCACTTTGATATTCTGCGACACGGCTGTGCCAAGTTCGACGCTGATCTCATCAAGGAGATTCTGCAGCTCTTTCTCCGCTTTTTTAAACGCAGACACTGCATCATGGAGGTCGAGCTCCCGTTTAGCATCTCTCATCGCTTTTGTTATTTCTTTATATTGGGGATGGTATTTACCAAAACGCTGAACATCCTCATATAAATTCTTTATCTCAACAAAACGCGCAATCACTTTCTGTGCAGATTTGTCTTTTCTTAATGTATCTAAAGTGCGGCGGTAATCTTCCGCAATTTCTGATTGTACCACTAATGCGCCAAGAAGCTCAGCTTCATCGAGCAATTGAACACTTTCCATTGTAGCTAGCATAGAAACATCACCTCAAACTACATTCTACCATGTTTGCGCCTCAATGGTAAATGGAGCGGCTCGTCCTGCATCAGATTGTGACGTTCCACGTCTTTTTCAGATGATAGCGGGAAGAGTCGTTGTGGAGCACTTCTATAAAAATCGTATGGGTTCCTTTGTCCAGTCCTTTTATGATAAAAGCAGCTGTATGAATTTCATCTGTTTTTTTTCCGTCAATATACAGATTCAGATAGCCTTCTCCGTTAACCTTTTCCCCGCGCTCATCCGAAAAGGAAAAATTCGGGATGTAGCATTCTATGTATACATTGCTTCCTTTAACATGATGAGTGACATTGAGCTGCCTCGGCTGAACGGCTGTTTCAACCGCCTCATCTCCAAGCATGCTGACTTCCATAGGGACCGTTTCCTCCCCCTCAGGCCGGGGCTTTTCATTCGAACATGCAGATAGAGCCGCAGCCAGAGCCAACAGCAAAATAAAATGTTTCACAGTAAACAACGCCTCCTTTTCACGGTAGTTTCACCAGAAAGAAGCCAAATATGTCCGGATAAAAGAAAATAGAAGAGAAAGTCTTTACCTGACCCCTCTTCTATTAATCCTGCTGCCTCATGGACTGTAGCATGCCGAGCATCATGGAAGCCATGTTGACGGAGTTTGAAAATTGGGCTACCTTGTGAGGAATGGTTTTTTGATAATAATTCATCATCGCAAGCTTCATTGATTCGGTTTCGCCCGGGTTTCTCGACAGCTTTCTGTACCACTGCGGCTGCTCGCGCAGGAACTTTTTTAATTCGTTGTCTGCTGCAATCATGTCCTGAATTTCTTTTCTCATCTCACCCGCTCCTGCTTAATCTTTTCTGAAAGAAAATGGATTACTTTGCGTTTTTGACTGGCCTGAAGAAGCACCTTTTGTCAGCCCGAATGTTGAAAACAGATTTTGAATGGAAGAAATTGTGTTGTTCATGTTGTACAGATGCTGATTCATCTGATTTGCGTCCATGTTTTTAACAGCCGTCATCATTCTGGACATAAAATCGGATTTTTTATCCTCTGCACTTTCAGCCTCGGCCGCGTCTTCCCTGTATTTTTGCCAGGAAGCATCATTTTCTCCGAGCAGATACCAGTCTTCAAATAATTCCTGCCATTTTTTATCGCCTTTTCTTACCTCTGAAATCAATTTTGGATGTTTTTTTACAAATTCTTTAAATTGTGCAATAGATGGATGTTCTTTTTTCTCAGTCATTATGATCACCTCTGCTTACATTCGCCTGCTTTATTTTATTTTTGAACGGTCAATCGGTTCGCCCAATTTTTCAAAGGAAGTGTCATTTACATCCTTCACTGGAAAATCCTGATTGCGCTCAGTTTGCAGCAGCTGATAAGATAAAAGCAGCACAGAAAGGATGAGTGAGACATGGAAAAGGCAGAAATTGCGAAGCTTTTGGCTGAAATAAAGGAGGAAGATCTTCAAGCAGCCGAGCTGTTTCTTTTGGGACTGCAAAAGAAAGCGCAAAAAGAAAACGGTACATACATAGGAGCATTCCTTGCGCCAAGCGGGGAATACCGGGAAAATGAATTTATTTTAAAAATACCGAACACCCCTTTAATTCAAAATTCACTGGATATTGTGCACGGAGGCATCACCGCTACTCTGCTTGACTCTGCAATGGGCTCTCTCGTCCATCACGTCCTGCCAGGCCATCTTGCAGCCGTAACGTCTGAAATGAAGATCAACTATGTGGCTCCTGGCATAGGCTCAGAACTCACTTGCACCGCATCTCTTATCCATAAGGGCAGCAAAACGCTTGTGACAGAAGGCAGAGTCGTCCGGGATGACGGAAAATTAATGGCCCATTGTACAGCAAGCTTTTTTATCATCGACAGACCAGCTCAATAAGGCGGGGATCCAATGTTTCCATTTTTTAAAAAGACCTGTTATTTCTGTAAAAAGAAAGTGAAGCATTCAGAGGTTTATCTTGGGGAAAAACAGAAGAAAATCCATGTGTGCAGGCTTTGTAAAGCCTATGCCGAACGAAGAGCATACCGCAAAGCATAAGAAAAGACATCCAGCCCGGATGTCTTTCTGTCTTTATTCAAAAGGCCTGATGAAGTTCTGTGTATAGTAAAGCTCGTTAACACCAACACCAAGCTTTGTAAATTCAGGGTTCAGCAGGGCTTCTCTATGGCCTTTGCTGTTAAGCCAGCCTTCAACAGCAGCAATGCCGTCAATGTACTGGGCAGCAATATTTTCACCCGCAAGCTGATAAGTGACTCCGCCTTCTTTCAGTCTGTCGCCAAGAGTTCCTTCAGTTGGTGACTCATGAGAGAAGTAATTGTTGACGAGCATATCATTGCTGTGCCTGAAAGCAACCTCTGAAGTCATTTGATCCCATTCTACAGGCGGTACGCCGTGCCTGTCGCGGATCACGTTTGTCAAATCCAGAATCTGCTTTTCTGCGCCTTCTTCAACCGCCTTCCACTGTTCATCTGTCAGTTCGGCGGGTTCAAGAAGTTCACCTCTGTAAACCACTTCGTATGGCCTCTGCTTTATGAGGGTCTCTTTATCCAGGGCCCTGATGCTCGACAGCTCTCCATCAAATTTATCCAGATAAAGCTGAACGAAAATATCGCCGATCTGCACAATAGGCCTCGTGTTCATGTCTTCCTCGGACATTTCAAATCGGTAGGAGCTCCCATTCAGATCAATGGAAATGCTTGAGGATATGGAATTTGTTTTAAAAACATCTCCGGCAGGCTGTCCGAGCTTATACGGATTCACGTTGACATCAGGTCCAATTGCATAAACGGTGACAACCTTATTGTCCTTTACTCCAACCTGCAGATATTGCCTGTCATTCTGATTATAAATCCACCATTCATAATCGTAGGAAGACGGATCAATTCTGACTGGTTCCCCCAGTGTATTCACGATATCATCTGATGATTTTCCAATGAAGGATAATACCCCTTCTTCCGGCACGTTCAGCTGCTCTTCAGACTGCCCGGCGAGCTGTTCGCTCTCATCCTGCTGTCTGATCGGCTGCTCATGATTTCCATACTGAATATATAAAAAATAAGAACCTGCAATAATCAGCAAAAGAAAAAACGTCTTAAATATACCGCCCAGCTTTCATCCCTCCAGGTCTTTCGTTTCTGCCATTATATGAAACAGCAAAATCTATATACTAGTAAACAGTATTTCACAAGATTGGCAGATAGTATATCCTTTTATAGGTCATTTAATCAAAAAACAGGTTTTTTTTCAAATTGTAAGGTTCAGGAGGGCTAAATCGTTTAAAAAGGAGCATGCAGCTGCATGCTCCTTTATTCTTCAGTGCAAATGGCTGCCGTGTTCGGAAATGTCTGAGAGCGCTGTTCCCGCTCTTTGGTCTGACAGATGATTTAGTGACAGGTCTCCCAGTGAAACCATCCCGAGCATTCGGCCATTTTCCACTACAGGAAGCCGTCTGATCTGATGCTCGGCCATGAGCCCTGCAGCTTCTTCCGCTGTTGCATCCGGGCCGATAGTACAAAGGTGATCACTCATTACATTTGTCACCTTGTTAGACCCCGGATGTTTTTCAGCTATTCCACGGATAACCAAATCACGGTCTGTAATCATTCCAATCAGCTTATCGCCTTCGACTACAGGAATCGAGCCTACATCCCAGTCCCTCATCTTAACAGCAGCCTCATAAACATTATCAAGCGGCGTACATACTTGAATATCTTCAGACATAATATCTCTCACTTTTTGCATCTTTTATCCTCCCTGACAAACGATATGTGAACGAAAAAGTTCCGATACACCCAGTTTGTCCAAAAACAAGATAAAGATGTAAAATAAAAGGTAAAGATTGAAAGTTCGATGCATTCGTACTATGATTGAAGGGGAGTTCATTAAAGCGCTTTACTAATGAAAATGCCGCGACAAGGTTTTTAGGAGGGAATACATAATGAAAATGGAAAACACGGGACTTGACGGGCTTACGGTTGAACTGAACAGACTGGATGAAATCATGGATGATCTTGGAATTGTCCGTGCAGGGCAATGGGATTATGAGCGCGTTACATATGACCGCAAGTTTGAAAACAAAGGGGAAACGTTCTACCTGCGCATTCCAGGCTATGCCGCTGAAGGTGATATCGGATCGAGACATGCAGTGATAAAACTCATGACTCCCCTTCTTGGAAAGCACTATTATCCTCATGGTGTGGAATACGGAGAAGGCGAGGATTTTCCAAATGCTGTTTTAAACACAAGCAAAAATCTTCTGAAACAGCTGAAAGAAGAAATCGGACGCATCGTATAAGATCTGTTTCTGTCCAGTGCAGAAGCAGATGCAAAAAAGCAAAAGCTCTCGCAGCTTTTGTTTTTTATTTTCTTTTTTTAAAAACTTTTTTGAAGAATTGCCAAAATTCCGTTCCTTAATTCCGTACTTTCGTACTATAATTTAGAGAGAAAGATTGAAAGGAGCAAAAGATTGTCTACTATATTTACTAAGCGGCGCCTCCTCACTGCATTATTCATAGTCCTGATCGGGCTGATCATCTATTTTCTTCTGCCGATCTCAGTTCCTCTCATTATGGCTTTTCTGACTGCACTTTTGCTGGAGCCGCTTGTCAGGCTTTTGCAGAACCGTGCAAAACTTCAGCGGAAACTGAGTGTCCTTATCACCTTTTTGCTGTTTTTATGTCTCATTGCTGTAAGCGGCTATTTCATTACGACGAAGGTTGTCGGTGAAGCAATCATTACGATTGAAAATGCGCCTGAGTACATAAATGAAATTACGGTTGCCTGGAATGAAATTGAAGAAAGATTTACACACTCGGCAAAAGATCTTCCTCCCGAATTTGTAAATGAAATCAGCAATCAGGTAAAAGAATTTCTTGAGAAGACAAAAGCAGATCTTGCAAGCTCCGTTAACATCGAAAATGTGAAAACGATCATAACGAACATTCCCGATTATATGGTCAACATGCTCGTATTTTTAATCGCACTGTTTCTTTTCATGCTGGAGCTGCCCAATCTGAAGATGCGCATGTATGCACATATGAAGGAAAACACTGCGCAAAAAGTAAACTTTATGATTAACCGCATGTCCTATGTTATTTTCGGCTTTGTCAAAGCTCAGTTTCTTGTAAGCATCATTATTTTTATCGCTTCCTTTATCGGTCTGATGCTGATTATGCCCGAGGTCGCTCTTGTCATGGCCATCATCATTTGGGTGATTGATGTGATACCGATTATCGGCTCCATCATCATTATGGGTCCATGGACGCTGTATCACCTTATCTCCGGAGATACTATTCTTGCAGCAAAACTCGGCATCCTGACTGCGGTCCTTTTAATCATCAGAAGGACAGTTGAACCGAAAGTCATGGGAAGCCACATTGGTCTTTCCCCGCTTGCAACACTGATCTCCATGTATCTTGGACTGAAACTGTTCGGCGTCCTTGGATTTTTCATCGGCCCGATGATTTTAATTATCTACAACTCTGCAAGAGAAGCAGGGATTATCCGCTTTACATTTAAAATTTAAATTGCAAGAGCCGGACTGAAATTGTCCGGCTCTTATTTTATAAAAAACAATACGGTTTTTCTCCCGGCAATGCCTTTTCAAGAAGTCTCACATCGTGCGTAGAGCCGTTTATATACCCGGCCCCATAAAGCATGCCCGGATTCAGGCTTTTAAAAAGGAGCGCAGCGAGAATACTGCTCTCAACAGACACCACACTTCTGCAGCCGGCTGATTGAACAGCTCTTCCCTTCCCGTCCTCGATGCAATATATGCCGCTGTTTGCAGGCAAGGATGAATCCGTTACTTGCAAGTACAGGGGACTCTCTGCGTTGTTAAAAGGAAACACAGCCATAAAATCAGGCAAATTAATGATTTTTCCAATAAAGACTGGAAGCTGACGGCTTGATAAAAATGGATTTTTCAACTGATATGGAAATGAATCACTCTCTTGCAGTGTCAAGATTAATTCATTCGCTGGAAGCGTCCTGATTTTGTTCCAAAGGGCCGGTTTGGCTTTCGGGCTGATTGCGGCCCATTCTTTTATATGAAGCTTTTGATCGGCCATGAAACATTTCATATAGCCAATGGCTTCACCTTTGTCGTTATTCGCTGCAAAAAGGTAGTATTGAGCCGCACTCTTGAGTTCCGTGAGGTCGTCAGAAGAAGAAATCAGGCAGGTTCGATGCCCCGATAATTTCTTCACGATCTGTTTTGACAAGTATTTACCGCTGATTCCATTGGCTTCAAATACTTCACAGGAACTGTTAAATGACCGTAAATAAAGGCATTCGGGAGCCATTCTCCATTCCCTTGCCCTTATTAACGTTTCAACTCCATACTTCCTTTTGAATGAGAGAGGCATGCGATCAAAAAAAACCACGTGACATCCCTGACTTCTCCATTCTTCAAGGAGACCGCTCATTTGCCTGTCCAACTTGCTGGACCTCCAATTAATGAAAGGAGATGCGCTTACTTGAACGGCTTTAAGCTTATGACCCGAATAAGTCAGCTCTCTAAGGCGGACAAATAAATCCTCCCCGGGTGCAGCTTGAAAAAATGGCAGATCTGCTTCCATTCTTTTTTTGGCTTCGCCTATGCTGCACACCCCTCTTCTACGCTTTCTTTTTCAGCTCCCAGGATAAGAAAACATCTTCTTTTTTCGTGCAGATCATACCGAGCTTTTCAAACAGTTTGATGGACTTGCTGTTCTCATCCAGACACTCCATCTGAATACTGGCTACTTTTCGTTCACTTGTCAGCCATTCCATGACAGCATCAATCGCTTCATAGGTCAGACTTTCTTCATCAGCCGCCTCGTGAATGTTGTAGCTCAGCTCGACTGTCCCGCTGTCATCAGGTATTCCCTGAAGAAACAAATCTCCGATAATTCTTTTTTCATTGTATAAAATGATCAGCCAAAGACCCAATCCGTGCTCCTGATCGTTTTTCTCGAGCTTTTCAATAAACAGCGGGAGCATCCCTCTTACAGCAGAAGAAGGCCAGGCACAGGGTATTCCAATCGGGGACCGGGTTTCCAGTTCCTTTCTGTGAAAAATCAGCGACTTTGCAATATCCAGTGAACAAGGAATAATTAAAAGCCGGTCTGTTATAATTTCGATCATCTTCCCGACACTCCCTTTCAAGAACTCCCTCATACTTTCATTTTATGGCCATAATGAGCGTCCTATACTTCCTGCAGAGCGTTTTTTCAAGATTAGAGCATAAAAAAAGAAGCAATAGAAATCTTTCATTCTATTGCTTCCACATTTAAAATCCCAATATCGCTTTAAACACAGATGTCGTTTCTCCGCCTTTGTATTGAATATAAAGGAGAAAATAAACAGCAACTCCTGTGATTGCAGTAAAAAACCAGATGATGCTTGTTCCGGGTCCAAGCTTTCTGTGCCTTGCAAGCCTGTTTTTAAAACCTGAGACCAGCATGATGATTCCAAGCACTGCCCCTACAGTTGCAAGAGTGATATGGAAAATCAAAAATACAGTATAGTAGATTTTAATCGAATCAGGTCCGCCAAAAGCAGTGTTCCCGACAAAGATCGTCCGCGATGCATAGACAATAAAAAAGATTACTGCAAATACAGCGGCCGTCATCATCGCCTTCTGATGCGCCTCTATTCTCCGCTGTTTGATAAGATACCATCCAACGGCAACGGCTGCAGCGCTGAGAACGATAAAGGCTGTACTGATTGTAGGTAAAAGAGGTACGTTCATATTGGCAGCTCCTAATATAGTAATCATAGATTGATAAGCAGAAAAACCGGAGCGTATCTTATTTTACCGGCTGAGGAGCAAGACGGCTGCGTTCTTCAAGTTCGTCTTTCTCTCTTTCTTTACGGGCCCATTTAAAGAAAATAATCCCGAGCAGTCCCCCATAGACAAATTCCTGAATAATCTTCATCATGATGCCGCCAAGCTGCTGGTCTTCGACTAAAGGAAGGGTGTTAAACATTTCCGGGCCGGTCAGATCAAGACCTGCCAGCATGCTTGCAGGAACGCACAGCTCAAGAGCGCTGGCCCAGGCGCTTGGATTCGAGTAGGTGGAATACAAAGATGTCTCTGCAAAGATGATCAGCGCACAGGCCGGTGTAAGCAGCATTCCATTTGCAAATATGTAGCCGATCTTCTTAATTCCGCCTAGCTCTCTCCATTCGGGAAGCTCATTTAATAGAGGCCACCACATAAGCATTGCGGCAATAAAAATAAAGATGGTAACAGCCGCATGAAGAATATGGTCTGTTTTCACCGCATCAAAAACAAGAGGAATATGATAGAGCGAAAATACGCCATTAAATACAAAAAGGGCAATCAGCGGACGGGACAGGAAGGAAACCGTCTGTTTAATTCCCGGTCTGTAAATGATGGCTCTCCACATCCATACGGGCACACCGTAAATCATAAGCGGCGGAACGAGCAAATATAAGAGGGCCATTTGTGTCATATGTGCACTGAACATTAAATGCCCCATTAAATCCAGAGGACTGCCTTTTACCGCATAAAGAAGCAGAATGGACGACGTGAACAGAGCTTTCTGTTTGATCGTGACAGGAGCGCTTTCTTTAAATCTGCTTCTCAGAGGCCCTGCTGCAAGGAAATAGAGCACAAGAATGCCTGCTGTAAACAGAAAAAAAATCGGGCTCCACATTGCTCTAAAACCAAACATTTCTAAATTTAACAATGAGTTCAACTCCTATTTCTGCTAATACTCCTTGTCTTATTATACACCTTAGATGAAGCGCTATCAATGAACGTTCTATGACAAAGACAGGCGTCCCGCAGGATTGACTGAAAGAAAACATAAAAAGAATCCGGCTGAAAAATCAGCCGGATCAGAACTTACCACCAAATGATTGTGACAAAAGCAAGGACTGTCAAAAAGGCAACGCCGATTCCTGAATAAAGGAAAAGCGCAGGCACCTCATGTCCTTTGTGGCTCATGTGCATAAAGTAGTAAAGCTGGAAAATAACCTGTACGACAGCAAGAAGAAGGATAAATGGAATCTTAAACCATTCTGCTATGCCGTCATATCCGATTGCAACAAATGCAACGACAGTCAGGAAGATCATCAGTGCAAAGGTTACAACCTGATACTTCATATCTTCTTTGTTTTTCTTGCGGCGATAAGCAAGATCTACTTTTGGGTTTCCTGAGTTTTGATTTGCCATCAGTTTATCCCACCATTCCCATTAAGTATACAACTGTGAAGATGAATACCCATACAACGTCAATGAAATGCCAGTAAAGACTTGCAACGTAGTATTTAGGTGCGTTGTATAAGTTCAGTCCTCTTTTTGCATTGCGGACCATCAATGTTGTAATCCAAAGGAGACCGAATGCCACGTGGGCACCATGTGTTCCGACAAGCGTGTAAAAGGCAGACCCGAGTGCACTGCTTGTAATCGTGAATTTGTATTCATGAATATAATGATTAAATTCATAAATCTCAAGTGCTAGGAAGGCAGCTCCTAATAGAACCGTGATTCCCATCCAAAGCTGCATTTTTTTAAATTGAAAGTTCTTCATGTGATACATTGCATATACACTGGTCAGTGAACTTGTCAAAAGAAGCATCGTTGCAGCAAATACGAGCGGAAGCTCAAACATTTCCTGGGTAGTTGCCCCTCCGTTGTCAGAATCCCTGAGAGCCAGGAACGTCGCAAACAACGATGCGAACAGGACTGTCTCTCCGCCAAGGAAGAGCCAGAAGCCCAAAAATTTATTTTTGCCTTCAAGGGTCGCCTTTTCAGGTGAGGCAGGGAACGTTTCAGCTGTCAATTTTTCCTCAACATGCATTATGCCTTTACCCCCTTATCGTTATCATCATTCATCAAATCTTCTTTGTGGATGTGATAACCGTGATCATCAATGATGGAACGCAGGAACATACAGCCTAGAGTAATGCCAAATCCGATGATAACAACCGGGATGCCCCATGCGTGTTCTGAATGATAAAGCAGTCCGAATGCAGCAACGAACAGTCCGAAAGACATGATCAAAGGAAGAATCGATCCATTAGGCATGTGAATATCGCCAAGCGGTTCTGCTGGAGTCATTCCTTTATTGCCTTCCATTCTTTCTACCCAAAGTGCATCAAGTCCGCGTACAAGCGGAGTTTGTTTAAAGTTGTATTCAGGTGCCGGTGATGAAACGGCCCACTCAAGGTTGCGCCCGTCTCCCCATGCATCTCCTGCAGCTTTTTCACCTTTAATCGATGAAATAATGATGTTCCAGAGCAATACGATTGTTCCGGCTGCCATCAGGAATGCACCGACTGTACTGATTAAGTTACCCATTTCAAGTCCCTGGCCAGGCAGGAATGTGAAAATACGGCGCGGCATCCCCATCAGTCCAAGGAAATGCTGAATAAAGAAAGTTAAATGGAATCCTGTAAAGAACAGGACAAATGTAACGACGCCAAGCTTTTCGCCGAGCATTTTTCCAAACATTTTCGGCCACCAGTAGTGAAGGCCTGCAAACAATCCCATGACAACTCCGCCTACAATAACGTAGTGGAAGTGGGCTACAACGAAATACGTGTCATGATACTGATAATCTGTTGGAGCAGCGGCAAGCATGATTCCTGTTACTCCGCCCATTACAAATGTCGGAATGAAAGCTACAGACCAGATCATCGGAACCGTAAAGCGGATGCTTCCGCCCCACATAGTAAACATCCAGTTAAAGATCTTAATGCCCGTAGGAACAGCAATTGCCATTGTGGCAACGGCGAAAATCGCATTTGCAATCGGTCCAAGACCAGTTGTAAACATATGATGCGCCCATACCATGAATCCTAAAAAGCCGATAAGCACAGTTGCGAATACCATGGAAGAGTATCCGAAAAGACGCTTTTTAGAAAAATGAGGAAGGACATCAGAGAAAATTCCGAATGCAGGAAGAATCAGGATGTAAACCTCAGGATGTCCGAAGATCCAGAATAAATGCTCCCAGATAATCGTATTTCCGCCAAGCTCAGGAACGAAAAACCCAGTTCCGAATACACGGTCAAACATCATAATTGCAAGACCCACAGTAAGCGGCGGGAAAGCAAATAAGATAAGTGCAGATGCAACAAATGTTGTCCAGGTAAAGAGCGGCATGCGCATATAAGTCATACCAGGCGCACGCATGTTAATGATTGTTGCCAGGAAGTTAATCCCTGCAATAAGAGTTCCGAAACCTGATATCTGAAGACCCAGAAGATAAAAATCAATTCCGTGTCCCGGTGAATTGAGGGCAAGCGACGCATAGTTCGTCCAGCCTGCATCAGGTGCTCCCCCTAAAAACCAACCCATGTTCAGGAACAATCCTCCAAAGAAGAAAAGCCAGAACCCAAGTGAGTTCAAGAAAGGAAATGCAACGTCGCGCGCTCCGATCTGAATCGGTACAACCGCGTTCATAAATCCAAAAATCAGCGGCATCGCTGCCAGGAATATCATGGTCGTGCCATGCATAGTCAATACTTCATTATATAGTCCGGCTGAGATGAAATCATTATCCGGTACAGCGAG
This sequence comes from Metabacillus indicus, assembly GCF_046603695.1. Lineage (NCBI taxonomy): Bacteria > Bacillati > Bacillota > Bacilli > Caryophanales > Bacillaceae > Metabacillus > Metabacillus indicus. Next base: position 1,741,267 of record NZ_CP176757.1, on the reverse strand, counting down.
CTGAATACGGATCAGCATCGCTTCCAGACCTCCCACGAGGAAGAAGAAGCCGCCGGAAACCAGGTAAAGGATGGCGATTTTCTTATGGTCTACCGTTGTCAGGTAGTCCCAGAGAACTGCGCCGAACCCTTTTTTCTGAGTTAACGTACTCACAGTGTTACCTCCCTTTTATTCTGCTAAGACAATCTTATTTGGCTTCTACCTTCAAGCCGCTTAAGTATTCTGTAAGAGCATCAAGTTCCTGATCATTCAGTTCCGGATATGTTTTTGTCATTTTATTGCCCGGTTTGTACTGTTCAGGATCTTTCAGCCAGTTTCTGATGTTCTCTTCATTATGAGGAAGAATTCCTGCAACTCGTGAACGCTCGCCGAAGCTTGCAAGGTTTGGAGCAGTTCTTGCCTGTTCAGGACGCTCATCCACCGGAGTGACAGCATGACAGCCGATACAGCTTTTTTCCTGGAACAGCTTCTCTCCCTCTTTAGCAAGGTCAGAAGATGCAACAGCTTTGGCATTTTTCATTTCTTCAGCCCACTGAACAAACTCTTCCTTGGATTTTGTTTCAACTTTAAAATCCATCAAAGCGTGTGAAGGTCCGCAAAGCTCAGCACATTTACCGTAGAAATATTCTCCGGCCTGCTCAGCACGGTCACCGTCAAAATTAAGCCAGAATTTATTCACATTCTCCGTGTTTGTATCCATTTTTCCGCCTGCAGAAGGCACCCAGAATGAATGCTTAACATCGGAAGCAATCAGATTAAAGTAAACCCTTTCATCTGTCGGCACAACTAAATCCTGGCTCGTGATGATCCCGTAGTCAGGATACTCGAATTCCCACCAGTAAAGGTTTGCTCTGACGTTTACAACGACTGCATCTTCAGGCTTGCGGTCTTTTTTGTCCATCGCCTTAACGTCTGCAAGCTCAAATGTTGCAGAAACTACAGGAACCGCCAGCACAAGAAGTAAAAGAATAGGAATAACAGTCCAAATGATTTCCAGTTTATGACTTCCCTCTACTTGCTCAGGAATTTTATTTTCCTCACCTTTGCGCTGTCTGAACTTCACAACCACATAAATGAAGATCACAGTTACGACTGCGATTACAATGACCATGATGAGTGTACTCAAAATCATAAGCGAGTACTGCATATCCGCTACTTCACCAGCTGGTTGAAGAGCGGAAAGATATGGTTCACCACAGCCGGCTAGGACAAGTGTCAGCATTGCAAATACGGCAACGAGACGAAATTTTGTCAGCCTCTTTTCCATAGCTAAATCAAACCCCTCTTTCAGTAAATTAATCCCCGCATGCTAAACAGGAATCGTCAATTCCTTCTATGTAAATTCCTAAAAGAAAGAATTTCTAACCTAGTTGATCGTGAAAAGTACCATCGCCACAAAAAGGATCGTTAAGTAGTTCAGCGAATAAATAAACATCCACTTTGCCCATTTCAGGTCATCCTTAGCCCTTATGCCGGACAGGGCAATCACTAGCCAGCCGATGTTCAGGACAGTTGCCAGAATGATGAACGCAGCCCCGAGCTGAAACAAGTAAAACGGCAAAGGCAACAGACAGATTACCCAGACCATCATTTGCCTTTTTGTAACAGCAAATCCGTGTATGACAGGCAGCATTGGTATCCCGGCTGCCCGGTATTCCTCAACCCGCTTCATTGCGAGAGCGAGGAAATGGGGCGGCTGCCAGATAAACATGATCATGAACAATACCCATGCCGTCACACTGAGGTCTGCATCAACAGCTGCCCATCCTATGAGAGGAGGAACGGCACCGGAGATGCTGCCGACAACTGTATTAAGCGTATAGTGGCGTTTTGTCCACATTGTATATAAAAAGACGTATGTAATTACGCCGATCAACCCGATAAGCGTTGCTGCTGCCGTTGTCATGGAAAGCATGATAAATCCGAATACAAGCAATAAAACACCAATCCACAGTGCCTGAATTGGATTCATTCTGCCTGTGACAGTCGGCCTCGTCTTTGTCCGCTCCATAATATGGTCTATGTCACGGTCATAAAAGTTGTTAATGGCACAAGATCCTGCAATCACAAGAGCTGATCCTGAGAGCGCATACAGAACTGTGTCAATATTCCCAAGAAAACTTTGCCCGTTAAAATACAGCGCAAGCCAGATGCCTGTAAAAGCGGTAATCAAATTGGAATTAACGATTCCCATTTTGATAAGGCTCAAAAAGTCTTTTAATACGGTTGTTTCATAAACTACCTCACCGAATCCCGTTTCTTTCGAGGTCCTTGAATCTGGCACGTATGACAGTCCCCCTTTTTGCTCTGCTGCCGGCTGTGCAGCTTGCTATATCATACTAAATTAAGCAATATTTTCAAAATCGCTTCCTTCTTGATATTAAACCATAATCGGTTCTTGTTTTGTGAACAAAATATGAAGAAGTTTTGTCGAAATTGTGAAGCAGAACAGGAGAGCCGGCTAATTCATTGAAAAGCAATTCATTCACTGATACTCTAAAAATAAATGGCATACCTTTATGACCACGTTAACATTCTATCATACCTGTCAGGAATTTTTTATAGATAATGGAATCTTTTGCGAAAAAATGATTCTAATGGGATTTCTCCATATCATTCCTTTTCATTCAATCTGTTTTGCCAGTATAATAAACAGTAGATAGATATTGTCATTATTTGTTGCCTGGCCGGACTTTGAAATGTCCGGTTTTCATAAGCTCATTACTACGAATAAGAAGGTGAACATCTTGCATCGAGCATTAAAAGGAATTGGTGTGCTCACAACACTTGTGATGCTTCTTGTGCTTCTAGGGGGAGCGCTTGTCACAAAAACGGAATCCGGCGCAGGATGCGGAGATTCATGGCCGCTTTGCCACGGAGAACTGATTCCGTCTGAAATTACCCCGGAGCTTGTCATTGAGCTCAGCCACAGGGTGGTCAGCGGCCTTGCGGGGATTCTTGTCCTGCTGCTTGCTGTTACTTCCTGGATCAAGATTGGACATAAGCGGGAAACGAAATTTCTGGCCGCACTTTCATTTTTCTTCCTGATTCTTCAGGCGCTTATTGGTGCAGCCGCAGTAAAATGGGGACAGTCTGATGCCGTTCTTGCCCTGCATTTCGGTATTTCTCTTATCTCTTTTGCATCAGTGCTGCTGCTCACCCTGCTGATTTTTGAAGTGGACAAAAAGTTTGATACAGAGTCCCTTATTATTGATAAAAGGATGAAATTCCACAGCATCGGCATCATCAGCTACACATATATCGTGGTCTATACAGGCGCATTTGTCAGACATAAAGGCGCAAGCCTCGCATGTCCGGAATGGCCGATGTGCAGCAACAGACCATACGGACTGCCGGCAACCCTGCATGAGTGGATTCAAATGGGCCACAGATTTGCAGCTGCTCTGATTTTCGTTTGGGTGGCATATGCTGCTTATACCGCAGTTAAGCACTATAAACATCAGAAAGTCGTCTATTATGGATGGATCATAGCATTTGCCCTTATTTCCATGCAGGTCGCATCAGGCGCGCTTGTCGTATTAACCGGGCTGAACCTTGGTGTTGCCCTGGCCCACGCACTGATCATTTCCTGTCTGTTCGGCGTGCTGAGCTATTTCATCCTGCTGATCAGCCGCAACCGCATTAACCGTGAGGCTTTAAAAAACAAAGAAGATAAGAAAGCCATATAAAAAGAGAGGCGATGACGCCTCTCTTTTTTATATGCCCTGAAACATTTCAATTGCTTTTACCCGCTGTTCGCTGTGATTAACTGTAGGTTCCGGATAATCGGTTCCGATGATGCAGCCTGCTTCTTTCTGCTCCCCGCTGCTCATCTTCCACGGCTCATGAATTCGTTTCACGTCAACGTCCCGAAGCTCGGGCACGTATTTTTTGATGTACTCTCCGTCCGGATCAAACTTTTTTGATTGCGTGACCGGATTAAACACTCTGAAATACGGGACCGGGTCTGTTCCGACAGATGCTGCCCACTGCCATCCTCCAATGTTGGAGCCGGGCTCATAATCGACAAGTTTTTCTGCAAAATACGCCTCCCCGAGTCTCCAGTCAAGCAAGTAATCTTTCGTTAAAAAGGAAGCTGTGATCATTCTCAGCCGGTTATGCATCCATCCCTCTTCATTCAGCTGCCTCATGCCCGCATCAACGATCGGATAGCCTGTTTTACCTTCTTTCCACGCTTTCAGCCTCTCTTTATCCGTATTCCATTTGATTGACCGGTAGCGCTTATCCGCTTCTTCCTTCACGCTGTTCGGGAACTGAACGTACACCATATTATAAAAGTCCCGCCAGGCAAGCTCCTTGATAAATGTTTCTTTTCCCGTATCCTGAGGATGATCCTCAGTCTGCATGATGTGGTGATAGACGGTGCGGATAGAGATGGTTCCAGTTTTTAAATATCTTGAGAGCCTGCTCGTCCCCGCTTCAGCCGGAAGGTCTCTTTTTTTATGGTAATCTTCTAATTTTTCGTCTGTAAACTCCTTCAGGGTTTTTAACGCAGCTTCTTCCCCGATGTCCTCCCTTTCTTCAAGGCTGCCGATCATCTCCTCGAGCTTTTCAGCACCTGTATCTGGGAGGTCCTGTATGGAAACGGAGCAGGACTTGAGTTTTTTCAGATCGATTTCAGCAGGCTGTTTTTTTTCAAGCTTGCTCCACGCTTTGTAATAAGGCGTGTAGACTTTGTAAAGGGAGCCGTCCTGCTTTTTCACTTCCCGGGCCCCATGAAGGAAATGATCCTGAAATGTCCAGTAATCGACCTCATTTTCTTTCAGAACCCTTTTCACCTTGTCATCACGTTCTTTTCCGTAGCCTGTTTCATCTTCATTAAATAAAAACAGGTTGATCTCAGGCACCTTTTCAATAACCATTTCCATTATTTCTTCTGTCTCGCCATACATCAGATGAAAGGCAATTTTATGATCCCTGCAGTTGTCCACAAACGCCTTTAATGTCTGAAAAAAATAGTGATGGCGGAAGTCTGCCGGCTTTTCGAGAAAAGCTGGATTCAGCTGAAAAAACAAAAACAGCTTTCCGTTATGTTCTTCTGCCCATTTTACGGCCTCAGACAGGGCTGTATGATCCTGCAGCCTCAAATCTCTTCTGAACCAGACTGCTGCTGTCTTCATGACAATCACCTCTTTCATGATTGTACTGTTTTCCCCAGGCGAATGAAAGAAATGATAGGCTTCCAAATAGAAAAAGACAAGAGCGGGGTTTACACCGGGCTCTTGTCTTTGACGTTTTTACAAATGAGAGTTATACAGTCATTTCAATCAGCAGATCACCAGTCTGAATGGCTTCTCCGTTTGAAACATGAATCTCTTTTATGGTGCCTGAGAATGGGGCCTGAACGGTCGTTTCCATTTTCATAGCTTCAGTAAGAAGAAGATGATCGCCTTTGCTTACTTTTTCGCCCTTTTCGATAAGCACTTTAATGACTGTGCCGGGCATTGTCGCGCCAATGTGATCCTTATTGCCTTTATCTGCTTTCATTTTGGCGGTAACCGTCGCCTTGACGTTTTCATCGCGGATAATAACTTCACGCGGCTGGCCGTTCAGTTCAAAATACACAACCCGCGTACCGTCAGGCTGAGGTTCGCCTATTGATACAAGCTTTACAATCAGGGTTTTCCCCTGTTCGATTTCAACTTCAATCTCTTCGCCAAGCCTCATTCCGTACAGGAACGTAGGTGTATCGAGTACAGAAATATCACCGAATTGCTCAAACGTCTTAGCGTAGTCGAGGAAGACTTTAGGGTAAAGCGCATGGGCAATCGCATCAAAACTTGTTACCTGACGTCCGAGTGTTTCAAACAGTTCTTCTTTTAAGGCAGGAAAATCAACCGGTTCAAGCAGCTCTCCCGGTCTCACTGAAATCGGGTCTCTGCCTTTCAGGATGATTCTTTGCAGTTTTTCCGGGAACCCGCCATGCGGCTGGCCGAGATAGCCTTCAAACAGCTCTACAACTGAATCAGGGAAATCAAGCGTCTCGCCGCGCTCGAAGATATCATTTTCTGTCAGATTGTTTTGAACCATAAACAGGGCCATATCGCCAACTACTTTAGAAGACGGGGTCACTTTCACCAAATCTCCAAAAAGATCATTGACGCGTCTGTACATTTCCTTCACTTCGTTCCAGCGGTCGTCAAGGCCGACGCCTTTAGCCTGCTGCTGAAGATTGCTGTACTGTCCGCCGGGCATTTCATGCATGTACACTTCAGAGTGAGGGGCATTCATGCCGCTCTCAAAATCCCGGTAATAGTGACGCACGCCTTCCCAGTACTGCGAAAGCTCTTCAAGCGCTTCAATATCAATATTCGGACGGCGCTCCATTCCCTGCAGCGCATGGTACAGAGAATTGGCGCTCGGCTGTGAAGTCAGCCCTGCCATCGAGCTCACAGCTGTATCGACGACATCGACACCTGCTTCAATTGCTTTGGCATATGTAAACAGGCCGTTTCCGCTCGTATCATGTGTATGAAGATGCACAGGGATATCGATTGTTTCTTTCAGTGCAGAAATCAGATCATAGGCTGCCTGAGGTTTAAGGAGACCCGCCATATCTTTAATTCCAAGAATATGCGCGCCTGATGCTTCAAGTTCTTTCGCAAGATTCGTATAGTAGGCGAGATCATATTTCCGGCGGGAAGGATCAAGAATGTCCCCCGTGTAGCAAATGGCCGCTTCTGCAAGCTTGTTGGATTTTCTGACCGCTTCAATGGCAGGCCGCATTCCCTCTACCCAGTTCAAGCTGTCAAATATCCGGAAAACGTCAATGCCCGCATAGGCTGACTTTTCTACAAACTCTTCGATCACGTTGTCGGGATAGTTCTTATACCCAACAGCATTTGATGCACGAAGGAGCATCTGAAGCAAAACATTCGGGACTTGCTTTCTGACTGTCAGCAGTCTGTCCCACGGATCTTCTTTTAAGAATCTGTACGCTACATCAAATGTAGCCCCGCCCCACATTTCAAGAGAAAACAAGTTTGGAAGAAGTCTTGCCGTCGGCTCTGCAATATGTTTGATGTCATTTGTTCTGAGTCTCGTGGCAAGCAGAGACTGATGGGCGTCGCGGAAAGTTGTATCCGTCAGCAGCACTTCATCCTGCTCTTTCAGCCAGTTTACAAGACCCTCAGGTCCAAGCCTGTCCAGAATCTGTTTCGTTCCCTCAGGGACCGGTTCTGAGTATTTGACTTTTGGAATATGAAGCTTGTCAAATACAGGTTTCTTTTTCTTCTCGATGCCGGGAAATCCGTTGACGGTCACATTGCCGATATAGGAAAGCATTTTTGTTCCCCGGTCTTTTTTCTTCGGAAAGACAAACAGCTCCGGAGACGAGTCGATAAAAGAAGTATCATATTCACCTGACATAAACTTTTCATGCTTGATGACGTTCTCTAAGAACGGAATATTCGTTTTGATTCCGCGGATGCGGAACTCCCTTAAGTTTCTGATCATTTTGGCAGCTGCCTGTTCAAAGGTAAGCGCCTGTGTTGAAAGCTTTACAAGAAGAGAGTCATAGTGAGGTGTAATGACTGCCCCCTGGAATCCGTTGCCGGCATCAAGCCTGACCCCGAATCCGCCGCCTGATCGGTAGGCCATAATTTTTCCTGTATCCGGCATAAAGCCTTTCAAAGGATCTTCTGTTGTTACCCTTGATTGGATGGCATAGCCTGTTACTCTGATCTCCTCCTGCTGCGGTATGCCGATTTTACTGCTATGGAGGGCATGTCCCTGTGCAACCATAATCTGCGTCTGCACAATGTCAATTCCAGTCACCATCTCAGTAATCGTATGCTCTACCTGTACGCGGGGATTAACTTCAATAAAGTAGAATTCTCCGCCTGCTACGAGAAATTCAACGGTTCCGGCATTCACATAGCTGACGTTGCTCATCAGCTTGACAGCTGCATCGCAAATCTCCCGTCTGAGTTCTTCGCTTACAGATACGCTTGGTGCAACTTCCACAACCTTCTGATGACGGCGCTGAACCGAACAGTCGCGCTCATAAAGATGGACGATGTTTCCGTGGTCATCCCCGATAATCTGAACTTCAATATGCTTTGGATTTTCAATCAGCTTTTCAACATACACTTCGTCATTGCCGAATGCAGCCTTCGCTTCTGATTTGGCGCGCTCATAGCTTTCTTTCACCTCAGAGGCGCTTCTGACAATACGCATGCCGCGTCCGCCTCCGCCAAGCGAAGCTTTGATAATGAACGGATATCCGTTTTTACGGCCGAAATCAACTACATCCTCAAGGCTTGCAACCGGTCCGTCGCTGCCGGGAATGACAGGGATTTCTGCCATTTCGGCCTGTTTTCTCGCTTTTACTTTGTCCCCGAACATATCGAGATGTGCGGATTTAGGCCCGATAAAAATAATGCCTTCTTCTTCGCATCTTCTTGCAAAATGAATGTTTTCAGACAGGAATCCGTATCCGGGATGGATGGCATCAACCCCGTTGTTTTTCGCAATTTCAATAATACCTTCAATATCAAGATAGGCATCGATCGGTTTTTTTCCTTCACCGACTATGTATGCTTCGTCTGCTTTGTAACGGTGGAAAGAGCCCGAGTCCTCCTTGGAATATACAGCGACCGTTCTGATGTTCAGCTCCGTGCAGGCGCGGAACACGCGAATGGCAATTTCACCGCGGTTAGCTACAAGTATTTTCTGAATTGTTTTCTGCGTCATAGGAATCCCCCTTAGGCTTCATCAGTTGCTCGATTATTAGTATAGCACATTTAAAATTAGTATATCACTTTAATTTTGCTGAAAAGGAACCGCGTTGCCTTTAAGCTCAGCCGTTTTTTTCACTTCGTCCTTCTGATAGACAGAGCGGTATTTGACAAACATCGAAATGTTTATGAGCAGGCCCATCGAGAGCATCAGCAGGATCATAGACGATCCTCCGTAGCTGATAAACGGAAGCGTAACCCCTGTTATCGGAAGAAGACCGGTTAAACCGCCGACATTAATGGCTGTCTGAATGCCGATCATGCTCGAAATCCCAATGGCAAGGAGTGTGCCGAATGCATCATCGCAGCTGCGTGCAATATGAAATCCCTTCAACACAATAAAAGCCAGGAGAACAAGGACAAATAACACGCCAAAGATGCCAAGCTCTTCAGAAATGATCGCAAGAATAAAATCTGTATGCGATTCAGGCAGATATCCGTACTTTTGAATGCTTTCACCAAGCCCAAGGCCGGTAAGCCCGCCAGAACTAATGGCATAATACGAATTGATGAGGTGGAAGCCTGAATCTCCTGCATCAGCAAATGGATCCATAAAGCCAGTGAATCTGCTTACACGCTCCGTTGTAAAGATATCATCCCACATAATAAGAACAAGAGGACTGATCAGAACAACCATTGCCAGACCAAGAATCAGCAATTTCACAATATTTTTCATGCCAAGTCCCGAGCACAGGACCATTGATATGGCGATCATGGCAATGATGGAAGCAGAACCGATATCCGGCTGCAAAATGATCAGAACACAGATAAACCCTGTAAAGATGATCGGAGGCAGAACTCCTCTTCCAAAGTGATCGATATAGGCCTGTTTTTTTTCATAAACGGCAGCGAGATACAGAATGACGCTCAGTTTCACAAATTCAGCAGGCTGCAGCTTAAAACCCATAACGGAAAACCAGCTTCTGGCTCCCCCTGCTACCGATCCGAAAACAAAGATGGCAAGAAGCATGCCGATCGAAATCAGAACGACGCTTCTGAGAAACACCGGCTGCAGATAAGCTCTGTACGGAAAAAACATGGCTAAAAGCAGAACAAGAAATCCCGCGGCAACGAAGATTGACTGCCTGACAAAGAAATGGTCACTCGCATAATCCCATCTTGCAACCGCTGAAATCATACTGGAACTGTATACCATGACAAGCCCGAATCCGCACAGAAGAAGCACCGCCAGAATAAGGGAGTAGTCATATGATTTTAAGATTTTTTTTATCATTTTATCGCTTCCTATCGTTACAAGTTGCTGTTTTCATGATGTAGATCTTTTTCCTTTATTGTTCGAGATTGGCAGACGGAATTCCTTCTGAAATCTTGGTTTAAGGGGCACGACTTATGTTAACCCGCTAGACAGGCGGAAACAAGTTAAAAAAGTATGTAGGTCTAAAGCTCCGGGAATGATTTACCTTATAAAAAAACTCAAACTGCAATTTTCAGGCAGTTTGAGTTTTCATTTTCATTCTGTAAGCTTTACCTTGAAGCTTATTTTTTCGTAAAAGCTTCATGAAGTGCAGACATCTCTCTCTCAAGTGTGTCGAGTATCGCCTTGCCTTCTCTTTCATCAATAAGATCAAGTCTGACAGCAAAGTCAATCTCTCTTGAAAGTCCAAACATTTGTGTATCTAAAACCTCTTCGTAAAGAGGACATTGAGGCATCGTCAAATTGTCCATTTGGACTTGAATCAGCTTCGTAATTTTATCAGCATCCGCTTTTAAAAGAGCAAGTGCTTTTTCTCGATGATCAATTGCAATCTCAGACGCCAATTGAACCCCTCCGTTCCCGAGCGATTACCTTAATCTATCTATTAATATTATAGGGTAAGCGTGAAAAAATCAAGAAAAAACAGGGTGTTTCCCGCACGCCGGCCCTCTTCCGCTAAAAGATGCTCAATTCATATTTTTCTGACAAAAGATGAAGGAGTTTTATTCCTGCAATGCTGTTCCCCTTTTCATCAAGTGACGGCCCAAAGATGCCGATTCCAAACTGATAGGGGACGATTCCCATAATTCCGCCTGAGACCCCGCTTTTTGCAGGAATGCCTACTTTTATTGCAAATTCCCCTGAAGCATTATACATTCCGCACGTTACCATAAAGGTTTTGCAGATTCTGGCAATGTCCTTTGGAATGACCTGTTGTTCAGTTTCAGGGTGCTTGCCGTCAAGCGCAAAAACAGCCCCTATCTTTGCCAGGTCCAAACTGTGCATCTCAATAGCGCACTGATTGGAGTACAGATCAATCAGATCTTCAACGTCACCTTCAATTATTCCGTCTTTTTTCATGAAATAGCAGAGCGACCTGTTCAGCCAGGCGGTTTCAAATTCAGACGCGGCCACATTTTTGCAGATGTTTATTTTCTTGTTAAACGTAAGCTTCCTTATGAAATCAATGTACCTCAGCAGTTTTTCTTCCTTTGTCGAGCCTTTAATCATATTTGTGACCGCGAGCGCCCCGGCATTGATCATTGGATTCAGAGGGCGCTGTTTTTCGTGTGTTTCGAGTTTGACGATCGAATTAAACGGATCTCCGGTCGGTTCCATTCCAACTTTGCTGAAAACGAAGGGCTCCCCGTGATCCATTAAAACAAGAGCCAGGGTCAGCACTTTTGATATACTTTGCAGAGTAAACGTCTTTTCAATATCCCCGGCAGACATACAGGAGTTTTCCACATGGTAAATGGCAACGGATAAATCATCCGCTTCTGCTTTTCCAAGCTCCGGTATATAATCCGCCACTTTTCCTTCTGACGTCACCTTTTTCGCTTCTTCCACCAGTTCAGCAAGCTCTTCATTCGTCTTGCACGGCATTTCCGTTCACCTCATCTGCTCATCATTATGAAACGTAGTTTGCCCAATTAAAAGAATCAGCATGAGCGGCATGACAAAATACAGGAAAGCGCTTATACTTTACAAAGAGCTTACTAAAGGAAGGACGTGCAGCAATGGAATCCATCATTACTCTGACAGGAAATGTAGCCTATCCAATTACACTCGATCCGGGGGTCTGGATTTTTGATGACCGCAAAGTGGATCTGAACACTTATTTTGAGGAAACCAGAGACTCCGTTGACGAGCTTGAAGAATACACAAAAGCTGTTTCAAAACATTGGGATCAGGAAATAAAAGAAGGTGCGCGGATGCCGGAAGAAAGAAAAGTTTCAAAAAAAGAGGCGCTTCTTAACGGAACGTTCGGAATCCCATTTTACCCGTTTCTCCAAAATGCCGAGCCGAGAGCGGATGCACGAAAAGTCATTTTTTCCACTGTCGAAGGAGAAATTGAACTGACTCTGGAAGAAGCCTCAAACGCCGTAATCGGCTTCAGCAGAAACGGCAAACCCCTTGCAGGTGACGGACCTGCTACTCTTTACTATGGTGACGGAAGCAATAAAGACAATCCTTTTAAAAACATAAAAAGAATAATTGTTGAGTAGAAAGCATTCTCTGCTTTCCCTTAAGAAAGCCGCTGAGATCAGCGGCTTTTCGTCTTTTTTATAGCAAATCAGCGGCCAGCTGGGCGAGGCCTGAGCGCTCCCCTTTGACAAGTCTGACATGCCCTGCAATTTGCTGGTCTTTAAATTTCTCCACTACATAGGTTAACCCATTGTTGTATTCATCCAAGTAAGGATGATCAATCTGCTCGGGATCCCCCATGAGGACAATTTTGCTCTTTTCCCCAACCCTCGTCAGGATTGTTTTCACTTCATGCTTGGTTAAATTCTGAGCCTCATCAATGATGATGAATTGTTCAGGAATACTTCTTCCTCTTATATATGTGAGGGCTTCTACTTCAATCGAACCCATTCCGGCAAGAATGGCATCCAGTTCCCCCGGCTTTTTGGCATTAAATAAATACTCGAGATTATCATAAATCGGCTGCATCCACGGTCTGAGCTTTTCCTGCTTTTCCCCCGGCAAATAGCCGATATCTTTTCCGACCGGCACAATGGGTCTTGCCACAAGCAGTTTCTTAAATGATCCCAGGTCCTCTGTCTGCATAAGTCCAGCGGCTAAAGCAAGCAGCGTTTTGCCTGTTCCTGCTTTCCCGATCAGCGTCACAAGAGGCATATCGTTTCTCAGAAGCAGCTCCATTGCCATTGTCTGCTGTACGTTCCTCGGTTTTATCCCCCAAATATGATCATGATCAAAGACCAGACGTTTTACTTTTTTCCCGGTTTTGTCCACAATTCCAATAGCAGATGACGAACCGCCGAGAGCATTCTTCATAATGACAAACTGATTCGGATAAAATGGATGATTTGTCACCTCTGCCAGAATCAGCTCATTTTTTTCATAAAACCTGTTGAGATCATCCCCGCTTATATACAAATCAAGATAGCCCGTGTAGATCCGGTCAATCTCAACCACTCTGTCGCTCAGAAAATCTTCTGCAATCAGCCCGATTGCATCTGCCTTTACTCTGACCAGCGTATCTTTGCTCACCAATATGACAGGTCTGCCGTTTTCAGTTGTCTCTTCTTCAATTGACAGATTTTTCGCCACCGCAAGGATCCGGTTATCATTCGTTTTTTCGATGAAAATCTCCTGCAGCTCGTGAAACGAGCGGTGATTCAGTTCAATTCTTAAAAAGCCTCCGCCCGGCAGCGGTATTTTTTCGTGCAGCTTTCCGATGAGCCTTAGGCTATCAATGAGTTTGGAAACATGTCTTGCATTTCGTCCTATTTCATCCATATACCTTTTTTTTGAATCGACCTCTTCTAGTACAACTGCTGGAATGACTACTTCGTTGTCTTCAAATGAAAAAATGGAATTCGGATCTTGAAGTAAGACATTCGTATCCAAAACATAGATTTTACTCAACCTTCCGCCTCCTACCTTATACGGGTTTTTAGAGCGTGCTGCGCGTGCTCGGGGTCATGAAATAATCAAGCTGTAATTGAAGCGTTGCTAAAATATATGAAATGGTGCATAAAGATAGAAGATTTATCGGACAATAAAATTAAAAAGCATGGTCTAAAAGGAGTGATTACATGCGCAGTATGACATTTTCAGCATTGGTCCTTGTGCTTATGCTTTCAGCCTGTTCTTTTAATCAGGGATCAGAACAAAACCGTTCTGAAGATCAAAACGGAAAACCGATGAACGTCAGGAACTCTGTCAATGAACCGGTTGAAAAGAAAACGGGCCAGCAGATTTCACGCCGCCTCGTTGATCTTGCAGGACGGGTGCCTGGTGTAAATGATGCCAGCGCCGTTGTTCTCGGGAGATATGCCATTGTAGGGATTGATGTAAACTCAGAGCTTGACAGAAACAAGGCTGAATCCATTAAATATGCGGTTGCTGAAAGCATTCAGCACGACCCGTACGGTGCAAATGCTGTCATCATTGCAGATGCCGATACGACAGTGCGTCTAAAAGCAATCGGCAAAGATCTTCAGCAGGGCAAACCAATCTCAGGTATTCTTGATGAGCTTGCTGCCATAGTAGGCCGTGTGATGCCCGAAATCCCGAATGATGCGCTGAACAATCAAAACCGCAATAACAGACCGACTGAGCAGGACAACAATCAGCTCAACACGAAAGAGCAAAAAGAGCTTGACCGCGAACAGAATGATCAGTCAGAAAACCATTTAAACAAAGATTGAAGCAAAAAAAGCTTAGTTCACGCTGAACTAAGCTTTTTTCATGGCTTCTAAAACCTGGCCGTCAAGCTTAGCTGCTGCTTTTTCATCATATGTTTTTTCATATGCTGGTTCAGCCGAAATTTTCGAACCGTAAAACATAACATCTCTTACTTCAGAGATCACCAGTTCGATCAGGGCAAGCTTCAGTGGGACAGATTCAAGTTTTTCTTCTTTTATATGTGCATTTCCGTTAATAGTATATGTAGACTCATTTGCAAGCAGCGTCAGAGCTGCAGCAGGATGCTTTTTGACATTTTTGACAATGCGCGAGCGGTTATCAACCGCAAGGTACACCCGCTCCTCATCCGGCGCAAAAACCCAGGAGACGGCTGACACATTTGGAGCGCCTGTTTCAAAGTCAATTGTGGCAAAAACAGCAAAACGTTCTTTCTGGAGATTGTCAAACAAAGGCTGAATCAATTTGGTTTCTGACTTATTAGCCATTTTCTTCCCTCCATATTCGTTGTATAATGCTATCATACCTTTTTTTTCTAATGCTTGCTACATTCAAATTCGGACATCCTTTTTGCCGATAAACTCCGCTGCCTGCCGAACTTGCGAATGGAACTGGCGGCTTAATCAAATTCAATATCTCCTACAAAAAAAGAATGAGGTGTCACATGAGAGTAAAATGCGTGCTGTGCGACAAAGTTGAAACGATCCATGATGAAACACTCCAGGCGAAGCGTCTGCGCAACAGGCCAATTCATACATATATGTGCAAAGAGTGTGAAAACAGAATAGAAAACCGGACAATTGAACGGGCAAATACGGGAAATTTCAAGCTTTACAGAGATAAAAAAACAGAGGACAGCTGGTAGTGGCACTGAGAGGCGCCATCGCCGGCCTGCTGAGCGGAATCCTTTTGGGGCTTTTTCTTAAATTTGCCGAACAATTCAGCGGTGAAAAAGTATATGTCTTACTGCTGAATATCGACTTTATTTACAGCAGGCCTCTTCCTGAACTTGCTGAATTTATTCTGCATTTGGCGGTGGCTGTCGCAATTGGCATCGTCTGCAGCTGGATGACCCGTGCTTTCAGGCTGTCTGAAGGAAAAGTATGGGCTGCATCTTTCCTCCTTACCCTGCCTGCAGCTCTCCTTTATTTTCCCCTTACCATTCTTGCTGTTAAAGAAACACCCGGCATTTTTAATATTGAAGCGATCTCCTGGTGGATTGCCGGCCATATTCTGTTTGCCGCAGTGCTTGCGGCATGCATACACAAAAAGACACCTCAACGTTGAGGTGTCTTTTTAATAGTTCTTATATTTTTCAGGTTCAGCTTCAATCTGCTCAATCATGCTGTCAATCAGTTCAACCGGAAATCTGGATGATTTCTGTTCCCCGTTCAGCTTATACGCGACCAGGTACATCACATCGTCCTTTTGGACAGAAATTTCCTGTATGTCATGATTTTCTTTCAGCAGCTGATCAAAAAGGCTGAATGTATCTGCTGCTGCCGTGTCATCAGGACGGGCGTCTGCCACTGTTTTAATGGAGAGCCAATTGTAGAGGGAGTCCTGAATAGACTTCATGTTGCGGCATCCTGCTGCTCGGCTTTTTTTGCCCTGTGGAGTCTGATTTTATAAATAATCAAAATCAGTGCAGCCACAATGAGTCCTTCTGCAACAGGCAAAAACGCCCCTAAAAACGTCAGAACCGTACAGCCGAACATCAAAAACAAGTAGATGACAATTGTCTGAAGAAGGGGAAGCTTTTTAGCAAACCCCAGCTTGAATACGACAATTGACAGTCCGAGAATGACCAGATATAAGATATTTGCCCCTGTTTGTGTATCGGGTTCTGTTGCCGTATAAATACTGTAGGCAACCGGCCACATACTTTCGTATACGTTCATCCCGCTATCCCCTCCATTGCACGTCGAGAGTCAGACTTAAAGCAATCCTGCAAGCTTTTTCTTTTTAGCCTGCTTTTCGCGTTCGTTCTTATCAAGAATTTTCTTTCTCAAACGGATTGAAGTAGGCGTAAGTTCGCAATACTCATCTTCGTTCAAGTATTCAAGAGATTCTTCAAGTGACATGATGCGAGGTTTTTTCATTGTGCTCGTTTGATCTTTGTTTGCTGAACGAATGTTTGTCTGCTGCTTCATTTTGCAGATGTTAACAACAAGGTCGTTTTCGCGGTTGTGCTCTCCTACGATCATTCCTTCATACACGTCTGTACCTGCATCAAGGAAGATGATTCCGCGGTCTTCGATTCCCTGGATACCGTAAGTTGTTGACTTTCCGTTTTCCATTGAGATCAGTACACCCTGACGGCGTCCGCCAACCTGGCCAGGCTGCATTGGCTGGTAGCTGTCAAATGTGTGGTTGATGATGCCGAAACCGCGTGTGATAGACATGAACTCAGTAGAGTATCCAATTAATCCGCGTGCAGGCACGTTGAAAATCAAACGGACTTGACCGTTGCCGTTGTTGATCATATCAAGCATTTCGCCTTTGCGGGCACCGATTGATTCCATAACAGAACCCGTGTGCTCTTCAGGAACATCGATTTGAACACGCTCAACCGGCTCACAGCGGACTCCGTCAATTTCTTTTACGATAACTTCAGGTTTTGAAACCTGCAGCTCATAGCCCTCGCGGCGCATGTTTTCAATCAGGATGGAAAGGTGAAGCTCACCGCGTCCTGACACAATCCACGCATCCGGAGATTCTGTGTTCTCAACACGAAGGCTGACATCTGTCTGAAGCTGCGCCATTAAACGCTCTTCAATTTTACGTGACGTCACATATTTTCCTTCGCGGCCTGCAAATGGGCTGTTGTTAACAACAAACGTCATTTGAAGAGTAGGCTCATCGATTCGCAGGATAGGCAATGCTTCCTGATGCTCAACCGGGCAGACAGTCTCCCCTACGTTGATGTCTTCCATTCCGGAAACGGCAACAAGATCCCCTGCCTTAGCGCTTTCGATTTCAACGCGTTTTAATCCCTGGAATCCGAATAATTTCGTTACACGGAAGTTTTTAATGCTTCCGTCGATTTTCATTAATGAAACCTGCTGGCCGACAGTCATCGTTCCGCGGAATACACGGCCGATTCCGATACGTCCTACATAGTCATTATAGTCAAGAAGAGCTACCTGGAATTGAAGAGGCTCATCTGTGTTGTCAACTGGTGCAGGAATGTTCTCAACAATAGAATCAAATAATGCAACCATGTTTTCTTCCTGATCAGCCGGGTCAGGGCTTGTGCTTGCCGTTCCGTTCATGGCAGATGCAAAGATAACCGGGAACTCAAGCTGTTCTTCATTTGCATCAAGTTCGATGAACAGGTCAAGAACTTCATCAACCACTTCTTCAGGACGTGCAAAGTCGCGGTCAATTTTATTGACAACTACAATCGGCGTCAGATTTTGCTCAAGTGCTTTTTTCAGCACGAAGCGTGTTTGGGGCATACATCCTTCATAAGCGTCAACAACAAGAAGTACGCCGTCAACCATTTTCATGATGCGCTCTACTTCTCCGCCAAAGTCGGCATGTCCTGGTGTATCCATAATGTTAATGCGTGTATCTTTATAGTTAATTGCCGTATTTTTTGCCAAGATCGTGATTCCGCGCTCGCGTTCGAGGTCGTTTGAATCCATCGCTCTTTCTGCAACTTGTTCGTTCGCACGGAACGTTCCTGCCTGGTGAAGCAATTTGTCTACAAGCGTCGTTTTCCCGTGGTCTACGTGGGCAATAATCGCAATGTTTCGAATATCATTTCGAAGTTTCACATTTTCATCTCCTAAAAATTTAAAATAACCTAGTGTATTATACCACAAACTTTTGTAGAAAAAAGAAATCATTTTATGTAAACTGTTAAAAGGGGCAGTATTTTCTGTCCAAACCGCTTTAAAGGGGATGAAAACAACGATGAAATCCGGAAAATGGATTTTCTTTCTTTTAGCTTTTACAGCGGCAGCTTCTATGGTTGCAGTCGGCATCGCTGTCGGGGAAAGAAGCATAATCGGAGTCGTTCTCTCGCTGCTTGCACTTACCGGAGCAATGGGATTTGGCTTTGCCACAAAAAAGAAAATGCGCGATAAAGGAATGCTTTAGGAGCCTGGATATGTGTCCGGGCTTTATTTTTGTATTTTTTTACTGCATGAAAAAAAACCTGCTAAGCAGGTTTCACTGTAATCATATACTCTTTACCGCCCGCATCCCGTTCAAGCTTCAGCTGCTCAAAGCCGCACGATGCGAGAAATTTCAGCCATTCAAGCTTATCCGCAGGACAGCCGGCAAAAACGGCTTTATGGCCCGCCTTCTTCAGATCGGCTGAGATCCGCGAAACCATTCCTTTTCCGTACCCTTTGTTTCGCTGGTCTTCTTTAACAAGTACTGTTCCTAGCCACGGTTTCTCGTTTGAAGGAGACCAGCTGATATGAAAGGAAATGCCGATTGCTTCATTATTGCAGCTCCATATCTGCCATTCCCCGTTATACATCTTGTAAGAAAACATGTATTCCAGAGCCTGCTCCGGGAGGCATTCTTCTTTTTGCCATGCAGGGCTTGAAGCTATGAGCTCCCTGAAAAAATCCAGATCTGAATCCTCGTATGGTCTGCTCTCAATCATTAGTTGTTTAAGTACTCATTCAAAATCGTGTCATGAATCCCTTTTTTCGCAACGAAAATACTGTTTTGTCCAAGCATATTGATTGGTTTCCCGTCAAGAGTGCTTGCTTTTGCTCCGACTTCCTCAAGCAGCACCAGGCCGGCTGCGAAATCCCACGGTGCAAGCCTCAAAGTGATGTAGGCGTCAAGCCTGCCCGCTGCCACATATGCGCATTCAATCGTAGCAGAACCATATGACCTTGTGCCTCTGACCGCTTTTGCAACAGGAACAAGCTTACTATGGTCAAATCGTTTATTCTCCATTACCCACGTAGCGTTCAGGGCTATGACGGCCTCATTCAGCGGAACATCTTCAAGCTTAGGCAATTCCGCGTCATTCATATAGGCGCCCTTTCCCTTTACTGCATGGTAAAGCTCATCATGCACGACATCATAGATCAGGCCGACCTGTCCGACGCCGTTCTCATAAATTCCAATGGAAATGGCAAAATTGCGCTGCTGGTGAACAAAGTTCATCGTTCCGTCGATCGGATCAACAATCCAGATAACGCCGTCCATCGAGTCAGGCTTGTCCCCGAAGCCTTCCTCACCAAGAATTTTATGATCGGGATATGTATGGTTGATTTTAGAAATTAAATATTGTTCTGTTTCTTTGTCCATATTCGTAACGAGATCATCGGGATTCGATTTGGCCTGAACAGACAGGACCTTCTGAAAAGACTGCCTGATTTTTTCTCCTGCCTCATAAATCCACGTTTTAGCATCCTGTTCAATCTTAGTCCAATTTTCCATGTATAAACCTTCTTTCTATGTAGGTAACCTAATTGCAGGGTTAATGGCTGTGAAAGACTTCTATATAGTAAGAATAACGCAATGAATTTAAGAAACGCAAGCGCTCTGCAGGGAGGATTTGTCTGCTCAGATAAAAACGAACCCTGTGCTGAGGTTCGCTTTTGTTTGCGGCTGCTATGCCTGAAGTCTGATCCATTCTTTTCTGAGTCTTTCAAGCTTGCGTTTGCATTCATTCTTCTTCGTTTCATCATTTTCGGTCATGGCGTCGTAAAGGGTGGCCAATTCATAGTCCAGTTCGAGCTTTAGCACCCCTATGCGATGATCTGATTCCTTTTGTCCTGTCGTTCTCACGATTTGTTTCATCTTTCTACCGCCCCTTTCAAAAATTGTCTATAATTGTTAACCGGTGACTTTTAATCGATTGACTTAATTTTCTGATATTTTTATATATGATATGAGATATGGAAATAGGATGCAACTTGGAAGTGAAAATTGTGTATTTACCTATTATTTTTTAAATACCACATTGGAGGAGTGTCGAAACGTGCAAGTTCCTTTCGAATATGCGCACACCTGTGCTAAACTGATTCCATTACCTGCAAACGGGAGGCAATCATATGGAATTTAAAGGATTTACAAATGAAGATTTTGATGTTTTTAAAATAGATGGACTTGATCAGCGGATGGAGGCGCTCATATCTACTGTCAGGCCAAAGCTTGAAGTGCTCGGGGAAGTGTTCGCGGGTGAGCTGTCTGCCATGACAGGAGAAGAGATGTTCTCTCATGTTGCAAAGCATGCCCGCAGATCGGTTAACCCTCCGAATGATACGTGGGTTGCATTTGCCGGCAGCAAACGCGGCTACAAAATGCTGCCGCACTTCCAAATCGGACTTTGGGAGTCACACGCCTTTGCCTGGTTTGCCGTCATATACGAAGCGCCGGTTAAAGAAGAGTACGGCGAAGCGATTGAAAAAAACTGGAGCAAATTGAAAAAGAATATTCCTGATCACTATGTATGGTCAGGCGATCATACAAAACCTCAGACCCTCGTTCAAAAAGAGCTGAGCAGCACTGATTTTCAAAACCTGTTCCAGCGTCTTCAAAACGTAAAAAAAGCGGAATTGCTCTGCGGCATCCGAATTGACCGCGATGACGCAGTAAAGATGAGCGGTGACGAATTTATCAGCACCGTGCAGGATGCATTCAAAACACTTCTCCCGCTTTACAAGCTGTCTCAAAAAGCTGCGGTTAAGTCATAAGAACCAGACAGGGTGCCATCTAAGGATGGCACCCTGTTTTGATTTTGAACGGAGCATACCCGTCCTTTTTTTACATTTTAATTATTTCAGCATCGCTGTTGTCTTTGCTTTTTTTCACAGCCCTGTAGCTGGAATAGCCGCTTATTTCCTCAAAATCATCGCAAATGTTTTTTTCCTCCGCTTTGCTTGGGACAATTTCTTTAAACCTGCGGTATTTCTTCATGAAGTCTTCTCTGCTGATCCCCTTTTCATAGGCTTTCTCGACTGCCTGAAAAAATGAGATGACGTCGATGATTTCTGTTGTCGACCAATCCGGCTGTATTGGATATTGATAATCCACTCTGTTCACCTGCCTTTTTCCTGCTGCTAGTTCCATTTCCCTCTGATATCCGAGGCTTCTGAGATGATTCTTGAAAACAGCTCGTCCACGCTCGGAACATCCCTGATCAGCCCTGTAACCTGGCCTGCCCAGGCAAAACCATTGTCTATCATACCATCATATATGTATCTTTTGTTAGCTTGTCCGCTAATATAATCTTTCAGCTGCTCATAATCTGCCTTTTTTTGCTCCATGTCAAGAATGGTGTCCGTCCAAGTCCCTGCAAGCGCGCGGGCAGGCGTGCCAATACTTCGTTTAATCACGACTGTATCTCTTTCAGAGCTGTTCACAAGGGCTGTCTTGTATGCCTTATGGGCATGGGTGCATTCTTTAGTAGCGATAAACCTTGTGCCCATTTCAATTCCTTCTGCACCAAGGCTTAATGCTGCCATAAGGCCTCTTCCGTCTCCAATTCCGCCTGAAGCGATGACCGGAATGGAAACCGCATCGACAACCTGCGGAATGAGGACAAATGTGCCTGTATCATCCCGTCCGAGATGTCCTCCCCCCTCCTGGCCGACAACCATCACAGCATCAGCACCAAGCTCTTCAGCTTTTTCCGCCTGTCTTCTCGCAGCTACAAGCACAAGTTTTTTTACATTCACCCCTTTTAGCTGCTCAAAAATGGGTGCAGGATTTCCTCCTGTCATCGTAATCACGGGCACTTCTTCATCAATTGCAACCTGAAGCAGGTCAGAATAAGGTCTGCCGTGCTGGCCGACTGCGAAGTTGACGCCAAACGGCTTATCAGTCTTCATCCTGACTCTCGCGATCTCTTCTCTCAGCAGTTCAGGCTCTCCAAGCGACATCGCCGTGATCTGCCCAAGCCCCCCGGCATTCGACACTGCCGCAGCCAGTTCCGAATAAGCGAGATATGCAAGACCTCCCTGTATGATCGGGTACTGAATATTAAGCATATCGGTTATTCTTGTTTTCCAGTTCATCATGATCCCCCCTTTAAAATCGTACTGTATTCCACTTCTCTCAAGACAGCCGTTCTCCTTCTTGCTGTGTGAAAAAAGGAACACTCATAATGAAAAAAGTGGTGCCGCTTTGGGGAATAGCGCCACTTTCGGAGCTCCCTCAGTTGCAAAAGTGGCAGCACTCTGTGGATTGGCGCCACTTCTGATGATCCCTCAACGGCATAAGTGGCAGCACTCTGCTGAATGACGCCACTTCCGAATAAACCTCAACGGTAAAAGTGGCAGCACTCTGTAGAATGACGCCACTTCCGATGATCTCTCAACGGCAAAAGTGGCAGTACTCTGTGGATTGGCGCCATTTCCGATGATTCCTCAACGGCATAAGTGGCAGCACTCTGTGGATTGACGCCACTTCCGAATAAACCTCAACGGTAAAAGTTGCAGCACTCTGTGGATTGGCGCCACTTCTGATGATCCCTCAACGGCAAAAGTGGCAGCACTCTGGAGAATGAAGCCACTTCTAATGATCCCTAAACGGTAATAATGGCAGCACTCTATGGAATGACGCCACTTTAGCAAACACTTCAACAGAAGAATAGTGACTACGCCTAGGAAATGACCCCACTAACTCGTTGTTCCAGTCAGATCAGTCAATTAAAGCAATAAAATCCGAAACGGCTTAAACCGTTCGGATTCTTTTTACTGAGTTTCCTTGTCCGGCCCTAAAGCCTTACCTTTGCCCCCACACCTGCAAACAGTCTGGAAGGATTTTTTTCTGTCATGGTTCTGATTTGCTCTTCCTGCACTCCCTTTTCCCGAAGAGCCGGAATAACATTTTCAAACAGGTGGGCAGGGTGCCAGTTCTTCATTTTCTCCTGAACCTGCTTCGGGAGGATCAGCGGTCTTCCCATCCAGTAGTTTACGGTATCGTGAGACATCATGATTTGGTCTGCATACCCTTTATCAAGTAATTCCATCAGCGTCTTTATTCTTATGTCATCGTCAGGTGCTCCCACCATTCCCTGAATGCCGAAACGGTCAAAAGCTATATAAGCTCCGTGCTCAAGAACAGCTGAGTGATAGTCAGTATCCGTATTGCCGCACATGTGTCCAATGACGATCTTTTTCGGATCACAGCCAAGTTCAATGAGCAGTTTGATTTGTTCCGGCCCCATTGTGCCTTCCTGGGTGTGGGTAAGAATCACCGTGCCTTCTTCACGGTGAACCCTTGCTGCGGCTCTGAAGAACATTTGCTCATAAGGCGTAATTTCACCCTTGCTTGATGCAAGTTTTATAATTCCAGGCTTGATGCCCGTCTGGCGAATGCCTTCTGTCAGCTCTTTTTTAAACATTTCATAAATTTCTTCTTCTGCCGTCCCGAGGCCTTGTCTGAATTTGAAGTAAGGAGTAGCTCCTTCCCCTTCATAATAATATCCCGTGGCGCAGATAATCTGGAGGCCGGTTCTTTCTGATATTTCCTTCAGCAGCTCCGGATTTCTGCCGCACTCATTCGGTGTAGGATCCACTACTGTATCGACTCCGAAGCTGAGCAGCTGAAGAGCGACGGTTATGCCTGTTTCAAGGGCATCCTGCTCATCAAAGCCTCCAAGGGAATCGTCACCGTGAAAACCCGGATACCCGAAAACAAAATGTTCATGAATCAGTGTTTTGCCGAGCTGATCTGCCGGGATCGGCCCTGTAACGGTTTCAACTGTGCCGGTCATTGCGCTTCACCCCATCACCTTTTGTTTTTCTTCTTCCTGAAGCTTCCGCCAAAGCAGCTTGCCGCTTGAGGTCATCGGAAGGCTTTCTCTGAATTCGATCATCCTTGGATACTTGTAGGCTGCCATTTTTTCTTTTGCCCAGGCGATGATTTCCTCGCCGTCAATTTTCCCCTTATATTCCTGATTCAGAATGATAAAGGCTTTGACCGTTTCTCCCCTGCGTTCATCAGGTACGCCGACCACGCATGCCTGCATAACGGCAGGATGCTGATAAAGCATGCCTTCAACCTCTGTCGGCCACACTTTAAAGCCCGATGCATTGATCATTCGTTTTACTCTGTCCACGATAAAGTAATAGCCTTCTTCGTCGCGCTTTCCAATATCGCCGGTCCTGAAGAATTTTTTTCCTTCAATCTCGACAAACGATTTTTCATTTTCCTCCGGTCTTCTGTAATAGCCTAAAAAGACTTGCGGCCCGTTCACGACAATTTCGCCTTCTTCTCCATTTTCAAGCTCCCGGCATGTCACGGGATCAATAATCCTTGCATCTACATCAAATGAAGGGATTCCAAGACATTGAAGCTTCGATCTGTCAGGCGGATTAAAATGCGTCTGGGCAATGGTTTCTGAAAGCCCGTAGCCCTCAATAAATTTCAGGCCGGACAATTGGTACAGTCTTTCTCCAACTGCTGCAGGAAGAGCTGCGCCTCCTCCTGCAAGATTCATCAGGCTTGCCATATCCTCTTTTTTCAGGGAAGGATTGGCCATAAAGTCGATCAGCATCGTGCTGATTGTTATCCAGTGCGTCACTTCTTTATCCCTGATGGTGTTTCTCGCATATTCCCTGTCCCACCTTGTCATCATGATCATGGTGGCACCAGAGAGGATTGGGATGTGCATACTGTGTACCATGCCTGTCACATGAAACAGGGGCAAAGTCGCAAGACATACGGCATCAGACGTTGCATTCAGCCAGTGATAGCCTCCGAACGTGTTTGCTTGAACGGTGCGGTGAGTATGCATGCACCCCTTTGGAAGTCCTGTCGTTCCCGATGTGTACGGCAGTACAGCGAGATCATCAGCTGATGCCGTCATTTGTGAAGGCACTTCCAGACTCGACAGCGCATCCTTCCAGTGAATATGCCCGGTTTGACCAAGCTCAATCGGCCCCATTTTTACTTCTTCCGGTATTCCATGACCGGGGCTCCCTGCCTGCAGATAATCAGAATAGGTTGAAACGATGACATTTTTCATCGGGACTGAATCCAGCAAAGGAAGCACCTTGGCGTACAGCTCCTGCCCTACAATACCTGTCTTTAACTCGCAGTCGTTTATAAAAAATCTCAGTTCTTCTGAAGTGTTCATCGGATTAATCGGCACGACGACGCCGCCGGCACGGAGGATGGCATAATACCCGATGACAAACTGGGGCGAATTTTGAACGAACAGCAGAACATTTTCACCTTTTTGAACGCCCATTTTCTTTTCAAGGAATCCGGCAAGTGCTTCGGTTTCTTTTAAAAGCTGTTTGTATGTAAGTTCTGCGCCGTAATAATGAATGGCTGTTTTGTCCGGGTATCTTTTTGCAGACAGTTCAAGGTTTTCGTACAAGGTTGTTTCAGGTACTGTCAGTGTGTATGGCACCCTGACCGGCCAATGCTTGAAATGAGATTGAATCATATGTGTTCCACCTTCCTTACTGGTTTTGATAGCGCTTACAGTAACATTTCTAACTTTTCTGATAAATACCTTTATTCTTTGTGGAAAAATTTTTTCTTATCATCACATGGTTTATTAAGTAACTGTTACTTAGTTTTTTAAGTTGTACCCGTTCCCTTTCGCTCAAGTCACTGGTGTCTTATTTAAAGACTTTGAAGCAACCATAACTGCGAACACAGACTTAATTAAAGACAGTTTCCCGCTGTATACAGCGGGAAACTGTTAAAATTCAATCTTTCAATCTGCAGGACAACCTTACTTATCCAACTTCACAAGCTTTCCGTCTTCTACGACGTGGATGGACGTTTTCCAGTTGAATCCGTTGTTTTCCACTCCGGTCAAGTGCCATACCATTTGCTCGTCTTCAAGTTCTTTAATTCCTTTATCCATGTTCTCCATGATTTTCGCCGGGTCTGAGACAGTGCCTGCTGCCTGCATTGCTTTCACTGCAACGTGAAGGGCCTGATAGTTAAATGCACTTTCGGCTGTAGGAATGCCGTCAGTCAGCTCTGCATATTTGTCAACAAACGCCTTGCCTCCCGGTGCGTCACTTTGACTGATTGGCAGAGTGCCGATGGCGCCTTCAAGCATTTCATATCCTCCGAGGACCGGTTCCATTTCTTCAAATTTCGCCTGGTCCATAATCATGATACCGCCTTTAAACCCGAGCTCTCTCGCCTGTTTGATCAGCAGTGCCGTCGGCTGTGATGGTCCCCCGACAAACAATACGTCAGGTTTTTCTTTAAGCGCATTTGTCATGATGGTGAAAAAGTCTGTTTCTTTGCTGAAATCCACTGAACCGTCAAAAACGATTTCTCCGCCTTTTTCTTCCCAGACCGGTTTAATGGTAGCCGTCCAGTCTTTGCCATATTGTGTAGCAGTCGGAATCAGTGCAAGCTTTTTCCCGAAGCGTTCCATCTGATAATCAGCATACGGCTCAGGATACGCGTCATATGCAGGAGGAATGCTTAATGTCAGCTTATTGCCCTGTTCCTGGATTTTCGGTTCGCTTGTATAGGCCCCGATGATAAAGTTTTCCTGCTGGTTAAAAACTTGCGTCGCGAACACACCGCCGCTGTGCGGAACAAAAACGATCGGCGCTTTATTTTCCTGCACCAGCCTGCGGGCATTCGTACCCGTTTCATTTGGAAGGTACTTGTCATCAAGCGATACAATTTTCACCTTGTATGTTTTTCCGTCGACTTCAAATCCTTCTTTATTTATCTCGTCTGCCGCCATCGTCAGGCCTCTCAGCGTATTCTCCCCGTAAAAAGCAGCGGGACCGGAAAGAGGACCGCTGTATCCGATATTGACTGTGCCCTCTCCGCCTGCATCTCCCCCGCCTGACGCACCGCTTGAATTGCATGCTGCAAGACCCATTAACGACATCGAAAGCCCAAGAACCATCCCGATCTTTTTAAGCGATTTCACAGAAATTCCCCCTTGTTTTTCATCAAAATCGACTTCTGCCCAACCTATTTGCGCTGCAGGCATGCCATTTGCAAAAAAAAACTATGTCAAGCGCCAATATAGGCGCGTTTGACCTCATCGTTATCAAACAGCTCTTTTTTTGTCCCCTGCATCACAATCTGTCCGTTCTCCATAACATAACCTCTTGTTGAAATGGACAAAGCGGCATGCGCGTTCTGTTCAGCGAGCAGCACCGTCGTTCCGTGCTTATGAATTTCCTGGATGACTTTAAACATCTGGTCTACAATCAGCGGTGCGAGTCCGAGAGAAGGTTCATCAAGCATCAGAATCTTCGGCTTCGCCATGAGAGCCCTGCCGATGGCAAGCATTTGCTGCTGACCGCCGCTGAGAGACCCTGCAGCATCTTTCCGTTTTTCAAATAGAATCGGAAACAGGGCATAAATGTCATCCAGCTGTTTTTGGACAGCCTTTTTATCACTTCGCCGGGTATAGCTTCCCATTTTCAGATTTTCAAAAACACTCATTTCAGAAAACAGCTTTCTGCCTTCGGCGCACTGGACAATACCAGCTCTGACTAATTTATAGGGCGCCATATTATGAATCTTCCGGTCTTCAAAAAGAATGTCGCCGGAAGAAACCTTGTTCAGGCCCGACAGCGTGTGAAACAGCGTGCTTTTCCCTGCACCGTTTGCCCCCAGAATGGTCACAAGCTCTCCCTGTTCAATTTCCATGGATACGTTTTTCAATGCCTGAAATCGCCCGTAAAAAACATCAATATGTTGCAGCTTCAGCATAGGCATGTCCTCCAAGATAAGCTTCAATCACGTTTGGATCTGCCTGAATATCGGACGGCAGACCTTCTGCAATTTTTTTGCCGTGATTGAGAACCATCACTTTATCAGCAAGACTCATGACCATCTTCATCTTATGTTCGATGAAACAGACTGTATATCCGGTGCGCTTTAATTTGAGGATCAGCTCGGACAGTCCGTCTGTTTCATCGGGATTAACTCCTGCTGCAGGTTCGTCAAGAAGGATGATCTGCGGTTCAGTTGCAAGAGCAAGTGCAATGGCCACCCGTTTTTGTGCTTCCTGTGAAATGGCAGACGCCACTTCACCTTCTAAATGGTCGACCCCGCAAAAGGAAAGAGCTTCCACCGCTTTGTCATAGCACAGCTGCTGCTCCGACCGTTCCCTTTTTGTTTTAAAGATTCCGTCAAACAAGTTTGATTTCGTTCTGAGGCGATGGCCGATCAGCACATTGTCAATGACAGTAGCGTCCGAAAAAAGACTTGTCGTCTGAAACGTCCTGCCGATTCCGAGCTTTGCCATTCTGGCAGGCTTTGCTGCTGTCACATCTGTCCCGTTAAACAGGATGGTTCCGGAAGTCGGCCGGTGAAAACCGCTGATCAGATTCAGAAATGTTGATTTTCCGGCTCCATTCGGCCCTATGATTGCGGTGATCTTCCCTTTTTCAATCCCAAGGTCAACTTCATTTACAGCCGTCAATCCCCCGAAGGATTTTGTCAGCTGTCTGATTTCTATCAGCATCATCCAGCCTCCTTTATTTTTCTCTTTGCATCAGCAGGCCTGCGCTGCGAGAAATACATTTTCAGAGAGTGATAGCTTCCGACAAGCCCTTTTGGATAAAAAAGCATGATCAAAACGACGATCGGACCGAAAATCAGCATTCTGTATTCTTCCAGAAACTGCAGGGACTGTGTGACAGTAACAATCAAAAATGTACCGAGAACAGGTCCTGTCATCGTGCCGATTCCTCCGACAAGAAGATACATCAGCATTTCAAACGTGACGGTGATCGCTGAGATATCCGGCCCGAGAAAACGGATAAAACCCGCATACAGCACGCCTGAGAGACCCGCAAAAAAAGCGGAGAGGACAAAGGCGAGCAGCTGATTCTTCATAATATTGATCCCGATTGTCTTTGACAGATCCTCACTTCCCCTGATGGCAAAGAGCGTTCTGCCGAATAGAGAGTCTTTGATTCTTTTAACAGCGATGATTGTTCCGAGCAAAAAGAACAAGATAAAATAGTACTGCGATTCAATCGTGTCAAAGGTGACAGGACCAAGAGGCGACGGCACAGGAATGCCGATCAGCCCTCTTACTCCCCCGGTGACTTCATCCCACTTGTCGATAACCAGGTAAATAATAAACCCCACACACATGGTGTATATGGCGAAAAAATGGTGTCTTGTCCTTAGCGCAATCAGACCGATTACAAAACTCAGGGTTACAGTAACGGCAAGCGCCGCTAAGAATGCAAGCCAGAAATTCATCTGATAAGTGGATGTCAGTATTCCGAGCGTGTAGGCGCCTGCCGCAAAAAAACCGGCATGGGCCAAAGACAGCTGGCCTGTAAACCCCGAGATGATGTTAAGTCCGTAAACAGCGATGGACCAGATCATGACAAGGATGAGGATTTGCTTATGATAATGATTTTGAGAGATTAAAGGAAACAGCACCGCAATCAGCAAAATAACCGGCAGCAGTATTTTTTGAACCTTCATGTACGTGCCCCCTTTGAAAAGAGACCGGTAGGCTTAATGGTTAAAATGGCCACGAGGAGAAGAAAGGCAAAGATGTCTTTATAATCGTTAGAAAGATACGTAGCCCCCATGCTTTCAGTCAGCCCAAGAAGAAATCCTCCCGCTATTGCCCCGGGAATACTGCCCATTCCTCCGATAATGATGATGACGAAGGCTTTCATTATGACTAGGCTCCCCATCGTCGGAAAGACGAGATTGATTGGAGAAGCTAAAGTAGCGGCTGCAGAAGCAAGCGCCGCTGCAATGGCAAATGTCAGCATGGCCACCATATTGGCGTTGATGCCGACCAAAAAGGCGCCGTCCCTGTTTTGTGACATTGCGACAATGGAAGCTCCAATCATCGTCTTTGTCAGGAAAAAATGCAGAGCAAGCATCAGGAGGACGGATGATACAACAACCAGTATCCGCTGCTGCGTGATGGTCAGCCCGAATATTTCCACTACCCCTGAAAAAGGCGTTGGCATTTGTTTGTAATCTGTTCCCCATATCAGCTGCGCCAGCGCTTCAAAAAACAGCATCAGGCCGATTGCAGCAACCATGACTCTCATCGGATTGACATTTCCAAGGTATTTAAACACTACTTGCTCGCAGAGAATGCCGAGACCAGCAACAATCAGGATCGACAATATGAGTGCTGCCCAGTAGTTCATGCCATACTGAGTCATAAATAAGAGACTGACATAAGCGCCGATCATATAGAACGAACCGTGGGCGAAATTCGGGATATGCAGAATGCCGAACACAAGCGTCAGCCCTAAAGCCACAAGACTGTAAACGCTTCCAATTGTAATTCCGTTAAACAATTGCTGAAGAAATAATTCCATAGCGGCCCCCTTGCTCATGCTTATTTTCATTCAATTGCAGTCCATCTGGAAGATATTCATGTCAGGTACATATCAGGGTAGATGAGAGGAGTTTTTGCAAAACTGCTGCTGGATAAGGATGGATGTAGTAAAAGATAAGAGGCAGGGGGACTATAGCCCCCCGCTAAAAAAATCAAGGCACGAGAATCAGTTTTCCTTTCGTCTGTCTGCCCTGAAGCATTTCATGAACTTCGCCTGCCTGTTCGAGCGGATAAACGCCGCCGATCGTAAGCTTCAGTTCTCCTTTTTGAAGATGTCCAAGCAGGTCAGACAAACTTTGAAGATAGATTTCTTTCTTTCTCATAATCTGAGGAAGAAAAAATCCTATGACAGACAGGTTTTGAGCCATCAGCGATGATGGATAAAGCCTTGATTGCTCCCCGCTCGCCACGCCGTAAATGACCAGGCGGCCAAATGGAGCCATGCAGGAGAGGGTTTTCCTGAAAACATCTCCTCCGGCCATCTCAAGAGCAACATCTACGCCCTTGCCGTCCGTCAGCTGCAGCACTTCCTTCTCCCAGCCTTCAAGTGTATAATCAACAGCTTCATCTGCCCCCATCTCAAGAGCAAGCCTTCTTTTTTCAGCCGTACTGGCTGTTGCAATGACTTTGCCTGCTCCAAACAATTTGGCAAGCTGGACGGCAATGGTACCGACTCCTCCTGCAGCCGCATGAACAAGGACCGTTTCGCCTTTTTCAACCCGTCCCATTGTTTTTAAGATATGATAAGCACTCAGTCCCTGCAGCGGGAGAGACACAGCCTGCTTGAGATCCACTCCTTCAGGAACGGGAATCAGCCCGCGTTCTTCTGCAACGGTATATTCTGCATAGCCTGTAGCTCTGCTTGATCCAAGAAGGGTAACGACTTTGTCCCCCTTTTTAAAACGGGTAACCCCGTTTCCTGTCTCAGCGACCGTTCCAGCCACCTCTGCACCGGGAACAAACGGAAGCGGCGTATCAATCACATACTGCCCTTCCCTTCTTGCCGTATCTGCATAATTGACGCCGATTGCTTCAATTTTAATCAGCACTTCGTTTTCAGCCGGCTTCGGCACATCAAGTTCCACTACCTTCAATACTTCCGGTCCGCCGTATTCTTTTAATTGGATCGCTCTCATCATCTCTTCACTTCCCCTGAAAGACTGGCTTGCGTTTTTCTTTAAATGCATGAATGCCTTCCTGATGATCTTCTGTTGAGATCATCAGCGTCTGTGCGATCCGTTCCTGCTCAAGAATTTCTTCAAGTGTGCTCACCGCTGAGGCATTGATGATTTTTTTCATCATGCCATATGCTTTTACAGGTCCCTGGGAGAGCTTATGGGCATATGAGACAGCTTCATCCTTAAGCTGCTCAAGCGGGACTACTTTGTTTACGATGCCATACTCTTCAGCCTGGACAGCTGTAATCGGTTCAGCATTGAAGAACAATTGCTTCGCCTTATAAGGTCCAATGATCCTAGGCAGAAAATAAAGGCCTCCTCCGTCGGAAATCAGCCCGACCTGTGAAAAGCTCATCACAAACTTGCTGTCTTCGGCAGCCAGAATCTGATCGCACGCGAGAGCAAGGTTGAAGGCTGCACCTGCGGCAAACCCATGTACAGCGGCAATGACAGGTTTATCAAGTTCTTTAAAAGCCTTGATGCATTCATTCAGGCGGCCAATATGATCATAAACCTGCTGCCCGTCAGCCTCTCCCATCGTTTTGACGTCCCCTCCTGCACTGAACGACCGTCCTGATCCTGACAGGACAACCGCTCTGATGCTGTCATCTTTTTTTGCTGCGGCAAGTTCATTCGTCAGTGATAAAATCATCTCTGCACTGAAAGCATTCAGTCTTTCAGGACGGTTCAGCGTTAAAAACAAGACATTTCCGCTTTTTTCTACTAATAAATCGCTCATCTTTATTCCTCCCTGGTTTATGTAATCAGCCAGCCGCCGTCTGCAAGCAGATCGGAACCGGTCATATATGATGCCTCGTGAGAAGCAACAAATGTAATAATGTTCGCAATTTCTTCAGGCTTGCCGACACGCTTCAATGCGGTATTCCGCTTTATCGCTTCTGTGAATCTTGCGTTTTGCAGACCCTGCTCTGTCAGGGGTGTTTCAATGAAACCTGGTGATACCGAGTTGACTCTGATGCCATTTCGCGCGAACTCATGTGCAAGCGCCCTTGTAAAATGAATGACGGCCGCTTTAGCTGCACTGTAATGAGGGATTTCCGCCCCCGCCTTATGTCCTGAAAGAGACGCTACGTTGACGATTGCCCTGTTGTCGATACCCTCATCGCTGCACTCAGCCATGTAGCCGCCAAGCACTTTTGATACTAGAAAAACACTCTTCAGATTGACATTTTGAACAAAATCCCATTGTTCTGCTGTTGTATCCATAATTCTCGAGTGTACAGATCCACCAGCGTTGTTGACGAGAATATGCAGATCGCCAAACTCCTCTTTCACATATGAGAGAAGTGAGAGGACATCCTCTTCCTTAGTAACATCAGCCGCAAAAGGAAACGCAGCTTGCTCTGAATGGTTCAGCTGCTCTGCGGCCGCCTTCAGTTTTTCCTCGCTTCTTCCTGCAAGAATGACTTTTGCTCCTTCTGATGCAAGCTTTCTTGCCGTTTCAAGCCCGATACCGCTACCTCCGCCTGTCACTACAGCGATTTGGTTTTGAAATCTCAATTTTCCCACTCTCCTTTCATGACGAGTTGACTTTCAGATGGCGGTAATCGATTAATTCATCTCCGTATAGGACCGGCACGCATGAAAAGCAGTCTCTAGCGGAAATAAAGCTGATTTCCTCCTGAAAACCGTATTTCTCGAGCATTTTCCCGACTTTGGATTTCGCAAGTACGACTGCCGGTTCTTCTTTGCAGCCTTCATAAAACAGCTTCGCAGTCTGGGCGGCATCACTCAGTTCATAGCCCCCCGCTTCTGCCAGGTGCTGAACCAGGCAGCCTGCGCCGTAGAAATCTTCCAAACTGAAATGCCCGGACGAACCGGAACAGACAAGGATGATTGTATCCTCACTGTGGTCTTTAGTAAGGGCATTTGCCACTGCTTTGGCATTCAAGAGCGAGCAGGTGAATATTCTTCTGGCAGGACTGCTTTTATGAACGGCAACCGTTCCGTTTGTCGTAGATAATATGATTTTTTTTCCTTTGGCTGAAGCCTTCAAAGCGGAGGGGTTAGGATCCAGAAATCCATCAATCGTCCTTCCCTCATATTCGCCGACAAGCATACAGTCATCATGATTCATTTCCGCTGCACGGCTTCGGGCCTGTTCACCGTCCAGTACAGGGATGACGGAGCGGGCACCATGTTCAAGAACAGTGGCAATGGTTGATGTGGCAAGCAGCACATCAAAGACTACCGCTATTTTGCCTTTCATTTTGGCTCCGTCTATTTCTTCTTTTCTGGTCACAACATGTATTTTTCCCATAGTCAGCCCTTCTGTGCCAGCCGCAGTGCATGCTGGATGAGGATTTCAGTATATGGCCCAAAGCGGGCAAAGCGCTGGTCATTTGTCTGCCCTTTTTTAAAGCGGTAATAGATCTGCTGGCAGATGACGGCAAGCTTAAAGGTGGCAAATGTAGTGTAGTAATGGATGTTTGCTGTATCTCTGCCGCTTTTTTTAGCATAGCTTTCTATAAATTGCTTTCTGGTATAGAAGATGCCGCTCGCTGTAACAGAAGGCTTGCCCATTCCTTTTTTCAAAGGCTCCGGATCATCCTCCTCCATCCAGTAGCTCATGGCGGCCCCGAGATCTGCGAGAGGATCCCCGATTGTGGTCATCTCCCAGTCAAACAGGCCGGTCATTTCTTTCAGGTCACTTGAAAACAGCGAATTATTCAATTTGAAATCATAATGAATTACCGTCGGATCAGGTGAAGCTGGCAGGTTTTTCTCAAGCCACTCTGTCAGCAGCCTGACTTCTGGTATATCATCTGTTTTTGCCCTGTGATAACGGCCGATCCAGCCATGCACCTGACGCTCCATAAATCCTTCAGGCCTGCTCAGTTTTTCAAGCGCCGTACCCTTATACGGAACATCATGAAGACGGACAAGCGTATCGACCATCAGCTCAGAAAGAGATCTGCCAAGTTCCGGGGTTGCTTCGATTCCCTTTGGAAACTCAGTGTCGATCAATACACCGTGCCGTCTTTCCATAACGAAAAACGGGCTGCCTGCAATCGACTCATCGCTGCTGAAAAAATAAGGTTTCGGCGCCAGAGGAAACAATGGATGCAAGTCTTTTAAAATGACAAATTCCCGTTCCATATCATGCGCTTTAGGAGCCACTGGTCCAAGCGGCGGCCTTCTGAGCACCCCTTCCCAGCTGCCGATCTTAAGGGCATACGTTAAATTTGAAGCACCTGTGCCGAACTGATTGATTTGAAGAGTACCTTCAGGCAGCTCTTCTATTTTCGTTCTTAAGTATGTCTCAAGAACCCCTGCATTCAGTTCTTCTCCTGTTCTTACCGGAATAAGCTGAGACATCGCGCCACCTCTTTTTTGAAAATTCAGATATTAATTCTTGCAGCATAATTCTTCAGCTGTTCTACAAGATGGTCCGGCATCTCTTCTGTTTCCTCGGTTTTAAAGTTATAGGTCACAATGACCGCTTCGCCTTCTGCAATCAGTCTTCCGGATTCCTGTTCTGTAATTTCATGATGAACGGTGAAGCTTTTTTTTCCGATTTTCATAACGGACGTTTTTATGATCAGGTGTTCATTGAAGTAAGCCTGACCGCGGAAATCGCATGTTGCTCTGGCAAGGATAAACGGCCAGTCCCCTGAAGACATGCAATATCCGAGCGCTTCAAAAAACTGAACGCGCGCATCTTCAAGGTAAATGAAGTAGCTAGTATTGTTCACATGCCCAAGCGCATCTGTTTCACAAAACCTGACTCTCATCCGTGCTTCATGCATGGAGCATCTCCTTACTTA
Organism: Metabacillus indicus; assembly: GCF_046603695.1. NCBI lineage: Bacteria > Bacillati > Bacillota > Bacilli > Caryophanales > Bacillaceae > Metabacillus > Metabacillus indicus. The sequence goes on along the minus strand of NZ_CP176757.1, from coordinate 1,705,667 downwards.
TGGCTGAAAGCAGGCTTTCGTTTTTCAATGAATGCCTGTACGCCCTCTTTAATATCTTCTGTCTGGAATACCTCTTCAAACAGGCCAGCTTCAAGATCCAGTCCTTCTTCAAGCGTGCTGCTCATGCCCTCGTCTACCGCTTTTTTAATTTTGGACAGGGCAGGAAGCGAGTGGCGCGTCATGCGGCCGGCAAGTTCAAGGGCTTTTTGAAGTCCTTCTCCCTTTGGTACAACATACGAGACGAGGCCGATTCTTTTTGCTTCAGCTGCGTCAATCGGATCTCCCGTGAACATGAGCTCTTTTGCTTTAGCTGCTCCAACCGCTCTCGGAAGCCTCTGAGTGCCGCCTCCACCCGGGAATAATCCGAGTTTAATTTCCGGAAGCCCTACCTGGGCATGCTCCTCGGCTATTCTTAGATCGCATGTTAATGCAAGTTCACACCCTCCTCCGAAGGTCATTCCGTTTAAAACCGCAATCACCGGTTTAGGGAACTGTTCAATTTCATTTAAGAATGCGTGTCCTTCCAGGAAATTGGCTTTAATGCCTTTTTTCCCGATAAGGTTCGGAAATTCTTTAATATCAGCTCCGGCCATAAACGCTCTGTCACCCGCTCCTGTCAGAATGACCGCAAGTGTCTCATCATCTTCTCTGAGACTTGCAAAGGCTTCTTTAAGCTCTCTTGTAACCTGCTGGTTCATGACATTCAAAGGGGGATTGCTGATTGTGACAACAGCAGCTGCTCCATGTTTTTCGTAAGATACAACGCTCATTTTTTCACCTCTTCTTTTTGATAGGTGTACCATCCCTTGCCCGTTTTTCGTCCAAGATCACCTTGACGCACCTTCTGCTCAATGCAGGCAAAAGGCTTATCAGCAGGGTCTCCCGACTCCGCATACCTTTGCTGCATGACGTAATAGCCGACATCAATGCCGGACAGATCCATTAATTCAAACGGCCCGATCGGATGATTCAGTGCTTTTCGGCAGATGGTGTCGATATCCTGAAAACTTGCATACCCTTCTTCATACAGGTAAACGGCTTCTCTTTGCAGGGCACCCAAAATCCGGTTGGCGATAAAGCCGGAAATTTCTTTATTCAGAAGGACTGCCGTGCGGTTGATTGTGTTACAGACATCCATCGTCAAATCGGCTGTTTCTTTTGACGTGTCTTCACTCATGACAACTTCCACACAGTCCATGACAAGCGGCGGAAAAAAGAAATGCATGTTGACAACTTTGTCTGCACGATTTGTTGCTGATGCAATCAGTGAATTGACAATAGTTGAGCTGTTGGATGCAAAAATGGCATGAGGCTTTGCCATTTGGTCAAGCTTTGCAAACAATTCCCTTTTTACATCCAGCTTTTCAACGACTGCTTCAATGATAAAATCAGCGTGGGCAGCAGCCTGTTCAAGCGAAGGTGTAAAGGTAAGCCTTCCAAATGCCGCCTCTTTTTGCTCCTCCGTCAGTTTGGATTTTGATACCCATTTGTCCATCAATTTACGGAGAGATGCTTCCGCTTTTTCTAAAGCGCTTTCTTGAACGTCCTGAATCACGGTTTCATAACCGCCAAGGGCGCACAGCATGGCAATCTGATGGCCCATCTGACCCCCTCCAATGACCGAAATCTGCTGAATATCTTCCTTTTTCATCATCATCTCTCCTTTTAACTACTGACCAGTCGGTATAATTAGAGCAGGGAGAGATCCGGGACAAAACCGGAACCCCCTTTACCCTTTCAATCCTTGGAGCACCATTTTCAGAAAAATATCCGATACTTCTGCGTCAGACACTCTTCCGTTTGGATCAAACCAGAAGTAGCTCCAGTTTGTCATGCCGAGTATACCGAAGGTGACAATATCCATCGGCAAGTCGGACCGGAATTCCCCTGCTCCGATTCCTGCTTCAAGAAGCTGCTGTATGTTCAGTCTGAACTGGTCGCGTTTTTTAATGACCTCAGCCATATCCTCTTCTGTCAAATTTCTCATTTCCCTGAAAAACACTTTTGCGCTTAAGCCTTCTTTTTCAATATCATGAATCAGCATATAAACAATTTCATGCAGCTTTTGCTTATATGGCTTCGAACCGTCATGGATGATTTCTTCCTGTTTTCTCAGAAGCTCATCAATGTATTTTAAATGGATGGCCATAAGCAGCTCAGTTTTGCTTTTGTAATAGTAATAGAATGTGCCCTTAGTGACGCTGAGTGCATCGACGATGTCCTGAATGGACGTTTCCTTAAAGCCTTTTTCTCCAAACAGCTGAATGCTTTCCTGGATGATTTTTTCCTTCATATTGGCTAATCCTCTCTAGCTTAGATTAAAAAAAGTATACCATAAGCACTTAAAGAGATTCATAGTTTCCTGTTATCTTTGAAGGGTTTCTTCCCGCAAGGCCCTGCGGAGGATTTTGCCCACGCTTGTTTTCGGAAGTTCGCTTCTGAATTCAATCATCGCCGGTACTTTATAGGCAGCAAGATTGGACCTGCAAAAGGCGATAATCTCTTCATCTGATGCCTGCCGCCCTGCTTTTAACACAACAAAAGCTTTGACAGTCTCTCCCCTGTAAGGATCAGGCACCCCGATAACGACAGCCTCCTGCACCGCTTCATGTTCATAGAGAACTTCTTCTATGTCTCTCGGGTACACATTGTAGCCGCTTGCGATGATCAGGTCTTTTTTCCGGTCAACGATGTAAAGGTATCCCTCTTCATCAACCTTTGCGATATCGCCCGTAAAAAGCCAGCCGTCCCGGAGCGTATTGGCCGTTTCCTCAGGCATGTTCCAGTAGCCCTTCATCACCTGGGGGCCTTTAAGGATGACTTCTCCGAGTTTTCCGGCAGGCACTTCTTCTTTGCCTGTTGCCACATCGACAATTTTATAAGCCGTGCCCGGCACGCCGATTCCGACGCTCCCAGGCTTCCGCTTGGCAAACGGCGGGTTGCAGTGAGTCGTTGGAGCAGCCTCTGATAATCCGTATCCCTCAAGAATTTTGGCACCCGTTTTGCGCTCGAATTCATTCAGCAGCTCAACAGGCATCGGTGCACTGCCGCTGTTGCAGATGCGGATGCTGCTGATCCCGTACTCCTCAGCTTTAGGATGGTTGGTAATGGCCACATACATCGTCGGTACACCCGGAAAAATGGTCGGCTGTTCACGTTTGATGGTCTGCATCACTTCCTCAAGGTCAAATCGCGGAAGCAGAATCATTGAATTCCCTCTCAGGACAGTCAAATTCATGCACGAGGTCATTCCGAAGACGTGAAAGAGCGGGATTACTGTCAGGCAGCGTTCTGAGCCGGTCTGAACTTCATGCTTGAAAAATTCGAAAGACTGATAAATATTTGCAATCAAATTTCTGTGTGTAAGCATCGCCCCTTTTGAGCGCCCGGTCGTTCCTCCTGTATACTGAAGCACGGCGATATCGTGCTCCGGTTCAATCTGCACCGGAAGAACCTCTCCTGTTGAAAAAGAAAGAAACTGCGAAAACGTAAAATCTCCCTCTGCAGGAGTCATTTCCTCCTGCAGACTGACGGTAATAATCCGCTTTAAAGCCGTGCCTGCACTGACCGCCTTTACTCGCGGATAAAGCGCATCATATACGACAATCGTTTCCGCGCCGGAATCATTCAGAATATAATCAAGCTCCCGTTCGACGAGCATCGGATTAACCTGGGTGATAATGGCTCCCGCTTTAAGGGCTCCGTAATAGGCTGCCGGATATTGCGGGCAATTTGGAAGCATGATCGCCACCCTGTCCCCTTTTTGAACGCCTTTTTTCTGAAGCGCTGATGCAAAGGCAATGGTCATCCCGTACAGCTGACGGTAGGAGATGGATTTCCCGTAAAACGAAATCGCCTCTTTGTCGCCGTAATTCTCAACGGTTTCTTCAAGCATCTGCGGAATGGAAATGTAGGGTATTTCGAACTCGTGACTGACAGTATCCGGATAATTAGCTAGCCATTGATCCAATTGAACTCCTCCTTATGCTAAAAAAGATAGACTTTTTCAAAAGGTAATCGTTCCTCCGTCTGCGAGTAGAGCAGCAGCTGTTACATATGAGGCATCGTCGCTTGCCAAAAACAGCACAGCCTTAGCGATTTCTTCAGGCTGGCCGATTCTGCCGAGCGCATTGGATGTTGTATAAATGCCCCATCTTCGTTCATCATTCCGCCATTCATCAACAATGGCTGTATCGATCACACCCGGAGCAATGGCATTGACCCGGATCCCGTCTTTCCCGTAATCAAGCGCGGCATTTTTAGTGAGGGCTATGACTCCGGCTTTTGAGGCGTTATAAGGAGCCATTCGCTTTTTCCCTTTTATGCCGAGCACGCTCGACGTGTTGATGATCGATCCGCCCCCGCTCTGTTTCATATGCGGAACAGCATATTTCATGCCGAGGAAAACACCCTTCAGGTTAATATCAACGACCCTGTCCCACTCCATTTCTTCCATATCATGAAGCTTCACACTCTGATTTGAAACACCGGCGTTGTTAAACAGGATGTGAAGGCCCCCGTATGCGGAAACAGCCCCATTCATCAGTCTTTCTATATCTTCAGCCTTCGCTGCATCTGTATGGATAAAAAGACAGGAAAAGCCTTTTTCTCTCACGGCTGCAGCTGTTTTTTCACCGGCCTCCTGATCGGCATCTCCAATCACGACGTTTGCTCCATGTTCAGCAAAGAGGAACGCCGTTGCTCTGCCGATTCCTCCAGCTCCCCCGGTTATGACTGCCGTTTTTCCTTCTAGTCTCATCACTCAGACTCTCTTTCAATAATGGCGGCGATTCCCTGGCCTCCTCCGATGCAGGCCGTAATCATTGCAAAGCGCCCGCCTGACCGCTGCAGTTCATATACGGCTTTCGTCATGAGAATCGCACCAGTCGCACCTAATGGGTGTCCATGTGCGATCGCCCCGCCGTTTACGTTCAATTTGCTGTGGTCAAACTGCAGTTCACGGTCACATGCCAGAACTTGGGCAGCAAACGCCTCGTTCAGTTCAATCAAATCCATGTCGCTGAGTGAAAGGCCTGATTTCTCAAGTGCAAGCTTTACTGCAGGAACCGGACCTATTCCCATAATGTTCGGGTCTACTCCTGCAACTGCATACTGTCTGACTGTACACAGCGGTTTTAGTCCAAGCTCCGCCGCTTTTTCGCGGGACATGACGACAACAGCGGATGCCGCGTCATTTAACCCTGAACTGCTTCCAGCCGTAACCGTTCCGCCTTCTTTAAATGCAGGCTGGAGTGCTTCCAAACCCTGAATCGTCGTATTCGGACGCGGGTGCTCGTCTCTTTCGAATAGAAGCGGCTCCCCTTTTCGCTGAGGAACAGGGACGGGCACAATCTGCTCGTCGAATCTGCCTTCTTCGACAGCTGCGGCCATCCTCGCTTGGCTTCTCAGTGCATATTCATCCTGCTCTTCCCTGCTTATTTCGTATTTGACCGCCAGATTTTCTGCTGTTATGCCCATTGGCGGATTTCCGATCTCCTTCGGCGAAAGGACAGCAGATTTAAATTTTGGCGGTGCAGGACTGAATGCTTTTTTCGGCTTTTCCATCAGAAATGGCGCAAGGGACATGCTTTCTGTTCCTCCGGCAATGTAGACGTCTCCGTCACCGGCTTTGATGGCCTGGGCTGCAAGACAGACTGCATTAATGCCTGAGCCGCATTGCCGGTCTACTGTCAATCCGGGAATGCTGATAGAAAGGCCGGTTGTTAAGGCAGTGAGTCTTGCAATATTGCCTCCGCCTGACAGGACGTTTCCAAAAATAACATCATCAATCATATCTGCCGTAACGCCTGCACGGTTCATGGCTTCTTTTATGACGATTGCCCCGAACTCATTCGGTTCCATGGCGGATAGCGCACCGCCCTGGCGTCCGATGGGTGTTCTGACTGCCGCTACAATGACAGGATCTCTGTTCATTCTTCTTCCTCCTTACATGGCATGTGTTCCGCCGTCAACGACGAGAACATCACCGGTCATAAAGTCTGATGCTTTAGCTGCAAGGAACAATGCAGCTCCTTTTAAATCCTGGTCGGTCCCGAACCTCTTGAGCGGCGTCATGTTCAGGAAATGGTCTTTTCCATTCTCGATAATGACCTGGGACATTTTTGTCGGGAAAAATCCCGGGGCAATCGCGTTGACATTGATGTTGTATTGGCCCCATTTCACAGCTAAATCCTTTGTAAAGGTAATAACCGCTCCTTTACTGGTGTTATAGGCAATCGTATCCATGTAGCGCGGGTCTGTCCCTCCAAGGCCTGCAACGGAAGCAATGTTGATGATTTTTCCGCTTTTTTGCTGGATCATGTGCTTTCCTGCTTCCTGTGACATCAAAAAGGTGCCCGTTACATTCACATTCATGACTTTATTCCACGCATCAAGCGGCATGTCCTGTACCGGAGCTCCCCATGTAGCACCGCTGTTATTGACGAGAATGTCAATTTTTCGGAACGTGTCCACTGCTGTCTGCACCACATTTTTCACATCAGCCTGATTCGTTACGTCACACCCGAGTGCGATCGCCTTGATTCCGTATTCACTGCTCAGCCTTTGCGCTGTATCCTCACAGGCAGCTGCCTTTCTGGAGCAGAGCACGAGCGATGCGCCGGCCTGGGCAAAGCCTTCCGCCATCTGGGCGCCAAGCCCCCTGCCGCCGCCTGTAATTATGGCGACCTTGTCTTTCAGATCAAAAAGTTCCTTGATGTGCATGATATCCCTCCTTATACAGTCTGCAGATTCACATCGTATTTTTTCAGTTCAAGTCTTGCCAGCTGTGCACGGTGAACCTCATCAGGACCGTCGGCGATTCTGAGCGTTCTTGCCCCTGCCCACTGAGCCGCAAGCGGAGTATCTTCGCTTACTCCGGCTGCTCCAAATGCCTGAATAGCACGGTCAATGACTTTTAAAGCCATGTTTGGAGCAATCACTTTAATCATGGCAATTTCCGTTTTCGCCTGTTTGTTTCCAACTGTATCCATCATATAGGCAGCTTTCAGCGTCAGCAGCCTTGCCTGCTCAATTTCAATTCGGGAATCAGCGATCCACTCTCTGACAACACCCTGGCTTGATATCGGTTTACCGAAGGCTTCTCTCTTTTGTACACGCTTACATAATTCTTCAAGCGCACGTTCTGCAGCCCCTATTAAGCGCATGCAGTGATGGATGCGGCCCGGTCCAAGGCGGCCCTGGGCAATCTCAAACCCTCTTCCTTCGCCTAGAAGCATATTCTCTGCAGGAACGCGGACATCCTTAAACGTAATTTCAGCATGACCGTGCGGAGCATGATCATAGCCAAAAACGGGAAGAACTCTTTCAATAGTAACTCCCGGAGTATCGAGCGGCACGAGAATCATAGACTGCTGCTCATATTTAGGAGCGTTGTAATCAGATTTACCCATGACAATCGCAATCTTGCAGCGCGGATCTCCTGCACCGGATGACCACCATTTTCTTCCGTTGATGACATACTCATTACCGTCGCGGATAATGCTCGCTTCAATATTTGTCGCGTCAGCTGAGGCAACGTCTGGTTCTGTCATGGAAAAGCAAGAGCGGATCTCGCCCGCAAGCAGCGGTTTCAGCCATTTTTCTTTCTGTTCATGCGATCCATACCTCACAAGCACTTCCATGTTTCCAGTGTCAGGTGCAGCACAGTTGAAAACTTCCGGAGCGAGCAGCGAACGGCCCATAATCTCACAAAGCGGAGCATATTCAAGATTTGTCAGCCCGGCACCATATTCGCTTTCTGGAAGGAACAAGTTCCACAGTCCCCGTTCCTTTGCTTTGGCTTTCAGCTCCTCCATAATAGGAGGAATGGCAGACCATCTCGTTTCCTGATCATTTAATTGCTCTTCATATTTCTTTTCATTCGGATAGACGAATTCTTCCATAAAAGAGATTACCTGCTTCTGCAGCTCAACTACCTTTTCTGAATACGAGAAATTCAACTCTCATCACCCTTTCATCCACCTTACTAACCGGTTGGTATGTAGTTCTGTTTCTATCATAATATGATTCTGCCAAAAAAGACAACTATTATTCTAAAAATTCTGTTAAATATTCATTGTCCCCCGTTTATCTGCCCGCTAAAAACTCCTTTCCAATCCTTGTAGAAAGTGATATAATTCACTTGTTTTATGTGTAAATGAACGTGATGAAAATAGATTACGCACTAAAGAAGGTGGGAATACAAATTGTCGCAATATGAAACACCGTTATTTACAGGGCTAAAAGAACATGCAAAGAAAGATCCTGTACAATTCCATATTCCTGGACATAAAAAAGGAGCAGGCATTGACCCGGAATTCAGATCTTTTATCGGGGAATCTGCTTTATCTATAGATTTGATCAACATCGGCCCGCTGGATGATCTCCACTCTCCTAAAGGCATGATAAAAAAAGCCCAGGACCTCGCAGCAGAAGCATTCGGAGCTGACTATACATTCTTCTCTGTGCAGGGCACGAGCGGGGCCATCATGACCATGGTAATGGCCGTCTGCGGACCTGGAGATAAAATCCTTGTCCCGCGCAATGTTCATAAATCTGTTATGTCTGCCGTAGTTTTCTCAGGTGCAACACCGATCTTTATCCACCCTGAGATTGACAAAGACCTCGGCATTTCGCACGGCATAACAACCGAATCTGTTGAACATGCACTTGAGCAGCATCCTGATGCAAAAGGGCTGCTCGTCATTAATCCTACGTACTTCGGCGTTTCAGCTGATTTGAAAAAAATCGTGGAAATTTCTCATTCCTACAACGTGCCGGTGCTTGTTGATGAAGCACACGGCGTGCACATTCATTTTCATGATGACCTGCCGCTTTCAGCGATGCAGGCAGGTGCTGATATGGCCGCTACAAGCGTTCATAAGCTAGGTGGCTCCATGACTCAAAGTTCGATCCTCAATGTGCGGGAAGGACTTGTTTCGGTTCAGAGAGTCCAGACAATCCTGAGCATGCTGACAACAACGTCAACTTCCTACCTGCTGCTTGCATCCCTTGACGTGGCAAGAAAGAGGCTTGCCACAGAAGGACGCGATCTTGCCGAAAAAGCGATACAGCTTGCAAATGAAACAAGAAACAAAATCAATGAAATCGATAAAATTGAATGCATCGGAGAAGAAATCATCGGCACAAAGGCCGCTTATGATTACGATCCGACGAAATTAATCATTTCGATTAAAGAGCTCGGACTGAACGGCTATGATGTAGAAAAATGGCTGCGTGAAAACTATAATATCGAAGTGGAAATGTCTGATTTATACAACATTCTCTGTATCATCACACCTGGTGACACGGAAAGAGAAACCGGAATCCTGGTTGAAGCGCTGCAGGCGCTGTCGGCGCAATTTGCACACGCATCAGCTGATAAAGCTAAGCCGGAGGTCATGCTTCCGGATATTCCAGTACTGGCTTTAACGCCGCGTGACGCTTTCTACGCTGACACAGAAATCGTTCCGTTTTCAGAATCTGCTGGCCGGATCATTGCAGAGTTTATCATGGTGTATCCTCCGGGGATTCCAATTTTCATTCCAGGAGAAATCATTTCAGAAGAGAACCTTTCATATGTGCGCAAAAATCTTGAAGTCGGGCTTCCCGTCCAGGGACCGGAAGATCCGGAACTCCATTACCTGCGGGTAATTAAAGAGCATAGAGCGATTAAATAACTGAAGCATGGTGCATGCTGAAACCCCCGGGAAAGAGTTCCCGGGGGTTTGTTTTGTTATTTATTTGATAACAGCGGATTGGTGTGATGCTGGGCAGCTTATAATTTGTTCTGTCTGATTTATGGGGTACCATTTTGACGCTTTGCTGCCCTATAAATTGCTCCGCCTGATTTATAGGGCACCATTCTGGCTTTTTGCTTCCCTATAATTTGATCAGTCTGATTTATGAGGTACCATTCTCGCTTTTTGCTTCCCTATAACTTGTTCCGCCTGATTTATGAGGTACCATTTTGGCTTTTTGCTCCCCTTTAATTTGCTCCGTCTGATTTATGAGGTACCATTCTCGCTTTTTGCTTCCCTTTAATTTGCTCCGTCTGATTTATGAGGTACCATTCTCGCTTTTTGCTTCCCCATAATTTACTTCGCCTGATTCATGGGGTACCATTTTGATGCTTTGCTTCCCTGTAATTTGCTCCGGCCGATTTATGAGGTACCATTTTGACGCTTTGCTTCCCTGTAATTTGCTCCGGCCGATTTATGAGGTACCATTTTGACGCTTTGCTTCCCTGTAATTTGCTCCGTCAGATTTATGGGGTACCATTCACCTTGTCTTTTAAACAGCAAAAAAAGCATGCAGGCCCCCCTGCATGCTTTTCAATCTTCTATTTAAACCCCTTGAATAACTGTCATTTCTCTCTCTAGTACTTGGCAATCGCAGCTTGTGCATTTTCCGTACAAAACACTGACCTTTTCATCTTCAAAATGATCGATCGTTCCGTTGCAGGTTTGACACACGATTGTTCCCATTTCCATACCCCTTTTTGAATGGATTAGCACTATTTGAAAGCGCTTAATACTTTGTAACTTTATAATAATATAACACATTTAATCCGTCAAGCCTAAATTGTATAACACATTTAATCTTTTTATCTCTAAAAGTATTCTTTTTTGAAAAATGCACAAAAAAACTGGCGGAACGGATCTGTTCGCCAGTCTTTGCTTAACTATTCATATTGAGTTGTTAATTGGACGGACGGGATGACTTCACGGAAGAAATCTGACAGTTCTGCTGCCTGCTGCAGTGTATCAATCCGAAAGGAGCGCATGAGGAATTCGAGGTCTTCGATATCTGATGAGTCAAGGAGAACAGATTTTCCGGTCTGAAGGCAGATGACGAGAGGTTTGCCAAAAAACATGCCTGAATACACGATGGCCATATCGTACCTTAAATCACTGGAAGCAAAACCAACATACCTGACATTTGCCTGTTCGGTATCATCATAAAACTTTTCCAATGTGTTCATGATGGCCTCCTTCTTTTTATCAGATTATTCAGATTAATTATACTTCATTATTCCGAAGAGCACAATCATTTCCCCTTGAACTTGCAAGCCGGCGGATAATATGTAATATTTTAAATAATCTGACATCTATAAAATTGTGCTTAGGAGTTGACGCAATGGCCTCACACGCTTTTATTCATTTAGTCGAAGGATCTGCTCAGCAGACAATATCCCTCCAACAGGTTGAGGAGCTCTTTCTTTATTACAAAGAGATAACAGGAAAAACGGGCGAACAGCTGCAGTTTGACTATGACCAGTCTGCTTTTCCATACGAGTGCAAGCATGAGGACGGATATCTCTCCCTTACCTCTGAGGAGCGCGGCTATGCAAAAATGTATATTGGAGCAGGTCCCGTGAATGAAGAGGCCTTTTCATTTCTGCAAATTACCCTGCCGGCAGATTCCAAATATGGCGACAGAAATAAAGCAAATGAATTTTCAAAGTTTCTGGCAAAAAAACTAAAAGGGGAACTAACTTTATTCAACGGAAGGAAGATGTACTATTACAAAAGATGAAAACAGCGATCGCCAAAGATCGCTGTTTTCATTCTAAAGAGGAGTTTCAATTGTATCAGGATCAGCCATTTCATACCCTTTTTGTTTCAGTCCTGTCACAATGGCGCTTAATGCTTCGCTTGTCCACTTGCGGTCATGCATTAGCAAGTTTGCACCATCAGTCAAGTACGGAGTATTGATCATGATTTCTGTCAGTGCTTCTTTTGTCTGGTAATCACTTTCCCAGTCATAGCCGTACGTCCAGTTCATCAGCACCATCTTTTCCTCTTCCGCAATTTTTCTGCTTTCATCTGTGTTGCTTCCAAACGGAGCTCTGAAAAAACGGGGACGTTCACCCGTTATTTGCTCAACGAGATCATTCAGAACCGTAATTTCCCTTTTCTGTTCTGAAGGGGTCAGGTCCTTAAGATTGGAATGGGTCATTGTATGATTTCCAATAGGGAAGCCAAGCTGATAAATCTCTTTCAGTCTTGCTTTCTCCTCTTCCGTATCCAGGAAATGACCATTTACAAAGAAAATCGCCTTTACTCCCATCTTTTTTAATGTCTGAGCCATCTCCACACTGTGCTGATCAGGAGCATCGTCGATAGTCAGAAGCACCGCTTTCGGGCTGACATCAGGACTTAAAGGCTTAAGTGACCAATTTTCCGGATCGATTTTATATTTTGGCGTTTTATCCAATATGGCTGGCTGTTTAGTCTTTTCATCTGATTCCAGATCTGCTGCAGGCTCTGGTTTTTCCTCCCCTGCCTCATGTACCGCTTTCTCTTCCTCAGGCGGCTTTTCTTCGTTTTTGCCGCCAGTTCCTGATGCAGTGCATCCTGCAAGGAAAAAAGCTGCTGCCGTCATACAGAGTGCTTTTCTCACGTTCTTTCCTCCCCGGTGCATTCTTTTTAGAATAATTTGCCGCCGATTGCTTCACTATATAGGAAGAGGAATTAATTAACAACACTTCTTATTTCCTATTTTGAAGGAGGTCTGAATATGAAGAGACTAACACCTGTTTTTATCCTTTCTCTCATCGTTTCTGTTCTTTTTATTTTGTGGGGAGCGCTGCCAAAAAGCATAATCGGGAGTGCCAATCTGTCAAATGTAACGACACTTATCCACGGATTTATTATTGAAAAATTCGGCTGGTTTTATCTGCTGACTGCTACTTTTTTTCTTATTTTTGCAATTGGATTAATTTTTACGAAGTACGGAAACATCAAGCTTGGAAATGATGATGATGAACCAAAGTATTCTTACCTCAGCTGGTTTGCGATGCTTTTTAGTGCCGGCATGGGAATCGGACTTGTGTTCTGGGGAGTATCTGAGCCGATGAATCATTACAGCGCACCTCCTTCCGGTGAAGGATTCACGGATGAATCTGCCCGTGCTGCGATGCGCTACTCCTTTTTCCACTGGGGCCTTCATCCTTGGGCCATTTACTCGGTTATCGCTTTATCACTTGCTTATTTTACGTTCAGGAAAAATCAAAACGGAGTTATCAGTAATATTCTTCGGCCGCTTATTGGGGATCGTGCAGATGGAAAGGCCGGCGTACTGGTAGACTTCCTTGCAGTGTTTGCCACCATTTTTGGAGTTGCAACGTCCCTTGGGCTCGGCGCCATTCAAATTAGTGCAGGTGTCTCCTACTTGTTTGACGGAATCAGCAATACATTTTCAACCCAGCTGATTATTATTGTGATAGTGACCTTTCTTTTCATGCTGTCTGCTCAAACAGGGCTTGATAAAGGAATTAAAATACTCAGCAACGTTAATATTATTCTGGCGATTGCCCTCATGCTCTTTCTGCTCTTTGCAGGCCCGACAAATTTCATCATGGATTTGTTCACGACAACCATTGGCGGATACCTGCAGAATTTGACCTACATGAGCTTCCGTCTTACGCCTTTTAACGAGGAAAGCACATGGGTTCAGGATTGGACCATCTTTTACTGGGCATGGTGGATATCGTGGGCTCCGTTCGTCGGCACATTTATCGCACGGATTTCCAGAGGTAGAACAATCAGAGAATTTCTGATCGGTGTTCTTGCTGTTCCAACCATTTTCGGTGCATTGTGGTTCTCAGTTTTCGGAGGTTCCGCATTATACCTGCAGCACTTTATGAAAAAGCCAATCATGGATATCGTCAATGATAAAGGGATGGAAGTCGCTCTGTTTGCTGTCCTTGAACAATTTCCGTTTGGCATGTTCATGTCACTGCTCGCTATTCTCCTGATTAGCACTTTCTTTATTACTTCAGCCGATTCGGCAACTTTTGTGCTTGGCATGCAGACAACAGACGGAGACTTAAATCCGCCAAACAAAATCAAATTTGTATGGGGCTTTATCCAATCTGCTGCAGCTGCCGTTCTCTTATGGATTGGCGGTCTTGAAGCTCTTCAGAGGGCATCCATCATTGCTGCACTTCCGTTTGCCGTCATCATGATTTTAATGGTCATTTCGTTAATGAAATCATTGAGACGCGAAAAATTCCCTGTTATGAATCGGACTGAGACTAAAAAAGACACTTTGTAATGAAGTGTCTTTTTTCTTTGCTCTTTCTTACCCTCTCATATCGAATTTCAGTTTTAGAGGGTACGCATTCTTCTCTTTCTTACCCTCTCACATCGTTTTTCAGTTTTCGAGGGTACGTATTCTTCTCTTTCTTACCCTCCCACATCGTTTTTCAGTTTTCCAGGGTACGCATCCTCTCGCTGCCTCACCGTTCCACCTTGTTATGAAGTAAATTATAAATTTTTGCGACAAACTGTCATTGTATTTTTCATTTTTGTAACAAATAGGTAACATTCAGGGGAATATTCGGAAAACATGATAAAATAGCATTAATTTAGATTAACGGAAACTGTAAAATAGGTACGAAGTAGGACTTAGTTCGGACCGTTACGACCATTTCATTAAAAGGGGTGGACAATATGGCAAAGTCGGTTATTGTCGCCTTCATCATGCCAGTTTTTCTTCTTTCATCTTGCAGTCTGAATATATCCTCAGAATCGCTGCGTCCAGAAGACGATGATAAAAAGCTGCTGTTTTTTTCAGATGAACAGGATGAACACCGGGAATCTGTTTATTTTGATGCTCTGATTGATCTGAAACAGGATTTCCCCGAAGAAGTGGAAGACTTGGAATTTGTTGAAACGAGCAGTGATGAAGACTATCCTGTAGACATTGATACATTTCCTTCGCTTGTGGTTGTAGACGATAATCGCGTCCTCTTCCAGATTGAAGGCCACGTAGGAACAAAGGAAGAAATTATTAATCCCGTTGTAAAAGCTCTTTCAGGCAGCAGCGGAGATCGATAGACGGATTTCACACCGTCTTTTTTTTCTGCAAAAAAACCCCCTGATGGATGCCATCAGGGGGTTTGATTATTATTTAATAATGTGGATTGGGCTTCCGATTGCAACTTCAGCAGCTTCCATTGTGATTTCTCCCAATGTTGGATGCGCATGAATTGTCATTGCGATATCTTCTGCAGTCATGCCAGCTTCAATTGCAAGGCTTAGCTCTGAAATCATATCAGAAGCAGCCGCACCTGCGATTTGAGCTCCGATAACAAGACCGTCTTCTTTACGTGTAACAAGTTTCAAGAAACCGTCTGTTTCGTTAAGAGAAAGAGCACGTCCGTTAGCAGCAAATGGGAACTTCGCTGCAACAACTTCGATTCCTTCTTCTTTAGCCTGTGTTTCAGTGTATCCAACTGTAGCCAGTTCAGGCTCAGAGAATACAACAGCAGGAATTCCGAGGTAGTCGATTTCAGCATGCTCGCCGGCAATTGCTTCAGCAGCAATTTTACCTTCGTATGAAGCTTTATGAGCAAGCGGAGGACCTTCAACGATGTCACCGATTGCGTAGATGTTAGAAACGCTTGTACGGCACTGCTTATCAATTTTGATAACGCCGCGGTCTGACATTTCAACGCCTACTTGCTCAAGTCCAAGCTCATCAGTGTTTGCACGGCGGCCAACAGTTACAAGAAGGTAATCTGCTTCAACTGTCTGCTCTTCGCCTTTCACTTCAAAGGTTACTTTTACGCCGTTTTCTGTTTCTTCAACAGATTTTGCTTTTGCTTTTGTATGGATTTCAACGTTTCCTTTTTTCTTAAGGTTACGCTTAACAAGAGAACTCATTTGCTTTTCGAAGCCCATAAGGATTTCATCCATTGCCTCGATGAAGACAACTTCAGAACCAAAGTTGGCATAAGCTGTTCCAAGCTCAGTGCCTATGTAGCCTGCACCGATAACAACAATTTTCTTTGGAATTTCGTTCAAGCTTAGAGCACCAGTTGAATCAAGCACTCTTTTAGAGTATTTGAATCCTGGAATTTCAATTGGGCGAGATCCAGTAGCAATGATTGCGTTTTTGAATTTGTACGTTTGAGATGAGTTGTCATCCATTACTTTAATAGATTCGCTGTCAACAAAGTAAGCTTCTCCGCTGACAATCTCAACTTTGTTTCCTTTAAGAAGTCCTTCAACTCCGCCGACAAGTTTCTTTACAACGCCAGCTTTGAATTCCTGTACCTTTGTAAAGTCAACTGTTACGTTTTCGGCTTTAATTCCCATGTCTTCAGAATGCTTGGCATTCTCAAAGCGGTGACCTGCAGCAATTAAAGCTTTTGAAGGAATACATCCTACGTTAAGGCAAACGCCGCCAAGGTTTGCTTTTTCTACGATTGTTACTTTTTGTCCTAGTTGTGCAGCGCGGATGGCAGCTACATAGCCGCCAGGTCCCGCACCAATGACAAGAGTATCTGTTTCAATAGGGAAATCTCCTACTACCATTGAATTACGCCTCCATTAGAATAAGTTGTGGGTCGTTCAATAAACGCTTAATGTGATTTAGAGCATTTTGTGCTGTAGCACCATCAATCATGCGGTGGTCAAAGCTCAGTGACAGCGCAAGTACTGGAGCAGCAACAATTTCTCCGTCAACAACGATTGCTTTTTCAGCGATGCGGCCGATTCCAAGAATCGCAACCTCTGGGTGGTTGATAACCGGAGTGAACCATTGGCCGCCTGCAGAACCGATGTTTGTAATCGTGCAAGAAGCGCCTTTCATTTCCGCAGCAGAAAGTTTACCGTCGCGGGCTTTTGTAGCCAGGCCGTTAATTTCATCAGAAATTTCAAAGACTGATTTGCGTTCTGCGTTTTTAACAATAGGAACCATAAGTCCTTTTTCTGTGTCAGCGGCAATACCGATGTTGTAGTAATGCTTTTGAACAACTTCTTCGGTTTTGTCATCGATTGAAGTATTAAGAACCGGGTATTTCTTAAGCGCTGATGTAAGAGCTTTCACTACGTACGGTAAATATGTTAACTTAATACCCTGCTCGGCTGCAACACCTTTGAACTGTTTTCTGTGAGCAACAAGGTTTGTTACGTCCACTTCGTCCATCAATGTTACGTGAGGAGCTGTATGCTTCGAGTTAACCATTGCTTTAGCGATCGCTTTGCGCATCGGGCTCATTTTTTCGCGTGTTTCAGGGAAGTCGCCTTCTGGAACAGCTTGTTTAGCAGGTGCTTTTTGCTCTGCTTTTTCTTCTTTAGCTTCTGCCTTCGGAGCTTCAGCCTGAGCTTCAGCAGCAGGTTTAGAACCGCCATCAAGGAATGCGTCGATATCTTCTTTGCTTACGCGGCCGTTTTTGCCTGAGCCTGATACCTGACGGATTTCAACGCCTTTTTCACGAGCGTATTTGCGTACTGATGGCATTGCGATTACACGCTTGTTTGGATCTGCATCAGCCTGATCTTGTGCACCTGCACCAGTTGCTGCTTCTTCTTCCTGTTTAGGAGCTTCTTCTTTTTTCACGTCCTGGCCGGCTTCAGCTGTAGCCTGAACTTGAGCTTCCTCTTTTTTAGACTCTTCTTTAGCAGGCTCATCGCCATGGTCGTCACCTTTAAATTTAAGGTTTTCGTAACCTGGTGCATCAAATGTGATAAGAGTTTGTCCAACCGTAGCAACAGTTCCCTCTTCCACTTTAACCTCAATTACTTTTCCTTTGACAGGAGAAGGAATTTCTACGACTGCTTTATCATTCTGAATCTCAGCCAGAACATCATCTTCGTTTACTTCATCGCCAGGCTTGATAAACCACTTTACAATCTCACCTTCGTGGATACCTTCACCGATATCCGGCATTTTAAATTCGAAAGACACGGTATACTACCTCCTATTTTTCATATGGAAAAGAAACCAGGTGTCAGGTCTCGGAAGAACTTTGATCGTTCAAATGCTTTTGCGCCTTCGATGCGCTCCATCATGAAACAATAACACTCTGCCCGGACCAACTGATTTCTTTTCATAAATGTATAATTAGAAATTCATTACTTTTTTAGCTGTTTCAATGACATCCTTGAAGTTAGGAAGCCATACTCCCTCTGCTTGAGAGAATGGGAAAACAGTGTCAGGAGCTGCTACGCGAAGCACAGGTGCTTCAAGGCTTAAGATAGCGCGGTCGTTGATTTCAGCCACTACGTTAGCTGCAATGCCGGCTTGCTTTTGAGCTTCCTGTACAACAATTGCACGTCCTGTTTTTTCAACAGATGCAATAATTGCGTCAATATCAATCGGGCTGATTGTGCGAAGGTCGATAACTTCTGCAGAAACGCCTTCTTTTTCAAGCTCTTCAGCCGCTTTTAAAGATTCATGAACCATTGCTCCGTAAGTGATGATTGAAAGGTCTGAACCTTCGCGCTTCACTTCTGCTTTGCCGATTTCAATTGTGTACTCTTCTTCCGGAACTTCCTGGCGGAATGAACGGTAAAGTTTCATGTGCTCAAGGAAAACGACTGGGTCGTTGTCGCGGATAGCAGAGATTAAAAGTCCTTTGGCATCGTATGGAGTTGAAGGAATAACAACCTTCACACCAGGCTGCTGCGCCATAAGACCCTCTAAGCTGTCAGCATGCATCTCAGGAGTATGAACGCCTCCGCCAAACGGTGAACGGATTGTTACTGGAGAATTCCAGCGGCCGCCTGAACGGTAGCGCATACGTGCCATTTGTCCTGAGATGGAATCCATTACTTCGTAAACGAAACCGAAGAACTGGATTTCAGCAACCGGACGGAAACCTGTCAGGCCAAGTCCGATTGCAAGACCGCCGATTCCTGATTCAGCAAGCGGCGTGTCAAACACGCGGTCTTCGCCAAATTCTTTTTGAAGTCCTTCTGTAGCACGGAATACTCCTCCGTTTACGCCAACGTCTTCTCCGAATAGAAGAACGTTTGAATCGTTTTTAAGTTCTGTGCGGAGAGCATCCGTAATTGCTTGAATCATTGTCATTTGAGCCATGGCTTACTTCGACTCCTTTGCTTTGTAGATTTCATATTGCTCTTTCAGATTGAATGGCATTTCTTCATACATGATATCCATTAGATCTGTTACTTTTTGTTTTGGATATTCATCCGCTTTTTTAATCGCTTCTTTAATATCTTCTTTAGCCTGTTCGATCACTTTGTTCTCTTCTTCTTCGCTCCAGATGCCTTTTGTTTCAAGGAATTTGCGGAAGCGTACAAGAGGATCTTTTTCTTCCCACTCGGTGTCAAGCTCTTTTGTGCGGTAGCGTGTCGGATCATCGCCGGCCATTGTATGCGGGCCATAGCGGTAAGTAAGTGTTTCAACAAGTGTCGGGCCTTCGCCGTTTACAGCGCGCTCGCGTGCATCACGCACAGCAGCGTATACAGCAAGTGCATCCATGCCGTCAACTTGAATACCTACGATACCTGCAGCAGCCGCTTTTTGAGCGATTGTCTGTGCAGCTGATTGTTTTTCAACCGGAGTTGAGATCGCAAAACGGTTGTTTTGCACAACGAAGATAGCCGGTGCTTTATAAGCGCCTGCAAAGTTGATTCCTTCGTAGAAATCGCCCTGAGATGCTCCGCCGTCACCAGTGTAAGTGATTGCAACAGCTTTTTTATCTTTCTTTTTAAGTCCAAGTGCAACACCCGCTGTCTGGATGATTTGAGCACCGATGATAATTTGAGGAGATAATGCATTTACATCCTCAGGGAACTGGTTTCCGTGGAAATGTCCGCGTGAGAAAAGGAATGCTTGGTATAAAGGAA
The DNA here is from genome assembly GCF_046603695.1 of Metabacillus indicus. NCBI lineage: Bacteria > Bacillati > Bacillota > Bacilli > Caryophanales > Bacillaceae > Metabacillus > Metabacillus indicus. Next base: position 1,686,057 of record NZ_CP176757.1, on the reverse strand, counting down.
GTCCGTGCCAGATAATCTGAGGCACATCACGGTATCCAGGAAGAACGAAATCTTCTTTTTCAAGTGCAAAATGAGAAGCGATCTGTGAAGCTTCCTGTCCTGCTGTCGGTGCATAAAATCCTAAACGGCCCTGGCGGTTCAATGAAATTGAGCGCTGGTCCAAAATACGCGTATACACCATACGGCGCATTAATTCTTTTAATTGGTCATCTGACAAGTCCGGCATTGCAGCTTCATTTACTACCTCGCCCTGCTCATTCAGAATTTGGAACGTTTCAAACTGCTTTGCAATTCCTTCAAATTGCTTTTTGCTGTCAACTACAGCATTTTTCGTTTTAGCAGCCATCTAAGTCACCTGTCCTTTCTCTAATAAAAAATAATTCTTGATTATATGACACATACAGCATTAGCCTTCCCAAAATGACATCTTATGACACATTATTTTAGGCTTCACTCTACATATCTTTATACCACTTTAGAGAATGCCGAAACGTTCTCTATGTATTGGACAGTACAAAAATCTGTACTAATTAAAGGGAAGAAAAAAATTAATACAATTCATTTCAACATGTTTTAGTGTACACCATTAAAAATGTATACGTCAATTGATTTATACTGATATTCTTTCAACCTTTTTGCTGCTTTTCATTTTACTTTTATTCCCTTTTAATCAATCTGTACTATAACTATTTGATATTCTGTACTATAAAAATCGATACAGCATTGTCTCTTTTTGCAGTTCCAGACATATCCTTCGTCAGCATACAAAAAATGCAGGGGCGGCTGCTCCCTGCATTCACTGAACTCCATTATGACGTTTTGCCTTTGGCATCTGACTGCTCGACTTCAATTCCGGCTTTTTTGTAAAAATCCATCTTAGCCTTGTTGTACTTTTCAGTAAAATCGTTGAATTCTTTATTCAGAGCCGCCACTTTTTCGTAGCTGCTGTTAATTTCCGTGATTTTCGCTTCCAGTTCCTCAAGCTTCAGATCTTTTTTCTGAAAAAGCTGATACAGCTCTTTATCAAGAGCGATCGCTTCATTATAAGCTGCAGAAAGTGCATCGTAAGCGTCGTAGCGCTGCTGCATCAATTTTTGCAGGTCAGAAGCTTTGCTTTTCAGAGCCTGATCATCCAGGTTCTTTGAAATGTCCTCAACTGCTTTGAATTCTTCTTTCGAATCCATGATGCTCTCTTTTTCATCTTCGGCTCTTTTCTCTCTTTCTTCAACGACAGAAAGTGCTTCTTCAGAAAGTGAGACGATTTTTTCATACTCTTTCATGCCGAGTGAAATGATTTCTTCGTAAAGTTCGTTTTCTTTTTTCTCAAGTTCCACCAATGGCTCCTGCTGATCTTCGAATGAACTTTCCGCCGAAACGGCTTTCTCAAGAGCATTATACATTTCTTCCTCTGCAGAAGTACCGCTGCAACCTGCCAGGAATAATGCTCCGGCAAGCAGCACTGCAGAAGCTGCAACCATTTTTTTCACCGCGAGTCCCCCTAACCCATTCAACATATTTACTATAAAAGGTTCTGGGTATTTTTACAATATTTTTATTTGTTTTAAAACTCCGGCATCTGAAAAATGACATTCATTTTTTGGGGAACTGGGCTATCGTCTATACACATTCAACCAAAAAACATAGGTTATATTAGACGCTGAAGGCTGATGCACAGGCTGCTGAGGGTAAAGCGTCACATTTAAAGGAGGTTTTCTCATGTACGGTTATCCTGGATACGGTTATGGCGGCTGCGGCTATCCTGGTTATGGACGCACGTTTGCTCTGATTGTTGTATTGTTTATTCTATTAATTATCGTAGGAGCAGCGTTTGTAGGTCATTGCTAAAAATGGCTTGCGGCAGCAGAGCCCACATTCGATGTGGGCCGCCGCATCCAAAAATGATACTGGTGGACAAGCAGGACTTTTCGTTTGATCCAAGTTCCATTATACTTAGTAAGATAATTCAGCAGGAAAAGGAGTGTGAGTCCGGGTGATTACTACGGAGGATATTATCAGGGAAGGTCATCCAACCTTGCGTAAAGCTGCAGAAGAAGTGCCGATGCCGCCTTCTGATGAAGATAAAAAAACGCTGCAGGAGCTGCTTGAATATGTCCAGAACAGCCAGAATCCCGAGATGATTGAAAAATACGGCCTGAGACCCGGGATTGGCCTTGCAGCCCCTCAAATAAATGTCTCCAAACGGATGATTGCCATCCGGTTAACAGATGAAAAGGGCCAATTGCACAGTTACGCTCTGTTCAATCCTAAAATTGTAAGTCATTCAGTTGAGAAAAGTTATTTAACAAGCGGAGAGGGCTGTCTCTCAGTTGACAGACCTGTTCCGGGATATGTTCCGCGCTATGCGAGAATCCGGGTAAAAGCCGTATCCCTTGAAGGAGAAAATGTAGACCTCAGACTTCGCGGGCTGCTTGCCATCGTCTTTCAGCACGAAATTGACCATTTAAACGGTGTGATGTTCTACGATCACATCAGCAGTGAAGACCCTTTGCAAGAACCTGAAGGCGCCATTGCAATCGAACGGTAAAAGTAAGCACGTAAAAACCTGTCTGCTCTGCAGACAGGTTTTTTCTTATAGAAGACCGGTTTTCTTCAAGCCGTTCAAAATACCGTCTTCATCTACACTCGTTGTGATTTCATCTGCAATTTCTTTGAGTTCGGAAACCGCATTCCCCATAGCCACGCCGGTTCCTGCAAATTTAATCATTTCAAGGTCATTCAGCCCGTCACCAAATGCATATACATTTTCTTTGCTGATATTTAGGCGTTCGATAAGCTTTTTGATCCCCTCTGCCTTTGATCCGCCAAATGGAAGAATATCTGTTGCAAGTTCATGCCAGCGGATGATGTGAAAATCCTCGTATTTTTTATAAGCCTCTTCTTCGCCTTCTTTGCAGAACAGCAGCGTCTGATAAATCTCACGATTCCGGTAGAATTCCGGATCATGCTCTGGGTGCATGAATTTCAGGCTTCCCATGCTTTCATGTATGTAAGGGTGATCTGTTTCTGTTGACATCATCGTTTCATTGCTCATAAAGACAAGCGGATGATTCGAAGTTTTTGCGTATTCATATAATTCTTCCAGACGTTCTGTATGAAGCGGGTTTTTATAAATCACTTCACCTTCGAAAACAACATATTGTCCGTTGAAGCTGACAAAGGAATCGATTCCAAGCTCGCGGCGAAGGTCTTCAAACATGAACGGGGCTCTTCCTGTTGCAATCGCAACATGGTGTCCCGCTTTTTTCACATCCTCTACCGCTTTTCTTGTTGAATCAGGAATTTCCTTATCATGATTAAGCAATGTTCCGTCTATATCAAAAAAGATTACGTTAGCTGTCATAGTATAGGTCTCCTTACTTGTACTTAATTTGGACAGCTTTTACATGACTCATCATAGCGGAAAATAAATGCAGCCACAACCAAAACACCTGCATTTTTTGCCGCAGCCCCCCCCTTCCATAAATACCCATGTTATCTTTTCCGATATTCACATATACTAAGTCTGGCAGATTCGAACGGTAAACAATCCGAAAATTGGACAAGATGGGAGTGTGGGACATAATGATGAAAAAACTCAGACGCAGATTGCGTTCTCAATGGAATAGCATTCTCGGCAGAAAATCAATAGCGTAATGAAACCTTTCTGCCCGCAGAAAGGTTTTTTCTTTCCTCCAAAAACGCCCCGGGACCGGGTGAGGGTTGGCTTAGAGGCCATTATCGAATATAATAGAACAAGTTAGTCTAACATACGGTAGTTAAGGAGAGATTTGGCAATGTTATACAAAGTTTATTTTCAGGAAAAACTCGGAGAGGTTCCTGTTCGCGAAAAAACAAAAACCCTTTATATTGAAGCTAAAACAGAAGGCGATGCACGCAATAAACTGAAGGAACGCAATCACAACATTGAATTTGTTCAATCTGTTGAAGGTGCTTACTTAGAATACGAAAAACAAAACGAAAACTTTAAAGTATTGGAGATTTGATTTTATGAAATTTGTTAAAAATGACCAGGTAGCGGTTTTTGCTCTTGGTGGACTTGGAGAAATCGGGAAAAACACGTACGGTGTCCAGTTCCAGGATGAGATCATCATGATTGATGCGGGCATTAAGTTTCCTGAAGAGGAACTGCTTGGAATTGATTATGTTATACCCGATTATACGTACTTAGTAAAAAACGAGGATAAAATTAAGGGGCTTTTCATCACGCACGGCCACGAAGATCATATTGGAGGAATTCCCTACCTTTTAAAGCAAGTGAACATTCCGATCTACGGAGGTAAGCTTGCCCTCGGACTTATCCGCAACAAATTAGAAGAGCACGGTTTGCTTCGCCAGGCTAAACTCATCGAAATTAAAGAAGATGACATTATTAAGTTCAGAAAAACGTCTGTAACATTCTTCCGCACTACTCACAGCATTCCGGATTCTTATGGAATCGTTGTCAAAACACCGCCGGGAAATATCGTCCATACAGGAGACTTTAAATTCGATTTCACACCTGTCGGCGAACCTGCCAACTTGACGAAAATGGCTGAGATCGGCAAAGAAGGCGTACTGTGCCTGTTATCAGACAGCACAAACAGCGAAATTCCCCATTTCACAATGTCAGAGCGCCGCGTTGGGGAAAGCATCCAGGAAATTTTCCGGAAAGTCGACGGACGCGTCATTTTCGCTACCTTTGCATCCAACATTCACAGGCTCCAGCAGGTAGTAGAAGCTGCGGTTCAGCATGGCAGAAAAATTGCCGTATTTGGCCGTAGCATGGAATCTGCCATTACAATTGGTCAGGATCTTGGCTACATTCAGTGTCCGAAAGATACATTTGTTGAGCCTCATGAAATTAACCGCCTTCCTGCAAACAGAGTGACCATTCTCTGCACAGGAAGCCAGGGTGAACCGATGGCTGCTCTTTCCCGCATCGCGAACGGAACACACCGCCAGATTCAGATTATTCCTGGCGACACTGTTGTTTTCTCATCTTCGCCGATTCCGGGCAACACAATCAGCGTAAGCCGGACCATTAACCAGCTCTACCGTGCAGGAGCAGAAGTCATTCACGGTTCATTGAGCGACGTTCATACTTCAGGCCACGGCGGCCAGGAAGAACAAAAGCTGATGCTGCGCCTTATGAAACCTGAATACTTTATGCCAATTCACGGTGAATACCGCATGCAGATTATGCACTCCAAGCTCGCAAAGGATTGCGGAGTAGCTGCAGAAAACTGCTTTATCATGGATAACGGCGAAGTGCTTGCATTAAGCGACCGCGAAGTGTCCGTAGCAGGCAAAATCCCTTCAGGATCTGTTTACATTGACGGCAGCGGAATTGGCGACATCGGAAACATCGTTCTCAGAGACCGCCGCATTCTTTCAGAAGAAGGACTTGTCATTGTAGTCGTAAGCATTAATATGAAAGAATTTAAAATTTCAGCCGGTCCAGACATCATTTCACGCGGATTTGTCTATATGAGAGAATCCGGCGACCTGATCAATGACGCCCAGGTTCTGATTACAAAACACTTGAATAAAGTGATGGAACGCCGCACAAGCCAGTGGTCTGAAATCAAAAATGAAATTACAGACACACTTGCACCGTTCCTGTATGAAAAAACAAAACGCCGCCCGATGATCCTGCCGATTATCATGGAGGTTTAATCTAGAATGCTGCAAGCCGGGATTCTTCCCGGACGCACCATCTTATATTTTTTGAAGAAGACTGCCCTGCTAACGGCAGTCTTTTTCATTCTCCGAAGTTATGCTTTTACCGGCACATTCTCCTCCTTAAACCATCTTGAAGCTGAGTGTCATTTGGGGTATAATGAACTGACCGTTCAGTCAAGTACTTTTAGATTCAGAAAGGTAGTGCCTAAGCGATGAAAAAGCCATCCTCTCTTGAAAAATTTGTACAGCGTTTAAAAGAAAAAGGTGTAAAGGCGGACGTGATCAGCCCTGCCACTAAAAAGGCGGTCACTCTTTTGCAGATCGACAGAAAGACTCAGTTTGAAAATTAGAGCAGCATTGCATTCTTACATACATTTTAAAAAACCGGTCCCAGAAATTTCTGGGACCGGTTTTTTCTGTTATATATGTCTGAATTCAGCAACATCAAATATGCCTTCGCACGTTATTTTCAGCTCCGGAATAACCGGAAGGCCGAGAAACGACAATGTCAGAAACGGATTAAAGCTGTCCGGAAGGCCGGTTACAGCAAGAGCATCATGAATCTTTTGCAGGCCATCAAGAACTTTTTCATAAGGCTGATCTGATAGCAGACCGGATACAGGAAGAGGAAGCTTTGCGAGGATTTTCCCGTCAGCCGCAACGGCAAGTCCTCCCCCCATTTCCTTGATTGCTGCTGCAGCGTGGATGAGATCCTCATCACTCATGCCGGCAGCAATGAGGTTGTGAGAGTCATGTGCAATCGTCGTTGCTATGGCGCCGCGCTTCATCGGGAACCCTTTCAGAATTCCTTTGCCGATCAGCCCGGTTCCTTTATGACGTTCAGCCATGATCAGCTTTACGTGCCCAAGATCTGCGGATGGAACAAAAAATCCTCCTTCCGTATTGACGCACTCCTCAGCCCTTCGCGTGATGAGCTGATTGGGCACAGCTTCAATTATAGTCATCAGCTGATTTTCGTCTGCACGGACAGCAAGCATGGAGGAATCGATTTCAGGAAGAACAACAGAATCCAGCAGCATGCCGGGAACCTTTCTTCGATCTGCGGTTTTCACCGTTTTTCCATTGGCTGCGGTTAGCACCCCTCGCTTATAAACTGAATCAACTTTAAAACTGCTTAAATCATCTACGAGTACAAGATCTGCATCATATCCTGGCGCTACAGCACCCTTGCTTTTAAGCCCGTAACATTCTGCAGCATTCAAAGTCGCCATCCCAATGGCTGTTACAGGATGTATACCATGTTTAACTGCAAGTCTGATATGATGGTCCACACTTCCCTCTTTTACAAGATCATCAAGGTGTTTATCATCTGTGCAGAATAAAAATCTGCGGGCATTCTTCTGATTGACCGCCCCAATAACCCGGTTAAAGTCTTTAGCCGCAGACCCTTGCCTGATCTGCACATACATTCCCCGCTGCACGCGTTGTATTGCCTCTTGGGCAGTCGTCACTTCGTGATCCGTACTTATTCCGGCCGATCTGTAAACATTGGCCATATCCGAAGGGAGCCCCGCCATATGGCCGTCAAGCAAGCTGGAATGCTTCAGCGCCATTTCAAGCTTATCCATCATACTGTCTGACGTGTTACTTACAGCTACATAGTCCATCACTTCCGCAAGGCCAATGACACGTTCATGCAGAAAAAAAGGCTGGAGGTCCTCTGCTTCAAGTCTTGCACCTGAATGCTCAAAGCTTGTTGCCGGAACACAGGATGGAAGCATAATGAAAACATCAAGCGGTATGCCCTCTGAGCTGTCAAGCATGTACTGAATGCCATTCACCCCCGAAACATTGGCAATTTCATGAGGATCTGCTATCACGGCAGTTACTCCGTGCGGAAGCACAGCTTCAGCAAATTCGTGAGGAGGAACCATGGAGGATTCAATGTGGACATGACCGTCAATCAGGCCGGGACAGATAAATTTGTCTGATGCATCGATCTCATCATGCCCCTCATAATCGCCGATGCCGACTATTTTCCCCGCTGAAACGGCGACATCGCCCTGGATGATGTCCAAATTAAACACATCCACGATACGGGCATTTTTAAAAACAAGCTCTGCTTTTTCTTTTTTTGATGCAGCCCGGATCTTGTATTTCAATTCTTCTTTTTCAGTCATAAAAAAACCCCTCGCTTTTATAGGCTTGCGAAGAGGATGCAAAAGAAAGACGCATGTGTTTGCGCCTGTTCTAATATAATCCCCGCAGTCAAACTTTTTACGGCAGTTCGGTAGAAACTTTTGGACCTTATTTCCAAAATTATACGAGAAAAGATGTTTAATTAGTTTCATATACTAAGGCACATCAGCCTTGCAGTCAATCTTTTTTTCTGCTTATAGAAAAGCTCTTTCTGAGGAAGGCTATAAAAGGAAGGCAATAAATAAAGCCGCAGGTGCTTGACAGCCTGCGGCCTGCATACAAGGGTCCCGAATCTGGGGCCGGCCTGAAAGAAACAGTCAAAGAACATTCCAGACCTCGCCTGCAGCCGAACAGCCGGGGGTCTATTTTTTATGGTCAAATGACAGGATGGCAATGATAAGCGTGGCGAAAGAGATAGCTAACGTCAAGCTTTCAAAGACTGTCATCCGGGCATCACCCCCTTCCTTTGCTTCAAAAGAAAAGAGACAGGGGCTCAGCCGACCGCCCAGCTGGAATCCAGCATGTATACATTATCAAGTATGCCACTTTTCCAAAAGTACAAACGGACAGACGAGGCATGTCATATGAAAAAAAGACACGCAATGTGTCTTTTTTAAGCTTCCAAAACCCGCTTTTCAAACCGGTCTATATCTGTATCTGCACCTATGACAATCAGAATATCGCCTTTTTGGATAATTTCATCGGCCTGGGGAGATACGAAAATTTCTTTATCTCTTTTAATGGCAACAATGTTAATCCCGTATTTTGCACGAATATCAAGATCAATCAGCGTGTTTCCATCAAGCTTGCTGTTAGCCACAATCTCAACAATGCTGTGTTCATCTGAAAGCTCAAGATAATCAAGCACATTGTTTGAAATAAGATTATGGGCAATCCGTCTACCCATATCCCGCTCTGGATGGACAATCTGATCGGCGCCTATTTTTGAAAGCACCTTTTCGTGATAATCATTCTGGGCTTTAACTGTAATGAACTTTACTCCCAGCTCTTTAAGCATCAGAGTGGTGAGGATGCTCGACTGGATATTATCACCAATCGCAACAATGACATGATCAAAGTTTCGGATACCAAGGCTTTTAAGTACTGCCTCATCTGTTGTATCCCCTACAACAGCATGTGACGCGATGTTGGCAAATTCGTTCACTTTATCTTCATCAAGATCAATCGCCATTACTTCCATGCCCTCTTCACTGAGCTCACGGCAAATGCTGCCGCCAAAGCGTCCAAGGCCGATAACTGCAAAATCTTTTTTCATATGTACTTCCTCCAGCTATCATTTTGCAAATAAATGTTACCATAACTTTAAACCCAAAAAATCAAAATGGCAAGCGCCATCCATGAGGCCTTATCCGCAGAATGAAATCCTACATTTCGGGTAGCTCATCCATATAGCGTTTTATTCGCTTCACATATTCTGGACTGAGTCGTCCCTCAGCACCTTTTAAAATCTCTGACGAATAATGACCAGGCGGCCGAAACTCTTCTTTCTTGTCGATGACTGTAAAAGTCAGACACCGCTCGTATTCACGGCCATTTACCTTTACTTCGATAAATGCAGGCCGGTACATGCCTGTTCCTACGCCTTCTCTCACATAAAGGTACTCGACAGCTTCTTTGGGAACTCTGTACAGAATCCCTTCCGCTCCTCCAGGTTCCTCAACAAGATCCGCACGTCCGCCGTCATGTACGGAAATAGTGAATTTCACCGAATATCGCTCTGTTTTCCCTGCCCCCATTACTTCAGAAAAGTGATGATCGACTCCTGCAAGTTTGAAGCGTTCTGTATCCATGCAGGACCCGTAAGCAAAGTACAGCGTATCTTCTGGCAATGCGGAAGCAAACAAATATTCTTTCCAGTCGCCGCTCTCAATCTGTTTCATCCCGCTTGTTCTGCTTTCGTTCATCACATAGGTAAGAGCGTGGACTTCTCCGGTATCCGTCATAACAGTGACTTCTTTAAGGTCGAATAAGTTATTCTGGTGGTTTTCGGCAAAGTACCCCTCCAACTCATGGATGCGTTCGAGATTTTCTTTGTCCAGTACATACAGCTCCCCATAAACAGCTCCGGATTCAGCTGTCATTGCAGGATATCCTTCCCCCGTGTCATAAAGCTTTCCTGACGTCCGAGCCTGTTCAGCTATGCACGAGGCCTCTTTCATATATGTAAAATTGCTTTCTCCGTGCCGGAGTGTTCCATAAACAAACAAGCTTACTTTCATTATGTTCCCTTTTCTCCTTTCACGGCTGATTTTCTTCAGTATACCATTTTCTCAATTGCCGGTATATTCAGACTAAACCGGCAGTTCAGCAGTGAATCCTTCTTTTTTCAGCAATGGCCTTTTTCAGTTTTTGCTGCATATAGCCGATCCCCTTGCAGCCGCTTAAAGGAAAAACAGCTTCACCTTCAAACACCGAATCTGCTATAGGTCTGAATTTTTTTCCGCCAAGGACTACTTGGCGCTCATACTGCATCAGATTTTTTTCGGCTGCCTGCTTCTTTAAGTCTTCCAGTTTCATAATCTCGTCTGATTTCATGCTGAAAGAAAGGTTATATGGACCAGGCACTGGATCCTCCGGCAGCAGGAAACCGTGTTTAGCCGAAAGAATCACCCATTGATCATGATAGAAAAGATCTGCATACTGTCTGCAAAGCAAATGAAACGTTCCTGTATAGGCGTATTTTGCTTCCACTTCGCCAATATCCGGCTCCTTATCCCATATTTTCCTGTTTCCGCACGGTATGATACAAAGCTCTTTCATCCCTGAATCCATCCTCCTGGAAGTTTGTTCTTGTTCATTTAAGCGGTGCATGCATGCTAAACTCTAAGTATTGGAACGAACAATATATAAAGCCAGTATACTTAAAATCTATCTCAGGGAACATATTGTTGATTTCCTGAAAAAAACCGCGTGGTCCTGCAGCTTTCGCTTCAGCACCACGGATAGTCCGTTCCAAATGCAGCTGCCATGCCAGCAGCTTCTTCTTTGCGTTTTTTTCTGATTGCTGCCCGCTTCAGTGCGGAGTCATGCAGCATTTTTTCTGTTTCTGATTCAGGCACCACCTGCGGGACAGGTGTGGGCTTGTTATGTTTGTCTACGGCAACCATCGTTAAAAACGACATGGCGCAAAGGTTTCTGTTGCCGTTCAGGAGATCTTCGGAAATGACTTTCACAAACACTTCCATTGACGTTCTTCCTGTATACGTCACAAATGCTTCAAGACAGACTGAATTCCCTTCATAAATAGGATGAAGAAAATCAACAGAATCTGTGGACGCTGTGACGACCGGCGTCCTAGCATGCCTGATTGCTGCTATTGCTGCAACATCGTCGATATACGACATCAGCCTTCCTCCAAATAACGTCCCGTAGTTATTTGTATCTGACGGAAGGACAATGCTTGTTTTCACAACAAAAGAGTGTCGGCAGAACTTTATTTCCACTTGCATTCACTTCCTTTTTCGGTCCTTTCCTTTGTATGCCCTTAAAAACCAAAAAAATTCATGAGGAAATAGTTGATCCTGCCCCCATAAATCGACACTCTTTGCAGAATACTTATGAAAGACTCGAAATCTATGAGGATTGGGTGAAGATAAATGTTTTCTACTTCTGAAATTGGAATTGATTTAGGCACAGCAAACATTCTTGTCTACAGCAAGGATAAAGGAATTGCTCTAAACGAACCGTCCGTAGTGGCGATTGATACTGTTACAAAAAATGTACTCGCCGTCGGCACGGAAGCAAAAAGCATGATCGGCAAAACGCCTGGTAAAATAGTGGCTGTACGCCCTCTTAAAGACGGTGTCATTGCTGATTATGATGTGACCACAGAAATGCTAAAACAAATTATGAGAAAAGCGTCGAAGAAACTTGGATTTTCAATCAGAAAGCCAACTGTTGTCGTGTGCACGCCTTCTGGTGCTACAAGCGTTGAGCGCCGCGCCATCCACGATGCTGTCAAGAATTCAGGCGCAAAGATTGTTCATTTAATTGAAGAGCCGGTTGCTGCTGCAATTGGCGCAGATCTGCCTGTTGATGAACCGATTGCAAATGTGATTGTTGATATCGGCGGCGGCACGACTGAAGTTGCCATTATTTCATTCGGCGGTGTCGTATCATGCCATTCCATCAGAATTGGTGGAGATCAGCTTGATGAAGATATTATCGGCTACGTCCGCAAAAACTATAACCTGCTGATCGGTGAGCGCACAGCGGAGAACATCAAAATGGAAATCGGATATGCCCTTGTCAAACATGAAGAGCTTCATATGGATGTCAGAGGCCGTGACCTGGTGACAGGACTTCCAAAAACGATTACACTGTCATCTGCAGAAATGCAAAACGCTATGAGAGAATCCCTGCTTCACATTCTTGAAGCGATACGTGCTACACTTGAAGACTGTCCGCCTGAACTAAGCGGTGATATCGTAGACCGCGGTGTGATTCTGACAGGAGGAGGAGCTTTAATGAAAGGCATGCAGGAGTGGCTGAGCGAAGAGATTGTCGTTCCAGTTCACCTTGCACCAAACCCTCTGGAATCTGTGGCGATTGGAACAGGCAGATCTCTGCAGGTTATTCATAAGCTTCAGAAAGTCTCTAAATAATCATAAAAAACGGACCGCTTCCTGAGCGGTTCTTTTTCTCGTCAAAATAAGAACGTATGTTCTTTTATTTCATTCTATCATCTATTAATTCCAAATTCAACCTTAGCAAAATATTCTTTTTTTCTCCAAATTTTTGAAACTTTTTCTCTTTCCTTTTCGTCTTATCTAATGTATGATTCACAATAAATGATAGATAACTGGGGGAGAACATCATTAAACGCTTTTTAATTGCTGTAATTGTTGCTGCAGGTTTAAGCGGATGCGGATTGGGAGAAAAAGAGGTGCTGCTGACAGCTAAAAATGCCGTCAGCGCCAAAGCGGTCTCAGCAAAAGCTGCTGAAATCAGCCGGGAGTTTGCCTTAATTGACCCAAGGGACGGCAAAGCAGTCAAAACCATCGAAGCCGCTCCTCTGTCAGATAAAGCAGCCCACGCGGAAAATATGCAAAAGCTTGTGAAAGAGCTTGCCGGACAGTATGACAGGCCAATGACACCTTCAAAAATAAGAAACGGCCAGCTTGAACCTGGTCAAAGCAGAGTTATTCTGGATGAAAAAGCATTGCTGCAGCAGCTGCAGTCGCTTCCTGCTTTTGACAGGGAAATTATCCTTCCGATTACAGAAACTCAACCAAACGTTACGGCAGAATCATTGACCGGAGCTTCTCAGAAAGTGATTGGAACCTACAGAACGACATTTAATGCTACAGTAAAGGGCAGGAGCATGAATATCGCTTTGTCTGCAAATGCGATCGACCAGATTGTACTTGGCCCCGGAGACAGATTTGCTTTTAATCAGACAGTTGGCGAACGGACCCCTGCACGCGGATACCAAAAAGCAATGGAGATCGTCAATAAAGAATTTGTCGAGGGCATCGGTGGAGGAATATGCCAGACTTCCAGCACTCTGTACAACGCAGTGGCTCAGGCAGGACTTGAAATCATTGAACTTCACCACCATTCCAAAGAAGTCGGCTATGTGCCTATAAATAAGGATGCTACCGTTTCATGGGGCGGATATGATTTTAAGTTTATGAACAGCAAAGACCATCCAGTCATTATTAAGACAATGACAGACCTCACAAGCGGCAGTCTTCAAGTACAGATCATTGAAGCAGTAAAATAAACAACTCGCTGGAGCCAAAAAAAGCTGAGACGGAATTCCGTCTCAGCTTTTTTTGCGTTTCTCAAGAAGATTTTTCTCGCGGATAAGCCTTGCAAATTCATTATCATATTCCTGGAATTCAGGATGATCCCTGTTTATAAGGCTAAGCTTGCCTATGACTGCTGTCAGACGGTTATTCACTTTCAGCAGTTTTTCCTCATCGTCATTAGTGACTGTATTTCCATTCTTTAATGCAGAATAATACTCACCGATTTTCATCTCAGCTCTTCTAATGCTGCCGTTCTCAAAAACCAGCAGTTTATCGCACAGTTTTTCAACAAAATATCTGTCGTGGGAGATGATGATGAGGGTTCCTTCAAACTGACTCAGCGTTTCCTCCAGCTGCTCCCTGCTTGGCAGATCGAGATGGTTCGTCGGTTCATCCAGAATCAGGCAATCGTATTCGTTTAAGATGAGCCCGGCCAGTTTGACTCTGGTTCTCTCTCCAAGACTCAAGCAGTCAATCTTCTGCTCTATTTTCTCTTCTTTAAGCCCCATATTGGCAAGAAGTGTCCTCGCTTCTAGCAGCTTATCCCTGCCGACTGCATGCATGGCATCCAGGACACTTTCATCCGCATTTAAGTCGCCCACATCCTGGCTCAGACAGGCGATTTTCAATGTGGGGCTCTTCCATAATTCTCCGCCGGACAACGCTTCAATTCCTTGAAGTATTCGTATGAGAGTCGTTTTTCCTGCACCGTTCCTCCCGATGACCCCTATTCTTTCTCCATGTTTGACGTAAAAATGGCTGCTTTCAATCAGAGTGCGGCCGTCGAATGATTTTTGAAGTCCTTTTGCTTCAAAGATCCGTTTTCCCCTCTTTCCGGCAGCGTCAAATTCAAACTGTACAACAGCTTCCTCAAGAGGCTTTTCAACTTTATTTTTAACAAGCTCGGCTTCAAGCCTTTTCATTTTAGAACGCACCTGCACATCCATTTTTTTTGCTTTTGCCCGGTGATATTCTTTGTAGCCCATTTGCCTGCGCTCAGACAGACTTCCCTGTTTTGTTGAGTTCCGGTGTGCCTTTTCAGACCAGCTGCGCAGGTTCTCCATTTGCCCCTCAATTTTCGCCTTATGACGCTGCTGCTCTTCATAATCGTGCTTTTGCTCCTCAAGCTGCCGCTTTTTTTCCTGTCTGTACGCCGTATAATTTCCTTTGAACTCCTTTAGCTTTTTGTTGTTGAGTTCAAAAATGTGTGAAACGGTCCGGTCCAGAAAATGCCTGTCGTGGGATATGATCAGTACTGCTCCCTTGAATGTTTGGAGCCAGTCTGCCAGCCATTCAATGCCATGATAATCAAGATGATTGGTCGGTTCATCCAGAATCAGCAGGTCCGGATTTGATGAAATGACCTGAGCAAGAGCAAGCTTCAGCTTTTCTCCCCCGCTCAAATGCAGGAGCCGCTCCTCTTCCCAGTCAGCCACCTTTTGAAGTCCAAGCCTGCCTGCTGCTTCAAGCATCGTTTGATCCCCTTGGCTGTTCAATGCGTCTTTAAAATGCTGCACCGAATAGTCTACTGACTGCAGCAAATAGCCAATTTTAAGATCGGCTTTCCTTGTAATGCTGCCTTTGTCAGGCTCGAGTGCACCAAACAGCAAATTCGCAAGTGTTGTTTTCCCCGTACCGTTATAGCCTGCCAGACCGGCACGATCACCTGCTCTGATGTCAAAACTGACATTCTCGAAAACCGCTTTATCTCCATAATGCTTTGTCAGTCCGTTTATTTTTACGATTGCTTTTTCGTTCCGTTTATTTTTAGCCATAAAAAAACCTCCCAGTTTGCCCTAGAGAGGATTTTCAACCATATGAAAGAAACCGAAAGAACCTGGCATAAAGATGCACAGAAAAATCCTTTCAATTCGGAAATGGTATGAAAAATGAGCGCACTCATCCTATTCTCTAGGTCCCGTTTTTTCTTTATTCAAAAAACGTTTAGAAAATAAGATTAGTTCCACATTGTTTCAAGCACCTTTTCCTTTCCAAAAATAGACTATACTTCAGTATATTCAGTATTCTGACCAGAAGTCAACAGAAAATGGAATTTCAAAGCAATTTTTCATACAAATCAGCGAGTTTCAGATTTTCATCAGCGCACGGCATATGATCTTCCTTGCACCAGCAGGCGCTTAAAACGGCTCCACAGTATCCCCACCGGATCATTTTATGGAGGTTAAGTCCAGTCTCTTTCTCAAATATAGACAACCTGGTTTGAAGGATATCAAATGGCTTTTGCTTACTAAACAGATTGTTCCTGCAAAAACTGGTCACCTCAAACTCCTTCTCGCCGATCACGCCTTTGGGGTCAATCGCTTTCCATTCCCCGTAATGGCTGAGTATATTATTCTGATGCAGGTCTCCATGCAAAAGAGTGGGATGATTCATTTCAGACAGCAGCTCTTTTACGACCGCAGATGCCTTTATGAGGTATCTTTCGGGAATATCTTCTGCACGGTCCAAACCTTTAAACCAGTCCGCTAAATGAGGAAAGTGCATGCTGCCCCAGTCATCCGCACGAATTTGCCCCATCACAGCCGCTGCAGCAGCGACTGCTTTTTCATCCTCCATGCTATCTGAGAGGACCGTCCCCGGAACTGCCTTTTCAAGCAGCAAAAATCCTTCATCGGTATGATCCTCAAGCAGCTTAATCATTCCGGCGCCCCTTCCAAAAACAGTAAGGGTGTTTTTTTCGTTAATAAGCTCTTTATCAGCAGGCAATCCCGCTTTAATAACCGCTTCCACGCCGCCATTAAGCGTGACTTCAGCAACAAAATGAAAGGTCATTGGATAGAATTTGCCTATTTTGATGCCGTATTTCTGCTCCCACCCGGCAATCCTGCCAGGAAGATGCCGAAGCCAGACATCTCCATTCTCACCATGAACGCCGCGGAACGTCTGCCTGAACGTTTCAGGTAGCATCATGATCCTTCACTGTATGCCTGGTCGGCCAGGAGCTTATAGGTAATGTCATCTGCCGGAGGGTTATGAAGTCCGGCTCTTACATCCCGGTAATAGCGTTCTATAGGAAGCGAGCGGAAGATGCTCTGCCCGCCGACAATTCTCATTGCAAGATCAACGACTTCAACGGCCGCGTTCGTTGCAACCGTTTTGGAAGCGGCCAGTTCCGCTGAAAGTGTGTGCCGCGTATCGGGATTCTCATCCCACTTTTCCGCTGTGCCGTACAAAAGGTGTCTAGCCGTCATAAGCTTTAAATCCATTTCGGCTGTCTTTCTTCTGACTTCAGGAAGTTCAGAAATCGAATGGTCCAAACTGTTTGGCTGATGTTTCTTCGCAAACTCAACGGCGAAATTTCTTGCGGCAATCGCGATCCCAAGATAACAAGCCGGAATATGAAGGAGCCAGCCCTGCGGCATCGGTTTTTTGGCAGGTTTTGACCGGTAGGAAGCCAGCGCCTGATCCTCCAGCACAACACCATCCAGAATGAGATCATCGCTTCTGGTCCCTCTCATGCCAAGAGTATCCCACGTCTCTATAATGGAAAGCCCTTTTGAATCCTTCGGAATAATAAATTCTCCCACTTCACCGGATTCTTGTATCGTTGCTGTAATTAAAAAATAATCAAGGGCAGGGGCAAGCGATGTAAAGATCTTCTTCCCGTTGATGACCCACTTATCTCCCCTGCGGACAGCCTTTGTTTCTGGTTTTCCCCCTCTGGCAGGACTGCCGCTGTTCGGCTCGGAAGCAGCGCTGTTGATGATTTTGTCGAACTGTATGATTTCTCGGGAAATCTGAGCGTACAATTCTTCCGGCCATCTATCGGTTTCTCTTATGTTCATTAAAATGCCAAGATGCCAGCCAAGCGACAGCGCTGTCGGTCCGTCTCCCTGCGCCAGGATTTCCTGGACCATGACAAAGTCATAAAGAGAAAGTCCGGACCCTCCGTATGTATCTGGAATGGATAAAGTTAAAAATCCGGCTTTTTTTAAGTCATCAAAGTTTTCAAATGGAAAGAGCGCATGGCGGTCATAATATTCCGCACGCTCAGAAAAGGTTTCAGCAAGTTTCTCCGCCTTTGCGGCAAGCTGTTTTTGTTTATCTGTCTTGATAAATGATGAATTCCGCATACATCCACCCTCTTTCTGACTATATTTTATCTCTTTCATACACCGCTTGAAAAGAATTCCGGTTTGAGCCCCTATGAAAATAGAATACTCAGTCTTTTTTATTTCCTAAAACCGCCAGTTCTGATAAAATAGAACCAATCTTATATAAGGAGCTAAACAAATGACTTCTTTTCAAAGTAATCTAGAAAAATATGCCGAGCTGGCCGTTAAAGTTGGCGTAAACATTCAAAAAGGACAGACGCTTGTGATTAATGCTTCGCTCGATGCAGCGAAATTCGTCCGTCTTGTCGTCAGAAAAGCATATGAAACAGGAGCGAAGCATGTTCAGGTTGACTGGGCGGACGATGAAGTGACGCGCGCCCGTTTTGAGCTTGCTCCAATGGAAGCGTTCAGCGAATTCCCTGAGTGGCGTGCGAAAGGGCTTGAAGCTCTGGCTGAAGGCGGTGCTGCATTCATGTCCATCGTTTCATCATCACCGGATTTGCTGAAAGGCATTGATTCAAAACGCATCGCGGCGAATTCAAAAGCTGCTGGAACGGCGCTTTCAACCTACAGAAATTACATACAGGCAGACAAAGTGAGCTGGTCTGTCATTGCTGTTCCTTCTGAAAAGTGGGCGGCAAAGGTTTTCCCTGATGCAGGAGACCAGGCAGTTGACCTCCTGTGGGATGCTATTTTTAAAGCAACACGCACTGATCTTGAAGATCCTGTTTCCGCATGGAAAGAACATGACCGCTCACTGAACAGCAAAGTCGAATATTTAAACGGCAAAAAATATAAAAAACTTCACTACCGTGCAGAAGGAACCGATTTAACGATTGAGCTTCCTGAAAAACATCTTTGGATCGGCGCAGGCAGCACAAATGAACAAGCTCATGACTTTATGGCCAATATGCCGACAGAGGAAGTGTTTACGGTCCCTGCAAAAGAAGGCGTAAACGGTACAGTGGCGAGTACAAAGCCGTTAAGCTATGGCGGCAACTTGATCGACAACTTCTCCATCACGTTTGAAAACGGGAGAATTACCGATGTGAAAGCAGAAGAGGGCGAAGAGATTTTGAAGGAGCTTGTCGCTACTGATGAGGGATCTCACTACCTTGGCGAAGTTGCTCTCGTGCCTCATGACTCCCCGATCTCAATGTCGAATGTACTTTTCTATAATACGCTGTTTGATGAAAACGCGTCGAACCATCTGGCAATCGGCAATGCGTATGCTTTCTGCATTGAGGGCGGAAAAAAAATGTCCCGCGAAGAGCTTGAGAAGAACGGCGTCAACTCGAGCATCACTCATGTTGACTTTATGATTGGCTCTGAAGAGATGGATATTGACGGCATTCTTGAAGACGGCACAAGCGAACCGATTTTCAGAAAAGGAACATGGTCTATTTAATTCAACCGGATTCACCAAACCTGCATGGCATCCGTGCAGGTTTCTTTTAATGGAATTGACGCTGCATGCAGCCTTCATGTACCATAGAAAAATAGCTTAAAGAACGGAGCGTACATGATATGAAATCTGTAGAAGTCTACATTCTGTCCGGATTTTTAGGGGCAGGGAAAACCACTCTATTAAAAAACATTCTGAAACAGGAACAAGAAAACGGAAGAAAAATTGCCGTCGTGATGAATGAGCTCGGTAAAATATCCATAGATTCGGATGCTGTTTCTGATGATATTCCGCTGAAAGAACTGCTCAACGGGTGCGTCTGCTGCACGATGCAGGGACAGCTTGAAGCACAGCTTCAAGGCATGCTTTCCCAGTATGAGCTTGATGCCATCTATATTGAGACGACAGGTGCAGCGCACCCTATAGAAGTCCTTGACGCCTGTTTGTCTCCTGTTTTTGCAGACAAACTTGCCATCGGTGCCATTGTCACCCTTGTTGACGGCCCCCGCTATCACGACCGTACCGGTCTCAGCATTCAGCTTCAGAAACTGCTTCAGGAGCAAATTCACCATGCAGATGTTGTGCTACTTAATAAAATCGATGCCTTATCAGATTCTGAGCAGGCCTCCCTTGTAATGGATATTCAGAACATAGCTCCTGCATCGAAGGTACTGCTTACCCAGTTTGCATCCGTCCGCCTGAGTGATTTTCAGCAAGTGACACGCATGAAGAGACGTGAGCACGAAGAGACTCATGTCGAGCATCATCTGCATTTAAAGACGTATGTTCATACCTTTACGGGTCCGATTGATTTTGACTCATTTGAGAACTTCCTTCGAACGATGCCTGATACGATCTACCGGGTAAAAGGCTATGTCGCTTTCACCCGCTCGGCGGAAACGTATCTTTTTCAGTATTCCTACGGGATGCCGCTTTACATGAAAGAACCTGTCAAAATGAAAAAAACCCTTGTCTTTATTGGAGAAAACCTGGATCACCACTGGCTGAAACAGGAACTGGACAGACTTCAGCAATAAAAAAATCGTCCTGCACGAGCTGCAGGACGATTTTTTCTATTTCTGGCGCCGCAAAATTATGCGTACATCCCTTGTACTTGTTTTTGAACATCTTCATTTTCAAGGTACTCATCATACGTCATTTGCTTGTCGACAACGCCGTTTGGAGTAACCTCAATGATGCGGTTGGCAATCGTCTGTACAAACTGATGGTCATGGGACGTAAAGATCATAGCGCCTTTGAAGGCAATAAGACCGTTGTTCAGTGCTGTAATCGACTCAAGATCCAAGTGGTTCGTAGGTTCGTCAAGAAGCAGGATATTTGAGCTGCTTAGCATCATTTTTGAAAGCATGCAGCGTACTTTTTCTCCTCCGGACAGAACGCTTGCTTTTTTAAGCACTTCTTCCCCTGAGAACAGCATTCTGCCGAGGAAACCTCGAAGGAAGCTCTCGCTTTGGTCATTCGGCGAATATTGGCGGAGCCAGTCAACAAGGTTCATGTCGACACCTTCAAAGAACTCGCTGTTGTCTTTCGGGAAATAGGCCTGGGACGTTGTAATACCCCATTTAAACGTTCCGCTGTCCGGCTCCATTTCACCCATCAGAATTTTGAAGAGCGTTGTAATCGCGATTTCGTCGCGGCCGACTAACGCAATTTTGTCCTCTTTGTTCATGATAAAGCTGACATTATCAAGTACTTTCACGCCGTCAATCGTTTTAGAAATGCCGTCTACACGAAGAACATCATTCCCGATTTCGCGCTCAGGTGAAAATCCGACATACGGATAGCGTCTTGATGAAGGTCTGATGTCATCAAGAGAAATTTTATCAAGCAGTTTCTTTCTTGAAGTAGCCTGCTTGGACTTTGATGCATTCGCACTGAAGCGTGCAATGAACGCCTGAAGTTCTTTGATTTTTTCTTCTTTTTTCTTGTTCGCATCCGAAGCCATGCGGGAAGCCAGCTGGCTTGATTCGTACCAGAAGTCATAGTTTCCGACATACAGCTGGATTTTTCCGTAGTCAAGGTCAGCGATATGAGTACATACTTTGTTTAGGAAATGACGGTCATGGGATACAACGATGACCGTATTCTCAAAGTTGATCAGGAATTCTTCAAGCCATTGAATCGCCTTGATGTCAAGGTGGTTAGTAGGCTCATCCAGAAGTAGAACATCCGGTTTGCCGAAGAGAGCCTGTGCAAGAAGAACCTTCACTTTGTCTCCGCCAGCAAGATCTGCCATTTTCTTCGTATGAAGATCTTCAGTGATGCCAAGTCCTTTTAAAAGAATGGCAGCTTCACTTTCTGCTTCCCATCCGTTAAGCTCGGCAAATTCGCCTTCCAGCTCAGCCGCACGCATGCCGTCTTCATCTGAGAAATCAGCTTTCATGTAGATTGCATCCTTCTCCTGCATCACTTCATACAGACGTGCATGGCCCATAATGACGACCTGCATCACTTCAATTTCCTCATACTCGAAGTGGTTCTGTTTCAGGACAGCAAGACGCTCTCCAGGTCCCATGCTTACGTTCCCTGACTGTGCTTCAATTTCTCCGGAGAGAATTTTAATAAATGTTGATTTGCCTGCACCGTTTGCCCCAATTAATCCGTAGCAGTTTCCCGGTGTGAATTTTATATTAACATCTTCAAAAAGTTTGCGGTCACCATAGCGCAATCCTACATTGCTTACTGTTATCATTAAAGTTAAGCCTCCATCTATACAATATCTACAAAATTATAACACGAACCGGCAGAAAAAAATATGCATACAGAATCTGAATTCAATGTTCACAGTCCTGACATGTTGAATTTCCGTTTTTTATGGTAGGATTATGTTCAGTACATCACGGAGGTATTTGCTATGAAATTACTGACTCTTATGGAATATTCTCTGTATATCTTCTTTACGGGGCTCTTCCTCGCATATACGGGATTCAAAACAAGCAATATGACCTTTTTCATTGGTCTTGTGATCATTTATCTGCTTGTGCATTTTTTCAGCAAAAAGATTCTCACCCGGCTTGGAAAAATAGATGACAGAGTATCGTTTCCAAAAACAATCCTTGGGATTATCGGTTCTGTTTTTATCACCATGCTGATCTTAACTCTCATCTATACGTAAAAAAATCAGACAGCTGTCTGATTTTTTATGTTCCGGATTCTTTTTTAAATCTCTCCTCAATCTCCTCCATGCGCCTGCGGTTAACGCCAAAGTCATAGTAGCCTGTTCTGGAGGACGATTTAAAATGAATGCTTTTCGCTTTATCGTCCAATTCAAAATGTACATCGTCTTTAAATTTCAGCTTATCTGACGTGAATACTGCATGCAGCCGCGTACCGCTCTGCTCTGCAATCTCAGCGCCTTTCATGGAAAAAAGAACATTGCGCAGGTGATTCATTGCTTCAGACGCACTGCATGAATACGAAATGGGATTCATGCTGCTCCCGCCTTTTTCATTTACCGTTGACACACAATTTTTTGTCAGCTTTGAACATGCTTTTATTGTCATTATTCATCCCGCCTTTTCCTTCTTTTTCCCAATCTGAGAAAAAAGAAAACGCCTAATCAGTCGCCCATATCAGCCGGAGGTGCCGGATTGTTCCTGTTCATGCGTTTTTTAACAGCGAGCCATATGGCAAAGCCTGCAAGGAAGAGAACGGCAAGGACAGGCAAGTTTCCGGCTGTAAAGACGATGATGGCTGAACCTGCTGACAGAAGGGTATTTATGCTTTCCATGAACTGCTGTTTTGTTTTCTGCCACGTATTCAGGTTTTCATTCTCAAGGCCCGGCACATTGATTTTATTTTCTGAGAGATGAATGGAAACGGTGGCGAATGCCGTTTGATTGTTCAAGTAATTGATTCTGCCTGTCAGCTGTTCAATTTCTTCCTGAACAGCACTTAAATCATTAGAAATTTTCAGGAGATCCTCCGTTTTTTGAGCTTCTTTCATAAAGCTCAGCAGCCTCTCCTCAACGGTCTTTTTTGATTTCAGCCTTGATTCTAAATCCACATATTCCTCCGTTACATCCTGCCCTGAAACCGTTTGGTTTTCAACCTTGATGCTTCCCTTTTCAATCGTATTCAGGAATGACTGAAAGGCTTCCTGAGGGACTTTTACGGTCAGCATGCCTTCCTGCGGCTGGTCTTCTTCCCCTGAATATGTATTTGATTCCATCACATACCCGCCCAGTGAAGCAAGTGTTTTCTGAATGGATGACACAGCTTCCTGATAGCTTTTCACCCTCACGGCCATGTCAGCCGTGTAGATCACTTTGCGGTTCTGCGGAACAGGTGCGGCTGTTTTGCTGTCATTTTGCACCGTTTTTTCTTCAGGAGCAGGATTTTCGGATTTCTCCGCAAAGTCGGCATTGGACATTTCTTTTGATGAACTTCCTGAGCTGTCCATTTTTGATTCCTCTGAACTGCTGCAGGCTGAGACGATCAGAATTAAAATAATCATAAATAAAGACACCGAGAATTTTCTCATGGATTGACACTCCCCTTTTTCTTTAAACGATTAGACGAGAGTGTTTTCCATTTCGTTACATTCTTTCTATTATTTTGTTGACCTTATTTTTTCAAAAGGATAAAAAATGAATGCCGCTTTTCCTTCGATGCGGCTGATTTTAATGCTGCCGAGGCCATTTCGTGAATCCATGCTGTTCGCGCGGTTATCCCCCATGACAAACACCTCGTCTTTTGGAACTTTGACCGGCGGAAAGTCCTCCATAATGTATGTGCCAAGCTGCGCTGCCTTCTCCTCGTTCATTTTAATATACGGTTCATCTGAGGGGTGTCCATTAACACGCACCTTGTGATCTCTCACTTCCACTGTGTCACCCGGTAATCCAATCACCCTTTTCACATAATGCAGACCCTTCTCTTGTCCGCTGATAATGACAATATCTCCATGCCTTATTCCTCCAGAAACATATACCGCTTTGTTAACAAACATCCTCTCCCCGTCATGAAGCGTCGGATCCATCGAAGAACCCTCCACCATGTAGGGCTCAAACAAGAACAGTCTGATTAAAAGAGCTATTCCTGCTGCAAAAAGGAGTGCCTTGCCCCATTCCATCATGAAATGCCTTTTCTTCACTGAATTCATCACCGATAACCTCCTCTGCAGTCCTCTTAAAGCCCTCTAAATAGACACATTCTACACAAGCAAGTAATTAACAGTTAAGTTTGCCGAAAGCAAGTGAAATTCCTCTAAAGTAAAAAAATTCCTGTCTTTATAAAAATGAAGGACGAAAAAGACGGCCTTCTGAATACACTTTATGGACAAGGCTTGAAAGGCAGATGAACAAATTGGAGATGATTTTATTCATTATTAAACCGCTTGTACTCGGCATCAGTCTGGCTGCCCCGGTCGGCCCTGTTAAACTTGAGATGATCCGGAGGGGAATTAAAGGGGGGTTTTGGCCTTCCATGCTTGTAGGACTCGGTGCGGTCACAATTGATCTGGTCCTTATGTTTCTTATTTTTCTCGGACTTGCTGTTTATCTTACCCATCCTTTTTTTTCATATCTTCTTTGCGCGGCTGGTTTTCTGCTATTGGCCAGGCTAGGCATTAATAGCATGATGAGCGCGCTGTCTGAAAAAAAACTGCTGAGACATGCTGATGAGATTTCCGGCGAAAAAAGTTCATACTGGACAGGATTATTGATTGCTCTCGCCAATCCGTTTATTTTTATTTTCTGGCTCGGTGTTTACGGTTCAAGTTTAACAACTCTTGGCCCCGGCCACTCCTTCATGTATCTCTTCCTCTACAGCATGCTGATTATTGCAGGCATCATTTTATGGAATATCAACGTGGCAATGACGGTTCATTTTCTAAGAAACTATTTGAAAGAATGGATTCTTAAAGCTGTAACATTTGCTGCCGGAGCTTATCTCCTTGGCTACAGTTTTTATTTGCTTTCACATTTATTCGCGCTGCTTATTTAAACAAAAAAGAGGAATTACCCGCTGGGCAATTCCTCTTTTTTGTTTATCATTTCAAATGGAAGCGTAACAAGATATCCTGCATAGAACAGCACTTCCTTTGAGTAAACGGGAAGTTTCGTTTCCCATGTTCTGTATGCGGATGTGGTGGTTGGAGATGAGTAAACGTTCATCCCGATTTTTTCTGCAAGCAGCACCGATCTCTTCATGTGGTAGGGATCACTCACGATGGTATATGATTCAATGCCTGCTTTTTGCCCTTTTTCATAGGCGAATTTCAAATTGTCTTCTGTCAGTCTGGAACTTGTCTCAACTAAAATATCTGATTCGCGGACACCCTGATCGACTGCATAGTTTTTACCGACTACAGATTCAGGCAGATCGGTCTGAATCGCTTTGCCGCCAGTAAAGATAATTTTCTCTACCTTTTTTTCCTTGTACAGTTTAATGGCATGATTGATGCGTTCTTTAAAAACAGGAGACGGTTCTTCTCCCCAGGCGGCTGCTCCAAGAACTACCGCTGCATCTGTTTTGACTGAATCGTGTTTGTTTCCATAGAACCATATGCTAGCTGAAGAATAAAGAAACAGTCCGATAACCGCTATCATTGTCAGTTTTAGCAGTGCTCCTGCAAGTTTCATCATACATCATTCCAATCTCGTGGCACATAAAATCTCTATTCCCTTTGTACCATCATCACAACCGCGTAGCAAGGGTTTTCTGGGATTTTCCTGTTTATGGATGATGCTTAGCAGCTGTAACACCGTTCCCTTTCGCTCCAGTCACTTGCTTTCCGTTGCAGTCCACTAGCAGTCATTTGGACTGCTTAAGCACTCAAAAAAACACACCGATTGCTTGAGCTCGTCGGTGTGTCTTAAAACTTTCTCAGTATTCCTGAACAAAATCCGTCCAGAAAATTTGTTTATTCATAACGCAGGGAATCGATAGGATCAAGCCTTGCTGCTTTGTTTGCGGGCAGCATGCCGAATATGATGCCTATGACCATTGAGAATGCGAGTCCTCCCAGGACGACTTGCCAGGATACGAGTGACGGCCATCCGGCGAATACGGAGACGAGTGAAGCTCCTCCTGCACCGAGGAGGATGCCAATGATGCCTCCAATGAGGGTCAGTGTGATGGATTCGATGAGAAACTGGGTCAGGATCTGACGCTTTGTTGCCCCAAGCGCTTTTCTTATGCCGATTTCCCGGGTTCTCTCTGTGACGGATACGAGCATGATGTTCATGACGCCAATTCCGCCGACAAACAGTGAGATGCCTGCGATTGAACCAATGATCAGGGTCATGATTCTGGTTACCTGACCAATTCCTTCTGCAATCTCTTCCATATTAAACACTTGGTAGGAATCTTCCGTATCATGTTTTTGATTGAGCATGGAGGTGGCTTTTTTTCCTGCTTCCTGCAGGCTTTCTGCGTCTTTTGCCTGCAGCGTCACCTGATTAAAATCAGATTTGCCGAAAGAAGCGCGATATGTATTGGACGGGATGTAGATTTCCATTGAACCGAACGAAAACAGCCCCTCCGGTTTTTCAAGCACTCCGACAATTTCAAACGGCTGACCGCTGATCCAGACAATTTCCCCAATCGGGTCAGTGTCTTTGAAGAGCTCTTTTTTCGTCTCCTGGCTGATAATTCCGGCCCTTTCGCCTCCGATAAAATCAGCTTCCATCAGATTTCTTCCAGATTCGATCTTCAGCTGATTTACTTCAATATAGGCCTGATTAATGCTGAAAATCGACGTATCGGCCGTTTCCTCTTTATGACGCACCGGCATGAACTCAGAGCTTGAAGCAACAACCTTTTCAACTTCCGGAATGCTGGCCATGTCATTAATATCTGACTGGTCAAAAGCGGACTTCATATACGCGTTTGGGTCTGATTGCATTTCTTCTTCACTTGGCTGGTAAAAGACTTCGATCGTATTGCTGGTACCGGTGAACTGTGATTTAAGCATTTGCTCGCCGCCCTGGCCGATGGCTACAACTAAAATAACGGATGCAACCCCGATAATGATGCCAAGCATTGTTAAGATCGACCGGAGTTTATGAGCGAGAACAGAGGAGAACGCCATTCTTATGTTTTCAATAAAGCTCATGCGTTTCTCCTTTCTGCTCCGTGAGAGGTAATTTCACCGTCTCTGACCATAATGACCCTCTTTGTATAGTCGGCTACTTCCTGTTCATGGGTGACGATTATGACAGTCGTGCCTTCCAGATTAAGGGCGGCAAATTGCTCCATGATCGATACACTCGTTTTCGTATCTAAAGCGCCTGTCGGTTCGTCAGCAAGAATCAGACGGGGCTGATTGACGATGGAACGGGCGATGGCAACACGCTGTTTTTGCCCCCCTGACAGTTCATTCGGTAGATGATTGATCCGCTCTGAAAGACCGACCTTTTCAAGCGCAAGTCTTGCTCTTTCCTCCCGCTCCTTCTTTTTAACGCCGGCATAAACCATGGGCAATTCAACGTTTTTAAGGGCTGTAAGTCTCGGAAGAAGCTGAAACTGCTGAAAGACAAATCCGATGGAGAGATTGCGCACGCCTGCAAGCTCTGAATCCTGATAGCCTGCCACATCTGTCCCGTCGAGGAAGTATTGGCCTTCTGACGGCCGGTCCAGACAGCCGATGATGTTCATCAGCGTTGACTTGCCTGAACCGGACGGCCCCATGATCGAGATGAATTCCCCCTCTTCAATGAAAAGGTTGATGTTCTTCAGAACGTCGAAGGATTCTTTTCCGACCTTGTAGCTCTTTGTGATGCCTGAGAGCCTGATCATTTGACCGTCACTTCCGTCCCGCTCAGAAGATTGTCTTCGGGTTTTGCCACCACTTGATCTTTATCTGTCAGCCCTTCTTTGATTTCCATATAATCAGAGGAAGCCGTACCGATTTCAACTGTTTTCTTCTTTGTTTTGCCGTCTTCTACTGTATAGACGTAATAATCTTCACCGTCCTGTTTGACCGCATCTACAGGCACTGTCTGTACGTTCCGCTTTTCAGTTTCAATTTCCATAATCAGCTTAAAACCGGGTTTTGCCTTCATTTCACTGCCTTCAATGATGACTTCAACAGGGTATTGAACGGCTGTATTTTCCGTTCCCATCGTTCCCGCTGCAACTTCCGGCAGAAGGCCGATTTTACTGACTTTCCCCTTCCATTCAGCATCTGTCACCACATCAGAACGAAGGGTTACAGGCTGGTCTTTGGCAACTTTAAGAGAATCATATTCCGACAGAACTCCGCTGACAATATAGGAATCTGTTTTGGCAATATGTATGACCGCTTTCAGCGTACCGTCTGCAGACTGTGCATGCTGATCTTCAACCGCAATAACAGTGCCGGCCATCTCGCTTTTCACTTCAAGATTCTCAAGCTGCTTTTGGACTGTTTCTTTCTGAAGATTCAGCTGGCGCAGTTCGATGTCTGCCATTTTAAGCTCCATCTTCAGCTGATCACGCTCTGCTTCAACGGTTTTTTCTGCTTCTTTTTTACCTGTCTGATTTGCTAACTCTTTTTCTTTTTCATCAAGATCCTCCAACTGATTTTTCAGCTGGCTGATTTTAAGATAGCTTGATTCTATAGACAGCATATTTTGTTCTTTTTCAAGTGCTGCCTGTTCATTTTCATAACGAAGAAGCGGCGTTCCTTCTTTAACTGCATCCCCTTCTTTCACCAGGACTTCGGCAATCCGGCCTTTTTCAGGCTCCTGATAAATGTATTGCTCGCTTTGAAACTTAAGTGTGCCGGGAACCATTACATTTGAAACGATCTCCCGGTCTGATAGATTCACTGTGCTGACTTTAACCTCTTCTGTATTCATGGCACGGTATACATTCACACCTGCAAGCAATACGATAATGGCTGCAACTCCGATGGATATCCAGACTTTTTTCTTCATGCTGCCGGTACAAGTCCTTGCAGCACTCCGCCGGCTACAGCAAGCACAGCTCCAAGTGCAAAGAAGATAATGGCGATTGTCCATGAAGCTGCTTTAGAAAGACCTGCGACTTTCTGAAGTCCAAGCGCCGTCAGAACAACACCCCAGATTGTAAACACTTCTACTGTCATTAACAGACCGCCAAGACCGCCTTCAGCACCGACAATGCTGTTGACACTTGTATAAGGATTGACATAATTCTCATCTTTAATGAAAAATGCAATAAGTCCGTTTAACAGGGTACCGATTGACGTAACAAAAGAAATATAGATTGTCATAGAAAGAATTTGCTTAAACTTAACCGCTGAACCGGCCATTTTCACAATCGCCAGCGTAATGGCAGCCATAATAATTAAAACAACAATGCTTCCTATAGCTGCTACTACTATGCCGACAACGCTCATCACCGTAGTGAACATGGCCGCTTCTTCAGATGACATTCCGATTTCACCTGTCATATCTTCCGTGAGTGCCGGCGTATGAAAAACGGTAAGCACCGTCCCAATTAAAATCATCAGCGTAACAAGAAGAAAACCTGCAAGTACTTTAGGGTTTTGGCGGATGCGTTCGAATTGTTCACCCGGGTTCATGATCATACCGAATAATGATGGTTTTTTCGGCGGCGGTGTGCTTCCTTCCAAAACAGGATTCGTTTGATGTTCCATATCCATATACCTCCATTTTTTATGTATTCTGTAAGTAATACGAGCGAATTAGAAGAAGGTTTCAGTTTTTCTATAAAAATCCCAAACTATTTTTCTGCTGATGAGTTTCGATATGGCTGATGCATGACCGGGCTTTCTTATTCGGCCTCTCTTAAATCCTCTGCCAGTCCATCGTCGTCTATGTTCTGAAACCCCTGGATCTTTCCATTCTCCTTCGTTGAGAATAGCGCTTCCCCTTCTACTTTTGCCGTTTTATCTTCTCCATTCTTATGCTGATAGACGACCTCTGCGCTGAACTTATAGAGCGCGGATTGGTTTTCTTCCTTTTTAACCGTCAAATTTTTAAGACTCAGCGTGTATTCATTTTCATATGCCAGTATTGTATATTGAGCACCAATCGTTGACAGGAACGTATTGAAATAATCTTCTGTCATATAAGGCCCATATTCTTTTTTTATAAATGCATCCAGTTCCTTGTTCACTTCTACTCCATTTACAACTTTCTTGTATTCAGGATTCAGCATTAAGTCTGCAAAGGTCTCATCAGGACCTGTGAAAAGACGGTTCAACACTTCGTTGACTGCTGTCTCTTCCTGCTTCCTTTCTTCTTCCCCGCTGCATGCTGCTGTAAAAAGTGCTGCTAAAATGATGATCACGCCTGCCAATACCCATTTTCTCTGTAACATATAATCACTCCCCCTTTTTTATCATTACGGTTCAAATCACTTATAGTTTCAATTTTGCAGCATTAGCTTGCAGAATGAGCCATTGGACGCAAAAAATGAGCCAGCCTAAATGGCTGACTCATTGCTGTTAACCTGCATCCAGCATTTTAAACTGTGACTTTACCAGTTCGAAATAAATCCCCTGATGTTTCATTAAAGCATCATGATTGCCCTGCTCCATAATGTTTCCGTGATCGAGGACGATGATGTTGTCTGCCTCGCGGATGGTTGACAGGCGATGGGCGATCATAATGGCGGTTCTGCCCTTCAGCAGCGTTTTCAGAGCCTGCTGAATTTTCATTTCAGACTCCGTGTCAATGCTTGCTGTTGCTTCATCAAGAATGAGAATTTTCGGATCTGCAAGAATGGCTCTTGCGAAAGAAAGAAGCTGGCGCTCACCGACAGATAGAACATTTCCCCGCTCTTCCACTTCTGTCGCGTAGCCGTTCGCCAAATCTTTTATAAATTCATCAGCTCCAACCGCTTCAGCTGCAGCAATGACCTCTTCATCTGATGCGGACGGTCTGCCGAACCTGATATTCTCCATAATCGTTCCGGAAAAAATAAACGTATCCTGGAGAACAACACTGATTTGCGAACGGAGACTTCCTATTGAAAGATCCTTGATGTTATAGCCGTCGATTTTCACTTCGCCTCCGGTAGCATCGTAGAACCTGCTGATCAGACTCGCAATCGTGGTTTTTCCTGAGCCGGTATGTCCGACAAGTGCTACAGTCTGGCCGGACTTGATTTCAAGAGAAACGCTGTTTAATGCCTTTCGGGTGCCGTCATAGGAAAATTCGACTCCATCAAATTCGATGTCTCCTTTCATATCCGGCAGGACAACCGGGTCATCCTTTTCAGATACAATCGGCTTTTCATCAAGAAATTCAAAAATCCGTTCAGAGGAAGCCATCCCCATCAGCAGCTGATTGTACACCTGACCGAGTCTTGAAATCGGCTCCCAGAACATGCCCAGATAAAAAGCAAAGGAAACAAATTCTCCGATTGTAATCGATTCATTTGCAATGAGAGAAGCGCCAAACCAAATCAAAATCGCTGTTCCGATCGCATTAGTCATTTCAACGAAAGGACGGAATACGGCATTCTTCTGGGTCGCATCCTGCCAGCTGCTGAAGTTCTCTGTGTTGATTCCATCAAAGAACTCGATGTTCTCTTTTTCCTGAGTATACGCCTGCGTCACGCGAATTCCCTGAATACTCTCGTTCAAATGCGAATTCAGCATTGACTGCTTAAGCCTTACTGTCTGCCAGGACCTTCTGATTTTTTTCCGCAGGCTTGTTGAGATAAAAAACATCACAGGCAGTATTATCATGATTGCAAGGGCAAGCGGCGGACTGATAGTAAAGAGAATAACGATAACGCCGATCAGAAGCAGGAAATCCATTAATAGATTGATAACCCCGCTAGTGAACAATTCCTGAAGAGAATTGATGTCATTCATAATCCTTACCAGAATCGACCCCGCCGACCTTGAGTCAAAGAAACGGTGGGAAAGGGACTGTACATGGGTAAACAAATGCTTGCGCAAATCATAGATCACGTTTTGCCCGAGCATATTCATCCATCTGATCCGGAGAGTATTCGCAACATAGGAAACGAGATACAGTCCGAAAATCGACCCGACAAGCACCCACAGCAGATCAAGGTCTTTTTGGACGATCGCTTTGTCGAGGGTATAGACGCCAATCAGAATCGGCACAATCAGCCTGACGATCGTTGTCAGAATGACCGTCAAAAAAGACAGGGGCAGAAGATTCTTTGAATAAGGCTTGATATAGCCCATCAGCCGCCCCATCTGCTTCCAGTTAAAAGGTTTTTCGATAATCTGGTCCGTTGAATAATAGAACCTCTGTTTAATCAAATTTTGTTTTTCATCCGTTTTCATGTTCCCACCTACCCTGCGTTTGACTGAACTACGGCTTGCTGGTCTTTGTACTGAATATCATAGATTCGTTTGTATGGGCCTTCAGCCTGAAGGAGCTGTTCATGCGTCCCTCTCTCTGCGACCCCGCCGTCTTCAAGAACGATAATTTCGTCTGCATGCTTTAGTGAAGAAATGCGGTGGGCAATGATGATCGTTGTACGGTCCTTCATCACCATTTTTAAATCCTTTTGAATCCTGAATTCTGTTTCCATGTCAACAGCACTCGTTGAGTCATCCAGAATCAGAATGCTCGGGTCAACACATATAGCGCGTGCTATCGAAATCCGCTGTTTTTGACCGCCTGACAGTCCCATTCCCCGCTCACCGAGCATCGTGTCGTACCCTTCAGGAAGCTCCATGATAAAATCATGCGCCTGTGCCCGTTTTGCCGCATTCACAATCTCATCCATCGTGGCATTCGGATTCCCGTAAGCTATATTAGATTTGATGGTCGTAGAAAAAAGGAATGATTCCTGGAGCACAACTCCAATGCTTCCCCGCAGTGTTTTAATCGTATGATCTTTAATATCTTTGCCGTCTAATAGGATCTGTCCCGAAGTGGCTTCGTAAAAACGTGTCATCAGCTGGGTGACCGTCGTCTTTCCTGATCCTGTCGCGCCTATCAGCCCGATTGTTTTCCCTGGAGGCGCATCAAACGACACATTTGTAAGGGCAGGAACATCTTCATCATTGTATGATAAGGAGACATTCTTGAACGTAACATGCCCTGACAGCTTTTCTCTGGAAAGCTGTTCATCCCTGTCCGTAATTTCTTCATCTGCTTCCAGAATTTCGAGCAGTCTTTCACCGGATGCCTTTGACTGTGAAAATAAGTTGATGACAAAGCCAAGGTTCATAATCGGCCACATGATGTACCAGACGAGACTGTAAAAGGCTACAAGTTCCCCAGGCTTAAGAGTGCCGTTTATCACCATATATCCTCCAAAACCCAATAGAGCAACAACGGAGATGTTTCCGATAAACTCCATAAGCGGAAAATATTTTGCCCAGACATCTGATGTATCCAAATATTTTTGACGATACTCGTTATTGGAGGAATTAAACTTTGAAATTTCAAAATCTTCTCTTGATAGTGATTTTACAGTATGAATGCCGCTGATGTTTTCCTGCACGTTCGTGTTCAGTTTTCCAAACGATTTCCTGATGCTTCTGAAAGCCGGATGAACCCGTTTGTCAAAACGGTAGACGGCAACTGCAAGAAACGGAAGCGCCGCAATCGTGACAAATGTGAGCGGCACAGAGTAATAGAACATGACGCAAAGACTGATGGCAATAAGAATAATGAAGCGGATAAGTTCAGCAATCCCGAATGAAAGAAAAAACCGGAATCCTTCTACGTCTGCTGTGAGCCGTGACATCAAGTCGCCTGTTTTCGCATTATCATAGTAGCGGAACGGCAGCCTCTGCAGCTTCTCATAAAGTTCATTTCTTAATCTGTAGACAGATTTGATGCCGAACATGTCGCCAAGATACTGATGAAAGTATGTAGCAACTCCTTTGATCACCATTATTCCGACAAAGCCAAGGGCGATCCACGGCACAAGCGAAAATTGCTCTTTCAGCACCACATCGTCAATCGTAAACTGAAGGACCATTGGATACACAACAGTAATCCCCGTCATAATGAGCAAAAAAGCCATTGACCATAAAAAGTCATTTTTGTAAGGCATATAGAAGGCCTTAAGCTTCTTGAATGTTTCCACTTCTTATCCCTCCTCCGGCCTTAACCGTTTTCCTCAACTGTTTAAAATTTACAACGTATTACTTAATATATCGGGTTTCGAAATATATTTCTAGTCATTTTACTCAATTTTTTAAAAATTAATGCTAATTAATGAAACAGGTTTAAAACTTTATATTGAAACGCCTCCGTTCTAAGGCTTACATGAAAAAAACATGGATACACTCATCCATGTTTTCTCAACATTATCTATTCATATGCTTAATCTGCTCGTTCATGACTCCTGCTTCTGCAGCTGCTTTTTTGTCTTTTTCCATATCGCCAGGCGCATTGGCTTCCCCAATAATGTAACCGCAAAATTCCATGCCAACGAAATCAAAGATATATTGAAACTGCTGGATCAGCGGCAATGCCTTTATTTTCGGGGAGTCTCCGCCTGCAATGACTACATAGGCTTTTTTCCCTTTGACTGATTCTTTAAAAGATAATGTTTCATCCCGTAATGCCTGTGACCATCTGTCGAAAAAGTCTTTCATGGAACCAGACATTCCGTACCAGTACAGCGGTGTTGAGAAGACAACAGTGTCTGCCTTCAAAAAGGCGTCAATCACAGAATGAAAATCATCTTCGACCGGCTGAAAGCCCCCTTCCTCATGACGCTTATCTGCAATAGGCAGGATGGTCTTTTTACGGAGATGGATAGCCGTATGCTCTGTTCCCTCCAGCACCCAATCTGCCAATTTTTCTGAATTGCCGTTTTCCCGGCTGCTTCCGTAGATGGCTAAAATACTCATTCTGACACTTCCTCTTGATTTGTTTTCAGCTGTTTTGCTTTGTTTAGTATGTGCATGACACAATCTGATTTTGCAGATGCATAATCATTGCCGCTTTCCCACTCTTTTTCAGAGAGGACTATTTTGGTTTCTTCATAATAGTTAAGATCATCTGGATTCGCCCGAAGATGGTCACGGAACAAAAGATGATCCTCCCACCACTGATGAGTTACCGGCACAGCATGAATATGAGCGATTCTGTGCTCCCGGGCAACCGTCAGCCCCTCAACTTCAACAGGATTTGGATAGAGGTCAAGTACATCCTCCCTTACCCCAATAAAAAACCGCCGGAATGGCAGTGCCTGATCGTAAACTTTCTTGTATATGTACGGCTCTCCTGAAAGAGCTGAAACGACATCGGGCAAGTCTTCTTCATCTGGTACACCAATCAGAATATCGATAATCGGCTTGGCAGACAGACCTTCAACAGACGTGCTTCCGATATGCTCAATTTTAATATCCGCATTTTTAAAGCAGTTTTCAAGCTTTCTCTTATGCTGCTGGAACTGTATTTTCCAAGCCGGATTATATGCTGCAAGCTCAATTTTCATTTGCAGGACTCCTTCATTAAAATTAACCTTGACCATCGTACCATTTCCTGTAAGGTTTTTAAAAGTATTTTGCATGACTTCGCTGCGAACGAATTTTCTCCAAAGACGCCCACCCGGCAAAGCTTTTCCCTGCATATACTTTTTTTGTGCAGGCATTGATGAAATGCTTATCCCTGTTCAAGGAGATGTTACTATGGAAAATCAGCAGGAACTGCTTGATATGAATGATGTCAGAAGACCGTTTGGATTTGGCGGGTTTGGAAGACCTGGGTTTGGATTTGGAAGACCGGGATTTGGTTTCGGGAGACCGGGATTTGGCTTTGGCAGACCAGGATTCGGTTTTGGATTCGGACGCCCGTTTGGCTTTGGCTTTGGCAGGCCGTTTGGATTTTATCCGTTTGGATTTGGTTTTCCATTCTTTGGAGGATTACTTGGAGGACTTGCGCTGAGCTCGCTCTACAATCCATATTATTACGGTTACGGATATCCTTATTACCCATATTACGGCTATTATTGAAAACGGGAAGAATTTCTCTTCCCGTTTCTTATTTTTTCCGGGCAAGAACCGATGAGCCCTTTTCTGCATATGGATAACGTAAAGATGAATAGAAGGTGAAGCAATGCCTACAGTTGTTAATCTCTACTGCTTAAAGGTTAACAGTATTTCCGGCAACGGATCCGTAACAATTGGGGAAGCGATTCACAACAGTCATACATCCAACAATAAATCTCAGGGACTTAACTCTTCTTACGGTGACACTTCCCCTGCAGAGGCATTAATGGAAAACGTTTATATTGATCCGGATGTAAATGATCAAACCGATATTGCCAACTCTGATCCTATCAGCATAGGTGTTCCGGCGCCGGTTCCTGTTCCTATACCAAATCCGCCTGTGAACGGGTTTCCATTTCCGGTGCCTGCAATGGCTGGTCCAGGTTCAAATATGGATTTACCTCCTGAGGTATACGTTCCGATTACTAAAAAGTAAGGAGTTAAAGATATGCCCTTTCAGATAAATGTGTTTAACTTTCAGGTCAACGGTGTTACCCAGAACGGGAATGTTGACTTGGGTCCTACTGTCCATAACAGTCATACCGCAAACAGCAAATTTTTTGGCGTTAATTTTTCTCTTGGCAATTTTTCTCCAACTTTTTCACAAATGAACACATGTACAATTGATCCGGACGTAAGCGATCAGGATCAAATCGCGAATCCCTCGATGCCGGTCGTCAGCCAGATATAAAAATGGGATTAAAGGAGGAGCTTTATGGATATTCACAAGGTTCAAAAATGGCTGGAATTTACGAATGCCAATCAGAAAAATGATTTCTGGCAGAATATTTTTGATCAGCAAAAGCCTGAACGGGTTTTTGAGGAAGACCATAAGCCCCTTTATGACCTGTATAAAAGCGATACTCATGTATGTGCAGTTATAGAGCTCCCCGGGGTTGGACGGGATGATGTCACCTTTGCACTTAAATCCAATATCGATTTGATTGTAAAAGGCCATAAAAGGGCTCTTTATCCTAAGGAAATGGAAGTTGAAATACATCGTTCCTACGGGGATTTCGAGTGGGTCATCCGGCTTCCTGAACCTGCCCACGCCAATCAAATCAGCCTCCATTTCGATCATGGTCTTGTTTATGCTGCCTACCCTGTTTCGAGAGCGGAACCCATTCAGCCAATAGAAGGTCACAACAATCTAACTTAAGTGTGTGATAATATGCTATTTTCTTATTTTAAAAGGAAACTGCTGGCAGACCTTAAAGATCAGACAATGATTGAACGGGATCAGCTGGTGAAAAAAATTGAATCTCTTGAAAACGAAATCGGCATTCTTGTTAAGCATTTGGCTAAAGAACAGGTGAAAGATGTTTGGCAGAATGAATCCCGTTCGATCATTATTGAGAACGTAACCATTGAAAACCTGAACATTGATCAGGCGGATCTCAGCAGCAATTTTGGGCAGCTTGGCATCAACGAATTGAGCGGCCAGCTGAACATCGGCACAACGTATCAATCAAAACTTTCGGATAAGATTCCGGAAAAAACGAACAGACTGTCCGGACATTCCGGGGAAGCAGGGCCGAAGACAACCATTCGAAAAAGGCGGGATGAATAGGAACCTGCGGAAAGTTCCTCATTCATTACATAATAGTAAAGCTGAAATCACGTTAGATTTCAGCTTTTGGCGTTAGTCATTTTCAATCACTTTCAGTACCTTTGCCGGATTTCCTCCGACAACTGTGTTTGCAGGCACGTCCTTTGTCACGACGGCACCGGAAGCAATCACGGCATTGTCGCCAATCGTTACGCCGGGATTGATGACAGCAGCTCCACCGATCCAAACATTGTTCCCAATGGTAACCGGCTTTCCAAACTCTTTGCCGCTGTTGCGTTCTTTCGCATTTAAAGGATGAGTTGCCGTATAGATGTGAACACCAGGTGCAAGCATGCAGTTGTCTCCGAATCTTACCTCGCATACATCCAGAATGACACAGTCAAAGTTGGCGAAAAAGTTTTCACCGACATGGATATTCGAGCCGTAATCACAGCGGAAGGTCGGCTCAATGTAGACATGGTCGCCAGTTGAACCTAAGAGCTCTTTCAGAAGGCTCACACGTTCAGGGTCTGTTTCAGTTGTTTCGTTAAAATGACGGACAAGTTTCCTTGCTCTGATTCGTTCCTCTGCGAGCGTTTTGTCTTGAGGGTCGTACATTTCTCCTGCCAGCATGATTTCTTTTTCCGTTCTCATAGTTGTCGCTCCTTCTGATTTTTAATACCTAAAATCTTACTCCTTTTTTCACGTTTTGTTAAGTGTTACAAAATAAAAAGCAGCACAGATTTCTCTGCACTGCTGGATGTATTTATGACAGGTCCGCTATGGCATTCAATTCAGAAATCAGTGTTTCTACAATGAATGCTGCATCCTCATCCTCGATATTCAGAGGCGGCGAGATGGCCAGCACGTTGTTGAAGCCTGCCACTGTTGCCCCGTTCTTTCCGATCAGCAGCCCTTTTTCTTTGCAGACAGCCATGACTTTATTGACAAGGCCGGCATTTAACGGGGCTTTTGTTTCTTTGTTTTCGACAAGCTCGACTCCAATAAGAAGACCTTTCCCTCTCACATTGCCGACCAGAGGATTT
Organism: Metabacillus indicus; assembly: GCF_046603695.1. Classification (NCBI taxonomy): domain Bacteria; kingdom Bacillati; phylum Bacillota; class Bacilli; order Caryophanales; family Bacillaceae; genus Metabacillus; species Metabacillus indicus. Next base: position 1,647,465 of record NZ_CP176757.1, on the reverse strand, counting down.
TTCTGCAGCCTTGACGTTAGTTCAGATTTTATTTTTGCGCCAAGCTCAGCCGACCGCTCGAACAACTTTTCTTTTTCAAAGATTTCAATGTTTTTAAGGGCCAGGGCACAGGCTGCAGGATTTCCTCCAAAGGTATTCACATGGCGGAAATAATCGTATTCCTCCGTCCCTTTAAAGGCTTCATAGATTTCTTTTTTCACAGCCGTCGCAGACAGAGGAAGATAGGCGCTCGTAATTCCCTTTGCCATGGTAATGATATCCGGCTTCACACCATAGTTCATGAAACCGAATGCTTTCCCGGTCCGGCCGAATCCGCAGATGACTTCATCCACAATCAGGAGTGCGCCATGCTTTTCACATGATTCCTTCACACCCTGCATGTACTGCTCAGGCGGCATCAGAATGCCGCCTCCGGTAATAATCGGCTCCATAATAACCGCAGCGACTGTCTCGCTGAGCTCCCACGTCATGGCCTGATCAACCGCCTGAACCGATTTAAGCTCGGCAGGCTTTATGCCTTCTTCTTCAGGAAAACGGTACTGATCGGGCGGCGCCACATGGATAAAGCCCGGAGCAAGCGGTTCGTATTTGTACTTCCTCTGCGCCTGCCCGGTTGCAGCCAGTGAACCAAGAGTGTTGCCGTGATAGGCTCTGTACCTTGAAATAATCTTATACCGCTCACTGCTTCCTGTCTGCTGATGGTATTGACGGGCTATTTTAAATGCTGTTTCATTCGCCTCAGATCCGCTGTTTGAAAAAAAGATGACATAGTCCCCGCCAAGCATGTCATTCAGTTTCTCTGAAAGCTCAATGGCAGGCAGATGACTCTGTGTCAGCGGAAAATAAGCAAGCTTCTTCAGCTGTTCATAGGCTGCTTCTGCAAGCTCTGTTCTTCCGTATCCTGCATTGACGCACCATAATCCGGCCATGGCATCAAGGTACCTCTTTCCGCCGGCATCTGTCACCCAAGCTCCCTTAGCCTCTTGTGCGATAATGGTTGCCTCGGGATTAAACGGCTTCATCGAATGCCACAGATGCGCTTCATCTTTTTGCAGGGCATCTTTTACATCTGTACTCTTTTGCATACTCATCCTCCCTGTCTGTTAAAAATCAAAACGGGATGTAATCATTTTTTTCCGCGTATAGAAGTTTACGCCGTCTTTTCCGTTAACATGTAGATCCCCGTAAAAAGAATCCTTCCAGCCAGAAAACGGGAAGAAGGCCATCGTCGCAGGCACCCCTACATTGATGCCGAGCATTCCGGCATCCGCTTCTTCTCTGAACGTGCGGATAGCCTGCGCATCCTTCGTATAAATGGTTGCACCGTTTCCATAACGGGATTTGCGGATATATTCAAGGGCCTCGTCAAGGTCTGATGCTCTAAGAACACTGAGTACCGGCGCAAAGATTTCTTCTTTTGCAAGGGTCATGTCCGGTGTGACTTCATCGAAGATCGTCGCACCTAGGAAATAGCCTTCTTTGTTGCCATCCATATCTCTCCGGCCATCCCTTACAAGCGCCGCACCCTCCTCCATGCCTTTTTCTATATAGCCGATCACTTTTTTCAAATGAGAATCACGAATAACCGGCGTCAGTAAAACCTCATCATCCAGGCCATTTCCCATCACAAGTTCATCCGCTTTTCGCTTAAGGATGTTCATGAACTCGGTTCCGTCTCCGACCGTGACAACAGCACTGCATGCCATGCACCTCTGGCCCGCGCTGCCGAATGCAGAACTGACAATATGCTGGGCTGCTTTTTCAAAGTCAGCGTCCGGCATGACGACATGATGATTTTTCGCTCCCGATAACGCCTGCACCCTCTTTCCATTAGCAGCAGCTTTTTCATAGACATATTTGGCGACAGGCTGTGAGCCGACAAATGAAATCGCTTTTATTTCCGGATGTGCGAGCAGGCCGTTAACCACATCGCGGCTTCCGTGAACAATGTTCAGCACACCGGCCGGAGCCCCCGCTTCCGTAAACATCTCCGCAAGTCTGTTTGACAGGAGCGGAGTCCGTTCTGAAGGCTTCAGCACAAAAGTATTTCCGCATGCTACTGCAAGAGGGAACATCCAAAGCGGCACCATCATCGGAAAATTAAAAGGCGTAATGCCTCCGACTGCCCCAAGCGGGTAACGGAACATTTCAGAGTCCATCTCTTCAGCAATGCCAGAAAGCGACTCGCCCATCATCAGACTTGGAGCCCCGGCAGCAAACTCCACACACTCAATTCCCCTTTGAACTTCCCCGTAAGCTTCTTTATATGCCTTGCCATTCTCTGAAACAATCAGTTTCGCAAGCTCCTCATGGTTTTTGGACAATAAGTGATGATAGGCAAAAAGAATCCTGGCCCGCTTTGGAACAGGCACGCGCTTCCAGGTCTTAAAAGCTTCTGCGGCTGCCATCGCAGCTGCATGCACATCCTCTTCAGTTGAGATCGGCACAGAAGCTATTTTCTTTCCTGTCGCAGGATTAATGACATCCTGCATCTCACTTCCAGCAGCACTCACCCATTTCCCGTTAATAAAATTCTTTATAACCGCTGCCTCATTAGCAACTGTCATTCTCATCCCTCCTGAATACTGAAAATTCTATAAACTCATTATCCCCCACAACACCCCCGCGTTCATTAGACACACTGTAAAACAAAAGAAAGGAAGAATGCTACATAGTGACAAGAAAAGCGGAATCGCTCGTTTAGCTCCGGGAGTCAGATAAGGAATTGGCGGTAAAGGCGCTTTTTGCCTTTGCCGACGGTTCCGTTCTGACAGAGGAGCTGAGCGATGGAGCTGGACAATGAGAAAAGCGGAATCAGCCGTTTAGCTCCGATAGGCAGAAAAGAAATTGACCAGAAAGGCCGGGTTTGCCTTTTTGGGCAATTTTGTTCTGACAGAGGAGCTGGCTGATGGAGCTGGACACAAGAAAAGCGGAGCCGACTGTTTAGGCCTGGCAGTCAGATAAGAAATCATCGGAAAAGTCCGGTTTTGACTTTTTCGGGGATTTTGTTCTGACAGAAGGACTAGGAGGCGCAGCTGGACACAAGAAAAGCGGAATCGCTCGTTTAGCTCCGGGAGTCAGATAAGGAAACGGCAAAAAGTCCTGTTTGCTTACCCTCCGATATCGATTTTCAGTTTAAGAGGGTACGATTCAGACATTTGCTTACCCTCCGATATCAATTTACGGTTTGAGAGGGTACGATTCCATCATTTGCTTACCCTCTGATATCGATTTTCAGTTTGAGAGGGTACGATTCCATCATTTGCTTACCCTCCGATATCGATTTTCAGTTTGAGAGGGTACGATTCAGACATTTGCTTACCCTCCGATATCGATTTTCAGTTTGAGAGGGTACGATTCCATCATTTGCTTACCCTCACATATCGAATTTCAGTTTTGCAGGGTAAGAAACTCCCCTCCCTCACAGCAAAAAGAGCACCTCCGTATAGAAGTGCTCCTAATCTACTATTCAATTTTATGCTGCAGCGGGATGGTGCCTTCTGTATTTCGGACAAAATCATAGGCCATCAGCATAAACTCCAGGGCGAGGCGCTTGTCTGAATTCATGAAGTTCTCCCCAAGAAGAAGCTCAAGTTTTTCAATTCGGTGGTACAGGGTCTGCCTGACTATAAAGAGCTTTTTGGAGGTTTCCTGCTTCGACCCGCTGCAGGCAAGATAGGTTTTCAGCGTAATCAGCATATCACCGTTGTACTTGCGGTCGTATTCAAGAACGGGACCGAGGTATTCATTGATTGTCTCTTCTAGGTCACCGTGTTTTTTTAAAAGAGACATCATTCTGTACATATGAAGATCCTGATAAAAGCAGCTTTTCCCTTCTGCTGAGAGAGAGTCCTGAAGGGCCAGTGTTTCTTTGGCCGTCTGATAGCTGTATGGAATATTCCCCAGTCTGTCCGCAAATTTTCCCACACCGATTGTGAGGGAGGAGGCTCTCTGCCTCTCTGTTCCGCTTCCTGAATATATTCTTGAAATCGCACCGCTCATGCGGTCTTTCCAGTCCTGCCTGTTCCGTTTGTTTCCTGCAATGAAAATCAGGTGATGGCGCACTTCCACGGTAAACAGGTGAAAGCCGAATTGTTCAAAAACGGTTCTGAATAATAACTTAAAATACGTGCTGTCTGCATTTTGTGTCTGGCCTGCTGCATCAGGGGATAATTTGCAGATGCACACCGCGCCTCCGTTAAGCCTCAGCATGGGATCTTGAAAAGCAAGCTGCTCTTTGATCACTTCATCGGTATATTCCCCCTCAAGCCAGTTGGTCAGCCACTCACTTTCTTCTGCCATTTTTTTCTCTTTTACATAGAGATCCCTGAGCAAATGCTGGGCAAATGCATTTGCCGTTCGGTCTAATACGAGAAGATCAAATTCGTTCAGTTCTCTGCACTCGGTCCATATATGCAATTCTGCATACGTTTCGCCGAGTATTTGGACGGGCTGGCTGGCCGCCCCTGCTTTCTTTTCCTCACTTCTTAATGAAAAGAGCAATGCTTCCTTTTCGCTGCTGTCAGGTTCCGGGAAAAAATCGGTTTTATTCCCTCCGAGAACAGCCGCCACCTGTACTTCCAGATAGGACTGCATAAATTTGAGGATTTGCTTGTAATCTTCAATTTCAAGAAGCATCTTGTTCAGCTGCTGAGAATAGGTTTCAAGTTCAGATAACAGTTGATATTGTTTATTGATGATGAGGGAATGCACATCTTGTGTAATTTCAACAAAAGGCACTTCGTGATGAAACAGAATGATGGGAAAATGGCGGGAATCTGCAAGTGCAATCACCTCTTCAGGTATGGTGTGGATATGGGTGCCGAGCTCAATGCACAGTCCGGCAGCCTGCCTGTCGATTAATTGCTGAAGAAAAGAAACAAGTTGTCCGGGATGATCCTTGAAACCAAGACCGGTAGTCAGAATCAGTTCATGACCATTTAAAAGATTGCTGATTTGTATCGATTCGACAATATGCACCCATTTCAGCTGCCGCCGCAGGCCATTTACTCCTGCGATGACTTCAGTCCGGGAAAAATGCTTTCGATTTAAAATCTCGTCAATCGTTATGTATGATTTCATCCGCACACCCCTTTTTTGATGTCGCTTCCTTTCATTATAAAAGAGGCACAGGGTGAACACTATACGTTTGTCAGCTTTTCTCACAAAAAAGATAGGACAAAATCTGCCCTATCCGCGTCGAACCATGTCAATTTTTAGCTTGTGCAATCAGCATGGCCGAAAAGTATTTTCGACCGTCAGCCGTTTTCACATGCATCTCCGCCTCAGTATCATCCTGATCTTTGAAGACAAGGAATGCTCCGCTCAGGTTTTCCGTAACGGAAGAAATCTTCCACCCTTTTCCGAGATAGTAATCCATTTTGTCCCGTTCAGCAAGATACTCCTGATAATCTGACATCCTTCTCCTCCTATTAAATATGTTCTGTTGGAGCAGCTGTGATTGCGATGTTCGGTTCATATTCCTCTTCAAGGTCAATGATCCAGTCGTTACCCGCAGTTATGCCAAGATACTTGGAATCATCCGGGTCATTGATCTCAGCCTGTGCATATTTTTTAAACCACCAGTATTTTGCAAGAAGATAGTAGCTTGCCCCTCCGGCTGCAAAACCTATGATAAAAGAGTAGTCTTTAAAGATTACTGCAGCTGCTCCCCCGGCAATCCAGGCAATATAGCCCGCTGCATTGATGCCTTTATAGTATTTGTACTGCCCTTCAGCTTCGTAAAGATCTTTTACATTCACTCTCCGCTTTCTGAGAAGATAGTAGTCTGAAATTAAAATGCCGCAGATGGCAGAAAGAATGCCTCCGACAACGAGCAGAATTTCAATAATGACCCCAAACAGACTCCACGGCTGCACGACAATTCCGATTATGCCCGCAACCGCAACCCCTGCCCAAAAAGGAACTTTCGGACCGCCGACATTTGAAAAAATGGTCGCGGCCGGTATGAGGTTAGCGGACGTATTTGTCGACCACTGGGCCAGGACGATCATAATGAGCAATATGCCGAGAATGATGCCTGTTGCAGACTGCTGCAGGGCAACAACAGGATCATAGTTCGTCACAGCGATATAGGACACAGCACCAATGACGACCATAAACGTTTGAACAATTGGATAGGCGATCAGATTTCCTGCGATTTGGCTCCTGTTTCGCTTAAACCAATTACGCTCCATTTTAGGCGCCTTTACAAACCTGGAAAGGGAGGGCATATCTGCCGCAAGCGTTCCCCAAAACCCCATGTTCGCCATGATGACAACCATAAAAGCGGTGACAGCTGCCCCTCCGGCTGCCGGACTCTCTACCCACGACCAGACGCTTCTTCCCTGCGCAAGAGCCTGATCTGACAGCGTAAAATACATCCATCCGGAAATAAGAATAATAACGGGTGCCGCGAGATCTGCAAAGCGCTCGATCGCTTTCATGCCAAGAGCCGTGTTGACAACTTGCAAAATGGCAAAGATGAAGAAGCAGACCATCCAATTATCAAATCCAAATAAAGTTGCAAGAATCGCATTCATCGCGCTTGCTCCGAAAAACGTATTGACTCCAAACCAGCAGGAAGCAACAAATCCCCTCACAACAGACGGAATGTGTGTTCCAACCGTACCAAACGGCGCTCTCATATATACTGGAAAACTTAAACCGTGTTCAACACCAATGTCGCCCGTAAGCGTCATAATAAACCCAAGGGCAACGGATCCAACTATGGTGGCGGCCACGACCCATCCAAGCGGAAGAGACTGAACCCCGGAACCCCCTATGGCAAATGCAGCAAGAACAACAGCCATCCCTACCCAAATCAGGCCAAAACCAAGTGAACCGATGTTTTTCTTATGATGAGGAATCGGCAGCAAATCCGGAGATTTCAAATAACCTTTCGCCACAATACATGTCCCCTTCCGCATGAAACATTTAAATTTTCAAAGCCTTACTCTTATATTGAGACTTTTGAAGAGCCGGCTGTTCCAAGCTGTTCCCCGTATTTGGCCCGTTTTATATATTGCCCGGTCCCTGCTTTTCCTGCAAACTGTCTGTCGCGCACGACAAATTCCCCTTTTGAAAGAACAGAAACGGGCACTCCTTTCACCTCCATGCCTTCAAACGCATTATAGTCCACAGCCATGTGGTGGGTTGAAGCAGAAATCGTTCTCTCTGCTGACGGGTCAAACAGGACAAGATCAGCATCAGATCCAACTGCAATGGTTCCTTTTTTCGGATACAGGCCGAACAGCTTCGCAGCCTTTGTGCTCGTTAAATCAACGAACTGATTTAAACTGATCCTGCCTTTACTTACCCCTTCAGAATAGAGAATGCTGAAACGGTCCTCAATAATCGGCCCGCCGTTAGGAATTTTCGTGAAATCGCCCTTGCCAAGATCCTTTTGGCCATTAAAATCAAACGAGCACTGATCAGAGCCAAGTGTCTGCAGCACGCCTGTCTTCATGGCGTTCCACAAAACATCCTGGTGCTTTTTCTCGCGCAGCGGCGGTGACCAGACGTACTTTGCCCCTTCGAACTCAGGCTTTTCTAAATAAGACTGATCAAGCACAAGATACTGCGGGCATGTTTCTCCCCAGACATCAAAACCTCTGCTTCTTGCTTCGGCTATTTTTTCTACAGCCTCTGCACAGGAAACATGAACGACATACAGCTGCGATCCCGCAAGACCTGTGAGCTGTGCTGCTCTTCCTGTTGCTTCGCCTTCTACTTCAGGCGGACGTGTAAGAGCATGATAAACCGGATCTGTTTTGCCCTCTTGGAGTGCCTTTTTTGTTAAATAATCAATCACGTCCCCGTTTTCTGCGTGAACCATGACAAGACCGCCTAGCTCTTTTGCGGTCAGCAGTGTCCGGAAAAGGGTTTCATCATCTGCCTGAAAAACATTTTTGTAGGCCATAAAGACTTTAAAGGAGGAAATTCCTTCTTCTTCAATTACAGAAGGCAATTCATCAAGGACCTGATCATTGATTTCTGAAATCATTAAGTGGAAGCTGTAATCAATGACGGCTTTGTCTTTGGATTTCTTATGCCATGTCTTTATGGCATCCTTTAATGGCTTTCCTTTTTCCGTCAGGCAGAAATCGATGATGGTCGTTGTGCCTCCAAAGGCTGCTGCGGTTGTCCCTGTTTCAAAATCATCTTTTGTAACGGTTCCTCCAAACGGCATATCAAGGTGTGTATGAGGGTCAATTCCTCCCGGGAAAATGTAGCATCCGTTTGCATCAATGATTTCTGCACCGTTTTCTGTCAGATTGAGGCCAATGGCAGCAATCTGTTCTCCGATAATGAGAATATCTCCCTGAAAGGTATCAGAAGCCGTCACAATCGTTCCGTTTTTAATGAGTTTTTTCATGTGTATCCCCCTTTCCTATTTCACAGCATTGGACGTTCCAAGAGAAGCAATCGCTGACTGACGCTCGTTCCACGTCATTGGCGGCAGCTCATTTGCAAGTTCAACCATGTCGATAGCCCCGTCAACAGGACAGACGATAGAACAGAGATTGCAGCCGACGCAATCTTCTTCCCTTACTTTTAAGTATGGTTTTCCGTCAGACGTCATCAGCATATCAATGCACTGATGGGACGTGTCTTCGCAAGCAATATGGCATTTATTGCAGTTAATGCAGACGTCTTCATTAATTCTTGCAGCAATTTTATAATTCAGATCAAGCTCGCCCCAATCTGAATACCTTTCAACCGATTTCCCGACAAGGTCCATAACGGACGCAAGACCCTTTTCATCCAAGTAGTTTGAAAGACCTTCAATCATGTCTTCAACTATACGGAAGCCGTGATGCATGGCAGCTGTGCATACCTGCACGCCGGTTGCTCCCATCAGCATGAATTCAACGGTGTCCTTCCAGTTTGAAATCCCTCCTATTCCTGATATCGGAACATTGATGCGGGGATTCCTCGCACATTCAGCGACCATGTTCAGCGCAATCGGCTTAACAGCAGGACCGCAATATCCGCCGTGAGCCCCTTTTCCTGCTACATGCGGAATCGTATTCCATGTATCGATGTCTACTCCTGCAAGGCTGTTGATCGTATTGATCATCGAGATCGCATCAGCTCCGCCTGCCACTGCAGCTTCTGCGGTCACGGTGATATCGGTAATATTTGGTGTCAGCTTCACGATAACAGGCGTTTTCGCAGCTTCTTTCGCCCAGTATGTCTGCCTTTCGACAAGGTCAGGCACTTGACCTGAGGCCGCGCCCATTCCTCGCTCTGCCATACCGTGAGGACAGCCGAAATTCAGTTCAAGCCCGTCAACTCCGACATCTTCAACACGCTTAACAATTTCATGCCACTTTTCCTGTTTTGGCTCAACCATTAAGGAAGCGATAATGGCATGATTCGGAAACCTTTTTTTCGTTTCATAAATTTCCTTAAGGTTCACTTCAAGCGGCCGGTCTGTAATAAGCTCAATATTGTTAAAGCCTGCAACGCGCTGTCCATTAAAACTGACTGCTGCAAACCGTGAAGAAACATTCAGGATCGGATCACCGAGTGTTTTCCAGACAGCTCCCCCCCAGCCTGCTTCAAATGCCCTCTGAACCTGGTAGCCCGAGTTTGTCGGCGGGGCTGAAGCAAGCCAGAACGGATTCGGAGACCGTATCCCGGCAAGATCAATCTTTAAATCAGCCATAGTGAATCCTCCTTTATAGAAAAGTGGAACCGCCTCGATCAGCTCCGAAGGACAGAAAAGGATCAGCCAGAAAAAGCCGGGTTTGCTTTTTATGGCTGAGCCGTTCTGGCCGAGGAGCTAGGCGGTGGGCAGTTCCTAATGACAAATTGAAATCACAAAGCAGGGTTGAGCGCCTCTGATATTAGTTTTTTGTGAATCTGATAAGCTGTCAGTTTCCCCTGCTGGGCTGCAGAGACGACCATGGCTTCGCCCTGGCCCTTTCCGAAGATTACGTCACCGCAGGCAAACACTTTATCATTCGAGGTCTGATAAGTCCCTGATGAGAGCTTTACGACTCCGTCTGCATGGTCAAGCCCAAAACTCTCTATGAGAGATACATATCTTGATTGGCCGATTGCCCGGATTACTGCATCTGTTTCAATGATGAATTCAGATCCTTCAACAGGCACCGGACGCGGACGTTCTCCTTCTCTTGCTGAAACAAGCTCCATTTTGATGCATTCAAGGCCAGTCACTTTATTTTCTTCATTTTTAATAATCCGCTTTGGTGCCGTCAGCCATCTGAAGACGACGCCATCCTGTTTGGCAAATTCATACTCAAACTCGTAGGCTGTCATTTCAGCTCTTGTTCGTCTGTAAAGAATGCTCACATCCTCTGCACCAAGGCGGACTGAGCAGGTTGCAGCATCGATTGCCGTATTCCCTGCACCAATTACGACCGCTTTTTTCCCCGCAAGCTTAAGCGTTTTTTCCGTTTTTGTTTCTTTGACAAATTCAATCGCATCATAGACACCATCTGCATCCTCGCCTTCTATGCCAAGCTTTGGCACAGCAGCCATGCCTGCGGCAAGAATCACGGCATCATACTCCTCAAGCAGCTCTGAAGGCAAAATGTCTCTTCCAACTTTGGTATTCGTTCTGATCTTCACATCTAGGCTCTTCACCTGATCGACTTCCCAAAACGAAATGGCCTGCGGCAGCCTGAATGAAACAATGCCGTATGTGTTTAAGCCGCCTGCCTGACTTTCCGCTTCAAAAATGGTGACTTCATATCCAAGCAGGGCAAGTTCTCTTGCAGCCGAGAGACCTGCAGGACCGCCGCCTACAACGGCAACGTTTTTTCCGTTCTTCTCCCCTGCTTTAAACAGGACCTGCTCATTATGAATCGCCCAGTCGGTTGCATAGCGCTGAAGGTTGCCGATCATAATCGGTTTCGTGGAAGAATTCAGCACACAGGCTCCCTCGCAAAGTTCCTCAGTCGGACAAACACGGGAGCAGCTTGCGCCGACGGGATTTGCCGACATAATGGTTTTAGCTGATCCTTTCAAATTTCCTGAAGCGATTTTCTTAATAAAAGAAGGAATCTCGATGCCGGTCGGACAGGCTTTAATGCACGGTGCATCATAGCAGTACAAGCACCGGTTTGCTTCCTCAAGTGCTTCCCTGGCAGACAGGGGCGGTTCTACTTCCATGAAATTTTGTTCAAGTTCATGGGCCGTAATCTCTCTCATCAAGCTCATTACCTCCTTTTTAAGGCAGCAGGGCCGTCATTTCCTGATACGTTTCAGGGCGTCTGTCACGGTAAAATTGCCAGGTATCCCGGACTTCGCGGATCACTTTTTTATCCATCTCTCCAATGACCACTTCATCTCTGTCACGGCTTCCTTCCGCAACAAATCTGCCCCTTGGATCGGCGAGATAGGATTGTCCGTAAAATTCACCCATATTCCAAGGCCCCTCATATCCCACCCTGTTGATGGCGCCAATATAATAGCCATTTGCGACAGCATGTGCAGGCTGTTCAAGCTTCCAAAGGTATTCAGACAGGCCTGCAACTGTTGCTGAAGGATTAAAAACAATTTCCGCACCGTTCAGCCCGAGAAGCCTTGCTCCCTCAGGAAAGTGCCTGTCATAGCAAATATAGACACCGATCTTCGCAAACGCTGTATCAAAAACAGGGTAGCCTAGATTGCCTGGCTTAAAGTAGAACTTCTCCCAAAAACCGCCGCCGTCTTTTCCGACTCCGACATGAGGGATATGATGTTTGCGGTATTTCCCTAAATACGTTCCATCCGCGTCAATGACAGCAGCTGTATTATAATAAGTTGCTATTCCTTCCCTTTCATAGATCGGCAGCACGATCACCGTTCCAAGCTCCCGGGCAAGCTCCTGAAACCGTTTTGTGGTCGGCCCGTTTGGAATTTCCTCTGCTGCATCGTACCATTTCGTATTCTGTTCCGTGCAGAAATAAGGGCCGTAGAATATCTCCTGAAGACAGACAATCTGCGCACCCCTGCTGCTTGCTTCCCTCACAAGCTTCACGTGCTTTTCAATCGCCCGTTCTTTATGGATATCCACAGCCTCATTTCCGTCTGTATCGTTGCTTGCCTGAATTAAACCGATGACCACCTTATCCGGCATATAAAAAACCTCCTCTGCGTCAAATAAATAGTCTAAATATTAAAAAAATAATACCTGTCTCTATTTTACTTTTAACAAATTGGGTTTACACTGTACAAATTGTTAAATGGTTAAGGAGATTTGTCTTGCAGAATGTAAAAAATGAGCAGAGTGCTGTCAGTAAATCTGACACTCTTTTCTATAAAGTTGTTTTATGGACACTTTTTAGGTAGGATAGGTAGGGAGTATACCCTGAAAGATTGGAATGATACATAATGAACATTGCAGCCTATACGGTTGAAAAACTGCAGGATCCATTTGGCATTCTCACCGGAGACCGGTATGAATTTATTCTTGACCTTGAGGTAGATGAAGAGGATGAGCTTTATACTGAAAAAGGTCTTCTCATGAAGGTGATTTTTGCTGTTAACGACACCGGTGAAGGAACCGTTTCTGTTTATCATCTGATGGAGCAGGAAACAAATGCCGTCCTTGATTTTGAGCTTGAAGAAGAAGAAGAAATGATGGTTAAAGCATTTTGCCAGAAGCATTACAGAGAAGAATAGAAAAAAAACGAGCAGGGTAAGCACCCTGCTCGTTTTTCTTTTGCTTATTTTTTGAAAATCCCAAAAGGTTTTCCAACAGGCAGCACTGTTTTTCCGAAATGAGTATTCAGCACCGCTGCAGCAGAACCGTAGAACGACAGCAGGGCAATGATCATTTCAGATACAGCAGCAAGCATGTGGGTTGCCTCATGCATGATATCAAAAGCACTTAATGAAAGTCCGATAAATAAAAAATCGATAAAAACAAAAATCAAAAACAATACCTTATGTGTTTCCATCGCACCGACTGTCATGAACAGACTGAAGATCAGATAGCCGATAAAGGCAAAGCCAAGCTGTTTCGGATCGGCAGCTGCTGCAAGCTTCTCGCCGAACACTCCCATTTGAATCAGCCAAGTTGCGCCGACTCCAAGCCAGAAAAGGCCAAAAGCGCCAAAAGCAGTTGTTCCAAATGTGTTGTTATGCTTTGCGTCGTGAATACTTGCAAAAAGCTGGGCAAAACCTCCGAGGAATATAGCCCAAGGCAATATAAGAGAAAGCCCGTCAGTTAATCCTAGTTTTTGTGACGAAGCCACTAGTGTTACCATAGCGAGTCCAAAAAGCCCGATTGCTGAAGGATCTGCAGTAGTGATTTTTACTTGCTGTACATTTTGTTGATTCATGGTGAGCCTCCTAAATTTTTAACACATACTCGACCACGATACAGGATGCAGATACTCGTGTCAATGGATTTTTCATGAGCTGATAAAGGTAACCGTTTCCAAGATATTTATGACCCTTCATGCATCGCACGAAACTGCGAAAGGTCCAGCCATCAGTTCTAAACCTGGAATTCCTGGTTTTTTTTGCTGCAAATCCAGGAAAAAAGCGCATAAAAAAAGCCGCTCAGACCTGAGCGGCTTTTTCGTTCATTATAATTTTACAACATTCTCAGCTTGAGGTCCGCGGTTGCCTTCAACGATGTTGAATTCAACTTCTTGGCCTTCTTCTAATGTTTTGTACCCTTCGCCTGTGATCGCGCTGAAGTGAACGAATACGTCGTTTCCGCCTTCAACTTCGATAAATCCAAAGCCTTTTTCTGAATTGAACCATTTTACTTTTCCAGTCGTCATGAGAGAAAACCTCCAAAAATTTTTTAATATGCCCTACTATTTACAACATGGTAAATAAAATATTCACATATTATAAAGAGTATCAATTAGAGGAATAGATAGTCTTTATAACATGTGAATGCTAAATGCCATATAAAATCATGAAAAGATTTTGATAGTTTGACAAATCTATTGGTTATTCATTTATTATCTGTGAACACAAAGCAACGAAAGCCCTACCTCTCTCTCGTCCTTGCGGCTCCGATGACCGCGCCAGCTTGAATTGAGCTAACAAAAATCAAAGGATTTGAATTTGAAGCATTTGTCCATATAAGGACTGATTGACTCATTATTAATATGGTAGAAGGGTATTTCATAATGAACTAACTTTTTCATTATACATGGAAAGGTCTAGAAAATCAAATAAATGGTTAATAATGTCGAAAAAAGAAAGCGCTCCGCAGAACGGAGCACTTTTTTTATTCTGCGTTTTCTGTTTCGGCAAGCACGCGGTTTACACGTTTCTCAAGCATTTTCATGCCGCTTCCGCCTGCCTGGAAGTGACGGAGAGCTCCTGTTTTGTCAAATACATAATAAGCAGGAACATACTGATTTTCGAATGCATCTGTAAGCTTATGTTCACTGTCAACAAAGATTGGCTGTGAAATATCATGCTCAGCCGCAACTTTCTTGATGTCCTCAAGGTTCAGGTCGTCTTCTGATCTTGGCATGTGAACAGCCACTACATTCAGTTTGTCTTTATACTGGTCTCTGAATTCATTTACCTGAGGCATTGCTTCTTTGCAGAGGTGGCAGCTTACTGACCAGAAGTGAATCAGTGTAGGTTTTTCTCCAATTAAATCTTCTTTCGTCTGCTGGCCGTTCAGCCATTCAGTCGCGCCGCTTAATTCCGGCATTTGTGCACGTAATTTCATTGTGTTTCCCTCCATTGCTTGTTTAAAAAAGGCCTAACAAATAGTTAGACCTCTCATCAACCGTTTATTAAAGTGTAGCTTGTCCAGGTTTCCAGTTAGCCGGGCAAAGTCCGCCAGTTTGAAGAGCCTGAAGCACACGAAGTGTTTCATCTACGTCACGGCCGATGTTGTTGTGGTTAACAACAGCGTATTGAAGTTCGCCGTCAGGATTGATGATGAATAGTCCGCGAAGAGCTACGCCTTCTTCTTCAATAAGGACGCCGTATTCGCGTGAAACCATATGGTTTGTATCCGCTGCAAGCGGGAATTTAAGATCGCCAAGGCCGTTTTCTTTGCGGTCTGTGTTGATCCATGCAAGATGAGTGTGAATTGTATCAGTAGAAACGCCGATTACTTCAGCATCAAGATCTTCAAACTCATCATAACGGTCTGACATTGATGTAATTTCAGTCGGGCAAACGAACGTGAAGTCCATTGGATAAAAGAACAGCACTGTCCATTTGTCGTTTTTCATATTTTCTTCAAGGCTTACTTTTCCAAATTCCTTGTCAGCCATTACCGCATCCATTTCAAAGCGCGGTGCTTGTTTACCTACCATGCGTTCTGCCATGATGTATCCCTCCAATATGTAATTGATATCTGGTATCGATATCAGCTTAATTGAGAATCACAAATCGATTTTCTCAATTGTTGTCTTGTTTATTTCACATTGACCATTATAGTGCAACGACTATTTTTAGTCAATGTTAAATAATAATTAATTTAAAAAGGCTCTGTGCCTAAATAGGAGCACATGTATTGGTATTCCCTTTTCAGATTGAAAACAATCACCAAATCTCAGCAATTTCTGATTAAATTCTACAAAATCAAGTTTAACATGATGTCCTTGGGGTAACCAAATAATTAGTCTTACTTTATTAGTACAGGAAGGATGTTGGTTCATGGAATTTTTTGATTTAATCAGCAGAGTAAACTGGGTTGGCATTTTGACTGCAGCCGGTGTCATCACACTCAAGCTGATCGGCATACTTATTGCTTTTTTGGTTGTAAGGGCTATTGGCACAAGAGTGGTTGAAAAGACGTTTAAGAGGGTTCAGGAGCGTCAGTCCATTTCAATTGGGAGATCCAGAACGCTGCAGAGTCTGACACTCAATCTCTTCTCATATATTCTGATCTTTATTTTTGTCGTGATGGTGTTTGAAGTATTTGAATACGATGCAACTGCTCTTCTCGCAGGGGCTGGAGTTGTAGGACTTGCCATCGGTTTCGGCGCACAGGGACTTGTCAGCGATGTGGTGACAGGCTTCTTCCTGCTCCTTGAAAAACAGCTTGATGTGGAGGATTATGTAACAACAGCAGGATATTCTGGAATCGTTGAGCAGGTTGGCCTTCGGACCACTCAGATCAGAAGCTTTGACGGGACGCTTAATTATGTGCCGAACAGAGAGATCATCAGCTTAAGCAATCATTCAAGAGGCAACATGCGTGCTCTCGTTGATATCGGCATTTCATACGATGATAATATCGATGAGGCTATATCGGTTATTCAAAAGGCGTGTGATGAAATGGCCGCCGAGGATGCATCGATCATTGAAGGACCAAGTGTGATCGGTGTTCAAAGCCTTGGCGCATCGGATGTTGTGATCCGGATTATCGCCAAGACAGAGAATATGATGCAATGGGGCGTAGAGCGCAATCTTCGTAAAAAAGTGAAAGAAACACTTGATGCACACGGAATTGAAATCCCGTTTCCTCATCAGGTTTATATTGAGAAGAAACAGTAAAAAAACAGCAAATGAGCTGCCGGCTTCGGCAGCTCATTTCTTTTTTATTGAAGCCTGCTCTCTACCTGCTGGCAGATTTCATCAGCTGTATAACCGCTTGCTGTAAAAACAGAACCGCTTGTTACAGCATTGCTGATTCCCATAATGTTGGAATCCTGGCCTGTAATAATGCAGCAGTCACAGCCTTTTGCATCCTCTTCATTGCGGAGTTCTACAACATCATACCCCTTTGACTGAAGTGCAGCTGTTACGTCTGATAATGATTGTTCAACACCGATTTTTGGCATCTCATCCACCTCCTAAGACTAATGTGTCTCATAGGAGGGACCTTTATTCTGATAAGCCGTTCGCTTTGTAGAGAAAATATCTGCACATAAGGTCAACAGCCGCCCCTATTGCTTCCTCTTTAGGCTGAAGCTTTGAATGATGAAGTCCAAACGGGGAGTCCACTCCGAGCCAGAACATAAATCCCGGAATCTCATCCAGCATATATCCAAAATCTTCGCCCGTCATGGCCTCTCTGCACAGTACAACCTCAGTATCTGTGTTCACTTTTGCAAATTCCATGAATTCTTCCGTCAGCTCATGATGGTTGTATACCTGATGGTACATCGAACCGTAATCAATGGACGCGCTGCAGGAATAGCCGACCTCAAGCCCTCTCACAAGGGCTTCAATCCGTTCTTTCACTTTATCCATCGACTCTACGGACAGTGTCCGGATTGTTCCTTCAAGCCTTGCGTTCTCTGCAATAATGTTCTGAACGGTGCCTCCTGTTATCTTCCCGAACGTAATCACCGCACTGTCAAGCGGATCAACGTTTCTTGAAACAACCGTCTGAAGCTGGGTGACAAGTGATGCAGCCGCTACAATCATGTCTTGAGCCGTATGCGGATAGGCTGCATGTCCGCCTTTCCCCTTTAAGTCAATGAATAATTCCGATGTATTCGCAAATAAAAGACCGGGACGTGTAGCGATTGTCCCGACAGGATATTCAGGGGCAATGTGAAGAGCCGTAATGAAATCAGGCTTCCACTCCTTCATTATTTCGCTCCTTAGCATCGGTTCAGCTCCTCCGGGACCTTCCTCTGCAGGCTGAAAAAGAAACAGCAGATCATCTCTTACAGGGTGCTTGACGAAATACTGAATGATTCCAAGCGCAATCGTCATATGGAAATCATGGCCGCAAGCGTGCATGAGCTCAGGATGATGGGACTTGAACTCATAGCCTGTTTCCTCCCGGATGGGAAGTCCGTCAATATCTGCACGGTAAGCAAGTGTTTTCAAAGGAGCTGTTCCTTTCACTTTTACAAACAAACCGGTTTTCCACTTTTTGATTTCGAGTCTTTCTGCCGGTAAATGCCCGAGATGTTCCAAAAGGTAGGCTTGAGTTTTAAACTCCTGGAAGCCAAGCTCAGGAATGCGGTGCAGATCCTGTCTGATTTTTGACAATAGGTGCATTTGATCCAATCGTATCCCCCCTGATTCTATAGAGAAGGCGTGGGTGCTAAAACACCCACGCCGGTCAATCATTCAAGTATTAAAGCTGTCTAAGCTCTTGTTTGATTTCAGTTTTTGATTTTGTTTTTTCATCGATTTCTTTAATTTTGCGGGCAGGCGTACCTGCTACAACTGTATAAGGCTCAACATCATCAATGACGATTGCGCCTGCAGCAACGACAGCGCCTTTACCTACAGTAACACCTTCTAATACAACGGCATTGGCTCCGATAACAACATCATCTTCGATGACAACCGGCTTTGCAGATGGCGGTTCGATGACGCCTGCAAGAACAGATCCCGCTCCAATATGGCAGTTTTTCCCTACTGTAGCACGGCCGCCAAGAACAACGTTCATATCAATCATCGTGCCTTCGCCGATTACTGAACCGATGTTGATGGAAGCTCCCATCATAATAACAGCGTTATCGCCGATTTCCACTTGGTCGCGGATAATTGCGCCTGGCTCAATTCGCGCTTTGATGTTTTTCATGTCAAGAAGCGGAATCGCTGAATTGCGGCGGTCATTTTCCACAACAAAATCATCTATTTTCGCTTGATTTTGAGAAAGAACCGTTTGAATTTCAGCCCATTCGCCAAAAACAACACCGCTGTTGCCGTTTATGAATGTTTGTGAAGAAGATCCAAAATCGATTCCTTCAAGATCACCTTTCACATAAACTTTCACAGGTGTCGATTTTGTACTATTTTGAATGAACGAGATAATCTCATTCGCATCCATCATTTTCATATGTATTCCTCCTTCAGACTATATACCTCATTACTGTATCAAAGGACGGGTTTGTTGACAAGCTGAAACCTGGCGCTGCATTTATGTGATTGATTTTCCGGCAGCAGCACTCCATTCGGCAACTGCATCTGCAAACATTCTGCAGGCTTCCTGTTCCAGGTCTGATTCCGGAGAACCTTCTATTTTTAATGTATCTCCAAAAACTTCTGCCCCTGTTTCTTTAAATCGCCTTTGAAGCAGATCTGCTGCCGCGCAGAATTTAGGATAAGCATGATCTCCAGAACCGAAACAAGCTGCCAGCTTCCCTCTCAGATTTAAGTCTCCAAGCTCTTCATAAAAATCTTCTGCCTCATACGGAAGGTCTCCGTCTCCCCACGTGTAAGACCCAGCAAGAATCACATCATATTTGAACAGCTCATCTGTCATGAAAAGATCCAGCTCCTCAAATATCACACCCATCCCTTTTTCACTAAGCTGCTGACCGATCAGTCTTGCCATGTCTTCTGTATTTCCTGACATGCTGGCATATAGAATAAGAGCCGTTTTCACTCGTGTCACCTCTTTAATTGATAATGATTTTCATTTTCATTATTACTTTAATTGAAAACTATTCTCATTGTCAATCGTTCAGCAAAATAAAAAACAGCTGTATCAGCTGCTTGCAAAAAAATCGTCACTTTTACGATATCCCTTCTTCGTTCAGAATATCGAGAAATGCCTGCACTTGTTTCAATTTAAACGATGACTCAAACCCAAGCAGCCATGTATCCCTTACTATTGGATCTCCGTGCTCGTTTAATAATGGGATTTTATGAATGTCCCGATTGTCGTCCACAAGCGTGACTGACGGAAGTATCGCATATCCGATTCCGTTGTAGGCCATTTGTTTGCACGTTTCAATCTGGTCGACAACAATCGTGCGCTTTGGACTGCTCTGAAAATGTTTATGCCACCAATCCTGAATCTCCTGATAATAGGATGAGTCGCTTTTAAACTGAATAAAGGGCCGCTCAGTATCAATCAAATCCTCAACCTTATGAATTTCTGAATCCACTAAGTACAGGGTGTCTGTCAGCAAGTGCTTCTTGACCCCTTTCCACTCAGGATTTCCTCTTATGATGCCGATGTGAACGTGATCTTCATACATGCTTTTTAAAATTTCGCTGCTCCACCCCGTAACAAGCGAAATCTTTGCATGAGGATATTTGCTGACATATTTTTTTAGGATGTTAGGCAGCCAGTGCTGTCCGATGATGGATGCCACAGCGATTTTCAGCGTTCCGTGCACTTCTCCTTCAAGCTCTGAAATTTCTTCACGCAGTTTTTCTTCTTTCTTCGTCACTTCTTTTGCGAATGCTACAATCTTTTCTCCCGCAGGCGTAAGTGTCAGTCCTTTTTGTGAACGGATAAAAATTTGAAAGCCCCATGACTTCTCGATGGATTGCAGCCTTTGTGACAGCGCAGGCTGGGAAACAAAAAGCCGTTCGGATGCTTTTCTCATATTCATTTCTTCAGATAGAACGACGAGCATTTTTAATTCAGTTAGCTGCATAAATACCTCCTCTATAAGTTTTCCTTATATTATATGCTAATTTATTCATAATTTCATTATTGTCACTCGAAGAATATACTAAGGTTGAAGAGCGCGCTTTAACTTGTCAGGAAGATGTGATGCTTTATGGAATGGCCGATTTTTTTCATCGGTATTGCAGCAACCTTCATCGGAACACTTGCAGGGAGCGGCGGGATGATTAACATGCCCCTTATGCTCATGTACGGACTGCCTATTCACACCATTATCTCCTCCAACAAATTTGCAAATACGTTAAGTTCATTTTCAAGCTTTGCTGTCCTTGTGAAAAAAAAGGAAGCGAACGTAAAAGAAATGGCGGCAACTGCGCCTTTTACGATTGGCGGAGGCATACTCGGGGCTTACTTCACAAGTCAGCTGAACGGGGAAGTGATGACTGTCATCGCTCTTTTTCTCCTCCTTTTCGCTTTAGGGCTCAATTTTTTGAAAAAACCGCAGGAACAGAAAATGGCTGAACCCCGGCTGAAGAAACGGCTTTACCCGCTTGTATTTGGAATTGGAGCGTATGACGGCATGTTCGGTCCCGGACAGGGAACTCTCCTTATGTACACTTTTTTGCATAACGGATTTACCTATATTAAATCGGTTGCCTTTACACGTTTTCAAACTTTCTTAAGCTGCACCGGGGCATTCACTGCCTACGCCTTCTCAGGCATCATGAACTGGAATATTGCGCTGAGTCTTGCTGCAGGAAGCATACTTGGAGCACAGATTGCCGTACGTTTTGCAGCAAAGCTCAGTTTTAAACAGGCGGCTTGGCTGATACGCCTGATCACTGTTCTCCTCATTCTGCAGTTATTCTATAACCTTATCGTATAGGAGGTTTTCTAATGAAAATAAAAAGACTCCATCATCTGCAGCTGTGCGTTTCTCCTGCTGAAGAAGAACATGCCCGTAAGTTTTACATTCAAGAGCTCGGATTTGAAGAGATACCCAAGCCGCCTGCCCTTCTGAAAAATGGCGGTTTCTGGTGCCGGGCAGGAGAAATAGAACTTCATATCGGCCTTGAGGAAACGGACGGCTCCAAAAGCAAGCGGCATCCGGCCTTTGAAGTAGAAGATCTTGAAGGTGCCAGGGATTTTCTGACTAAGCTTTCTGTAGAGATAAAAGAAGAAATTGGGGTTCCGGGTGTAAACAGATTTTCATTTTACGATCCGTTCGGAAACCGGATTGAACTGCTTGAGCTGAATTAAACAGCAAAAAGGCGCGGGAGTTATTTCTCCTGCGCCTCTTTCTTTTCTTTCGGAAGCCTCAATATAAGCGCGAAACTGATAACAGCAAATACAAACACCATGATATAGACACTGTGCAGGGAGTAGGTCAGCCCTTCTTTTAAAGCCTGCATAGCATCAGCAGAAAGCTTTGATGCTTCCTCAGGGCTGAGGAGCCTGTTCACGGAATCTAGATCGATTGTTTCGCCAATTCCTTCTTCTCTGAAATAAGACTGCAGCCGGGTATTTAAAATGCCTCCAAGCAGAGCAGCGCCGATCGTATTGCCCAGCGTTCGCATAAACATGTTTGCCGCTGTTGCCGAACCCCGCTGCTCCCAGCTGACTGTACTTTGAATGGAGACAATGAAAGCGGTCGTGGTCATTCCCATCCCTATACCGACCAGGAAGGAACCGAAGGCCGCCCACAAAGGGCCGTCGTCAGGCGTCAGCGTGAAGAAAACAGCACTTCCGGCAATCAGGGCTGCACCCCCGATAACCGAGGTGGTTCTAAAACCAATTTTAAAAAGAAGCCGGCCTGATATAGTTGATGCGATTGGCCAGCCAATGGACATAGCGGTAAGAGTGAATCCCGCTACAATCGGAGTCTGTCCCATCACAGCCTGTACAAATGCCGGCAGAAAAGAAGAGATTCCAATCAGCATGACACCTGTTGTTAATGAGGTCATATTTGCGATGAAAATGCTTTTTTCTTTCCAGATACTAAACGGCATCATAGGCTCTTTTGCTCGTTTTTCCTGTCGAATAAATAGGACAAAAGTAAGAATGGCTGCCGATGAGATAAGCAGCACCGGACTTGACATCCATGGCCATCTGATGCCTCCTTCTACAAGAACAATCATCGCTGTGCTTATGGAAAGAAATAAGAATAGGGCTCCTTTGTAATCAATTTCATGTTTTTTCCGCTCCACATTTTCATGGAGATATAAAACAAGCCCTGCAATCGCTAAAAGCCCAAGCGGAATATTGACCCAAAAGACGAATCTCCAGCTCACAAACTGGACTAACAGCCCGCCGATTGCCGGTCCCATAATGGCTGAAATCCCCCATACGCTTGATAAATATCCCTGAATTTTAGCCCGTTCTTCTTTTGTATAAATATCCCCGACAATTGTCGATGCAATCGGCATGACAGCGCCAGCACCAAACCCCTGAATAAAACGTGCTGCAATCAGCCACTCCATCGAGCTGACCATCCCGCACATTGCAGAACCGGCGAGAAAAACAGAAATGCCGAATATTAGAACAGGCTTTCTGCCGAATAGATCGGATAACTTTCCATAAATCAATACGGTAACAGCATTCATCAGCAAATAGGATGAAAAAACCCAGCTGTATAATGAAAATCCTCCAAGCTCCCCTACAATCGCAGGCATGGCTGTAGATACAATCGTGGCCTCGATGGCAGCCATAAACATTGCGAGCATAACCGCAGCCAGGATAAATGGGCGCTTCATATTCGAAGACTGCTGCTTGATTTCTTCTTTTTCAAGAATAGCCTGTGCCACCTTCATCGTCTCCCTTTTCTTTAAAAAAGCAAAAGAAGGAGCAAATATACCTCTCCTTCTCTCCCGGAATTTATCTGTTTTCAGTCATTTGTTTTTGCAGTTCTTTCAAAATGGCGCGTCTTGTCAAGATTCCCTCAAATATGCCGTCATCATCGACAACGCAGACAAAAGAGTGATCAATGACTAAATCCAGCCCTTTTGATATTGGATCTTTCAAATGCAGCCTTGGAATATCCGCATTCATTGCTTCTTCAACCTTCATATGTTCAAGCTTTTCAAATTCGATTCGCTGGAGGCCTAAGATAGCATCCATCATCATGTTTGTGCCAAGAAGTCCATGCAGTTTAAAGAAAGGATCAAGAACCGGCACCGCCGTGTAGCCTGTTTTTGTCAAAACAAGCAGCGCATGCTCAAGGTTATTCCCAATCTGTACATGTGCAACCTTATCTGAAGGTATCATATATTCTTCTATCGTTGATTCATTCTTTGTATGTATGCTGATCACATTTGTTCTCCCTCTCTAAAAAAGTTCACACCGAACCCATTTACCCCGCTTTAATAATGTTCAAACCACCTTTTTATTCTACCACAAAGAGGCAAAGAAATGCGGACTCATCTTCCCTCTGCCATCCTCTTATTTGCATCTTCCAACATGAAAAGCAAAAAAAAGATACTCTTGCTAAGAGTACCAGGTGTATGTAATCATTTCACTTCAAATCGGATTCGGTCATAAAGCCGGATCAGTTTTTGATAGGTTGCATGATCGGACTGTTTTGTGCCGTTTTCAATTTCATAAATCTCGCTGCTGACAAGTTCCAGAGCATATTGCTGTTTAAGAAGAAGCTCAACTAAAAATTTTTGGTCGTCCTGTGAAAGAATTTCTGCTGCAGAATTCATAATAGATTGCCCCCTTAATGGTAGATTAATCAATGAAAAAGCACTGCGTCAACCGCAAATTCCGACAGATTCATTATTTTGTGAACCGATTGGCATAGCTGAATGCAGTATAGGAGTCAGGCTTGATTTTTGCTTCCAGGCCCATAGCCTGGATTCTTCCGGTCATCTCCTGAATAAGGTCCTTTGTCACACCCTTCCTCCCAATATCCAGATGAATTTCAAATGTAAGATCTGCTCCTTCATCCGAATAAGGAATAAGAATTTCTGCAAGCTCTGCTAAATAAACGGAAGTAAACGCATAGGCAAGCTCCTGGCTTAAAGTCGTTTCCATGGATATTTTCTCATGAAGGCTCGTCATTGGCCGCGGAATGACCGTATTCTTCAGGCAGCCCCACGCTCCTTTTCCAAGACGGTGAACATGAACAGCAGTGATAAACTTTGTTTCTGTCTGATGAACCTGTGAATCTGTGCCGATTGACAGAAGATAGGTGCTTCTCGGGTCTTTCTTCAGGAAGGATTTAATTTTATGGATCATAGCTTCAAATGACATGTTTCCTTCAGAGACATTGTAAAAGGCAAAATGGTCAGTCATATGACAGCTCCTTTTCAGCGGAAATTACAGAACCAAGATATTATATGCTTGGCTGAAGAGAGTATAGAGCAAATTGGCGCAAATTTTATAGTATATTTTTTCCTCAAAGCACTCTTTTTAAACAGTCCGCTGTTTTCCGCTGGACAGATCCTCCTCCTTTTCCCGACTCACTATATATAACGATTGAAATTGAATGAAGGTTTCGGATTTTCACACAAATTTATAAAAACTTTTTTCATTTAACCAAATGTTGGTTATAGCTAGAAAATGAACGCAAAAAAAAACAGCCAATGAATTTGGCTGTTTACCCTTTTTTCGTTTGAATATTACGCATATGATAATGGCAGCTGGAACACGAATAATTGACATTCTGATTCGACAGAGCGGTCAGCACTTCACTTAGCGGCTGCTGCTCATGGCAATTCGGACAAATGACGCTTGGTTTCGTATTCATCGGTTCCCTCCCGTTTATTGGAGCAAATCAAAAATTTCAATTGCGATCATATCGATGTTGTCAAATTGATAAGACTGGGGCTTTTCATCTTTTTGGAATACTTCAAGTTCGAACGTATCCGTTTTATCAAAATATTTTACACTGCAGCGTTTTTCACCCTCAACTTCAAAGAAGCGCTGGCTTGGTTCATTCGAAACGGCATTTTCCTGCAGACTTTGAAGTCTAGTTATGATACCTAAAAGCTGTGACATTAGTATCACCTCCAACAGAGTGAGTCAACTTGAGGTCCGCCTTCGCCTCTAGTTTGTGCGTCCTTCTTTATTCTATCCATCGGATTTACAGCTGCCTGAAAATTCTTTACAACGTGTCCTGGCAGACATAAAATGGGTATGATGGGAGAAATAAAATGATCACAAGGGGGTAAAAACGTGTCGCTTGTAACCAAAATGGATGAACGTTCAGCAATCATCGACAGTCATGATTTAGGGATGACGGGTCGTACAAGTTCCTATGTATTACTTGAAGAGAATATCACACTCTTTGAGCCTTCATCAAGTCCTTCTGTTCCACATATTAAAAATGGGTTGAATGACCTTGGCGTCCGGCTTGAAAATATTTCCTATATTATTGTTACCCATGTCCACCTTGACCATGCAGGCGGAGCGGGTTTGCTTCTTGAAAGCTGCCCGAATGCAAAGGTTGTCGTGCATCCAAAAGGGGCCAGGCATTTAATTGATCCCAGCAGACTGATTGCCGGTGCAAAAGCGGTGTACGGCGAACAGTTTGATGGTCTTTTTTCGCCGATCGTACCAGTGCCTGAAGACCGGATTATCGTCATGTCAGATGGTGAATCCATTGGGATAGGACCGGATTCAAAGCTCACTTTTTATGATACACCAGGGCATGCCAATCATCATTTCAGCATTTTAGACCATAAAAGCATGAGTATGTATACAGGGGATACAATCGGCATTTACTACCAGGAACTGCTTTCTGAAGGGCTTGAATTTTATTTGCCGTCCACTTCCCCGAATCAGTTCAACCCTGAAGCGATGCTTAAAGCCGCTGATTTATTTGACAGCTTGGACTTAAAGGCGATCCATTTCAGTCATTTCGGAGTGAGCCGGAATCCAAAAGCCGCTACGGCTGCACTCAGGGAATGGCTGCCGGTCTTTATCAGGGCAGCGGAAACAGTAGCCGGGCAAACCGGGGTTCAGTCTTTAGAAAAAGCAGCAGAACATGTTAAAATGGAACTTCAAAAAGAAATTTATGCGTATCTTGATCTAAAAGGCATCCCAAGAACACATATCGTATACAGAATACTCGATCTTGATCTGTCCGTTTGTGCCATGGGTCTTGTTGATGCATATGCCAAAAAGATAAAGAGCTGAAAAAAGGAGCACTAAAGGAATGAAAGAAGTACATGTCTATACACAGCCCGACTGTCCGCCGTGTCAGATCGTTAAGCAATATTTAGATCATCACGGGATACAATACAAGGTTTTCAATGTAGCAGAGGATGCTGAAGCAAGAAACAGAATGACAGGACAATTAAAATCTTTTTCCACACCAACAGTGACGATAGACGGAGAAACAGTTGCAGGATTCGACCTGCAGAGGCTTGAGAAACTGCTTGGACTGGATTAATAGTAACCAGCGCTAAATTTCATAAAAAAAGGATGTCCCAAAGTTTTATTTTTGGGACATCCTTTTTATATACCTGCTGACCTCATAAGCCTCTTAGCAATTTCATCAAAATCCTCTTTAGAAATACCCGGGGCGAATTCTTCTGGTATTTCTTCCAGATCCGGCACCGGCGATCCTGATGGCATGCCGTCAAATACTTTTAGAGGCTGGCCGTCAATCGGATGCTGTCCCTTCCAGATTTTATTTATGTCTTTATAATCCGTATCACTGAACGTATAAAGCCTCAGATGGATGCCCATGTCCTCAAATTTTTTCGCATCGGCAAAGGCTTTATTATCAAGATTAGGTATCGGCAGCATTTTTCCGACATCAACACCGGTAATGACTTCAAGAGCTTTTGCATATGCAACGACATGCACCCCGCCACGGACGAGCAAGTACCCGATCATCTCTCTAGCTACCGGGTGGTCCGTCATCTCATACACTCTCATTTTATGCGTCCTCGCCCCGCATTCAAGGAAAAAGTTATGAAGCAGATCAAGGACCAGATTCCCGCTGTTGAATACATTTTCTCCCGTCCATGGTTTTCCCATAGAGTCAAAGGGATAGGAGGTCTGTGCCGTCTGAATAAAATGCTGGCTGTTCCTCTTGTCCTTTGCCCCCTGCATAGGTGTCGCATCAGGAGGTGCAGGATAAGTGGAGCCGCTCAGGATTAAATTGATCGTATTGGAAACGAGCTCAACATGGCCAAACTCCTCGGCCGTTATGCTTGAAACCAGATCATAAAAAGGCTTCAGCTTTTTCTTCTGCCTGAAATTGAAGGACTGAAACATATAATTATTAAGCGTTGACATCTCACCGAATTTTCCGCCGAGCAGCTCCTGAACGGCAGCTGCCGCATTTGGATCCGCATACTTCGGCTTTGGCAGCTCAATCAGCAGCCGGTTAAACCGCTTTATCATCCCGTAATCCCCCTTTAAAAGAGTGGTTCCCTTTAGAGGTTATGCAGGCCGGAATTTGTCTTATTACCTAACTGAGAACTGGAAGATGTCTTTCTTATCACTCTGCATTTACAGCAGCACTCTTAACGTCATAGGCGTAAGCGCTCAGCAGAGTTTTCATCTGAAAATAAGGGTTCAAAACAAAACTGAAACCGCCCTCATTTCCAAATAGAACGCCCTCAGGCTGATTGAAAATCAGGCTGACATTAAGCAGATTTTGTTTCTTTTCGGGAGATTCAGTTTTCGGCTCAGTTTCTGAAAAGATGACATCATCAATTTTATACTCGCCGTTCTCCTTCACAAACAGGACAGCCTCATAATGGTCATCATAGCTCACAGGTCCTTCCTCTTCAGCAGGAAAAAACTGAAATAATTTATACGTGTTTTTCTCGGCACCGAACGTCAGCTCTTCCTCATAATTGAAATATGGCATGCTGTACGGGATAAAATCACTGCCGTATACAATATAGCCGTTTTCAGTCTCTTTTACGTTCTCTTTTACGTAGGTTTCAATAAAGGAATGAGTGAAATAAGGTTTCATCATAGCCTTTATTTCATTTAAAGGCCGTTCCTTTTCGGTGAGAGAGGCTTGTACCTCTGATGCCTCCTGCACTGCCTGAACCGACTGTTCCTCAGTCAGCAGTTCCTCAGCAGAACCTGCATGTCCGTAACCCAGAAATAATATAAGTGCGACGAGTGTGCTTAAAAGAAGTTTCATGTCATTACCCTCCCGCTAATATCTGTGCTTAAATTTTATCAGAGTCTGTGTCGTTTTTATCCAACGATAATCCACAAAATACCATCATTTTCTGACAATTTCTCTTATTTTATTCATTACCCTATTGAAAAAAGGTTAATCGTATTTCTTCTCAAAACAAAAACAGCAGCTGATTGCTGCTGTTTACCATGTACGTGTGAAAGCAAGATAAAAAATGTAGACCGCAATGAAAGCTGCTGCTATCAGGCAGGCCAGAAATACAGGATTCCTAATATAGGGATGCGCCTGAATTTTCTCATTCATCTGGGTATCGTGTTCGCTCTTTCTAGTGTCCACAAGCCGCCCTACACCAATTGTGTACAGCAGTCCGCCTCCAGCAATCATAAATGCCAGAATAGCCAGAGCGAGTGTGAATTTGTCCATATTGTCACCCCTTAGAGTGTTCTTTCTATCTAGGATGGCGCAATGAACAAAATTTATTACAGCAGCCCCTCATTTTCGTAAAGATAGGAATAGGGCAGATCGAGGAACAGGTAATGCTGCTGATCAATCGGGTAAGAGAATGTTCTGATGGATTCACCTGTTTCAATGTCGCTGTACACATCACTGAAAAAGCCTTTTTTCCTGATCTGCATTTTCATGATATTTTCAAGAAAATAAGGGCGCCAGCTCCAGTTTTTTTGGTTATAATGAGGCTGAATTTTCCATTCATCGTCTTTTTTCAGGAAGTTCGAGCTTTGCTGAAAACCGTCCCCGTCGCAGACGTAGATCCTGAAACAGCAATCGTTCAGTTCTTCCGCGAGTTTTTTAATGAGTTCATCAAATGAACCTGCAGCATGCTTGGATTCTTTTGCAAACAGAAGACTGATTCTTTGATGAAACTGTTCAGACAGGTCATAGAAATGCTGCAGTTTTTTCTTTTCATATCTGATAAACGCCTGAAACTCTCCTGTCATTTTCTCTTTCAGGAGGTAAGGTTCTATTTTGCCTTCTCTTGGCGGCTGAAGATAATCCCCCTGAAAGAAACGGCCGCCATTTTTCCACGCGTACTGAAACTGGAAATGAAGGTCAATTTCGCTGTACAAAATGGCTGCACCTATTTTTCTTGCAAGCAGGGATATGGAATACAGGACATCGTGATACGTTTGCAGGGGCGACGTTAACCTCAGGGGCTGCAGATCAATTTTCAGGATATTGGGCATCAGAAGAGCAATTCTGTCCAAATTGCTGCTTGCTTTCCCTACATTTTCAACCGCCATTTTAATGCCGTATGTCCGGTAATAGGTAAAAACATGTGTAAGCTGCCGAATATCTCCTGTAAATGTATGCTCCGTAATTTCTATCACGATCCGTTCAAGATTTCCGCCCTTTTCCTGCCATTGAAACAATTGTTCAAGAAGACTTTCCCCATGATCAAGCATAAGGAGATTTGCATCTCTGTTAATAAAAATCAGGGTATCATCAGCCGGATCAAGAAAATCATCAAGAGCCTTATGTAAAATGTGGCAGTCTGCCTCAAGTCTGTATTCATCAGGAATGGAATCATCCCTAAAGAATGGCCCCATGCTCTTCCATTCGTTATGAATGCAGATTCTCCCTACGATCTCATACCCGATTGCCTTTTGTTCGTCTGCACTGAAAATCGCCTGGTAGAACGGTCTGGCGTCCTCCAGGTTTGACATAATATCCAATGGATCCAAATCCCATTCCCCGCTTTCTCTCTTTGTTTTGTATGATTATACCATAGTGAGAGGACGGTTTAATGGTGCTTAAGATATGAAAAAAGATGCTCGGAAGCGAGCATCTTTTTGAATGTATCGTCAGTGATTAAAACGGGTGCTGATTCAGCCACTGTCCGCCGTCTAATGTAATGCATTCCCCGTTCATGTATGAAGCTTCATCAGAAAGGATGAACGAAGCCAGGGATGCGATTTCCTCAGGTGTTCCAAGACGTCCAAGCGGTACACTTTTCAGCGTTCTCTTAGCTGCTTCCTCAGATTGAAACAGCTTGTCCGCTCCCCCAGTTCTCTCAATAGGACCCGGTGCGATGGCATTTACCCGAATGCCGTATTTTCTTCCCCACTCAACAGCAAGCGTTCTTGTCATGGACAGCACGCCTGCTTTCGCTGCAGCAGAGTGAATGACACCTGCTCCGGCTCCCCAAGCATATGTAGCAACCATGTTCAAAATCGATCCTTTTTGCTGCTTTTCAATCCAGTACTTCCCTGCTGCACTGCTGCAGTAAAACGTTCCGTTCAAGACAATATTGATTACGGAGTTCCAGCCATTAACCGAAAGCTGTTCAGCCGGACAGATGAAATTACCCGCAGCATTGTTGACAAGGCCGTCAATGCGTCCGAATGCTTCATCGGTTTTACGGATCAGCTCTTCTGACATTTCAGGCACTCTCACATCCATCTGAAACGGAGTGATTGTCCCTTCAAGACCTGTCATTTCCTCTTTGGCTGCTTCTAAATTTTCAAGTGATCTTCCTGTAATGACAACGTTCGCGCCTTGTGCCGCAAACTTTGCCGCCATTGCTTTTCCCATCCCGCTGGAACCGCCTGTAACTATAATTACTTTATCCTTCAACAAAAACACCCCCAAAATGAATGACCATTCATATTTTACCATAGTTTTCTAACAATTAAAATAATTATCTCAAAAAGAGGAAAACGGGTCGTCTTTCTAAAAGTAGTAGGGGCAGTTTTTTTAGAAAGGGGGCGGCAGTCTGGAACACACCCATTCGAGGAGAAGTTTTCTCAAGCTTTTTTTAACGGCAGCTGCAGGAATGCTGTTTGCTCTTTTTTTCGGCTATGCATATGCACGGTATATTGAGCCGAAATTGATGAAAGTGACTCAAATACCTATGAAAAACGGCAAAATCCCTCCGGCCTTTGACGGCCTTAGAGTGGTTCAATTCAGCGATACCCATCTGGGTCATGATTATTCAATTGCCCAGCTGGTCAAAGTTGTAAGTAAAATAAACCAGCTTTCTCCCGACATCATTTTATTTACAGGAGATCTTGTCGATAAACCGAATCAATACGAATATTTGCATAAAATTGCCCCTGAATTGAAAAAATTAAAAGCACCGCTCGGAAAATACTCCATATACGGAAATCACGACCATGGGGGATACGGTACAGACGTTTATAAGGCCATAATGGAAGAGTCCGGTTTTTCTCTGCTGAAAAACAGCGGCAAAAAGATTTCATTGCTGGATGGTTCATTCATCTATTTGGCGGGAATCGACGATTTGATGCTTGGAAAACCTGATTATCAGCAGGCGCTTGCCGGTGCAGACAGCAGTCATTTCACTCTCCTTCTTGCACATGAGCCGGATGCTGCACTGGAAACGAAAAAGCACCCTGCAGACTGGCAGCTTTCAGGCCACAGCCACGGCGGACAGGTCCAGCTGCCCCTTTATGGCCCGCTCATAACTCCTCCCTTTGCCTCTGTCTATACAGAGGGCATGTATGAAGAGGAAGGGCTGACCCTGTATGTGAACAGGGGGCTTGGTACAACGAGGCTTCCTTTCCGATTTCTTTCTGTCCCTGAAATCACTGTTTTCACATTAAGAACAAAAGAAAAAAGCACCTGAATTAAGGTGCTTTTTTGGTGCTGCAGCTGAACCCGGACGATATTTCTGACGGTAAAAGCGGGCCTGAAAAATAAAAGCCCTGGCCCCTGTTGCAATTCAGCGAGAGCAGCCACTCCGCCTGATTTTCAGTCTCAATTCCTTCTGCGAGAACTTCAAGAGAAAGACTTTGAGCAAAGTGAACGATTGAAGCAATCACCGCCGCGTCTTTGCCATCGCTTATTCCGCCTTTAATAAATGCCGGGTCTATTTTTAAAAGGTCCACAGGATACGTTTTAAGACTTTGCAGCGAAGTTAATCCGCTCCCAAAATCATCAATCGCAATCCCCACACCGATTTCCTTCAGCTTCTTTAAGACAAGCGAAGCTTCTTTTTGGTGATGTAGCGCGCTTTCAGTCACTTCAAGTGTAATTTGCCATGGCATAATTTGATAGGTCTGAAGCAGAGACCTGATCATTTCAGGAAGGTTCCGCTGCTGAAACTGTTTGGAAGACAGGTTGATGGAAATGCATTGGTCCCCGAACCCCTCGAACCTCCACTCAGCAAGCTGTCTGAACGCTTCTTCCATGATCCATTCTCCAATGGGGATAATCAGTCCGGATTCCTCAGCAGCAGGAATAAATTCGGCCGGAGAAACGTTTCCAAGCACCTCGCTTTCCCACCTGACAAGAGCTTCAAAACCCTCTGTCGCGCCCGTTTCAAGATTAATCTGAGGCTGATAGACGAGGTGAAGTTCATCGTTTTCAATCGCCTGCCTAAGGCCTGAATCCATAT
Organism: Metabacillus indicus; assembly: GCF_046603695.1. Taxonomy (NCBI): domain Bacteria; kingdom Bacillati; phylum Bacillota; class Bacilli; order Caryophanales; family Bacillaceae; genus Metabacillus; species Metabacillus indicus. The sequence goes on along the minus strand of NZ_CP176757.1, from coordinate 1,614,753 downwards.
CAAGGAGCCTTTTTGACCGGTGATGGAGCCCGAAATGAAATACTTGAAACTGTCCCCTTCCCTGATGCTTCGCTTCGTATAGGGCAAGGTCGGCCCCTGCAATCAGTTCTTCCCCGCTGATTCCATGCTCAGGGTACAGGCTGATTCCGATGCTCGGACTGACAAAATAAACAAGTTCATTGAGATAATAAGGTTCGGCAAACAAATCAAGAATTTGCTTAGCGTAGGAGGTTGCCTCCAACTTATCAGTATTTCTGAATAACAGGATAAACTCGTCCCCTCCATGGCGGTATACACTGAAGGACGGTGCTGCAATGGACTGCAGGCGATCACTCACTTTTTGCAGGAGCAGATCTCCTGCCGAGTGGCCTGCTGTATCATTCAGCCATTTGAACCTGTCAAGGTCAATATACATGAGCGCATGAACAGAGGCCGCATCACTGCTTAGACAATCTTTAAGATGTTTTTCAAGGGCCGTCCGGTTCAAAAGTCCGGTCAGTGCATCATGAAAAGCCATATGACTGATCAGGGCCTCGTGCCGCTTTTGGTCAGAAACGTCTTTCGCAAACAGATAGATGCCCTGAACGCTTCCATTTAAAACAATCGGAAATGTTTTCAGGTGAAGGTGCCATTCCTTGCTCTTCACTGCCAGCTTGACGTCTGTCTCAAACGTTCTTCCTTCGGAGGCTTCGGTTAACAGCTTCTCCGTTTCAGCTGTATTTTGTTCAAACAGTTTAAATATGGACTTTCCTGTAATTGAAATCGTTACTCTTTTAAAAAGATTAATCGCAGCGGGATTTGCCGACAGGATTGTGCCGTTCAAATTGAGTGAGAGGATGCTGTCATTCGTGTGATCGAACAGGGACCTGTATCTCTGTTCGCTCTCAATGAGCTTTTGCCTTTCAAGCATTCGGTCTGAAATATCCCTCGTGACTGAAATAATATAGATGACGTCTCCTTTATCGTTTAAAATCGGCGTCAGCATCGATTCACCGAACATGACGGACCCATCCGATAACTGCACTTGATCCTGAAAGGAATATGGTTCTTTTAACTCTATGACGGTCCTGTACATTTCCGTGAGATGAAGGGAGGTGCTTTTATCCATCACATCCGAAAGCGCCATGCCCCCGTAATGATCCGGAAGCCCGGCATGCCTCACTCCTTCGTCATTCACAAATACATACCGCAGCTGCCCCTCATCAACCTTCATCAGAAAAACAAGATCTTTTATATGTTCAAGAATGATGGCAAAAATGATAGATTCTATTTTTTCAATATTTTCTTCTGAACTGAAATCTTCTGTAATGGCTTTCTTTAATTTATTCATGATACCCTCATTCTCAGCATGATCTTTATCACGCACTTCACCGTTTTTAATAAGTCTTTTTTCATAGTATCATATCCTGCACTGCCTGTACTATGATTCCTTCTGTGAAAGTGGGCTGCTGCTATTTACTCCACGCAAAAAAAGAGCACCTGAACGGCACTCTCCTTATCATTCCTCATCCTCTGATACTCTGTAGGACAATTTTCGCAATATTGCCTGGCTGTCAATCTCCTCTTCATGGGGGAGCCGGGATACATAATGATAATCACCGGACGCATCCTGTTCTCTGGCTTTGACATTATCAGACAGCATAATATCAAGCATTGAAAAGATTCTCGTCTTAATTTTCACATCAAACACCGGAAAGAGTATTTCAACCCGCTTTTCCATATTTCTGGTCATCATGTCAGCTGAGGATAAAAACATCTTATTTTCGCCGTTGTGATGAAAAGAGTAAATCCGGCTGTGCTCCAAAAACCTGCCGACAATGCTTCTTACCCGGATTTTTTCACTGATTCCCTCAATTCCCGGTCTCAGGCAGCATGTGCCCCGCACAATCAAGTCAATCTTCACTCCTGCAATCGAAGCCTCATAAAGCTTCATAATAATCGCTTTATCTGTGAGTGAATTCATCTTCGCAATAATTCTTCCGTTTCCGAAATGACGGTGGTAATCAATTTCCTGATCAACAAGCTTTAAAAAATCGGTTCTAATATCGAAGGGCGCGACTGAAATGTGATGAAATTCCGGCTTTTCTGTGTAGCCGCTTAAATAATTGAAGAAATTGGTCGCATCAATTCCAAAGTGGTAGTCAGAGGTAATCAAACTCATGTCCGTGTAAATTTTCGCTGTCTGATCGTTGTAATTTCCGGTCCCCAGATGAACAAACCGTTCAATCAGGCTGTTTTTCCGTCTGACAACAAGCGTAATTTTGCTGTGGGTTTTTAAGTAGGTCATGCCGTAAATAACATGACATCCCGCTTTTTCCAGTTCTTTTGCCCACTGAACATTGTTCTCTTCGTCAAACCTTGCTTTAAGTTCAACTAAGACGGTTACCTGCTTGCCATTTTCAGCCGCTTTTTTCAGCGCTTCAATGACAGGCGATCCGCCGCTTACCCTGTAAAGAGTCTGTTTGATGGCTAATACATCAGGGTCTTCTGCAGCGTCTCTGACAAAATCAATCACAGGTTCGAAAGATTCATAGGGATGGTGCAAAAACAGGTCCTGGACGGCTGCGGTCTGAAAAACATCATCATCAGCAAGAAGATCTTTAGGAGGCTGCGGAATAAACGTTTCAAACGTCAGATGTTCAAATTTAGAACTCAGCTCTTTGTAAAAACCAAACAGAAAAGTAAAATCGAGCGGTCCGTCAATTTCATAAACATCGCCGCTGTGGATCTCAAGTTCTTCAAGGAGATAATCCAAAACGTGCGAATCAAAGCCGTTCTTTCTCACTTCAAGCCGGACGGCTGCACCCCATTTTCTTTTCTTCAGTTCTTTTTCTATTTCCTTCAGAAGGTCTCTTGCCCCTTCTTCGTGTATGGTCATATCGGCGTTTCGGGTAATGCGGAAAGGTGTGACCGACTGGACGTGATAGCCGTGGAACAGTTTATGTATATAGCGGGTGATTACATCTTCCAATAGTACATATGAGCAGTCTTTTTCGCCTGAAGGGATGGGAATAAACCGGTCGAGCACGGCCGGAACCTGCACTATGGCCGTTTTCGCCCTGAATTCTTCTGTTTCAGAATGATCTTCAAGCTTCACGACCAGATTGAGGCTCTTATTCAGAAGCATGGGAAATGGCCTGTATGCATCAACAGCCATTGGGGTCAGCACGGGAAAAATGTGCTCGTCAAAGTGTTTTTCAATGATGTCAAGCTGGTCCTCCTTAAGGCTTTCTAAGCTTAAGAATACAATCCCTTCCTTCTTCAATGCGGGTAGAATCACGTCATTATAGGTGCCTGCCTGGAGATCAACAAGTTTATGATTCAGTTCTGATATTTGCTTCAGCTGCTGTTTCGGGGTAAGTCCAGCTTTGTTCTCAGGTTTGCCGAAACCCGCCTTCACCTGGTCCTTTAGACCCGCAACCCTGACCATAAAAAACTCATCAAGGTTTGAGCTGAAAATCGCAAGGAACTTCAAGCGTTCCAAAAGTGGGTTTCTGCTGTCAATCGCCTCTTCGAGCACTCTTTTGTTAAAGGCAAGCCAGCTGAGCTCCCGGTTATTGTAATAGTGAGGGCTGCCAAGTTTTGCTTCATCGGTGTGCAATGTGCTCATAAAAAAGTCACCCTTTTGAATTAGTCATTTGGATTCATTTGTAATGATAGCACTTGAGGTTTAGAGGAAAGTAAATGGTGTGTAAAGATTATATGTGGTTTATGTAAATGCTGCAGAAAAAAGAAGAGCTTCTCCTCTTCTTTTCTCTTTACTAATCTATTGCTGAAACTTTAATTGAATGTTTTTCTTCAGAAATTTTTCAAGATTCTTTTTTTGTTTTTCTGCCTGATACTCCTCAGGCATATAATTGCCGTCACATGTGATGATGCAGACTGTGCGGTCAATTTCATCCTGCAGGCTGACAGAACGGACAACATTTCTTTTTGTTGCATTCAGACTGTATGCAAATTTAATGATGGCTCCAAGCAGCATGATCTTGTGCTGTTCAACTTTTGAAAACCAGTGTTTGAAAGGAGCTGAATATTGTTTGTAGGCAGACTTGCTTTTAAAGGAGGCGATCAGCGCAAGCTTCAGTCTGTCTCTGTGGGACAGACCGTCTATCGTCCGGTTGGCAATCAGGTAAAAGGTATGCTGGCTGCTTGATTCCGAATCAATGTACTGCCCCAGATTATAAACGAACGATCCTCTCCTGATCAGGCGGATATCTTCTTCTGTATAAGAAATTTTCCCCGCTGCAGCTAAACCGGAATACAGCTCAAGGGCAATTTTTGTGACATGCTGCACGTGATCAAGATCAATGTCATAATCACTCAGCAATTCGTGAAAGCTTTCTTCAATGACACTCGGAAAAATGGCTGTTCCTGTGCCTCTCGTAAGCTCTTCATAAAAAACGCCGTCCCTCAGGCCCTTTCGGCTCAAGATAAACCGGTCTGAAGCCGTAATGGCTGTCAGCGTGACAAAAACCTGCGCTGCCGGAAGAATAATATCAGCCCTGTCTTTTGACAGTCCCTCCGTTCGTTGCAGCTCATGCATGGTCATGGGGGAAAGAAATTGCTGAACGTCCAGGAGATCGTTTCCTGACATTTCATATAAGTGGACGCCTGCAAGCGGATATTCCTGCATGGCCTGGTGGATTTGTACGATATTGCGCGCACTTCCCCCTATTGCCACTACCGGCAGACCTTTATTCATAAGCCAAGGCAGTGTTCTGAAGTTTTCTTCAAGATAAAGCCTTAGCTCATGCAATTCTGCCTTTGTCGGTTTTTCCCCTTTTACAAACTCTTTTTTCAAAGACAGGGCGCCGAAAGGAAAGCTGTGATAATTTATGAGGCTGCGGTTTTCAAAGTAGGTAATCTCCGTACTCCCCCCGCCGATATCAATGGTGATTCCGCTCCTGATCTGAGTGGAATTTACGGCTGCGAGGAAACCGTAATATGCCTCTTCATATTCGGAGAGTATGCGGATCGTAAAATCGGTTTTTTCTTTAACGATTCTTAAGACGTCGTCCTTATTGACAGCCTGTCTGATGGTCGCCGTTGCTGCACACTTCACATCTTTAAGGTCATGATGCCTCGTTACTTCCTGAAAACTGAGCAGAGATGAAACTAAAACGGTGATTCCTTCGTCGTTTAAGAAAGACTCATCTGTTAAATAGTTCCTGAGCCTCGCCGATATCTTTACATTTTCAATTTCTTTGAGTCTCCGGCTTTTATCACGCTGATAAATAACCAGTCTCATTGTGTTAGAGCCAATGTCAATAATCGCATATTTTTCCTTAATCATCTGCTCAACTCCTCTGAATATAGAAAATTATACCACATCGAAGAAACGGAGTGGCACAGCGGGCGGAAACAAAATCCATATGTGCACATATGATGCTTTAACACGCCGGAACTGAGCAAATGCCTCGGAGCCTAGTCATGTGAAACGAAGTATTCATCACAAATAAAGCGGTGAAAACAGATGATCTATCTTGTAAAACCCGGTGAGACCCTCACCTCTATTGCCCAGGACTTCCGCATCAGTCCGGCGGTTCTCATTACTGCCAACCAGCTGTCAGATCCTAATAAATTAACCGCCGGACAGCCTCTGATTATTCCCGGGCTGCCTGAGCCTTCTTCCATTCCATACAGCATCATGATATCGATTGGCCGCAGACAGCTGACTCTGCTGAATAGAGGACAAGTGATGAAAGTCTATCCGATAGCTGTCGGGAAGATTCTTTCAAGAACCCCTATTGGAGAATTTGTCATTGTCAACCGACAGCCGAATCCTGGAGGTCCATTTGGAGTGCTTTGGCTCAGCCTGTCAAAAATTCATTACGGCATACACGGCACGAACGATCCAAGCTCAATCGGAAAGGCTGTTTCAAGAGGCTGCATCCGCATGCAGAACAAAGATGTCCTTGACCTCGGGTCCCTTGTCCCGAACGGAACAAGGGTATCCATTCGCCAGTAAAATTTTTACAAAAACTTTATGTTAAAACGAACATGTTTCTATTATAATAACTACTGTGACTACTATCCTGCAAAATAAGGAGCAGCATAATGAAAATCTTTGAAAACAGAAATTTTGTGAAGCTTTTTTTTGCCGCACTCGCTTCGCAAATGGGCACTACAATCGGAAATATGGCCTTTGCCTTTTATTTATTGGACCGTTTCAGCCATCAGCCGTCCTATGCGACACTGGCAGAATTGATGTATTCACTTCCAACATTGTTTGTTTTCTTTCTTGTCGGGGTGGTTGCAGACCGTTTTGACAGAAAAAAAGTAGCTGAAAACTGTGACTGGATCAGGGCATTTCTGACTGTGCTTCTGTTTGGTTCCTTGTTTTTAAATTCCATCCCGCTCATTTTCTTCCTGCTCTTTTTAAGAAGTGCAGTGACAAAATTCTTCTATCCTGCTGAAGCGAGCCTAGTGCAGGGAATTTTAAGCAAAGAGCAGTATGCGCAGGCTGCAGGGCTGAACCAGATTCTGTTCAGTATATTTATGGTTTTCGGAGTGGGGCTCGGTGCAATCGCCTATCAGACAATCGGACTAAAGGGCGCCGTGGCTTTCGACTTTATCAGCTTTGTCATCTCTGCAATTCTCATCCGGCGATGCAAAATTCCCATGGAGGCAAGACTTCCAAATGGAAAAGCGAAATGGAAGGATTTCAGTCTCTCTTCCACTTACCGTGATTTTAAAGACGGCATTCTGTATATTGTAAAAAACAAGTTGCTTGCTTCGCTCGTGTTCGGTTTCTTTGTATTCGGGTTTGTGAATGGTGCTTTTTCCATCCTTCCGATCTTTACTATGAAGTACGAGCTGTCGCCTGACAATTACGAAAAGTATGCTTCATTTTTCGCCATTTCCCTTGGAGCCGGACTTCTTGCCGGAAGCCTCATCGGTACATTCCTGTCTTCAAGATTCAAGCCGCATCAAATGATGATTTATCCGATTTTCGTAAGCGGCATTCTGATTTTTATGCTTGGTCTGACCGATCATCTTGGCATTTTTCTTGCCACTGTGTTCATTATTGGGACATGCATTGGACCAATTAATGTGGCCATTGGAGGCTGGATGCCTAAAATCGTCCATCCAAAACTGATGGGCAGAGTAAGCGGATGGACAGATCCATTGATGATGTTTGCTCAGTCCCTGACCCTTGGCATTATTGCCGTAGTCTTTCCGAAATTTATCAGCAACATTGAATATCTCTACTATGGAATGGCCACTGTGATTCTTTTCGTTTTCCTTTTCTATGCCCTTACTTTGCCAAAGCTAAGCAAAGAACTCGAGTATTCCCAGAGAAAGCTTGCACAGCGGACAGGAAAAGAACAGATTCATATTTCGTAAGTCGTTTTCACGGCAGCAGACATCATCTGCTGTCTTTTTTTTTCAAGTTTTCAGTGTTCCGGTAAAGATTCAGAAAAAACAGCCGATATTACTGGAGAAGTATTGACTGAAAGTTGGGTCTCCAATTGACACTATATAAAGAGTTTATAACAAAGTTGATCATTCATAATTTTACTGCGTCTTTATTGGCTGTATTTGGCGTGGGTTCCGTTCTTATTTTTACTACACTTACGATTTCAGCATCAGAAGTCATGCTGCTGATGCTGCTGCTCTTGTGTTCGGTTATCTGCATGAGCCTTTGTGAATGGGCTCTCTTCCGAATACACATTGCTCCGATCAAAAACGTTTTCAAAGACAGAGATACCTCTTTGGACACGCTTGATGCTGCTTTCAGACAGGCACACCGTTTTCCGCTTCTAAGCGTATACAGAATTTTAGGTCCTCATCTTTTTGGCTTTTCTGTTCCTGCGGTTCTGCTTGGAATCTGCCTAATAAAAAATAACTTGCTGAATATCCCGCTATCATACATTCTTCCAGCTTTTGCAGTCACGTTCTTAGTTGCGGGCATGCACAGCGTCATTGAATTCTTTTTATGTTCCAAAGCGGTGAAGCCTATGCTTATTACCCTCCGCAATAAAGGTCTTATGCTTTATGGGACGGATCTTGTGCCTGACCGGGAAATCCCCATCTCTTTAAAGTCCAAAGTCATGTTCAGCGCCATCTACATTGGTGTATACCCGCTGCTGCTGTTTGCTCTGGCTTCACAGCTGCGTTTTAAGGAAGGTGTGGCTCCGGGATTGCCTGAATATTGGAGCTGGTCCATGCTGATTGTCATTATGTCTGTGCTATTTGCGGTTTTTGGCTCTTTTTTGCTGTTCAAAAACATTTCTGAACCTATTGAGAAGCTTCAGGAGGGCATGGCAGAGGTTGAACAGGGGCAATTCCATTACCGGAATGAGGTTTATTCGGATGAATTTGCAACGGTTATCGCTGGTTTTAATAAAATGATACGCGGGCTTAAAGAGCGTGATCAGATCAATAATCAGCTTCTGGAAAGTTTGTATACAACACTTGCCTCTGCTCTAGATGCAAGAGATCCTAATACCGCTGGCCACTCCATCAGAGTAGCGGAATATTCCGTTATGATTGGCAGGGAAGCAGGATTATGTGAAGAAACTCTTGATGACTTGAGGAAATCAGCGCTTCTCCATGACATCGGCAAAATCGGCATTAAAGACAGCATCCTTATGAAAGAAGGACGCTTGACCATGGAAGAATATGAAGAAATTAAAAAACACCCGGTTATTGGTGCAAGCATTCTCTCAAGTGTACAGCCTGCTGAAATGCTCCGGCCTCTCATTCCAGGCGTCAAATATCATCATGAACGGTTTGACGGTCATGGATACCCTGAAGGACTCGCAGGAAATGATATTCCTCTTTTCGGAAGGATTATGGCCGTTGCGGACGCATACGACGCAATGACTTCTGACAGACCATACAGACGCGGAATGCCGTCTGAGACAGCGCTCTCCATTATTAAAGAAGGACGCGGCACACAATGGGATCCTGTTTATGCGGATTATTTCCTGAAGATCATGGATTCGTTTTCAGATCGTCAGCTGATGAACGAAAACCGGGAAAACGGGTAATTGATTTTAGATTAAGTTTGCATTTTACACCTGGAAACGTATAATTTAGAATAAGCGAATAAATGTGCAAAGGAGAGAGAAAATGGACGATCAGCGAAATCAGCCGCTTAAACCAACGACAGATAATGTAGCAAAAGCAATCTATATCGTAAACCGGCATGCTAAGACGGCGCCAGACCCGAAATTTTTATATATGCTGAAGAAACGTGCCCTTCAAAAACTCTTAACCGAAGGAAAAGCAAAAAAAGAAGGACTACACTTTTCCAATAACCCTAAAAACAGCAAACAGCAGTCAGACGTTCTTATATCTGCCGGAGAATATTATTTTCATATGCCTCCCACTAAAGATGACTTCGAAAATCTCCCACATCTCGGTTCACTGAATCAGTCATACCGAAATCCAAAAATACATTTATCCCTGGCAAAAGCAAAAGCACTGCTTCAGCAGTATGTCGGCGTAAAGGAGACCGTTTCAAACCGCCCCAATAAATCTGCACCTACATACAAAAAACCTGTATTTAAGCGCTTGGGCGAGAGCTATTGAAGAGAAATGAGAAAGAGGCCTTTCCTCATACGGAAAGGCCTCTTTCTTCATCCTGCATCCCTAAAGAATAAATTGATCAATCATGGAAACGAGCTCAGCAATTTCAGGTTTGCTTACTTGTCCGTCCGCCCCGACTTTTCTACCTTTATGTTTAAGATCCTCTGTTATGAGCGAAGAAAATATGAGAACAGGCAGAACCGCAAGCGCCGTATGCTCCTTAATGCGCTTCGTCAGATGGTGGCCGTCCATTTGCGGCATTTCAATGTCTGTAATCACCAGCTGCACTTCATCTTTTAATGCACCGCCGCTGCTGCAGAGCGTTTGAAGGTAGTCCAGTGCGTCTTTGCCATTTTCAAAAAATTCCAGATTTACAAATCCCGCTTCCTGCAGCGTATCATGCAATAGCCCTCTGAGTAATGGCGAATCTTCTGCGATGACGATTTTCTTATCTGACCGTTCGCGCTTTCCGAGCTTTTTTATTTGATTTAAGTGAATGCCCGATTCCGGATTAATCTCAACAATCAGTTTCTCAAAGTCAGGCAGAAGAATCATTTCCCCGTTCCACTTCACGACTCCTGTAATCTGACTTTCAAGACCCTGGTAAAGCCGGGACGGTTTTTCAATCAGGCTCCATGAAATCCGGTGAATCTGAGTGACCCCATGCACATGAAAGATGACCTTTTGCTTATTAAATTCCGTCACAATCAGCTTGTCTGCAGAAGAATTTGGATTCTCCCCAAGACCAAGTGCTTTTGCTGTATTCACTACAGGCAGAACTTCCCCTCTCAGCTCAGTAATGCCTTCAACATTCGGATGGGCATGAGGCACTTTTGTCATAGTCTGAAGCTGGATGATTTCTTTCACTTTAATGACATTAATCCCGAATTTTAGTCCCGCTACAGTAAATTCAACGATTTCAAGTTCATTCGTGCCGCTTTCCAATAATATCTCTGTCTGCTGCATCGTTTTCTTCCTCTCTATAGTTACACATACCTTATATATCGGAACAATTTGATCTTTCTCAACCGGACAATGAAAAAAAGCCTGAGGAAATCTCAGGCTTACGCTTCATTGTCAGGAACAATCATATGGACAGCAAGCCCGATGCCTGCAAGAATCATCAGTGAGCCAATGGCAATCCTGCTTGCAAGATCACCGTAATCAGCGAGAACAAGTGTGATGGTTCCGTAAAGGAGCGGTCCTGCAATGGATGACACCTTCCCGGAAAAGGCAAAAAGGCCGAAGAACTGTCCCCTCTTGTTTTCCGGCGTCAATTCCACAATAAACGTTCTTGACGTGACCCACATAGCTCCAAGAGAAACTCCGAACAAACTTCCAGCAACCCAGAACATGGCTGCATTAACAGCAAATGCCGCAAAAGCCAGCGCTATGACCAGGATGATTCCTACATACATGATGCTTTTTTTCGTTCCTGATGCCTTTGTAATATATCCAAAAAGAAAAGATCCGGCTATGCTTGCCACCGTTGAGACAAGATACAGCAAAATAAATTCACCTGATGAGAACCCTACAATGGCTTTTGAATAAACAGCCATCATCGCTACTGCGGTGGCGATGGCATCGTTTAAAAAGAAATAGGCAATCATGAATAAAAAAACGGCTTTATACGTTCTTATTTCTTTGAATGTACGGATAATTTCTCTGTAGCCATCGAAAAATCCCGTCTTTTCAGGTTTACCCGCTAAGGGCTTTTCTTTTACAAAGAAAAAAAGCGGAAGGGAAAAGACTAAAAAAAGAAGGGCTGTCGGTATAAATGCCTTGTGGAAGCCTGAATCTCCAACATACAGATAAACACTGAGACCGACAAGAGTCCCAACATACCCTACCGCAACACCGAATCCTGATATTAAAGGAATCTGCTTGCCGGTGCCTAAATCAGAAATCATCGTATCATAAAAGATCAGGCTTGAATGGTAAAAGAATTTCGCCATGATAAAGAGCAAAATAACGTACACTAAACCAGCGGGGAGTCCAAAGAGCGTATAAGAAAACTCTGTCATTCCAAAAACCCCCATAAGAATGGTGCACAGCACGGTTATTAAGGTAAAAGGAATAATATATGCCTTCTTTTTACCCGATCTGTCAATTAATACGCCGAACAGCGGAGAAAACAGAACGAGCAGGAAGCTTGCTGCTGCATTGGCATAGGATATAAATGAACTTGCAATCTGGTCCAGTCTTTCGTTTGCGCCAATGACTTCCTGCAGATAAAAAGGGAAGAAAATGGTTGTAATATTAGATGAAAAAATAGTGTTCGCAAAATCATAAAGCGCCCATGACAAAATAGGGAGCGACAAGTACAGTTTCCAGGCCCTATCCTTTTGAAGGCTAATCGTTTCAGGCTTTTCTAAGTGTGCCATTTTGCATCCTCCGTTTTCTTTTTGTATGGTTATCTTCTTTAAACAGGAAGCCGCCACCTGCCCGTTTACAAAAAATTAACGTGAACGAGCTCCTGTCTGTTTAATAAGAGTCATGATTAAAAAGCCTCTCACAGAAAATGACAAATAAAGATAATGCACAAAGTCTTCCCTCTTGGTATAATGCTATATGTGAATCGGCTGATGCCGGTTGTACGGGTTGGGTCGAGGGTTACTTTTTAAGGAAGGGTTAAAAATTGCATAAGTACTTTCAGCTTGAACAGCATGACACGACAGTCAAGAAAGAGCTGCTCGCAGGAATGATTTCCTTTTTTACGATTGTCTATATCGTAGCCGTTAACGGAGCGATCTTGGCAGACGCAGGCATTCCGATTGAAGCAGGCATTATCGCCACCATTCTTACCTCTTTCACAGGTTGTGTACTAATGGGCTTTATTGGAAAAACACCGATTATTCTAGTTCCAGGGATGGGGGTGAATGCGTTATTCACCTACACCATCTGCGGTTCTATGGGACTTTCCTGGCAGGAAGGTCTTGCCGTCGTTTTTGTCTCAGGTCTTCTTTTTGCACTTGTTGCATTCACGAAGCTCTCCGGCATCATCAGCGCTTCCATACCGGACTCGCTGAAAGAAGCGATTACGGTCGGAATTGGGATATTCCTTACGTTTATCGGTCTGCAAAAAGGCGGAATTGTCACCGGAAGCGAGACGACGTTCGTCAAACTTGGTGATTTTACAGATCCCCATGTCTTCGTTACGCTGATAACATTAATCATTACAATTGTGCTGTTTGCCAGGAACATTCCGGGCAACTTCCTGATCAGCATTCTTGCCGGTTCAGCCATTGCTGCAGGATTTGGCTTGATTGACAGTTCTCAAAGCAGCGGGACCTCCTTTTCTGCGGCGTCGTATACTCAGGTTTTTGGCGCCATGTCATTTAATCAGATGGCAGATCTCGCATTCTGGACGGCCACTTTCTCACTCACGATGGTCATCGTGTTTGAAAACATCGGCCTTGTTCACGGACACGTCAATATGATCAGCAGACAAGACAGGTACAGCGGTTCGCTCAGGGCAAATGCCATTTCGGCCATTACAGCTGGCTTATTCGGAACTAGTCCAACAGTAAGCACGGTCGAAACAGCTGCAGGAATTCAGGCAGGCGGACGCACAGGACTGACTGCCATCACAGCAGGCTTCCTGTTTTTAGGATCACTGTTCTTTCTGCCGTATCTTAAATTGATTCCAGACAGTGCAATTGCCCCTATTTTAATTTTAATCGGCGGGCTGATGATTCAGAATATCCAGAACATCGATCTGAAAGATTTTACGGAAAGCTTTCCGGCCTTTTTGATCATTGCACTCATTCCCCTTACCTACAGCATCGTAGACGGAATGGCCTTTGGATTCATTGCTTATCCAATCTTAAAACTTGCCATGAAACGCACAAACGAAGTGGCCCTGCCGCTTTACATCATCGCAGTGCTGTTTCTTGCTAATTTTATTTCACATAGTATATAGATAGAAATGCGGAATCGCCCGGTAAGCTACGGGAGTCCAATACAAAAAACCCAGTTCAGCTTGAACTGGGTTTTTTACTGCTTCTTAATCATTCGAATCACAATATACAGGGCTGTAAACAAGAAAATGGCACCGGCAACGGTTAGTGCCTGCATGAGAAAAGAAAACATGTGATCTCCAGTCTCCCCCTTTTCCGTTATACTTTCTCTCCGAACATTCGTGTCTCCTTCTTCTCTTCAGTGATTCATTTCCTGATATAACTGAAGGCTGATAATTACGCAGGTGCCCTTTCCAAGCTCACTTTCGTATTCGACTGTGCCGCCCATTTCCCTGATCAGCCTGTTTGTGATCATCGATCCAAGACCGGTGCCTTTTGATTTTGTGGTATAGAACGGCAAACCGAGGTTTTTTCTTACTTCCTCCGTCATTCCTTTTCCGTTATCACTGATGGCAATGCTGATGGTTCCGTCTGCATCATTCGTTGTTTTGGTTATTTCTACTTCCCCGCTGTCTTCAATGGATTCAATTGCATTTTTAATCACATTCATCAAAGACTGCTTCAGGAGATGGATGTCCCCGTATACGGCGTTTCTGGCGTCAGATTCGAAAGTCAGGCTGACATTGGAATAATACCCGAGCGGTTTCAGCAGCTCGATGCTGTCGATAAGCACATCATCAATATCAATCTTCGTCATTTCACGATTTCCGGGCTTTGACAGCAGCAGATAATCTGTAATAATTTTGTTTGTCCGGTCCAGTTCTTCCAAAATCAAAGGAGAAAACTTTTTCAGATTTTCATCAGCTGTATTCTGCTGTATATACTGGATAAATCCTCTGACCGTTGTGATTGGATTGCGGATCTCATGGGCAATGGCTGCTGCCATTTGGCCAATTGTCGTGAGTTTATCCATATAAACCATTTCATCAAACTGCTTATTTGTTTTTATGAGGCTTTCAATAATATAAATCATCGAAATACATGAAAAGTAAAAGGTCAGGAAATAGACAAAGTAAAAAGGAAGTCCCAGAAAATTGATCTTAGAGTAAATGATCAAAATATAGACAGCAAAATAAACGGCAAAAATGATGCTTCCAAACATGTATTTATTGCTTGACTGAAGAAACGCCTTCCTGAACAGCAGTGCCATAACATAAGCAAAGACTGTAACAGCAATCCCGATCTGATAGAATTCTCCGCCGATTAAAAATCTGGCAAAGCATGTTACAATAAGAACAATTCCACCTGACAGAAAACCGGAATACAGGGTGACAATCATCACAACAACCATTCTCAAATCAAAATTCGTATCACCGAGTGTTTCGATCGGATACGCCATGCAAAGAAGAGCGCCGAATGAGCTGATCAGCCCATAAATGATTTTCTGTTTTAATGCCTGCTTCTGGGTTGAATGAAACGGAAAAAACAGATTCGCATTATAGGTAAGGGAAAAAAGAATTGTAATATTAACCAATAAAGGTTTCATCATTTGCAGCACACGTATTCCTCCATAAAGGAACTATTTTTTCAAACACTTTATTTTACAGGATAGAACAGAAAATAGATAGATGGTTCATTTACATTTCCACCGATATCTTTCCCTTTTATCGATTTAGTGAACCTTCATGTAAAATCGTTGCTAAATGGTCAAACTAGACTATATAATTTAAGTAAGCTGATCAAGATCCACCAGCTTCGGTAAAGCGAGGTATGCTGTATGTCAATGAAATTGGTCATACTAGGGCTTTTAATGGAACAGGATGCCCATCCCTATGAAATGAAGCAGATTATGGAACAAAGACATATGGACCATTTTATGAAACTGCAGAAAGGCTCCTTGTATTATGCAGTGGAACAGCTTTACAAGAAAGAGCATATTGAAATTGTTGACATTATTAAAGATACGAACAGGCCTGATAAAACGATCTATTCGATTACCGAATCAGGGAAAAAACTCTTTCACAAATTGATTCTGGACGAACTGTCGAGCGATTCAAATCTGTATCATCCTCTTTTTACGGGCGTTGCTTTTACTCTCCACAGCAATCCTCAGGAAGTCGCAGATGTTCTTGAAAAGAGAGTGGAGCTTACAAAGAAGAGAGTGACAGAGCTTAAAGGAATACTTGACTTATATAAGAAGCTTCCGAGAGCTGTTATTCACTTAATTAGAGGATCAATACTGCATGGAGAAGCAGAACTTGCCTGGTTAACCGATTTAATTAAAGATGCGCGTGCAGAAAAATTAAACATACTTGGTGGTGCTGATGAAGATTAGATTATTTGAAGAAAAGGATCTTGAAGAAGTTATTAACTTATATATTGATACAGTCTGTGAAATTAATGGAAGAGACTATTCATCTGATCATATACATGCACTTGCTCCAAAAAGACTTGATCACTACGAAAATTGGGGTGACCTGCTGACAGTGAACACGACTCTCCTTGCTGTAATAAATAAAAAAATTACAGGATTTGGCACACTGACTCATAACGGAGACATTCATTTTTTATATTCTCATAAAGACCATCAAAGGACGGGAACCGGATCCGCCCTTCTTGAGGCACTGGAGAAAACGGCAAGAGATTCGGGCCACAAAAAGGTCACTCTCAGTACGGGAATAACAGCCCGGACCTTTTTCATGAACAGGGGCTACTCGGTTTTAACTGAGCATTACGTGTCTATTGATCCCATGCTCTTCATTCAGTACAAAATGAAAAAACACCTTTAAACTTCCTGTAAACGATTTCGATTTGGCGATTTTATGACATCTTCTTTTCAGCCGCGGATTTCATTCGAAAACATGGTAGAATTCTAAATGTGTTTTTTGACTGATCTCTAGTAAAAGAAGGTGTTTTTTCGGTGGGAACCGTTTTGCTGTTTCATGAAAATCAGGATATGACTGTTCTTGAGGATATTCCTGAAGAAATATATGTGCAACTGAAAGAGAATGCGGGTTCAGACTCGTGCAGCTGTAAAGTGAATGGCAGAACGATGATTCTTCCCCCCTTTCATTTCGCTGTCTGGCAGGAGCAAATGGATTGGGATTTCGGATATTAATGTGCCAACGTAAAAAGGGACGCTCAGATGAAGCGTTCCTTTTTACGTTGTGCTGAGCAAAGCCCAGAATTTCCATTCACTTCCTTACCCGCTGATGCATACTGTGAGTTGTAGGCTAATGAGGAGAGGAATGTGAATATGTACAATCCATACGATCGTCAGGGATTTCCAGGTTTTCCGGGAGGAGGCTTCGGTCCTGGAGGAGGCTTCGGTCCTGGAGGAGGCTTTGGTCCTGGAGGAGGCATGCCGCCAGGTCCGCCGCCAGGATTTGGAGGCGGAGGAACGCAGGCACCGACAGGCCCCCCTCCAAGCCAGATCCCCCAGCAAAGTCCATCACTTTTTGCAGTAGACCCGGGAGCCATCAGCGGATGTCTTTTCCGCTTTACGTACGTTTGGCTTAACAATGGAAACAGCTTTTGGTTTTACCCGACCTTTGTCGGCAGAACATCCGTCGCAGGGTACAGATGGAGACCCCGCCAATTCAGATGGGTCTATTTCGGAATTGACACGCAGCGGATTGCTTCGTTTTCTTGTAGCAGATAACCAGAAAAAGCGGACGGCCAAACAGCACGTCCGCTTTATCTTTTATTAATCCCCGATAATCCCTGTATTTTTCATTTCATCAAGCGGATGTTCGATTCTTAAGAAGGCTCTGTCTACTGCCATTTTTGCTGAGTTCGCGTAGTGGATTTCCACGGTCCGGCGCTCGTCAAGATAGGCTCCTTCAAATGCGGCTTCCTTCAGCTTCGCCGCCCACCCTCCGGATGTTTCAATGACAACGGCAGGCTTTTTATTCATATAGGCAGCAGACAGTTCTCCCAATGTCCCATTTCCTCCCCTGATCATAATGATCGCATCACAGGAATGAACCAGCACAAGACTTCTGTAATCAAAGGATAAGCCCGTCGTAATCGGAACGTCCAGGTAATCGTTGGCAACATGAGTCTCATCTCCTGCAAGAATCCCGATGACAAGACCTCCCGCTTCTTTTGCCCCTTTGGACGCCGCTTCCATCACTCCGCTTCCGCCGCCTGTCAGCAGCACGGCATTTCGCTTGGCAATTTCAGCTCCCACTTCTTCACTTATTGCCCGCACTTCAGCTGGTATCTCTCCCGATTGGCCAATAACAGCAATTCTTTTCAAAACCATCCACCGCCTCAGTCTTTTCCTTTATTATACTATGATTTTCCTCTTCATTCTTTTAATTAAACGTAAAAAAACTGCCCGAAGGCAGCGTGTATGTGCGTTATAGCTTTGTTCCTTTATGATATCTGAACCAGCCCATTTTCGCGAAAAAGTAAATCATTCCGGCTGCAATCAGCACCATGATGCCCACAACAATAAAGTAATTATATTTGCCGGTGAGCTCCGGCATGTACTGGAAGTTCATCCCGTAAAGCCCCGCAATAAATGTAAGCGGAAGGAAAATGGACGAGATGACCGTCAATGTCATCATGACTCTGTTCATTCTGTCTGAACTGATGGACAGATAGCTGTCCCTGATATCTGCGCTCAGCTCCCTGTTCGCATCAATCATTTCAACAAGCTTCAGCAGGTGATCGTATATATCCTGAAAATAGATCTCATCTCTGATATAGGCTTTAAGACTGCTGGAACTGATCATCCTGTACAGCAGGTCCCGCATTGGGATGATTGTTCTTCTCAGCTTATACAAATCTGTGCGGATATCAAAAACACCTTCCATCAATTCGCTGATTGTCAGATCCTTCGTATTCTCCTCAATTTCATTCAGCAAGTCCTCAAGCTTATAGACAGGAGGGAAATATTCATCTACCAGCTGGTCCATCAGCTGGTGCATCAAAAGGGAAGGCCCCCCTTCCTTTAAGCCTTCGTCCTTTTTCATTTTAAACCAGATATTATTCAAATCCCTTATCGG
This sequence comes from Metabacillus indicus, assembly GCF_046603695.1. Classification (NCBI taxonomy): domain Bacteria; kingdom Bacillati; phylum Bacillota; class Bacilli; order Caryophanales; family Bacillaceae; genus Metabacillus; species Metabacillus indicus. The sequence goes on along the minus strand of NZ_CP176757.1, from coordinate 1,596,341 downwards.
CTTTTTATGAAAAGTAACCGCGTAATTCCTCGCAATAAAAAGATCGAGTTCTTCAGCTTCAAGAGTTTTTTGCTGAATGGCATGCATGACAACAAACAAATAGGTGTCATATGTATCAATTTTCGGTCTTTGAACAAACTCCACACAGTCTTCAATGGCTAGAGGATGAAAGCGGAAGAATTTGCTCAGCAGTTTCGTTTCATCTGCGGTAGGATCCTGGAAATCGACCCAATACCATTTTATTTCGGGTTTTCTCAGTTCTTTAAGGGGCAGGTCATAAACAACCTCCCCGCTGGATTGAACGGCTAATGTACGTATCATTCTGTCACATCTTTCTTTGTAGATAAATATATTTTTGACTTTTACCCTTCTTACTATGTTACTAAACACGCGCAGAATGGGTGAATTTGACGGAATAATTGTGTATGATGGTATAATAACACGTTATTTGATTACATAGAAAAAGGATGAACATGATGGAGCACCTTATTAATCAGCAGGTTAAAAACATTCAGATCTCTGGCATCCGCCAGTTTTTCAATATGGTTTCCGAATTTGAGGATACCATATCACTCACAATCGGCCAGCCGGATTTTTTAACTCCAGCTCATGTGAAAAAGGCCGCCATCGAGGCGATTGAGAGCGATTTTACCACGTATACCCACAATGCGGGCTACCCCGAACTCAGAGAAGCTGCCGCTGCCTTTGTAAAAGAAAAATATGGGCTAACTTATCAAGGAAAAGATGAAGTGATAGTAACAGCCGGAGCCAGTCAGGCCATTGATATTGCATTCAGGACCATCCTTTCTCCGGGAAGCGAAGTCATTCTGCCAGGACCGGTCTATCCCGGCTATGAGCCAATCATCTCACTTTGCGGAGCTGAAGCGGTGCACGCTGATACAACAGAACACGGGTTTAAATTAACGGCAGAACTGATCAGCAGGCATCTGACTGAAAAAACGCGCTGTGTCGTCCTGCCGTATCCATCCAATCCTACAGGCGTTACGCTTGATGAGGAAGAACTGATGAAAATTGCCGAACTGCTGAAAGTCAAAGATCTTTTCGTTCTGTCAGATGAAATATACAGCGAACTTGTTTTTGATGGAAAACACCGTTCGATTGCGTCTTACCTGCGTGATCAGACAATCGTCATAAACGGACTTTCAAAATCACACAGCATGACCGGCTTTCGAATCGGGTTTGTGTTCGCGCCGGCTGCCATCAGCAAGCATTTGCTGAAGGTGCATCAATATAACATATCCTGTGCGTCCTCCATCTCGCAAAAGGCTGCTCTGGAGGCTCTTACAGCAGGCAAAAACGATGCAGCACCTATGAACGGTGAATATTCAAAAAGAATGAACTATGTGTACAGGAGATTAACGGAGATGGGGCTTCCGACTGAAAAGCCGGACGGATCCTTTTACATTTTTCCGAGCATCAAGCATTTCAATGCCTCTTCTTTTGATTTTGCCTATTCGCTTGCAAAGGATGGGGGAGTGGCTGTAGTGCCGGGGAGTGCATTTTCTGCTTTGGGGGAAGGATACATTCGAATTTCTTATGCCTGCAGCTTTGAACAGCTTCAGGAGGCGATGGACCGGTTTGAACACTATATAAAAAGCAGGTAAGATTGGCCAGCGGACGCTACATGCTTCGCTGGCTTTTTGCCTTTTATGCTTCAGGCAGCTTCAGTGTAAAAACCGTGCCCATTCCAGGCGTGCTCTCAATGCTCATGCTGCCTTTATGATTTTCAATGATCTTATATGTGATCATTAATCCAAGGCCTGTTCCTTTTTCTTTCGTCGTGTAGAAGGGTTCGCCGATTTTTTTCAGGGCTTCTTTAGGTATTCCCTCCCCTTCATCTTTCACATGCACAAAAATGAAACCTTCCGCTTTTTCGAAACGAAGCTGAATGGTCCCTCCTTTAGGCATGGAATCAATCGCATTTTTAATCAGATTAATGAACACCTGTTTCAGCTGGTTCTGATCACAGTGGATAAACAGTTTTTCTTCCTGGGGAACGGTTTGTATGATGACATTATTCATGATTGCCTGCGTTTCAAGCAGCGTTGCAACGTCACTTACAAGAGCAGTTAAGTCCGTTTTTTTCAGGACCCTTTCCTGAGGTTTTGCAAGCATCAGCAGTTCACTCAGGATCAGTTCAATTCGGTTCAGCTCAGAAAAGACAATTTCGTAGTACCCTTGATCGTGGCGGTTTGCAGAATGCATAAGCTGCAGAAATCCCTTGATAGCCGTCAGCGGATTGCGGATTTCATGGGCAATTCCGGCTGCAAGCTGTCCTGCAACGGAAAGTTTTTCAGAGCGAAGCATGAGCTCCTCTGCCTTTTTCCGGTCAGAAATATCCCTTAAGATCACTTGAACGGCCCGTTCGCCAAAATACGTGGTGGGAATGCAGACCATTTCCGTATAAATTGTGCTGCCGTTGTATGTATGCCAGGATTGCTTCGTTACTTCCACTTCAGATTTCTCTTCGACAATACTGCGGAGTTTTTCCCTCACCTGTTCATGATCTTCCAGTTCCAATAAGGCAAAGACGTTTTTGCCGAGCATATCAGGGTAGTCTAAAGCTTCAAAAAGCTTTACTCCAGACTCATTAATAAAAACCCATTTGTCTCTATGAATAACAGCGATGGTATCAATGGAATTCTGAATCAGGAGCTGATACCGCTCCCTGCTTTTCTGAAGGATTTTCTGGAACTTCTTGCGTGATGAAATATCAATCAGAACGACCAGTTCCGCCGGCTTGTTTTTATAAATGGCAGGGGCCGCTTTTATTTCCACTTCAACAGGTGTTCCGTCAAGCCTTCTCCACGTTTGTTCGATAAGGCCGACATAGGAGCCCTGCTGCATTCTTTGTATGCGATTTTTTACAATGTCATGGTAATCATGATCGATGATATCAAGAACATCTTTCCCAAGAAGATCTTCTTTTGACGATCCTCCAAGCAGGTCAATAAGGGCCTGATTGACATAGCAAAGCTGGCCCTTCTGGGATATAAACAGGGGACACGGCAGTTTTTTAAGCAGCTCTGTCGCATGAATGCTGATTTCCTGTGATTCTTCACTTAAATAAGGATTATTCAGCTGCACACGCCTGGACGGATCTCCATGCCGGCTTGTTTTAGGAATTTTCAGCTTGAGAATAATCTGATTTTCCTCTGCAGCTGCAGCTCTTATAAAATCAATATCAGCTTCCAGCCATATATAGGTTTCATTCTTTAACATGAAACGAAAGGTGCAAGGATGAAGATGATGTTCATTGTAAAAATAGCTCTCCACTAAAAAAAGATCATCTTTATGAACATATTCCTTCAATACGGTGCCAATCATTTCACTGCTTTTAAAGCCCAGGTGCTCCTCGCTGTTTGCAGACACAAACTGAAACCTGCCGCTGTCGTTCATCACTGCAAACAGCTCTGCCTGCGGCAATACCTGATATTCGCTTTCTGTTTCCTGCTTCATGCATTGCCCCCCCTTAAAATGTGAATCACAACACAATTCCGTGCTTTCTGCTTTTGGGAAACAGCAGTCAAAATGATCGTAATGCGGGAGCCTGAGAGGAGAAAAAGGAAGAAACAAGGAAGCAGATGACCTTCGCCTGCAGAACGTTCGATTTTACTTAACAAAATTCGATTCTGTCTTTCAAAATTCCTTTAAGATTTCCTGAAAAAGTTAATTTTTTTCCGGGTTATGCAAGGATCGCTGTCATTCTAGCTATCAAAAAAGCAAGCCGGCTTGAGATCCGGCTTGCTTTTATCCTTTATATTCACCTGCATTTTTTGAAGCTTTTTCTTTTTTTGCTTTTTCTTTGTGCGCGCGGTTTGAAGCGGCACTGCCTAGCTCATTGCTGAACTCAGAGTCCGTTTTGCTTGAGTCAAACCCTTTTTTGTTTTTCTGATCCGCATCGTTTTTGTTTGTTTTAGACATGTTCTTCCCTCCTTTGACTTATCTTAGTTTTGGCATGTCCGCTTCAATTATGTGAAGATTTTTCGTTTTCACCCTCGAAGGATTTCAGCATATTTACCGCATGTGTGACAACACCGCCTGACCTTAACAGTGCTGCTGTCATAGCGGCTTCCGCCAGTTCTTCCTTAGAGCAGCCTTCCTGCTTAGCACCTGCTGTATGGGAGGCAATGCAGTATGGGCATTCTGACGTGTGCGCCACCGCCACTGCAATCAGCTGCTTTTGTTTGGCAGATAGCTTGCCGGCAGCCATTGCCTTAGAAAAAAAAGCATGGGCCGAAGCACTGATTTCCGGAGTCAAATCACTCATCGTTTTTAAATCTGCAAGATCCGAGCTTTTATAAAAGGCATCTGCAGCATTACCGTCGTATGCCCTGTGCATCTGCATTCTGTGAGCATAGGCGCCGCCTGCTTCGATTGCAGCCGCGACCATGACTGCTTCAAATAATTCTTCCGCACTTGCCCCTTCTTTCTTTGCTTTTTTCGTATGAAAATCAATGCAGTAAGGACATTCCGTTTCATGAGAAACAGCCACAGCAATGATTTCCTTGTCCTTTTTCGTTAAATGTCCGTCACTCAGCACCGCTTTGCTGAATGCAGTATATGACTGATAAAGCTCAGGCGCAAGATCAGGAAACCTCTTCATAAGCTGAATGTTTTCAGGAGAGTAAAATCCCATGTGATCCCTCATTTCTTTGATTTACCCTATTTTTTCCTACTATATAATGGGCTACTCTGATTTCAGAAAAAAAGGCAAAGAAAAAAGCCTTCCTGTGAAGGAAAGCTAAAGTCTGCTTGTTATTCCTGCCCGGTTTCTTCCTGCGAAGAGACATCAGCCGAACTGTCTGCATCCTGATTCTGCGGTTTAGGATCAAGGTTTGCATAGGCTTCGATTGCGCGCTTGGCGATATTTTTGTTTACAGGATGCCCTGCCCGCAGCCCAGTATAAGGAACCAACACACTGATTGCCACTTCAGGCTTTGATGCAGGGTAGTAGCCTACGAAAGCTAAATTATTTGTATCTGTACCCCAATATGCTTTTTTGCTCAGTTCACCATAGTAGCTAGTTTGAGACGTTCCGGTTTTCCCTGCGACATCGTATTTACCAAAGACTCCTGCTGCCGTACCTTCTGTTTTTGTAACAGCTTCGAATCCCCTCTGCACTTGTCGTATGTCTTCCGGTGAATTATTTATTCGATTTAGAATAGTCGGTTCATGTTCGGTTACAATCGGTCCAAGCTGTTTCTCTTCATTCGGTGAATGTATGCTTGTTACAATCCTCGGTTCAACGCGGTACCCTCCATTAGCTATAACGGATACGTACTGAGCCATTTGAAGCGGCGTATACGTATCAAACTGGCCGATTGCCATATCGACAAGCTTACCCGGATCACTCGCACTTGTTTGAAGACCAATTGATTCATTAGGAAGATCAATTCCTGTCGGCACACCAAGTCCAAATTGGCTGTAATAATTTCTCAGTCGCTGATAATCGTTGGATGAAATATCTAGAGGTCCGTTTGGAACGTATGTCTCCCCTGCAATTTCAAGAGCTATTCTGAACATATAAACGTTTGAACTTTTTTGAAGAGCTCTTATGTCAGAGACAGGCCCCATATTTCTGACTGACTTTTTATCAGGAGCACCTTTCAGTTTCATCGGAGTATCAACGTAGACAGTGCCCCTCGGTATTCCATGTTGATATCCAGCTAAAACAGTTGCGCCTTTAATGGTAGAGCCTATTTCATATTGAGTCGTAAAATTCCCTACAATATAATCGTTTACTTTCCCCTCTTCAAAACTGTACTTCTTCCCTGACATGGCAAGCACGTCGCCTGTATGCGGGTCCATCATGACCGCAAAGGCTCTGTCCACGAGGTAATTTCCGGATTTTCCTCGGGCGACTTTCAGTTCTTGTTCGACAATTTGATCGAGCTGCTTCTGAAGCTCAAGGTCAAAGGACAGTTTTAGATCATAGCCGCGTCTTCCTTCGTCGATGACCGATTCGGAAATGACATTGCCGCTTGTGTCCGTCACATATTGCACTTTAGATTTTCTCGGATTCAGATAGTCTTCGTACTGATACTCAAGGTTGCTTCGGCCAACCCGTTCGTTGCGGGCATAGCCGCGGGCTGTGTAATATGATTTTCTTGCTTCAAGAATTCCCTGTTTAGGAGTTGTCACACTGCCGAAAACCCCTGTCAGAAGGTCGCCGTTGGGATAGGAGCGTTTCCAGTCTGTGATGATATCCACACCTGGCAGATCTTCAAGATTTTCAGCCACGCGGGTCAGCTCGTCCTTTGTCAGCTCTTCGCCTTTTGTCAGGCCTGTAGCTGTTACAATTTGGGGCTCATAGGCATAGCCGGATGAAAAACGGGTATAAAGTGCCGCTATTTCAAGTTCTGCAGGATTAGCCTTTAATGCTTCAAGTTCTTTTACGGGTACCCGGTCGATCTGAAGCTTATAGGTTTCACTGCCTTTTTTCGATTTTTCCTTTTCGGTTAAAAGGTCTGCTGCATCTTCCGGGTTCGCTGCGACCCAGTAGTCCTTCAAATCTCGTTCTTTTAGAAATTCGGTTGGGACTTCAATTAATGAAGCCAGTTTCGCAGCAGTCTCGAGCTTGTCTTTTGCTTTGGTTGTTTTTTCAACCGTATACGTAATCGCGTCTACACCGATGTTTTCAACAAGGACATTTCCGTTCCTGTCATACATCTTGCCCCGGGGTGCAGGGAAACTGGCATAGTTGGACTCTGTGCGGCTGACTTCCTTGGAAAACTCTTCTCCCTGGACAATCTGCACAACACCAAGCCGGATAATAAGTGCTACAAACAGCAAAAACACAAAGAAAAAGAAAACGTTGATGCGGATTAAGCGTTTTTTCTTTAATTTCCGCAGATCCGCCTGACTATTGCCTTGCTCAGTCAACGCAGTTTATCTCCTTTCAAAATCGGATTCATCCGATTGTGGGTTCATTCATCTAATTACAACCCTATTGTAACACTTGTGTAATACTTGTTACACAAAAATGGGGGTAAATTTTTTGTCAAGAAACAATTCAATGAAAAAGTTAGTTTTGCTGGATAATGCTAGAAAAAATCTGCCAAAAACCTGGTGGGTCAGACAGATGTTTAATCCGCCGCAAATTCTTTGCTGTCAGGTTTTTGTGAGACTTACAATTTGTAAGGACGATAGATTGGCATTCTGAATGAGTGTCAATGGAAAGCACTGGCTGATATATTACAAGAATCGTGTGTTACGATATGTGTGTAGCAAGGAACACAACAAAAAAAACTCTTAGGAGGAATTTTTTCATGAAGAAGTCTATTGCACTTTCAGTTGCAGCAGCAGCTACTATTTTTACATTTAATGCGGGTGGACAAACTGCAGATGCAGCAGCGCCACAGCAATCAAATATGCAAGTCAAAGCTTACCAAATTGCCGGTCAAAACTGCAATTTAAATCAGGAACAAACACAGGATATGTTGAAAAACATCAACAATCCTGAGCTTCAAAAAATGGTTGAAGAGCAGCTGAGCCAGTTTAAAGCACAGCAAGGACAGGCTGCACCACAGGCACCTCAGCAAGAACAAGCTCAAGCGCCTAAGCAAGAAGCAGCTCCAGCACCTGCACAGCAGCAGGCACCTGAAGCAAAAGAAGAAGCTCCAAAGCAAGAGCAAACTCAGGCTGCAGTAAGTGAATTTGAGAAAAAAGTTGTAGAACTTACAAATGCAGAGCGTGAAAAGCAAGGTCTAAAACCGCTTCAGCTTGACGAAGAACTAAGCAAAGTAGCGAAAGAAAAGTCTAAAGACATGCAAAGCAAGAACTACTTTGACCACAACAGCCCAACTTACGGATCACCATTTGATATGATGAAAAAGTTCGGCGTTGAGTATACAACTGCAGGTGAAAACATTGCAAAAGGACAAGCTTCTCCTGAAGAAGTTGTTCAAGCATGGATGAACTCTGAAGGTCACCGCAAAAACATCATGAACGCTGACTTCACACACATCGGTGTGGGCCACATTGAAGAAGGCAACTACTGGACTCAAATGTTCATCGGTAAATAATAGAATTTGATAATGTGAGACAGCCGGGATATCCGGCTGTCTTTTTTATGTGAGAGACATTTTCAGGCGGACCATATCAAGACACGGTATGCCATTTTCATAAATCGGCTTATCATAATGATCCAGGAAGTAATTACTGATGATCCTGTCTAATCTGAAGCCGCACTTTTGATAAAGGGCCAGCTGGTCAAGGCTCGAATTGCCTGTACCAATCTCAAGAAAATCATAACCGCCGGTTTCCCCTTCCATTCTGGCACGTGCAAGCAGTTTCTTTGCGATTCCTTTTCCCCGGAATGCTTCATCAACTGCAAGATTCATTACTTCTAATGATGTGGAGGAATTTTCATTAAGTACCAGTACACCAGCCGTCTGTTCTTGATGTTCTGCCAAAAAAACGATGCTTTTGTGAAGGTACTTTTGAATGGCTTTTTCCTCGGGATCTGCTTCAAGCAGCAGGTGCATTGGGGCAGCTTCCCCGCCAATCAATTTTCTGATGGTGATTTCCATAACTTGTACAAAGCCTGTGTACCGCTCTCGGCTTCCCCTTTTTCTGATAGCTCCGTATAAAGCTTATGGGCAAGAGCGAGGCCAGGCACCTCCATGTTCATTTGTTCAGCCTCTTCGATGGCAATGCTCATATCTTTCAGAAAATGTTTCACATAAAATCCTGGTTCAAAATCATCCTTCAGCATTCTTGGTGCAAGATTGCTTAATGACCAGCTTCCCGCAGCGCCTGCCGAAATGCTTTTCAGCACATTTTCAGGATCAAGACCTGCTGAATGCGCATACGCAATCGCTTCGCTGACACCAATCATACCGGCTGCAATGGCAATTTGATTGCACATTTTAGTATGCTGTCCGCTTCCTGCAGGACCCTGGTAGACAATATTTTTCCCAATAATAGAAAAGATCGGCAAACATGCTTCAAATGCTTCCTTATCTCCGCCGGCCATAATGGACAGTCTGGCCTCTCGGGCACCGACATCGCCGCCGGAAACAGGTGCGTCAATGGAGTAAATTCCCTTTTGCTTCGCCAGTTCATAAATGTGTATGGCAAGGCTCGGCTTAGAAGTGGTCATATCAATCACGTAAGTGCCGCTTTTGGCAGCATTTAAAATGCCATGATCCCCCAAATAAAGCTCCTCTACATCTGATGGATATCCCACCATTGTCATGATCACATCAGAGTGCCCGGCCAGTTCTTCTGCTGTTTCTCTCCAGACAGCTCCTTCTTTAAGCAAATCCTCGGCTTTTTCTTTTGTTCTCGTATAAATGGAAACAGGATAGCCTGCTTTCAGCAAATGCATGGCCATGCTTCTGCCCATCACTCCTGTTCCGATAAATCCTATGTGTGTCATGAATCTCTCCCTCTCTTATTCAGCTTCCTCTTTTTATATAATGGAAGACTTTTCTTTCAGCTTATCATATTCTTTCATGACAAAATGAAAAAAGATGATAAAGAACGTCTGGATGTACAGGTAAATCGGAAAAGAATATTGCATTTTGTACCCTTTGCCAAAATCAAAGATTCCGACTTGAACGGCCACCCATTCATAAAACACCGAAAACATCGACCAAAGAATGATGTATGGGATTGTCAGAATTCCTCTTATACGGAAGTGCTGATAAATATAAAGAAAAAAGTATCCGAAAAATCCATACATGCTGTAATAAATAAAATCCCACACTTCGAAGTTCGGGGAATCATTGACATCATAAACGTCATATGGCGGAATGGCTAAAATGTGATCAGCAGTCAGGCCGATAAGTGCACTGAACGTAAAAATCAGGACTGACACGCCTGCCGGAAATTTTTTAGGCAGCTTTGCCATGATCAGGAGAGCAACAGCAATGGTAGCAAGAATATAAAGCTCATTTTGCATCCCGTTCATCTCATCGTCACTCCCCTTTTCAAAACTGGCCTGAATAACGTTAAGGCAATCAGTCCCGTCAAAAACAGCAGCGGAGTATGGATAAGCGGCACCGCCCATCTGTTATCCACATACTTCATCACATGGAAGTACATGCAGAGCTCCTCCATGCCGACTACGATGCCAAATGATGCCATTAATAGAAGCAGCTTGCCAAGAATGCTCCTGACCGTTAAAAACAGGTGAAGAATAAGCAAAAACAGCAGAGGTATAATTAAGACTCTTTGTAAAATTAAGACGGTAAATCCTTCGGGCGTTTCATACGGTACCGCCCATCTCAAGTTTTCAGTAATTATTGAGCAGAACATATTATTCATAATTGAAGTCGCCATAAAAATAAAAGCAGACTCAATCGGGTTGCATTTTTTAGGCAAATACACATAAATGTGAATCATAAGCCAGATGATTATTGCAGCGAGAACGATCGCCATTCATGGAAGCCACCTTACCTAGTTTATCTAAGGCTTAGTTTACTTCACAAACGGCCGTTCTATACGGACTTAACCAGACCGCCGTCAATAAGCTGGGTCTGTCCGGTCATATACGTATTGGCTTCTGACAGCAAAAAGAGAACATAGGCTGCAAATTCACCTGGCGTGCCGTACCTGCCTGCAGGAATTTTCTTTTTGTTTAGCTCTTCTGCTTCTTCAGCACTTATTCCAAGTCTCTCTGCTGCAGCCTGATCGAGGGAGGCTGTACGGTCAGTCGCAATCCGGCCTGGTGCTGCAGTATTGATCAGAATCTGATATGGTGCAAGCTCGGCTGCGAGCGTCTTTGTCAGTCCGACAATCCCTAAGCGGAACGTATTGGACAGCACAAGGCCGGGGATTGGTTCTTTAACAGAAGACGAAGCGATATTAACAATCTTACCGCCTTTTCCTCTCATATAGGGGAGAACAGCTCTGATCAGTCTGACGTGGCTCATGACGTTCAAATCGAAAGACTTTTGCCAGTCTTCATCTGTCATCATTTCAAATGTGCCTGTAGGAGGGCCTCCTGCATTGTTAACAAGAAGATCTATTGTTCCGAAGCGTTTTGCAGTCTCCTCGACAAGCTGCACAATTTCCTCTCCATTTGAAAGATCGCAGGCTTTGTATTCAATTCTGCCGGAAGCTTTTTTGGAAATCTCTTCTTTGACCCTGTGCAATTTTTCAGGGTCTCTGCTGGTAATCATGACGTTAGCGCCCTCTATTGCAAGCGCCTCGGCAACAGCTCTTCCGAGTCCCTGGCTGGATGCTGCAACAAGTGCAGTTTTCCCCTTAAAACCTAAATCCATCTTCAGCACCTCTTCCTGATTATCTTCTCTTTTATAGTATCAGGATATGGACAGGAATGTCTTATTTGAGATTTAAAACCAGAAAAAACAGAGAAAGCCCCTGTTTTTTCAAGTGAAATATTCAATTTTTGCATTCGGGAAAAAGTCATCGATATAGCTCTCAAGCGTATCTCTTAAATCGGCTTCTTCATCTTTCTGATAAATATACTTTCCGATTCCATATCTTCCCCACTTATAGCGGCGGTCATCTTCATTCATTTCCAGCTTCGACTTCGGATAGTTCTTCTGAATGACACGCTTGGCAGGCTTTGTGAACCTGTGCTGAATCATCTCAAAGGTAATATCGTCTCTTGCTTCCGGCGGCAGCAGTTCATCAAGTTTTGTAAAGAGCTCTTTATAGCCTTCCTGCCATCCTTCATGTATATAGATTGGCGCAACTATAAATCCGAGCGGATATCCTGCCTTTGCAACTTTAACCGCAGCTTCAATGCGTTTATCAAGCGGCGATGTTCCAGGTTCAAAATTCCGGATGACATAATCTGCATTAATACTGAAGCGAAATCTTGTCTTCCCTTTGTGATCGGCATCCAGTAAGTGATCGACATGGTGAAATTTTGTCACAAAACGCAGGCGGCCCATGTCTGTCTTTCCAAAAAACTCAATCGCCCTTTTTAACGAATGTGTCAAATGATCAATGCCGACGATATCAGATGTACAGGAGGCTTCAAAACGGGTCATTTGCGGGGCCCGCTCTTCCATGTATTCCTGAGCACGCTGAAAGATTTCATCTGTATTCACGTACGTTCTGATATAAGGCTTAGATCCCATCGTCGTCTGCAAGTAACAATAATGACAATGACCCATGCATCCTGTAGCAAGAGGTATAGCATACTCGGCAGATGGCTTTGATGAATCAAAGTCCAATGTTTTTCGGACTCCGACGACTAATGTTGATTTCGCATTCCGGTATTTCTGAAGATCGTTCTTGCCGGGAATATTGCGCACCTGATTATGTGAAGTTGTTTCCCTTATTTCAAGACCCATCTTTTCGAATTTTTCTTTCAGCTCCACACCAAGAGGGTATTCAAGCGCCCTTGGTTCGATATAGACGAGCTGCGGCACGAATGGTTTCACTATGCTGTCACTTCCTTCTGATTAAAACGGTATGTTACTAAGGTTTGTCTTTCAGGGTGTTCATATCCTTTTTAAATATTTCCTTAAACTGCAAAGGGCTTCCGGGGCTTCTCAGACACAAAAAAAACTCCGCATAAACGGAGTTTTACTCATATTGCTCGTAATCAAAGAGCTTATTATACATCTCTTCCGCATCTGAATATGATGGGAAAATCGCGTCTTCTTCGTCTAATAAGTGGTATGAATCGTGGATAAACAAAGCTTTTTGTCCGGGCTCTGTCGGATGATCCACAACTTCGGCCTGCTGAATATTTGCTACGTTGGCTGCATGTGGGTTTCGGTAGATCACATACACCTTATCGCCTGCTCTGACATCATTTTTCTCCATTTTACATCACCTTTCAATCGGTTGATGCAGTTAGTTTTTACCCATTTTCAGAAACTGATGCAGGGAAAGTGGCCGTAACCGTCGTACCTGTGCCTTTTTGGCTCGATATGGAAAGGGTTCCGCCATGCTGGCGAATAATCTTTTCAGTAATGACAAGACCAAGCCCGGTCCCTTTTTCCTTTGTTGTAAAGAAAGGCTTTCGGATCTGAGTGAGCAGATGCTGGGGTATTCCTTCTCCCTCATCGGTGATTATGACCCGGATACAGTCCTTTTCAGCACGTGCTTCAACCTGTATATTTCCGCCGCCTGACATTGCATCAAACGCATTTTTCAAGAGGTTGATCAGAACCTGTTTCACCTGGTTTTCATCCCCCATTACCGGGAGCTGATCAGCCCCGCACTTGAACTGAATGCCGATGTTTTTAAGGGCACTCTCCGTTTCAAAAAACCGGATGATGGACTGGATGAGTTCTTTCAAATTCATTTCTTTCTTGTAGACAGCCTGAGGTTTCGAAAGGATTAGAAATTCACTTACGATGCTGTTCATCCTTTTTAGTTCCTGAAGCATAATCTTCGTATAGTGCGGGTCGATAATGTCTTTCTTTTCATCCATCATTTGCAGAAAACCCTGAATCACCGTCAGCGGATTCCGGATCTCATGAGCAACGCCCGCAGCCATTTGACCCGCTACCTTCAGTTTTTCATGCTGAAAAAGGGCAAGCTCTTCTTCTCTTCTTTCTGTCACATCGCGTATCATTTCGCAATAGGCAATCAATTCCCCGTAGGGATTATAAAGTGGTGTTGTCGTCACTTCAACTTCTATACTTTTACCGGATTTCGTTCTGTCTTTCCTGGAGCTGACGCCTGACTTTTCTGCTGAACGAAATGGATAAAGACAGCCCGCAATTTCCTGATTGCTCCAGCCGTAAAGGGCTGTAAACGCAGGATTTATATCTTTTACCGTCCGCTCTGGATCAATAATGGCTATGGCGTCATGACTCTGTGAAAAAATAAGGTCGAATTTCGCCTCTGTCGTTTTCAGGTTTCTTGAGACCTTGTCATTTTGCCGCTGCACTTTTTCCCAGAGGTAATTTATGTATTTGATGTAGTACGACAGAATAACAACAATGATGATGGCAAAAAACACATAATACATGACATCTATTTTTTCAAACGAAGCCGAGATGATTTCAAAACTGTTCAGAAAAAAATAAAACTGGCTGCAGATGGTGACTGCACCTGTTATAAAGACAACCTTCAGATTTTGAAACACCGCGCTGAAAATGACTGGAAAAAGCAAGAAAATAAAATTCACTATATATGGATCTGTGTAGTTTAAGGCAAATAAATAGCAATAGATAAGCCCAAGCGAACTCCAGACAAAAAAAGAGTCCTTCTTTATAGTCCTGAGAAGGAAGGTGTAGCACAGGAGGATGCCGGCAAAGATCAAAACAATCGGAAAATATTTATAGCTTCTTTCAATGACTAAAATAAAAAGCGCGTCCAAAATAAAGATGACCCACATGGACTGCAGCAGGAGTTTTTTTCTCAAATTTTGATTTTCTATCCGGTTCACGAAAGCTTCCCCATTTCTTCTGCATTCGTGACTATTTTACCACAACTTGCTCATTTAGTGGGAAAGCTGAAGGAAAAAGACAAATAAAAAAGACCTGCCGCAGCAGGTCTTTTAAACTCACACGTTGAATTTCGCTTTAACAAATTCAACTACTTCTTCTGTTGTGCTCATGGAAAGGATTTCTTCTTTAAAGCTTGCAGCTTCTTCTTTTGAAAGGTTCTTAATCAAAGAACGTGCCGGAAGGATTGAAGTAGCACTCATTGAGAACTCATCAAGTCCAAGACCAAGAAGAACTGGAATCGCTAAAGGATCTCCTGCCATTTCTCCGCACATGCCAACCCATTTGCCTTCTTTGTGAGCAGCTTCAATAACAAGCGTCACAAGACGAAGAATAGCAGGGTTATAAGGCTGGTACAAGTATGAAACGCGCTCGTTCATACGGTCGGCAGCCATTGTGTATTGGATCAGGTCGTTTGTCCCGATGCTGAAGAAATCAACATCTTTCGCAAACTGATCTGCAAGCACGGCAGTTGAAGGAATTTCAACCATCATGCCAATTTCGATTGTGTCTGACACCTGAACGCCTTCGCTTACAAGCTTCGCTTTTTCTTCAAGAAGAATAGCTTTAGCTTCTCTGAACTCGTCCACAACCGCAATCATCGGGAACATGATTTTCAAGTTTCCGAATGTGCTCGCACGAAGCAATGCACGCAATTGAGTGCGGAAGATTTCCTGTTCCTCAAGACAAAGACGAATTGCCCGGAAACCAAGGAAAGGATTCATTTCTTTAGGAAGATTTAAGTATGGAAGCTCTTTATCTCCGCCAATGTCCAGAGTGCGGACAACAACAGGCTTGCCTTCCATGCGCTGGAGCACAGCTTTGTATGCTTCAAACTGCTCATCCTCTGTCGGAAGCTGGTCGCGGCCCATGTAAAGGAATTCCGTACGGTAAAGGCCGACAGCTTCTCCGCCGTTTTCAAGAACTCCGCGAACATCGTCAGGAGTTCCGATGTTGGCTGCAAGCTCAACATGCTGTCCGTCTTTTGTAATAGTTTCTTCATTAACAAGCTTCGCCCACTCAGCTTTTTGCACTTCGTATTGAGCTTTTTTCTTTTCAAAGCCTGCAATCACTTCTTCAGAAGGATTGATGACGACATCCCCGTCAATACCATCCACGATGACAATGTCGCCGTTTTTAATGTCAGAAGTGGCTTTTTTTGTACCGACTACTGCCGGAATTTCCATGGAACGTGCCATGATCGCCGAGTGTGATGTTCTGCCGCCGATATCTGTCGTAAAGCCAAGAACATACTGACGGTTAAGCTGTGCAGTATCTGATGGTGTCAGATCTTCGGCAATGATAATCACTTCTTCAGAAATCATGCTTGGGTTTGGAATTTCAACTCCAAGAAGATGGCCGATTACACGTTTTGTCACGTCGCGGATATCCGCTGCACGCTCTTTCATGTATTCATTGTCCATCGATTCAAACATGCTGACAAACATATCAGCCGTTTCTTTCATTGCAAATTCAGCGTTGACTGATTCGCTGCTGATTTTGTCTTTTACAGGATTAAGCAGTTCAGGATCGCTGAGCACCAGGATATGCGCTTCAAAAATTTCAGCTTTATCTGCACCAAGTTCTCTGAATGCATGCTCTTTGATCTGTTCAAGCTCTGATTTGGATTGTTGGATAGCTTCTTCAAAGCGTGCGGTTTCAGAAGCTTTATCTGCAACCTCGCGCTTTGTTACTGTAAGATCTGGTTCTTCTAGTCGGTAAGCTTTTGCAATCGCGATCCCAGCTGAAGCTCCAATCCCTTTAAGTTCAGTCATTATTCGCCTAAACCTTCTTTTTTCATTGTTTCTTCAAGAGCTGCGATTGCATCGTTTTCATCTGAACCAGCTGCAGAAATTGTGATTTCTGAATCTTTAGCGATGCCAAGAGACATAACGCCCATGATTGATTTTAGGTTAAC
Organism: Metabacillus indicus; assembly: GCF_046603695.1. Taxonomy (NCBI): domain Bacteria; kingdom Bacillati; phylum Bacillota; class Bacilli; order Caryophanales; family Bacillaceae; genus Metabacillus; species Metabacillus indicus. Next base: position 1,580,012 of record NZ_CP176757.1, on the reverse strand, counting down.
TGTTTTTCCGTTATATGCTAAGTTCACATCAGCATCAAACTTGCTTGCTGTTTGAACAAGCACAGTTGCCGGACGTGCGTGGATACCTGATTCTGCTGTTACTTTGAATGTTTTTTCTGCCATAATTAATCAATCTCCTTTATAGTTAAATAAAGCTAGTACACAATACCTTATCATAACAGCCGCATCACATGATTGACAAGTGATGCGGCTTAAGTTCATTTATTTTTCAATCGAAATGATGTGCTCCTGACCAGCTTCAACGCTGCCGGATGATTTAATCACAATCAATTCGCCTTCGTTTAAGTTCGTGAAGACGATCGGCGTCATGATGGACGGTGCGTTTTGTTTCACGAAATCAAGGTTCACTTCAAGAAGTTTCTGGCCTTTTTTAACTGTATCCCCTTCTTTTACGAAAGCTTCAAAGCCTTCACCTTTCAGGTTTACAGTGTCAATGCCGACATGGATCAGAATTTCATTCCCGCTTTCAGATTCAAGGCCGATTGCATGTTTTGTAGGGAAAACATTCAGGATTTTTCCGTCAACAGGAGAAACAATTGTTCCGTTTGAAGGAGTAATCGCAATTCCGTCACCCATCATTTTGCCTGAGAATACTTGATCAGGAACTTCTGTGATCGGGTGAATCTCACCTGTCATCGGTGAAACAAATGAGAACTGATCTACATCATTTTTAAGCGGGCCAGGTACGATGTCCTCTACCTGTTCTTCTACTTCTTTTTCTGCTGAAACAGGTTTTGCCGGTCTAGGCGTTTTGCCTGCCATTACATCCTGAATCTGTGATTTCAGGCTGTCTGATTTAGGACCGTAGATTGCCTGGATGTTGTTTCCAACTTCTAGGACTCCTGCAGCGCCAAGACGTTTCAGACGGTTTTTGTCTACTGCTTTCACGTCATTTACTGTCACGCGTAGGCGTGTAATGCACGCATCAAGATGCTTGATGTTTGAGCTTCCGCCAAGTGATTCAAGAATGTTGTAAGGAAGATCGCCTGCAACTTCCGTTGTTGTGCTTGCATCTTCATCTTCCTGTTTGTCCTCGCGGCCAGGTGTTTTCAGATTGAATTTGCGGATAGCAAAACGGAATCCGAAGTAATAGATCAGCGAGAATACAAGACCCACTGGAATTACAAGCCACCAGTCAGTACGGTTTGGAAGAATTCCGAACAGGAAGTAGTCAATAACCCCGCCCGAGAATGTCATTCCGATTTTCACGTTCAGAATATGCATTGTCATAAAGGACAGACCTGCAAAGACTGCGTGAATGGCAAACAAGATAGGTGCAACGAATAAGAATGAAAATTCAAGCGGTTCAGTGATACCCGTCAGGAATGACGTTAATGCGGCTGAACCCATGATGCCTGCAACAAATTTTTTGTTTTCAGCTTTTGCTTCATGATAGATCGCAAGTGCCGCAGCAGGAAGACCAAACATCATGAACGGGAATTTACCTGTCATAAATGTACCTGCTGTCAGTTCAGCGCCATCTTTGATCTGTGCCATGAAGATACGCTGATCTCCGCGCACGATTTCTCCGGCCTGAGTTGTATAATTTCCAAACTCATACCAGAACGGAGAATAGAAAATATGATGAAGACCAAAAGGAATAAGAGAACGTTCGATTAAACCGAATACGAATGCTGCCAATGTTTTGTTCGACTCAAGAAGTCCAGTTGAAAAGGCATTAAGTCCTCCTTGTACCGGCGGCCACACAAACAGCATAACCAATCCAAGAACAACTGCTGATACAGCGGTCATAATCGGAACAAAACGTTTACCTGCAAAGAAACCTAAGTATTGAGGCAGTTCAATGTTAAAGAATTTGTTGTACATGTATGCACCAAGGACACCAACGATAATACCGCCGAAGACCCCGGTCTGAAGGGTAGGCATTCCAAGCACCCTTGCATATTCAGGATGCAGCTGCTGGAAGAATTGCGCAAGCTCTACAGCGTCGCTCGGAATTTTCCCTGTCTGAATAAGTACTGCACTCATTGTAGCGTTCATGATTAAGTATCCGATAATGGCTGCAAGACCAGCAACACCATCACCATTGGCAAGTCCGATAGCAACACCTACTGCAAAAAGCAGCGGAAGGTTTGCAAAGACAATGTCCCCTGAAGACTCCATTACTTTAGCAATCAGCTGGATGATGTCATTTGTCAAAAATGGCACTTTTGATGTTAATTCCGGATTTTGCATCGCATTTCCAAATGCCAGCAGGATCCCTGCAGCAGGAAGGATGGCAACCGGCAGCATAAGTGCTTTACCAATTTTTTGGAGAACTCCAAATAAATTTTTAAACATGTTTTAACCTCCTTGAGGAATAGTTTGTGTAAGCAGCAACCAAAAAAAACATGAAAGCAAATTACAAGCGTTTACATTTCAATCCCAAAAAGAACGCAAAAAAGGCATGGTGCAACAAGGACATCCGCACTCAAAGGGTATACTTCCCCTGATTGGCGGTTTCAACACGTACTTGTTCACTCATGCCTGATCGTATCAGTAACACGTAAGGTACTTTTTCAGATTAAGTTTTGTTTGTTAAACGGTATAAATGGAGGGTAAGATACACAGCCTCAGCTTCATATACCGGTTTTTTCAGGAATTGCTGCATTACTTTGATCATTTTCCAAGATGTATTGTAGCACAGCGGATATTCTTTTTTCAACAGTAAAGCAAATTTTTCTGGCTCCTCAACACTTTCACCGGATAAAACTCTTTCAATCGTATACCGCAAATGCCTGACAAGCCTCATGTAATTCACGCTGTCCTGATTGACTTTCAGCTTCATGGAATCCTCAATGACGCCGATCAGCTGTCCGATCAGCTGTGAAAATTGATTCACATCCGAGATTGGTTTGTTCGTAATGGCACTATGAATGTGCAGAGCAATAAACCCGATTTCCCCGACCGGCAAGTCCACTTTAAGCCGGTCATTGATCATATGAACAACTTCCTCTGCTATCATGTACTCATTTGGATAAAGGGTTTTGGTTTCGGTCAAAAACGGATTTTTAATATCCATCCCTTTTTGCAGACGCTTAATGGCAAAGGTTATATGGTCAATAAGCGCGATATGAATATGTTCATTAAGGGGGAGCTTTACCTGTTCTGCAATATAATGAATCACATCGCTCACAACCTCAATCATATCTTCATCTACAAAAGGCAGAAGCATTTTAAACTGCTCTTGTTCCTTCTGATTTTTAAGAACAAACATTTTTTCATAGGATGTTTCTTCAAGCCTGTCCCCGCGTTTACGGCCAAATCCAATCCCTTTGCCGATCAGCACGACTTCCTCAAACGAATCGTGCTCGGCAATCAGCACATTATTATTCAGTACCTTTTTTATTGTAAAGGACTCCTCCACGAAATCCTCAGCTCCTTTTATCTCTCAATGCTTCATATCGTACTAATAATGTCATATGCAGTCAACTGCGAAGAACCTTGCCGTTATTTATCTTCCGGCGTATACTCTGTTTTTTCAAAATCCTCTTTGTTTCCAACGAAAAAAAAGGCTTCTCCTTTATTCTCATCTCCGCCTGATGCGCCGTGGATCATCTTTCCTTCTGAAAGCTCTTTGCGTTTTCCCTCTTTATCCACGTAATAATACTTATTGGAGGCCCATCCATCATGAATATCTTTTTCCTTCACTTCTGCATGCCCCTCTTCGGTCACTTTATATTCTCTCTTGCCTTCACCTTCTGCAGGCTCATTGTGAACGGTCACCCAGCCAGTAAAACCTTCAGGAATCAAAAATGTACGCTGGCCCTGATCTGCCTGTTTACATCCTGCTAAAAGGGATAAAGCCAAAACGAAGATAAGTATGTTTTTCATTCTCATCACTCCTTAAATATCATGACTATTCGTTAGGATTGGCCATTCATGTAAAACTATCCTCATGTCCGCCTTCATGAAATTACTGCCAGAAAATAATCTGCGATATTGGGGAAAGTACAAAGGAGGTGTTCATCATGAAAAAACAAATCATATGCTTTTTATCTATTTTCTTCCTTATAGCCCTGCCTGCAGTCAAAGGACATGCAGAAGAAAAGGAAGTGAAAGTAATTGATGTAGAGACTGGCGATGTTGTAAAGACCGCTCCTTCTACTGACTACTATTCAAATGAGTTAAAGAAGGCTATTCAATCAATGAAAGGCATTACTGTCAAAATAAACCCGCTTCCCAAAAAAGGATACTTGGTTCTCATTCAGCCTGTTATGCCTTTTAAAGTGGAAAATAAGTGGTTCAATGGCATTGTATCAGAAGGAATGATCGTATACAGCAAAGAAGATGATCCCCGCCTGATCTTGTTTACAGATGAAAATAAGCCGCTGTTCTTTGAAATAAACTACAGCCCTGAGAACCTGATCAAAACCCTTGGAGTAGAGCAGCCCTGAAAGAGAAGACAGCTTACAAAAGACCATTTAATTGCAGCCGCAGCAATGTCTCTTTAAAATAAACCAAGTGTTATGTTTTTAAGCAATATACCGAAAGGGAGGAACTCCGGCATGATTAAATTATTTGTAAGTGACCTCGACGGGACACTGCTGGATCATCAGAAAGAAGTATCGGATAAAGACATCGAAGCCTTAAAGCATCTGAAAAAATCAGGTGTAGACATATGCCTTGCTTCTGGAAGAATGGATGTGGAGATTGGGGAGATCTTAACGAAAATCGGTGAAAAATACCACCGGATTAGTCAGAACGGAGCCTTTATCAACACTGACAGCGATGAATCGCTGCATGCTCTTACTTTTGAGAGTGTGATTGCACAGGAAGTTTTTGACGTTGTTCGCGCAGAAGATTTTCTTACAATTGTCGCAGATTACAGCACAAATTATACAGAACGGCGGAATGAAGCCGTGACAAGCATCGAATCCCGTATGTTTGCTCCTATAACAGAAAATGAACAATTGGCTGAAGGGATAGGCAGGGATATTAAAGCTTCAAAGATTTCCATACTTGGTGAGTATGAGTCCTTGCTGCCCCTTCAGAAAAAACTCCGCGAAAGGTATCCTGATACAATCGAAACGTACATATCCGACAGTCAGTGCCTGGACATCATGCCCAAACATATCAGCAAAGGAAATGCGCTTCAGATGCTGATTCAGCACCTTGATATTGCGCCTTCTGAAATTGCCTGCATCGGCGATTCTTTTAACGATATACCGATGTTCCGCTTAACACCATTCAGCTTCGCTATGGAAAATGCGCTGCCGGAGGTAAAGAAAGAAGCCGCCTATACTGCAGCTTCTGTCGGGGATGCAATTTTAAAAGTGATGGAGATCAATGACAATAATGGATAACTGCAAAAAAGGCGAGATGCTCGCCTTTTTTTAGCTTGCTTTTCCGCTGGCAAGGTACTCAGCAAAAAATTCATCAGCCGGGATAGGCCTGCCGCCAAGGTATCCCTGAAATTCAAGACAGCCGAGGTTTGAGAGCAGTTCTTTCTGCGTCAAAGTCTCCACACCTTCAGCAATAACCTTCAAGTTAAGGTGGCGTGCCATAGAGATGATCATCGAGACAATAGCTTCGTTTCCATTTTGGTGCTCCATTTCCTTAATAAAAGACTGATCGATTTTCAGCCTGTCGATATTCAGTTTTTGAAGATAGCTTAAGGAGCTGTAGCCTGTTCCAAAGTCATCCATGCTGATTTCAATTCCTCTGTCTCTAAGCAGGGAAAGTTTCATGTTTGCCTCGAGCTCATTGTCCATCATGGCTGTTTCAGTTATCTCAAGCTCAAGACTTGAAGCCCTTATATTGTAAATAGAGAGAACATCGTCGATTGTCTGCACTAAATCATCCTGATAAAGATGCAGGTGTGAAATATTAATTGAAATTCTTCCAAAGGATAGTTTTTTTCTTTCCCACTGCTGTACGTGTTTTCCAACTTCTCCAATGACAAATCTCTCAAGGTCAAAGATCAGGCCTGTTTCTTCAGCAATCGGAATAAACGTTGAAGGAGGAATAAATCCAAGTTCCTTATGATTCCACCTGACCAGCGCTTCAGCCCCGATGATTGTAGACAGATTCTCTTTAAATTTCGGCTGGAAGTAAACTGTAAGCTCCTTGTATTGAATAGCCTTTCTCAGTTCATTTTCAATTTTGATTTTTTCGATCATCTTATCGTTCATTTCCGGTGTATAGATGCTCCAGCTGTTAGAGCCGTTTACCTTTACATCATACATGGCAATGTCCGCATACTTCAGCAGCAATTCCTCATCCGTGCTGTGAGTCGGATAGTGGGAAGCCCCGATGCTCGCTGTTACAAGACAGTCATTTCCTCTGACCTTCATCGGCAGCCTGAAGTGATGAACCATGTCAAGTGCATGTTCATTCGCTTCCTCAAGTGAGACATCCAGCAGAATGACACTGAACTCATCTCCCCCAAGCCTTGCTGCAAACGACCTTTCGGGAAGCACCGCAGACAGACGCTCCGCGATTTTAATGAAAACCTGATCGCCAAAAGCATAGCCATAAAGATCATTGAGCCTTTTAAACCTGTCAAAATCAAGACTTAATACAGCAAATGTCTTTTCTTTTGCGATGACTTCAGACAATTTTTGCACAAAAAATCTTCTGTTGGGCAAACCGGTCAGCTCATCGTGATATGCGAGATAGTTAATCCGGGTTTGAGCTTTTTTGCTTTCCGTAATATCCTTTATGACTCCGTATACACCTACAACTTCATTGTTTACTACCTGCCTTACGGCTGTGATGAGAATATCGAGGTTATCACCGTTCTTTTGCTTCAACTTTAAAGAGAGATCATTATCGATGAGAGTGCCCTTTACGATCTCTGAAAAATAATGCAGCACTTTTTGATGATCCTCTTTGTGAATCAGCTTTAAAAAACGCAGGCCAATCAGCTCTGATTCATTCAGCTGGGTCATCACACCCGCTATTTTGTTGACAGATGTAATGGTTCCCTCTAAATCTGTCGAAATAACAGCATCAGGGCTTTGGTGAAACAGGGACCTGAATCTCTCTTCTTTTTCATGAATTCTCTCAGTCTGTTCATACATCATTGTTTGGCTGTATAAATCCGGAATCAAAGTGAGGATAAAATTTAAAAAGAAAACGAATAGGAACGGAAGCAGATACACGTATTTTCCGCCTTCTGCAAATTCAAAATCCAGGACAGATGTCATGATGACATATGGAATTCCCGAAAGTGCAATTCCTCCGATGATGCTGCCTGCTGTACGATACCTGATGGACCTGCTCCGATTCATTTCCCTGTCTTGAAGAGCGATCAGCAAAAGTCTTACACCCGAAAAACTGAAGGCAACTGACAGGAGCAAAGCAAAAAGAATCAGCAGCGGCTTAATTTCCAAATGATCGCTGAATATGACCATGTAGCCGATAAAATCAACCATAACAATGCCGGCAGACATACCAAATCCCGTTTTAAAATACGCTGAGGTGTTGAGATTTTCTGTGTCTCCCGATCTGATTGAAAAGATGGCAATCATGCTGCATAAACAAAAGCTGAGCACCAAATATAAAGAGAACCATTTTTCTGAAACAGGAAGACCGGCAGAGAAAACAGCCGTTACGTGCGTCATCCAGAACATGAACCCCAGCAGCAGGCTCATCAGCCAATGATTCGTTCTAAAGGAAGGTTTCGTATTGTATTTGCGGATGGCGGCAAATATAGGAGCAAGATGATAACTTACTATGGATAAGAGCATGACAAGTAAAACCAGCAGCAAATCTGCATTCACAAACATCGATCTGAACTCCCCCCTCATCCCTTATATCGAACGAAAGGAGAGATAGTTAAGAGGTTCTGTTCGTTTTTTTATAAATTTTGCCCTCTGTATCCCACACTATTTCTCAAGTTAAAAGAATGGAATCCGGGATCGTTTCCAAAAAAATGATAAAAAGAGGTTTAAAATGCTGCAAATTGATGCAAACTATCGAACGAAAGTGAATTTCACTACTTGAAAGGAGGGGAAAAAAATGAAGCAAGAGCAAAACAACAAGCAGCAGCAAAATATGCAGCAACAGCAGCAAAACCAGCAAAATCAGCAAGCTGATACAGAATTTGCACAAGAAATGAATCAGCAAAAAGCTAACAAAAAACAAAAATAAGTTTACATAGTGTAAGCTGATAAGGACGGTTAATTTAACCGTCCTTTTTCCATTGTTCCGGCAAGCGCTGAATTTTTTAAAAATCAGCATGCGGGCAGGGATTTTCACTTTTTTTATGATATAATGTTTACGTGAAGCTGCAGATGGTGCCACATCTACAGCCAAAGCAGTCAAACTGCACTTATACGGATCAGCAGCATCTTTTAGATTGCACTTGCACGGGCCTCAAAGGAACATACCGAGGTCTATTTTTTTTGTCCGAAGCCAAGCACGGCTACAATCAGCGTAGCAAATGAAACCATCACAACTAAGCTCTCAAATATTGTCACCATTCATCCCCCCTTTCCCCAGGGGTTGAAACTGATCCATAAAAGATTGACCTGCAAGTCCATTATAACATTTTTCGAACAAAACAGGAACATACGTTTGTATTTTGATGCTATTGTACTAATAAGTTTCCAAAAGAGCCAAAAAAAAGAGAGCGCATATGTGCCCCCGGTTAAGTCTTAACTTTGGTGCGGTCCATTGTGTTTAAGGCGATTTGCATCTTAGCAAGTGTTCCTTTAAGTGTTTCTTCATGGTTGCACTGATCATTCACGTACATTTCCGACAGATCATAAATGGATCTTGACAGCAGTTCGGCCACGTTCTTAAGTGAATAAGCATCAGGTGCGTATCCATCATGTAGCACTTTTCGCAGAATCTCATCACTCAGTTCTTTGATTTTGGCTGCTTTCTCTTTCTCCCTCATGATTCATCCTCCTTACGTTTCATACTATATTACATTCGCTTCACGAGCAGAATTCCCTTTGTATGATTGTGTCGAGAAATAAATCTGCGGCAGATGCCAAAAAAAAGCGGCCGAATCCGGCCGCTTCTTCAGGATGGTTCAATATGAACATGGACATGAGAAATCTTGTGTTCCATTTCCATCCTTCTTTCAACGAGATCTGTAATTTCATGGCTTTCAGTCACATTCAATCCGGCATGGACCTCAATTACGACATCAACAAGAACACTGCTTCCGAGGTACCTTGCTTTAATATCCTTTATTCGGTCGACTCCCGGTGTTGATTCAACGGTGGATTTAAAGCTGAGAAGCTTCTGGTCATCAAAACCGTCTGTCAGAGAATGGGCCGTATCTTTAAAGATATCCCATGCTGTTTTACAGATGATAAACCCAATGGTAATGGCTGTAAGAGTATCAAACCACGCAATCCCAAACTGAGAGGCTGCAATGCCGGCAAACGCCCCCAGACTTACAAGCGCATCCGATCTGTTGTCATGGGCGGCGGCAACGAGAGCTTTGGAGTTGATTTTTGCAGCCAGAGCCCGGTTATATCTGTAAACACCGTACATGATGGCCGCACTGATAATGGCCGCCCATGCGGTAATTAGGCTTGGGGATTCTGTTTTCGGCTCAATAATAGATTTAAAGCCTTCAAACAATACTTGAAGCCCCACTGACATGATAATAAAAGATGCGACAAGCGCAGCTATGGCCTCTGCTTTGAAATGTCCATACGGGTGGTCCTTATCCGGCGGCTTCTGGGAGATTTTCAGCCCGACCAGAACGGCAGCGGAGGCAATAACGTCCGTGCCGTTGTTCAGGCCGTCTGCAAGCAGAGCCTGAGAGGAATAAAGATAGCCGATCGAGAGTTTTGCCGCTGCCAGAATTAAATAGGATGCGATGCTCAGCCAAGCTCCGCGCTCCCCCTTTTTCAGGTCATCATAAACATCCACTTGTTCACTTCCTAACGCCGGTGAGGGCCGGCACAGTCTTACTTGCTGTTCAGCTGATTTGGAAGCATCTGGATTGTACTGTTCAGAGTGTCCAGTTTACTTTCAATTCTATGCAGCAAATAGAGCGTCACCACGATTGGAAATCCGACTTCACTCACTACTTGAATCCATTCTTCCATATTAGGTTTTCCTCCTTTTCCATCATTTATTGCACAAAGACTGAAAACACGTTTTTTCAACTGTTAACAGCCGGCATGATTTGAATACAGGAAAGGGCCGGATCCTCCGTGCATGGGATCCGGCCCTCTATCTTTATATCGTCAGGTCTGCTACATTGCGCTCAACGATGCGGCCTCCTTTTTTGCTGATGAAGTTTCCCCCCGCTGAAAAAAATGCGTTGGATGCAAGAATTTCATCCATTGCAAGTGACACGTCACCGGGCACAACAGGTTCTTTCGGAGAATCGATCATCAGTTTCACGATTTTTCCCTCTTCATTTAAAAAATGAAGTTCAAGTGTTTTTGCCATAGTCCTCCCACCTCCTTCCCTCCAGCTGTTTTTTCATTACGCCATGACTTGATGAGAATCATTGCGTTCAACATGCAAAAGCGTTTCCGTCTGCAGTTCCGCAATGGCTGCTGCTGCCTGCAGCAGCTGTTCAGGCGTTGCTGTTGTCTTAATGTTGTTGTAATTTTTGTACTTAACTGCCGGCTCGCCCTTTTCATTTAGACCCATATCAAACACAAGGCGGAGCTGTGAATCAAGAATGACTGTTTCTGCCATTTCATCACCTCCTTTCATGAATGTTATACATGGATATCATGAATGGAGTAGCATTGTCAGGCATCATTTTTTTCATCTTTTACTTTTCATGTTCAAATTTACTGTATGTTCTCTGTTTTTTTACAGAAAATAACATTAGATCATATTCTTCTATACATAAGACAGACAGGGATAGGCAGGTTAGAATGTGAAAACAACTAAGCTTGAAGTTTTGTTATGGAGCATAGCATTTCCGGGGTTTGGGCAGCTGCTGAACAGACAGCTTGTGAAGGGGATCCTTTTTATTGCTCTGGAAGTGATTATAAATACGTACAGCCATTTTAACAGAGGAATTATGCTGAGCTTTTTAGGGGAAATAGATACTGCTTTTCAGACGGTGGACTTTGGATGGCTCATGTTTTATCCATGCATCTACATGTATGCTATGTATGATGCTTACAAACATGCAGATGGACATCAGCCTGAGCTGTCCTTTCTGCCATTTGCATCCTGTGCTTATTTTGTAACAGTCGGGTTAATGCTGTCCCCCAAAGTGCGGCTGTTTGGAGTTTTGCCAGGGCCGATATGGCTTCCTATGCTCTCTTTGATCCCCGGACTCTCCGCTGGATTTTTCGTCAGATACCTGCTTCTCAAGATAAAATAAAACTCTCTATGGTGTGTTTCACAACCTGAATATCGGGTAAATAATGGCTAGAGGCAAGATTTCAGCCAATCATGAATTCACTTACTCCAGCTGGCGCGGGCTTGGAACCGCAAGGACGTTTGAGAGGCAGGGCTTACGTCGTGTAGGTGGTACCGGCATGGCTGAAACAATCAGACTTTCACAAAAGTACAGTCTACTATTACAACTACTTATTGCACACGCCGCTGTATACGCGTGTGCTTTTCATTGCGGTCAAGGGGTGTTCAAATGAAGCATTTGGTGCTGCTTGGAGGAGGGCATGTTCACGCTTCCTTCCTTCAGAGAGCTAAATCAGAAAAATGGAATTGCCGCATCACATGTGTTTCTCCTTCTGAATATCAGTTTTACTCCGGCATGTTTTCCGGATTTTCAGAGGGGCTTTATGAGGAAGCAGATCTGACTTTCAGTATTGAGGCGCTCTGCAGAAGAGCAGGTGCGGAGTTTTTAAAAGCAGAAGCAGTCAGAATTGATCCATTGAAAAAGGAGGTTCTTCTGCAAACAGGGGGAAAATTGGCTTTTGACCTGCTCAGCCTGAACCTCGGGTCAGAAAGTCATTCCCCTTTTCCAGGTCATCCGGCAGTCCGTTCCATAAAGCCGGCCTATACCTTTCCTGAAAAGATGAGAAAATTCAGAGAAGCAGACTCACCCGTTATTATAGGAGCAGGAATCGCAGGGTTGGAGCTTGCATTATCCGTATCAGCATACAGAAGGAAAAACGGGTTCCTTTCAAATGTTACGATTCTTTCAAACAGCGGCATAGCACCTTCTGCAGCTGAAAATATCTCTAAAGGATTGACACGCCTGCTTGAAGAAAACAACATCCCGCTCTTTCTCCATCAGTCAGCTGTATCCGCCAAATTACAATCAATACACACAGAAACCAGCAGGATTCCTTTCGACTCAGCGCTTATCCTTACAGGACCGGCTCCGCATCCCATGCTGAAGGAAAGCGGGATTGCATGCGATGAGAACGGTTTTATGCTTGTCTCAAAGACTCTTCAATCTGTTCAGTTTCCTTATATTTTTGGTGCAGGAGACTGTGTATCGTTTGAGGAATACCCCGGTCTTGCAAAGAACGGCGTATATGCCGTCCGGCAGGCTCCAGTCTTGTTTAAAAATATCAAGAGATTTCAGATCGGGCAGAAGCTAAAGCCGTTCAAACCTAAAAAACGCTATTTGAGTATTCTTTCTGCAGGAAATAAAAAGGGGGTTCTGCTATACGGGACATACTCTTTATACGGCAGTTTCCCCTGGAAAATAAAGCACTGGATTGACAGAAGATATATGCAAAAGATGAAACGCTGAAGAATTTTTCTTCAGCGTTTTACTTTGATCCATTTTTCTGTCAGTTTAGGCACAATGCCTGAAAAAAGTTTTTCTCTCCAGTACAGGTCCGCCGTTTTTTGAACAGCTGCTGCCCTGTTGGGATAAGGATAAACCATCTGGGAAAGATCGCCGATTTTTTTCCCGAGCTGACTGGCATATACGACAGGCTGCATCCAGTCTCCCGCTCCCTCTCCTATTGCGTGGGCACCTAAGATAGCGCCGTGTTTATCCGTTATGATTTTCACAAATCCTTCTGTCTCATCTTCGGCTATAAATCTGTCCACTTCATTGAGGAGAGCCTTGTATACGCCAATATCCCTGTGATTTTTCCGCGCTTCATCCTCTGTCATGCCAAGATGAAAGATCTCCGGGTGCGTATATGTAACCCAAGGCATGCTGTCATACTTGACGGTATGCGGCAATCCAAGGACTGCTTTTTGAACGACGCCTTTTCCTTCCAGGCCGGCAGCATGAGTAAAAAGCTGGTTTCCGTTAACATCTCCGATGGCGAAAATATGCGGAACGCTCGTCTGCATGGAACTTTTGACTTTCACGGCTCCTTTCTCGTCGCATTCGACCCCTATAGTCTCAAGCTTCAGCCCGTCACTGTTCGGTTTTCTTCCGGCTGCTACGAGAATATGGCTCACTTCAAGCGTTTTAAGAACATCATTCTGCCGTATCACAAGCTCTTTCCTGTCTTCAAAAGAAGACACTGATTCAATGGCTGCTTCTGTTAAAATGGTGAATTCCTTACTTAGCAGGCGGGCTGCGGTCTCCCTGATCTCATCATCTTCTTTTGAGAGCGGCAATGAGGACCTTTCAATAAGTGTTACTTGGGTCCCAAGCCTGGAGAAAGCCTGTGCAAGCTCCACTCCGATCGGTCCTCCGCCTATAACGGCAAGACTTTCAGGCAGAACCTCCAGATTAAATACATTCCGGTTTGTCAAATAGCCGGAATCGCGGATGCCGTCAATATCCGGAATCGCCGGTCTTGAGCCTGTTGCAAGAATGATTTTTTTCCCTTTGAGGATGTTATCTCCCACACTGACCTCATGACTTGAAACAAAAACGGCCTCGCCGTGAATCACATCGATTCCAAGACTCTCAAAACGCTCATCATCATCATGCTCCTGAATAACAGCTATCGCCCTTTGAACGGACTCCATCACTTTTTTCATATCGGCTTTGCCTCCTGAGGTAAGTCCGAACGCGGCTGCTGCTTTTTTAGCGCTGTACACTTTGTTTGCTGCAGCGATAAAAGCTTTAGAAGGAACACAGCCAGCGTGAAGGCAGTCTCCCCCTAAAGCTTTCTCTTTTTCTATTAAAGCCGTCTTCGCCCCAAAGCTTGCAGCGCCTGCAGCAGCCGTCAGCCCCCCTGATCCTCCGCCAATTACAATTACGTCATATTCCATGTCTGATCCCCCTATTTCAAAATGGTTTTCGCTTCTCTCAGCCTCTGCATGGCTGTAAACAGTTCAATTGCAAAGAATAAATAGGTAATTAGAATAAGGTGATCAGTTAAAAGAATCATAAGAGAAAACAAAATAAATCCTTCTGTCCTCTCAGCCAGTCCAGCCTGATAATAAAAGGTTTTCACTCCCTGTTTTTCGCTGACGGCCCCTACTGTAAGGAAGATTGTCATTGAAAGGATAATAGAAACCGACAACAGCAGAAGGGCAAGACGCGCATCAGGAAACGCAAACGCAAGGCCTACGATGACGCTTATTTCAACCACCCTGTCAAATGTAATATCAAGAACGGTTCCAAATCCTGAAGGTTTCGTCAGCCTCGCCATCGTTCCGTCAACGGCATCCAAATATCCGGATAGCCACAGTACGGCCAAGGCCCAGAAAGGCTGTCCGATATAAACGAAAAAGCCGGAAGACGAACCGATGATAAAAGCCAGAACCGTCACCTGATTCGCCGTGAGTCCCGCTCGCAGGAGACGCTTTGCAGAATGATGGATGATGGGCTGAACATATTTTCTTGCATGTGTATCAAGCATACATTTTCCTCATTTCGATTCATTGGTAAGCAGCTGTTTTACTTTTTCCCTGAAAAGAAGGGGCAAGAGCATCAAAAGAAGAAATACAGCTCCTGCAGCAGCAAGCAGCAGCACGTTCCCTTCGGCAAAGCTTGATCCTAAAAAGGTGAAGGCAAATGTACCCGGGATTACCCCTATAAAAGTTGCAGCCGCGAATGGAAGAAGTCTCACTTTTGAAATGCCGGCTGCATAGCTTATGGCATCAAAATGGACAATCGGAATCAGCCTGAGGATAAGCACATAGAAAAATCCGTTCTGCTCAAGCTGCTTTTTCAGTGTCTGCATTCTTTGATTATCTGATTTCCTGAACATGTCAAGCTTGAAGGTGCCGGCTGCCAAATAAGCCACAACGGCTCCAATTGTTGCGCCGGCCAGAGTATACAGTGTCCCCAGATAGGGGCCGAAAGCAAGGCCGCCTGCAAGGGACATGACAGACGCCGGAAAAAGAATTAACGGCCTGACGGAATATAAAACGATATAAAGGAGCGGTGCAGCTGCCCCGAAGGATAACATCCAGTCCTTGATCGTCTTAGGCTGCAGATTCAGATAACGGCTGTTAATCCACAGCAGCACTCCCGCTCCCGCAGCAATGACAAGCAATTTCCATACACTGTTCTTTTTCATCCTGCATCTTCCTCTTTTTCGGAATGATCAAACGTCTGAATGAGTTCCGGATGAACGACTTCAACATAGACTGAATCCTGGATGCCTGCCAATATATCTGAATGGATGGTTATTCTATCATTTGCATCTTTCAGTTTAAGCGTATAGAAAGTGACGCCGTGCTTCATGAAAATGTCTTCAATTTCAGCAGCATAGCTGTATGGATACTGCTCCTTCTTATCGACAGCAAGTCTCAGGTTGCTGATGTGCACAAAGGAGCCGATGCCGGTCATCATCCCTTCACTGAAGATCGAAGCGGCAGCTTCCGTTTTAGGATGCAGATAGACGGTTTCCGGGACATCTGCCTGATGAACCCTTCCGTCAGCAAGCACGGCTGCCCTGTCCCCCATGTACATGGCTTCTTCCATATCATGTGTAACAAATAATGCAGACATGCCCTCTTCCTTAAGCAGCCTTCTGACCCACATCCTCATTTTTTTCCTGAGCTCTGGATCAAGACTTGAAAACGGCTCATCCAAAAGGATCAGCTCAGGTTTCACGATAAGTGCCCTCGCTAGAGAAATCCTTTGCTGCTGGCCGCCTGATAATTCGTTTGGATAAGCATCTGAATAAGCTGACATATCCACTTTTTCAAGCATCGCAGCGACCTGTTCCCGCCGGTTTTTCTTTTTAGCTGCCTTTAACCCGTACTCAACATTTTCAAATACCGTCATATGCGAAAAAAGCAGCGGCTGCTGAAACATCATGACGACCGGACGTTTCTGGGGTTTACTCCAGGTTACATTCTCTCCGTTAATCTTAATTTCACCCTCATCCAGCGTCTCAAGTCCTGCAATGCACCGCAGTAAAGTCGTTTTTCCCGTCCCCGAAGGACCGACCAGTGAAACAATTTCCCCTTTGTGTATGGTCAAGTCCATCCTGTCAAAAACAGGCTTTTGCTTATACATTTTTGTTAACGCGCATAGTTCTATTCCTTGATTCAAACCGATCACCTTTTCTGATATGGAGTTACTAAGCGAAGCAGCCCTTCAAACAACAGCCAAATCCCAATCGGAAGGATGGCAAACAGCAGAGAGAAACTCGCAATCACCGTGTCATCTGCACTGCTGAAGTAAGGAAAATACAGACCTGCAAGTGTAAGTACATTTCCGCCTCCTATTAGAGCTGTAAGTAAATACTGGCTCAGGGAGATGGTGGATGCCAAAAAAATAACGCTTCGTATGGACGGAATCAGCTGAGGAAAATAAATGGTGTAAAACACTTTCAACCTGCCGGCTCCAAGCAGAGCAGCCTGTTCGCCCGTCAAAACTCCCGCTCTCTCAAATCCTGAACGCATTACCTTGATGGTGTAGGGCAGAGTCGGGAGAAGGTGGATCAGGATGACACCTGAAAGCGACCCGGCCAAGCCTGCCTGGATAAACACTGTATGAAGTCCCATTGCGATGGCCAGAACCGGGACAATGACAGGTGTAAGCAGCAGCGTTTCTGCTGCTGATTTCCCTTTAAAAGAATGGTGGGCAAGAACCTGGGCAGCCGGTATGCCAAGCAGCAGGTTCAAAACAATCACACAGACGGCTATCGTGATGGACTGAGACAAAGCTTCTGCCAGTTTTGGCTCATCCATCAATAAAGCGTATCCTCTTACTGAGAAAGTTTCCGGAAACAGTCCCGTCCATCCGGATGTCATGCTTTTTGCTATAACGAATAACACCGGGGCTGTAAACAGTATCAGCAGAACGGCCATCACAGGACGGGACCCGCTGCCGTGTCGGACGCTTTCCACCGTACTGGACCTGGTTATTCTTTCTCTTTGCTTATTGAATAGAAGGTAAACAGCTGCCAGAGCTGCCAGAATGACAGCAGTCGAGAGAATCATAACCGCAAATGCAGCCGGTCTTCTGCTCCAGTCGCCCGAATAAAACCACTCATAAGTTAAAACAGAAACCATTTTCGGGTAAGTCGTCCCAAGCAGAGCAGGCACTTCGTAGGCTGCAAAAATAAAGGAAAACAAAAGGATAAAGATTTCAATTAGACTCGGGATGAGCACCGGCCATTCCACCAGTTTAAAAGCATCCCATTCATTGCCTCCGAGAGTATACACAGCATCTTTGCGTCCCGTATTCAGCTGCAGATAGACAGGAAGAAGGATGAGAAGAACGAACGGAATCTCTTTCCAAACATACGTGAGAATAATGCCGGTCCCTTCTGAATCTTTCATAAAATCAGGAAAAGCGCCTGTTGAAGAGATCAGTCCCAGTTCTGTTGAAATGGATGAAATCCACCCGTTCTGTGATAAAAGTAAAAACAGCATATACCCCCATACAAAATGGGGGAAAAGCATTGGAATCCATGCAGCAAGCTTTAGATATCTATTTTTCAAAAGCGGATAGACAGACCTGATAATCAATAGCCCTGCCAAAATAGAGATGACTGTCGACAGCAGGGTGATTTTCAGACTATAAAATAATGAGTCCCTGAAAGACTCATTAGTAAAAAGATCTTGATACGCTGACAGGCTTTTCGCTCCATCAGGCGCCGTTAAGCTCTCAGCCGCAGCAAGCCACAGTCCTGCAAAAACCATCAACAAGGTAAACAGGACTGCGGGGACGGCAGGCTTCAGCCTATTTCTTTCCTGCCACTTCATTCAGCCAATTCTCCTTTAACCAGTTCACATATTGTGCGTCCACTTCAGGAACAAGCGCTTTTTGGAGCACATCCTGAGGGAGCACTGACTGTCCCCTTTCGATGTCATTAAACTTCTTCTTTTGCTCCTCGTTAAATGTTTCTGGATCAACAGCCATTCCCTCTCCCCAATATGTGCTGTCATACTTCGCAAGCTGAGCTTCCGGAGACATGAAGAAGTTAATGGCCGTCATAGCGCCTTCCGGGTTTTGAGTGTTAAATGGAATGCCAAGAAAATGAGTGTTTCCGAGTGACCCGGAATCAAGCACGAATGATTTTGTCGTTTCAGGGAAAATTCCTTTTTCGATTAAGCTTTCCGCTCTTGCTTCGTTGTAGCCCATTGTCATCCACACTTCCCCGCTGCTGTACAGTCTGTCAAGCTCTGTCAGCGTATTCGGGTAAGTAGCTCCCTTTTTCCATAGAGATGGTTTCAGATCATTCAGATACGTCCACATATCAGAGCTTGATGAGGCAGCAAGTTCTTCATCAAAACCCTCTTTTAAAAACAGGTCTGCTCCTCCTCCCGACTCATAGAAAACATGCCTTAAAAATGCATTTCCCGTGAAGTCATTTGCATCGGGGTACGTGAACTTTCCGGGATTATCCTCTGCCCATTTCTTAAGTTCTTCAAGTGATGCCGGAGGATCCTTCACCTTCGCCCCGTCATAGTGAAAAACAAACTGCACCTTGCCCCACGGCGCTTCAAGACCTTCTGTTTTTTCACCGAAATCATACTGAATATCAAGGGCATCCCCGTTGATATGATTTTTGAAGTTCGGAAGCTTTTCTGTGAATGGCCCGTACAGAAGATCACTGTTTTTGGCGTTTTTAAAGTTTTCGCCGTTGATCCAGATAATATCTGTTGAACCTTTGTTTTCTCCCGCCTTTTTCTCGTTCAGGAGCTTTTGAAGAAATTCAGGGGCGTCCATCGGAACCCGTTCAAGGGTCAGTCCATATTGTTCTTTAAGCCTCGGTGCAGCCCAGTCGTCAATGTACTGGTTAATTCCCTCGTCACCGCCCCACATAAACATTCTGACTGTCGTTCCATCTGCTTTGTTTTCAATCTCTTCCCATGATTGATCAAGTGACTCCCGGTTTTCATTTTGAGCAGACGACTGGGAGCATCCGGCTGCCGCTACTAACAGAACTAAAAACAATAAAAATGGCTTCATTTTATCCTCCTTTAAGGGTCATCCTCTCTTCATGATGCTATTAACCTGACGCGGATTCAAGCAGGAATATGCTTTCATGAAAAGATAACGGAAAAATGTCCTGATTGGATGACGGTATTTTTTTCCTTATTTCATTTTTTGGGATATAAATAAACCTGACCAATTATGATCAGGTTTCGTGCTTATACTTGAAATTCTCCAACAAGCTTTGAGAGTTCATCAGACAGATCTTTCAGACGGTCGGAGGAGGCTGCTACTTCTCTTATGTTTTCAGAAGACTGGTGCACAGAAGCGGAAACTTCTTCAATCCCAGCTGCTGACTCTTCAGACACAGCAGCAACTTCTTCTGCCGCCCTGTTGACCAGCACCATACCGCCTGCAATTGTTTTCAAGTAATCGTCCACATTGGCTATCTTTTCATCAAGCTTTCGGATCGACTTTGTGATCATCTCAAATGATTCACCTGTTTGTTTAATAGATGAAGCAGAATCTTTCACACGGAGCTGTCCGCTGTTTAAAGTGGCTGCTACATTTTTGGAAACGTTTCTGAAGTCTTCAACAATCCTTGTAATATCAGATACAGAAGCCGATACCCCTACAGCTAGTTTTCTTACTTCATCCGCAACAACGGCAAATCCCTTCCCGTGCTCTCCTACTCTCGCAGCTTCAATCGCAGCATTGAGAGATAAAAGATTTGTCTGTTCGGCAATTTGTTCAATGACCGTAACAAGCGCAGCAATTTCTTTTGTTTTTCCATCAAGATTCATGACTTCTGCTGCAGATGTATTCATCACACCCATGATGTCATTCATTCTGGCAGAGGATGAGTTCATCTGAACAGATCCCTGTGAAACTAAATGCATGACTTCATTTGATGACTTTCTCATAAAGGCGCCTTCTTCATTCGCTTTTTCGAGCTGCCTTGAGAAGTCATCCATTTGAGATGCGATGTCTGATGAAGCATTGGACTGCGCGGATGAACCTGCAGCAAGCTCCTGCATTGTTGCAGATACATGCTGGCTTCCTTCGTTGACTTCGCCGGAAGCTTTGTTTAACTCTCTGCTTCGCACTTGAAGTTCTTCAGATGCTTTTTTAATTTGGCGGACCATGTTGTTCATCTTTGATTTCAGCTCATTTTGGGAAGCGGTCAGCTGACCGATTTCATCCCTTCCACCATATTCAAGGTCCTGCGCAGCTAGATTCCCGGCTGATATCTCATGTGAGAAGCGGATGACCCGGTTGAAATGCCTGATGATCATTCTTTGAACGACGAACGTAATCGCCGCCGAGAGAACAATAGAGACAACTAAGGCTAAAAGCAAAGTGAAAGCAATCTGTTCCATGCTGCTGCGGGAATCTTCAGCTGCATCTGTTCTTTCTTTGTTTTTCAAGTCCCTGAGCTCATAGAGGGCTGTAATGGTCTCATCTCTGAGTACATTGGCTCTCTCTCTCGCCTGACTTAACGTTTGAGAATTGTTTTGTTCAACCGCCGGCATGATCGTTATGTAAAAAAGATCATTTAACATTTTGTCATTTTGAATCATCTTTAAATACAGGGCCGTTTCTTCCGGATCATTGAATTCTTTTTTGCTTTTGTCTCCTGCATCCAGCAATTTCTTTCTCTTTTCAAGATAGTTTTCTTTGTTTTCATCTGTAGGATTAATGATGTAATCAGCAATGGCAATATCCATCGACCGGAAAATTGAACCCATCTCAGTGATTGTGCTTGCGCTGGTGCTCAATTTGTCCATTTCTGAAATATGCCCGTCCACTCTGCTCAGCTGTGCAAACGTTACCATCATAGAGATCGCAAAGAGAAGAATGCACATCATAACAGAAAAGCTGAACTTCCAGCCAATTTTGATATTTCTCCAGAACATGACCGCTTTTTTCATATTTTTAACCCCTTTATTCTTTATCTACATTTACTATCGGAGGCAGAATGGAAATGTTTAACCTTCCAATAAGTCTATTTTCATAGGCCTTATTATTCATATCATTCTATTATTTTGGTATAATGGATTTATTATGAAATAAAGGGGATTTGTTCATGCATGCTTGTTCGTTTTGTTATCAGTCATTTCCAATCAGCCCGGCTGGTTTCTTAACTCTAAAAAATACAGACTCAGCCTATATGAGCTTCCTGGAATCATCCGGTTTTACGTTCAAAGCTGACGGAAGCTTCCACCTGGCCTATTCAACTAAACATGAACTCAAAGAGAAAATCCTGCCGTTAGCTCTTTTTTTTGCAGATAAACCATGGCTTGCCGCCATTCATTCAGGCATGAAAGAAGAAAAAACATCTTTTCATGATCTCCAGTTAGTCTGTGCCCATATTTTGAACGAGGAGACTGTCCATCTTATACAAAACGGAACATTCGTCAGCCATCTGCAGCCTATCATCCATGCACAAAGCGGCAGGCTTTACGGCTATGAATCACTACTGCGTGCGATGGATCAGGAAATCTCCCCATACCGGCTCTTTCAAACAGCCGTCGAAACGAACATGCAGTCAGTCCTGGATAAAAAGGCAAGAGAAGCGGCGATTAAAGCGAAGGCATCTCATATTCCTGCAGGCATTAAAAGCTTTATTAACTTTCTGCCTTCCACCATCTATAATCCGGAGTATTGTCTGAAGCATACCTTTGATATCGTAAAGAAATACGGGGTTTCTCCGCAGGATCTAGTCTTTGAAGTCGTTGAAACGGAAAAAATAGAGGATGTCGTTCATTTAAAAAAAGTGCTTAACGTATACAGGGAGAATGGAATGAAAGTGGCTCTCGATGATTTAGGGGCCGGATACGCCACACTTGATATGCTTCATGAACTGCAGCCAGATTATGTGAAAATTGACAGGCATTATATCTCGAACTGCCACAGCGACACAGAAAAACAGGCTTTCGTGTCAAATGTCATAGCCATCGGCAAAAAGCTCGGCATTCAGGTGCTTGGCGAAGGTGTTGAAACAGAAGAAGAGTTTGCTTTTCTCAGAGAGAAAGGGATCGATTTTATACAGGGCTATCTTATAGGCAAGCCAAGTGCAAAACCGGTTATTCCAATGATCTTAGCGGGTTAGCAATATAAAAAGCAGCGGAATCAACTCCCGCTGCTTACCTTTTTGACGCTCTGTATCCTGCCTGAGCGGCTTCTTTTTCTGAACAGAACAGTTCCTCTTCTTCCGTCACATCATAATACTGGCCGTCTGGAAGATGGTAGATTTTCTCTCCTGAAGAAGAAATATTCCCCTTGATGGCGCATGACTCATCCTTGCTTTCTGCAGGCGCTTCCTCTTTTTCCTGGAGATCCCTGAACCCCTCGTCTTCAGCTGCATAGTTTTCAATGCTCCATATTCCGATCTCGCTTTGCTGAGCCTGCTTTTGCAGCTCATAAAACCGGTCTACATGCTTTGTGTTCGGAGCATACACATATCCCACTCTTGCAAGGCCTTTTTCTATCAGCATTTCATTAAACATCTTCCCGTCCACGTGAAGATAAACAAGGAGCCGTCCGTACTTGTCTCTCTCGCCAACGTCGAGTTCAAGCTCGACTTTTTTTCCTGAGAGCGTGTCTTTGGCAAAGCGGCTGGCTTCAGGGCCAAACGGCTGAACCGGTTTATTCGGATGGACGGTTTCGGGTGTGTCAACAAGCAGGAGGCGAAGCGTTTCTTCTCTTCCTTCAGCCATTACTTTTACGGTATCTCCGTCAATTACTTTGATAACTTCAGCCTCAATAAATGATTCGGAACTGCTTTCTTGTTTATCCTGCGGTTTTTCTTCCTGGACTGCAGGTGCAGCGGCATCTTCTGTTACTTCTTCTTTTTCATCCTGCATAACAGCAGGCTGTCCGGTTTCGGGCTGCTCTGCCGCCTCATCTGAGCAGCCAGCCGAGAGCATGGCTCCGAGCATGAGTGCAATCCATTTTTTCATGTCGCTCTTCCCCTTTTGTAAAATCAGGCCGTTCCTTCAAACGGCATAAACAAACCGCACATGCAGTGCGGTTTGTTAGTCTTACTGAATAATTTGCAGGTCTTTTGGAAATTTTGTCAGCGTTTCATGGCCGTCTTTTGTAATGCATACATCATCTTCTATACGGACGCCGCCAATTTCAGGAACATAGATGCCCGGTTCAATCGTATAAACCATTCCCTCTTTAAGCACGCCGTTATTTGTATGGCTTATAGACGGGTACTCATGAACGCTGATGCCTAGCCCGTGGCCAAGCCGGTGAGGGAAATACTCGCCGTAGCCGGCATTTGTAATGACATCTCGTGCAATCTGGTCAAGATCTCCGATTCTTGTGCCGGGTCTGCTTGCATCAAGTGCCTGCAGCTGGGCATCAAGAACGGTCTGATAGATCTTTCTTTGTTCACTGCTGACAGATTTGTAAGCTAGTGTCCGTGTTATATCCGAGCAGTACCCATCAAGAACAACGCCCATATCAAACAGGACAAAATCTCCTTCTTTTAAGGCTGCAAGCCCAGGGTTTCCGTGAGGCTGGCCTGATTTTTTCCCGAACAGAACCATCGTTGAAAAGGACATTTCGCGTATTCCTTTCCGCTTTAGCTCATATTCAATTCTAGCAAGGACGTCCATTTCAGAAACGCCTTCTTTTAAGGACTGAACACCGATTTCAACACCGTAGTCGGCAAGTTCTGCTGCCTGCTTCAGAACGGCAAGCTCCTTTTCATCCTTTACAAGACGAAGCTCATTCATAATCTCTTCAGCTGATACTAAGGCTGCATCCGGAAGAATCTTCTGAATTTCTTCTGCTCTTGAAAAAGGAAGAAGTTCCTTTTCCACGGCTGCCTGCTTCATATTTTGCCGGCCTCTTTTATGAATGGCCGTTTTCACTTTTTCCCATGGATCTTCATGATCGGCATATCCGATGATTTCACCTTCAAAACCTGCGTCTCTCGCCTGGGAGACTTCCATGCCGGGACAAATAAAAAACGGTTCCGCCTCTTTAAATACAAACAGCCCCATTAATCGCTCATGAGGATCCGTGTAAAAATTTGTCAAGTAGAAAATATTTTCTGTTGACGATATGAACGCAGCATCTGTGTTCTGCTCGTTAAGCCAATCGCCGAGTTTTTGGAGTCTTTCTTTCTTCATCCGCACTCTCTCCTTCATCTGCATATCTCTTCTCTATCATACGCCAATTTCATCAGAACTTAAAGAAGGCGGTTTGACTTCCTCCGCCGGAGTATGACTTTTTTTCATCTTTCTTTTAGATAATGCCCGGTTCAGACGAATCCTGTTATACCGCTGAATCATGATAAACGGCAAATTGAAGCAGGCTGCATACAGTCCATTGATAAGAACTGAACCAGGAGTGTTCCAAATAATAAACAGCAGAAAGGCAAACAGCTGCATCCAGTGGGACAGCTCTCCCCTTTTTGTCTCAAGGACGAAACGTTCCATGTCTTTTGCCGCATGCAGGTGTTTTTTTGACATGCCGCCCGGAAACAAACCGCCAGCTTCAGGCATTCTGTCTTTCCATCTTTTGATCATCAGCCGTTCATAAAGTCTGCCGCTTTCCTCAGCGGACTTTTCATTCCACATCCAGTTAAACCGGCAAATGGAGCGGCCGTCCATCCTGCTTGTCAGCAAAGAAACTGAAAGGTGGATGCCTACCCATGCCGCTATGTTCAAGGCCACCGCCTCTGCACCTGTCAGCAAGATCACTTAGCATCTTCCTTTACAATAATTTTTCTCCCTTTCCATGATGCTGACTTGCTGATGAAGGTCCTCCAGAAAGATGTTAAAAAAACGAGCATGAAAAAAACGGCATGAAAAGGAAAAAAAAGAGCCGTGATGATGCCGAAAGAACCAATCTTTCTTACCGTCATCCAAATATGCAGAACAGCAGCAGCATAAAGAAGAGCATATACCTCCCGCCACTCACCCAGCCGGAATTCAGTCAAAAAGGATAAACATCCGGCTATCCAGAGCACAAATGGAAGCAGAACCTTCCAATCCGTCGCCTTCGCTCCGCTTGCAAATGTTTTTGAAAAGCCGGCAACAAGAGATGCGGGACCGTCCGGATACATTCTCATTGAAAGAGCGCCTTTTCCGCTTATGCAGCGGACAGGTGCTCCAGTCCGGCTTACAAGGACGGCAAGTTCCATATTTTCTGCGACTTTGTTTTTTATGAGGCCGTGGCCGCCCCAATTAAAATAATCTTGTTTTGTACAGATCATGCACTGTCCAAACGCACCGTATGAAACACCTTTTCTCTGAAGGAAACGAAAAGCGCCCATTGCCGAAAAAGCTGCCAAGTGGAAAAAAGCAGAAAGTGATTCGTATGGCTTTTGTATGCTGTGATACGGATGAATGGACAGAATTCCGGAAGCTCCCTGATCAAGAAAGGCAGCGGCCGTTTTTTCCGCGCCAAACTCCTCAAAGAAAGTATCTGCATCAAGAAACATGAGCCACTCTCCTTTAGCTTTCTTTGCCCCCGAAAAGCATGCCCATGATTTTCCGAGCCAACCTTCCGGAGGTTCCTCCGCATGCATGACTTCTGCTCCGCATGCAGCCGCAATCTTGGCCGTTTTGTCTTCTGAACCATCATCGACAACAAGGATTTCGGCTGGATATTGGCCTTCCAGCGAATGCAGCAGTCTGCCGATATTCTGTTCTTCATTTCTTGCAGGAATAATAATAGAAAGCCTGCGGAGAGAATCTTTATCTCTGTTTTGCTTTTCAAGAGTCTGAATTCTGTATAGAAGGTAAAGGCCGGCAGCTATACCGGCTGCAATTGTAAACATGCACATCACACTTTCCTAATGGAATGATCCGTCCCGCCTCCATGCGGACAGCCCACCATTCTCCTGCAAAACTGGTTTAAAACAAGCTTTTCAGGGCAGAATGGATGTCTGTAAAGACTGGTCATTAGTTTAGTCAAATTAGAAGAATTTCATAAGGAGGGTTTTCGATGAATAAGAAAGCAGTCATTATCGGCGGCGGGCTTGGCGGGCTGTCAGCGGCTATCAGGCTCCGTTCAGACGGCTATCATGTCACAGTAGTGGAGAAAGGAGAACGTGTCGGCGGCAAGCTTAATATGCGCGGCGGACTCGGCTATACCTTTGATACAGGACCGTCTATTTTGACAATGCCCTGGGTGCTTGAAAAATTATTTAAAAGCGCCGGGCGGAATCTATCAGATTACCTGATCATTAAAAGGATTGAGCCGGGCTGGAGAACATTCTATGAAGACGGGACAACGATTGATTTAACAAGCGATTTGCCTGTTATGCTTGAGGAACTCAAAAAAGTTTCCGAAGAAGATGCAAACGAATTCTTTGATTACCTGCAGTATTGCAGTAAAATGTATGAATACAGCATGAAGAGCTTTTACAGCAAAAGCCTATCCGGCCTGAATGATCTCCGCTCTCTTCACAGCGTGAAGGAACTGCTGATGATGGAACCGCTGAAATCAATGGACGGCGTCACACGCAAACATTTTAAAAACAAGAAAATCAGACAGCTGTTCAATTTTCTGATTATGTACATAGGCTCTTCACCTTACCATGCCCCTGCCGTTCTTTCGCAGCTGACTCATGTGCAGCTCGGGCTTGGCGTCTACTACGTTGAAGGCGGCATGTACAACATTGCACTGGCCATGAACAAACTGCTTCATGAACTAGGTGCTGACATTCTGCTGAACACAAAGGCAGAACGTATTGTCACTGAGGGCTCAAGAGCAGCCGGCGTCGAGCTTGCAGATGGCAGAATCCTTCATGCAGACATTGTTGTATCCAATCTGGAAGCCATTCCTGCCTACAATACGCTTCTTAAAGACAAAGCCGGCAGCAGCCAGAAGGCGTCAGATCTCCAAAAATATGAGCCTACCGTATCAGGTCTGGTCA
The DNA here is from genome assembly GCF_046603695.1 of Metabacillus indicus. Classification (NCBI taxonomy): domain Bacteria; kingdom Bacillati; phylum Bacillota; class Bacilli; order Caryophanales; family Bacillaceae; genus Metabacillus; species Metabacillus indicus. The sequence continues at coordinate 1,552,971 of NZ_CP176757.1, read as the reverse complement.
TGCTTCTTGGGGTAGACCGGACATACGAAAATCTTGCCCATCATAATTTCTTTTTCTCGGAAGATCCCGAAAAAGAATTTCATCAGATTTTTAATGAAGGCAAGCTTGCAGATGACCCGACGGTTTATGTCGGCATTTCGGCAAAATCCGATCCGACTCAGGCACCTTCCGGAAAAGAAAACTTGTTTGTTCTTACTCATGTTCCTCCTCTTAAGGAGGGTGAGAACTGGGAATTCAGAAAAGAAACGTACCGGGCACAAATCCTTGATAAGCTTGAGCGCATGGGGATGACCGGGTTGAGAGAGCATATTGAATTTGAATATACGTTTACACCAAACGACCTTCAAAGTTTATACGGAGCGAACGGCGGCTCGATTTACGGAGTTGCTACAGACCGGAAGAAAAATGGAGGATTTAAAATCCCGAGCAAAAGCACGCTGCTTGAGAATCTGTATTTTGTCGGAGGATCCACCCATCCGGGCGGCGGAGTGCCGATGGTCACCCTATCCGGACAGCTGACCGCAGATTTAATAGCAGAACATGAAGACAAAAAGCCTCAAATCAATCAAGACAAAGAAATTTCCTGAACATGCAAGAAGGATAAGCACTGAGCTTCATCCTTCTTTTGCCTTTTGCCCTTATTTTATATGTATAAAAGGATGTGATTCCATGCTTCTCCTGTTTGAGATTTTCCTAGCCTGTCTTCTCGCCTGGACTATACTTAATTCACTTTTCATGCCGTCTTTAAAAAAAGGTTCGACAGGTGCGGCACCTTTAGTATCAATCTTGATTCCCCTCCGCAATGAGGAAAAAAATGCAGAAGATCTTGCCGCATCCCTTAAAAACCTTTCCTATCCAAACCTTGAAATCATCATGCTTGATGATCAGTCTACAGACCGGACAAAAGAAATCCTGACTAATGCAGCAAGGAATGACAGCCGGTTTAAAATTGTGACAGGTTCAGACCTGCCTGATGGTTGGGCAGGCAAAGTGTTTGCCTGCCACCAGCTCAGCAGCATGGCATCAGGCGACTATTATTTATTTCTTGATGCAGATGTTCGCGTACATAAACATACGATCGAACGTTCTCTCGCCTTAATGAAACAAAAAAAAGCAAACATGCTTTCCGGTTTTCCCCGCTTTCCGGTTAAAACAATTCTGGAAAAATGGCTTGTGCCCATGCAGCATCTCTTAATCTATTTTCATCTTCCCCTTTACCTTGCCAATTACACACCTATGGCAGCTGCATCCGCTGCACACGGAGCTTTTATCATGTTTGAAAAAAACGCATACCGCAAGTTCGGGGGACATAAGGCGGTTAAAGACGCCATAGTAGATGATGTGGCTCTTGCAAAAATCACGAAACAAAACGGATATCGCGCGGTCCTTGCGAATGTCACGGAGTATGTCACCTGTTATATGTATGACAGCAATAAAGCTGTTTGGGAAGGGTTCAAAAAAAACATTTTTCCGGGGTTTGGGCGATCAATTTTAATTGTTATTCTCTTTTCGCTGTTTTACGGATTGGTCTACCTGTTTCCTTTTTTTCTAGCACTCTATGGAATTACAGAACTGATTCAGGGGAAAATGAACCTGCATTTTTTTGTCCCCTACTTGCTTATCGTACTGCAAAAAGCATACATCGACTTACGCAGCAGGCAGACACTGGCTTTGTCCCCTGCCATTCCATTTTCGGCTGCAGCCTTCCTACTACTCCTTTATGCGTCCATGTTTGCTTCTGTCAAAAAAACCGGCTATACCTGGAAAGGAAGAACCTATGATTAATCCTTTAAAAAAGGAATTCATCCGCACTTTTGCACATTCCCAAGGTTTACCTCTCTGTGATAAGGGAATGTAACAAGTAACTTTACCAGGAGGTGCAAGAAACATGTCAAATCATCAAGTAAAAGACGAGTCAATTCAAACCGAAAAGATTGAGAACAAGCTGGATTCTATGAACAACGAAAAAATGGACGCGATCCTAAGAGACTTTGAAGAGTTTAAATCGTACTTAGGCGACAAAGTTGAAGCCGGGAAACGTCTCGGACTGAGTGATGAGATGCTGGCCAAAGGCGCAGAAAAAGTGGCCGGTTACCTTGCCAATAACGTAGAACCTAAAAACAGCGAAGAATATCTTCTCCACCAGCTTTGGAAAGTCGGAAATGATGAAGAAAGACATTATCTTGCGCACATGCTGGTCAAACTGGCCAACGAAACAAATTAACAGAAACAGAAAACATCCATCCAGGAAGCCTGGATGGATGTTTTCTATTTTAATGAAGAAAGATCCTTTTTTACATCTGTCAGTAAAGCATTTCCTTCATCAGATACGATTACTTTTGCATACTTCGCCGAGCGTTCAAGCTCAAGACCGGTACCTTCTTCCACAAAAAACGATTCAATGCCGAAATGCACGCTGTCATAGCCGTTGTATTTCCCGGTGAGATAGACGGTGTCCTGTTCAGGCTCTCCCATGTCGGCTGCCCTTCCAATGACAGGCTTTCCTTCCGGTCTGAAAACCCCAGTACTGTCCTTCTTCACCTTAACAGTGACAACCGTGCCGGTTTTCATGGCTTCATCTCCTTCAAAACGGCCGGCCTCATATCTAAGCTGAACATAATCCCCCTGCATCACAGATCTCGGATCCAGCGGTTCGAGCTCAAGAATGACAGACGTTCCTTCTCTTAAGGCAGTCTCATTGGCAACAGACTGATAGCCCGTAAATCCCAGCTGCAGAAGAACAACTGCTGCAATCATCGCCCATCTCTTTTTTGAAAATGCAGATTCCCCTGCTCTCTTTTCCCGGTCAAAGTAACGGGCAGCTGCAAACAGCACCACGCCAATAATCAGGAAAGTGACCGATTTATGAAGGAGCTTCCAGGCAAAATCATAATATAAGCCTGTTAAAAACAGAATGAAAAACACCCAGGCTGCATTTCTCTTAAACACTTCCTCCTTTTGCTGATAAATGACCAGTGCCGCAAGATTCAGTCCAAAATACAAAATCTGATAGACAAGTGTTTCCCGCCAGTCCGTCCCCCAGAACGCTGCAGGATACAACAGCAGAAACCCATATGCCAGAAACACACTGTCAAGCTTTCGCAGAGGCTTGAACGGAATCAGCAAAAGGGCAAATTGGATGAGTGACACAGCTGCAAGAATCACTCTGAAATGATCCGTCCACTCAAAATGCACGGAAAACAGGTTAAGCAATAAAGCGAGCACGAATGAATATGCGAGAAATTGAAGGAAACCTTCTCTTTCAATCAGGAGGATGACTGCTCCCGCTATTAGAAAAAGATAAACAGCCGCTGTATCCATGATGGTGATGACCCCAAGAGCCGATAAAAATCCTGTAATGAAAAGCGTATACCTTGCTGCAGGATTTACTGTTTTCAGCACTGCAGCCAAAATCAGAAACACCATACTCACGATTGCCAAAGCATATGAGGACTCAAATATCAGGTAAAGCAAGCCCGCCAAGCTTGATGACAGTAAAATGGAAGATGTTAACGTGATGATGACAATCAGAATATTTTTAGACACTTTAAACGCTGCCGAATCACTTGATGCCTGTTTAGCTGCTTTTACTGCTGCAAAAATCCCGGCACCTAAAAAGATAAGAGCCAGAAGAATGGTGAAAAAGTAAAAGCTGAGTCCTCCAAGCTGATCTGACAGTCGTATGCTCATCTCGATATATTTTGACAGAACATAGATGCCGGCCATTGTGAAGCCAATAAACGTCAGGCCCTGATGCCCCGCTTTTTTCATGAAAGAAAAATAGCTCAACAAAAGAACGGCAAGGAACATGACATTCATCCAGAGACTGTAGGTTTCAAATACATAGTAAAATGACATGATGATCAAAAAGAGGTGAACGACAGCAAACGCACAATATTCAAGCACCTTCAGACCCAGTGACCTTGCAAGAAAAAAGACAAGGCCATTCAGCACCACGATGCCCAGATAAATGAGGAGCTGCTCAAATTCCGTCCGGTAAAGAAAGATGCTTGACGGATAGAGATAAAACCAGTAAGAAAGCATAAACAGCACGTAGGATAGTATGGCAAAAGGCTGATAGCGGGTAATAACAGCAAGCAGCAGGGATGGAATCAGCCATATGACAAAAAGGAGATAGCTGTCTGCATGTGAATTGTAAATTTGCCCGATCAGAGCGACGGCAGCCCCAAAGGACACTGCCCCGCCAACCAGCAGCCATCTGGTCAAATCCGGTCTCTTCATCCATTTTCCAAAAAGAAAGCTTCCTCCATAAAACAGAATCATAATACCTGCTGCAAGGGAGGTCTTTTCCGTTCGTTCAAAGCCTCCCCAGTTTGATGCAAAGAAAAAGATGATGCCTGAGAGGATAAAGATAATTGAAGCTGCATAGCCAAGCGGGATCGTTTTTTTCATCTTACATGCCCCTTCCTTTAGACAAGTTTCACAGAAAAGCAATCATTTGTGTTCGTGGTGTAATATTACACTATTCTCTATATTGTGTAAATACAACAAATGATTATTTATTTGTCATCAACATACATACTCTTTAACTAGTTTATCATCATTATAAAACCTCATCATAGAATCTGGTGTAAAAAAGGAGATTGCGTATTGAAAGCGAATACATTTTAGTGCACACAAGAACTAAAATTGGAGGGAAACGAATGAAAGCAGTCATTTCACTTTCGAACAGGCTTATGCAGCGCTACTTGCCAGACCCGTATTTATTCGTCATTATTCTAACTCTTGCCGTTTTCATCCTTGGTCTTATCTTTACGCCGTCCACCCCTCTTCAAATGGTGGAATTCTGGGGAGGAGGATTTTGGGGACTGCTCAGCTTTGCTATGCAGATGGTGCTCGTTCTTGTAACAGGCCATGTTCTAGCAAGCAGCCCGCTCTTTAAAAAGGGGCTCAGCGCAATGGCTTCCGCGGCAAAAACACCAGGTCAGGCCATCGTGTATGTAACGGCAGTATCGATGATCGCAAGCTTTATCAACTGGGGTTTCGGCCTTGTCATCGGAGCACTTTTTGCTAAGGAGCTGGCTAAAAAAGTAACAAACGTTGACTACCGTCTTCTGATAGCGAGCGCATACAGCGGATTTGTTATTTGGCATGGAGGAATTTCAGGCTCTGTTCCGCTGACGATTGCAACAGAAGGGCATTTTGCACAGGATCTGATTGGACTGATTCCGACATCCGAAACCATTTTTGCCCCGTTCAACCTGATCATTGTTGCCGTATTGTTTATCGCACTCCCGCTTGTTAACAGATTGATGATGCCGGGAAAAGAGGAGACGATATCAATTGATCCTGCTCTTTTGAATGAGACAGGCGCTGAAGCTGCTTCGCTCGAGTTTGCCTCTCACACTCCGGCTGAAAAGGCTGAAAACAGCAAAATCATCTCAATGGTCATTGGCATAATGGGCCTGATCTACCTTTTTTCTTATTTTATGAAGAATGGATTTCTGCTGAACCTGGATGTAGTAAATTTCATGTTTTTATTTTTGGGCATCCTGTTCCACGGCACTCCGAGGAATTTCCTGAATGCTGTGGCAGAAGCCATTAAAGGCACTTCTGGAATCATCATTCAGTTTCCGTTTTATGCAGGCATTATGGGGATGATGGTCACATCCGGACTCGCTGCGGTCATTTCAGAAGGCTTCGTCTCCATTTCAAATCAGCAGACATTCCCGGTTCTTGCATTCTGGAGTGCGGGACTTGTTAATATCTTTGTCCCATCCGGCGGCGGACAATGGGCGGTACAGGCACCCGTTATGATTGAAGCTGCCAAAGCACTCGATGTATCCATGCCAAAGACCGCGATGGCCGTTGCCTGGGGTGATGCATGGACGAATATGATTCAGCCGTTCTGGGCGCTTCCTGCTCTTGCCATAGCAGGTTTAAAAGCAAAAGACATTATGGGCTACTGCGTTTTTGTGCTCCTTATCAGCGGTGTCATCATTTCACTTGGATTTTTCTTTCTCTAGGGGATCGATTGTTTAAAGATGGATGCACATTTTTCACAGCACATGTTTTTATGTATAATGAATGGTGGAGTATGTTCTTACCCAGTTAAGGAGATGTTCGCATTGCTGAAATGGATGAAACGCAGAATAGTCCTGCTATTATGTCTTGCCGGTTTTGCTTCGCCATTTATCTTTATTCAATTAACAGATTGGTTTTATTACAGCTCGCTCATTGGCTGGATTCTTGGCTTTATCTGCATTTCATCCGCTTACGTCATCGTAAGCAGACGGCCGGATGAAGAACCGGCCGGAGAACAGTAATTTTCCGCAAAAAAACGGACGAAAATAATTCGTCCGTTTTTTCATGCCTTCAAAAGGCGGAGACCATTTAATATAACAAGGATTGTGCTGCCTTCATGTCCTATGACGCCAAGGGGCAAATCAAGGATTTGAAGAAAATTTGAACAAATAAGCAGGGCGATGACAGACATGGAGAAGACGATGTTCTGCTTCACGATCCGGTCCATTTTTTTAGAAAGCTCAATCGCTTTTTTCAGCTTTGTCAGGTCATTTTTCATCAGAACGACATCTGCTGTTTCAAGTGCCACATCCGTGCCTTCCCCCATTGCAATGCCGACATTAGCCGCTGCAAGGGCTGGGGCATCATTAATGCCGTCGCCGATCATGGCGGTCTGTCCGTATGTTTTTCCGAGGTTTTTCACTTCAAACACCTTATCATCAGGCAGACATTCCGCCACATACTGATCCACATTTGCAGCTTCAGCAATTGATTTTGCCGTAGATTCATTATCTCCTGTAAGCATAACGGTATGGATTCCTGCTTCTTTCAGTTCCCGTATAGCCGATACAGCGTCATGTCTTAAGCCATCCTGAAGACAAAGTACGGCTGCAAGAGTCTCCTCATTTTTTACATAAACGACTGTTTTCCCTTCTTGTGCCTTTTTCAGTCCAAATTCAGTCAGCTTGTTTTGCGGTTCATTCTGGTCAGGCTTTCCGATACTCCATTTACCGCCTTTCCATACAGCGCTCACACCAAACCCTGATTGCTCCTGAACTTCAGCCATACCAGTCTCTACATGAGGATATTCTTTTTCAACATGCTTGACAATCGCTTTTGCCAGGGGATGATTTGACTGTTTTTCAATTGAAGCTGCTGCAGACAGAACATCTGTCTCATTCATCTCTTTTAGGATCATCACGTCTGTTACTTGCGGTTCTCCCTTTGTCAAAGTCCCTGTCTTATCAAAAGCGATGACCTTCAATTTGCTCAAGCGCTCTAAATGAACGCCCCCTTTGAAGAGGAGTCCGTTTCTGGCTCCATTGGAAATGGCAGACAGTGTTGCGGGTGTAATGGATGCAACAAGAGCACATGGCGACGCAACGACCATCAGGACCATGGCGCGGTAAAAGCTTTCGCTGAAGCTCCAGTCAAGCAGGTAATGAGGCACAAACATCATGAGGGCAACTGCCGCAAGAACACCTTTTACATACGTGCCTTCAAATCGTTCAATAAAAAGCTGGGATGGTGACTTCTCAGACTGTGCGGATTGCACAAGCTCAATAATTTTCTTGAAAAGTGTTTCATCGCTGTTTTTTGTAACAGCTACTGTGATGGAACCGCTCAAGTTAACGGTTCCTGCATAGACGGTATCCTCCGTCTTTTTCTCGACCGGAATGGATTCACCGGTTATCGCTGCCTGATCGATGCTTGTTGTTCCTGAGACCACTTCCCCGTCTGTTGCAATCCGCTCACCAGGTCTGACAACAATTCTGTCTCCTACTTTGAGTTCTGACACATGCACTCGTATTTCTCTTCCGTCTTTCAGCAGTGACGCTTCTTCCGGCTGAAGTTCCATGAGTGCAGAAAGTTCTCTTTCACTTTTGTTCATTGTAAACGTTTCGAGTGCACCGCTCAGCGCAAAGATAAAAATTAAAATGGCTCCCTCTACCCAATAGCCGATAAGTGCTGATCCGATGGCTGCAAAAACCATCAGAAGTTCAACATTCAGCTTGCGGTCTTCAATCGTTTCTTCAATGCCTTCTTTCGCTTTTGCATACCCTCCTATAATGAATGCCGATATAAACAGGGCAGCTGTAAATGGGGTGTCTCCCTGCTGTGTCTGCAGGAGCCATCCGCAAAGGATCAGCAATCCCGATAGAAGTGCCGCTATAAGTTCGCCGTTTTCTTTTATTCTATTAATCACTGATTTCCCGCCATGTTCAATCGCATTTTCATTTAAGCTCATTGTAAGCCTCCTTAATTGAGAATCATAATCATCATCATTCTCTGTATAAAACACAAATGCTGCCCTCAGAGCAGCAACAGTAACCTATATATAAAGGTTTTGAACTAGTGTATGTTCTATTATAGCAAAATGTCACCGAAACTCAACTAAAAATTATTATTATTTCTATTTAATAATTATTATCATTTGAATCGTATTCCCACCGGAAATGAATTAAGGCAAATTGTTCCGATAACCGGTCTTTTTTTTTAAAAAAACTTCACTTTGGAAAAGGATTCCAGTAAAACGTGGAGAAAAAAGGAAGAAAGGAGGCGGGATAATGGTATGATTCAAGGAAAAAATGTCCTTCTCAGAAGGCTGAACCATGATGATATCCCTATATTATGGGAGTTTATATACGGTGAAAAAGATCCAGAGTGGAAGAAATGGGACGCTCCCTATTTCCCTGTCGGCTTTATGACAAGAAGAGATTTTGAAAAGGAGAAAAAAAGAGAAGCAAAAGATTTGTATTCAAATAAAATGTATATTGAAGTAAACGGACGCCTGATTGGAATGGTGACATACTACTGGGAGCATCAGCCTTCTAACTGGCTTGAGGTCGGGATTGTCATTTACGAGCCGTCCAACTGGCACAAGGGAGCAGGCACAGAGGCCTTAAAGCTCTGGGTCCGGCATTTATTTGAAAAATACAAGCTCATAAGGATCGGCCTATCCACTTGGTCGGGAAATACAAGAATGATCAGGGTGGCAGAAAAAACAGGGATGCGATTAGAAGGCAGGATCAGGAAGTGCCGATATTACAATGGCGTTTATTATGATGCCATTAAGATGGGCATGCTGCGCGAAGAATGGCTGTCTTTTTCATTGAGAAATGTATAATACCTCTTCATGATTCCCAAAATAGATAGTGATTTCTATCTATTTTCTTGGCGAGGTGAACGCTTGATGGCATTAGTTGTTATTTGCAGAAGCTGCAGCGGGTCAGGCAAGGTGAAGATACATTCTGTTCTTCCCTTATCCCGGACATGCCGTTCATGCAGCGGATCAGGTAAACTTCAGGAATTCACATACAAAAGCTGAACAGCAAAAAAAGGAAGCAGTTTGCTTCCTTTTTCCATTCTACTTTAAATTGACCAGCACATTCCATACAAAACATAACAAACCCGCGACAACTGCAAAGGAACCGGCGATGGTCAGGAAAAGCAGGCTGCTGTTTCCCGATACAGCAAACACCAGGCCGATCATCATTAATGGCAGGCCGATGTTGTGCAGCCAAAAATGAGATTTCGCAAGAAAGTGGTCCGTCAGCTCAGGAAATAAATAATACAGAATACCCGCAATGGTCAGCGTCGTCCAACCGAGAAGATTCACGTGTGCATGAACCGGCGCAAGCACATAATCATGGGCCATGGACATGTACAAACCGAGAAACAGCCCGGCAGCCAGGTACAGCACTGAAATTTTAATGGTTTTGATTCCCATATTAAAACCTCCTGCCTGGAGTTACTTCTTCCTAACTTTACGCACCTTTTTCCTCTTTAGAAATTGTCCTTTTCAATTTTTACATGAACATGCCCACAAACACAGCTGTGATGAAGCTTGCAAGTGTCCCGCCGATAATTGCCTTGAATCCGAGCTTTGAAACGAGCGGGCGTTTTGAAGGTTCGAGCGAGCCCAGTCCGACAATCAGCTGTCCAATTGAAGAAAGATTGGCAAAGTTGCATAGCGCTATTGACAGGATGGCTGTTGTTTTAGGCGAAAGCTCCTCCATCGACTTGCTTAAATCCATAAAGGCGACAAATTCATTGACTGACAGCTTTGTTCCAATAATGGAAGCCGCTTTAAATGCATCATCAAACGGAACGCCAATCATCAGGGCAAGCGGATAAAATACGTACCCGAAAATTTCGGACAGGTCCGTTCCAAGAAGTCCAAGTCCCCCGTTGACAAGGGCAAGAATACTGATAAAAGCAATCAGCAGTCCCCCGATATTAAGTGCTAGCGACACTCCGCTCACTGCACCTTCTGCAATGGCCTCAAATACGTTGGCATGCTTCGTTTTTTCCATCATCACATTGTCATTTGTTTTTGAAACTTCTGTCTCAGGTTCAAGAAGTTTGGCTGTTATCAAAGAAACAAACGGAACGCTGAAAACCGAAATCAGCAAATACTTCATCTCAATGCCCATTAACGAATATCCGACAAGAATGGCTCCGCTGGCAGATGCGGTTCCGCCTACCATGACGGCAAACAGCTCCGAACGGGTCAGATCCTTCAAGTAAGGACGGACAAGAAGCGGCGCTTCGACAAGGCCAAGAAATGAGTTGCCGACAGCGCTGAACGTCTCAACCTTTGTTGTCCCAAGCAGTCTGCCGATTGAAAGGCCGATGATTCTTACGACAAAAGGAATAATTCTCATATAATAAAGTGCGGATATAAGGGCAGAAATAAAAATGATCACTGCAAGAACATTAATGGCAAAAACAAAGGTAATGTTCGTTTCTTCCCCGTAGAATCCTCCGAATACAAATTGAATTCCCTCAGAGCTGAAATCAATCATTTTCTGAACGCCTAAAGCTGCTTTTTCAAGGATAAAGGCCCCTGCCTCTACTTTAAGGACAAACAGGATAAAAACAGTCTGAAGCAATAGTCCGATGCCGATCGTTTTCCAGTTAATGCTTTTGCGGCTGCTGCTGAGGAGCCAGCCAAGAAACAGAATGCCTGCAAGTGATAGTATTCCATATAAAATGCTCAAGTTGTATGCCCCCATTTTTCGTAATCAACAGCCGTTTTCCTTAGCGAATCATTTCGGCGGTCGGATGTCTGACCTCTTTACCAAAAAAAAAGAGACCGCAGTTCATCTCTCTACAAAGAAAGCTTGAACAATGGCCTCAATAAATGGACGATCCGTTCTTACTTTCCCTATAGTCCGGCAATTTAAGGCTGCCAGGTAGAAACTTATGGACCATATCTCCATGATTATATAAGGAAAACGTATGAAGTTATTTCTGTATTTTACGTTGGACACAGGACTTTTTCAACCCGCTCCGTTATTTGCAGACTAGAAAGTTTATTTCGAATCATCGGTAAACATTGTCTCTTCTTTTTGTCAGCCACACGGTAATGCCTATTTTCTCGCAGATTGTAAAATAGTGCATGAACGTCAGGAGCACAATGCCCGTGTTCATGCCGAGTATGATGCCGGTCATATGAAGCGACTCTCTCGAACCGAGGAAAAACATCATCGCAAACGAAACGATATGCGACCAGAGCGTATGATAAAAAGCATCTTTTACAAGCCCGAGACCTATTAAATAAGCCTGCATGGGGATGACGAAGAAGTGAAACAGGAAATACGGCCAGAGCAGTTTCAAATAAAAGGCTGCCTGATCAGATGAAAAGAAAAGACTTGTCAGGGGCTCAGCAAACAGAGAAATAATGAAAACCGCCGGAACCCCGTAAAGCATAGTAAAGGACATGGACTGCTGCAGAAGATTGCGCAATGTTTTCGTATCCTTTTGAGCATAAGCATCCGAAACAGTCGGTATAAGCATGATCATAAGAGAATGGGCAATAAATGCCGGAAAAAAACCAATCGACATCGCAACGCCAGTCAGCATGCCGAAATGCTCTGTTGCGGCTGCTGCCCCGAATCCGGCGGCCACAAGGGCTGTCTGAATCAGAAAAGGCTGGATGGCATTTGTTATCGCATGAAAAATTCTCAAGCCTGTTGTCGGCAGGGAGACAGAAAGCAGTTTTTTCCGGGCTTCTGTTCCTGTAATTGGAGTAAAGCTCCCCCGCCTGAGTGCATGCATGTGAATCATGAACATGCTTGTCAGGTAGAGAAAGACAATCAATTCGCTGCCTATAAAAGCACACAGAGCAATCAGAAGCGCCTGCTGGCTAAAGTTAAATACAGAGAAAACGCAAAGCAGAACGGTGAACTGGACGGCTTTTCTCAGAAAATTGGACACCGCGATCTTCCCCATCTGCTGCACACCCATAAAGTATCCCCGGGCAATGGATGAAAATGAGGCAATCGGGATGAGGCCGATAAACAGCCATTTGACTGCGGGATGAAAGCCATCCAGCAGCGGTGTGGCCGTAAAGAGGATATAAGTCCCTGCCAATACGGTGAATGTGACGGCAGCCGTCATTTTCAGGGCATGCTGCAGCATGCTGTAGTGAAGGACTTTCTTATTTTCTGCTATGTATTTTGAAATTGAAATGGGAAGCTCAAGACTTGCCAGAACAATCACCAAAAAGATAACAGGCAAAATGGACATATACCTTCCCATGCCCTCTTCTCCAAGCTCCCTCGCAAGAATCATATTGACGAAGAATTCGATGCATTCACTGAAAAAGGCTGCGACGATTAATAACAATGTTCCTTTAAAAAAAGAATTCATGCTGCTCCCCCCTGCTAACAGGATATGAGACAAGGCATGAAATTATTTTAGTATTTAGGGCGCTTATTCGATCACGCCTGTTTCTGTGATGGTGACAGACGGCTTAATTTTCACTGAAAGCTCAGGATAGGTCTCTTTCCAGTCTTTTTGAGTAAATCCTCTTACTTTGCTTTTGATTATATCGTGCAGTCCTAACGGATCGACATTCTGTTCCTTAAATTGCTCAATAAGCTCAAGCGACTCTTCAGCAACCACCTTCTCAAACGCTTTTTCCATCTGGTTTTTAATTTTTGGCGTAATCATTTTGCCGGTATACTGCTGGACAAAGCCGTTAATTTTTACATCTATTGTAATCTTTGAAGGGTCAGCTTTATCAAGCTTCACTTTCCTGTCTGAAGAAATCGTTTTAATAGCTACCTGGTTCTTGTCCGGAAGCTTTAAAGCATAGGATCCCTCTGTAAATTTATCAGCAATCAGTTTAAAGAAGAACAATTTTTCATTAGGAATTTCACCGATCATTTTGTCTTCTTTAAACAGGGCGAGGCCATCAATTTCAACAGAACCTGCTTCATTTTTCTTTAATATCGGCAAGTACGGATCGGAGTCATTTGAATACAGATCATACAGAAAAATATGAAGATTTGTTTTGGGGACATCCCGGTTTTCAATGTTATGCTTAATCAAATTTGAAATATAAGGTGCCGCTCCTCTGTTTCCAAACTCCGACTTCATGATTTCATTTGCATTCTCCCTGCCGACAGTGAGATAAACCCTTGAGCCTACGCTGGCATCCCTTTGAAGCGTGTCCACAAGATTTGTAATCCCCTTTTTTGCAACCTCTTCTGAATATATGACGACCGATATCTTCCCGAGCACAAGCGGATCAGATGATTTCCGCTGGAGATGGGTCAGAATGTCTTTGCTCACTTCTGTAGAGGACGTATCCTCAATAATCTCGCTTTCGACGGGGGCATCCTGTGTGTAAACAGGAATAATGACCGTGCCTTTCATCCTGTCTGAGCTCTCCATGTCATACCCGACGACTGTAATAATGTTCACATCATCAAGAATTTCTTTTTCAAGGCAGCCTGTCAAAAACAGCGGAATAAGGACTATCAGCCATTTACGCTTTTTCACTTTTTTTGCCCCCTTTTTTTAGTTTCCTGTATATAAGAGTGCATAAATAAAGCATTGGAATATAGGCTATAAAAACGTAAAATCCGACTTCCCCCAGAAATGAATTCAGCGTATTGATCTGCTCACGGCTATTCATGAAGTTGATCCCGGCATAGGTGACAGCAAGAACGATAAGGATCGTGTATTTTTGCTTAATTTTAATCAGCTGCTTCATTCCCCTGCTTGCGCACCAAAGCGTGAGACAGACATTTGGAAGAATGACAAGATTCCAGTTTGCGATGCCTATATACTCAAATCTCTCTACAAACGGCATTTCAACGATTTTCCAGATTGTAAGGGTTGCCCACACATTTTTCTGCAGCTGTTCTTCACTGAAGTAAATAATGCTGAACAGCATGATGATCAAATAGAGAAGGGTTGTTACTGCTATACCTATATGAGCCCACTTTTTTGATTTTTCGGGGTTTTTTATAAACGGATAGTACATGAACAGCGCTTCGAATCCAATAACAGTCAGAGACATGTTTTTTGTGCTTTTTAATAAATCTGTTAATGAGTGGTCAAATATCGGCATCAGATTGTTAAAATTCGCAAATTTAAGTGTGAAAAGATAGGTCAGAATTAAATAACTGGGAAGAACGACCCCAAAAAAAGCGATGCCGGCCACCACCCTGAATCCGCCGCTTAATATGTAATAAGCGAGGACGAGAAAGAGGAAGCTGTAGAGCCAGACATTTAAGTCTGGAAACATCCACACCTGGATGACTTCAATAAACGTTCTTAGTACATTGGTGGCAAGACAGGTAAAGTAAATGATGACCACAGCATTAAGAGCATTTCCTATCCATTTCCCAAAAAGCTTTTTCTGCACATCAAGAATGTTGCCTTCTTGATCTTTAAGTATCTGATAGATCAAGAACACTGCGATATGGACTGCAAGCCCTGATCCTAGGACAGCAATCCATGCGTCGTGCCCGGAATCAAGAGAAATAAAGCGCTGAAACCCGAGTACACCTACACCGAATTGCAGGGCGTGTATCAGGTAGAAAACCATATAGGGCGAAACCTGATAGCGTTCGGCAATTTTTTTCAAGTCCGGGACACCTCCTTTATGCAGTCTACTCGTCAATGTCGTGTTTCTGTTTTGCCTGTTTCGATGAGAATTTGTCCGGTTTTTTCGTTCTGAGAGCAAGCGGTCTTTTGCTTAATGTTGAAAATGGAAACCTGATGATCGCATCCTTCAAATCCCTTGCTCTTGCAGGGAAAATCGGCACCAGGAACGGACGGCCGAGCGATGTAAGCCTGAGAAGATGGGCCGCCAGAAAACAAAAGCACAATACAATGCCCAAAAGCCCGTATACCTGCGCAAAAAGTAAAAACGGAAACCTTAGAAGCCGGATTGTATTGCCCATTTTATAAACAGGTGTTGTAAAAGAAGCGAGGGCTGCCAGGGCAACGATAATAAGTAGGACATTACTTGTAAGACCCGCTTCAACAGAAGCCGTCCCGATAACGATCCCGCCCACGATGCCGATTGTCTGGCCGACTTTCGTAGGGAGCCTTGCCCCTGCTTCCCTCAATAGTTCAATTGTCAGCTCGAGAAAGAGAGCTTCCAATATAGGAGGCAGCGGAATTTCTCTCCTGGATGTTACTAGTGTGCTGAGCAAATCTTTTGGAATCAGTTCATAATGAAAAGTCAGAGTTGCTACATATACCGGTGTAACCAATATGGAGAAGGCAACCGCAAAAACTCTTATAAGCCTGAAGAAGGATGAAAGCACCCAGTTTAAATAATAATCTTCAAAGGATGAGAAAAATTCGATAAGCGTCGTCGGTCCAATCAGAACCTGAGGAGATCCGTCGACAACTACAGCTACCTTCCCTTCAGCGAGTACGGCTGCAACCCGGTCAGGCCTTTCAGAATCAAGCACCTGCGGAAACGGCGAGTTATGGTTGTCAGATATGAACTGCGCCACATATCCGCTGTCGCCAATCTGATCATAATGGATGTTTTTCAGTCTTTGTATAATCGTGTTGACGTTTTCTTCATCTGCAATATTATCAATATAAAGAACCGCTGTTTTGGTTTTTGACAAGTCACCTATCTGCAGTTCTTTAACACGCAGCTGCGGCACCTGTATCCGTTTGCGGATAAGATTTATATTAAACTCGAGCGCCTCGACAAAGGCTTCCTTTGGCCCTACTACACTGAACTCCACTTCAGGGAGAGAAATATCCCTTGCTTTATTCAGGGTTGATCTAAGAAGCGCACAGGGCGTCCCGTATTCTGTCATGGAAATAATGACATACCCTTCAAGCAGCTTTTCTGATATAACATCTGTATCGATCGTTATGATGACTTCTTCTATTGGCACAATCTCTTTGAGCTGAAGCAGACTCGTCCATTTTTCCTTAAGCAGCGGCCCTAATATACTTTCATGCAAAAGTGTCGGATCCACTACTGTCCTAATGTAGGAAATCCAGAATTTCAGCTCTTTTGCATCGTGCTCAAATTGAACAAAATCAGATGACGATTTAAAGCAGGTGATCAGTTCAGCCATCGATTGTTTTGGTTTTCCGTTTTCCTTCATCATCTCGTTCATTTGTCTCACCACGTTTCATGCTCATTCTTTCCCTTATATTTCCTCCCCCGGCAGGATTTATTCGAATGAGCAAAAAAACTCCTTTCCGCTTAGGAAAGGAGTGAAGAAAATTTATTTTGCAAAGACATGGTCACCAATTGTAAGCGTAATTTCTCTTGAACGGATCCAGTCACTTTCGGCCGTGACAGGATTGTAGAAGTAGACAGCTTCATTGTCCATTCCCTGATAAGCGAGCGCTTCCTGAACAGCTTCTTTTGATTCTTCATCTGCCGGCTCGTTAATTGCACCGTTTTCTACAGGAGAGAATGCATAAATGCCTGATACCTTCTGATAGATAACATCTGTGATAGAGTCCGGGAAACGCTCATCTTCTACCCGGTTTAAAACGACCGTTGCAACTGCCACTTTGCCTGCATATGGTTCACCTTTTGCTTCAGCATGAACAATGCGTGCAAGCAGATCCTTCTCTTTATCTGAAATTGATTGAGGAATCTGAAGCTCTTCCCCAACGTATAATAAATGTCCGCTTTTATGATTTAAAGACTCAATATCTTTAACAGAAACTCCGTGTTTTTTTCCAATCAGCCAAAGTGTATCGCCGTGCTGCACTTTATGGCCTTCTGCAGCCTGTGCCTTTTCGAAGCCGAATAGGGATACAGTCATCGCTGAAATTAAAGTAAAGAACGCTAATTTTTTCATATGATGTAGACCTCCAGTTGTATAGCATCCAAATTTGCCGGATGAACATTTTAATCTGTGAAGCACATATATAAGCCTAACAGGTTTATTTACGCTCTTCATTGCCAAAAAACTGGAAATACATCCAATCCGGTTCCACACCAAAGAAATTAGGGCATTTCCCCTTTAATGGTCATGCCATTCTCCTCATTCCCCGCACATCACAGAGGAATCCGGTTCACATCCGTCTCTGTTCTTGCATGATTTCGCCGGTATCGGCATTTTACCGGACGGCAGCCATTTCCTATGATGAAGATACCGCGGAATACCCTTGAGAGAGCGCTCCCTTCAGAAATGGATGCACCATGGACGATTTCACGTTTGCAGAACTTGAGAAACAATATAAGCCAATGATTTACCACAATATTAAAAAGCTGTGCATTACCCGTAACCATGATGAATTTTACCAGGCAGGCCTTATTGCCATTTGGAAAGCTTCAAAAACATATGATCCGGAAAAGGGATCATTTGAAACGTACCTTTATACAAGTATTAAAGGCTCTATGCTGAATGAAATGAATAAGCAAAATAAAAACAAGGATTTGACCGAATCAGATGTGATGGAACACATGATGATTTCCGATGATCCATCAACTTTAAAGGATATGGAAGCCATGATCTTGGCGAACTGCGACATCCTCACCAAACATCAGCAGATCTGGATGATATCCTATTGCCTGAAGGAAAAAACAATCAGTGAAATTGCCGCAAGTGAAAATACCACTCCCGCAAGTGTCAAATCATGGAGAAGAGGCGCAGTTAAGAAGCTCAGATCTCTGAGTGCTGAAGAATGGAAAGAGAGATTTTGGGTTCAGTCAAAATAAGAAAAAAAAAGAAGCCGTCTGTCGCGACGGCTTTTTCAGCTTCTTGGGGTCTCGAGATATTTGTATACAACACTTCCGCCCTGCTGGGCAATGCCGCGGAAATGCTTGAAATCGTCCCGTTTAACAAGAACTTCGCGAAAAGGGAGAAATGAGTCCTTTTGTACATGATATTCATTCATTTCCCCGGTCTTCAGCGAATCAAGGACTTCATTTGCGAGCTGCTTATCCATAAGTACCTGATTCCTCCTGTTCGTTCATCATTGCAAGTTTACTAAGGAGGAGGGCGCTTGTCCAGCGCCTTTATGAATACACTTTTGACAGAGCTTCATCCATATCCGTTTCCCCTGAGAGGATTTCAAATGTCTTATTTTTAAGTTCATCTTTTGTAAGGGCTGCAATAAGGACAGCCGCCACGTCTTCTCTCGGAATGCTTCGGCCTTCTTTTTGATTAATTTTATCCGCAGCTTCGATTTTGCCTGTGCCGCGTTCATCGGTAAGAGCGCCGGGCCTTACGATTGTATAGGACAAATCTGAACCTCGCAGGTACTCATCCGCTATGGCTTTTGCCATGAAATACTGCTCCATATCTGATGGTCCTGCCGTCGGGTTGTCTGTCCCCATCGAACTGAGCATGACAAAATGTTTGATTCCATGCTTTTTAGCTTCATCAATCAGGTTTTTGGCTCCTTCCTGATCAACTGAAATTGTTTTGTCAGGTCCTGTTTTTGACCCTGAGCCCGCTGCAAAAATGATCGCATCTGCAAGGTGTACGGCGTGCGAAACGTCACCTTCAAGGTCACCGACAACCGTTTGGGCCCCAAGTTTTTCTAGCTCCGGCTCCTGTTTCGGATCGCGCACCATGGCAATCGCCCGATGCTCACCCTCTTTTGCAATTTGTTCGATAAGAAGTCTTCCTGTTGTTCCATTTGCTCCAGCTATAAGTACATTCATTCTAACCAACACCTTTTTAAGTAGTATGCTTGTACTTTTCCCGGGTACAGGGAGGTTTAAACAATGAAACTGTTCAGGCAAGAACGTGATGGGGTTTGAGCCAGTCCGTCAGCTGCTCGAACTGCTTCTCGGCATCCTTTATACCCTGATTGTAAAGTCTTTCGAGCTTGACAGGGTTTCGCTCGATTCTGTCCACTTCCAGCTTTTGCGATGGCCGAATCACAAATACGTTCCCTTTTTGCTCTTGTTCTTCAATATAATCAAGTGTGCTGTTGTATTTTTCGTAGCGGGCGAGCATCGCATCTGCAAGAAGCGGGTACTGTTTAAATGAACGTCTGACCATCCATTCCATACTGCTTTTTTTCTTCCGGTAATCTGCATTTCTCGTAAGGATGACCACATTCCTCACATTTCCGTCCTCTTCAGACTTTTTAACCGGAATGGAATCGGCAATTCCTCCGTCAAGCAGCTTCCTGCCCCCGTACTCAATCATGGGAGCGATAAACGGAAGAGAGCTTGATGCACGGAGCAGCGTCAGAATGTCCATTCCGGCGTCTTTTTTATCATAATAGACAGCTTCTCCCGTCACACAATCCGTTGTTCCTACTATAAATGTCTGATTGCTTTTTAAGAAAGCATCATAATGAAAAGGCACGAGCTTATTGGGGATTTCATCGAATATAAAATCCATTCCAAACAGCTGCTTATGTCTGATATAATTTCCGAGCGATAAATAGCGGGGGTGGCTGACATACTCGATGTTTACAGTTTTGTTTCTTCCCCTTTGCCTGGAAACGTAAGAAGCGCCCATACATGCCCCGGCAGAAACTCCAATGACATAAGGAAAATACAATTCTTTTTCCATAAAATATTCAAGCACGCCAGCGGTATAGACTCCGCGCATGCCTCCCCCTTCTAGGACAAGTCCTGATGAAACCACGTTGATCCGCCTCTTTCCATGCTGATTTTATCCTACTATAACATGTTCGGCACTTGCTGTTCATCCAATCTGCCTGCCTGTTTTTTCGAAATTCTTGCACAATTTTGTCTGAAAGCCTTTACTTACCTGTAAAAATAATGTTAAATAGTCCTAATGGGGGATCTGTATAGAGAAGGAGAGAGGAAATGAAAATCGCTAAAGTAGGCAATGTGATTGAATTCAGAGACGGTTTACGCGGAATCGTAGAGAAAGTTAATGAAAATTCAGTGATTGTAGACTTGACGTATATGGAGAATTTCCGAGATTTGGATCTTGAAAGACGTACGGTCGTCAATCATAAAAATTATAAAATCGTGAAAGAACAACTTCACTAAGAAAATCGGAAGCACCTTGCTCAGCTCCGAAGGACAGAAAAGGATTTGGCGAAAAAGCCGGGGTTGCTTTTTACGCCGGATCCGTTCTGGCCGAGGAGTTAGGCGCTGGAGCTGGCATCAGCACAAAAAAAGATATACTATCTTATCTCTTTAAAAGAAGCAGCCTGGAAGAGTTTTATCTTTCAGGCTGTTTTTTACGCTGGAGCTCATGAGGAAGCTCTTTTTAACCAATACTACTCTGTAACGACTAAATGAGGTGACCGCCATGGATTTCCGTTTGCTGACACTGGAAGACACTGAACAGTACAGAAGTTTGCGTCTGCAGGCAC
Organism: Metabacillus indicus; assembly: GCF_046603695.1. NCBI lineage: Bacteria > Bacillati > Bacillota > Bacilli > Caryophanales > Bacillaceae > Metabacillus > Metabacillus indicus. The sequence goes on along the minus strand of NZ_CP176757.1, from coordinate 1,532,433 downwards.
TGGAGGAGCTGCCGTTTCATTTTGCCTCTGCCTATGAAATTGAAAAGAAAAAATCAATTGAAGAACTGATGGATGAAATCAGGCCATCCGGCTCTCAATTCATTGCAGGGGCGTTTTCCGGCAGGGAGCTTACCGGCATAACCGCGTTCAAGCAGGAGCCTCTTCATAAAATGAAACACAGAGGACAGATCCTGAGCATGTACATATCCCCTTCTGCCAGAGGAAACGGCGCGGGAAAAAGCCTGCTAACGTATCTTTTGGACCGCATAAAAGAAAACCCTGCTATTGAAAAAGCAGACCTTGCAGTGGGAGCTGAAAATAAAGGGGCCATCGCCTTATACAGGTCTCTCGGCTTTGTCCAGTACGGAGAGTATGCGAATGCTTTAAAGGTAGACGGAGAATACGTTGATGAGCTTTATATGACACTGGCGTTAAAAACAGAAAAAATCCGCTGAAAGACAGCGGATTTTTTTATGTACAATTATTGATACACTTTAATCTTTACCGTTTTTCTTCCCCAGTTAACAGCACTGCTTTGACTGGCGATGAAAACATCGATTTTATTTCCGTCTATTGCTCCTCCGATATCAGCGGCAATTGCTTTTCCGTAGCCTTCAACTTCGACTGTTGAACCGATTGGTATAACGTTTGGGTCTACGGCAATCACTTTTGCTTCCGGATACTTGTTCAGATCAACACCCATTTTCGTCACGCCTGAACATCCTTCACACGATGCTGTATATGCTGTACTCGTAACAGAGAGCTCTTTAACTGTTCCGGAAACACCGCTTGATCTCTGCTTCAGTTTTGCAAAGGTTTTCGGTCCGGCGATTCCATCGCTTCCAAGACCGTAGTTCTGCTGGAAGCTTGCCACTGCATTTTTGGTTCCGTTTCCATACATGCCGTCAGCAATGCCTGAGTAAAAACCCCATTCCTTCAGTAAGAGCTGAAGATCTGTAACCGGTTTTCCCATATCGCCGTAGCGAAGCACTTTTATTTTCTGCAGCGTTTGCGGGCCGGCAATTCCGTCCACTTTGATTCTGCTTTTCTCCTGAAAATCTTTTACCGCTTCTCTAGTTATCGGGCCAAAGTAGCCTGTTTCCTCAAAATAAGGATAAACACTCTTTGATAAAAGATGCTCCTGAAGTTCTTTCACATCTGAATGGCTCATTCCTTCTGCAAGGGTTCTGTCACCAAGTGCAGCTTCCCCGCTCAGCGGAAACATGACACTGACGCCAAGTACTGATGCTCCAATTAATCCCATAAGCTTTTTCCTCATTGTGTTCCTCCTCGAAAAGTGATTATACATAACACTATTCGACAAAAACCTGGAATTACAGGTGCAATGAGGTAAAAACAAAGCATTTGAACTAGAAAAATGGCAATGATTAGTGCCTATTTCGACAAATGTCTCATAAGTGTCTAAGGTACCGTTCAGGTGCGTTCAGAAAATCTCTTGTCATCTTCACATGCTCCAGTTGATCGTAGGAAACACTTAAAACCGGGTACTCATCAAGCGAGTAAAGAATGGCACCGGGAAATGCCATTAATATCGGCGAATGCGTGGCAATAACAAATTGAGAGCCCTCATCCGTCATATCCTTCAGCATACTGATGAAGCTCAGCTGCTTCATAGGAGAAAGCGGCCCTTCAGGCTCATCCAGAAGATAAAAGCCATTCGGCCGGAATCTGGACTGAAAAAAAGATAAAAATCTCTCACCGTGGGACCTGTTATCAAGTCCCCTTCCATATAAGGACTGAATTTCCGCCATCGCTTTTTTGTGAGGTGACGCAGCAAGCTGACGCGCGAGAATGGATTTCCCCCGGTATTCCTCCTCCACTTCTTCAACCCTTTTCTCTGCTTCAGCTCTCATTCTGGACACATTCCGCGCATATGTCAGAAAATCATCTGCTTTCAGATAGAATCCTTTTTTCGTTTTTGCTCTCCAGGTAATCTTAAGGTGGTTAGTGAATGCTCTGATTTCAGCATTCATATCCTGTTCCTCCTCAGAAGCAATCCTGATGAGGCCCGCATGCTGGGCAATCGACTCAAGCAGTGTGGATTTACCCGTGCCGTTCTCTCCCGCAAGGATAGTGACCGGTGCTTCAAAGGATAATTCAAAAGATTCTTTAAAGAGAGGAAGATGATAAGGATATCCCCCGTTTTGATGACCCGCAGTATAATGTACTCTTTTTAAATGGACCAGCTGCAATCCCCTCCCGCTCATGCTTTCTTTCATTATACGATAACGGTTTTCTTATTGTCTAAGAGGGAATGATAACGGTATCATTTTCATATAAAAGGAGGCGGTCCCCCATGTGCGGAAGATACACGCTCTTTGCTGAATACGCAGAACTTGTAGAACGGTTTCAGATTGGCGCAGCCATAGAGGAAGATCAATACGTCATAAGCTACAACATTGCCCCCTCGCAGCATGTTGCAGCCGTTATTAACGACGGAAAGCAAAACAGAATGGGCTACTTGCGGTGGGGTCTTATCCCGCCGTGGGCAAAAGATGAAAAAATCGGCTATAAAACCATTAACGCACGAGCCGAAACGCTATCTGAGAAACCAAGCTTCAGAAATGCCTTTATGAAAAAAAGATGCATCATTCCTGCAGACTCATTTTATGAATGGAAGCGTGAAGAAGGGACAAAAACTCCAATGAGGATAAAGCTGAAATCAGGTGCGCCATTCGCAATGGCAGGGCTGTGGGAATCCTGGAAGTCGAAAGAGGGAAAAGTCGTCCACTCATGCTCTGTTATCACAACAGAGCCAAACAGGCTGATGAGCACAATCCACGACAGAATGCCTGTCATCCTTAAAGAAGAGGACGAGTCGAGCTGGCTGAACCCGAAGCATACTGATCCGGACTATTTAAGACAGTTTTTAAAACCTTTTGACGAAGCTCAAATGGAGGCTTTTGAAGTTTCTTCTGAGGTGAATTCAGTTAAAAATAATGGGCCGCATCTGATTCAGGAGATTTGCTGAGGTTTGCATACTTCTTTAAATTAGCAAAAAACCAGTTCCTGAGACAGGAACTGGTTTTAATGGTAAAAATAGAAGCCACAATTGCCGTAAGTCACGTAAGAAAGTTTTAAACCACCACTTCTCAAAGTGGGTGTTTGCAGCAGCCTTCCTGTCTTCCTCTGCAAATGGAGGCATGACATTCCGGGTGCGATGTAAAACTCCCTATTACAGCTTAAAGGTTAAAACTTAATTATCATTACGCACAATGCAGCTTGTAGTAGTATATTACATCATGACAGCCGATTGGTCAACCGGCAAGTTTTTTTCGGGCGATGCGCTTATAAAAAATGCAAGTCTGCCATGTCGCGCAATGCAAATCCGGGTTATAATAGAACTGTGCACGTAATTCTTCTGCATGGGATGGTGATTCGCATGAAAAACCGTGATAAGCGCCTTAAGCGCAAACGCGACATGATCAAGGATTACATTAAAAGCAGGCTGAAAAATTTAAAGCCAAAGGCAAACAAGTCACCCGTTTCAAACCACCAGACAAATAAGCCATAAATCAGCAAGCCCCCCGCCCGCAAAACGGGCGGATTTTTATTTACCCTATAAAAATGCGCAAAAAAAAACAGCCTCTTTAAAAGAGACTGTTTTTATATGTCAGCTTAACAATTAAGCTTTTTGAACGTTAGTTGCTTGAGGTCCGCGTTGACCTTGCTCTACGTCAAAAGTAACTGCTTGGCCTTCGTCTAAAGTTTTGAAACCTTCGCCTTGAATAGCTGAGAAATGAACGAATACGTCTTCTCCGCCTTCGCGCTCGATGAATCCGAAACCTTTTTCTGCGTTAAACCATTTTACTGTACCTTGTTCCATTGTTGTTGCCTCCTCGTATGCTTTAGCATACTTTGTATTACTATCCTTGCTCTTGTGATAACAAAAGGCGAAAAGTTGTAAACTTTGTCTTTCCTTGCGTACCGAACAAAAATAATTCTTTTAAACCATACCATGTATGAAAATAAAAAGCAAATTTTCTCGGTAATTTTTTTTATCGGTTATCAATTTTCTCCGGATACATATCGTGGTTCATCATGCGGTGCTCCGCCATTTTCTCGTACTTTGTCCCTGGTTTTCCATAGTTTGTGTACGGGTCGATGGAAATACCGCCGCGCGGTGTAAACTTGCCCCAGACCTCAATATAGCGCGGATCCATAAGTTCAATCAGATCATTCATAATGATATTCATGCAGTCTTCATGGAAATCTCCGTGATTTCTGAAGCTGAACAAATAAAGTTTCAGTGATTTGCTTTCCACCATTTTCCTGTCAGGAATGTAACTGATGTAAATGGTCGCGAAATCAGGCTGTCCTGTTTTCGGGCAAAGACTTGTAAACTCCGGGCAGTTGAACTTTACAAAGTAATCACGGTTCACATGCTTATTATCAAATGACTCAAGGATCTCAGGGCTGTACTCAAACAAATAGTTTGTCCCCTGATTTCCGAGCAAAGTTACATCTGTCAGTTCTGAATCTATTCTTCCAGCCATTTTATACGTCCTTTCTATGTTAAACTCCCCTTTTATTTCCCCATACGAGCGTATGGAGCTGAGGCAGAATACGGGCACTGTTAAGCTCTTTTTCTTTTGCTGACCGTTCAATCAGCCATTCGTATCTGGACAGCAGATGTCCAATCAGCTTGTCGTCGCTAGTTTCCTGCACAAGATCATTGCCTACTTGAATGTAGAATGGAAGCTCTGGATACGTGATGTGCACTTTTTTAGCAAATTCAAGGTCTGCTTCATCAAAAACGACCACTTTAAGACTCGCATGACCAAGCCTGTTTTCTATGTCCAGATAATCGATGATTTCCTTTAGTTTATCGAAATCCGTGCTCATTCCCGAGCTTGGAGGTTTAGGTGAAATGGTCAAATCATCAATTTTGGAAAACCATGGCTGAAGACGGCTGCCCTGCGTTTCGATGGCAACCTTTATCTCCTTCTCATGCAGCAGGTCAACCAGCTCTGATAAGTGAACGAGCAAAGCCGGGTTCCCGCCGGAAATCGTAACATGGGAAAAAAGATCTCCTCCCAGTTCAGACAGCTCGTTCCAGATTTGTTCTGCAGTGAGCTGCCTGATGTCATCTTTAGCTGAACCATCCCATGTGAAAGCAGAATCACACCAGCTGCAGGAATAATCGCATCCCGCCGTTCTGACAAACATCGTCTTCTGGCCGATGACCATGCCTTCTCCCTGGATAGTCGGGCCGAAAATCTCCAAAACCGGAAACTTTTTCATCCTTTTTTCACCAGCTTTGGACGATACATGACGTAGCTTGTCGGGGTTTCACGGACAAATACTCCAACACATTTCGGTTTGTGGGAAAGACTGTCCAAATGCTGCTGAATCATTTCGCAGATTGTTCGAGCTACCACTTCTGTCGTAGGGAATTTATTTGGATCTTCATCATTAAAAACGTCATGTTCATTTAAGATGGTATGATCAAAACGGTCATGCACAAGCTGCTTGATATGGGCAAAATTTATGAGAAATCCTGATTCGTCAAGCTCGTCTCCTGCTACCGTTACATTGATAAAGTACGTATGGCCATGAAGGCGCCGGCATTTGCCCGCTTCTTCTTTAGGCACATAGTGTGCTGCTGACAGCTGCATATCTTTGTTAAGTTCAAACGTATAGGGATGCAGTGTCTGCGGATACATTTGCTGGATCATGAAGCCTCTCCCCCTTTGGCTGAAATATACTCGTCAAGCCCTTTTTTACGGAGGCGGCAGGCTGGACATTCTCCGCACCCGTCTGCGATAATACCGTTGTAGCATGTAAGTGTTTTATCCCTTACATATTCAAGGGCTGAAAGCTCATCTGCAAGCTTCCACGTTTCGGCCTTATCAATCCACATAAGCGGAGTATGGATGACAAATTGATCATCCATGGCAAGATTGATTGTTACATTGCATGACTTTACAAATACATCACGGCAATCGGGATATCCGCTGAAATCCGTTTCACATACCCCTGTCACAATATGCTTTGCGCCGATTTGCTTGGCAAGCACGGAAGCAAACGTTAAAAAGAGAAGGTTTCTTCCCGGCACAAAAGTAGACGGAAGCTCTCCTTCCTTATGTTCAATGGCGATATCATCTCTTGTAAGAGCATTGGGAGCCAGCTGGTTTAACAGAGACATATCAAGCAGATGATGGCGCACATCAAGCTCTTTTGCGATTTGTTCGGCCACATCAATTTCCAGTTTGTGACGCTGGTTGTAATTGAAGGTTACGGCCTCTACTTCTTTAAACTGCTTCTTCGCCCAGAACAGGCAAGTTGTGCTGTCCTGTCCTCCGCTGAAGACAACAAGCGCTTTTTCATTTTTTATCATTTTTCTGCCTCCTCATAGTAGAAGAGAGCATTCTTTCACAACCCGATTCCTAAAAATCGGCATAAGAAAAGACACCCTGAGTGTTCAGAAGTGTCCAGCATGTAAGTCCTCAACTAAAAAACAGCAGATTTGGCTGTTTGATCTTAGTTTTTTATAGAGGGTTGTGCTAGAACCTCTCCCGCACGCACATGCGCGGATTTTATCATTCTTTTTACCGTTCATACTATACCACGAACGGTCTGTTACATCAATCTATTTTAAAGGAGGAAATGCCGTGCCGCTCAAACCTGTTCTTGTAAAAGTAAAATCAAACTTCTGGATAACGCCAGCTGCCTATGCCGTCCTTTTCTTCATCCTTGCCATACTCAGCATGTCGGCTGACAGATTCCTTGCTGCACGCGGATATTTCAGCTATGTCCCTTCCATCTTCCTGACAGATAAAGAGCTCTCCCATACGATTTTGAGTGCAACCTCCACTTCGCTGCTTACAATGACAACCATCACCTTTTCATCTGTCCTTGTCGTTCTGACCACCTTTTTGGCTAATTTCTCGCCAAGAACCATGCATAATTTCAATACCGATTCAAAAATACAGCGGGTGCTTGGTGTGTTTGTTGGAGGGTATATTTATTCTCTCGTGCTTCTTAACCAGGTGAGAGAAAATGAGACAAGCAACGACTTCATAGTACCCAGTCTTGCAATTCTTGTTGCCTTCTTATGTGTGGGCATGTTCGTTTTCCTGATTCACCATATGACTGAGTGGATTAAAGTAGGAAACGTGATTTCAAACATCACGAAAGAAACACTCGCCTCGATTGATGATAAAAAAAGACCTGAAGAAAAAAGAACAGAAAAAGAGCCTTCATTCGAAGATGGGATCGAAGTTAAAAGCGAACATGAAGGCTATATTGAAGACATCGCTGTAGATGAACTGGTTTCCTTTGCCGCAAAACACGGAGCAGCCGTAAAGTTCCACAGAGATCAGGGTTCGTATGCAGATGAAGATACCCCACTCTTGACTCTCATTTCAGGTAATAAAGAAATCGCCCCGGAAGATGTCTTGAAATACATCACGTTTAATGCCGATCATGAATCAAAAAACGACATTGAATTCGGTATTCAGAAGCTTGCTGAAATCGCTTTGCGGGGCATCGCTCCAGGAAAAAATGACCCGGAAACAGCCATTGCATGCATTGAGCACCTTACTCAGATCCTCATCAAAATCGGGAAACATCATTCCCCTTCCCCCTACCACAGGGACAGCGAAGGGAAAATTAGGGTCATCCTGCCAAAGCCTGATTTTCATGATTACCTGTATACAAGCTTTTATCAGATCCGTCATTATGGAAAAGAGGATGTTTCCGTTATGGCCTCTATTTTAAAAGCACTCATCCTGATTGCTGAAACAAACCGGGAGGAAATTAAAGAAGATATTTGGTCTTTTTCTCAATACATTTATGAAGGACTTGACACGATAGACTGGCTGAGCCTTGATAAAAAGCACTTGAATCGTGAGCTTGCATCACTTGCGCTCGCATGCGGCAAAGATGACCCGTCACTTCAGCTTTAAGACAGAAGAAAAGGAATCCGTTAAATGGATTCCTTTTTGCGTTACTGCTTTTTTTGAGTTCCTTCTTGTTCAAGTTCTTTAAAGGATTTTACTTTTCCGTGTTCATTTTGAGATTCCTTCCGGATGTCCCATTGACGCTGTTTTTGTCCTTTTGATTGAGTCACGTTTCACAGCTCCTTTTCTGATGGATTTCAGACTTATTTTGCCCTGACAACAAAAAAAGATGCCGCAGCATCTTTATTGGGTGGCAGCGATTCCATCCTGAATGACAGGCACGCTAGCTTCCTTTTTTTTTCGGATCATTTCCAGATAGCGGATATGGTGATTTTCCATATCTTTCACCTTGAATGAGTAAGAGCCGAGTTCAACAAGCTCTCCTTTTTGGATATCGTATTTCTCAGTCAGCATCCATCCGCCAATTGTATCTACATCTGAATCATCAAGCTCAAGGCCGAAAAGATCGTTTAATTCACTGATCAGGACTTTGCCGTCAATAATGTAATGATCGTCATTGATCTTTTGAACGAGAGGCACTTCATCCGCATCGAATTCATCACGGATTTCTCCAACGATCTCCTCGAGAATGTCCTCTACTGTGACAAGGCCTGCAGTCCCTCCATACTCGTCAATAAGAATCGCCATATGAATATGCTCTCTCTGCATTTTTAAAAGCAGCTCCTGCACAGGTACAGACTGAGTTACCTGAATAACAGGCCGTATATAAGTTCTTAGGGAGAACTGTTCAAGTTTTTTTGACTGAAACAAATCGGTGAAAATTTCTTTAATATTGACCATCCCGATAATATGGTCTTTATCTCCGTCAACAACGGGGTATCTTGTATATTTTTCACTTTTAATAATTTTAAGGTGTGCCTGCAGCGGTTCATCACTGTCAAGCGATATAATCTGTGTGCGCGGCACCATGATTTCTTTGGCAATGCGGTCATCGAACTTAAAAATTTTATTCACATATTTATATTCCGACTGATTGATTTCCCCGCTTTCATAGCTTTCAGACAGCAGAATCCTGAGCTCTTCTTCGCTGTGAGCGAGTTCATGTTCAGATACCCGCTTAAGTCCAAAGGCTTGAGTGAGCATTCGGGCAGAGCCGTTCAGAAGCCAGATCGCCGGAAACATCAGCCTGTAAAATGCAATAAGCGGTTTTGAAAAAGCCAGGGTGACCCTTTCTGCTTTTTGGATCGCGACTGTTTTCGGAGCAAGTTCTCCGACAACTACGTGCAGGAAGGTAATAATGGCAAAAGCAAAAGCAATCGCAAAAAAGTGTGCAGCTGTACTTGGTAGATTCAGCTTTTCAAAAACCGGCTGAAGAAGCTTCCCTACCGCAGGTTCTCCGAGCCACCCAAGTCCAAGTGCGGTAATCGTGATTCCCAGCTGACAGGCTGATAAATACTCATCCAGATTATCCGTCACCCGCTTTGCTGAGAGCGCCTGTTTGCTGCCTTCTTCAATAAGCTGATTCAGACGGGAACTCCGGATTTTTACAATGGCAAACTCAGACGCTACAAAAAAGGCAGTCGCAGCAATTAAAACCGCAATTATGAACAAATTGACTATGTCCAAATAAATTCCCTTTTTCGCAGAAACGAAAAAGGAGTCACCTCCCGGAAAAGTTCAATCTTTAAATAATAGATGGTGAAACCCTGTCATGAAGGTATTACCCCATCAATCACCTCTCCCGAAAAAATATAAAAAATTCTGAATATAATCCATCATAATATGAAGCCTGTCACCAGTCAAACAATCCTTTGCATTGTTTTCTTCATAAATATGACGAAAATCAGCCTATTATGTTTGAATTGTTTTATTATTCTGCTTTTTTAAAATTTGTTTTCGTTTCCGGAAGGCGGAGCTTTTCTGACCATCAGCAAGAGGAGAAAGATGAGGCTCATGTAACCGAAAACCGGGTACAAGACCGCAATCAGCGAGCTGTAGTCAATCAGGCTGATAAAAAACGCACCGCACAGCAGCAAGGCAATAATCATCATGCCAGGAAGAGGAACGACGCTTATTAGATGGCGCTCGAGACCGAACAGGTTCCCGATTACAGATGTAAACACTTCCCCGTAAATCACAAGAATATAAATGATAAAAAACGAAAACACAGATGCCTTCATGACTTCTGCCATCGGGATGTCGTAGGAGATGACATCGCGCAATGAAGACAGCGCAAAATGACTGCTGAGCAAAATAAATGTGAGAATGGCTCCGCCTGCAATCCCGCCCCATTTTGCCGTTCGTTCATCCTCAATTTCCTTTGCAAGCGGGACAAGCACGGCCTCCGCCATAGCAAGATTAAACGCCGCGTACGAAACGGCAGAGATGATCCACTTAAAGGATGAATGACCGGACATGAGACTCTTTGCCGAATGGGCATCAAAAGATGAGGCTGCCACAAGAACACTGAACAAAATCAGCATCGGCACAACAATGATATTCACGCTAAAAAGGCCCTTTGACCCAAATGACATGGCAATCAGCGTCAGCGCAATCGTCAGCATAACGCCAAACCGGCTTGAAAGGTTAAGCTGCTCTTCGAAAATAGCGCCCGCCCCTGAAAGCATGACAGACGTAACCCCGAACAAAACGACAAGCATAAATAGATTCACGACTGTACCGCATGATTTTCCGAACAGGAAAAAATTAAGGTCCTGATACGAATTTGCACCTATCCGTTTTGAAATTATCATTATTTTGGAGCCAAGATGCATAAAGAAATAACCGCATAAAAGAATGCCAAACATTCCATAAACGCCATACTGCGTAAAAAATTCAACAATCTCCCGGCCGGTGGCAAATCCTGCCCCTACTACCGTTCCAACATATACAGCTGCTATCTGCACGACCTGAAACCACTGTTTCTTCATTGTTATGCCTCCGATACGAACCCTGGTCTTTTCATATGTATATGAGACAAGGTGCCAGGAAAGAAGGACAGATTGTCACTGTTTGAGGAAAGGAATCGCTCAATCCTGAAATGAAAAAAAAGGTAAAGCAAAATACTTGAAAGTCAAAATAGGTCAAACTATAATAAGAATCAATATCATCCACTTGAGGTGATTTTTTAATCAGCCTAAAGTCAAAGATAGTCAAAGTCAAAATAAACTTATTGTATGGAGGTTTTCACTATGCTATGTCAAAACTGTCAAGCTAAGAAAGCATCTGTTCATTTAACTATGCAAATCAACCAGGAGCGCCATCAAGTCATGATCTGCTCTGAGTGCTACGCTCAGTACAGAAGCGCCGTTCCAAGCGGAGGATTCGGTCACGTTCCGCCATCACAGCCATTCGGTCCGCGTGCTGAACAAACAGCACAAAAACAAGGCGCAAACGGGATCCTCGATCAGCTGGCACGCAACCTGACACATGCGGCCAAAGCCGGCGTCATTGATCCTGTCATCGGCAGAGATGCGGAAGTTGAACGATTAATTGAGGTACTGAACAGAAGAAACAAAAACAACCCTGTTCTCATTGGAGAGCCAGGTGTCGGAAAAACGGCTGTCGTAGAGGGCTTTGCTCTTAAAATTGCTGAGGGCGATGTTCCGGCTAAACTGAAGAACAAGGAAGTCTATCTGCTGGATGTTGCATCACTTGTTGCAAATACTGGAGTCAGAGGACAATTTGAAGAGAGAATGAAGCAGCTGATCTCAGAACTTCAGCAAAAGAAAAATATCATTCTGTTTATAGATGAAATACACCAGCTTGTAGGCGCTGGCTCTGCAGAAGGCTCCATGGACGCAGGAAACATTTTAAAACCGGCACTTGCGCGCGGAGAGCTGCAGGTTGTCGGAGCCACTACTCTGAAAGAATACCGTCAGATTGAAAAGGATGCAGCTCTTGAACGCCGCTTCCAGCCTGTCATGGTTACAGAGCCTTCACTGGAAAAAGCCATCGAGATTTTGAAAGGCATCCAGGACAAATACGAAAAATACCATGAAGTTTCTTATTCGGAAGATGCGATTAAAGCAACTGTTATGCTATCGCACCGCTATATCCAGGACCGTTACCTGCCAGATAAAGCCATCGATCTTCTTGATGAAGCGGGATCTAAAAAGAACCTTCAGTCAGGCGGCGGTGAAGATATCAGCGAAAAACTCGCTGAGATCGCACGAAAGAAAGCACAGGCTACTAAAGAAGAAAACTATGAGCTTGCAGCTAAACTGCGTGACGAGGAGATAAAGCTTGAAAGCATGCAGACAACATCACATGCAGTAGTGGAAGCAGAAGATATTGCGGCCATTATCGAAAAGAAAACAGGCATTCCTGTAGGCAAGCTGCAGGAAGATGAGCAGGCGCAAATGAAAAACCTTGAAAGCAAGCTCTCCGGTAAAGTCATCGGTCAGGAGGAAGCCGTAAAGAAAGTGGCAAAGGCAATCAGAAGAAGCCGGGCAGGGTTGAAATCAAAACAGCGTCCAATCGGTTCATTCCTGTTCGTCGGCCCTACAGGAGTCGGAAAAACGGAATTGACTAAAACCCTTGCATCCGAGCTGTTCGGTACGCGTGATTCACTGATCCGCCTGGACATGAGTGAATATATGGAAAAACACTCTGTCTCAAAAATTATCGGATCACCTCCGGGCTATGTCGGCCATGAGGAAGCAGGACAGCTATCCGAAAAAGTCCGCCGCAACCCGTACAGCATCATCCTGCTTGATGAAATTGAAAAAGCGCATCCCGATGTGCAGCATATGTTCCTTCAAGTCATGGAGGATGGCCGCCTGACAGACAGCCAGGGCAGAACGGTAAGCTTTAAAGATACCGTCATTATTATGACAAGCAATGCCGGAGCCGGCCATAAGAAAGTTACAGTTGGCTTCGGAAACAGCGAAGCACTGAACGAAAGCTCATTGCTTGAGTCACTTGGGTCATTTTTTAAACCTGAATTTCTCAACCGTTTTGACAGCATCATCGAATTTAAGTCTCTGGAAAAAACAGATTTGCTGCAAATCGTAGACATTATGCTTGATGAGCTTCAGGAAACGCTCAATGAACAGCACATTAAGCTGAACATCACAGATGAAGCAAAAGAAAAAATAGCAGAGCTCGGCTACCATCCTGCCTTTGGTGCCCGCCCGCTCCGCAGAGTCATTCAGGAGCATGTAGAAGATGCCATTGCCGATGTACTGCTTGACGGCAGCCAAATCTCAGAACTTACTTTAACGCTTGACCATGATACGCTGACAGTAACACAAGGTTAAACATTGATAAGAGCTGAATTCACAGGAATTCAGCTCTTTTTTTTGCTTTAATCTTATATGGATAGACCGGGTGAAGGAATTCAATTTCTATCCGGTCCTCTATTTCAATCTCAAGCGGGTGGATTTCTGCCCCTCTTTGAGTTGGGAACCACGGCCTCCCCTGATTCACAAGAACAAATGAACCGTAATGATCCCCATAGAATGAAAACATGCGGTCTTCCCCGTTATGGATATCCTTCAAAAAATTTAAATCCTCCTGCATGTTCTTGACACAGGTGCATGGCATACCTACTTCAGAGACATCAAACCAGCCATTCCGTTTTTCGCAGATCTCCTCCCTTACAACCATTTCCAGTATGTTGCCTTCAGAATCGTAAAAGTAAGCCTGTTTCCCTTTCCAATCCATAATTTCTTCGCCTTGTTCATTTGAAAGCAAAGGCAGTCTTTCGGCCATCATGTCAAAAAAGAACTCATTTACCCTAAAGCAGAGATGGTAATATGCGGATTTCTCTGAATGTGTGAACGTCAAAAGCGTTTTTCCAGACTGAACAGTAAAGGAGTCAGAGTCTTCGGAGATTAAGTTCATACTCAGTGGTTCTGTGTAAAATTCTTTGAGCTTTAAAAGGTTTTTTGCGTGCATTTTAATGTGGAGGAATTTCATTTGGCCACCTATTCCCTTAATAGTAATAAACTGATGCGGCAGAATTTTTCGGTTACTGCCGGCGGTTAATCAATCACCTTTTCAAGTATAGGTTTTTTGTCTTCATCTTTGCTCAGCCTTTGTGCTGAAATTCACTTCATTCATTAGACTAAAAAAACCGCCAGCTTACCGCTGACGGTTTAAAGATTACAGCTTCGTATCATCCACCTGATCAAGCCACTCCCTGATCTCTCCTGTAACAGACTGCACACAGCCATCTTCAAATGGAGAAATTAAACGCGCATCCTCCACCAGCTCAAGGAACGACTTGCTTCCGCCCTGCTTGCAGAGATGAAGGTAATCTGCCCATGCGGCATCTTTATCTTCGTGCATTTTTTTCCAGAACTGAAGAGCGCAGATTTGAGCAAGCGTATAATCGATGTAGTAAAATGGCGAGTTGTAAATATGGCCCTGACGCTGCCAGAAGCCTCCGCCATCTAAGAATTCGTTGTCTCCGTAATCACGGTGCGGCAAATACTTCCGCTCCATATCTCTCCAGGCAAGTTTGCGTTCCTGCGGAGAAGCTTCCGGATTTTCATAGATAAAGTGCTGGAACTCATCTACAGCTACTCCATATGGAAGGAACTGAAGAGCTGCACTCAAGTGGCTGAACTTATACTTCTCCGCATCTTCCTTAAAGAAGGATTCCATCCATGGCCATGTGAAGAACTCCATGCTCATTGAGTGAATTTCGCACGCTTCATAGGTCGGGAAATGATATTCAGACAGATTGAAATGACGGCTCATATAAACTTGAAACGCATGTCCTGCTTCATGTGTGAGCACATCAATATCCCCGCTTGTCCCGTTAAAATTCGCAAAGATATAAGGGGACTTGTAATCTTCAATATACGTGCAGTATCCGCCGCCGGCTTTGCCTTTTTGGGCAAGCAGATCCATCAGGTTTTTCTCGATCATAAAATCAAAGAACTCATTTGTTTCAGGTGATAATTCCTCATACATTTTCTTCCCGTGAGAAATGATCCATTCTGCATCGCCTTTTGGCGCTGCATTTCCTGTTGTGAATGCAAGTTTTTCATCTGCAAACTCAAGCTTGTCCAAACCAAGCCGTTTTTGCTGCCTTTTGCGGAGATCCGTTGCAATCGGAACAATATATTCCTGAATCTGATCACGGAAGTTTTTCACCATCTCAGCATTATAATCCACACGCTGCATGCGCTGATACCCAAGCTCTGTAAAATTGGAAAAACCAAGTTTTTTGGCAATCGACGTTCGGACTTTAACCAATTTATCGAAAATGTCATCGAACTTTTCACCGTTCTCTGCAAAAAATCCAAAATAGGCATCAGAAGCGCGTTTCCGTATGTCCCTCTCCTTTGCTTCGAGAAGCGGTTCAATCTGGGCGAGTGTATACTCTTTGCTGTCAAAATCAATTTTTGCAGAGGCAACAAGTTTTGTATATTCCGTCACCAGTTTATTTTCCTGCTGAAGATCTGCAAGTACTTCAGGGGAGAATGTTTTCAGCTGTGCATCAGCAAGAAGGAACAGCTGTCTGCCGTACTTTTCTTCAAGGCCGTTTCTGAATTTTGAACCTGTAAGAGCTTTGTAAAACTCCGTTTCCAGCGCTTTAATATGAGGATCCAGTTCATCCAGATAGTCCTGTTCTTCCTTATAGAACTCATCATTCGTATCAATCGTATGACGGATGGAACAGAGGTTGAATGCCGTTGAAACATGCCCCCTGATTTCTCCTATCTTCTCCAGTGCTTCTTCCTGCTTCTCCAGTGTTTCCGCCTGTTTGAACAGCTCCAGTGCTTCGTGGAAGGAAGCTTCTACTTCTTCTTTCACAGGACGGCTGTATGTATAATCCTGAAATTTCATATGTATGGTCCCCGCTTTCATCTATTAATTATTGCCTGCCACGGTTTACTATTCGCGAAAAAAGTGCTGAATCCTTTCTATCTCTTTTTGAAACTTTCCTTAAAGTTAAAGAAAAACAGACGATATTACTAATAAGAACTAGTTTCGAAAAAGGATTTGGTGAATTCTATGGATAAAACGTCCCTCATTGGATTATTGTTAGGCATTATCGCAGTCGGCGTCGGCATGTTCATGAAAGGGGTCAGTCCTGCTGTACTCCTCAATCCGGCAGCTCTGCTCATCATCATTGCAGGAACAATTGCCACGGTTGTCACTGCTTTTCCGACAAGCGAGATTAAAAGAGTTCCAAAGCTCTTTGGGGTTATTTTCAAAGAGCAGCAATCGCTCAGCATTCAGGAATTGATTCCTATGTTTTCTGAATGGGCTCAAGTAGCACGGCGCGAAGGATTGCTTGCCCTTGAAGCAAAAATTGCAGATGTGGAAGATCCGTTTTTAAAGAATGGACTGAGCATGGCTGTAGACGGTCAGAACGCTGAGTTTATCCGTGACGTCATGACGGAGGAAATTGATGCAATGGAAGAAAGGCATCTTGCCGGCGCATCAATCTTTTCCCAGGCGGGCACGTACGCACCTACTCTCGGAGTGCTCGGAGCAGTTGTCGGCCTCATTGCCGCACTCTCCCATATGGATAATACAGATGAGCTCGGAAAAGCAATAGGAGCAGCGTTTGTTGCCACATTAATGGGGATTTTTACGGGTTATGTCCTCTGGCATCCATTCGCAAATAAACTTAAGAGAAAATCAAAGCAGGAAGCTAAAGTAAAGCACGTCATGATTGAAGGGGTGCTGTCAGTCCTTGAAGGACAGGCTCCAAAAGCGATTGAGCAAAAACTCGCAACCTACCTTCCAGCTCACGAAAGGGACGGGCTGCTCGCTGAGGGAGAGAAGCTCGATGGCTAGAAAGAAAAAAAAGAAGCATGAAGAAGAGCATGTTGATGAGTCCTGGCTGCTGCCGTATGCAGACCTGCTGACCCTGCTCCTTGCCCTTTTTATTGTCCTGTTTGCCATGAGCTCCGTTGATGCGCAGAAATTCCAGATGCTTGCCCGCGCATTCAACAGCACATTTACAGGCGGAACAGGAGTCCTTGAATATCCAAGCCCTGTGCCGGACGGGGATATGGAGCAGCTGGATGATAAAAAGGAAGTAAAAGAGGATCAGCAGGAAGCACAAAAAGAAATGGAACAGAAAAAGCTTAAAGAAATTCAGGAAAAAGTAAATGCATATATTAAAGCAAACAACCTCGAGAGCCAGCTCAAAACGACCCTTACAGATGAAGGTCTGCTGATTACGATTCTGAACGATATCTTTTTTGATTCAGGCGAATCAGCCATCCGAGGCAAAGATGAGAAACTGGCAAAAGAAATTTCAAATCTGCTCGTCATGAATCCTCCGAGAAATATTATCGTGAGCGGCCATACAGACAATGTTCCGATCTCCAATGCGGACTATGATTCTAACTGGCATTTGAGCGTAATGAGAGCCGTGAATTTCATGAAGCTCTTGCTCGAAAATGAAAAGCTTGATCCAAGAGCCTTTTCCGCCAAAGGATTTGGTGAATATAACCCCGTTGCCGACAATGCAACAGACGCCGGCCAGCAAAAAAACCGCCGTGTTGAAATTCTCATTCTTCCAATTGAACAAAACCAGTAAAAAGCGCCTGATTGCAGGCGTTTTTTTGTTTGAAATATTAATTGATTGAACGTACAGGCAAGGTTAAGGAGAAATGGCGCCACTGCGACGAGTTCCGCCACTTTTACAGGGTATTCATATGAAACGTGGCAGCACTCAGGCGCGTGGCACCACTTATACGGGGTCTTCAACTCAAATGTGGCAGCACTCTCGTGAGTGACGCCACTTTTGCGGGGGTCTTCAACTCTAAGTTGTAGCACTCTACTGAATGGCGCCACTTTTGCGGGGGTCTTCAACTCAAATGTGGCAGCACTCTACTGAATGGCGCCACTTTTGCATGGGTCTTCACCTCAAATGTGGCTGCACTCTTGCGAATAGCGCCACTTTTGAAGGGATCTTCAACTCAAATGTGGCTGCACTCTACTGAATGGCGCCACTTTTGCGGGGGTCTTCACCTCAAATGTGGCAGCACTCTACTGAATGGCGCCACTTTTACGGGGGTCTTCAACTCAAAAGTGGCAGCACTCTACTGAATGGCGCCACTTTTGCAGCGGTCTTCACCTCAAATGTGGCTGCACTCTACTGAATGGCGCCACTTTTGCGGGGGTCTTCACCTCAAATGTGGCAGCACTCTACTGAATGGCGCCACTTTTGCAGCGGTCTTCACCTCAAATGTGGCAGCACTCTACTGAATGGCGCCACTTTTACGGGGGTCTTCACCTCAAATGTGGCAGCACTCTCGTGAATGGCGCCACTTTTGCGGGGGTCTTCACCTCAAATGTGGCAGCACTCTACTTAATGGCGCCACTTTTGCAGCGGTCTTCACCTCAAATGTGGCAGCACTCTACTTAATGGCGCCACTTTTGCAGCGGTCTTCACCTCTAAAGTGGCAGCACTCAGGCGCGTGGCGTCTCAATTGAGTGTCTGTGTCATCAAATGCCAATCACAAAGGCTTTTATACCAACAGAAAAAAATCCGGACTAATTAACTCCCAGTCCGGATTTTTCTTTGGCTATCTGACTTTATCCCAGCATTTTCACTCATGACTGTCGCGGGCATGATATCCGACTTTTTTCATAAGATCAATGACAGTCTGCTTTTCCTCTTCCGATAATATGCCGACAATCTCATTCAACCGTTCCTGATGAGCAGGAAAAATGCGTTCAATCAGCTGTTTTCCGTTTTCGGTGATTTGAGCAAACGTCACACGGCGGTCTTTTTCGCACGCCTTTCTAGTCAGCAGCTGTTTTTGTTCCAGCTTATCGACTACATAGGTGATGCTTCCGCTTGCAAGGAGAATTTTCCCGCCGATTTGCTGCAGGGGCTGATCGCCTTTGTGATACAGCAACTCCAGTACGGCAAATTCCGTCGGATTAAGTCCAAAGCTTGTAATCTGTTTATTCACTTGATCGTTAATGGCACGGTGAGCACGTGACAGTACGATAAATAGCTTTAGTGACTGTTCAATATCTGTTTGTGTATTTTCCACTTTTCATCAATCCTTCGATAACTAAATATCTTGAATTCTAACTATTAATAATACAGACTTTGTTTTCTGCTGTCAAGAAGAGCTCATTCGTGCAATTTAGAAGGATTGTTTCCTTCTAATAAGGCAGCAGCATTTTCCATGAAAACTCTTCCCTTTTCTTTCCATCATACATAAAAAGTCCTATTTCTTCAATAGATGGTTTCAAGGTTCTCACAACGCTTTTCCCAATTCTTCCTTCCTAGTAGAAAACATGTAAATGGTATATAATTGAAAGTATGCCTAATCGGCAATATCAAACTGGGGCGATTAACTTGCTGAAAGATTCTGCACACTACAGAAAAGCTGCCGTCTATTTTTTAATCGTGCTTATCCCCTCCCTTTTGATCAACACAGGCATTTATTTGTATCAAAAGGATAAAATCATGGATGAACACAGGGAAGAGGCAGCGTTTTTAATTACCATTCACAAAAATCAAATTGATAATCTGATACAGGATACAAAAGCGAGGCTTGAAACAATGTCCCTCATTCTTGAAGAAGAAACGGACACAGCAAAAATCCAGCGCATTCTGAATGAAGCGCACAGCCAGGAACCCCGCTTTTCCGGTCTTTATTATGTGAAAAAGAACGGTGAAATAACAGCCGGAACGTCAAAACTGATGAAATCTGTCAACATATCAAACCGCGCGTTCTTCCAAAGTGCCCTGGCTACAAAACAGTCGAAAGTTTCAGATGCTTATTTCGGAAACATAACAGGTGATTATATCGTTTCCATCGGCACTCCCGTACTTGATGATGAAGGAGAAGTCAGGAGTCTGCTTGTAGCAGCGGTTAAAGTCGATTATCTTCAGAACATCATGAACGTGATCAGTCCGAGACTGACGATAAGTGTCATAAATGGCAGCGATCACACGATTTTCACTGCAGGCCGCTCAGAACCGACCGGCAGCATCGAACCTGTACGCGTTTATTTAGATCAGATCCCCTGGAAACTTGAAGGCTTCCCTGAAACCGTCATCACGGCTGATCATACGAAAGACATTGCGGTGTACATGCTGATTGTTTTCGGTCTGATGAACATCATTTACATTCTCATTCAGAATTACTTGCTGAAGAGGCGTGCTCTCTTGGAACAAAGCCAGATTGATGCACAGAAAGTCGAGCTTGTCGGAACACTCGCTGCAAGCACCGCACATGAGATCCGGAATCCTCTTACGGGAATCAAAGGGTTTATCCAGCTGCTTCAGGAAAAATACAAAGATTCAGAGGATCAATATTATTTTTCTGTCATTGACATCGAAATTCAGCGCATTAATGAAATTGTAAGTGAATTTTTAGTCCTCGGAAAACCAACAGCCCATCACCATGCTGTAAATGATCTGAATGCGATCATCCTGGAATTGTCTCCGCTCCTTGGATCAGAAGCCAACTTATACAACACAGAATTGGATTTAAAGCTGAATAAAGAACCGCTTTATATTTTCTGTACAAAAGATCACATAAAGCAAGTCCTTCTGAATCTTGTAAAAAACGCTCTGGAAGCGATAGATAAGCAGGAAGGAAAAGTGACGATAGCTGTCAGGAAGTTCGATGGCAATGCGCAAATTAAAGTAACGGATACAGGCAAAGGCATGCCGCAGGAAGTTCAGTCCAAACTTTTCCACCCTTTCTTTACGATGAAGGATACTGGAACAGGACTTGGTCTTGTCGTATGCAAACGCATCATCACCATGTACAAAGGCACGATATCAATTAAAAGTGTGCCAAACAAAGGCACCGAAGTAACAATTATGCTCCCTCTGACAGAGCCAAAAGCCTGAGGCATCATTAAAACACAAAGAAAGAGTGACAGGATCGCCTGTCACTCTCATTTGCATTTGCCTATGTATCCTGTCAGCTTGTAATAATTTCCTCAATCCTCTGCAGGGTGCTGTAGCCTAAAGCTACATCAGATGCTTTTGCATTTTCAGCGATCTGATCAGGATGAGATGCACCGACAAGGGTGCTTGCAACGTTATGCTGGCGCAGGGTCCATGCAAGGGCAAGCTGGGCAAGTGTGATGTCGTGCTCTTTTGCGAGCTGATCGAGCAGCTCTACTTTGCGGTTCACCATATCATTTAAGATCTGCTTCATCCATGAATTGACGTTTTCACCTGAAGCACGGCTGCCTTTCGGGATCAGCCCCTCTTTATACTTTCCTGTCAGGATTCCCTGAGCAAGCGGTGACCAGACAACTTGAGATACACCGGCATTTTCGCACATAGGGATGATTTCTTCTTCAATATCCCGGTGAAACATATTATATTGCGGCTGATTGACGACGATTCTGTCAAGAAGATAACGGTCTGATACACTGAGCGCTTCCTGAATTTGCGCAGCCGTCCATTCGCTGACCCCTGCATAAAGAACTTTTCCCTGGCGGATCAAGTCGTCTATTGCCCTCAGCGTTTCATCAAGAGGCGTTTCCTGGTCATAGCGGTGGCAATAAAAAATATCGACATAGTCAAGGTCCATTCTCTTTAGACTCGCATGAACCTGTTCCATAATATGCTTTCTTGAAAGCCCTCTGTCGTTCGGCCCGTCTCCCATCGGCCAAAACGCTTTTGTCGTAATGACATAAGAGTCGCGCGGAAATGATTTAAGCGCCCTTGACATGACGACTTCTGCTTTCCCGCGTTCATATACGTTGGCACTGTCGAAAAAGTTGATGCCCGCTTCATAGGCCCTATGGATAATTTCAGATGCTGCCCGCTCATCTACTGTTTTCCCAAATGTAAGCCAGCTTCCAAGACTGATTTCACTAACTTTTAACCCCGATCTCCCAAGCCTCCGGTACTGCATCTCCATTCCCCCTGTTGTGCATGATCAATATCGTTATCTTTAACTTATCAGAAATTTCAAATATCGTAAAGAGAGAGAATCGCCGTCCTTGCGACACAATTTGACACCGCCCCCTCCTCAAATCAATCATTCTCCTTCATTTTTTCTCTGCTTCGTCATCAAACAGGTGCAAAGTCTATCTTTTCACAGACAAAATCAGCTATAATATGGCTAACATAGATCCGTTTAAAAAAGGAGCAGTAACATGACAGAAGTTTTACTCGGCAGCACACTGTCTGCCCTTGCTACAGGACTCGGGGCTCTTCCTATCCTGTTCCTGCAAAATACGATTACACACAGGTGGAGAGATATTCTGCTTGCTTTCACCGCAGGCATCATGATGGCTGCATCCATGATGAGCCTGCTTCCTGAAGCGCTGAATCAGGGAGGGTTTCTTGAGGTCTTTGCCGGACTCTTTCTCGGTGTTTTGGTGCTGACGACACTTGAAAAAAAAATCCCCCATATAGACCTTGAGCATTCAAAATACGGCATACAATTTGACGAAAAGGCGTTCCTGATTATCGCTGCGATCACGATGCATAATCTGCCGGAAGGACTTTCTGTAGGTGTCAGCTATGCATCAGAGCAGTCAGAGACAGGAAATCTGATTGCTTTCGCCATTGGTCTGCAGAACGCTCCTGAAGGATTTCTCGTCGCCTTATTCCTTTTTAATCAGAACATCGGCAAATTTAAAGCTCTGATCATTGCAACTATGACAGGCGCAGTTGAGATCATAACTTCGCTTCTGGGATTTTATTTGACGTCATTCGCGGACAATCTCGTTCCTTACGGCCTGTCCTTTGCAGCCGGGGCCATGCTGTTCATTATTTATAAAGAGCTGATTCCTGAAAGCCACGGGGACGGAAATGAACGGAATGCAACCTACTCCTTCATTCTAGGAATATTGTTCATGATTCTGCTCATTGAGACCTTCGGCTAAATAAAGCGAAAATAAAAACGGCTGAGCTGCGAGCTCTGCCGTTTTTGGTTCTATATAGTAAGTCCTTCCCGATCTGTCCATTTTTTCATAGAATGAATAAACCGCATAAAAGGGGGGGTTGTCCGGTTTTCTTCTTCAAAAACAATCTGCTGGTATTGGTTTAACAGCATGTCCAGTTCCTGGCTGCACTTCACGGCCTCGCTGCTCGTATATCCTCCGGCCCTTGCAGAGTCCATCATTTCTTTCCTTTTTGTATCGATGCTCTCAAGCAGCTGGGTCTTATCTGATACAGTTGACATTTTCTTCCCTCCGCCTCATCCAAAAATATCTGTAATGGGAATAAATATTCAAGTAAATTATTACAGATACTTCTAAACTTGTAAATAGATTAGCAAAATCCGACAGCTTTTTCACAGGACTTTTTGACAATTCTGTTAACACACTTGGATGAACCGACTTGTTTTCCTTTCTTTTCCCATATTCCCCCACATTCAAACCTATATTTCCAACTTTTTTTATAATAAAAAAGAACCGGATTTACCGGTTCAGCAGTTATTTTATCAGTACTTTATCACTTTTGTTTACATCATCCACCGCGGTCACTCTGAAATCTTTTTCTTCGAGTTTTTTAATGATTTTATGAAGCTTTTTTTCTGAAATATCATGGGACAGATTGACGATGATCCGTCTTAAATATGTATCACCATTATCCAGAGTGAGCAGCCCTTCAATATTTACATCTTTGATCGCAGAAACAAGTTCCTTGATGGCACCCTTGTGTTCCTTAGTGCCGACAGTCAGGATATATCCTCCTGTCTTCATGCCGAATGAATCTTCAAGAACATCCATAATGTTTCCATGTGTAATGATACCGGAAAATTCATCTTTTTCATTCAGAACAGCTAAAAATGGAAGCCTTCTGATTGTCAGAAACGTTTTAAAAAACGAATCCTCCTCGTAAACAAATGCATCCTTATCTACAATCAAAGATTGAATTGAATCTTCATTCTTGCCCTGCTTTTCTACATAATAATCGAGCAAATCAACTTTATAGATCAAACCTGCAAAAACTGTCCCGTTGTCTTTCAGAACAGGAATGCTGCGGTAACCTGATTCTTTCAGCAATTCGTAAGCTTCTTTTACAGTACTCTCCGCCTTGCAGTACCTGACATCTTCTTTTTTTACAAAATTGTAGCGAATTTTCATGCGGACAATCCTCCCCTCTTATATTGTTGAAAATTTACCATAGAACAGGACAAGAGTAAAGAAAATTCTAATTATTAAGCCCGCAAGAAACCCCCTTCCTGAAAATGAAGGGGGGATTAAGACCGTTTAAGCCTGCTGCTGTTCTTTTTCGTAGATGGGCACCCATCCTTCAGTCGTTACAAAAATGCGGACTGCTACTACTTTACGGTCTTCCTGCAGCGTAAAGTAGTGGCGGATGTTCGGAGGAACAGAGATCAGGTCGCCGGGATTCAGTTCAACATCGAAAAATGAGCCGTCTTTTGCCTGGATAATAAAAATACCGTGGCCGCTGACAATAAAGCGGACTTCATCATCTGTATGATGGTGCTCCTTCTGGAAATTTTGAAGAAGCTGTTCTAGATTCGGCGTGCTTTCAGACAAAGAAATAACGTCCTGTGCCATGTAGCCGCGGCGTTCCGAGATATCCGCAATTTCATTTGTGAACACCTGAAGAATTTCTTCTTTCTGTTCATCAGAAAGGCTGTAGTTTTCTCTCAATGCCTCCGGCAGCTTCTCAATATCCCATTGCTCATAAATGACCTCCTGCGCATTAAGAAATGCTGAAACTTCCTTTTGATCTGTTAATCTTTCATTCGTTTCTTGAAAACGGATCGTCGCCATCCTTCATTCCTCCTGTATGGTAAATTTATCGCACGAGCGATTTTGCCTGTTTAAGAGCAAGCAGTTTCACTTGATAGGAAAATAAAAATTCGCACGCTTCCAGCACTTTTTTGGCTTCAAACGCGTCTTTTCCCCAAACCGTAATGCCGTGGTTCCGGATAAGAACGGCACCAGAGCTGCCTTTGACATGTCTGCCGAAGTCAGCAGCAAGAGCAGGAATGTCCGCAGGGTTTTCAATAATCGGAATATGCCATTCGGCATCCTCCTCCCACAGCCCGAAAGCTTTAATGATCTCCTGCCCTTTGAAGGTGATTCCGCCTTCATCGCCATACAATTCAGAGATCACATTATTGTCTACAGTGTGGACATGGAGGCTGCAGCCGGCACTGGTCCGCTTATAGATTTCTACGTGCAGAAGGGTTTCCGCTGAAGGTCTTTGTGCTGTATCTTCAAGGGGTGTTCCAGCACCGTCCACAAGCAGAAAATCTTCATCTGTTTGGAGTCTCTTGTCTTTTCCGCTTGATGTGACCAGGAACGAGAGCGGATCTGAATGAACTTTTATCGCAAGATTTCCGCTTGTTCCCGGAAACCAGTCCCGTTCCGCCAGTTCCCTTTTCACAGCTGCAAGCTCACTCCAGCGCTGTTTATATAAGCTCATACTGCCGCCTCCTGCCTTTTCTTCAGCCCTTCAATCACGTCATAAAAAGTTGAAAATGCCTGATGCCGCAGCTGAAGAGTTTCACATTTTTCAAGAAGATAATCCCTGGCAAACACAAAATCTGCAAGCTTGGCCGCTTCAAGATCTGTCACCGAATCTCCGATTACAATGACCTCCTGATCAGAGGAAGCAAGCTTTCTGATGATGCTCGGCTTGCAGCATCCGCAGTCATTTGTGCATCTGTCATCACATGAATTCGGCCAGAGGATTTGAACAAATTCCCCGCTGAAATCTGATTCATTGCAGTAGACACGATCATATTCCACAAGCCCGTTTAACAGCGGATAGACGAAAAAATCAATTCCTCCGCTTACAATGTACAGATGTATTTCATGATCTTTTGCAAACTGAACAAAATCACTGAATCCGTCCCGGATCTGTGCGGTGAACAGCAAATGCTGAATCATATCAGCCTTGAGCTTTGAAGGGATCAGCTCAAACATCCTTCCGACGCCTTCACGGACTGAAATGCGCTGGCTTAAAACATCATCTTTTAAAGTGTTCCACTCAGAAGGAGCGAATCGTTTCATGAGCGCGATAATATTGTCATTGTTTGTAATGGTGCCGTCAAAATCACAGATAATAACCGGTTTGCTCATCGGCCCGCCTCCACCTGACCCCAAAGATCAAGCGCAAGCTGAAGGTCGCGTTCGCTTTTAGCTTTTTCAGATAATGAGATGCCTTCAAGTACAGCATCGATTGCAGAGCGGAAAGCTCTTCCGCCCGCCTGCGCACCGTTTGGATGCCCGTGTACGCCTCCGCCGGCATTAATGACGCTGTCGATGCCGAAATCCTGGATAAGAACAGGAACAAGGCCCGGATGAATTCCAGCTGATGGAACCGGAAACGTTTCTTTTATGCCGGAAGTCTCTTTGCACGCTGCACCGATGGACAGTGCCGCATCCCTTTCAAGTGCCACACTGCCGTATGGCGACGGGAAGAGGGAAAAGTCCGCACCGCATTGCCGCAGCAGCTTTCCAAGCAGCAGAGAGTGCGAAATCCCGTATAGGGCGGAAGAAGACAAGGCTCCGCTTACAGCAGGGTGCGCCATGATCGGGACATGAATCTCCCTGTCTTCTGCAAGCTCCTGCAAAACGTCAAGACCATAAGCGAAAACATTAAACAGCAGGGCGTCCGCCCCGAGGTCTGCAGCGCGTCTTGCCTTCTCTTTGAGGCTGAAGGTCTTTCCAGTTAAATTAACAGCATACATAGCTTTATGGCCGGTCTCCTCATACACGCTGCCAAGCACTTCTTTTCCTGCTGTAATTCTTTGCTCAAACGGAGTCAGAGGATTGTCAAACAGGATTTCGTCATCCTTTACAAGGTCAACGCCGCCAAGTACCTGATGCCTGAGCTGATCTTTTAAAAACGTGAGATCACGTCCAATGACTCCTTTGAAAATGCTCATGAGAAGAGGCCGGTTATAGACTCCAAGCTTTTCCCTGATCCCGCTTATGCCAAATGCAGGTCCCTGAAAGGAAGAAAGAAGATCTCCTGTAAACTCCAAATCAAGCAGTTTCACTTCGCCGTCAAGGGAAAGCTTTCCGAAAACCGTCGTAAGGACTGCAGGAAGGTCATGAGAGTAATTAAGACCAGGATAAAATATTTTTACAATTCCTTTTTTCACTTTTTTTCCGAGAAACTCCGAAATGCGTTCTTCAGCATCCGTTTCTTCAACTGATACAACTTGGCCCTTGTGCTGTTTCAGCTGCTGCTGTGTAAGCTCCGGAAGGTCCGTCCATGAGCCGACCGTAAGGCCTATGGCGATTCCTTCTGCTTTTTTTTGGATGCTGCTCTGATCATAGATGAGATAAGTTGCTGTAACGCCGCTCATGATTATGCCTGCCTTTCGAATTAGAAAATAAAAAAGGTCCCCTCCGCTGACGGAAGAGACCTTATCTGAAATGGGTAAGATCCTTATCTGCCAGCAATTGCTGCAAGATTTAGCACCGTGCTTAAACATCGTTTAAGTCGGTTGCCGGGCTTCATCGGGCCAGTCCCTCCACCTGCTCTTGATAAGAATTGTATATGTTCTGAATAACCTGAAATTAATTTGGATTATGACAGCTTTTCCCTCAGCTGTCAACTGACTGTGAAAAGAGATTTAAAGATTTTATTCTTTCAGCTGCTTCTCTCAATCTCTCTTCAGAGGTTAAAAGTCCCGCACGGACATACCCCTCACCGAACGTCCCGAATCCAATGCCCGGCGCCACGCAAACATGAGCGTGTTCCAGCAGATAGTCAGCGAATGATTCCGATGTGAATCCCCCGGGTACAGGCAGCCAAGCAAAGAATGATCCCGGAGGAGCCTCCACTTTCCAGCCGATGCCGTTCAGTGCGTCTATAAACGCCGCACGCCTGCTTTCATAGCGTGCGACAAGCTCGCTGACGCAATCCTGCGGGGCAAGAAGAGCAGCAGCTGCTGCTTCCTGTATTCCGCTGAACACACTGACAAACATGTGATCCTGGAAAAGATTAATCGACTCTATGACGCTTTTATTGCCGACTGCAAACCCGATCCTCCACCCTGCCATATTATACGTCTTAGACAGCGTATAAATTTCAATTCCAGTCTCTTTTGCTCCCTCGGATTCAAGAAAGCTGACCGGCTTTTTGCCGTCAAAGCCAATTGCTCCATAGGCAAAATCATGCACGACGCAAATGTCATTTTCTTCAGCAAACGCAACCGTGTCATCGAAAAAGCTCCGGCTTGCAACTGCCCCTGTAGGGTTGTTCGGATAGTTTAAAAACATGAGCTTAGCATCCGCCTTCGCTTTTTCAGAGAGCTTGGAATAGTCAGGCAAAAACTCATTTTCCTTCAAAAGAGGCATATATTCCATACGGGCCCTCGCAAGCTCTACGCCTGACCAATAATCGGGATAGCCCGGGTCGGGAACAAGAACCGTCTCACCGGGATTAAGGAGACACTGCGGAATTTCGACAAGACCTGCCTTTCCCCCAAATAGAATCGCCACTTCTGTGTCAGGATCCAGTGTAACGCCATATTCCCTTTGATAAAATTCTGTTATCGCCGTTTTTAAAAAACGCTGTCCTCTGAACGGGGAATATTTGTGATAGTCCGGTTTGCCTGCTGCTTCCTGCAGGGCTTTTACAATATGAGGCGGCGTCGGCTGATCCGGATTCCCCTGGCCAAGATTAATGACATCATGTCCGGCCTCAATACTTGTGTTAACTTTTGCAACGAGACCTGCAAAAAATTGTTTTGGAAGATTATTTAATAGCACTGATTGCTCGAACTTTTTCATCTTTGCACCTTCTTATGAAAATTCTTGAAATTCTAGTGAAAAATCATATATTGTTATAGTCAGCTTGTAAAGGAAAATATTTTTTAGCGGAGATGACGCATATGAAACTTAAAATCGCCTGCCTTCAGACAGACATTGCTTTCGGAAAACCGGACGAAAACATTGCAGCAGTGGAAGAAAAGATGAAATCCATCATGCTTAGCGACAAACCTGATGTGATTGTACTGCCGGAGTTATGGACGACCGGATATGACCTGACACGTCTTGATGTGCTCGCAGATGAAGAAGGAAAACGCACCCTCTCTCTGATGAGCGAACTTTCAAAAAACTGCTCGGTTAATATCATAGCAGGGTCTGTGGCTAAAAGGACAGAGGCAGGGGTAACGAACACCATGTACGTGTTTGACAGACAGGGTGAACTCTTGCACGAATACAGCAAATTGCACCTTTTCAAACTGATGGATGAACACTTGTATCTAAATGGCGGCACAGAAAAAGGGCTTTTTAAGCTTGAAGGAATTCAAAGTGCCGGAGTCATTTGCTATGACATTCGTTTTCCAGAATGGATTCGCGCTCATACCGTTAATGGAGCTGAGATCCTGTTCGTTGTCGCAGAGTGGCCGCTTCCGAGACTTCATCACTGGAAAACCATGCTTATCAGCCGCGCAATTGAAAATCAGTGCTACGTTGTAGCGTGCAACAGGTCAGGGGAGGATCCGAAAAATGTATTTGCCGGTCATTCCATGATCATAGATCCATGGGGAGAAATTCTTGCTGAAGCAGGGACAGAGGAAGCCGTTCTTACAGCAGAAATCGACCTGGAAAAAGTGAAAGAAATCCGAAAGCAAATTCCCGTTTTTGAAGACAGACTTCCCCATTTTTATTTGTAACTTTCTAAAAAAACCATTGACATTTTTCTTTGAAACCTGTTAACATTCAGAACAAGTGATCAATTGCGAATTATTCGAAAACAAACTTAATACAATCTCTTATCAAGAGCAGGCGGAGGGATTTGGCCCTATGATGCCCAGCAACCGACCGTAATACCATTGCGAAATGGGGCGCAGCTTTTTGCGCCGGAAGACATCTTCCACAAGGCACGGTGCTAATTCCAGCAGAAAGACATCTTTCTGGCAGATAAGAGGTGCGAAGCCTGCGCCTTCAAGCCTCTTTCCCTGTGAAAGAGGCTTTTTTACATGTACATAGCCTCTTTCTCAGATGACATGTTCCTGCTGCTGGCAGTAAAAGTCCATATGAAACCGGAGGAAGAAACCCATGTCAAACTATCAATCTTATGAACCATTAACAGAAAGCGCTGCCTTCACACTGGCCCTCAGGCTTGGATTATTTGAAGAAAAGAGCGTGCTTTCCTGCACGGAAATAGGAGACGGCAACTTAAATCTCGTTTTCCGCATTACCGATCAATCAAATAACGGCCTGATCATTAAACAGGCTCTTCCATATGCAAAGGTTATCGGCGAGAGCTGGCCGCTTACGCTCGACCGTGCAAGAATTGAAAGCAGCGCCATGCTCAAGCAGGCTGAAACGGCAGGAGATTACGTGCCGAAGATTTATTACTCAGACGAAACACTTGCCATTACAGCGATGGAGGACCTATCCCATCTTCAGATTGCACGCGCCGGATTGATCGAAGGCAAAGACTTCCCTCTTCTTGGACGCCACATTGGTGAATTTCTTGGAAAAACCCTTTTCTACAGCTCGGATTTCGCTTTAAATCCGCAGACAAAAAAGCAGCTGGTAAAGCAGTTTTCAAACCCTGAGCTATGCAAAATAACGGAAGATTTCGTTTTTACAGATCCCTTTTTTGATGTCGAATCAAACAGCTTTGAAGATGAACTGAGACCTGCAGCAGAAGCCATTTGGAACGACACGGAACTAAAGCTTGAAGTTGCCAAGCTGAAGCATAAATTTTTAACAGAAGCAGAAACCCTCGTTCACGGAGATCTTCATACGGGCAGTATTTTTGCAGATGATGAAACGACAAAAGTCATCGATCCGGAATTTGCTTATTATGGACCGACTGGTTTTGACTATGGACATTTCACAGCCAATTTATTAATGAATGCCATTTCACGCGAGGAAGCAAAACAGCAGGTCCTCCTTGATCATATTGAAACGGCCTGGACTGTCTTTGCAGAGGAATTTTCTAAAGCATGGGAGAAAGACGGCCTTGAAGTTTACACAGGAATCGACGGCTATCTTTCCTTCATCCTGGAAAAAACGTTTGAAGATGCGGTTGGCTTTGCAGGTGTGGAAATCATCAGAAGAACCATCGGGCTTGCGCACGTTGCAGACCTTGATTTAATAGAGCCGCATGACAGAAAGATCGAAGCTAAAATCCGCGCGCTCGAACTCGGAAAGAAACTTGTCAAGCACCGCAGCAGCATCAAAACACCTGCACAAATTGCAGACTATTTCAAACAAGTACCTGTCAGATAAGGAGCATGCACCATGACATATCAGCAATCCATCATACCCCGTTCTGTCGAATGGAAAGAATCCTATATCCGCCTTCTTGATCAGCAGAAACTGCCTGCTGCGACGGAATATCTTCACCTCGAAACGGTTGAGGATGTGTGGGATGCCATTAAAACCCTTAAAGTGCGCGGAGCCCCTGCAATCGGCATTGCAGCTGCTTTCGGGCTCGCGCTCGCGGCAAAAAACTATGAAACAGATGATATTTCGAAATTTCAAAAATGGCTTTCCCGCGATCATGATTATCTTGCCAGTTCAAGGCCGACTGCCGTCAACCTTTTCTGGGCTCTCAGCCGCTTGAAAAACAGTGTGCAGCATGCCATATCTGCAGAAGAAGCAAAAACAGTTCTGCTGCATGAAGCGATACAAATACAGGTTGAAGATGAAGAAACGTGCAGGAAAATCGGCGAGCATGCTCTGCCTCTTTTTAATGAAGGCGACGCTGTTATGACCATATGCAATGCAGGCTCTATTGCCACAGCAAGATACGGAACGGCTCTCTCGCCTTTTTACCTGGCAAAAGAAAAAGGCATCCCTTTGCGTGTATACGCCTGTGAAACACGTCCTGTGCTGCAGGGATCAAGGCTGACAGCATGGGAGCTTATGGAGGCAGGCGTTGATGTAACGCTGATTACAGACAGTATGGCTGCGCATACGATCCGCACAAAACAGATCTCAGCCATCATTGTCGGTGCTGACCGGATTGCTGCAAATGGAGATACAGCCAATAAAATCGGCACCTACGGCCTTGCCCTTCTTGCACATGCTTTCCAGATTCCGTTCTATGTAGCTGCACCTCTTTCGACCTTTGATCCTGCAACAGGCAGCGGAGCAGACATTCCAATAGAAGAGCGTGATGCTGCAGAAATCACTCACATAGCGGGCTGCCGCGTTGCACCTGAAGGAGTGCAGGTATTTAATCCCGCATTTGATGTAACGCCTCATGAACTAATAACCGGCATTATCACAGAGGAAGGCGTTTTATCCGGAGACTACCTGCTGGAAATAAAAAACCTCTTCCAACAAGCCAAAAAGTAGAGCCATCCGGCTCTACTTGATTTGTTTTGTGAAGTGGATGATGGGCTTGCCTTTTGTGCACTCCCTCTTTAAAAGCAGAATACCCCATCTTGATCCAAAACTTCCTCCCCCGCTCATTTTCGGTCAGGACTCCAAGCCTCATTTCAGAGAACCCTTCATCCAGAAGCAGCTTTTCTGCTGTCTCATATGCTGCAGCGGCATACCCTTTTCCATGATAAGAACGGTGAAGAATAAACAAGCCAATCCATGGTTTTTTATCACTCGGATTAAGCGGGCAATATTCGAATATGCCTGCAGGAAAATCGCCGTCCATGATTAAAAATCGTTTGGCACTGACTGCTTTCCCTTCTTCCCTGTCTTCTGCTATGTCCTGCTTATTAAGCATTTCCCTGTCTTCAGAAATTAAGTTATACGCAGGATTTGAGTTCATGATACAGAGTTCTGCATCAAGGAGATGCTTGTCCTGCACCGGTACAAATGTCAGCATACAATGCCCCCTATTCAATCTTCGCCCAAAGCTCTTTAGGGTTCAGTTCATAGATGCTGTTCTCGCGGTACATCATATGATTCACTATAAATTCCCGCCTGATCGTCGCAAAATCTTCGTGGTATTTTTTTATGATGTCATTGATCTCTTTTTCCGGATATTTTCTTCCCGGCTCAAATTCTTTAGCCAAGTGATATAAAACAATAAGCCTTCTTTTCCGCTGCGGCGGAATGGTTTTTAATTTTCCATCTTTTGTTAAATAGTTCCCCAGAATTCTCGCATGTTCACCCGTTTTTTCCTGATTCATCTCAAGCTCCCCTTTTCCAGTGACAATTTCCATCATCCCAAGTGAAAGCTGCTGCAGCAGCTTTTCGTTCACCTGAAAATAGACGGTGTTTTTTACCCGTTTTTCAGTGACAACGCCTGTCTCCCTTAGTTTCGCTAAATGATGTGTGATGGTAGGCGGCGTCAAACCCAGTATTCCGGCCAGCGCCTGCCCGTTTTTAGGGCTTTTCGCCAAAAGAGCCAGAATGCGGATGCGTGTGGCATCTCCCATTACTTTGTGAAATGTGACAAGTTTGCTGAGCTGTATAGTTGTTCCCCTCCATCTAATTCGATTATTATCTAATTAGATGATAATCGAATTAGATATTTCTGTCAATCTCGGTTTTGAAAAACTGGCGCTTTGCCTGGGAGGGGGTAATTGCTGTTATGGGATGTTTGCAGCACAAACTCAGATTGTCGCGAATACGTTTTCGTTCTTAAGCGACTTTTACAACACTAACCCTGACTAGCACAGTGGTGAAAGTATTCTTAACTGTTGTTTACAACACGAACTCTGACTGGCACAGGGGCGAAAGTGTTCTTAAACAATGTTTGCAACACAAACTCTAATTCACAGTAAGAATAAAGTGTTCTTAAACGATGTTTGCAGCACAAACTCTGATCCGCAACAAGACGAAAGTGCTCTTAAACAATGTTTGCAGCACAAACTCTGATTCACAGCAAGAAAAAAGTGCTCTTAAACAATGTTTGCAGCACAAACTCTGCCCCCCAACAAAACAAAAGTGCTCTTAAAAGCTGCCCCCAGCACAACCACACAAAAAAAAGACCCAAGCATTCAGCTTGAGCCCATGTCATCATAATTTCGTCCGGATATCCCACAGTTCAGGAAAAAAACGGTGATCGAGTACTTTTTTTAAATAGGTGACCCCTGAAGATCCGCCTGTTCCTTTTTTGAATCCAATGATCCGTTCGACTGTTTTCTTGTGGCGGAAACGCCATTGCTGAAGCCAGTCCTCAATATCGATCAATTTTTCAGCAAGCTCATACAAGTCCCAGTAGGTGCCGGGATTCCTGTATACTTCGAGCCAGGCTGCCTCTACTGAAGGATCGCCTTTATAGGTCAGAGAAAGATCCCTGCTCAGAATCTCATCTCTAATCGGAAGCCCTGCTTTAGCGAGTGCCTGAATTGAAACATCATAAATGCTTGGGCTGTTAAGGGCTTTTGACAGCTCGCTGTGCAGCCCTTCATCTTTTTTGTAAATTTCCAGAACATGCGTGGTTTTATAGCCGAGGGCAAATTCAATCAGTCTGTACTGATGGGACTGAAATCCTGAAGCCTGGCCAAGCTTGTCGCGGAACTGCACATATTCAGACGGCGTTAATGTAGAAAGCACGTCCCAGGATTCGATAATCTGTGACTGGATTTTTGAGACGCGGGCAAGCATTTTAAATGCCATCGACAGGTTTCCATCTTCGATTGCCTGTATGCTCGCCTGCAGCTCATGCAGAATCAGCTTCATCCATAATTCGCTGACTTGATGGATAATGATAAACAGCATTTCATCATGATGGCCAGATAATCGGTTCTGACTGCCAAGCAGCTGTCCGAGACTCAAATATTCCCCGTATGTCATCCGGCTGCTGAAATCGGTATGTATCCCTTTTTCGTCTTTTGGATCTTTCATGATTTTCCCCCCGCCCCAATTCTCCTCATGCAAAAGGAGTTCATCGCTTGAACTCCTTTTCACTTTATCTGTTCTTATCAGTTAAAATCAGCTTTTTCTGTTCTTCTGTCAGCACATGCATGGCAGTCAGGAGACTCGTATAAAATGCAAGTTTATTCGGCCTTTTCCACATTTTAAGCCCGCCCTTCCAATTTGCCCTTAAGCAACTTTTTTACCCTTATCAAATGATATGTCGCGAAGGCTAAAAAGTGACAAGCAAACCTACATTTTATATGGTATTTTTTCCAGGTCCAGCAGCACTTGCTTTAAATGGACATTCGCTCCTGCATACCCCGTCATACGGCCGTTTGCTCCAATTACCCTGTGGCAAGGCACAATGATGGGAAGATTATTTTTTCTGTTGGCCTGTCCGACTGCGCGGACAGCTTTTGGGTTGCCTGTCTTTACAGCGATGGCCTGATACGTGCAGGAAGTGCCATAAGGAATTTCAGTGAGCGCCTGCCACACCTTTTCCTGAAAGGCTGTTCCCTTTTGCTTCAGAGGCAGGCTGAAGTCTTTTCTGGTGCCTGCAAAATATTCATTCAGCTGCTTCTCTGCTTTATTGAGGAGCGGGTCTTCGCTGCTCTCCTGCACCTGATTTTTTTCCATGAAATCATGCAGGTGTTCTTCCATTAAAAAGAGATTCGTTATATACGTTCCGTCTGATGTTATGCGGAGAATTCCCATTGGCGTGCTGACTGATTTATATGCGTTCATGATGTCTTCCTTTCAGCATGATGTCTGATGAAGCGGCAGGCTGATATGAAAAGCTGTGCCTTTTCCGACTTCGCTTTCAACCTCCACTTTTCCGCAGTGCTCTTCGATGATTTTGTAGCTTACCATTAGGCCGAGTCCAGTTCCCCTGTCTTTCGTTGTATAAAAAGGTTCCCCGAGGCGCTTGATTTTGTCTTCAGGAATGCCTGACCCCTCGTCAATAATCGAAATATGAAGTTCATCTTCGTTTTTCAGGGATATATTGACCTGGATTGTACCGCCTGACGGCATAACCTCAATCGCATTTTTTAAAATATTGATAAAGACCTGCTTGAGCTGATTCGGCTCGCAGTATACATGAGGCACGCAGCCATTATGAAAAAGCTCGATCTGCACATTGACCAATATAGCCTGAGCGTTCAAAAGATCGATTGTTTCCTTCATTATGGTCACGACATCTTTTTCCTGATAGGAAATGGCCTGCGGCTTTGCGAGTATGAGAAATTCTGTAATGATGGATTCAATCCGGCTCAGTTCAGATGTAATCACGTTAAAATACATGGAAAAGTCTTCTTTCACATTCGCCTCAAGCAGCTGGATAAAACCCTTTAAAGCCGTCATCGGGTTTCGGATTTCGTGCGCAATCCCTGCTGCAAGCTCTCCGACAACGCTCAGCGTGTCAGATTTGCGGAGCCGTTCTTCAAGCTCCTTCTTCTCCGTAACGTCTCTGAAAATAGCCAGGTTCATGTTTTCGATAATATGCCGTTTTAATGAAAATTCAAGAATTTTTTCTTTGTTGTTCTGGAGTTTAAATGGAATTTCCTCTGTCATTTCGTCCATGAGATACATGGCGCTGCCTTCCATTTTATCATAGGAAATGAGCTCATGCAGATTGTACTTATGGATGTCCTCAAGAGGGATCTCGAGGATTTTTCCTGCTGCCTGATTGGCGTCAATAATGGTGTAATTGTCATCGATCAGTACAATGCCGTCCATTGCCCCGTTGAAAATTTTCCTGAATTTCTGTTCGCTTTCCCTTAATTCTTTTTCCATTTGCTTTCGGTCGCTAACGTTCCGGAGAATAGTCAGATGATGCCCGTCCGTTACATCCATTTTAGATGTGAATTCCAGCTGCTTGCACTGGCCGTTCGGCATATAAAACAAGAGCTCCTCGCGAATAGCTCCTGATTTTACATATTCTTTTTTGACTGTTCTGAATTTGGATTCACTGAGATCCATAAAATCAAAAATGCTGCTGCTGATCAGGTTTTCCATTGAAAGCTCAAACGTTCTGCAGGCTGACTGATTGGCGCTGATGATCCGCCCGTCATTGTTCCAGATAATAATGGCATCTATTGCATTTTCAAATATTTCCCTGAAACGTTCCTCGCTTTTGAACAGTTTCATTTCCATATTCCGCTTTTCCGTGATATCCCTCATAATGGCCATGTTGAACCCGCTGAGCACATTGGAGGTGGATGTAAATTCAAATACTTTTCTGCGCCCTGACAAAAGCGTCACAGGCATTTCACCTTTTGCCCTGCCTCCTTCATTTAAAATAGACCAGAGCTTATCAAGTTTAAACTGATTCTGGTGCTCAACAAAATCCTCTAGCTTAAATGAGCCCAGGCTGTTTTTATCTATTTCAAAATTCAGACAAAACGAGCCGTTCGCATCAATAAACTGGCCGCTCCCGTCAAATATGACGATGCCGTCTACCGCCCTGTGAAACAGATCTTTAAAGAGCTGTTCGTTGATCGTCCGTTCCCGCTCAAGCATTTTGTTGGAGGATATATCCCTCATAAGAGCAAGATGCCGGGTTCCGAGTGCATTTTTCTTAATGGACAGTTCAATAAATTTCACCTGGCCGTTGTCAAGCTTGATAATCAGTTCATCTTCTATTTGATCCCTGTCACGAAGCTCGTCCACTTGATTCAGCAGCTGCTGGTGGGGAACAAGTGAAAGAAAATCACACATCTTTCTTTTGCTCATTTCCTGCTTATCCAGCTGAAAAAGATGACAGGCAGATTTGTTGCAATCTATAAAATGAAACGATTCATCAAGGATGATGATCGCTTCCATCGCACTTTCAATAATCAATTCCTGCTGACGGCTCTCTTCTGCAAGCCGCTTATTTTCTTCTTTCAATATCGTGATCTGCTCCTGCAATGACGTCACTTCACATTCATTCATTACTTTGCTCATGCATCATTCCGCTCCTTGCCGACGGGCAAATTTTCATCTCCCCTGTAATTCTACAGAATACTGAATAGTCCTTCACCGTTTTACCTGATTTGACAATTTTATTGCTAAGGACCTATGCAAAAAGGAGGAATCATGGAAGAATGCAAAAATTTGTTCTTTTTACATGCACCTTACAACTTCTTTACAATCCCTTTAAAAACAGCTATATTGCTATTTGGCTGTTTTAAACTCTTTTAAGAAAGGGTACAAAGGGTAGTAATATCCCTTATGGGAAAACTAACTGCAGGAGCCTTTAATGACTTCTGTGAAAATGGGTGATACTGTGAAAAATCGTGAAAGCTATTTCGATAATGCGAAATTTATTCTGATCATTCTTGTTGTGTTTGGTCATGTTATTCGCTCATTTATTGATGATAACGAGTTTATGCTGAATGTTTATAAATTTGTGTACACCTTTCATATGCCTGCCTTTATCTTAATATCAGGCTTCTTTGCAAAAGGGTACAATAAAAAAGGCTATGTTCAGAAAATCTTTAAAAAACTGATTATCCCGTATTTGATTTTCCAGGGAATTTACTCTGTCTATTACTTCCTTGTTGAATCCGAAAGCGCTCTTGCCGTCAATCCGCTCGATCCGCACTGGTCGCTTTGGTTCCTGATGAGCTTGTTTTTCTGGAATCTCTTCCTGTTCGCCTATACGAAGCTTGATAAGAGAGCAGCCATTCTTGTCGCCATCGCGCTTGGAGTAGGAATTGGCTATGTCGATTCAGCAAGCAATTACTTGAGTGTGTCAAGAACGTTTGTCTTCTTCCCGCTGTTTTTAGTCGGGTTCTATCTTGATAAATCACACTTCAAACGACTGACTGGAGTAAAAGTGCGCCTCGCATCAATTTCCATGCTGATGGCAGTTTTCGCCGCCTATTTCTTTATGGATTTTGACTACGAGTGGCTGTTTGGTTCAAAACCATACTCCCAGTTTGGCGGAGTCGGCATTGAAGACGGGCTGATCCGTCTCGGGTTTTACACACTGACATTTGTCCTTACATTCAGTTTTCTTTCCCTGATTCCTAAAAGCCGCTTTTTCTTTACACATTGGGGAACACGGACATTTTACGTTTACCTGCTGCACGGATTCATTGTCAGATCCTTCAGAAACAGCGAGGCTCTCGAATGGCTTAAAGATTATCAGAGCGTCACACTGATTGTTCTTCTGTCCGTTCTTCTGACGTTCATCTTGTCTACAAATGCTGTTAAAACTGTTACACAGCCGATTATTGAGCTGAAAGCAACAAATCTGCGCAAATTCTTCAAAAACAGAGAAGAAAAGGTGCAGTACCGCTAATAATAGGACCCGCTGCTTGTGCAGCGGGTTTTTCCATGTTTTTAGGTCGCTTTATTATGGATAAAATGTGATAGAATAGATAGGATTAAAAATTATGTTAGAAGTGGTGTTAATAAATGAACGTTGTACTGAGTACGCTGAACGCAAAATACATCCACACAAGTCTTGCCCTGCGCTGCCTGAAAGCACATGCTCAGCCTGACTTTGATGTGGCCATTGCTGAATATACAATTAAAGATCCGGCGATGAATGTCGTGACCGATCTGTTTCGCATGAAACCTGATGTTGTTGGTTTCAGCTGCTATATTTGGAATATCGAAGAAACCATTAAAATCATGAAAATGATGAAAAAAATCGATCCTTCCCTCATCATCGTGCTCGGCGGTCCCGAGGTGACGTATGACACAAGAGAATGGATGGAATCCATACCCGAAGCGGATTATATTGTCATCGGCGAAGGTGAAGAGACGTTCAAGCAATTTTTGACTGCTCTTCAATCAGACAAAAATATGAAGAATGTCTCTGGAATTGCCTACAGAAATCATGGCGAGGTCCTGATCAATCCTCAGCGGAATAAAATCAATCTGGCTGAACTTGCTTCTCCTTTTCGTTTTGAAGAGGACATTCCACACCTTTCAAAGCGGGTTACCTATATCGAAACAAGCAGAGGCTGTCCGTTCAGCTGCCAGTTCTGTCTGTCTTCCATCGAGGTAGGCGTCCGTTATTTTGACCGTGAAAAAGTGAAAGATGACATCCGCTACCTGATGCAAAACGGCGCTAAAACCATAAAGTTCGTTGACAGGACGTTCAACATCAGCAGAAGCTATGCGATGGAGATGTTTCAGTTTCTTATTGATGAGCATATGCCGGGAACGGTTTTTCAATTTGAAATAACCGCCGACATTATGCGGCCTGAAGTCATTCAGTTTCTAAATGACAATGCCCCAAAAGGACTTTTCCGTTTTGAGATCGGCGTGCAGTCCACAAATGATGCGACAAATGATCTTGTGATGAGACGCCAGAATTTCAGCAAGCTTACGAGGACAGTCACAATGGTTAAAGAAGGCGGAAAGATTGACCAGCATCTTGATTTAATTGCCGGACTTCCTGAGGAGGATTATACATCCTTTAAAAAGACATTTAATGATGTATTTGAAATGCGTCCTGAGGAGCTGCAGCTCGGCTTCTTGAAAATGCTGCGCGGCACAGGGCTGCGGCTGCGCGCTGCCGACCATGACTATGTGTACATGGACCACTCGCCTTATGAAATCCTGAAAAATAATGTTCTTTCTTTTGAAGATATCGTGAAGATTAAACAAGTTGAAGATGTGCTTGAGAAGTACTGGAATGATCACAGGATGGATGCAACGGTCGAATTTCTGATCAAGAATGTGTTTGAGACCCCGTTTGATTTCTTCCAGCAATTCGGTACCTACTGGGACGAACAGGGATGGGTCCGAATCGGGCATCAGCTTGAAGACTTATTTAAACGTCTTTATGAGTTCCTGTCTGTCCTTCATAAAGAACAGGCTGACATGGCAGAAGGATTTATGAAATACGACTATCTGTCCTCTCAAAAACATAAACCGCGCAAGCCATGGTGGAACGACATGCTGACGAAGTCAGAGCGCAGCACGATTTATCAGGCGATTCTATCCCAGCCATCACTGCTTGGAAAAGAATTTGAGGAAAAAGCTTTCACTGAAAAAGATCTTTATAAGCATACGATTCTTGATAAGGTGCCGTTTGACATGGATGCATTTTTGAGAAACGGAGAAATGCTGCCCGGCGAGAGCATCCTGCTTGTTCATTATGATCCAGTTACACGGACGGCAAGCTCCTATGCTGTACAAGAAAACAAACTCCATAATAAAGTCAGCTGACATAACAAAGAAAAACCGCTCCCCTGAGCGGTTTTTCTTTTATTTGCATGTCTTCTTTTTGGATGATGCCGCCTCCAAAAACTTTGCTGAATTATAATCGCCCATTTCAGTGCCGAACTCTTCTTTCAGCAGATCAGGATCCATCTGCTTTTTATGCTGTCCGCTCTCTTTGCTTTTGTGTGTCTTCTTTGTCATGAGAATGACCCTCCTGACCGTCCCTTGCTGCCGTTTTTACTGTTGCGGTTTGCACCCTTGGCAGGATTCTCGCTGCTGTATACCGCCTCTGCAGCAAATTCAGTATCGGCCATGCTTTCTTTCGGTGTTGTATTATTTTTCACTGCCTGATTTCTTGCGGCTTTTCTTTTCATCTTCATACCCCCCTGAAAGTCTGTGAGAAGCACCTCACTGTTTATAGTGTTAGGCGAATCCGAATCCTTCATTAGAGGGAAAACGAGTCAGTTTTGCTGTTTATTGTGTTTGTAGGCAATAAGTACAATCTCTTCGCCTGTTTGTTCTCTCAGTTCATTTTCCATCTTTTTCACTTTTTCAAGAAACTGATCCTGAAGAGCTGCAACCGGAAATTCCTTGTTCATATCCTTTTCCTCCTTGTAGATGTCTCTTTCATAGCCTGCCAAAAAGCAGACAATACTACTACAGAGGTGATGAATATGAGTGAAAAAGATGAATTTGCGATGGATGAAACAATGCCTCACCAGGCAAGTGCCCCGTCCTTTAAAGGAACAGGCATAACCATGAAAAAACCCTTTATCAATGAATACGGCGTTTTAATCGGGGACAGTTTTTATGATTCCAAACAGTCTCCCTTAAATCAGTGGAGCGATGATGTCGATCCTTCCATCATGGCGGGCGATCAATGGGTCCATCCTACTAACGACATCGGCTGGAACACACCTGAAAACCGTGAGCTTTTAGAAAGCAAAAAAAAGCCTGATGGCTTTCCGTTTTCTCATCCTGATAAAGATGCAGGGTATGGACAGGATTAGAAATAAGCCCTTTTTCCCCAAAGGTGCAGCCATTGGGGAAAGAGCGGCTTTTATTTGTCAAAACTTTTAACCAAATAGTGAGACAGTATATCTGAAAGTTCCGGTCCTTTTTGAATGATTACTCCTGATTTAAATGCTTCGAAGCCATCTCCTCCTGATGCAAGATAATTGCTTGCGGCCGCACGATACATTTTTTTCTCTTCAATTACTTCACCATCTTCTGTCTTTAATTCTTTTATCCTCTCTCCCTTTGGCGCACTCCGGTCGATCTCAAAGGTCAATCCTTTTGTTTGAAGCAAGTTCTCTGCTTTTAAACTCCACTGCTGTTCAAGAACCTCTTTTATTTGTTTCCCGGATAAAGAAACTTCTGCAGCGTAATGATTAAAAGGGAGAGCGGCAATAAGGTGCTGTTTTGTCACAGGCCCTCTCTTCAGGCTTTCCCTGATGCCGCCATGATGGACGAAAGCAATATCGGTATTCATTTCTTTCATCATGGATTCAGCCAGGAGTGCGGCAAGAGGTGACTGGCCCTGATGATTCTTTTTTCTTGTTAAATCGCGGGGAAGACTCCCAATTTCCTTGCTGTATTCTGCTCCCACCTTCTTCTTGTATTTATCAATAAGCTTGAGAGCACCTTCATCGGGTACAGCCTGACTATGGTCGGTCAGGATAATTTG
The DNA here is from genome assembly GCF_046603695.1 of Metabacillus indicus. Lineage (NCBI taxonomy): Bacteria > Bacillati > Bacillota > Bacilli > Caryophanales > Bacillaceae > Metabacillus > Metabacillus indicus. The sequence continues at coordinate 1,490,040 of NZ_CP176757.1, read as the reverse complement.
CGCTTCTTTCTGGATGATTTCCTTCTGGCTGCGGTCAATAAGAAGCGTTACATCAGAAAAGGCTTTCCCGTAAGAATAGCTCTGTACAATCAGCTTGTTTCCGATTCTGGTATTTGCACGCTTATGGCTGTGAGCCCCGAATATGACATCTACTTCATCGGTGATTTTCGGAGCCATCTCGACAAGTTCTTCTCCAGCACGTTCACCGTTTTGATCTGAAGCTGCGGCTGCATGCGCCAAAACGACGATTGATTCTACTCCGAGTTTTTTCAGTTGTGAAGCTGCCTGATTGATTGCCTCAGACTCATCAGTAATTTCAATCTGCTCCCGGTTTTCAGGAAGCAGAAATTGATTGGTTTCTTTCGTTACCACACCGATTATGCCTATCTGTACGCCGTCCATTTCTTTTATTGTATATGCTGGAAAAATCGGTTTTCCTGTCTCTTTATCAATCACATTGGCTGAAACATAATCAAAATCGGCACCTTTGAAGTATCCTGTACTTCTGTGATACCCTCCGTTTATCAGCCTTTTAAGCTCTCCGATTCCTCTGTCAAATTCATGGTTTCCCGGTGTGCCGGCATCAAACTTAAGCTGATTCATAAACTCAACGGCCGGCTCATCCAGAAACAGGGATGACAGCGGCGGACTTCCTCCTGTCATATCACCCGCATGCAAGAGCAGCGAGTGCTCATGCAGCTCTCTCCGTTTGTTAATATGAGCAGCAAGATATTCGGCTCCGCCCACCTTTTTGCCTGATTGAACAGAATGAGTGTCCAGCTGACCATGAAAATCATTGATTCCAAGCAGATGGATTTCAGTGAGCTTGCTGTCATCTGTACCTGCGCGCCCTTGACTTTCTCCAAAAACAGATGCAAAAAATAAAAATAAAACTATCATGAATAAAATGCCTGCTGTTTTTACAGAATGCTTCATTGGCCTTCCCTCCCTCTGATGCTGCTTCTAACGTATCACGCCAGAATGAAGCCCATCTAAAGTCAAGGTAAAGGATTATTAAGAATTGTTAAGAAGCAGATAAAAGCTTTTACAGATGGTAAAGGTATCAAAAAAGAAGCTGCGCTGGCAGCTTCTTTTTTGATTATTGCTTAAGATAGGCGGAAAACGCCTGTTTTACTTTTGGCACCACATAATGGCTTCCGCCTCTGTCTTTCACATCCTCAATCATCATCGCAATCAGCAGCTTTGGCTGATCCGTATTCACAGCCACAAACCAGCCGTTTTCCTGACCTATTTCACCTTTAGCCATCTTCAGTTCGGCTGTGCCGGTTTTTCCTGCGAGCTTCAGACCCGGCACGACAGGCTCATGGCCGGTACCGCTTGGATCATCCACGACGCTGATTAAGTGATTCAGGATTAAGGAGCTCTGTTCAGGCGTTAGAATGCCTTCCTTCCAAATCTCAGGAGCTGCATCATCCTTTTTCTCAAGATAAGGCATAATCATGCTGCCGTTATTGACAAAGGCCGTATAGGATGCAGCGATATGAACCGGACTCATCAAAACCTCGCCCTGCCCGTATCCTGAGTCAGCCAGCAGGACGTCCTTTGCAGCAAGATCAGACTCCGCGACTGATGAGTCCGCAGTCGGGAAGTCAAACTCAAATCGCTCCCCTAGCCCAAAAGCAGCTGCTCCGTCTTTAAAAGCATCTGCACCCATTTCCAGCGCTGCTTGTGCGAAGTAAATGTTGTCAGATGAGACAAGAGCCCTTTTTAGGTCAACCGCTGAATAGGCGTCTGTTACTCTTGTGACAGAGTAATTCCCCCACTCAGGCCCTTTCTTCCAGGTTAAACCCGTAATGGTTTTGACTTCAGCGGGATTCAGTGTCCCTGCTTTTAAACCCGCTGCAGCTGTAAGAGGCTTAAACACAGACCCCGGAGAGAATGTTTTATTGAATTTGGCGCTCAGCGGATTCCCTGTCTGTTCTGTAAGCGCCTGATAAGCTGCACCTGACATTCCAAAAACAAAGCTGTTCGGATTGTAGGCCGGGCTGCTGACAAGCGCAAGTGTTTCCCCTGTCAGCGGATGAACTGCTGCAGCCGTACCTGAATCACCTTTCAGCTGATTGTAAAGCACTGTCTGCAGAGCAGAGTCGATTGTTACAGTGATGTCCTTGCCGTCTTCGGCAGGCCGCTCTGCAATGGTTTCGTTTGAAGGATCTGTATAAATTCTGAATCCGGTTTGCCCCCGGAGATCGTCTTCGTAAACTTCTTCAAGCCCTGCTTTTCCAAGCTGCGATGTACTTGTATATCCTTTCCCTTTCAGCTCTTGGAGTTCCTCACCGGAAATATTGCCTATGTATCCGGTTAAATGGGCAGCATTCTCACCCAGCGGGTAGTACCTTGAGGATACATCCGCCTTTTGAAAACCGGGAAGGGATGTCACTTTTTTGAGCAGCTCAGTTTCTGAAGGGTCCACCTTTGCGACCGGCACGGACATATCAGGCTTAACCCAGCTTGCTGACAGCTTTTTATCTATGTCCTCAACTGTCAGATTCAAAAGCTTTGCCGCTGCTTCTTTTGCGGCTTCAGGATCGCTTCCGAGCTTTTCAGGAACTGCCTGGATCTCAGGAACGACGGCATTTATGGCCAGACCTTTACCGTTTTTATCCAAGATGCTTCCCCTTTCCGGCTTATCTTCCGAAATTCTGACCGCATCTCCTTCCTTCAGCTGCGGAAATATCATCGATGGATTCCACGAGATAAACCAGTTGTCTCCATCATCCGTCTCTTCCTTAACGAGTGACGCCTTATGATCGAATGCAACAGGTCCTGCCAGAGTATCCATTTTCAACGAAAACGGCAAAGAGGCTTCTTTCTCATCTTTTCTCTCTTCTGGCTCCTCCGGCTTCTCATAGCTGATGCTCAGATTTTCCGTCTCAATAGACTTATAAATCTGCTGATATCGCTCTGTAAATTCCTGCTTTGTTATGCTTTTTTTAGCATCTGAAGATAAATAATCATACATTCCGCTGAAATCCTGGTCATTCCACAGGCTGACGTATTTCTGAAACCGCTCTTCAGGCTGCGGTCCCTTTGAACATGCCGAAAGAATCACAAGCATTACTACCGAAAAAAGCACTGCCATCCATTTTTTCACGTTATCTTACCTCTCCCAAGACGTATTAGCTAAAGTATAGCATAGACAAGGGAGGATTTTCCTGAACGAAACTCTGTGAAACAGCAAAAGCAGACAGTCTCTCTGTCTGCTTCATCCTTTGTCACCCGATAATAACGCGCTCTTTCGGATAGTGGTAATTTGGTTTTGATGCTTTTGATCCGATAATGTAAATGAACGTAACAATGCCGATCCGTCCGATAAACATCAAGACCATTATGATGCATTTGCCGATCGTGCTCAGCTCTGCTGTAATTCCCATTGATAAGCCTGTCGTTCCGAATGCCGAACATACTTCAAAAAGAATTTCAATGAGCGTGAATTTTTCTGTAATTGAAAGAATAAACACGGACCCAAAACAAAGGACAAAGGCCATCAGCGTGACGACGAGTGATTTTTTCACATCATCCTCATGAAGTTCCCGTTTGAAGATCTTAATGGTTTTGTTTCCTTTGGCAAAGTGATAAAGGGCAAGCAAATTTAAAGCAAATGTCGTTGTCCTGATCCCTCCGCCTACTGAGCTTGGGGAAGCTCCGATAAACATCAGAGCGCACATGACGAGCAGCGTGGCTTCAGAAAACAGGCTGACATCCATCGTTGCAAGTCCCCCGCTTCGTGTGGCGGTTGACTGGAACAGGGAATAAAAAAAACTTTCGTGCCAGCTTTTCCCGCTGAAAAAAAACTGATACTCAAGCAGTGCGATCATAATCGTTCCGCCGATAACGAGCAAGGTATATGTGACAGTCGTCAGCTTTGTGAAAAGGGAAAACCTGTACTTGCCTTTTTTGCTGAAAAGAAAGGTTTTCACTTCAATCAGCACTGGAAATCCAATCGCTCCAAGCGTAATTAAAAGAATGATGACAAACTGAATAAAATAATCGTCCGCATATGGAATCATCGATGATCCCGTAATGTCGAAGCCTCCGTTTGTAGTTGCACTGACTGAATTAAAGAAACCGTGCAAATACGCTTCCTGCCAAGTGGGATAATAGTTTAAAAAGTAAGTTCCAAGAATCATGCCTCCGCAGAATTCAATGATCAAAATTAAAAACAGGACCTGCTTCATCAAGTTGACGATTCCGGAAAGGGCATACTGATTCTGATCAGCCATAATCAGTCTTCTTTCTCTAAGGCCAATTCGCTTGCCGACAATCAGCCAGACGAATGTTCCAAGCGTCATGACGCCAATCCCCCCGAACTGCAGCACAAACATCAGAATGAAAATGCCGGGTGTTGTCAGGGTATCTGCTACCGTTATGACGCTCAATCCTGTCACGCTTACAGCACTTACAGCTGTAAAAAGACCGTCCATAAACGTCCATTCTACTCCCGCCTGATGGGCTACAGGCAGGCTAAGCAAAGCAACCGAGACGGAGACAGCTATGGCATAATAAGCTACAATCAGCTGAAAAGGCGTTAATGATTGAAAAAAAGTTCTAGTTCGGTTCATGGATATCGTTCCTTAAAATTTAGGGTGAACTGCATGTTCTCTATCATAATGAAAACCTGGACGAATGAAAAGGGGTTCTCCAAAATTTATCTGTCGCGCCTATTTTCATTTTCAGCATGTGCAGACGAAAACATACTTTGGGTGAACAAACAAAAAAAGAGGAGACATCATCTCCTCAGATTCATACCCTCGTTATTTTGCTTCTAAACGGCGGATTCGCTCATCAAGGTCAGGATGAGTTGAAAAGAGGGCAAGCCCGCGTTTCCCGCTTATTTTCAATGACGCGACTGAAGATTGATCGCTGCTGATCCGCTGCGTGTATCCTTTCAGCATACGCAGAGCGTGCACCATTTTGTCCTTGCCTGCGAGATCGGCTCCTCCCTTGTCCGCGTGGAATTCTCTGTGGCGGGAGAAAGCAAAAACGACAAGGCTTCCAAGAATCGAAAACAGGATTTGGAACACTAAAACAGCAATAAAATGAACAATCGGCGCCATGTCCTCTCTTACAAACCTGGAAGCAATCCAAGCTGCAATTCTTGCCAGGAACACAACGAATGTGTTGACGATACCCTGCAGCAGAGTCATCGTCACCATATCGCCATTAGAGATATGGGCAACTTCATGGGCAAGAACACCCTCGACTGCAGCGTCATCCATTTCTTCAAGCAGACCTGTGGAAACGGCAACGAGAGAATTATTTTTAGACGGACCCGTTGCAAACGCATTGACCTCGCGGGACTGATAGATGCCCACTTCAGGCATTTTTCTGATGCCTGCAGCTCTTGCAAGTCTGTGAACGCGTTCTACAAGGTTTCGCTCATATGCAGATAAATTCTGATCCGGTTTCAGAACCTTTACGCCCATCATCATTTTAGCCATCCACTTTGACATGATCAAAGATATAAATGAGCCGGAGAAGCCGACAACGGCACTGAATACGAGCAGGCTGATGAGATCGATTCCACCTTCAGCCGTTACATAGGAGCCGACTCCAAGCAAAGATAAGACAATTCCTATTGTTGTCAGTACGAGAATATTGGTTAAAAGGAACAAAAAGATACGTTTTGCCATCTTGCACCCCCAAAGGTTTTGAGTTCATTTGAACTTATATTATAATTTATAGTATAAAGAATAAAGAGGAATAATCGCAAATACTAAGCACTTGGTAATGTTATGCAGCACGATCTGAAAATGGCTGCTTAAAGAACAGACACTTAAATGACAAAGAGGTGATGCGCATGAAAATACAGCTGAAACGCTCAGAAATGGCCAGACTGCTATTCACTCTGCAGGGTGAAACGGATGCAGCTCCGGCATCTATACTGAAAGAAATCGGGATCGACCCGTCTGATTTTCCTGATTTCATCAGAAGTTCCAAGCCTCTGCCAAGAGGACTTTCATCGAATGAAATTGTTTCACTTGCAAAACTGTGCGAACTGACTTCTTTAAAGTCCACATCGATTCAGAATTGGATAAAGAGGGATATGAAGGAACTGATCGGATCACCTGAACACGGCAAAAAATATTCAATCGAACAAGCAGCCATCCTCCTCATTGTGAGAGACCTGAAATCAGCATTTGATTTTGATACGATCAGGCATTTGCTGAAGCTGCTGTTTAATACATTATCAGACCGGAGCGATGATTTGATTTCACCATTGCGATACTATTCAGCTTACGGGACAATTCTTGAACGTATGGAATCGATCACGGTATTCTCGCTTTCTGAACATGAGCTCGAAAAGGATGTTCAGGATCAAATACAGGCGGCTCATGACCTTTTTCAGGATCTTCCGGAAGATGGCTGGAATCAGGTGAAGGATATTTTGACGATCACCGTGCTTTCCGTCATCACATCCTATCTTCAGAAGAGAACCCGTCTTTTTCTGCAGGAGCATTTTAAAGAAATGTAATTTACTCAATCTCTTCACCACCTATCACAGGGCACAATTGCCAGTATAGATTGTCCGTTTGAAACAAGACTATAAACACAGCCATATGGCTGCAAACTTTTATGAAGGAGTTGAATATAATGGCACGCAGCAGCAATAAATTGCTTGTTCCAGGCATTGAACAGGCCCTGGATCAAATTAAATATGAAATTGCACAGGAATTTGGCGTTACGCTTGGTTCTGATACAGTTGCACGCTCTAACGGTTCTGTTGGAGGAGAAATCACGAAGCGCTTAGTCGCACAAGCACAGGCTGGTCTTGGCGGACAAGCTTCTAAAACTGAATAACATGGCAAAAACCGCAGGAAGCCTCCTGCGGTTTTCTTCTTTCTATCTATGTAGCAGGTGCCTATCCGGTCTGTTTTGCTTTCGCGGCACCCTATGTTTCAATCACGATCAGATCTTGACCCCTCATTATCATCATCGTCATTGTCGTCGTTGTCGTTCTCTTCATTTTCGTCGCGGTCATCATCCCGGTCACGATTGTAGCTGTTCCAGTATGAAGATCCATCGCGGCTGCCGGCGTCTCTGCTGTCATCATCTTCATCACGGGATTTCTCTTCATTCCGCTTTTTTTCTTTCTCTCTTTCTTTTCTCGCTTTATCTGCTTCTTTTCTTGATTGTTTTCCTTCAGCCTTTTCTTTTTCTGACTGATTCTCAATCTTCATGTCCGTTTCTTTTTCTTTAGGAGGTTTTGGAACAACAGGCTTTTTGTCGATTTCCTTGTCTTCGTCCTCTTTCAGGCCAGGCGCTTCTTTATCCTTTTTTGGCGCTTTAGGCGTATCTTTAACAGGAGGTGCCGTTTCAGGAGATTCCTTTTTGGCTGGTTCTGTCTCTTTCTCAGCCTTTTCCTCTTCATTGCGCTTTTCCGCTTCTTCTTTCTCTGCAGGATCAGCTTGTTCTGTTTTTTGAAGTCTTACATATTTACCAGTAGAAATCCCTTGTTCCACTGCTTTATTGCGTGTTTCAACATCTGTCTCTACCGCCTGAACATTCAGGCTTTGCTCCTTGTAGGACTCTTTCAGGCGCACAACATCTGCAAGCATTTTCTTTTTTGTCTCTTCATGCTTGTCATCTGCTGTTACCGTCGTCACAAAAATCTCTTTATCGTCTGTTAAATAGCCGAGAGATTTGCTTTTGTCCACAATGGTTGAAAAGACATCTGATACACTGCGTTTATTCATGTCTTTCAGTTCGGCAAGCATAGCCTTCCCATCTTCATTCATGGGTTCAATCCTTATGACTTTAAGTTCTTCATTTAATTGAAGCTCAAAGCTTGGATTGATATCAATCGTCATATAAGCATATACTCTGTCCTCTTTCAAAACGGGCAGCACGGTAAAAAAAATAAGAATAAGAGCTGCAACTGCAAGTAACCCGTTTCGAATTCCGCGCAGATTAAAAATACTTACTGATTTTGATGCTCTTTCGCTTGTATCTGAAAGCTGAAAAAAAGTAATTTCCTCACCCAGCTCGTATGAACGTTTTTGTTTTGCTGCTTTCAAAAATTGTCCATCAGGGGTAAGCAATGTAACATAATCATCATTACGGTCAACGACGATCCCTTTTTTCATGATTGAAGCACCCCTCTTATATAGTCTTTCAGATAAACGTAATCCCCCGATAAAATAATTGTCATGGCAATAATATATTTTCTGTTTCTCTCTATTGTTTTGCGGCTGACAGATACAAGCGATTCAAGCTGTTTAACTGGAAGCTGTTTTTTCGCAAACAGAATCCGCTTCAGCTCATCGTGCTCAATCAGAACTTGAGCTACTTTTATTGCATTTTGCCTTGCATCCATATGTTTTGGAGAATTCTCCATCAGCTCTGAAAAAGAAAGGCCGAACTCCTGGAGCACTTTATGGAAATAAACGATCTCTTCCCTCCGCTGCTCCTGTTCAATGAGCTTTTGATGCTCTTCAACGGACAGCTCCGCTTCTATCTTGCTCTGCGAAGCTTCGCCTTCTTCGTGTTCCTGAAGATCAATATTTACTGTTTGTGCGTTTCTTGCTTCTTTCCGAATATAGTCAATGACTTTTCTCTTTATAATCAATTCGGCAAAAGCGAGCAGGGAACTTCCCTTTTCAGTTGAATATTTTTCAATGGCCTCATTAAAGGCAATTAAACCAATGCTGAATTCATCGTCTTTTTCATCAATATACCTTTTGCACACCGAAGAAACGGTTTTTGCCACGAAAGGTTTATACTGGTCAATTAATGTGTTCTGCAATTGTGTGTCGCCGCCCTGGATCTGCAGGACAGTTTCTTCTAAAGTTGGTTTCTTTTTGCCAAGTTTAAACAACAGGCTAAGCACCGGTTCTCACCTCAGTTCTCCCATATTACTTCGTATAATCATAGCTAATTTGCCCTGAGAGCGCAAAGGAAGAAATTTGGAATCGTGAGAGCCTTGAGGTAAAGATGAACCTTTCAGGCGTTGATGAAGCAACAGATGAAGAATTATTAAGGTTGTTCTCCTTTCTTTTTTCTTACTAAACAGCTACGAAGCGAGTTCGGAATTTGAGGGTGTAATATTAGTTTTTTTACAAAAAGGTTACAAATAAAGGTGGAAATCCAGGTTAAAAGTTGTTTAATTGTAAAAATTTTAATATAAAGCGTCTATTTTATCCACAAAATGTCATTTATCTACAATAAAAAAACACCCCGTTAAGGGTGCTCAATCAAGTCGGTCTTCAGCTTTTTCTACCAGTTTCTCTTCTTCTGATTCCGGCCGGGCGCTTTCATCTTTGGATAAGAACCATCCGGCAACAGCGATTCCTGCAAGTACAATCCAGAAGATAAGCTTCCATGTTGCAGATTCAATGAAATGTTTATCGATGATGTTAATATCCGGGTGAGCGAGCGTGTACAAAGCAAGCTTCACTCCCACCCAGCCCACAATGACAAATGCAGCAGTCTCAAGACTCGGACGTTTTTGCAGCAGGGCGACAAAAAAGCTCGCTGCAAATCTCATGATAACCAGGCCAATGATGCCCCCGGCCAAAATGACGGCAAACTGTCCGCCATCCAGACCGCCGATTTCCGGCAGTCCCGTTGCAGGCAGTGTTACTGCAAGTGCGACTGCCGCAAGGATAGAATCAACCGCAAACGCAATGTCTGCAAGTTCCACTTTAAGGACCGTCATCCAAAAGCCTGATTCTTTTCTGTCCTTTTCACCATGCAAATCCTTTTTTAAAACGAATTTCTTCACTAAATGATTTATGGCAATAAACAGCAGATAAACAGCCCCTATTGCCTGTACCTGCCAGACATCCACCAAAAATGAAATTAAAAAAAGCGAGCCGAATCTCAGGACAAAAGCTCCTGCAAGTCCGTAAAACAGGGCTTTCTTCCTTTGATCATCAGGTAGGTGCTTAACCATCACGGCCATAACAAGAGCATTGTCTGCCGCAAGAATTCCCTCCAGTGCAATTAAAACAAGCAATACCCACCCGTATTCAAGCAAAAGGGCAACATCCATTCAACATTCCTCCTATATCTGTATTTTCTCTATATACCCAATTTCCTTTCACTCTTATCAAAAAAACATCTTTTCCTAATGTTGGAAAAGATGTTTCAGGAAATCCATGTCGGGATGCAGCAAGTGTTTTTAGCTGATTTTCTTATCCTGAGAAATGGCTGATGGCTTGATGGCTTTTCTTGTGATGAATTTGTACAAAATAAACGCAGCTACGATGACTGCAGCGGCAGGAAGAAGGTAATCGTTCGCCATTCCGCCCACCTGCTCCCATTTATCCCCAAGCTTAAATCCGAGATAAACATACAGGAATGTGATCGGCAGCATAGCTGCAAAGGTATAGATGGAAAATACCCAGACGTTCATTTTTGCCATGCCGCATGGAATGGAGATCAGCGTTCGGACTCCTGGCAGAAACCTTGCTGTAAAAGCAACCATAGCCCCGTTTTTTTCGAAAAACAAATCCGCTTTAGCGAGACTTTCTTCATTGATAAACATGTATTTTCCATATTTGATGAGGAAGGGTCTTCCTCCATAGCGGCCAAGTGCATAAAGGGTAAGCGGACCGATAGTACCGCCGATCGTGCCGGCAAGCACAGTGCCCCACAGCAGCATATCTCCCTGATACACCCAGTATCCGGCGAGCGGCAGAACAATCTCGGCAGGCACAAATTCAAAACAAAGAGCAAAAAGCACCCCAAAATAGGAGAGGTCTTTAAAGTACTCAATAAAAGCAAGTATGTAATGTTCCATATTCAGTTCCAGACTCCTTTATTCAAGGCTTTGAATCCGTGCAGTCCTTTCCTTTTATCAGAAGCAGCCGCACAAATCAGCCTTTCAGTTCTACAAGCTATCATACTATACATACCATTAAAAAGGGACAACTTTACAATACTTTTATTTTGGCATTTTTATGAACGCTTATTTTACAGGGGTGATGAAAATGGACTGGATTCAGGCGTTTATTTTGGGCGTCATTCAGGGACTGACGGAATTTCTTCCCATCAGTTCAACTGGCCATCTTTACTTGGGCAGAATGCTGTTTGGCATGAAGGACGGCGGGATTTTTCTCGATACGATGCTTCATATCGGCACATTTATCGCCCTGATTGTCTTTTACAAAGATATTCTATGGAAGCTTTTGAAACAGCCATTCAGCAAATTAACTCTTCTGCTTGCTGTTGGAACCTTGCCTGCGGTTGCGGCAGGTGTTTTCATCAGCGATTTTTTTGACGGCATCAGCAAATCAGGGGCAACGATCGGATGGGAGTTTCTTATTACCGGAGCATTTTTATGGTTTGCTGATTCCATAAAAAAAGGAGCAAAGAAACTCGATGACCTCACCGTTTTTGATGCCTTTTTCATCGGTTCCTTTCAGGCCCTTGCCATCTTCCCTGCCATTTCAAGATCGGGAATGACGATCGTAGGGGCTCTTATGAGAGGAATTGACAAAGAAACAGCTGCTTATTTTTCGTTTCTTCTGTCAATCCCTGCTATTTTCGGAGCCATTCTTTTTCAAGTATCCGATTTGTTTTCAGGCGAGGCCGCGACTATTGGCTTCTTTCCTCTTTTCGTTGCAACGCTAAGTGCTGCACTGACAGGATATGTGGCTGTTAAGTGGATGATCCAATTTGTGAAGAATCATTCGTTGAGGGGCTTTGCGGTTTACGTATGGGTATTGGGAGCGGTTATTCTATTCATTCAGTTTAAGGGGTAACAGAAAAACAGCGGAGCCTTTTCCGCTGTTTTTTAGTGTTTGTTTTTCCTGCCGTAAAGCATCTTTAAAAGCGACTTTACTTTCGTGTACTTGTTTTTGTAAGGATACCACTGCATCTCTGTCTTTTTTCTGCCCCTGTCCACCATGACTGATTTCTCATGACAAAAGCGGCGGATTCCGTCCTTGCCGTGATACTTTCCGATTCCGCTCTGTTTCACTCCTCCGAAAGGGAGATGCTGGTTGGCTATGGACATCATCACATCATTAATAACGGCGTTACCAGTTTCAAGTCTTGAAGTAACACGCTTGGCTTTTTTAAGATCTTTGCTCCAGACGCTTGCATTCAGCCCGTAGACCGAATCATTGGCCAGAGCAATGGCTTCTTCTTCAGACTGAAACGGCATGACGGCTGCAACAGGCCCAAAGGTTTCATCCTGCATAATTTTCATGTGCTGCTTTACGTCTGCAAATACCATCGGCTTAATGAACAGGCCTTCTGACAGCTCCCAGTTTTCAGGAAGCGCCCCCGCAATGAGTCGTGCGCCACCCTCAACAGCATCTTCCACGTGGTCCTTTATCACTGAAAGCTGCGACGGATGTGTCATCGCGCCGATATCATCATCCTCACCCCGCCCCTGCTTCAGCTTGACTGTTTCGGATACGAGCAGATCAAGAAATGTTTCATACACAGCCTCCTGCACATAAATTCTCTCTGTACTCATGCAGACCTGCCCGCTGTTTGTGAAGGAACCCCATGCAGCAGCCTTCGCTGCTCTTTCAAGATTTGCATCTTCAAAAACGATGAAGGGGTCCTTCCCGCCAAGCTCCAGTGTAACGGGAATCAGGGTCTTTGCGGCTTCTTCCTGAATCTTCTTGCCTGCAGCAGCAGACCCTGTAAAAAAGATAAAATCCGGTTTAGCCTTAACCAGCGCCTGCCCCGTTTCCTTTCCACCATGAACAACCTGAATGACTCCATCCGGAAAACCTGCAAGCTGGACGGCTTTTTCAATAAACAATCCTGTTTCAGCGGTTATTTCCGAAGGCTTCAAAATAACGGTATTTCCTGCCGCCAGAGCATTTACGACAGGCACGAGTGCGAGCTGGAGGGGATAATTCCATGGCGAAATAATGAGAGCGGCTCCTCTTGGCATATATTCAATGTAGCTTTTTTTCCCTATGAAGTGAATCGGCGTTTTTACACGCCTCGCCTTCAAACTTTTTTCAGCGTTTTTCTCAAGAAAGGACAATGTGTCAAGGACAGGCATTAAATCTGCTGTAACAGCTTCTATTTTTACTTTTCCGGTGTCGGCTGCGAGAACTTCAATGCATTCCTCCATATGGTCAATCAGTACGTGTTTGAGCTTTTTCAGATATGACAACCGTTCACCTGTACTCTTTTCTCTCCAGGAGGCAAACGCTCTTCTTGAAGAATTCATGATTTGGCTGATGCGGAAATCAGATGTCTGATCAACGGGTCCTGCCCCCGCCATTCCAGCCGGGCTTAATTTTGCCGCAGATTTGCTGTGCTCCATGGCTTACCCTCCTGTCCTTTTCTAGAAATATTCCCATTTAAAAAGATCATAAACAAAAAACAGCTGAACGGAACCTGCACATTATCACAGAAATTCTGGCAAACCTAATTATATATCAACAAGGAAAGCAGGAGATCTGACATGCACACGATGTGGAAAGGATCCATCAGTTTCGGACTGGTCAATATACCGGTTAAATTATATGCCGCTACTGAAGATAAAGATGTGAAACTGAGGAATTTGCACAGTAAATGCCATACACCCATTCAATATGAAAAGAAATGCCCGAACTGTGATGAAGCAGTCGGAAATGACGACATTGTAAAAGGCTACGAATACGTAAAAGGAAAATTTGTCATCCTTGAAGAAGACGAACTCAAGCAGCTCAAGCAGGAGCTTGAAGATAAAGCGGTTGAAATTATCGACTTTGTCAACCTTGATGAAATCGATCCGATTTACTTTAATCGCTCTTATTTTATCGGCCCCGGCGAAAATGGAGCAAAGGCATATTCCCTTCTTCGCGAAGCCCTGCTGAAATCGGGTAAGATCGGTGTTGCAGAAATGACCATCCGTTCCAAACAGCAGCTCGCCGCCCTTAGGGTATATCAGAATACGATTGTAATGGAAACCATTCATTACCCGGATGAAGTCCGAAAAGCATCAGACGTTCCAAGTGTCCCGGAGAAGACAGATCTGGGGGAAAAGGAACTTGATACAGCAATCATGCTCATTGACCAGCTGACAACCTCTTTCAATCCAGAATCTTATAAAGATGACTACCGGGAAGCACTCCTGAATCTGATCCAGAAAAAAGCCGGCAAGAATGAGGGCAAAACACCTGCAGATGCTCCGCGTGAAAATGTCGTTGACTTGATGAGCGCCCTTCAGGCAAGCATTGACAAATCCAAAGAAAAGCCGGCAGCAAAAGAACCAGCTGCAAAAACAAAGAAAAAACCGGAAGCCGGCAAAAAAACGAAAACAGCCAGAAAAAAAGCGTAAGGACAGTCCCGCTGAGCGATCAGCGGGATTCCTGCTGTCCCCCAATCCATTTCGCGGCATCAAGCAGAGAAGGAAAATTCATATCCGCGCCATGATCAGTTGAGCCGACCAGAATGGTTTTGGTTCCGGCTTTTTTTCCGGCCATTATATCCACATCCCTGTCACCGATCATGTAACTTTCTTCTATTGTAATGCCATGCCGTTCAGCAAGATCTGTAATCATGAGAGAACCGGGCTTTCTGCATTCGCAGCCGGCATGCGGGGAATGTGCACAATAGGCGACCTCTTCGATTTTCCCTCCCGCTTTTTCAATCTCTTCAACCATTTTACGGTGGATATCTTTAAGGACAGCCTCTTTCATATACCCAAGTCCAACTCCGCCCTGATTGGTGACGACAAACACTTTATAGCCTTTATCGCACAGAATCCGCACGCCCTCTGCAGCGCCGGCAAGCAGATAAAGCTGAGAGGGATTGTTCACAAAGCGGACCCTCTCTGTAAGCACTTCGTTTATCACACCATCACGGTCCAAAAATACGGCTTTCATCATTAGAACATCCTTTCATAAACAAATCGTTAATAAGAAATAGTAAGAGTAATAAAAAGCAAAGGAAGTCTGCTATGTATGTAAAACCAATGCTTCCATCTCTTTCTTTAAAGAAGCCTGAAGGAAGCCAATGGAGCTTTGAAATAAAATTTGACGGATTCAGAGCCCTTCTTTCCATCTCAGAATCAGCCATTTCCTTTACAAGCCGGAACGGAAAAGACCTTGCTCCTCTTTTTCCCGAAATCATAGAAGCTGTCCGTTCAAGCTTTTCCAAGTTTCAGCCGTTTATGCCTTGTACACTTGACGGGGAATTAACCGTTTTGCAAAGTGCGCACAAAGCATCATTTGAGAAGATTCAAAAGCGGGGCAGGCTGAAAAAGGAGGAGAATATCCAGCGTGCAGTACACACTGATCCATGTACGTTTTTGGTGTTTGATCTTATAGAGTGCGCCGGTGAAAAGACAGCTGCTTCCCCTTTAAAAATCAGAAAGGAGAAACTCTTATCTCTTTCTGAAGCATGCGGTTTTCCGCTCACCCCCGCACCCGGGGAAGTCCGCATACAATATGTCCCCTCTTTCTCAGACGGAGATGCCCTGTTTAAGAATGCCATACGCCATGACTCTGAGGGAATTCTGGCGAAAGATCTAAACAGCAGGTGGGAGCCGGGCATCCGCACAAAAAACTGGCTGAAAATAAAAAACTATAAATACGGCCTTGTATTTATTATCGGATATGACAAGAAAAACGGCTACTTTAAAGCGGGTACTTTCGATCACGGCACGATCAGGGAAGCCGGGGTATTTTCCCACGGGCTTGAGGGGGAAGAAAGGGAATCCCTTATAGAGATTCTCAGACAAAATAAAGAGGCGGAAGATCCTCAATGGATTACGATTGCTCCGGCAATCTGTGTGGAACTTCAATTTCTCGGTCTGTACAAAAATCAGCTGCGGGAGCCTTCATTTCATGCGTTCAGATTTGACCTTGCTCCTGAACTCTGCACATGGTCACAACTTAAAGTACATGCTGTTTCCGTTCATGAAGATGTTCAGCTTACTAACCCTGACAAGCCTCTTTGGAACAAACCGGTGAGGTCAAAGGAAGATTATCTTGCTTACTTGATTGATGTTTCTGAAAGCATGCTCCCTTTTCTTGAAGATAAACACTTGACTGTCATCCGCTATCCGCACGGTACTTCTGATGAAGCTTTTTATCAGAAAAACTGCCCTGACTACGCGCCGGATTTTATTAAAACATCATTACATGAAGGAATAGAGTACATTCTCTGCAATGACCACTCCACTTTATTGTGGCTCGGCAACCAGGGTGCCATCGAATTTCACGTTCCCTTTCAGACCCGAAAGTCCCATCAGCCAAATGAAATCGTATTTGACCTTGACCCGCCTTCAAGAAATGAATTTGGACTTGCTGTAAAAGCGGCTCTTGAAATGCACAAACTATTTGAATCATTCTCTCTTACGTCTTTTCCAAAGCTTTCAGGAGGAAAAGGCATCCAGATTCACATCCCCATAACGGAGGGGACATTTTCCTACGAGCAGACGAGAAGCTTTACAGAATTTATTGCTTCTTATCTTGTACAGGTATTCCCTGAAGCATTTACGATTGAACGACTGAAGAAAAACCGCGGAAACAGGCTGTATGTCGATTATATTCAGCATGCAGAAGGAAAGACCATCATCTCACCCTATTCTCTCAGGGGAAATTCTGCCGGAGCCTATGCAGCAGCACCGCTCTATTGGGAGGAAGTAAAGGACAGCCTTAATCCCGACTCCTATACAATGAACACTGTTGCCGATCGCCTGCAGGATCAGCCATGTCCATTTGCAGATTTTTTTACATCTCCGCAGGATAAAGTGATAACGCAAATCCTGCATTTCATCGAGGAGCAAAAATCAAAAGAATAACAGCGCCATGATCCCGAATTTATTAAGCCAAACATAATTCACCTGGAGAATGACAAAAATAAGTCATACTCTTATATAAATGAGGCCTGACCTATGCCGAATTTTTTTTGGTTCTTTCTCCTTCTCGCAGCAACCGCAGCGCTTGCTTATGCAGCTGCTCGAAAAGACCGTCTCATGCTCGTTCCTCTGTGGCTGTTAAATGCGGGGCTTGCGATTATTTTTGAAGTAGTCATCTTTGTTTTCTTTCATTCTTATACATATAAACCGGAAGTTTTCAGTGACCCTTTCTCAGACAGCTCATTTGGCTCTATTTTCAGCCAGCTCATGATTGTCCCGATGATTGGAGTCACAGCTGCATTTTACAGGCTCACCTTTCCGGTGATGCTGCTGATCAGTTTTGGCATGTCAGCTGTAGAATTGTTCTTTTTGCATTTGGGGATTTATGAGCATCACTGGTGGAAAGTTTACTATACAACTTTGCTGCTGCCTGTTGCCTTTCTCATTTCATCCTGGTGGTACAGGCTGCTGAAAAAGGACAATCAGCCCGCTGCCAAACTCGGCCTTTACTTTATGAATTTGAGCGTATCCTTAACAATCACATGGGCAGCAACCGTTCCGCTTACCATGTATTTGTTTCAGCCGGGATGGTTTGAAAATCCCGTCCGTGATCATCTTGCAGCAAACTCGGTCTTTTTCAGCATTGCCTGCTTTTTTTACACACTGATCGTCCTAATCCGCCGCAGAGCCATTAAACTGCTGCTTTTTCTTATCCTTCTCATCACTCACTATTGCCTGCTGGAAAATGGATTATTTACTTATCACACCGGCTTCGCCTCGTTCACAGCGCTCCATCTGTTCTTTATCGCAGTGAGCTGCCTGATGTGGAAATGGACACAGGATGCTGTCAAACTTCACGCTGATTAAAAATAAAAAATCCCGGATTCGGGATTTTTTATCTGAAAAGCAGATGCTGACTGTGAACGCCTGCTTTTTTCAGCAAAGCCATCAGCTGCTGCTGTTCGTCGATGGACAGGCCGGAGAAAGCCCGGGCCATCCGCAATGTATGTACCGGATAGATCTCATCCAGGTAGGTTCTTCCTTTTTCAGTAAGATTGGCATAAACAGAACGCTTGTCTTTTGGATCCTGCTCCCTGTATATAAATTCATTCTTTTCCAGCTTATCAATCACATACGTAACATTCCCGCTGACAAGCAAAAGACGCGAGCCAATTTGCTGAAGCTTCTGCGGTCCTTTCGTATAAAGAAGTTCAAGCACTGAAAACTCTGTCGGGTTAAACCCGTGTTCCTTGCTGTCACGGATTGAATGTTCAGAAACACTCTTAAATGCTCTTGCAAACGTTTTAAAAAGATTCAGTGCAAGTTCAAGTTCTTCATTTGTATAAGACTTCATTCTCATCGCCCTCTTACCTTAACATTGTGAAGATATCTAAAAATTCAAAAAACCATATGGATTATTTTACTATGAAAACACTGTTTTTTAAAGGCTTCTTTCATGCTGGAAGTTTGACTCATTCAGTAAGACGAGATCCTCTTTTTTATTGATATTTGCAAATTGGTCAGGCCGGTCAAAATGCGATTGATCGAGCATAAGCGGCTCTGCGGCATGCAGCAGTGACATCATTTTCAGTTCCCTGTCCTCAAGCTGTTTCTGCAGTACAGGAAGCAGCGAGCAATGGTACATCGCACAAAGCGGATGAACTTTTCCGTTTATAACAGGTACAACAGCTGAATGTCCAGCCGTTTTCAACCCCGTAAAGACAGAGAGAGTCTGCCGGTCAATAAGCGGCATGTCACAAGCAAGGACCAGGTACCATTCAGATTTTACTATTTTCATAGCCGAGTAAATTCCGGCAAGCGGTCCAAGTCCTTTAAAAGGAGGACAGTCTTCAAAACTTGTGATCCCGGGATCTTTCCATTTGCGCCCGGAGACTGCCGCAGTATCTGATACCGCTTTCAATTCCGTATATGAATGCGAGAGGAATGTGCCGTTTTTGTATGGTTCACATGCCTTGTCAGACTGAAAGCGCCGCGACATTCCGCCGGCCAGTACAATACCTGCAACTGTCATAGATGCCTCCGGTAACTTCTTTTTATCATCTTACCACAATTTCGTGTCCCGAGGCTATCTTCTCTTTTTCCCTCTGTTCCTGCACCGCGAGTTTTCCAGACAGCAAAAAAAGCCGGAGAACCTCTCGGCTTTTGGCGGGGATTTCATGAGGAAAGCTGATTAGAAGAATGGCATCAATTTTGCAAATTTCGCCCGCTCTGAAGAGCATAAACCCGTATTCTACGGCTGCACAGGTTTTTTATGGGTGAGTTTCATAAAAGGCACACTGCTGTAAAAATGCTGATATTCCTTTTTTAATTCAGACAGCGTCATGCTGCTAAGCACCTCTTGGTCGTATATGCCGAGCGAGTTCAATTTCCTGCTGTAAAAAACCCTTTGATCTTCAAGAGCTTTCCTGAACAATTTGCTCATTTTTCACTTCTCCTTTCAAACTGTCTAGTTATCACTTTACCCGCTGATTGTAAGTCCACGGTTAAGCCAGTGTAAAAGTTCAGCTGAATGTGTTAAAAAGCCGTAAACGGTCAAGACTAGTCTCAGGATCTTACATGGAGGAGGCTTGACGATGAAGCATATCCGCCCGATTGCTTATCGTACACGTGACGAACGGCATCAAATCTATTTTCTGAATACACTTGAACCGAAAAACGAACAGCTGTATACTGCTGAATTCAAATCCGGGATACTGCTGCTTTTATGTGCCTATGAACACAGATATGACCGCTTCAGCGATGTAACTTCTTTGTTTACAGAAGACTATCTTTTTGAGCTCAGTCACTTTTTAACGAATTTTTTTCCTTCCCGAATGGCCAGAAGATCAGGATGACTTTTTCAGGCATGAGTTTTGCATGTACCGCAGAAATTCATGCGCATCCTTTCCGATTTCATTCTGCAGATCCTCAAGCATTTCATCCCTCCTTACATCCAGTTCTACAATCATCCTGGCAATTTCAGCTGCCTTCTTCAAATCCATGGTGTCTCCTCCTTCAATCTGTTAATCCAAGTGTAATGAGAAAAGATTCATAAATCATCATTGTTGTTAAATAAACTCACAATGTTTTTTATAAACCTGACAATCTATGTTAGATTTTCTGACAAAAGTGCACTTCAACTCATTTCCATAAGGTATAATTGGAAAAAGAAATGAAAGTGCGGGGTGGAAAAATGGAACAGCAAGACCACTCATATAAAGATAAAAAAGTGATTTCAATCGGGATTGTAAGCGAGCTTACCGGGTTATCCCTGCGCCAGATCCGCTATTACGAGGAGAGGCATCTGATTTCTCCGCAGCGGACCTCAAGAGGCACACGAAAGTATTCTTTTTCGGATGTAGAACGATTAATGGACATTGCCAACAAACGCGAAGACGGCGTGCAGACGAATGAAATCCTGAAAGAAATGCGCAAGAAGGAAATGCGTTCAAACCCTGATTACCGCAAGAAAATGCTTGAGGGCCAGCTGAACGCCCAGTTTCACTTCCGCAATAAAAAATGAGGCGCCGTGCGGCACCTCATTTTTTTATAGTTTAAACCGGTTTACAAGCTGTGTAAGTCTTGATGAGACGGCAGCCAGTGAATCAGCATGTCCTGATATCTCTTCCATGGACTGGCTTGACTGTTCTGCCGATGCAGCAGTCTGCTCAATCCCTGCCGCAGCCTCCTCCGATACAGATGCAATGCTGGAAATGGAATCATTCATGACTTCGCTGCTTTTCATAATGCGGTTTAAATCCTTTTGAATGGTCGTGATTCTTCCCGACATCTCTTCAATGTACTCTTTTATCTCGGAAAAACTCTCTCCTGTCTGACTGATGGATGCTGACCCTTTGACAATTTGCTTATATCCATCCTTCAGGTTTTCAGCTACTTCTTCCGTTTCTTTACGGACGTTGCTGACTATCTTGTTAATATCGACAACCGAGCTTGATACCTGTTCAGCAAGCTTTCTGACCTCGTCTGCCACAACCGCAAACCCCCTGCCGTGATCCCCCGCTCTGGCAGCTTCAATCGCTGCGTTAAGAGCAAGAAGGTTTGTCTGATCTGCGATGCTCTGAATGACATCCACCAAAGTGGAAATTTTCTCCGACTGCTCATCCAGATGCTCTACTTTTTCAACAGTTGTTTCCATGAGTCCATTAATGCGGTTCATCTGATTCACAGATTCATTCATAAGTTCATACCCCGCATACGAATGAGTGAGGACTTCAGCTGATGCCTTTGCAACAGCCTCCCCGCTCTGATTCGCTACGTAAATGGATTCCATCAGTTCACCCATCGTTTCAGAAAGATCCGAAGCGGAAGATGCCTGCGTTTCAGCTCCCGATGAAAGCTCCTGCATCGTTGACGCAATTTGTTCGCTTCCTGCTTTTAACTCTTTTGAAGAAGCCTGCAGCTGACCGCTTTGCGCTGAAACAACAACTGATGCTTCCGAAATGTCCCGGACAATTCCGCTCAGCTGCACATTCATTTCATTTACAGATGCAACAAGACTGCCGATTTCATCTTTCGAATCAAGGGACATAGGCTCATGATTCAGCTGCCCTTTTGAAATATCCTCCATCCTTTTGGCGATGGAATGAATTGGTTTCGTCAAGGCATTTGAAATCCGGACAGAAAGAAAAATACCCGCTCCGATAATTAGCAGTGACAAAACAATTCCAAGGATATTAATCAATCTTCCCTGACTGATGATGGCGTCACCATCTCTTACAATCGATTTTTCGCGCTCTGCAGCCAGGGCGTCAAAACCCTTTGTAAGCTCATCCGCAAGATTCTGAACATCGCCTCTCAACGTCTGATTGGCTGTCACTCTCATTCCGGAATCAAAGCTTTTAATCACATCTTCCTCAACCATCTTCTCCCACTCGGAACTCTTTTCCATAAGCTCTCTGCTTTTAGGATTCACACTTCGTTCAAGCAGGTTTTTCTGAAGAGATTTGCTTTCTTCCGTCAATTCATAATACTGATCTTTGTATTCATCTTTTCCATAAATGAAGTATGCCCTGATCAAAGAAACCCGCTGCGTGATATTGTCCCTCAGCTTCCCTTCAGCAAGCAGCGACTGCATATCCTCCTGCACAATTTTCTTCGTCTGGCTGTTGACCATCGTGAAACCGGCAATCGTAAACCCAGCCATCAGCAGGCTGAGCACCATGATAATCGAAAAACTCCCCAGCAGCTTGCCCTTCAATGTGAGGTTTGACCTCTTCTTTACATTCCATAATTTTAACTTCTTCATTTCCAGACCTCCCTTTTAACCAAATCTGCCTAGTATGTATGTGTGCAAAAAGACTTATACACCATACATCGGCCATTTTGGCAGAATATTTAGCAAATCGGCAGGTCAAAAGAATGAATGGAGCAATTGATGGGGGTTCAGGATTGGGTGAAGTGCTGTTAAGGACGGAATAGAACACTTACTTGGTCCGATTGATGAGGGAAAGTGTTGCTACTAGCGGTTTAGAACACTTACATGGTTCAATGGTTAAGGGAAAATGTTGCAATTGACAGTTTAGAACACTTACTTGGTTCGATTGATGAGGGAAAGTGTTGCTATTCACGGTATAGAACACTTACTTGGTTCAATTGATGAGGGAAAGTGTTGCTATTCACGGTATAGAACACTTACTTGGTTCGATTGATGAGGGAAAGTGTTGCTACTAGCGGTTTAGAACACTTACTTGGTTCAATTGATGAGGGAAAGTGTTGTTAGTAGAGAATGATCCACGCAGCACTCCAACGAATACCACCACAAACTGGGATCCTTCTACGATAAAAGTGTAACCACTACAAGGAATGACGCCACAAACTAGGATCCTTCTACGATAAAAGTGGCACCACTACAGCGAATGACGCCACATACTAGGATCCTTCTACGATAAAAGTGGCACCACTACAGCGAATGACGCCACATACTAGGATCCTTCTACGATAAAAGTGGCACCACTACAGCGAATGACGCCACAAACTAGGATCCTTCTACGATAAAAGTGGCACCACTACATGGAATGACGCCACAAACTAGGATTCACTCCCGGTAAAAGTGGCACCACTACAGTGAATGATGCCACATACTAGGATCCTTCTACGATAAAAGTGGCACCACTACAGCGAATGACGCCACAAACTAGGTTTCACTCCAGTTAAAAGTGGCACCACTACAGCGAATGACGCCACATACTAGGATCCTTCTACGATAAAAGTGGCATCACTACAGCGAATGACGCCATTAACGAGGATTATCAAGCTGCGGCACTAATAAAAATATACAAATACTTTAAACATAAAAAAACCAAACTAGCACCCTAGTTCGGTTTTTTTTGACTAAAAATAGTATCGAGCCAAACTCGCTGGTCACAGCCTATGTTTAAAGATTAAACAATTTTTGGATGATCCGGCTCCGAAACAATCTTCGGGTGATCAGGTTCAGAAACAATTTTCGGATGGTCCGGTTCTGAGAAAAGTCCAACTCCCGCTGCAAATGCCAGAGAGAATACGCCAGTGGTTAATCCAACTAATAGTTTCTTCATGAATCATTCTCCTCTTTTCCTAATTTGAATAAGCTCTTTTTAAAGCATGACATACGATTTGATAGTAGTGTGCCGCTGATTTATATTTGTGGCGCTCTTCGAAGTAAGAGGCCATGAGCTCCGAGTATTCGATAATATATTGCTGCTTTTCATGTTCAATAAAGTATGGAATTACCACTTCCAGCATAAAGAATTCAAATTCAGCTGAAAGGTTGCCTTTTAGCAGAGAATCATAGACTTTAAAATGATAAGCATATTCCTGATTAGGATTCTGCTTTAAAATGGTTTGGCCTTCAAGAATCCACTTTTCGGCCTCCTCTTTCTTGTCCAGCTGGTAATACGCGTAGAGAATGGAGAAAATTGTGCTTAACGCCTCATGTTTATTTTTGTACTTCAAGGCCTCGTTGTAATGAATAATTGCCTGCTCGTATTTTTTGGTGATAGAACTTAAATACCCCATGTTATGGCAGATCATGCCCAGTAAACTTTTATCATTCAGCTGTTCGGCTATTTTTCGGGCAAGCTGATAGCTTTCCTCTGACCTGCTGTACTCCTCACACCTCAAATAATTAATCCCAAGCAGGATCTGGCATTCAGCACACCTCATTAAATCATATCTTGACTGGTAGATATTTAATGCGAAGTGAGTATATTGAATGACCAGGGCTGCCTTTCGCAGCTGGCTGAGGGTAAGGGCGATTGAATAATAGAGATCCGCTTCTTCCCATTTTTCAAAGGGGAGATGCTTCGTTAAAAACCGTTCAGCTCCTTTAAGATGCATGAGGGCTGAGGAATATTTGCTCTGAAGGTAGTGATGAAGCCCGACGAATTTCTCGTAATAGTACGTCATTTTTTCTTCAAAGATATCTTTATAGAGGCTGATTTTCTCAAGCTTTGCTTCTGCTTCTGCAAAATCTCTTTCTGTGAGCAAGTATCTGAACTCAAAAAGAACAAAATACAGCATGGCTGTTGTGTCGCTTGTGGAATGGATTTTCTCCCGGAGCTCTTCGTATCTTTTTTTGAGAGTATCCTGCCTGCGGTGAACGATATCATGGTACCAGTCAAACAGGGACTTCATGAGCGGAATTTCTTCTTCTTCGATGAGGTTGATTGTAAGTCTGCTGCAGAGGAAATCCAACACCTCGATGCTTGCTGTGGTCTGGTTATTTTCAATTTTCGATAAGTATGAAGTGGAAATGATGCCTCTAGACAGTTCCTCCTGGGTCATATTCTGCTGTATGCGATAGAACCTTATCCGACTTCCGATTTCCATGGGCAGCACCTCATCTACTAATCTGTATATGTCATTCTCTCTTTATTATGACGATTCCTTGTCGTTTCGTATTGGGAAAATAGACTTAATTTTCCGAAATTAATTGAAAAAATACGACCTTATTTCCCAATATTAAAAGTTGTGAGGAAACACCCCTCTGCTTTTCTGCACTAAGCGGTGAAAAAAGGCTCATTTTTCCCAATACAAGACCTTCTATTAAAATGGTAGCATAATTAATAGAATAGTCAATCTATTCAGTTATTTATTCTAGGGGGGAATTTGATGAAAAAGAAAAAGATTTTCAGTCTGCTTCTTGCTGCTATTCTAGCTTTCACAATGGCATTTTCCATCCAGCCGGCAGGAGCGGAGACAGTAAAAAAAGATTACCTCATCGGGATGAAACCAACTGTTAAAGATTCTAAAATGAAGGCATCTATCATCTCCGGTTTCGGTGGCAAGGTCAAGCATCAATATAAATATATGAATGTTGTTCATGCCACCCTGCCGGATCAGGCAGCGGCAGCACTCGAGAAAAACCCGAACGTACTGTTTGTTGAAGAGGATTTCCAAGCAAAAGCCATTGGACAATCGGTGCCTTACGGAATCTCACAAATTAAAGCAGACGCTGTTCAGGCGTCAGGGGTGAAAGGAAGCGGTGTAAAAGTTGCCATTCTCGATTCCGGAATTGACGCTTCCCATGAAGATCTGAATGTTTCTGGCGGAGCAAGCTTTATCCCAAATGAGCCCGATCCATTTGTTGATGGAGATAGTCACGGGACTCATGTAGCAGGTACTGTGGCAGCATTAAATAATACAGTTGGAGTGCTTGGTACTGCTCCGGACGTCTCTCTCTATGCTGTAAAAGTTCTTGACTCCACAGGAAGCGGCAGCTACAGCGGAATTGCACAGGGAATTGAGTGGGCTGTTGCTAATGGTATGGATGTTATTAACATGAGCCTCGGCGGCAGTCAGGATTCAACGGCTCTTAAACAGGCCGTAGACCTCGCTTACAGCAGAGGAGTAGTGGTTGTTGCTGCTGCAGGAAACAGCGGAACAAAGGGCAAACGGAATACGATTGGCTATCCTGCAAAATACAGTTCTGCCATTGCTGTTGGAGCCGTTGATTCAGCTAATGCCAGAGCTTCATTTTCAAGTGTCGGCAGCGAACTTGAAGTAATGGCTCCGGGTGTAAATATTTTAAGTTCGGTTCCTGGAAATAAGTATGCATCATTTAATGGAACTTCAATGGCTTCGCCTCATGTAGCTGGTGCTGCAGCCCTTATTTTGTCAAAATACCCATCCATGTCTAATACAGAAGTCCGAAACAGGCTGAAAAGCACTGCTCTGCCTTTGGGCGACCCATTTTATTATGGTGCGGGATTGATTAATGTCCAGGCCGCCATCCAATAATGCAAAAGAGCTCACGTCCTGCGTGAGCTCTTTTCTATCTTTAAACAATTTTCAATTCCACTTCAATGTTACCTTTGACCGCTTTTGAATACGGGCATACGCCGTGAGCTTTTTGAACAAGCTCCATCGCGCGTTCTTCTGAGACCTCTGGAATATGAACTTCAAGTACAACCGACAGTCCAAAGCCGGAGTCATCTTTGCCGATCGAAACGTGGGAAGTGACTTTTGCCTGGCCAATTTTCTCACGCTCAGTACGGGCAACCAGGTTCAGCGCACTGTCAAAACATGCTGCATACCCTGCAGCAAACAGCTGTTCCGGGTTCGTTCCTTCCCCGCCGCGTCCTCCCAGCGCTTTCGGCATCTCAATTGCAAGATCCAGGAAATTGTCAGCGGTCTGCACCCGTCCTTCCCTGCCGCCAATGGCTGATGCTGTTGCAGTGTATAGCTTTTGCATGTGAATCTCTCCTTTGGTTTTGTGTAATTTAATTGCGCACAATTTGTTATTGCAAAACTAATATAACAAGGGTATACTGTTCTTGTCAAATATGAAATGTCAGGAGAATCATTCATCATGGCATCAGAAAACTCTCTCAGCCTGGAGCAGCAGCTATGCTTTTCCATTTATGCCTGTTCAAGAGAAATGACAAAACTGTACAGGCCCATACTCCAGGAACTGGGGCTGACCTACCCTCAATACCTTGTCATGCTTGTTCTCTGGGAACAGGAAGAAATCAGTGTAAAAGCACTTGGAAAGGAACTGTTCCTTGACTCCGGCACTCTTACACCGCTGCTGAAAAGACTGGAAGAAGCCGGTTTTGTTCAGCGCAACCGCTCAAAAAAAGATGAACGCAAAGTAAATATCTGTTTGACAGAGCGCGGCAGAAAACTTCAAACAGAAGCATACCGCGTTCCAGAATATATGCTTTCAGCTAGCGGACTCAATCAGGAAGATTTTGAACGATTAAACCTTGAGTTCAGAAATTTACTGAAAAAGCTGACGTCTATCAATACAAATATTTAAAAAAGGAAAAAATGGACGATATATAGATTAATAACGCATGCAGAGGAGCGGTGGTATGTTGAACCGAATGGACATGTTAATCGAAAAATATCGGAAGAAAATGGTAGAGAGCGCTAAACGTGAAGGGCTGAGTTCCGCTTCCACAGTCAGGGCAAGCCAGCAGCTGGACCGCCTCTTAAACATTGGCAGCAGAATCCAGGATACTTCTAATTGAAATCATATATAAAGCCGGGTGAAACCAATCAGGTATCACCCGGCTTTTTTCTGTTCATTTGCTGGATTCGGCAAGAATAGATAACATTGGAATATTTTTGAAGTTTTACATGAACTTAAAAGGAAACTTATGTCATAATAGAGGATGGACTTCCAGCTTTACCGGCTTCAGTCCTAAGTAGTTAATATTTGCGGCCGGAACTTGTAAATGGAAAGGAGGCATTTTACTCATGCGAAAATTGGTGATGCTTTTATTACTTCTCGGACTGCTGGTGCTGCTTGGGGGCTGCACTGAAAACATAGCCAAAGAACCTGCCTCTTCAAAGAACAGCTCATCTTCAGGATCAAGCGTGAACATTGATGATGACGCGGAAGCGGATGTAAATGAACCTATAAATGAGAAAAAGGGATCTGCTCCACAAGAAGCAGATTCCTCATCTGTAAAAATCGGTGATCCAAAAGACGATGCAAAGGATGATGACAGCTCCAGTCAGACAGCTTCACTTGAAAACTACTCCACCGAAGAAATTGAATACGCAAGAGTGTGGGCTCAGCTTGGTCCGAATCAGGAGATTGATGAGCTCAATATCAGGCATATTCCCCCGGGAGAACCTGTCAATCCCAATATAGACAACAGTGCAGTCTATCCGGAAGGCGTCATTCAGTTATCCGGCTCCCGTTTAGTTGATGGATCGGTTACTTACAGAGGAAATGGCGACGGAACCATTCATGTGTATGCGACCCCGATGCGCTGGGAAGCTCCCCCTCCCGGTACTGATGAAAAAGAACTTCAAAAAGATACAGAAGATATCCTGAACAACACAAAGCTCGTTTCTATTGAACCAAGGGATGGTCAGGAGATTATCAGCTTGATTGAAAAGTTAGTGTTCCGCTGATATCCATATAAAAAACCAGGCTCAAAATCTGAGCCTGGTTTTTCATTAATACCGTTTCAACGCCGTTTCTATTCAGATCACTCTTATTTTTTTTCCGTAATCTGATCAACAAAATCAACAATGATCCGGTCATCTTCCGTTTCCCTGACGCGCAGGACAATTGCTTTTCTCTCCGTCTGGTCATCCTGGTCATAATAGGCGCGGTAAACGTAAAAGCTTTCTTCCTGAAAATCAAAATCATTTAGTTCCAGCTTGTCAATTCCCCATTTTTTCTTGAGGGAAATCAATTCTTCGGGTGTATGATAAGCCCCTTTGAGGTAAAGGTCTTTCATCTCCCTTTCATCTTCTTCTAAAATTGCCTCTAACATATCTTCTGCTGCAACAAGCCTCCGGTCTCTTCCTTCGTCTTCGTCCCTGCAGCCTGACAGAAGAAATGCAAATAAGGCTGTCATGAGAAAGAGCGTAACTTTTTTCACTAGAGTCCTCCTGCGCTCTGCAAAAGACACGTCTTCTGCGTCAGCTTGATAATGTAGACATATGATCCGGCAGGCTGAACGTTATTTTCTGCATCGCTTCGTTCAAATCTATTTTCAGCTTCTCGCCAACATCAATATCACAGAGATTTCTTATTTCGCTTGGTATGGTCACGGTTCCTTTGCTGCTTATAATGGTTTCGTTTTCAAATGTGCTGCTGTCATTTTTCATCAGCTGTATCGTTCTGCCGTCTGTTCGTACAATGACACGCTCACCTGACTGTATGTTTAGTTTTTTTCGTATATAGGAAGGAATCATCACTTGACCATTTGACCAAATTTTCACGAAAAATGGGCCTTTTTTCAACGATCTCACTCCATTCCTTTTTAAGATGCCTTCAATTATATCATAAAAAGAGCATCATTTCTCCTCCCGGCTATGCTGTTAAAGCTGCTTCCTGGCTGTTGAGCTTCTCAGAACAAGTTCGGTCGGCAGCAGATAATCCCTGCCTTCTATCCCTTCATTCAGAGCCTGGTAAATCAAGTGGGCCGCGAGAGACCCAATTTCGTAGTTAGACTGCTTAACGGTTGACAGCGGCGGAGAGATATACTGCGAGATTTCTATGTCGTCAAATCCAATGATAGAGAGTTCATGCGGTATTTTTAAACCCGCTTCCTTAAAGGCTTTAATCGCTCCTACCGCCATTTCGTCATTTGCGCAGAAAACAGCAGACGGGGCGTTCCCCTGCATCATGAGAATTTTGCCCGCAGAGTATCCGCCTTCGCGTGTATACTGGCCCTGAAGAATCCAGCTTGGATGGAGATGAATTCCCGAGTCTTTCAGAGCCTGCTTATAGCCTTCAAAACGGAGCTGATTGTCGCGGTTATGCGACGGTCCCCCAATATAGGCAAGCTCTTTATGGCCAAGATCGATGAGATGCTGCGTTGCCTGATATCCGCCTGAAAAATTATCGACGAGGACATGAATGATGCTGTCACTGTCGAGCTTGCGGTCAAGAACGATAATCGGAAAATCTTCTCTGACGGACTGCAGAATCAGCTCATCCGGAAGGCTTTCAGCAAGAATGATGACCCCGTCTACTCTTCGTTCTCTTAAAAATTTTGTCGCAGTGGATACATTTCCGCCGATGGCGCTGCAGGCAATCAGCCCGTATTTGTGAGTGAGAAGGGTATCCTGTGCGCCTCTCATCAATTCTGAATAAAAAGGTCCTGACAGGTCCTGGACAATGATGCCGATTGTTTCTGTTTTGCTGCGCTTTAAATCCCTGGCTATCCCGTTTTTCTGATAATTCAGGGTTTTGGCAGCTTCCAGAACGCGTTTTGCCGTTTCTGAATTGACTCTTGAATTATTGTTTAATGCATAGGATGCTGTGGAAACAGCAACACCGGCCAATTTTGCAACATCTTTGATTGTGGCCATTCTTCTCCACCTTACTTTCATGGCTTCTTCTGAATTACTTGAACAGAGTTTTGCGCGGGGTGCTTGGGGTGAATAAAGAGAGGAAAGGTTTTTTTGGAAATAACCCGTACAAGCAGGTGTCAAACCCGCCTGTACGGTGTATCCCATATAGAAATTCTTATGCCCACCACATATTAGCAGGCTGTTCTTTAATCAGTACGCTCTTTAAGTTTGATACTGCACGCTGGAAGCCTTCTTCAATCGACATGATCGGATCTTCATGTTCAATGCTTACAACATAGTCATAGCCGTATGTTCTAAGGGCACTGATCATATCTGACCACTCCTGCATGCTGTGTCCGCAGCCGACTGAACGGAAATTCCATGCTCTTGACTGAATTTCTCCGTATGGCTGCATGTCTGTCAGCCCATACATATTGATGTTGTCCTGGTCAAGATACGTATCTTTAGCGTGGAAATGATGAATCGCTCCCGCTTTTCCAAGGATTTTAATCGCTCCAACAGGATCAATTCCCTGCCACCACAAGTGACTTGGATCAAGGTTGGCACCAATAGCTTCACATGTTTCCTCACGCAATTTCAGCAGCGTGTATGGAGTGTGAACCAGGAACCCTCCGTGAAGTTCTAATCCGATTTTCACGTTCAGGCTTTGAGCAAGCTCGCCGACTTCTTTCCAGTAAGGAATCAGCTTTTGCTCCCATTGCCACTTCAGAATGTCGCCATATTCGTTTGGCCAAGGGGCAACCGGCCAGTTTGGATATTTAGCATTTTCGTGGTCACCTGCAGTACCGGAGAAGCAGTTGACAACCGGAACATTCATTTCGTTTGCAAGCTTGATTGTTTTAACAAGTGTTTCATGAGACTCAGCAGCAAAAGCAGAGTCAGGTGAAATCGGATTGCCGTGGCAGCTGAATGCGCTGATTGTCAGTCCGCGTGAAGTAACTTTCTCCAAATACTCATTTTGCTTTTCCTTGTTGCCAAGAAGCTCCTCTAAAGAACAATGTGCATTTCCAGGATAGCAGCCTGTTCCAATCTCAACAGCTTCCACACCTGATGCTTTCACATAATCCAGCATTTCATCGAGGTTTTTATCTGAAAATAAAACCGTGAATACTCCTAGTTTCATCATGATCTTCCTTTCTATGCTTTTAATAGTTCGTCCATTTTTTTCGAATTAAGCGCAACGGCTTCCATTAACTCGCCTTCAAAATGCTCCTGCTCAGCAATGAACCATGGCAGTTCAAGGTCTTTTCCAAGAGTCAGCAGCCCTTTCATATCAAGGGTTCCTTCGCCTATAACTGTGCTGTGCTTAACACCGTTTGTTTCTTTCATATCTTTAATATGGAGACTCGCAACACGGTCCCGCTGCTCTTTAATCAGTGAAAGCGGATCATAGCCGGCATAAGTAACCCAGTAGCAGTCAAGTTCAAACTTGACCAGATTGCGGTCTGTTTCCTGAAGCAGGACGTCAAATGGCGTCTGTTCTCCAAATGATTGAAATTCAAAATCGTGGTTATGGTACGCAAGCTGAAGTCCCTGCTGCTTAATCACTTCTCCTGCTTTGTTCAATTCCTGCGCAACGCGTTTATATGCATCAAGGTCCGTGCGCTGCTCTTCAGTTAAATAAGGAACAATAATTAAATCATTGCCGATTTCCTTATTGTAGGAAATAACTTCGCTGAGCCCGTCCCCTGCCACTTGTTCATAAGGCACATGACTCCCCGCTGCCTTCAGTCCATACTCGTTTAATGCCTCTTTCAGACGGTCTGCCGGCGTGTCGTAATAGCCTGCAAACTGTACCCCTTCATACCCGTAACCGGCAACTTCTTTTAATGTGCCGAAAAAATCCTTTTCGAGCAGCGTTCTGATTGTATAGAGCTGAAGCCCTTTTTTCGTCATGAGATAATCCCCCTTATGATTATAGTTTTATGATTGTTTTTGTTTCGTTTGACTCTAATGCGCCAAGTACGATCTTCAGAGATTTGTAGCCTTCTTCCCCTGAAACGGCAGGCTCTGTATTGCCGATGATGCTGTCGACAAATTTATCAATCACTTTAGATGAGGATTGTCCGCCTTCATCATTTGACTGAATTTTGCCAAGCTCATAG
Organism: Metabacillus indicus; assembly: GCF_046603695.1. Lineage (NCBI taxonomy): Bacteria > Bacillati > Bacillota > Bacilli > Caryophanales > Bacillaceae > Metabacillus > Metabacillus indicus. Next base: position 1,457,862 of record NZ_CP176757.1, on the reverse strand, counting down.
TTTACTACTTCGCCAGTCGTATATTGTGCGATTAAAGAGAATTGAGGGTGATCTTCTAAACGAAGCACTCCTTTTTCACCGTAGATTACCGTCGCATTATCTTCCTTGCTGTATGACCAGCTTGCTGCGAGCGTTCCCATGATGCCGCTTTCTGTTTTAACCACGCAGACAGCGTTATCATCAACGTCTGCTCCCTCTTTTGCAACTGTATCTACAAATGCAGCTACTTCTGTTACTTCTTCGCCAAGAATGTAGCGCATTAAATCAGCTTTATGAACACCAAGGTCTCCCATAGCGCCGATAAACGCATCTTCTTTCTTGAAGAACCAGCTGTCGCGTCCATCAGCACTCCAGCCTTCCGGACCGCCGTGGCCAAATGCTGTGCGGAAAGAAAATACTTTTCCGATATCTCCGTTTTTGATCAGTTCTCTTGCTTTTTCATGAGAAGGCACAAAACGCTGGTTGTGGCCGATCATAAGCTTGCGGTTGTTCTTTTCAGCCGCTTGAATCATTGCTTCTGCTTCTTCTTTTGAAGTGGCCATTGGCTTTTCGCAAAGAACATGCTTGCCTGCATTCAACGCATCAATTGACATTGGCGCATGAAGGGCATTTGGAGTACAAACGCTTACAGCGTCAATCTCTTCAAGGGCAAGAAGCTCTCTGTAATCTGTAAATGCTTTTGCATTGTACTGCTGTGCAGTAAGGTTTGCACGGTCTTCGTTAATGTCGCAGACAGCAACGATCTCAGCAAATTTATTTCCAGCCCATTCAGGCAGATGTCTGTGTTTTGAAATGCTTCCGCATCCGATAATTCCGATTTTTAACGTTTTCATGTTTCTCTTCCTCCTAGTAGTTTAAAAGATGAAATCGATTCCTGCTGCAGAAATCTCTTATTTTTTCTCAAAGTATACTGGTTCGCCGGTTTCGGACGATTTATAAATCGCTTCCAAAATTTCCGTTACAATCAGGGCCTGTTCAGGCTTTACAACTGGATCTTTGTCTTCGACTATTGCTTCAATCCACAGCCTTGCTTCAATATCGGCTTCACTTTCAGGCTTTCCGTCCACAACAGAAGCCCCGGATTCATCAAGATCGACATTTGTCGTATAAAGCTTTCCGCGGCGTTCCCCGTTAATGCGTAGGCCGCTGTCCATATCCGCTCCGCCTTCTGTTCCCATCAGCGTGCATTTACTTTCTCCGATATTGACGGTATTCAGTGCCCAGCTTGACTCAAGAAAGATGGTGGCGCCATTTTGCATCGTAATATAGGCAAAAGCCGAATCTTCCACCTGAAACTTTTCAGGATCCCAGGGTCCCCAGAGATTTGCTGCATGTTCCTTAGGTCCGAGCTTATGAAAAGCTGTTCCGACAACCATTTTCGGCTCGTAATTATCCATCATCCAAAGTGTCAGATCCAGGGCATGGGTGCCGATGTCAATTAGCGGTCCGCCTCCCTGTTTCTCCTTATCTAGGAACACTCCCCATGTCGGCACTGCACGTCTTCTGACTGCATGGGCCTTCGCAAAATAAATATCGCCAAGCTCCCCTTCTTCGCAGAGATTTTTCAGGTGCAGGCTGTCTGCGCGGTAGCGGTTCTGATAAGCAACAGAAAGCTTTTTGCCTGTGCGCCTCGCTGTTTCAAGCATTCTTTTCGCTTCGGCAGCTGAAGTTGCCATCGGCTTTTCACACATAACATGCTTGCCTGCCTCAAGGGCTGCAATTGAAATATCTGAATGGGAATCATTCGGTGTGCAGACATGAACGACATCAATACCCGGATTTGCAAGCAATTCCTTATAATCTGTGTAGTGTTCAGCCATCTCTGAACCAAACTGCATTTTTGCTTCGATGGCTCTTTCTTCCACAAGATCAAAGAATGCCACCATCTGAACATTCTTCAGGCGTGCGAGAGCAGGCATATGCTTGCCGGTTGCAATTCCTCCGCACCCGATAATTCCAACTCGAACAATCGTACTCATTGTCCACCTCCGGGTTCATTCCGGCCCATTGTCAGGACCCGTTCTGGAAGCGTGCTTAAGCCGCTGCCGTATTTATACGTGATTTGAAACGTTTCACAAGATATGGGGCAAATATGTATAAATCCCTTATTCCTGTTCTTGAAAATCAATGTGAAACGTTTCGACAAACTCATTTTAACATGAAAGCGCTTTTAATCAAACAAAAAATAAAAAAATATTTATCTCTGAGATTCTTTTTCTTGTAAGCTTAAAAAAAGGATGAAAACGGAAAACTTTTTCAGACGTTTGAAGTCTAATGAGTAAAGAGGCAAATGCTTTCTCATAAAGCTGAAACTTGTTTTTTATTATCAGGATATATGATCCCATCAAGGAGGAATCACCATTGACAGACCCCACTCTCGCAAAGGCAGCGATCAGGGGCGATGACCGGGCCTTTCTGCTTGTCATGAAACAGCATAAAGAACAGCTTTACCGGACCGCCTATTTGTATTTAAAAAATGAAAACGATGCGATTGAAGCTGTTCAGGAAGTGACGTACCGTGCGTATAAATCACTCAAAAAAGTGAAGGAGCCGTCTTATTTTACAACGTATCTGATCCGAATCATGATGAACTACTGCCATGATCAGCTTAAGCGTCAAAAGAAAGTGAAGCTTGACGAAAAGCTAGCCTCATCCGGTACGGCTGCAGATTCCCTGCATTCGGTGGAAATTCAGGAGGCGCTATGCAGCCTCAGTGAAAAATATCAGGATGTCATCGTCATGAAATATTTTCAGGATCTGAAAATAAAAGAAATAGCCGATCAGTTAAACTGTCCGGAAAGCACGGTAAAAACAAGACTGAAAAAAGCGCTTTCCCTGCTTAGAAAACATTTTAAAGACAATGGGGGTGAAGGTCATGTTTGAAAAGGAAGAGGCTCTGCTGGAAAAGATGAAGACGAAAACAGATATGATTTCCGTTCCATTTGATGAGCTTGATGATGCCATCACGGCCGGATTTCAAAAAGCAAAAAAGAAAAAAAGGCCTTATCCTTTAAGATGGGCCGCATTGGCCGCTTCCCTGTTCATTTTTATTTTTATCACGTTAGTCAGAGTTTCTCCGGCGTTTGCTTCCTATGTCAGCAGCATCCCGGGCATGGAACAAGTGGTTGAAATCATCAGGTACAATAAAGGGTTAATGTCCGCCGCAGAAAATGATTTTGTACAGGAAATTGGCTTGTCCGATGAGAAAAGCGGCATAGAAATCACCCTGAACTCAGCTATTGTCGACCAGAGAAAGCTCCGTATTTTTTATACCGTTCAAAACAAGGCAGAAAAAGCCGAAGCTGGATTAAAGAATGTCCAACTAACATCAGGAACAAACAATCTTAACGAAAATGCGATGATCAGCTTCGGACATACCGATGAAACGCTCTCTCATAATGAGAGCGAACATTCGTCGATTGATTATGACTTTGCAGATCCAATGAACCATGAGGATTTCAAGCTGAACATTGTTGTGAAGACACAAAGACCTCTGTCAATGGCTCAAGAAGATACGTTTCAATTCGATTTTAAACTGGATCAGGATTTAGTGAAGGAAAAGATGAGAGAGATTGAGATGAATAAAACCGTTTCAGTAGAAAACCAGAAGATTACATTCAGAAAACTTGATATCACTCCTCTCTCTGCAGCCCTTTACGTAGAATACGATAAAGAGAATACGATGGAGCTATTCGCCTTCGATGATATCAGGCTTACAGATGAAAAAGGCGAGCCATGGTCACTTTTCCATAATGGATTGGTGAGAACAGAAGTCAGCGACACAGAAGATGTGATTTATCTGGAGAGCAATTACTTTGAAACACCTAAAGAACTGTATCTGGAATTCAGCAGAATACGGGGAGTCAGTAAAGATGATGCAGAGGTCATCATTGATCCTGTCAAAATGAAAGTTGTTAAAAAGCCAAAAGACAATGTTTTCAGCCTTATAGAAGTATCAGAAAATGAAGTTGGGTTCACCTATACCGAAGATAGAGAAATGTCCAGCATGCTGATTAATGACGTGACTGATGCTAATGGAAAAAGCGTCTATGTCCATTCTTCCAATGAGGACTTTGGAGACGGCAAAAAACGCTTCTCTGTTCGATTTGACCGCCGGAAAGCAGGCAGCGGCCCCCTGACCATGAAGTTCATCGACTACCCAGGCTTTATAAAGGAAAAAACAAAAATCAACATAAAATAAAGAATGCCCGCTCAGATGAGCGGGCATTCCTGTTTAGTTGCGTCGCAGCTTTGCAAGCAGGCGCAGGATCTCAAGGTACAGCCAGACAAGCGTCACAAGAAGAGCAAAGCCTGCATACCATTCCATGTGCTTAGGAAGCCCTGCATTCGACCCGTTTTCAATAAAATCAAAATCCAAAACAAGGTTAAGCGATGCGACAATCACAATCGCAACTGAAATGAGGATTCCAACCGGGCTTGCATCATGCAAAAACGGAATGGCTACACCGAAAAACCCAAGAATAAACGACAGCAAATACATGATTAAAATGCCAAAGGTTGCAGCAAAGACACCCAGTCTGAAGTTGCGTGTCACTTTAATGAGCCTGAAGCGATAGGCAAGCAGCAAGGCCAAAAATACGCTTGCTGTCAGAAGGACCGCCTGCATCACGATTCCTTCGTAGAGGGATGCGTAATAGGCTGAGATGCCTCCTACAAACATTCCTTCAAGGACCGCATACACGGGCGCGAGCACCGGCGCTGTTTTCGGAACAAAGCTTACAATCAGTGCAATCACAAATCCGCCGATCGCCCCTCCGATCATGATGGCAGATACGTCCTGCCCCTGTGCACTGTAATACCAGGCAGCTCCTGCGGCCGTAATTAAAATAAACAGCAGCAGAAACGATTTATTAATGGCACCCATCAGCGTCATCGGCTGGCTGGAATAAGAACCTTCCCGTTTGGCAAAAGCTTTCAACGCAGGATTCGATGTTCTCATAAGATCAACTCCTTCTTTCTTTCACTTGTAATACGGACAGCTGATGAAAAAGTTTCACAGTGAACGCATCTTGCTAGTTTCATTATATCGCAAGGATCTCTTAATATGAAAATCTTCTGCTGAATCTCTTGTTCTGGGAAAAGAATTCAAAAAAAAGAACAGCATATCAACATCTGCTGTTCTCATTGCGTTTAATCTTCATTATATCCCTTTTTAATAGGTAACCGATATTCGCGATGGTTTGTTCTACATACTGGGGACCTTTTCTCAGTGCTTCTTCGAGTGTGACTATGCCCGGCACAATGGAAAATACAGCTCCAATCCCCGCTTCATAAACAGATTCATATCCTTCTCCAATTGAACCGGCAAGAGCAATGACTGGAATTCCATGTTCCTTCGCAAGCTTTGATACGCCTGCAGGAGTCTTGCCATGGATAGTCTGGCCGTCAATTCTGCCTTCCCCTGTTATGACAAGGTCTGCATCTGACATGTGCTGTTTAAGATTCACTGTATTTAATACAATGTCCACTCCACTCTTCAGTTCAGCGTTTAAGAAGGCCATCAGTCCCGCTCCCAGCCCTCCGGCAGCACCAGCTCCCTTTGTTTGCGCCACATCCGCACCGGTTGTCTGTTTTAAAAAGGATGCGAAATGGGCAAGATTGCGGTCAAGAATAGCAACCGATTCAGCCGTTGCCCCCTTTTGCGGGCCGAATATGGCAGATGCACCATTTGGCCCTGTTAAAGGATTGTCCACATCGCACGCTACTTCTATTTTCACTTTTGAAAGTTGGGACATTAAGCCGGAAACATCAATTTCAGCAAGCTCCGCCAATGCTCCCCCGCCATGTCCGATTTCCTTTTTCTGATCATCCAGAAAGAGAGCTCCGAGGGCTCTTGCCATCCCCATTCCGCCGTCATTTGTTGCACTGCCGCCGATGCCGATGATGATATGCTCTGCTCCCTTTTTGACCGCATCTCTGATCAGATCTCCAGTACCGGCCGATGTCGTTATAAGAGGATTTCTCCGTTCCGGCGGCACTAAATGCAGTCCGGAGGCAGACGCCATTTCGATAACAGCTGTTTTTCCGTCACCAAGCCAGCCGTACTCCGCATCTGCCGGCTGACCGAGCGGACCTGTAACGGACAGTTTTGTCATCCTGCCGTTCGTGGCATCAACAAGCGCCTGCACCGTCCCCTCTCCGCCGTCTGCAACAGGCACTTTTACAATTTCCGCACCGGGAAACGTCTTTTTAAGACCTCTTTCAGCTGCTTCGCATACTTCAAGGGCCGTCATGCTTTCTTTAAAAGAATCAGGTGCAATGACAATCTTCATCTCGAACATCTCCTATCCAAACAGTTTAAATACACCAAAGATCAGGGTGGAAATCACTGCAAGTGTAAGCCCTACAAGTGACTCATATGGAATAAGCTTCATTCTCTCCTTCATCCCCATAAACACACTGCCTCCTGTTGCATGGAAGAAGCTTCCGTGCGGAAGGTGATCAAGAACGGTTGCACCCGCATGCACCATAGCCGCACCTGCAAGTGCAGGAATTCCAATCTCCATGATTGCCGGAGCAAACACACTGCTCGCAACAGCTGTGCCCGCCGTTGTAGAGGCTGTTGCTGCTGACATTAAAATCCCGGAGGCCGGCGCCAGAATATAGGCAGGCAGACCGGAAGCATTAAGTCCTGCAACAATGACATCTTTCAGCCCTGAATTTGCGATGATGCCTGCAAGTGTACCGGTTCCAATCAGCATGATCGCAACACCTGACATCTTCAGCAGCCCGGATGCTGCAAACTCTGTTAAACGCGTCATATTTCTTGTAGCAATTGCACCGATCAGCCCCCCTGCAGGCAATGCTATAATCGGATCTATGGCTATATCAAAGACAGGCCGCAGGGAAAGAAGCAGAATTGCTGCAGCCGGACCGCTGACTGCTGCCGCAAATGATGGAAGGCTGTTCCCATCCTTTGAAATGATTTCTTCCGACTTGATCTGCTCACCTTTTCTCACCATTCTCTTAGCAAGCACATACGTGACGGCCACACCGAAAATGGCAGGAATGGCGCCTGCCGCCATGACCGATGTTAAAGGAACATTAAACGCATCAGAAGCTGCTATCGTATTCGGATTTGGCGACATAATATTTCCAGCTTTTCCTCCACCGATCATGGCAAGGAGTATCGCAGGCTTTGAAAGCTTCGCTTTATATGCAATGGCCAGGGCAATCGGCGCCACTGTTATGACGGCCACATCCACGAACACGCCGACCATAGTAAGAAGCATGGTCGATAAGACCAGGGCAAGAAGTGAACGCTTTTCTCCAATTTTTTTTATAATCGTATCTGCAATCACCGAAGCAGATCCTGATTCAATCAGTACTCCTGCCAGGACTCCCGCTGCGAGGATTCTAAGAACCGCGGGGGTAATATCTTTTGCTCCCGCGATCATCAGCTCAACGGTTCCTGTCAGATTTACTCCGCCCAGAAGCCCCCCAATAAGAGCTCCTGCCATCATTCCATAAGCGGGAGGAACTTTTTTCAGTATTAGAAAAATGGCTGCAATGAGTGCGCATAACGCCCCGAAAGCGCTTACTTGAATCTCCATCGTGATTTCCTCCTTCTCTCTTTTCACTCTCTTAATTGTAATCGCTTACTTTTATGAATTCATTGTCCGTACAGACAAAAAAAGACGGCCTGCCATTGCCTCTTTTTTGTGCATGCGCACAATCAGACAACCAGCAATGCCGTATAAAGCGTCAGTAAATCTTTCATTTTCCGCGGGTTCAAAGAGGTCGATTCTTCTATTTTATCCAGCCTGTATCTTAGTGTATTTCGATGAATAAACAGCTCTTCTGCTGTATGGTTCATATCTCCGTTCTGATTGAAAAATAATCGCAGGGTGTCAAGAAGCTCCCCATTTTTGTCCATTTCTTCAAAAGTGTTCTTAATATCCTGCAAGTAAACATCTTTTTGCCTGTCATATCCTCTTCGAATCAATACAGGCAGCGCCATTTCTTTATAGTCAATAAATGAACCTTCTCCCCCTCCTCCTGAAGCAAGGGCCTCCTTTGCACCTTCATACGAAAGGGCAGTGCCGTTAAATCCCTTATAAACGTAGCCCGCTGCCCCTCTAAGCGAATATTGCTGAGAGAATTCCGCCATTTTCAGTAAAAATGCGGGGCTTTGACTAGAGCGGCTGTCTTTAAGAAGCACAATTTCACCAGCACCCGGAATGACAATCAAGCCATCTTCATCTGCAGCGGCTTCAAGCTGTTTTAAGAACATGTTCCGTTTCTTTAAGTTCATATCCTCTTTTAAAATAAAGACAATAGCCTGCCTTTCAATGTCCAGATTAATCCGCAGCCTTTGCGCCCGTTCTGCAAATTCTCTCCTGTCCGTTATTTCTCCTTTTATCAGCTGAATCAGTGTTTCCTGCCTCAACGTTTCATTCCACCGTATTTGATCGGACAAATATTCCTGCTCAACGGTCAGTTCTGCCGCCATTTTCACAAGTTCTCCGAGCGGCCCGACCACATCCGGATCCCCTGTAATGCCAATGACTCCAATTAATTCGTGATGAAAATAGATTGGGAGGTTGACTCCTTTTTTCATCCGTTTCTTGCCGTCTTCTTCTGATACAACGGCTTTTTTCCCGGTTTGAATGACACTTATTGCACCCGTATGAATGTCTCCAAGCCTTTTCTTATCTCCTGAGCCAATGATTGTGCCGTCTTTGTCCATGACATTTATGTTATATGGAATGATGGACATTGTTCTTGATACGATTTCTTTTGCGAGTTTTTCATTCATTGTTTTTCACCTGCTGATTTTTGATTTATCTTACCACAGCTCCATTATTTAGAATTAATGAAACTTTCTGTAAAATTGAGCGTATTACTGATTGAAGGCCTATTCTTTTTCTTCCGCAGTTTAAAACGGTCAGGGGGTGATCAGCATTTCAGTTCATACTATTGAGGGCATTTACCTTGCAGGACTCATTATTGCCGGTGTTCTGACTCTTCTCTTCGTCTTTTTCGGAGACATCTTTGAAGGAATGAGCGAAGCCGTCCCTTTTTTCAGTCCCACTCTTGTTCTCGCTTTTATCACATTCTTCTGTGCGGGCGGATACATCTTTGAAGTAACCGGGATCTTCTCTACCATATTATCTGCTGTTCTTTCCGTTATGGCATCCGGTGTCCTTGTTGCTCTTCTTCATTTTTTCGTCCTTGTCCCTTTGTCATCTGCAGAAGAGTCTCTTTCTTATCATGAATCGGATTTAAAAGGACGAACAGGACAGGTCATTACATCTATTCCTGCAGACGGCTTTGGAGAAGTGCTGCTTACAAGCAGTGTGGGGTCCATTTCAAAAACGGCCTCAAGCTTTGATCATACACCAATTGCCGGAGGCACGAAAATACTGGTGATTGAAAGCAAAAACAGCATCGTCTATGTAGCACCCTATCAGCCATTCGAGGATACACTTTAGGAGGTATTTTATGTTAACTACTATCATTATCATTGCTGGAATTGCTCTTTTTGTCCTAATCGCTCTGCTTGCCGTTTTTGTAGCCAAGTACCGTACTGCAGGACCTGATGAAGCATTGATTGTTACGGGAAGCTATCTGGGCAGCAAAAATGTCCACATGGATGAAAACAGCAATAAAATTAAAATTGTACGCGGAGGAGGAACTTTCGTGCTGCCTGTCTTTCAGCAGGCTGAACCGCTGAGCCTCCTGTCAAGCAAGCTTGATGTATCAACTCCGGAAGTGTATACAGAACAAGGGGTTCCGGTCATGGCGGACGGCACCGCGATTATTAAAATCGGAGGTTCTATAGGCGAGATCGCAACCGCTGCAGAACAATTTCTCGGGAAATCAAAAACAGACAGAGAGCAGGAGGCACGTGAAGTCCTCGAAGGGCACCTGCGCTCCATTCTTGGCTCTATGACGGTAGAGGAAATCTACAAAAACAGGGAGAAGTTTTCACAGGAAGTACAGCGGGTCGCTTCTCAGGACCTGGCAAAAATGGGTCTTGTCATCGTCTCCTTTACCATTAAAGATGTCCGCGACAAAAACGGATATCTCGATTCACTTGGAAAGCCCCGTATCGCTCAGGTGAAGCGGGACGCAGATATTGCAACAGCGGAAGCAGAGAAAGAAACGCGCATTAAACGTGCTGAGGCAGCAAAAGAAGCAAAAAAATCAGAGCTTGAGAGGGCAACAGAAATTGCAGAAGCTGAAAAAATGAATCAGCTGAAAATGGCAGAGTACAGAAGAGACCAGGATACGGCTAAAGCAAACGCTGACCAAGCCTATGACCTTGAAGCGGCAAAAGCACGGCAGAAGGTCACTGAACAGGAAATGCAGGTCAAAATCATTGAACGCCAGAAGCAGATCGAGCTTGAAGAAAGAGAAATCCTGCGCCGCGAGCTTCAATACGATTCTGAAGTAAAGAAAAAAGCAGACGCTGACCGTTATTCAGTAGAACAAGCCGCTGCAGCAGAAAAAGCGAAACAGCTTGCAGATGCCGACGCGAATCAATACCGCATCGAGGCACTTGCAAGAGCAGAAGCTGAACGAATCCGCATGGACGGTCTCGCAAAGGCTGAAGCCGAGCGTGCTCAAGGGGAAACAGAAGCTGAAATCATCCGCCTCAAAGGACTTGCAGAAGCTGAAGCTAAGGAAAAAATTGCAGAAGCCTTTGAACAATACGGCAAGGCAGCCGTACTCGATATGATTGTGAAGATGCTTCCTGAATATGCCAAGCAAGTAGCTGCGCCCCTGTCCAACATTGACAAAATTACTGTCGTGGACACTGGAGGCGGCGGAGAAAACAGCGGGGCGAATAAAATCACAGGCTATGCCACCAATCTCATGAGCTCCCTGCAGGAAACACTGAAGGCATCATCCGGCATTGATATGAAAGAACTGATCGAAAACTATTCCGGCAAAGGGAATATCAGACAAAGCATCGATCAGCTTTCATCAAGACAAAAAGATATAGATCAAGCTGAATAATTGCCGCAAAAAAAGCGCATGCCGGTGTCGGCATGCGCAAGCAGGAAGAGGTGTCTTACAAACATGAGGCTTATGAGAAAAATTATTTTCTCATAGCATATCCTATTCAGCGTACAGGAGATTGCTATGTGGAATTTGTCCATTTTTAACAAATTCCGCCAAAAATCAGCAATTGCCTTTATACGCCCCGCACCGAAGCTGCAGCCTCTCAGTAAACATAAAAAGAAGCTGCTGATCTTACTCATCAGCAGCCTCTCTTTGTCATGTTATACTTAGTTGAAGAATGACGCTCCTACAATGATTAAAAGAATAAACAATACAACTACAAGCGCGAAGCCGTTTTCGTATCCACCTGACATGTCTCTTCCTCCATTTCACCTCTTATTCACTTTCCTTATCAAAATATGTAGAATGATAGAGATTGATATAGGACAAGAGTGGAGATTTGAGAAAATCCCTCAAACGCCCTGAGGGCACCCTGAGGGATACTTATATCAGTCTTTATCTTCCCATTCCGTTTTGACCGTTTCTCCGCTTTCAGCGGAAATTTCAACTTCAGCTTCTCTGCCGTCTTCTGCCACGATCTCAAACTTGTAGACAGCCTGGCCGTCATCACTTTCAAGCTCCGCTTCAGTGACCTTGCCTTTCACTTCTTTTAAAGCAGCCTTTTTGGCCTCTTCCATTGTCACTTTAACCTCATCCTGATTTACACTGCCGTCATCGCTGCTGTCGTCGTCCTCATGCATTTTTGTCACTTCGCCGGTATCGGCGTTAATGGTAAAATCGTATTCTATTCCTTTTGACTTCACTTCGGCTTCATAAACCCAGCCGTCAGCCTCCTGCTCAAGCTCCATTTCTGATATACTGCCCTTTTTCTCCTTCAGAACGATTTCTTTTGCTTTTTCATAGCTGATTTTCAAATTTTGTTCTTCTGCTGTTTTTTCTGCCAGCGCTTTATCTCCAGGCGTGATAAACTGTGAACCTACCCCGATTCCTCCGACAATTAATGCTCCGGTTAAAATAGCTGCTGTTTTTTTCATCTGAATTCCTCCTTGGTTTGTATACATTTATCCTACCTCTGAAAAATGATAAACAAGAGAGAGAAAGATTAGAATTTGATGAGAAATTGATTAGTTTCTGGTGTAAACGATAAAAAAGAACCTTTTGATGGCAAAAGGTTCACTTTTAATCTTCAACAGAAACGGAAAGGACAGTTCCTGTAAAAGCATCGACTTGAACGGTTGTCTCATTCTCGCCATTTTCAATTTCAACCTCGTAATATAGCCGGCCGTCCTCCTCTTCAAGGTCAAGATCACCAACCTCACCCTTTGCTTCTTTCCTTGCAATTTCAATCGCCTGTTCTTCTGTCAGCTTCACCTTCGGATTGTTTGAACCTATTGTCTTCCGGTCTTCAGATAGTATCTTCCCGCTTGACGCATCCATCTTCAGCGAAATTTCATCCTTGCCGGCTACAAGCCGGATGCTGTAAGCCTGTTCAGGTTCATCGTAGGACAATGATTCTACCTTTCCTTGATATTGCTCCTCAGCAATTTCCTTCGCTTCTGCCGTTGTAACAGGAAGACTTCTTTTCTCATAAACGTCTTTTATTTTTTTCAGTTCTTTAATTTTACCGGCATCAGCATCGACGGACACCGAGTACAGGGCTCCCTTTTCCTCAAGTTCAGCAATGAAAAGATGTTCTCCGTCTGCCCGTGTCTCTTCGAGTGCAGTGATTGTTCCAGAGTACTGGCTGTTAACAAGTGTTCTCGCCTCTGCTTCAGTGAGAGGCTCGTCCTTGAAAAAAACCATAACAGCCAGTGATGCTGCACCTGCTAAAAGAATGAAAGTTATCAGCACCGTCCATTTGTTTGGCATGAGCTCCCCCCTTAATCTATATGTTCAGCATAAACCCCAAACATTAAAATTTCATGAGAAAGCAGGGAGATACACATGAACTTCTGTTCCCCGTCCTTCTGAACTGTCAATCCGAATCTCGCCATTATGTGCAGCAACAATTTTCCGGGCAATCGACAGGCCAAGGCCCGTTCCTCCAGTTCCCCTGGCACGTGCTTTATCCACTCTGAAAAACCGCTCAAAAACAAAGGGGAGATCTTTTTGGGGGATGCCGATCCCGCGGTCTCTGATGCAAAAATGAATCATGTCCCCCTTTTGATCGATTGTGCATTCAATTTCTTCTTCACTGTATTTAAAGGCATTATCAAGTAAGATAAAGAGCAGCTGTTTTAGCTTTAACTCATCTGCAGACACCATCACTTCCTGCTTGAAAAAGTGATAGACCACCCTTCTTTGATATACCTGTTCCAGGCTTTTCCCTGTTTGCCTGCATATAGCTGCTGCATCTGTTCTTTTCGTTTCAGCCTGCATGTGTGCATCATTTTCTGCAAGCAGGAGGAGCTGGGCTGTCATTTCTTTCATTCTTACTGCTTCGGAATAGATGGCTTCAACCGCTTCTTCCATAATCTCAGGCTTTTTTGTGCCCCATCGTTTCAGCAGTTTAGCATAGCTTTCAATGACCGTCAGAGGAGTCTTCAGTTCATGACTTGCATCAGACACAAACTGCTGCTGTTTTTCAAAATTCGTCTGAATCAGCCCGATCATTTTATTGAATGTTTCGGTCATTTGATGAAGTTCATCTTTTTTTGAACCGCTGTTTGTCTCTATTTTTTTGAACGTTTCTTTCTTTTGAATTTCTTCCATCGTTTGTATTAGCGTGTGAATGGGTTTCAGGATGATTCTGCTTAATGTGCTGCCCGCTGCAAAGATCGGCAGCAGCACAAAAAGAGAAGCCAGGGCTAGGACGACCTTCAGCCGGTCCATATCCTCATCAACATGCGAAAGGTTTTCTGTCACCTCAAGCTGGACAACTCCACCGTCCGTCCAGATGAGAGGAATGGCAGCCCTTGAGAAGGTGACACCATCAGATTTGACAGTGCCGCTACTTTCAGAAGCTGAGTAATCCGGATCAAAATCTGAACGGTACTCTCCTTTTTTAGAAACAGTGGCAAGCTGCCTTGACGACTCGTCAATGATTCGGATCATTCCATCTGCAGGTAAATAAGCCCTTAAAAGATTCGTTGTATTCATCGTTCTGCCGTCTTCTTCCTTTAATGCTGCTGCAACGGCATGTGCCTGCTTCTCCGTTCGTTCAACCTCGCGATCAAGAGTGACTGTTAAAAAAAGAAAATAAATGGCCGCATGAATGCCAAGGACAATAATCAGCATCCATACCGTTGAAAACAGCTGGATTTTATGGCTGATTTTCATTCTGCTGGCTCCTTGATAGAATACCCGACCCCTCTAGAAGTGTGGATGAGGGGCTGATTATCGCCGCTGTCAATTTTCTTTCTCAAGTACCGTATGTACACATCAACAACATTTGTGTCTCCGTAGTAATCAAACCCCCACACTGCGTTTAGAATCTGCTCCCTGTTTAAAACCTGATTTTTATGCGAAAGCAAATACACAAGAAGATCAAATTCACGCGGAGTTAATTCAATTGAGTCATCTCCTCGTGTTACGTCCCTTGTTTTTATGTTCACTATAAGATTTCCCGCCTTTAGAATTTCTGCTTCTTTCTGAACATGAGCAGGCTTCGCTGAACGAAGGCATACTCTGATCCTTGCAAGAAGTTCTTCAATCTGAAAAGGCTTAGTTATATAATCATTTGCTCCCTGATCAAGTCCGCTCACTTTATCCGGCAGGGTATCACGGGCTGTCAAAAGAATAACCGGTGTTTGGTCATCCTGTGCCCTGAGCCGTCTCAGCACTTCCAAACCAGTAACCCCGGGCAGCATGACATCAAGAAGGATGCAGTCCCATGAAGAAGAACGGATTTCCTCGAGCGCTTCAAGGCCGTCATGTACAGAATGGACGCTGTACCCTTCAAATTCCAGCTCAAGCTTCAGAACACGCGCAATTTTCACTTCATCTTCCACGACCAGAATTTTTTCCATACGAACTCCCCTGTGTTTTTTTACTTGCAGTATATCACAGTTCCATGAGAACTCTTACCATCCAGCTGGCAAACATTCCTGAACTGGGGTACTATAAAAAGACAAGCTTGAACGGGAGGGACAGATTTATGGAAACGATTGTGATTGCTGCTGCAGTCATTATACTGGCAGTTATTTATTTCATAAAAAAGATTTCACACCGCGGGCAAGCAAAATCCATGCTGACAATTGCCCACAGGGGAGCTTCGGGATATGCACCCGAGAACACCCTGGCATCCTTTGACAAGGCAATGGACATGAAAGCCGACTTTATCGAAATTGATCTCCAGCTGAGCAAAGACGGAAAACTGATGGTGATCCACGACGATTCTGTCGAGCGGACAACAAACGGCAAAGGCAATGTACGTGACTTGACCCGTCGCGAACTTCAGGCCTTAGATGCAGGGAGCTGGTTTGATCCCGTTTTTGCAGGGGAGCGCATCCCGACGTTTGATGAAGTTCTCGACCGGTATCCTCAAAAATGCGGATTGCTGATTGAACTCAAAAGCCCTGCCCTTTATCCCGGAATTGAGCAGAAAGTCTATGACGCGCTTGCAGGCAGGGGGCTCATTGAAAACCGTGAACCCAAAATCATTGTTCAGTCGTTTGATACAAATTCAATGAAGCTGTTTCATGATATCGCTCCGACTGTCCCAATTGGCGTACTCGTAAAATTCACACCAAAGGGAATCTCAAATGCCCAGCTGGAAGAGTTCAAAAAATATGCAAACTACGTAAATCCAAACAAACGGCTGGTGACAAAAAAGCTGATTTCCCGCATTCACGCACATGACATGAAAATCATTCCCTACACCATCCGTGACAGAAGATCTGCAAATGCGTTTCTTCAGCTTGATTTGGACGGCATTACGACCGATTTTCCTGATTATATAAAACCAGCAAAAGCATGAAGCCGCGGCTTCATGCTTTTAAAGTTACACTCATTTGCGGTTCAGAGAAAAGCCGATATGACTTAAAACCCCCTCGACATCTCCTCCAATCAGGATATTATCCAAATCAAGATTTAGCTGAACAGCCTTCATCGCCAAATCAGGACGTATTCCTGTAAGGGCAGGTGTCACCCCGATCAGCTCAAGCATTCTGACGAGGTTAAGCAAATGAACGCTCACATCGTCATTTATTTGAAGAATCCCCGATAAGTCGATGATCAGGTAGTTTAATGACAAATCTGTACTCGAGGTAAGTGCCGTATGTATGATCTTTTCTGCACGGTATTCGCTGATATCACCAATGATCGGAAGAATAGCCACTCCTTTAGTGATTGGGACAATCGGAGCTGACAAGTGAATAATTTCTTTGTTCGCCCGGTCAAGCTCAAGTACATAAGAAAGGAGGGTTGCCATCGTTTCAAATAGCTCGACATGCTTATCTGTAAAAGGAAGAGAATTTGTATCCAGTCCGCATATTGTTCCGTAATTCTCTCCGTTTTCATAGTAAATCGGAATACCGATAAAACATCCTCCGCCTAAATTTTTCGTCACATCCAGATCCTTCGTCAAGCCGCTGCCTGCCAAATCCGGAATAATCAGAACCTCTCTTCCCCGATCGACGCTCAGCTTGCAGAATGTTTCCCTGAATGGGAGCTCAGAGCCTTCCTCGAGGAGTACTGAATCCTTATTAAAAACTTTCACAATTTCATTACGCTGCCGATCATTTTTCGCAATGAACAAGGTGTTAATTTCAATGAACTTGCTCATCATTTGAAGTATGCTTTCAGAAGCTTCATCAAAATTTGAATATTTCTTTATCGGCTTGCTCAAACCTAATAGCGTGTCTGTCACTTCTGTTCACCAGCCCTTCTGAACTTCATCGTTGATCTTTCTCGTTCTAAGAACCTAGCACTAATACCCATTATGATGAAAAATGAAACACAATAAATCTGTGTGACAGGAATTTCAGCGTATTCAGCCTCCATTAATTTTCATAACATTTCCATTTTTCAATAACAAAAGGTTTCCTGGAATCTTCATGTATAATGAGTTTTATCATCTATAGAAGGAGTCGTACGGAAAGCATGCACATTGTTATTCGCTGGATCAGCATCATCACAGGCTGTTTTGCCGTGTCGCTCGGCGTTCATCTGCTATCATCCTCAGAGCTTGTCATCGGCGGAACGGCAGGAATGGGAATTGTAGCACAGCACCTTTCAGCCTACTCATTCGGAACTCTTTTTTTTGTCATTAACTTGCCTTTTTATGCACTTGCCGTCACACAGCTGGGCATCGCATTTACCCTAAGGACGTTCATCAGCGTCAGCATCTTGTCCATCACCTCAGAATTTCTGCAGCAAACATTCATTGTCCATTTTCCGCATCCTGTCATCGCAGCCATACTTGGAGGAATCTCCATTGGAATCGGTCTCATCTTCTTATTCAGAAACGGATCGTCACTTGGCGGCATGAACATTCTTTGTATTTTTCTCGAGAAGAAATTCGGATTCAACCCAGGCAGAACCATGCTTATCACCGACCTGATGATTGTCGGATCAGCACTGCTTGTATTCGGTCCCCTGCAAATTATCTACTCGGCCATTGCCATCTTCGTCATGACGGCAATTCTCGGAAGATACCATAAAAAAGCTCCGCTCGAGCGTGAAAGCGGCCATGCTGAAACTGAAGAAAACAGCGTTTCGGCAACAGCCTGAAAAAACAAAAAGGAACCGGGTTTTAATCCGGTTCCTTTTTGTTTTCATCCAAACAGCCACTGATAAATAATAACTGCAGCAATACTTCCGAAGACTATGAATCCCCCTATTGTCGGACTCCCGTAAACCGTCCGGTTCCAGGCATCTTCCCTCACCTTTGTCTTATCATCATTCTTATCCATCGAACCCCTCCGCTCAAAGGATACATTAATATATGATTGGAACAGGTGCAGTCTTCCTCTATTTATACAATATCCTCGGATTCTCTTTCTGGCTGCATGACTCCAAAGCATACAGCGACTGCTGTGCCCCAAAGCGCACCAGGTTACGTTCCAGCTTCATGCCAATCTTCTCAAGCATTTTGCATGATGCCAGATTGGCTGTCTGCGTTTCGGCAAGGATAACCGGAAGATTCATCTCTTCAAAAGCATATGTTATTACGGCACGGACAATTTCAGAAGCATACCCCGCTCCCCACCATTTTGGCAGGAACTGATAGGAGATTTCCGTATGCACGCCTTCATGGTGCACATCAAGAGAAACAGTACCCATGAACTGCTGAGTCATTTTTTCCCTTACAACCCAATAAGGCAGCTGGCCTTCAGCGACCTTTACAGCTTCAATCATAGGCGCAAGCGACTCTTCATCACGAACTCCTCCCAGATATTTGCGCACTTCCGGGTTTAAATAGAGCTGTTTTACTTCTTCTATGTCTGCTATTCGGATCCGGGACGCCTGACACCTCTTCGTTTCAATCAACATGTCCACCGCTTTTCCATTTTATTCTTGCTACCACACGAGATACTGATGAAAAAATAAAAAAGCAAAAAGCAAGAAGATGGAAAGAACCGCGGCTGCCCCCGAGCATTTCCTTATTTTCTGCTGCCTTCTTTTTCTCTCTTTCGCGATATGATTGCTGCACTGCCCTCATATTTACCTGTTCTCTCATAATAAGTCTCCCTTTTCAGCAATGTTGAAGAGGAATTCTGTTTACTTAACTAAAACATTCTCTGTATTCCATATATATCCTGCAACCTGTGGTTATTTATTTGGATTGCAGTTAGATTGGGGGAACATGCTTTTAGTTGTACGGTCTCCGAGTTTGCTTACCCCCGCAAATCGTTTTACGGTTTTCGAGGGTACGTTTCTCCTGTTTGCTTACCCCCGCAAATCGTTTTAAGGTTTTCGAGGGTACGTTTCTCCTGTTTGCTTACCCTCGCAAATCGTTTTACGGTTTTCGAGGGTACGTTTCTCCTGTTTGCTTACCCTCGCAAATCGTTTTACGGTTTTCGAGGGTACGTTTCTCCTGTTTGCTTACCCCCGCAAATCGTTTTACGGTTTTCGAGGGTACGTTTCTCCTGTTTGCTTACCTTCGCAAATCGTTTTACGGTTTCCGAGGGTACGATTCCGGCTCTTACTTACCCTCCCAAACCGTTTTACAGTGCTGGAGGGCAACAAAAAAGATGAAATCCGAAGATTCCATCCTTTTTGCGTTTACTTATAGATCAAATATTCTTTTCGTACTTTTTTGAATGCATCAAGGTCTTTTTTGTATTTGTCTGTTATGTCAGAGACTGCTGCTCCTTCAAGGATCATCGGTCTTGTCCATGTGTTGCCGATCAGCTTGTCGAAGAAGTTGTTTGATAAGAACTCGAAGTCTTCCGGATACATGTCATGGACGGTTTTGACGATATGCAGGCCTGTCGGCACGGCATCAAATTCCTCTCTGTCGGTCACATAGACTTCTACACCGTGGCTGAGTTTGCCGGCATGCTTAGAGAACATCGGTGTAAATGATGCAGCCCGGAACTTCACGCCCGGCAAGCTGAGTGCGTTCAGCTCCGCAGCAAGGTCTGTGCTGTTGATGAACGGTGCTCCAATCAGTTCAAACGGTTTTGTTGTACCCCGTCCTTCTGAAAGGTTCGTTCCCTCAATCAGACCAGTTGCAGGATAGACAAATGCTGTCGACACAGTCGGCATGTTTGGAGAAGGCAGAACAAACGGAAGTCCTGTGTCATCGTAACCCATGGAGCGTTTCCAGCCTTTCATTTTCACGACTGTGAGATCGGCTCCGATGTTGAATTCTTCATTAAAGAGAGAAGCAAGCTCTCCAACCGTCATGCCGTGCTTAGTCGGAATCGGATAAAGTCCGATAAAGGACGCTGCTTCCGGTTCAAGGACAGGTCCGTCGACACTGTCCCCTCCCTGCGGATTCGGGCGGTCGAGCACGACAATCGGAATGTTGTTTTCTTTCGCTGCTTCCATGGCATAAGCCATTGTGTAAATGTATGTGTAGTAGCGCGTTCCGACATCCTGGATGTCAAAAAGAAGAATTTCTACGTTCTCAAGCATTTCAGGAGTTGGTTTCTTCGTATTACCATATAGACTGTATACTGGAAGGCCTGTTTTCTCGTCGATATAAAACTCGACGTATGAGCCGGCCTGAGCATCTCCGCGGACGCCGTGCTCAGGGCCGAAAAGGGCCGTCAGTTCAATTTCAGGATCGTTATGCAGCTGGTCAACGATGCTGTTCAGGTTTGAATCTATTCCCGTCGGATTTGTAATCAGCCCGACTTTTTTCCCCTTGAGAAGTTCTTTCTCATCCTCCAGCAATACTTCAACACCCGGTGTGACTTTGTTTTTCTTTTTCTCTTTATGGGCAGAAACATCTTTATCAGCCGGCCATGCACTGATTGCAAGCATCAGTACCGTTATAAGCACAAGTATTCGTTTCATTTCAGCCTCTCCCTTAGATCAGATTATTTAAGCTGTTTGCCTGAGCGGATGTCCAGTCCATATCCGAACGGATACAGCGTTTCTTCTGGATTTGTGACGGATGGAATGTCGACTGGAAGCTTGCCTTTTGGATTTGACTCTCCGAAGATCGTTCTGATTCCGGCCGGGATGTTTGGCTGTCTGTATGCGCCGTTTGAATAGCCTTTGAAGCCGTAAACGGCCATGACAGCTTTTGCTTCTTCAAAATTTGCTGCGTCATACGGATTGCGCATGCTCATAAGGACAAAATCTTTGCCTTTTGACTGTGCATCTTTCATGACCGCTCTTGGGAAAGCCGTTGCCCATTTGCTTGAATCCTGTACTGAGTCGTCAATGACGCCGTCGTTTACAGCCGGGTCGTTTTTCACCACATAGGAACCAGTAATGACATAATCAGCTTTATCAATCATCGCAGCTGTTTCAGGACCGAATGTTTTCCCGGAGAAAGCATATCCTGAGACTTCAACGTCTTTTTTCTTGCCTTTTAATTCTTTAAGACTGCGTGTCATCGCTTCTACTTGATCCGCAAATGGTGCAAGCACCAATACTTTTTCGCCTTTTTTCGGTTTGAAAGGAAGTGTTTTATCTTCGTTTTTCAAAAGGGTGACAGCATCTTCTGCCATTTTCTTTTCTTTTTTCAGGTGATCTTTGTTTCCGACTACTTCAAGTGCATTTTCTACTTTTTCCTCAATTGGAGTTAAATCAGGTGTTAAGATGCCGCGTTTTTCCTTTAGTGTAAGAATGCGCTCAACGGATGCATTCACCTGCTCAATCGGAAGCTCCCCTTCTGAGATCGCTTCTTTCACAGCATTGAAGACAGATGCAAGATTTTGCTCCATATCAAGTGAATTTACCTGTGCAGGCATTAATGCGATATCCACACCGGATTTCAGTGCAAGCACAACAGCTTCTTCCTGGCCGAAGTTGTCGGCGATGGCTTTCATATTCAGGGCATCCGTAATGATGACACCGTTAAAGCCCATTTCTTCGCGAAGCAGTCCAGTCAGAACTTTCTTGGAAAGCGTAGCCGGAACAAGAATTTCCTCACCGTCTTTTTTGCTGATGTACGTCGTATCGTCAAATGCCGGGAATTGAACATGAGCCGTCATGACCATGTCAACGCCTTCATCAATGGCTTTTTGGAAAGGAGCGAGTTCAACAGCACGAAGTCTTTCTTTGTCATGCGTCACGATAGGAAGCCCATAATGGCTGTCTGTCGCTGTATCGCCATGTCCCGGGAAATGCTTTGTTGTTGCGGCCATATTCTGGCTTTGTAGTCCTTTGATTGTCTGGATGCCAAGCTTTGAAACAAGTTCCGGATTAGAACTGAACGAACGGACGCCGATTACCGGATTCCCTGGGTTATTGTTCACATCAACCGACGGACCAAAGTTAACGTTCACTCCGAGAGAGGAAAGCTCTTTGCCGACAATTTCACCTGTCTGATAGGCATATTTTTCACTTCTTGCAGCACCGAGTGCCATATTGCCTGGAAGGTTTGTCCCTGTCTGAAGACGCGTGACAATCCCGCCTTCCTGATCAATTGTAATGAAGAGCGGAATATCAGGGCTTGCCTGCTGAAGACCGTCTGTTAAACGTGCTGTCTGTTCGGTTCCGACAACGTTTTCTGCGAAAAGAATGACTCCCCCAAGGTGATATTTCTGAATGATGCCGCCGACTTCATCGTTCATAACCGTGAAGCCTGTCGCAGTGCTTTCCCCTTCTTTTTTCCAGTTGCGGAAATCAGGCATCAGCATCTGTCCGATTTTTTCATCAACGGACATGTTTTCTACAATGGCTTTCACATCTGTTTCTGCCGATGCTTTAACCGGCTTGATTCCGGCTAAAGCTGATACTGACAGGACCGCTGCAAGAGCGGCGGATATCCATTTCTTTTTCCCCATGTTACCCATCCCCTTATTTTTTATTTGGTTTCCAAAGCTTCATAAACAGCTGTTACAACACTTCCATAGCTGCCTGTTGTAAACAGATCTCCGAAGAATTGATTAGAGTTTGCAGCCGGATTCACGAGCGGAGAGTGCTTTTTGTTTGTTAAAAGAACGATGCCAAGGTCATACTCAGGATCAATAATCGTGACAGTGCCTGTCCAGCCTGTATGACCATAAGCGCTGTCGCTTGCATACTTGCTGAACATCCAGTCCATGCTGTCGTTTCCATTTAATCTCCAGCCGAGGCCGTACGTGCCATTCATGTCAGAAGGCTCTACGAATTCTTCGATAACCTCTCTGTCAAAAAGCTTCTCGTTTCCGTAGCCTCCTCCATTCAGCATCACTTGAAGAAGAACGGCAAGGTCCTGTGTTGTTGAAAACAGACCTGCGTGTCCAGATACACCTTCCATTGAATAGAAGGCTTTTTCATCATGAACTTCCCCCTGAAGTGTATATGTTCTGATGTTCGGGAAGCTGATGACGCCGTCGCGGGTATTGCCCATAAGTTCTGTTGCTGAGATTTCCTTCGGTTTAAACCCTTTTTGCAGCGGATTAAAGACTGTATCCTTCAATTTCAAAGGCTTGTACAATTCGTTTTCAACGTATTGATCAAGCTTTTGTCCAGTAATTTTTTCAACGATCGTGCCAAGAAGCATATAATCTACATCGCTGTAAATATTCTGTGTTCCCGGTTCATATGTAAGAGGCGTCTTGTTGATATTTGCAATTGTTTTTTCCCGCTCCTGCGAATACAGTTCCTTTGATACTGCAGGGTTATGATATTGCGGGTCAGGCTTAAATCCTGCTGTGTGATGCAGGACATCAATAATGCGCATCGTGTCTTTGCCCTTGATCACATCAGACTCTGAATCCTTAAATTCCGGAATGTACGTTTGAACTTTGTCGTAAACATCCAGTTTTCCTTCGCTTGCCAGTTTTTGCAGAGCAAAGTTTGCAGCATACATTTTTGTATTGGAGGCGAGGTCAAACAGCGTATCGTTCTCCATCTTCAAAAATTTCTTAAGCGGTGTATGACCGTCAAATTTTTGTTTGTAGCCGTAGCTTTCATTTTTTACGATTTTGCCGTCTTTTATGACAATCAGAGCGGCTCCCGGAAAACCGGCTGCGACTTCTTTTTCAATCAGCTGGTCTACTTTTTCAAGTTTTTCAGAAGAGAAACCGGCTTCTTCAGGTTTTTTTGCTTTCGACAGAACAGAGTACTCTGTTTTAGCTTTAGGCGAGGCTTTGATTTCTGCAAACGATGCAGATGGTGCGATAAGCGATAGAGCAAGAACCGAACTAAGTGCGCTGGCTGTCCATTTTTTCATGTGTTTCCCCTTTGTTTTCCGTATTTTTTTAAACCGCGTCGATCTTCACTTTTTGTCCGGGCAGGGCAAGGTTCAAAAGCGGCAAATCCTCATCTATCACTTTTCCGATGACATTCACTCTTTCATCTGCTTTTAAGACCCGCCTGCAAATCTGGACTTCTCCCCTGTAGCGGCCGTACCCGCTGTTATCCATCGTAATCATTCCTATTTGCCGTTCAATCGTATTGCATGGTTTTACCTCTTCAGCCAATCGCGTATCTTTTAGTCTGAAAACATCTCTTGATGCATCTGGCCGAAACTGATAAAAGCCGCCTGTAAACTGGTCTGAATGAACCCTTAGAGTTAGAATATTCCGTCTTTTATAAAGAGACAATTTTTCTATCAGGCCGTCTTCTGTACCCGGGTCGCCTATATTGACGTGATCGACCTTTTGAAGCAGTTCAACACCGGCTGCATAGGAGGATATGTTTCTATGTTTCTCTAAAGTTGGCAGTCCATCATACAGCGGTCCTCTTTTTGTCCCTGTACCGGGGATGAAGGCTGCTGTCTCAATGCCGTATTTTCTGAACAGCTCATTTTGAGAATGAAAGAATTCTTCGTCTAAACCGGTTTCTCTCCTCGGATAGAAATTGTGCCATGCTATCGTCTTTTGAGGTTCCAAGCCTTTTTTCAGCAAAGATGCAAGCTCGGGCCCGGTTATCGTGCTCGCATTAATAGAAAGGGCAAAAACGGCAGACAGTGACTGTATCGCAGCTTCATCGAATCCGTCATCAAGTCTGATTCCCCTGATACCAAATGCAGAAAGCTCTTCAAAATTATGTATGTCAAGATGCTTTAGTGTGGAAGGTGATACGTCGGCATGGATCTCAATGTCATGGTTTTCTGCAAGTGCCAGAAGCTCTGCCGCCCTCTGCTTCAGATTTCCCTTTTCTTCAGGAATGTGAAGCGAGGTAAACGCCCGCTTCACGCCTGATACTGCCGCATGCAGAATCTGCTGTTCTGCATGCGGGTCCTGAAGATAAAATGATATGCCGATCACTTGAACTCAGCTGCCATTTCGTCTTTAAATCCGAATAGATACGTAAAGATGAAACCTGCAGCATAAGAGATGGCGAGTCCTGCAAGGTAAAGAAGGATCTGGTTTGTGTGAACCAGGAATGTCAGCGGAAGGCCGGATACACCGACTGCAATTGTCGCAATATCAAAGTGCGCCTGGAAGGCTCCCCCTACTCCTGCTCCAAGACATGCTGTCAGGAAAGGACGGCCCAGAGGCAGTGTGACACCAAAGATCAGCGGTTCGCCGATGCCGAGCATGCCTGATGGAAGACCGCCGCCAATGGCGCGCTTCAGGCTTTTCTTCTTTGTTTTGAAGTAGATGGCAAAGGCTGCCCCTACCTGACCTGCGCCTCCCATAGCAAGAATCGGAAGAAGCGGATCATCGCCGATTGAATTAATCAGCTCAAGATGTACAGGTGTCAGACCCTGATGAAGACCTGTTACAACAAGCGGAAGGAACGTAGCTCCAAGGACAAAACCGGCAACTACTCCTCCAAGATCAAGCACGCTCAGAAGTCCTTTTGTGATCGTATCAGATACAAAACCTCCAACTGGCATGAATACGATATAGGTTACGATCCCTGTAATTAAAAGTGCAATGGTAGGTGTAATGATAATATCAAGAGACTGCGGAACAAATTTGCGAACCTGCTTTTCAACGAAAGCAATAAAGATGGCAGCGAAAAGGACTCCGATTAAGCCGCCGCGTCCAGGAAGAAGATTTTCGCCGAACAGGGCAATATCGCCCACTGCGGGGTTAATGACCAGAATACCTGCGAGTGCGCCAAGCGCCGGCGAACCGCCAAATTCTTTTGCCGCGTTTGTACCGACTAATATTCCTAGGTAAGCGAACAATCCTGAACCTATAACAGTTAAAATAATGGCCAGCTGTGAATCGGCTGCAAGCCACTCTGCCTGGACAACTGCTTTTGTAATACCGGTAATCAACCCGGATGCGACAAGTGCCGGAATCAGCGGAATAAAGATGCTTGCAATTCTTCTGAGGAACAGTTTAAAAGGCTTTGCATTCTTTTTATCGATTTCCGACTTGTTTTTCGATGCGGCATCCTTTAAGTCGAATCCGTCCGCTGAAGCAAGCAGCTTTTCAAACTCGGCCGAAACCTTGTTGACAGCTCCAGGTCCAAGAATGATCTGAATCGTCTCTTCCTCTACAACCCCGAGAACACCGTCTGTTTTTTTAATGGCATCCATATTTACTTTTGATTTGTCATACGGAGAAACTCTAAGCCTAGTCATGCAGTGTGTAGAAGCACTGACGTTTTCTGCTCCTCCAAGATGCTCAAGCAGCTGCTCGGCAATGAGTAAGTTTCTGTTATTCCCCTTAGCCATTCTGTAATCCCCCTTTTGTTGTGCCTATTTCATTTTTTCTGTCATTGATTTGATCGCCGCTCTTGTATTGTCAATATATCGAACGGTCTCATCATACTGCTCGGTCGCCATTCCGAGGAATAAAATATCAATCATATAAAGCTGCGCAAGCCGTGATGACGTCGCGGCGCTCCTGAATGGAGCTTCATTTGAGAAAGAAGTATGAAGCGAGACATCGCTGAGTGAGGAAACAGTCGTCTGCCCGAAATGGGTAAGCCCAATCGTTTTCACTCCTCTTTCTCTTGCAAGTTTCATCACATTGACGATTTCCTTCGTTTCACCCGAAAACGAAATGGCGAAAAGCACATCGTCCGGCTGTGCATTTGCTATTAATGTTGCAACAAGATGCATATCTGTAAAGGCAGTTGCTCCTTTGTTGATGCGGATCAGCTTTTGCTGGGCATCCTGCGCGACTATGTTTGATGCGCCTACCCCGCAGAAGTGAACGTTTTTCGCCTTCATGAGCATGCTGATTGCCATTTTCAGATTGTCATGATCAATAATCTCCGCTGTATCTCTTATAATCTGAATCGTATTGCTTGTCGTTTTCTCAACAACTCTGTAAAGAGATTCACCAGGCTCAATATCACGGTAGCCTTGTTCAACAGACTTCATCAAGTCGCCGGCAATTCTCATTTTCAGATCCTGAAACCCTCTGAGTCCAAGTGATTTGCAGAGCCTGACAACAGCTGCCCCGCTTGTCTTTGCCGATGTGCTGAGCTCGCTTACGGTGCTGTTTACCACTTCGTGCGGATGTTTGAGAATATATTCGGCAAGCTTTTGTTCAGATTGCGGCAGCTTGGAAAGCATCGTTTGGATAATGGAGAGAGCACCGGTTGTCATAGCTTTCGCTCCTTACCCTTCATGAAGTGAGATGGCTTTTCGGACATCTCCGTCTGCGCGAAGCAATAAATCAGATGCTTCGTCATACGCGGCTCCCGCTTTAATCATGACAATGGACGGCTTCACTTTCAGCTCCGCTTTTTCAAGAGTCTCTTTTGCCGTTTCATAATCTGATCCAGTTAACGTCTGGATGATGCTGACGGCCCGTTCTTTGAGCTTGTAGTTGCTCACATTCACATCAACCATCAGATTTTCATACACTTTTCCGATTTTGATCATGGATGCTGTTGAGATCATGTTTAAAACCATCTTGTGGGCAGTAGCCGCTTTCATTCTTGTTGAACCCGTTACAACTTCAGGCCCAACAATCACTTCTATACCGACTTCCGCCGCTTCAGAAATTTTCGCATCTTTGTTGCATGAAAGAGCGACTGTTTTAGCCCCGATGCTTTTTGCATATTGAAGGCCTCCGTAAACATAAGGCGTTCTTCCGCTTGCGGCAATGCCTACTACCGTATCATTAGCTGTGAGCTGGATGGATTTTAAATCATTTACTCCAAAATCTTCTCTGTCTTCTGCTCCTTCTACCGCTTTAACAAAAGCTCGTTCCCCACCGGCAATCAGCCCGATGACTGTATCCGGTGATGTACTGAAGGTCGGCGGGCATTCGACAGCGTCGAGGACTCCGAGCCTGCCGCTTGTGCCTGCACCAATATAAATGATCCTGCCTCCCTTTTTAAGAGATTCATAGGTAAACTCTACGGCCGCCTTCACTTCAGGAAGAACTTCTTGTACTGCCGCCGCTATTTTCATATCCTCGTTATTCATGATCGAGAGGATTTCAAGCGTGCTTGCGCTGTCGATCTTCATTGTTTGTTCATTTCTCAATTCTGTCGTTAATGAACGCAGCTGTTTTTCCATAAAAGGATGTTGCCCCCTAACAAAATTCTTACTATTCAGTATATTTTAATATAAACATAATTTCAATTTAAACTTAACTTTTTTGAAATTACATTTCAGATTATACGTCCATGATAGCGCTTTTATGACTAGACGGCAAGAGGTGCCGACCTGTTTTCTCAATTGTAAATTATGTAAATGCCCACAATTTTACGGGTCTTTTGATTCGTTTTTTGTGAGCGGGGCATGAAAAAAGATTGGTTTGTATGCAGATTCACATAAGCAAACAGGAAAAAGGAATGATTTTTCAATCAGAACAGAAAAAAAAGACCACAGGATTATGCCCTGTGGCCTCAAAATCACAATACTCGTTTGTCCTTTGCTTCTCTGATCCAGTCCGGAAACTCATTCAGTAAACGGTCATAAAGCTCTTCATCTGTCATTGCATCGATGTTCTGCACATGGAAGAAGTTTGCGTTGTCGATGAACCTGCCTTCCATTGTGTCCAGATTTTCAAGCACTTTAAAATTGGAATCTCCAATCCCGACAAACTGCCAGAAAAGCGGCTTATCAGAAGATGACACAACCGGTTTTTTAATTGTGCTTTTACAGCCTCCGTCGTTTATAAACACGACAAACGCAGGATCACTGCTCGGCTCTTCCTTTAAATATTTTGTCATGACATCAAACATGACCGGCGGTTCATCGTTGCGCCCGAATTTATGTATAGAATCGTTAAAAAGAATCTCTCTGTTTACATAGTTTTCGAAATCTCGTTCTGTGACTGATGGAAGTCTTGTAAATTCATTGTCGTATACCCAGACGTCAAGCATTCCGTCATCATCAAACTGGCTTGCCACTGCAAGAATTCTCTCAACCACCTTTTGCACGGTTCCATCCTTGTAGAGGCTCCGCATTGAACCGGAAATATCAAGAACAAGACCTACTCTTGCGACGACACCTGTAAGCTTTTTTTTCTCAAGAACGATACCGGCCGTTTTTTTCATCAAATTGATTGTGCTCATGTTCACAGCCTCCTATCAGACATCAAGTCCGTAGTTTCGGCATAATGCAGCGAGTCCTCCTGAGAAGCCGCTGCCGATTGCATTGAACTTCCAGTCCTGGCCGTGCTTGTACAATTCGCATACAACTACTGCTGTTTCGACTGAGAAGTCTTCACCGAGGTCATAGCGCAGCACTTCTTCAGAGTTGTCTGCATTTACAACGCGCACGAAGGCATTGGAAACCTGGCCGAAGTTCTGGCTTCGGGCTTCTGCATCATGAATGGTAACGGTAATGCCGATTTTCTCAACGTGAGAAGGCATCAGGGAAAAATCAATGATCATCTGTTCATCGTCCCCGTCTCCTTCACCTGTGCGGTTATCCCCTGTATGTTCAACTGCCCCATTTGGACTCTTTAAATTGTTATAAAAGATAAAATCAAGATCGTTCTGTACATTTCCATTTCCATCTGCAAGAAATGCCGACGCATCCAAATCAAAATCTCTGCCGCCTGAATATTTATTCGTATCCCACCCAAGACCGATAATCACTTTTGTTAAACCCGGATTTGTTTTCGTAAGATCAATGCGCTGTCCTTTTGATAATGAAATTGACAAGTTGATCACCCCTAAAAATATTTTCCATTAAAGGAAGTCTGCTTCTATTGTACTACGAATCTAGCACAAAAAAGTTTCAATTTCCAATTTTTCGCTGCACATTCAAAAAGATTCTCATGTTTAAGGGATAACCATGAGTGGAACAGTCTACTAGATTGAAATTGAAGGAGGATCACTATGAAACGGCATAAATTATATATTAACGGAGAATACATGGATTCAACTTCAGATGAAACAATTGAAGTCGTAAATCCGGCGACAGAGGAAGTCATTTCAGCCATTTTTGCAGGTACAGAAGAAGATGCAAACAAAGCGATTGAAGCGGCATTCAAAGCTCAGAAGCAATGGGAAAAAGTCCCCTCAGCAGATAGAGGAAAAATCGTCAGAGCTCTTGGGGACAGGCTGAAGGAACGGCGTGAAACCTTTATTGAACTACTGATGGAGGAACAGGGAAAGCCATATCAGCAGGCAAGCGGTGAGGTTGATACGGCAATTGACTACTTTTACTACATGTCCGAGTGGGCACGCAGGATTGAAGGGGAAATCATTCCGAGTGACCGTCCGAATGAAAACATCCTGATGTTCAGGAAGCCGATAGGCGTTGTTGCGGGAATCGTCCCATGGAACTTTCCTGTTTTCATCTTGGCAAGGAAAGTCGCAACCGCTCTTATTACAGGCTGCACCATTGTTCTCAAACCAAGCCAGCAAACACCAAATACCGCAGCTGAGTTCACAAAAATCATTGATGAAATGAAAGATATTCCTCCCGGCGTTTACAATTTCATTACCGGAAAAGGTTCGACAATCGGAAACGTGATGGCCTCTCACCCTAAGGTTGGCATCATTACCATGACCGGCAGCGTGAAAGCAGGAACAAAGGTTATGGAAGCAGCTGCCCAAAACATCACGAAGGTGAACCTGGAGCTTGGCGGTAAGGCACCTGCCATCGTGACGAAGCATGCAAATCTCGAGACTGCCGTTAAGAGCATCAAACAGTCGAGAATCACAAATTCCGGTCAGGCTTGTACAAATGCGGAACGTGTGTATGTGCATGAGGATGTTGCTGAAGAAT
The DNA here is from genome assembly GCF_046603695.1 of Metabacillus indicus. Taxonomy (NCBI): domain Bacteria; kingdom Bacillati; phylum Bacillota; class Bacilli; order Caryophanales; family Bacillaceae; genus Metabacillus; species Metabacillus indicus. The sequence goes on along the minus strand of NZ_CP176757.1, from coordinate 1,427,267 downwards.
TTATCGAGAAAATGACAGTAGCTATGAAAGATACAAAGGTTGGAATGCCTGCAGACAGAGAGTCTGAAATGGGACCGCTCGTCAGCAAGGACCGCCTGGAAACGGTTGAAAAGATGGTTCATAATGCTGTTGACAGCGGGGCAAAAATTCTTACTGGCGGAAAGCGGGCTGACATATCCGGAGGATTCTTTTATGAACCTACCGTCATAACAAATGTCAGTCAGGATTCAGAAATCATCCAGGAAGAAATTTTCGGACCCGTTCTTCCGATTATGACGTATAAAACGCTTGATGAAGCAATCGAGCTTGCAAATGATTCTGATTACGGCCTCTCATCGTCCATCTATACAGATAATGTCCACGAAGCCATGCGTGCAGCAAATGAACTGAAGTTCGGCGAGACCTTCATTAACCGTGAAAATTTCGAAGCCATTCAAGGCTATCATGCCGGCCTGCGTAAATCAGGGCTTGGCGGAGCAGACGGCAAACACGGGATTGAAGACTTCACTGTCACACACGCCGTTTACATGCAGTATGACGACAAAAAAGCATAACAAAAAACGTTCAGGCAATTGTCTGGACGTTTTTTCATAATTCCTCCCCCATTCGAGCATGATGAATAACAGGAGGGATTTTTTGTGACCTATTCAAAACCGATCAGAATCATCATTCTTATTCTTTCCTGGGGAAGCCTGTTCTTATTAAAGCCCGCTTCCATCCTTCGCTTTTCGCCTGCCTCTTTTCTTGTCTCATTGTTGTTGGCGGTTGAAACAATGATCGCAGGGCCTTATCAGCTTTGGACGATTAAAGGAGGAAAGAAAAACCGCTTATGGGGAGATCTGAGCTTTATATTCGGCCCGTTCATTTCAGGAACCCTCTGGATATTCCACCTTACATACGGAAAATTTTGGAGGTTTATGCTGCTTAATGCGGCCATGGATTTCCTATTGGCCTATCCTCTCACCTACGTTTTCGAAAAAACAGGTTTATATAAGCTGAAGAAATTAAATAAGCACTGCCTCTTTGCACTTTCGGTTTCCTATGCAGCTTTGATTTACGGCTATCAGAAGGTACTGGAAGGAAGTTTTAAAAAAGAATCATCCTAGGGGCTGGGAGAAAACATGTCGGTAGTTCACTTGAAAATATTCTTAAAATTGATGCTGTTTCAGGGTATGACTACACAAATGAGGTTCCTTTTCTGATAAAAGTGGCAGCACTATCGCGAATGACGCCACATATGAGGTTCCTCTTCCGATGAAAGTAGCAGCACTATCGCGAATGACGCCACATATGAGGTTCCTCTTCCGATGAAAGTGGCAGCACTACCTCGAATAACGCCACAAACGAGGTTCCTCTTCCGGTGAAAGTGGCAGCACTATCGCGAATGACGCCACATATGAGGTTCCTCTTCCGATGAAAGTGGCAGCACTACCTCGAATAACGCCACAAACGAGGTTCCCCTTCCGGTGAAAGTGGCAGCACTACCTCGAATAACGCCACAAATGAGGTTCCTCTTCCGGTGAAAGTGGCAGCACTACCTCGAATAACGCCACATATGAGGTTCCTCTTCCGATGAAAGTGGCAGCACTACCTCTAATAACGCCACAAACGAGGTTCCATGTCTGATAAAAGTGGCGGCACCCTCTTCTAGTCCTGTACTTTAACACGAAAAAAACACCGAGCTAGCTATATCCTAGTTCGGTGTTTTTCATCTCTGAAATCGTTAAGTTCCAGCATCACTTTTCTTATTTCCGAAGCTTTTGAATAAGTTTTAACAGAACAGCCGCTGCAATGACGATCACCGTTATGACAACTGTTCTTTTGATGGCAGCCGGATCCTGCATCACATAAATGGCAATATATGCCCAGATGAAGACAAGCGGATAATAGACATCATCATTTTTGAATGTAAACCAGACGGCAAGCACGGCTCCGACAATCAGCATAATAACTGCCCAGGCGAGCTCATTCAAGCCAAGGAATGATTCAATGCCTGCCGTATAAAAGAAAATGAAAAAGTTTACGATTGTTGCAACTGAAATCCAGCCTAGATAAATCGAAAACGGTGTTCTCATGAGCCATTTCCGTTCTGGTAAACGCTGAATGCGCGTATACACGATAATCAGGGAAATCAGCAGTCCCAGCATGACAAGCAGCGAGACCGGAAACAGTTCATAATGGAAAGCAAAAAGCCATAGGCTGTTAAAGATACAGCTCAGGAAAAACCAAATGCCAATCTTTGCATAGTTCATGCGTTCTTCTTCATTCACAAAAAATTGTCTTGCCGTCCAAATTCCAAGCAGCAGGTAAATCAGTCCCCAGATGGAAAATGCATAGCCTGCAGGCGTGAACAAAACCGGGATACTGTCAGACACCTCTGCAGATGTCTGTCCATTGAGCGGCAGGGCATTTGCCAGATAGTTAACAACAATGACGAGAACATATCCCGCCGCATTCAGAAGGGCAAAACCGGAAAATCTCTTCATGATGACCTCCTCCTTTTCACAATTAGTGTATTTTGCCTGTCTTTTTTTCATACCCTTAATTAGTCAAATTAAAATAAGCAAAGCACATTTGGGAGTTTTGAACGAGTCATGAGTTTCTTCTCGTCATTCATCATGCTTTTGCTCACGCCATCATATACCTAAAGCATTACGAGTAAAGGAGAGGGAGAGATGAGAGGACAAGTAAGGCTGCTCCCCCATAAATATGGCCCGGTTGTTAAAAATGTGAAAACCAATTCTGAAGGTGTGGAAATGATTCAAGCCCCAAAGATCTGGGAAAAGGGAGTCCGCGGAAGGGGCATAACGATCGCAGTGCTTGATACAGGCTGTGACATCAATCACCCTGATCTGCGCGGCAATATAGCAGGAGGGCGTAATTTTACGACCGATGACAACGGGGACCAAAACCGGGTGACCGATTACCACGGCCACGGCACTCACGTAGCGGGAACAATTGCCGCATCAAAATATGTGGGAGTTGCCCCGCAGGCAAAAATTCTCGTTGTAAAAGTGCTGGCAGGAGATACAGGAAGCGGTGAGTACGACTGGATTGTGAAAGGCATTCTTTACGCCATTGAACAGAAAGTTGATGTTATTTCGATGTCACTCGGAGGACCGTCTGATCATTCTGAGCTGCGCAAGGCTGTAAAAAAAGCCGTTGCGAATCAGATATCCGTCGTTTGTGCTGCGGGAAATGAAGGAGATCAGGACGGGGGCACTTCCGAGTATTCTTATCCCGGCTCATATAATGAAGTGATTTCGGTTGGCTCAGTAGGATTTAACAGGGCATCTTCCCCTTTTTCCAATTCCAATAATGAACTTGACTTAGTTGCACCTGGTGAAAGGATTGTTTCTACTATACCTGGCGGGGAATATGCTGCATTCAGCGGTACCTCTATGGCCACTCCGCACGTTTCAGGTGCACTTGCTTTAATTAAAGAGCTGGAAGAAAAAGAATTTGACAGGACGCTGACTGAAGCTGAACTATACGCCCAGCTCATTAAGCGTACAATTCCTTATGGAAATCCAAAGACGCTCGAAGGCAATGGACTGCTCTACTTGACAGCGCCTGATCTGCTCCGGGATGCTGCCGAAGGAGATTCAGAAGAATAATCAAGAGCCATCATCCGCATAAGATGATGGCTCTTTTTGTATGATCTCAAGTAGTCACCTGAAAAAATCCGCTTAAACAAACTGATTGTTCCTCCTGAACTTCTCCATCAGCCCTTTAGCGAAGTCATTGGCCTTTTTCAAATCGCCTTTTTCCATGTAATAATCAAACAGCAATAAACCGTAATGCTGTGCCGGAAGAACATATCCAAGTTCTTTAAAGTGCGGATAAGCATGGTTTTCTATGTACTGATAGTAGGATTCGACTTCCCCGTTTATTTTTAATAGGTGCATCGTAAAAAAATGAATAAAAGTCTTATTGTCGTCTTTTTCGGCGAGTGACAGACCCTTTTGGGCAAGGGCTGCCAGGTCTTCCTTCTTTGTCAGGCCCTCTTTTGAGAGAGCATTCACATATCCTTCAAAAGAACCAAGGTAATTGGGATCTCCGGGCTGCCGTTTATCGGCAGATTTTTTATAGTATTCTGCTGCAGCTGTAAATTCCCCCTGCCTGAGCTGATGATATCCGAAATTGTGGTGCAGCAGCGCCTGCTGATGAGACAGTCCGTAATCTCCTGCCATCTCTATGAGGCGCTCATATTCTTTGTTTTGAAAAACAGCATCATCCGATTGCTCCAGCTGAATCAGCATAAGCATTTCCGTTTCAATGATTCGTGACAGGCTTCTGTTTTCTGTAAAGAACTGGAGGGCTTTGCCCGCATAAAAGTAAGCAAGGACATTTGAATGAATCGAATGGTAAGCAAGCGCCAGATCGTAATAATATTCACGGTTAGAATATTCTGCAAGATTAATTTCTTTTAATACGGCAATTGCTTTAAAGTAATCATGCCGGGCTCTCAAATGATAATTCCCCTGGATATGCAGCAAAAGATTTTGTTCATATGGGGACAGACCGGTCCACAGGCGCATCTCGTTTAAAAGAGCTTCTGCTTCTTCATTTTTAGAAGATGATAGATAATACCTGGTTAAAATAAGCGTATATGTACGGTGAAAGTCCTGAATCTGAAGCAGGCGGCTGTTTTCAAGCTGCTCTTTGACAGCTTCGGTTTTTGAATGGCTTTTGTGTATGATGGCTTCGTGCCATTCATTAAGAAGTTTTTTAATCTTATAGTAGTTTTCAATTTCTGAATCGATGCTGATTCCAAGCCGCTCGCACAGCAATTGAATGGTTTCCTTCGATACTTCTGTCAGCCCGCGTTCTATTTTACTGATGTGCGTGGCCGAACAAATCGCCTCACCAAGGTCCCTTTGCTTTATGTTGTAGAATTCACGGTAAAATTTAATAATTTTTCCTTCCAGCATGCTGCGTCATCCCCCTGTGTCAAAGCATCTCTATAAAACTATTATAACGGCATGCCCAATTGATTGGCCCCGAGTTCAAACAGAATATTTTTCGGCAGCAGAAATACCCCCGGGAGCCCGGAGGTATTCACTTCATTATTTTGAAAGAACGTGCAGGATCATTTCTGCATCTTTTTCATCCACATTCATTTCATCAGCCAGCTTCAAAGGATCTTCTGCCAGGCCGGGTTTTCTTTTCAAAGCATGCAATGCCTGATAGCAAAGGCTTATCGGTGTTTTTTCAATGCGGGTGGTGATGATTCTGCACACCCCCTGCTTTTCTGTCTGAATGGCGCCAAACTGCTCAAGCTGCTGCATTCTGAGAATAGCGGTCCTCTTTGACAATCCCAGTTCATCCGACAGCTCGCTGATGTCATATGCGACATTTCCGTCAGCATCTCGATGAACCAGCAAATACCCTAGAAGCTTTGAATAGATGCCTGATAGATGTACCAATGCTCTCTCATTTATGTTCATTTCTATGCCACCTAATCCAATCTGTTACAAATCAGTATACATATTGTCTTAGGGCCAATGTTTCATATCATCATTTTGTAATATAGTTTTTACCCGTTTGTTATATATCTGTGAATTTTTAGGAGTTTATTCCTTTTCATCGTCTAAATCAATCATCTTATCTGAAAAACCGAACAGCCATGTCAGGACAAATGCCGTTGCGACTGCGAGAAAGTTCACAGCGAGATACATGATGATCTGTCCATTTAAGTACAGCAGAACTCCAGGAATTGCCGTTATCGCCATTCCTGTTGCTTTAAGGCCTGCAAGAGAGGCAGCAAATCCGCCAATGCCGCCGCCAATCAGCGCCATGACAAACGGTTTGATATAGCGGAGGTTCACGCCGAAAATCGCGGGCTCTGTGATTCCGAGCAAAGCAGAAAAAGAAGATGGCAGCGCAATGGCCTTCAGTTTTTTTGACTTGGTTTTCAGGCCCACAGCAAGCGCCGCTCCCCCCTGTGCAACGACAGAACACGTAATGATCGCATTGTACTGATTGTATCCGAAGCGCTCGAGCAGCTGGATCTCAAGCAGGTTAAACACATGATGGACGCCTGTTACAACAATCAGCTGATTTAATGAACCTATGATGAGACCGCTTATGCCAAACGGCCAGTTTAATATGGCTACTGTGCTGTTCAGGATAAATTCCTCAACTGTATGAAAAACTGGTCCTATGATAAAAAGAGAAAGAATGATCATGAATAAAAGCGTTAAAAATGGTGTCAAAATCAAATCAAGCGATTCTCTTGTATGTTTCCTGATTGAACGCTCAAGTTTTGCTCCTATTAGCCCCGCGATAAATGCAGGGAGGACCGACCCCTGATAGCCAAGAACCGGAATAAAACCAAAAAATGTCAACGCCTCGGCTTTATCTGCCGCCACATCGTAGGCATTTGGAAGGGCAGGACTTACAAGCATTAAGCCGAGCACCATTCCAATGACGGGATTTCCCCCGAAAACCCTGAACGCAGACCATGCAACAAGCGCGGGAAGAAAAGCAAAGGCTGTATCCGTCAGCACCTCTGAAAACGTAATGACATTTTGCGGGATCTGTTCAGGTGTCATGCCGAAAAAAGCAAGCACCTGCTCCTGGAGGATAAGGCCCCTAATCCCCATAAAAAGCCCGGTAGCAACGAGAATCGGAATGATTGGAACAAAAACATCCCCAAACGCACGGACGGATCTTTGAAACAAATTGCCGCTTTTTGCTGCTGCCTCTTTCTGTTCATCCTTTGCAGACCCGGTAACACCTAGCGCAATGACCTCTTCATAAATGCGGTTCACCGTCCCTGTTCCGAAAATCAGCTGATATTGCCCTGAATGAAAAAAGGCTCCCTTTACTTTATCAATGGACTCCGCTTTTTTCTGATCAATGTCTTCTTTCCTTTTCACCATTACGCGAAGCCTTGTCGCACAGTGCGACACAGATGTGATATTTTCACGGCCTCCAAGTGCCCAGATGACTTCTTCGGCAATTTTCCGGGTGTCTGACATGGAATCCTCCTGGATGTATTTGACATACATGTAATTTCCCTCATTATCTCTTCTTTTAAACAGAAAAAATAGCTGAAATTTCACTCAAATCAGAAAATAATGATTGTCGAAACTAAATATTGCGGTATAATTTAATGAATAAAAGCATAAAAGCGTAAAAGCAAATAAAACGGGGGTATGTCAAATGAACTGGAAAAACCTTGGAATGGGAATCGCACTGTCAAGCATGATGATCGCTGCCGGCTGCGGAAGCAAAGAAACGTCGGGAGGCAGCGGCGAAAAGACCTATCAGGTGGGTGTCACTCAAATTGTCGAGCATCCTTCTCTTGATGCTGCTTTAAAAGGATTTCAAAAAGCACTGAAAGATGAAGGTCTAAAGGTTGACTATGACGTGCAGATTGCAGGCGGCGATCAGAATAATAATCAGACCATTGCAAGCAATTTTGTCGGCGATGGCGTTGACTTGATCTTCGCCAACTCCACACCAAGTGCTCTGAGCGCACTCAATGCTACTAAAGATATTCCGATTGTTTTCACTTCAGTCACGGATCCAATAGGGGCAGGCCTAGTCGAAAGCTTTGAAAAACCGGGTGCAAACATTACCGGAACGACAGATACTCACCCTGATGCCATTCCGAATACGGTCAAATTCATAGATGAAAATGTGGACGGAAATAAGGTCGGGATGATCTATAACTCAGGTGAGCAAAACTCGGCGGCTCAAATTGATCTTGTTAAAAAAGCAGCTAAGGGAACAGATATTGAAATTGTTGAAGCATCTGTTTCAACCTCAGCTGAAGTCAAGCAGGCCGCTGAAAGCTTAGTCGGAAAAGTAGATTCTTTCTATATTATTACTGATAATACGGTCGTATCCGCTTTAGAGTCTGTTATTTCTGTTGCAGGCGACGAAGACATTCCCCTGTTTGTCGGAGAGCTTGATTCAGTAGCCAGAGGCGGTTTTGCTGCTTATGGATTTGACTACGGGGACATTGGATATGAAGCGGGCTTAAAGGCAGCTGATATCCTAAAAGGAGAAAAAAAAGCGGGAGATATCCCTGTTGATTACCCTCAGAAATTAAAACTGCAGGTCAGCAAAAAAGCGGCTGAAGCGATGAATGTTGACATAAAAGACTTTAAAGACGCTGAATTAATCGATTAAGGAGGATACACCATGTTTACTGCCCTATTCTCTTCTGTTGAATCCGGACTGATCTACGCCATCATGGCTCTTGGTGTGTATCTTTCCTTCAGGATTCTCGATTTTCCCGATCTCACCGTTGACGGCAGCTTTGTCACAGGTGCCGCGGTATGTGCTGCATTGATTGTAAATGGCGTTAACCCTTTTATCGCAACTCTGGCGGCCCTTGTCGCCGGATTTGTTGCAGGGTTCCTTACGGGAATTCTTCACACGAAAGGGAAAATCAATCCCCTGCTTTCGGGGATCCTGATGATGATTGCCTTATATTCGATAAATCTGCGGATCATGGGACAATCAAACGTCCCTTTGCTTCAGGAAAGCACGGTCTTTTCTGTTTTGCTTGATGGCTGGAATCAGCTTGGAATCGACGCATTTATACAGTCTGTATTTGTATCAGCAGGTCTTGAAGCATTTATCCCGAAAACATGGTCAGTTCTCGCAGCCATGTGCGCCATTATTGTGCTTATAAAGCTTTCACTCGATTATTTCCTGAAAACAGAAATCGGCATTGCCATCCGCGCTGTCGGTGATAATGAAAAAATGATCTCAAGCTTTTCAGCCAATACGGATCTTCTGAAAATTATCGGTCTCGGCATATCCAATGCACTTGTTGCCTTTTCTGGTGCTTTCATCGCTCAATTTTCAGGATTCAGCGATATTGGCATGGGAATCGGCATGATCATCATTGGTCTTGCATCTGTCATTATCGGGGAAGCCCTTGTCGGAACAAAAACAATCATCCGGGCAACTCTCGCTGTCATCATTGGAGCCATACTCTACCGCATTATTATTGCGCTTGCGCTTAGAGCAGACTTCCTTGAGACAGGCGATATGAAGATGATCACGGCAGCCATCGTCATCGCGGCCCTCGTCGTGCCGCAGCTGCTGGCAAAACAGAAAGAAAAAAGGAAAAAACTTCTCAGGAGAAAGGGAGATGTTCATATTGCTTGAGCTGAAGCAGATTGAAAAAGTGTTTAATGAAGGTTCTCCCGATGAGAAAAAAGCTTTGAACGGGCTTTCCCTTTCTCTTAAAAAAGGAGATTTCGTAACCGTAATCGGCAGCAATGGAGCAGGTAAATCCACCTTGCTGAACGTTATATCTGGCAGGCTTTTTCCTGATTACGGGGACGTGCTGATCGAAGAAAAATCGATGACAAACCTGCGCGAGCACAAGCGCGCCAAATACCTAGGCCGCGTTTTTCAGGATCCGATGGCCGGAACATCACCTGCGCTCACGATAGAAGAGAATCTCGCCATCGCTTATGCACGTGTCCATAAACGCACACTGAGACCCGGCGTTACAGCGAGGAGAAAAGCATTTTTCAAGGAAAAGCTGACGACGCTCGGCCTTGGACTCGAAGACAGACTCTCTGCAAAAGTCGGGCTTCTTTCAGGAGGCGAACGGCAGGCGCTTTCCCTTTTAATGGCCACGTTCACGAATCCGGGAATACTCTTGCTCGATGAGCATACAGCTGCACTTGATCCTTCCCGGGCCGACCTCATTACAAACCTGACAGAAAAGCTCGTTTCAGAAGGTCAGTTAACGACTCTGATGATTACCCACAATATGCAGCAGGCAGTCGACCTTGGCAATCGCCTTGTCATGATGGACGGCGGACGAATTATCTTTCAGGCAGAGGGAGATCAAAAGAAAAAACTGACTGTAGCCTCCCTGCTGAACGAATTTTCAAAAATAAAAGGCGGAAGCTCACTGTCAGACAAGGTCATGCTGAGTTAATAGAGGGTTATATTTCTCCGATTAGTGGTAAAGAAAGACAAATCACTAAAAGGAGATGGGTTGGATGAATCAGGAAAAACAAACATACTATATTGACGTGGCAAGCGGAGAAATCCTTCAGAATCCTGCAGAATCAAGTCCAAGCTTCAAACTGTATGCCACTCCGGCTGAGATTGATCAGCTGAAGTCCTATTACAGTGAGAACAGCTCGGCTGACTTTCAAACCTTTCAGCGCGCGCAGGTGCCATTCCGCGAATATCATCATGATGCTGAAAATAAAGCATATGACGATTCGATGAGAAAAATTTACGGGATGATTTATTTGCTTGGCGACGAAGAAGCCAAACGCCATATCGAAGAAAATGGCATCTTGAAAGATAATCATTCGGATAACCCGGAAAGCGTAGAAAATTTCAAGTAACCGCTTGATGTTACTCAACAATAAAAAAGATCCGCTGCACAGGCAGCGGATCTTTTTTCATTCTAAAGTCTTTCATACAGACATTTAATTTCTCCTTCTATTTCTTCTTTCCGGCTGTTAAGCAGGATCAGCTCATTTAGTTCACTTTGTTTATTCATATTCAGTTCAATCTCATACACCTCATGTTCAAGCTGTTCAATTTGGTTCAGTACGTCCTCAACATTTTCCCGCATTCTTATTTGCGGTTGTTTCGTTTTAAGAATTGAAGGCTGACTTTCTTTAATGCCTTTTGGAGACTGATTCATCACTGGCTCCATTTTTTCACGGGCCCAGGCATAGTTCCCATCAAAGGAGTAGAGCTTTTGCTGATGGATCCAGCATGTCTTTGTAAAAAGCTTGTTGAGGAAAAAACGGTCATGGGAAACGGCCAGGATTGTTCCCTCAAACTGCTCAATCGCATCTTCAAGCACCTCCCTGGAATCTATATCCAGATGATTTGTCGGCTCATCTAAAATAAGCACGTTCAAATCCTGCTGCATAAGCTTTGCAAGCTGAATTCTCATCCGTTCGCCGCCGCTTGTATGCTTCATTTTTTTAAAAACGGCTGGTCCGTAAAACATGAACCCTGCAAGAATGTGACGGGCTTCTTCCTCAGATACATGCACATCTTCCCTGAAAAAATCAATAATTGCAGCATCGGTGTCCTCAAGCGCAAACTGCTGGGAAAGGTAACCGACCTTTACACTGCTGCCAATTTTCACAGCCCCGCTTTCAGGTTCGACCTGGCCCATGATCATTTTCAGCAAAGTGGATTTGCCCGACCCATTCTCCCCGACTATAGCGGTTCTGTCTTTATACTGAATATCCAGTGAAATCTCTTCTAAAATCGTCCGATTTCCAAATGATTTTGAAGCGCCTTCAAGACACAATACTCTTTTTCCGCTTCTGTCCGTCTCTTCAAAGGACAAATTCATTTTTTTATGCTGCAGGACAGGCCGTTTCAGTTTCTCCATTCTCATGAGCGCGCGCTCCATATTTCTTGCCCGCTTATGAAGGCCCTCATTCGGGGGATTAGCCTGATTTGCCCACTCTTTCAATCTTTTAATCGCCTCTTTCATTTTTTTGATTTTTTTCTGCTGATCCTGATAGGCCTGAAATTCCGCCAGCAGCCTTTTCTGTTTCTGGGCGATAAAACCTGAATAATTAGTGTGGTAGACAGTCACTTCCCCGCCTTCAAGATCAAGGATTTTTCCAGCCGTCTCATCCAGAAACGCCCGGTCATGCGATATTACAACAACGGTACCTTTATATTCTTTGAGATAGCCCTCCAGCCATACTACAGCTGCAATATCCAAATGGTTGGTCGGTTCATCAAGCAGCAGAATATCCGGCTGCTTTAAAAGGATCATGCCAATTGAAACTTTCGTTTTTTCTCCTCCGCTTATGGCCTGGAACTCATTATTCAGGAGTTCCTGAAGCTTCAGTCCGCTGGCAACAGCCTGCACCTTCGCATCCATTTCGTAGCCCCCGAGCAATTCAAGTTGCTGCCTGCAGCTGCCGTAACGCTCCATCACCCGTTCTAGTAGATGGGGATCTTTTTCCTCAGCCATTCTCATCTCAAGTTCAGCTATCTCAGCTGACAGCTCTGTCAGTTCAGAGAACCCCTCTCTCAGCACATCTTCCACAGTCGTACCTTCAGGGAAAACAGGGATTTGCGCCAGATAGCCGATCTTTTTTCCTTTTTTAATAGCAATTGTGCCTTCGTCCGGCTGCTCAATTCCTGACAAACATTTAAAAATCGTCGTTTTCCCTGTACCATTTCTGCCTGTAAACCCAATCTTTTCGCCTTCGTTTATTTCAAAGCTCAGCTTTTCAAAAATCAGCTGGCTACCGTATGATTTTGTTAATCCCTGAACCGAACATATCGTCATTAGTAGGAACCCCTTTCAAATATAAAAAAAACCAGAATAAGCAGTTTCCTGCTTATCCTGGTTCTTCAGCGAGTTTATCTGAACGCGCCAAAACAAAAAACGGAGAGCTAATAAGCCCTCCGCATCACTTGTGGATAAGAGAATCTTCTTAACGTTTGAATGTGTTTATGCAGTTGCTGAAAAAGGACAGACGTATCCCGTCAGCAGCAATTGCATGAAAAATAGCACGACACAAATAAAGGTATGATAATTCTTTACCGTGCAGCACATTCAAACTGTTCATCTCTCATCCACCTCCGTTCCTTAAAGTACTACTATTATAACCTGCCGCTTTCAGAATTATCAATCCATTCTTCCAAATACATGTATTTTTGCCATGAGGATATTCTAATGGTGACTGAGGAGGAGGATTACATATGAAAAATACGAACTCGAAACTGCCCCGGTTTCCTGAACCTTACTGGAGAGACACGGCGAACCTTCCCGCTTTTTCCAAACTTTCAAAGCACATAACCGTTGATGCGGCAGTAGTAGGCGGGGGCATTACCGGCATCACTTCAGCCTACCTGCTTGCGAAAGAAGGACTTAAGGTTGCACTGATTGATTCTGATTGTCTGCTCAATGGCACGACCGGCCATACGACTGCTAAAGTTACCATTCAGCATGATCTTATTTATCACGAGCTGATTCAGCATGTTGGAACAGATGGCGCCAAACACTATTATGAAGCGAACCAGGCAGGACTTGATTTTATAAGAAACACCGTTGAAGAAAAAAACATTCCGTGTGATTTCAGCAATCAGGATGCCGTTCTATATGCAGTTTCAGATGAATCGCTGGACAAACTCCTTAAGGAAAAAGATGCTTATGATGCTATTGGCATTCCTTATGAGTTTATTGAAAAGCTCTCGTTGAATATAGACATTAAAGGCGCCCTGGTTGTAAAAAACCAGGCTCAGTTTCACCCGCTGAATTATTTGCACGCCCTTCTTGAAGAAATGCTGCAGTCTGGTGTACAGATTTATGAAAACACAGCGATAATTGACGTAAAAGGCACAAAAGAAGAGCCTGTTCTGCTTTCAAATGAAGGTTTTGAGGTCACTTGTGAACATGTCATTGCAGCGACTCATTTTCCTTTTTATGACGGAAACGGCTTTTATTTTGCCAGAATGTATGCTGATCGTTCATACGTCATCAGTGCAAAAACGTCAAAACCGTATCCCGGCGGCATGTATCTAAGTGTCGATGAACCTAAGCGTTCGCTAAGATCCGCATCCTCCAGCGGTCAGGATGTCGTCTTGATCGGAGGCGAAGGACATAAAGCAGGCCAGGAGAAAGATACCCACAAACTTTATGAAAAGCTCGAAGGTTTTGGAGAAGAGATTTTTGGCTTGGAGGAGATTACACACAGGTGGTCCGCACAGGACTTGTTTACATTGGATAAAATCCCGTACATCGGCCCCCTCACATCAAGCAATCCCAATATCTACGCAGCCACGGGGTTTCATAAATGGGGCATGACAAACGGCACGTTTGCTGCACATATGCTCAGGGATTTAATTGTGAAGAAAGAATCACGCTATTTTGACCTTTTCACTCCGAGCCGCTTTCACTCTGACCCTGGTGTAAAAGAATTTCTGAAAGCAAATGCCGATGTAGCAAAGCACCTAATAGCAGGTAAAATCAAGCGTCCATCAAAGACACCTGATGATCTTCATGCTGATGAAGGCTGTGCGGTGATGGTGAACGGGAAAAAAGCAGGGGGCTATAAAGACGAACATGGAGTGCTTCACCTTGTGGACATGACCTGCACCCATCTCGGCTGCGAAGTGGAATGGAACAGCGGAGACCGCTCTTGGGACTGCCCGTGTCACGGGTCGAGGTTTTCTTATAAGGGTGATGTGATAGAAGGGCCGGCTGATAAGCCGCTGAAAATGATAAAGGAAGAGTAAGTTTTGCAGGGGGGAGACCTTGGGGCTTTACTTACCCTCCATTAACGTTTTTACCGGTTTACTGGGTACGATTCTGCCTTTTGCTTACCCTCCATCAACGTTTTTACCGGTTCGCGGGGTACGATTCTGCCTTTTGCTTACCCTCCATTAACGTTTTTACCGGGTTGCTGGGTACGATTCGGGCGCTTACTTACCCTCCAATAGCGTTTTTACCGGGTTGCTGGGTACGATTCTGCCTTTTGCTTACCCTCCATTAACGTTTTTACCGGGTTGCTGGGTACGATTCTGCCTTTTGCTTACCCTCCATTAACGTTTTTACCGGTTCGCGGGGTACGATTCTGCCTTTTGCTTACCCTCCCAGATCGTTTTACGGTTTCCGAGGGTACGATTCCAGCATTTGCTTACCCTCCCAGATCGTTTTACGGTTTTCGAGGGTACGATTCCAGCATTTGCTTACCCTCCCAGATCGTTTTACGGTTTCCGAGGGTACGATCCCAGAGCTTGCTTACCCTCCCAGATCGTTTTACGGTTTCCGAGGGTAGGATTCACACGCTTGCCGTGTTTTAATTGTGCAGACAAAAAAAGACTCCTTAACAGGAGTCTTTTTCAGTCATTACTTTTGAACGTTAGCAGCTTGTGGTCCACGAGCGCCTTCAACGATTTCGAAAGTAACTTCTTGGCCTTCTTCTAGAGATTTGAAGCCTTCGCCTTGAATAGCAGAGAAATGTACGAATACGTCTTCTTGACCTTCTGCTTCGATGAAACCGAAACCTTTTTCTGCGTTAAACCATTTAACTTTACCTTGTAACATGTGTGTATCCTCCTCGTGCGCCAAGCGCACAATTGTATTACTATCCCTGCTCTAAATAATATTCTTCAAGACGAGTGCCTTTTTAATCATATTACGAACAAAAATAAGTAACTTCATTATAACAAAAGCCTAAAGGACCCGCAACCGTTTCTAAGATCTTTTTAAAGTAGGAATCTACTTGTCTGTGTGCATATTATGGCAGAACACGCGCAGCGTTCTTCCACGACATGAGCCTGCCTCTCAATTGTGACACTTTTCTTACAATTGACCTCTTTTTCTACTATTTGTTCCCTGCTCATATTAAGATATAAGTTCCTATGAACCTATAATCTTACCAGATGGCAGGTGTTACACATTTTATATTACAGAACCCTGAAACTTCACGAGAAAAAGCCGTGGGTTACCTTTATACATGGTGCAGGCGGAAGCTCGTCAATTTGGTACAAGCAAATAAGGGAATTTAAAAAACATTTTAACATCTTGCTCATTGATCTGCGCGGACATGGAAGATCCGCAAAGGGGATGTGGAAAGAGGGCGATGATTTTTCAGACATTGCTGAAGAAGTTATCGATGTTCATGACCGGCTGAAAATATCCTCTTCTCATTTTGTCGGGATTTCACTTGGCACGATTGTTATTCAAACCATCGCGAAGATCAGGCCAAGGCTTCTTTCTTCCATGGTTCTCGGCGGGGCCATCACAAAACTGAACGTCTTTACGAGAATGCTGCTTGTTGTTGGCAACCTCGGCAAAAGAATTCTCCCGTATATGTGGCTTTACTCTTTGTTTGCCTGGATCATAATGCCCTATGCAACTCATAAAGAATCCCGCACGATGTTCATCAGCCAGGCAAAGAAGATGTGCCAAAAAGAGTTTATTCAATGGTTTTCACTGACGCGTTTCGTGAATCCGTACTTGATAGAGCTTCAAAAAGACTTCCACAAAATTCCTGTCCTGTTTTTAATGGGAGAACAAGACCATTTATTTTTAAAGCCGGTAAAAGAGATTGCCTCGGAAAACAAGGATGTACAGGCCGTGTACATAGCTGATTCAGGTCACGTCTGCAATATTGATCAGCCTGACAGATTCAATCATCATGCTGTCTCATTTATAGTAAAGACAGAAGCAGACCGTTTTTCTGTCCGCATAAAAAATGCCTGAATCAGGAGATGATTCAGGCATTCTTCTTTATTTCAGTTTTTTCAGCTCATTGGATACAAACTCAACGTCTGTTCCGACGATCACCTGTACATCTGTTTTCGTCAGCTTGATTACGCCTCTTGCACCAGCTTGCTTGAGTGCTTTTTCATCAATTGCACCTGCGTCCTTCACTTTAAGGCGAAGGCGCGTCACACAGTTATCAATCTCTGTCAGATTGTCGCTGCCGCCAAGACCGGCCATATATTTTGCTGCCATTGCAGCATATTTGTCTCCGCCCGCAGCAGGTTCGCTGATTGCTTCCTCATCTGTCTCATCCTCGCGGCCAGGCGTTTTCAGATCAAGCTTCTTGATCAGGAAGTAGAACAGGAAGAAATAGATTGCAGCATACACAGCTCCCATGACAAGGAGCAGCCATGCATTTTTCGCAGCCGGAGCGTTAAAGTTCAATACATAATCAATGGCTCCAGCAGAGAATGTAAAGCCAAGGTGAATATCAAGCAGCTGTGCTATTGCCATCGACGCACCGGTTAAGACAGCGTGGATAACATACAGCAATGGCGATAAGAACATGAACATAAACTCGATCGGTTCTGTAATACCTGTTAAAAATGATGTAAACGCAACACCGATCAGCAAACCTGATACAGCTTTGCGGCGCTCTTTTTTAGCAGCCATAATCATGGCAGCTGCAGCTGCAGGAAGGCCGAACATCATGATCGGGAACATGCCTGACATGAAAAATCCTGCACTTGGATCACCGGCGAAGAATCGGTTAAGATCACCTGTCGCTCCGTTATATTCGCCGAATACAAACCATACCAAACTATTAATAAACTGATGAAGTCCTACTGGAATTAAGATTCGGTTTAAGAATCCATAGATGGCTACACCTGCGGCACCAGCCTCAGTCAGCCAGACACCCACGTTGTTGATCCCTTCCTGCACAGGACCCCAAAGATAGCCGAATGCAAGAGAGAGAATAAGCATAACGGCAGCCGTAATGATGGGAACAAACCTGCGCCCCCCAAAGAATGCGAGCCATTCAGGCAATTTTATCTCTGAAAAACGGTTATATAAGAGACCGGCTATAATACCGGCTATAATCCCCCCAAGAACGGACAGCTTAATATCCGGATTGATGACTTCAATCCCTTTCGTTAAAACCAGGTAGCCAATTGTACCTGCAAGCGCAGCAGAACCATGCCCATCCTTCGATAAGCCGATTGCAACCCCAATGGCAAAGATAAGAGCCAAATTTGCAAAAATGAAATCGCCTGTCTGCGCCAATAACGGAATGCCGAGCAGGTCATCCTGTCCAAGGCGCAGCATAAGCCCGGCAGCCGGAAGTACGGCGATCGGCAGCTGCAGTGATTTACCTATTTTCTGTAAAAACCCCAACATAATAATTCCCCCTTACTTGTTTTTATTATCGAAAAAGCGATGAATCGCTTGTTTCAATCTCCCTTGAGCCTCATGAATATAGAGGCCTGCTTCTTCCCGTGATGCATGTGTGACTGTCATGAAAATGGCTTCTTTAAGATTGTACTGCGTTTTTTCCATGGTTAGTCCTGCTGTTTCCTCATCAATGCCCGTCGTTTCCGCCAAAATCAACTCTGCCCGCTTTTTCAGTTTGCGGTTGATCAGTTTCATGTCGGCCATCTCGTTTTCGTATACTTTCCCAAGCTGAATCATGACGCTTGTTGAGATCATGTTCAGAGCGATTTTTTGAGAAGTCCCCGCTTTTAGTCTTGTTGACCCTCTGATGACTTCAGGTCCAGTTGTAAGTTCTATGGCAACATCAGCTATCTTGGATATGACAGAATGTTCATTGTTGCTGATCGATATTGCACAGGCACCCGCCTGTTTCGCATAGTCAAGGCCGCTTACAGCAAACGGAGTTGAACCGCTGGCTGTGATGCCGATGACACAGTCCTGCTCAGCCAGTGAATGGGATTTCAATTCCTCCCTGATGGCGTGTTCATCGTCTTCAGTCTCCTCAAGCGGCATCCACATCGCTTCATTTCCTCCTGATACAATGGCCGTCCATCTGTCTTCCTCTACAGAAAAAGTCGGTCCGAGCTCCACTGCATCAAGCATGCCCACTCTTCCGCT
The DNA here is from genome assembly GCF_046603695.1 of Metabacillus indicus. Lineage (NCBI taxonomy): Bacteria > Bacillati > Bacillota > Bacilli > Caryophanales > Bacillaceae > Metabacillus > Metabacillus indicus. Next base: position 1,408,957 of record NZ_CP176757.1, on the reverse strand, counting down.
GGTTCCTGCTCCAATGACAAACACTCTTCCGCCTTTGTTCCATCGCGCTACAATTTCATCGGCTGCTTCAGCAATTTTGGGAAGTGCTTTCTCCACAGCGGCAGAAATTGCCGTGTCCTCCTGGTGCATAAGTTTAACCATCTCATAGGAAGTCATTTCATCAATGGCAGACGTTCGGATGTTTTTTTCTTCTGTTGCGCGTTTATTCATGAGAATCGCTCCATATCAATGGTGAATTTATAGCGGTCAGCCCGGTAAACAGATTTAACGACTTCAAGGGGTTTATTTGATTCAAGCGTGCTTCTCCGCTCGATCATCAGGACCGGGGCACCTTCTTCGACCTGGAGCATTTCCGCTTCTGTCCTTCTGGCAATAGAGGCCTCAAGAACTTGGCGTCCATGCTGAATCTTCAGTCCCAGTTTATTTTCCACGTACTCATAGATAGAAGATTGAGCGATTTCTTCGGTCAGATCGGGTGCCACTTCTTTTGAAATGTACAGCATTTCATAGGCCATCGGCAGCTGGTCTGCAAGCCGGATCCGTTTTAATTCAAAAAGGGATGTTCCCGCTTCCACCTCAAGCTTGGAAGCAAGGTCATGACTTGCAGGCACTACCTTGAAGCTGATGACCCGCGTACTTGGTTCAAGGCCCCGCGACCTCATATCCTCAGAAAAACTGGTCAGCCCCTGAAGCGGCTGTTCAATTTTCTGGTGGGCGACAAACGTTCCCTTCCCTCTCTGTCTGTAAAGAAAGCCATCATTTACAAGGTTAGAAAGAGCTTGTCTGACAGTCATTCTGCTGATTCCGTACTTTTCCGCGTATTCTCTCTCAGATGGAATCATCCGGCCTGGTGTCAGCTCCTGATTTTGAATTGCTTCTTTGATGGCTTCTTCGAGCTGATAGTAGATTGGCAGGGGTGAGTTCTTTTGAATCATCTTGCAAACATCTTCCTTTCATCCGGCTGAAGCTTTGACAGGGCTTCCCGGTCTGCAATAATCACTGCATTCGGGTGGTTTCTAAGGACAGTCGCCGGAATATCTTCAGATACATCCGCATGAAAAAGATCATTTAATATAGCTGCTTTTTGAACACCTGATGCAAGAAGAAGAATTTTTTTGCTTCTCATGATTGAAGCGATTCCCATGGTAACCGCATGTTTCGGTACATCTTCGATTCTGTCGAAATACCTTGCATTCGCTTCGCGGGTCGATTGTGCAAGCTTCACAAGATGGGTGTTTGAATCAAATGAGCTGCCCGGTTCATTAAATCCAATGTGCCCGTTCTGACCTATTCCCAGAAGCTGCAGGTCAATGCCGCCGCTTTCGCTGATCAGCCTGTCGTAATCCCCGCACTCTTTCTCTAAGTCGGATGCTTCTCCGTCAGGAAGATGTGTATTGGCAGCAGAGACATTGACGCTGTCAAAAAAATGCTTCTTCATGTACGTATGATAGCTGTTTTCATCATCTTTATGGAGACCTGCATACTCATCCAGATTAAAAGTTCTAACTTCAGAGTAGTCTGTTCCGTTATCCTGATGGTCAAGGATCAGCTGCTGATAGGTGCCTAAAACCGTTCCTCCCGTTGCAAGCCCAAGCACTGAGTCTTTTTTGGACCGGACCTGCTCTGAGATTATTCTTGAAGCAAGTATGCTCATTTCCTTGTAATCCTTCGCTTCAATCAGCTTCATTTGTCAGCACTCCCTGTAAAAGATATCGTTCCTCTGCAGATCGTCATCATCACATTTAACTCGTCATCGAGCACGGCAATGTCTGCATCTTTTCCCTTCTCAAGGCTCCCTTTTCTGTCGTAGACCCCAATTTGTTTAGCAGGATTAACAGATGACATCGTGACAGCATCCAAAAGAGAGCATCCCGTGAATGACATCATGTTGACCGCTGCATCTCTAAATGTAAGAATACTTCCCGCCAGTGTTCCATCGGCGAGTGTCGCCCGCTCCCCGTCAACTGTTACTTCCTGTCCGCCAAGATCGTATGTGCCTGGACCGAGCCCTTTAGCACGCATGGCATCTGTTATGAGAATGGCCCTTTCACTGCCTTTCATTCTATAAGCAAACTTGACCATTTCAGGTGCAATATGAATGCCGTCCACAATCATTTCCGTCATCACTTCATCCTTCATCAGAACAGCGCCGGCAGTGCCTGCATCGCGATGATGAATGCCTCTCATCCCGTTGAAAAGATGTGTTGCATGATGAACTCCGCTTGCAACCGCCGTCTCCACTTCCTGATAAACAGCATCACTGTGGCCGATTGACGGGACGATTGACAAACTCTTTAAATGGCTCGCAAGCTCATACCCGCCTTCGCGTTCCGCTGCCAGTGTCACAAGTTTGATACTTCCGCCTGACTCTTCATGCCACCTGTCAAAAAGTTCAACTGAGGGTTCAATAATATTTCCGGGTGCCTGAGCTCCTGCGCGTTTCGGATTTAAAAATGGACCTTCAAGGTGAATGCCAAGGATCTCTGCACCGGTTTGATTTTTTTCTTTTAAGTATCCGGCTGTATTAACAAGCGCTTTAGAAATTTGTTCTTTACTTGAAGTCATTGTAGTTGCCAGAAAACTTGTTGTTCCTTCAAATGGAAGCTTTGAAGTCATTGTTTGCAGCGCTTCTTCAGTAGCATCCATCACATCCGCGCCATGTGCGCCGTGGATGTGGAGATCAATAAACCCCGGCACGGCCTTTGCAGCGTGCTTTAAATCAATTACGCGCTCAAATCCGCTCTGCTCCTGATAATCCTCCATCATCCCGACTTCTTTTATTTTTTCATCTTCTATTAAAACGTACCCACTCTCAATAATGGATTCGCCAGTATAAATTTCAGCGTTCAATAAGCATATTTGTGCCATCATTACAGCTCCTTGCATCCGTTTTCACACATACTATAACATCTATTCAACTAGTTGTCTATACCAGTTTATATTTCATTCATTTCTCTTAACTTACCCTGGCCTCCTTACACGCATCCGCCCTAGTCCAACTTCCGTTAAAAGAAACTTAGAACGACATTTGTCCGTCATAACTTCAGGAAAAATATGCTAAAATAAGTGAGAGGAGGTCTGTCATGAAGTTTAAAGTAAAGCGAAACCCAATTCTTGTATGTATTATCGTTTTTTTGATTGTTTTCCCGTTTTTTCTCCTGTATCAGGGTGAACCTGCGGCTCCTCTTATTTTTCCTTTTTTAATTGCAGCCTTTCTTGCACATGCTCTTTTTAACTCCTATTTTGTCATTGCAGATCAGAAACTGAAAATTGTATTCGGACTCATCAGAAAAGAAATTTTTATTAGAGACATGAAAGAAGTGCACTATTCAATGAATCCACTATCTTCACCGGCCTGGACATTCAAGCGCCTGAAAATTGTGTACACAGGTTCTTTTACATCCAGCCGCCCTGCCTATTCAAAATTTGCGCTTGTTTCGCTGCCAAAAGATGAAAAACGTTTCTTCAGGGAGCTGACGATGATTAATCCGGGTATTTCCACTCCAATATAAAGCATCCCTTTTCACTTTCAGGTTTTAGATAAAGGAAAGGAAGGAATACATACACTATCACGTTTAAAGGAGATGTATGTATGAATAAGCAGACACTGAACAAAGAAGTTCTGGACGTTCTTGAGAAACACAAAGTCGGCACATTGTCCACCGTCGTGGACGATAAACCCCACTCCCGCTATATGACCTTTTCCAATGATGAACTCATGCTCTATACCCCGACTAATGTTCACACGCACAAAGCAGATGAAATTGAAAAAAATCCGAACGTACATATCCTGCTTGGCTATGAAGGTGAGGGATATGGTGATTCCTATGTAGAGTTTGAAGGAACAGCGGAAATCAGCACAGACCAGGAACTGAAAGACCGTATCTGGAATGAGCATATGAAAAATTGGTTCAAGGGTCCTGATGACCCGGACTATATTGTTCTTGCCATTAAACCGAACAAGATCCGCCTGATGAACAGCGGACAGAAAACACCTCAGACACTGGATGTCTGATCCGCTTATGCCAATTCCTTGTTTTCACCCGGCCATCGTGAGAAAATAAGGGACGAATGAAAGCATAAAGGGTGATTTCATGTACTATGTTGTAGTTGATATAGGCTGCTCAGACTGTGGAGAGGCTTCAAACGTAGTTGGTGTCTTTACAGAAGAAGATAAAGCACGCACAGCTTTAGAGCAGTATAAAAAAGCAAACAAGCTTGACTTGTATGGCGACGACCACCAGTTTTTAATTTACGGGGTAAAGGAACTGAATCAAATCCACAATGACAGTTTTGACCACTGTATTTATGACAGTCATGAAGACTAGCATCCGGCGCCTGTACTGGCGCCGTTTTTTTATTAAGCAACTCCTTCCAATTTGAGCAAAACGGTTGATGCTTTTGCTCCAGTCCAGTACAATAGATAACTGTGTTTTACGTACGGACTACCATAAAGGAAGGAGATATTTATGTATCAATCTGTACTGACTGGCGGAAATCAGGCACCTGTGGACGCGGAAGAACTGCAGTTTCAGCTTTATAGAATGCAGGATAATCTCAAGGAAATCGCCAAGAGGTGGAAAGTTGTCGGAATTGATCAGACAAAAGAAGACAAATGGGTCGTTGTTTATGCACAAAATGACGGTGATTCATGCAAAGTGATGCTTAATGATTGTGAAACAGCCTATCGGGGGAAATGGGATTTTTCCATTCATGCCACCTATTCAGACGATCAGGCCATTCATATTGGCGACATTAAAGGCCCTGCAAACAAAGGCTACGGATCAATTTGCATGAATTATTTAAAAGAAATCGCTAAAGACCAGAACATTCCATCTATAACCGGGGATATCGCCAAAAGAGACTGGGATCACGTCGACCGTCTTGTGCACTTTTACGAAAAGCATGACTTTAAAGTAAGCATTGATTACGAAGAGCAGGCAGGAGAAATTGAATGGAATGCTATGCAGTAGAAGCAGCTATAAAGCTGCTTCTTTTTTTATGCAAGTTTACATTTTCTTTTTCTGAAAAATTCTAAAAAATGCGATTACAGTAAGTAAGATAAGGGTATGTACAACTAGCGCATTTTTTCCTGTTTACCATAATCACACATACCATACAGAAAGGAGACTTGGAGCAACTTATGAAAAAACAAGTATATCTTATGATCCTGCTTCTGATGACAGGTGTTTTTTTAGCAGCCTGTGCTGAGAAAGAAAAATTATCAGACGGAACAGAATTGATTGACAAGGATGAATTTGTATTTGCTGCATCAGGTGAATTCAAACCATTCAGCTACGTGAAGGACGATATGACGATGACCGGATTTGATGTTGCCGTCGGAGAAGCGATTGCGAAGGAGCTTGGACTTAAGCCCGTCCAGAAACGGATTAAATTCAAAGGGATTGTTGAAGGTGTCAAAACCGGCCGGGCCGATGCAGCGGTGGCGAGCCACACCATCAATGACCAGCGGGCAAAGCACGTGTCCTTTTCCACACCCTACTACTATTCAGGACCTCAAATTTTCACGCGTCCTGACAGCAGCATCAAAACAGTTGAAGATCTAAAAGGAAAAGAAGTCGCTGTAGCCAAAGGCTCTACATATGCTGCAACCGCAGAGAAATATACAGACAACATAAAGATGTACGACAGCGATATCACTGCTCTTAAAGCGCTTAGTACAGGCCGCCATGACGCGGTGATCACCGATTTTGTAACAGGAAAAAGTGCAGCAAAAGGCGGATTTGACATTACCGGACAGCAGCTGATTGAAAGAAGTGAACAGGCTGTTGTTATTCCGCAGGACAACCCCGAACTCTTAAAGCGTGTTAACGAAGCACTCGAAAATCTGCGCAAAGACGGAACACTGAAGAAAATCAGCATTGAGTATTTTGGAGAAGACATTACAACTAAACCGGAATAATCACTGCCTGTACAGAAAGGATGTTGTTTATATTGCCTAGCTTTTCTCATTTTTTTGATTCCCTCATAGCCAGCAGAGGCGTATTTTTCGATGCGATGCTTGTCACTCTCCAGCTGACTGTAGTGTCCATTTTAATCGGGATTGTCATCGGCCTCTTTTTCGCATTGCTGAAAATATCCAAACTGAAAGTGCTCGGCTGGATTTCAGATGCTTATATTTACCTTGTCCGCGGTACACCATTAATCGTTCAGATTTTCATTCTGTACTTCGGTTTCAGCGGATTGTTTCTTATCCCTGATTTCTGGGCTGCATCCCTTGCTCTCGCCTTCCACAATGGTGCCTATATTGCTGAAATTTTCAGGGGCACGATCCAGTCCATCGACAAAGGCCAGATGGAAGCAGGCCGTTCCCTTGGCATGACAAGGGGTCTCACAATGAGACGCATCATCATGCCTCAGGCGTTCAGACGTGCACTTCCTCCTCTTGGAAACCAGATGATTATCGGTTTAAAGGATTCTTCTCTGGCAGCATTTATCTCCATCAATGAATTATTTAACGTTGCGACCACACTCGGTTCAAACAATTTCGATGAAATGACATTCCTGCTGATTGTTGCCGTTTACTACTTAATACTGGTTGCAATTCTGACACTCGTTGTAAACGGACTTGAAAAGAAAATGTCCATCAGTGACCGCTAAAGGAGGGAATCTTTTTGGAATCAAAAGAAATGATCAAAGTGGAAAAGCTGAATAAATCATTCGGCGACCTGCATGTCCTTAAAGATATTGATATGAAAGTTGGTGAAAGCGATGTTGTTTGTTTAATCGGATCAAGCGGATCCGGTAAAAGTACCCTTCTCAGGTGCCTTAACTTTCTTGAGAAAAAAGATAACGGAAAAATCATCATAAACGGCGAAGAAGTCACACAGGGCACACATGACATCAACGAAGTCCGCCAGAAAGTCGGCATGGTGTTCCAGCATTTTCAGCTGTTCCCTCATAAAACAGTGATTGAAAACATTATGGAAGCACCGCTGATGGTAAAGAAAATGAAAAAGAACCAGGCTGAAGCGGAAGCACGGGCTCTCCTTGAAAAAGTAGGCCTTTCCGACAAAGCAGATGTCTATCCGAACAAATTGTCAGGGGGACAAAAGCAGCGGGTTGCCATTGCCCGTGCACTTGCCATGAAGCCTGAAATCATGCTGTTTGACGAACCTACATCCGCTCTTGATCCGGAACTTGTCGGAGAGGTGCTCGCAACGATGAAAGAGCTCGCAGAAGAAGGAATGACTATGGTTGTCGTCACACATGAGATGCAGTTTGCGAGAGAGGTTGCCGACTGGATCGTGTATATGAACGAAGGCAGAATTGTTGAAATCGGACACCCGGAGGAGTTCTTCTCAAATCCTAAAGAAGAGCGTACAAAAGAGTTTTTAAGAACGACTCAGCTAAGCTGAATAAAAGCCGCAGAACATGGGTTCTGCGGCTTTTTCATTTCCCCCCGAACCTGTGGATTCTTCTTCCACCTCATTTTCTCTTGCCAAAGGGAAGATTATTGGATATGATGAAAACGAATTCAAGAGGTCTGACGACTAACCACTATTCAAACAACTCCACTTGAGAGGGGAAACTCCATGAAAGAAAGAACACTATTTTTTATCACAGGCTTACTGGCCCTTACGCTCGGTGTGGCGCTGATTATCAAATCAGGTCTCGGCGCATCCTCATGGGACGCCCTTGCAGTAGGAGAATCCAATTTATTTGGGCTCACAGTCGGTACCTGTATTTTTATAAATGGCATCGTGCTGATTTTTATTAACTCATTTTTGATGAAAAAGAAACCTGAACTGCTGGCAGCAGGAAGCATTCTCTTAATAGGTGCATTAATTGACTTCTGGCTTCTTGTCGTTTTAAAGCATTATTCCCCTGCAGGACTATTCTTCCAGGCATCTGCTTTAATTGCCGGGATTCTGACAATGGGCATTGGCGTTGCGGTTTACCTTCAGGCGAAGTTCCCTGCAAGTCCGATGGATACACTGATGGTTGCCATTCATACCCGTTTCGGTCTTAATTTAAGAAATTCAAGGATCATCAGCGAAACCTTTGCGCTGCTTCTCGCTTTTGCTTTTCAGGGAGCAATCGGCATCGGCACATTTGCTGTAACACTTACACTTGGGTTTGTTGTTCAATATTTCCATCCGAAGTTTGAGGGATTGCTGCTGCGTATGAGCAGCAGATTATCTTATAAGTAAGAACGAAAGCGCAAGCGCCTTGGTCAGATCCGATAGGCAGATAAGAATCCGGCGGAAAAGTCCGGGTTTGACTTTTTTGGCGGATTTGTTCTGACAGAGGATCTAGGCGCTGGAGCTGGCCGAGGATAAATTTGTCATTTAACTATAGTATTTTATCCTTTGTATCTTCCTTAAACTTTCAAAAATTTGTTATTGCTTTGTTCCTATAAATCTATTATAGTTGAATACGTCAGAGGTCAGACATCAGATGACGCTGGCTCTCTTTTTTACAGTTGATGAAAGCGTATACAGTATTCTTTCAACAAACGATTACTATTCCATCATAGAGGTGAATGAAATGAAATACCTGATTGCCCTTCTTGGACTTGCGATTGTTCTGGGTCTTGCCTGGGTTGCAAGCAGCGACAGAAAGAAGATTAAGTTTAAACCAGTTGCATTAATGATTGTCATTCAAATCGCTTTAACGTTCCTATTATTGAATACCAAATTCGGACTCATTTTAATTACAGCTATTGCCGACGGTTTCGGAAAGCTGCTTGAATATGCAAATGAAGGAATCATGTTTGTCTTTGGAGGACTCGCGAACGATGGACAAGCTCCGTTTTTCCTGAATGTTCTTCTTCCGATCGTCTTTATTTCAGCATTGATTGGGATCTTCCAGTACTTTAAGATTCTGCCTTTTGTCATGAAGGGCATAGGTTTTGTACTGAGCAAAGTTAACGGAATGGGAAAACTTGAGTCTTACAACGCTGTCGCATCTGCCATCGTTGGTCAATCAGAAGTTTTCATCACCGTTAAAAAACAGCTTGGACAGCTGACATCACAGCGTCTTTACACGCTTTGCGCATCTGCCATGTCAACTGTATCCATGTCCATTGTTGGAGCATACATGACAATGATCGAGCCAAAGTATGTTGTAACGGCAATCGTCATCAATCTGTTCGGCGGATTTATCATTGCTTCAATCATCAATCCTTACACTGTTTCAGATGAAGAAGATATTCTCGTCATTCAGGAAGAAGAAAAGCAGTCATTCTTTGAAATGCTTGGCGAATACATCATGGACGGCTTCAAAGTAGCGATTATTGTCGGCGCCATGCTGATTGGTTTCGTTGCACTGATTGCAGCGGTCAACAACATTTTTGATATGGTCTTCGGCATTACATTCCAGGGCATTCTTGGATACATCTTTGCCCCATTCGCCTTTATCATGGGTGTTCCTATGAATGAAGCAGTAGCTGCGGGCGGAATCATGGCAACTAAGCTTGTGACAAACGAATTTGTAGCCATGATGGACCTTGCAAATGTTGCAGATACGTTCAGTGAGCGTACACTGGGTATTATCTCTGTGTTCCTTGTATCTTTTGCCAACTTCTCTTCCATCGGAATTATTGCCGGTGCGGTGAAGGGTCTGCATGAAAAACAAGGAAACGTAGTTGCACGTTTCGGTTTGAAGCTGCTTTACGGTGCTACACTTGTGAGTATCCTTTCAGCGATCATTGTAAGTATCGTACTGTAATAAAAAAACAGATCACGCTAAATATAGCGGGATCTGTTTTTTTATTACCTTACTTCAGCTTTTTTCCATCAAACATAAACCGGTAAACCGGCAATTCTTCTCCAATCTCTGACGGTATATAGCCGAATGTTACATAGCTGTCAATCGACTCGGGCTCAAGGGAAAGAGACAGCAGATTATTTTGCGGCTGAGCAGACAGGAAGATATATGAGCCTTTCGGGAAAACGACCTCTTTTTTAGTGAGCTCTGTTTCTACTTCGACCAGCTGCTTTCCTTCGTACTGTTCCGTCTCTTCTTTGCTTGTTATCTGATAGGCTTCAACAGGGAGTTTCATTTGTTTCGGAAGCTTAAATCCTTTTACCCCCTGATTCATCAGCCTTGCTGCAGCATCACCCTGATCAGGCTGCAGGACATATGCAGTCGGACGCTCGCGTGTCAATGTCGGAACAGCTTCTGTTGCACTGAAGTAGTTAACAGGCACATCCTGAACGGTTCCGCTTGCAATATCAATCATTTCAAGAGTTTGTCCATCTATTTCCAATGCTTCACTGTTCACATAAACAGGATCATTGTCTTTTGGAAGCAGACCTTTTTTAACTAGCTTTGCCCGTTCAGCTGCAACGGTCACTTTCACTTTTCGGGCATTTTCTGCTGTTTGTCTTAAGATGTTTTCATGTGTTTCAATCTGTGCTGCAACCCTGCGCCCGAAGTCCTCTCGCCCAATATCAATGCCCCTGCTTTCCACAAGGAACGAAAAAGCAGGCTGCAGTCCAAAGGAGTTTCTTCCGATGCGCGGTTCTGTCCCTCCTTCTAAAATATCGATTTCACCATTTGTCACAGCCGATGTATAATAACGGTCAGCTGAAAACCCTTGATCTTCAAGTGCTTCAAACGTCGGTTCAACATAGAGGCTGTCTGACATGGTTCTGATTTTTTCAGGAATGTTTAAATTTCTGCCTGACAGCAGAAGGATATCATGATACTTCAGAAGACCCTCTTCCCCAAACCGGTCGAACGAACGGGTGTATGGCGTATATTCATGCGCATCAATGACAACTTCAGGCGTGTACTTATTGTATTCTCTGTGTATCGCCTGCACTTCCGGCGATTCAAGCTTGACGTGGTCACGGTTGCCGTCAAGGCCATTTTGAAGCTGTCGTTTAAAATTGTAAGAACCATCCGGATTTACACGTGGAACAATAATAATATTGATATCATCGAGCAGCTCATTCCCAAGTTCGCCAGTCAGACGATTTGCGATGGCGAGAATGGATTCACCGCTTGCAGGCTCATTTCCGTGAATCTGGCTCTGAATCCAGACCGTCGGCTTACGCGATGCGTAGCTCGGTTTTATGCTCCCGTCCTTTGTAAAGTAAAGCGCAGGAATCGCCATTCCGTTTTGCGATCTGCCAATCTCTTTTACTGATACGTATGGAGATTTTTTTTTGAGTTCTTCTATGTAAGCAAGCATTTCCTCCTGGGTGGTAAAGGCTTCTTCACCTTTAGTAAAAGCCGGTGTTTCATCAGTTAGTGAAACATCGGGAAAAAGCGGCCTCACTTGTTCGGGCTGTGTATACGTTTTTCCATAGTATGGTGTTTCTGCGCTGACTGCAGGGGCAAGCAGGAAGCTCGCTGTCAGCAAAACGGGAATTGCCTTTTTCTTCAAATTTTCCCAACTCCTCTTGTCATTTGCTTACAATCATAGAGGAAAAAGATAATATTATCAAAAAATTCAAACTAGTTTTATATTCCTATGTCTTCCTATGGTATGTTCAATCCCATTTAAAACAGGAACATGGACAGGTTCTGATTCTCCTTATAATAGCGAATAAATACTCGCAGTATACGGAAGTATGTCTGATTAGACCGTCTTTCGGCTCATTTTTTTTAAAACCTTCCGTAATAAAAAAGAGCCTAAACAAAGCAGTACGCTTCATTTAAGCTCTCTTTTTAATTGGCGGATACTTCTTCTTTCTTCCCGGTGATCAGTCTTGTTTTACCCATGAAAAAGACGGTGATCAGGGCAGCTCCAAGCGGAATAAGGGCAAACAGGAACATGGCGGTAATTGAATCTGACATCGCATTTACAACCGGTTCAAGCACCCCGGGAGGAATCTGCTCCCGTACTTCCGGCTGAAAAATCCCCTGAGGATTGCCCATATCAAAACCGCTGCCGGCAGAACCGGCATTTTCAAGCTCTCTTATGAAGATTTTTGTTTGAATAGCTCCGAAGATTGTCACTCCGATTGTCATTCCAAGCGATCTGAAAAAGGCATTCGTTGCGTTCGCTGAACCTCTGAAACGAGGGTCCAGATTATGAATGGACGCATTTGGTAGGAGCGAAAAGGAAAATCCGACGCCAAATCCTGAAAGTATCATAAACAGCGTCAGCAGCAGCCTTCCCGTGTCCGGAGTCATCGTGCTGAGCAGCCCCATTCCGGCTATAAAGGAAATGATGGAAACAAACATAATGCTGCGGTAGCTTGTTTTAGTCATAAATGCACCCGCAAGCCCGCTGCCGACAACAGACCCAAGCATAAGTGGCATAAGAATGTAACCGGCACTTGTTGCTGATCCCCCGTATACAGCCTGAACGAAAATCGGAATGAAGATCGTAAGAATAATAAATGACCCTCCGTACAAAAAGGCAAGGATCTGTGAACTTGCAAACAGCCTGCTTTTAAACATCCAAAAGGAAATGATTGGATCTTTCGCTTTTGTTTCGGCCACTAAAAATAAAATCAAAAATAAGACGAAAGAGCCGAACAAGGAATAGGACTGCCATGAAGTCCAGGAAAACTCTTTTCCTCCAAGCTCCAGAGCAAACATAAGACTGACAACGCCGGCTACAAGCGAAAGGGCACCAGCCCAGTCAATTTTCTGGCTTTCAAGCTTTGCTTTTTCATGATAAAACTTTCCGACAAGAATGACAGATAAAAGGCCGATCGGAATGTTCACATAAAAAACCCAGTGCCAGCTGATGTATTCTGTTAAATAAGCTCCGATCAGCGGGCCGAAAACAGATGCAGATCCGAACACTGCACCTAAAAGTCCTGTCATTTTCCCGCGTTTTTCCGGCGGGAAAATATCAAAAACAATGGTGAATGCAATTGGCAGAAGCGCACCGCCGCCAACTCCCTGTATAGCCCTGAAGATGCTCAACTGAGTAATGTTCTGTGCAATCCCGCACAGGGCAGATCCTGCAAGAAAAATGATAAGTCCAATGATGAAAAACCGTTTTCGTCCGTACATATCAGAAAGCTTTCCAAAAATCGGCATACCCGCAAGCACCGTCACCATATAGGCAGACGTCACCCACACGAATTGATCTAGTCCTCCAAGATCACTGACAATCGATCCCAGGGCAGTTGCAACAATGGTATTATCAATTGCAGCCATAAAAATACCGAGGAGAAGACCTGCGACAACCAGCCGGGTATGTTGTTGAGACGCGTCCATTTCCTTCACTTCCTTAATAGTTAAGTTGATGAAGCTTCATCTCCTATTATAGTCAAATTTGAATAGGATACCAGCATAAACTGCAAATAAGCGGGCCAGTTAAAGACCCGCAGCGGTTTTGGTTTTCTTTCGTATTTCTTTATATTTCTCAAAATCAAAGCTCTTCAGAAACTGCTGTGCGGAAGAATACCCTGATTGATACAAAAACTCGATTTCGTCTTTATTCAAATCAAAATCAGTTGCTGTTATTCCTCCTGTAGGAATTTGGACTGTGCGTCCTTTTGTTTCTTCAGTCAAATGTCTAAGATCGTGTGCCTGAAGCATCGTTTTGAACATATTTTTGAAAAGATGGACAGGAGTCGGTATAACTGCTCCCGCTTTGATTTCTTCTTTAATAAAACGGAATCCGAAGGTTGGAAAGCGAGGTTCTTCTTTCGAATCAAACAGCCAGATCGGAAAATTGCTCAGCAATCCGCCATCTAATATATAGGAAGTGAACTGGGAAGATGATTTCCATTTTACCGGCCTGAAGAAAAAGGGAATCGATGCGCTCATCATAACCGCTTTAGAGACTTTCAGATCGGAGGGTTTCATCTTATATTTGGGCAGATCATCGGGCAGGATAAGTATTTCGCCATTGGATACGTCTGATGCAATGATTTTCAGCTTATCTTGGGGCAGGTCTGCAAATGTGCGAATCCCTTTTGCCGAAAGGAGACCGTCTATCCATTCTTCCAGATAGCTGTTTTTGTAAAAACCGAGATGAATCATAAGCTGGAGCAGTCCGCCGATGATTGGGATATAATTCAAAAAGGTTCTGCCCCTGAATTTTGTAAAATCCAGCTCTATGAGATGCTCCCTGATTTCATAGCTTTTATAGCCTGCTGCCAAAAGAGCGGCAATGACTGCACCCGCAGATGTCCCTGCAAGGCGCTCCCATTCAATTTTTTCTTCCTCCATTGCCTGAATAGCACCTGTAAACGCAATGCCCCGGACTCCTCCGCCTTCAAATACTCCGTCAGCTTTCATTTGTGCTTCACCTCCGGAATGATCTTCTTTCTTTATTCTTGTTTTCTGTCAGAAATCCTTTTTGTCTAACACATCCATCAGAAAAAGAGAGAGAATCATGACATTCTCCCTCTTGCTCCTTATTTCCCTAATAAACCTTCATTACTTAAGTACTGCTCAGCAACTTCTGCAGCAGATTGCCCTTCAACATTTACCTGATAGTTCATTTCTCTCATTTCGTCATCCGTTATTTTTCCTGACAATTGATTCAGGGCTTTCTGGAGTTCTGGATGCTGATCGAGCGTTTCTTTTCTCAGCAGCGGTGCTCCCTGATAGGGTGGAAACAGTTTTTTATCATCTTCAAGCACTAAAAGATTATATTGTTTCAGCTCACTGTCTGTCGAGTAAGCATCAATTAAATTGATTTCGCCTGTCTGAATGGCTTCATACCTGAGCTTAGGCTCCATTGTTTTTAAGTTTGCAAAGGTGGTGCCGTAAACTTTCTGTATGCCTTTGTAGCCATCCTCCCTGTCCGAAAACTCAAGAGTGAACCCTGCTTTTATATTCCCTGCAGCCGGTTTAAGATCTGACATTTTTTCAAGGCCGTACTGTTCTGCAGCTTCCTTAGGCACAGCGAGTGTATACGTATTGTTGAATGACATCGGCTCAAGATATGCCATGTCAAACTTCTTGAGCATACTTGCTTTTGCCTGCTCGTATACTTCTTTCCGGTCAGTGCTGACGGCCTCTTCTTTTAAAAAGGTCGTAATCGCTGTTCCTGTAAATTCAGGGTAAATATCAATATCTCCTGATTTTAGAGCGTTAAAGACGAATGTCGTTTTTCCAAGACCGGGCTTTAATTCAACCTCAAGATCCGTCTCCTGCTCGATCAGCAGTTTGTACATATTGATCAGAATTTCCGGTTCAGCCCCCAGTTTTCCTGCAATGACAATGTCTTTCTTGCCGGCACCAAACGCAAGCGGCACAGCAACAGCCAGTATGGCAATGAATCCTGCAATGCCGATTACTTTCATTGATCGCCTCGATGCCGCTTTTTCAACGCCCCGCAGAACAGCATCAAAGAAAATAGCAAGCAGGGCTGCAGGAATCGCTCCTAGCAAAATCAGCATGTTGTCATTTCTGTCGATCCCAAGCAGAATGAGTTTTCCGAGTCCGCCTGCACCAATAAGGGCCGCAAGTGTGGTGGTTCCAACGATCAGTACCATCGCCGTGCGGATACCAGCCATAATGACCGGCATGGCAAGGGGCAGTTCTACTTTATACAGCCGTTTCATGCTGTTCATCCCCATCGCCCGGGCCGCTTCGATCAAGGAGGAATCCACTTCTTTGATGCCGGTGTACGTATTTCTCAGAATCGGAAGCAGTGCATAGATGACCAGTGCAATAATGGCAGGCACTACTCCAATGCCAACAAGAGGAATCAGCAGTCCGAGAAGGGCAAGGGACGGAATGGTCTGCAGGACGGCAGAAACACCAATCACTCCTTCTGCGGCTCCTGATTTTCTGGTCAGATAAATGCCCAGCGGAATAGAAATGGCGACCGCGAGCAGCAAAGCAATAAAGGAGATCTGGATATGCTCAAGCAAAGCAGCTAAAAGCTCGCTTTGTCGTTCTTTAAATACATCAATAAATGCCGTCATATTCTCCCTCTTTCTTCCGCACGGCCGGCTAAAAACTGTACCGCGGACTCTCTCGTTATGGTTCCAACAATCTGTCCGTTACGCTCAACAGGAATCATGTCTTCTGTCCCGAGTCTCTGGAGGGCTTCCTTCCGGTCTGCCGTAAAGGATATCGGTTTTTTGAGCGGATCTGTTTCCTGCAGAGGCCTGATCCACGGTTCAATAGATCCTTCCAAAACAGCAGCCTGTCCTCTGTTTCCAATAAATTCTTTGACAAAATCGCTGGTGGGACGTCTGACGAGCGCTTCAGGCGTGTCAATTTGCACAGCTTCCCCGTCTTTCATCACACAAATCCGGTCACCGAGAGCAAGGGCCTCCTGCATATCATGAGTCACAAACACAATCGTCTTATGAATACGCTTTTGCAGGTCAATGATATCCTGCTGCAGCTTTTCTCTGCTGATCGGGTCGAGTGCACTGAATGGCTCATCCATCAAAATAATATCCGGGTCTGCAGCAAGAGCTCTTATGACCCCGATTCTCTGCTGCTGACCGCCGGACAGCTCATTCGGTTTTCTTGTTCTGTATGTATCCGGATCAAGCCCTACCATTTCCAGAAGTTCATCTGTGCGGTTCCGTATTTTCTCTGCATTCCATCCCCTCAGTTCAGGAACAATCGCGATGTTTTCTTCAATCGTCATATGAGGAAAAAGCGCAATTTGCTGAAGAACATACCCTATATTCCACCGCAGTTCATGAATGTCATAATCATGAACATTTTTGCCATCTATGCTGACAGTGCCGTCTGTGGCATCAATCAGCCTGTTGATCATTTTCATCGTCGTCGTCTTGCCGCAGCCGGAAGGCCCGATAAAGACAAAAAACTCACCTTTTTCTATTGTTAAGTCCAGGGCGTTTACTGCCTTCGTACCGTCTTTGTATACCTTTGTCACATTCTCAAACCGGATCATCTGCTCACCTTTTTTCTATAGTGTTATCATAGCGCCACCAAATGTATTACCCTCTCCCGGCGAAAGATAAGCTTCTTTTTTACTCAAGAAAGGAATCTGCACCCAATTAGTGGAATTAGTAGTATCATACTAAAAAAGAGAGGATAAACGCCAATGGTTCAAATCCAGAAAGATTCCATCACAGGCTACAAAGACGGCACTGTCTCCTATTCCCTGCTCAAAAAAGCCTCTCAAGGAAAAACACTTGCTGTTATGTTTCCGGGCTACGGATATACAGCGCAGGGCCCGCTATTTCACTATTCAACAGGAATTTTCCTGAACCGCGGTGAAGATGTCCTGCATCTTAACTACTCCTACCAGTCGCCTTTTTATGAATCATTTTCAGATAAAGAGCTTGATGATGCGTTAAAAAGAGATGTCCGGCATGTCATTGATACCGTATTAAGCGCGCACTCCTATGAACACTTTTATTTGATAGGAAAATCACTCGGCACGATCGCACTTGCTGCTGAACTTGGGAGAACGGCATTCCTCGATGCGAAATTTGTCTGGCTCACGCCTTTGCTGAAAAGGGATGATGTATTTGAGGGCATGTACACAAGCAAAAAGAGAGGTTTATGCATCATCGGCGATTCAGACCCCTGCTATGACCAGGAGCGCTTTGAGAAGCTTTCTGAAAATCCATTTCTTGAGCGTGTCCTCATAAACGGGGCTGACCACAGTCTGGAAGATTCAGAGGATCCGGTAGGTTCAGTGGATGTGCTGAAGGATGTTATGATGAATATAAAGAGGTTTTAAATCACTTCTAAATGGAAAAGACCGGTGCAGCTAATGCTCACCGGTCTTTCTCATGCTATGGCTTTATTCAAAAAGCTGGTCGATTGCTTTTTGAGGAAGAGCTTTCTCTCCGCCGAGGATGTAGTTAATAAATGTTTGTTCCTTGTAAGTTTGAACTGTCTCATAAGTAGATGAGTTGAACTTTACTGGATTTACAAGAACAACAGGACTAAAATATTTAGCAGCAAGAGCAGAACCTGCAAGGGCATCCGGATAGTCTGCACCTGTTGCAAAATACATCATAGAAACGTCAATATCGTCAATAAATGTATCAATAATTTTGTTGTTCGTTGCATAACGGTCTGCACCGCTGATGCGTTTTTTGCCAGGCAATGCTTTTACAGAAGCGTCTGTAATTGCGCCGGGTCCTCCGATAATATATGTCCGGTCAACTTCCCAGTTTTTTATAAACGTTGAAACAGCTCCAGGCACTGAATCTTTTCTTGTCAGAAGAATCGGCATCTCCATCTGTGCCGCAATTGGCGCGATTGACAGAGCGTCAGCAAAGCTTAAGCCTGTTGCTAGAGTGACCGGACCGTACGTGCCGATTTTCTCTGCAATTTTAGCAGATGTTGCATAGCGGTCAGAACCGCTGATTCTTGAAACTCTCAGTCCCATGCCTTTTAATTCTTTTTCAACATTAGCAGAAACCGCTCCTGTTCCTCCGACAATGATGACTTTTGTGACATCCAGGCGGGTTAACTCTTTTTTAACAGCGCCCGGAAGTGCTCCCGGTCTAGTAAGCAGCAACGGAGCATTTTCACTGTATGCAAGCGGTGTAGCACTTAATGCATCCGGAAAGCTTGTACCGGTTGCAAGAACGGCCGTATCTGTTTCGCCTTCAAACCAGTCTTCCTTAGAGATATTTACAGCTGTTTCGTAGCGGTCTTCCCCAGAAATTCTCTGATATTTCTCCATTGCATCCTGGTAAAGTGAATACTGTTCGTTTAGGCTGACAGCACTTGAATTAGACACTTCTAAATAGTAAGTTCCCGCTGGAATTTGAGCTTCAATGCTTTGAAAACTCAATCCTTCATCTTCATCATAGAATGTGCTTTTAGCTGCTTCTTTTCCATCTGACGAAAGCAAGCGGATCTTTAGTGTGCTTTCTTTGCCGTTTTCAGTGAATCCAATGAGGTTATAATGCGCCTCGCCATCTACTGTAAACTTATAATAATCGAGATCTTTTCCATTGTTAGAAGCTTGATTGACTGTTTTGCCGAAGATTGAATAGCCAGTCTCAACAGGATTAGCCTTAGTCAAAATATCGTTAGGCTCTTCCTCATAATACACTCCCTCTTCTTCATCAAATCCAAAAGCCTTCATTTGGCCTGCCTGAACCTGCGCTGCAGACCATTTCTCTGTCGTTTTTTCTGCCGCAAATCCCTGTGCGCCAGGCAAGGCGAGCATTAGCCCGCAGGCCAGCAATATTTCCTTTTTCATAATATCCCCCTATTTCTATGTATCAAATCTACTAGATTATACATTCTATCAGTGCTGAATGTAATAGGTACAATCTATTATTTCAGCTGATTTTTTTCGACTTTTTTTGACATAAAGAAACCCCGGCAAATGCCGGGGCCTGATTCATAAACTCTTATTCAAATAATGAAAGAATAGAATCTTCAGGTAAAGCTGTTTCTCCGCCGATGATATAATACATGGAAGCTGTGTCAGCATAATCAGCTAGTGTATCTTTCGTCGTTTGCTTGGCTCCCGACGGGCTTGTAAGGATGACAGGACTTCCGCTCATTGCTGCAAGGGCAGATCCTGCAAGGGCATCCGGGTAGTTCATTCCTGTAGCGATATATGGCGCCGACATATTCAGCGTGTCGCTGAAGTAAGAGATGATTCTGCTGTTCGTCACGTATCTGTCAGAACCGCCGATTCTGTCAGGCTCCGGGAATGATTTTGCCGTTTTGTCAGAAATCACGCCTGTTCCCCCGATAATATAAGAAAGTTCAATTCCGCTCTCATCGACAAAGTTTCTGACAACGGACGGCACACTGTTCTTCTTAGTAAGAAGAATCGGCATTTCCAAAGATGCAGCTACAGGTGCAATAGAAAGGGCATCTGCAAAGCTTTCTCCTGTTGCAACTGCTGCGAAGAAAGGCTCATCCAGCTCTTCTGCAATCTTGACAGAAGTGGCATATCTGTCAGCGCCGCTGATGCGTTTGATTTTCTTCACGCCAAGATTTTTCAGCTGTTTTTCTACATTTGCAGAAATAGCTGTTTTTCCTCCGACAAGAATAACCGTTTCCGTTTCCAGTCTTACTAATTCATCCTGCACGATGACTGGAAGCTGATTTGTATCTGTCAAAAGAAGCGGTGCATCGTTTTTATACGCCAAAGGTGTTGCACTCAGGGCATCCGGGAAATTGCGGCCTGTTGCAATAATTGCAGTCTCTGCCGTTTCAAAGCCCTCTTCAGAAAGCTTTACCGCTGTTTCAAAGCGGTTTTCACCCGCGATGCGCGTCCATTCAGTAAAGTTCTTTCCGATTCCGTTGATTGCTGCAGGAGCATCAAGGCGGCCCCATCCGGATACTCTGTCATATCCAGGAATAACTTCTTCTTCCTCGTAAGGGATTTCTTCCTCATAAGGGTACTCTTCATAGTTTTCCCATGGATTATCCTGCTCATCAAAAGCGATATCCTGAGCGGTCTTCGTGAGAATTTTTTCAATCTCAGCAGGAGTCAGATCCTGCTTGTGTGAAAGAAGCAGACCTGCAACCGCTGCAACATGCGGTGTTGCCATAGACGTACCGGTCATGTTTGTAACGTTTCCGTCGGGCATTAAGCTCGGAATGTCTGTGCCAGGTGCTACAAGGTCCAGGCCTTTTCCATAGTTGGAGTAGTCTGAAACCAGGTCGATTCTGTTTGTTCCGCCGACAGAAATAACATATTTAGATGAAGCCGGATAAGAAAGCTCCTCCATGCCGTCATTACCGCTTGCAGCAACTACTGTTACCCCGCGATCATATGCATACTTTAACGAACTCTCAATCACGCGGCTGTATCCTCCGCCAAGGCTCAGGTTAATAACCTGCGCTCCCTGATCTACCGCATATCTGATGCCAAAAGCGATTCCTTCTGTGTCACCGCTTCCTGCTGCGTCAAGGACTTTTACCGGAAGGATTTTTGCATGCGCGTTAATCCCGGCCATAGAATAGTCGTTGCCCGCTTTAGCGGCAATGATGCCGGATACATGTGTACCGTGACCGTTGTCATCCATGGCATCTGTATTTTTAGAAATAAAATTGTAGCCTTTGTCTGTCAGAACTTGACCGCTTAAATCAGCAAGCGTGTGATCAACTCCTGTGTCGGCAACGGCAATGACTGTATCTTTCAGGTCTTTGCCTTTCAGCAATTCCTGAAGCTGTTCAAACTTGATGTCTGCACCTTGAATTCCTCCGTCGCGGCCTTCGTTTTTAAGTGACCACTGGTAAGGATATTGGGCGTCGGCTGTAAATGACTGATAGCGCTGAACAGGCTCTGCATATTCTACTTCAGGCAGTTTTGAAAGACTGCTTACTGCAGATTTCAGACTGCTTGAAGAAGCTTTAAAGCCTCCTGTGCTGCCTTCAACTTCCATGACATACGTATCTGGAATGATGGATTTGTCTGCTTTTAAAGGTGCTGCAGACTGAATGCCGAATGCTTTTGTTTTCGATTGAATGCTGCTCAGCTTTTTGCCTTCTTTGAGTTTAACGATGACACGGTGTTCAGTACTTCCTGCTGAAGGGACACTATAGCCCCCCTTTTGAAGAATGGATGATACCGTCTTGTTTGTTAAACTGCTGATGCCGACAGCATTGCCGGTTTTCTTAATAGAATCCTGAAGGAATGATGGAACTGAATCAAGTGCTGTCGAGTAGAGGCGGTTAATGGCATCCTGATCCTCTTTAGTCACTTTATACGTGCTGCTGCTTCCTTTTTCAGCAACTTCGGCAAATAGACCTTTAAGCTGAACAAGATCTTGGTAGACCTGATCGCGGATCGTTTTGCTGAAAACCATTTTCGTGCTCAAAAATGGCGCGATTTTATAATACATAGCGGAAAGTTCCTTGCCGTTTTCCGTTTTTGCAAGCACATCTTCACGGATTGATCTAAGGTCTTTCAAAATCGCCTTGCCGTTTTCTCTTTCCTTCGTGCTCAGCTCAGCCGGACACTCGTCAGAACTCATGTATTCTGAAGGAGGAAGTGTTACCCCGTCATAAGAAAGAGTATAGGCTGCAGCCGGTGCTTCCGGTGCTTCTTCTCCTTCTATGTACTCTTCTTCATACGGATAATGCTCTACTTTCACATAGAAAGGGCCTGCCCATGCTACCGGGAAATCAAGCTGTACCGGTTCATTCGCATAGGAATATCCCATATATCTGTCAAACGCGCGGTTATCAACGGCGTTTTCAAGACTTGAATAAACGGTGATGTTCATCTCAAGCTCTGATTGAAATTTCACTCTGAGATGAGTGAAATCCTTAACTTCTGCTGCAGAAGGATCCACAGTATACCATTTTACATTTTCGCCTTCTTCAAACTGTCCTTCAACAGGTGTTCCTGCTTTGAGAAGGGCTTCTTCTTTAGGAACATCAGCCCCGGCTGCACCTGCGGCCTGGCTGAAAAACAGGGAAAAAATCATGACAAATGCCATGAAGCTGCTGATGGTTCTTTTCATTTAACTACCTCCGTTACTAGATTCATTGCTAATACAAATCTATTAAATCACAGAAATTTATAATATGGAAAACTTTTCTACTTTTTTAAGGAAGATTTAATATTGTAAAAAGGATTGACAAAAGACCCGGATGAGCTCCGGGTCTTAGCAGGATTAAAGAACCATTTCAGATAGGACGTAATGGTATAGAAGCTTAGCTGTATTTTCAAGTGAATCCTTATGAGTTCTTTCATATGCATGGGAAGAGTCAATGCCCGGCCCCACTAGTCCGTGGACGATGTCATGGCCTGAACGGATGGCAGCAGAGGCATCGGAGCCGTAGTACGGGTAGATATCAAGCTTATAGCCGATCCCGTTCTTTTGAGCCAGATTCGTTAAGTGCTTTCTAAGTCCGTAATGATATGGCCCGCTTGCATCCTTCACGCAAATGGATACGGTATACTCATCTGTTGACTGGCCGTCACCCATGGCTCCCATATCGACAGCCAGGTATTCTACCGTCTCCGGTGTGATATTTGAGTTGCCGCCATACCCGATTTCCTCGTTGTTTGAAATTAAAAAATGGGTTGTAAAGGGAAGCTCGGTCTGCTCTTCTTTTACTTTTTTCATCAGTTCTAAAAGCAGGGCCACACTCGCTTTATCGTCTAAGTGCCTTGATTTGATGAAACCGCCGTCTGTGATTTCAACCCGCGGGTCAAATGAAACAAAGTCCCCGACTTCTATCCCAAACTCCCTGACATCATCAGCATTCTTCACTTTTTCGTCAAGGCGTATTTCCATATTCGCCTGATTGCGTTCAGCTTTGCCGGCATCTTTATACACATGTACAGATGTCTGATGCATTAAAATCGTACCCGTGAACATTTTTCCGGAGGAAGTCTCAATTTTGCAGCATTCGCCTTCGATGGAATTGTATGTAAATCCGCCAATCAGGTCGATTGTCAGTCTTCCGCTGCCTTTTATCTCTTTTACAATAGCCCCAAGTGTATCGACATGAGCAGTAAGCATCCGGTGACGGCTTTGATCTTTGCCTGGAATTGTTGCAATCAGGCCGCCTTTGCGGTTGCGTCTTGTTTCTATGCCGCAGTCGGATAAATAGTTCTCAACATATGTAATCACTTCATTCGTATTTCCAGACGGACTCGGTATGGAGACGAGTTCTTTTATAAGCTGCATTGTATCTTTCACCGCAGACACCTCTTTTGTCTTTTTTTCAAGTATAGCAGTTTCTTTTATCCTTTATATAGAAAAAACCGATATTCCGCACGGAACATCGGTTTATCAATGACAATTAATTTTGTGTTCAGTATGCAATCATAGCAATTCCGTGCGGCTTTAGCTTAATGGATGGTCCATTCACTTTTTCACCTGTCAGCACACATTGTCCGCCTGCAGCGTTCTCCGGCAGCTCCGCTTCTGCATCTCGGTCTGTTCCGTTTAGAACAAACAATATGGTTTGTTCTTCATATGTCTTTGTGTACATGACAACCTCATCCTCTGCTGCCGCTTCCATGAACTGAATCCGCCCTTTGCTCCCGAATGCAGGATTCGTTTTCCGGAGCGAAATCAGCTGTCTAATAAAGCTGAGCAGTTCGGTATCCTGCTCCTCCTCGTCCCAGACCATGCATTTTCTGCAGCCCGGATCCATTGCCCCCGTCAGGCCGATTTCATCTCCGTAGTAGATGCACGGTGCTCCCGGTGAAGATAAAAGAAACGTAAAGAGCTGCTTCACTTTGTCCGTGCTCTCTCCGCAGACGGTCGCGATGCGCGGCGTATCATGGCTGCCGAGCAGGTTAAAGGCAACTGCTGATATTTGCTCAGGATACATGAGCAAAGCTTCAGATGTACGGTTGATAAACTCGCTAGCCGTTACTTTCCCTTCAGCGAAATATTCAATCGCAACACTTGTATAAGGATAGTTCATGACCGCATCAAACTGATCTCCCTGAAGCCACGGCATGGCGTCATGCCAAACTTCACCAAGGATATAGACCTCTGGATCAATGGCCTTGATCTCTTTTCTGAATTCTCTCCAGAAATCATGGGACACTTCATTTGCAACATCAAGTCTCCACCCGTCGATGCCAAATTCCTTCACCCAGTACCGGCCAACTTCAAGAAGGTATTCTCTTACTTCAGGATTGCCCGTTCTCAGTTTCGGCATATTTTCAGAGAAACCGAACGTTTCATACTGCACCTTTCCATCTTTTTTCAGAGGAAAGCTGTTAATGTGGAACCAGTCCTTGTATTTGGAATGCTCTCCATTTACAAAGACATCCTGAAAAGGCGGGAATTCATAGCCGGAATGATTGAATACTGCATCAAGCATGACTTTAATTCCATTTTCATGACAGATGTCAACAAGACGCTTAAACGTTTCTTTATCTCCAAACTGCGGATCAATCTCCATATAATCGATCGTGTCGTATTTGTGATTCGAGAAAGCTTTAAAAATCGGTGTAAAATAGATGCCCGTTACACCCAGCTTAACGAGGTAATCAATGTTTTGTATGACGCCTTCAAAATCACCGCCAAATGTGTTTTTGGCAGTGGGCTCCGTGCTTCCCCAAGGCAAAGCTCCTTCAGGATTCAGCGCTTCGTCGCCATTTGCAAATCGTTCAGGAAAAATTTGATACCAGACTGTATCTTTAACCCATGAAGGAGCAGAAAAAATGTCTTCTTCATTAAGATAAGGGAAAGTAAAATAGCCGCCGGTATGTTCAGGTTTCTTTTGAATAAAACCTCCCTCTGTGTAAATCAGCTTTTCGCCGCCGGCAATGATTTCAAAGCCGTATTTCAGCCGTTTGTGCGGAGGCTTTAAAGCGATTGTCCAGATATCAAACAGTTCTGTCTTACCAAGCAGCGTCATTTCAGCATGCTCTTCTGATTTCCATTTCCACACGCCGTCTTTGTCCTGGTCCCATGTAAATGGATCTCCCCATATCAGGCGCACACTTTCTGCCTCATTTTTCTTAACCTGCAAGCGGATATGCAAAGTGTCTTTATCGTAAGCATAAGCAAAATTGTTTTTTGGACGGTGATAAACTGCTTCTTTAGTTAACATTGTAGATTCCCCCAGTAAATAACTTAAACGTTTAAGTTTAGTGAAAAAGAGCAGATTTCACTCTGCTTGAATAGACGTATATTTTTCCAGATGGAGACCGCGGTTGTCTTTCATCAAATCGGACAGAACGTTGAACGCGGCGGCTGCCTTCGTTTCTTTAAATTCGACGCAGTTCACTCCTGCCGGCAGAATGGAAGGACAGCCGGATGTGCATATGACAGTGTCCTTCTCGATGTTTCTGTGCCTGCTTATTGAAGAAGCAAGAAATTCATTGAGAATGACTGCAGGCTGGTCCTTCTTTTTGTCCAAGAACGCAAGAAGGTCTTTCTCACCGGAAGTGATATGAATATCATCCTTGTGAAAACCCGAATCCTTCATTATTCTTTCCGTGATTCCTGCATTGTGATAGGCTTCCATAATTAAAACGGCAGGTTCAGGTGATTTCTTTCTCGCAGCCTGAAATGCATCCTGATAATCAAAGATGACTTTATAAAAGAGATCATCATCAATGACGCTGTCGACTATGACCAGCGGAACCCCTGATGGAACGGTGGTTGAGATGCTGTAGAAGAAGTCCTCCTTTACATCAACAAGAATAACCCCGTCAAGTTTCCGTTCCGCAATAATTTCAAGATTCGGCTTTTCAACATCGATACTTGAAAGCAGAACATGATACCCTTGTTTAGTCAGAAGTTTTTCCAGTTCAAAGAGAAATTCTGCCTGATGGGACCGTTTCCATACCCCTTCATCAGCTCCCCTGTTCAATAGAATGCCGACAAGGCCTGTTTTTTGTTTCACGAGCGATCTTGCTGCAAGATTTGGAACATAGTTCAGCTTCTTGGCTATTTCAAGCACCCGTTCTTTTGTATCTGATGGAATGGTCTGGTTTTGGGCGCCGTTCAGCACATAACTGACCGTCGCAACAGATACACCTGCTTCTGCCGCAATATCTTTCATTGTTGCTTTTTTCATTGTTTCACCATTTTCACTTAATCGTTTAAGTTAATTATAAAGCATCATTTAAGCAATGTCCAGCTGATCTTCTTCTGAGAACAAAAAACCGGCTGGAGTGCAGCCGGTTTTGTCCATTATGCCTGAAGTCTTTTTTCAGAAGCTACCTGTAAATCCGGTTCCGCTTTAACCACATATGTATCTGCCATCATATCGTGCAGGGCCCGTTTTCTGTCCGTAAATGCAGCCATGATGTAGCCAATATAAAAAATACTGCTTACTATGTATCCGAGGTATCTAATCCACGATTGACCCATGGAAATTTTTCCGCCGGTATCGTTAACGACTTTTAGACCCAGCATCTTTTTTCCAAGCGTTCCCTGAAAAGAGGTTGCAGGCATCATTCCAAAATACAGGATTGTACCTATTAATAGTGCAAGGGTTAGAAACCCTAAAATTCCAGGAATGAGTCCCTCTCTTACTCCCGATACCAATAAAAAAATACTAGGCAAAATTAACACGCTGTTCGTTATCAGCCCATCGATCGTTGCGGCGGCAAACCGAATCCAGAATCCTGCAGGTCTTTGTTCATTCATAAAATCAATCCTCTTTCATGTTTATTTTCTTGAATCTGGAAATCTTTTACCCTTTTTTACCATTATTAAAACTGACTATTTTCCTATAAATTCAAAAAAAAATAACAGCTGCGTGAAGCAGCTGTTTCAACTATACCGTTCTTAAGATGGGCATTGTACAGCATCTGAACGAACCTCCCGATTTTATAATTTCTGAGATGTCCACTTCGATGACATTAAAACCCTTTTCCCTGAGCTTGCTGTTTACTTCCTTGTTGACTGGAAGGCTGATAACGGTTCTGTTTCCGATAGAAAGGACATTTGTTCCCATTGTAAATTGTTCGGATTCATTTATTTCGATCAGCGTGTATCTATTCTTAAGCATGGCAAGTTCTTTCTCTTCAAAAGCCGGTTTATATACGAGCGCTTCTTTTTCTGAAAGAACATTAAACACACAGTCAAGATGGAGATATTTTTCTTTAAAAGGCACCGGTATCACCTGGAACGCCGGCGCTTCCGCCTGAAGTTTTTCGATGGCGCTCATGCACGTTCTGCCGCTTACGCCTGCGAAAATGGTTGTGCAGTCTATGATCACATCACCGCCTTCAATCCGGTGGTCATTAAGGCTGACCATTGGATATCCCTGAACATCCAGCCATTCTCTGAGCACCGTCTCCTCACCTTTTCTGATATCCTGGCCCATTTCGGAAACAAAGACCGTCTTTCCGATTGTAAAGCCTATATCTCTAGTAAAAACCTGCTCTGGATACCGCTCATCAGGTTGAAGCTTTATCACTTCTGCTCCGTTTTCAGTTAAAGCACGGACAAATTGGCGGTGCTGCTCTGCTGCAAGCTTCCCGTTAATATTTTCATTGGCATAATGCCTTTGTGTTTCGTTAATGACTTCAGTAATCCTCATATAGTGAGGTTCACAAACCAGCACCCTCTTTAAAGAATCATATTCACTGAAGCAAGCTAATGTTTCTTCCGGTTTTCTGATGGCTGTCAAATGAATTCCCCCATAAAAAGTATGCTTTTATGAGATTATTCCCTATTCCTGCAAAATATTAAACTACCTTGTTATAAAATCTTACGCCTATTTTCGCAAACTGGACTGTTAGGAATTGTCAACCAACCCAATATGTTATATAGTCTTATAGGTTAAACTAATTTTTTCCTAATGAGGAAGGTACATGAAACCAGAAAATGAAATGGAAGCTCTGAAAAAAGAAAATCAGATGTTAAGAGAACTTCTTGCCGAATGGCCCGCCGCCTTTACGTATGTGAATCCTGAGCACGAACTTTCAGTCAGCAAGACACAGAAGGATGGCCATCCCGTAATCCGTGCGCTTACATATGAAGAGAAGCAGGCTCACACTAACCAGCGAATCTATTTATCTGCATCTGAATCCGGTTCTTTTTTGCAGACAGAAGAATTCTTATCCGATATTTTTGACCTCGTTGCCCATCATATCGTCTTCATCGACGAATCGGGCATCATTACATTATGCAATCTTCAGGCAGCCAAAGATCACGGCGTTGACAGAGATACAATCATAGGAAAACATTTGCGCGAGCTCGTCCAGATTCCTGATGAGCAGCTGCTGACCCTCGAAACTGCCCGTACTGGCATTGAGTTCGTAGACAGGGAAGTGCTTGATAAAAATTACGGCATCCTGAACACGCGCATTCTTCGGGACTCAGATGGAACGATTATGCGCGTCATAGGCACCTTTTACTTTTTGAATGCCATTAAAGAAGCAGAAAAGCAGGCAATCGCAGGAAGGATTGCAGCCGGCATTGCCCATGAAATCCGCAACCCCCTTACAACGGTGCGGGGATTTTTGCAGGTGCTGAAGGAATCTGCTGATCCGGATACAAAAGCGCTGTTTCAGTCTGTGCTAATTCCAGAAATCGACCGCGCCAATAAAATCATTACCGATTTTCTAAGTATCGCAAAGCCTGCAGAGATCAGGTCTGAAACGTTTAAAATAGCTGACTTTCTGGAAGTTCACCTCGGTAGAATTTTGAAAAGTGAAGCTCTATTGTATGGGGTTGAAGTTGAAATTGTCATTGATTCACAGGCTAGAGAAGCGGCAGTTCTCGGAAATAAAGATGAACTGCTTCAAGTTTTTCTCAACCTGTTTCAAAACTCGTTTCAGGCTAAAAAGAAAGAGCCGCTCATCATACAACTAACTGCGGCTGTGACCGGTGACCGCCTGCAGGTTGCTTTCAAGGATAACGGCAGCGGGATCATCCCGTCTGCGATCCGTCATATTTTCGATCCTTTCTTCTCAACAAAAGACAGCGGCACAGGCCTTGGACTGTCCGTTTCGAAAAAAATCATTGAGAATCATAAGGGAACAATGTCAGCAGAAAGCGATGAAAACGGAACGGTTTTCTATATGGAATTTCCTTTGGTGACAGGCAAGTTCTCTTCATAAAAAAACAACCGGCAGCTGGGTAACAGCTGCCGGTTGTTTTTTGTATGGGATCATTTTGATTACTGATAGTGTCAATACCGGTACACCATTCATTTGGTATAGTTCAGTCAATCATGGTACCGTGCTCTAACGATAAGTGCCATCAAACCAGGTTTTCCACCCCTTGATGGTTCCAAACTCCGTGATAAGTGCTATCAAATCAGATTTCCCTGCGTTTGATGGTTCCTATCTCACCGATAAGTGCCATCAAACCAGATTTCCCGCCGCTTGATGGTTCCTATCTCACCGATAAGTGCCATCAAATCAGATTCTCCGCCGTTTGATGGTTCCTATCTCACCGATAAGTGACATCAAATCAGATTTCCCGCCGTTTGATGGTTCCTATCTCACGGATAAGTGACATCAAATCAGATTCTCCGCCGCTTGATGGTTCCAATCTCACCGATAAGTCCCATCAAATCAGATTTTCACACCGCTTGACGGTTCCTATCAGAACTCATCAGCCCTTCCCGACCAGCAGCTTCTCATAAATCAGCTTTCCAACTTCACTAATTGTTTTTCTTCCCCATTCTTTCTGTTCGAGCTGATCAATCATTACAGCAGCATACACCGTTGTATCTCTGTACTTTATGATCGCGCAGTCGTGCTCAATTCCGGGGAGTTCGCCTGTTTTGTTACCTGCGTAAATTAGGTCTTTATCCATGTTATAAGGAAGTTTATCAGTAAACTGCTGTTTTTGCAGGATGGCAAGCATCTTCTGTCTGCTATCTTCAGAGACAAAATCACCCTCGTTAATAGCCTGAAGGCATCTCACCATATCTGCCGGTGATGTGAAATTATCCATTCCAGATTGGATGGCATCAAGGTCCATCATTTTCCGGTTAAGCTTCGTATCGACAAGGCCGAGACCCTCAATAGTTTCATTGATTTTAGTCATGCCGATTTTTTCAATCACCCAATTGGTCGCGGCATTGTCAGAAACAGTGATCATAAGTGTTAAAAGATCCTGTACTGATAAGACGGCATCCTCTGATAAAGCCTGAAGGACACCGGCACCGCCGGTTTTTTCAACATCACGCAGCTTCACCTTTTCATTCAAATCCAGATTTCCCTTTTCAGCAAGCCTGAATGCTGTGAGAAGAATCGGCAGCTTAATCAGGCTTGCAGATGAGAAAACATCACTGCTTCCGGCTTCGAGCCATTCACCGTTCCACGAGAAACATGCACCCGCCCGTCCAGGACAACTCGATAAAATGTCAGCTGCATTCTTTACGAAATCGTTCATTTTTTTGCAGCTGCAATCTGCTCTGAGCCGCTGCTGCCGACTATGCCGGCATCATATAAATGGCAGGCAACGTAGTGATTTTCTTCCACTTCCCGAAACTCCGGTTTTTTGACAGAACATGCTTCCATCGCATAGGCGCAGCGTGTTCTGAAGACACATCCGCTTGGAGGATTCATTGGACTCGGCAGTTCTCCCTGAAGAATAATCCTCTCCCGCTTATCTTCAACATCAGGGTCCGGTATCGGGATAGCCGTCAGGAGTGCCTGTGTATATGGATGAAGCGGCTTTTTATAAAGGCTGCTGCTTTCCGTAAGCTCGACCATCTGCCCAAGATACATTACCCCAATGCGGTCGCTGATTTGTTTCACCATGGACAAATCATGCGCGATGAATACATATGTCAGTCCTTTTTCCTTTTGCAGGCGTTTCATCAAATTGACGACTTGAGCCTGGACGGAAACATCCAGTGCTGAAATCGGCTCGTCCGCAATGATCAGCTGGGGATCAAGGGCGAGGGCTCTCGCGATTCCGATCCGCTGTCGTTGGCCTCCGCTGAATTCGTGCGGATAGCGGTTGGCATGATCCCGGTTCAGGCCAACATCCTCGAGGAGCTGATACACTTTTTCTGTTCGCCCTTTTTTGCTGCCGTACATCCCGTGAACTTCCATCGGTTCAGAAATAATCTCAAGAACGGTGGACCTTGGATTCAGAGATGCATACGGATCCTGAAAAATCATTTGCATTTGGCGGTAAAAGGAAAACTTCTCTTTTCCTTTGAGCTGATGGATGTTTTTTCCGTTAAAAATAACTTCTCCATCTGTTTGATCGTAAAGTCCGAGAATAGTTCTTCCGGCTGTTGATTTGCCGCACCCTGACTCACCTACGATCCCGAATGTTTCTCCTTTTTTCACTGAAAAGGTAATTCCGTCTACCGCTTTCAGCGTTGCCCCTTTGCCAAGATGAAAATGTTTTTTCAGATTGCGCACTTCAAGCAAATTCTCCACTGTTATCCCTCCGTCTTCTGAAAGTAGCGTCTGGCTGCACATAGTTCTTTCTCGTAAATCGTTCCTGCCATTTCAAGTATCTCTATTGTTTTTCCTGTGTTAGGAGAGTGCAGAAGTTTTCCATCTCCATAATAGATCCCGACATGATGCAGGCTGCCTTTTCCTTCTTCATAGGCAAAAAACAGCAAATCCCCAGGCTCAAGCTGATGGAGTTCAACCTTCTCTCCTGATGCTGCCTGATCATGGGCATCGCGGGGAATGATATACCCGTTTGCTTTGCACATCGTATAGCTGAATCCTGAACAGTCAAACCCAAAACTGCTCATTCCCCCCCAAAGATATGGAAGGCCGAGAAATCGCTCGCCATCTTTTACAATATCTGCACCGTTTCCTTTAGGGATCTCATCAAACGAACCGGAAATGGATACATCTTCTGCTTTCAGCAGGCAGGTGCCAAGTGGCGTATTGACACTGATCCAATCAGTGTCTTCCTTTTCAACCGGCAGAATCGTCTGGAAGCTCAGCTCAAATAAAGGGGATTTTTCTTTAGAGAACAGCATCGTCTTCTTGCTTTGCACAACGGCGATCGGTCCGGTGCTCTCCTCTTCCCCTGCGGCAATTTGGGCGAGCGGCATCCATCCCGGATATCCGCGGTCATCTTTTGAAGAAGCCTGACTCGGCACGATGACGTGCGCGAAGCCATCTTCTTCTTCAAGGATCAGAACCTCTTCTCCAAAAAGTGCCTGCGTCTGAATCCGGTTTTCATCACATAGCGCAAGTCTTGTTTCATGCGTCAGCTCGTTCAGCCAGCCATCAAGGTCGGCCGGATTTGACACGGCTTTTTCATCCAGTTCCCTCGGTGAGTTCTTATCTGTCCAGATGGTTGCTGCTGCAACTGTTACTCTTCCTTTTTTTCCTGTCATATCGAGAGGGCCTCCCCGTCATTTATCCATACATCTGTAATGCCAAGTCCATTTCCTTTT
Source organism: Metabacillus indicus (assembly GCF_046603695.1). Classification (NCBI taxonomy): domain Bacteria; kingdom Bacillati; phylum Bacillota; class Bacilli; order Caryophanales; family Bacillaceae; genus Metabacillus; species Metabacillus indicus. The sequence continues at coordinate 1,376,368 of NZ_CP176757.1, read as the reverse complement.
GAAAAAGTCATATGTCTGCCGTCATATTTGACTCCGCCTTCTACGATTTCTTTAGCAAGCATCAGAGGAGCGTCAAAATCAAAGCGGGTAATGTTTTTCTTTGCTGCGGCAAAATGGGCAGCAGCGGTTATGCCGACTTTCGTTTCGATCATGCTGCCGGCCATGCATTCCACCCCGCATACTTCTGCAAACCGGCTGATCATTGATGCCTGATAGATTCCGCCTGCTTTCATGAGCTTTATGTTGATCATGTCCGCACTTCGCGTTTTCAGCACGTCAAATGCCTGTTTTGGAGTAAACACGCTTTCATCCGCCATAATCGGTGTTTCCACGGCATCTGTCACTTGTTTAAGACCTTCGATATCATGTGCCTTAACCGGCTGCTCCACAAGTTCGACATCAAGCCCCATATCCTCCATTTTCTGAATAACCTTCACAGCTTCTTTCGGCTTCCATCCTTGGTTGGCATCAAGGCGGATCTTAATATCCTGGCCAACCCTGCTGCGAATTTCCTTCACTCTTGCAAGGTCGAGACTGCTGTCGCCGAGACCCACTTTAATTTTCAGAACATTGAAGCCCTTTTGGACGTACGAAACAGCATCCTCGCCCATTTCCTGCACATCATTTACACTCACTGTAAAATCGGTTTCAAGCTCCTGCCTGTATCCGCCGAGATATTGATAGAGAGGAAGCTTGCTGTATTTTGCAAGACAGTCATAAAGAGCGATATCCACTGCTGCTTTTGCACTGGAATTACCCGCAAGAACCGTTTGAATGCCCTGGAAAATACCTTCATAGTTTACTAGATCTTTTCCGATTAAAAATGGTTTGAGAACGTGATGGATGGCGCCTTCAATACTGCTTGTGCTGTCACCTGTAATGACGTGGGTAGGGGGTGCTTCACCCCACCCGGTTATACCTTCTGAACAAGTCATTTTCACAAGAACAGTTTCGGCAGTCACAACCGTTCTGAGCGCAGTTTTAAAAGGCTTGATAAGAGGCACCGCTGCTTTGAATGTTTCGATTCTTTCAATTTTCATCATCATCAGACTCCTGAGATTCCGCTTTGGATGGTTAAGGTTTTTGTTTTTGTATTCATGACAGCTTTCGTTCCGAGCGGCACAGCAATATTGGGACTGCAGTGTCCGATTTTGAACCCTTTCATGGCAGGTTTGCCTGACAGTGCAACATAGTGAGCCAGCACTTCATCAAGCGGAATAGAGCGTTTCCGTTTTTGAGGAACGCAATTATGAAAGTCTGCCACGACAATGCCTGCTGCCTCTGTCAGCTTGCCTGCTGAATAAAGCTGGTTCATCATCCGGTCAATCGCATAAGGCTCTTCATCAATATCCTCGATCAAAAGCAGTTTTCCGGCAGCATCAATTTCAAAAGGCGTTCCGAGTGAGCTTGCAAGCAGGGAAAGATTTCCCCCAACAAGCTCCCCGTCGGCCTCTCCTTCTGTCATGATCTCAAGAGGAGAAATCGATTCGTCATATGTGATGCCGCTGCCGTCAAACAGCTGCTGAAAATAGGATTCTGTCAGCGGCAAAACGCCTTTTTCTTCTCCGAAATCAGAACTCAGCATCGGTCCGTGGAAGGTGACAAGGCCGGTATTTTGCCTGATGGCTGTATGTAAAAACGTAATATCACTGTATCCCCAGAAGATTTTAGGATTCTTCTTTATAAGCTCATAGTCTATAAGAGATGCCATTCTAGCCGTTCCAAATCCGCCGCATGCACAAATGATCGCTTGGATGCCCTCGTCTGCAAACATGCTGTTCACGTCTGCTGCCCGGTCTTCATCTCTTCCTGCAAGATAGCCGTACTCGTCCTGAGCGTGCTTTCCAAACTGGTAAGACAGACCGTTTTTTTCAAGGAATGAGAGAGAGCGTTTCAGGTTTTCTTTATTCGGGGGACTTGCCGGGGAAATAATTCCGACCGTGTCTCCTTTTTTTAACGCTTGAGCTTTAATCATCGTTCATTCTCCTTTATAGACAAAAGGGGTGTTCGTATGAACACCCCTTCTGCACAGCTTACTTCTTATCTGCCCATTTCAGTTCAAGGTATCCGACAGGGTGACGGACGATGCCTGATACATCTTCATTTTGAAGGTACACTTGGTTGTAGAAATGAATTGGAATGATTGGTGCCTCGTCAAATAAGATCTTTTCAGCTTTGTAAAGCATTTCAAAGCGTTTTGTTTCATCTGACTCATTTTTTGAGTCCTTGATAAGCTTATCGTATTCAGCGTTTGTCCAGCCTGTGCGGTTCATGCTGTGGCCAGTCTGGAAGTTCTCAAGGAAGTTCACAGGATCTGCATAGTCAGCAAGGAACGAGCTGCGTGACAATTGGAATTTAAGTGCTTTTTGGTCTGTTGCAAATACGTTTGCTTCAAGATTTGCAAGCTTCACGTCCACGCCGAGATTTTCTTTGAACATTTGCTGCAGAGCTTCTGCGATCTTTTTGTGTGTGTCATCTGTGCTGTACGTTAGGGTTACTTCAGGAAGTGTTTCATAGCCTTCTTCCTTCATGCCTTTTTCTAAAAGTGCTTTTGCCTCAGCTGCGTCCGTTTTGACAAGGTCGCCGCTGACTTCACGGAAATCTTTTCCTGAAGGATCTTTAAATCCTGGAGATACAAAGCCGTAAGCTGCTGTTTCCTGGTTTTTCGTCACAAAATCAACGATTTGTTTTTGGTCAACCGCCATAGCAAAAGCTTTGCGGATGTTTTGGTTTTGGAACGGCTCAAGAGTGACGTTCATGCGGTAGAAGTAATCTCCCGCCTGTTCTTCAACATTTGCTTTTCCTTCTTCAAAAAGAGTATCCGCAAGGTCAGCAGGTACGTCAGACGTATCTAGCTCACCAGTTTGGTAAAGCTGGTATTCTGTGTTTGTATCTTCTACAATTGCCCAGTGAACGCCGTCAAGCTTCACGTTTTTTGCATCCCAGTACTGATCGTTTTTCTTCATGACAAATTCTTTATCATGCTCCCACGACTCAAGTGTGAAAGGTCCGTTGCTTACAAATGAATCGGCTTCTGCAAACCACTCAGGATTTTCTGTTGCCACTTTCTCATTTACCGGGAAAAAGGCAGGATTTGCAATAACGCTAAGGAAATAAGCCTGCGGGCTGATTAATGTCACTTCAAATTTTTTCTCGTCCACTGCTTTTACTTTTACATCGTCTGCTGATCCAGTTCCGCTGTTATAAGCTTCTCCGCCTTCAATGAAGTAACCGAGGAAAGCTGCACCAGATCCAGTTTCAGGGTTTAGTAGACGCTTCCAGGCAAAAACGAAATCATTTGCTGTCAAATCGTCGCCATTTGACCATTTAGCGTCTTCGCGAATGTGGAATGTGTATGTTTTGCCATCTTCCGACACATCCCATTTTTCAGCGATTGCCGCTTCAGGCTCGTGGTCTTTGCCAAGACGGGTAAGACCTTCCATAAGGTTGTTCAGCGCATTCCAGGAAACCGCATCAAATCCGATTACCGGATCAAAGGATGTAGGTTCAGCCCCATTGTTTAAATGCAAAATCTTCTCTTCGTCTTTTTCTTTTTTGCCTGTTTCTTTTCCTGCACTCTCATTAGCTGTACATGCTGCAAGCACAAATACAAGCATGGCCGTCAGGAACATTGCCAACCACTTTTTCATAATCTTCCCCCTCTTATTGTTTGATTTATATATGTTATTTCATTGATGCTGCGGCTAAAGCCCGGCTGTCCTGCAGCCAGCAGTCTACGTGGTGCTCTTTGCTCAGGGCTGAAGTATATGGATAAACCCTGTCGCAAACCTCCATTGCATGCTCGCATCTTGCAGAAAACGGGCATCCCTGCGGAGGCGAAAACAGATCAGGAGGGGAACCCGCAATCGGGATTAGCTCTTCCCCTTCGATATCAAGTCTCGGTATCGAGCGGAGAAGCCCTTTAGTGTACGGGTGCTGCGGCTGATAGAAGATTTCTCTTCTTGAGCCTGCTTCCACCACTTTACCTGCATACATGACCGCCACTCTGTCAGCGACTTGGGCAACGACTCCCAAGTCGTGCGTGATCAGGATAATGGAGACACCCGTTTTTTCCTGAATGTCCCTGAACAGATCAAGAATTTGGGCCTGGATGGTGACATCAAGGGCTGTTGTCGGCTCGTCTGCGATCAGAACCTCAGGTTCGCACACAAGAGCCATCGCAATGACGATCCGCTGTCTCATCCCTCCGCTGAACTGATGAGGATATTGCTTAAGTCGGCTTTCAGGACTTGGAATGCCGACAAGGTTCATCATCTCAAGCGCTTTTTTCTTTGCTTCGCTCTTAGACATGCTCTCATGCTGCATGATTCCTTCCATAATCTGATCGCCGATTGTCAGCGTGGGATTCAGTGCTGTCATCGGATCCTGAAAAATCATGGAGATATCTGCGCCCCTGATTTTCCGGAGGTCTTTTTCCTTCAGCTTTGTCAGATCCTTCCCCTTAAAGAGAATGGAGCCTGAATCAATGCTGCCTGGAGGTTCGGGAATCAGGCGCATAATGCTTTGGGATGTCACGCTTTTTCCGCAGCCAGATTCCCCGACGATGGCAAGAGTCTCTCCTTTTCGGAGGTCAAATGTTACTCCGCGGACAGCTTTTACAGTGCCTCCATACGTCTGGAACGAAACATGGAGATCATTTACTTCAAATACTTTCGTCATGCTGCTACCTCCTTAGCTTTGGATCAAGCGCATCCTGCAGTCCGTCTCCAAGCACGTTAAACGCAAACATAGTCAGGGAGATGCACAGGGCAGGAAAAAAGAGGCGCCACCAATGTCCAGTTAAAATTGTCGAGAGGGCATCACTTGCCATAACGCCCCAGCTCGCAAACGGAGCCTGAATGCCGAGACCGAGAAAGCTTAAAAATGCTTCTGCGAAAATGGCAGACGGGACAGTAAGCGTGATTTGAACGATGATTGGACCCATCGTATTCGGAAGCAGGTTTTTCCTGATGATCCTGCTTGTTTTTGTGCCGAACGATTTTGAAGCATGGACAAACTCATAGTTTTTGATTTGCAGGACCTGTCCGCGCACGATCCGTGCCATGCCGATCCATCCTGTCACTGTAAGCGCCACGATGATGGTGAAAAGACCCGGGCCCATCACAACCATCAGGAGAATGACGACAAGAAGGTACGGAAGCCCGTAAAGAACTTCGACCACGCGCATCATGTAATGATCTGTTTTTCCGCCTTTATAGCCTGCAATCCCGCCGTACAGAACACCGATTGCAAAATCAATCAGAGCAGCAATGGCCGCTACAAAAAGGGAGATTCTTGCCCCGTACCACGTTCTTGTAAAAACATCGCGGCCAAGCTCGTCTGTACCGAACCAGTATTTCGCAGACGGAGGCAGGTTTTGATCTGTCAGCACCTGGGTTCTGACGGAGTGAGGTGAAATCAATGGGCCGAAAATCGCCATTAATGTGATAAAAATTAAAAAGATAAGGCCTGTCATTGCCAGTTTATTTTTCCGGAGCCTTCTCCAGGCATCGTGCCAGTAGGAGAGACTCGGTCTTACAACCGCTTCTGCTGCTTTGCTGTCTTTGCCTTTAGGGGCAAACCACGCATCAGGAATATCCCGGGACAGATGCGGATCGTGCTGTTTGTTCAGTTCCATTATCGTCCCTCCCGTTTTGACACTTGAATTCTCGGATCAAGAATTCCGTACGCAATGTCTACTAAAAACAGCATCACGATCAAGATGGTGCTGTAAAAGACTGTCGTTCCCATAATAACGGGATAGTCTCTCGTTCCGATGCTTTCAATGAAATATTTTCCCATACCCGGTATCGCAAAGATTTTTTCAATAACGAATGTTCCTGTCAAAATGCTTGCTGCGAGCGTTCCAAGGACAGTTACAACCGGCAAAAGCGCATTTCTTAAGGCATGTTTGAAAACGATTTTGACTGGCGAAAGCCCTTTGGCCCGAGCTGTTCTTATGTAGTCCTGAGTGAGCACTTCAAGCATGCTTGAGCGCGTCAGACGGGCAATAATCGCCATTGGTCCAGTTGCAAGCGCAAGGGTCGGCAAAATCATATGCAGCGGGCTTGACCACGTCGCAGCAGGAAGGATGTTCCAGTTGACCGCAAAGTTTTGAATAAGCAGTGTGGCCATAATGAAGTTTGGAACAGAAATTCCAAGCACCGCTACGGTCATGGCAAGATAATCAATAAATCCGTTATGCCGCAATGCCGCAATCACGCCGAGAGCAATTCCCGAAATAACGGCAACTGTCAAGGTGACGATTCCAAGCTCAAACGACACCGGGAAACCGCGCCCAAGAAGCTCGTTAACTGTCTGTGACGACTTTTTAATCGAAGGACCAAAATCAAATGTGACAAGCGACTTCATGTACATCGCATATTGAACCGGAAGCGGTTCATCAAGATGATAGAAAGCTTCAAGATTACGCTGGACAGCTTCGCTCGTCCCTCTCTCTTCGTTAAAAGGAGAACCCGGGATTGTATGCATCAGAACAAACGTCAGAGTAATAATCAGCCAGATTGTCAAAATCATAGAAATCAGGCGTTTTATAAAGTATGTATTCATGCTATCCCACTTCCTAACAGAATGTCGTTCTCATAGCCAGTTCCGTCATCACAAGCATCGCGCGGTAGGCTTCGAGAATGTCCCTTGCCTGGAACGTGACAATCGTGGTGTTTTCTTTGTGCTCTGTTCCCGGCATGAGCGCTGCCCATTCAGCCTGTCCATAGTTGGCAAATTCAATGGCCATGAGCGGTCGGTCTGGAGGAGTGAGCGGTTTTACATGTTCTTTATTCTTAATGGCAAGTGCCGTCTTCTCTTTTATCAGCTGCTGTGCTTTTGAAGGAGTAAGAGATTTAACGACTGATCGTGAAATCGTCTCCTTTACGACGGCAGTCGTGACGTTCGGGATAAGAGCCTCCGCTTCCATAGCTGCCTGGTCATCTCCTGCAACCATAATGACCGGAACTCCGTGATAGCCTGCAACATAGGCGTTAAATCCCAGTTCACCGACGGCCACATCATTGATCCAGATTTCTCTCACACCGAAAATCATTGTATGTGACATGACCCCTTTTTTTGAAGCACGTGCATGATAGCCTGTGAAAACAGCTCCGCTGAAACTGCCGTCGAGGCCCTGAACCATGCTGTACGGCTTTACATCACCCGTGATCAGCTGCGTATCAGGATGCAGGTTTTCAATCAGGAGGTTGTTCATTTTCGAGTGGCTGTCATTAACAACGACTTCATTCGCCCCCGCTTCAAACGCCGCTTCTATGACAGCATTCGCTTCCTCTGTCATGATTTTCCGGCCTCTTTCATAGTTGAGCTTAGATGAATTCACATGTGTCTCATCAGCGAGTCCAGTGATTCCTTCCATGTCAACTGAGACATATACCTTCACCTGTATTCCCCCTGTTTTTATTTCTAATTTTCTTAAAATTATAAATTAAAAATCATTACTTTACAATAACATTTACATAAACATGCATAAATACGAATGAACTTCCTTGTTCTCCCATAGTCAATAAGACCTAATTTATTCCTGTTTTACTAGATTCAAACATGAATACCATCCTATTTCCTCTCCTCTTTGATAGAGTAAAAGAATGAGTTTAAGAGCTGTTTCAAAAAACAATAATGTTCAAAAAAAGAGAAAGAATCCTTGATAATAAAGGAACTCTTTCTCTTTTTCACAGGATTGGCATTTGTTTTCAAGACGGCTCTTTCCCTTTTTCCCATCAGCTTACTTTGGATTATCAGCTTATTGTTTCGGCAGCCGAAAAACAGTCATTTAGACTCCCCGGCTGTTTTCTTTGCATAAATTTCGGCTGCCTAATGATCTTCCCCGTCCCTGATCAGCTTGAACGTTCCAGAGCCTTTTGCAAGCAGCTTTCCCTCTGAATCTCTTATCTCACCTTCCATAAAAGCAGTCTTATATCCGAGCTGAAGAATCTTTCCTTCCGCATAGATTTCTCCTCCCGTGCTCGGTGCCAGGTACTGGATGCTGGAATTGATGGTGGCACACCTTGTTTTGGACACAGATCTGAGAAGCATCCCCTGTACATAATCAAGCATGGTGGCATGTACGCCGCCGTGCAGTGTGCCGTTTGCATTCAGGACATACTCTTTCATCTGGAGCTTAATTTTCACTTCATTTTCCTCAAAGTGCACGATGTCGATTCCCATGTGCTGAAAAAAAGGACTTTCCTCAAAGCTCCGCCTTATTTCTTTCACATCCATTGCCGTTGCCATTAAAAGCCACCCCTTCTATCTGGACGTAAACTGCGGCTTTCTTTTTTCTAAGAAAGCTGCCGTTCCCTCATTTTTGTCCTCTGTGGAAAACAGGACGGCCTGTGCGAGCTTCTCAATAAGAAGACCCGTTCTCTGATCGGCATCAAATCCTGCATGTACAGCAAGTTTGGCAAGCTTTACAGCAAGCGGCCCTTTCGATAAAATTTCCTTTGCCGTTTCTTCTGTTCTAGCCTGCAGCTGTCCGCTTTCTGCCACCTCAGACACTAAGCCGATGCGATAGGCTTCGTTTGCATCAATGATTTTCCCTCTCAGAATCATGTTCATCGCGGGCCCTTTTCCAATCAGTCTTGCAAGCCGCTGCGTCCCGCCGGCACTCGGGATAATGGAGAGATTCAGTTCGGGCAATCCGAACTTTGCAAGTTCAGAGGCAATGCGGATGTCACAAGCCATAGCAAGCTCGCAGCCTCCTCCTAATGCAAATCCATTGACCATGGCAATCGTCGGCTTTTCATATGTCTCTATGTAGTCGTATACCTGCTGCATCCCACCAGGATTAAAGACATCCAGAGCAGTCCGTGTTTTTAGCTGGCCAATATCAGCTCCGGCGGCAAATGATTTCTCGCCGCTCCCTGAAAAGATGATGCAGCCTGTTTCATCGTCTTTTGCCAGTTCCTGAAGAGCCTCGGTCATTTCATCAAGTGTTTCTTTATTTAATGCATTTCTGCGTTCAGGACGGTTAATGATCAAATAGGCAAGCTGCCCTGATTTTTTCACTTCAATATTTGCAAAAGCATTCATTTATTTCAGCCCCTTGTTTTCAGCAATTTAAAATCTCCGTGTCCAATAGCTGCCAATGTCTGATTTGATTTGTATACCCAGCCTTCTGCAGATGCTATCCCGTCCCTGGAGCAGATAACCTTAGCTGTACAAGTGAAAAATGGAGCAGGTGTCGGGTCTATGATCGTTGAACTCAGAACGATGGTTGCAGTGGGAGCTGCTCCTGCGAGTGATGCTGCAGTCCCCATGGCAATATCAAGCAGTGTGTAAAACACACCGGACCCAACCGTATCCTCATCAAGCAGATGCTCCCTGCACGTCGCAACCGAAATAACAACAGAGTCTCCTTGATTCTCTTCTCTTTTCATTGATAAATGGCTGAAAAACGAGGAATGCACCATGTCCGGAGCTTTCATTTAAACGAGCTCCAGCATCAGGGCCATTCCCTGTCCGCCGCCGATGCACAGTGTTGAAATTCCTGTCTTTTTGCCGGAACGCTTCATTTCATGCAGCAGAGAGACCGTTATTCTTGCACCAGTAGCCCCAAGCGGATGACCGAGTGCTATCGCTCCCCCGTTTACATTCACTTTCGAAGAATCGAGTCCAAGCTCTCTTATGACGGCCAGAGCCTGGGAAGCAAAGGCTTCATTCACTTCGAATAAATCGATGTCTTCTATGGATTTCCCCGTCCTCTCGAGCAGTTTTCTTACGGCAGGGACGGGTCCGATTCCCATAATTTCCGGGGAAACACCTGCCGCTGCCCAATCTGTGATTCTTGCCATTGGCGTAATTCCAAGCTCTTTGGCTTTACTCTCCCTCATCAGGACAACGGCTGCAGCCCCGTCATTTCTGCCGCACGCATTCCCTGCCGTGACCGTGCCTGATTTGCGGAAAGCGGGCTTTAGCTGTGACAGCTTTTCATAGGTTGATTCCGGACGGGGGTGTTCATCTGTCTTGAATGTAACCGGGCCTTTTTTATTCGGCACTTCAACAGGTGCAATCTCCTCTTCAAAAAGCTGCTGATGAACCGCTCTCGCTGTTCTCTGCTGGCTTTCAATTGCAAAAGCATCCTGATCTTCCCTTGAAACGCCATACTTTTCGGCTACATTTTCAGCTGTTATTCCCATTCCGAGGTGCTCGCCATAGATCTCTTTAGGCTGCTGGCCATTTTCTTTGTTTGAATCAACAAGTACAGCTGCATCCCCGCCAAAGCGTGATCCCCGTAAATAAATGGGAGCCTGGCTCATGTTTTCGGTTCCGCCGGCAATTACAATCTCGGCTTGGCCTGACATGATCTGCTGAACTCCTGATGCGATGGCCTGCATGCCGGATGCGCAGAGGCGGTTGATGGAAAAGGCGGGTGAAGTTTCAGGAATCCCCGCACGGAGCGCTGCTACCCTGGCAACATTTGAAGCCATTGTTGTTTGCCTGACTTCGCCTAAAATGACTTCATCCACCTGTTCGGGCGTAATCCCCGCGCGGACAATGGATTCCTGAATGACCCTGGTCGCGAGCATGCTTGCCTCTACGTCTTTAAGCGTTCCCCCGTAGCGCCCAATCGCTGTCCGGACAGCACTTGCAATAATAATTGAATCCATACCCATCATCCTTTCTAATGTTGCTGATACTGCTTTTTCAGTTGGCCTGCAATGATGTTCTTCTGAATTTCGGACGTGCCTTCATAAATTCTTGTGATTCTTGCGTCACGGAAAAAACGTTCAATCGGATAATCCGCAATGTACCCGATCCCTCCGTGCACTTGAACCGCCTTGTCTGCGATTCTGTTGTAAACCTCTGACCCAAACAGCTTCAGCATGGCTGCTTCTTTTATGACCTTCATGCCTTCATCGACCATCCAGGCGACCCTGTAGGTAAAAGAACGCAAAGCCTCAATTTCCATGGCCATCTCCGCAATCATGTGAGAAACGGCCTGATGCTCAAAAATCGGAACATCAAATTGCACTCTGTCCTTTGCATAAAGCATGGAAAGATCGAGCAGTTTTTGACATGAACCAAGATTCCTCGCAGCAAGCCCCGCTCTTCCATTGGCCAGAATCTTCAGGGCATTCACATACCCCTGCCCTTCCTCACCGAGAACATTTTCGGCAGGAACCTCACAATCCTCCATGATAATTTCAGCCGAATGAGACCCGCGAAGGCCCATTTTCTTTTCAACAGCTCCTACTTGGAAGCCGGGAAAATCTTTTTCCACAATAAAGGAGGTGATTCCCTTCGGACCTTTGGCTGGATCCGTAACAGCCATAACCGTAAAAACACCTGCTTCCGTCGCGTTTGTAATGTAATGCTTCGTCCCGTTCAGGATGTATTTATCGCCTCTTCTTACAGCTGTTGTTTTCAGGTTTGTCGCGTTTGATCCGGCGCTCGGCTCAGTCAGTGCAAATGCTCCGATTTGCTCTCCGGCAGCCATTTGCGGGAGATATTTTTGTTTCTGCCCTTCATTTCCCATTTCCACAATACCAACGGTACCGATTCCTGTATGAGCGCCAATCAGCGTAGTGTACCCGTTATGTGTAGCTCCGATTTCTTCGTACAGAGCACACTTTCCAACCATTCCGATGCCAAGGCCGCCGTATTCTTCGGGAATACTTAAACCAAATAGTCCGAGCTCTTTTGACATGGCAATAATCCGTTCAGGGATTGCATTCGATTCTTCAATTTCCATTGCAGCAGCTTCAACCTCTGTTTGAACAAAGTCCCGGACACCCCGCTTTAACAGCAGAATATCCTCATCCAATTGAAAGTTCATATGCATGGCCTCCTAGCTGTAAGTATAAAAACCGCGTCCGCTTTTCTTTCCGAGCCATCCGGCTTTCACGTATTTCACAAGAATCGGACAGGGGCGGAATTTTTCACCGAGTGTCCGATGCAGATATTCCATGTTGCGAAGCCTTGTATCAAGTCCCACCAAATCGGCTAATTCCAGAGGCCCCATAGGGTGATTTAATCCGAGCTTCATGGCTTTATCGATGTCTTCTGCAGATCCGACACCCTCCATAAGCATCGTCATCGCCTCATTGCCGATCAGGCAATTCATCCGGCTGACCGCAAAACCCGGGTATTCATTGATTCTCACGCATTCTTTTCCAAGCTTTTCGCCGAAATGAAAGCAGCTTTCAACCGTTTCATCTGATGTTTCGAGACCGCATATGATTTCAATCAGCTTCATTTTAGGGACAGGGTTGAAAAAGTGCAGGGCAATACACTGCTTCGGTCTGCCTGTCTGCGCGGCAATTTCAGTCGGGCTCATGGTTGATGTATTCGTCGCAAGAATGGCTGAAGGCTTTGCATATCGGTCAAGCTCTTTAAACACGCTGATTTTAAGATCCATTACTTCAAGAACGGCTTCTATGATTAAGTCGGCGTCCGCAGCAGCTGATTTCAGGTCAGTTGTAAATTCAAGGTTTGCGTTCTCTATGCTTAATCCGGCTTTTGCGGCTTGCTTGCTGATATAAGAGCGCGCTGTTTCCAAAGATTGTTCTGATATGTCCTGTATGGTCACTTCATAGCCTGCAGCAGCACATGCATAAGCAATTCCCCGCCCCATTGTACCTGCACCGATCACACTGATTTTTTTCACCCTATCCCTCCACAGCGGCCTTTTCATACGTATAGAAGCCTTTTCCGGTCTTCCGGCCGAGTTCTCCGTTCTGTACTTTTTCACGGACTATCTTTGCAGGCATGTCGCGTTCGTCCCCGCTCTCTTCATAGCGCTGCATGCGGACAAAGTAATTGACGTCAATACCGGTCAGGTCCATCAGGGCAAAAGGACCAATCGGATGATTCAGCGCTTTTGTGCACACAAGATCAATTTCTTCGTGAGAGGCATAACCGTTTTCAAGCAGAAAGACAGCTTCATCCATGAGCTTGCCTAATATGCGGTTGGCTATAAAACCAGAAATCTCTTTTTTCAGCAAAACAGGAGTCTTTTTAATCGTTTTAACAAATTCCATGGCTGTATTAGCTGTTTCTTCTGACGTGTGCGGCCCTTTTACGACTTCTACAAGCTCCATGACAAGGGCTGGGTTAAAAAAGTGAATGTTGCAGACTTTGTCAGGGTGGCTGGTCGCATCAGCAAGTTTCGAGCTTACGATCGTTGAGCTGTTTGTAGCCAAAATAGCATGAGGATGCGTGAGCTCATCCAGCTGCCTGAACAGTTCTCTTTTCACATCCAGCTTTTCAACAATGGCCTCAATGACAAGGTCGGCATCCCTTACATCTTCCAAGCTTGAGGTAAATAAAATTCTGCTGAATGCAGCATCCGTTTCTTCAGCTGTATACCTCCCCTTTTTCACCCGCTTATCCATCTGCTGCTGAAGAAAATCTTTTGCTTTCGCCAAACTTTCTCCGCTCACATCCTGAAGCGTTACAGGATAGCCTGAAAGTGCACACACCATGGCAATCTGCGATCCCATTGTTCCTGAACCAATAACAGCAATCTCATGAATCTTCATTTCTATTCTCCCCTTTCTTACTCTCTTCTTTAATCAGCAGGCGCTTCAACAGTTTTCCCACTGTGTTTCTCGGGAGGCTTTCCCTTACTTCAAACTGCTTCGGCACTTTATAAGGCGTCAGCTTTGTATAGCAATATCCTTTTAATTCCTCTGCATCTATCAGTCTTCCATCTTTAGGAACAACGTAAGCTTTGACTCTCTCCCCGTGCTCTTCATCAGGCAGCCCTACTACTGCAGCTTCTTTTACATCCGGATGCTCATAAAGGACACCCTCAATTTCCTGCGGATAAATATTAAATCCCCCAAGAATGATCATTTCCTTTTTCCTCCCGACGATGTAAAAGTAGCCTTCTTCATCCATCGTCGCAAGATCTCCCGTATACAGCCAGCCGTTTTGAAGAGCTGCATGTGTTTCGCTTTCATTTTTCCAGTAGCCCTTCATAATCTGGGGTCCCTTAATCAGCAGCTCCCCTACGCTTTTTGGACCGAGCTCTCTGTTGTCTTCATCAACAATCATGCAGTCTGTCAGGGGAACAGGAATGCCGATGCTGCCTATTTTCCTCTTTCCAAAAGGCGGATTGCGGTGGGTGGAAGGGGAAGCTTCAGAAAGACCGAACCCTTCTCCGATTCTTGTGCCTGTCAGCTTTTCAAAGCGCTGAATGATTTCCACCGGGAGCGGTGCAGATCCTGAGGAACACAACTTTAAGCAATGGAGCTTCGCTTCCTCAATTTGGGGATGATTGACAAACGCAATGTACATCTTTGGAACACCGGGAAAAAAAGTCGGTCTGTACACTTTGATTTTTTCCAGAACATCATCAATCTCAAATTTTCGGAAAAGCAGAAGCCTTCCGCCTATGAAAATGCCAAGATTCATCCCGCTTGTCATCGCGTAAACATGGTAGAGAGGCGTTGCAATGAGTACGGTTTCCTCTCCTTGAATCATAGAGTCGCCATACATCAGGTAGCTTTGATAGACATTTGCGGTCAGGTTGTAGTGAGTGAGCATGGCGCCTTTCATTTTTCCGGTTGTCCCGCCTGTGTACTGAATCACCGCCACATCTTCCGCTGCATCAATTTCTTCCGGCTGATGGAGAGGCTTCCCGGATTCAATCAAGTGATCAAGACTGGAAAATGAATCGTCCTGCCCGTCCGGCTGAGAACCAAATGTATAAGAGAAAGTGAAGATATCACTGATTTTCCTGATGGTTTCTCTTCCCGCTTTATCTGCGACGATAGCGGTCACTTCCGCGTCCATCACAATCTGAAGAAGCTCCCGGGCCGTATACATCGGATTAATCTGAACCACAACAAGACCAAGTGCATGTGCGGCATAGTACGAAACAACATAATCAGGGTGATTGGCTAGCATCAGGCCAATACGGTTCCCTTTTACAAGGCCCAGTTCCCTCCAGGCTCCTGCCAGCCTGTCAACCCGGTCCTTAAGCTCCAAATAGGACGTCTCTTCTCCTTCAAACAAAATGGCCGTCTGATTTCCGTATCTCTCTGCTGTATTCTGCAGCATCATGTAGAGAGATTGCTCAGGCAGATGGACATCCCTGTGCTGGTAAAAAGAGTTCCAGGGCCGTTCTATTCCTTTTTTCACAATGCATACCCCCTACTTGCCAATTGCGGCCTGCTGCTCGGGCGCAAAATCGATTTTCTGCTGCGGTCTTACAAATGCAGTAAATAAGACTCCGAACAAAACGATCAGTCCGGCCATAAACAAGATGGACCAGTCAAACCCTGCTGCACTGTTTTCTCCGCCGGCAGCAACGATATACCCTGTAATAAGCGGACCTACAATTCCTGCAAGGTTCCCTGAAGACGTCAGAATACTCGTCATAAGATTTCCTCTGTCAGGCAGCAGCTGAATCATAATTGTCGGTCCTATCGTCAGGATAGCGTATGTAAGACCTTTAGCAAGGCACATAGCGATGATGACCCAGACAGCGTTTGTGACAAGAGCGGTAGAAGCTAGAAGCACTGCCCCGATAATCATGGCGTAACCGACAACATATACGCGCGAGGTCTTCCAATCTTTGTTTTTCTTAAACATTCTGTCTGATAAAACAGATACTCCGATATAAACACCGACTGAAACCAGACCGATGCCAGATACGGCATACCCCATCTCCATGCTGCTCATATTGACAACCTTCACAAGGTAAACAGGCAGCCAGACGGCAAACCAGACGACAAGAAGATAGGTTGAAAAATAAGCAAGCGTCGTAAAAAGGGCGGAAGGTTTTGACAGCATCAGCATAAATGCTTTCAAATCAAGTTTTTCGAGTTTTTTCACTTTTGGCTTTTCCTCTTCTTCAAGCTCATCTGCACGAGGAACATCTCTAGTAAACTGAATCGCCACAAACCACACAATGCTTGCCAGACCAAGAACTGCGAACGCAACCCTCCAGCCGAACATGTGTATCAGGGCGACTAAAATCGGAGCGGCGACCATGGCTCCAAGAGTTGCACCTGATACGACAACGGAATTTGCCAGGCCGCGAAGCTTCGGCGGAAACCACGTATTGGCGTGATTATAGGCAATCGGACTGAACGGACCTTCAAATGCTCCGAGCAAAAACCGGTAAAGCAAAAGAAGCGGAAGACCGGCAATAGCCAGTACTCCGATCTGCAGCACAGCCCATGTAAGCATAAGAAAACCGAGAACCTTCTTCGCTCCGACTCTGTCTGCCCAGGCAGCCCCGAAAATTCCCGTCACCGGATACAGCCAGTAATAGCTGCTTCCCACAAGACCCCAGTCGGCATAAGAAAGATTAAATTCCTTCATGATTGGCACAGCCGCAAGTCCTGTTATGGATTTATCAGCAAAGTTAATGAACATTCCGAAAAACAGCAGTACAAGAACAGTCCAGCGCATGTTGATTCCCCCCAGCCGCCTAATTTTCTTCAAGCACGCGTCTAGCAATGATCAGACGCTGAATTTCGTTCGTTCCTTCATAAATCTTAGTAATTCGCGCATCACGGTAAAAGCGCTCAACCGGATAGTCGGAAACATAGCCCATCCCGCCGTGAATCTGTACCGCTTTGTCCGCAACGCGGTTAAAAACGTCGGATGCAAAAAGCTTAGCCATCGATGCTTCTTTGATTACTTTTTTCCCTTCGTCAATCATAGATGCTGCCATGTAAGTCAAAGTCCGTGCTGCCTCTGTTTCGGTTGCCATATCCGCAAGCATCCATTGGATCGCCTGATTGTCGGCAATCGGTTTTCCGAATTGTACCCTTTCTTTTGCGTAAGATGCTGAAAGCGCTATCAGTTTGTCGCATGACCCGACAGCCCTAGCAGCAAGGCCAACCCTGCCTTCACTGAGAATTTTCAGTGCCGACATGTATCCCATCCCGACCTCACCAATCACATTTTCCTCAGGAACGATACAGTCCTCAAAAATCAGCTGTGCCGTATGAGACCCGCGAAGACCCATTTTTTTATCTTTTTTTCCAAGAGAAAATCCCGGAAAATCCTTTTCGATTAAAAACGCGGTGATTCCGCCTTTTGCTCCCTTATCCTTGTCCGTCAGAGCAAAAACAGTGAACACATCCGCAACTGGCGCATTCGTAATGAAATGCTTCGTTCCGTTCAAGATCCACTGATTGCCTCTTTTTTCTGCACGAGTTGAAAGATTCGTCGCATCAGATCCCGCACCCGGCTCAGATAATGCAAAAGCAGCAATCTTTTTCCCCGCTGCCATTTCCGGCAAATATTTTTGTTTTAAGTGCTCTGATGCGAGCTTCACCAGTCCTGTGCTTCCGATGCCAGTGTGAGCGCTGATCAGACTGACAAACCCATTGTGGGTATGACCGAGCTGTTCAAGCACGACCGCCTTTCCGACCGCATTCAGCCCAATACCGCCGTACTCCTCAGGAATGCTGATCCCAAACAGTCCCAGATCCTTCGCCTGCTCCACAAGATGATCCGGAATCCTGTCCTCATCCTCAATCTGCTGAGCGTACGGTTCAACCTCCTGATCAACAAAACTCCTAACCATTTTCCTCATTTGTTCAATTTCCGGTGTGACGGTTGCCTGCATCCTTAAATCCCCCTTTTTTGTTGTTGCTTATATAGATGCAAGAAGTGTGCCAAGATGTAAAACGGGAATCTTAAAGGATTTAAAGAATGAGGTGATTCATTTTTGAATTGAATTTGTCGAGATTACGGGGTATTTGCGATTCATTTTTGAATCAGAGGATTCAGGAATGAATGATGGAGGGTGCTGTGCCAATTCTTCGGGAGCATCAAGGGCTGATTGGTGCTGGCTTGAGGCTATTATGAATTAGCAGCACAATCTCAGTGCGGGGCCAAGCCGAAAGTGCTCTATGCATGAGTTAGCTGCACAAACTCAGTGCGAAGCCCAGCCGATAGTGTTCTAAACTTGAGTTAGCAGCACAAACTCGGTGCGGGGCTCGGCCGAAAGTGTTCTATACATGATTTACCAGCACAAACTCAGTGCGGAGCCCCGCCGAAAGTGTTCTATAAATCATTTAGCAACACAAACTCAGTGCGGAGCCCCACCGAAAGTGTTCTATACATGATTTAGAAGCACAAACTCAGTGCGGGGCCAGCCCGAAAGTGTTGTATAAATGAGTTAGCAGCACAAACTCGGTGCGAGGCCCAGCCGATAGTGTTCTAAACTTGAGTTAGCAGCACAAACTTGGTGCGGGGCCAGCCCGAAAGTGTTGTATAAATGAGTTAGCAGCACAAACTCGGTGCGGCATGGATTTGGCGTTGGACGGTTAGAAGCCTAGTTGGATCGTTAGACCGGGTATGACGCTTGTTAGAGGTGCGATTCGGATTGTTAGACACTGGATTCGGACTGTTAGCTCGTTTAGAGACTCTGAGATGACCTCTTTTTTTAATGGAGCAGGTATCCTGGTCACAAGGTTTCTAGAAAAGAGGCATCTTCGCTCTTTTTTTGCTGCGGCTGATTGCTGTTTTCACCACTAAAAAAGCCCCCAACTATAGGTTGGGAGCATCATTTTATATCAGGTACAAACCGTCCTATTCCAACTCTATTTTAATCGGCTCCATTTTTTCAGAAGGCCGGTTCATGCTAAGTACACCAAACGGCACAGACAGTGTTAAATCTTTCATATCGGTTTCAGAGGGAATGGCATAGACCGACTGAAAGCGGAGTTCCTTCTGATCAGCAGCTATACTTATTTTGCCGTTCATGAGAGTCTCTTTGTTTTTAATGGAAACCCCTTCTGCAAAGTTCTGAAGTACGTCCATTTTGAATTCCTCACCAGAAGCATTTGAAAGTTGATAATCAACAATGAGCTGATCTCCATCTCTTTTCACCTGTTCCACTCGCAGCTGATAGCCAAACCTGCTGCTTTCAACGACAAGTGATGGTGACAGTTTTGCTATTGCCGGAGGCTCATCACGGTCTATTACAGGAAGAAGCGTTAACTCATCAGTATTTTTTATAAAATCATCTGTATATAACACGCGCCAGTCTGTGACGATCATTCCAGCTTTTTTCTCAGAACGGATCACCTCGCTGCTCACTGGAAACTGTTCTTTGCCTCCTGCATCCTTTATCTTAAAAGAGAGTTGGTCATATTCGTTTGAAAGAATCGTTTTGTATTCAATCACTGTCGTCGCTTTCCCTTTTGCGACAGTTTGAATAGTTACCGATTCGCTTCCTGATTTCGACACTCCGTTTACGGCAAGTACCTTAGGTTCAATCCGCTTTAAAGGTACTTCAAATTTCCAGTCACCTTTTTCTCCGGCAATTGAAGTGAATGTCAACGGAAGAGTAAAGTCCGAGGGAAGCTTCTTTTCATCCAAGTAATACTCAGCCGTTCCAATGTATCCATTTTCTGTTTCAACGAGTGAATGACTGCCCGCCAGCTGACTGGATTCTTTGCCGTCAAATAATGACAGGCTGTAGCCGGAAGCGGGATCATTCGGGCCTTCTTTCCATTTCTCCGGCAGGTTTTCCCCTTCGGCTTTAAACGTGATTCCGACAACATTTCCTTCATAATAAGCACTTGTCAGCGTAATACTTATTCCGCCGCTTTCAGCCTTCTCGTTCAGTTCCTTGACGAGTCCTGCTGAAGCAAGTTCTTTTCCTATCGTAAAGGAAGAGAACGGTTCATAGAGTGATCCAATCAGTGGAACACTCGCGAGCACCCCATTGACTGGCGCAAAGAAAAACCCTGTTCCAAGGATGATGGCAGCTGCAGATCCTGACAAAACTCCGGCAGAAGCGAACATTTTCTTCTTTTTCTGTTTTTTGCCTTCATGTATTCCGCGGGACACGGCGGCCATTATGTCGTCTTCCGGTACGGCAATATCATCGATCTGACTGTCAAACCAGCTTTTGTTCATGGTCTTTTCCTCCTTCAAGGGCTGCTTTCAGCTCAGCTTTAGCTCTGCGCAAATAGGTTTTCACTGTGTTTTCCGGTTTTTCCATCATGCCTGAAATCGTCCTTATTGGTAAATCGTGATAATAAAACAAGAGAATAACGGTCTGGTAGTTTTCACTAAGTCCGCTTATCGCACGGACAAGATCCAGGTCATTTTCCTTTTGCACAAAAGAAACGTTCTCAAGGAACGCACTTTCCATGGCAACGGCTTTCTTCTTTTTTCTCAGCAGCTCAAAGGCTGTTCTGATTAAAATCTTCATCAGCCACGTACTGAAATATTCGGGCTGCTTTAACGTTCCGATCGAGATAAACGCTTTGCAGACTGTGTCCTGGAGAACATCCAGTGCGTCTTCTTTGTTTCTCACATATATAAACGCGGTTTTATACAGCTTTGTACTTTCCTGTTTGATCAGTTTTTCAAAGGCTTTTTCATTGCCTTTCATCGCTTTTTTTACAGTATGTATGTCCACTTCTTCCTCTCCTTTCAGCTGTTAGAGGAAACACATGCTGGAAAAGTTTCAAAAAAGTTCTATTAAAATCATTATACTTTTAAAAATAGTTCCGTCTTTTGAAAACACAAAAAAAGCCCAGCAAAAGCTGAGCTCCTTAATAGTACGGGGAAATCATCAAATACACAACAACACCTGTAAAGCTTACATAAAGCCAGATCGGCATGCTCCAGCGGACAATTTTGCGGTGCTTGTCAAGCTGGCCAGTCCATCCCCACACGAGTGAGAAAAGCGCAAGCGGCACAATGATGGCTGCGAGGAAGCTGTGTGTAATTAAAATAAAGAAGTACACGCTGCGGATGATTCCTTCTCCGCCGAACCGGGTCGTTTCAACTGAAAGGTAATGATAGGTCAAATACGACACGCAGAAAAGCAGAGTTGTCGTAAAGGCTGCCAGTATGAAGCCTTTATGAAGCTTGACGTTTTTCTTAATAATCGATACGAGCGCAATGACTAAAAAGACAAAGGTGAAGCTGTTCAGTACGGCATTGATCCGCGGAAAAATATGAATATCGAATGTAACCTCGCCGCCGTATCCGATCGGCAAAAAGAACAAGCCTAGGATGATGGCATTGACGACAAGGGAAAGGGTTACGATAATCGCCGTGTAATTCTTGCCTGAGCGATGTGTCTGTTCCATAAAATTCTCTCCTTGTGTTTCAATATGCTTTATTGTACCACGGGGAGAGCGCAGAATATTCGACAATTGTATGAAGGATGTGCCGGCGACAGGCCGTTCCTCAGGCAAATTAGTGGACAGGCTGCCTGACAGCAAGTCCGTACTTCTTCAGTTTTCGGACAATCGTCGGCTGGCTGCTGTCCAGAGCTTCTGCCATTTCATAGGTTGTCCGGTATTTTTGGACAGCAAGAGTCAGGATTTTTTCTTCCGCGAGTTCAGCAGCTTCTTTTAACGTGACAATTTCAGATAGCTTAATCGGCCCTTCCCCTTTGTACTCGGCCGGCAGATTCTCATGTGTCAGCACATCCTCTTCACTGATCAGCACAAGCCTCTCAACCAAATTGGCAAGCTCCCGGACATTTCCCGGCCAGCTGTAGGTGTAAAAGAAATCTTTCAGCGCTGCATCCATCCGTTTGCTCTTGCCGTACTTCAGATTGGCTTTTTCCAAAAAGAAAGTAACAATCGGCAGTATGTCGTTTTTCCGGTTCCTGAGAGGAGGAATGAAAATTGGAACAACATTGAGACGGTAAAATAAATCTTCGCGGAACTCTCCGTTTTGAACCATTTCTTTCAAGTCCTTATTTGTCGCAGCAAGAATTCGGACATCTGCTTTTTTAGAAACCGTTGCACCGACCCGCTGAATTTCTTTCTCCTGAATCACGCGGAGCAACTTAACCTGAAGATTAAGCGGAAGCTCGCCCACCTCATCCAAAAACAGGACGCCTCCGTCTGCAAGTTCAAACATCCCGGGCTTTCCATGTTTATTTGCGCCAGTAAAGGCTCCGCCTTCATAGCCAAACAGTTCGGATTCCAGAAGATCCGCCGGGATGGCCCCGCAGTTCACTTTAATAAACCGCCCTTTATCAGACCGCCCGCTCCTGCTGTAAATGTAGCGGGCAAGCACATCCTTCCCGACACCTGTCTCACCAAGAATGAGGACGGTCGCTTCCACGTTGACAATTCTGTCGGCTGTTTCATAAATGGCCGCAAGCTCTTCGCTCTCAATGATAACGTCACTGATGCTGCTGTTTTTACTCTTCAGCCGTTCAATTTCCCTTTTATAGCTGTCATTAAGTTTCGTTGCTTTTCTGAGAGCATTCTGCAAATCGTTCAGCTCAGACAGATCTCTGATATTCGTAACAATGCTCTCAATTTCCCCTTTGTCGTTAAAGACAGGGTTTCCTGTCAGCAGCGTTTCTTTTCCTGTCCGGTTGAGCTGCACCACTGACACGCTTCTTCTTTTTTCCATCACTTTATGGGTCACTGAATTTTCAAGAATCCCGCGCTCAATAAGAGCGTTTACATTTTTCCCTGTGTAATATTCCTTTGGTATGCCTGTAATCCGCTCGATGGCACGGTTCGTCCTGAGAGTGACCCCATCTTTATCTGTTATGTAAATGCCGTCATAGGAATTATCAATAATCGCATCCAGTTCCCGGTTAATCCGCTTTGATTCCTTCAGTTCATCAATCAATGAAACAAGCTCAGTCGAGATCGTGCCAATATAAAGGCAGTCCGCTGAATCCTGTATGGACGTTTTTATGAAAATACAGCTGGTGTTGCCGCATGCAGCCTGAATCAGCTTCCCGCCGCCAAGCTCATCCCACACGTCAAATACTTGATTGATATGGCGTCCATCAGTTTCCATACCGCCACTCAGCTTCTTTAAAGAGGCATTGGCCTGTACAATCACCTGCTCGTCCGTAGTCATCATGCACGGAAAAGGGATATTCATCAGCGTTTCTGTTTTCATGTCCTCACCGTTCAATCTTCAGCTGCTGATATTGAAAATGCAGATCAGACAGCGCAGCGATGATGGCATGGATGGCTTTTCCGCAGTAATGTTCCCTGACATGCTCAGTGACTTCATCCACCCCGTTCTGAAGGCTGTAGCCCCGGAGAAGGCGTCCGACAAAATCTCTTCCGTGCTCCGTTGCAAGTGTGCAGGAGGCTTCAAGAATCACCGCATATCTTTTATCAATTTCAACCGTAATGGTCAGCATATCGTATACGTTCTTCGCCGCCATTCCTGCAGGCAGGCGCGCATGTCCCGCAATAAACATCGTCTGTGAATGCATGGTGAGGTCCCTCTCTTTCAGTAAATGATTTCGCTTCTCTAACCTTACTTCTTTACAATCCGCGAATCTCCTTCCTTTTGTATCAAAAACGTACAGTCGTCAACTTCTGAAAAAACAGCATCTCATAAAAAATGCCCCTCAGCATAAGCATATGGGGCAGCAGTTTACTTTTGTCTTTTCATTATACTGTTTTTAGCGAGCTCAAAAACGTCCCTGACATCTGAATAAGGTTCTTCCCCTCCATCAAATGTACGGTACCAGAACACTCCCAATGGAGACGTCCCCGTGTTGTTCATCATCGCAAGAGAGATCTTGCTTTCTCTATCTACAACCACATACTGTCCCCCTGCGCCAACCGCCCATTGCAGCATTTGATCCTTTTGCTTTTCCAGCCACCATAAATAGCCGTACCCCGTAAATCTGTCGACATCGGTTATTTCAGAGTACGCTTCAAAACTGGCATCAATCCATTTTTCCGGAATGACCTGCTTATCTTTCCACTTCCCGTTATTGGCATAAAGCGATCCGAACCTCGCAAGGTCTTCTGCGCACATGTAGAATCTGTACATTGGCATGGAAGTTTCTTCTGACTCTTCATAAACCACATTTGACGGCTGAAATTTCTTCATCTCTGTTGGTTTGGCAATCCATTCGTAGAAAGCTTCCCCTAGGGATGTACCTGTCTCCTGTTCAAAAATGACGCCGAGCGTATTAAAATCCCAGTTGTTATAGTAGTAGTGCTCGTTATGGCTGTAGGTGCCTCTTTCAGGTCTTTTTTCTTTCATATCTTTTGATTCGCCCAAGGATGTAATGTAAATGCCGGAACGTGCTTTCAGCAAATCTTCTACTGTCGCTTGTTTCTCCTTTTCAGAAAGCGGATTTTTCGAGTCATCAATCCCCAGCTCCTCCAGTGTTTGATCTACATTGATTAATCCTTTTGACTCGGCAATTCCAAAAAGAGCACTAATGAGGCTTTTTCTGACGGAGGCAACATTTGAAATTTGATCACTCTCTCCGTATTCGGCAAGCACGTTCTGGCCTTCCATAATAAACAATGAGTCCGCCTCATTCTTGTCCATCATTTCGGCTAACCTGTTTAATGTTTTCTGGCTGACATACTCAGACTGATCCAGCTCTTTATAAAATTGATTGGTCTTTGAACTTGTAAAAGGAATGGATAAATATCCCGCAGCTCCTGCTGCGATGAACAAAAGGATTGCTGCGAGTACTACTGTTGTTCTCTTCACTTTAAAATCTTCTCCTTGTTGATTGATAAGCATGATTATCAGCCTTAAAGCAGCTTTAAGGTCAACCTCTTTTTTAAAAATAGGATGATTTGTTATACTTTTCTCAGGCGCAA
This sequence comes from Metabacillus indicus, assembly GCF_046603695.1. Lineage (NCBI taxonomy): Bacteria > Bacillati > Bacillota > Bacilli > Caryophanales > Bacillaceae > Metabacillus > Metabacillus indicus. The sequence continues at coordinate 1,351,841 of NZ_CP176757.1, read as the reverse complement.
AAGAAGACAAGAGGTGTCAAAATGGATGAAAAAAACTACTACACAATCGGTGAGGCTGCCAAGCTATGCGGCACAGCTGCTTCAACATTACGCTATTACGATCAAATCAGCCTGTTAAAACCAGCAGGGCTGAACAAGATCACAAACTACCGCTACTATACCTTTAAGGATATTGCCAAGATCAGAATCATCCAAAATTTGAGAGAGCTGAATTTTTCCATTGGGGACATAAGCAAAATGCTTGAGGAAGACAGCCTATCAAATCAGCTGTCTGTCATGAAAAAGAAGCGTGATGAAATCGAGGATGAAATATACGAATTAAAGAAAACAGCTGCATCCATCAATCAACGAATTGAAAATATGGAAAAGGAATTAACAATCATCCATTCTGATTCTCCCTCTGATTCCATTATTACGACTGCATGGCAGCCTGCAAGGAAGATTCTTTCTTTAAGAAAGCAGACGGAGCGTGCCAATTTAAGTGTGTATGTACATTATTTTAATGAACTGATTGAACTGGCGAAAAAAGAAAAGATGATTCCATCAGGAAACCTTCTGTTAATTCATCATCATATTAATGTGAATCAACTGTTCAAACAGAAGGAATTTCAGAGTTTGATGAAAGATATTGAGGTCGGTATGCCGGCAGGACAGCTCCAGGATTCTCCCTTTTTAAGTGAAATACCTGAAGGAATGTACTTATCGATGATTACAAAAGGAATGGCAGGAAAAGATACGTTCATTGACATTTATTCGCGTATTCAGAAATGGCTGATTGAAAACAACTACAGAGCTGCAGGTCCGCTGATTGATTTGCTGCACACTGACATGATCAGCCTTCAGCCCGATCAAATTGTAGAGAACATTTTAACAGAGGTTCAGATACTTATAGAGAAAACGGTTTAATTTACACATAATCGAACAAGAAGCAGGCTGAAAGTTTCAGCCTGCTTCATCCACTTGAAATTTCTTCAGTTCTTAACCTTCTCCCTTTCCTCCTCAAACGGCCAGCTCGGCAGCATATGGCTCAGCGTTTTATCTTCTCTGTACCCTAACACATACTCCGCCTGCATCACGGTATGGATTTCTCTTGTTCCCTCGTAAATAACAGGTGCTTTAGAGTTTCTCAGGAATCGTTCAACTGGGTATTCATTGGAATAACCATACGCACCGTGGATCTGTACCGCGTCGTTCGCCGCTTCGTTTGCGAAATCACAGGATTGCCACTTGGCGAGGGAAGTTTCCCTTGTGTTTCGTTTTCCCTCGTTCTTAAGACAACCTGCCCTGAAGACAAGCAGGCGGGACATGTGATACCCGGCTTCCATTTTTGCGATCATCTGCTGAACAAGCTGGTGTTTGCCGATCTCTTTGCCGAATGTTTTCCGCTCATGGCAGTAGTTGACGCTCTGTTCGATACATGCCTGAATGAGTCCGCAGGCGCCGGCCGCAACGGTGAACCGTCCATTATCAAGAGCGGACATGGCAATCTTAAAGCCGTCCCCCTCCTGGCCAAGAAGGTTTTCTTTCGGCACCCGGATGTTGTCAAAAAAGATTTCACCTGTGTTTCCTGCTCGAATGCCAAGCTTCCCTTTAATGGCTTTGGACGAAAATCCAGGCATCGTGCGCTCCACGATAAACGCCGAAATGCCGTGGTGCTTTTTGCTTTTATCTGTGTAAGCGAATACAAGAAAGTGATCGGCATAGTCGCACAGTGAAATCCACGTCTTCTGACCATTCAGTATGTAATGATCGTCTTCCAAAACAGCTGAAGTCTGCAAAGCGGCAACGTCCGACCCTGCATTCGGTTCTGTTAAGCCGAACGCTCCTACTTTTTCACCTTTCGCCTGCGGTGTAAGATATTTCTGCTTCTGCTCTTCATTTCCCCATTGCAGCAGCGTCAGGCTGTTTAAGCCGGTGTGAACGGAAACGGCAGTACGGTAAGCTGTATCCCCGCGTTCAAGTTCCTCGCACACAATCGCTAGAGTATTATAATCCATAGCACTGCCTCCATATTGCTCCGGCACGCAGATTCCCATCAGTCCGAGATCTGCAAGTTTTTTCAAAATAGACGGTTCAAAATGACCTTCCGCATCCCACTCGGCAATGTACGGGTTAATCTCTTTATCAACGAAATCACGGACCATTTTTCTTACAGCGTTCTGTTCTTCAGACAAGTTAAAATTCATCATTTGCTTCATCCCCTTTTAGTAGATATAAAAAAGCCGGCTGCGCAAAAAGGCAGCCGGCTTTTGTCAACGTTAAGAAATCTCTTCCATAGACAAAACAGCAATAAAAGACAGTCATATGTTCACTGGTGCTAACCGTCATCACGGATCACAGGAAGGCTAATTCCATAGGCGTGAAATGCGTTTAGTTACTAGAAGTATATCCAGTAATCTGAAAACAGGCAACCTTTTTTTGAAAATTCTATACATTTAGATTCTATCAGACTTCCGCTTCTCCATTTTCCATCCTGCCGATTGACTCCCTATGGCCAATCTTTTACACTTGAAGAACTGAAAAAAGAAGCAGGTGATTCCAGTGGAATTCAAGATTAATTATCTCTCATTCTATCTGATCCAGGTGGACGGAAAAGACGAGAATGCCAATAAACAGTACAAGCACTTTCAAACATTAACGACGGAAGAGTACGAGCAGAACGCCCTGAAGGACTTTCTGGACGGCGAGCTGAAGAAAATAGTAAAACGGAAGGTCGAAAAACATCCCCGGAGCGAACAGGTCCCTACAAAACTCGGACACTTCGTAGTCGAACCCGGTTATGAACTCGATTCAAACCCGAACTATAATCTCTTTCACCGCGCACTGACAGCGGAAACAAAGGAAGCTTTTAAAGAAGCCGGCGAAAAGTTCGTTTCTGCCTATCTCGATGCAAGCGCCGTCCGTGGCGGAGCATTCCTTGTTTTGTCGGCAACACCTGAGAAGTATTTTGAGGATTCATTTGTGTTTATTTTAAAATGTGATTTTGAACCTAAAGTGGCTTCCATTTCGGATGAATCAACTCTGATCCGCAATGTGCAGATGGCAATTACGACGAAAAATATGAAATCCATCCAATATCCCCACATGCCTGAAGAAGGAATGACAGAGCCCGGCGAGCTTAAAATTCATCAGGCGTCACATGCACGCTACTTTGAAGATTTTCTGAAGTTTGTCGAATACGGGGAATCCATGCCTGAGATCATGAAAACTCAAGTCATGAGCATGGTTCAGGAGCATGTCCTTGAGACCTATGAAGAGAACAGCCAGGAACGCCAGCAGTTCGAACAGGACATGGAAATCTGGGAAGCAAGCGAGAAGCGGGAGATTCAGGAGCGTCTGGATACCCATCAGGTCATTGAAGCGGCTGCGCAAATTGTGGAGCATACCCCCGAAGCCGAGCTGAAGATGAAGCTTGGGGAAACTTCTATTAAAGGACTCCTTGCAGACTACGGGGAAAACATTCATTTAGGAAAAATCAACGGTAGATATGTCCTCCTCGTAGAAGCGGACAGCATTCAATTTGAAAAAGGGGTATCTCCTATTGAATTTCACCGTCCTGACGAGCTGGGAGCAATTATTGAGAGAATTTCAAGGAAAGGGGAGGGATAAAAGTCCCGAAAGACCCCTCCCCTTATTCTTCCATTAAATTTTTCCATCCCCTCATCTGTATTTTCCCCTTTCAATCCTATATACTTAATCTATTCAATCGGTTAAAAGGGGAACTTTCATGAAAGACGAGCTGCATTATATAGGCTTTAAGATTCAGGAAAACGCACGTGAAATTACTTTGAATATTCCGAACGTCCAGGATGCCAAGCATACTAAGCAGCTGGAGAATTCGGGATTCCCATTAGAAGAGCGAATTGCCTACCGGGAAGAACTGATCAGTTATTTGGGACAGGCTCTGTGTGATGTGAAAGTTGAGGGAAAAGTAGACCAGTGGAGCATGAAAATAGCAAAGAGAGCCATCCATTATGACGTCCCGCTGGCCCAGTGCCTCCGTGCGATCGGGGCATACAGGACGGCTGTTTGGGACACTTTGACAGAAGAGCTTCATAAAAACAATTTTTATGCAATTACCATGCTGGATGTTTCCAAAATGATTGATCCGCTGATTGACAGAGCGTGCAGTGTGACCGGCAGTGTGTATGAAAACCATAGCAATGAGTTAATGGAAGTGGCTTATTCAGCATTGGAAGAGCTTTCTGTTCCTGTGGTGCCTGTGGCAGAAGGAATCGCCGTCATTCCTCTTGTTGGAGCGGTTGACACAAGAAGGGCCGCACTGATCATGGAAGTTTCCCTTAGAGAAGGCGCACGCCTGAATCTTGAAGAAGTCATCCTGGATGTATCCGGAGTTCCCATTATCGATACTATGGTGGCAGACCAGATTTTCAAAATCGTCAGTGCACTCAAGATCAGCGGCATCCATACTGTGCTCACAGGCCTTCGTCCTGAAATCGCACAGACCATCATGAGTCTCGGCCTTGATTTTAATCATATCGAAACAAAGTTTAACATGCGAAAAGCTTTGTATGACCTTGGATTTAGACGACAATAAAAGAAGCTTATATACATTAAAATCCGAACTGAGATTTCATCAGTTCGGATTTTTTCTGTTTTGTGTTATAACCCGGAGTGGTGCCACTTTTCTCTGCGATGAACCCTTATTTGTGGCACCACTCACCAGAGTACTGCCACTTTTCTCCGCGATGAATCCTAATTTGTGGCACCACTCACCAGAGATGAACATGCGGCATCCTAGATCAGCATTCAATAAAAACGGATTGAAAAACAATTCCTCCAAACCCCAAATACTCTATAACCGGAGCTGTTCTTTGCAGGACAAGTTCAAAATCAAAAAGCATACAGTTCCTCCCTTCATTTTACTGGATTAGACCGAGTGGAAAGCCGGGCAGTCTAAGGTCAGATACACCTGAATACTCAAGCACGCGCCTTGCTCCTTGGTTAAACCAGTGCCGTTATTCCGCCGTCCACAACTAAAACCTGGCCCACAATATAATCAGATGCTTTTCCCGAGAGCAGCAGAATAACACCGTCAAGGTCGCCCTCTGCACCAAAGCGGCGGGCAGGCACCCCTTTTAAAATGGACGCATTTTCTTTTTCTAAAATCGTTTTTGTCATTTTCGTCGGGAAAAATCCGGGTGCAATTGCATTAACCTGAATATTGTCAGGAGCCAGTTTTACTGCAAGGTCCTTCGTGAAGCTGATGACAGCGCCTTTGCTTGTGCTGTAGGCAATCGTATCCATAAGCTCTGCGGGAGTCCCCCCCATTCCAGTCACTGAGGCGATATTAATGATCTTGCCCGAGCCCTGGCGTTTCATTACTTTTGCAGCAGCCTGGCTGAATAAGAAGACCCCCCTGACATTGATATTCATGACTTTGTCCCATTTATCGGCGGGGAGTTCAAGCGCAGGCGCCATCCATGACGTACCGCTGTTGTTGATTAAGATATCAATTGTTCCAAAGTGAGCTACCGTCTGGTCGATGACATTCTGGATATCCTTTTGGCTTGTTACATCACAGGCAATCGCAAGGGACTGGGCGCCGAGAGAAACCAGTTCGCCACTGACCTTTTCGCATGCCTCCAAATCCCTTGAACATACGACAACATTAGCTCCCGCAAGTGCAAGCACTCTTGCCATTTGTGCGCCGAGCCCCTTTCCTCCGCCGGTAACTATTGCCGTTTTATTTTTCAAGCTGAATAGATCCAAATTCATTGCTCCTTTCTAAAAGCAGTGCAGTACTTTATATCTTAGTAAGAGTTTGTCTCAGAGGTTACACTATTTGATTCGTTAGCCCCCGCCCCTTTCGACAAAAACAGACGTTTTCAGCAGACAAGGATATGGGTATACGGTTAATAGCTTGATTTGGCGGGATTTATGCTAAAATAAGGACATACCAATTAGAGGAGGATAAAAGATGAAATACAGCGGGTATATTGGTACATATACAAAGGGAGACAGCAAAGGGATTTATTCCTTTACACTGGATACAGATGCAAAGAAATTGAGTGAACCGGTCGTTGCAGCTGAGATCGGTAGTCCTACATACTTGAATTTAAGCAAAGATAACCGTTTCGTTTATGCGATTGGAAAAGACGGCGAAGCAGGAGGCTTGGTTGCCTACTCAAGAAATGAGAAAACAGGGGAACTGACGGAGCTTAACAGACAGCTTCGCGAAGGAGCATCACCTTGCCACGTAAGTGTCGATTCAAGCAACCGGTTTGTCGTATCAGCCAATTACCATAACGGAACGATTGAATCACATGAGATGGATGTGATCAGCGGAACCCTTTCATCCGCCCTTTCCATCCGCAAGCATGAAGGTTCAGGGCCTAATGAAGAAAGACAGGACGCTCCCCACGCCCACTATGCCGGCTTCACGCCGGACGAAAAATACGTCGCTGCCATTGATCTTGGCACTGACAAACTTTATACGTATGAATTAAATGACGGTGAACTTTATGAAGTTCACAGCCTTCACTTAAAGAGAGGAAGCGGCCCGAGACATCTGACTTTCCATCCGAACGGGAAGATTGCTTATCTGCTGACAGAGCTCAGCAATGAAGTGGTTGTTCTTGACTATAACGAAGACGGCAGCTTCACAGAGATTGAGTATATCTCGACTCTTCCGGAGGATTTCACAGAAAACAGCCAGGGTTCTGCGATTCACATTTCATCTGACGGACAATTCGTGTATGCCGGCAACCGCGGGCATGACAGCATCGCCGTTTTCAAAACTGACAGCGACACGGGTAAACTGACATTCGTTGAACGCACGTCCACTGAAGGAAACTGGCCGCGTGACTTTGCACTGGATCCAACTGAAAACTTCCTGATTGCATCCAACCAGGAAACCAGCAGCCTGATCCTGTTTGAAAGAAACCGTGAAACAGGCAAACTGTCTCTTCTGCAGTCAGATGTTCATGTGCCTTATCCGGTATGCGTAAAATTCTTAAATCAATAAAAAATCTCAGAGCCCCGGCGGCTCTGAGATTTTTTTTATATTCTTCTCCAGTCATTCCAAAGAGCAGCAAGTCATGATAGCTCCCTTGCGTATAAATCATATTACGCATTCTGCCTTCCTCTTGAAAGCCAAGATTTCTGTGAAGGCTGATCGAAGCCTCATTATAACTGTATACATGGGCATTTGCTTTTTGATAGCGCAGTTCTTCAAAGAAATACCGAAGCACAATCCTGATGGCATCTCCCGCATATCCCTTTCTCCAGTGCTCTCTGAATATACTGATGCCATAGCTGAATGTGCCGTTTCGGGGATCGCACTTATCCGTGCTGATGCTGCCTGCAAATTCCCCCGCTGTATTCTCAATTGAAAGTCTAACCGAATCCCCGTTCCAGCCCTTTTCCGCCTCAGCTTCTGTCCATCGTCTTGTTCCCGCTTCAGATCTTGGGCCATAGACAGCATCATTGAGTCTAGCTATCTCTGAATCCATCCCGTCCTTGTGAAACTTCACCCAGTCAGACGGCTGAACAGGCCTGAGTCTGACAAGCTCCCCCTGCCAGATGCTGCTATTTTCAGCCATTGCGCTCCTCTCCTTTTCATTCCACTTCCTTCAGCATTTTTTCAATGGAAGTCAGTCTTTGGTTTATCTCTTCGTTTACTTTTACTTGTTCCTGCTGAAAAGCCGCATGATCTCTCTCCAGTTTCAGTCTCTCTTCGGCTCTTTTTTCCATCCGTTTGAAATAGCGGATAATAAAAATTAAGGGAAGAATGATGAAGATGATCAAGAATAACAATGGCCCTACTAAAGTAATAATATCCCCCATAAAATATCTCCTTTTCGTTCTGCACAATTATTCTTTCTTTTTATCAGATATGCTTTCTGATGCTTCTGCAATGATTCCGGCATCGAGCGGAACACTGAAGGGCAGAAGCTCAAAATACTTCATTGCTTTCCCATCGTTTGAAATTTCATGCTCTCCCTGTATCAGTCCCGCTTCTTCAAGCTTCTTGAGATGCAAATATAATAGCGGGCGGCTGATGCCAAGCTCCCTTGCCATCTGGCTGACGTATTGCCGGTCCTTATGAAGGACGGCTATAATTTTCAGCCGGTAAGGATTGGAGAGAGCATCCAGAACCTTAAGTAAACTGTCTCCATTCATTTGTTTTTTCATATGTAATAATTTTATGACAGGTGTAACTGATAATCAAGAAAATATTGGTATTATTTCTTTATTTTTGAAGTCGGTTACAAATCATGCAGGATTCACGTACATTTAACAAGAACTATTAACTCACAAACATTTGGAGGTGCTGTGCTTGGAAACTGTTTATCTGATTTGCGTCGTTGCTGCCGTCGGGTTTTTCCTTTTTAATCTCCTTAGAAAAAACCGCAGGCTGCCTAACAATGAGTACACACCCATGAATGATATTGACAACGGCCTCGTTCGAAACTATCAGAATGAAATTCCCTTAAATGAAAGCAAACATGAAGCAAGATATGAAGAATACGAGGAGAGAAAATAAGAAATTCCTTCCTTATTTCTGTGTAAAAACATTGAAAAGGAGCATATGTAATTTGAACCGAAATGTACTGCTTGCAATTCCTTCCTATTCGCCTGATGATTCAGGCTTTCAGAGTCCCGTCGGAGAAACATATACCTATTGGGAAAAAATCATATCTTATTTCCTCACAAAGGCAGATACGGTTGAGATTCATTGCTGGAAAGATGAGAAAGCTGCAATCAATGAACTCAAGGAATTTGAAGGAATAACTGTTATGACCGATGACGGGGACCTCTGTATTTTCACCGAAAAGAAAACACATGCTCTTTCTGATTTTCTCATAAAGAACCACGTAACGAACGGCCGCCTTAAATGGTTTACGGTAAATTTGATCAGCAGCGGTGAGACAGTTCTGCATTCCGGTCACTGGGGAACTGAACTTGCCGTTTACGGACTTTCAGAAGAAGATCTTGCATTTATCACGAAAATAGTTCCATCTGAAACTGATTTCACCTGGTGGTAAATCAGTTTTTTCACGCATGTTCATCACCCTTTCAGGCCGGAAAGCCCCGATTCCCTTTATTTCATATGAATTCCGGGCAATTTGTCACATATTTAAGCAAATTTTAAGGTTTCATTCAGCACGGTTTAATGGTCATGAAATAAACTTTTCAATAGAGCCGTACATGCAGAAAACAGAAAGAAAGCGCTTAAGGCATGTACAAATACATATTAGGATGGAAAACAATGAGAACACAGACCGTGCTAAGAAAAATGGATTCAGAAGGCAGAGTCACGTTGCCTCAAAAATGGAGAAAGTACTTAGGCATTAAACGCTATGATCATGTTGAAATATTCGCAGATCACCATTCCATCACGATCAGAAAATTTGAGCCCCAGAAAAAATGCTTCATTACAGGGAAAATCGATCCGGACAATTTTGTTTGCTGCGACGGAAAAGTTGTCCTCAGTCCTGAGGGAGTAGATATCTTAAAAAACAGACTGTGCGGCAGCACGAGCTTTATCATACGGCCATAAAACCCCCTGCCATCATGGCAGGGGGTAAACTTTTTATTTTGCTTTTTCTGGCTCGCTGTATTTCTCGCCGAATGTTTCAACAGTAACAGATTTCATTTTCTGGTCTTCAAGCGGCTTATCGTTCTCCGTTTCAACTGAAACAATTTCATCGACCACATCCATACCTTCCGTTACTTTCCCGAAAGAGGCGTACTCGCCGTCAAGGCTTGGATAGTCAGCCACCATAATAAAAAACTGCGAACCTCCGCTGTCAGGCTGCTGTGAGCGCGCCATTGAGATAACGCCACGTTCGTGTTTCAGGCTGTTTTCAAAGCCATTTGAACTGAACTCTCCTTTAATCGAATAGCCTGGACCGCCTGTTCCATTTCCGTCAGGGTCTCCTCCCTGAATCATAAACTCAGGAATCACACGGTGAAAAATCAGTCCGTCATAAAACTTATCGTTAATCAGTGAAATAAAGTTTGCAACCGTATTTGGCGCGACTTCCGGATACAGCTCTACTTTGATTTGCTTGTCATTTTCCATTGTAATGGTGACAATTGGATTTTTATCTACTTTTTTAACTGGCTTGTCAGCGCTTTGCTCCTGATCTTTGTTTCCGCATGCTGTCAGGATGAGCAAAAGCATGGCCATGATGAGTACTGCCGTCTTTTTCATGTCATCATCTCTCCCATTTCATTTGCAATCAGTTCATACGATCTCAGCCTGTCCTCATAGCTGTGTGTAATCGTAACAATCATGATTTCGTTCACGCCGTATTTTCCCGCCATGCCAATCAGCTTCCTTTTCACTTCTGCGGGATTGCCTGCGATTAATTTGCCTTCTGAGCTCTGCAGCATCTCACGTTCTTCCCGGCTGTATGTATAGGATTTTGCTTCTTCAACCGACGGAATGCCACCGGTGATGCCCTTCAGCTGCTGAATTCGCCAAAGTCTGAGACTCCCGGCCAGCTCTTTTGCTTTTTCAGTGGAATCAGCGCATACAGCACTCACAGTAAGCAGTGATTTCGGCTGTTTCAGCTCATATTTTGGCTGAAAGCGGGTTTTGTATTCTTTTAGCATGTCAACCCCGTCTTTGTCACTCATAAACTCTCCAAATGCATAGGCTGTTCCCGTCTGCGCAGCAAGCCTTCCGCTCTTTATGCTTGTCCCAAGAAGCCACACTTCAGGCGGGACCGCAGGCACCGGTGCTGCTTTCAGACTGGAATAGAAATTTTCTTCAGGAAAATCACCGTGAATAAAATGAAGCAGCTCTTTAAATTTGTGCGGCATTGTCCGGACATTTTCCAGGAAATTGTCTGATAACGCCATTGTTGCTTCTGCCGATCCCCCTGGTGCCCTGCCGATGCCAAGATCTATCCTTCCCGGAAAAAGCACAGAGAGCATATGAAAGGTTTCTGCGACTTTATAGGGCTTATAATGCGGGAGCAAAACAGCACCGGCACCTATGCGGATTTTTTCTGTTTCTGCTCCGATATAACTCAGCATAATTTCAGGAGCAGGACAGGCAAGACCGGGCATGTCATGATGCTCTGCTATCCAGTAGCGGTGATAGCCCATTTTTTCAGCTGCCCTGGCAAGACGGGCTGATTCCCTCAGAGCTGTTCCCGCTGAGGATCCGGATGAAATCGGGGACTGATCGAGTATACTTAGTTTCAATCCTTCCACTTCTTTCTAATGTGAGTTGAGTTGCTTAAACACACTGACAGACTAAAATGATGAACGGCATGATCTTCATTATTTTACCACGAATAACAGCGGAATACAGGGCACATCCTGTTAAAAGAACGTATAGACAGAGGTGACAGGTTTGACACAGATTACCCTTATCTTTCTTATTTTAATATGGATGCCGTTATTTATTGTCCTGTTCCGTTTTCACAAAAACCCTGATCCCCATTTAAACAAAGAGGCAATCACCTTTGAAAACAGGGTGCAAAAGCGCCTCTACACAGCTCTCCGGAACAATGGCTACTATGTCAGGGTCAAAGAAAAGTGCGGGCCTTACACGCTTGATTTGGTTCTTCCCTATTACAGAGTTGCTCTCCGCTGCCTGATGGATGCAGAAAAAATAGAAGATCTCGGCAAAAGGAATTATCTACGGAAACAGGGCTGGAAAGTAGTCGGTGTAACGGAAAAGGATATAGACGGGAAAATGACGACGGTTTTGCATAAAATTGAAGCTGCAGTTCTTGAGAAAATAAAATGAGAGCGGACGACGTGTCCGCTCTCATTTTATTTATTTTCTTCTTCAAGCGCTTTTGACAAGGTTGATTTGATCGAAACGTTTTCAAACGTAAGTCCAAGCTGCATCGACGTAAGGGCAATTTCCGGACGGATGCCTGAGAGCGTGGATTTAATGCCGATTAAATTCAGAGCATCAATCAGCTGGAAGATTTGGTGTGCAACCATTGTATCGATCATCACTACCCCTGACAGATCGATGAATAAATGAGCGACACCTTTTTCTGTGCACTGCTTCAGTGTATTTTCGAGTATCATTTTTGCACGTGCTGTATCTATATCTCCTACTAGAGGAAGAAGTGCCGTTTCACCTTTCAATTTAATCACGGGTGAACTCAGTTCATAAATCATTTCCTGCTGGGCTTTAAGCTGCAGTTCTGACGTTCTTTGTGTTTCAACGACAAAATGATAAATCACTCTGTCATGAGCTCTTACGATCAGATCTTTTATTGCCTCTATTTTCTCGCTTGTATACTCATTTGGATACATTCGAATAAATGCTGCGACCTCTTTTAAATACTGGCTTCGTGTACGCATAAACTCTTTGATCACAAATTGAATCGGTGTGCTTAAATGCTCGCCGTCCTTTGCAATGCGTACAATCCACTCCTCGAACAATTCCATAAAGTCCACATCTTCTTCTGAGAAGACTTGAATAAACCGCTGGTGAAATTCCTGATTTTGCGCTTTAAGCGCTTTAATGACTTCCGGATCATTGGATGTATAAACCCCTCCAGTATCTGACCGGTCAATGGATTCATACCATTCCTCTGTTAACTGCGGAGCACGCTGCTGCAAATAGGTGTAGAATTTCTGGTTTCTGTGCACGATGTTTCTCCTCCTGCTTCTAGCTCATTTCCTTCTCTTATTTTACTTCAATCTTGAAAAAAGCGCCAAATGAATGATTTTGTAAGGCATGCCAAATAACTCCAATAAATTGGGCAATATTTTAATTTCCCTGTTTTCTATCACCTTAAACCTAAAAATTGAATTTTTTATAGAAAAAAGAACCAATAAAGGCGTTTTCCTCTGCTATAATGACAGATGTTTGATAAATTTCCTGCATTCTTTACATATAACCGAAACAATATGAAACGAAATACGTCATGTCAGTAAGGCAAAAGGGTGGGAAGAAGAACGTGAATGTTGAAAAGCTGATAGAAACGCACCGGCCCAGAATGGAGAGAACGATCAGAAAAATCATAAAAAATCCCTCTCTGGCCGATGATATTATCCAGGATGCTTCCATCAAGATTTTCCGGTATTTCTCGGATTCAACGAGAACACTCCCTGAAAACATGGAAGCCTGGATTACCATCCTCTCTAAAAATACAGCCTATGATCACTTGCGGAAACTTAAACGCACTCAGGATGCTGTTTCGCACGCAAGCGAAGAATTGAAACGCCATGGCTCCATGGACAGCGAAACTCCTGAACGTGCTTTTCTCTCAAAAGAAATGATGCTCGAAGTAAAAGAAGTTTTTCAATCACTTGATCAAGAAACGAAAAACATTCTGATTCTGCGAAACCAGGGCCACTCGTATGATGAAATCGCCTCTCTGCTCAATATTACCCTTGCAAAAGTCAAAACAAGAGTATTCAGAGGACGCAAGAAACTATTGGAAGCACTTAAAAGTAAGGGGGTGCTCTAAATGAACTGCGAAACGTGCCGGGACAGGATTCTCCTATTCGACCAGCTTTCTGAAGCAGAACAGGATGCCTTGCTTGAACATATTGGAGAGTGCGACGGATGCTCTCAGGCTTTTGAGGAATATTTGCAGCTTGAAGAAGCTCTTGATTTCGTATTGGAAGATGAAGCTGTCATGATTTCAGCCAGGAAGAAAAAGAAGCCATACACCTATTTCAAACGTGCAGCTCTCATATGCGCATCCCTTTTCATCCTTTGCCTTGCAGCCTGGAATACCCCTCAGGTAAAAGCAGCCATCGAAAAAGCGCTGAACGAGCTGATTGGGGACAAATTCCTTGAGATGGACAAACCTCTTGAGCACAAAGAGAGTGACAAAGAGAAAGAAAAAGAGACTGTGCCTGTCATCTATACCGTCAAAGTATCACCACAAGGAAAAAAGACAATTTCCTATATGTCAGGCCGAAAAAACAGGCAGGAGTACGAAAACGGAAATTACGAAGTCTCAGATGGAACAACACGACTTACTTATTATAAAAATGACCATGTCTACACATCAGAAAAACTTGATAACTCCATCTCCCAAATGACACAGGATATTTTTGAAGGACTGGGCCCTGATCAAATTAATAAACTGGGAGAGACCACGTATGTCGGAAGAAAGGCAGACATGTACGAAATTACGTTTAATGACGGTTCGAAGGTTGAATACTGGTTTGACCAGGAAACGGATTGGGTGATCAATGAGTTCAGATATGAAGACGGAGTAAAGATATCGAACGATGACTTGCCTCAGCTTGTTGAATTCAAGGTGATTGAAGCAGAGAAGAATCATAAGCTTTTCGATGCCGTTCCGCCAGAGGGAGCAAAAGAAATTGAGTTTGATCCTATGAGGATTTTGAAGCTGGAAGATTAACTGGCACATTTATAAACCCCTGATCACTGTCGATCAGGGGTTTAAGTTATTTCACAGCACGTTTGCACTCTTCTTCAAGTTCTGACAAAGTTAATTGAAATAAATGCAAATCATTTCTTTTGTAGATTCCGGAGCTTAATAGCTTTTTTATCAGATGATTCTTCCGCTTTTCAATTGCCCGGCGGATCATGTGCCCCATCTTTGCACCCCTTTCACCGTTACTAATGGATTGGTCAATTACTGGCTGATGCCTGAAAATGGTTAATGCGGTTTGCTGCTGATGATGAATTCTTTCATCAACAAAGCCCATGCATAATATGCATGAGCTTTCGGCTGTCCGATCAGCGGAAATAACCACCATACTTTATTATTACTATGTGTTAAGTCGGATTTAATACCTGACTTTACTAGGCATTACCTGTTTTTTTCATTTCGGTGGAAATCGATGTCCAGGACCGCTTGGAAAATAGGATAGGTATCGCTTGTTCCTGTGCTTTCTTTTTTATGACAGAAGACAAATTATGGTTAATATAATCTGTGAGAATTAAAACGATGTCTACATTGCTTGGAATTGCCTTCAACTTAATTTTGGGTTTTCTGCCGTCCATATGAGAAATGACTTTCACTCCCTGCTGCCCAAGCTTTGAAATAATGGGTTCTATTCTGTCCCCTCCTGCAATTAATACGTTCTTCATCACGGTTTCCTCCTAAAATAAACGAGTTCGATTAACATTGCGGTGGAGAGAACTTACAATTCTTATTTCAAAGCCTTCTCCACATATTGATTATCAATGACCTCTGATGTATCCAGTTTTTTGTTGATTCCGCCTGCCTTGTATAAAAAGTCTGCCTGATCCTGATGGGCTTTTTTAAATTCATCTGTGGCGGGTGATAAGATTTGAGTTGTATTTTTTAATACAGCAGAGATGATCTCAACATCCACCTTTTCTGCATCAGCTATTTCTTTTGCTGTTTGATCAAGATTTTCTGTGAAATGCTTTCTGACTTCTTCATATGTTTTCAGGAAAAGAACGGTCAGTTCCGGGTGTTCTTCTGTAAAACCAGAGCGTGCTATCAGAAATCCCGGGGCATTAATGTTTAAATCTTCTCCACTGGCCAATATCTCAGCTCCAGTTTGAAATACTGCTGTTGTCACATACGGCTCCCATGTGGACCACGCGTCAATGGATCCGTTGTCGAGTGCCGGTCTTGCTTCATCAGGCTGCAGCTGAACGACTTTTATATCGGTGTCTTTTAATCCTGCACGATCGAGCGCAAGATATAAAAAATTGTAGGCGCTGCTTCCTTTTGCAACAGCAATTTTCTTTCCTTTTAAATCCTTAAGTTCTTTAATTGTGCTTCCCTTTGGAACGACAATCGAGTTTCCTTTTTTTCCGTCTGTTGTGACAGCAATAGCCTTAAAATCAATTCCGCCCGATTGTCCTGCAATAAGAGGCGTGCCTCCTGTTGCACCAAAATCAAGCTTTCCCGATGCGAGTGCTTCAAAATGCGGGGGGCCGCTTGCAAATTCATGCCATTCAACTTTTGCTCCTGCTTTCTTAAATGCTTTTTCAAACGTTTTTTTCTCACGGGCGTATGGAAGTATTCCCGTGCTTCCCTGCACCCCTATATGGACGACTGTATTACCGCTTGATGCAGCTGCATCCTTTTCAGAACTTCCGCCGTTGCCGCACCCCGTCAGAATTAGCTGGATCATGACCAGTAAACTGACAATTGTGCCCCATTTAAACCATTTTCTTCTTTCCATATACAAACTCCCTCCTGGTTACGAGTTTACCTGATTCCCTGTCTTTTCATTTTTTTCACTGCTGAAAGTCCTAAATGTCCGCGCAAGGTGCCGCTTTCATATTCGTGTCTGAACAAGCCTCTGCGCTGCAGTTCCGGAATGACTTGATGGACAAAGGCATCAAATCCTTCGCTCATTATCTGCGGCATGATGTTAAATCCGTCCGCTGCTTCAGAAACAAACCAGTTTTCAAGCTCATCAGCAATCTGAACGGCAGTTCCCGCCAGTGTAAAATGCCCTCTTCCGCCGGCAAGCCTCTGCAGAAGCTGTCTGATTGTCAGCTGTTCTTTTCCAGCCAAATTACTGATGAGCTGTGTTCTGCTTTTATGCCCCTGAACAACAGCCGGAAGCTCGGGAAGCGGACCGTCAAGCGGATACCCTGTCAAATCTGCTCCCACACGCTTTGACAGCTGAATCAGTCCGTACTCCGGATCAGCAAGTTCATGAAGCTGCGCTTGCTTTTCTTTCGCTTCTTCCTCTGTTCTCCCTATCACAGGGCAAATACCCGGAAGAACAATGGTTTCTTCTTTTGTGCGCCTAAACTCCAGAGCTTTGGCTTTTAATGCCTTGTAAAACATTTGTGCATCTTCAATAGACGATTGCGCCGTAAAAATGGCATCAGCATATTTTGCAGCAAAACCGATTCCTGTTTTGGAGGAGCCTGCCTGCACAATGACCGGGCGTCCCTGAGGGGACCTGGAGCTGTTAAGAGGACCTTTAACAGAAAAATACGTTCCCTTGTGATGAATTTCATGTACTTTCGATGAGTCTGCGTACCTGCCGTTTTCTTTATCCCCGATAAACGCATCTTCCTCCCAGCTGTCCCACAGCTTGAGAGCAATATCCATAAATTCTTCAGCTTTTAAATACCTTTCACTGTGTGGAGGAATCTGCTGCAGGCTGAAATTTTGTGCTTCTTCATCAGTACCTGACGTAATCACATTCCACCCGGCTCTGCCTTTGCTGATATGATCGAGTGATGAAAATCTGCGCGCAACATTATAAGGTTCGTTAAAAGACGTTGATACAGTGGCTATTAAGCCTATCTTTGATGTAACTGCTGAAAGGGCGGATAAGAGAGTAAGAGGTTCGAGGCCTCCCCCTCCAAACTCGCCGAAGGCTGCTCCTATTTTGGAAACAGAATATCTGTCTGCGAGAAAAATAGAATCAAGCTTTGCTGCTTCAGCCTTTTGAACAATCTCTTTGTAATAGGAGATATCATGAATACGTTCAATTTCTGCTGAAGGATGTCTCCATGCCGCTTCATGATGTCCCATGCCCGAAAGAAACAAATTCAGATGCATCTGCTTTTTTTTCTCCATACGTCTCCTCCTCAACCTTTGTAGCTGTCTCGCCATTTCAGCAGCCTTCTTTCAAAAAGACGCACGAAAGAATCAGATGCTTTACCAAATACAGCAAAGATAATGATTCCGACAAATACAACCGTGGTCTGCGAGAACTGCCTTGCATCTGTAATTAAATACCCGATCCCCTCGCTTGATCCCATTAATTCTGCAGCCACAAGTGCAAGCCATGCTGCGCCAAGCGAGAGCCTTATTCCAAGGAGTATATTCGGGAGGGCCGAAGGCAGGATCAGGTTTTTGATTTGCTTCCATTTACTGAATTCAAGGACTTTAGCAACTTCAAACAGCTTTACATCTACACTCCGTATTCCTAAAAATGTGTTAACGTAAAGCGGGAAAAACGCTCCTTTAGCGATTAACAAGAGCTTTGATGCCTCACCAAAACCGAACCAGAGAATGAATAGCGGAATGACAGCAAGAG
Organism: Metabacillus indicus; assembly: GCF_046603695.1. NCBI lineage: Bacteria > Bacillati > Bacillota > Bacilli > Caryophanales > Bacillaceae > Metabacillus > Metabacillus indicus. The sequence continues at coordinate 1,333,919 of NZ_CP176757.1, read as the reverse complement.
TAGGAATGGTCCTCAGCATCTGCATGGTGGGATCAATCGTTTCTTCTGCCTTACTGGAAAAGCCAACTACCAGTCCAAAGAGAAGTCCAAGCAATCCTCCAATCACAAACCCTCCAATAGCACGGAGCAGACTCACTTGAAAATGATAAAGAAGATTCCCTCCTGTCAGAAGATCAAGAAACGAAAGGAAAATATCGGTCGGCCTCGGCAGAAGAGTCGGGGAAATCAGTCCAAGATACCCCGCGAGCTCCCACAATGCCAGTACAGCTGCGGGAAGCAGCATACCTCTTGCGATCGCTGATGATTTCCCGTTTTTTCTCAATTCATCTATGGCGGATTCCCCTTGCTGTGATTTATGACCGGGTGCAAAAATCCATAATGCTTTTTGGCTCAAATTGACCTCCTCCTTATATTCCCGCACTGTCTACAAGCTCAAGTTCATCTGTTTTTTCAAATTCGTTCAGGATCAGCTGCCGGTATTCCTGGAAGGATCGGCTCGTTTTTTTTCTTGGATGAGGAAGGTCAATGCTGACGATGTTACGAATGGAACCGGGTCTGGCATTCATAATGACAACGCGGCCCCCTAGATAAATAGCCTCATCTATATCGTGAGTGACAAACAGCATTGTTGTTCTGTTTTTTTGCCAAATATCAAGAAGAACTTCCTGCATATGTGAACGTGTAAAAGCATCAAGGGCACCAAAAGGTTCATCAAGGAGCAATACTTTAGGGTTTCTAAGGAGGGCTCTTGCTATAGCTGCCCTCTGAGCCATTCCCCCTGACAGTTCTTTTGGAAAAGCTTTTTCAAAACCGGCAAGCTTGACAAGTTCAATCAGCTCTTTCACTTTTTTCCACGTTTCCCTTTCAAAAAGGGAGTGATTGGCGGCTATATTTTTTTCTACGTTCAGCCACGGAAACAGCCTTGGCTCCTGGAAGATGAACCCTTTGTCAATGCTTGGACCCTGCACCTCTTCCCCCGCAATTTGCACACTTCCTGTTAAGTCCGTGTCGAGTCCCGCAATAATCTTGAGCAAGGTGCTTTTTCCGCACCCGCTCGGACCGATAATTGTGATAAATTCTCCGTTATGAACAGAAAGCTGAATATCTTTCAAAGCATGAGTTACACCTTTTTCAGAACGAAACCGTTTGTTTAACTGACTGATCTCAAGCAGCGTCATACATGCCCACCTCCCAGTGCGGAAGTCTTTCGTTTTTCTTTTATAAGCGGGAGCAGCAGTTTCCCTGTTATTTCAGATTCTTCAAGATTTGGATACCCAGATAAAATAAAGGATGAGATGCCTAAATCAGCGTACTCCAATATTCGGTCTGATACTTGATCCGGTGTGCCTACAAGCAGCAGGGAACCGCCTCCCCTGACTGATGACAAGCCGGTCCAAAGATTGGGACCTGCAAAATAATCTTGATCTGCCGACTGAGCCCGAAGCTTATTCTGTCTTTTTTGGTTAACGGCATCGCTGCGGCTGAACCGCACAGAAGACTGTTCAACTGCACGTTGATCAACTTTACTGATAATGTTCCATGCAGCACGGTATGCCTCTTCTTCAGTCTCCCTTACAAGCACCTGTGCCCGCAAACCGAATTTCAGACTGCGCTCAACCCCAGTTTCTTCCTTTTCTTTTTTTAGCAAGTCTCTCATCTCTTCCATCTGCTCTTTAATCCACTCAAGCGGCTCAGCCCACATTAGATATACGTCTGCCGTTTTAGCTGCCGTCTTTTTACCTGCAGCTGAACTGCCTCCAAAGTAAATGGGAGGATGTGGTTTTTGGACGGGTGCGGGCTGGCTTGCACCCCGCTCTATCGCATAATAGTCGCCTTTATAAAAAAGTCCCTTTCCGCTGCCGGCGGCATGAGCCGCTAAAAACTCATTTCCTTCTGCTGGAGCCTGCTGGTCCCACAGTCCTTTTACGATTTGCAAAAATTCAAGCGTTCTGTCATATCTTTTGTCATGATGGTCAGCTAGAGGATCTCCGGTTGCCCGCAAATCATCAGGAGAACCGCCTGTCACTATGTTCACCAGGGCACGTCCTTTCGATAAGACATCAAGAGTTGCTGCCATTCTCGCTGCAAGAACAGGCTCAATCAGACCAGGTCTCATGGCTACTAGAGGCTTTAGGATACTTGTATGCGAAGCAATCATGGACCCCGTTATCCATGCGTCTAGGCAAGAGCCGCCTGTAGGAATTAAAGCAAATGTAAATCCTGCTTCTTCAGCTTTTTTTGCTACACTGATCATATATTCTGCTGTTGACTCCCTTTCCGGTTTTACTCCTATGTAGGCTCCGTCCCCCGTCGTTGGAATAAACCAGCCAAACTCAATCTGGTGTCCTGTTATACTCATACCTCATCATCCTCTCTCATTTTTCCCATTAAAAAAAGACACGTTCTACAAGTAGAATTCGTGTCTTCTCCGGATGACCGGTCGAATGACTTCAGCTTAGCTTTTAACAGGCTTCGGCTTCGTAAACCTATTCTTTTCGGTGCTGTCGAGCTGGGTGATTTCCCCTCCGTGAATGGTAATCAGCACAGATCCATAATCGATTTTCTTAACGGCGGTTAAAATTTGCTGAAGATGTGATTCTTTTACATTGGCCATCCGTGTTCCCCCTTACTTCAATTCTTTTTGAATGCTCAGATTTTGGGCAATTTCTGCAAATTGTTCAAATTGAACGTCAACCTTCTCCTGAACCTCTTCATCCTTTATTGGCTCATTGGCATCTGATTTATCTACATACTTATCAAGTACATAGACTCCTTTAAGAATGGTCTGTGCACTTAAAGCAGCTAGCAGCGGTTTAAGTGCGTAATCAATGGCAAGTAAGTGCGCAGCACTTCCGCCGACCATTAAAGGAAATAAGGGTTTATTCTTGAAGATGTCCTGAGGAAGCAAATCCAATAGAGTTTTTAATGCGCCTGTATAGGCCGCTTTGTATACAGGCGAGACAATGACAACTCCGCTGGCTCCGTGAAGAACCGAAATTGCTTCTGTGATGGACGGATCATCATATTTCCCCCGGATTAAAACATCCGGATCAAAATCAAGCACTGAAATCTCTCTTACAGATAATCCTCTTTCCTCTGCTTTCCTTTTAATATAGGCAGATACAACTGATGACCTTGATGCTTCAGACGGGCTCCCGGAAATTGATACAAGATAACTCACTACCATCATCCTTTCCAATAAGTACAAAGGCCCCAATATCTGTTTAAAAAAGCAGAGAATGGAGCCTTCGGTTTTCCGATTAGCATATCATATTTTTTTGTAATTGTCTGTATTTTATAACTTATTAATCCGATAAGTCAACTATGTTTTTTTAAAAATATAAAAAAAATCCAGCTCTGCATGTAAACAGCAAAGCTGGACGAAACTTAATACCTCGCAATAGACAGACAGTAATACGTATCTTTCCCGACAATTCCGTCAGATGACAGGCCTTTTCCAGCCTGAAATGCCTTTACGGCACGTTCAGTCATACTTCCGAAAATTCCGTCAGCAGCACCCGGCGAATAGCCGAGACAGGAGAGCGTCCTCTGAATGGCGGCGACATAGGCGGACTTGTTGCCCGAATAACCGTTCTTGGCAAGATACGCATGGCTGAAATCAATCACGGTATTGCTGAGGACGACTCCGCAGATGATACCGCCGGACCGGACAAAGCCTTTATCCGACTTGCTGATGATCCACTGATAACCTTCATTTTCTGTACGGGCATTTTCTTCCCATGCACTTCTCCCGTTGCACGAATACGCTTTTGCATCTAATGACATATGTACTTCCCCCTGAAAAAATCATTCCGTTCAGGTACTCTGACTGCCGTTCCATTCTTTATGTATTCCCAGAAAGTACTTGAACCTCCATATAGGTACGAATGATGGGGCTGATTGGTTTCAAATTTCCATATGATTAATTCTCAGATGCCCGCTGTGTAAACAAGCTCGCAAGGACATAAGCACAGAGTGAAATGAGGATAGGCAGAACGACTGTGTGCATGCCGAGCGCATTCGGATACAGCCTGTCAAACAGAATGTAGGACCCCATTCCGAAAATCATCGATGCAAGCGCTCCGTATTTGTTTCCAAGGGTCCAGTACAACCCGAAAATCACAGGCCAGATAAAGACAGACTGCAGACCTCCAAAAGAAAACAGGTTCAGCCAGATCAGCAAATCCGGAGGACTCAGGGCAAACAGCACAACAGATACTCCTATAATAGTCGTCACCCAGAAGCTCGCTGTTTTCACTTGTTTTTCACTCGCATCAGGCTTGATGTAATTCAGGTAAATATCTTTCACAACAGCCGAGCTCACAAGAATCAGCAGGGAGTCAACCGTTGACATGATGGCTGCCATCGGCGCTGCCAGTACAAGACCTGCAAGCAGCGGTGGAAGCACTTCGAGCGTCAGCATCGGCATTACCTGATCTCCTACTTCAATTCCGGGAAGAACGGAACGTGCAAAAACGCCAATCAGATGCATGCCGAGCATAATGAAGCCGATGACGCCCGTCCCAATAATGATGGCCTTGTGCATCGACCTTGAATCCCTGTAAGACATCGCACGGACCGTAATTTGCGGGAGGCCCACTACTCCAACCCCGACAAGAATCCAGAAGGAGGACACATAAAGCGGCGTCAAGTCCCGCTCAGCACCGAACGGGGACACAAAATCAGGATTTTCAGCCACTAGATCTGCCATGATAGCAGGAATACCTCCACCGGCTATGATCACGGCAATCAAAAGCACAAGCGTTCCGATAAACATGATGACTCCCTGGACAGCATCTGTGAGCGCAACTGCCCTGAAACCGCCGATGATGACGTAAACAAGCACGGCCACCGCGAAAATAAATAAGGCTGACGTATAAGACAATCCCGTGAGAGATTCGATCAATCGCGCCCCTCCAACCCATTGGGCCGCCATCGCTGAAAATAAAAAGACGATGATGCTTACCGCAGAAAGCATGACAACAGCATGACTCTTATACCGTTCTTTCAGAAAATCGATCAGCGTGATCGCTTTATATTTTCTTGCCATGATGGCGAATTTTTTGCCGAGCACCATCAGAACAAAATAACCTGTCGCAAGCTGTGCCATTGACAAAAGCACCCATCCGAGGCCTTTCGTGTAAGCAACACCCGGACCGCCAATGAAGGAGCTTGCACTTCCGTATGTAGCAATCATGGTCATCGCAAGAACAAATCCCCCGAGCTGTCTCCCTCCAAGAAAATATTCCTGCAGGAACGAATCAGCGGACTTCACATGACGGTTTGCCCAGAATCCAATGAAAAAAATCAGAACCAAAAACAGCAAAAGAGGAAAAATAACAGACCAGTTCAATTCGAATCCCCCTCTTCTGCATCATCAAACGGCACTTCTTTAAAAAAGAAGCGAACAACAAGCACAACAAGGACAAGCATCACAATAAATCCAAGCACACAGCTGTAGAAAAACCACTCCGGCAAACCGAGCACGTATTTGTAGGATTCAGGATCGCCCGAACCGAGGCCGTACGCAAAGCCAAACCACCAGATAAAATTAAAAATAACAAGAACAAGTCCGATTTTCGCTTCCCTGTGGGCAATTTTAAATCGCCAGTCACTGCTTTTTTTCATACCCGCTCTCCTTTCAAAAGAAATTCTAGTATTTATTATAGCTATCTTCACTGGAAGAATCATCTAGGTTTTTCGGGCAGTCTTTCAAAAGAAACAGGTTTAGAGCCCTCCGACATAGGGAATTGTACTCAGAGGTCTGCTTCAAAAACACAAAAACATGCAAAAAATCTATCTCGCTTTCTATCACTTTTCAGTCACAATGAGACAAGTCCGGAAAGATGCGTTATACTGTTGGAGTGCCTTTTTTGCCCCTTCCTGCAGCGGACATCATGTTTACAGGCGCGCACGGCGCAATCATCCATCCAGTATTTTTGCCTGCAAATGCAGGCAGCTTAGTGTTCATGAGCAAATAATAGCTAAGTGAAAATGATTTGGTTAATGCATTTTTTTAACGCAATCTTTAAGGGTTAGTTACTATTGCTTCATAGAAATGAAAAAAGAGAATTGTTGGTTTTGCATGTTTTTGTGTTTTCCAATTGAAGTAAACCCTCTGCGAATCTATCAAAGATGGGAGTTTTTAATTGAATATGAAAAAAGTTTCAGCAGTATTTTACGTATCGACTGCCATTCTCTCTCTTCTTGTGCTTGCGGGTGTCGCTGCACCTAAAACACTTGAGAGCGTGACTGGAAGTCTGCAAGGAATGATTACAGATAAATTTGGATGGTATTATTTGATTGTCGTGACCGCGTTTGTGTTTGTATGTTTATATTTGCTCGTAAGTCCGATTGGCCGGATTAAACTTGGGAAACAGGAGGATAAGCCTGAGTTTTCACGTCCAACCTGGCTTGCCATGCTGTTCAGTGCAGGAATGGGAATAGGCCTTGTTTTCTGGGGAGCAGCTGAACCTATCAGCCATTATGCAATCAGCTCGCCTACAGGAGAGACAGGCACAGATCAGGCAATCCGCAATTCGATGCGGTTTACATTTTTCCATTGGGGCGTTCACGCCTGGGCTATTTACGGAATCGTTGCACTCGTACTTGCTTATTTCACCTTCCGCAAAGGTGAGCGCGGACTCATAAGCGCAACATTGAGGCCTTTAATCGGCCGCCATGCAGATGGTCCTATCGGGAAGGCCGTTGATGTGATTGCCGTTATCGCCACTGTCATCGGAGTAGCAACTACCCTTGGCTTTGGTGCCGTTCAAATAAACGGCGGACTTTCATTCTTATACGGTGTTCCTACTACTATTTGGGTGCAATTCGCTATTGTCGCTGTTTTCACCATCCTTTTCATCCTTTCTGCCTTGAGCGGACTTGGAAAAGGAATCAAGATTCTGAGCAACGCCAATATGGTGCTGGCATTTGCCCTTTTTATTCTAATGTTTGTTTTTGGCCCTACGCTCTTTACACTTAATTTATTTACAGATACAATCGGAACCTATCTTCAGAACCTGCTGAACATGAGCTTCCGCATCTCGCCCCTTGACGAAGAAAACCGCAGCTGGATCAACGGCTGGACTATTTTCTATTGGGCATGGTGGATCGCTTGGTCACCTTTTGTCGGCATCTTTATCGCCCGCGTCTCAAAAGGAAGAACCATCAGGGAATTCGTTGTGTTCGTCTTGCTCATTCCATCACTAATCGGATTCCTCTGGTTTTCAACGTTTGGCGGTTCGGCTATTTTGCTTGAGCATGAAGGAATTGCAAAAATTTCTGCACTTGCCACAGAAGAATCTCTTTTCGGTGTCTTTGAAAACTATCCGATGGGAACTGTTCTTTCCATCATCGCCATGCTGCTTGTTGGAACATTCTTTATCACATCTGCTGACTCCGGAACATTCGTGCTCGGCATGATGACAACAAACGGCTCGCAAAACCCGAGCAACAGTGTCAAAGTGGTCTGGGGAATTTTCCTTGCTGCCATTGCCCTTGTCCTTCTTTATTCCGGCGGACTGCAGGCCCTGCAGAACACGATGATTATTGCTGCTCTTCCGTTCTCAGTCATTATGACGCTGATGACCATAAGCTTAATCAAATCGTTATCAAAAGAAGCAAAAGAACTGGGAATGACACAAGTTCCTGTTAAAAAGCAGAAGAAGAAAGTTGAGACTCCTGCATAAAAATAAATAGGCAAAAGGCTCAGGAGCATCCGCTCCTGAGCCTTTTGTTTTTATTCATTCTTTTTATTTTTCACTTTCCATATCTCATTCACTGAAACTGTCCCGCTGACTTCATTCCCAATTAAGACCATCGCTTTGCCTGTCGGGCTGTTCTTTGCCGAAATGAATTCAAGTCCTTCCGGTGAAACATCCCCCGCGATAGCTGCTGAAAAATCCCGTGTGTTAAAGTAATTGGCAAACTCCGGAGAGGCAGGATTCGAGACGTTATAAGCCATAACGCCCCCAATCCGCTCAAGTCCGATAAAAGCATACACGTCTTTCCCGATTTTTCCGATTTTTACATCCTCAGGTTCAGGTCCTTTTTTCGCACTGCGCTTTTCAAAGGCGGTATCATCATTTGACCAGTTAAAGACATCCGGATAGCGCTCTGAGGTCACGGTCTCAAAGTCGCTGCCGCTGTCATAAACGAGCTCCATCGTGTCAGCCTTCCAGACAGAGAAAGATCTTCCTCCAAGAGTATAGACGGCATCCGTCCCGCGGTCTGTCAGTATCTCAAGCTTGTCGAACTTGCCTGATTTCTTCATATACTGAAATGTTTCTTCTGCTTTTGCTTCTGACATTCCTTTAAAAAGCGATGAGTCGAGGGAAATTCTGTTTTTTACATCCTTGAAATCAGAGATGTTTTCAAACTCTTCCCACTCGGTAGCATCTCCTTCGTTTGCGGTAACAAGATACTCCTTACCCTTGATCTTCATATAAGCGACGCTGTCAGGCATATACGCCCCGAGAACCGGAAGCCGTTCAAGCTCAATTTGGTCATTCCGCGCTGCATCAAGCTCGTTTCCAGGCAGGGAATGGTCTTTATAACCGAGTGATTTAACAGATTTGACCTTCCCCTCCTTCAGATCAACTGCTGCAATCGCATTGTTTTCCTGCAGGGTCACATAAGCAGTGCTTCCATTTTCATCAAGGGCGATGTATTCAGGTTCAAAATCCCATACAGCATCTGCTTTTGTTCCATGATTTCGGATATGAACTGTATCCTCAATAACATTCTTGTCATGAAATAGTGTCCGTTTTACACTTCCAGATTTAAGATCTGCAATTGTTACAGAACCCTCAGGATCAATCCCCTTTTCCAGTCCTTCGCGCGGCTCGCCTTCATCAGCCGATACGATGTAGCGGCCGTTTTCCGAGATTTTGACCATATCAGGCTGAACGCCGGCATCAAATGTTTTAAGCAAATTCCCTTCATAGTCCAATACGGCAATTTTTCCCCGCTTTGTGTAGTCCGCTTCCTGAATGGCAACAGCAATGATGTTCTTTTTCGTATGGATGTCAATGCTAGTTACATCTCCATACTGAAAGGTGGTTGAGTTTACAGCACCTGCCACATCCAAAGATTTTTCTTTTATCAGCTCTTGCTTTTTCCCTGAAGCAAGTTTTGCAAGGCTTACTATATCTATCGTCTGCTGCTTTCCGTTAATCACATAGAATTTTCTGTTGTCAGAATTGTACTTAACAATCTCAGCGACTCCACCGTCTTTATCTGTCATTCCGGTACTGAAGTTTCCAATCTTCTCAAGCTGAAGGCTGTCCGTAAAGCGAGTGTCAGCTGAAGAATCTCCTTTCCATTTGGCTTCTGCAGGAACATTGCCCAAAAATCCCGCTGATAGCATCACACCTGCTAATGACAAAGCACCTAATTTACAATACAGACTTGAACGTTTCAATTTTATTCCTCCTGTCCATTTAAAAACCTACCTTAAGAGTAGCGGAAAACAGGTGTCGTTTACGGTTAAGATTCTGTAAAGAAATGTTGAGGCTTTGTAAAAAAATAAATAACAACATACAACACAAAAAAGGCTTATCCAATAGGAAGCCCTTTTGTCATGACGCAAGAGCAGTCTTCAGCTGCTTTCTCGCTCTATGTATTTTCGTTTTAACAGTCGGAAGTTTCAGGGAAAGCTGTTCGGCTATCTCCTGATCCTTCATGCCAAGAAACAGCTTCATCATCATAATTTCTCGTTCTTCTGCTTTCAGCTCATTCAGCGCTTCTTTTGCTTTTTCTTTCAAAAACGCATAATCAGCGGTATCCTCCACGCACTCTCTTCCATCCGCAAGAACAAGGTCTTCGAGGGAAGTCTCATTTCTCTTTTTCCTGATAAACAGATCGATCGCCGTTCTTCTGGCAATCGAGGACAGCCAGTTTTTCAGTTTGTCTTTTTCAAAAATGGTATCAAGCTTCAAGAATGCCTTAATAAAGGTTTCCTGGACAATATCCTCCGCCATGTGCGGGTCTCTTGTCATTCTCAAAGCAATTCTGTAAATCGCGGTATAGTAAGTTTGGTAGATTTCGTTAAATGAAGGCTTTTCATACACCAGTGCTGCTGGGGGCATCAGACACTCACCCATCTTTCTCATATTCTGTTTTCTCTCTTCCTGTTTGATTATAAGCCAGCAGCACGGGGCGTTAAAGGAAACTTTTTCTTAAGATTTTTTAAAGAAGATTTAAGAAATCATAGATTGAACGTGCTTTTAATTCGGAGAGCTGTTTCTTCAGCCGCCAGATTCGTATTATTAATCCTCGTATAATTCGCTCTTTTTATTTCTCCCTCGTCCGAGTTCAGTCTGTAGATTTCCATGCTTGACAGCAAATCATTTTCTGACCAATCAAGATTGCGCTTAGTTGGTTTATGTGCAAGGCGGTGTTCACTTTTGTTGCGGAGGAGTCTTGCATCTGTATCCGCTTCAAGTTCTGCAAAGTATATGTCCGCACCTTTTGACTCAAAAACAGCGCAGACCTCTTCCACATAGTCCCAATCACCCTGTTGATCAAACGCCCATACATATGTAAAAATTAAACCGGGCAAATCACTCCCTGCCACTTCCTCGAAGATTCTCTTCCTGAATTCGCCTACTAATTTTCTCCCCTTCTCTGTCCCGTAATCAAAATAAGGATTCACAAGGTCAATCGTCATATGATTATGAAAAAGCTTCAAATCCGTTATTTTTTCAAGCTGCTGTCCCACCGTCATTTTTCCGACAGCCTGCGGGCCAAAAAGCAAAACAAATTTCATGTTAATTCTCCTCATTTATCAGGGACTTTTTCATGCACAAACTTGCGGATTTGCCGATATAGGGACCATAGTTTGGAATGGCGCTGTATCCAGCCCTTTTATATAGATTAATAGCTTCGTGCTGCTTTGTGCCTGTTTCAAGAACAGCAGCAGCATACCCTTTTTCTGCTCCCGTCTGTTCGAGCTGGCGCACAATCTCCTTTGACAGCCCCTGTCCGCGAAACGCTTTTTCAACGAAAATCCGTTTTAGTTCAATCGTGCTGCTGTCGAATTCCTTAAAGGCTCCGCAGGCTGCTGCCACGCCATCTTTATAAATCAAAACCACATCGTGAATATCATCCAGCTGATTATGGGGAGTGTATTCCTTTTGCAGATCCCCGTACCGTTCATGCAAATCCTGATCAAGCAGCTTAACGAGGCTTAGAAAATCATAATTGCGTCCATTTGTTTTAACTAGTTTCATTGTCATGTTCCACCCCGGAAATTAGAATACTTTCTATTTTCAGGCAACAGAAGGACAATTACAAGAAGAAAAAACATGTCAGCTTAAAAGCCGACATGTTTTTGATCTACTTCCCCCCAATAATCTCATCAATAATGCCATATTCCTTCGCTTCCGCTGCACTCAAATAGTAATCACGGTCGGAATCGCGGGCTACTTTTTCAATCGGCTGTCCTGTCCGTTCAGCAATGATTTTATTGATGTGCTCGCGAAGCTTTAATATGCGGCGAGCTGAAATTTCAATTTCTGCCGCCTGGCCTCTTGCCCCGCCAAGCGGCTGGTGGATCATGATTTCACTGTTTGGAAGAGCAAACCGTTTTCCTTTTGTCCCCGCCAAAAGCAGCAAGGCCCCGAAAGATGCGGCCATACCTGTACAGATTGTTCTGACATCAGGTTTGATATACTGCATTGTATCAAAAATGGAAAAGCCTGCAGTAATCGATCCTCCTGGGCTGTTAATGTAAATGGATATATCCTTCTCAGGATCCTCTGCTGCCAAAAATAACAGCTGAGCCACTGTCACGTTTGCCGTGTGATCATTAATTTCATCGCCAATCATAATAATTCTGTCTTTCAGCAGACGGGAATAAATATCATAGGAACGCTCACCGCGGCCTGAACTTTCAATAACGTAAGGGATCGTACTCATCCTTTTTCCTCCTTCATAAGGCTATGCAGCCATTTTCAGAGAAGCAGACGAAAGCTGTCTGAACGGAATGTACACAAGGGCAGGGCTGTCAGTGCTTTCAAAGGTGAGGATATCAGGCAATGCCTTCAGCAGCGGTGCAGGATCCTGAAACTGCAGTGACGTGTACATCAGGTCAGACAGCCACTCCCTCTCCACCTCATCCCAATACGAATCTGCTTCGCCCTTTTCCTTGGATAAACGCTTTTTCGCTCTGAATACAGCTGATTTGACGGACGTTTCTGTCGTTCCAAGAAGCTCCGCCAGTTCATTCGCCTGATAGTGAAAGACTTCTTTGAGCAAAAAGAGAACCGCCTGTTTTGGCGTGCACTTTGACAGAAGATGCTCAAGTAAGCTCTGCCGTTCAATCATCTGATTCGCATGATCCGCACCTCCCCTTTCAGGAAGTTCGCACGGAGTCTCTCTCTTTCGCTTTCTGACTACATCTATCCAGTGATGATAAGCCATCCTATTTAACAATGCAGAGCTTAAGGCACTCTGATCATAGGTCAAGTACGCCTTCAGCATCACTTCCTGGGCTGCATCCTCCCCGTCGTATTTATCCTGGGTCAAAAAACGGCAGTACTGCTGAAGCTTAAGGTACAGCTCCTTCATATCGGGATTCTCCTGCTTCTTTTCCAGATTAGTTGACAGCCTGTTGCCTTGCATGCTCTCACTCCTTTTTGCCTCTCTGCTTTATAAACGGATGAAGACGGGTAAAAAGATACGGGTATGATTCTTTTTATTTTATACAATTGCCAACTGATATGACCAGAGACAGTAAAATTGGTAATTTCAAGAATGTCTGATATGACATGAAATGGGCAGAGAATTATGGTAAGCTTGCCGTATCTTCAGGAGAGGGAGTTTTTGTATGCTGCTGCAGGCGCTGCTTATCTTTATTCTGCAGCTGATTTTCGTACCGGTTTTGACGATGAGGACCATCCTTTTGGTGAAAAATCAAACGAAATCAGCCGCCGGCGTAGGATTGCTTGAAGCGATCATCTACATCATCAGTCTGGGAATTGTTTTTCAGGATCTATCAAACTTCTATAACATCATTGCCTATGTACTCGGGTTCAGCATTGGACTCTTGCTCGGCGGCATGCTTGAAAAGAAGCTTGCGATCGGCTACATCACGTATCAGGTAAACATACCGGAAAAAAACACGGAGCTGGTCAGTGACTTAAGAAATGCCGGTTTTGGCGTGACGGTTTTTGAAGGACAGGGAATGAATTCTGTCCGCTATCGTCTTGACATTGTATCCAAGAGATCACGTGAAGAAGAGCTTCAGGAAATCATCCACTTGAGGGAGCCTTCAGCCTTTATGATGTCTTATGAAATCCGTTCTTTTAAAGGCGGTTACTTAACAAAGTCGATGAAAAAAAGGCAGAGTATGAAAAAAAATAAATCGGTAAAACAGGAAGGCCACTCAATATAAGCAGCGGCCTTTTTTCTATGCATGCATATTTGGCAGAACATGCAATAGCTTGTAATAAGGACATCAAACAGGAGGGATCTTTCATGTGGGTGATCACCCTTTTTTTGAAAGAATCGGTCAAAATGTATGAATTCAGTACAGAAGACGAAGCCAGGGATGCGTATAAACAGTTAAAGGGGTGCAAATTCTTATCTGAAATTGTTTATTTTAATGATCCTTGCTTCTTATAGAAAAATCTCTGGGGGCCGCTTGCGGCCTTTTATGTGTTGTTTAGGAAATTATAAAGAATAATAGGCTGTGGATAACATAACAAAGTTATCATCGTCCAGCTCCAGCGCCTAGATCCTCTGTCAGAACAAATCCGTCAAAAAAGTCAAACCCGGACTTTTCCGCCGGATTCTTATCTGCCTATCGGATCTGACCAAGGCGCTTGCGCTTTTGTTCTTGTCCTAAAAAACTGTCGTACAGGCACTTTTTCAAGAATAGGATGACATATAGAGAGTGTTTAGGAGGCTGTTAAATGACCGTTTTTCTGACGTACATCCTTCTTGGAGTTTCGCTTGCGGCACCTGTTGGCCCCGTGAATGCTGCCCAGCTGAACCGCGGAATTAAAAAAGGATTTTTTCATGCGTGGGTGTTTGGAATAGGGGCTTTATCAGCTGATATTTTGTACATGCTCCTTGTTTTTTTAGGTGTGTCTCAGCTGATTGAAAATTCTTTCATGCAGGTGTTTCTTTGGTTATTTGGTTTTTTTGTCCTTATATATTCAGGATTTGAAGGTCTAAAAGGCGCCGGGGAAATACATATTGATAACCGGAAAGATGCAGGAGACTCCCTTTTTGGCTCTTTTTCTTCAGGTTTTATTATGTCCATTTCAAATCCGCTTACGGTGATGTTCTGGCTGGGCATTTTCGGGTCTGTTCTTGCAAAAACGGCTTCGGAATCAAGCGTGCAGGATTTAATCGGCTATAGTGCAGCGATTATCCTCGGCATTTTGCTCTGGGATTTCGCCATGGCCCTCGCTTCAAGCTTTGCGAGGCGCTTTCTGCATTCTAAGCTGCTCATTCTCATTTCCATCCTGTCTTCTGTATCGATGATCGGCTTTGGCCTCTATTTTGGCTGGCATGCTCTGATTGTGCTGTTTTTCTGAGTTTTTGTATGAGGCATCTTTTCCCTGTACAGACTAGAAAGAGCAAATCAGCAGGAGGAATGGTCATGGAACAATCTGAAATGAATCAGATGCAGGAATTGGTCAAGCAGGCACGTGAAGCAGTCATTCACGCTCAGATGAATTTCAATCCGGAAGAATATCAAAAAGCGTTTAAAGCACTGACTCTGGCTAAAGAGCATGTGAACGCTGCCAGGGCACATGAGGAAGAGACGCCTGCCCTGCTTCATGCGAGCGAGCATTTGATGCATTTAAACGAAACGCTGACTGCCCTACAAAGCACGAATTCTTTCTAAGGAGCGCTGAATCTATGAATCCGTCTAAAATAAGCTGTCATACTGAATACGATGTGATGGAAAGCGTCGTGCTGTGCAAACCCCAATTTATGAGAATCCATCATGTGATCAATGAAACACAGCGTCGCTACCATAAGGAAAATATTAATGTAGAAACGGCGATTGCCCAGCATACCGCGTTTATGAATGTCCTGAAGGAAAATGGCATTGAAGTGCACCATTTGCCTCCTAAAAAAGAATTCCCGGAACAGGTTTTCACCAGAGACATTGGTTTTACAATCGGGGATACCATTTTCATCTCAGCCATGAGCATGCCGGTCAGGCAGGGAGAAGAGCAGATTCTGAAGGACTGGCTGAAAAACCATGATATTTCTTATATTGATCTGACAGAAGACCAGACCGAGGGCGGAGATGTCATTATTCATCAAAAGACCGTTTACATAGGCATCAGCGAACGGACAACCGAGCATGCCATCGAACATATTCAGGCAGGCATTCCTGATTATACAATCATCCCAATCCCAATAAAGCAGGAAATCCTGCATTTGGACTGCATTTTCAACATCCTGTCCCCTACCGAAGCCCTTATCCATAAAGCAGGAATGGAAGAAGCAGAATACGAGCTGCTCAAATCACATTTTGACCTGATTGAAGTATCAGAGGAAGAGCAGTTTGCTATGGGGGCAAACGTCCTTTCCATCGGCCATAAAAAAGTCATCAGTCTTCCTCAGAATAAAGGGGTCAATGGCGAACTGCAAAAACGGGGATATGACGTGATTGAAGTTGATTTCAGTGAAATTATAAAATCGGGCGGGTCATTCAGGTGCTGTACAATGCCTTTAAGCAGGAAATCTGAAGCATGAGGAAAAGCCAGGGGAAATCCCTGGCTTTTTCATGTGAAAATGCTGATGATCGCAAGCATCATCCCAAGTCCGCCTATAAACGCATAGGTCGAATACCGTTCGTTTCCATCCCCGTGGCTTTCAGGAATCAGTTCCTTATAGACAATAAAGAGCATGGCACCTGCTGCAAACGATAAACCGTAGGGAATTAAATCATCAATATAGTTTGTCAGCGAGTAGCCGAGAAGCGCTGCTGCAATTTCGATGCTTCCTGTTAAAGCAGCAAATAAAAAGGCTTTTACTTTAGACATGTTCTGATTTACAAGATACAGGGCAACAAGCAGACCTTCCGGGGCATTCTGCAGGCCGATTGCAAGCGCAATGATTCCTCCAAGCTCTCCGGAATCACCGGCATAGCTCACTCCAACAGAAAGTCCCTCCGGAATATTGTGAAGCGTAAGGGCGGAAACAATTAAAAACGTCTTTTTATCAAGGTTAGGCATATAACTGAGATTTTCACGTTCGGGATGGCTGTGCGGGATGTATTTTTCCATGCGGTCAAGCACAAATGTCCCAATCAAAAGGCCTGTTAAAACAACCCATACATTTGACTTGGCAAGCGCTTCCGGTATCAGACTGAAGCTGCACGCGGTCACCATGATGCCTGCAGTGAAGGCAAGCAGCATATCCCTGAACTTATGCGACAGACGGTTAAAAAGCAATATGGGCAGAGCACCGAGAGCAGTGGCAAACGCAGAGATGGAACTGCCGATTATCATATCCAGCAAGAGATCACCTTCCTGCTTAAATGTATTCACGACTCCATGGTATGTATGATTGTTTAAAATTGCCCCCCTCCTGTTTTTTCACCTCATACATAATTGCCCCCCCATATTCGAACAATACCACTGTATAGGAGGGATTGTATGAGCAGCTGTACACCAGCAGGCAAAAACAAAAGCCCGGCTAAAGGTGATCTTGCATGGTGGCAATTATCCCTGATCGGCATCGGCTGCACGATCGGCACAGGGTATTTCCTCGGGTCCGGCATCGGAGTTAAAATCACCGGGCCGTCAATTGTTCTTTCTTTTCTTTTGGCAGCACTCGGTACATACATCGTTTTTAACGTACTGGCAAAAATGACAGCAGCCGACCCCCAGACAGGCAGTTTCTGCTACTATGCAGGAAAAGCGTTCGGCAAGTGGGCGGCCTTCAGCTGCGGCTGGAATTACTGGGCTTCAAACATCCTGATTATGGGCAGTCAGCTCACCGCCCTCTCGATTCTTTCGCAGTTCTGGTTTCCGCATATCCCGCTGTGGATCTTTGCCTCCGGCTACGCCATATTGTCCATCCTTGTCGTGCTGACCGGAACAAAGGGGTTTGATAAGACAGAAAACTTGTTTGCCGTGATTAAGTTTGCGGCCATCCTCATGTTCATCGTGCTCGCTGTGGCGGCTCTTGCAGGAATACTGTCAAGTTCAAAGGAACCTGTTGTCCGGAGCGGACTTCCCCCGCTTTTCACTGGAGGAATTTCAGGTTTTTGGGCCTCCCTCACCTACGCATTTTATGCATATGGAGGAATTGAAGTTATTGGACTAATGGCCATGCAGCTGAAAAAGAAAGAAGATGCACCCAAATCAGGAACAGTGATGCTGATCTGTCTTGCGGCCGTTTATGTTGCATCCCTGGCACTTGCCGTTCTCATCGTTTCTGCAGATGTGTTTCACGAAAATGAAAGTCCTTTTGTCACTGCCCTTTCAGCATACAATCTGCCCTTTTTCCCTCATGTTTTTAACGGGGCCATTATTATTGCAGGCTTTTCTGCCATGACGGCATCTTTGTTCGGCGTAACAAATCTTCTTGTCATACTGGCTGACGATGGCGACGCACCGGCCTTTTTTTCCAAAAAGAGCAGGAAACTAAAAGATCTGCCCCTGCCTTCGCTTGGACTCGCTGTCATCGGTCTGATTGCTTCTATTATTACGGCGCTGCTATTGCCCGGGAAAATTTATGAGTATATTACAACGGCAGCGGGCATTCTGCTTTTATACAACTGGTTCTTCATTGTGATCTCGTCGCTTAAGCTGCTGAAGCAATCTGTCCTCATGAAGATTGCTTCCTGGATTGGACTTGGGCTGATTGTGTTTGCTGTCAGCGGCACACTTCTTGATCATGAAGTAAGACCGGGATTTTATGTAAGCCTGCTTTTTGTGATGATCATAGCCGTTGTCTGTCTGTTTATGAAGAAAAAATGGAAAGTGAAAAAGACTGCCCCTAAATATTTTTAAGGAAGGTGCGAACCATGGCAAATGCCAAAAAAGAGCAGGCAACAACAGAGGATGCAGTCCTGCTGATGTTCCTCTCGCTTGCAGAGAATGACGGGATTGAAATGAACGTCACGTTGAATGTGCAGGGCACCCTGGTCTCAGGGGTGTTGATCGGCTCCCGGGCTTATTACGACGGAATTACAGAGTCCGCTCATGATCTTCGGGATGATACGATGTCACGCATTATCGGAAAGCGGTTTGAAGATTTAAAAGACGAATATGTGAAGCAAAAACAAGAGCAGGGTGATAAAAAAGCCGACGAACAAGAACCTCCTGCTTATATCCACTTAAGAAATGCAAAATATCAGCATACACAGCCGGCCCACCCGGCATGGTGGCGGGGGAAAGTTTCTTCCGTTGATGCTTTTTCTTTTGATTCATTAATATAAGGACCCGAATCCCGGGTTCTTTTTTCATGAGAAAAAGCACCCTGTTTCAGGATGCTTTCTAGAAGAACTTGGGCTTTAGCGGTTTAGGCTTGGCTTTAAAATTTTTAAAAACAAAGATCAAAAGCAGAATACCTGCACAGCCTGCTGCGATAAAGGAAATCGTTAAGTAATTTTTCATAACAGCCGTCATGATCGGCGGGCCGGCTGCTACTCCTATAAACCTTGCTGAGCTGTAAAAAGAAGAAATTGTTCCCCTCTCTTCTTTTTCAATGTTTTCTGTGACCATCGCATCCAGGGTTGGCAGCATGGCGCCGATAGCGAGTCCGGCGATGCTGGTCACTAGAAACAGCAAAAACCATTCATCCTTTACAAAGCCTACAAATGCGGTACTGATCGATAGTATGACCAAGCAGAGTATCGTGATTGTCCTCATCACTTTTACATTTCCTTTAATGGTTTTCCCTGTAACATACGCTGAGATGCAAAGGACAAGCAGCGGAATAGCCAGCATGAAACCTTTTTTGATGCCCGTCACACCGTACTCCTTTTCCAGATAATCGGACAAAAAGTACAAGATGGAAAACAGAATAAGCATAATGAAAGCACCGAGCAGAAAAACCAGATACAGCCATTTCCCTTCTTTTTTAAACGTCTTTCTCGTTTTTGACAGGAACTCGCTGAAAGCAGGCGGTGTTTCTGTCTTTTTTGGCACCTTCACGAAAAAAAAGACCAAAACGATGGAAATCAGGCTGAAAAAAGAGATTGAAAAGAATGGGACAAACCAGAGAATGGATGCAAAAAATGAACCGATGATCGGACTCAGCACTTTGCCGAATGTATTTGATGTTTCAATAATTCCAAGACATGAGCTTGTCTTTTCGTCATCATTTTTATACAAGTCACCGACAAGCGGCAAGATGATCGGCGACGCACCCGCTGCCCCAATGCCCTGCAGTACCCTGCCGACAATGATTAGCAAATAGGGATCCGGCAGTTTCCAGGAGGCAAATCCTGCAATCAGTCCTCCAATCATGGCAATGATCAAACTTGGTATGATCACTGCTTTTCTCCCTGCACGGTCTGAAAGATATCCCGCTATCGGAATGAGGATAATGGAAGCAATGGAATAGCTTGTGATGACCATACTGGACTGAAAAGAGGTAATGCCCACCTCTTTTTCAAAAACCGGAAGAACGGGGATCAGCATGGAATTTCCAAGGGTCATGACCAAAGGGATGGAAGCCATGCTGATTAAGCACCAAATACTTACCTTCTTACATTGTTCAGCCATAGCCGCACCTCATATCAGAATATACGCTGCAAAATGCTTTTTAAAATGACTGTATTAGTGTTTCCTTTTGATGATGAATTATGTGCTGTGAATGGTTTGTCCCATCCTGGAGCAATCTAATATCGAATGAACGATGCGGAGGTGTAGAACTTGAAAAAACAGCCATCAGAAGAGCTTGCAGGAAGGCAGTTCGAGGTTTCTGACTACGAAGGAAAATCACAGCTTGAAAAAGGCCTTGCAGAGACGCACGAACAGGTCAGCGATGATTATTACGAAGGTACAATTGATCAGGAAGAGAGTAAAAAATAAACCAGACGGAAATTCCGTCTGGTCTTTTATCATGCCAAAGCTGCTCTTCTGCGAATAAGGAAATACGACCCTGCTCCCGCAGCAATCGCTGCAGCTCCAATCAGAATCAGCATATAGTGATTGGTCGCAGTCGCCGGCAGTGAGCTCCCGCCTGAATGGTTATCAGACTTGGCTGGAACTGCTGCTTCCTGCTCATCTTCCGTTTTCTCTGAAGTAGAAGGTTTTTTTGGTTCGTTCTTTTTCGGTTCAGCCGGTTTCACTTCAGGCTTTTCCGGTTTGTTTGGCTTTGGAGCCGGCGGTGCCGGGTCTTTCGGTCCATTTGTCTTTTCATCGGTTACTTTAATAACAACTGCAGTCAGAGGCTCGATTGTGATTGAATCTTTTTTCAGCTTAAAGCCTGATTCTTTCTTAACCTTTTCTGCTCCTGCCTCGTCGTTATCCGCGACAACTGTTCCTTTCCGAAGATCTTCAGAAAGCGTCAGGGTTCTTTCTTTTGAGTCTGCATTGACAAACACAGAGTACTCTTCTTTTTTGTCCGAGGAGACAGCTTTGTACCCGATCATCAAATCAGATGCCTGAATCTCAGGAGCTTCAATCATCGTAACGTTGGAATCTACAAGCTCTTTGCTGCCGAGCCTGAAGGCGTCAGTTGATTTTCTCAGTTCAATGAGACCTGCTGTGTATTCGCGTGTTGTATTGTTAATCGGATACGCACCTGCATCTGTTGCTTTTGTCCAGTCAAATTTGTTAATGGCATCAGACGAGTCGTAGGAATCGTGAATGAAGTAGCCGAACGATTTTCCGTTCTCGTCTCTGAGTTCATGGAATTTCTGCTCTGGCATTCCTTCGCCAAACCACTGTTTTGTCCGTCCATACTCCTGTCCCGCATGCAGGAAGGCTGTTCCCTGCGAAGTCAGGATCATCGCGTTTCCAAGGCGGATACGATCATGAATTTCCTGGTTGTTCTCAGGAACCGCAGGGTCTTTTTTGATGGATTGCGCGATAACGTCATACAATGGAAGATTGTCATGCGCTTCAATATACTGAACCATGTCACCAGGATCGTCAGCCGGTGTATTCGTTGGCTGGCCTTTGATGTTTTTCAATATGAGGTCAATGCTTCTCGCGCCGCCTGTTAGGAATCGCGGTTCACCTTCAGAACCGAATCCCGATTTCAGCTCATTTCGGATCTCATCAGAGAAAACGCCGACATCATTCGTTTTGTTCATCCAGTCCTGATCGGCACCTTTACCGGCAAGCGCAGGATCTGAAAGCTGTCCTCCGAATGTTCTCCAGCCTTCCCCGATGAAAAGGGCATCCTTATTGATATCGGCAGCTGCATTGTACGCATTTTGGATGGAATCATAGGTTGCATCCCCCATCATGTCAAAACGCATGCCGTCAATCTTGTACTCTTCAAACCAGTATTTAACGGAATCAATCATCAATTTTTCAGCCATGTAATGGTTTGTCGCAAGGTTGTTGCCAAACCCGCCGATGAAATTGCCGTTTGCATCCTGGAACGCGTAGTAATTCGGAACAATATCATTCAGCATGCTTGCTTTGGCCATGTGCGTGTAAACAACATCGAGCACAACACCCATGCCTGCATCATGAACAGCATCAATCAAGCCTTTCAGCTCTTTAATTCTAAGCTCCGGATCAGCGGCATTTTTTGAATAAGCCCCGTCCGGTGAGAAATAGCTGTGAGGGTCATATCCCCAGTTGTACTCATTATTTGCAGCAGAATACTCCATTTCCCGCTGTCTCATATTCGTTTCATCACCATAGTACCAGGCCATGACAGGGAGAAGCTGAACGTGCGTTACACCAAGTGATTTAATGTAATCAAGCTTGTCTTTAAACGCATCGTACGTACCCCATTCAGAAGTTAAATCGCCTTCAATCGAAGGATCAGATGTGAAATCTCTGACGTGAATCTCCCAGATGACGGCATCTTCTTTCTTTTCATAGCCGTCAATCTTTGCAAAATCAAGTCCCGCAGGATCTGTGCCTGCAAGGTCAACGATGGCCGCTTTACCAATAAGATCCCCGTCCGGTCCTGCTTCACCTTTCGTGTTAACCGTAAATGGCGCCATTGATTTGGCATAAGGATCAAGAACCTTCTTCATTTCGCCGCCGTTTGTTACCTCATACTGATAGTAGTATCCTTTTAAATCGCTGACTCCAAGGTCGCCCGGTTTGGCTTCAACAGACCAGACTCCTTTATCGCCCATCGTTAAATCGAGTTTGCCGATTTCTTTAGATGCATCGTTTTTGTCGTAAAAAACAGCTGTCACTTTGCTTGCTTTTGGAGCCCAAAGCTTCAAAACAGCTTGTCCGCCGCTGTATGATGCACCAAGATCATCGCCTTCATAGGAATAAAGCTCATCAATCATTCTCCAGCCTCTTGTGGCCGTTACGGATTTTGTTCCGTATGTGACCGTGTAGGCATCGCCATTCAGCTCACTGCCAACGGTTACTTCAACTGTAGAAGCAGACGTGATTTTCGCACTTTGAACAGGTACTTCTGCCCCTGCTTCATCTTGTATTTTTAGAAAAGAAAGAAGATCTTCTTCCGTTAATCCTTCCGTTCTTGTTAAACCAAGAAGCAGTTTTTGGCTCGAAGTGATTTCAGCACTTATAATCGCCACTGGATTTTCCCACTGGGATGATGTGTAAACCGTATCATCTGCGTTTTTGATCCAAAGATGATTATAGTCTTCAAGCATCGTAAACACTTTGTCGCCGCCGGTTTTCTCACCCGTCACACGGTTTACAACAAGAAAGCCGAGCTTCTTTGCGCCTTCTTTCACCTTTACATCTATGTAGCGGCCGTGTTCATCAGACTGCTCATCCGTAAATGGGACAGCATCTTTCGGCCATTCCTTCGGTGCTTCGGCTACGTCTTCCCATAGCCACAGTCCAAGATCCTTATAGTTTTTGTCATCCTTAACATAATGGATTCGTACTGTGTTCTCCGGGAGATCCGGATCCTTTTCAGCAGCTTTTGCTGCCGGCAGATTCAGCGCCGGAAACACCGCTCCCAGCAATAAAACAAAAATCAACATGCTCTTTACCCATTTTGTCATGTCTCAACCCCCGTTATTAATCGATATCCCTTGGATGACTGTAAACTTCCAACGATGCGCAAACGTTTTCATAAAGCGTTTACATTTCTAATTAAAAGGAATTTGTCTCATTGTGTCAATGTTTTTTTGAATTTTCATGCTATTTAGCCCGTGTTTTGTCTGACTTATAATTACTCCTTAATCCATCTTCTTCAACTTAAGCCATCAGCCTGTCACCCTTGTTCAAATAAGGGAATAGAATAAATCGTTATCATTTTTAGGGGTATAGACATTTTGTCTGCCCGATAAGGTAGTATAGGTGATTATTTTTTGAGGGGAGCAATGGAATGGCATTTCCATCGAATACACAGTTTCAGCCGATTATTCTTAATGGACAGCCAATTTTTGATGTGGTTGGTGATGAGTCGCCAATTTCGACGGATATCGTGGGCAACACGACATTTCCGGCTGCGTATGTCGCATATGACGGTACAACCATTTATTTCAGGATTCGCGTAAACGGAGATCCGAGAAATTCTCAGAACACGGGGTTTGCTAATTTCTCATGGGGATTTTTGGTTAACACATCAGGTACACCAGGGATCTATAACTGGCTGAGTAACGTTAATGGCCAGGATAACTCAATTAATTTAGTTCAAAACACACAGCAGGTTTTCAACTCTTGGAACGATCCGGCGGAAGGAACGAACGGCCGCGGTGCGCCAAACGTCAGGATTCCGATTGTGAATTTCGATGTGGCAAGAGTCACGCTTACGAACGATGGATCTAATTTTGGAGGAAATCCTGATTATTTTATAGATTATCAGTTTACGGCCTCACAATTTTTTCAAACTCTAGGCATTACGGCAAATTCAGCACTGCAATTTATTATTTTCTCTTCCGCGAATGCAAATAACTACAATAAAGACTCACTGCGGACATCTGAAGGATTTCAGTTTATAAATGCATTAACAGATCCTGTTACACCAAATGATGTGGATATTCGCGCGAAGCTTGCAGCTTCAAAAGTTATTACATTTGGTCCGGCATCTGTTGTAACAGGCAGCATTGCAACATGGAATCAAACAGTTACGGTTACAAATACCGGCCGTGCTCTTGCAAGGTCTGTCACAGTGGCCGATGTTTTTAACATCGACCAGCTTTCGTCTGTCACAAATATTGCTGCTTCAGCAGGCTCTGCTGTTTTTAACAGCTCAAACCGAACCTTGTCCTGGAACATCGGTAATATAGCGGCAGGACAGACCGTTACGTTAACCTATACCGTTACAGGCACCTTCACTTCAGCTGGTACGAGAAGGCTGAATACAGTAACAGCGTCAGGTATCGATGATCAGACAGGTGCCCAGCTTGCTAACTCGGTTGCCTTTAACGATATTACTGTTACAGCTGCAGCCTCCATTACAGGCCAGGTGACGTCAGGGCAGACAGGACTGCCTCTTTCCAATGTGACCGTTCAGCTTCGCAATTCAAATAATGTGCTTGTTGGGACTGCTACAACTAATGCCCAGGGAAATTACAGCTTCACTCAGCTTTCTCCGGGCACTTATTCACTAACCTTTATACAAGCAGGCTTCACAACCCTAACGCAATCTGCGACAGTAGCCGCAGGTCAGACACAAGTGGTCAATGTCATTCTCCAGCCGGTTCCCGGAACTCTTACAGGAACTGTAACAGCGCAAGGCGGAGCCTCAATTGCAGGAGCAACTGTCAGATTGACTGATCAGTTTAACACCGTAATTGCGACCGTCACGACAAATGCAAGCGGTCAGTATACGGTTACTGGCATTACACCCGGTCAATATACACTTTCGGCAAGCACTCCAAACTTCCAGTCCCTAACGCGCGGGACGACCATTGTCTCCGGCCAGACCACGACAGAAAACTTTACGCTTGCCCCGTCTCCGGGTACCGTCACCGGGACTGTAACGGTAAATGGCGGCACGCCTGTTCAGGGTGCGGTCATAGAGGTTCTTGATGCAGCAAACAATGTCATTGCCCAGACCGTGACAAACGCCAGCGGACAATACACCGTAAGCCAGCTGGCGCCGGGGACGTATCAGCTGCGCGTTACAGCTGCAAATTTCCAGACCGGACTTCTTGGTTTTACAGTCGCGGCAGGTCAGACAACGACTCAGAATGTGGTGCTGCAGCCTTCACCTGGAACGCTTAGCGGCACTGTCAGAGATGCGGCGACAGGGGCAGTTCTTTCAGCATCATCAGTCGCTGTTGTGAATCAAAGCGGTGCGACTGTCGCTTCTGTTCTGACGAATGCACAGGGGCAGTACACGGTCTCAAACCTCTCGCCCGGGACATACTCTGTCACGTTTGGCAACTCAGGATATGCAAGTCAGACGATCGGAGCCGTTATAGAGCCAAATGCAACAACGACTTTTAATGCATCACTAAGCAGGATTGTCGGCGCAATCAGCGGAACCGTGACCGACAATCAGGGCGGAGCGATTGCCAATGCGACCGTCAATGTCTTTTTAAATAATAGTTTAGTTGCATCAGTCAACACGAATGCAAATGGCACCTATACCATCCCTAACCTCGCACCTGGGAATTATACGGTTTCTGCTTCAGGCCAGAATTTCCAAACACAGGTGCAGGGAGTTCAAGTTATTGGTTTCCAGACATCCCCTGCAAATTTCTCACTTTCTCCTGATCCAGGGTCTCTCACAGGCACTGTAACCGCAAATGGCGGGACACCTGTTCCGGGATCGGTCATAAATGTGAGGACGGCAATTGGCGGTGCTGTCGTCGCAACGGTTGTCACCGACCAAAATGGAACGTATCTTGTGTCAAATCTTGCACCGGGCTCTTATCTTGTATCGGCTGCTGCACAGGATTTTCAGCTTCAGACACAAGGAGCCGTTATCCAGTCCAACCAGACGACCGCCCTTAATTTTACTCTTTCACCAAATCCGGTCTCGATTATGGGGACAGTCACCAATCAGCAAACTGGCAAGCCGATTTCAGGTGCTCAAATTGAGGTTAGGATTCTTGATGCCAACGGGGCTGTTGTAGCAACACTTTTCACTGATTTACAAGGCATGTTCCAGGTGCAGCAGCTCGCACCCGGCACTTACACAGTTGTAGCCGGAGCTTCAGGCTTTCAAACAGACATTTCGTCTGTTTCTATCCCTCCTGGCGGTCAGGCAAATCTAACGATTGCTCTTGCGCCAAATCCCGGATTTATTACAGGAACCGTTTCAAGCGGAGGAAATCCTGTTGCCGGAGCTTCAGTCAGTGTTGTCGATCAAAACAACGTTCAAATTCAGTCCGTCCTTACAGACAGTCAGGGAAATTATACGGCCTCCGGTCTGCCTCCCGGAAACTACAATGTTGTCGTCAATGCTCAGGATTTTCAGTCTGCTATTGCAGGAGCCATCGTTACAGCGGACACGACTACTGTAGTCAATGTCATTTTGACGCCAAATCCGGGTTCCATTACAGGGACAATTACACCTGTACTCCAAAACACAATTGTCCAGCTGTATTCTGGTCAGGGCGTTTTCATCCAGAGTACTCTTGCGGATAACAGCGGAAGTTATCAGTTTTTAAACCTGGCTCCGGGGAATTATATCGTGACGGCGTCTGCTCCGGATTATACGACAGAATCAGCTGGAGCTGTGGTTGTCTCAAACTCTGCAACAACTGTTAATATCACCATTAACCCAAACCCGGCTTCAATCAGCGGAACTGTGCTTGATCCAAATGGCACACCTATTTCTAACGCAGTTGTGCGTGTAGTGGATGCAAATGAAACACTTCTCGGCCTGGCTGGAACAGATGCATTCGGCTTATATACAATTGGAAACCTGCCTCCAGGTTCGTTCACTGTCATTGCTGCTGCACCTGATTTCGGATCCGCTCTGACCGGTGTTACGCTTCAGCCGGGCGGAAACGTGCAGAACGTCAATTTTACGTTAACACCAAATCCAGGCTCTTTAAGCGGGCTTGTTTCCAATGGGGCAAATGGCGCTCCGCTTCCGGGAGCAACGGTTGTAGTCCGCCAGGCTACTGGTTCAGGCGTTATTGCCGCAACAGTCACGTCAGGTCCTGACGGGAACTTTCTTGTTCAGGGTCTTGCACCGGGGAGCTATACAGTGACTGCCTCTCTATCAGGCTTTGGAACTGGGACGACTGGAGCTACTGTATTAAGCAATACAGTAACAACGGCAAATATTTCTCTTGTACAGTTAACGGGTTCAATCAGCGGCCAGCTTCGTGATCCAGGCGGCAATCCTGTGACAGGTGAAAATCTTCAGGTCAGGCTTCTTGACCTCAATGGTGTACTCATTCAAACGCTTGTGGCACAGCCGGATGGCTCGTTTGTCTTCCTTGACATCCTGCCTGGCAGCTACATTCTGAATGCTTCTGCCCCTGGATTTCAAGCAGCTTCCATTGGTGTTCAAGTTGAAGCAAATCAACAAACACAAGCCACAATCACATTGCTTCCATCTCCAGCTGTTTTAACAGGCCAGGTTGTTAATCAGCAAACGGCAACAGGGATTGCAGGAGCGATTGTATCCGTAACTAATCCGAATACGGGTATTCTCATCGGCAGCGGCACGACGAATCAGGATGGCACATTTACCATTGGAAATCTTCCTGCCGGCTCGTTTCTTGCAAGTGCAGACGCACAAAATTTTGGCACGGCATCTGTCGCTGTTATTTTAACGGCAGGACAGACAGCGAATACACTCCTTTCCCTCACTCCAAATCCGGGAAGGGCTGCAGGTTCTGTCGTCAATAGAGAAAATGGAGATTCTCTCCCTGGTGCCAGTGTTCAGATCTTTGATCAGACCGGGGCATTCGTTGTATCAGTTGTCACCAATGCACAGGGTCAATTTACGGCCGCAAGTCTTGCACCTGGAAGTTATACAGCTATTGCCTCTGTCCAGGGTTTTACAAGCCAGACCATCAGCTTTATCGTTTTTTCCGATACGCAGTCAACTGCAAGCTTTGCTCTGGAGCCGAATCCTTCCCAAATCCGGGGAACAGTGACGAATGCCGGAACAGGAGATCCTGTCGCGGGAGCAAGTGTCATCATCCGACAGTTTACTTCAACCGGTCCAATTATCACTTCAACGGCAACCGATTCGTTTGGTTTTTATACAGCACCAAACTTGCCTCAGGGAACGTTTACTGTCATCGTTCTTGACCCGGCGTTCAGCTCCCAGGCTTCAACGGTGACACTTGAGCCAGGTGAAATAGAAACAGTCAACTTTGCCCTGCAGCAGCTTCCGTCAACTGTGCAAGGTACCATCACAGATGCAGATACCGGCCAGCCTTTAATTAATACGTTAGTGAGCCTATTTGATGATACGGGCATTTTAGTCACACAAACTCAGACGGATATTAATGGTTTCTATCAGATAAACGGATTTGCTGCGGGAAATTATACAAATACCTTTACAAATCCCGATTTTCAGTCACAATCGTTCAGCTTCACAGCCCAGCCAAACCAGACATCTGTTATTAACGCAGCACTGATTGCAGACCCAGGAGGCATAACAGGCCAGGTTTTTGACGGCCAGACATTTACTCCGCTTGCAGGTGCTTCCGTCCTTGTCTATCCGGCTATAGGCATTAACCCGATCGCGTCTCTTGTCACAGATGGAACCGGCCGTTATACCCTTAACAGTCTGCCGCCGGGATCGTATATTCTTGTTGGCTCATTCACGAACTATGCAACGTCTTCAACAGGAATCACCGTACGTTCCAATGCCGTTTCCAGCTCGGATATTGTTTTAACACCCAATCCTTCTTCTATCTCTGGTACGGTTACATCCGAGTTTGGCCAGCCAATTATCAATGCCACTGTCCGGATCCTTGATCAAAATGAAACAGTTCTTGCTACAGCCGTTACGAATGAACTCGGACAATATAGCATTACCAATCTGCCTCAAGGCAACCAGCAGATCATTGTCTCAGCACCTGGATTTGCCACGCAGCTCGGAGGAGTTATTTTAACACCGGGACAGATGACTGAAAATGTTAACTTTGTATTAACTGCGAATACCGGAAGCATAGCAGGGCTCATTACGGCTTCTGATACCGGCCAGCCAATAACAGGAGCCATAGCCGTTGTAAGGACAATTGCAGGCGTACCTGTTGTAGTTGCATCTACTTCTACTGATGAAAATGGAAACTACTTTGTTCCGGACCTTCAGCCGGGGTCCTATATCGTTACAGGATCTGCATCCGGATTTGGCATTTCAGTTGTAGGAGCCATTGTCGTCAGTGATCAGACAACTCAGGCGGATATCAGTCTGCCCCGTCTTGTCGGCTCGATTTCAGGAACGGTTACAGATATTCAGGGAAATGCCCTGCTCAACGTTCCTATTCAAATACGGGTCTTTGATCAAAGCGGCATTCTTTTGCAGACACTTGCTGCCCAATCAGACGGAACATTTCTCATCACAAACTTGCCGCCAGGTTCCTATCAGCTGACAATTCTGGCAGAAAACTATGCTGCAATGATGGTTGGAGCATCTGTTACAGCCAATGAAACGACTACTTTGTCTGTATCTCTTACGCCAAATCCAGGTACGGCTACAGGCCAGGTTCTGAGCGCTCAAACTGGTACGCCGATACCAGGAGCAATCGTGTCGGTTACAGACACCAATGATTTGCCGATCGGAAGCACAGTAACAGACAGCGGCGGAAACTTTATTATTTCTAATTTGCAGACGGGATCACTTGTGATTTCAGCTGTTGCACCTGATTTCGGATCTGACTCGCGTTCCATTATTTTAACGCCGGGAGGCACGGCTGCATCAATTCTGAGCTTAACGCCGAATCCTGGTACCATCAGCGGTTTTGTAACGAACGGACAATCCGGAGATCCGCTCTCAGGAGCTGTTCTTCAAGTGTTCGACAGCACACGGGCTCTCGTTGGCACGCTGACGACTGATGCTGCCGGATTCTATCAATTTGCTAACCTTTCACCAGGCCAGTACAGAATAATAGCTTCAGCCTTTAATTTTGGCACGGATGTTCAGGATGTAACGGTTTTATCCAATCAGACAACAAGCGCAGATTTTGCATTAGCTCCGAATCCTGGGTCTATTTTCGGGACGGTTGTTAATCAGCAGACGGGAGCGTTTATAACTGGAGCCGCCATTGTCATCCGTCAATTTTCACCTTCAGGGCCTATTGTGCAGTCAACTGCGACAGACAGCAGCGGGCAATTCACTGTACTGAACCTCCAGCCGGGAACGTACGCCATTACAGCCTCAAACACAAATTTTGGCACACAGACGGCAACGGTCCTTGTCCAATCAAATGCTGTCACGAACGCTGCTCTTGCCCTGCCTCCAAACCCTGGCGCTGTTACCGGCACGGTGACATCTGCTCAGACAGGTGATCCGCTGGCTGATACGCAAGTGCGCGTTTTAAATGATAACGGCATTTTAGCTGCCGTAGTGCAGACGGATTTAAATGGTGTATACCTTGTGCAGGGACTGACGCCGGGCACCTACACAATCGTCCTGATAAATGCAGATTTTCAAAGCAGAACGATAGGGGCAATTATCGGTGCAGGAGAGACTGTTACCGTAAATGCTGCTCTCGCTCCGAATCCTGGAAGTATTACCGGAATTATTTCAGATGCTGTAAGCGGAAATCCGATGCAAGGAGCTATTGTTCAGCTTTTCCCTTCTCAAAGCTTGATACCAATTGCAAATGCAGCTACTGATCAAAACGGGCGGTACTCGTTTGCCGGAATTGAGCCTGGAGAGTATATCGTCGCTGCAAGTGCAGAAAATTACGCGCGTGGAACTGCTGGGGCAACTGTGTTTCCAAATGCACAGGCAACCGTGAACCTGGGTCTGACTCCAAATCCGGCAGCCGTTGTTGGAACCATCACCCAAAACGGCGGTACGCCAGTAGGCGGTGCAGCAGTCCGCATTCTTGATCAGAATGAAACTGTCCTTGGTACAGGTATTACGGATCAAAACGGAAACTATACAATTGGCAATCTTCCTCAGGGAACGCAAACGGCCGTCATTTCAGCTTCAGGCTTTGGAACCCTGCTGACAGGTGTCACGTTAAGCCCTGGGCAGACAACGACGCTGAACGCACAGCTAACGCCGAATGCAGGCTCCATCAGAGGAACCGTTACAGACCAGCAGACTGGACTGCCGATTGCCGGTGCCGATATTGTGGTCAGACGGACTGGCGCTGCATCAATTGTTGTAGCAAATGTGACGTCAGGAACAGACGGGTCTTACCTTGTCTCGGGTCTTGCTCCCGGAACGTATACAATTACAGCTGTCCGAAACGGGTACGGGGCAGCGACAACGGGTGCAACGGTTGTCAGTGATGCCACAGCGAACGCTCCAATTGTCCTGACGCCGTTATCAGGGACGATCGCCGGCACAATTACAGATCCGCAAGGCAATCCGATTACCGGAAACAATCTGCAAATCCAAATCTTTAATCAGAATGGCCAGCTCGTTAAAACGGTTCTTGCAGCTCCTGACGGTACGTTCATCGTAAATGGCCTTGCGCATGGAACGTATCAGATTGTCATAACAGCACCGAATTATGCGACCGGAACATTCAGCAGCACCGTTGTTTCTGAGCAAACAACCGCTTTAAATCCTGTTCTTCAGCCAAATCCTGCATCAGTGAATGTTACTGTCACGAGTACTGAATCAGGCGATCCGATATCAGGAGCCATTGTCACAATTACCCTGCCAAACGGAACAGTTGTCGGGATCGGGGTTACGGATGCAAACGGATTTGCCTCAATTGGAAGTTTGCCTCCTCAGTCACTTAACCTGTCTGTTGCAGCAGAGAATTTCTCAAGCTTCTCGCAGGCTCTTAATCTGTCACCGGGCCAGACTTTAAATACAGCCGTCTCTTTAGCGGCACAGATTGGCACCCTGTCAGGAAGCGTGTCAAATGCAGGCACATCTGCACCTATTGCAGGCGCAACGGTTGAAGTTTTTGATTTTACAAGAGGTTTGACAGCGACTGTTGCGACAGATGCGTTTGGAAACTATCAAGTTCAAAATCTCTCTGCGGGTGTATACCGCGTCATTGCATCAGCAGACAATTTTGGCTCAACCGTTCAAGAAGCAACCATTTTTGCCACTCAGCAAACCGTTCTCAATTTTTTACTGCCTCCAAACCCTGGTTCCATTCAGGGAACCATTGTCAACCAGCAGACAGGTGATCCAATTTCAGGCGCTGCTGTTGTCATCAGGCAGTTTTCAACGACAGGCCCTGCTGTAGATTCTGTCTTTACGAATCAAAACGGCGAGTTTACCGTGAATAATTTGGCTCCTGGAGCTTACACTGTTGTTGCTTCTGCTGAAAACTTCGGCACACAGGCAGGTTCCGTATTCGTTTCGTCAAATGCTGTTTCACCTATTAATCTTGCACTTATTCCTAACCCTGGATCTGTTCAAGGCACACTTACAGACTCCCAGACGGGCACGCCAATAGCCGGAGCGCTTATCCGAATTCAAAACAGCAATGGTGCGATTGTTCAGGAGGTTCAAACAGACAGTGATGGCGTGTACAGAATTGACGGGCTTTCACCTGGAAACTACTCACTTACCGGCATAGCCTCGTCATTCCAGCGCGCATCAGTCGGATTCAATGTTGCTTCAAATACAACAACGACAGTCAATTTAGCACTGAATCCTAATCCAGGTTCTATTTCTGGAAGAGTGACAGATCAGCAGACAGGCAGAGCTCTTGAAGGCGCGTCGGTTCAGATCTTCCCTGTTCAAGGACTCTTTCCGATTGCGAATGCTCTTACAGACCAAAATGGAAACTACACGGTCATCGGCCTTGCTCCCGGTGAGTATATTGCCGCTGCGGATATTTCTAATTATGCACGCGGAGCTGTCGGTGCCATTGTAACGGCAGATCAATCAACCATTGCCAATCTTGAGCTTATGCCAAATCCCGCTGCAATCAGCGGAACGGTCACAAGTACAGGTGGGCAGCCAGTCCCAAATGCTAGCGTCAGAGTACTCGATCAAAATGAGACGGTGCTTGGCAGCGCCCAGACCGACCAGAACGGCAGCTATGTGATCAGCGGCCTCCCGCCAGGTTCTCAAACCGTAATTGTGACGTCAGAGACGTTCGCAGGTCAGATCAGCGGAGTGACTCTTGCACCGGGAGATTTCCTTGAAAATGTTAACTTTGTCCTGACTCCAAACCCTGGAGCCATTGAAGGTTTTGTAAGCAATGCCCAGACGGGTGATCCGATTGCAGGCGCTATATCCATCATCCGTCTTACAGGAGGATCGGGAGTAGTCGTAGCTAATGACGTAACGGACTCAGACGGTTTCTATTCCGTAGCTGGTCTTGCGCCTGGAACGTACACAGTTACTGCTTCAAAGACAGGTTTTGGAACGGCTTCTGTAGGTGCTGTTGTGTTCAGCAATACGGTAACTTCAGCAAATCTGCAGCTGAGTCCTAATACAGGAGCGATTTCCGGAATTATCACAGACCTGCAAGGAAGTCCCATTCTTGGAATGGGTACACAAATTGCGGTCTATTATCAAAGCGGATCACTCGTAAAAACCCTGCTCGCCGGTTCAGATGGCTCCTATTCCGTTCTTGATTTATTGCCGGGCAGCTACACTCTTGTCATCACTTCACCGAACTTTTCTGCAGCAACAATCGGAGCAATTGTTGTTTCTGATCAGACAACGCAGGCAAATATCGCACTTATTCCAAACCCTGCGGCTATAACTGGGCAAGTATTGAATGCAGGTACAGGCGATGCCATTAACGGAGCGCTGATCACGGTTACCGACTCCAATGGTCTTTTCCTTGCATCAGCAGTGAGCGGAATAGATGGTAGCTTTACGATTCAAAACCTCCCTCCTGCCACTCTGATTATATCCGCTGTTGCACAGGACTTTGGCGCAGACTCTAAAGCTGTTATGCTTTCACCTGGCCAAATTGGAACAACCACTCTGTCTCTTACGCCAAATCCCGGTACTTTGACGGGTTCGGTCGTAAATGCACTGGATAACCAGCCAATTCCCGGCGCTGTACTGCAAGTGTTCGATTTTACAGGTGCTCTCACCGCTACAGTACTGACAAATGATAACGGTTTTTACCAGGTTCAAAATTTGGCTCCAGGAACGTACCGTGTTATAGCCTCAGCAGCAAATTTCGGCTCTGCCGCTCAGGATGCAGCCATTGCATCAAACGCTGTGACGACACTGTTGTTCCAGCTTCAGCCAAATCCCGGAAGCATTACGGGGACCGTTTATAACGGGCAGACCGGTGCGCCTATTCAGAATGCAAGTTTGGTCATCAGGCAATTTTCCGCAGCCGGTCCTGCAGTTGCAACAACAGCAACGAACGCCCAAGGTGAATTTACTGTCTTTAACCTTGTGCCTGGAACCTATACCGTTATCGCTTCTCAGCAGAGTTTCGGCACTCAGGCAGCTTCAGCGTCTGTCGAGTCTAACGAAATCGCAGTTGTGCAGCTGAATCTTCCGCCAAATCCAGGTTCTGTTCAGGGAACAGTTACCAATGCGCAGACCGGAACCCCTCTTCCGGATACACTCATTAGAATCATCGATTCAGGCGGCGTGCTGGTCTCCGTTTCCCAGACAGATTTAAACGGGGTTTACCGGGTTGACAGCCTTGCACCCGGCAGTTATTCACTCGTTGCTGTAAACGCTGAGTTCCAAAATCAGACGCTTGGATTTACGGCCATATCTGATCAAACCGTCTCGTTAAACGCCGCGTTGAATCCAAATCCGGGAAGCATTACGGGAACAGCGGTAAGCACTCAAACAGCAGCGCCAATTGCCGGAGCATCGATTCAGATATATCCATCAGGCAGCTTTATTCCTGTCTTTGAAACAGTCACCGATCAAAATGGCAGCTTCACAGCCGGAAGTCTTCAACTGGGGCAATACACGGTTACAGCTGCTGCATCCAATTTCGGAACCGTTTCAGTCGGGGCACTAGTTTCAGCTGGAGCAGCAACAGCTGTGGTCCTGTCTCTTTCTCCGCTTCCGGCAGCAGTATCGGGACAAATCACAGATCAGTCCGGGAATCCATTGCCGAATGCTGTCATTCGCATTCTTGACCAAAATCAGAACGTTGTCGGAACCGGCGCAACAGATCTGAACGGAAATTACTCCGTTGGAAATCTTGCACCGGGAACGTATACAGTAAGTGCTTCTGCCCCTAATTACGGAACGGGCCTCCAGGGTGTTTCCGTTGCAGCCGGCCAGACGGTGACAGGAGTGAACCTTGCGCTCACGGCAAATCCCGGATCCATCTCAGGAACAGTGACAAATAGTGCCACAGCGGACCCATTGGCCGGAGCCATTGTGACAATCCGAACGCTTCAGAGCGACAGCAATGTAGTTGTGCAAACAGTCAATACAGATGAAGCCGGAAATTATCTTGCTCAAGGTCTGGCACCGGGTTCCTATTCTGTCACAGCCAGCGCATTTGGATTTGCTTCTCAAACACAAACTGCACTTGTCTCAAGCAACCAGACAGCAACAGCGAATTTTGCTCTGATTGCTGAAACCGGAAGTATTTCTGGTACCATTCGGGACGGCAACGGTGATCCAATTACCGGCAGCAATATCTTTGTCAGAGTTTTTGATGGGAATGGTCTTCTCGTAAAATCGATCACCGCTGAACCAGATGGAACTTACTCCATTATTGATCTTGCACCGGGGAATTATACAGTCGTTGCACAAGCGCCTGGTTTTGCGGCATCATCTGCCGCTGCAGCAGTAGTTGCCACTCAGACAACAGCTCTTGATCTTCAGCTGGCGCCGCTGCCTGCATCAATCACCGGGCAGGTATTAAGCCAGGGTACAAATACGCCGCTCCAAGGGGCTGCGGTCACAGCCAGTGTCGCTGGCCAGGTGATTGCTTCCGCTGTAACGGATGCATCAGCGAACTTCCAGCTCACGAATCTTCCTGCCGGCACAATTACGCTTACTGTTTCTCAGGCAGGATTTGCTGACAACGTTCAAGCAGTCATACTTGATCCGGGTGAAACAGAGCAAGTAACCGTATCTTTAAGTCCGCTGCTCGGGTCCATTTCAGGAACGGTTATCAATCAGCTGACATCTGATCCGATTGCCGGTGCTCTCATTACCATCCGTCAATTTTCACCGGCTGGACCTGTCATTGCGACTGCTGTTACAGATGCTGGAGGGACATTCCTTACAGCGAATCTTGAACCTGGATCCTACACGGTCATTACCCAATCCGCCGGTTTTGGCACACAGTCGGCATCTGTCGCCGTTTTTGCAAATGAAGTTTCCAATGTGGCAATCGGACTCACCCAAGCTCCTGGAACCGTCCAGGGAACAGTCCGCCGCTCGGATACGAACAATCCGATTTCAGGGGCTGCCGTTCAAGTTATACGCCGTGACGGCACTCTTGTAGATGAAGTCACTACAGATGGAGCTGGATTCTACACGGTTGAAGGGCTCCCGGCTGATTCGTATACGCTTGTCGTCTCAAATCCTGCTTTTCAGAATCAGTCAGTCGGCTTTACGATTCTGCCGGGACAGACGACAACGGTCAATGTATTCCTTGCAGCAAATCCAGGAGTATTGACAGGCACCGTAACAGACCTGTTCTCAGGCGGTCCGATTGCAGGGGCTGTTGTCCTGGTCTTTCCTTCACAGGGGATCATTCCTATTGCACAAGAAACAACTGACCAAAACGGACAGTTTTCTGTACCAGGTCTCGCACCTGGAGAATACAATGTCGTCGCTTCGGCATCAAACTATGCCAGAAGAGGTACAGGAGCCGTTATTTTTGCAGGACAGACAACAGATGTCGCCATTCAGCTTTCTCCAAATCCGGCGACGATTTCGGGGACTGTCACAGATACCGGAGGAACACCTGTCACAAATGCAACGGTCAGAATTCTTGATCAGAATGAAACGGTTCTCGGTACGGCAATCACAGATGAGTTTGGAAATTACTCTGTCAGCAACCTGCCTCAGGGAACCTT
This sequence comes from Metabacillus indicus, assembly GCF_046603695.1. Classification (NCBI taxonomy): domain Bacteria; kingdom Bacillati; phylum Bacillota; class Bacilli; order Caryophanales; family Bacillaceae; genus Metabacillus; species Metabacillus indicus. The sequence goes on along the minus strand of NZ_CP176757.1, from coordinate 1,296,816 downwards.
AACAGTACTCGCATCTGCGCCTGATTTTGCTGCAAATCTGACAGCTGTTACCGTAACGCCAGGCCAGATTTTGACTGATGTAAACATTGCTCTCAGTTCGCTGTTTGGAACCATCAGCGGCCAAATTACAAATGCAGCGACAGGTGACCCGATTGTTGGGGCCATTGCAGTTGTAAGGACAGTCGGCGGAACAAGCGTCATCATTGCAGCAGATACAACTGACGTAAACGGCAATTACTTGCTGGAAGGACTTTCACCAGGTTCTTACTCGGTAGTGGGTACAGCAGCAGGTTTTGGCTCGATTACTGTAGGCGCAATCGTTCAGGCTAATGCAGTGACCACAGCAAATATTGCCCTTCCTCCGGATACAGGCATGATTTCCGGCTCACTGACAGACACGGCTGGAATGGCTGTCACCGGGTCAAACATCGCTGTTCAGGTGTTTGATATCAACGGAATTCTTGTAAAAACTCTGCTTGCAGATTCAGATGGAACCTTTACAATCATGGATCTTGCACCAGGAACGTACCTTGTTCAAATCACAGCACCGAATTATGCGACTGCTGTCGCAAGTGCCGTCGTTGCTGCAAATGAAACTACGGTTTTACCTGTCATTCTTTCACCAAATCCTGCAACTGTAACAGGGCAGGTCATCAATGCCGTAACATTTGATCCTTTATCTGGCGTTATTGTAACGGTCACAGACTTAAACGGACTGATTGTCGGCAGCGCTGTCAGTGATCAAAATGGCCAATTTACGATTCAAAATCTGCCGCCTAATACACTGAACGTCTCTGCTTCTTCAACGCAGCCGGGATTCGGCTCTGCTTCGGTATCTGTTCAACTTGGACCTGGTGCTGTAAACAATGTCACCCTTTCCTTGCCTCCTGTTGCGGGGTCGCTTACAGGCACAGTCAGGGATGCAGAGACACAGAATCCGTTACAGGGTGCTTCGGTTCAGGTCTTTGATTCTACAAGAGCACTTGTAGCGACGGTGGTTACGGATCAAAACGGACAGTATTTAGTAAATAACCTGATCCCCGGAAACGTCAGAGTTACAGCTTCTGCAGCCAATTTCGGCACTGTGGTTCAGGAAACGGCCATCACGGCAAATGCTCAGACAGTTCTTGATTTTAACTTACCTGCAGATCCCGGCACCATTCAGGGAACCGTGATTAATCAGGTGACAGGACTTCCGCTAAGCGGAGTGAGCATCGTAGTAAGACAGTTCTCTCCTACCGGTCCGGTCGTCGCAAGCTCAGCAACAGATGCCAATGGATCCTTTACAATTCCTAACCTTGCACCTGGTTCCTACACAGTTCTTGGTACACTTCCAGGTTTCGGAACGCAAGCTGGATCAACGGTTGTTGAACCTGGGCAGACATCTTCTGTACAGCTCTCCCTTCCGCCAAATCCAGGTTCCGTTCAAGGGTTTGTAACAGAGGCAGGTTCAGGATTTCCATTAGTCAATACCCTGATACGGATTGTAGATGTAAACGGTGTGCTCACGGCTGTCGGCCAAACAGATTCCATTGGAAGGTACAGTATTCAAAATCTGCCGCCAGGATCCTATACCGTAACAGCCATAAATACGAATTATCAGCAGCAGACAATCGGCACAACGATTGTCTCCGGACAGACAGCAACGCTTGATATTGAGCTGCAGCCTGATCCTGGTTCCATTACAGGCACTGTCACAAATGCCGCTGCAGGTTCGCCGCTTTCAGGAGCTTTTGTCCAGCTCTTTCCTTCTCAGGGACTGCAGCCTCTTGCCAGTGCTGTCACCGATTCACTCGGCAGATACTCGTTTGCAGGCATTAAGCCCGGAACCTATTCCGTAACAGCGGATGCCGTGAATTTTGCAAGAGCCATTGTCGGGGTTACGGTCGCATCAAATACGGAAGCAACGGCAAATCTTGCCCTGTCTCCTAATCCGGCAGCTGTTTCGGGTACGGTGAGAGATTTAGCGGGTAATCCGATTGGCAATGCTACCGTGCGTTTATTAAACGGGAACGAAACCGTCATTGGCACAGGCATTACCGGCGGAGACGGAACGTATACCATTTCCGGCCTGCCGCCGGGAACATTCAACATCATTGTTTCAGCAGTAGGGTTCAGCTCTTCTACTGCTGCAATCACACTGACTCCAGGTGAATTCCAATCCGGCATTGATTTTTCTCTGGCAGCAAATCCCGGTTCACTTACAGGCATTGTGACAGATGAAGCGACAGCAGCCGGATTAGCCGGAGCAAGCATTATCATCCGCAACAGTTCAGGTGTTATCATCGCATCTGCCTTTACAAATACAGACGGCAGGTACACGATTCAGAATCTTGCACCGGGAACTTACAGCGCTGTGTTTACAGCAGAAGGGTATGGTTCAGCTGTCATTGGTGCACAAATTATTTCAGATACGGCCGTTCAGCTTAACGCATCACTCGCTGCACTCACCGGCAGCATAAGCGGTTCAGTAGTTGATCAACTTGGAAATCAGGTCACAGGGCAGGATATCCTTGTGAAAATCTTCAATGAAAACCTTGTATTAGTCGAGGCGCTGACTGCTCAAGCTGATGGAACATTCTCTGTATTCAACTTGATTCCGGGAACATACCTGGTCAATGCTTCCGCTCCGGGATTCGGTTCAAATACGGTCAGCTCCATCGTTTTTGCCAATGGGGTGACTTCAACGTCCGTTACACTGACAAATTTGCCTGCCACAGTAACTGGAGTTATTTCTGACAGCGGCACGGGACTTGGCATCTCAGGTGCATCGATCATTATCTCAAGATCAAATGGCGTCATTCTAGCGACAGGATTCAGCGGAGATCAAGGGGTATTTACGTTCCCGAATCTGCCTGGGGGTACTTTCCTCCTGACAGCACAGGCCCCGGGATATGGAAACGCCACAACGTCCATCATCCTGACGGCGGGGGAAACGACAACTGCTTCGCTTGCATTATCCCAGCTTACTGGACGTCTTTTAGGGCAAGTAACAAGTGCACAAGACCTGGCACCGATTGCAGGAGCTGTCATCCAGTTATTTGATGAAAACCGTACACTCATTTTGACAGTCGTGTCCGACGCACGGGGGAATTTCACAGTTCCTGCCCTTTCCCCGGGCCAGTATACAGCCGTTATAAACGCGCAGGATTTTGGCAGTGAGTTCAGAGGCTTCACCATTACGGCAGGCGCAGATACCGTTCTTGCCATTGACCTGACACCGAACCCCGGCATCATTCAGGGGTTTGCCACAAATGCTGCGGGCGGCGCTGCCATACCGAGTGTAAGTGTAATCGTTCGCGCTCTCAGTCCTGCCGGTCCAATCATTGCGACAACACTGACCGACAGCAATGGATTTTATCAGGTCACAGGTCTTGCACCAGGTGCTTACAGTGTGATCTTCAGCGGTGCTCCGTCTTTTGGCTCTGAAATTGCAAGTGTTGTGATTGACCCTGGTGAAACGGAATTCGTCAGTGCCGTGCTGTCCCCTCAGCCAGGTACAGTACAAGGTCGAGTGACCGATGAGGCAGGCTTAGGGATCTCAGGTGCTCTTGTTCAGCTATTCAGCCTTCAGGGAGGGTTGCTCAGAAGAGTTCAAACAGATACAGACGGCAATTACTCTATTACTGGATTTACAGCGGGAAGCTACACGCTGTCTGTTCTTCAGCAAAACTTCCAGTCATCATCAGCTGGATTTGATGTACTGCCTGGTCAGACCGCGACCGTGAACTTCATCCTGCAGGCAAGTCCCGGGTCAATTACGGGTTTTGTAAGGGATGCTGTTACCACTCAGCCGGTTCCCGGAGCCATTGTGCAGCTCTTCCAAAGTCAAAGTCTGACCCCGATCGCGTTTACTGTCACGGATCAGCAGGGCTCCTACACCTTTAGCGGGATCCAGCCAGGCAACTATCTGGTTACAGCTTCGGAATTTAATTACGCGAGTTCATCAATTGGGGCCACAGTCGCTGCAAATCAGCAGGTTCAGGCAAATATTCTGCTTCAGCCAAACCCTGCTTCCATTTCCGGTCAGGTGACAGATGCCTTTGGATCACCGATTAACAATGCATCTGTGCGAATTCTTGACCAGAATGAGACACTTGTTGGATTTGCCGTAACCGGAGCTGACGGGACGTATGCGATTGGAAACATCCCGGCAGGCAGCTTTAAACTCGTCGTTTCAGCTGAAGGCTATCAGACCGCGCTTTCTGGAATTAGTCTCTCAGCGGGAGAGCAGCGGACAAATGTTAACTTTTCTCTTTTCGCTAATCACGGCAGCATTTCCGGCAGAGTTACAGATGCATTTGGAAATCCAATTACAGGAGCAGTTGTGACTGTCCGAATTATCGGAGCCGGAGGTGTGGTTGTAGCCACAGTAGTTACCGATTCTGACGGAAATTACACGGCCGGAAGCCTTCCGCCGGGCTCCTATACTGTAACGGTTACAGCTCAAGGATTTGAAACGCGAACGGTTGGAGCGATTGTCCAGTCAGATACTACTACTACAACAAACGTTGCACTTACAGGCATTTTTGGTTCTATAACAGGAGTTGTCCTGAATAACCTTGCTCAGCCGATTACGACTGCTTCTGTTGCAGTGTCCCTGTTTGATGAGAATGGCATCCTCATTTTCACAACGAATGCGCACTCAAATGGAAGCTTCACATTCCCGCAGGTGGCACCAGGCAACTATGTTATTACGGCATCTGCCAGCGGATTTGTAACAGGAATTATTGGTGCAGTTGTCATCCCGGATCAAACGTCAAATGTTACGCTGCTGTTGCAGACCGGACCTGCTTCAATTGCAGGATTTGTCACTAATGCCGCAACAGGTGATCCGATTCAAGGTGCTATTGTAACGGCAACAACCGTTGACGGCCAGGTGCTGGCTATTTCAACAAGTGCTGCTGACGGTTCATTCACCATCTCTAACCTGCAGCCTGGCACCGTTATCCTGACAGCGACCGCTACTAATTTTGGCACTGATTCTAAATCTGTCATTCTCGTGGCTAATACAACTGCACAAACAACTCTTTCGCTCAGTGTGAATCCGGGCTTTTTGACTGGTGTTGTGAGCGACCGGAGTTCGCTGCCGATTCCGGGAGCTGCCGTTCAAATTTTCGACATTACAAATGGTCTTGTCGCAAGTGTATTGACAGATAACACTGGGACTTACCGGATTGATGGTCTGACACCTGGAACGTACAGGGCTGTCTTCACCGCAGCAGGCTTTGAACGATTGGCTGCCGGTGCTGTTATTGCAGCCGGTCAGACGACACAGCTGAACGTTCAGCTGAACGGGGCATTCGGAACGGTAAACGGCACAGTTTTAAATGCTCAAACAAGATCACCCATTCAGGGTGCTGCGGTTACACTAAGATATCAAAGTCCATCAGGGCCAATCTTTGCAACTATAATAACTGATGCAAACGGATTTTATGAAATTGGAGGGGTGACAGAAGGGCAAATTTCTATTACAGCAGCTGCAGGAGGATATGGGACTCAAGTTTTGAACGCAGTCATTTTCCCTAATCAAACAGTCGCGGCGGATTTTCTCCTTGAACAGCAAACAGCTGCCATCAAGGGGCTTGTCACTGCGAACTCCACCGGCGAACCGCTCAGCAATACGCGAATCAATATTATTAGTTCAACATCTGCTATTGCAGCAACAACTCAGACAGATAAGGACGGTGCTTACCTTGTACCAAATTTAGCCCCGGGAACATACCAGGTTGTAGCACTGAATATCAACTATCAAGCTGAGAGCAAATCAGCAGTGCTTCAGCCTGGAGATGTGCGCATCGTAAATTTTGAACTGGAATCGAATCCTGGTTCTCTAATTGGCGCTGTCAGGGATAAAAATACAGGATTACCTATACCTGGTGCGCTTATTGAAGTGGTAAATTCAGAAAATACGGCAATTGCTGAAGGTCTTACTGATCAAAACGGCAGATATTTAATAGAAGGGCTTCCTCAAGGGAATTACTCTGTCAGGGCTGCTGCAGCGGGATATATCAGCGTAATAAAATCTGCGGAAATTGTGCTGGGAAGCATAACTGAAATTGACTTTGAACTGAGTAAAACCCCTGCGAGCACAGGTGCAATTGCAGGTTACGTTCTTGATGCAGAAACGCAAGTTCCAATACCCGGCGCAAGAATTGAACTTTTTACAAGCAGCGGGCAGTTTATTGGCATTGCTTTTTCAAATCCAGACGGTGTTTACTTCTTTGAGAATTTATCGCCGAATGAATATACCCTTACTGCAGAAAAAGAAGGATTCAGTTCATCACGGATTACAGTATCGCTTGGAAATGACGAAAGCGTGCTCGACGCAAATTTCTTATTAGACAAAATACCTGGAACCGGAGCATTGACTGGCACTGTGCTCAACGCCATCTCCAGCAGGCCAATATCAGGGGCAAGAGTGGATATTATCAATGCGCAGGGAATCGTTGTAAAAACGGTATTAACGAATGCCGCCGGTACTTTTTCCGCAGACGGCCTTGTTCCCGGCAGGTACACCATTACAGCTTCTGCAGACTTGTATTTAACAGGTTCAATTGAAGCGGTCATCCTTCCAGATGAGGTGACAGATGTAACAATCCTTCTCTCAATCAGTTTTGCCCGCTTAGAAGGAACGATCACAGATAAAAAATCCGGGAAACCAATAAAACATGCCAAGGTACTCGTTTTTTATCCAAATGGAAAGCTAGCTGCAGCGGCCATAACTGATCGGGATGGCAAATACGAAAATCTTATTGTATTGCAGGGAACGTATAAAGTTACAGCATCTGCAAAAGGATACCGTAAAAAATCAAAGACAATCTCTCTCAATTCTGGAGAGTCCGTAATCCTTAACTTTAAGCTTTCTCCTGTAAAGAAACCAAAAGGAAGCATATACGGAGAGGTAACGAAAGAAGCCGGGGAAGCTATCTGCAAGGCTAAAGTGAAGCTGTACAATTCAGAAGGCGACTGCATCGCTTCTGTGAAGACGAACAAAGAAGGACATTTTCAATTTAAACATCTAAAGGAAGGAATCTATAAATTAAAAGTGAAAGCAAAAGGCTACAAAAAAGAAAAAAGAAAGACTGAACTAAAATCCAATAAATCCAAAGTAAAGCTGTGCATAGAATTAAGAAAGAAAGAATGTTAAAGTATTAGAAAAATGAGTGGCTCAGTACCCGCTACATCTCTGCTGCATTCAGCATCAGCACTCTGAATCTTTTACTTGAGGCGGGGAGTAGAATACTCCTCACCTTTACTTGATTCTTATTATGCCGCTTTGTGTACACAAATAGCGGCTGCTTGTTCTTTTTAATACCAGTTTATATCCGGAGGAACCCTAATGATCAAACCCGCTCTCGCTAACAGCATCATTTCAGAAATGAATCACTTAATTGACGAGGAATTAATCGTTGCCGATACATCCGGTACAATCATTGCCAGCACGGATAAAAGCAGAGTTGGGACTTTTCATGAAGGGGCACTTATTTGCATACGCGAGAAATCCACAAGGATTATTACAGCTGAAGACCAAACAACCTTAGAAGGCGTGAAAGCAGGCATAAATCTTCCTGTCTTTTTCCAGCACCAGATTGCAGGAGTCATCGGGATTACTGGTGATCCTAAACGAGTATCCTCATACGGTGAAATTCTGAGGAGAATGACGGAGCTTTTGATGAATGAAAGGTATTATTCCGATCAGGTTGAATGGCGCGCTCGGGCACTGGAAGCTTTTGTCTTTGACTGGGTTCAAAAGTCAGACTGGTCTGAGGAATTTACCAATCAGGCGGAACTACTCGGGGTTGATCTGACACTAGAAAGACAGGTTCTTATCGGTCACTGCTCAAGCGAAAAAGAAGGACTGATCAGCCAGCAAACCCTGCTTGATCTGATGCAGTCTTTCACAAATGAAACAGCTGACGTCTTTGTCCGCTGGGGAAACGACCGGTTTGTGATTCTTTTAGCCGGTCATAAGAAAAAAGAACGGACACACCATTCCGCCGGACAAATCCGTGATTACCTCAAAAACCGGTACGGGCTCGATTTGTCAATTGGAATAGGTCAGCCTGCTTCCCCAAAAGATGTTTCCCTCTCATTTCAGCAGGCAGACCGGGCTTTAAACACGGCGAAAAAAACAAAAGGGATTGTGTTTGATGATGACCTGCGCCTGGAAATGCTTTTGAAGGAGATTAAGAAGGAAACAAAAATGGAGTTTGTCAGCAGAACAATCCGTTCAATGGAACATGAGAGAGAACTTGTCGATACCCTTCAAACATTCATCCTGCAAAATCAATCCTTTAAAGCTGCAGCAGACGTTCTTCATATTCACATCAATACCCTTCACTACAGGATGAAACGGATCGAGGAACTTACGGGATTGAATCCCCGCCACACGCATGACATGACGATCTTATATCTCGCTCTTCTCTTTTTAGATGAACAGCCAAAAAAAGAATAAAAAAGCCGCAAATATTTGGAGGATTAACCATAGTTAATCCTCTTTCTCTTTTTTATGATAAAGGTACTTATTCGTTCATTTATAGAGGAGGACTGTTTTATGATATCCGAACAATTAAAAGCAAAGCTTCAGGCCATTTCAGGTGCGGAAAACTATGATGACAGCCGTGCAGGAAGGCTCGTCTATTCCTACGACGCCACCCCCCAGTTTCAATCCCTTCCTGACGCTGTAATCGCTCCAAGAACTGCTGAGGAAACGGCTGAAATCGTAAAACTTTGCAATGAACATGGCATTCCGATTGTCCCGAGAGGCTCAGGAACCAACCTTTGTGCGGGAACGTGCCCGACAGAAGGCGGAATTGTCCTGCTGTTTAAACATATGAACCGGATTCTTGAGATCGACGAAGAAAACCTGACTGCTACTGTAGAGCCCGGTGTCATCACCCTTGATCTGATTCATGCCGTTGAGGAAAAGGGCCTGTTTTATCCACCTGACCCAAGCTCGATGAAAATTTCGACCATCGGCGGAAATATCAATGAAAACTCAGGCGGCCTCCGCGGCCTCAAGTATGGCGTCACACGCGATTATGTGATGGGTCTTGAAGTCGTTCTTGCAAATGGAGATATTATCAAAACAGGTGGAAAGCTTGCAAAAGATGTGGCAGGCTATGATTTGACCCGTCTTTTCGTCGGCTCGGAAGGAACGCTTGGCATTGTCACAAAAGCCATTCTCAAGCTCATTCCGATGCCTGAGGATAAAATGACGATGCTCGCCCTCTATCAGGATTTGGAAGCGGCTGCGAAATCGGTGTCCAAGATCATCGCCGGCAAAATCATTCCGACTACACTCGAATTCCTTGATCAGCCAACATTAAGAGTGGTGGAGGATTTTGCGAAAATCGGACTGCCTACTGACGTAAAAGCCGTCCTTTTAATCGAGCAGGACGGCCCGACTGATGTCGTGAAAAGAGATATGCTGAAAATGGCTGCCATTTGCGAAGAGGAACATGCGGTATCTGTAAGAGTCGCAGAATCAGAAGAAGAAGCAGACGGACTCCGGACAGCCCGCCGCTCCGCCCTTTCCGCTCTCGCACGGCTGAAGCCGACAACGATTTTAGAGGATGCAACCGTCCCCCGTTCTGAGATCGCAAAAATGGTCGTGGCCACAAACGAAATTGCTGAAAAATACAGCTTAAACATATGTACATTCGGCCATGCCGGTGACGGGAACCTCCATCCCACCTGCTTAACCGATGTAAGGGATCATGAAGAAATCGAACGTGTGGAAAAAGCGTTTGAAGAAATTTTCATCAAAGCAATTGAACTCGGCGGAACTATTACAGGAGAACACGGAGTCGGGGTCATGAAAGCCCCTTACCTTGAACTGAAGGCCGGTAAAGAAGGAATTGCCGTGATGAAAGCCATTAAGAATTCCTTCGATCCAAACAACATCATGAATCCGGGTAAAATGTTTGCAAAAGACTCAAGAAAACGGGTGGTGGTTTCAAAATGACAACAGTTAAGGAGCGTGAAACCATTCAGGAACAGTTTAAGGAGCGGATGAACGAGGATGAGCTTCTGAACTGCATGCGCTGCGGATTCTGCCTGCCGAGCTGTCCGACTTATATCGAGTCAGGCTTTCAGGAATCCCATTCCCCTAGAGGACGCATTGCCTTGATGAAAGCGGTAGTGGATGGTCTGATAGAGCCTGATGAAGACGTTGAAAAATCATTGAACATGTGCCTCGGGTGCAGAGCATGCGAGCCGGTCTGCCCGTCAGGAGTCAATTACGGCCACTTGCTTGAAGAAGCTAGGGACATTATCAACCAGAATAAAAAACACTCGCTGCCTGTGCGGACGGTCCGCAAAGCAGTATTTGACGGTCTTTTCCCCCATCAGGAGCGGATGCGGACACTGACAGGACTCATCGGATTTTACCAGCGGTCTGGCCTTCAGAAAGCCGTCCGTTCCACTGGAATGATGAAGCTTTTACCCGACAGTCTGTCATCAATGGAAAAAGTGCTTCCGGACATTCCGACACGAAAAGAAATGAAAAACCGTCCCTCGTATCTTCCCGCTAAACCGGAGAAACGAAAGCGCGTCGCCTTTTTCTCAGGCTGTCTCATGGACACGATGTTTATGAAAACAAATGATGCCACCATGAAGCTGCTCCAGCTCTCGGGCTGTGAAATTGTCATCCCGGAAAATCAGGCCTGCTGCGGCGCCCTTCACGGCCACAGCGGAGAAAAAGACTCGGCCAAAGACCTTGCCAAGCGGAATATCAAAGCCTTCGAAGACCTGCAAGTTGACTACATCATCACAAATGCAGGAGGCTGCGGCGCCTTTTTGATCGACTATGACCACCTGCTGAAGGACGACGCAGAATGGTCAGAACGCGCAAAAGAATTTTCCGGCAAACTGAAGGACTTTACAAGCATTCTGGCCGAACTTGAATTTCATAAAATGAAACTGAAGCTGCCGCACCAGGTCGTCACCTATCAGGACTCGTGTCACTTGCGGAATGTCATGAAAACATCAAGCGAACCCCGCAGGCTGCTGAAAGCCATCGCAGACATCGACTACCGCGAAATGAAAAACGCCGACAGCTGCTGCGGGTCGGCCGGCATCTACAACATCCTCGAGTCAGAGATGTCGATGCAGATCCTGGACACGAAAATGAAGAACGCCAAAGCAACAGGTGCAGTAACCATCGTTACCGCCAACCCCGGCTGCCTGCTCCAAATGAAACTTGGCATTGAGCGTGAAGGGTTAACGGATAAAGTGAGAGCTGTTCATATCGCCGACTTACTGCTTGAAGCAGCAGAAGGTCATTCATCTATTTAAAATGATTGCATATAAAATGCCTGTACCGCTAAGGGTACAGGCATTTTTATTATGTTGCAGGCAGTCCGCCCTTGTGTTCATCACGAATCTCACCGACAATTTCCTCAAGGATATCTTCCATGGTGACAAGGCCAGCAGTTTTCCCCTGCTTATTCGTAACGATCGCCATGTGCACATGAGTTTCCTGCATTTTTAGCAGGACTTCTTTTAACAGAGCATGCTCTGAAAAGCGTGGCATTTCGTGAATGTAATCCTCAAGCTTCACTTCTCTTCCGGCAGCTGCGCTTGTAAGGATTTCCTTCGTGTTAATAAACCCATTAATCCGGTCCAAGTTTCGATTTTCCGCCACCGGATAACGGGTATAATCATGTTTGTCATGCAATTGAACAAGTCCTGGCAACTGCTCATTCGGGTTAACTACAGCAATTTTCGCTGCAGGAATCATTACGTCTTTTAAAAACCGCTCATCAAAAGCAAAAATGTTTTTTAAATAAGCAAGTTCGGTCTGATTGATTTCTCCGCTTTCATAGCTTTGTGTCACAATCATTTTCAGTTCTTCTTCCGAATGCACAGTATCATGTCCGGCAGGCTTTACACCAAGTGTGCGGAGAAGAAACTGTGCAGCGCCGTTGAGTATGCTGATGAAAGGGTTCATTACTTTACCGAACCAGTATAGACCCGGTGCAAGCAGCAAGGTCATCTTTTCTGCGAACTGAATAGCAAGTGTCTTTGGAGCAAGCTCCCCCAGAACAACATGCAAAAAAGTAACAAGAGACAATGCAATGGCATAAGAAAGGACTGTTGAAATTGCTTCAGGCACATCAAACCTTTCAAAAACCGGATGCAGCATTCTTTCAACAGTCGGTTCTCCCAAAGCTCCAAGTACAAGTGCCGTAATTGTAATTCCAAGCTGGCAGGCTGACAGATAATAGTCCAAGTCCTGCGCAACCTTTTTTGCCAAAACTGCTTTTTTATTTCCTTCTGCAATCAGCTGGTCGATTCTTGACATTCTTACTTTAAGAATAGCAAACTCAGCACCGACGAAAAACGCTGTTAATCCGATAAATACGGCAACTAAAAATAGGTTTAATACAATTATTCCGTCCAATTTGTTCCCCCGCCTGAGGGGTTCACCTCCAACATATCGCTTCTGCCCTGCTGATCACGAAGCGCATATTGCTGCAACTCAACCTGCTTAATCTGGAAATTTTCCATTTTAAGTACGGTCCACAGATGATCGTCCTGTTTAATCTGATCGCCTTCCTGAACGGTTTCAAGTTTCTGCTGCTGAATCCATCCGCCAACCGTGTCAATATCCTCCACGTCATTGAACACAAGCCCGAAACGATCTTCAAGTTCCACGAGAAGAACTCTTCCGTTAATGACATACGTATTTTCATTTGTCTCAATCATATCCGCCATTTCATCTTCGTCAAACTCATCACGAATCTCACCGACAATTTCCTCAAGCACATCCTCCATTGTCAGGATCCCTGAGGTTCCGCCGTACTCATCAATGACAAGCGCCATGTGCACCCGTTCCTGCTGCATTTTCAAAAGTACATCCTGGATCTTCGTTCCTTCCATTACAATTGGAATATCCCGGACGCATTGCTGAAGCTGATGATCTCTGCCGGCTGCAAGATGGTTCAGCATTTTTTTCACATTAACCATTCCGACAACTCTATCCTTGTCGTTATTCTCCACTACAGGATATCTTGAGTAGTTGTGCTCATCTAGAATTTCAATGATTTCAGCTCGCTGCATGTCTTTATCAAGGACGACAATATCAGTTCTTGGAACCATAATATCCTTTGCAACACGCTCATCAAAAGAAAAAACATTCTCCATATATTCAAGCTCTGTCTCATCCAGCTCCCCGCCCTGGAAGCTTTGAGCCATGATGATTTTCAGCTCCTCTTCCGAATAGGCCTGCTCATGACCGGCAGGCTTTACTCCGAATGCACTCAGAAGAACGCGTGAAGTGCCGTTTAACGCCCAGATGAAGGGATACATAACTTTTCCAAACCAATACAACGGTCCAGCCAGAAGCATGGTCGCTTTTTCTGAGAATTGAATGGCAAGCGTTTTGGGAGCCATTTCTCCGACAACAACATGCAGGAATGTTACCAGAAGAAAAGCAATCGCATAGGAAGCTATGGAAGCAGTCGACTCTGAAACATTCAGCAAGTTAAAAACAGGATATAAAAGTCCTTCGACTGCAGGCTTTCCAAGTGCACCCAGACCGAGCGCGGTTACCGTTATTCCAAGCTGACATGCCGACAAATAATAGTCAAGATCATGTGCCACCTTTTTGGCAATAACCGCTTTTTTACTGCCTTCTGCAATCAATTGATCAATTCTTGACATGCGGATTTTAACAACCGCGAATTCTGCTGCAACGAAAAAGGCGGTAGCCGCAATCAGCAAAACCAGCAAAAACAAATTCATCATCGTAATAATGTCCAATATCTTCCCTCAATTGCGAGGGATTCACCTCCAATTAATACAGCTAACGGTTTTTCAGTCTCACCAATATGCCTGAAATTCTGTCTTCAAGCTCTTTATATACAAGCTTCCTTTCTTCCTCTGAAGCACTTTCCAAAACGTCAATCAGCCGGGAAATTTTCCGTTGAAGACTCAAGCTCAAATTAGTATCGTCTTTCTTACAATTCCCCACTACAGCGTTTTTCTCTAAAAAAAGTTCTCTTCGAATTTCAGCTATTGTCAGCCGCTGCTCCTTTAAAATGCTTATTTTTTTCAGGGTTTCAAGCACATCTTCTGAATAAAGACGATAATTTGATGAGCTTCTCTCCACCTGAAGCAGCCTGCAGCGGGTGTAATAATCAATGGTTCTGACGGATAATCCGCTCAGCTTAGCGACCTGGCCGATGCGCAATCCCATTTTCCCAATACGGTTTCCCCCTTTACTTGAATAAAACGAATGAAAAGCATAACGTTCCGAACTTTTAAAAAATCTAGAACAAACGCAAGTCTTTCAACTTAATAAGGTAAAACCGTCACGTTATGGTTATGATTAGTATCATAAAGTTAAAATGAAAGTTCTTCAAGAAATAAATTTTATCAATTTTGTGACTAAGGTCAAAAGTTCAAAAAAAAGCTTACCTTTGGCCGGTAAGCTTTCCTCAAAGCAAATAGTCACTTTTTGCCTTTTCTCTTTTCAATTTGTTTTTTCACAATTGGAACGACTTGTTCTTTAACTGCCTTCTGTACTTTCGGATCTTTCAAAAGTTTCTTTAATTTATCCTTTAACACAAGTATCCCTCCTGTGTTCAATATTCTGAACTACCCTTTTATAAAAGTCATAAAACCGATTTAAAGTCAACGAAACAGCTCATTTTATCTTCATTGCTACCTTCCAGCTTGCAATTTATCCATTAATGGAATAACAGCAGCTCCTTCAATGTACTCATTTTTATAACTAATTGTAAATAGATAAGGTGAAGTGTTTTAATGCCTTTTTCTTACCTATAATGAAAATCCCCCATGACAAATAGCCTCAGTCTTTATAATACCGTTATCCATTCTCATTCTTTTGGACTTAAAATCATCAATAATTTATAAATAAATGTTACGAGGTTTACATTTCCTTAACTTGTAGAAATCTCTCTTTTCATACTATGATTTCTAATAGAGAAACAAATTTCCATCTCTTTTTCCCATCGTTCTGTCTATTAATCTCACAGACTATAAGTTATGAGTTTGATATAAAAATTACATACAGGAGGCATCTACATGCTGAAAAAAGCTTCATTATCTGTTTTTGCACTGCTACTCTCATTCACTTTATTTTTGCCAGAAACACATGCTACGCCGCCGGGCACTCCGTCAAAGTCCACGGCACAAACCCAGCTTAACGCTCTCACAGTCAAAACTGAAGGCTCCATGACCGGCTATTCACGTGATTTATTTCCCCACTGGATTAGTCAGGGAAGCGGCTGTGACACCCGTCAAGTCGTTCTTAAGCGTGATGCGGATTCTTACAGCGGCACTTGCCCTGTGACCTCAGGAAAATGGTACAGCTACTACGACGGTGTAACGTTCTCTGATCCTTCAGACCTTGACATCGACCATATCGTCCCACTTGCTGAAGCTTGGCGTTCAGGCGCAAGCAGCTGGACAACGTCCAAGCGCCAGGATTTTGCAAACGACTTAAGCGGACCTCAGCTGATTGCTGTAAGCGCCAGCACCAACCGCTCCAAAGGTGACCAGGACCCATCTACGTGGCAGCCTCCCCGCGCCGGTGCAGCCTGCGGATACTCAAAATGGTGGATCAGCACGAAATACAAATGGGGCTTGAGCCTTCAGTCTTCTGAAAAAACCGCGCTACAAGGCATGCTTAATAGCTGTTCTTACTAATGCTTAACTGAAAACGGGCAGCCAAAAGCGGCTGCTCGTTTATGCTATAATCTAAGCAAATGACGGAGGTGACAGCATGGAGAAGAAATCAACGGTTTTTACCGCAACCCACGGTGTCATGACTACTGAAGTGGGCGTCATCAGCGGCGAGCTTGAACTTGTCACTGCCTGCGATGAAGACGGCATACTGACTCTTTCTATTACATACAATGGGGCTGCGGAATGGTACACTCTTCCTGGTGAGGGATACCGGCTGCATGATGTGCGTGATCATGAGGTTGTGCATGAAATGCTTGTAAGGGTGCTTGAGCGTCCGTAATTCAATAAGCTGTAAATAAAGTGAAAGCCGCCTGATAAGTCGATCTTCGGACTTATCAGGCGGCTTTTTTAATGTGCTTAAAATAAAAAATCATTTTTTAAGACTCTTCAGGAATATCTAAATCAATTCCAATAAACCCTTTATACTCGTCTTCCGCAAAACAAAACGTAACTTCAGAAGCACGATACCTGCTCTTGACTGCTTTTTCGCTGATCCGCAGTGAAAATCCGTGACCAGTTTTTAAATAAGGGTGATCTGTTTTCGTATAAGTTTCTCCCTTATAAAGCAGATCCCTTAAACTCGCTGCTTCATCTGCGGATAATTCAATTCCCTCTATCGTTTTTTTCTTGTCTATATCAATAGAAATGAAAGCATTAACTTCCAGCTCTTCCGTTAAATCTATACTAATTTCCTTGTTTGCATTCAGATAAATATATCCCATATCTGCTTCACTGTCATAGCTTACTTTTGCTTTCATTTTTAATCTCCTTTTCATAATTGCTCGATATTTATAATCAAACCGCCCTTCAATCAACTAAACACATTAAAACTTTAAATTAGAGCATTCGGGACCGATGATATAGAGAGAGGATGGTACAAAGGAATGGTGTTTATGGTAAAAGGATCGATTTTGAGGAAGCTGAGAGAGGAAAAAGGAATCCCGATAGGCTATCTCGCCCACGCTCTCGGTATTTCCATCAGCGCCCTTGTTGCAATTGAAAGAGGGAAAAAACAGCTCACAAGAGATCAACTTTCTATTATATCCGGGATTTTCAACATGACAATCGCCGAATTGATTGCCAGAAAGTAAAAAGACCCGGGCAATGAGTGTTTTCTGCGCTCATCGCCCGGAGTTTACATCACTGACTGCCGCATATTCCATGCATTTTTCTGCAAACAGTAGCACATCTTCTGAAACAGGATAAAGGCCTGACTCTTTTGAAGGCTTTTTCCGCACCTCCCAGAATTTCTCCATAAGTTCTTCATCTTCTCCAAAGGTTTCCCGCGCTGCTTCCAGCAGCTGAAGTCCAATTTCCATGCCTGCATCGCTTTCAGGAGAAATGCCCCTGCTGATGCACCATTCCATCCTTCGCAAAAGGGATAGATAGAGTTGTGTTTGTTTGCCGCTGTCTCCAAGATCCGGGAGATTCTTTTTCAGGAACTGCTTTTCATCTTCAGCAAAATAATCAACCCACTTTTTTTTCACTGCCTTAGAGGAGTTTACAAGCTTTGAGACGCGCTCCCAGGAAAGGCTGCCTTCAAGGTCATACATGTTAATCAGAGAAGACGTATTTTGGATGCTTGTCTCAAGTGTGGCCAATTGATCCTGCAGGTGCTGATGATGCGCAATCAGAATATCCCGAAACGACAGTCTGTCGATCATCAGTCTGATGTCATCAAGCGACAGTGCCAGCGATTTTAAGAGCAGAATCTTCTCGAGCGTCAAAAGATCCTCTTCTGAATAATGCCTTCTGCCATTATCCTGCTTGCAGCTCGGCTTTAATAGGCCGATTTGATCGTAATAGCGGAGAGTTCTTACAGATACAGCATGTTCCTTTGAAACCTCACCGGTTGTCCATCGTTTCATTATTTCCTCCGAAACCTCTTGATTGTGACGCAGCGTCACCTTTTATACTGGAAGTATATCACAGTTAAGAAGGAGACAGATGAATATGGAAAATGGAAAAATCGCAGATTGGAAGAGAAAGGACCCTTGGGATGCAAAGACATTTCTGCTTCTGATGCTGCTTGAATTTGGTTTGGTTATGATTCTTGTAAAAGGCCATCTGCAGTCATTATATAATCAATGGCTGGGCAATTCTTTATACGCGGGTACGCTGACCGGTGCGACGATTGCTCTCATTCTATTAGCAGGAGTCTATTTTTTAGCGCTTAGGCCACATAATAAAACTTGGCTTGCAGTGGGAGTGCGTTCTTTCCGCAAAAAAGACTGGGGAATCATTATCTTGTGCGTGCTCTTCTTACTTGTTGCAGGTGCAGCCGTAATGGCTGCCGTCAGTTTTTTCGGCGTCAGCTATGAGAACAGTAAAACAGATACCCTTACTGGAGAAATTGCGCCTTCTGCCATCCTGCTCGCGCTTGTGAGCGCTGCAGTCATTTCTCCTGTGTACGAAGAAATTTTTTATCGGGGATTCTTATACAGGTGGCTGCGCACAAGGCTTGGGGCCGTAGCGGGTATCCTGCTTTCTTCGCTGATTTTTACCGCTGCCCACTACCCTGTGACAAATGCGATGCCGGTCAATTTTCTTGACGGAATCGTTTTTGCATGGGCTTATGAGAAGACACATTCTATCTGGCCCGGTGTGATTATTCATGGGGTTGTTAATGCAGTAACCGTGTTGTTGGTTGTATTTATGTAAAAAAAGACAAAACACCGTATCCATAAGGTGTTTTGTCTTTTTGGCTATTTCTATAAAGATATTTTCATTAAGAAAACATAGTATTATGGCTGCTGAAACCCGAACAGTGCGATAAAAACCAAAAAAGCAGCAAGAGAAACACCTGCAGCGTTCAAACTAACTAGAATGCCTTTTAACCTTCCTCCTGCTCCAATAAGTGCAAAAAGCAGTCCAGCTGAGGCAAAAAGAAGCGGAAGAAAGACGCTTATCTCAAGAACCCCTGTATATAGAGAGTTTCCCCACTTTGTTAAGCCTGCCAGAAGCGGTAAAACGGCAATCACAAAACAAAAACTGGAAAGAAGTGAACGGGATTTCTTTGACATTTGAAACAGCTCCTATTTCTCTATTAACCTGTGCATATCATAATGATATGCTGATCCGGATCGCTGATTGTAAAGAATGAAAAGTCCTTAAAGCTGACTATCTCTGTTTCAATGCTGTACCCTAGTTTTTTTACATATGCAAATGATTTTTCTATATCATCCGTATGAAAATTAAAAAGGGGATGCTCTGTGGAACAATCATTTTTTGTAATGCCTGCAGGTCCGGCATCAAGAGTCAGTCCGGTATATTCTGAAAGTTGTATCGTGTAAACTGGGTCCTCAATTTTTTCTGAGTCATACGTCTGGCTAAGCAATTGGGTATACCATACAACGGAATTTTTCAAATCACTGACATGAACAAAAACAGTATTTATTTTCTTATGGATTGGGCTGTTCATTTCATGACTCCCTTTCATTTTCAGCATCTATTTTTTAACTGTTATTGCTGAGACTTCCCCTCCCGCTGCATCCTCCAAACCAGCTCTTCAGGTTTTTCTTTTTCAAGGAATGTCAGCCGCCATATTTTCTGGTGTGTGTCATTAGCGAATTCAATTTTATGATTAAATCTCCATAATAGGGACCATTCTGCCTGCAGGAGAGACTGTTCATCCGTGTAATCTGACGAAAAAAGCTTCTCACTTTTGATCACTCTTCCATTCCTTTTGGCAAGCTCCATGTATACGTCGATTCCGTGTACTTCATGATGACACATGATTCTGCAGACATATTTCCGGTTTGGACTGCTTTTTTTCATCAGGGGATAGATATTCTGGTAATTCATGTCTTTGATCTGCTGGAAAATCTCATCAAAAACCGCTCCAGCCCAATCCAATGTTTCTGCTGCAATCTTCATACCCTCATGGACAATAGCTGCCGCTTCTCGCTTTTTGTCTTCATCGCTCAATTCAAAAAATCTCCGAACGTCTGTCACTAAAAATAACGGAAAATAGTCAAACATGAGATGTTCATATACGTCCATCTTCTGCTTCTCTTCCATATTTTCCAGGCAAAAAATCTGAATTCCTTTATAGTCTTCCGTTTTCAGCTTTGGCAAAAGGCGGCCGTACAGAAACGCCATACACCTTGTCTGGGTTACAAAGGTCCAGTTCCATTCCCGGTTTGGTACATAGAGCTGAATATTTCTTATAACAGGCATTTTATACACCCCTATAGCTCGGACTCAGCTCACTCCAAACATCAAATGCATTTCCGTCCGAATCATGAAAGATAAAATTGCGGCCTGCATGTCCTCTATTTTCAATTTCGCCAGTCTCTGCCCCTTTCAATAACAGGTCTTTACGCAAAGCTTCCAGTGCTTCAAGGCCATCTACTTCAAAGGTCATTGAAAAATGCCTGTGACCGTGAGAGGCAGTGAATCCCGTTCGCTCGCCCGGCATGGCCTTTACAAGAAAAAAACTTTGCCCTGCAAAATCCAAAATGGCCTTTTCATTGTCGAGGTACTTCTCCACGGCACCCAATTTTTCCTGATACCATTGGGAAGCTGTTTTTGGATCTCCTACCGGAAGATAGGTCGTGCCTACTCTTTTAATCAAAGTGCTCATTCCCCCTGTCTATCATTTACAACAATCGGGACCCATAACTCATGCCTCGGCTTATGCCCCGGACCGTAGTAGCATTCAATGCATGGCAGGCTGGCAAGGTCATAGCCTGAGGTTGGCACCCATTCTGTATACAAACGTTTCCAGGCATCAGGAATATTCGGAAAGACCGCCCACGAGCTCGGCGGAATCGTCAGAATCTCCGTTCCTTCCGGTGCTTCACCGTCATATCTGACGCTCATAAAATAGTCAAATTCATCGTCCATAATGGCTGCCTCTTTTCCGCAGACGCCAAGCAGACTTTCAAGCGTGCATTTTGGCTCCTCCCATGCCATGTCCTTCAGCTGCTGCATGAATCCGTCCTTTTTTGCAGCACTCCATAAACCCGGGATGGTTTTAAATGCACGGCTCGTTTTTACCGGCTTGCTTTTCCCTGCGAGTCTTAATTCAAAATCAAGATGTTCGATTCTGTAGTCCACGGCCCTATCCCCTTCGGTCTATCCGTTTTATTTTCAGTAAGTGCTACCAAACCTTTCCCATCACAACCGTATGATAAAATTTGCCGTCTGAGAGAAATTTATCATTTCTCAAAACACCTTCTACTTCAAATCCGCATGACTCATAAAGCTTAATGGCTTTTTCATTTGTCTGCAGCACCTTTAGAGTTATTTTCTTCAGTCCCGCTTCTTCAGCCCAGGCAATCGATTCTTTCAGAAGGTTTTTTCCAATACCCAGCCCCCAGTACTCCTGTAAGACGCCAACACCAAACTCAGCCTGGTGAGCCAGCCGCTGCAGAGAGCTTCCCTCGCATCTTGAAAAGCCGGCTATTTTGCCATCCGCTTCAGCTACCAAAAAGAGGTTGCACATTTTTTTCGAATCATCCATTATAAGCTGCCGGAAGCGGTGCTCATTCAAATGGGCTTCCCCCTGAACCCGGTCAAGGTTCTCAGTTTCGCCGTCAATTTTCCACCGCACTTCTGATAATTCTTTTGCGTCTTCAGGTTCTGCAGCCCGGATTATGTAGTTCACGTCACGCTTTGTATATACACTTGGATTCATTTGAATCTCCCCATCACACCTATATTTCTTTACCTGTTCCCGCTCCTGATTCCAACCGAAAACGATACTTTCTGAGAATTGTCCATCGTAGCCGTGCCTTTAATCACTTGCTCTTTTATCCCATCCGGCAGTGTAAATCCATTTTGATCTGTCTTGATTTTCTCCACGCCATTGTCCGTAAGGTAATAGACTTCTAACGTAAAAGAACGATCTGTATTTAAAAAGTTCAGCTCAGCAAAGGCCTCTCCATTCACCTGAAATTCTGCCACTCCCACATCATCTGTCGGGAGAAGATAAGGTTCCCGGTCAATCGGACATCCGCTGCTGTCATCACTGTCCCAGCACGTACCAAGTCTGATAGGGCTTGTCTGCTCATTAACTGTCAGCTCTGCCATTGGCTCAGGTTCGTTTTGGATTGCTCGAAATTCAGCCTTTTGAATGAGCTGAGGAATACACATTAGAACGTAAATCAACGCTGGTAAAAGGACCACACCTGCGATCTTGATAGGGTGGTTCACTCTGCGATAGATTACAGCGTCCACCGCAAAAAAGACAGCTGCGGAGATGACCGGAATTCCAATTAGAAATGCAGCTTCTCCAAACAATGCAAACCCAATGAAGGCAGCCGGAAGAATATGTATCAAAAAACTGACAGTGAGTTTAAATTTCTTAATTTTTCCCACAATATATCCTGCCAGCAGGTGAACCGGCACACCAGCTATCAGCAAGAATGGCCCTCCGTAAACGGTGCAAAAGACAAAGTTTCTCCGATACTGCATCAGCAGGTTTCCTCTGCTTTCAAATCCAAGCACAATAGGAAAAACAAGCAGTGAAATAATGATGGATAAAACGATCGTTTTTGTTCTTCTTTTCACGTTGTTCATTGATGTCCTCCGTAATTTATAAAACCTCTATTATTTAAATTATACGTTTCTATCAAATTTTGGTAAACAGAAACCATCAATCTTTTTAACTGCTGGTTTTTTAGATAAGCCATTTTGTACCATACAAAAAGAATCAGTCCGCTAATGAGTGACTCTTTCCTCTCAATTCTTTTCACTTTTCATCATAAAAGTTATTAATACGAGCCATTTATACCAGATTTTAAAATGTATTTTATTTAATTGAGCACCTTTAACCATTTCGTTCCAATTCTTTCTGCTTACGTTTTCGCTTTTTTTGATCATAATCTTTCTTTCAGCCGAATTTTTCCGCAAAAGTATGAACAAAACCTTCACAGATATTAGGTCAATCGTGTGATTGAGATTGTTTTTTGCCGGGTATACACTTTAGTGGAATGAATATTCATTCCACTATTTCATCCATGAAAGGCTGAATCAATTATGGCAACTGCAGGTACAAAACGGGACAGCATCCTATCCGGCGCATTGGCTCTTTTTGCCGAACGGGGCTTTGATGCTACTACTGTTCCGATGATAGCAGCGTCGGCAGGAGTTGGAGCCGGCACCATCTACCGTTACTTTGAAAATAAAGAAGTGCTTGGGAACAGCCTTTTTCAGGAGTATGTTGGAATCTTTACCGAGACTCTTCAGCATGAATTTCCTTACGAAGAGACGGTCAGAAACCAATTTCACCATATTTTCCAATCAATGATCCGATTTACAACAAAGGAAGTACATGCTCTCTATTTTATTAAAACACACAGCAATGCTCACTTTCTGGACGATGCAAGTCATGAGTGTTTTCATGGCCTTCTGGACATTCTGAAAACCTTCTTTGATTCAGGAAAAGAAAAAAAAGAAATCAAGGAGATTCCTTCGTCTGCTCTGATTGCCATTGTTTACGGAGCTTTTCTTGAACTTCAGCGGCTGGTGCGAATCGGGGAACTTGAACCGGAAACAAAGCTTGTAAGAGACATTGAAGAAAGTATTTGGGACGCTGTACGACTACATGCATGAGAAACGATCTGTTTCTCATACAACAAACGGAATGAACGTTCATTCCGTTATCAAATTTTAAATAAGAGGTGCTAGTATATGACAAACTCAGCTCAACTTCCTCAGCCAAAGACTTATGGACCTCTCGGCAGTCTGCCGGTTATTAATAAAGAAAAACCGCTTCAATCCTACATGAAGCTTGCAAGGGAGCTTGGCCCAATCTTTCAATTTCAATTTCCCGGCCGCATAAGCACGTTTGTTTCAAGTGCAGCTTTGGCAGAAGAAATTTGCGACGAGACACGTTTTGATAAAAAAGTGGGCCCCGCCCTTCAAAAAGTAAGGGCATTCGGAGGAGACGGCTTGTTTACAAGCGAAACAGCCGAACCGAACTGGAAAAAGGCACACAATATCCTGCTCCCGAGCTTCAGCCAGCAGGCGATGAAAGGCTACCATGCTAAAATGGTTGACATCGCCACTCAGCTTATTCAAAAATGGGCACGATTAAATCCGACTGAGGAAATTGATGTTCCTGAAGATATGACCCGCTTAACCCTTGATACAATTGGTCTTTGCGGATTTAATTACCGCTTTAACAGCTTTTACCGGGAAAATGCCCATCCATTCGTAGACAGCATGGTACGGGCCCTGGATGAAGCGATGAATCAAACGCAGCGCCTCGGTATCCAGGATATACTGATGGTTAAATCGAAAAAGCAGTTTAATGAAGATATTCAGTACATGTTTGGTTTGGTTGATGACTTAATTGCTGAACGCAAACAAAACGGCGATCAGGGTGAGGATGATCTGCTTTCTCATATGCTGAAAGGGACTGACCCTGAAACAGGGGAAAAGCTGGATGATGAAAACATACGGTATCAGATCATCACATTTTTAATTGCAGGGCACGAAACGACAAGCGGCCTTCTCTCATTCGCCGTTTACTTCCTTATGAACAATCCGGATGTATTAAAGAAAGCGCAGCAGGAAGCAGATGAAATGCTTGGCAGCGATATCCCAGACTACAAGCAGGTGAAAAAATTAAAATATGTCCGCATGGTTCTTAATGAAGCGCTGCGCCTGTGGCCGACTGCACCTGCTTTTTCCCTTTATGCAAAGCAGGATACAACCCTGAGCGGGAAATACCCTGTTAAAAAAGATGACGTCTTTACTCTTTTAGTTCCGGAACTCCATAGGGATCCTTCTGTTTGGGGAGATGATGCCGAACATTTCAGACCTGAGAGGTTTGAGGATGCATCTTCTATCCCCTACCATGCATACAAACCTTTCGGAAATGGACAGCGTGCATGCATCGGACAGCAGTTTGCGCTGCACGAGGCGACACTGGTACTTGGAATGCTTCTGCAGCACTTTGATTTTATCGACCACAAGAGTTATCAGCTGGACGTCAAAGAAACCCTTACCCTTAAACCGGACGGGCTCACCATTCGAGTTGCTCCCCGTAAACCGGGGATGACTTTTACGGCGTCAGCCGTGGAAGAAGCAAAACCTGTTCAAAAAGAAACCGAACAGGCTGCTGTTCTCACTCATGGTACTCCCCTGCTTGTACTGTATGGATCAAACATGGGAACAGCTGAAGGAATTGCCCGCGACCTTTCTGAAACAGGACGCAAGCATGGTTTTGATGCCAAAACGGCACCGTTAAATGAATATGCCGGCGGTCTTCCTGCAGAAGGAGCCGTTCTCATTGTCTCCGCGTCTTATAACGGCAATCCTCCTGACAATGCAGATGAGTTTGTTACCTGGCTGCACGAAACAGGGGAAGATACTCTGAACGGCGTAAGCTATGCTGTTTTCGGATGCGGAGACCACAACTGGGCAACTACGTACCAGCGCATTCCTGACTTTATTGACGAGCAGCTTCAACAAAAAGGTGCCAGCCGTCTTTCGGAAACTGGTCATGGCGATGCAAGTGAAGATTTTGAAGGAGATTACGAAAAATGGATCGGAGTTCTCTGGCCAAACCTGGCAAAAGGGCTGGCCATTGAACTGAATCAAAATGAACAGGACAGCAGTTCACTTACCCTGCAGGTCGTCAGTAATGTCAGCGATACCCCGCTCGCCCGCACCCATCATGCTTTTACAGCGGAAGTGAGCAAAAACCGGGAACTCCAGCATCTGGAAAGCGGAAGAAACACTAGACACATCGAGTTGCGCCTGCCAGAGGGGATCACCTATAAAGAGGGAGACCATCTAGGTGTCCTCCCTGTCAATCAGGATGCTCTTGTTGAACGTGTGCTCAGCCGATTCCGCCTGAACGGTGAAGACTATGTGAAACTGACAGGCGACCTTGGAAAAGCCGTTCACCTGCCTGCCGGAGTACCTGTAAAACTCAGGGAGCTGATTTCTCATTTTTCAGAGTTCCAGGAGCCGGCTACACGTTCACAAATCCGGGCTCTAGCTGCCCATACTGTATGTCCTCCCCATGTGATTGAGCTTGAAAAACTGCTTGAGGACGAGATATACAAAACAGAAATACTCTCCAAACGAATCACTATGCTTGAACTTGCGGAAAAGTACCTTGCATGTGAAATTCCATTTGAAGTATTCCTTCTTCTTCTACCTGCACTGAAGGCAAGATACTACTCCATTTCAAGCTCTCCCCTTTACAGAAAAGGAGAAGCAAGCATTACGGTCAGTGTCGTCAGAGGCGACGCACGGAGCGGAAATGGAGAATTCAAGGGAATCGCATCAAACTATTTAGCAGCACGATCAGAAGGAGATAAAATTGCCTGCTTTATCTCAACACCTAAATCAAATTTCCAGCTTCCTGAACAAACGGGCACCCCGATCGTTATGGTTGGACCCGGCACGGGAATCGCACCGTTCAGAGGCTTTATCCAGGCCCGCCGCAGTCTCAAAGAAAGCGGCGAAACACTTGGAGCGGCTCACCTTTTCTTCGGATGCCGCACCCCTGAACATGATTTCTTATATCAAGAAGAGCTGGAAAAAGCAGAACAAGACGGTCTTGTCACCCTTCACACTGCCTTTTCAAGAAATTCCGGCAGTGAGAAAGTATACGTGCAGCACAGACTGGCGGAAAACGCAGACGTCATCCTTCCTCTGCTGAAAGATGGTGGACGTTTATATATTTGCGGAGATGGAAGCAAAATGGCACCGGATGTGGAGCAAACATTAATCGAGTGCTACATGTATTTTTATCAAACGACGGAAGAAGAAGCTTCCTCATGGCTTGAATCAATGGAAAAAGACGGCCGCTATGCAAAGGATGTATGGGCGGGAGCTTAATGAAAGAAGAAAGCAGCGAACATTTAACGTTTGCTGCTTTTTTATATTACATGAATAGATAAAGATTATTTACTCCTTTTCATAACTGTACAGTATTCTTCAAAAGAAGCCTCTTAAGCTCCTCTACAGATGAAACCAAAACGCTTGGGCACGCTTCCTCAAGCTCCTCCATGGATCCATATCCGTACGTCACGCCAATCGAGCGAATACCGGTGTTAACAGCACCGATGATGTCATGCTTTCTATCCCCAATCATCACCATTTCTTCCTTATGTACTCCTTGAAAATGATTCATGACAGAAAGGATGATTTCGGTTTTCGAAGCTCCTTTACCGTCAAGGCTGCTGCCTGCAACAAAATCAAAGAAGCGTTCAATCTGAAAGAATTTCAGGATTTCTTCAGCAAATACAGACGGCTTAGAAGTGGCAACGGCTAACTTGTACCCTTCTTGTTTCAGCCCGCTCAACAGTTTTGGAATGCCGTCATATACCTTGTTTTCAAACATGCCTTTTTCTATAAAGCGCTCCCTATAGTAAGAGACCGCTCTTTCAACCTCCTGTTCTGAAAATGAATAACGCTCAGCAAATGAAACCTGCAGAGGCGGTCCCACAAATCCCTCCAGCTTTTTTAAATCCGGCTCCCTGATCCCCATCTTTAAAAGGGCGTATTGAACAGACTTGGTTATGCCTTCGCCGGGGTCAGAAAGAGTGCCGTCAAGGTCGAATAAGAGCAGTGCCGGTTTCATATAAGATGCCTCCTATTATGATGTCATCACGTTTGTTAAGACTTCAACAAAAAAAGCGCCATCCCTTTTTTAGGGACAACGCTCCTGATCGATTAAACCGTACAGATAAAGTTTCTGATTTGCGAATACTCATAACGCGCTCTTTGACTTACGCCGCCCTGCCATGTGTAGCCTGAAACACTATTTTGTCTGATTTCTGTTGGAAAGAACCATAAGTCCCTGCCAAACGGACTTTGAAATCTCAGGCCGAGCAGACCCCATCTTCCAATACACCCGCACATCGCCGAGCGAATCTGATTTGTCGATAGAAACGATGAAAAGAAGGTTTGCGGCACCTGCTGGGCGAACTGCGACGGCGGCGGAAAAGTCGGTGCCTGCCTGTCATCATAATACCCTTCACTTGTGAAATCTGAATAGGAATATTCGTATGGTCCCTGTTGATACGGATAAAACATACCTATTGTAACCTCCCTGCAAACAGCTGAATTTCGTCATGCCAATTATATTCAGCTGGAGGAAGGTGTGTGAATGCCTATTTTTCATACACCAGCCACTTGATCCCAAAGTGCTTTCGTATAAGCAATCTTCATGCCTGCACGTTCCATATTGCGCTGGCTTCCGCTTCCAAATGAAGCCTGTCCGGCTATGATGGAGCAGCCATGCTGTTTCGCTTCATCTATCCTTGCATCAAGCAATGCACGGTGCACTCCGCGGTTCCTGAATTCAGGCAGGACAGCTGAGGCAGCCATCGTACCGATGCGTTTTTTCATAAAAAGCACACCGATTCCGGCAGCTTTGCCATCCATACTTGCCAGATAAAACCGCCAGTCCTCATGACCATGAAGAACCAGATTGTTCTGTGCTACAGGCTGCTTTAAAAATTCAGGCATGCCAAAGCCTTTTGTATAAATCTCCCCAAATAAATCAAATTCGCTGGCTTCAAGAGGGCGCACACTTATTTCCGATACCGGTCTGGTTGAAAGAATCTTTGCTTCCCCATACAGCACCGTATGAAAACCGCTTTGGGAAAAACCTCTGGCTGATAGGCTTCTGAATAGCTCTGGTGAGGATTGAGCAGGAGTTACCTCAAACCTTGGAGAAATTTCCCGTTCTTCATAAAAACGCAGAATGTCATCCAGCGTTTCGACCGAAGCTCCTCTCACAGTGTTATAGGCCGGTCCGGGAATATTTTTCACAGAAAAGGCTGCAGTGCCTCCAGCCTTTTCTATTACAACATCCATTGGATTGCCTTCCATATTCCGTATAGCTGTAAGCCTCGATTCCAGCGCCTCAATTTCCGACTCTTCAAGAATGACGGCCAATTCTTTCGTTACTACAGATGACATGTGTACACCTCTTCCGGTTACTCAGTGACAAATTCAACAATAAACCCTGCATATTTTTCAAACCTAAAGAAACAGTAAATACAGATTGATTATTTCTAGAAAGGAGCCTCTTATGAAAAAAGAAAACAAAAATAACCAGCCGCAATCACAGGAAGAAATGGAAACGGTAAAGGACATTACCCGCGTTGAAAACGGACAGCCCGTCCCGCAGCCGAAGGATTATGACGAAATTGAGTACTAGTGAATGAAAAAGGACTGCCTGAGTCAGTCCTTTTTGCGTTGATGGAAAACTTCAATCCATTGATAAAAGTCCAATTTTCTGTTCAATCTCTTTTTTCTGCCTCAGATGATGGCGAAGGTGCATGTCAACAAGCTCATACCACTCCTTCGCATTCAGCCAGCCAAACCCGCCATGACGCTGTTTGCAGGCAGGGTTCGTTTCCGCTGCATTCTTTTCCTGCTGCTCCATTCTTTTCTCTATTTCAAGAAAACCCGTTAAGAGCTCCTCTTTCGTCCGGTTATTGCTTGGAGTATTTCCAGGCAGATCAGGCAGCTTTATTTTAATGGCAGGAAAACCGCCTCTCTCAAACAGAGCTTTGCCTCCTTCAGACTTTTCTAAATCAGGATCGGGTGCAGCTTTTTTACACTCTTCCGCGTTCTCTAAATACTCAAGGGAAACCTCAATAAGGTGCTGATACATCTGTCCAAGTGACCAGCTTCCGTCAGATGGAATTTCACTTAGTTTATGGTCAGGATAATGTTGAAGGTCCGCAGTAAATCCTTTTAACAATTGACTATCACGCATTAGCTGTACCTCCCTCTTCTGTAAGAGAATAACCTTTTATACTTTCTTGTAAAAACCATAAATTCCTTTATTTGTTTTACCCGTATCTTTTTAAAAGGGGTAATCGTTATAAACAGAGAATGGTATGAATATGACGGGAGGGAATCTAATGAACATTTTGATTTTAGGCGGGACACGTTTTCTCGGAAGAGCTTTTACAGAAGAGGCTTTAAAAAGGGGTTATAGGGTTACCTTGTTTAACCGCGGGACAAACAAAGGCCTTTTTCCCGGGCTGGAAGAGCTGACCGGGGACAGAAATGGAGATATGACGGCACTTAAAAATCGAAAGTGGGAAGCTGTAATTGACACGTCAGGTTTTGCTCCGCATCATATCAGAAAAACGGCAGAGGTCCTTGGAGATATCGGTCATTACACCTTTATTTCAAGCATTTCTGTTTACAGGGACTGGATTCCCGCCGGTATTCAAGAAGATTATCCGCTGCAGACGATTTCGGATGAAAAGCTTGCGGAAAGTGAGAAAGGAACGCTTTCCCCGTATGAACATTATGGTGCGCTGAAGGCACTGAGTGAAGAGGAGGCTGAGAAGCACTGGCCAGGACGGGTACTGAATGTAAGAGCCGGCCAGCTTGTCGGCCCATTTGATTACACAGACAGGCTTCCATATTGGGTTCAGAGGGTGTCACAGGGAGGGCAGGCCATCGTTCCCGGCCGTCCGGACCGTCCCGTGCAGATGATTGATGTGAGAGATCTTGCTGCGTGGGTCTTCAATATGATTCTTCAGGGAAGGGCAGGCACCTACAACGCCACTGGTCAAAAAGAGACGATGGCAGAGATCCTCGAAACCTGCAAATCAGTCTCATTCAGCACGACGGACTTCGTATGGGCCGACGAAGCATTCCTGCTTGAAAACAACATAAAACCTTGGACAGACATGCCTTTATGGATACCTGAACACTTTCCACTTGAAGGTGAAAAGGAACCATGGAAAGGAACGTTTGAGATCAGCATAGAAAAAGCCGTCGGGGCCGGTCTCACGTTCAGACCCCTCGAAGAGACGATCCGCGATGTTTATGAGTGGGAAAAGAACCGGGAACCTTCCGGCCTGAAAGCAGGAATTTCCCAGAAGAAAGAAAAGGAACTGCTGAAGAAACAGAAACTAAAGCATTAAAAACAGAAACGGCCATCCAAAAGGAATGGCCGTTTCTCCTTATTTAACAAGCAAACTGTCAAGCTCCCGCATCTTATCGTAAGAGTCGAGCAAACGCTCAGGCACAAGGCTTCTGCCATACTCCCAGGCATTTCTTTCAATTTGGGACAAGAGCTCCTGCTTTTCCTCATCCCCGCCGTAAACAAGCGTCCGGATATCATGCTTGTTTTTCTGATAATCAAGGTAGTACCCGACTGTATGGTAAAGAATCAGTCTGACAAAATCCTCATCTGTTTCTCTTACTCGTATCTTTCCTCTGTATCCGTTTATCTGCAGGTAATTAAATTTAAGCGTCCTGGTTGAAATGTTGTAGCTCATAGGGGCAGGCAGCTGATTGTCAAATTCATAGTCGATATAAATCTTTAATTCCTTTAACTCTGATTCAATAATTTTTTCAATCGTCCATATGTAGAGCATTGGATCACTCCCTTCCATCCATATCGCCTATTATAACAAAGGAGACTTTCTATGTATTCGCTTTTGATATTTGCTGTGCCCTTTTGTTAATCCGGTCATATCAAAACCGTTCTTTTTGTAAAAAGCATTTAATTTTTCATTGCCGGCTACACAATCAAGCCTGATCAAGTCAGCTCTGACAGCCTCCGGAATCCATGACAGGATGACATTTCCGATTCCCTGTTTCATATAGCCTGAATTAACTGCAAGCCTGTGAAGATATACCGCGTTTTCCTCTTGATGCCCCCATATCTCCTGATCCCATTCATTTTGTGAAGGATAAAGAGTGAAAGTTGCGGTAAGTTCGCCATTTTTCTCGACGACATACGTTTGATTGTTTTCTATACATCGGACGATTTCTCCATTCTCTCCGCCGTCCAAAAGATAGCTCCATTGATTGATTCCCTGTTCTTGAATCCAATGAGCTGTATCTCTTAACAATTTTATAATGTGACTGCTCTCATCAGGTTCAGCCAATCGTATGTGTAGATCTGTTTTCACGCTGTATGTACTCCTTTTTTCATGTCATAATCGCAGAATCATAGTCCTCCAGTGACTGCTCCTCTATCAACTCTATATTTCTCTTGCTTTCCAAATAGGATCTGATATGTCCGCAAAGGTTTGGATAGAGCACCACCTTTTCTAGATCAGCAAGCTTCACCCACCTGACACCCGTCTGATTTGGATCAGGGTTTGCTGGCATCGCCGGAACAGAACCTTCTTTCAGCCTGCACTCAAACATGAGTGCGATGGAATGAGTTTCCCCGTACTTATTTTCATTCAGATGCGGGGCATACTCATAGACAAAAGCAAGCGGCCCGACTTCAGCATCAGCAGACGTTTCTTCTTTTACTTCTCGTCGTACAGCATCCTTTATCGACTCACCGGGATCAACCCCGCCGGCAGGCAGATTGTAATGCCGTCCGTTTTCATCGTCAAATTCAACAAGGAGAATGGAGTCATCTTCAATGATTAAGCCCCCTGCTCTTACTCTCATGTGGTAAGTCATTGTCTTTCGCCTTTCTTGTTTTAGTTGAAATTGCATTACCCTATAAATTCGTTTTTTGGCGTGCGATTAATGGGTTTGCTTACCCTATAAATTTGTTTCTGTGTTTTACAGGGTACGATTCCTCCGTTTTCTTACCCTATAAATTCGTTTATCAGTTTTATAGGGTACGATTCCAGCGTTTCCTTACCCTATAAAATCGTTTTTTAGTTTTACAGGGTACGATTCCTCCGTTTCCTTACCCTATAAATTCGTTTCTCAGTTTTATGGGGTACGATTCCGCCTTTTCCTTACCCTATAAATTCGTTTCTCAGTTTTACAGGGTACGATTCCGCCTTTTCCTTACCTTATAAATTCATTTCTCAGTTTTACAGGGTACGATTCCGACATTTCCTTACCCTATAAATTCGTTTCTCGGTTTTACAGGGTACGATTCTACCCTATGCAATTCATCCACTACCTTCTTCTTCAAATCATCATACTGCAGCTGATTCGTATCCGCAAACGCCTCTTCCCTGCTTGATGGGAGATCGTCGTACTGCACGTCACCCTCAAATTGAGAGGCTGTGAAATCAACTCTGGCAGAGTCTATCTCGTTATAGAAATGCCACCCCTCTGCTGCAAAGGTTTTCCTAATTTCTCCGCCTAAAAGATCATGAACCACAAGAGCCGTCACTCCGCACTGCCCTTTTGCCGGATTTTCAGGAGTCCATTTGGAGCTTGACTTCAAAGACCATGAGTTTAATAGCGCACAGCGTAAAAGCTTTAAATCTTCTGCGGACATCATTGGCCACCCCTTTCTATATTAAGTAATCCCGAATTTCTTCAGGGCAAAAACGACGATACCGTTAGAATAGTCAGCATCATCAGCCGGTCGCCCTCCTCGTCATACCATTCTCCTTTTATTCACCCTTGAATGAATCAGCTTCAGAAGCACTTCTTTCTCCGTCTGACCGATACTCTCAGAGAGTCTTGCCGCTGCAACAGGAAGAATCCAGTTCTTAAGCTCTGACATGTCAGATGGATCTGTTTTTCTATAGCACCTTTCATAGTGTCCGGCCAATAAACCGCGAAACATTCCTTGAACTGGACTTGAAGTCAGCCCGCCATAGTGAATGAGAAGAACGGACCGCGCAATGTCCGCCAGCCGATTTCCAACCGCTGCATCCGCCCAGTCAATAATGACGTGTCCTTTTTTAGAAATCAGGACGTTATCAGGATGAAAATCACCGTGGCATAAGACTCTTTCATGATCAGGCAGCCCGTCCAAATGAGAGAGTATTTTCTCTTTTTCACTCTCGTTCAAGTAATCGCTTTGACTGATTCGCGAGGCTAGCCTGTCTGTGAGAACAGGCAGCTTCAAATCTTGGCGTTGATGAATCTCACCATGCCATTCTGCCAGCCGCCTCATGTGAATAGGCAGGAGAAATGGACTTCTTTTCATTTCAGCCATCAGGGAAGTTCCATCGACACGTTCGAAAATAAGAGCATGGTTCTCTTTTTCAAAAGAGTACAGTCTTGGCACGTGTAATGGAGTCTTTGCTATTTCTTTGTAGATCGCATATTCGTATTCAATAAAGTCCCTTCCAATGTGTCTGTGGAATACTTTTGCCACTGTCCCGCCATCACGGACGATGACCTTGGCTGTATTGCCTGTGCCCAATACGGTTTCAGCTATGTTGTCCGCCTCCTGTGCTCTATGTCCGCTTACCGCCGCCTAAAACAAAATCCCAATCCCCGCAAAAGCGAGTTCTTCACAATGTACCTTTTGTTTATAGGTGTCTTTTTCAAAAGTATGGGTGTAGCGGCTGAGCTTGATCATGCCCACATCGTTTTTGGTGTAGAAGACGACAGTCGGGTGATCATTTTCATAATAAAATATCGGTCTCAGCGTTGGCGGAATCGTTTTAAACTCATTCCAGTCGCCAAGAGTGTACAAATAATCCACAACACTGTCTGCCTGTTCATATAGTTTTTCATCAAGCGGCAGAATATCGTCTGCACTCCAGTAGCTGGTTTGACGGCTGATTCCGAACTCCCCGAGCTCATGATAAACGACCGCTGCCTGGAGATAGGAAAGCGGAGTACGGTCACCTTCTAACGCGCACATAAAATGATCCGACTGACATTGTGGTTTCGGAGTTTCACCTTTCACAATCACTTCGGCAGGCATGGTTAATTCCTTGTCGTGAGGAATGGCATAAACAACAGAAGATGATTGGCCTTCAGCTTTATTCAGGTAGGCCCTCAGCTTATATCCTTTCCGGATGGCAAGTCCTGAAAAGCTCCTCACGACGCGTTCTGGGTTTTGACTTGAAATTGTCCACCCGTTTATTGATTCCTGCAGGGTCATCTCAGATCCGCAATAAAGATTTGGCTTTACAGCTGATGACGTAAACTCTGTTACATCAGTAAATGCCGCAGATTTCACTTTTTGAACATACATATCCCTCAGCTCTTCAGCAAGTAAATTCCTTTTAGATACGAGCTGCGGGCAAAGATGGTAATAGTCACCAAAATGATTTACTTTCCCGAAGGCAGGAATGTCAGCCAATTTGACTCGCTCGAGCCATTTTCCTTTCAGCTGCTTTAAAAATGTATGTGAGTCAGACGCCCCTACGCCCCAGCCGATGCAGATCCAGGGGTGGCGTTTCAGCTCTTCCATTGATGCGACCATATCTCCAATTGTCACAATTCCCCTTCCGCCCAGGTACTCGATATGAGAAATTGCCTCTTTATCCTTTGTGTTCTGAAGAGTAAACAAATTGAAAAGATGCACCCTTCCGTTCAGCGGTTCAAGCGGTTTAAATGCTTCCATCAGCCTGACAATCTGGTGCATCGTCGGATCAAGTGCCATTTCCGTAAAAATACGCTCACCATGAAGCAGGTTTCTGACATCTTCACAGCTTGCACCTCCCGGGTTGAGCATAAGAAAACTTCCTATCGAGGTTTCACTGCTTCCAAACTGCAAATATGCCGACTCCCGGAACGTTAAATTCCGGTTTTTATAAAACGTCCCGTATGCTTTTGGCTGGTTCATTTTACTCCTCCGTTCAGCTGGTTTCTCCCACACCCTATATTCTGCATATACCTGCCATTTCCTTGTTAAGATTCGTTAAAGAAAGAGAATGACGCGACCGTGCGTTCGCTAATTTCCGCCAAGTGTGTTACGCTTGACTTGAACAGGGGTGAAAACATGAACACATTTTATAGACCCGTTACCTTGACTGATTTGAATAAAGGACATGTATATTACCACTTTAAGGATGAAGAAATCTACTTGCAGAAGGTAGCTTCATATATTCATGCTGGCCTTAAAAATAAAGATCAGATTCTGCTGATTGAAAGCATGAAATTCTCGGATAAAGTGAGTCGTTATATAGAGGATCATTTTTCAGAAGAAGAACAGAATTCGATCAGGTTAGTGAACAACTTTGATTACTATTCAGGAAGTTCCAAATTCAATATTGCTTCCATTCTCGCTTATTTTGACAGAGATTTAAGAAGTCTTTCAGATAAAAATGTCCGGCTGCGCACGTGGGCACATGTGGAGTGGATGTCTGACATGTCTGATGCAGCCCTGCTGAAAAGCTTTGAAACCTCATCTGACGAATTTATACTGAATGAAAACATCCTGTCTGTCTGTGCCTACCGTCATGCATCTTTGACAGATGATGCAAACGCCGCGCTTGAACAAAGCCATAAATACATCATGACAGATGATCAATTTCAACTTTCCAAAAGCTATATACAATCAGAAAAAACTGCTCAGTGTGATGGATGCTGAGCAGTTTTTTAATTTTGAAAGAAGATGCTTCATTTTTATAAAAGGATTCGCTGCTGCTTCAACGAATTTAAAAGGCATAAGGATAATGGCAGGAGGAAAGGTTATGTTGTTCATGCTGATTGTCAAAGCCTCAAAAAATTCAGAAGCCGGAAATCTCCCAAGCTCAGAACTCATGGAAGCCATGACGGCATATAACGAGGAATTAGTAAAAGCAGGGGTAAGGGTGGCGGCTAAAGGTCTGCATCCAAGTTCAAACGGCCTCCGCGTTTCGTTTCCGGTACCGGGAGAAAACCCCGTCATTTCAGAAGGTCCGATTACAGAATCAAATGATTTAGTGGCCGGCTTTATTTTAATTGATGTGGAATCCAGGGAAGAAGCCGTCAAATGGGCCTTAAGAATGCCGGACCCGCAAGGACACGGGGAAGGCCAGATTGAGTTGCGTCAGGTATTTGAGTGAGCACGAAGCAAGTATAGACATGTTAAAAGCACTGCGATTTGCAGTGCTTTTATTTTTCATGCATTCAGCTCTGCCTTGAAGTCTGCGGAGGCTCTTCCATCCATCCATTTTTAATCATGAGCTTACCGCCCTTTTTGGCATAGGTGAAAATGTCTTTTGTAATAATGGTCATTTTCGCCGGCAAATCAGACCGCAGGCTGAAGGAAGTGCCAAGGGCATTGCTCGTCAGACCAAAGCTGCTCAGTAAATTGGTCAAATACATCATCATCTTCTCCGAATAAGGGGACGTCTGCGAAAATGTAGGATTCCCCCATGCAACAGCTGGAGGCTGAATATCGCTTTTCAGCAATGTCTCACTGAACGATTCAATGATTTGTTTAGCGAGTTCTTTTCCCTCTTTGAAATATTGTCTCAGCTCTTTGTCATCTGAAGCCTGTTCAAAACCTTTCAAAAGCTGAAACCCAAGAATGTTGGTTTCAACTCCCTGATAGAGCAGCGAGAGTTCAATCGCATTCAGCGGGCGTTTCTCACTGAACGCATCAAACCCTGCCATGTACTTTTTCTCTTTGACAAACTCAACCTTATCAGGCATAGGAATCATCGGCGGCCTCGTCAAAATGCCTTCATCAAGCAAGAACTGAGTCGCATCCGTATAGGTCTGCTGAGAGGTTTGTGACATCCTCATAAACAGGTCAGACATGTCGCTCCGGTAGGTCATGCTGAGGTGGAGCGCATTCAGTCCAATCGTCACTTTCATCATGATTCTCAAGAAAAGAATATCAAAATATTCATCATACAGCCGTGGCGTTTCGGGCTTCACATCGCTTTCATTATATCCCACAGGCATAACGATCTTCTCAGCCTGAAAGATTCCGCTGATCTCCTGAATGAATGCAGTCTCCTGATCGTAATAGCTTTGAAGCTGCTGCTTAATTTTTTCATTTTCCTGCGTATGTAAAAAATGCTCAAGCATCCGTGCAAACATCGTTTTCTGCTGATAGGTCATCCAAAGGTTTCCGATTTCAGATGAGGCGAGCTGCTTCGTCACAGTGAGGTTCCTCCCGATTTTAAAATTTCACGTATAGTATATACTCAAGAATCATTCTTTATTTACGCTAACTGAGCTAAAATACAGAGTGAAGGAGATGACGTACATATGCTTATAAGCAACCGAATTCACATAAGACCTTTTACAAAACAGGATGCGGCAGACAGACTGAAGCTGCAGCTAAAAAATCGTGCCTTTTTTGAAAAATACTCCATGATTCGCTCAGATGACTTTTACACACTGGAAACCCAGCAAAAAATGATAGAAGACTACGAAAAACAGGCAAAAAAAGACGCCGAATATCAATTTGGCATCTACCTGAACGAAACCAATCAGCTGCTCGGTACCATCAGCCTTTTCCAAGTCATGCGCCACTCCCTCCAAAGCGCAGTCCTCGGCTACTTTCTCGACAAGGAGCACAACGGCAGGGGCTATACAACAGAAGCCGTCAAACTCGTTTTGGACTATGCATTTGGCGAGCTTAAGCTGCACCGGATCGAAGCAGGCGTTATGCCCCACAACATCGGATCCATCCGTGTTCTTGAAAAAGCCGGCTTTCATAAGGAAGGACTGGCAAAGAAAAACGTTCTGATCAACGGGAAATGGGAGGATCATGTGATGCTTGCGGTTTTGAATCCTGAAGACTGCGAGGGAGAGCAAGGCTGAAGTGTCTCAGCTTGTTTACTGATTTTTAAAGCTGTCATTGACGAAACAAAACCTGCACTGTTATTCTTAATCCATTGTAAACGGGACATACCGTATATTCTGTATGTCCATTTTTTTATGGCAGAAGAATATCGGATAGTGTCTCAGTAGATTAGAGGCACCTCTCAGTATTTTTGAGAGATGGCTGGAGGTTTTGTATTGAAAGTTACAAGAAGATTACTCGGATTATTTTCCAACAAATGGATGATGGCGACTGTGCTATTACTTTGCTGCGCGGCTTCTCTTCTATTCGTGCATCATAACCATTCATTCTATGATCGGCCCATTGCAGAAGTCATAAAGACATCTCAGACAGATTCAGTTGAAGAGACTGACATGCACAACAATAAAGACCGGCTGTACACACAGCAGCTTACAGCAAAGCTGAAAAATGGAAAAGATAAAGGGAAATTGATCACTCTGACAAATGAATATTCCTTGTCCGGTGCCTTCGATCAAAAATATCACCCAGGACATGAGCTGTTTGTTTCGATTGACAGCAGCACTGACTCATCCTTAACGGGTACGATAAAAGATGTAAAACGTGATAAATACATTATGATCGCATCATGGCTGTTCATTTTCACATTGCTGCTTGTAGGGAAAAAACAAGGATTTTTCTCTGTCATCAGCCTCGCTGTCAATGGACTGCTCTTGTCCTATGCATTAGACGTTTATCTGAATAAAAATGGTTTAGGCTTGCTGGCCGTCTGCAGCATAAGCGCCATTTTGTTTACCGTGATTTCTTTGCTGCTCGTCAACGGCTTTAATGGAAAAACATATGCAGCCATTACTGCGACCCTTTTAGGGACGTTTATTTCTTTGTTTATAGCCATGCTCGTTTTAAAACTCACGTCAGGTAATGGACTTAGATATGAAGAAATGCAATTTTTAACACGCCCACCGAAGGTCGTGTTTATTGCTGGGGTACTGGTCGGATCCCTGGGAGCCGTCATGGATGTAGCAATCACCATGTCTTCCTCTATCTTTGGCCTTTACGAAAAAAACACTAATATCTCTTTAAAAGCTCTTAAAGCATCAGGTCTGGAAATCGGAAAAGATATTATGGGTCCTATGACCAATATTCTGTTTTTTGCCTACATAAGCGGATCCATTCCCATGCTGATTTTGTATTTTAAAAATGCATCACCGCTTGGATATACACTGTCCATGAATCTATCATTGGAATTAGCCCGGGCTATGGCAGGAGGGATTGGAATTGTGCTCACAATCCCAATTGGTCTTTATACCTCTCTCTATTTTATTAACAGAAAGAAGGCAAGAATATGAATACATTAGTATGTTTAGCTGCCATCTTGTTTCTGTTAATGATTATGATAGGTGGCAGAAAAGGGGCAAGATCATTTACGGCATTATTCCTGAATTTTGTTATCCTTTTTCTCGCCATCCTTTTCATGGCTGATCCAAATCTTAATCCAATTCTTTTAACGCTTGCTGCATCTGCTATAATCAGCTGCGTAAACTTGTTCTTCATAAATGAAGTGAATCAAAAAACAGCCGCAGCATTTATTTCAACAATGATTACGCTGG
This sequence comes from Metabacillus indicus, assembly GCF_046603695.1. Classification (NCBI taxonomy): domain Bacteria; kingdom Bacillati; phylum Bacillota; class Bacilli; order Caryophanales; family Bacillaceae; genus Metabacillus; species Metabacillus indicus. The sequence goes on along the minus strand of NZ_CP176757.1, from coordinate 1,257,177 downwards.
CTATGCTCTACTTTCTCATTGTCATTCTGACCGATAAGTTCATGATCCAAGGTTTTGGAGAAGAAGAAGTAGAAGAATTAAGCATGTTTTCCCTTTTCATTGGAATCGACTTTGTCAAAATTGGTGCCTCTGTAATTATCATGAGTACAATCGGCGCCATTACTGACATTGCCATCTCGATTACATCCCCGATGCATGAAATAGTAAAGCATCATCCGAACATAAAAAGAAAAGAATTGTTCACATCAGGCTTATCCATTGGAAGAGACATTCTGGGCACAAACACAAACACACTGTTTTTCGCCTTTTTTGGAAGCTACCTCGGACTCCTGATCTGGTTTAAAGATTTATCTTATTCTATTGGTGATATCGTCAATTCAAAAGTCTTCAGTGCCGAAATCATCACCATCATGTGTGCTGGAATAGGAGTTGCCATTGTCATTCCGATTACCTCTTGGATTGCCGCAGCGTTTTATATAAAAAAGAACGATACGAGACGGATTGAGGAATGATAGATTGAAATGAAAAGAAGGCTGTTTGGGATGTCTGTTTAGCGTTCTGAACAGCCTTTTTCATTACAATTTTTTATAGAGCTCACTCTCAAAGTGTGAATATCTACTTCAAATCTGCTCAATCCTCAACATCCACAAGGAAAATCCGCTCATTGAACCCGCCCCGCTTCTGTTCCTTTTCCTTCCTGATCTTCTCCACTCCCTGAATGGTTGAACCGTGAACGGCAGCCAATGCATGTAGGATTTCAAACATGTCGGCCAGCTCCTCCAACGCTTCAGCATCGGTTTCCGCTGCTATATACTCCTCCAACTCCTCAAAGCTTTTCTTTTTTAACTCTTCTATATATACATCCTGAGACAAGACTGTGGCATGAAATTTTTTCCCTGTCTTTTCAATGACTTCCGGTATTCTGTCGCGAACCAGTTTGTTGTAAATTGGCATCATATAAACCTCTTCTTTTATTTCTTGTTACTTCCTATTTTACAAACCGAGTCTTTGAATGGAAAATGAAAAAATTATGATAGAATGGTTACGAATAGACTGAATGAGGAGTAATCCATGGAACAATCAGACATTTTAAAAGCCATCACCACCCACCCCACCATCATCATCCACCGCCACATTCATCCTGACTTTGACGCCATCGGTTCACAGATCGCCCTGAAAAAAACGCTGCAGCAATCGTTTCCGGAAAAGAAAGTCTTTGCAATGGGAGGCGCGGAGAAAAGCCTTGAATGGATCGGCAGCATGGATATGATTGAAGACTATCAATATAGAGACGCTCTTGTCATTGTCTGCGACACTGCAGAAACGAAGCGGATCAGTGACCAACGCTTCCTGTTTGGGAAAACACTCGTAAAAATCGATCATCATTCCGATGGGGAAAGCTATGGGGATCTGCGCTGGGTTGACTCTTCTTATAGTTCCGTGTGCGAGATGCTGGCGGATCTGTTTTTTTCCAATCAGGAGACATTTAAATTCACAAATGAGGCAGCTGCTGCATTATACGCGGGGATAATGGGAGATACAGGCATGCTTAAGAATGGAATGGCCGGTGAACGAACGTTGAGGATTGTTTCACAGATAAAGAAATTCGCCTTTAAACCCGATCGCATCCATCATCTGATGAAGAAGAGCGGCACTGATTATTCAAAATGGAAACCATTTGTCTCATACCGCGCACAGGTAACTGAACAGGGAATCGTGAGCCTTCGTGTAACAAAGGAAATGCTTGTAAACCTTAGTCTTGATTCCTCTGAAGCAGCACCTTTGATTCATGCCCTTACCGCGTACATACCTGCACGCATCTGGGTGCTTTTCATTGAGGAGGACGGCAAGATCCGAGTCCGAATCCGTTCAAAAACAATCGCTGTAAACGAAATCGCAAAGAACTACGGCGGAGGCGGACACAGGCTGGCAGCCGGCGCCTTTCTTTCATCGTGGGAGGAAGCTGAGGAGATGATCGAAGAGTTGGGGAGGTAAACCTCTTTCCTTCAGCAAGTTCCCCAGGAAAAGGCGGATACTTCCCTCTTTGTGTTCCCTCTAACTCATCTCTTTATTTTCATTAATATAAGATATGACCTCATGAATGTCTGTCGTAAATAATAAAACCTGATTGATATCATACATGACCTTATTTTCAACGATAAGGTACTCAGTAATAGGAATTGTGTTAAAAAATTTCTTCCACTTGTGCCTCTTCTCCATCTTCTTTGTTTCTTCGTCTAACTTTTCAGGGTCAAACTTGTAGACACCGTAACTCGGCACTTCTATTTTAGTGTCAGGAAAAGCATTTTTTAGTTCCTCGACCATTTCATCAGGCGGTTCAATCTCAGATACAACCGCTACACTTTCCTCTGCTGCATCATAGATTTTTTCTAATTGATCGTCATACTCTTTATCACTCAACTCTCTGTCTGTGAAAATAGCAATACAATAAAGGTTTTCTTTTGTTTCCATCTTCTTTTTAGTAAACATGTTTGTCGAACCTCCATGTCCCGGCAGATAACTGATCTATTAGGTTTTGTTGTATCTAGAGGTAATTCTCCGTTTTATATGTATATCCCTTTTTTATAACAACTCTAAAACCTGCGAACAGTTAGCCCGCAGGTTTCCTTTTAACATCTTTGAGATCACTTGGATAAAATAAGAATTTCCCATGGGTCTAATTGAACCTCTTTGTTTACGGAAGTATACTGATTTCCACCAAAAACTTTATACTCCTCGGCTGCAGCATCTGTTGTAAACGCCGTAGTAGACGATGAAAGGTTTGCGAAAACAATGACTTTTGACTTTCCTTTGCTTCTGGAAAAAGCTAATACCTTGTCACTTGCCGTTTCAATTTTTTCTACATTCCCGCCGGCTGATCCGTTCCACAATGCTTTGTTTTCTTTTTTCAGTTTCACAAGTTCAGTATAGTAATCCTGCATAGAGATGTCGTTCCATGATATTTCATCTTTATCAAAAAATGCGAGGCGCTTGTTAAGCCCTGCTTCCTGTCCCGAATAGATGAGAGGTATTCCTGGCATGACAAAAGTTAATGCAGCCATTGTTTTTTCTGCATCGCCAAAAAGTTCAGCTGTGGTGCCTTCCCATGAATTATCATCATGATTCGATGTCCAGTGCATAGGATAGGAACCCTTTGGATAGAGAGCGTTCACTTTTGAAAGATAAGCTTCTATGGCACTGATTCCTTTGCCGCCCGATGCAACTTCACGCAAGATGTGATTCAATTCCCACCCATAGTTTGCATTAAAGGCCTCATTTAACAGGTTAGGCTTTATATTATCTTCTGCAAGCATATATACTGGCTTGATTTTATCCAGTTCTTTTCTGGCCTGTTCCCAAAAATCAACAGGCACGCCGCTTGCGTAATCCGCACGATAGCCGTCGATATCAGCTTCTTTCACCCAAAATTTCATGGCCTCCATCATGGCATTCCGCATTTCCTGATTATCATAATTTAAATCCGATACATCAAGCCAGTTTGTTCCTGGAGGATGAGTAATATTTCCTTCCTTGTCCAGGGTGTACCATTCTTTGTTTTGCGTCCAGATATGGTCTTTTCCTGTATGGTTTCCAACCCAGTCAAGCAACACTCTAAATCCCATTTTGTGTGCCTTATCTACAAGTCTTTTAAAATCTTCCATCGATCCAAATTCCGGATTGACCGCTTTATAATCCTGTACAGCATAATAAGAACCAAGAGATCCTATTCTTCCTTCTTCAGATATCGGATGTATTGGCATAAACCATAGAATTTCAACGCCTAATTTTTTCAAACGGGGTAAATGCTGTTCAAATGCTTTAAACGTTCCCTCTTTCGTATACTGTCTTACATTCACTTCATAAATGACGCTGTCATCTGACCACTTGGGAAAATGTGCTTTGCTTTTTCCAGGCTTATGCACACCTTTTGAGTTAAGATAAACTGTGTCATCCCCTTCTTTCACAAAGATTTCCCCCGTTTCTTCAAATTGTGTAAAAACTTTGTTTCCTCCATCTTTTTCGCCTGTCTGCCGATTGACTACAATAAAATTTAGACTCGATGCATTCTCTTTTACTTTTATATCTATGTATGCGCGATTTTGATCAATCTGTTCAAAGGAAAAAGCCGTGGCCCCGATAGGCCAGCTTCCCATTTGATCAGAAGGCACCTCAACATCTCCCCACAGCCAAAGACCCCATTGATCAAAGGACTGATCTGCTCTTTCATAATAGATTCGGATCGTATTTTCAGACATTTCAGCAGGCTGAGCATCTTTTGCTGATACTGTAAGTGATCCAATCAATGACATTATCATCAACAGCATGACCATTCTTTTTAACCTTACTTTCATATTAATCCTCTCCTCATTTACGTTATCCTTTAACCGAACCAAGCGTTATCCCCTTAATGAAATATTTCTGGAAGAATGGATAAATAATTAAAAGCGGTATCATTGAAATGAAAATTTTAGCTGCATTCAATGTCTGATTGGACGTATTGGTAAGACGCTTCGCTGATTCAGCGTCTAGTTTCGAAGCGTCAGCTATTACCGTAACCTGCCTAATATAGGTTTGCAGAGGATAGTTGTCATTTTTCGTCATGAGTACGAGAGCCTGAAAGAATTCATTCCAATGATAAACAATGGTGAACACCAATACAGTAGCTAAAACAGGTTTTGAGAGCGGCAAAATGATTTGTAACAATATCCGCCAAGGTCCTGCTCCATCCATAATGGCAGATTCTTCGAGTTCTTTTGGCAGATTTCTGAAAAAATTCATGACGAGAATGACATTAAAAACAGGAAGCCCTCCGCCAAGAACCAGTCCCCAAATGTTATTGGTCATGCCTAAAGATTTCATAGTCATATACCACGGAATCAATCCTCCGTTGAACAACATGGCAAATATGAGCGTCCACATAATCACATTCCGCGGGCGAAAATCTTTAGACGTTTTGGATAAGGGATATGCCATCAGCACAACGACAACAAATGTTGTTATGGCTCCTAAAAATACCCTTGTCACTGAAATGGAGAACGATTTAAAAAACTGAGCATCTTCAAGTATCATCGCATATGCACTTAGAGTAAATTCTTTTGGCCAGAAAAACACCTGTCCGGCAGCAACTGCTGCTTTGTCACTGAATGAAACAACGAGCATGTACCAGACTGGGTAAATACAAAGAAGGGTGATCAGAAGCAAAATAAAGATATTGAGACCATTAAAAAATTTTGTGAGAAATGACCGCTCTTCTACCATGGATGATGCCTCCAATCCTTAGAAAATTCGATAGTTTGCAAATCTGTAAGCAAGTAGATAAGATACAGCAATTAAAATCAGACTGACAATTGACTTAAGAAGACCTACTGCTGTAGCAAGACCGTATTGCATATCTATTAATCCAGTTCTGTACACCCAGGTATCAATAATATCCCCGGTTGAATAGACCAAAGGATTATATAAGTTGAAAATCTGATCAAATCCTGCATTTAAAACATTTCCCAAGCTTAATGTTCCGAGGAGGACAGCTACAGGAAGAATGCTTGGCAGCGTAATATGAATAAGCCGCTTGAATTGTGAAGCTCCATCTATAGCTGCTGCTTCATAAAGTTCAGGACTTATAGAAGTAAGAGCTGCGAAGTAGATAATGGCCCCAAATCCAAACTCTTTCCAGACATCACTTCCTACAACAATAGATGGGAAAATATCAGGATTTGAGAAAAATAGAACAGGTTCTACACCAAATAGCCCGAGCATCTGATTCACAGGCCCTGTAAAAGAGAATAAATCTAGTAAAATGCCTGCGACGATTACCCACGATAAAAAGTGCGGAAGATACACAATCGTTTGCACAGATCTAGTAAATAACCGATTCTTTGCTTCATTCAGCATGAGTGCAAACACTAACGGAACAATAAGGTTCAATGCCATTTTTGCAATGGCTATGAAAATCGTATTTTTGAAAATCTGAGCACTGTCTTCGAGCTCAAACATATAGCGGAAGTTCTCAAGCCCAATCCAGGCGGACTTTAATAAACCAAGCCCCGGGTTAAAATCCTTAAAGGCAAGCAGAATTCCGTACATTGGGAGAAGGTTGAAAAAAAACAGCCAGATCAAGCCCGGCAGCAGCATCAATGAATAGTGAAAGCCATTGGATTTCATGAATTTCGGCAAAACTCCTGCACGCACTTTCACATGAGGCACTGTGAGAGGTTCACCATTGTAAACTTCTTTACTTTTCATTTAGATATCCTCCTTAAAGTCAGAGAGACGAGCAGCTTTCACCCGTCTCAAAAACTCTATTGCTCGTTGACCTCTTTTGTGATTTGTTTACCGCCCTGTTTGTTCCATTTTTTAACAAATGTGTCAAACTCGCTCAGCGGCGCCGTTCCGAAGATAATCTTCAGGAATGTCTCATCTTCAAGCTTGCTTAAATTTGCCCATCTTGATTCCATTGTTTTCGTTTTAGCTGTTGCAAGACTTCTCACGTAATTAATATCAGCATTCACAAATGTTGAGCCGCCATTTAAGTGTGCATAAACATGACTGAAGAACGCCTCGTCCCCTTGCTTGTCCCAGTATTGAATATCGTAATTTTCATAAGGCTCTTTTTTTACATTTTTCGCATGAGCTGCAAGCTCATAAGCGAACCCGTAGTTGATCTTATCAATCTCTTCAAGCTTTACTTCACCCGAAAGGTGCTTTTGAGTCGAGCTTACTGCATATTCAAGCTGATCTCCGTGCCCTGCAATAATAAAAAGCGGGATTTCCTGTGAGGTCATCTGTCTGTCCGCTACATCTTTCTCGTAGCTTTTCGCTTTTTCACTCACGTGGATATTCAGCATCTTAATGATCGCTTCAGGATTTTTAAAGTTCTTATTCACAACGATATACTGGCTGCCGGTTGTCTCATTTGAATTAAACTTCCCCGAATCATCAACAGGAGCAAGGTAAGGCCTCCAGTTCGCTTTTGGATCATTCTTAATTGCATCTTGTATGCTGTACGGAGAGTGCCATGGACCAAAGAAAATCCCTGCTTTTCCGCTGACGATCACTTCTTGTGCACTTTTTCTCAAGCCAAGCTCTTTGTCAATCAATCCTTCTTTATACCAGTCTCTAAGCATACCCAATGTTTTCTTCGTTTCAGGTGTGGTTGAACCATAAACTGCTTTCCCGTTTTTGTCTTTAACCCATATTCCAGGGTAAGCATCATTTGCAAAAAACAATGGAGAAAGGTTAAAAGAGTGGTCTCCAGAAGTCAGGAAAGTTGAATAAAGGGATCCGCCCTGGGCTGTTCCTACAATTCCTACCGTGTTTTCTCCGCCCATTTTATTATCAATAAATGCTTTTGCAATTGTTTTTAGGTCTTCAAGGCTTTTAGGCTCTTTTAAACCAAGCTCATCAAGCCAGTCCTTTCTTATCCATGTCATAGGTGCTGAAGGGAGCGTTGTTTCAGGCAGAGCGTAAAGCTTTCCGTCATATGTCACATTTTCTAGCAGTCCCGGATTTGAGTCATAAATGGCTTTTAACCTTGGGGCTCCCGCTTTTTTATATACTTCAGAAAGATCTGCGAGCTGATCTGCTTTTATCATTTGTTTCAGCTGAGATTCATTTACCATCATGGCATCGGGTAAATCGTTGCTTGCTATAGACAAACTGACTTTCTGCTCATAATCGGCGGAAGCTGCTTCCCATTCATGTTTGACATGAATGTTATATTCTTTTTTCAGCCATCGTGTATACACGTTATTCTCAGCAGTATCTTCTCCATTGAACTTATAATTCGGATCAATTCCTTTACCGATTGAAACCTCAACCGGTTCTGAATATCCTCCAAGCGGCTCCATGTTTGCGTTGACACCCTCAGTGGTATCGCTTACATCTTTGCTCACACAGCCGCTCATTGCAGCAGCTGCCAAAAAGCCTGCGAGCAGAAGTTTCATTTTCTTTTTCATCTCAAGCCATCCCCCTTTTGCTTTTGAACACTTTCACTATATCATTGAAACGTTAACCTGCTGGATAGAAAACGATTACATGATTGGTGGGAATATCATTCAAAACAGAAAAAAACGTTCAAAAATACATCTACCTGTTTTTTGAACGTTTTCTACCCTATTCAACTTTTACTCTTCGTTTTCTTTGTCTGTATTCACTTGGCAAACATCCTGTTTGATCCCTGAACAGCCTGCTGAAATACTTTTCATCCTGATAACCTACTTGCTCAGCTATCCAGTGTATGGGTTTTGACGTTGTTCTAACTAGTTCTTTTGCACGTTTCATGCGGAGGTCACGTAAATGTTCCGAATACGTTTTTCCTACAATCTCTTTAAAGCAGATACTGAAATAACTGCTGCTCATGTTGACCAGTCTTGCAGCATCTCCCGCTGATAAAGATTCGCTGAGCATTTCCTGCATAAGAACAAGTGCTTTTCGGATGCTCTCCTGAATTTCTTCCGAAAATGCCGGCGTGTCACTAATCCCTTTAATCATTACTCTTACTTGAGAAAGCCACTCTTCAAGCTGATGCCAACTAGTAAGAAAATCATCTGTTTCAATTGGCTGCGGCAGAATCTCCTTATAGATTCTGTTCCATTCATCTGTCATTGAATAGATTATTCGAGTCAGTCTTATCGGCGGCAGCCTCAGCCCTTTTAGTTCTTCTTTAAGAAGAATAAAGTACTCCTCATTATTTATCCAATCTCCAGTCAGCCACTTCTCTTTTACTTCATTCAGTTTTAAGAATGAGACTTCATTTTCATGAGATACGGTATCTGCTAGTACGTGAATATAAGGATTTGATGGATCGAATGTGTAAAACAAGTCCATTTTTTGATAAGATTTGACAAGCTGAAGCCATTGGCGTTTATCCATTTTACCAAAGCCTGAGATGCAGACAATTGCCCAGTTCTCTCTATGAGCTGCCATGCGGCTTTCAGCCCATTCTCTCAAACCTGCAAGATCCTGCTCCGTGTAGTCATTCCAGTACCACACTCCAAAATCCGTTTCTTCAGCTCCCTTTAAAGGAATATCGTGATTAGCGGGTTCTTCTGCAGATTTCATGCAATAAAGGACTAAACCGCTTTTATTAACAAGACTTTCTTTAGAAGATGCAAGACCCGTTGTTTCTCTTTTTTTCATAATCTCAGATATTCTCCCAAGAACATCATGAAAGTTTTCCTTTTCCAGCTGTGTTTTAGAAACATAGTCAATCGCACCCAGCCTGAGAGCCTCCTGTATATACTCAAAATCCTGATGAAGTGTCAAAACGACAATCTTCACATGCGGAAACCGTAAAATAACCTCTCTCATAAGTTCAATTCCTGACATGACAGGCATTGATAAGTCCGTAAAAAGCAAATCCACCTCATTGCTTTCCATAAATTGCAGGGCATTCTCCCCGTTGTTTGCTTCACCGGCTACTGTCATGCCAAATTCCGCCCAGGGCATACACGATACGAGCCCCATCCTGACAATCTTCTCATCATCTGCTATTAAGACCCGAATCATACAGCCTCGGCCTCCCTTTCCGGCGGTATACTGATTGTTACAATTGTTCCCTTGCCTTTTTCACTTTTGATATGGAATTCAGCCAGGTTCCCATGCTCAGCTTCAAGAATTTTCTTTACATACTTCAAACCGATTCCCATTCCTACCTTTTGGTTTTCATTCCCTAACTCTTCAAGAATCTGATTTTTCTCATCCTGAGTCATACCTGTTCCGTTATCCTGAATCGTAATTTCCAGACGTTCAGCTACCCTGACATTCACATGGATGTATCCATTATCGCTTACTCCATGATAAAGTGAATTTTCTACTACCGGCTGCATGATAAAACGCGGAACCCGGCAATTCAGTGCGGCCGGGTCTACATCTATGTCATACTGAAAATCGTATTTCACCTGCTGCAGGCTTAAGTATTCCCTTACTGCTGCCAACTCTTTTTCAACGGTAGTTGTTTCTCCCATCTTCCCAAGATTGTATCCAAGCAGCTTATTCAGTGATAGCACAAGTTTATCAATTTGCTTATTTCCGCTGAATACAGCCAGCCAATGAACGGTATCTAAAGTATTCATCAAGAAATGCGGATTAATCTGATACAAAAGCTTTTCTACTTCCAGATCAGCCCTGCGCTTTTCCTTGATTTCAATTTCAGCGTATAAGTCCCAAATCTTCGTTTTCATATTTCTGACCTTCTTCAAATGATCATCGAATTCAGGAATATTCGTCATTTCACCAAGTTCAATGTCCGAATTCATAAGATTGGTAATCTCTCTATTGAACTTATTCAAAGGATGATAGACCATTTTCCAAAGAAGCCAGGCAAACAAAGATGCAACTGCCAGAAAGAAAACAAAAATAAATGCAGCTTGAAGAATCCATTGATTGCGCTCTTTTGTCAGCTCTTTTTGTGGAGTGATTGATACAATACTAAAGCCTTGATTGCTCGTTTCTTTCGTCCAAAAAAACGATTTGTAGTACCCTGATTTTCCCTCAAAAGAAAACTGGCTGTTTACTGGATACACATCCTGATTTTCACTAAAAGCAATTCGCTCCTGCGGATCAAGGATGACCAGACGCCTCGATGTTTCTTTTCTATTCTCCGGAGCAAACAGCGGCTCTAGTGCATTTCGCCCTGATTCAATATAAAGATAAATGTTCCTCCCCGGAATATTCACCTTTCTCATCGTACTGAACACCACTTGATTGATGGAGCCATTAAATGATTTATGAGGCCCGTAATATGTAATCTCGGGGAATTCTGCCATCACAGGAAGCTCTGACGGGGAAAAACCGCTGCGAACACGAAAATTTTCAAAATCATAGTTTCCGGTATTGGCATGATAATACATCATGAGACCTATATTCGGATTGGAAAAAGAAAGAAGATTTAATTCGCTTTTCAATTCTTTCGTCAGCTGAATTTTCCTGTAGCCATCCTTTTCAAGAAGCAGATCTTCAAGAATCCGGTTTGCACCGCCCCCAACAGAAAGCTGCTGCGACACGTGATTCAAATTATCCAGCGTATTTTCAAGCGTCATCAAATCCTGCTTTAAATTATTCTGCAAAGATGTCTCCACTTTGTTCTGGATAATAGAATCGATTGTAAAGAAGGAGAGAAAGCCCAGACAAATAAAAGGAATCAAGCTGCTGATCATAAAAATCATGATAATCCTTTTCCTGAAGGTCACATTTCTAAAACGCTTTCAAATCTGCCTTTTATTCATAGCACTTCCCTCCTTAAGGTGTTTTTTGAAATTATGTTATCATGAAAGCGCTGTGAATACTAGCTTGAGAGAAGGTATTTGCAGGTGCCAACAATCGGAGCATTAATTAAATATTCATAGAAAAATTATTGAACAGAACACATGACAGAATATTATATGACGCCTAAAATATAAAAAGCCCTATCTAAAAGATAGCGCTTTTACTAAAAGTAATACAAAGTTTCTATTTAATTTTGAGATCTCTTTTAAATTCTAGATATTCTCGTTTGGAATCTACTCCATCAAGATTATTAATGTGCCATTCCATTTCTTCTTTTTTTGAAATAAATGCATGATGAATTTCTGCAGTATCAGCTTTTCCATATAGACAATTTAAATAAAAAATTAATTGAGAAGCTATAAAGTCATCATTAGTTTCTAGTATCGCATCGATCATATGAGGGATATACTCAAATGCTTCAGCACTTCTTTTTTTCTCAATGATTTTATTAAATGAATGAGCTAGGTAAAATTCGTCTTTATTTATTTTTTCAATCCAATTATCTATTATGCTCTCAATATCTTTATGCATAACTATCAACCTCTAGTTTATTATAATTATTTCAACTTAAATTCATGGAACTTTTTGGTTTTCTTTTTGTATATAAAATGTATCACAACATTTCGTCCTAATTAAAAAAATTCATATATTATATTCCAAGTTCCCTCAGATTACCGGCTTTGTTGACTTTTTCGAGGCTGATGCATGTAAAAAAGAAGTCAGCCACAATGTAAAACGATGCAACCCGTGAAGGATCAAAATCTCCTGCGGACGTCGATGTTAAAGGTGCTCGCCTAACCGCAAACATAAAAAATCAAAAGGCAATAGAACCCAGGGGGTCCTATCGCCTTTTACATAAGGTATTAAACAAACAGGCTAAGCAACAGAATAAATAGAAGTCCTGCTACAGAAATGATGGTCTCAAGCAAGGTCCAAGTGGCAAACGTTTCTTTCATACTCAGGCCGAAGTACTCTTTGAACATCCAGAAACCTGCATCATTAACATGGGAGGCAATCAGACTTCCTGCGCCAGTTGCAAGGACAACTAAAGCAAGGTTTACGTCAGTCGTGCCAAGCATCGGAATTACGAGACCAGCAGTCGTCAACGCAGCCACTGTCGCAGATCCAAGTGAGATGCGGAGGATTGCTGCAATAATCCAGGCAAGCAGGATAGGTGACATGGAAGTGCCTTCAAAAAGATCGGCTACGTAGGTTCCGACACCACCGTCAATCAATACTTGTTTGAAAGCACCGCCGCCTCCTATAATCAGAAGCATCATCCCAATGTGAGTGATGGCGGTCGTACAAGAATCCATTACCTGTTTCATTGGAATGTTGCGGGCGATTCCCATTGAATAGATGGCAAACAATAAGGAAATCAGCATGGCAGTTCCAGCTTCACCAATGAACCGAATGGCTGCAAGGAAGCTATTGTCAGCAAGCCCCACTGTATTTTGTACCAGAGTAATAATGGTTGCAATGGACATCAGGATCACTGGAAGCAAAGCAGTAAATACACTGATGCCAAAGCCTGGAGTATCCTCAAGCTTAAACGTTTTTTGTTCTCCCAAAGAGGCAATGCTTCCGGTCTTCGTGAATGATTCAGGAACAATCTTCTTCGCAATTTTTGTAAAAACAGGGCCTGCCAAAAGAACTGTTGGAATGGAAATAATGATTCCGTAAAGAAGAACCTGGCCAATATCCGCCCCGTATTCACCTGATATAACAGTCGGACCAGGATGTGGCGGCAAGAAGCCGTGGGTTACAGACAGCGCCGCTGTCATTGGAATACCGAGATAGAGAATGGAAACTCGCAGCTGTCTTGCAATGGCGAAAACGATAGGAATTAAAAGGACAAGTCCAACCTCAAAGAAAAGAGCGATACCGATGATAAAAGATGCAGCAACAACAGCCCACTGGATATTCTTCACACCGAATTTGTTCACTAGAGTCATAGCAATACGCTGGGCTCCGCCCGAGTCTGCAATTAATTTACCGAGCATTGCACCAAGACCAAAGATAAGGGCAAGATGTCCAAGTGTTCCGCCTAATCCGGCTTCAATCGTTTTCACAATCGTTTCAAGAGGCATTCCAAGTGCAAGTGCAACACCGAATGATACGATGATTAAAGAAACAAACGTATTCAGTTTTAAGCCCATGATCAGCACCAATAAGGCTATAATTCCAATTCCTACTATAAGTAAAGGCATGTCTTACTTCCTCCTAGTGTCTGGTACTCGAGGTACCGATATCTATGTTGTACACATTCTACTCTTTTCTGTCTCCAACACCTTTATTGAGCAGTTCCTGAGACATCCAAAGGTCATCCACTTTGTCCTGTACATCATCGAAGTTTTGATGCAGAGACATTTTCATGAGCTCACGGTCCTTTGTTGTGATCGCTTTGATATAAAGCTCGTGATTATTGAGAATCCTTTCAAAATCTTCGTATTTCTCTCTGAACCTGGCCCGCATTGAAAGCAGAATTAAACTTTCCATAACAGGCTTTAAATTGTTCCAGATCATCATGATGTAGGAATGACCTGCAGACCGGATGATGGTTTCGTGGAAAAGAACATCCTGAAAAGAGAATTCATCTGCATCCCCATACTTGATTGCAACCTTCATCATTTCCACAATTTTATGAAGCTCTCTCTCAAGCTCCTTCGTATCCTCTTTGACAAGCCTTTCGAATACGAACGTTTCAATCAGCAGCCTAACATCGTATATTTCCTGAATTTCCTTTTCAGACAGTCCGACAACTACCGCTCCCATCCGTTCCAGCCGAATCATATTTTCCGATGCAAGCGTCTTCATTGCATCACGGACTGGTGAACGGCTTACAGAAAAATCAGCCGCTATCTTATTTTCAGAGAGAATGGTTCCGCTTTCAATTAACCCTGAAATAATACGCATCCTAAGCTCCGATGTGATGCGATCCCCGATGGAACCTTTTAAAATCCATTTTTCCGGATACATAAATTCTGTGTTGTTCTCCATAATGCCACCTCATTTGATAAACAAGTATACTTGTATACAAGTATAGTAACATGGATTTTCATTTTTGCAAACGCTTAACTTTAAGATTTTGTTTTTAAAAGGTTGCACTATCAACCGTTGAAGTGATTTTGAAAATAATTCGCTGGTTTTCTAAATGAATTGGAGTTAAATGTAAACTTTCCCACTCCAGGGGAAGGATCTTTTTTTGTAATTGCAGATCAGGATAATGGAAGTATTAGAAAATCGAGTGTCGCATTAACTTTTTGTTATTTCAAATTTTAAATATGAAAAAGGAATTTTATGTTACAAAATTAAATTTTCCCCTTTATAATAAAATAGTGATTTGTCCTCTTTTTACCAATAAATAGAGAGATGAAAAAAGAGAATTAAAATTACAATAATATAACGGGGGTTTTTATTATTAATTGGGGTAGAAAATTAATTGGTTTCCGCTCAAGAACTGGATGGAAAACGTTTCTCGCATCGCTTTTTTATACTTTTCTCATACTCTTTCTATTAAGTTTTATGCTACCAGAGTCAGAAGTAATCACTAATATAGCTGCTACTGGAGTTTTCATTAGTATCCTTGCCCTAATTGTCGGTTTGATTAAACCAAAATTAGTCTTACCGTGGGTTCATTATCAAACAAGAAGAAAAGTCTTATATACTTACATCTACTTATTTCTTTTTTGTTTCTTTATGGTAGGACTCATAGGTGAAACTCAAGTCGTTGAACCATCAAAAACGAATGGAAAATCTACAGAAATGCTTGCTGCTGCAGAAGATAAAGTGGAAAAACAAAAAGCTCTTGAAGAGAAGGCTAAAGAACAAGAAGCTGAGCGTGAAGCTCAAGAAGAGGCTGCTGCTAAACAAGAAGCTGAGCGAAAAGCTCAAGAAGAGGCTGCTGCTAAACAAGAAGCTGAGCGAAAAGCTCAGGAAGAGGCTGCTGCTAAACAAGAAGCTGAGCGAAAAGCTCAGGAAGAGGCTGCTGCTAAACAAGAAGCTGAGCGAAAAGCTCAAGAGCAGGCCGCTGCTAAACAAGAAGCTGAACGAAAGGCTCAAGAGCAGGCCGCTGCTAAACAAGAAGCTGAGCGAAAGGCTCAAACCGCAAAAAGTTCTGGAACAAGTGGAAATGGAGAAGCATTTGTAAATGACCCAAGTGATGATAAAGAATCTAATTTATCTTGCAAAGGACAAATTAAAGGAAATATGAACTCTAAAATTTATCACATGCCCGGTGGTGCCTACTATGATAAAACTCAAGATGATATTCAGTGGTTCTGTTCTCCAGAAGAAGCAGAAAAAGCTGGTTTTAGAGCTTCCAAAAGATAACCTTCATTTTATCAAAAAAGGATAAATCCCCATAGATTTATCCTTTTTGTTTTACCTCTTTCCTCTCAAAATACCCATGCAAACGATACTCACAAATTTCCTTTGTCCATCTGTACAATTGCAATTCATCATTTTCATTCACTGTAAAATTAAAAGAGAATTCACCTTCATTAAACATAACTAATCCATTCGAACTCCCGCTCCATTTAGTCATCGGCATATCTCTTATGAGTTTGGCTACTTTATTCAAATCTCCGTTCCACATTTCCATGGCTGCTTTTCCTGAAAAATCGATGTTTCTTCTATATTCTTTTTCGGTCAGGTAGTTAAAGAAAAATGGCGCCACCTCTTCCGGTGTAACGGGCTTTAGCCAGTTTTCAGGACCTTTGTTAAGCATATAGAGAAGCACAATCATTTTGTAGCTCTTCGTCATTACTGTCTTCTCAACTTCAGTAAACCAATCCTTATATGCTTCAAAAACCCTACTCTCATTTTCATGGAGCTCATCTGCCCAATTTAAGAAAGCCGGGTAAGATTTAAACTCACTTTTATAAGCTGAAGCCGGCTCTGCTCCCTTTAAATGAAGCTCTAAATAAGATGGCCTTTTACCTAGTTCTTCTTTTACCTTATTGTAATTAGCCAGCAGCATTTCTTTTCTAGGCTGCTTCTTCCTCATCATTTCATTCAGCAAATCAATGACTTTCATCTCTAAATCAAGCACACAATTTGCAGGTAAAGTTGGCAAATCTCCAGATTTCTTCTTATCTAATGCCACAGGTACCCTTAACAAACTAAGCTTAAGGTCTGCATTTCGATAATTTCCGATTAAATCGATAATGACACATTTTTCTTTATCAGGATGAAGCCTTAGTCCCCGTCCTATTTGTTGCGTAAACACAGTCAATGATTCTGTTGGTCTTACAAATAAAAGAGTGTCGACAGACGGGATATCCACGCCTTCATTGAAAAGATTCACTGTGAAAATCGCATCCAGTTCCCCTCGATCAAGCTGTTCTATAAAGAAATTCCGATTGAGTCCTTTGTACTGTGAATGCAGGCTTACTGTTCTGTATCCTCTATCTGAAAAAGCCTGTGATAAAAAATCAGCTTGTCTAATTGAAGAACAAAAGACGATCGTCCGAGATTGTTTATGATTCTTCCAGGCCTCTATGATTTTATCAGCCATTCCTTGTCTGAGCTGTGCAGCCAAAAGCTCTTCTTCATCATATCTTGAACCCAGCCACGAAATCCTGGAGTAATCTGTATCATCGTATATACCAACATACTTAAATGCAGACAGCCAATTCTTTTCAATCGCTTCAAGAAAGTCAATTTTATACGCAACATTTCCTTTACAAAGTTCGTAAACATCGCGATTATCATTACGATCTGGAGTTGCTGTTATTCCCAGCAGAAACGCTGGTTTGAAATAATTGATTACTTTTTGATAGGAAGCTGCAGCGGCATGATGAAATTCATCGACAATGATTAAATCAAACTCATTCACATCAAACACTTCCAAATGCTTTTTTCTGCTCAAGGTCTGGATAGAAGCAAAAATAATAGATGCTTTTGAATCTTTTATTCTGCCATTATAGATTCCAAGCGAACGATTTTGGATGATCTTTTCAAAAGAAGACTTTGCCTGATAAAGAATTTCTTCTAAATGAGCAATAAATAAAATCCTTGGAAACTTCTCAGCAAAAAATCCCGCTAAGTAGGTTTTCCCCAATCCTGTCGCCATCACGATCATTGCGGAATCGTATCCTGATTCATAGACCGCGTTTAATTCTTCTAATGCTTCAATTTGTGCAAATCTTGGTTGTATGGATCCGTAAATGACTGAAGGCTCTTTTACAATATCTGCTTTTTCGTCTGAAACAGGGAGCATTAAATCCTGTTCTTCTAATGCCGTCCACTTTTTCACGAGTTGAGGAGTTTTCGCATGGAAGATTTCATATTTTGACTTATATAATTCTGCCGTCACTTTATTTAAAGCAATCGTCTGTTCATGATGAAACACTTCTAGAAACGTCTGAGCTGCGGTTAAAAATAAGTCCCCATCAGATTCTTCATCTACTTCAACGTTCCATTCATATCCCTTCGTTAGAGCGGACCTTGAAAGATTAGAAGAACCAATAATCGATGTTCCATTTTTCTCATCTTCAAATAAATAGGCTTTTGGATGAAAACTGACCCCATTACTTTTCCACATCCGAACTTCAATTGATGGATGGATTGCAGCAAGCTTCTCGATCGCTTCAGGTTGAGTAATGTACAAATAATCTCCTGTACAGATCTTGATGTCGGCGTTCCGCTCAGCTGCTTTCAGCAATGGCTTCTCTAGTAAATCCAAGCCAGATTTCATGACAAAGGACGTTAAGATATAAATGGTATCAGCTGTTTCCAATTTTTCGATCAGCCGATTGGCAAGTTGATTGGTTATTAACTGAACCTTACTCAATCTTCAACATCCACCAAGAAAATTCGTTCCTGGAATCCCCCGCGTTTCTCAGCTTTCTTCTTGCGAATTTCTTCTACTTCATGAATGGAAGAACCATGAACTGCTGCGAACGCATGGAGAATCTCAAGGACATCTGCAAGCTCCTCCAAAGCTTCTTCATTAGTTTCAGCTGACATATACTCTTCAAGTTCTTCATAGCTTTTCTTTTTTAATTCTTTTATGTATTCTTCTTGCGATAATATTGTTGTATTAAATGATTTTCCTGTACGTTCGATTACTTCCGGAATACGATCTCGGACTAGTTTGTTGTAGATTGGCATGAGATAACTCCTTCAATACATATTTTTTCTAATTAATCCCTATTTTACAGGATTGAAGAATAATAGAAAAATCTTTTTCGACTGGATCTCTATGAAAAATGTAATTGAAATTATTTACGAAGAGTCAATAAAGAAGCGACCGTTGCTTTGTATGCCAGGATTATCTGGGGATACTGGACGTATGCTGAACGGGACCTTTGAGGGCTGTTAAGGCATTGCGGAAGTGCGAATGGAGTGATTGAAGCTTTGAATGGTGAAACTTAAACCGAATATTGGAACTATTTTTGGTTTTTACATAAGGCCCGGTGTTTGTGGTAGTGTAGTACTAATATGCTTATAAGAAGAGCGGATCTGTTCTGGCCGAGGCGTTGGTCGATTGAGCAAGACACCGATTCGCATGATTTAATGCTTTCTTGATATAAAATGGCGATTTTCGAAAATATTGTTGCTAAAAGATTTAATGGTAAAAGTCTAAAGTTGATTGCATCGGAAGGAACGGCAACATTTAACAACAATCTAAGCGAAAACAGCCTATTAAATAAACACGCTGCAAGTCAGCGTTCAATTATAATGGAGTGATCGTATGGGTAAAGCTAAAGCAAAAACGAAGAGCAGTAAAGGCGGGACAGGCGGCGGAACAGGTAAAAAGGGCTGGAATCGCTGGCAGGCCAGTGCCAATAAAAAGAAGAGTTTTAAGCCTTATACAAGTAAAGGCACGAAACAGCAGAACGATGAAAAAAGTTCAAAAGAATAATATGAATGACAGCACATGGATCCTTTTTGGGTCTTTTTTTAATGCAGAAAAACCTGAAATCTACATCATGAAGTGATATGAGAAAGTAAAAGACAGAACCATAAAAGCGGCGATCTGCCTTTTCACCGATAACCGCTCCCCTTCACGATCAAAACAAGGACCACTGCGAGCAATAACCCGCCATGGATAATTGGACCAAGGCCCGAGCTACTTTGCCACACTTGCTGCCGCGATCATTCCTAAGGACGTCGGGGTGAAGGAATGGGTATTTTGGTGTTGGTGAAACGATAGCCATCTCTTTAGGTCCAATGATTGGGATTATGACACTGGAAGTATATGACTTTCAGAGACTGTTTTTAGGAGGAATGGCAGTCCTTCGTGCGTTTCAACTGTCTCTAAGGTAAGTTATAATGAAGACAGAATTACGACGATTTTAGGAGGTTGCTATGAAAAAGAACATTCATGTAGTTGGCGCAGTAATCATTGAAAACGGCAAAATCCTCTGTGCCCAACGAGGGAACGGCAAGGTGCTGCCGCTAAAATGGGAATTCCCAGGCGGGAAGATTGAAGAGGGGGAAACACCTCAGGAAGCGCTGGGCCGGGAGATTGAAGAAGAAATGCTTTGCAAGGTGGAAATCGGGGAGAAAATTGAAACAACGGTATATGAATATGACTTTGGAATTGTCCACCTCACCACTTTTTACTGCCAGCTGAAGGAAGGCAAACCGGTTTTAACCGAGCATGCGGCAATGAAGTGGCTAGTGCCGGGGGAGCTGGACACTTTAGATTGGGCTCCTGCAGATGTGCCTGCTATTGAAAAGATCTCCAGAGAATCCTCCGCTAATTAATAGAGAGCTACTCACAAATTGTGGGTAGCTTATTATATTTTCCGCATATTTGCAGGATTTACCATAGTATCATAGAATGAAAGAATACTTGGTAAATAAGGGGATACTATGTCAAATTTAGTTGAGAACTTAACGGCTTCTTTATATAAAGGGTTTATTGATCAGAAGCATACTCGCTCAGGTAATTTTCGACCTGAATTGTTAGTAAATAACACTCGGAAAAATGAAAATGTATTAAACGCTGTACTAGAGGAATTAGAGAAAAGCATCGACTTTATTTTCTCTGTTGCGTTTATTACAGAGAGTGGGTTAGCCACATTAAAATCCCATATGTTAGATTTGAAGCGCAAAGGAATTCGTGGACGAATTTTAACGTCTACCTTTTTAAACTTTAACCAGCCGAAGGTATTCAAAGAGCTTTTAAAGCTAGAAAATGTAGAAGTGCGGACAACTGATATAAAAGGTTTCCATTCGAAAGGATATATTTTTAAACATCATACACATTATTCTCTTATTGTAGGCAGCTCAAATCTAACAGCACATGCCTTAAAGGTAAATTATGAGTGGAACGTGAAGCTTACTTCTCATGAAAATGGGGAGATTGTTCATCATTTTAAGAATCAGTTTGAAGAGGTGTGGGAGAATGCCCATCTTCTTACTTCTGATTGGATAGAAGCATACGAAAAGTCATACACCCCCATAGCAAGACCAAATGATATCAATCAATTAATTGAAATGCCCGCTCCTTATGAAACGAATGCTATAGAGGAAGCTCTGAAAATTGTCCCCAATAAGATGCAGGATGCAGCCTTACTACAAATTGCTGCTGTGAGAGACGCTGGAAAAGATAAAGGCATTATTATTTCTGCCACTGGAACAGGAAAAACGTACCTATCGGCATTTGATGTTCGTCGCTATGCTCCGAAAAGGATGCTTTTCATCGTACACCGTGAACAAATTCTTTCGAAGGCCAAAACTGATTTTCTAAAGATTTTAGGTGGAATCGAATCTGACTTTGGCATTTACTCTGGAAATAACAAGCAAACACAAGCGAAATATCTTTTTGCAACGATTCAAACGATTTCAAAAGAGGCAAATCTAAATCAATTTGACCCAGAAGAATTTGATTACATTTTAATTGATGAAGTACATAAAGCTGGTGCATCCTCTTACCGTCGAGTCATCGATTATTTCAAACCAAAGTTTTTAATGGGAATGACAGCTACACCTGAACGGACAGATGATTTTAATATTTTTCAGCTGTTTGACTACAATATAGCCTACGAAATCCGCTTGCAGGAAGCATTAGAAGAAGATATGCTTTGTCCATTTCATTATTTTGGTGTCACCGACATGGTCTATGACGGAGAGCTGCTAGATGAAGAGGTTTCCTTTTCCAAATTGGTTGATACGGAAAGGGTAGATCACATTGTAGAGAAGCTCTACTACTATGGACACTATGGTGATAGAGTCAAAGGATTAATCTTCTGTAGTAGAAAAGATGAGGCATCTAAGCTTTCATTTGAATTAAACCAAAGAGGGTTACGTACCACTTCCTTGACGGGGGAAAACTCTCAGGATGAGAGAACATTAGCGGTAAACCAGCTTGAAAATGGAAAACTCGATTACATTTTAACGGTCGATATTTTTAATGAGGGCATTGATATTCCTTGCATCAATCAAGTGGTGATGCTTAGGCAAACACAGTCCAGCATCATTTTTATTCAGCAGCTAGGAAGAGGTCTTCGTAAGCATGCCTCCAAAGAATACGTAACCATCATTGATTTTATCGGCAACTACAAAAACAACTACTTGATCCCTGTCGCCTTATCTGGGGATAAGTCACAAAACAAGGACAACATCCGCCGTCATGTGAAGGATACAAGCTATATTAAAGGCGTGTCTACGATTAATTTTGAAGAAATTGCTAAGAAGCAAATTTTCAAGGCAATTACGAACAGTAGATTAACATCATTAAAAGTGCTAAAGGATGCATATGTAGAGCTGAAAAATCGCATCGGAAGAATACCCGAGCTTTATGATTTCATTCAGCATAACTCTATTGATCCAGTCGTTATCGTGGAAGAGCATTTCAATTACTATCAATTTTTAAAGAAAATAAAAGAAGATGTTCCGGTTATCTCAGAATATGAAAGCAAGGTCCTCACCATGCTTTCCTTAGAGGTACTAAATGGACAACGTCTGCATGAAATTGTATTGCTAGACCTTTTGATGAAGCAAGATAAAGTAAGTATTCAGCTGTTTACGGAAAAATTGCTAGAACACGATTGTAAATTGAGCTCAGAGACGCTTACCTCTGTTCGTCGAGTATTCGACCTCTCCTTCTTTACACAAGTTAGTCGAAAAAAATATGGAGATCGACCAATTGTTGTACTAAATGGAGAAGACTTTACTTTTAGTCAGTCAGTGAAGGAACTGTTAACCAATTCTTATTTTAGTAGAATGGTTGAGGATCTTATTAAGAGTGCTAAGGTTAAGACCAAATCCTTTCAATGCGATCAGCTACTAACAATTAATCAGAAGTATTCACGAAAAGATGTTTGTAAGCTTCTCAACTGGGAGAATGACGAAAGCTCGACTGTATATGGGTACAAAACGAAGCACCAAACCTGCCCTATTTTTATTACGTACCATAAGAAAAGTGAAGTAGAAGAAAGTATAAATTATGGAGATGAATTTCTTAGTCAGGACCTTTTGAAATGGTTCACGAGAAGCAATCGAACGCTTGAATCAAAAGAAGTAAAAGAAATCATCCGAGCTGATGAAAACAACATTGACCTCCATATTTTTGTAAAAAAGGAAGATGGGGAAGGCAGTGATTTTTATTATTTAGGCAAGGCCCACCCAGATCAAGAGAACATTAACCAAAGCAAGATGATCGCTAATGGAAAAGAGCTTCCGGTTGTCCATGTTCATATGGTCATGGAGCAGGCGGTTGATTATAAGATTTATCAGTATCTTGTGAGTGGGGAAGAGGAAACAAACTAAAAGCGTAGTATCTTGCAAGTTTTTCATCCACAAATCATTCAAACAAACATTATGTAACAACTCTAAAAAAAGTATTGTAAAATACAAAAGCTTGCTCATTTTCAGGAGCAAGCTTTTGTGAAATATACTTTTCAAAAAGGATTTTTTTTTAGTTAATACCAAGGGTAAAGTTATTCTCCACTTGCTTCCCTTTTCAGAAAGCAAATTATCGTCCGGCAATGAATAAATAATTGATTCATCTTTAAATTCCATTTTTCTACCTCCTCAACATTATTACCTTGGAGCATCGGCCCACATCCCTTTTGTCCTACCACCATTATGAGGTGTAATATTTGAATGCCAATGGAACTAGCTCCCTTTTCAGTATCATAAGTCCTCTTGGCATATAAAATGTCATCTCGCCTGTAATTTTTAATAATTTTACAAACAAAGTACCAAAACAAAATGCCTTAACGGTACTACCTTCATGAGCAATGAATTTCATTAAAGCGCCATTCATGTTATCCAAAGCATAAATATCTCACAAAAAACACCTGTTGCTCAAAAGGCAATCAGGTGCTTTCTTCTATACTATTAAATGTATCCATTATTAATATCAAATTTTATTTCATATATTTTCAACTTGTACTCTCTTGGTTTCTATTCAAGTACCTTCAAAAATTCAGTAAAGTTATCTGCCACATTATATGTAACAGGCTCAAACTCATCGGATTCTTCATGAGACCATATACAAACAGATGGATTATTTTTATCTGTTCTAAAATCTAAGCATACAAAGTCACCCGCAAATACACTAGCTATTGGCAATACCTCTGCCCCTAATAAGTCTTCGTTATCAGTTAACCTTTCACCTATTTGTGAAAATACAACATCTATGTCATAAATTCCTTTTGGATGATTCTCAATATCATCTAATATGCACAAAAACCTTTCTATCGCATAATCACGGTTGTTACACTCAAATGTTGCTTCCTCAACCTCTATACCATTATTTTCTTTTATAAATTCTAAGAAAGACTCTGGTAATGAAAGTCTCCAAAACTTTTCGTGATTTTTTATCAATTCCTCTGAAGGCAATGGCCTTACTATAGTGTCCTGTTTTATTTTCATATTCCTTCTCCTTTCTTTACTAGCTATCTCGGAGCATCTGCCCACATTCCAGTAGATCTGCCACCATTATGAATAGTTATATTGTGGATTCCAAAAGGTACTAGCTCCATTTTACCTGGTACTTCAGTATGGTGCCATGTCATACCATCTGGTCTTCCTCCAATTAAGTTATCTAGCCATTCAAATTGTGCCTCGTCAGACTTTAACCAGAGACTTTCTGGTAGATCTTTAGTCTCTACCACAAGTCCAGCACTCTTGAAATCTGCAAAACCATACCTCATTCCATCTGCTTTAATAACATTTACATTCGGAATCAGGCCATCTGCAATTGCTTTTTCCTTTATCAATTTTCGCTGGCGGGCAGTTAAATACTCTCCACCATGAAATGACTTATTCCAAGACCAAGTTTTGTTCGTTAGAATTTTTTCACTGTATAGTCGAGCAAAATCATCAGCAACATCGTCAAAAGTTTTGGTACCATCAATAAACTCATCAATGTTTCTTAAATTCACATTACCCGTACCCTTAATTACAGTACCAATCTTACCACTTACATCCCCTACAATCTTCCCAACACTCTCCGTAGCCTTAACAATCGTATCCTTAGCATTTATAAAAGTCCCTTTAGTGCTCTCAAACGCATCTCGCAAAGTGTCCTGCGTATCTGGACCTAAAACTGCTTCCCGACTATTGATCTTCGTATTTAAAAACCCATCCACCATCCGCCCCATACCCATCTTCGTCCAAACAAGGGGCCCTTTCACAACATCCTCATACGTCCTCTTTAAAAGGATGTTAACCTTCTCAGGATTCAATACATGCTTGGCTTTTCTGAAGATGTCCGCTGCCTGGTTGCTGAGGGCTTTCATGTTGACGATGGTTTTGAACAGGTTGGACTGGACAAAGTCGCTGATTTGTTTTTTGTAGCGGTGGGCTTCTTTTATGACGTTTTCCTTCATGTAGTCTTTGAGTTTTGCAGTGTCCATGACGTTGAAGGGAATGCTTTTTGGTTTTTCTGCTTCAGCCAGTTTTCCGAGTTTGCTCAGTTTGCCAGCTTTGCTGACTTTGTCGAGGCCGCCTGTGAAAAAGGTGGCGGCGATGGAAAGGGTGCCATAGGTGAAGAACCGGGATCTGCTGCGGGCGTCGCCGTTGATGACGTCGCGTTCCCATGCAGCTTCAAGGGCCCTTATCATGGCGCCGATGGTTTCGTCGATGTTGATGACGGCGTTTATGATGCCCGTGACCAGTCCAGGGAAATCTGTGAAAATGGCTATGATCAGGTCAAAGAGACCGACAACGAGATCTTTGACAAACTGGTAGATTCCTTCGGCGATTCCGACAAAGACATCTCCAATAATTTGGAGGAGATTTTTATCCTCTTTCACATTCGTGTTAGCCGGTTTTTCACAGCTGGCGCCCTGGACTTGTCCATCTGTTTTTACAGTAGCCGGCTGGAAGAGATTTTGCAAGTCGTTTACTTTTTTTACGACCGTCTGCAGTTCATTCTCAAGGTTCGTCATGAGAGAAGCCTGGCGATGGTCGAATTCTGAGAGCTGTTCGCTCGTTTGATTTTTTTCTCGTCTCGCTTTCTCCACCATTTCTGCGAAGAAGGTGTCGTCTATTTTCGGCAGTGCTACGATGTCAGCGACTCTGTTAATGGTGGCGTTCGCTTCGTTTGTCAGCTGGCTTGTCCGCTCTCTCGCTCTGGTTAAATCCTGCTCGACCTGCTTGTCAAGAAAACTCCTGCGGATATAGCCTGAACGGGAGGGCTCAAGGTTATGAAGCGATTTTTTCATACTGTCGAGCGTTGTTTGATAGTGTGCGAGAAAGGCAGAGTAGCTCGACATGACAGGGAGGTGATGTTTCTCATAGAAATAGCGGATCGCTTCCCCGCCTTCGCCTTTGAAGGCATCTTCGAGATCAATAATTCCCTTCACCGCTGTTTCAAGCTGCTGGATCTGCTCTGTCTGTGACGTTATTTTTTCTTTCGTTTTTTCAATGGCCGAGTGAAAGGCATCAGCATCAAGTACATGTGTCATCCGTTCCTCACCTTCCTCCGGCGATCGCAACGGAAAGATGTTCGTCTGCTTTTTTCATCTGATCGACCGATTGCCGGGTTGCGTCTGCGTTAAGAATCAGCAATTCTTTATAAGTTTCCATCGCTTTTTGACAGGCTTCATTTACCTCGTTCAGCTTTTTTATCGCTTCCAGTTCATTTCCTGCACCGATGCCTGCCGGAAAATCAGTCTGAAGGGCATGAATAGCTGATTTCATGGCAGCCAGTGCTTCTTCTATTTCACCGTAATGGATTTTAATTTCCGTTCCCAATCCGTTCCTCTCCCTTTACCGGGTTTTTTCCGAAAGCAATGCTTCTCTTCGCTCTTCAGCTTCAAGTGAGGCAATGGCTGCTTTTACATGGTTAATCTCCGTCATAATCTGCTGGATTTTTTGATCCAGCACCTGGAATACATCACGAAATTGAGACATGTGAATCTCCTCATGTGCCGGCTGTATGTCGTTTTCCCGAATTCTAGTAAACTCATTGGACAGCTCACCGTACCACGTATCAGACGTTAATTCCGGTTCGGCCGCCAAATGCCGGCTGCTGAAAAAGTCATACTGATGATCGGACAATTGACTGCTGCATGTGCGCAGCCGCTGAAGCTTTTCTTCCAAGTCGCGCAGCTTTGCGTTTTGGGCTGATAAAGACAAAGGTTTGCACCTCCTGTATAGATTTTCCTCTCAAAATTTTAACACTATTTACCAAACGTAACTATTAGCTATTAGTCCCAGTTTGTAAATTCGACACGTTTTTTAATGAGTCTTACTGCCTATCTCCCAAACACTTAACGTGATGGACTTACCAAAAACACCGCAGTTTTTTATCAGAATCCGCAAAGCGGGACCGCAATTTCATCTTCTTTTTCTCCGTAAAATGAACAAAACACCTGATGCTGGGAGAAAATCAGGTGTTTTTGCAAGTAGTTTATGGTTCTATTTTTTCAGCTTATCTGATTTTAGCTCCATGATCTCTTGTTCAAGTTTATCGATCCGCTTCTTTGTTGTGTTTCTAGATTTAAAAATAAGTGACAGGATGCCGAATACCATAGCAAATATAAAAAGCTGAAAGACTATGTCCCCTGTGTTTGCCATAGAGCAGTCTCCTTTCCGAAAACAAGTATAATGAATATACGTTTCCAGTAAGAGAAAGTTTCATTTTTAGAAACTACCTGTACCCGCTCCCCTTCACAATCAGAACCAATATTGCCGTAAGTATTAACCCTCCAAGAATAAACGGCCCGAGACCCGAACTGTAGACAAGATATACTTTCACATGCTTGATGGTCGTGACGATCACATAGACGAAGAAAATCAGGCTCAGTCCGGCAATGAGCGGAACATATGGATTTCGCTTCAAATTGATCAGCCCTTTTTAAAGCTTTTAATTATGCCTATGCCAGCGACAATTTGTATCATGCAAAAAAGGCGCCATTCAAGGAAGAATGTGCGCCAATTATATTTACATCTCTCTTCCCTTCGTCTCCATCTTTTTCGGAAAAAGAGTGTAGCTGAAGCTGATGAGAAAATCGACGACGAGAACAAGCGTCCAGATCTGCAATGTTCTAAACAGCTGCTCGGTTTGCTGCCCGTTGTTAATGTAGAAAATGATTGCCCCAAGGAAAAACACTCCGATTGCCCATGCCAGAAGATGCCGCAGCCAGCCTTCCCGTTCACGCTTTGCATGTTCTGATCCGTGCTTTGCTTTTTTCGGCGGCTTTTCTCCATCAGCAAATCTGTAGGCAAAGTGCCGGTCCGCCCATTTAATCATGCTGTGCCCATAGGCAATGCTTACGCCTATATAAATCGCCGCAATTCCATGCACCATGCTGGCGGTTGCCCCATTTTTCAAATCCAGCACCGTTGCTGCCAGAAGCACAAGGTCAACGACCGGTGTACAAATCAGTAAAAATGCGCCAAGTTTCTTCTTTTTCAAAAGATACCTTGTAGCCAAACCTGCTAAAACAAAGACCCAAAATCCGATTTCACATGCAATAATCAGCCAGCCAATCAAGTAAGCTCCCCCTTATTTAACACAAGTGTATGATTTAATAGTAGCAGAATGTTTTTTATAATACAACTGTGTTATAATAAAGACATGCCAAAAATAATTGATCATCACAAACGAAAACAGCAAATAGCCGAAGCCACGTGGAAAGTGATTGCCGAGGAAGGCATCGAGCAGGCGACGGTTCGGAAAATTGCAAAGGCGACCGGACTGTCTGCGGGAGCCCTGAGGCACTACTTTTCCACACAGTCTGAGCTGCTTTTATATTCCATGAACCTTGTTTCCGAACGAGTAAAAGAACGGACAATGTCCAAAATGTACCAAGGGGATCCAATCGACCTTATAAAAGAGGCCCTGTCGGAGCTGCTTCCGATTGATGATGAGAGAAGACTGGAAATGGAGGTGTGGCTCGTTTTCTCCGTCAAAACACTCGTAGATGAAAAGCTGCGTGCTCTAAGCGAAGATGTTTATGTGGAAATGAAAGAAGGGATCAGCGCCATCATTCAGCTGCTCGTCAATCTTGGCCTGCTGAAAGAAGAGTGTAATCCGGATGAAGAAGCGGTCAGGCTGCATGTATTAGTCGATGGTCTTGCCATACATCACTTGCTGCACCCTGCTTCTTTTCCGCAACAGAAAATGATGGATGCGCTCCAGTATCATTTGAAATCCATTTGTACGTTTTAAAAGGGAGGGCTATTCCGGTCCTCCCTTGAGTACCTCCTGCTGCCAGAGCTGATAGAGATAGATCAGCACTGCCATGAGCGTAAAGGTCGAATATATCTTCCAGTTTGTATAGTTCACAAGCTTATACAGGCCAAGGCTCTCAAACCACTCATTCAAGGGAAAAGCAAACATGGCATCGATGACAAGATTGATCAGCAAGTAAAGCTTAAAATTTCCAAAGGTGAAATAAAAAATCCAGATGGTGCCCACCAGAAAGGCTCCGAACACAAACGGAAAGTATGTAATAATTTGCGGAAGGATGGTTTCTTTGACCACCCACCACTTGTAGGTATAGGCGAGCTCGTTCTGCACCGTTACAAGGAGCGATGCAAAGATGGCGACCGGCATGAACCGTTTGATGGTTTGCTTGTCCAAGAAAAACAGTGACAGCCATGGAACAATAAACGACGACCAGATGATAAAGTCATTGAGCATACCGTTTCTCCTCACAGGATTGATAGGTTTAATCTTTCCTATCCCTGGAAAATCATTCGGGTATAGAACAAAAAGAGCGGCCGCTGAATTGTCAGTGACCGCTCTTTTTGTTACATAGCCGTGCAAATTTCAATATAATGACCGTCCGGATCTGTTACATAGGCGACCGTTTGTCCCCATGGTTTGACTGTCGGTTCCTTTACTACAGGTACGCCGGCGCTGCGCAGCTTTTCAATTGTTGATTCAACATTCTCAACGGTAAATCCAACTTCAAAGCTCTGGGGCGCATCGGTCTCGGGCATGTCCAGTCCAATTAGTTCCCTCACAGAATCACGCGTATTCATCGATAAAGTCGTCGCCCCGGTGTCATACTCAACATACGTCCCCTGCTGCATTTTCACCTTCAAACCAAGTTGATCACGGTAGAACTTCATTGATTTTTCAACATCAGTTACATACAGAATGACGTATTTCATCGATAAGTTCATTTGCACAGACCTCTCTCCGCTTTAAGATTAGCTAATTTCTTCCATAGGTATAAGCTAAAGCTATTCATTGGAGATGTCAACGTCAGTTAGTTGCACTTTTCAGTGGTTTACTTGAGTAAATGCTTCTTTTAGTTGAAAATACAGAGCCTTTACTTGCTGAATTGCTGCATTCACTTGAAAATTCCCAAACGCCTTCCAATTTATCTTTACCAAACAAATTTACCCGCGAAAATTTCTCAGACAATGAAGGAGAAACTGGTAAGTAATGTGGAAACCATCAATAGCAAATTTTAGAGAAAGTACCAGTCGAGACCAACCTTCATCTAAAAATCTAGGTCGTGCATTAAAACAAAGTTTAGGAGGATGCTAGACTTGAGTTATATTGATAATGTATTAAAAAGTATTAAGCATTCGGTAAATTACAAAGGAGAAACACAAGTTAAAATTGATGGTGAATTTTATATTCTAAAAATAGAATTCAATAAACCTGCATCCACACAAGAAATAAATGTTTTTGAACAGGTAAATAATATTATATTGCCTGTAGATTACAAGGATTTCCTTGTGCAGCATAACGGTGCTGAAATGTATAGATTTGTAGATGATAATGGCAAAATAACAGGAGGTGGCCTCCATCTATTTAGTCTAGATGAAATCAGTGAGGTTAAATCTAAAGTGAAAAATGTAGAGCCATTTAATGGAGCAGGTATTCTAATAGGGCATCTACTTGAAGATTGCTATCTGTGTATTGATCCTGAAAAAGCATTAAGGGGATCACATAATTACTTAAATATGCTTGAATTCATTGAAGTGCTGCCAATTAGTTATAATTTTGAGCGTTTTTTAGAGAAGTATGTTGAGCATAATGGCGAGGTTTTCTGGCATTAATTGTAAAAATTACCAGGATTCATAGCTTCGAATAATGAAAAAGGTGAAATTGGGCATTTGCTCAAATTCACCTTTTTCTATTTTAGGGTAAGGATTTGAAGAATTCTACTAAACCTAAAGGCAGAACAAATGTAATAACACTTGTACCCATCTTCCCACTCAACATTTGTGTGGTACATTATTTTTATGAGAAGTGTTACTGATTTAAATTCCCAGGATAAAAAATTCCGGTGATGTTGTCCCTGCACCTACATATAGCTAGCTGTCCAGTTAGATATCCGATTGCTCCCTCTCCCATTCAAGAAGCCATGCTTTTCGCTGAATTCCGCCTCCGTAACCGCCAAGTCCGCCGTCAGAAGCAATGACTCTATGGCATGGAATCAGAATGCAAAGCTGGTTAGCGCCGTTCGCCCGCGCGACGGCTCTGTAAGCTTTCGGATTGCCTGCCTGAACAGCTAGCTCCTTGTAGCTGATCGTTTCACCGGGCGGAATTTCTCTCAGCAATCTCCATACGTTTCGCTGAAATTCAGAGCCCGCTTCTGAATAGATAGGTGTTTCAAAAGTAAGACATTTTCCCTCAAAGTAATCGTTCAGCTCACCTTCGATCTGTTCAAGAACCGAATTGGTCCCTGGAACGATGGCTGCAGTATGCTTTGCCCTAAGGTTCTCCAGTTCTTTTTCCAATCCCCGGCGGTCAACAAATTCAACTAGATACAGCACTTCTTCATCCGCGACAGCAACCATTGGACCAAGCTTGGTTTCAATCCATTTTGCTGTGAACAGCCGGATGTCCCTGTTTTTCTTAGGGACCGCACCCATTGTTTTGGCAAAGGCATCGCGGAAGCCGTTTCCTGACTCATAGCCGCTGTCCAACTGAGTGTAAATCAACGGTTTTCCGTTTCGGATGTGCTGGAAGGCCATCCCGAGACGCCTTGAACGCGCGTATTCGATGAAAGTCATGCCGAACTGTTTCTTGAATTGCCGTCTGGCTGTATGTGCAGTAATAGACAGCTCATCAAAATCTTTGTCTGTCCACTTTCGCTGAGGATTTTCCTCAATAGCAGCAACGAGTTTTTTCACTTCAGGCGAAAGCGTGCTCGGCGTGCTTAGCGGATGACATCTCTTACAGGGTCTGTATGAAGCAAGCGCTGCTTCCTGAGCTGTTTTGAAAAACTCGCAGTTTTCTTTTAAAGGCTTTTTCGCAGGACATGTCGGCCTGCAAAAGATGCCCGTTGTTTTTACCCCGACAAAGAACGTCCCCTCGTACGATGAATTTTTCTCAACCAGCATGCTGTAGTAGTGATCAATCATTTTTTGATCGTGGATCATTTGGTTTTTCTCCTTTATAAAGACTAATGGTACTAGTATCTTAACAAAA
This sequence comes from Metabacillus indicus, assembly GCF_046603695.1. Taxonomy (NCBI): domain Bacteria; kingdom Bacillati; phylum Bacillota; class Bacilli; order Caryophanales; family Bacillaceae; genus Metabacillus; species Metabacillus indicus. Next base: position 1,225,097 of record NZ_CP176757.1, on the reverse strand, counting down.
GGAAACGACTCGAAAACCAGAAAAATGAACATCAATTTTTTTCACACTAAAGGTTCATTTCCTAGCTTTAACCACAAACCTGTGCTGCTTCACTTCGAAATAGCCTTTTTCTGCAATCTCATTATGAATCATGAGTAACCGCTCTTTGAAAAGATCAGGGGCAAAATCCAGAACCTGCCAAGGAATCGCCTTTAAATAATAGATGAGAGCCCCAATGTCATAAAAACGCTGAGAAGGATGCTCCTCTTTTGCAAACAGAATAGTAAATTCGGCTTCTTCTAGTCCATGCAAGGCATTTGAAAGATTCCACTGAAGATATTCCTCATTTGGCTTCACACCAAGAGCCTCATTTATTCCAAGACAATCCAGACCGCCAACCTGCTGTGTCAGGAAGAGTCCTCCTTCTTTTAAGATGCGGCTGACTTCTTCAGGGGCAAAGGATTCATGCTGGTTCAGGATCAAATCGAATGTCCCGTCAGGAAAAGGAAGTTCTGCATCGTTATCAACGGGAACAACGGTCACGCCCAATGGCTCAAGTTTGTTTTTGGCGACCGAAATGTTCGGTTCATATCCTTCTGTTGCAGTAACAGATGCAGGGAACGGCTGCAGTTTTGATAAAAATTCACCGCCTCCTGTACCCATGTCAAGCATCGATACTGCATCAGAAATAAGGGATTGCGCCATGCTGCCGTAAGACCATGAGAGCAGACCGCTCTGCATTCTTCCGGTTTCTGTGATGAAGGAAAAGTCCCATCCTGTGAAGGGTCTTTCCACTTCTTTCATATACTCTTCAAATTTCATTCTGTTTCCTCCTTGTCATTTTTATGGCTTATCCAATGATTTGGGGAGGACCTCTGATTAATGCAAAGCGTTGTTATCGTTCGTGATTAAATGGGTTCATGTTAATCTCCTGTCTGTTTAAACGTTTTGTTACTAAAATTATGGCAAAAGGAATGGATTTGCACAATTCATATTTTTTAATAAATCCAGACATTAAAGAACCAGTCCAATGGAATGGACTGGTTCTTTTGATTAAGATTTAATTACTTCCAAGTAGCGAAGCTGATTTCCGTCTTTCTCAAAGACTTTAAACAAATTGCCCTCTGCTTCGATTTCGGTTCCGGTTTCAGCATCAAGATGATGAGTGAGGAACCATCCGCCGATTGTATCGACATCTAACTCTTCCGTATTAAAGGTTGTTCCAAGCAATGTATTGACATCTTCAATCAACAGTTTTGAATCCAGGATGTAGTGTCCTTCGTTAAGCTTGCGGATCTCGGGAACCTCATCTTCATCGAATTCATCTCTGATTTCCCCGACGATCTCTTCTAAGATATCTTCAGCTGTCACAAGCCCTGAAGTACCTCCGTATTCGTCAATCAGCACGGCCATGTGTGTACGCTCTTTCTGCATTTTTACAAGAAGATCGTGGATTGCGATGGTTTCAATTACATTAATGACAGGATTAATGTAGTCGGCGATTTTTAAAGTGTGCGGTTCCTGCTTGGTCATGACTGCAGCTGTAAGCAGTTCTTTGATATTAATGAAGCCCTTAATGTTATCCTTGTCCCCGTCAACAACCGGATAACGTGTGTAGTTTTCATTTTTGACAATCTCAAAAATGTTTTCAAAAGAGTCATCTATTGAAATAGATACAATGTCCGTTCTTGGAACCATGATTTCTTTTGCGACTCTTTCATCAAACGCAAAGATATTATTCATATATTTCAGTTCGTTCTTATTGATTTCTCCGCTTTTATAGCTCTCTGAAAGGAGAATTCTAAGCTCCTCCTCAGAGTGCGCTTCTTCATGCTCAGAAGCAGGCTTCAAACCGAACAGACCAACCAGAATTCTTGCTGAACCGTTCAGGAACCAGATAAATGGGAACATGAGACGGTAAAACCAGATGATTGGAGTCGCAAATACAAGTGTTACCGCTTCGGCTTTTTGAATTGCTACCGTTTTCGGAGCAAGCTCGCCGATAACGACGTGAAGAAAAGTGACAATCGCAAATGCAATACCGAACGAAAGAATATGGGTCATCGTTTCGTTTATATCAAATCGTTCAAACAATGGGTGCAGGAGTTTCTCAACTGTCGGCTCTCCAAGCCACCCAAGCCCGAGTGCTGTTATGGTGATTCCAAGCTGACAGGCAGACAAGTATTCATCAAGGTGTGTTGTGACTTTTTTTGCTGCAAGCGAGCCTTTTTTGCCCTCTGCAATCAGCTGGTCAATTCTTGAACTTCGGACCTTAACAATGGCAAATTCCGTCGCAACGAAAAATGCAGTCAGTGCAATCAATAATGCAATTAATAAAAGATTTATGGTTGTCAACGAGCAGTCTTACACGGGGTAAGACCTACACCTCCAATAATAGTTTTTGTTTCAGCGCTAAAAGGACCTGCATTAAGCACTTTTTTAATACCAACTTTTTTTTTTGAAAAATTTAATGCAGCAGCAGAAGCAATGACTGAATTAAGGATAAGCTTTCACTTGAAATATTCTTTTTGAGACTCTCATACTTTTCAGGATCTGACTCTTTCAGCTGTTCGAGTGCTTTTGTGACATCCTGTTCCAGCCCCTGTATTTTAAGGCGGAGCTCAAGCACATCCACTTCCTCCGAAAAACGGCTGATAACCTTTTTCTTAATCTCTTCAAGAGAATGCCCTTCTGCTTTGCATTTTTCAATAAAAGCAATTCGTTCTATAGAGGAATGATCATAGTACCTGTAATTTGAAGGAGAACGTTCCGCTTTAAGTAATCCCAGTGTCGTATAATAGTCAATTGTCCGCTTAGTCACTCCGGTAATTTCAGCCAATTCTCCAATTTTCAGTTTCTCAGCCCCAAGTCAACCCCCCCCAACCGTAACGTGATGGTTTTATTATATGTGTGACAGTTTATGATTACAACCAAAAGGAACAGACTTCGCAAAATTGTCAAAAAGTCTGTTCCTTTCCTTGCTTTAATTATTTTTTATAATGAGAATATTTATATTTAACTATTCTGAAACTTTAACGGGCTCTTCTGCGTATACTTCTTTAAGACAAGGAGGACGTGACTATGAACTACAAGAACTATGAAAAGAAACATGTATTTGGAGTCATTGGTTTTCTCATTCTTATTTTAATTCCTTACTCTTCAATCCTCTTCCCTTTTATGGTCGCCGACGTGCTTTATGCCACAAATCTGACGTGGTTTATCCAGCTTTCTGCTGAAACGTACCTTTTGTATGGAACCGGATTTCTGATGTGGGCACTTGCCGCTTTGATTGCTGCGTTCAGAAAAGCGGATCGTACCTCTATTATGTCAGGATTGATACTTGTTTTTCTCAGCATTGTGCCTTTTACATTCGGAGCCATTCAGCATAAACAGCTCAGTGATGAAGGAATTTCCTACAGCGGAGGAATCGAACAGCACCAATACACATGGGATGAAGTGGAGAGCGCTGTTTTTCATTTGTCCAAGGAAAAAGGAGAACCCTCTATTATTGAAATTGAATTCAAAGACGGAGAGAGTGTCTCCTTATTAAAAGACAAACACTTTACAGCGAATTACAGTTTGTTTCTGCAAAAAGTGAAGGTTCATCAAATTGCTTTTACAGGAGAATAGGGTGTTTACCGTTTTAATGAACACCTCTCACCTTCCCGCTTTTCGGCCGCTTCACAAGTTCACCGCCGCAATTCGGGCAGACAAATTCCATTTCTTCCGTACACTCGTGGCAAAATGTGCATTCGTACGTACAGATGTAGGCAGAGAAAGTGTTTGTCAGGTCTTCTGTACACCTTTGACAAGATGTTTTCATTTCTAAAGTCATTCAGCTCTCCCCCATTTTAAAATATATTCATTTTATAACCACCTGCGATAAGCAAAGGAAAGACGGTAACAAAATGCATCGTGATCAGATACTCCTTTTTCTCTCTTTCATATCTCCATTCCATATAAGTTCTGAAAGCAAAGAAAAGAATAATAAATGCTAAAAACAATCCCATAGAAAAGTCAAAAATCATTAAGCATATGATGTAAATGAGCAGCATGATTCTCTCTGTCCATCGATGTAATGTGCTGACGCCCCTGTAGATGAGCCCCTTTGTTTTTGGTATGTCCAGCTTTCTTCTTAATAAGTTCTCAGACAGCGTTCCGACCATGATGACGCCTGCAAAAAAAAGCAATCCTTTCAGCATACAAACACCTCCCATTCCATTATATTCCTTTCAACTTATGAATGGGTGCTTTTTTACTTAAAAAACGCCCAGGGCCTATGCCCTGAGCGTCATTGCTTATCCAGCCATCTTATGGCCTTGAACCTTTTGATCTTTCTTTTCAAGAGCACGGCTCCATCCAGTAAGGATGACAGCTCCGGCGACCATTACACCGCCGATCCATGCTGTGTGAATCAGGCCGATGGAGTCTGTAATGATGCCTCCGAGGAAGGCGCCGATGGCAATTCCTGCGTTAAATGCAGCAATGTTGATGGCCGATGCTACGTCCACGGCGCTTGGCACGAAGCGTTCTGCAAGCATTACGACGTAAACCTGAAGACCTGGAACGTTCATGAAGGCGAACAGTCCCATAACTAAAATGGTGATCAAACCTGCAATTTTAAATGGTGCTGTAAGTGTCAGGACAAATAGAACAATAGCCTGTGCGATAAACATATAGAAAAGGGCTTTGATCGGATTTTTATTGGAAAGCTTTCCGCCGATCATGTTTCCGATGGCAATGGCAATTCCGTATACAAGCAGAATAACGGCAACGGTGCCTTCTTTAAAACCAGTCACTTCAACAAGAAGCGGTGAAAGATACGTGAAGACGACAAAGGTTCCGCCGTATCCAAGGGCTGTTATTAAAAAGACAAGCAGCAGACGTCCGTTTTTCACAAGCTTCAGCTGATCGCCAAACGTTGTGCGGTTGCCTTTTTTTAAGTTAGATGGAACAAGAATGCTGTTTGCAATGAGAGCAAGAATACCAATAACAATAATGACAATAAATGCAAGTCTCCATCCAAACTGCTGGCCGATAAAGGTTCCGAATGGAACGCCTGTTACTGTTGCGACGGTAAGGCCTGTAAACATAATCGAAATGGCACTTGCTCGTCGGTCTTCAGGAACAAGGTCCGCTGCAATCGTTGAACCGATTGACATGAACACACCATGAGACAGCGCCGCAATTACGCGCCCGGCAAGAAGCATTTCAATGCTTGAAGCTCCGGCTGAAAGACTGTTTCCAAGAATAAAGACAATCATAATCCAAAGTAATAGCGTCTTACGTGACATATTCGAGGTTAATGATGTTAAAACCGGTGCCCCGAACATGACTCCAACCGCATAAAGGGTGACGGTCAATCCTGCGGTTGTAACCGGGATATTTAAATCCTCTGCAATCATCGGCAGCAGGCCGACACTGATAAACTCCGTTGTTCCAATGGCAAATGCACTGACTGCAAGAGCAAGCAGCGCCCACATACTTCTTTTTTTATCTAAGCTCATGTATTTCTCCTCCTGGTAATTGATATTTATTTTAAAACGTGTATGGTAAAGATCAGCCGGCAAATGTTATTATGAGATATATCGAACATAAAGAAAAGTACGTACTTTCAAGTGCTGTAGGAACTAAAAAGTTAGGTAGGCACTTTTTGGTGCCTATTAGATAGGAGGATTTATATGGAGAAGAAATACAACATTCCCGTTGAAGCAACTCTTGAGATTATCGGCGGCAAGTGGAAATGCGTCATTCTCTGTCACTTGACCCACGGCAAGAGACGGACAAATGAGCTGAAAAAGCTGATGCCGAACATTACGCAAAAAATGCTCACACAGCAGCTGCGCGAGCTTGAAGACGACGGCGTGATTAACCGGATTGTCCATCCGGAAGTACCTCCGAAAGTCGAGTATGAATTGAGTGAATATGGCTGGAGCCTGCAAAGCATTCTGGATTCCCTTTGCGCCTGGGGAGAAAATCACATTACGAAGGTATACGGTGATAAATCAGCGGTGCTTGAAGAAAGCATTTTGAATAACTAAGCGGAATTCCACTCGGGAATTTCGCTTTTTTTGCTTCTCAAGTCAGAACAAAATGGTATATTTAATAAGTCGTTCAATTTTTTGAGAAAGGAGGAAATCACATGCATTGGTATCTAGACGTTATTAAGAAATATGCGGTGTTTCAAGGCCGTGCAAGACGTAAGGAATACTGGATGTTCTTTTTATTCAATTTTATCGTAACCATGCTTTTAACAATGGTTGAACTTATGATCGGACTCCCGTCTGTTTTAGTTATTATTTATTCTCTTATTGTTCTTTTGCCTTCACTTGGTGTTGCTGTGCGCAGACTTCATGATGTCGGCAAAACCGGCTGGTGGCTGCTTATCAGCCTTATCCCGGTTATCGGCGGAATTGTCCTGCTTGTTTTCAACTGCTTGGACAGTGAGCCTGGAGCAAATAAATACGGGCCAAGCCCAAAATAAGAAAAGCGGAAGCGCCTGTTTAGCTCCGCTTTCAGAACAATAAAAAGCGAAATCCATTTTTCAGGATTTCGCTTTTTTACATGGTCTTGCTGCCCTTTATTCCGTTAATCGAGTACTCAGCTGTGATTTCAGCATTGAGGGATTGTGAGACAGAACAATATTTATCTTTGGAAAGCTGAATGGCCCTGATCACTTTTTCTTCAGGAAGATCGCCTTCCAGTTTGTAATGAATAGTGATGGCTGTAAACCGTTTTGGATGGTCCTCTGCCCGTGTGCCGGTGAGATCCATTTCAAACGAGGACGGATTGAGGCGCATTTTCTGCAGGATGCTGATGATATCAATCCCTGTACAGCCGGCAACGGCATGAAGCAATAGCTCTGTTGGTCTTGGTGCAGAGTTTTCTCCTCCCGCTTCTTTTGGACCATCCATTTTCACTTCATGACCGGATGGCGAGGTTCCTGAAAAGCTCATATTTCCAGTCCATTTAATTGTTGTATTCACGACTGACAGCTCCTTCCACTTACACTCTTTCTTACTATTCTCGTGCTTCTTTTAAATTATAAGGGTTTTATCCATACAATAGCATGCAGAAAAATGGCCTATCTCTGTTTTAATGAACCGATATGAAATTCCTGCATAGGTTAAAAAAGATATTCTCCTAACCAAAAGGGTGTGAATCATGTTGGAAAAACCTCTGGTTTCCATTATTATGCCAGTTAAAAATGAAGGAATTCATATTAAGAACACTATTGAATCTGCTTTAAACAGCAAAACAAACTGTCCATTTGAAATCATTGTCGTTGATGATCTTTCAGATGATGGATGCTGCTCCTTTCTGTTTCAATCCAAAGATTCTCGCATTAAATTGGTGCGGACCTCCGGGCTCGGGGCAGCCAATGCCCGTAATGCCGGAGCTGATGCTGCGAATGGGGAAATTTTTATTTTTTGCGATGCGCATGTTTTCTTTGAACATTACTGGCTTGAAAAACTGATTGAGCCCCTTTTGCAGGGAACAGCTGATGCCGTTAATCCCGGGATTGGCGATTCAAAACGGCCAGCCCGTGTAGGCTATGGAATTAGATGGAATAAACAACTTGAAATTGAATGGAGAAAAGAAGGAAAAAACGAACCATTTCCTTCTCCTCTGCTTGCAGGAGGATGCTTAGCTGTCACCCGAGCTGCGTTTGAAGATATTGATGGATTTGAAAGGGGATTTCAAGTTTGGGGACGGGAAGATGAAGAGATATCCCTCAAACTCTGGCTTTTCGGCTATCGCTGTTATATTGTCCCTGCAGTAAAAGTCCTGCATGTATTCAGACAGAGCTCACCGCCATTTAAGCTGAGCTGGAATCATGTAAATTACAATCTTCTGCGTATGGCACATCTCCACTTCAGTAAAGAACGGATTGAAAAATGCAGGAAATTGGTCAAATTCAGCCAGGAAGATAAACTGATGGCTGTGCTTGAAAAAAGCGATATTGATCTGAAACGGGTTCTTTATGAAAAAAAAAGGAAGTATGATGATGACTGGTATATGGAGACGTTTAAGATTCCTTTTTAATTCTGCTAGAAAAGTTTTGAATTTCCATTCAGTAAATGTGCTAAATAAGATGAAATCCGATCGATTGAACCTTCAATCTGATGAAACAGTTCAAGGATCTGCTTTTTATTCCTTTCGACCCATTGCTGACAGAATTGCGGGTTTGTTTGCATTTTTTTAATGATTGACGTTAGTTCTGAGGCTGAGTGAACGGACGGAAACCTTACGTACTCTTCCGGATAATTTTTTTGATAGATTTGGATGACAGGTCTGTTTAGAGCTGCTGCCTCAAAGATTGCAGTAGAATAATCCCCGATTATGAGGTCAGATTGAACAATCAGTTCATATAAATCTGTATGTGTAATAATTTCTCTCTCTTTTATCAGACCTTTTTGAATTAAAAACCTGCAATCTGACTTTTTAGAGTTTGGATGCAGTTTATACAGCACCTTCAAATGCTTTAAGGGCCTGATACTTTTTATAAAAAGAGACACATTTCTTACGTTGAAATCCTCTTTAGGAGAGCCTGTAAAAATATAAAGAATATGAAAGCTGTCTTTCCTGCTGATTTTTTTTGCTTTGACTGCTGTCAGGACATGCTCCAATTTAGGATTTCCAAGAACAACTGAACTTGGAATCTCTTTTTTCCTATTTAGTAATTCCTGAAAAAAATGACCCCATAGTAAAACTAGATCTGCTCCCCAAAAATCGTGCGGCTTATCCTTGTGTGCCGAAATTAACCCATGCTGCAATAATAAAAGGCAAATCGGAGATGGTGCAGATTTAATGGATTCCACGCAGCCAGGCGTTAATATAAAATGAATTCCGGCAATACATTTTGGCTTAATTAAAGCAATTAACTGGTCCGTAAGCAGTTTATCGAATGCATACCTTTTGTAAAAAGCATACAGTTTATTTTTTTGGGAAATCGTTAACTTTGAAATCGCCGTAAACGATGCCAGCTCTTTTTCATAGAATCTGGAAAAATATGAAGCAGCACGTGTATAAAGGTTGTGTTCCTTTACAAAAGTATTGTAATAAATTTTATTGATTTTTTTAGAGAGCATGGCTAAATTGGGAGATGATTTATCATAAACGATTAAATGAATCCGGAAACCTTTTTCAGCGAGAGCATTGGCAACTGGAAATAAAAGATGCTCATAATCTCTGCGATAGCACCCGAACATAAATAATAGATCTCCCATATACCATTCATTCTTAAAAATATCTCCGTTAAATTCTTTCATTTTCACCCGATTAATATATGAAGGCTTATGCTTGACTGGATCAAGAATTTCATGCCTGTAAAGCAGTTCAAGATTGTTCTGAATTATCGCAGGATAATGGTTTTCCCCTGACGATGAATGCTCTTTATCAGTCATATCAGCACCTCTCCATTAAACTTTTCCAACATATAAACTTCCAGCTTATAGAGATTTCCCATTCATCAAATAGAGATAAATCTCTTTTACATTCCGGCACTGTTCTTCCAGACTGACCAGATTTGACTTGTCAGTCAGAAACGATTCCACTTGTTTATATAAGCCGGGTTTAAAGGTCTCATCGTATTGATGGGCAATAGGAACTTCTTCTTTCAAAAAAGTGCCATGCTTCATTCTGTACAATTTTTCAAGTGGCTGTAGAATATAGGTGCTTTCATCTGTTCTAACTTCAATTCCCCATCTTCCTGGAGCCATCCAGTTGGCATGGTAACTAAAGAGAATGTTTTGATCTGTTTCCCCGGCGCCTGTATAAATGGCTCCATCAGGATGCCAGTCTATATGCCCCGAAACAAATCCTTTTATTAACTTAGGCCTTCCTGCAAGAAAAAAAGCAAGATCAATGACATGCGAAGAATTTGCCAGGAGCCAAATAGCCTTTAATTCTTCAGAAATATCACTGCCTTCGATTTTTTTGGACAGCTCTGTAAAATCAAAGTGAATTGAGCGGATCGGATTTTCTTCCGTCACCATGGACTGCAGTCTTTGCACAGATTCATAAAACCGTCGGTTGTAGCCAATGTAAACCCTGGCATGGAAGTGAGCGGCTGCAGATGAGATTTCGTTTAATTCTTTAAGGCTCGAAGCACCAGGCTTCTCAAGGAGCAATTCCTTAACTCCACTTTTCAACAGCAGCATAGCCGTATCTTTTAATTGATGGACCGGCACAGCTACAATTGCCTTCTGCTGTGAGTGGTTTGCTAAAAACGATTCAAAATCACCTGTGTATGCTTCGTAACCCGTTTGTTCTTTAAATCTTGCTGCAGTCTTCTCCGATCTAGTATATGAATAAAAAGGCTGCTTCCTTTTTTTCAGTACTTTTGCATATTCCATCCCCATTGTCCCGCAGCCAATCAGCAGGATGTGATTCATGTGATTGGACATTCTTCCACCTCATATCCAAGTGCTTTTGAAAAAAATTCATTCAAAGTTGCCAGCATTGCTAAGTGCAGCTGTTTGGACGTTTCATAATCCGGAAGCAAACACACACCCGATACTAGAATATCTTTTGCAATTATTGATGTGAGGCAGCTTTGCTTCGGATATTGAATGGCTTTTTCATAATGGGTATTTGTATGAATTAATTCAATCGTGCAGGTTTCCTTTAGAGGAAACACCTTCCATCTTTCATGATCAAAGGTGAATGTTATGCAGTATTCTTCCGACGATTGGCTATTTGAAACAATGGTTAGAATAGATCCCTGATTCGTACTTGCTTTTAAGGTGCCCGCCACTTCCAGGTATCCTTTGCGCTTACTTTCAACAACACTCTCCAATTGATCTGTTGTCACTATTATGTCTTGTGAATTTGTCAGATAAGAGAGTAGATCAAGTTGATGAATACTGTTGCAGCCGATTCCAAAATGCTTGTAGTCGACAGATATGTTAACCTTTGCCGTTATCTTCTTTTTTAATTCTTGATAAATTGAAAGAGTTCTTAAAGGACAATTCACCCAGCAGCCGAGGACATGATGATCTTTAAGCAGCTTTGACATGATGTCATAGTCCTTTTCTTTTTGAAATAAAACCTTTTCTAATATAAGGTAGGAAATGGAAGCTTTTTTTAAAACCTGGTCAACTGCTTCTAACCTGACTTTGGAATTTGTAGCGATGATACACAAATCAATCTTGTCAGGAATGGCAGTCAAGGACTCTGTCGGGTGACATGATATATCATTCACAGCAGCCTCATGAAATTTATGCTTGATTCGATTTAATGCCTCTGGGTCTGGATCGATTACATAGATATTCATTGGCAAACCTGATGAAAGCAATCCTTCAAAATGTCTGAATCCAATATTTCCCCCGCCGACTATCAGCACATTAAACATTTTTGCTATCCTTATCAATAATTTCCTGAAGTATAGACTTTACTATGACAGGTGACTCCTCGTAAGCTGACAGAGAATGGCTCAAAAAAGCTTGCGCCTTCTTCTCCAAATTGGCAACAAACTCATAATCAGATGCCAGAAGATTAAGATTCTCTTTTAACGAATTTGCGTCAAGAATTGTTTCGCCTGCTTCTGCTTGCACTAAATGTGAATTGAGCTTATTATGACTAAGTTTATAATGGTAAGGAATATTGGGCTGAAGAATGAACAAAGGTTTGTTTAAAAGTGCAGCCTCAATAGCTGTATTAGACGAAATGGTCAATAATGCGTCCAGATGATGCAGAAATTCATAAAGAGGATAATCTGCAGGAACAAATTTTACATTTTCTTTATTTTGAATGATTGAATACTCATGCTGATCAGCCCTGTGCTTTTTAACAATGAAAGATACAGGCAAGTTTTTGGGAACACTATCTATCCATCGCTCAATCTGGTCATTTGTATTTGGAAAAGGCTGAGTAGTAAAACCAACAACTTTGTGATTTTCAGGTATTTCCCAAGCTTTCATGAATGCATCTTTTGTAAGAACAGCAGGCTTTCTTTCATAATAAAATTTAACGTTACCTGTCTTAATAATTTTGGTTTCACAGATATTCCTGCTTTGTAAAAATTTCTTCTGGTTATCTCCCCATACAAAATAATAGTCGGCTCTAGATGGAATAAGCGGCTGATCTCCTATTAAGACCAGAGGCATATTTACAAATGGAATTTTGTATTTTTTGGCGAGTAAACCAAGAATTGCCCCAAAAATACTGGCTTCAGATGGAGATATGATAATGGCAGGCTTTGATTTAAGGATGAGTTGGTCAAGCATGTAAACCCACTTTATAACACCCTTATATGCTTTTAACAACCATTGTCTAAAATGCTGACTGCTTAAATAATAGTGAGTGGGCACAAGCTTTAGTGCCTCTTCAATCTGAAGTCCGAGCAGTTTCTGTTGCTTATTCACTACCTGATTATTCACTTTCATTAAGACGTTTTTAAAGTAGTAATGTTTGAAGTTAGGAGGTTTTATTCCGACTTGTGGCTTAGAAACAACTCCATAAAGCGTTACATCGAATTCACGCAGCTGATCACTAGCAAAAGCACTGTATTCATCTGACAGCAAAATGGCTTTTCGGTTGGTTTTTAATTTTACAGCGGGAATTTTAACTTCTTTCCCCAGTTCTTGATAAATGTCACTCATCTTTAAAAAACGGTTTTGTTTCCGCAGAATTGCGAGTAAACTGTGGTTAATCAAATTTGAATCAACAAATGGCTGAATATGCGGAAGCAAGAACTGGCCTGCCAAGCAATGGGAAAGAGGTACTCCAAAAATGTTAATGGAAGAGAAATACTTAAAAAAATCATCCAATAAGGAATATTTCAGCAAGTGATAATCATTTACTTCGTTTTCACCAAACATTACCTGTCATCCCCTCTCCTCTATCCATTGTGTTTGTGCATAATTTCTGCAAGTTTCTTTTTCACCGACGCTGGGGTACTTTCTGGATCAACAAGGGTATCTTGTTTGAAATTACCTGCCTGTATTTTCAAATCCGTTAGATATTTGGAATCATGGGTAAGTTTATTCAGTACCCTTAAAAATTCTTTTCCATTTTTTACAGTTTCACCTGCATGTTTTTCTGAAAAATAAGCGTTATTGCTGTTGTGATTCAGTACATAATGATAGGGGATTTTAGGCTGCAGAATCAGCAGAGCTTTATCTAAAAGTGCTCCCTCGAACGCTGTTGTGGAAGCAATTGTCATTAACATATCAATACGGTGGAGAAATTCATATAACGGATATCCTTCTTCCAAAATCAATACGTTCTTTTGCTTTTTCAAAATGGGATAATCATATTTATCATTTCTGTGTTTTTTTATGATGAACTTAAATGAACTTTGGTCTGCTGCAGAGGAAATCCATTGTTCAATTTGTTCATTTGTATTAAGGTACGGCTGCGTGGTATATCCCAATAAGAAAAATTGCTCTGGAATGTTCTTGTCGTTCAAAAACGTTTCTTTAGAACCTGCCATGACTCTACTGTCATAAAAGAATTTGATGTTCCCTGTGTCAAAAACATTTTCTTCAGGCACCATTCTTTTTATAAACCATTCTTTTTGATCCTTTCCCCAAGCAAAATAATAATCGGCTCTTGAAGGGATAAAAATATGATCGCCAATCGTGGTAAGGGGCATGTTAACAAATGGAATTTGATACTTTTTTGATAGCAGCCCAAGAATGGTTCCGAAAATGCTCGCCTCAGACGGACTTATGATTACAGCTGGTTTCACTTTCAGGATGAGCTGATCTAATATCACTGTCCATTTAATAATCGTAATACATGCTTCGCCAAGCCATTTTTTAAATGCTGGTGTACTAAAATAATTTTGATTCGGGAGCTGTTTTAATTTTTCATCTACTTGCTTTTTCAATACAGCCTGATGCCTGGCAATGGTTTGCTTGTTTATTTTAAGAATTTCATTCCTGAAGATACAGCGTTGAAACGTTTTTGGTATCGGCTTTTGAAACTCTGTTTCACGCAGTCCATAAAGAGTAATTTCATACTCCCTTAGTTGATCAGCAGCAAATGGTAAATAATCAATAGCTAAAAGGATAGACTTGTTGTTTTTAGCCAGTTTGACCGGAGCAATTTTTTCAAAGGAGAGTAGCTTTTGATTGATATCTCCCATTGATTTAAATTGATGCTGTTTGCGGAAACCATCAATCAGTTTTTGATTTTTTAAATTTCCATCAACAAATGGCTGAAGATGAGGCAAAAGATAAAGCCTGGATAAACATTGTGCAAGCGGCAATCCTAGTAGTTTAATAGAAGAAAAATAGTCAAAAAACTCATAAAGCATAGAATATTTAATTATATGATAATCATTTACTTCCAGTTCTCCGAACATCCGATTTTACCTCCCAGAGCTTTTACCTTAAACCGTTTACAAATAACCTTCATATATTCTCCGTTCCAATAGATGTTCTGCCGCACGAAAATCCGCCTCATCATCAATATCCACTGCTCTTTCTTTCGGAATGATGATCCCTCCTGGACGGTCACCTAGAAAGTGTACGCTCTTATCACTGACGGTATCCGTAAAAAATGCATAGACTGAACCTGCGAGCTGATAGGCTCTAGGCAGCTTTTGGCGTGGGAGAAACGGATTTGCGCCCTCTAAGTAAGTTGTTGGGGTGGAGCCTTCCATTTTCCAAGCCTGAACCGGGTTTGTATCTGCTTCTGTGAAAGTGGCAGCAGATGTATACCTTTCTTTATTATCAATAAGAAGATCCAGACAATTATAAATATCTTCTTTCGATCTCAGGGGAGATGTAGGCTGAAGATAAAGAATAATATCATAGGTTTTATTTCGTTCTTTTAAGACAGTTAAAGCATGCATGACAGCGTCAATGGGCTGCGAATAGTCAGCCGAAATGTCTCCTGGACGCTCTATCACATCTGCTCCGAAGAATTGAGAAACGATTGAAATATTCAAGTCATCGGTAGAGACAACCGTTTTATCAATTTCCGGGATTTCTTTAAGCAAACCGATTGTCCAGGAGATAAGCGGTTTTTTGCATAGTATTTTAATATTTTTATAGGGAATTCCTTTGCTTCCTCCCCTAGCAGGTATCAAGGCCAAGATTCGTTTGTTTTTATACATCCTTCATTCACCTGCCTTTTTATTCAGAAGCTGCCACTGATCTATTGATTTATTTAACACGGCAAGTACATGTGATTCCGGGCAGTTTGTAACATCATATGGGTTGCTGGATTCGATTCTCTTTGAACACAGCAGGCTTCTGACAGCATTCACCACCGCTTTTTCCTCATAGGGGATTTCGATTACATTGCTTCCTTTCTCTCTCCCATTTTGCCGATTGCCGAGCAGTACGAATGGAAGAGAGAAAAAAGGCGCTTCGATTAATCCGCTGCTTGAATTTCCTATTAATACATCTGCCTGGCTTAATAAAAATAAATAATCTTTTTGAGGAACGGAGGAAAAGAAGAATGCCTGTTCCTCATTTTTACTGCAAAATTGCCTGAACTTCTGATTAAACAATTCTCCGCCTGCATCACTATTTGCTCCGATAAAGATCATTTGTTCCTGTTTGAATGAATCAAGTGAGGAAATCAGCGTGTCAATTTGTATAGTTACCGGCACAGAATCTCGTGAATCCGGGTGAAAGACAATTAAGAGAAGCTTTCTATAAGGATCAATGAAATATTTCTCTTTGAGCTCTGTTATCTGAGACTCTTTCATATTTATGACTTCATTAATTTCGGTCTTTCTCAAGCTTCCAATTACTTGTACCCTCCATTTTTCTTCTCCGAGGTTTAGTAGATGGCTGCGGGATTTCTCAGATGATACAAAATGAAGATGTGCAAGCTTTGAAATAGCATGGCGAATGGCATCGTCGGCCGAACCGCTGATTTCCCCTCCATGAAAGTGAACGATAGGGATGTTTAAATAATGAGCCGATATTGCACCAGCAAGCATTTCACCCCGATCACCCAAGACGAGCAGATAATCCGGTTTTATTTCATCTAAAATAGTTGAAAAATATAGAATGCCGAGACCTAAAGATTGAGACATGGCAAGTTCGCTGTCACCTTTTAATAAAATCGCAGGTGAAGCTGCAATTTGAAGGTTATCTTGTTTAACAGCCTCAATGGTATTTCCATATTCTTGGATGACATGCATGCCCGTTACGATAAGCGACAAGGAAAAATCTTCGCTTTTATCGAGAGAAAGGAGAAGGTTCCGGTAGATTCCATAGTCGGCACGAGTTCCTGTCAGACAGACGATTTGTTTTTTTTTCATAAGAAATCATCCCAGGATAACGGCTGATGCTGCTTTTTAAAAGTCTTTAGAACTTTGCCTAAAACATTCTCGTACTCATTAGCTTCTATTCCTTCCAATGGACGCAGGGCAATTAGGTCCTGTTCAGTCACTACAGTACCGGCTGGCAGGTCACGCTTCAGATAAAGACCTCTTCTGACAAGAGGTTTAACTTGTGTTTCAAGGTTTGTCAATTGCTTTTGATCAGATCCGAGTGCCGTTTCTGTTAATCGAATCTGCCGTACCATTTCTTTGAATTCCTCTGCTTGCATTGAAGCGGAATGATCTGGTCCCGGCAGTGTCTGATCCAGTGTGAAGTGTTTTTCAATTATCTTGGCTCCAATCGCTATAGCTGCTACAGGTATATGTGTACCGACTGAATGATCCGAATAGCCAATTGTAAATGGATAGCGGTTAATATAGTCTTTAATCACATGCAAATTGAGCTCTTCTTCAGGTGCAGGATAGCTTGAGGTACAGTGAAGAATGCAAATTTCCTGCCTTTCATTCAGTGATTGCAGATAGCTGATGGTTCTGTCGATTTCCTCCAGCAGAGCCATGCCAGTTGAAAGAATAATCGGTTTCTTCTTTTTGGAGATTTGCTTCAGCAGGGGGAAATTAGTCAGGTCTCCGCTCCCTACTTTGAAAACCTTCATTCCCATTTCGTTCAATATATCCACGCTCTTCACGTCAAATGGTGTTGCCATGAAAAAAACATTTTTATTGTCGCAGTACTTCTTCAGTTCAATAAAATCTGCGTAAGAAAGCTCCAGTTTTTTGAGCATTTCATGCTGAGTTGCTTCCATTGTCTTTTTTTGATAGTCTGCTAGTCCGGCGGTTCTTGTTGTCAATTCGTCTGCCTGAAACATTTGAAATTTCACAGCATCTGCCCCTGCACGGACAGCTTCGTCCACCAATTTTTTCGCCATATCCAAAGATCCGTTATGATTAACCCCAATTTCCGCAATAATAAATGCTCTTTTTGACAGATTCAGCATTATCCTTGCTCCTTTGTCAGAAGTTCCTTAAGAGCAGCGATAACAAATTCTTGTTCCTCTTCTTTTAAATCATTAAAAAACGGCAAAGCCAATGAGCGGTTTCCAAGCATTTCAGCGCATGGAAAGTCTCCTTCTTTAGTTTGAAAAAGGGTTTTATAAAACGCCTGCAAGTGAATGGAAGGGAAATATGGCTTAGTTTGTATCCCTTTTTCCAAGAGTTTTTTCATTACCTCATCACGGTCAGCTGTCTCAGGGACAAGAACCGGGTATACAAACCAGCTGATTTCAGCGTCGGGATGTTCCTTGAGATAAGCAACAGGCACCTGATGATGATCAATTAAGCTGTGGTAATGGGCCGCAGCTTTCTTTCTTTTCGCCAAGATTTCATGGAGTCTTTCCATCTGAGCAATCCCAATGGCTGCATGTACATCCGACAGCCTGTAATTGTAGCCGAGCCTTTCGTGCATGAGCCATTCATTGCTGATGTTTCTTCCCTGATTACGAAGACTTGCACAAACCTCATACACTTCTTTCTGTTGTGTAACAAGCATTCCGCCTTCTGCAGTTGTAATCTGTTTATTTGGATAAAATGCAAATATGCCAGCATCCCCAAACGTTCCGGCAAGCTTGCCTTTCCAAGTCGCACCCAGGGCTTCGCAGGCATCTTCAATCACTTTTAAGTTATGCTTCAAAGCGATTTCCATAATCTTATCCATATTGCACGGATGCCCAAAAATATGAACAACAAGGATCGCTTTCGTTTTCTCCGTCACTGCTGCTTCAATCAGATTTTCATTCATCACAGTTGTATCTGGATGAACATCGACAAACACTGGCTTGACCCCTTCGTATAACAAACAATTGCTTGATGCAATAAAACTGTAAGGGGAAGTAATGACCTCATCTCCTTCAGTAAGACCAAGCGCTTTGACTGCTGCATGCAACGCACTAGTGCCGCTGTTCATAGCCACAGCAAAAGAAACATTCAGCAGATCCTTAAACTTCCCTTCAAATTCTTTGACTTTATCTCCCAAGCTCAATTTTCCTGAATCCAACACATCCATCACGTATTTCTTTTCTAGAGATGTAATATCGGGCTTTGATAAAGGAATCATTCCTGCATTCTCCTTTTTTAAGTAAGGCAATCTTGTAATAAAAGCTTCAATTCCGTCTCTTTTATCATATTTTCCAACCTTCTTTTCGCTTGTACCAAGAGCCTACTCAATGAAAAATAGGTGATGCAATCTCATACCTTTTCCAATACCAGTATATTCCTATTTGAGAACATCAGAAGAAAAGAGTAAAAATAGGCCAGTCCTTTTTTATCATGTTTTTTAAATCATATTCCATTTTCGGTTTTGATCGCTTCTGTCATGGATACCTGGGCTTGCCTTGGAAGGCTTCGTCTTGACCTGCACCGGACAGATTAAATGATTCTTGCGGTCTATCACTGCAGCTATTCTGTCCTATTAATAAGGACAGACTAATAGATTCAGGCTGGAAAAATGTATGCATTTCCTAACTCCATTTTGAATCTTAAAACATATGATACTACTGACGTATCTAATTCTTTATAAAGGAGGTTTTTAATATCAACCAGAATCACCCTTCAACTGTTCATTTAAATCTGCACACCTTCTATAAAGATAAAGTCATCCTCGTGACTGGAGGTACAGGTTCAATCGGCAGCCAGATTGTTAGGGAACTAGTAAACTATTCTCCAGCGAAAATTATTGTTTTCAGCAAAGACGACAGTAAACAATATTTGATGAAACAAGCATTAAGAGATTATTCAAATATCTATTACCTAATCGGCGACATTCGTGATTACCGCCGGGTTGAATATATATGTACGAATGTTGATTTCATCTTTCATACTGCTGCGTTAAAGCAGGTGCCTGCTTGTGAAGATAATCCAGATGAAGCAATCAAGACCAATCTTTTAGGCTGCATAAATCTCATAGAAGCTGCTTTAAAAAACCATGTTAAAAAAGTTATTAACATCAGTACAGATAAAGCAGTTAACCCTACAAATACGATGGGGGCAACAAAGCTTCTGTCTGAAAAGCTGTTTCATCAGGCAAATATGAAACTTAACAACCATGGAACAACTTTCAGCTCAGTAAGGTTTGGAAATGTTCTCGGTTCTAGAGGTTCCGTTATCCCGCTCTTATTTGATCAGCTTATGAGCAGGCAGCCATTGACCATAACAGATCTTGGCATGACACGGTTTTTTATGTCCATTCAAGAAGCAGTGCAGCTTACGATTAAAGCATGCGCATATTCTGATGGCGGAGAAACCTATATTCTGAAGATGAAAGCACTGAAGCTGTCTGATTTAGTGGACGGTCTGAAACAATATGCAAAAGATCATCAGCTCACTGAACCGGAAATTGCCATTATCGGAGCAAGAAAAGGCGAAAAGCTTTATGAAGAGCTTGCTTCGGAACACGAACTGCAGAATGTCTATGAAAATGACCAAATGTTTGCCATTTCTCACATCCCTCCTAATAATGGGTCGTTTAAAAAAGCCAGTCTTACTGATTACCGTTCAGACAAAGTTAAAACAATCAGTCACCTGGAAATGATGGAAATATTCAAGGATTTGAAATCATGAGGTGGGGAATAATCGGAACAGGCGGCCACAGTAAAACAGTGCTTGAAGCACTTATGAGCAAAAGTACTTTTTCTAAGGTCACTTTTTACACAAAATTTTTTCCTGACTCATCTTTTTTTAACTCCTACAAAGTTGTAAGAGTTGAAGAATCAGCAAGTGCAAATTTTGATCATAATATCGAGGCGTGGCATGTAGCTATTGGGGATGTCTTCATTCGAGATAGAAAAATGCAGGAGCTGATAAATCACCACAGACAATTACCGCCCATCCTTCATGACCATTCTTGTGTCAGTAAATCTTCTTCGATAGGTGCTGGGAGTTTTATAAATGCAGGAGCTGTCATAAATGCAGATGCTTGTATTGGAAAAGGCTGTATAATCAACACATTGGCTAGTGTTGATCATGACTGCATAATCAGCGATTATGTAAATATCGGCCCTGGTTCAAATCTTGCAGGAACCGTGACAGTAGGCAGCCGTACAGATATTGGAACCGGTGTCATCATCATTCCTGGAATAACAATTGGAACCGGCTGCATCATAGGAGCAGGATCAGTTGTTGTCCGGGATGTACCGGACAACACCCTTGTCTACGGAGCGCCTGCTCGGGTCATTAAAAAAATTCATCCAGACATTGAAGGGAATCAGAATGAATAATTCCGGATTAACATCCATTATCATTCTCACTCACAACGGACTTTCTTACACGAAACAGTGTCTTGCCAGTCTGATGGAACATACACCTGAAAAAATCGAGATCATTGTAGTTGACAATGCTTCTTCAGACGGGACCATTGCTTATCTGGAACCTCTTTCTGGCATTACTTTGATTAAAAATAATGAAAACAAAGGATTTCCTGCAGGCTGTAATCAAGGGCTGAATGAAGCGGCAGGGGAATATATCGTCCTTTTAAACAATGATACTGTCGTGACAAATGAATGGCTAAAACGCTTGAAATGGTGTTTAGATCATCAGCCTCAAGCAGGTATTGCAGGACCAAGATCGAATTTGGTCCTGCCTCATCAAGCCGTCCGGCAAGTCCCCTACCATTCACTGGAGCAAATGCACAATTTCGCAAACGAGTTCTCTCAACAAAACCACCAGCAAGGAATTCTGGCCAGTCATTTAAGCGGTCTCTGCATGATTTTCAAAAAATCATTAGTAGATGCCATCGGAGGATTTGACGAACGTTTTTCCCCCGGGTACTTTGAAGATACAGATTTTTCACTTAGGGCGAGCATTTATGGAAAAAAACTCTTGGTCGCAAATGATGTTTTCATTCATCATTACGGAAACAGCAGCTTTAAAACAAACCGGACTCTGCAGATAAAAACAGTGAAAAACAGCGAAAAGAAATTTAAAGAAAAGTGGAACATTCAGGATCTCAGTAAAATCACAGAAACTGCTGAAAAAGAAAAGCCTTTTAATCTGGAACGTCATTATGTTCCATTTTAAAAGGCTCTTTATCTATTCTCTGTTTCCCAGTTAAATCCAATAACAGGATCATTCCACGGAATTCGTTTTTCATCGGGTTCAAGGGGATTGTAGGGTTCAGTTGTAAAATAAATGATGACGGCCGGTTTCTCCCCAAGTACTCTATAACCATGGGCTACACCTTTCGGGATAAGGAGCATAATTGGATTTTGTTCGCCCATATAATAAACATTCGTTTGTCCGTTTGTTGGAGATTTCTCCCTAAGATCATACAGAACAACTTGTGCATTGCCTGAAGGAAAAAACCACAGATCATCCTGTTTCTCATGATAATGATAGGCTTTAATCACAGAAGGATAGCTCATTGACCAAGATGCCTGGCCGAACTTTGCAAGAAATTCCTTTTCATCGTCTCTTATGAGCTCGGCAAAAAAGCCCCGGTCATCAAGGTGCTTTACGAGTTTCTTTGTTTTCACCCCGTCAATCATCCGAATTCTCCTTATTAAAAAATTCTTTTAGAGCGTCTTGCCATGAACGCAAAGGGTCAAACCCCTCTCTTTTCAGCGCATGATGGGCCATGACTGAATAAGCAGGTCTTTTAGCAATCGTTCCATAAAAATCCGTTGAAACCGGAATCACTTTCCCGGGATTTACCTCTGCTTCACGAACAATGGCTTTGGCAAATTCATACCATGAGCATGCACCTGTATTTGAAACGTGATAGATGCCGGTTGTCTTCTTATCCAGTTTCAAAATAATTTCCGCCAGATCTTTTACATAAGTTGGAGAGCCTATTTGATCCTCTACAACTCTAAGAATCTTGTTTTCATTCACCTGTCTGAGAATGGCTTTTAAGAAATTTTTTCCCTCGTGACCGAATAGCCAAGATGTACGAATAACTGTGCCTCTTTTATAGTCAAGAACACACTTTTCCCCATACAGCTTGCTCAAACCATAAATTGAAAGCGGATAAGGCGGATCATCCTCTGTATAAGGTGCTTTTTTTTTGCCGTCAAATACATAATCAGTGCTGATATAAATCAGTCGTGCCTGCACAGTTTCTGCAGCTCTAGCGACGGCTGCAGTACCCCGCCAGTTTACCTCAAAGGCTTTTCTGCGATTTGATTCACATTGTTCAACATCCGTAAATGCCGCAGTGTGTATAATCATTTCAGGTTTTTTCTGGCAGATGACTTTCAGTACTTCCTCTTTATTAGCAACATCTAAATCACTTTTTGTAAGAGCTGTTACCTGATGGTTCTGCAGCAGCTGTCTTGAGAGCTCTTTTCCCAATTGACCGCCTGCACCTGTTATCAGCACATTCAAGACATCACCTGCTTTCACCCGAGCCTTTTTCTATACCATTCTATTGTTCTTTTGATTCCTTCATGAAAAGAAATTGAAGGTGACCAGCCAAGTTCTTTTTCGATTTTAGTGGAATTTATGGCATATCTGCGGTCATGGCCTTTCCGGTCCTCCACATACTCAATCATGTCATTTTTTTTGCCTGTTTGTTTTACTATTTCTTCTATGACATCTCTATTTGTTTTTTCAGTATTTCCCCCAATATTATAGACTTCGCCTGCTTTCCCCTGTTCAAGCACCATATGAATGGCCCGGCAGTGGTCCTCTACAAAAATCCAGTCGCGGATATTCAGGCCATCGCCGTATAGAGGAATTTTTTTATCTGTGAGGGCATGCGTAATGACCTTGGGAATAAATTTTTCTAGGTGCTGCATAGGGCCGTAATTGTTGCTGCATCTCGTGATGATAACTGGAAGGCTGTGGGTTTGATAGTAGGAGCGGACAAGCAGATCGGCACTCGCTTTACTTGCTGAATATGGATTATTGGGTAAAAGAGCGGAATGCTCTGTGAAAGGAGATTCATAGGGGGAAAGAGAGCCATATACTTCATCCGTAGAAATTTGAATCATTCTGTCAGCTTTTCCGTCCAGCACAGCCTGAAGGAGATGAAATGTTCCGTTAATATTTGTATAAATAAAAGGGGAAGCATTCGATATACTGCGATCTACATGTGTTTCTGCAGCAAAGTTAATGATGGCATCATATTTTTGATCAAAGATCTCAGATTCCTTTTCGCTGCTGCCAATATCATATTGAATAAATCGATAGCGTTCTGAGGAGGTAAAGGATTGAATATTCTCTAAACTGGCGGCATACGTCAGACAATCTGCATTTGTAATTGAGTACTCGGTATTTTTTAATAGATAGGCGATGAAGTTCGCCCCGATAAAGCCCGCTCCTCCTGAAATCAATACATGTTTTGTCATAAATCGGCCTCCAAATCTGTCATGCCATTTACAAGCTGGTTTGCGTGAAAAAGGGATTCATGCGTGCCCGCGTCAACCCACCATCCTTCTAATATATCGAAATGAAGCCTGCCGTTTGCTAGATACATTTTGTTGACGTCGGTAATTTCCAGTTCATTGCGATCAGAGGGACGAAGTTTATTTATATAGGTGAAAACATGAGGATCATACATATAAATTCCGGTTACACAATAGGGTGATAGCGGGCGCTTCGGTTTTTCATGGATAGATTCAATTTGATTGCCATCCTGATTCAATACCGCTACACCATAGCGTTCCGGGTCCTTAACTTTTTTGAGGAGAACTCTTGCGCCCGATGACTGCTTCTTAAATTTCGTTACAAAAGGCACTAACGAATCTTCAAATATATTATCTCCCAAAAGCACGACACACTTTTCACTTTGAATAAAGCTGCAGGAGCATAGAAGAGCATCTGCTGCACCCCCTCCATCCTTTTTCTGAACTTCATACTGAAGAGAAACATTTAATTCCTCCCCGTTTCCGAATATCTTCTTAAAGAGAGCAGTGTGCTTATTATTTGTGACAATCAGAATATCTTTAATGCCGGCATCGCTTAATTTTTTTATAGACCAATAAATCATTGGGTACCTTCCGACCGGCAAGAGATGTTTATTTATTATTTTTGTAAATGGGTTCAATCGAGTGCCTGTTCCGCCTGCAAGTATGACCCCTTTCATAAATGGATACCGCCTTTAAACGCATTTTTACCTACATCATATATGTATGTTTTTGGAAGTGAATATGTCATTATCTTTCCCTTGAAGCAGTTCCTTCCCATACTTCCTTAAAAATCTTTATAAAGGGCAGTCTATCAGCAATTTCACTGATTTTTCAATAACAGGCTAATGGCCGTTCCTCAATTAATAGGACTTGTATATAGTATAGCAACAAGAAAAAAAGGTGCGAATGATGAAGCAAAATTCCTGCCTTCTTTTCTTTTAATATTTTTGAAAAGGAGAGGTATTATTGTCAAAAGGAAGCAGCAGTTCATGCAAGGTTTGGAAGGATGAGCTTGAAAGATTGCGCAGCAGAAATGTCCAAATTACAACTTCAGGCAGTGCTTTTGCGGGGTCACTTACATTGACAAGCGACAAATGTACTGTGCGTCTTGCACCTAATGCACCTAATTTACTGCCAGTTTCAGTCTCGGTACAGGAAATTACTGGATTGACTGATCTATCACAATTGTCAATGAGTGAGTATTATGCATTTGCTTCAGGAACTGAATTGGGCAATTCAAGGTAGTAAAGTAAGAGCTTACCGTACACAGCTTGAGAAACTTCTCATATACTGAATTGGTCAAATGCCGTTCCTAAAAATGAAAATGTGTATATAGTGTAAAAAAGAAGAGGGAGCGCCTTTCTTTAGTATCCAAATAAACTCCCTTTTCACATTCAATTTAACTTGTAAAGGAGAGTTACGATTGTCCAAAGATAAAAGCAGTAAACCATGTAAATTCTGGGAAGATGAGCTTGAAAGATTAGATGGGGAAAATGTTCAGATTATTACTTCTGGAGGCACATTTGTCGGCCAGCTTGCATATGATGAGGAAGACTGTATTGTAAGGCTTGCTCCGAGCGCAGCTGGACTTCTGCCTGCTACTGTTTCGGTCCCGGAGATTGAAGGCATTACAGATCTATCTTCACTAAGCAGCGAAGAATTTGAAAGCTTTCTTCTAGGCTTATCAGGAGATGGCGGTTTCCTTAATTTCTTCCCGCCGACTACTACACTTTTTTTCTAAACTCAATACACATAAATTTTGAACTAAAAAGGAGTCAGCGGTATTCTGCCGACTCTTTTTTTCTTATCTCATGATCGAATTTGGCCGTTGCCGCAGACCAAATACTTATGGGATGTAAGAGCTTTTAGCCCCATCGGCCCCCTTGCATGCAATTTTTGCGTGCTGATGCCGATTTCGGCGCCGTATCCGAATTCAAAACCGTCAGTAAAGCGAGTGGAAGCATTGTGATAGACAGCAGCAGCATCGACCAGGTTCTGAAATTTCGATGCACTTTTTTTATTTTCGGTAACAATTGCTTCTGAATGCTTTGTTCCATACCGGTTTATGTGCTGAATTGCTTCTTCAGTACTCTCTACTGATTTTATACTTACTTTCATTGAAAGGTATTCTGCAGCCCAGTCTTCTTCTAACGCAAGTTCGGCATTACTTAAAAGAGAACAGATTTTTTCATCTCCAACAATTTTCACAGAAAGCTCATGCAATTTGCTGAGTAAATCTGCACCGTATTGATAAAGCCACTTTTCATGAATCAACAGTGATTCCGCCGCGTTACAGACAGATGGACGCTGTGTTTTAGCATTGATCAAAATTTTCGCAGCCATCTCAGGGTCAGCAGATTCATCAATATAAATATGGCAGTTTCCTGCACCAGTTTCCAGTACTGGAACAGTTGACTCTCTGACTACAGTATCTATCAGATTTTTTCCACCCCGCGGAATCAGCACATCCAAGTATTCATTTAACGTAAAAAGCTGTTTGGCTGTTTCTCTGTTCGTGTCTTCAATCAGCTGAACCGCTTCATGAGGGACCGAAGTCTGCTCAAGAGCCCGGTGGATCACGCTGACGAGCGCTTTATTTGAATGGATGGAAGAAGAGCTTCCCCTCAAAATGACGGCATTTCCTGTTTTCAGCGACAGAGTTGCAGCGTCAATCGTCACATTTGGCCGCGCTTCATAAATCATTCCGATTACGCCGAGCGGCACTCGTTTTTTCTGGATAAGCAGCCCATTTTCTTTTTGGATCGTCTCAAGCACTTCTCCAACAGGATCCTCTAGACTAATTAACTGGCGAATGGCTAAAGCCATATCATTAATTCTTTTTTCAGTCAGCAGCATGCGGTCCAGGATGGAATCTGTCATGCCCGCCTTTTTTCCGGCCTCAATATCTTTTTGATTCTCTTTTATTAAAAAATCACGCTCTGTCTCAAGCTGCCCCGCTATTTGTTCCAGTGCACGGTTTTTTTCTTCTGTCGGCACCTGCATCATGTCATAGCTGACAGCCTTGGCAATTTTCCCTTTCCTCATAACCTCACTCATGGTTACCCCTCCGTTTCACGCTTTGACCCATCGGTCGCGGTGTATCACTTCAATGGATGCAAGCACAGCTCCTGCTTCTTTTGTCCGTTTTCCCATTACCTGCTTTAATGTTTCAGAGGAACATAAAACCTCTCCTTTTCCAAGCATCCCGTTCGGTCCGTGAACTTCCACCACATCACCAGTTTCAAATGCTCCGGAAATGTCGCAAACACCTGCAGGCAATAAGCTTTTCCCTCTCATAATGAGAGCAGACTCTGCTCCTTCATCAATAAAAATTTTCCCTTTGACTAAAGAATGAAGGGCAATCCACTGTTTGCTGCTTTTTAGGAAAGAGCGGGCTTCTATATAGGTCCCGTCTCCCTCACCATTCAGGATGCGGATGAACTTATCATCGCCTCTTCCTGTTCCGATAAAAACAGATACCCCAAGCTCAATGGCTGTTTTCGCCGCAGCAAGCTTGGATTTCATTCCCCCGGTTCCGACTGAAGATCCCGCTCCTTCCGCTCCAAGCATCATCTCATCGGTAATTCCGGTCAAACGGTCATATCTTTTCGCATCTGTGTGATCGCGCGGATTTTTGTCATACAGTCCGTTGATATCCGTTAAAATAACGAGCTCATCAGCCTGTGCAAGGCCGCTGACAAGTGCAGACAGCATGTCATTATCACCAAACGTCAGCTCCTCAACAGAAACTGTATCATTTTCATTAATGATCGGGATAATGCCTCTGTCAAGCAGTTCGCGAATCGTGGCAAAAGCGTTTCTGTAACGCTCTTTTGATGAAAAATCTGTCCGGGTCAGCAAAATCTGAGCAGGAATAAAACCGTACGCCCCAAGCTGAGCCATATATTCCTGAATCAGCAGGCTCTGACCGACAGCAGCCGCGGCCTGCTTGCCTTTCAGCGTAAGGGGTCTGGCAGGATAACCAAGCTTTCTGAAACCTGCGGCAACAGCACCCGATGAAACGAGCAGCACTTCATGCCCTGCTTGTCTCAGCCGAGCAAGCGCTGTAATATGATCGGTGAACGTTTCCAGATCGATTTCACCTTTCCTGTTCGTAAGAGAACTGCTCCCGATTTTAACAACAATCCGTTTTTTCATGAGGGTTTGCCTCCTTTAGTTTGGTAAGTGGATGTATTGGACAGAGGTGCCGCAGGATATTTACCTTTCAGCACCTGATTCTTCTTACGAAGGGTTCATTCACGACGCTTTTTGACCCTTCAGCTCCTGATTCTTCGTACGAAGGGTTCATTCACGACGCTTTTTGACCCCCTCATCTTCATGGAATAAAAAAAGCCCTCCCCGTCCTGTAAAATAAGGACGAAAAGGGCTTTGCTCTCCGTGGTACCACCTTGGTTGGATGCACGTGGCATCCCGCTTTGCCTGATAACGCCAGGCTGATGGCGCCTGTGTGTTTGGCACAGGACTCGGCAGGCAGGTTCTGCGGCTTTGCTGCTGCGGGGTCTCTCAGCTTATAAACCCCGCTCTCTTTTGCACAAAGTCCCGCATACTAGTCCCGCTTCAGCGTTCATTGATTTTTATATATTATGCGCAGTCGGACGGCTTATGTCAATTGTTTTTTTTCATAATAATTGGCAAGTTCGATAATCATCGCACCCATTCGTTCAAGATCAGGAGCAAGCGTATTCTCTACCCCTTCCTCTGTAAGGGCTTCGGCTGTAATTTTCCCGACAGCTACAGGGAGTGTGCGTGTTTTGAAGGCTTCAAATACATCCGTCGTTAAATCATGCTTTTTAACATACTGAAAAAATTCGCGAACCTGGATGGCAGCGGTAAAGCATACCGCATCAATTTCTCCTGCTTTCATTTCTTCACAAAGCAGGCTGACGGCTTTTTCATCAGGGGATATGTGGCGGTACGGAAGCACCTGGTGGACAGATGCCCCTTTTTCTTCAAGAAACCTGATCAGTGCAGGCGCTGTTTCACCGTGGAGCTGCACCATGACTCTTTTTCCGGAAAAGTCTTCATTTTCCAAAGCGCGGACAAGGCCTCTGGTCGTTCCGTCATCATCCTTTTTTAATGGAGCCAATCCAAGCTTTTTGAGCGAAGCGAAGGTCTTGTATCCTCTTGAAGCAATGTTCGACTCGCGGAGCTGTCTTAAAAATGCTTCTTCCTCTCCCAGCTGACGGGACAGCTTCACCAGCGTTTCTGTTCCTATTCCCGTCGTCAGGATGGTCCAGTCCGCCCCCTCATTTATGTACTTGCGCAAATCCGGTTCGACCTGCTCTTCAGCCAGAAAAACGGTTCCCTGCAGAGAGCGGACAAGCGGAGTGCCCCCCTGTTTTTCAATCAGCGTACTGATTTCGTCTGTTTTTCTAGATCCTGCAATCACAACTTTTTTGCCTTCTAAACCTCTTCCCATGCTGCGCGTCCCCTTTTCTGCGGCCTTTTTATTAAAGGTATCACGTGAAGGGAACCTGTTCAATGTGTTTTTTTTCACAAAGTGTTCAAACTTTATGTAATCGCTTTCAAAAACCTGTAGTATAATAGGAATATATTCATAGAAAACGATTACATTTTAAATTAATCCCTTTAAATAAACACGAAAACGGAAGGAGACATTCACATGATTTTAAAAGCATTGAGGCGCAATAAGCTTGTAACTGTAAACTACTATATTGACGGTGCCGTTCAGACATTGAAAGGCCGCGTCCGCAATCTCGACCTGAGCGATCAGACCCTGTCACTTGAAGACGAAGATAAGAATGTCTTTTCAATCAGGTTGGCGGGAATTAAAGAAATTTATTGACACAAAAAAAGAGCATCAAGAAAGCTGATGCTCTTTTTTTTGTGTCTTATGTGAAAAGCTATCTCCCATCATCTAAACTCCTGAACAACAATCCCTTTTCCATTCTCCACTGTCACGTCCGCAAAAGCACCGTTTATCAGGGTCAGCTGCGGAGGCTGGTGTCCGCAGTCAATATCGTAGATGACAGGTACTCCAAGTTCAGATGCGAGATCCTCATAGACATCCTCTGCCGTATACCCCTCTACCGGATGGTTGGCCGGGCTTCTTCCAAAAAGGATTCCTGAGCAATTTTCAAACCAGCCGGCCATTTTCAGCTGGACAAGCGATATGCGCAAATCCGTTGCAGAAAGCGCGCAGTTTTCAAAATACCAGATGATCGGATCGCCGGCGATATGCTTTTTGGAAAAAGCCTCAACATCCCCAAGCGGTGTGCCTGCCAGATGTTTAATCACATCAATGCAGCCTCCGAGCAGGCGTCCCTTGACCTGTTCATCTTGACCGGACACTGTTTTCCAGACAGTTGGTTCTGTCAGATGATACACATGGGGTGTCGGGTTCTCGTGCTGCCACTTTTCTTGGTACTTTTCTGAGGAGATTTGAGTCACTTTCCCTCCTCTTTCTGTTTTCAGGACGGTTTCCCACATGGCAGAGGTTGGGTCGGACGATTCACCTCTTAAATCAATCAGGTTCGTTCCGTGAGCTGTTGCCATCCCCGTTTTAAGAGTAATAGCAAGTGTAAGTACGCTGACATCGGAGTATCCCAAAATCCATTTTTCCTTTATGGCATCGTAATCGACACCTTCCAGCATTTCCATCGCAAGCTCGCCGCCCCAAGGAGGGAGAATGAAGTCAATTCGATCATCCTGCATCATTTGATTGAATTCCTCTGATCGTTTTGCTGCGTGTGCGGATTTTGCTTTTTCCTGCGTCCAGGCTGTTTCACCTGTAATAATGGTATATCCCCTGGATTCCATTTTTTCAGAGGCCTGCTTCAGCAGTCCGTGCAATTCCTGCGGAACACCAGACGACGGGGCGGTTACTCCTATTACGGCATTTGATTTTAACAATGGATATGTAATCATTTTATCTGCCTCCCGATGATTTCCTGGAAAATAAGATTATGTCTGTTCCTTCGCGGCTGAAATGCCGGCCGCCTCCCTGAATTCCTTCGGTGATATGCCTTCAAGCTCACGGAATACGCGGGCAAATTGCTTCGGGTTTTTGTAGCCGACCCTGTCACTGACTTCAAAGATTTTCAAGTCAGGATCTTGAAGCAGTCTCTTGCTGTTTTCAATGCGGACCTTTTTCAGGTAATCGACAAAATTTTGACCGGTATTTTCCTTGAACACATGGCTGAAATAGGAGTAGTTCAGGGATATGTGATTGGAAACAACGGCAAGATTCAGGTCTTTTTGATAGTTTTCGCCGATAAATGCAAGTGCCTGTTCCATATAGGTCTGTTCAGTTGAGATCGACTTCAGCTGCTTCATATATTCATGTAGCCTCAGGATCAGTTCCTGTGTTTCATGAAAGTAATGATAGAAATCGCGGAAGCTGTAGAGATCCTCCATATGGGAAAGCTTCTTAAATGCGGCTTTTGATTCTTCTCCAAACCGCTCAAAAAAAGGTTCATAGATGATTCTGTTTATTTCATGATGGATGCTTTCGAGATAGTCGATCGAATAGGCTGTGATTCTTTCATGATCAAGTACTTTAAGCAGCAGAGACTTAATTTCCTGTTCTCTGATTGTTCCGAGCATGTTTTTGATTTTCTTGATTTCCTCAATGGGAAG
The DNA here is from genome assembly GCF_046603695.1 of Metabacillus indicus. Lineage (NCBI taxonomy): Bacteria > Bacillati > Bacillota > Bacilli > Caryophanales > Bacillaceae > Metabacillus > Metabacillus indicus. The sequence goes on along the minus strand of NZ_CP176757.1, from coordinate 1,193,849 downwards.
CATGTCTGCTGCAGGTTTAGATGTAACCGTCTTGTAATCGATAAATGAGTGTCTCGGGTGGACAAACGAATATTTACTTGCCTCAGCAGCTTCCAGATAGGCCTCTCTGATTTCAGAAAAATCGGTTTTCTGCACGCTGCAGCCTATTTCTGCTTCAGGGATGTGCTGTTTAAGCAAATCGAGAACAGTTTGATCTTCTGTCAGAATGACGGTCCGGTCTTTCTGGTCCAGGAACAGGATTTCTTTTTTCAATACCTGCTCTGCTTTTTCGAAGAGGTTTCTCCCCTGATTCATAACGGCAATGAAATAGTGACCACTTTTAGCTTCAAGCTTTGATTCCCCGCAAATTTCTTTAATTCGTTCTTTTGACAGAAGCGGATTCAGCAGGATGTACTGAATTTGTCTTAGCTGTTCCTCTTCAAGTTCCTGCTGAACGAGTGTTTTTGTCTTTTCCAGATCTTCCATTGAACTGCGGACGGTCTGGAACAGCTCGTTTCTGTTCACTGGTTTTAAAAGGTAATCCTTTACTTTGCATTTAATAGCTGCCTTTGTATATTCAAAATCATCATAACCGCTTAAAATGATCAGGATCGGTTTTTCGTCCGCGTCCTGCAGGGTGCGGATCAGTTCAATTCCGTTCATGCGGGGCATTTTTATATCTGTGATGAGAAGATCGATTTGTTCCCTGTTCATGATATCCAGTGCCATAAGCCCGTCTCCCGCTAGGAAAATATTCATTTCGCCCGGGAATTCCCGTTCAATCATGGCTTTAATGCCAAGCCTGATATTTGATTCATCATCCGCTATTAACAGATTGTACATGCTGTAAGTCCCCCTTTGTCTGCAAGTCTGGTACTAGGAATGAAACTTTTGTAAAAGCTCCCTCTTCGCTTTCTATTTGAAGTCCATAATCCGTTCCATAATGCAGGAGCAGCCGCTCATTTACGTTTACAAGCCCGATTCCAGACCCGTGAAGCGTTTCGGTATGCTGTCCTGCTGTAATTTTTTCAGACAGGCCGTCTTTCTCTCTATCATTCATCCCGGTCCCGTTATCTTCTATCTCGATCAATATTCCGCTGTCCGTTCTTTCTGCACTTAATTTGATAACGCCCTGCTTTTCAGCAAGCAATGGAATCAGACCATGCTTGACTGAATTTTCTACGATTGGCTGAAGAGACATCTTCAGCACTTCTGATGCCAGAAGCTTGTCCGGCACATCGACTTTGAGCGTCAGTCTGTTCTCAAGCCGCAGATTCATAATGTCAATATAATGTTTGATATGCGTCAGTTCTTCCTGAAGCAGCACAAAATCATTTTTCCATTTAAGATTGTAGCGCATCATGGAACCGAGGGAGGTTACGGCATCGGACGTCTCGTAATCTCCTTTTATTTCCGCCATCATCTTGATGTTTTCAAGTGTATTAAATAGAAAATGAGAATCGATTTGTGTCTTAAGAGCTTTAAGCTCTGCTTCTTTTGTTACGGCATTTTTATGCACAGCTTCAGCAATCAGGCGGTTAATTTTTGCCAGCATGCTTCTGAAATGGTAGGCAAGCTGTCCGATTTCGCTGTATTCATCCACTTCAACTTTCACACCGAAGTCACCCGCTTCAGCTTTTTTCATCGTGCTCATCAGCCTGTACATCTCTTTCAGCAAATACGAGATCATTTTGTATGTTAAAAACGAGAGAATCAGCACGAGGAACACAATGCCCCCAAGGACGAGATTCCTGGTGTTTTCTGTATCTGCAAAAATGGTTTCAAGAGAGACCAGGCTCAGCATATAGGAATCGATCGCTTCAATATAGACAGCTCCAGCAAGAATCGGAAGCCCTTGGTCTTCATAGTAAAAAGAGAAGGATTCTTTCTTCTTTTCCTTTTCAAAGTGGCTTGTAAGTGTATCTATACGAATCTCATTTTCTTTTAAAAAGCGGTTTTCAGGATTGACAATATAATTGCTGTTCTGGTCAATGACCATCATCGCAGAATCACCTGCGTCAACCGTACTGAACATTTTCGGGAAAAAGTTCTTTTGAAGCATGCTGATTTCAATGATGCCCAAATGTTCATCCTTCGGGTAATCCAGCTCCCGCAAGACTGAAATCTTGGCATTCGCCCGGTATGGATAGCGTCCGAGGATATCGTAATCCTGCTGTTCATACCACCACATTTCCATGCCGTTTCGGTCGATGGCTTCCTGCTTCCATGGCTTATCGGCAATCCGCTCCTCACTGAAAAGGATCGGCCACATTTCGTTTACGAAGGGATTGTTTGTGTAAAGGTGAATGTTTTCAATGGTTGGATTATTCACCTGAAGCCTTGATACATTTGAGAACGCATTCATTTTAAAGTTCAGCAGTTCGTCCACATTTGTTTCATCTCTTGATTTCACAAAATCAATAAATTCATTATCAGAGACGACCATCTGTGCCGTTCTCCTCATCGATTCGATATTGTTTTCGATATGAACTTTTTCTACTTCAAGGAGATATTCATTTTTTGTTGTAATGTCCTTTATCGCACTTTCATCCACTTGCCTCGTATAAATCAGGGTAAATGCAACGACTGGAATCATAATGATGAAAATATATAAGGCGATGAATTTTTGCTGCAATGAGAGTTTGAGGAACATTTCGAAGATCTTTGTTTTTATATTTCCTGCCATGGTGACACCTGCTGTTCTTTTGACGTTCTTTTTAGTATAAGGGATTTCTTCCCCGGATAATAGGGAAAAAAAAGGCTGCCGAAGCAGCCCTTTTTCTTACTTTTCTCCAGCATTCAGTTTTTCATTATTCTTTTCAAACATTTTCTTCTGGTACTCTTCTACTTTGTCATAGCCGTAATCTTCACGTTTTTTCAAGTAAGCTTTCATCACCTTATCAAACTCTTTGTCTGATTTTGCAAGAAGCAGCTTCGGAAGTGTTTTTCCCCATTCCTGGCTGATTTTCGTACTTGCAATGGCTTCTGCAGAAGTACCTGTCGGATTCAGGCCGTCATAAGCTGCAAAGCTGACTGTTTTGCCTTTTGTCCAGTCTTCCAATTGCTTGAACGGCTCCGCAGTAGGCGGGTTCCAAGGAAGACTCATATTCGTATCCATCAGCATCCAGTGTTTATAAGAAGCGCCGTATTGCTGGTCGAAAGCTGTTCTGTCCTTTGTTAGAAGGTCAAGAACTTCCGGTTTGAACTGAGGTTTTCCGTCTGTCTCATCGTACGTCACGCCTTTCTCACCGAAGAAGAAATCTTTTTGTCCTTCTTCACTGATCAGGTAGCTCATGAAAGCAATTGCACGGTCTTTGTCTTTTACATCTTTGGAGATAAGAGTAACTGTCCAGCCGGAAATGCTGTCCCCTGCAAGTGTCGGTTGATCACCTGCAGCGTTGGCAGGACCATCAACAGCAATATAGACAGAATTTGGATCTTTCGCATAAAGAGCCTGCTGCTGAGCAGCCATGTCACTGCGCTGATAGAGCATAGCGAAGTAGCGGCCTTGAGCAATTTTCTCTTCCATTTGCGGACGTTTGTCTACAAAAATATCTTTTGCAAGCAATCCTTCTTCATTAGCTTCTCTGAATGTTTTCAGCCATTTTACATATTCTTTATCTTCTGTGCGGTCATACAGCTTGCCGTCTTTTTCCATTGGAATGGCAAGGAAGTTTTGAAGATAAGCTTCAAGTGATGTATTACCTACATCTGTAAATTCATGAAGGCCAAGCGGAATAAGCGGTGCGCCGTTTACTTCAGGGAATTTTTCTTTTGCAGCTTGAAGAGCTGAAACAAACCCTTCAGGTGTGCTCATATCAGGACTTCCAAGTGCTTCGTACATATCTTTTCTTACTAAGAATGTTTGGTTAGAAGGCTTTAAGTCTTTGTATTTCTCAAAATCCTTTGGAGAAGATGATGCATTCGGGTAAGCGTATACATTTCCGTTCTCCTGTTTGTACCACTCAAGCTTTGCGTTATCTGCTACTTTAAAGAAGTATGGATCATATTCTTCAGCAAGTTCATTTAGTGGAAGAACAAGTTCGCCTTCCTGCATTTTCTTAACAGCATCTTCCCACCAGCCAAGGGTGATAAAATCAGGAAGCTTGCCTGAAGCAATCATTGTATTCATTTTCTCTGCTTCGTTTCCGGCAGGAGAAATGTAGTTGATTGAAACGCCTGTTTTATCTGTTACATACTTTGAAACGGCGTCCTCTCCCCATTTTGATGCGAACCAGGAAAAGTTGACATACCAGTCAAATGTAATCGGCGATGTATCTGCTTTCCATGCAGGCTCATCTGCTGAAACAGGCTTTTTGTTTTCTTTCTCCCCTGATGAAGCGGTTTCATTATTACATGCAGCTAGCATGGAAAGAAGAAGAACCGCTATAAGGAAAATGGACAGACTCTTAAACTTTTTCATAGTAAACCCCTCTCTAGTACCTAATTATAATAGACTTTCTTTCTATATGCATCAGCCCTTTACAGAGCCGATAAGCATCCCTTTTACAAAGTACTTCTGAAGGAACGGGTACACAAGAACAATCGGCAGTGTCGTGATGACCATGGTTGCAAGCTTGATCGATTGTGACGTTACCGTTTTTGTCGTGATGCTGCCTGGAGCATTCATCATCATCTGGTTGGAACTGGATTCTGCAACAACCTTATACAAATAGGTTTGTATCGGCTGAAGATCAGGGTTATTGACGAAGATGACCCCTGCGAAATAATCATTCCATTGATAAACACCCTGGAATAAAGCGATTGTAGCAATAACCGGCATCGACAGCGGCACAATAATCTTGATAAAAATCATAAAGTCATTGGCTCCGTCAATTTTTGCTGCCTCTTCCAATGATGGCGGCAGCTCTCTGAAGAACGATACAAAGATAATAAGATGGAAAAAGTTAAACATGGTCGGAATGATATAAACCAGGAAGTTATCAAATAAGCCCAGGTCACGAATCAGAAGGAAGTAAGGAATCAGTCCCCCGCTGAAAAACATTGTGACAATACCAATCATCATGTACAGTTTTCTTCCATATAAATCTCTTCTTGAAATCGCATAAGCTACCATCGCTGTGAAGAAAACGTGTGTGATGGTTCCAATAACCGTTTTCGCAATCGTGACTCCGAATGATGTCAGAATACCTGAGTTGGCAAAAACAGCTTCATAGTTTTGAAGCGTAAACTCCCTAGGCCACCAGTAAATGCCGCCATTAGCTGCATCTGCACCTTCATTCAGGGAGTTGACGATAACATACCAGATTGGGTAAAGCGTTATTCCGCAGATCAAGAACATAATAATGATGTTGATGTTATCGAAGATGTATTCACTTTTTGTTCTGCGGTTTAATTTAAACAGTTTCAGCACGTGATCTCCCCTCCTTAGAATAATGAAGTGCCGTCAAGCTTTTTCGTAATTCTGTTAGCCGTGTAAAGCAGAATAAAGGCAATAATTGCTTTTAAAAGACCGACTGCCGTTGCATAAGAATATCGCGCATTTTGAACACCCATTTGATACACATAGATATCAATAACGTTGCTAGCGCTTTCATTTAATGCATTACGGAGAACCAAGATCTGGTCAAAGTTTGAATTCAGCACACCGCTGACTGCCAGGATGAAAAGAATTGTAATCGTTGGACGGATCGAAGGCAGTGTGACATGCCACATTTTCTGAAAACGATTTGCTCCATCAATTGTTGAAGACTCATAGAGTTCAGTAGATACGCCCGCTATTGCTGCAAGATAGATGATTGCAGACCAGCCGATTTCTTTCCAGATATCCGAGATAATCACAATGCCCCAGAAGTACTGCGGTTCAGCAAGAAAGCTGATGCGTTCATTGATAATTCCGAGATTAAGTAAAATGTCATTAATAATGCCGATATCAGATAACCATGTTGTTAAAATACCGCCGAGAACAACCCATGAAAGAAAATGAGGCAAATACGTTATCGTCTGAACCATTTTCTTAAACTTCAGTGAAGTCAATTCATTCAGCATCAAGGCAAAAATGATCGGCAGCGGAAATCCGATAAGCAGCTTAATCAAGCTAATGCCAAGAGTGTTCTTAAGTACAGTCCAGAAATTCTCATCCTGCAGAAATTCTTTAAACTGCATAAGTCCAACCCACGGTGCCTCTCTGATTGTGCTGATAATGCTGAACTCCTTAAAAGCTATAATCAGTCCATACATCGGCACGTAGTTGAAAATGAACATCCAAACCATACCGAGCAGTGCCATAATCTGCAAATATTTTTGGGAATTCATCCTCTTTAGATCCCGTTTTAATCTTCCTTTTTTTGTACTGGGCGCAATCACTTGCTCCTCTGCCCGTACAATCTTCGCTTCCATCTGCTCACCACCCCGATTTCTATGATGTTTTCTATCTGTCCTCATTGTAAGAAAAAGTGCCCTCCTGCATAAGTTAGAAAATTTCATATAAGGTATCAGAATTTTGGATTGGGGAAATAACCCTCTTAAAATTTCTCTTCTTCAGACAGAATAATAAAAGCCCCGCTCAGCGGGGCTCAAAGATTTGAAGGTCACATTTTCATACTGTTCCCTTCTCTATAAATATTGTTCAAGTTCATACAGGAGATACAAAGCAGAAGTGCATTACTTGGCATTTCTGTAAATGTTTTTTATGAATAATGGAATCAATTTAGGCAAAACTTGAAACCGCCTGATATTCAGAACCTGCAGAGCTGCTTCCTTTTCAAGCTCAGTCAGCGGCCAATCTGCCGGTATGAATGAGAACAATTCTTCAAGAAACTGTGTCGGAATGGTCTGGATGATTTCCAGCTGCTCTTTAAACGTTTGTTCATTCGGAATAAAGGATGCCATTATTTTATGAGTAGCACTTTTGAGAAGAGTATCAGGGAGGGTTTGCAGGCTGTCACACGTCCAGGCATTTGAACCGAAGATCTCTGCCTGGTCAATACTATATAAGAAAAAGACTCTGTCACTTTTTTCTTTCAGAAGAATGTTTTTCCGTGTCCTGTCAAGATTGCAAAGCCAATAATCAAACAAAATGATTTTTGCAAGGTCTTCCCCATTGACTATTTTTCCCACAGTAGTTTCATGTCCATTTACACAGTCCGGAACATAGTGGACAGCAAATTGATGCGGGGTATAAATAATCCCTTTCCGGTTTGGAAGCTGATTAAAAAATGTTTCCGGTAACTGAATTTGTTCTGCTTTAGGTACAGGAAGACCCATAAATCGTGCAAGACAATAACCGATCCACTCGTTGATGAGTGCTTTATTTTCAGTTGGCTTATAGAACTTGACCACATAATCATGACCGTTTTCTAGCTGGATAAGGTGAGCGTTCTCTGTCTTGCTTTCGAATAATTTTTTATAGACGCTCATGGTCCTTCATCCCTCTTTATTTCTTGAAACAATTCAATATACCGCTCTGCGCAATGGCTAAGTTGAAAATGCTCCATTACCCTTTTAACCGCAAAATCGGACAAGTGCTGGTAGTTATCTTTTTCATCAACTACCCGATAAATCATGTTTATTGCACCTCTTACATGATTTTCCCTGTAGAGATAGCCTGATTTTCCGTGCAACACGATTTCAGGAATGGAGGCTGTTCTTGGAGCAACTGCAGGTACCCCGCAGGCCATTGATTCAATAAAGGTATTCCCGAATGATTCTGATAGGGTAGTCGCCAGGGTACATCCCCCGGATTCCTTAATTTTTGCATACATTACAGGCATTTGATGATAGGGAATAACAGGGTGCCACTTTACCGCATCTTCTAATTTCTGCTTCTTTAATTCTTCGGCAAATAACTCCCGGTCCACACTTTTGTCGCCTCCTATCACCCAAAATTCAAGGTCATCCCGCTCTTTACTGATTACTTTCGCAATTTTGAGCATGAGTCTCCAATTTTTCCTCACATCAAGCCGGCCTATATAGGCAATAATTTTTTTCCCCCTGCATATGCCGGGGACTCCAGTTGGAATTTCAGGCTGTGCAGGAACGAATACATTCGGGTCGAGCCCGTTGTATATGACTTCAATTCGAGCTTCAGGATCAATAAGTGTCGAAAGGACCCGTTTTTGATAATGTGAAGGCACGATATAGAAAGATGGAGTTATTTGATTGCTTCCGCTGAGATTTCTTGAGAGCTTTGTTAATTCCGGTGTTCTTGCTTCAATAATGACAGGACCCTTGTACTTTGCATCCTTAAGCCACGTATATGCTTTGCTTGTATCCACAACAATCACAACATCGTACTGATTTTGTGTAAGAATATGGTTAATTTCCTTTTTATCATTGGTCAAATATACTTTTGCAACATCTTGAACCATATGCATGCCGCCAAGGTCTTTGCTGTAAAGAAAATCCGTCTCAATTCCGTACTTTTTAAAATAGATCGCCCGGTTTCTCCAGCCGGCGTTTACGCCGCCTACAGTGAGCAGTCTCCATATCACCAATATTTTCATAGCCTGCTCCTTTCCATTGCTATAAGGAGTATTTTCTATCCTGCGTTCTCTCCTGTTCCTTTAAAAGCTCCCTGTCTCTTTCTTCTTTGACCACTTTTCTGACAAGACTCTCAAGTTTAGCAGCATGCAGCTCTGCATCCCGTGTGGTCAACAGCTTTTTCACTTTCTTTTTCAGTGATTTTGAGTCCGGCGATTTTTCAGAAGAAATGACTTCATACAGTTTTCTTGAAAGCTGCTCCATTTCCATGTAATGGTTCCATTCGTGATAAAGCTCCGGAGCATCTTCCTGTACATGCGAGAGGAAGGTGTTTTTATACTCTTCACCGAGACTCAGCAATAGCTTTCTCGGATACGGATATGTTCGATTCCTCCAGACCGTTCTTCCCACATCAATCACTTTCAGGCTCCCATCCTCTTGAAGATAAATCTGCCTTTTATGATGGTCTATGCGTTCGTATCCAATTTCCTTAAAAACGGAAAGCATATCAATCAGCTTATGAGAAAGCTCTCTTGTAAGCGGATTCACTTGAAGGTATTCTCTTAAATCCACACCATAAACCATTTCCATGACGACAAAGTTATCACCTTTACAGTAAACCTTCGGAAGAAGACTGGTGTTTTTTCCAAGGGACAAAGCATAAAACTCTCTCTCACAGTCCTCCATTTCTCCGTACACCTTCATGCACATCTGGTCATTTATACGAAAAACCGCGCCTTGCCTTCCTTTACCAATCATGCTTAAATCTGATTTGTTTTTAACCTCCACATCTTTTTCTTCAAATTTCGTTACCCTGATTTTCTTTGCTTCTTTCTTGATTCCCTTACAGTTGATTGTAGCCATTTAATAAACACAGCCCCTTTCACCAGTAAATCCTTTAAATTCATCCTATATTTAATGCATTTTCGCCATTTTTTGACATAGTTGGAAACACCATTTTTAAGAAAATGTCAGGCCAATTAGTGCTGTTTGAAAAGAATCATTCAATAATCCTGAGTTGCCTGCATGGTCCGCCGCAAAAAAAAACACCTCCGACTACTCATCAGAGGTGTTTTTCAGCATATTCATCGCTTTATATAGTTCAACGTCATGTTCACTGATCTTAGACAGCAAATACTTTGCTGACAATCTCAAATCTCTTACTTCTTCACCAAGTTTATGAATGTCCTCTTCGTGGTCATCTCCGCCTGAATGTATGGCCCTAGAAAGCTTGTACAGCTGTTCCTCTGCCTTATCAAGTCTAGAATCTACTTGTTTTTCAAGTGCATCAAACCGTTTGTCCATACTGGATTTTAATTCTGTAATGGCCAGCAGAAGTTCCCTGTTTTCCACGAATATCCCCTCGCAATTGATTAGTAGGAAGCATACATCTATTATATTTCCAGTAAGCGGGTGTTACTAGGGTAAACGTGATAAGTCTTTGTAAAGCATTTGAAAACGATTTGGGGTTTGGATTGTTAAAAGGCTTGGTTGGACCGTTAGATGCTGGATTTGGATTGTTAGACAGTGAATTTAGATTGTTAGACTCACCGTTCGGACTGTAAGCATGCCTCGTGCTTTAATAGTGGCCTTTTGAGGTACTGCTTTTCAGCGCTTTTCTATATAAGAAGAAAAAAAGACAAGGCTATATACCGCCCTGTCTGATCTTGCACAAATTTTTGAAAAGAAAATCCTAATTTTTCTTGTATTTATCCGTCATTTCCTCTTTTTTCTCCTGAATGGAATCCTTCAGTTCTTCGCCTTCGGTCTCAACTGTATCCACCATTTTTTCGTGCGTATCTTCAGCGTAGTCTTTGAGGATTTCATGGCGCTGGTCGACTAGGCTTGTGACTTCCTGGCGAACGTCATATTCGATTTGCTCTTTTTCCTGAAGGTAAAATGCAGCTTCATTCAGCCTTGTTTTCTCCTCGTAAATCATGTTCGTCAAATCTCTTTTTTTCTCATAAAGCTCATTTCGCTTTTCGCTTTGCTCTTCCCATACTTTATTCCAGTTTTTGTTGCCCCAGTCCCACCATTCGTTCCACAGACGCTGGCGTTCATCTTCCCATAACTCCTGGAAATCTTCAGCCGTATCAACCGTTTCATACTGTCCGCCGCCTGCCTGAGCTACAGACATGAGCTGTTTTTGACCGTTGCTGTCTACATCGAAACCAATGATATTTACAACGGCTTCAATGTTTGAATCATGCAGCTCTTTTGCTGCTTTGGCAGGATCTCCGTCACATGTTTCAATCCCGTCGCTTACTACATAAATAATATTTTGTCCCTGCTTATCTGATTTCTCAAAGTCTGCTTTTGATTCTGAAATGGCTTTAGCGATTGGCGTCCAGCCCGTTGGCTTGAACTTTCCAAGTGAATCTTTAAATTCTGCTTCATTATAAGGCTTCAAATCATAGACCACTTCTGTGCTGTCGCACGAAAGCTTCTTATCACTGTCGCTGTTGCTGCCTTCCTGACCATAAACTCTGAGTGACACGTTTGCTCCTTCAGGCATGGAAGCAACAAAGTCATTTACAGCTTTTTTTGCCAGATCCATTTTCGTTTGGCCGCCAATTTTCTGGGCCATACTGCCGCTTGCATCAAGCAGGATTGAGATATTCGTATTAAGTCCAATCTCACCGTTTTCAAGCGTCATTCCTCCAGGCATATTGCTTAAAGAGGTCTCTATGCTCGGATTGAATTCTTCATAAAAATCATAATAAGGTTTGTAGTTTTCCCCTTCGTTCACTAGATTGAGCAGCTCCCCATAGATTTGAAAGCTGTCTTTATCTGCAAACGACTTTTCATCTAAAGCTTTATGTATAACCGCTTTATTGTAAGCATTCCCTGAATATTTTCCAGGTTCTTCTTTTACAATATCCTCAACGCTGCCGGCTATTTCAACTTCATCCTCTTTTTCTTTCTCAGTAGCCGCTTCTTCTTTTTTAGCATTCTCTTTCTTATCTTCTCCGCCGGAAGCCTGTTCCCCGCCTCCGCATGCTGCAAGCGCAAAAAAGACGAAAAGAGCTGAAAGCAGCATAAGACAAGTCCTCTTAGTACTCTTCATATTTATCACTCTCCTATCAATTTTTTCTATCATTAAGGAATAATTCCAGGTCTTTAGAAAGACTTTTAAATTATACCTTTGATGAAAATGGGAAAAAAGATGAAATGGAAAATAAATAGAAAATGGAACAAAATCAGTAAAAATGAACCATCCATCTATTACCCTTCTTCATGACTTTTACACCCCTTATCAGAAAAAATTTCCAATACACGGCTTGGTGGTTCGAAAGTCTGGTTCTATGTTTCTTTCGACCTTTACTTGTCCGCATATATGTGTACCAATAGAAAAAGCACCCGCTGCATTTTTCATGCATTAGGTGCTCACTGAAGTTAGACTTGAACTTCTTTTTATTGTTTACTTTATTATGGTAAGGTAACATGATTAATCCACGTTGTTGCCATTAACATATTTCCAGTTGAATTCATATGTACACCGTCTGTTGTCAACTCATAATCAGTATTAGCATGTAAATAAGTTATGAAAGCTTGATGTGTCGGAACGAGAATCGCACCATATTGTTCAGCAAGCTTATGTATTATCTCTACGTATGCACTAAGCTTTTGATTCCCCTCTGCTTCAGCTTCTTCTTCAATTAGAGTTGGTTCCATAAGAACAATTTTAGCTTTTGTTTTTTCTTTTACTGTATTTAATAGTTCTATAAAAACCTGTTCAAATTGTTCTGGATAAACTTGTTCTTTGTCTGTACTGTCTAATTGTCTCCATACATCATTAATTCCAATAGAAATAGAAATAATATCAGGATCGATTTGAATCACATCTTGGTCCCACCTTGCTTGTAAATCTATTATACGGTCACCCCCAACTCCTCTATTAATAAATTCATAGTTCTTTTCAGGTTTAGATACTTTATAATAATCATGAATAAGTCGAACGTAGCCTGACCCAATCCCTTGTGTATCTTCATGTCTGCCCCATTCAGTAATACTGTCACCTATAAATAGTATTCGCATCCAATATTCCTCCTTGAAAGTCTAAATGAAAACTAAACTACAAATCTATTCCATTTTTCAATCAACTAGCATAGCAGCTCCAATAACACCAGCGTGTCCTCCAAGCGCTGCCGGTACAATCCTTATAGAAGATGCTAACTGAGGAAAAACATATTCCTTTACTTTATCTTTGAGCGGTGTCAATATCAGCTGTTTTGATTCCATAACACCTCCACCAACAATAAATAATTCTGGATTCACTATATGTGCAATGTTTGCAATCCCCATTGCCAAAAAATGTACAGTTTCGTCAATAATTAATTGTGCCTCTGCATTTCGATGTTCAGCTAAACGAAATACTTGTTTAGCTCCTCCTTCTATACCAAATTTCTCAAAAGCTCTTCTTCCGATAGACGTTCCACTTGCAATCCCTTCAAAAGAGCCCGAATTTAAATTGTTATGTTTATATCCATTTGGTTCCACGATCATATTTCCAATTTCACCTGCATAACCATTCGCACCATTAAAGAGCTGCTTATTTATAATCAGAGCTCCTCCAATTCCTGTGCTTACAGTCACATAATACACACTCTCACAATTCGCGCCACTTCCTGCATTAGCCTCTGCCAGGCCGGCAACATTTGCATCATTGTTTAAATAAACCGACACTCTAAAATGTTCTTCAAGAATCTTAGCCAGGGGTATTTGATCCCACCCTGGAAGATTAGGAGGACTTAGGATAATGCCATTTTTACTATCTAGAGGACCTGGCGCACCGATACCTATTCCTTTTATCCTTTTTCCTTGTATTACACTTTCAATCATTCGTTTCATTTTTTCGATAATATATAAAGGACCTTGTTCAGCTTCTGTAGGTTCCTGAATAATCTCCACTATTTTTCCATTATCATCAATCAAACCAACTCTTACATTTGTCCCGCCTAAGTCTATTCCAATTCGCAAACTCATCCAACATGCCTCCTTTCAAAGTAAAGTTTATACTTAATCAAGAAATATGATAAACACTGCGGAGTTGCAGCTTATCTTTAAATGCATTAAGACTTAGACGTTCACTTAGACTTTCTTTTTTAACTGTTATCGTTTTACTATCACCTGAAGATAAATCAAAATAATTATCACTAAACTTACAATCCGCAGTCTTTAAATCAACCTCTACAAATTTAGCAAAGGCTTGTGAAGAAACATTTATCTCATAAGCATCTGTTCTTTCTGAAACGTCATATGTTAATTCAGGGTTTAAAAAGATAAAATGCTTTGGTTTTGTGAACATTAAAGTTGTTACGGTCGTTTGTTCTCCGTTTACAAATAATGTACACTCAAGATATGTTTTTCTCTTATTTTCTTCTGATAAAAATTCACCTAGTGATAGCTTCTCGCATTGTTTTGCAAATAAATGGTCAACTTCCGTTTGAACAGATCCCTGAGCTAGGATTTTAGAATTGTTTATCCGCAGCTTCCATTCAATACGAGCATTTATCTTAGATAAGGAATCGTTTGTTACATGAATCTCAACATCCGAACCATCTTCTCTTAATGACATTAAAACTGGAGCATAAAATTTCTTCGCAAAATAATGAAGAGCCTTCCAGCGTCCAAAATAATCGATACTTGACCACGATGCAACTGGCCAGCAGTCATTCAACTGCCAATATAAAGACCCCATACAGCGTCCACGATTTCGTCTCCAATGCTCAACACCATACTTTATTGCTTCTGCTTGAAGCAGCTGTGAAGCATAGAGTAAGGAATCGAAATCCTTTGGGTATAAAAAATTCTCAGATAAGTAAAATAAAATCTTTCCGTTTGCTGCACCATTTTTTTGATGTTTTTCCATGACGTAAGAGAATATATTTCGATCTTCCGGTTCTGTAAAGGTGTTAATCGTCTTCATAGATGGGAAGGATTGAAATCCAAATTCAGAGCAGAAACGGAAATGATATTTTTCATACTCAGAAAAAGGCTTTAAACCATGCCATACTTCCCAGTAATGCATATCTCCTTCATTAGGATTTCTAGGTTCGTTAAAACCTCCACCTGAAGAAGGGGACGATGACCAGTAATACGTTTGCGGATCCAACTCTTTGGCAAGCTCCGGAATGATGTGTTCAAACAACTTTATGTAATCTGCTTTATGTTTATAATCATCAACAGGCATATCTCCCCAATACACCCAAGCTTCTTCCACCTCGTTATTCCCACACCAAATACCTAAACTGGCATGGTGTCTTATTCGCTTTACATTATCAATTACTTCTTGTTCAACATTCTTTCTAAAGTCATCATTTAAATCATACACACTACAAGCAAACATAAAATCCTGCCAAACAATAATTCCTTTTTGGTCACATAAGTCAAAGAAATAGTCTTCAGGATAGATACCTCCACCCCAGACACGAATCATATTAAAGTTTGCTTCAACACAGTCATCTATTAGCTGTTCGGTGCGATTCTTTGAATTACGGGCAAGGATATTATCTTCTGGGATATAATTTGCACCCATAGCAAAAATTGATAACCCATTCACTTCAAACTCAAATGATTTTCCCCATTGATCTGGTTCATGCTTAACTGTTATTGTACGAAGTCCAATATTTATGTTCTTCTCGTCCAAAATCCCTGCTTCATTGGAGGTATTGATCTCTAGTTTATATAGAGGCTGTTCACCATAATTATTCGGCCACCATAGCTGTGGATTTACCACATTAATAGTAATATTCTCTTCACCTTGTGCGTCTTCAAGTTTAATTAATTCTTCATCACCTGAAGGACTTGTTAATTTCACCTTCAAAGAAAGCGGTTTATCTGAATCTGTTTCGACTTTAACTCGAATATTCACTTCTACCTCTTTTTCTTGATGGTCTTGTGTTACATAAACATCTTCAATACGACCATAATTCCAGGCAAGAAGAGTAACATCTCTCCAAATTCCTAAGTCTGGGATTTGCGGCCCCCAGTCCCAGCCAAACATACTATGACCTTTTCGAATATGAGGATAGCCTTCAATTGCATCTTCAACTCCCCATAGTTTTTCTTCCTTTTGCTTTTTTGTAATATATTGTATTGGTGAGAATAACGTAACTTCCAATTTGTTCAGCCCAGCCGCCAAATATGGTTTAACATCCATCTCATATACACGATGCATATTAGCTGTCTTCGCTATACTCTTTCCATTGATTTTAATTTCTGTAAGGGTATCCAAACCATCGAAACGCAAAACAAGGTAATTGTATTGTAAAATTTCCTTTTCTACTATAAATTCGCGTGTATACTCATAATCCTTCGAGGCAATCTCACTCGAAAAGCGTTCATTGTCTCGATAAAATGGATCGTCAATTGCGCCATGGCTTAAAAGATCATTCATGACAGAGCCAGGAACCACTGCCTCGTAAGTTTTCGAATTATCTAAACTCTTCAAAAGCCATGCACCATTTAAGTCAATCTTTCTCATGATTTCCCTCCATTTTGCACTCTAAAAGATTAAATATTTATGAAATTCTTTCTCTTAATAGTCAGACCTTTAACTAAGTTTTACAAAAGTTTTCAAACAAAAAAGGTAGTTCTCTTTTTATAGTGAAGACTACTACCTTTTAACTCCTATGCCTATTATTTTTGAGAATAATAGTTTTTAATCACCTTTTCAGCTGGCTTTCCAAAAACAGCATAATCATCATCTTTGAAAGCCTCTTTTTCATCATGTAGAAGTGCTTTCCAATCCCAAAGACCAAAACCTAATACCCAGTCTCGTTTGTTTGTTTTTTCAAACATAACTTGAAAGTATTTTTTTTGGGCTTCCAAATCAATTTCTCCCTCTAAGTTCCAGTCATTCGGCACATATGGAGAATTTGATCGGCTTGGGCACCCGGCTTCCGCAAAAAAGAATGGTTTATTATAAGGCTTAATAATCCCCTCAATCCTATCTAATTGATTATCCCAATCGTTAATTGGGTAATAACCGCTAGATGAGATAACATCCACTGCATCCCACCACTTCACATTAGCCTCTTGATACTTATCCGTATTATATGTAATTGGACCTTCATAAGCAGTACGAACTTCTTTTATTAAGTTTCGCCATTCGTTTTCTCTTCTTTCAGTTTGCACCATTTCACACCCAACAATCATCATGTCACAATTTGTTTTTTGAGCAATCTTAGCGTAATGCATTTGATATTCTGTGTAGCTCTTAAACCATTCACTCCATTTAGGTTCACAAGGAACATCTAGATCAAAGAAGTTAATATGGGCTCTCCATGTGCCATCTTTACAATTAACAGTAGGTTTTAACATGACCTTCAATCCAAGTGATTGGGCAAAACCAATCATTTCAATTAGTTCTTCATCTGTGACCATGTGATCCCCTGAATAATCAATCTCAGTTGAATGGGCTCCATCTTGAAGGGCGGCAAGCGAAATAATCGCATACTCTGAATTCGTTCTTTCTTTTAACAGCCTCATTGATTCCTTCGCTTCTTCTTTAGCAAAGTCACCTATTCTACTCATCCAGCCATAGGTAAATCCTTTAATAAATTCCAAATTATTCTCCTCCTTAAAATTAGTAGTTCCCGCCGTATCACAGTAGATTAGGAGGAATTGCTTTTAAACAAATCGAGTTTAATCTCTAACAATCTACTTATTTTACCGATCCAGCCATACCATTATAGATATGCCTTTGTAGTGTAATAAAAGCAATAAGGGTTGGGATAATTGCTATTATGATCCCAGCACAAATGACTTCCCATTGTGATCCGTAAGGCCCTTTAAATTTAAATAATGCTGTTGATATAACATGCAGCTCCGTTTTCGGCATATAAAGGAAAGCTGTATAGAAATCGTTATAAACGTTGACTCCTTTAACAATAATAACTGTTACAATTGCCGGTTTTAATAAAGGTAAAATGATCTTGCGAAAAATAGTTATATATGATGCACCATCTAACATTGCTGATTCATCTAACGAAACTGAAATCGAATCCATAAATTGCAGGAATATATATACAGCAATAATATCAGTACTCATATAGAGTATAATTGCCGCCCATCTTGTGTTAAAAAGGCCTAATTCATTTATTATCTGAAAAGTTGAAACTTGAGTTGTAACTGCTGGGATTAATGTCGCTAAAAGAAAAGCACCCATCAATAGTTTGCTTCCTCTAAAATTAAACCGATGTAAAACAAATGCGATCATTGAACCAGTTAACGTTGCCCCAATGATAGATAAAATCAAGATAAACGCAGTATTCATAAATCCGGTCATCATGTTTCCCTCAACAAATGCTCTTGTATAATTTTCAAAGTTCAACCAATTTTCAGGTGGAGTAAGAGGTCCGGTTGCTGTATATTCCTCCCCAGTTTTGAATGATGCAAAAAATACTACAACAATCGGAATTAACGCAACAAATGCTCCAATGATTAGGGAAGCGTATTTGAATACATTACTTAATGCGTTTTTAAGTTGATACATATCTAGCCACGCTCCTTAAATATTACTCTCTGGAGAACAGTTACCAAGATTACAATCATTAGCAATACAACAGCCATTGCAGAACCTAATCCTACCTTACCGTACTTAAATGCTATATCGACTGTTTGAATAACGAATGTTTTACTGCCATTTGAACCCCCTGTCATGATATATGGAATCTCAAAGGCTGATAAAGCACCGCTTATCGCTAGAATCAAATTCAATTCAATGATTCTGCGAATACTTGGCAAAATAATATATCTAAACTGATGCCATTTATTAGCACCATCAATTTCAGCAGCTTCATAAACTTCTTTTGAAATAGAAGAGATGGCCCCTAAGAAAATAATAAAATTGAAGCCCATGTATCTCCAGACTGATGTACCTGCGAGAGAGATATTAATCACATCCGGATTACCTAACCATTGAGTAATAAGACCAGTTAGTCCAATCACATTTAACACTGTATCTAATGTTCCTTCTGGTCGGAAGAAGAACAAAAACATAAATCCAATTGCAACCCCATTTAGTAGATATGGAAAAAATAGTACTCCTTTAAAGAAATTCTTCATTCTAACGTTAAAACTAAGAATAGTAGCAAAATATAGCGCTATTCCCATTTGAACAAACGTAGCAGCAAAATAATATAAACTTACTTTAAAGACAACAAAATACTCCGGATCTGTAAAAATCGCCACATAGTTTTCAAAACCAACTAACTCCTTGTCACTAAACCCATTCCAATCAGTAAAACTGTAGTAGAACATATTTGCTACCGGTAAATAGGCAAAAGTGATAAGCAATGCTACCGGTACCAGTGAGAAAAGGATAATGATCACCCTTCTTTGGGCATTGTATGATAGATTTGAAAATTTAAACATGTGCTGCACCTCCCGGTAGGAATTTGGAAACTCGACTTATCACCAGAACTTGATGGCGTAGCCTGCTAATTCTTCTTTTACTATTTTTTGAAATAGACTCTTTGTCTTATATTTTAGTATCTGTGGGAGATTGTCTTTTAAAAGGACAGATCCTTTAATTACCTTATGTATTAGTATGAAAGACAAGAAAAGTGCATTGATCCGCACTTTTCTTGTATTAAAGCCTTTAATTACTTACCAACAATTTTATCGTAAGCTTCGTTCCAATCAGCATTAAGCTCAGCCATGATATCTTTAAATGACTCATCACGGTTACCAATTGCAGCTTCTACAATGCGTTTAGGCTTGTCTTCTAGCCATAAACCAACTTCTGCTTCTTTATCAATTTTATCAAGCAGCCCCTCTTGGCCTTCTTTAGCAGGAGTTAATAGTTCGAAAGTAACACCTTGTTCCTCATATTTCTTTAAATCCTCTGGTAGCGGAACATCTTTGGCTGCACTAATTCCACCAGCCTGCTCTACTGAATATCCTGATTCATGGATGAACCAGTCCACCCATGCTAAAGCCGCTTCTTTACTTTCACTATGTTTATTTACACCAATTTGATAGTCTGCACCTAATGGGAAAATTACTTTATCTGCATTTGTTGGGAATGGCATGTAACCAATGTCGTCTGGGTTTTCTGCTACACCCTTAATTTGGTCAATTGCCCAAGATCCTAACACCATTGTTGCAATTTCACCTTTACCGATCATTGCTTTTGAAGATTCCCAGTCAGTCGTTAACGGATCAGCTTCAATTAAGCCTTTTTTTGCAACATCATACATAAGATTCCATAGTTCAAACTGTGGCTTACCTTCTGTTAATTGATCTTTTCCATTCACCATTGTTTGGCTAGAGTAGGCAGGATCACCTGCTACAGTCGTTACGTTACCCTGCCATTGTGTCAAAGGCCATCCAGCTGCATAGTTCGTGTATAGAGGAACAGCATCGGTGTTCTCTTTAATTTTTTCTAAAGCTGAAATGAACTCATCCATTGTTCGTGGAAGTTCATTTATACCAGCTTCTTCAAATACTTTCTTATTATAAACAACACCATTATAAGTGATAGCAACCGGAATACCATAAACTGTACCATCAACTGCTCTTTCTTCTACACCCATATATTTTTCTCCCATTTCTTTAAGAGAACCAAGCGGCTCAAAGAAGTTTGGTATATCCTCAATCGGCACTTGAGTAGGGAGTAAAAGAACATCACCATATTCTTCTGTGTTCATACGTGGCGTAATTTGACCGCCATAATCTGTTAAAGCTTCAAAGTTCACTTCTACATTTGGATATTTCTTTTGAAACTCTTTTGCGTACTCAGGAAATACAGTATTAACAATATCAGTTCTTTGGGAAATGAAAGTAATTTCTCCTTTAATCTCTTTTGGATCTTTTTCTCTCCAGTTTTCACTCTTTTCTTTACCGCCTTCGGCATTTTCTGATCCTGCACCTGACGATGAACACCCTGTAAGTGCTGTGAAAACAGCAAGGACCATCACCATTAGTAAACTAAATAACTTACTTTTTTTCATCTTTCTCTTCCCCCTTGTTATTTATTAAGTTACCGTATAACTTTCAAATTTATTTTATATTGATAACGCTTTCTTGTCAAACACTTTTAAGTAAAAATTACTTTCTTAGTCTGTTTTATTAGCTAACTTAAAGTGGTTAATATTAAGTTTTTTCTAAAGTAAATATTCATCCTAATAACTTTTATAATTTTCAATTAAAATCCTCAAAAAAACCACCAGCAAAAAAAAGCTAGTGATTAAGTATCAGTTTTCAATTATTTTATGGA
Source organism: Metabacillus indicus (assembly GCF_046603695.1). Taxonomy (NCBI): domain Bacteria; kingdom Bacillati; phylum Bacillota; class Bacilli; order Caryophanales; family Bacillaceae; genus Metabacillus; species Metabacillus indicus. The sequence goes on along the minus strand of NZ_CP176757.1, from coordinate 1,173,202 downwards.
ATGTAAATAGTACACCCAATCCGAATAAAAACGGTCCAAACGCGATAAAAAACGCAAAATTATAATTAATACTCATGTACATTAAAACAAAAATGACGATAATTGATACCGTGTTCAATGGATGTTTAAAAATAGAGAGAAACCCTAAAATATTTCCATTTTTAGCATTCATCCCTTTAAACGCAATAAGCACAGTACTGTATACCAAGACTAATAATGTCAATAAAAACAAATATACAATTAGCATAATTGGTACAAGAAAAGCTTCATTTTCAACTGTATTTATAAAAAACAATCCCGAATATAAAAGGATGAAAATAATCATATAAATAAATGAAGGAAGTTTAAATTTTTTATACAGCATGCGGTACTTTTGGTAGAGCTCTCTCACGGTCATATTTTGTATATCATCGTTACCCGTATTAATGTCCTTTAACACAAGAAATAAAGCACATAGTGAAGGAATAAGGCTATAAATAACAAGGCCTTTGAATAAACTTACCCAAAAATAGAAACTTGTTTGAAAATACTTATAGAGGGTCTGAAAAAACGTCATGAATTTGCTGTTCATATACTTATCTCTATCCTTTTAAAAAAATATTCTAAGATCATAGTTGGATTTCAATATTTTCTAAAAGAAAAACAAGGCATCATTCCACCTTGTTTTAAATTTCACTGACCGAATTTCTATATATAATTTTCCCTTTGACTAATACACGGCCGAATGTTTTAGATTGATCTTTTATTTTCTCAAGCACAAAATTAACCGCATTAATAGCCATTTGTTCGATGTCCACTTCGACAGTTGTTAAAGACGGATCTGTGATTGTTGCGTAAATATCATTATCAAACCCGACTACCGAACAATCTTGCGGTACTTTGTATCCGACTTCTTTCAGTTTCTGGACTAGATTGTGAGCTACTTGGTCACAATTACATACGAAAGCAGTAGGGAGAGTTTCCGGTAACTCAATATCAATATAAGAACCATTTTCATCCCGGTCATTAATAACATATTCTTGTTTCAAAATACAATTATGCTCTAGTAAAGACTTATAATATCCTAAAAACCGGTCTTGAATACTGCTGGTCGAATATAGATTACCAACATACGCAATTTCCTTATGACCATTGCGGAATAAGTAATTTGTAAGCTCATAAGCTGCATAAAAGTTATCTGTTATAACGGAATCAATCTCTGCATGCTCATCATAAAAATCCAGAAAAACTTTCGGCAGCTCCATTTGCTGTATTTTCTCAATATAACTTTTCCTCACCTGACCTAAAATGATAAATCCATCGACCTTGTTCTCATTATAGATCCTAGGGAGGTTTAATTGTTTTTCATCACTAAGGCTCAATATATGAAGAATTCCATAATAACCTTGGTTCTCTAATATCCGCGTTATACTTTTATACACATTTAAATAAAACGAAGACTGTTCAGTACCTGCAAATCGCTCAGGAATGATTACTCCTATATTATAAGATAATCCTTCCTTCATAGATTTTGCCATAGCATTATATCGGTATCCCATTTCTTCAGCAAGAGCTTTTATTCTTAACTTAAGTTCTTCACCGACACCTTCTTTATCATTAAGTGCTTTGGACACAGTCACACTGCTAACTCCTAATTTGTCAGCTATATCTCTCATCGTTACGTTGTTTTTCACTTTTGTCTCCCTTCCATCCAATTAACTTTTGATAACTATTTACATACTACACGATTACAGAAAAACTTTGTACTTAATGCCTTAGTTAATTGCATTTTTTAGTCCGTTATTAGTTAGCTTCAATTAATTTCATATTTTTTTTAATTAAATCTGTACGTTGCGCAGAACAATCTAAAGATCGGAAAGGATCTTCAGGAGTATTAAATGTATAATCGACTAATTTGTCTATTGTCGTCGTTGCAACATGAATTCTAGTATCGCTTGATGCATAATAAATAAAGACTTCATTCTTTTCATTTACCACCGCACCATTACAGAAAATCACATTTGATACATCGCCTATACGTTCTTCATCATAAGGTGCAAGAAAATGTCCTCCTGGTGTTGCAATGACCTTTGAAGGGTCCTGTAAACTTGTTGCAATAGTATACAGAACATAACGCAGACCAGCGGCAGTATTTCTAACTCCATGTGCAATGTGAATCCAGCCTTTGTCTGTCTTTATTGGCGCAGGACCCTGACCGTTTTTGACTTCATATACAGTATGATATCTCTTTTCATGCATTACAGTTTCGTGATTTACAATAGGATTTAATACATCATCGCAAAGTGCAAATGCAATTCCTCCACCAGATCCTGTTGAAATAAATCCATCTTGAGGACGGGTATAGAACGCATATTTACCATCAACAAATTCTGGATGCAACACTACATTTCGCTGTTGCGGAGAAGGAGTTTGTACATTTGGTAGTCTATGCCATTTCTTTAAATCCTTTGTACGTACTAAGCCTGCTTGAGCAATAGCACTGGATGTATCAAATTCAGAAGCTTCAGGGTCCTTGCTTTCTGAACAATAAATTCCATATATCCAACCATCTTCATGTTGGACAAGTCGCATGTCGTAGATATTTGTTTCTTTTTCGTAGATATTTGTTTCTTTTTCGTCGATATCTTCCCAAGTAAGTGGAGTTTCGATAAACCGAAAATTATCAATTCCGCTTTCACTTTCTGCAATAGCAAAAATTGACTTTCGATCTGCCCCCTCCATGCGCACAATTAAATAATATTTATTATTTAGATAGATAGCCCCTGGATTAAATGCTGCATTTACGCCCAGCCTTTCCATAAAGTATGGATTTGTTTCTTTATTTAGATCAAATCGCCAATGTAACGGAACATGGTGACGAGTCACCACAGGATTTTGATATCGGTCATAAATTCCATTATAAAAATCTGTATTTTTTGCATTTTTCTTTTCTAACAATTCATTTTGTATATGTAATAAATCAAAGTACTTTTCATGTATCATTTTTCCGCCAACCTTTCCATCATCTCTAAACAAAATCTAGAGTTATGATACGGTGTTTTCCATGGTTCACCAACCGCTCTTTCAGTTGGACGTCCATCTGCCTCAACTGACCAAAACCACTCTCCGCCTTCACGTTGATCAACGATGTGGTCTTTAATATACGTCCATAGACCATCTACCAACTTTAAAAATCTCTCATCTTTTGTACGTTCGTAAGCATTTTGAAAACCGACCATAGCTTCTGCCTGAACCCACCATACACGCGTATAATCTATGTCTGAATTGTGTTGTTCATTTGCTAGAGATCCATCTTCAAGGATTGCAGCATCAGCAATGTTATAGGCAATATCAATGACCATTTTATCGTAACGTCGATCAGATATGTTTAATGTTTTCAATGCATCATCTATTAACCAACTTGCCTCAATATCATGGCCAAATGATTTTAAGTACAATAACGATTTCCATTTTTTATCGAAAAAACAATCTAAATAGTGTGTTTCACTGTTATAAATTTTTTCGTAAAATATCCCGACTAAATTTGTTAACCTTCTACAAACTTCTTCTGATTTAGATGCTTTATATAAATTTGTATATGCCTCAAGTACATGAAGGTGTGTATTAGTAGTAATATCCGCAATAACTCCATTTTCACTTAGCTTAACATTGGGAACCTCTATCCATTGACGATCAAACTCTTCTTTATAGGCATTGTTTGCTTCATCGTACCCGTAATTTTCTATTTGAGCGAATATTTTATTTGCATATTCTAATGCCTCAGGATTTTGTGTTGCACGGAAGTATTCACTTAATGCGTAGATCCCGAATGATTGTGTATATACATGTTTTTGAGGTTCTACGGGTTGACCTTTATAATCAACTTGCCAATATAGACCTTGATATTCATGATCATAGACTTTTTCAACCAAAAACTTATAGGCATGATGAGCACACTCTAAATACTCTGGCTGCTTAGTAATTCGATATGCCGCAGAAAATGACCACAAAAACCTCGAAGCAGCAATCCCGCCCTTATCAGCTTCTTTATCTATCGTTAAATCAAAGTTCACCTTTCCGAAGAAACCACCATATTTCTCATCTCTTAGTTTCATCCAAAAAGGTAAAATATGTGTATGTAGATGCTGTTCAATTTCTTGTTTTAATATAGACAATTATTAAACCTCCTCATCTTAAGTTTACCGATAACTTAATTTAAATGGTACTCTTTTACTTTATTATTGTCAATTGTTTAAAAGTAGATTAGTTAGAAGATTTATTCTTTAACATAAGAAAAACGCAAACCGCACGCCATTAGATTCAATCCCCGGCGCTTGGAACGATAGGCAAGTTATTTACAGTCATTGTATTTCATGATTTTTTGAAAAAAAAAAAAAAAACATTCAATGAACATTTTCACTGAATGCTTTATGCATATAACCATTTTGGTAAAAAGAGTTTTAAGAATATCAGACACCTATGGATGCGATAAGATTAGCTGTAAATGTCCTCTAAGAACAAAATCACCTGTACCATACGGCAGAATAAAATGATCCCCTTTTTTAAGACTATAAATACCTTCATCAGTGGCAATCTCACCCGAGCCATCTATAACGCTGCAAATGTAAAAAGATTGATCATGTGTGAATGCAGCAGACGTACTAATCTCCCATTTATATACTGAAAAGTACCTTTCTTTTACAAATGATATAATTCTGCCACCTTTAATGTTTTGGAATACTGGGCTTACATTTTGGTTTTCATGCGGTACGGTTATAACATCTAATGATTTACTGATATGAAGATCTCGTTTCATTCCATTCTGATCAGCACGGTCATAGTCATATACTCGATAAGTAGTATCAGAACTTTGTTGGGTTTCAAGAATCAAAACTCCTGTACATAAAGCATGGATCGTACCACTTGGTACATAAAAAAAATCTCCCGGTTTTACTTTTATCCTTTTCAGTAAATGCTCCCATCCTCCTGCATCAATTATTTTTCTTAATTCTTCTTTCGATTGCGCAGTATGACCAAAGATAATTTCAGCATTTTCCTCACAATCTATTACATACCAGCACTCTGTTTTCCCTAATTCTCCATCTTCATGTTTCTTCGCATATTCATCATTAGGATGAACCTGTATTGAAAGGTCATTATTTGCATCTAAAAGCTTTGTTAAAAGAGGAAAAACATCTCCTTCTAAATTCCCAAATAACTCTCGTTCACTTTCCCAAAGATCTCCTAAAGTTCTATTCTTATATACACCACCATTAACCACGCTTTGCCCATTTGGATGTCCTGACACCGCCCAGCACTCACCTGTTAATTCTGATTCGATATCATACCCAAATTCCGAACGAAGTTTAGTCCCCCCCCAGATTCTCTCTTTGAAAACTGGTTTTAAAAATATTGGAGTCTTCACATTATCCACAACCTTATGAGTAAAATAATAAAATAAGCTAATAGTTACCTAATTTATAAATTTAATTAAGTAACAAATTAACTATACATCTTACTAATAATAACTGTCTAACCTTTTCTTATACTTTCTTATTGGACACTCATAATCATTTTTTTAGAACAACCACAATTACTGGTTCCACAATAAAAGGACTCAATAAAAATTGACCTTTTATCAGCAGACTACCTCCTGCTGATAAAAGATCAAATTCAATGAGTCCTTCATTTTAAAAATATTAGATTTGATTAACCTTGCTCTGTCTTCTATTAATAGATACTATTAAACCTCCAGCAATAGTAAGAATACCTAGAAGCAGCCAGTTAAATTGATTTGTTGCGGTTTCCGGTAACTTAATTCCGTTTTTTTCCAATGTAACTTCTTTTGAAACGATAACAGAAGGCTTCTGTTCCCCGGAATCCTGGCCGCTTTCTCCCCCATTATTAGGATTTTGAACTCCCGGTTTCTCTCCACCAGTATCCTCACCAGGGGGCTGGGTTCCTGGATTTTCTGGTCCAGGATTATTGCCACAACTTTGATCCAACTTCTTCTTATTAGTAACTATTACTTCTGACAAAGTTAAAACTTGGGCAGCCTCTACTGTAATCCCAGCAATAGATGCGTTTTCTGCTACAATCTCCCCGTTTGTCAACGTTACATCATCAATATATACCGAAGCAATTCCTTCACCACTTGTAGGGATAATTTCAACTCCAACTGCTTTAACATCTTGTAAATTCTCAATTCCTTCTAATGGAAGTGTAATTGTACTGAATCCCGTACTGTCAATAGATACTACACCACTATCAGACCATCCCCATGAAGGTTGAACAAATAATTTAGCATCTGCTGTTCCAGTTGATAGTTTTACTTTTACACTCACGTATTCCTCGCCTGATAAATCTCTTGTTACTTCATCTCTTAAGCCGAGCTTTCCACCAGTTAAATCAACTGTAGTAGTTAAAGATTTTGTACCTTCAGCAGCCTCTAAATCTGTTGTTTCCACAGCAGGTTGTGGAGTCATGTTCTCGTTATAACCATATTTCCACCCTTGTACACCATCTTCAAAGTTGTAAAGAGTCATATTTGTTTCAGGCTCTGGCTCAATAGCTCCATTACTGATTAACTCAATATTATCTACGTAAGCCTTTGCTTTACCTGAACCAGAAGTCGGCTCAATTTTTATACCCATCGCCTTTACACTGTTACGGTTTTCCAGAGTTGCCAAATCTATTTGAAGCGTTTTAAATTCTGTATTGTCAATTTCCACAGCTCCGCTATCAGTCCAAGTCCATTCTGACCCTGTTTTGATATAAAGACGTGCATTTGCAGTCCCAGCTGATAATTTCACTTGTGCACTAATTTTGTCTACTGAGGACAAGTCAATTTCTTGCACCTTTGAAAACTCAAATCCCCCTGTACCTTCTAAATCAAATTCAGAAGACAACGATTTAACGCCTTTTACAGCCGCATCTTCTGTTACTGTTGCTTTTGTTGCATTCGCATTATTTTGTTCAATTACCCAACCTTGGTTGTCTTCCTCGAAGTTATATAAAGTCCCTGGTTGTTCTGGCATGCTCCCGGGACCTGATCCTCCATTTGGAACACCACCATTCCCGTCATTTGCAACTCTAATATCATCGAAAAATAGTGAACTATTCAACTCACTTGATAGGTCTTCCTGTGCATTAATATAAATTGAAAACTTGGAAACACTTAATAAGTTCTCTATTGTAATAATTTTACCGGCATTAGCTGTATCCCAGGGAGCAGGTGTGAATTCACTGAATGGCACTTTAACCATTCCTGCTTCTGTAGACGCTAATGAAGGATACGCTTCAAAGGAAATACCATCAATCTGAATCTGAATAACAAGCTTTTGTGCTCGTCCATCAGGAGTCAGCCAAAATTGCAGATGGTTATATTCTGACCAGTCAAGATTACCTAATGTCTTTGTAATACCAGTGTAACTACCAGGAGTTAACGTGTAATCATACTTCAATCCATATGTGCCTTCATTTTTATTTTCTTCATTAAGACCGATCGTTACGTTCCCGTTCGCTGCAGAAAACTCTGTTGCTAATGCCGCATCACTTCCAAGATAAGACTCAAAATCATCGATTAATGATGGATCATTTGGAGCTTCCGCAAAGACATTAAGCAGTTGAATATTGTCTACGTAAATTTCTCCGTCTTCCAAATTAAGTTCTCTTCCAATAAGAGATAAAGCGAGACTGGTTGCTTCTTCTGATTTTACTGAATCATCAAGATCAATTGATGCAAAAAATTGTGCATATTCAACTCCATTAATAGTCACTTTTTCAAGATCAGAGAATTGTTTAACAGTTGTTGCCTCACCATATTTTGTAGTCCAATCTGGCGGCAGCATAGCAATTCCAAGCAAACTAGCACTTGATGTTGAAGCCGCAACAGGAACAAGTGCATCAAATTTCACACGTTTAACTGACGATAAATCAATATTAGATAATTCTGTTAATTCTAATTTTAACTCTTGCCACGTTTGACTTTGCTGTAATCCACTTGTCTGTATCTTCAGTTTTCCATCTCCAGCTAATTGTGCATGCTCAATATTAGCAATTATAGTTTCTGGATATGCACCATTGCTTTTTACTCCATCTATATTTTCATCAAATGTATATTTCTTTATTTCTATTTCTGAAACCTTTACAATAACAGTACTTTTTTCTTCAATTACAGTACATCGATCAGACAATAATGCCTTTACTGTAATAGTGGCTGCTCCTCCATTTAGCGAAGCTGGCGGTGCCCAATCTGCCGTATAATACATTCCATCCTCATCTAATGTCATTGGAATTTCGTCTTTTGAACCTTCAACTGTATAAACTACCTGTTCTGGTGTATCGTTTAAAACTCTCACCCGAATTTTAGCGGGTGAAGTTTGCACTTCACTATTTAATGTAGGTGTTACAATATGCATAAATGGATTCTCTTTAGCCGTTTTGAATTTCCTTTTCCCATAAGGATTACCAACTTCATTCAAAAAAGCAGAATATGGATCTTCATAAAATTTCGTAAAGTCTGGTAATAACTCGTGATCTTCTCCACCTTCTGGAGCATTTTTATATCCTTTATATGGCACGAACAGGTTGCCGCCTAGAGCAAAGTTAGCCCAAGTCTGCATATATGAAACTTTCTTTGCAGCTGGATCCGACTTAATGGCATTTAAAATTTTTGTAAACCATTCAAGGTCACCATTTCCAGTTGTTTTCATCCCCTGAGGACTGTAACCGAATTCAGTAAATGCTGAAATTTTTCCTTTTTCCTCAGCTAACAGTGAAACCATCGCTAAATCATCAACAAGCTTCCTTATAAAACTCTCAGATCCAGGATTACTTTGATTGTCATATTGGTCTAATCCAATAATATCTACATAATCATCTCCAGGATATGTAGTTAAGTACTTCTCTGCATTTCCATCAAACGGTCCGTTCGGCGAGAAGGCATATAAGAAGTTCCTAACACCTTTTTTATCTCTTAAGTATTCTACTGTATATCGATAAAGCTCTTTGTATTCGCCAGCAGTAGTAGTTTGCGCTCCCCACCAGAACCAGCCTCCATTCTGCTCATGAAAAGGTCGGAAGATAACTGGAATTAATCCTCCCTTATCATCCTTTAAACCTTGAGCAAACAATGCTAAATTATCCAGCCACGCATTGAACTTGACATTCGCAGGGCCTCCAGGAAGGATGTCTGCAACCGCATCTTTACTACTTGTATCATTATAACGACCACCTGTAGAGAAATTTGGCGGGTGCATGCTCAATGCAACAATCCCGCCTAAATCATGTGCAGCCTTCATTGAAGCAATTAGATTCTGTCTATTTTGTTCATCAGTATTTTCAGATGAACCCGGCTTTTCATCACCATCTAAACTTAACGTATCCCAACCAAAGATCGCAGGATAATCTCCAACTGAATTTTTCACCTCTGATTGAGTAGACCCAACACGAGTGCCGCTACCGGTAATGGTTACCCCCTCATCTGTTGCATGCTGATGCCCAAATAATACCTTTTCTCCGCCAATATCTTGCAAATATGCGAACAAAGACCTCGTTTTGGCAGATGCATTTGAATCGACTAAATCAAGTACTCTTTTGCCCGAACTAGATGCAGCAAAGACAGATGAAAAACTTGAAAAAACTAATGCCATTGCCAACAAAACTGATGTTATCTTTTTTGATTTTCCCATTTTTTCCTCCCTCATAGATTTACTATTGACATACACAAAGCCAGCAATCATCGAACTTAAAAACCCTCACACTAATGATAGCGCTATCATTATAGAGTATTATACTAGGGTTAACTTAACAGTTAAAGTACATTTAATATTTTTTAACTTAATCAAGAACTTAAAAACTCGTATTTTTCCATAAAAAAATGACATATTCAGGCTAAATACCCAAAAAACTTTATACAATTTGTACTGATAACATTGATAATAAAGGGAAATAAGTCTTTATCCTTCTATTTAACTATTTTCTGAATTTTCTATCATTACTGTTGTCAAGCCCATCCTTTTCACTTACAATACTAAATAAATGAAGTTAACGTTAAGGTTTTTTATTATTCTAGTGAGGTATTTAAGATTTGGAGTATTCTCTTAAGCATTTGAAAGGAGGTTTATAAATTCATTTAATACGGTAACACTAAACTACTATTATGAGGTGATTTAATGTCAAATATCCTAAAATGCATAACAATATTTTCAACTACTATTTTAATCATTTTTACATCATCATTATTTTTCACGCCGGCTCCTGTAAAAGCTGCCAACGGATTTTATGTAAACGGAAACACATTGTATGATGCGACTGGCACACCATTTGTAATACGCGGGATAAATCATGCACATTCATGGTTTAAAAGTGATTCTCCAACTGCTATTCCAGCAATAGCAGAAACAGGAGCTAATACAGTTAGAATCGTTCTTTCAGATGGCAGCCAGTACGCAAAAGACGATATAACCACGGTAAGAAACCTCATTTCTTTGGCAGAACAAAATAATCTTATCGCTATTTTAGAAGTTCATGATGCTACAGGTAAAGATGATGCTGCCTCATTAAATAGTGCAATAGATTATTGGATTAGTATAAAAGATGCCCTAATAGGCAAAGAAGATAAGGTCATCATTAACATTGCTAATGAGTGGTTCGGGACATGGAATGGATTAATGTGGGCCGATGGATACAAGCAGGGAATTCCTAAATTACGAAATGCAGGTTTAACACATACACTAATTGTCGATTCAGCTGGATGGGGACAGTATCCTGCTTCGATTCATGATTACGGTAAATCTGTTTTTAATTCAGATCCACTAAAAAATACAATGTTTTCTATACACATGTACGAGTATGCTGGCGGTGATGCTGCAACAGTTAAATCTAATATTGATGGTGTTATAAACCAAGGCCTTGCCTTAATCATCGGTGAATTTGGTCATAAACATACTAATGGTGATGTTGATGAAGCAACTATTATGAGCTACTCACAACAAAAAGGTGTTGGTTGGTTAGCGTGGTCTTGGAAAGGAAATAGTTCTGAGTGGAACTATCTTGATTTGAGTAGTGACTGGACTGGAAACAGTTTGACATCTTGGGGTGATACAATTGTAAACGGCTCCAATGGTATAAAAGCAACTTCTGTACCTAGCCCTGTATTTGGCGGAAGTTCAGGTGGTACTGCTACAACACTATATGATTTTGAAGACAACATTGAAAATTGGTCAGGTACAAATGTATCAGGTGGTCCATGGTCAGTAACAGACTGGGCCATTAGTGGAAGTAAGTCTCTTAAAGCAGATGTACAATTAGGAAATAGCTCACAACACTCTTTGTTTGTATCGAACAGCCACAACTTAAACGGGAAATCAACTCTGATAGCAACTGTTAAGCATGCAGACTGGGGATCAATTGGTAATGGAATCATGGCAAAACTGTATATCAAAACTGGTTCAAATTGGACATGGTATGATGGTGATTCTATACAAATTAATTCAAACAGTACAACTTTATCTCTAAATCTATCTACTATCCCTAATTTAAGCAATGTTCAAGAAATCGGTGTTCAGTTCACAGGTGCCTCAAACAGTAGTGGTCAAACTGCATTATTCCTTGATAAAGTAACAGTGCAATGAAACGTTTAAATTTTTAGTAGACACAAAAAAACGTAATTCTCTTAAAGAATTACGTTTTTTTGTATGACCTGTGAGGGACTTGAACCCCCGACCCCTTCCCTGTCAAGGAAGTGCTCTCCCACTGAGCTAACAAGTCGCAATATGTAAGTGCTGCTGACAATTTTTATTATATGAGGATACGTGCGCAAAGTCAATGTTTTTTTGCGCACGCTCCTCGTTTATTTGATTGATGGCAGAAACTCAGAATCATAACCATCCAGAAAGTCTTCTGAAAAGTCCAGTAGTTCTTTTTCAATTGAAGATATTGTCTGTAATAGTGCTTCCGTAAAGTCTACTTGAGTATAATGAATGTGCGTTTCCCACTTCCATCTTTCGACTTATTTCCCAGACAATAATTTACATGACCAACTTCACATCTGTATGTTTTAATGGTCGGTGGCGCTACAGTCGGTGTGAGAAATTTTCCCTATTACTTCCCTGCACCCTTCTGTTTTCTTAAAATCAGAGAAAGGATGAAGCCGGCTGCCCATGCTGCCAGTGCTCCGGTTAGGGAGGGTAGAAACGATTGAGTTGATAAATACAGCCCTATGAAAGTTCCGATAGATAAGCCGATTGGAAGAAACCAGTTCAAGATAGCACCACCTATTATTGCTCTATGTCCTTTTTTTAGAACCAATCTAATATCTAATTCATTTACGCTTGCCCTGCTATACTCTGATCCTTGTCTTTCTTATAAAACATCTGCACAGCAAACAATCCGCCAAAAATAATTAATCCGATTGTATCAGACACACCTTCCGGATAAATCAGAAGCAGACCTGCTGCAATTGCAAGCAGTCTTTCAATCCAGTGCAGTTTTCTCATCCAGAAACCGATCATCCCGGCTCCGATCGCGATCATTCCTGATACAGCCGTGAAGACTACCCACGCAATTTCAGGTAGCGTTGTATCAATTAGCAGCATCTGCGGCTGGAGAACGAAAATGTACGGAATGATGAATGCTGCGATGGCCAGTTTTGCAGATTGTACTCCGGTACGAATCGGTTCTCCCCCTGATACTCCTGCTGCAGCGATTGCAGCAAGTGCAACCGGCGGCGTAATATCAGCAATGATTCCGAAGTAGAATACAAATAGATGAGCTGACAGGTCCGGATAGCCCAGGAAGATAATAGCCGGGGCCGCAATCGTTGATGTGATGACATAGTTTGCTGTTGTTGGTGAACCCATCCCAAGTATAAGGGCTGCAATCATCGTCAGGAAAAGGGTTGGAATAATAGCGCCGCCTGCCAAATCAATGAGGCCGTTGGCAAGTGTTAGTCCAAGTCCCGTTTTCGTGACGATCCCGACGATAATTCCTGCTGCAGCAGTTGCAGCGGCAACAGAAAGCGCAGATCTTGCTCCATCTACAAGTGCCAGCACAATCGCTTTTGGTCCCATTCGGGTATCTTTGTTAAACATCCCTGCTGCGATAGCTATGAGAATGGAATAAAGCGCCGCATGCATAACGGGTACTCCAATCATTAAGAAAACAATGATGGCCACAATCGGAAGCAGCAGGTAGATTTTCTTTGCGACTTCCTTCCGGTTTGGCATTTCCTCGTCTTTTAATCCTCTAAGACCGAGTCTTTTCGCTTCAAAGTGCGTCATGATCCAGACGCCGGTGAAGTAAAGAACTGCTGGTATGGCTGCCGCTTTTGCAATGTCCCAGTAAGTAATACCGTTGCCGATAAATTCGACCATCAGGAACGCAGCTGCTCCCATAATTGGCGGCATCAGCTGTCCGCCAGTAGATGCGGCTGCTTCAACTGCTCCGGCAAACTCTTTTTTATAGCCAAGCTTTTTCATCATTGGGATTGTAAAGGAACCCGATGTCACAACGTTTGCAACAGAGCTTCCGCTGATCGTCCCCTGCAGGGCGCTTGAGAAAATCGCCACTTTTGCCGGTCCGCCGACGCGCTTGCCTGCAATTGCTGCAGATAAATCGTTAAAATACTGGCCGACACCTGTCTGGATTAAAAATGAACCAAACAGAAGAAATAAGAAGATAAAGGTGGCAGACACACCAAGTGGCGTTCCAAGAATCCCTTCGGTTGTAAAAAACATGGTCTGCACAAGGCGCTCAAGGCTCAGTCCCCCATGCTGCAAGAAACCCGGCATATACTGTCCGAACAATCCGTAAAGCATAAAAATGACGGCAATGATCGTAATCGGCAGTCCAACAGCACGTCTTGTCGCTTCAAGGACGAGCAGAATGGCGATCAGGCCGATGGCAAAATCGGTAGATGTCAGGATGCCGACCCTCATGGCGATATCCCCCATAAATAATGGCCAATACGCACCGACCGCAATGCTCAGGAGCGAAAGAACAATATCAAGGGGACTGACCTGCCACCTTCCCGTTCTTTTTTTAGATTTCGTCATCGGGAATAAGAGAAAAATTAGTGATAAAGCAAAGCCTAAATGAACAGAGCGCTGAATTTGCGCGGTAAAGACAGAAACAATGGCTGTGTATAGCTGGAAGAGTGAAAAAGCAAGCAGCCCAAAAAAGACAATCCAGGCTACGATGCCTGTGAGCTTTCTGGTCGCAGATTCCGGGTCATACTTTTCCAGAATCGCCTGCTGTTCTTCTGCTGATAACGTTTTGTTTTCCTCACTCATTGATTTTCACTCCTTTCAAAAGCTGAAAAAGACTCATTTTGCTGCAGCTGATTCTGACCCATGTTCCCGGTCTTATGTAATCGTTCAGTTCATATTCCTTCCCATTCAGGATGACTCTGTGGTTTGCGACAACTTGTCCTGTGGCAAGATCGATGAACGGAAACCTTCTGTCCATATTTGACAGAATGTATTTTCCGTCTTTTCTCTCGAATGTTTCATTGCCTTCTGGTCCTGAAGGCATGCCGACAGCAAACGTTTCATAGGAAAGTTCAGTTTGTCTGATTTCCCCTTCAGATACTTTGTAAGTCTCAATAACATCGGTCAGATGAATAGAATGGGTGTATTTCATCTGAAAGTGATCATCATCTTCCATCATAAGATATGCGAGCAGACGGCCAGTATCTTCATATTGAAAGACAACGGCCTTAAAAAAAGGAAACAAGCTGATGAAAATGAGCACAATGATTGAGACAAGGATGGATATAAGCACTCTTTTCATCCCTTATTCCTCCATAATGAAGTGATAGACCGCAGAAATCTGCGGCCTATCTCACATCCTATTATTTCGATACGCCTTTTTCTTTAAAGTATTTCTCTGCACCAGGATGCAGTTTTAAATCGCCAATACCGTCAAGCGCTGTTTCTGCTTTAATCAGCTTTCCTTTTGCATGGGCAATTTTGTCTGTGTTTTCAAAAATGGATTTCGTGATTTCGTAAACGAGCTCCTCATCAAGCTCATCCTGTACAACAAGCATCGCCTTGACAGCTACTGTGTTCACGTCTTCACCAATTTTATATGTGCCGCTTGGAACAACATCCTCAGAGTAGAAAGGATATTTTTCGATCAGCGCTTTCACTTTATCTTCTTCAAGCGGTACAACCACTACTTTGTTTTGAGCTGAAAGGGTTTCAACTGCAGCAGTCGGTGTTCCTGCCGTAACGAACGCCGCATCGATGCTTCCGCCCTGAATGCCTTCAGTAGACTCATCAAATGAGAGGTTCTGCGCCTGAATATCCTCTACCGTCAAGCCGTGTACTTCAAGAATTTGAACGGCGTTAAGATAAGCTCCAGATCCGATTGCTCCTACTGAAACTTTTTTGCCTTTTAAATCTTCAACAGATTTGATACCGCTTTTATCTGTTGTGATCAGCTGAACTGTCTCATTGTAAAGTGTTCCAATGCCAAGAACGTTGTCAATTTTGTTGTCTTTGAACATGCTTTCGCCTGTAAGGGCATAAGTGGCAATGTCCGTTTGAGAGAATGCCATTTCAGCGTCGCCGCTTTTTAATGTCTGCATGTTTTCAACAGAAGCCCCGGAAGATTGAACCGTAGCTTTATAGTCTGTGCTGTCAGAGATAATATCACCGAAAGATCCGCCGAGAGGATAATATGTACCGCCTGTTCCTCCTGTCAGAATACGGAGCGTCTTAGGTTTTGATTCTCCTGAACCTCCACCCGAGCCGCTTGTACCCTCACTGCCTCCACAGGCAGCTGCAATCATGGCAACGGCAAGCATCATTACAACGAGCAAATATTTTTTCATGTCTTTCTCTCCCCCTCTATTTGTCATAAATTTGTAATATTACCATTTTTATATTAACATAGCAGGAAAGATAATTGTCAATTAATTCTTAAAATTAAAACAACATGATTATACATTTTGCATGAATTAAAAATAGTTCACTTCTGAGAGTCATATTGCTTTCTTATTATTTTTTTATTTAGTATAATTATAAACTGATAATGATTATATTCATCTGAATAGTCACAATCATTAACAGCAAGTACTCTTAAATGACTTTATCGGGAGGGAAATGAAAATGGAATCAAACAACAGCCAAGATCAAAAAAGCCACACAGCTGCAGGCCAGTGCCCTTTCACTGGAGCTCAGGGAGGTCACGCAGACAGTGCGATCACGACTTCAAGAAGTCCGCACGGTACAACGAACAAAGACTGGTGGCCGAATATGCTGAACCTTGGCATCCTTCGCCAGCATGATAAAAAATCTAATCCGTTCGGAGAGGACTTTAATTATAAAGAAGAGTTCTCAAAACTCGACTATGATGCTTTAAAGCAAGATCTTCATAATCTGATGACAGACAGCCAGGACTGGTGGCCGGCTGATTACGGTCATTACGGTCCGTTCTTCATCCGCATGTCCTGGCACGCAGCCGGTACATACCGGACAGCTGACGGCCGCGGAGGCAGTGCTTTCGGTTCCCAGCGTTTCGCTCCGCTGAACAGCTGGCCTGATAACGTAAACCTGGACAAAGCCCGCCGCCTTCTGTGGCCGATCAAACAGAAGTACGGGAACAAAATTTCCTGGGCAGATTTGCTTGTTCTGACTGGAAACGTGGCACTTGAGTCTATGGGACTGAAAACCTTCGGATTTGGTGCCGGCCGTGAGGACATCTGGCATCCTGAAGAAGACGTATACTGGGGAAATGAAAAGGAATGGCTCGCAGATAACCGCTATTCAGGAGACCGGGAGCTGGAAAATCCTCTTGCAGCCGTTCAGATGGGACTTATCTATGTAAACCCTGAAGGCCCGAACGGCAAGCCGGATCCACAGGGAAGTGCCCGTGACATCCGCGATACATTCTACCGCATGGGTATGAATGACGAAGAAACCGTCGCCCTGATTGCCGGCGGTCATACATTCGGTAAAGCTCACGGCGCAGGTGATCCGTCTCTTGTCGGAGATGATCCTGAAGCAGCAACACTTGAAACGCAAGGCTTCGGCTGGCTGAGTGAACACGGCAAAGGAAAAGGCCGCGATACAATTTCAAGCGGAGTTGAAGGCGCTTGGACAGCTAATCCGACGAAATGGGACAACGGTTATTTCGAGCAGCTGTTAGGCTATGAGTGGAAGCTGACTAAGAGCCCGGCCGGTGCCTATCAGTGGGAGGCAGTGGATCTTCCAGAAGATCACATGGCACCTGATGCGGAAGATGCATCCATCAAAGTGAAAACGATGATGACAACAGCAGATATGGCACTCCGTACTGATCCGGACTACGAGAAAATTTCACGCCGTTTTTATGAAAATCCGGCAGAGTTTGAAGATGCATTTTCACGCGCATGGTTCAAGCTGCTTCACCGTGACATGGGACCAAAAGTTCGCTACTGGGGTCCTGAAGTGCCGCAGGAAGATCTTATTTGGCAGGATCCGGTTCCGGCAGCTGATTACACATTGTCTGACGCTGAAATTCTAGACTTAAAAGAAAAAATCTTAGACTCAGGTCTTTCCGTGAGTGAGCTTATTAAAACGGCTTGGGCTTCTGCCAGCACATACCGCGGTTCCGATATGCGCGGCGGAGCAAATGGTGCCCGCGTGCGCCTCGCTCCTCAAAAAGACTGGGAAGCAAATGAGCCTGCCGAACTGGCAAGAGCTCTTGATGCCTATGAAAGCCTCCAGAGCCAGCTTGACAAAAAAGTCAGCCTTGCCGACCTGATTGTTCTCGGTGGAAGTGCCGCCATTGAAAAGGCAGCGAAGGATGCAGGCTTTGATGTTGTCGTTCCGTTTACACCTGGCCGCGGAGATGCCACTGCAGAACAAACAGACGTTGAAGGTTTTGAAGTGCTCGAGCCGGTATCGGACGGATTCCGCAACTATCAGAAAGCGGAATACTCCATCAGCCCTGAAGAAATGCTTGTTGATAAAGCACAGCTTCTTGGTCTGACAGCACCGGAGATGACCGTTCTTCTTGGAGGCATGCGTGTTCTTGGGACAAACCATGGCGGCACAAAGCATGGCGTGTTCACAGATCGCGTCGGTCAATTAACAAATGACTTCTTCGTCAATCTTTTAGACATGGGCATTGAATGGAAACCGGCCGGCTTTAACCAGTATGAAGGCCGTGACCGCAAAACAGGCGAAGTGGTGCGCACCGCCTCCCGCTTTGACCTTGTCTTCGGCTCCAACTCCATCCTCCGTGCACTTGCGGAAGTGTATGCACAGGACGACAACAAAGAGAAATTTGTCAATGACTTTGTTGCTGCGTGGGTGAAGGTAATGGATGCTGACCGATTTGATGTAAAACAATAATTGCGTGTTTAAGCCCGGTGGATCCCGTATCCGCCGGGCTATTTCTATTTTCGGGAAAAATAGTGCCCCCCTACAATAGTCTCATTTTTCCAATAAGTCCATTATTTAGAGGAAAGACGGGTATAACAACACTATCACAATTTAGGAGGCTGTAATGATGAAAGCTGTAACGTTTCAGGGTGCAAAAGAGATGGAAGTGAAAGAGGTCCCGGATGCGGTGCTTCAGAAAAACGATGATATCATTGTCCGCATTACATCTACTGCTATTTGCGGATCCGATCTGCACATCTATCAGGGAGCACTGCCGGCGGAAAAAGACTATGTCGTCGGGCATGAGCCGATGGGAATTGTCGAAGAGGTCGGACCCCAAGTAACAAAAGTTAAAAAGGGTGACCGTGTGGTTATTCCTTTTAACATTTCCTGCGGAGAATGCTACTACTGTAAACACGAACTTGAGAGCCAGTGTGACAATTCCAATGGAAATCCGGAAATCGATACAGGCGGGTATTTTGGCTTTACTGAACGTTATGGCAATCATCCCGGAGGTCAGGCTGAGTATTTGCGGGTTCCTTTCGGAAATTTTATGCCGTTTGTTATTCCTGAATCGGTTGAACTTGAGGATGAGGCTCTCCTCTTTATGTCTGATGTCCTTCCTACAGCCTACTGGAGCATTGAAAATGCCGGTGTGAAAGCTGACGATACGGTTGTTGTCCTCGGATGCGGTCCTGTTGGGCTCATGGCACAGAAGTTCGCCTGGATGAAAGGCGCCAAACGGGTTATTGCTGTAGATAATCTCCCATACAGGCTTGAGAAAGCAAAACGAATGAACAATGTGGAGATTCTTAATTTTGATGATTTTAAAGATACGGGCTCCCACATAAAAGAACTGACAAGCGGAGGCGCTGATGCGGTGATTGACTGTGTCGGCATGGACGGCAAAAAGTCAGCCCTCGAAGAAATCGGCCAAAAGCTGAAACTTCAGGGAGGAACGCTTAGTCCGTTTGAAATTGCCATGAACGCCGTCAGAAAGTTCGGCACCATCCAGCTTACCGGTGTTTATGGTTCAAAATATAACATGTTTCCGCTAGGAAATATCTTTGAACGCAATATCAATCTAAAAATGGGTCAGGCACCGGTTATCCATTACATGCCAATGCTTTTTGATATGATTGCCTCAGGAAAGCTTGACCCGACCGAAATTGTTTCGCACAAAGTTCCTTTGAGCAAAGCAAGTGAAGCTTATAAAATCTTTAATGATCATGAAGATGAGTGTGTGAAGGTTGTATTGAAGCCTTAAGCATACAGCAAAAAGGGTGAATGTGAGCACGGTCACATTCACCCTTTTATTGTGCGATTGAGTTCTTACGGATAGTTACCCTCTACCAAGCCTCTTCTAGCCCTTGAAGGTTTTAATCCAGCGGATAAGTTCCCTCAAGCATTCTCTTCTTGCCCCTTAATGGTTCTAAACAATCTTTGCCTACATCCTTTTTTAATGCTGCTTCATCTGAACAGGAGCATACGCATTTACCATTTGCTGCATGTCACTCTCAGGAAGCTGCGGCACCTGGTAATAGTGATGCTTGTTCTGATAGATCGAAATTTCATAGGCCATCTCAATACAGTTTGGAATGGTATCTGCAAGTACACGTCTTACTGTCGGATTGGTTACTTCTGTAGTCGCCATTCCTTTAAGAGAAGCATTTGATTTCACCATGTTCAGCAATAAACTTGTAATTACCTGATCCGTAATTTCACCCGGCATCCCGATTGGCTTCACTGGGGGAGTTTGTTTCAGGCCGTAAACAAAGTCATTGCCCTGTTTCATGTTATAGACTTGTGTCGAAACAGAAGGCTTAACTCCCGTCTGAAAGCATTCTACAATCGTGTTATATTCCGTCATCATAAATTGCTCCTGCCTGTTCATCAAATCAAGCAATTCCGGGTCTTTAACATGCGGTTTTAAAAGGGCATAAAGATTTAAAGCATTCACCGCTCCCGACAATATTTCTGATACATCAAACATTTCATGTCCGCCGTGATTTTGCTGCGGCGGAACCATGCCTGTCTGCATATTTTCGTTTGGATCTCCATTTATTTGCTGAGTCATGTTTCGTCCTCCTTTTTTTTACCTTTCTATTCTCTATCAGGAAATAGATTCTATTCGCTCATTCCATGATTCCTGCCTGGATCAGCCGCACGTCTGCATGCACGTCAAATTGAACCTTTTGCCCAAGCTTCTTCCAGTCCCTGTACCCCTCCTGGCGAAACTGTTCTTTTATTCCAAGAGGGTCGACATCAAGCTCCTGCAGTTTTTTTAGCAGAGAAAGCATTTCTTCCTCCAGCATTTTTTCCGTTTTCTTTTCAAGTTTTTTTATGTTTGGCTGTCTTGTTAAATCAAGCCCTCCGGCTTCCATCACCCGGCCGTCCATTTTGACTGACACGGACATCGTGTATCCAGTCAGCTCTTTTCGTGGATGAAATTTAGCTTTTGAAGAGAGATTCTGAATGCTGACCGGGTTCTTTTTCTGTGAATCGACTTCGATAATTCCCTTGTTTGCTTTCTCATATAGGATTTTCATCATATAGCTTTCCTGCAGATCCAGTGTGCCTGCGAACTTGTCATCCTTTAAAAGCGCGACTCCAATTACCTCTACGGCCTGGTTTTTATTTTTTATTAACGGCAGGAAAGGATCGAAGCCATCTCCCCTGTATTGAAAAAGGAAATGATGCAGGTTCATGCTCGGGATGGTGCGGTCCATATTCTGCGAGACAATATCTGTCACGTATTGAGATACAGATTCTTCCTGCTTAATGTCGGCAGAAAGAATCTCAAAGGCTTTCCCTTCAGAAACACAAAGGCTGATGTCTCTGCCGATATTCGGATCCCGCTGGAGGTTATCGACGATTGGCCCGATTCCGTATTTCGCTATTTCCTGATCAAAAATAATGATGCCCACCCGCCCGACTTCTACCGGTCTAGTGGACTGAGCCTGTATTTTCTGCCTGATGCTTTTGCTTGTTTTCCCGACTGCGGTAAGGACAACATTTTCCGGGACTGACTGAACGCCCGGAGGTGTATAGGTTGCGCCGTCTGTTACCTGGAATTCATCTTCTCCGATATAATCGTATCCTACCGCCTGAATAAGCTGCACGTCTTCGAGAACTTTTGAAGCAGGCACGCAGCCCCCGGTAATCAGGATGAGAAAAACAAGTCCTGCCGCTTTTAATGCATTCAAATTTGTTTCCTCACTTTCATGATGATTAACTGCAGAATAAAGAGAATCGGTATGTAACCATATATCGTGTAAAATCCAAACTGGGACATCTTGTTATTCAGCCAGTCGATCTGGCCTCTGTCTTTCAGGAAATAGGAGGCAGCAAACACTAAAGCGCAAATGAAAATCAGGGCAGATCTTTGTTTGACGAAAGGCAATACACGGTTCATCCCTCTGCTTGCACTCCAGAGTCCGATGCATATATTCGGAAGGACAATAAAGAACCAAATGGAAATTCCTACGTATTCAAACCGTTCAATGACAGTCAAATCGACTATTTTCCAAAGAGTCAATGTAGCCCAAATCGTTGTTTTAAGCTGATCCTGATCGAAATAAGCGAAAGATACCAGAGCAGTGACCAAATAAATGAAAATGCTGAACAGGACGCCAAAATGGGCCCATTTCTGCGACTTGGGAGGATCTTTTAAAAAGGGATAAAACATAAACAGGACCTCGAAGCCAAGGAAATTCAGTGTCATCGTTTTCGTGGCGCTAAGAAGTTCCTTAAACGATAAATCAATGACCGGCAGCAGGCTCCCCCAGTAAGCTTCCCGAATCGGGAAATACTTCACAAAAAGTAAAGGAAATCCATAAATAACGCCGAGAAAGGCAATGCCTGTTACAATCCGGAATCCTCCTGTCACGTATGAATAGGCAATTAATATGATAATTCCGGCAAAGACCCAGTGATAAACATCCGGAAACACCCAGACTTGAATGACCTCCACGTATGTACGGATCAGCACAATGACAAACATCGTATAATAGGCAACAAAATAAAGGCTGAACAGCCCTCCGATCCATTTACCGAAGAGGTCATGATGGATGGCGGTTATATCATTTTTCCCCCTGTTCAGGATCTGATAGGAAATCCAGATCAGTGCGAGAATTGTGACACCCGACAAGATAATGGCAAGCCAGGAGCTGTGACCCGCTGACTTTGCAATGTAGCGTTCAAAGCCTAATATCCCAACCCCCACCTGCATGGCATGAATTAAATAAAAGACAAAGTAGTTCGAGACTTTTTTTTCCTCTTTCGGCAGCGGAAACATCACAGCACCTCCTTAATCTTCAATGTCGGGCTTTTTTTCTTTGTGTTTTTTCGTTTCAAACCTTACAGGTGAAGCCGTTCTCATCTGCAGCGGACGCGTATTTTGCATATAAATCGGCAGTCTGAAAAGAGAATCTTTGAGATCCTTCATTCTGAGCGGGTAAACTGGTGCAAGATAAGGACGCCCAAGGGAAGATAGCTTCAACAGGTGGCCAAGAAAGTATGCAAAGCAAAAGGCAATCCCCATCAGGCCAAACAGCTGTGCAGAAAAGATGAAAGGAAAACGGATTAAACGGATGACGTTGCCCATTTGATAAACGGGAGTAGTAAAGGAGGCAAGAGCAGCAAGCGCTACAATAATTAGCAGAACATTACTTGTCAGACCTGCCTGAACAGCTGCTGTCCCAATGACAATCCCGCCTACGATACCGATAGTCTGTCCGATTTTCGTCGGCAGTCTTGCTCCCGCTTCCCTCAAAAGCTCAATCGTCAGTTCCAGAATAATCGCTTCCCAAATCGGCGGAAACGGCACTCCGCTTCTTGAAGCAACAAGCGGATTCAGCAGGTTCTGGGGAATCATTTCATAATGATACGTCAGCACCCCGACATACATGGCAGTCGAAATAACAGAGAAAAAGACGGCAAACAGCCTGACAAGTCTGAAGGCAGAAGCAATCGGATACGACAAAAAGTAATCCTCAAACGCCGAGAAAAATTCAATTAAAGTAGTCGGACCGGTCAGCGCATGCGGTGAACCGTCGACCAGTATCGTAATTTTACCTTCGGAAAGAACACCGGCCACCCGGTCCGGCCTTTCCGTATCGATCATTTGCGGAAAAACGGAATGGTGGTTATCCGAAATAATCTGTGCAACAACTGAACTGTCCAGAATATTGTCATAGTCGATATCGCTTATTCTTTGAATAATGGTCTGAACATTTGTATCATCCGCAATATCTTTTATGTAAAGAACAGCCACTCTCGTTTTTGAGAGTCTGCCTACCTTGATTTCTTCTGCAATTAACTCAGGAATCGGAAGCCGTTTACGGATTAAATTCAAGTTGGCATCAAGTGATTCTACAAATGCCTCTTTTGGACCTACTACACTGTATTCCACTTCAGGCAGACTGACTGCCCTTTTCTCAAGTGTTATAGCAGGAATCAAAAGCAGTTCATTCATGTTTGACGTACACTGAATGCCGATATTCCCTGCCAAAAGTTTTCCTTGAGCTTTTTCAGCATCGTTAATAATTTCCGAATCATCTATTGGAACCGTTTTTTGCAGATCAAACAGCGTTGCGCCTTTTTCCCCTTCGATAATATGAGGAAGAACGTGATCATGCAGCACTTTTCCATCAACAAGCGTCTTAAAGTAATGAATATAGTAAGGGCATTCCTCTGAATAGCGGTACGAGGTGAAATCTGAAGAAAGCTTGCACTTTTTCAGCAGGCCTTCCATGCTGCTGTCCTGTTTTTGGTCAGATGACGTTCTCTGCGGCGGCTTTTTCTTAAAAAAAGTGAACATGACCAGACCTCCTCTCTAATTTTTTTCAGGAACATAAAAAAACAAGACATTCTTAAGGTGCCTTGTTTTTTGGAAAATATGAGATGACGGAGACCAGATTTACCGTTGATCGAGCAGTTTGACCGTCAGCGCTGCATTTAGAATCTGGACGGCAGGTGTTACGTATTCTACGTTTGGAGAAGTTAAATCCAGCGTTCTGACAGTAATTTCATCATCGCTTTCCAGTTCCAAGTGCACTGTTTTTCCGATTGTTGTTTGGATTGTGTCTGTCGCCATTAGTGAAAACCTGGACAAGTCAATCATTGTGTTATTTCTAAAGAACGCAAAGTTGGCAATTACTGGATTTTCCATGACATCTGCCAGGAAATTGATTTCGTAAACACCTGATTTTTTTATTTTCAGGCTATTATCAGCAAGAATTCCACCTAAATGGCGAAGCGGTCCTGCAATTGTGAAATTGACAGGATCTCCATCCAACGCAAAACTGCCAAGTTCAAAATTGTAAAGAGATCCATAGGCAATAGAAATGTTCTATTTTTTTACAGCACTTTTTGTACTTTCTCTTATATTTGTGCTTGTATTTTTCCTTAAAGTACTTCTTATTATTATTTTCACAGGAAACATGTTTTGTTGCCGCTTCGACAGATTCTTCCACAGCCTCTCCTATTACACCAGCCAAACTTTGCGTAAATTCCATTACTGCTGACTCGCCTTCAAGACTATCCGAAAGATTTCCTTCTGCCAGTTCTCCGCTAAGTGAATCGGTTTCACTTTCATCCAGAAAAATCACTTTCACTTTTACCTTTGTGTCATGATTATTTTTTTTAGACACCCAAATCACTCCCTTATGGCAACCTATTCCGCATAAAGGTGATTTGATTGTGTATTTATCCAGTTTATCAGGGGACATTCACGGTTTTTCCGCACAAAAAAAGGAGAGCTCTCTCCTTTTTTTATCGCCCAAAACTCATATGCTCATACCGGCCGCGGATCATCTCATAAATGCCGTAAAGCATCAGACCTGCAGCAGCAAGGCCCAGCATCCACCCGCCGTATGGTTTAGAGGCAAGCTCAGCTAAGGCACCGTCAATTCCTTTAGATTGCTCCGGGTTTGCTGTAATGGCTGTTTGAATAAAGAAATACCCGATCATCGCAAGCACGATTCCCCTTGCAATTAAGCCTGATTTTCCAGACTTTCTTGCAACCTTGCGTTCGTGTTCATTCATTTCGCTTACTCTGAACTTGTTCATGAATCGTTCAGTATAGCCGTTATAGAGTTCATACAGACCATATCCGATAATTATGGCTCCAACCAGTCCAATGATCCATTGGCCAAAGGGCTGCTGGAGCAGCTTGGCTGAGATTGTTTTTTCAGACCCGCCTCCGCCTGAGCTTGCGTGCATTGCAATTGTTATTGCTTTATAAGCGATGGCTCCATAGACGACTGCACTTACTGCATAGCCGGTTCTCACCAGGATGCCTTTTGTCTTTTTTCCTTTTCTCTCCGGATCAAGAAAAGCTTTTATAAGTTCCCATAAGACATAACCAATCAGTCCGATGCCGATCACCCACAGTAAAATCTCTCCGAAAGGCTTTCCTGCCACGGTTTCAAACATGCCGCTCGTTCCGGTCATTTTCCCTCCCAGTCCAAGAGCTGCAAGCAGCGCAAGAACGCCGATCAGAAAATAGACAAGTCCTTTTGCCATATAGCCAAATCGTCCGAACCGCCTGATCCAGGGCTTTGTTTCTTCGCCTGCATCATTCGCCTTTGCCTTAGCTTCTGCCTTTGCAGAATACTCCATATATATCTCTCCCTCACGTCAGTCGTTGTTATCTGACTATACATTTCCCATTGGCTGGCGAAAAGAAACCTGCTGGAAAAAAATACATAGAAGCGTTTAATCCATCTGTACAAATTGACTTGTTTCACCGTATACTTATAAAAATAATAGCAGGAGTGTTAATGCCATGAGTTTATCTAAAGCAAAAAAACAGCGTCTGAAAATGGAGCGCGAAGGAAAACGGAATCCCGAAAGCAGCAGAAGTCCATTTGCTCTGCAGGATTTGAGCACAAAACGGACGAAAACGAAAAAAGAACAGCTTTATAGAGAAAAACATAAGAACCATTCCCGGGACTGCGGAAAAGATGGTTCTTTTTATTTTGCCTCATAGCGTCCCCTTACATAGTAATTTGTTATCGCTAAGTACTCTCTTGAGAAAGATTTCAAAACGGCGACACCCGGAGTTTTGGCCGGCAGCCCCTCCACATCAAGGCCAAGCTGTTCTGCTGCAAGCAATGAGCGGTAAATATGAAAGTCATTTGTGGCAATCAGTCCCTGTTTGGCATTTTCAGGCAGTACTTTCTTTGAAAAAGACAGGTTCTCTATCGTGCTCGTTGAAGCAGATTCTTTTATAATTCTCTTTTCATCAATACCATGCCCGCGCAAGATCCTGCTGATTGCCTCGGCTTCTGTTATCTCTTCCCCCGGCCCCTGACCTCCCGATGCGACGGCAATGGTCTCCGGATTCTTCTTCATATACGCAGCTGCTGCATCCGCCCGGTACTGCAAAGCGAGAGAAGGCACCGTCCCATTTACTTTCGCACCGAGGATAATGATGTAATCCGCTCCACCTTCCGGCTGCCCGGAGGCTGCTGTATGAATGCTGTAATGGAGAAATGCTGTGTAGATTAATCCTGTAAGAAGCAAACCGATCATACTGTACTTGATTAATTTTTTCATCATGACCATCCGTTTCTCATATGTAATCTACCTCCACTATACATGATAATTTTTGGAAAAAGATAAAGAAATTCTAAAGAATACGCAAAAAAAAGCATCCATGATGAAATGGATGCTTTTCAAACCTATTGACTGACTTCAGCCGATTCTTCCTTTTTCTCTTTAGACAAGAACCAGCCAGCTGCTGCGATTCCGACGAGTACAGCGTAGAATGTAATTTTCCACTCGGGGGATTTTGCAAATCCTTCAGGCAGCACAGCAAGTTCAGGATGCGACAGGGTGTAAATGGATAGTTTTACTCCAACCCACCCGACAATTCCGAAGGCTGCAATTTCAAGGCCAGGACGTTTATGAAGCAGGTCGACAAAGAAGTTTGCCGCAAATCTCATAATAACAAGGCCGATAATACCCCCTGCAAAGATGACGAGGAATTTCCCTCCATCAAGACCGCCGATTGGAGGAAGGTTCGTATTTGGAAGCGTGACTGCGAGTGCGACAGCAGCCAAAATGGAATCTACAGCAAATGCGATATCTGCAAGCTCGATCTTCAGTACAGTAGCCCAGAATCCTGATTTTTTCTTATTTGGATCTTCATCTTTCTCCTGCTTTTTAAAAACAAGCTTTCTTAAGATATGGTTTGCTGCGATAAACAGCAAGTAAAGAGCCCCGATTGCCTGAACCTGCCAGACATCAACCAGGAAGGAGATTGCAAACAAGGATCCGAACCTGAAAACAAAGGCACCTGCGAGTCCATAGAAAAGAGCCTTTTTCCGCTGCTCTTCCGGCAGGTGTTTGACCATAATCGCAAGTACAAGCGCATTATCTGCAGCAAGCAGCCCTTCAATCGCAATCAAAAGCAGCAGTACCCATCCATATTCCATCAGCATTGTTAATTCCATCTGTTAGTCCCCCTTTACAACTGTGATAAAGTCTTGATCTTTGCTGATGACACCTTCATCAAACACAAGCCTCGTATTAAAGAAATACGACCTCTCCTCATTTGATTCCGTAAGATTTTGAGGAAGCCTGAACACGAAATCAATCCGGTTCTGTTCATCTGACTGAATTTGCTTTGAAGTTAGAATGTTGGCCGTTTCAAGTACATTCTCACTGCCTGCAGACAGATCGGCCGCAACCAAGTCACAGTCAATCCGCTTCAGCTGCTGCTCAATCACACCGCCTTTTATTAAAAAATAACCTTTTATACACTCACCGGGATTAAACTCTTCCTTAGTTAAGATCAAATCAATTTGAGCAGAACCAATACCTAGAATAGACATATATTTTCTTAGAATCATCTTCATTCCTCCTATTTCATTCCTATTTTTTTGGTGTACTTGTCATCAATGCGCTGTTCAATTTTTTCTAGCCGGCTTTTGTCTCTCAGAAGCTCTTCTTTGTTTTCACGGGTTAATTTTTCAATGGACCATCGGATCTTTTTCATTCGTTCTCACACCTCATTTAAGAAATTTCGAATAAAAAAAACCTTTGCCTGCGTTCGGCAAAGGTTTTTTGTTCTGAAAACAATAAAGACCTTTACCGGTAATAGGTAAAGGTCTTGCTAACAACGTCATGGTTGCCAATAGGGCCGGAAGCATCGCTGCTTCGAAGTGACGACTCTATTGTAAAAGCTACTCCCCTTTAGGAGGTTCATTTATTCGATTTGTATACTGCTATTCTATAAGAAACCGGCAAAGATGTCAACAACTAATCTAAATTTTATAATAATTAGGCGGTTGTCCGCCAAAGGCATTTCCGTTAAAAAGAAAACATAGATTGATATAAAAAGGAGGGAAAACATGTTAATCAAATTAAGTGTTGCAGGCGCTTCGGGTGCGTTCATCTGTCTTGCTGTCCATCTGATCGGAACGTTAAAAAAAGGGATGGTTACGCTGGATGAGACGAACAAGACGCTTGCAGAAGTCAGAAACGCAGTAAACGGGCTGTCAGAGGAAGCCGAGCAGCTGATCCATACAGCAAATCAATTAACATCAGATGTCAAAGGCAAAATCCGTAATGTCGATCCGCTCCTTGAATCTGCACATGATGTCGGTGAAATGCTCCACAACGTCACATCATCCATCAAGCAGGTCGGAGCTGTCTTCGGAGCCAAACGCCAGCAGCGGACAGAGATCTCGGTCAATGAACCTCCCGTGCGGATCAAAGGACCTCTCAATATAAATGTTAAATAGGTTCACCTCCTCCACAATGAAACTGTAAATATGACAAATAACACGTTTCACTTTAGGGAAATTATGGTATGATATCAGAGTCATTACTGCCATATTACCTATTAAAAGGAGGCGATCTGCCATGCAAAAATACCGAAGAAGAAATACACCGGCCTTTACATTCCTTGCTTACTTTACATTCTTTGCCGGAGTCGCGCTGTTTTGTCTCGGACTTTACAATGCCGATAACCTTCAGCTGAATGAAAAAGGCTACTACATCGCTGTCATGATGCTCGTTGCCGTTGGAGCGATCCTAACGCAGAAAGTTACACGCGACAATGCCGAAGACGATGAATTGATTGCAGAGCAGGAGCGCAAGCAGAGTCTGGGAAAATCGATGGATTCATAATAACAAAAGCGGAAGCGCCTTGCTCAGATCCGACAGGCAGAAAAGAATCCGAGGGAAAAGCCCGAACTTGACTTTTCCCTCGGATTTGTTCTGACGGAGGATCTAGGCGCTGCAGCTGGACGGTGGCAACTTTGCAAGAACCGGACTAGGGCTATAGCTCGTCCGGTTTTTTTGTGTTAAGATCCCAACTCGCTGTCTGGCGTCATTCGGCGTACTGCTGCCACTTTTACCTTAAGGTGTAGTTCTGCCACTTTCACCTTATTTGGATGGTCGGTTGTGGCGTCATTCGGCGTAGTGCTGCCACTTTCACCTTATTCGAATGGTCGATTGTGGCGTCATTCGGCGTAGTGCTGCCACTTTCACCTTAATTGGATGCTCGTTTTGGCGTCATTCAGCGTAGTGCTGCCACTTTCACCTTAATTGGATGTTCGTTTGTGGCGTCTTTCGGAGTAGTGCTGCCACTTTCACCTTATTAGGATGGGCATTTGTGGCGTCATTCAGCGTAGTGCCGCCACTTTCACCATAATTGGATGCTCATTTGTGGCGTCATTTTTCCGTTTTTTTATTGAACCTCAATTTATTGATATGTTTTGTCCAAGCTACTTTTATAGGCACAAAAAAAACAGCAGCACTAAGCTGCCGTTTCCCATCAAAAACTTGAAATCCCGCTCCATTCCTGAAAGCGGTACATGAATGTCAGAATGAGTGAATCATCTGCAAATACCTCGTAATCCTCTGTGTATGTTCCTGACTGGTTTGACCAGAGCTCATCAAAATACTCTTCCATTTCTGCCATCATTCCAGTATTGGAAGGGCCGGTAATTTTCAGGTCTGTCTCAAGGTTAAAGTCCCCGAGATTGCGTTTCGTGAAATTGGCTGATCCGCCAATAACCGTATCCTCTTCCTCACCCTCAAAGAACATCAGCTTCGTATGATACTGTTCGCCGTTTGTTTTATACCACCGCACCTGGATGTTTCCATCAGATTTTGAAACCAGCTCATGTGCAGCAGGCCTGTTTGGAACACCGTTCTTCTCCCGGCCAAAGGCGTCTTTGTTTGCATCAAGGATCAGTCTGACCTCTGCTCCTCTTTCTGAAGCGGCCAGGAGCTCCTTAATGATATCGCGGTCAGATAAATAAAAGGCCCCTACCTTAATCTTTTCGTCTTTTCCGGTCTGCTTCATTTCGTTTACTAAGTGTTTCTTGATTTTCCCTTCGGTTAAAAGCTGAACATCATAATCGCCCGACTCCGCCTGTGCAAATACAACAGTGCTCTCATCCATTTTTACATCTGTTCCCGACAAGGAAGCAACCGCTTTTTCCGTTTCAACGAGTTCCCTCAGGATCTCTCCCTTTACAGCAAACGCAATATTCGAATGGAGCGAGCTGCCGTCGTGGGGATTGGCGGACGTCACGATTCCTTCTTTTTCAGACACAATGACTTTTCTGTGATTTGCTTTAAAATTTAATAAGTCCAGATAGGACCTGAGTGTGACATCAGGAGAATCAGGACTGAACGCATTCGGAATCCAGCCGCTCCCTCCGGTACCAAACCACTGCAGAAACGTCCTGTGGCCCCCGGAGAAAAACGGATTCGAATCCCTGAGTGGCTTTAAATCCGTAAAGACAACTTCAATGCCGTTATCTTTCAGCTCTTCTGCAATCTGTGACGGGTATGATCCATAAAAGGTATTAATGCGGTCGGTAATCACCGTTATCTTGACTTCTTTATCCTTCTGTTTCTTTTCAATTAAAGCGTCTTTAAGGCTGCGGGACAGGGCTGGATAGCTTGCAGAACGGTCGTATTCATCGTTAAACAAGAACATATCCATCATGATAAACTGGTCAGCCTCCTCAATGGTATCTTCAATCCTGTCAAAAATGACCTGATTATGAGTCACATCTTCTCCGTTTTCATACGTCAGATCGTACAGGAATTCCACCTGTCCCGCGTGAATTTCACCTTCGTGGGAGATGCCTTCCGGGAGAGGTTTTGTATAATGATAGACGGCTGTGCCGGAACCCAAAAGGGCGAAAAGCAGCAGAACGCCGAGAAAAACCTTCCTCTTCCGTTTCTTTTTCACGCTTGTTTTTTCTTGTATGACTGTGTTGGCCATAAAAAACGCTCCTTACATAAGTCGATTGGAACTGCATGATGATGACAGTAAATAAACAGACCTATTATATGTAACGTTTCATTAGGTGAAAAGTTTCATTTTTTCCAACATTCACAAAATAACCCAGCCTGAATAACAGGCTGGGTTATTTTCTCTATTTTACTGAAACGGTATCAGAAGGCTCTGATTCCTGACCAAAGGCATCAACAGTTGTCACATAATAAGTATGCTCTGCTGCAGCTTCATCCGTATAGCTCTTTCTTTCAAGAGCAGAAATGCTCGCAACCTGCTCGAAATTTTCCCCATTTTTGTCTCCTCTGTATACTCTGTAGCCTGCAACCGTGTCTTTACGGACAGCATGCCACGTTACAAATGTACCATTCACTTCTACAGTTTCAGGGGCAGGGGGAGGCGAATCCTTTGCCGTTTTCTTTTCCTTTTTTAATTCTGCAAACACGACAAGTCGTTCCTCATGCGTTCCTGCAGAGCGGTCAAACGTTCCTGAACAAGTAATCAGATTTAAATTCTGTCCTTCTGACGTCTGGAAAATTTCATCGATTGGAGCTGATGAACGGCCGTAGCTTTCCTGCTTTGTTACGATAAACGTAAGCGCTGTTCCGTTTTGATCCTTTACGATGATTTCGTCACCCTGTTTTACTTTTTTCAGATCAAAAAAGATGGCAGGGCCTGTTTTGCTGTCAACATGGCCTGCAAGAACCGCACTTCCTCTGCTGCCGGGCTTAACTCCGGGTTCAAACCATCCGACATTATTTATATCTTCAGGAACTCCCATCTGACCGTTATCAAGGATCCCGACCTGTTCTATCGTGGCATTCACATTAATCGAAGGGATTTCAACTGATGCAGGAACAATGCCTTTCATTTGGGCAGATTCTCGCTTCTGGGCTTCGACCAGTTTTTTCACTTCGGATTTTAATAAAGTAAACTCATTCAGCGATTGATCAGACCCGTCGGAAGCATTTTCAGTCTGCACAGCCGTCTGCTCTTTTTTTTGAGGGGGTATTTCGGTAGAGGATGATTGAGACGGGAAAAGCCCGTAGCTGTAGCCAGCGAGGATAAAACAAATGACGCTGCTTATGCCAAGTAAGATGATTTTTTTCATAGTTCCATGCACCCCGTTTTTAAACATCGATTTGTCCTAATAAAAAAGAGGGGAAGGATCAGTGCACGTGCAGCTGATCCTATCTCTTTCATGTGTTCAAAACCGAACTTCTTTTATCAGCAATTACCGCTGTTCAGCCGTTTTTCTTCTGAAAAGTACCAGAGCTGCTATAGCTAAGAGCGAGCCTAATCCGCTGAATACGATCGCAGAAGCAGGCAATGTTTCACTTGTCCCGCCTAGTCCTGTTTTCGGCATATCTTCAGGCATAGCTGAGGCTTCGAACTTATCAGGCATTTGCGTAACGATGGCATTTCCAAGAGACTGGCCTACACCAAACATGAACTTGTACCCTTCGCGGAATGACTGGTAAGCTGCATCGTAGTCGCCGGCAACATACTGGTCAAACGTTTGTGTTACAAGGGCTTCGTGCTGCTTAATGGCAGCTTCGGCGTCTTTGGCAGGAAGGTTTTCACCCGTTGCAGCACCAAGGAATGCGCCAAAGTCCATTGCAAACTGGTCAAGCTTTGCTTTTGCTTCATTTATTTTCGCATCGTTTCCTTCAAGAGTGGCTGCTGCAATTTCAGCCTGTGCATTGATGTGGTTGCCCTGCCACACTTTTTCAAACTGTGCGGCACCCTCTTCTCCATATACAGAGCCGATGGCTGCTTTAAAGTCTGCTGTGTTGGCATCCTCTGCCCAGCTGACAAAATCATAATCCTCTTTTTGGTCGTAGCCTTTTTGCATGCCTGTTGCTGCCAGTGCAAAGTGTTCGGCTGCAAGGCTGTTTAGCGTTGAACGAAGGTCTGCTGCAGGTGTATCAGATTTTGTATTTTCGAATTTTTCAGGCATTTGAGTCGTGATGGCCCCCGCTAATGCGTCACTGATCACATACATATGTTTATATCCTTCTCGGAATGTTTCATTCGCTTCCTTGTAGTCGCCTTCTACGTAGTTATCAAAAACTTCAAGTACCTGTGCTTCGTGAACTTTTACTGCTTCTTCTGCCGCTTCTTTAGGAAGCTTGCCTTCTGTTGCGGTTCCAAGGAAGGTTGAAAATTCTTCAACGAATGCAGCCACTTCTTTTTCTGCCTCTGCACGGGCTTTTTCATCTTTTTCTTTTGCGGCATTTACAAGATCTGCTGTGTAATTATTGTGTTCACGGAAAATACGTTCAAACTCTGCTGCGCCTTCTTCCCCGTAAACGGATGCAATGGCAGGAGTCATGTCAGCTGCGTTCTGATCTAGAGCTTTATTCGCTGCCTCTGCATCTTTTGCTCCATCATAGGATTTTGTCATGGCTGTTACTGCTAAAACAAAATGCTCCGACAATAGATAGTCAAGATCTGCTCTGAGCTGCGCTGCCGGTGTGTTGACTGTCGGCTTCATTTCTTCTGCCTGGACGGCCGTTCCAAAAGCTGGTACAAGTAAGGATAAGCCAAGTGCAGGTGCTAACAATTTTCTGATTTTCATGATTACACGCTCCCTGTCGTTTATTTATTGAATTTCTTATACAGGAAACGACAGGATTTTTTAAATGGATCACTTTTTTATTAATTTTTTATCTGGGTATAAAAAAACAGACGGATCATCCGCCTGTTTTCATCTATTATCCCAGGTCAACGTTATGATAGACCTGCTGAACATCCTCTAAATCTTCCAGGGCATCAATCATTTTTTCAAATTGTGCCTGTGCATCTTCAGGGAGCTCAACGTCATTTTGAGCAAGCATCGTAAGTTCAGCTACTGTAAAATCTGTAACACCGGCATTTTTAAATGCTTCCTGAACGGCATGAAATTGCTCCGGTTCAGCATAGACAATGACAGAATCTTCTTCTTCAAGAATGTCCCGCACATCAAGGTCTGCTTCCATCAAAAGTTCAAGAACTTCCTCTTCGTTCTTGCCTTCAACACCGATAACGGCAGTTGCATCAAACATGTATGCGACAGATCCGTTAACCCCCATGTTGCCTCCGTTTTTGCCGAATGCAGCACGGACATCGGACGCTGTGCGGTTGACGTTGTTTGTCAATGCGTCAACAATCACCATCGAACCGTTTGGTCCAAATCCTTCATAACGAAGCTCGTCATAGCTTTCCTCCGAGCCGCCTTTTGCTTTTTCAATCGCACGGTCAACGATGTTTTTTGGAACGCTGTATGTTTTTGCACGTTCAAGAACCATGCGGAGTGCCTGGTTTGATTCCGGATTTGGCTCGCCCTGCTTGGCAGCTACATAAATCTCCCGGCCGAATTTTGCGTAAATCCGGCTTGTATTTGCATCTTTAGACGCCTTTTTCTCTTTAATATTGTTCCATTTACGGCCCATAATTTTTTCACTCTCTTTCCATTCTTATAAAAATGCCTGTTTAAACAAGCACGTGTATGATTGACATTCAATCTATTATAGCAAATTCCTCCTGTTTTTTTCGAGTACTTGTTTCCTTGTTTCAATCTTTCATAGAGCGGGTACCTTTTTACCATGGAGGCGATAAAGATGAAACCGAAATTCAAAGTTTTTCACGATGATGAACAGCTGAAGGAATCGATTGACAGATTGCGCCATGACGGCATCAGGGACGAGGATATTTACATACTCTCACACGATAATGATCACGTCAGACGCGACCGCAAAGAAACAGACGCCAATAAAATCGGCGTAGGTGTAACCGGAGTCGGAACAGCCATCAAAAATGTGTTCAGAAGCAAAGATGAGAAACTCGTCGTAAAAATGGAAGAGATCGGATTCGATACTGAAATGGCCGAAAAGCTTGAAGAAGAACTTGATAAAGGTAAGACGCTTCTTGTTGTTAGAAATCAGGATGAAGTGACATTCTGATATTCAAATACAATAAAAGCTCCGGCATAACAGCCGGAGCTTTTTTGCGTCTGTTATTATTCGTTCGACACTCTCTTAAACGGCCACCAGTTCGCTGATCCGAATGTTTTTACCATAACCGGTATAAACAGCGGCAGCATCACAAGTGCGTATAAGAACAAACCGATTAAAATGATGGACGCAATCTGAAGCAGAGAAAGCATTCCGGAAGGCATCATTGCAGCGAACGTTCCTCCGAGAATAACAGCTGCTGAAATGATGACTGTCCCCATCTTTTTCATGGACATCAGCATGGCTTCGCCTACTGACAGATCGCGGTATTCATTAAAGCGGTCCATCAGGAAAATACTGTAGTCGACGCCAAGCGCAACAAGAATAACAAATCCAAAGAACGGAACAGCCCAGCTTATGCCCGTGTACTGAAGAATGTCTACAAATATCACTTCATTGATCGCCATCG
Organism: Metabacillus indicus; assembly: GCF_046603695.1. NCBI lineage: Bacteria > Bacillati > Bacillota > Bacilli > Caryophanales > Bacillaceae > Metabacillus > Metabacillus indicus. The sequence goes on along the minus strand of NZ_CP176757.1, from coordinate 1,137,175 downwards.
ATGTAAAGTAGGCCAAAACGAGTGAACCAATAATGTAGATTGGCATAATCAGAGAGCGGAACATAAAGATGAGAATAATAGAGATTCCTACAAGCATTAAAATAACTGTACGCGAGTAATCCTGGGCAGAAACAGCACTCAAATCTGCGTTCGTGCTTGTAATGCCGCCTACCGCCACATCTGCATTTTCAAGCTTTGTATCCTTTACAGCACGGCTTACAGCCTCTTTAATCTCGGGCACTTGTTCAATCGCTTCATTGGAATACGGGCTTGCTTCAAACACAACATCAAGCGTCATCGTTTTCCGGTCCTCAGACATGTAGGCATCAAGCGCCTGTGCAAATTCCTTGCTGTCAAGAACCTCCTCAGGGAGATAGAATCCATTTTGGTCCGAGGACTTGGAAAGGCCGGTCAAGTAATCCTGGGCAGAGCCGATTCCGTCTGATACTTGGTTAAGCCCGTCGGCGCTCTGATTTAAGCCGTCCGTCAGCTGACCCAGCTGGCCGCCAAGATCACCAAACCCGTCAAGCAGCTGCTTTTGACCGGAATTGACTTCTCCAAGCCCGTTTGCAAGCTTCGGCACATTTCCGGCAATCTGCCCCTGCCCGTCAGCAAGCTGATTCAGTCCCGCAAGCTGCTGATCAATACCTTTAATAAGAGCGTCGATGCCGCCAGGGAATTGTGCAAGGCCGTTGTTTGCCTGGGTGAAGCCTGTGTTTGCCTGGGTCATGCCGGCTGAGACCGCGGATAGCTTTCCGTTCAGCTCACTAAGACCGGGAGACAGTAAGTTGAGGGATTCTTTTGCTGTCGCAACTGTTCCTACAAGCGTTTGGTATCTAGTGTCGCTTTCTAAACTTTTCTTTGAATTACCTTCTTGCTTTGTATACTCCTGACCCAATGCAGAAAATTCATCACTATTTAAATTGTTGAAAGCTTGATTCAATGATGAAAGACCAGCTTCCAATTTTTTATAACCTGCAGTAAGATCGCCGAGTCCAGATCCAAATAACTTATAATTTGCCTCAAGCTCTTCATACCCTGCCGAAAGCTTTTCCAGCTCTGACTTCGTTTTCAAAAGCCCATCTTTGATTTGCGCCGAGCCGGCACTGCCCTGACGTATACCATCTTCAATTTTTACGAGATTTGACTGAACCTCATTTATCCCCGACTGGAGTTCAGACGTTCCCGAGATCAATCCGTTAATTCCTTCTGTTGCTTCATTCAGCTGCGGCTGCGATTTGGACAATTCGCTTCCGGCTTCGTTCAATCCTTTACTGATTTCATCAATTCCTTCTTTGCCGTCGCCGAGTCCATCACTCAGGTTTTCCGCCTGTTTGGCAACAAAGAAGTCTTCAATCGGCTCTCCCGCTGGGCGGGTAACGGACCGGACATTATCAACAAGGTCGACTTTTTCGACCTCCTGGCTGATTTTTTCGGCCAATGCTGCATATTCTGCTGAATCCATTTCCTCGTCATTTTGCATCACGATCTGTGTGGGCATTGATTCACCCGGGCCGAAGCTGTCAGCGATGGCATTAAATGCCTTGATCGAGGATACATCCCCGCTGATTTCTTCCAGAGAATCAAATGACAGTTCGCCGTCATAAACGGCCAGAAACGGAACACAGATGGCTGCAACAATCAGCAGGGAGAGCAGCGGACGGGCAAGCGAGAATCTTCCAAGGATGCTCCAAAGCCTGCTTTCACCATGTTCTGCTTTGCTTTTGGACGGCCAGAAGATCTTCCCGCCAAGCACGGCCATGAAAAACGGCACGATCGTAAATAACGCGATAAGCAGGACAGCCACACCGACTGCAACCGCCGATGCAGACTGATAGAGTTTAAACTGTGAAAACCCGATGGCAGCAAAGCCAATCATAACGGCAACACCGCTGAAAAAGACCGTCCGGCCCGCATTTTTATACGTTGCCACAATGGCATCAGTCACCGTCTCACTTGTGGCAAGTTCTTCTTTAAACCTGCTCAGAATCAAAATACAGTAGTCTGTTCCGATTCCAAAGAGAACGGCTACAAGGAATATTTGAGTGTAATTGGAAATAGGAAAATCCAATGAATCTACTAAAAACGAAACGATAGACTGTGAAGCAAGATAAGTAAAGCCCACCGCAAGAAGCGGGATAATAGGCGCGACGATGGATCTGAAGACGAGAAGTAGCACTGCGAGTATAAAGATCACCGTGATGCCCTCTGTCTTTTTCAGCCCTTCTTCAGAGCTCTTGATCAAATCTTCATTGATCATCCAGTTGCCAGTATAGTCATAATCAACGTTCACATCGCTGATTGCTTCATAGAGAGCATCTCTCACTTCTTCCGATTCGCGGTCGTTCCATGCGACATTGACAGATGCAAGAATTGCTTTCCCGTCTTTTGAGACAAGCTGCTCTTTGAGGCTTTCTTCGTTAAAATGGGTGAGAATTTCGGTTATACCGAGTTTATCTTCTTCTCTTTCAAGCCTGCGGATGGCCTTTTCCGCTTCGGAAATCTCTGATTTCGTCAGCTTTTTATCGCTGTAAAAGACTAGAGCCACCGAACTTGAATCTTCCCCGCCTTCTTCTTTTTGCACCTCATCAAGAATTTCAGATGCGTAGGAAGAGGAATAGCCCTCAGGTACATCAATCTGGCCCTTCTCCCGGACCAGGTCCGCCATGTTCGGAGCTGTAAACAGCAGTCCGGCAACCACAGCAATCCAAAGAATCAGGACAAGCCATTTTTGTTTAATAATCGTATTCACTCAGATTCCCCCGTATGCTTTTCTTTGTTTTCAAGCAGAAGTCTGTTCAGCTTTTCATAGGTTTCAATAAACTGCGTGATTTCTTCTGGATCAAATTTATTAATAAATGATTCCACAAGCGTATGTATGCGGTTTTCCGCTTTTTCAAACAGCTCATGTCCCTTATCAGACAGCGTTAAATAAACGACGCGGCGGTCGTTTTCATCGCGGTCGCGTTCAATCAGTCCCTTTTCATGAAGACGTGTAATGATGGCCGTTATGGCACTTTTTTTCACATTAAAAGCAGCTGCCAGTTCGGTGGATGTACAGGTCTTTGCCTGACTCATGTATCTCAGCATATAGTGCTGATCATTCGTCAGATCACTTCCGATCTGTTCTTTCACAAGCGTTTCCGCGATATTCGTCACAGAATAGGAAACCGCTATGTACCGGTCTACAAGCTCCGTTATCTTGCTGCATGACATGCTAGGTCCCTCCTTATTTATCAGGTTCGTCTTCTATCAAAAATAATAGTTCAACAATTTAACTTTTAACGTATTTAACTATATGGTTCCGAGTTAAAAAAGTCAATGAAGATTGTGTTAAGAATTTGAACAAAAAAAAGATCCTTAAAAAGGATCAAGTGACACTTCAAGCTGGAGATCCAGCGGCTCGCGCCTGTATATCTCCCGATTCAATTCTTTAGCAGGCACGCAGCCTGCTTTCCGGTAAAAATGCTGCGTTTCCGCGGATGGATGCGCGCCAATGTACAGTTTTTCAGCACCCATTTGTTTGGCATATGTGCAGGCAAGTTTAAAGAGCTCAAGACCTGTCCCTCTGCTCCGCGTCTCTTTTGAGACATGGATATATGACAGTTCAAGATAGTGCAGGCTTCTCCCGAACTTCTTTCCTTCAACCGCGGCAAAACCTATCAGGCGCTCTCCCAGGAAGGCGCCTATGACAGTGCCTCCACCCTGTTTGCATAGTTTGAGGGATTGAATGACTTCTTTCTTCTTTTCACGGTCCCAATCATCTGTAAAGGAATCTTCCTTTTCCCTCAATTGGCCGTTTTCTGCATACCATACACGCTCCGTTTTCTGATAACGGACAAAATGGTCAAGCAGGGCCGGTTTTACATCTTCTTCAAGAAGGCTTCTGTATAGGATGGACATGATCATTCCTCAATATTGTTTAATTTGTTCAGAAAAGGCAATGCTTGCTTTTCTTCTTGATTTTCTGATCTGCGAGCGCTCATCACCTGTTGCGAATAAGTATTTTTCCTCATCGGATTCCGGAAAGACAGCTGGAACTTCTTTTGGCCGGCCATTTTCGTCAAGTGAGACGAACGTGATGAAGCTTGTTGCTGCGACCTTTGATTTCCCGCTTTTTAAGTCTTCTGCCGTTACTTTTACAAACACTTCCATCGACGACCTTCCAGTAAACGTCACAAATGATTCAAGATGCACCGCATCTGCCGGACGAATCGGGTGCAGGAAATCAACCGAATCCATTGAGGCTGTGACGCATTCTGTTCTGCAGTGCTTGGATGCAGAAATGGACGCTACAACATCAATATAGGCCATCAGCTTTCCTCCAAACAGGGTCTGATGATTGTTAGTATCCGGAGGCAGCACGCGGTTTGTTTGAAAAACGCGTGATTCTGAGCATGGTTTTGGAGGCAGTTTAGCCATTGGTCAATCTCCTTTATGTAAAGAATTCTTTCTTTCAATCAGACCAAACCCAATACCTGCAGGGTCTGTTGCATAAGCAAGATAAAAATCGTCAAATTCCATTTTCTCTCTGACGATAACAGCTCCATTCCTTTTTGCAGCGGCAAGTGTCTGATCAATAGAATCTACTTCTATCTGGATTCTAGTTCCATGAGGAAAATCCTCCGGTCCTTTGCTGATTCCCCCGGTAATTTCAGCTGCACCCTGTCCAGTCTTTACTTCTCTATAGTCCCAAACCGGTTCCCCTGATTCCCATCCGAATACCGCTTCATAAAATGCTGCCGCTTTTTCCGGATGTTGGCTGCTTAATTCAAAACCGACCACTTTTCCCATATGATTGATTCCCCCTTTTCAATACCCATATTCTAACATATCTTCCGGCATCATATTGCCCGTAAAAAAGGTTTCAATCTTATTACATCTCGTTACAACTGCCCCATAAGGTTTCTTTTTCAATTCATTTCCTTTATAATGCGCACTAGATGATTTTTTTTAGAAAAAATTATACTTCTAGCTTAAAGGAAGGAGATCGATGATGAAAAAAATAATGTTTTCACTCATAACAGGTCTGATGGCCGTTGTTTTAGCCGCATGCGGAGGCAACGAAGAAAGCAAAGAGGCTAAAACGGAAGATAAAGTAAAAACAGCCGAAACCGATCAGCAGAAGGAACAGCAAAAGCAAATGGAAGAAATGCAGAAAAAATTAGAAAAACAGCAAGTGGATGAAAAGAAGACGGTCGCTCTCGTTAATGATGAAAAGATTCTTGGAAAAGACTACAACAGCGTCCTTCAGGCAACTCAAGGACAAATGCAGCAAATGGGCCAGGATCCAACGTCCAAGGAAGCTGCCGAACAAGTGAAAAAGCAGACGCTTGACAGCTTGGTAGGACAAACCCTTCTTATGCAGGAAGCCGACAAAAAAGGCTACAAAGCATCTGATGAAGACGTAAAAAAACAGCTTGATGAAACGAAAAAACAATTCAAAACAGAAAAAGAATTTGAAGCAGCACTCAAAAAATCAGGCATGGACATGAAAACTCTTGAGTCGCAGATTGCCGATGACATTAAATTCAGACAATATATCGAAAAAGAAGTGCCTGCAGGTGAAATCTCTGATGAAGAGATCCAAAAAACGTATGACCAGTACGCAGAGCAAGGAAAAGCAGCAAAACAGGAAGTACCTAAGCTTGAGGAAGTAAAACCGCAAATCGAGCAATCGCTCAAACAGCAAAAACAACAGGAGCTTCTGGCTCAAAAAGTGGAAGAACTTAAGAAAAATGCAAAGATTGATCTAAAGATTTAATGTAGAGACCCCCGCTGATCTGTCAGCGGGGGTTGTTTGGTGGTTAGACAGTTTCAAGGACCAGTTAGCCCGGTACGATTTGATTGACGGAAACTTTAAAGAACTAACCCAAGTTTTCCATGAAGGTATTCTTGAATAACTGAGAGGAATCAATGATTGCAGCCCCTTTTGAATGCATGTACTTTAAAGACTTCTCTTTCCTTGCATCACTTATGCTTGCAATTGCATCTTCTACAACTGCTGCAGTGAACCCCTTCCGGATGGAATCGAGTGCAGTTGCTGCTACACAGGCTTCTGCAAACAAACCAACAATAACTAAATGTTTTATTCTGTTAGCCGTTAAATAGGCAACAAGCTCCGGATTGCTTAGCGCACTCGATTTGTTTTTCGAAAAATAACAATTATTCACCCTCAGAAGCCTCTCATCCAGCTCAGCACCCTCGCTCCCTTTTAATGCTGATTTTTTCGTTAAAAAATTGGCTATGAATTGTTTTGGTACATATTCATTGCCAATATACACTACAGGTATTTTTTTATGATCAGCTTTCTTCACAATGTCATTTACATTCTCCAGCATCGGTTCTATTTGATGTGCTGCTGCGGGCATTCGAGCTTTTTGGCTGATAAAGCCCTTTTGAATATCAAGTACAAGTATAGCTGTATCCATTTCTTCGCTCTCCCTTGTTTGATTAGTGTCATCAAGTCAGGAGTTCCTCCGGCTTGATGGTTCTATTCTGCCGGATAAGTGCTATCAACCCTGTGATTTCTCCGCTTGAGGGTACCATTCTCCCGGATAAGTGCCATCAACTCTGTGTTTGCTCTGCTTGAGGGTTCCTTTCTCCCGGATAAGTGCCATCAACTCTGAGATCTCTCTGTTTGAGGGTTCCATTCTCCCGGATAAGTGCCATCAACTCTGTGTTTGCTCCGCTTGAGGGTTCTATTCTCCCGGATAAGTGCCATCAAGTCTGTGTTTGCTCTGCTTGAGGGTACCATTTTCCCGGATAAGTGCCATCAACTCTGAGATCCCTCTGCTTGAGGGTTCTATTCTCCCGGATAAGTGCCATCAACTCTGAGATTACTCTGTTTGAGGGTTCTATTCTTCCGGATAAGTGCCATCAACCTCCAAATCTCCCTGCTTGATGGCACTATTCAACTCCCCAATTTTCAACATCAATGAATCTGCTTTTCAAACAGCATATACCGGTCGCTGAACTTTGCCATTCTGCTTACCAGCAACAGATTAACAAGGAGCAGGCCAAGCCCGATTAAAAAGGTAACACCAGCTCCGACGAGAAAGAGTCCGCTTGCCTGGCCGGCCATCATTGCCACCACAGGCAGGACAATGACCCCGCCGATGTTCTGTGCTTCCTGATACGTCTTCACCCGTGAAGAGATCAGCACGTTCAGCAGGACTGTCAGCAGGGAAACCATCGGAGACAGCCAGAAAATAAGAACTAGCCAGTTGGCGGACGGGAAGATCATTTGTCCGTACAGCTGATAGCCGAGACTGTTGATAATAATCCCGCTTAGAACAAAACTTGCTAACGATACAAGCAGCGATGGCAAAAATGATCCAATGATCTTGCTCACAAACAGCGTTTTAACAGACACCGGTGAAAACAGCAGACTCTCAAGTGTTCTCCGCTCTTTTTCGCCAACAAAGCTGTTCGCTGCGACTACGCTTGCTGTAATAATCGGAACGAGCAGAAAAAGAGATGGAAGCATGTAATTTAGAAATAAAAAGACAAACTGCTGTTCAACAGTTTCAAAGGCAATGCTTTCCCGGTTCAGCTGGGTCATGAAGCTTGAGATCATCCTCTCCGCGTCACTCCCGGCAAGTTCCTCAAGATCCAAAAAGAGAGCGGCAGAAAGAATGGCTGCAGGGATGACGCTTGAAAAAAGAACAGGGATAATGATCAGTACGGCAAACAGATTCTTGCTCCGGATAATGTCTCTCAGGTCTTTTTTAATGATGGCCTTCATGATTGTTCTGTTCATTGTGCATCTCCCTTACTTTAAAATAGATGGCCTCGAGTCCGCTGTTTACCATCTCAGCTGAATAAATAGAATGCTTTTGTAAAAGTTCCCTCAGCAGCCCTGAAATGTGTTCTTTAGAAGGCAGAGTGAACACCGCTTCTCCCGGTTTCAGCTGGTCAAAAGGAAAACTGGCTGCATCCCTTTGTATCATAGCCGGCTCCGTTAACACCCTTACTTTGACATCCTTCAAGTATTTATCTGAAAGCTCAAATACCGTGCCCTGTTCAACAATCGTCCGGTTTTCAAGGAACGCAAAAGAGTCACAGACAGGTTCCAGCTGATGAAGAACATGGGAACAGATAATGATGGTTGTGCCTGTTTCTTTGTTATATTTTTTTAAATAGGAAAGGACCATCTTGATGCCGTCCGGGTCCAGTCCGTTTGTCGGCTCATCTAAGTAAAGAAGCTTTGGTTTATGCAGCAGTGCTTTCGCGAGAGCAAGGCGTTTTTTCATGCCTGTGCTGTAGGTTCCGGCCGGTTTGTCTTTATGTTCGGCAAGATCAAAAAGCTCAAGCAGCTCTGCCGTTCTCGCTTTTTCTTTTACGCCGTATAAATCAGCAAAAAAAGAGAGATTCTCCTGTCCGCTTAACTGGTGATATAGGCCGGCACTTTCTGTCACAACACCGGACAGCTTCCTGATTTCATCTCCGCTTGAGGCAGGATCATGGCCAAAAATGGAGATTTCACCTCTGTCAGGTTTGATGACGCCATTCATGATCCGGATAAACGTTGTCTTTCCCGCTCCGTTCGGACCGAGCAGCCCGATAATCCTGCCTTCTTCCGCTTTAAAATTCACATCATTCAGCACTGAGTGACTGCCGAACGATTTTGATGCACCCTTGACGTTAATCATATTTGTATATCTCCTTTTCTCCCATTAATAGAATAGCGGAATAAACAGCAGCTGCATGGAAATATGGGCAAACATATGAGAAATGATTGCGTATTCGAATCCTTTTTTCCAATAGAGATAACCGAAGAAAATTCCACCGATGCCATTAAGCAAAAAGCTTCTGAACACGATTAACCCTGTCAGCTCCCCGAACACGACGGATGTAAAGGGCAAATGCAGCGCAGCAAATCCCAAAGCAGCTATGAGGATGGCCGCCAAATAAACTGCCTTGTTATCTGTCTTTAGAATCTTGCGGAATCCCCAAACAAGAAAGGAGACAAAAAACAGGCGAAGAAGCGTTTCTTCAAAAACGCCTCCCCCTATTACACCCGCAGCCAAACCAAGCCATGAGAATTCGGGGCTGAACTCATTTAATTGAGGAATGCGGCTTTCAAAATAAAAACGATCCGAAGCAACAATAAGGAATCCTGTTATCACTCCAAAAAAGACTGCAAGCAAGAAAGGTTTACCCCCGAACGATTTCTTTTGCCCTTTTTCAAAAAAGGACTGCAGAATGTCAAACGAAAAACCCGTTTTCCGAGCAAGGTTAAACCCTGCCCAGGCTAACAGGAAACTCATAACAAACAGCTGCGCGGAAAAAGCCAGAGACGTAATCACCATCGGCATATCCGCTGTCATCTTCTCAAACTCGTTTTGCGGAAGCGCTGACTTTAAAGTCTCTAATTGGTAAGGCAGGAGCAAAAAACCTGCTCCAAAACAGATGACTCCAATAAACAATGCAAGCTTTACATCCAATTTTTTCATAAGAGATTCCCCCCAAATGACTTCTACTCAGGTATGACAATCGTTGCGATGTTTCTGCTTTTGCGTTCAGGTGAAGGCTCATTTTTCATTGCCTTCAAAATGATCTTCCCGATTTCTTGTGCCGTTTCCATATACTCCTCGTCTGAGAGGTGGACATTTGCCACCCTGTAGGTTACGCCGTCCTTTACCAGGTCAGGCTTTTCTTTCTCTAAATAATGTTCATACATCCCCATTAGGTGAGTGGTGAAATGCATAAACATCTGGAGATGCTCCTCTTTTGTGAGATTGAGCAAATCCTCATGGGACTGAATGGCTGGTTCATTCAGCGCATATACTTTCTCAACTGTTCCTCTAATTTGATTTTCCTGAACCACAGAAAGAATGTTTGCTTCAAGAAGCTTATTCAGATGTCTGTATAACGTAGCCTGTGGAACATCTTGAGTCCGTTCAGCCAGCTGATGCACCGTCATCGTCTTGCCATTTAAAAGGGACTGGACAATTTTTAACCGGACAGGATGAAGAATCAAGTCCATTTTTCTCTTCACTTAAAAACCCTCCAACTTTTATTATCACTTTTAATAATAATATACAAAGTGATAACATTCAACTGTTTTTTTCCAATTTTTATCTTTTTATTAAACTCTGAAACCCTTATAATGAAGAAAAAATGAAGAGAGATGAATCCGGTGAATTCTTTTTTCAGCACAGCCTATGATCAGAAATCCTTCTCGTTATTTTCTCCAGCTCATCTTGCAGGACTTGGTTTTCTGCTCCTGTTGCTTGCCGGTATGTATGCGATGCGGCATACACTCCTCCAAAAGGAATGGAATTTGGGGTTCAGACTTCTGCTTGCAGGGACCGGAGTGCTGTTTGAAGCCGCCTACCATATCTGGCTCCTTTGGAATGGAACGTGGAACGCCGCCTATACCCTGCCGCTTGAACTGTGCAGCATGAGTCTATTTTTGTGCATCATCCTGCTGATCACAAAAAACAGACGTATTTTTGAAATCGTGTATTTCATCGGAATTGCAGGCGCAGGACTTGCGCTCCTGACCCCTGAACTTAACTACAGCTTCCCACATCTCCGCTATTTCCATTTCTTCCTGACCCATTCCGTCATCATGATGACCTGCTTCTTTTTTGTATGGACGGAGGGATATGGGGTCACGTTCAAGTCGGTTTTTAAAACGATGGGCTTTCTGAATATAGCCGCTGTCTGTATCTTTTTCGTCAATCGCGCTCTTGGAGGAAATTATATGTTCCTCTCGCAAAAGCCTGTGAACCCGACACCGATTGATTTCCTCGGACCGTATCCGTGGTATCTTCTGTCTCTTGAGGCTGTTGCGTTTTGCCTGTTTGTGCTTCTTGTCCTTCCGTTTTACACTGAAAAAATGAAAGACAGCAAGGCAGAAAGATCTATGTAATCAAAAAAGAGAAGTGACCGAAATCACTTCTCTTCTGTATGCTTAAGCACATCCTCTATTACATCAAGCGCATCTTCTTCTGAAAAATCACTGCTCAATAAAAATTCAAAATTGTAAGATCCTCCCTCTGAATTGAAGGATACTAGAAGAAATTTATCTTCAAGTTTGTTGTATTGAACGTTTACACCATCCACAACCCTGCTCTCATCTTCATCTAAATCCAGCATATAAGAGCTGTAGGTAAGTCTGAATTTTGGTTCACCGCTGTAAGGACCGTAAAAAAGCTTGGAATCTGACGAGTCAGGTGACTTTTTCTCCTCTTTTTCCAGCTCCCCAATCTCAGATGCATAGGTTAGTTCCAGATCCTTCTTTCCGTTCTTTATTTCCGCCGGCGGGTAAAAAACTTCAGCATATACCACCGGATACTCACTGAACTCCGGGACATAGATGTCTATTCCGAATTCTTTTTGGATATCACTCTTAACGTCTTTCGGCACGGCATTCGCCTCAAGCGAACATCCTCCCGAAAGCAGTGCAGCAGCAATAACAAAAAATGCGCCAAGTTTTTTCATGTTACGTCCCCCTTTTTTTATGTAATACGCTCAGAGGGTTCCATAAGTTTCAATTTTTTAACATTTTTCAAATGTGTGCCTGTTGGTTAAGAACGCTCGCTTCGGTTTTTCTCTCCATCTCTTTTTTCACCAGAAAAAGAACCGGAATACCAGAAAGGGTCACAAGCATGAGGCAGCTGAAGACGGCCGCCGGACTGCTTATTCCATATGCATCAAGCAGGACACCGCCAATCCAGGGGCCGATGACATTTCCAAGCTGGGTAAAGCCCATGGCGCCAAAGTACGTTCCCTTCATTTCAGGGTTTGACAGTTCATCAATTAGGACGTCCATCATGGAAAAGAGCAGAACCTCTCCTACTGTAAACAAAATCACGACCAGTGCAATAAGCCAGATGCTGTGCGCGAATGCAAAACTGAACAGGCTGAGTCCGACAAGCAAGTTCCCTAGAATAATAGAGAAAATAGGCGGATGATTCTTGGCCACTCTTACAATCGGATATTGAATCAGCAGCACTGTGACGGCGTTTAGAGACAGCAGGATCGAAAATGTTTTAGCCCCGTCTTTAATGTCAGGCGACATCGCAAAAAATTGTGGCAGCGTCGAGGTCAGCTGGGAAAATCCGGTGATGCACAGGATGATGCCGACCAGGGACAGGAGCAGCAATTTATCTTTTCTTGTCACGTGCACGGCTTCTCTAAAAGATATCCGCGCAGCCTCCTTCGTTTCCGTTTTATGTGATGTTTTCATGAACGTAATCAGAAGGGAGAATCCGTACAGAGCATAGATAATCGCGGCTATAAAAAACGGCGACGTTGTTTTTGCCGAACCTAAATAAATGCCGAGCAGCGGCCCGAAAACGACTCCCACATTGATTGCAGCGTACCTTAAATTGAAGATAAGAAGCCTGTTTTTCTGTTCTGTCAGATCGGATAAAAGGGCTCTTGAAGTTGGCTCAAAGACGGAGCGGCATACTCCGTTCAGCGCATTCATAATGAAAAATGCGAGAACTGTATCTGCAGCGCCAAAGCCAATAAAGACGAAGACCCATCCGAAAATAGATGTGATCAGCACTTTTTTCCTGCCCAGTTTGTCTGACAGATATCCGCCGTAAAAACTTGATAAAATGCCGGCTAGCGAGCTTACGGCGATAATCGTCCCGGTCATAGCGGCCGATACGCCCTTCACCTGAGTTAAATAGATAGCTAAAAATGGAAGACTCATTGATGTGGCCATGCGCCCGAAAATGGTTCCGATCAGGATGTTCCAGCCGAGCGGATGAACGTGTTTAAGCTGCTTCATTTCTGTATCCTCCGTCCTGTAATAAGAGAAAGTTTACCACAATTTCACAGTTTTCGAATCCTTAAATGGAACGAAGAATCTCATTCTTAAGTAGGAGATTCTATGCCCAGTATCGAATCGTTCTGAGAAAGGGTTTTCATTTTTAAAGGAGGAATGAGGATGTCAGAACGTTATCCCGTATTAGAAGGAGCAGAACCATTTTACTTTGAAGGCAATTCGATCGGAATTCTCGTATCGCATGGATTTACCGGCTCCACCCAGAGCATGCGTCCTCTTGGCGAGGCATATGCGAAAGCCGGATACACCGTATGCGGTCCGAGGCTCAAAGGACATGGCACGCACTACGAGGAAATGGAAGGAACCACATATGAGGATTGGACCGCTTCTGTAGAAGAAGGCTACCAGTGGCTTAAAGACCGCTGCAGCACCATTTTCGTCACCGGCTTGTCCATGGGCGGCACCCTGACACTCTACCTTGCCCAAAAGCACCCGGAAATCAAAGCGATTATACCGATCAACGCAGCGGTCGACATCCCGACAATGGCAGGCGCCCAGCAGATTCAGGCCCGCTTTCTCGATGCCATCGGATCTGACATTAAGAATCCTGCCGTTACCGAGCTTGCTTACGATAAAACGCCTGTTCAATCCATAAAAGAAATTAATAAGCTTATGGCGCTTGTGAGACAAAACTTACATGAAATCAAATGCCCGGCACTCGTTTTTGTATCAACAGAAGACCACGTTGTTCCGCCGGATAACTCCAGACTCATCATGGATGAAATCTCTTCTGAGCATAAAAAAATGATTGTGCTTGAAAACAGCTACCATGTGGCAACACTTGACCATGATCAGCCAATCATCATTGATCAGACGCTTAAGTTTATCGAGCATGTATTGAATCAGACGGCTGTTTAGGAAGGCTGGATGTTGCGGGGAGCAGGCGGCTTTCGTGACTTTTTCCGGCTTAAGGATTAGATCATGCTTTAGGACCCTTCAGTAGGCTTGAGCCGGATTGGAGGGTTTTTTCTTGTTGTTTTATGACACTTCACACTACTCTGGCTGGGCTAAAGGGGTATTTCACACTGGCTTATGACCCTTCGCATCGCTCTGGCCGGGCTGAAGGGTCAACACCTTCTTCCTTATGACCCTTCACATCACTACGGCTAGGCTGAAAGGTCATTTCTTACTTCCTTATGACCCTTCACATCATTACGGTTGCACTGAAGGGTCCATTCGCACTTACTTATAACCCTTCACATCACTACAGCTGCACTTAAGGGTCAATTCTCACTTACTTATAACCCTTCACATCACTCCGTCTGCACTAAAGGGTCAATTTCCACTTACTTATAACCCTTCACATCACTACAGCTGCACTAAAGGGTCATTTCTCACTTCTTTACAACCCTTCACATCATTCCAGCAGCACTGAAAGGTCAATTTCTCATTTCCTTATGGCCCTTACCATGGTTTGTACTCTTTTTTTATTGCCGTTTTCAGGAAGCAAACGGTACAATGAATGAATAGCAAGGGCGATTCGGGTATGATTACATTTAGGAGGATCTGCCTCTCTTAACAGAAGTCATTATTTTCAGTAGAAATTAAGATTCATAACAAAACAGAAATAGAGGTTTTGATGCATGGAATGGATATACAATTTTCTTTTTAGTGCTGTTTTTGCGGTTTACTTATTCATTAAAGCTCCGAAATACAATAAAAACAGGTGGCTGTGGGCCGTACTTGGTTATTTCTTTACCATTTTCGCTCTATGCGCTTTCTATATACGGACCGGCAGAAAAAAACTTGGTTGGATTCTCATAAGCATCATTGTGCTGCTGACTATTGTTGGAGCATTTCTTATCTTCGGGATCCTGTATTTTTTCGGATCGCTTAAAGGATAAAAACCAGCAAGCTCAATCATACCTGAGCTTGCTGGTTGCTTTTAAATCCACGCTCCTCCAGCGCCATAACTTTATAAATAACCCTCTCTTTCTCAAACCTTACCGCTTCTTTAAAGCCCGCTTTCTCATATACGCGTGAAGCCCTCTCATTAAAGGAGGCTACTGTCAGCCGCAGCGGGGTATTCGGAAAGCCTGCTCTTGCCTGATTGAGAATATAGGCAAAAAAAGCAGATCCCTGCCCTTTTCCGGTTAAGTGAGGATTCATGCCAAGTCCGATATCGATCATGTTTCCAGCATAGATTTGAGCCATATATCTGCTTGGAACCTGAGCCGTGATGCCGAAACAGAAAAAGCCCGCTGTCTCCCCCGCTTTGTTCTTCATTGCATAGTAGGGATGTGTAAGCATTCCATGAATGTTCTCTTCGCTTACATCCATATTATAAAAGTCATACGGTGCCTCATAGCGCCACCCCAGAATTTCAGCAGCCGTCTGGCGGTCCACTTTTTCAATAAAAACATCCATATTCCGCTTCCCCCGTCCGAACTCTTGGTTTTATGAAGTTCTTATACCATCAGTCTATTTTACTCATTAACAGAGAATGCCGGACACTGTATGAAAAGCGAAAAGACCAGCCGTTTTCCGGTTGGTCTTTTCGCCTGACTCTTAATGCTCTTTAAATACCGGCTCCATTTCAAATGAAAAGCTGATACTTTTCTCATTCACCTGATAGTTTTCAGCAAGCGCAGGCCCGCATGCTCCCGAGCCGACACCGCTCATTTTGTAATCAATATACACCCATGTTCTGCTGTTGTCTTCTTGTAATTGATGATCATGTGAAGTGGCCGTCAACTCTGCAAGAGCATACCTGGAAACATTAAATGAAAAGCCTTCGTCTGAAGAAAACTTCATCCCCATCCCAAGTTCATTGGACACAATCGCCCAGTCTGTTCCGTACCGTGAGCCGTTCTCCTGCGGAAAAATGTAATGTTCTTGCAAGTCTTGAACGGTTGTGAGATACCTGCCTTTCCGTACGGATGACTTCATATCGACATAGCTTTCGTGCGGTCCGTATCCGAAATACTCCACTTCATCATTTCCTTTTGGCATCGGGATTTCAAGACCGAATCTCGGAAGATAAGGAACTGCACCGTTTACATCAGCCTGGCAGGTAACGGCAATGGCTCCGCTGCTGTGCACCTTCCAGTTTGCTGTTCCTTTTACCACCGGAAAACGGCTGAATGCACTTAATGAAAAATGGACCTGCAGTTCAATCAAGCTTTCATCTTCCTGCACAACTTCCGCCTTGTATGTGTGCATATTCAGCTTGTCAAAACCATGTTTCTTCCACTCTTGTAAAATTGGTGCATCATTATCAATCGGAGCTCTCCAAGCAGTAAAGGACGGAATTCCAGCAAGGCATTCATAGTCATTGAGCGACACTTTTTCAAATTGGCCGGATTCCAGATTGAAGACATAGGTGAAATCGAGACCTGAAATCACAAGGCTATTGCCGTTTTTTTCTGTTTTGAGAGGATGCTTTCCTGGTCGTTTTTCCGGTACCTGCCTGATGACCGGCAGGAGAAACTGTTCAAAACCGAGTTCATGGCCTTTCTCAGCCCATGGTGCTGTCTTTTTCTGAAGGAGGGAAACTGTCAGGTAATAGCTGCTGACTGATGTTTCCGGAATGTCATAAGGAATCTGAATGACTTTTGACGCTTTCGGATGAAGGTCCAGATCATAAATGACATCCTGCTGAACCACTTCACCGTCCCGTTCCACCATCCATTGAATTTCATAGTCTGAGAGATTGGTAAAGTCGAACAGGTTCGTTACTTCAACCAATCTTTCTTCGGCGCTCTTCATTGTAAAACGGACCGGTTTATACACGGCCTTTATTTCCTTCAGGCCGGTTGAAGGGGTTCTGTCCGGCTTAACGAGTCCATCGATGCAGAAATTTCCGTCATGAATGGGTTCGCCGAAATCCCCGCCATAGGCATACGACACGTTTCCGCTGTCATCTGTCCTGCTGATTCCATGGTCATTCCATTCCCAGATGCAGCCGCCCATAAGCTTTGGATACCTGTAAATCAGCTCCCAGTAGTCAGCCGCATCTCCCGGCCCGTTTCCCATGGCATGCGAGTATTCACATAGGAACATCGGCTTTGTCTTGTTTTCATTATTGGCATAGTCCTCTACATACTGAAGAGTCGGGTACATTCTGCTTTCCATATCAAGGGCTTCTGTATTTTCATGCCCTTTGTATCCTTCTGCCGCACTTTCGTAATGAGTGAGTCTTGTAGTATCTCTTTTCTTCGTCCATTCCGCCATTTTGATATGATTGATTCCGTATCCTGCCTCATTTCCGAGTGACCAAATGATGACAGAAGGATTGTTTTTATCTCTCTCGACCAGCCTTTCCATACGGTCCAAAAAGGCAGCCTGCCAGTCCTCCTGTTTACTGAGCCAGTGAATATCGCCCGCTTCTCCTGCACCATGGCATTCAAGATCCGCTTCATCAATAACATAAAAACCAAGCTGGTCGCAAAGGGTCAAAAATCTTGGATCATTCGGATAATGCGAAGCTCTGACAGTGTTCATATTATGTTTTTTCATGAGCAGCAAATCTTTTTTCATATGATTCAGAGGAATTGTATGGCCTAGTTTCGGATGAGAATCATGGCGGTTCACACCCTTTAATTTGACTGCTTCATTATTAATCTTAAAGACTCCGTCTTCAACCGTGATCCGCCGGAATCCAATATGAAAATGGAGGACCTCTTCTCCGCTCTTCACATAAAGATCATACAGGACAGGATGTTCAGCATTCCAGAGAGCAGGACTGTCCACAGTCATGCTTAATGATTCAGTTCCATTTATTTCCCTGGCTATATGACCGACCGTTTCTCCTCTTTCATCTTTCAGCAGAACCTCTGCATGGCAGCTTCCCTTCGCGGTAAGATCGATTTGAAGCTCTCCCTGAGTAAGGTCTTCAGACAAGACAGCCCTGTTGAACACATCCTCTATGCGGATTGCATCCCGGCTGAGCAAGTAGACGTCTCTGAAGATCCCGGTATATCTCCACATATCCTGATCTTCAAGATAACTTCCGTCGCCCCACTTCAGGACAACGGCAGTCAGTCTGTTTTTTCCATCTTTCAGATAAGGAGTGATGTTGAATTCGGCAGGCATTCTGCTTCCCTGGCTGTATCCGGCAAATTGCCCGTTTACATATAAATAGAAGCAGGCGCTGACTCCTTCAAAAACGATGAATTGTTCCTTGCGTTCACTGAGGTCAGATATCTGAATGTCCTTTACGTAAACTCCCGCCGGATTCTCATTCGGAACGTGCGGCGGATCAAACGGAAAAGGGTACCTGACGTTTACATACTGCATCTGATCATAGCCGTTTGTCTGCCAGCATGAAGGAACCAGCAGGCGGTCCCAGCCCGAAACATCTACTTCGTTTGAAACATGCTTATCATTAATGTCATTAACATTGGAAAAATAACTGAATTTCCATTCCCCATTTAAAAGGCGGAAGTGATCTGAAAGCTGGCGATTTCTGCTTTTCGCGCTCTCGTCATGGCAGGGTATGTAATACGCTCTCGGTTTTTCACGGTTTATCTGAAGGATTTGAGGGTTTTCCCATACTTTTTCAAGGGTCATATTAGATGCCTCTTTCTGCTGTATTTTTAATTGACTGAAAAGAGCTATCCCCGTTATCAGCAGCGGATAGCTCTTTTCCTATTTCTTTAGATTGTGCCGGTTTCCTTTATTCTTCAGGCAAATGCTTCTTCTTTTTTAAAATAAACGGGTTTTCCTGTTTTAGCCGATTCGTAAATGGCTTCGAGAATTTCACTCACGCGGAGGGCTTCTTCCGGTTTTACAAGAGGCTCCCTGTCTTCCAAAATGGCCTCAATCCACATTCTTGCTTCTCTGTCCTGAGGTTCTTCCGTCTCCCCTTCAAAGAAAGCGACCGATCCGTCATTCAGCTCAGGTTTTTTCATGAAGAACTTTCCAAATTCTTCCCCGTTGATTCTGAGGCCGTCCTTCATATCGGCACCGCCTTCTGACCCGCACAGCGTTGTCTGCCCTTCGCCAATATCCAGCGTGTTTAAAGCCCAGCTTGATTCAAGCACAATGGTTGCGCCGTTTTCCATAGTGATAAATCCGAATGCTGAGTCTTCCACTTCATATTCTTCCTGTTTCCATGCACCGAATATATTCGCTTCGCTTGTACGGCCGTCCCACGCTTTATATGTATTGCCGACCACATATTTCACGTCGTAATTATTTAACAGCCACAGCGTCAGGTCCAGAGCATGCGTACCGATATCAATGAGCGGTCCCCCGCCTTGTTCTTCTTTGTTTAAAAAGATTCCCCAGGTCGGCACTGCCCGTCTTCTGACCGCATGTGCTTTTGCGTAATAAACGTCCCCAAGCTGGCCCGATTCGCATACTTTCTTCAAATGCAGACTGTCATCCCGGTATCTGTTCTGATAGCCGACCGTCAGTTTTTTTCCGGTTCTTTTTGCTGCCTCTACCATTGCTCTAGCCTCATCAGCCGTTTTTGCCATCGGCTTTTCGCACATGACATGTTTGCCGGATTCAAGGGCATCAATTGTAATAAAAGAATGCGATTTATTTGGCGTGCAGACATGCACAACATCCAGCTCTTCTTTTAGGAGCTCTTTATAATCCGTAAATACTTTCGCTCCTGCTGTTCCGAACGTTTCAGCAGCGTCTTGTGCACGGCTTTCAACCAGGTCGCAAAAAGCGGTCAGTTCCACATTTTTTTGTTTTGAAAGAGCAGGGAGGTGTTTTTGAGTTCCAATTCCCCCGCATCCAATGATTCCAACCTTAAGAATTTTGTTTGACATCGTGTTTTCCTCCAGTTCAAGTTTGGTTCGTTACAGTTTTTCAGCCTTTTACAGAAGAACCAAGCGCTCCCTCTTTCAGCTGTCTTGCAAAAATAAAGGTGAAGATAATGATTGGAATAACGGAAGCAACCGAAATGCCCATCAGGAAATTCTGTTTGATTGCCTGGGATTCGCTCATGTTGAAGATCGCCACATTCAAGGTCCAGAGTGAAGCCTGCTTAGTTGAAATAAAATACCAGAAGAAATCGGACCAGCCTGCAATAAACGCCTGAATGGCAATAAGCGAAATGATTGGCTTTGAGATGGGCATGCAGATTTTCGTAAAGATATAAAATTCTCCTGCCCCGTCCATTCTTGCCGCCTCAAACAAGCTGTGAGGGATTCTTTGGAAAAATGCCTTGTACAAAAGAATATAAAACGGTGACGGCACAAGCCACGGAACAAGCATCGCCCAATAGTTGTCATACATTCCCGCACTTTTCATGAGAATGAGCTGTGGCACCATAATGCTGACGAACGGAATCATCATCGTGATCAGGAAAAACATCGTCACGGCGTCTGATGTTTTTTTCTTCAGGAGTCTCGCAAGCGGATAGGCTGTCAGGGCCGGCAGGAATACCTGGCACAAAATGGCCCAAACCGTTGTCAGAAACGTATTGAATGCGAAGGCGAAAAGTCCGTATTTTGCAACGGCTTCTGAATCACTGAACATGTATTTAGGCAGCGTAAAGTAGTAGGCATATTTTTCAATGACCTGCATCCATGAATACGTAACTCCAACATTTGCAAGCTCGCCTTTCAGCGGATATTTCTCTTTAAAGTTTTCGCTTACTGACTGAACGAGACCGGATTCATTTTCACTTTTCTCTATGTTTTCACCCTGTATTCCGCCTGGATCAAATTCGTAGCCCATATTCTCCATGAACTGTTTGTAGCGGTCTTTTCCAAGGAGAACTTTTGGCGTCGGGTTTGTTCGTTTGTAGACTCCATAATCATTTTCAAGTGCCAGCTTTGACGTATGGGCCTCGGAACGGAAGATGACTTTGCCATCCATTTTTCCAATAAAATCAATCTCTGTAATTCCTTCTTTTCTCTGTTCGATAAAGGTTGAGAAAATCGCCAGAGTCGCATCCTGAAGGATGGCATCTTCTAAATTGCCTTCATTTTTAAGAGAAGCAAGGTCCACTTCCAGCACAACATTTTTACCCTTCTCGGGGAGGAACTGCGGCTTTGGTTTATAGATTGAAAATTCATCCTGCAGTGAAATGCTGAGCGCATAAAACAATGGAAAAAGAAGAGCCGCTATCATGATGACCGTTGCACTTACCGTCGCATATTGTGTCCAATTTCGCTTTTTCATTTGGCCCTCCTCTTTTAGTCTGCATCCGTTTTGCTGACTTTCAGCTGAATGAGTGTAATGATGGCAATGATGAGAAGCAAGACAGTTGATAATGCGCTGCCCTGTCCGTACTGGAATTGTTCATTGAACAGCTTGTAAATGTTCAGACCCAGTGAATTCGATGCCCCTGCAGGGCCGCCGTTTGTAAACTGGAATATGACATCCATAATCTGAAATGTGCCGATAACTGTCATGATCAGCTGAACAAGAATGATAAATTTGATATTTGGCAGAATGATATACCTGACTTTTTTCCATCCTGAACAGCCATCAAGCTCTGCTGCTTCATAAATATCTTTCGGGACCCCAAGAATAGCTGCATAATACAGAAGCACGGATAATCCGCCTCCGAGTATTCCGGGAATCACGATGCACAGTTTGACAAGTTCAGGATCGCTGAGCCACGCCTGGTTTTCTAGACCGAACAAGCCGAAGATGTAGTTTGCCACCCCATATTCCGGATTCCAGATCCATCTCCAGATGACAATGATGACTGTGCCCGGAATAACTGCAGGCAGGATGTATAATGTCGAGAACCAGTTTTTCAGCTTTTTGCTTCTGATCTCATTTAAAATGACTGCCTGAATGATCGGAACCGGAAAACATAATAAAAGGGTCAGACCGAGATAGACAAGCGTATTTCCGAACGTGATGCCGAAATCCGGAGCTGTAAAGAGATTGATATAGTTCTGCAGGCCGACAAATTCCCCCGGCATGTCCTGGACGGTGACATTAAAAAAAGACCATGTAACGCTTGTGCCGATCGTGACGTATTTAAGCAATAGGGTTGCTAAGATACCAGGCAGCAGAAACAGCCATGGAACCACCCGCTTATTTGTGATGTATTCTCTTTTGTTTCGCTTCTTTGCCGCAATCAGGCTCTTGTTCAATTGAAGCGGCTGCTCAGGTGCAGCAGGCACCATTTCTGTATTGGACAATGCGTGCAAATTTCCCCCGTCTCTTGTTTTTGACAAGCCCCCACCCCGTTTCTTTAGTTCAGCTGCTGTAAGTTAATTCTTTGATATTTCTAGTATAGGAGTAAAAGAAAACGCTTACAATGACGCCATTTTAAGATTTGGTGCTCATTTTAAAGGTATAGAAAACCGTTGAAAAAACGAAACAGCCGGACCTGTTTGGCCCGGCTGTGTTTTTACTTGATGGTTTTATTGTACTCTGGTATTGCCTGTTTATTGGCCTCTTTTTCAGCTTCTGCAAACACTTTTTCGATGTCGAGATCTGTATCTACAAACATTTTCTGCACGGCCTGGTCAATAAACTGCGATACAACCGATGACCCGTAGCATGATAATTTTCCGTTTCCTGAGGAGTTTTCCATCGCCTTCAGAATATCCGGAGCTGTGTCTGCAAAGTACTTATCTGTATCAATATCTGTGCGAGGAAGGGTATTTGTTAAGCTGAAGCCCTGATCCTGGAAGTATTCAATCTTTCCTTCATAGAACTTTTTGCTTGAAACAAGTTCATAATACTTTGTCAAAGCGTCAATTTTTTCCTCTGGAACTTTTGAATGAATAACATAAGCTGAGCCGCCTACCTGTGTAGGGTTTACTCCAGCCGGTCCTTCCGGAATAGGAAGAACGCCGAAATCATCAGGATTCATGCCAAGCTGCACAAATTTCTTCACATCATCAATGCCGTGATAAATGATTGACGCTTTTCCTGAAGCAAAGTCCTGCTGAAGCTGATCAAGCTTGCTTGACATATCAGTCTGAATGGATTTGCTTTCTTTCAAATCACGGTAAAACTGTGCTGCTTTAATGACTGCAGGATCTGTAAAAGTTGGAATCAGTTCGCCGTCAGGACCTGCTTTCGTCAAATCTCCGCCAGCTCCCCATACAAACATATTAAACCACCAGTCAGCCCATTGGCCCCAGTTTAAAGCAAACCCGTACTGCCCGTCTTCAGGCTTTGTCAATTTTTCAGACGTTTTCATCAAGTCTTCCCATGTCCAGGATTCAGGAGGAGTGATGCCCGCTGCTTCAAAGTTTTTCTTATTGTAGAAGAAACCCATCGCGTATTCACCTGCAGGAAGGGCGTAGCGATTGCCATTCAGCTTGAATTTCTCCACCATGTCCTGGTTGATGTTCTTGTAGTCATCCCAGCTGTCAAAAAACTCATCCATCGGACGAAGTGCACCTGCATAAGCAAACTTTTCAATCTCTCCGTACGCAAGAATCAATACGTCTGGAGCCGTCCCGGACATCATGGCCGCCATCAGCTCGCCGCCTTCGCCCTCAGGCATTGTAACTAGTTTAATCGGGTGTTCCGGATACAGCTCATTGTACTCATCGACAACAGACTGCTCGTACTCGTCAAGACCATCTGGACCTACCCAGTATGTAAGCTCAAATCCCCCGTTTTTACCGCCGCTTTTTTTGCTGTCTGCTGATCCTGACGTTCCATTAGAACAGCCTGCGAGGCCTGCTGCAAGCAATAGTACAGCTGCCAAAATCATGATGATCCCCTTTTTCTTCAATACGTTCATCCCCCATTCCACCCCTTATAAACGTTGATACTCCAATTATAAGAAGGTGAGAAAGCGCTTACAATGGCACAAAATTAAGATTTGGTCCTCATTTTTAACGTTGTTGCTCTGCGGACATTTTCAAGAAAGGCTGTTCCTGTATTCCTTGGGCGTCATTCCTGTGAACAGTTTAAACACCTTTGAAAAGTGCTTTGAACTTTCATAGCCTACTAAACTGCTGACATCATAAATCCTGAGTGACAAATCTTTTAATAGGATTTTCGCCCTTTCCATTCTTACTTTCGAAATATAGTGCAGGATGTTTTCGCCTGTTTTATCTTTAAACAACGCGCTTAAATACGCTGGATGAACATAGACAACCTCTGCGAGCCTCTGCAGGCTGAGCTCATCCCCGAAATGGTCATGAATGTATTTTTTCACATGATGGATGATCGCATGGGACGAATCATTTTGTGAGCGCTGCAGAGACTGATGAAGCTTTTTAATAAAGGACTCGAGGTACTCCATCACCTCTCCTGCCGTCTGTTTCTTTAAAACGGTATACATAAATTCCCGTTCCATTTCACCGGTGATTGAATCAATGTGTGACCTGCTTTCAAGAAACTCTCTGACAAGTCTTAGCAGCTCCATGCTGATATCATAAAAAATACT
Source organism: Metabacillus indicus (assembly GCF_046603695.1). NCBI lineage: Bacteria > Bacillati > Bacillota > Bacilli > Caryophanales > Bacillaceae > Metabacillus > Metabacillus indicus. The sequence goes on along the minus strand of NZ_CP176757.1, from coordinate 1,113,086 downwards.
CCTGTCTTCGCTGTTAATCCGTGCGTTTTCTTCAATCATCCCCCTGACATACTCCTGAAGATCAGTGAATTCCCCGTGATTTAAAAAGGCGATGATCTTTTCCTTTGCTTCTTCAGGCATATAGATATTCATCTTTTGCTTCTCCATCGCCTCATAATCAATGAACTTCTCATCTTCGAGGTAGTACCTGTAAGTGATGGCTTCTCCTGCCTCTCTGTATGATTGAGCGATCTTTTCGAGAGAATCATAGCTTTTGCCTATCCCCGCGGAGACTGCCGCCCCGGAGTTTCTCTCAAGCTCCTCTAAATGACCGGAAAGCTTCTGAATAATGCGGTCTTTGGAATCTGATGAGGCAAATATGGCAAGTTCAGACAGTCTGTTATTGAAAAGATAACAATAAGGGTGAGCTGAAATCATTTTCTGCAGGGAAGCTTCTATTTCTTCCTTGGAAAGAGAAATGGAATGCAGGTTCGTGATGTAGAGTCTGATGACAGTAAATGACTTGCCTCCGAATAAAAGGGACATTTCATCCAGTTTTGAATGCGTCAGGTCATAATGATTGGAAACCAGCTGATTCAGCAGCTGGCTGATCCGTGCGTTCCGGTAAAGCTTATGATTAATCATGTTCATCTTTTCTTTTGTGACAACATCTCTCAGTTTTTCGAAGGTTTCCTGCAGTTCATCGAATTGAACCGGTTTCGTCAAATAGTCAAACACTCCGAGTTTAAACGCTTCCTTCGCATAATTAAATTCTCCGTGTCCGCTCAGCAGCACAAATTTCAGCTGCTCATTTTGTTTCGCCGATTCCCTGACAAGATCAATTCCGTTTTTTTCATCCATGACGATGTCAGTCAGGACCACATCTGCTTCATTTGATTCAAGAAAATGAAGCGCATCTTCAGCAGAAGCAAGCGTCTGAACCGCTTCAAACCCCATGCCTTTCCAGTCAACGAATTCTCTTAAGCCTTCTCTCACAATTTTGTCATCATCGACAATGACTACTTTCAGCATGCGCCTTCCTCCTCTGTCAGTTGATCTTAATAATGGGCAGCCTGATTGTGACTTTTAATTTTTCTTCGTTTGATAGATTCACCTTAATACCGTATTCCTCTCCGAACAATAGACGTATTCGGTCATGGATATTTACAAGGCCGATGCTCCCTTTTTCATGTTCCGGATTCATGAGCTTGTTTTGGATATGCTCTGCTCTTTCTCTTGTGATGGATTTGCCGTTATTGCTGAACTCAATATAGAGAGCACCCTTCTCTTCTCTCATCATCAAGTGGATCGCTCCATTTTCGGATTGATGGATTTTCCCATGAATGACAGCGTTCTCAACTATTGGCTGAAAAATAAATTTCGGAATGTGCCAGCTTTCTATTTCCTCCGGCTCCATTTTTTTCTGGAGCGAGATCTCAGTGTCATGCAGCAGAGAAAGAATGCCGACATACTGTTCAATGTGCGCAAGCTCCTCATGGACTTTTACCAGTCCCTCATCTATTGAAATGTTATACCTGAGAAGCTTGGCAAATCCGCCGATTGTACTGCTTACGGGACCTGCTCCATTTTCCAGGCGCATTGTTTTCCATCTGATAATATCAAGCGTGTTGTAGATAAAATGAGGATTTATCTGCATCTGCAGTGCTTTAAGCTCTGCTTCCTTTCTTTTCAGTTTTTCGCTGTGATGCAGCTTTTCTATTTCAAGTTCTTTTTGTACAGCCCTGTTCACTTGCTTGACCATTGTGAGGAATTGCCTTCCCGCACTTCCGATCTCATCCTGATACGGATCATCGTACACCGTCACCACATTGTGCTCCCCAAAGCTTTTCATGGATTGCACAAGTTTTTTCAGCGGATTGTAAATGGTAGAGGTGACAAAAATACAAATGCCGGCTGACAGGATGAGGGCAATTGAAGTAAGGAGGAGAATACGGTTTCTGATTGTATGGGCATCCGCCATCAAATCGTCAACGTTCAACAGGCTGATCACTTTCCAGTCCCTTACACCGAGCTGGTCATATACAGCAATCCTGTTCCCCTTCTCAAGGGAAAATTCAGCAACCCCGACATCTTCTGAGTAAATGCGTTCCCAGATCTCTTCCGGATAATAGAGGAACGAATAATGATTGCTTAACGATGAGATAATGCCTTTCTGATCCGCAATGTACAAATCCTGATTAAACTGCTTTTTAAAATCCATCGATCCTGTTAAAAACGAGATGTCCACATTTAAAATGAGCAGACCAAGATATTCTTTTGAATCGGAAAGAACAGGGGTGGTTATCGTGAGATAGTTTCCAAGAGAAATGTTATTGCCCGTATAGTAAACTCCCGTTTCCCTTATCGTATTATGAAAGGCCGGCTGATAGGGGATGGACGCTCCCCTTTTGTATACTTGTGATTGTGCAAATTGAGCGGCATCAGCAAGACGCGCCCCTCTTTCCTCTCCCTCTATTGAGCGCTGAACATATTCATTCTCCTTCGTAACAATTTGCGCGTTTTTCACATAGGGATTGGAGAAAAAAGAATACAGCTTATCATTGATTTCAGCTTCCTTTTCCCGAAATTCTTCTGATTCCGGATCCAGTTCTTCAGCTGACTTTAAAGCAGCAGAGGCCTCCTGGGCAAATTCTGCTGCTCCTGACATGTACGAATCAAGTTCTTTATTGATCAGCCTTTTAACGGCTTCGACATTCTGTGAAACATAATTGATATTTGTTTCATAAATCCTGTCTTCGACAACATCATAAACAACCGTAATAATCACCGTGCTGAAAATAATAATCACGAGGAAAAAAGCCAGTAATAGCCTGTGAAAAATGGAAAGGCTGCGAACCTTTCCCGTTAGAGTGTTTGTCCGATTTTGAGGATTTTTGATAGTCTTCATGATTTAATAGTACCAATTTTCCGAAAGAATGGTAGATGAATTGATCCTATTTTCTGAAAAAAACCGCGCCTGAAAGGCACGGTTTTAAAAAAATCATATTAAAAGGATTTAGGAACACTCTGGCCGATCAAGTATCGATCAGCAAGAATCCTCCTGTGATGAAGCTCATGACCTGCGATGATATAGGCGATGGCTCTCACAGAAACAGTCTGGCCGCAGGCAATCCCGGTCCGTTTCCAGTCTGGATCACCGAGTGTTTTAAACAGGAGAAGAGTGGCTTCTCTTACAACAAAAAGATTCTGCAGCAGGTCGTCCATGCTTACCTTGTTAAAATCAGCTTTCGCAACATACTCATTTTCGTCAAATCCCGGAAGCTCTGCAGCTTCCCCCCTTGCGATAGACAGCATGCGGTACGCCATGATCCGCTCAGTATCCGTTATGTGGCCGATGACTTCCTTGATGCTCCATTTTCCGGGAGCATACTTGAAGGTTCCTTCTTCTTCCGATAAGTCATTCAGCTGCTTTAACGTCTCTGAGATTTGGTGTTTCAGGTTATATTCAATATCACCTTCCGGAACAAGTCCGATATAGTCTTTATAATAGACCGGGAATTCATTTTGCTCTGGGCGAGTGTTCATCGTCTTCATCCTTTTCTTTTTCTAAAATTGCACCTGATAATAATCCTGGACATGAAATGCTTTAAATCCGCATGATTCATAGAGTCTCAGAGCATGTTCATTTTCAGCTTCCACTTCCAGAAAAACAGGAAAGCCTGCCCCTGTTTCTTTTAAGACAATTTTCTTCAGTGTGTCTCTCCCAATACCCTTTCCCTGATAGTCTGGAAGAACGGCAAAGCCATAAATCCACGCTTCTCCTGAAGAATGGGAGACGCGAAGCTTTCCGACCGATTTACCCTTATATTCAATAATGATAAAATCCTGATTTTCTTCTCTTTTAAGAGAACGATTATAGGGACCTGCTTCGTGTTCAAGGAATCCAAAACAAAGAACATCAAGCTGTGTCTCAAGCGTTAAATCTTCAGGCTCAGAAGGCCTCAGACTGACGAGATTATCTTCTTCAAGCGGCGTTTCAGCCCATTTCATCTGGTATTCAGAAATAGAATATGTGCAAGGCATGATTTTCAATAATTCCTTTGCAGCCTGTGATTCAGCCGGAGCGTTTAAGAGAATCTCTCTATAGGTATCTTTGCAGTGAGCGAGCGCCTGATTCAGCATGCGGGTAAAAATGCCCTTTCTGCGGAAAGAAGGCTTCACCATCCCGCACAGCTCTGCTTTGCTCCCAAAGCCATAAATTCCAAGGAAAGCAGCAAGTACCCCGTCCTCGTAATGCAGAAGGTGTTCATCTCCCCCGCTTTTCAGCATATCCCAGTTCAGCTTCAACTGAATGCTGTCAAGCTCCTCGCATTCTGACTGAAGCTCCTTTATTTCCTTTAATTGCGTCTCTGTAAGCATGTAAATCCTCCGCTGTATAAATATTTTCACTAAAAGTATTCTGTATCACTACCGAAAATTCCTTTTTCATGAACAGGAAGGAAATAGCGGATAAAGCTAGAATTGAAGAAGATGAGGAGGGATTCGAGTGGATCAAATTATGATCAAGCATATGGAAACGGTAAGGGATATTACGCTGAATACCCTTGGAAAAATAAAAGAAGAGCGGGCAGATATCATTCCGCAAGGCTTCACCAACAATATCCGCTGGAATCTCGGGCACATTGCCTTCGTTCAGGAGAAAATCGTCTTCGGCATTTCAGGCGGAACACCCGAGCTTCCTGCCGAATACAAGGATTTATTCCGTGCAGGAACATCTCCTGCCGACTGGGGAGAGCACGTTCCATCACTAAGTGAGATCAGAGCCGTACTTCAGGACCAGACAAACCGCATCAAAGCGTTCATCCCGGAGCACTACCATGAAGATTTAAAACAGCCGTTTACGAACAGTGCAGGCATCACATTCAATACAGTAGGAGAAACCTTTTTGTTCAGCTTCTTCCACGAAGCCATGCACCTTGAAACCATCAAGCAGATTCATAAAGCGATTAAAAGAGAAGAAGCAGCCGTTTGACGGGCTGCTTTTTTTTGAGTGAGGGATGTAACTTAGGGATTATTGTCTTGGGTTTGGGACACTTTCAAGCTTCCTGATCAGGGGGAAAATGTTCTTAAACTGGGTTAGCAACACTTTCAACCCTTCTACTCTGCGGAAAAGTGTTCTTAAACTGTGTTAGCAACACTTTCAACCCTTCTACTCTGCGGAAAAATGTTCTTAAACTGGATTAGCAACACTTTCAACCCTCCTGCTCAGCGAAAAAGTGTTCTTTAACTTGGTTAGCAACACTTTCAGGCTTCCGACTCAGTGAGATAGTGCTCTCAACTCAGGTTTTTCTAGCTGCCAAAACAAAAAACCTCAAGCCCCTAAATTCCCGGTTCTCGAGGTTTTTCACGTTTATTTAAACCATCCCTTTTCCTTCGACTGAGAAATGGCTTCGATCCTGTTTTTGACTTCTAGTTTTTCGAAGATGGTGGAAATGTAGTTTCTGACGGTGCCGGCTTTGATGCTGAGCTCTTCTGCAATTTCTTTGGTGTTCATGCCGTCAGCGACCAGTTCCAGTACCTCTTTTTCCCGCTCTGTCAGCGGATTTTCTTCACTGTAGACGTCATCCATCAGTTCCGGGGCATAAATTCTTCTTCCCTCCATGACGCTGCGGATGGAGTTTGCCAGTTCTTCGCTCGGGCTGTCCTTCAGGAGGTATGCACTGACGCCGGCTTTAATCGCCCGCTGAAAATACCCGGTTCGTGAAAAGGTCGTCAGAATAATGACTTTGCACGCATCTTCTTTTAGCGCCTCAGCAGCCTCAAGACCGTTCATGCCGGGCATTTCTATATCTGTAATGCACACATCCGGCTTAAGCTTTCTTACTAATGAGACTGCATCTTCCCCGTTATTTGCTTTTCCAACGACCTCCATATCATCTTCAAGGTTCAAAAGCGATCCTAAAGCACCGAGCAGCATTTGCTGGTCTTCTGCAATTACAATCCGGATCATATGAGATCCTCCTTCTCCTTTTGTTTCACATCGTTCGGCACTTTTATGATAAGAACGGTCCCCTGTTCAGACTGAATATCAAGACTTCCGTTTACAAACTCAAGCCGTTCTTTCATGCCGTTCAGACCATTGCCCTTTGTAAAATCGCCTTCGGTGATAGCGCCTTTTCCGTCGTCCCTGACGGTCATGATAATCCCGTCCCAGGTTTGCTCCACTTTGAAATAGCACGTTTTTGCCCCGCTGTGTCTGACAACATTGTTTACAGCTTCTTTCAGGCACATGCTCAATATATTTTCAGTGAGAAGACTCACATTGGAAAGTGCCGCATTCTGTTCAATCTTAAAGTCAATCTCGGCAGCCATTAAAATCTGCTTGACCCGGACTATTTCCTCTTTCAGCCGGATGCCCCTCATTTGGGAAACCATTTTTCTCACTTCGTTAAGAGCGGTTCTGGCAGTCGCCTGTACGTCCTTCAGCTCTTCTCTCGCTTTTTCGGGATCCTTGTACACAAGTTTTCTGGCAAGGTCGCTTTTCAGTCCGATCAGCGAGAGCTTCTGTCCAAGCGTATCATGCAAATCCCGTGCAATTCGCTGACGTTCTTCAAGCTTTACAAGCTCCGAAATTTTCTTATTCGCATCTTCAAGCTTTTCCTCAAGCTGGCCTCTTTCCTTTTTATTATAAATATTAAATGGAAGAAGAATAACGCTGATGCATGTAATGATAATAAACGGAAGCTGCTGCAGGAAGGAGGATTCTTTTAAAATCAGGCTGAAATTTATGGCTGCAGTTGTCACGACAAGATGAACGACATAAAGCGTGATAAAAGCCACCCTGTCTCTAATATTGCCGATCTGGTAGGCGATATAAAAAGAAAAATAAATATAAGTAAACAGGTACATCGATGTGAAGGAGATGGCCATTAAGAGGCAGCTCCAAAGATAGACAGGCCACCCTTTTGAAATAAAAGCGAGACGGAAAATAATAAAAAACAAAATGGTCAGCGATATACCTACTGCAATTTCAGCTGTAGATGAAGACTGCAGAATGAAATAAAATGGCAATATGCTGAGGACGGCCCAGATATAAGGAGATATTCCGTTGTTAATGTATTTCTTCAGCATGGTGGAAACTCCTTTTTTTACCTATTTTATCACAAGAAAAGCGGAAGCTCCCGCAATACATTTGTTATTTGACATCATAAGAAAATACATGCAGCCTACTGGCTGCATGCCATTTTCATCTATACAGTCTGACTTCTTCGAACTTTTGCGTAAGCGCGGATTTCTTTGTAGCCGACAAACTTTTTCCCCTGCTCATCCCATAAACGAAACTTCAGAGACTGAAGACTTGTTTTAAGGGTAATGGTCGGGATGTTTTGAAGCGGCTCTGTGTTCACATGTGCTTTTTCCAGGTTGTAGTTAGGGACTCTCGGGCTTAAATGGTGAACATGGTGGTAGCCGATGTTACCAGTCAGCCATTGCAGCGGCTTTGGAAGCTTATAAAAAGAACTTCCCTCAACTGCAGCTTTCACATAATCCCAGTTTTCATCTTCTTCAAAATAAGAATCCTCAAATGTATGCTGCACGTAGAACAGCCAAACTCCAAGGGAACCTGAGATCAAAAACAGCGGCGCCTGGACGAGCAAAAATGCTTCCCAGCCGATTGTTAAACAAAGCACAGCAACTGCTGCGGCAATCAGAACATTTGTAAGATAGGTATTTATACGCTCGCTGCGTCTAGCACCTTTTTTATTAAAACGATTTTTCAAAAGAAATACATAGGTAGGTCCGAGTCCGAACATAACGAGCGGATTGCGGTATAAACGGTAGGCAATTCTGCGCCACACCGGCTCAGCAAGATACTCATCCACTGTTAAAACCCAAATATCACCGGTTCCGCGCTTGTCTAAATTTCCGCTTGTTCCGTGATGGATGGAATGATCGTGCTGCCACTGGCTGTAAGGAAAAAGAGTTAAAACGCCAGTTATGGTTCCAACAATCTTGTTTGCTTTTCTGCTTTTGAAAAACGAGTGATGACAGCAGTCATGGAAAATGATAAAAATCCGCGTCAGAAAAAAGGCGGCTGCTGTCGTAAAGGCAAGCGTCAGGAAATAAGAAATCTGCAGGCTCTGATAAGCCAGAATCCAAAGAAGAAAAAAGGGTCCGAGTGTGTTGATCATCTGTATGATGCTTGCTTTCGTATTGGCTTTTTCATATGGGGCTACTTGTTTTCGTAAGTTTTTCTGTAATTCTTTGCTCATAGGTTATTGATTCCCTTCTCAATAAGGTACTTCAAATTATAAAGGGGTTTCAAACGTCTGTGCAGACATATGTGTCATAGACCATACATGATAAATGTCATATAGGCTTTTCCACACTTTTATAAATTTTATATTTTTTAGGAGGAAAATAAAGATTCTGCGGAGAATTAGTTTACGGAACAGCACATACGTTCTTAAAAACTAATTGAATTGGAGAGATGATGATGTTTGTTACCGTAGAAAATTTTCTCGCAGATTACAAAAATGAGGCAGTCTTGACTAAAAAATTGCTTGATGCCCTGACAGATGCCTCTTTAAAACAGGAAACCGCTCCCGGTTACCGGACACTCGGGGAACTCACATGGCACCTTGTTCCGAACGATTCCATGTTCAAACCGATGGGGCTGAGCATTAAAAATCCAGGAAGCAGCGAGGTGCCTGCAAGTGCTTCTGACATAGCAGAGCAATACCGGATCGGAGCAGATTCAGTCATTGAAGCTGTCAGCAAATGGGACGACGAAAAACTTCAGGAAACAAATGAAGTGTTTGGCTACGAGTGGCAAAACGGACTGACACTGTCCCTTTTCCTCAAGCATGAAATTCATCACCGCGGACAGCTGACCGTGCTGATGCGTCAGGCCGGACTTCCTGTTTACGGCGCGTACGGACCATCAAAGGAAGAATGGGCTGAAATGAATATCCCGTCCCTTTAAACAAGTACATTGGATAGTTTAACCAAATAAATCCGAACTGCATTCCTTTTTTAATGAGGAATTTGTTCGGATTTTTTCTATTCATTCTGTATTGATGCAGAGATTTGCGGCTGGACTTATATTAGTGGTGCTCATTTGTTCTGGCTCCACACTTATTGGCAGTACTCGCCTTGGTGATGCCACTTTTCTCTGGCCCGAGCAACATCTCTGGCGCCACTCACCTTGGTGCTGCCACTTTTCTCTGGCCCCGATCAACATTTCTAGCGTTATTCCCCTTAGTGCTGCCACTTTTCTCTGTTTCCGGCCACCATTTGTGGCGCCACTCGCCTTAGTGACGCCACTTTTCTCTAGCCCCGGCAACCATTTGTGGCGCCACTCGCCTTAGTACTGCCACTTTTCTCTGACCCCAGCCACCATTTGTGGCACTACTCGCCTTAGTGCTGCAACTTTTCTCTAGCCACAAACACCATTTCTGGCGCAACTTCCAAATTTCCTTCCCAGCCTTCACCTTCAATGAACAACTGCATGTTTTCTATTCCATTTTTTATGTTTAAACTCATTTTAAAGTAAGGCAAGACCAGTCTGTCTAATCCGTAAAACCAGGCTGCTGCACCAGCCGCTATCAGGAGAAAAGCTGCGGTGTAGAGGACCGGATTCGTGCTTGTTGTACCTGCCAGCATGAAGTTGAGGTTCATAAACGCTCCGGCAAGCAATGCCGGAAGTGTTGCAAGTCCGATGATCAAGCCTATTCCGACCAGTAATTCTCCCCAAGGAATAAGAACGTTGATAAGGTCAGCATTCGGGAGCGCCGCATGCTTCAAAAATGCAGCGTACCAGCCTTGTACAGCCGGGTGCTCGCCGCCTGCTTTTGCAATAGCACCTTGCAGATAACCTGTGGCATCAAAGCCTCCTGCTATTTTCGCAATTCCTGCTTCAAACCATTGAACGCCGAGCCAAATGCGAAGAACGGTCCAAACAATCGCCATTTTCGGTCCTCTTAACCAAGCCATCATTTCCATCTCCTTTTTGTGAAATCTTTCACAAAAGTAATTAAAAAAATATATGAGCCCTGCCAGCTGGTTATACTCCGGAAAGTTTGTGAAGTTTTTCACTAACTTTCCTTACTCTTACTATACTCCTCCAGAATCAACTATTCAACCGCTTTCACATAGTGTTCAAAATATTTTATATTTATACAGCTCAGACCACTCAAGTCTCCCATTCAGATACTCCATCCCCCAGAACAAAAAAACCCCAACAGCCACTGCCGCCAAGGTTCTCACATCAGTATATTAATCTAATCCGGTTTCCTGACGGATCAGCAGTCATCACAAAGCCATCTTCAATAAACGTTTTCGCACCCATGTTCTTTAACCGTGCAACAGCCTGTTCAACTGCATCTGCATCAGGATAGATGAGTGTAAACCAGTCCAGTCCGGCACTTTCAGGATCTGGTGCAGGTGCTCCTTCGCCTGCCCAAGTATTAAGGCCGAGGTGATGATGGTAGCCGCCTGTGGACATAAACATGGCCTGTCTTCCGTACCTGGCAACGGTTTTAAATCCAAGTCCCTGATCATAAAACGCTTCCGTTTCTTTTAAGGAGGAAACATGCAGATGAACGTGCCCCATAACTGTATTTTCAGGCAAAGAATGCCATGGTTCACCCTTTGCTTCTGCGAGCACACCTTGCGCATCAAGTGTTTCTGTAGTCATTGCCACCTGACTGTCTTGCCAAATCCATTTGGATGCATCACGGTCTGAATAGATTTCAATGCCGTTTCCGTCGGGATCATTTAAGTACAGAGCCTCGCTCACATGATGATCCGAGGCACCAAGCGGAATATTCAAATGGACCAGGTGCTGCAGCACTCTTCCAAGGTCTGAACGTTCAGGAAGCAGCAGGGCAAAATGATAAAGACCAGTGGTTCCTTGCTGTTTGGGAGCAATATTTGGCGGCTGCTCGATTGAAAGAAGCACGTTTTTCCCATCAGCCGTAAGTTCTGCTGTGTGTTCTGTTTCATTCAGCACGTTAAACCCGATGACTTCTTTGTAAAATGCTAAAGAACGCTTTACATCCTTTACTTTAATTCTTACTTCTCCTGTATACGTATTTGGCGCCTTATGAAAACCCATGGTAAACCTCCTTAAATTAACTTACTTTATGTAAGTAATTATATTTTAGTAAGTATTAAAAGTCAATGACTTATTCCATATAAAAAAGACCTGCGCTTTACGCAGATCTCTATCCTTCCATGGGAACCTCCCCGAACCTTCTCCAGAGTTTTGGAAATTTGCGCTGAAGTCCCTCTTCATCATCTTCTTCCCAGTCAAACTCGATTTCCGGGTATGGTGCATAGCCTTCAAGCTGTTCAAAAAGCTCATGATATTCTTCATCATCACGGCCTGTCTTTTCTTCAAATGCAAGACATGCGGCATATAACAGGTCCTCAGCCTGCGGAAAGTCACCATCTTCTTCCATCCGCTCAAGCAGCGGAATCAGCTGTTCAGGATCAACTTTGGCTCCTTCGAATGTTTCTTTTCCCTGAAAAATAAGCCAGGCTCTGAAATAATCAAAGCAGTCATCTGAGCATCCGCCCATAATAATGTAAGCAGCTGCCCACAAATTCGACGAGAATGAGCTGTTCATCTGTTTCTGCAGGATGGCATCGAAACGGACCATTTCTTTATTTGGCATTTTAGATAAGAGGCTGATGAGCCACTCCATCTGCTCCTCTATGTCTTCGCCTCTTCGTTTTGCTTGAGAGAGAAGATTCCAGAAAGCCTCCTCAGTCATGGAAGATTCTTTTACGATCCCGTCTGCTTTTTGGACAGGGACGTAGCCTTTTTTCATTTTTGCTTTTATCAGTTTTTCTGCTTCCTTCAGGCACTCTTTCTCTGAATGAAAAGCTTTTGTTTTCACTGCGCCGCTTGTCCCTGTCTTGCCGTAGGTTACCGTAAAACTCTCTCCGTTTGTACGGATTTCCCAGAATTTATTTGATGAATTGTCTTTATAAATGAGGAGTACTTCCATTCATTATTCTCCTTTTTCCTGTATGGATGTCGGATTTTATATGCAAAAAATAAAAGCATCACCGGTTAAAGTCATGCCCTCAGAATCACCTGCTATTTTAGCTGTTCTATACAAGGCTGTAATCACGCATTTCCATGTACCTTTCAAGCTTTCTTTTCACCCGCTGCAGAGCATTGTCAATGGATTTGACATGCTTGTTCAACTCTTCTGAAATTTCAACGTATGATTGGCCGTCCATATAGAGGGCGAGCACTTTTCGTTCGAGATCACTTAGCATTTCAGCCATTTTCATTTCGATATCCAGCGCTTTTTCCTGGTTGATGATCAAGGCAGCCGGATCCATTGTTTTTGTTCCGGGAATCACATCGAGCAGCGTATGGTTATCATCTTCAAACAGGGGCTTGTACAAAGAGACATAGGAATTTAGAGGGGTGTGCTTCTGACGCGTCGCTGTCTTGATCGCTGTAATGATTTGTCTTGTAATGCACAATTCTGCAAAAGCCTTGAATGATGCCTGCTTGTCCACTTTAAAATCACGGATTGCTTTATAGAGGCCGATCATGCCTTCCTGCACAATATCCTCTCTTTCACCGCCGATTAAAAAGTAGCGGCTCGCTTTTGCACGGACGAAATTGCGGTATTTGCTGATTAAAAAGTCGGTCGATTCTGAATCTCCTTTTTGAACGAGCTCAAGCAATACTTCATCTGGCAAGTCAGCATAATTCTCAATTTTCCTCGCTTCTAATGTAACACTCATACAGATCCCTCCGCAGACTTCGTGATGATGATGACGGTCCCTATCCAAAAACTAGCAACAATGAGTATGATTATAATAACCCAGATAGAACCTTAAAGATATTCAAAGTTATCGACTGTTGTTTACAGCGGGAGCCATAAAAATAGAAAACAAGGCAAGAAATGATAAAAAAGCTGTCGAATGGTGCAGAACAAATGGATGAAATGTCGCTATTTTGTATACGAAAGAGGTTTAGAGTTTGGATTTTTTGAGTTTTGCCTGCATCACCGGTTTTTTCCCTTTTGTCTGTAAGGTTTTTGATGGCTCATTCGATGTTTGGATGGCTGAGGCTTCCGGTCAGGAAAAAATATCCAGTACAGGTTTTTCCCCGCTGCATTTATTCCGTGATACACGAGTCCGCCTAGAAGAACAAAAAGAATAAAAGCAATGGCAGCCCCAATATCCCAAATGCCGAGACCATTATCAAAGTTTGACCTCTCCATCAGCATGCCGAGAAAATACATGCAGCATATGACGGTCAGGGAGAAAAACACAGCTTCAAAATGATCTCCCAGCAAAACGGATTCATAAGCCATCAACCCTGAAAACAGCAGCATCCCGAAAAGAACCAGGAAGACAAAGAATTTCATGATACCCAGGACTACTTTCATAATGAACCTCTTTTCCTACGAATCAAAAAAATATTTTTTGTTGCGGAAGCTTATGCTGAACACAAGTCCGATTGCGAGCATGTTGCTGATCATCGAGCTTCCGCCGTAACTGATGAACGGCAGCGGTATCCCCGTAATCGGCAAAAGACCGATTGTCATTCCCGCATTCTGAAAGACGTGAAACGCAATCATGGAAATGACTCCTGTACATACGTAAGAAGAAAACGGATCTTTCACATCCAGCGACAAACTGACAATCCGGTAGATCAGCAGGAAATAGAGGCTGATCACAAAGCTTGCGCCGGCAAAGCCATATTTTTCTCCAATGACACTGAAAATAAAATCAGTGTGCCCCTCAGGCAAATGCACATTGCCAAGCCCCGCTTCTTTTCCCGTAATCAATCCGGACCCGATGGCAAGCATAGACTGATAAAGATGATAGCCTTCACCGTCCCTGAATGTCTCAGGGTCAAGCCATGCATAGATTCTTCCGAGCTGATACTGCCTGACACCGATGATGCTGAGCATGTCCGGCTGAAAGACGATGAGGTAGATGATCAGACTCCCGGCTGATAGCATAAATAGAAAGATGGGCACAATCAATTTCCATGTAATGCCCGAAACGAGCATCATTCCGCTGAAAATGGCCAGCAGGACAAGCGATGTTCCCAAGTCAGGCTGCTGCATGATGACGGCAATAAGAGCAAACGTTGCCAGCAGCATTTTTGCGAACAGCTGCAGATCACTCTTCCAGTCGCTGAATACTATTTTTTCATGATGAGCTGAAATGAGATGGCTGAGGGTCAGGATCAAAGCAATCTTCGACAATTCCGAGGGCTGGAGCGAAACGCTGCCTGCTATCTGAAACCAGCTTTTTGCCCCGTTGACTGGCCTCGCAATAGATTCGGGCGCCACAATAAGAAAGAGTAAAAGAAGCATGGCAAAGCCATACGCAAACCATTGAATCCGCTGTATTTGCTCCATATCAAAATACATCACGGTTAAAATGATGATGCACCCGACTATATACCACGCAATCTGTTTCACAAGGAAATTTTCGTTATACTGCCCAAATTCCTGAGCCGTGCTGATTGAGAGAAAGCTGATGATGGAAAACAGGAAAATGATAAAGACAAGACTAAAATCAAAAGGATGTTCATTTTTCTCCATACTTTGCAAATCCTTTCGCATGCAGAGCTGTTTCAATTCTGTCAGTACGACGTACCGCACTTGCCGCAGTCTCTTTTACCGGGGGCATTTATATAATTCTGAGTCTGAACAATAGCCGTTCCGCAGCCCTGGCAAATAACCGGCTTCACATCATAGAGCTGGTCCATTACTTTTCTGCCAAAATAAAACACCGGAATGGCCGGAATCACTACACTTAGTATGACAGCCCACATTGGAATCATCTTCATGCACCTCCTATCATTACATACGAATATTCAGGATAAAAAGTTTCAAAGAACACCAGCCATTTTTTGCTCAATCAAAGCTAAAACCTTCTTATAATATGAATCTTCATGCGGAACAAACCGTTCCATCCCTGCAGTCATTTGTTTGACGCACCGGTTATCATCTGAGTCCTCTTCAAACCCATCTATGACAATGTCTTTTCTGACTCCTTCAATCAGCTCTTTAAACGCGGCCAGTTCTGTTCTGTAAATCCCTGATACTTCTTCTTTCTGCAGAACAAAGTCAGAGCTAGTTTCATGAAACGGATATAAAAAAACATGGGCAATTTCATTGTCGCGGAGTTCACCCGTTGTAACAGAATAATCAATGATATCCAGCAATTTCAGCTCTGAAAACATCAGTTTAACACCGATTTCTTCCTCGACCTCTCTAATGCCGTCCCTCACAGATTCATCTGCCAGCAAATGTCCGGCGGCTGTAATATCGAGCATGCCTGGATAATCTTTTTTATTTGCGCTTCGAAGCTGAAAATAAAGAAAGATTTTCCCGTTCTCTTCTTTAGCAAACCAGCAGTGAAAGGTTTCATGCCAATAGCCTTTTCTATGTATTTCTTCCCGCGGGGCTGTACCCACTGGCTCTCTATTTTCATTAAATATGCGAAGCAGTTCCTGTTCCATTATAGTTCTCCTGTCATTTTTTCATAGATTGAGAGGGCCTCTGTCACGAATGCCTCATCATACCCGGTTTTTGCGCAAATTCTGTCTGCCCATTCTTCAAGGGAATCTGCATCCCTGTCATGCACCAGACCGGAGTTTGTGCTTAAGAAGCTCCTCCAGTCATAAAACTCCCAGTGTGCGGTTTCCCCGGGCAGCTGCACGCGTGTCTCAACAAGCGGCTTAGGGTGAATGGTATTTTGGGAATGCTCGGCTGCAGCAAGAAACTCCTTCCGGTCAAGCGGCGCCGTCTGATAGATCTGGGATGAGTATTTTCCGTTCGGACGGTGATAGGTGACCTTCACCCCGTCACCTGCTGGCTCCGCTGATATTTCTGCACCCGGAAAAAACTCTTTCAATCGTGCATTTGTGAACTGTTCGTCATCCGTGTCTATTAAAATCGGCATGAGCCACTGATCCCCTAGGTCACACAGGAAGGGCCTGCGATTTTGATCGCGTGCTATCACCGCACCGTGGTCAAGGCCAATCGGATACGCTTCTATTCCCGCCCTGTCGAATTCATCAAGCAGCCATATGGACAAATCAAAGTAATTGCCTGAGATGCCGTACTGCTCCCTGTGTTCTTTCATCTCTGAAAGGGATCGCTGTTTTTTCCGGCCTGACTTCCTGTTATGCCAGACCTTGGTGAGTGTTTCCATCGGAAAACCGTCAAATTTTCTCCATACTTGTATAATTTCGTTCGGTGCTTTCATTTTTTTCCTCCTGAAAAAGAACCAGGCTTCCCTGGTTCTTGGATGTCTCAATTGACAAATTTCTCTTTTTCTCTCCAAAATTCCTTCCTCAGATGCACTTTTTGAATTTTTCCTGAGGCGGTTTTAGGGAGCTCGTCTGCAAATATGACTCTCGTAGGCGCCTTGAAGTGAGCCAGTTTGCTGCGTGAGAAGGCAATCAGCTCTTCTTCGCTTGTGAGCAGTCCCTCTTTAATAACAACGATGGCAAGCGGCGTTTCTCCCCACTTTTCATGAGGCACGGAGATAACGGCAGCTTCCTGCACGGCAGGATGATCATATAAGACGCCTTCCACTTCAATCGACGAAATGTTTTCGCCTCCGCTTATGATAATATCTTTTTTCCTGTCAGCAATTTCAATATTGCCATCTTCATCAACCACTGCCATATCCCCTGTAAAATACCAGCCGTCACGGATGACTTCAGCCGTTCCTTCCGGGTTGTTCCAGTACCCTTCCATGACGCCGTTCCCGCGGACTGCCACTTCCCCGATCACACGGCCATTGTGCTGCACCTCTTCACCGGTCTCGGTAAAAACACGCACGTCACTGCCTATAAACGCATAGCCCGCTTTTGCTTTCAAACGGTATTTTGCTTCAGGCTCCAAGTGCTTTTGAGTATCCCGGATGATGGACGTCGTAATGAGCGGTGAAGCCTCCGTCATGCCATACACCTGGATAAATTCCCACTGCAGCTCTTCTTCCACTCTTTTGACAAAAGCAGGAGGAGGAGCAGAGCCTGCGACAACAATTCTCATTTCCTGCGCCGGTTTTTCATAGCCATGAGCATCTGCATACTGCAGCAGGCTGTTTAAGACCGTCGGTGCCATATGCATGACCGTTACACCATAGGCATTAATCTTTTTAAAAATGTCTGCCGGCTGTACTTTCCGCAGGCAAACCTGTACTGCCCCATTTGCCGTGTAGTAAAAAGGAGATCCCCACCCGTTTACATGAAACATCGGGAGCACGTGCAGCAGCACATCTCTGTCCGACACTCTGAGATGATGCATAGAGGTCAGCGCATGCAGGTAATTACTGCGGTGAGTCAGCATGACACCTTTAGGTTTGCCGGTCGTTCCGCTTGTGTATAAAAGAGTGGCGAGGTCCTCTTCATCCATTTCCGGGCGGCCGATATCGCTGCTCTCATATAAACTGAGCCATTCCTCATAAGCAAACGTATTGTCATTCCTGGTTTCAAGCCCGTGGACAAGAATGGATTTAACCGTTTTCAATTGGTCCCGGACTGGTTCAATCTGAGCATATAATTCTTGATCAACAAACAATACTTTTGTTTCACTGTGATTTAAAATGTACACATAATCATCCGGAATCAGCCGTGTATTCAGAGGCACCATCACAGCCCCAAGCTGCAGGACACCATAAAAACCTTCATACATCTCAGATGAATTCGGAGCAAGATACGCAACCCGGTCCCCTTTTTGCACCCCTAAATCTGCAAGTCCCCGTGAAAGCCGGTTTACCCTCTCTCCAACCTGTGCATATGTAAACTCTTTCCCATCATCAATGATGGCTGTCTTCCCCCCGTAAAGCTTTACAGCCCGATCCAGAAAATCTGTCAGCAGCAAAGGCACCTTCATCGTCCGCATCCCCTTTGTCGAAATATTCAATATTTTACACTGCTAGTATACCATAAGTGCTCAAATGTGTTATATAACAAGGTTTCAGCCTTAATGAAAATCGAAAGAAAATCCATAAACCTGTCTATGATTACAAAAATTCCTATTTAATTGTTTGCATTCCTTACAATTACCTTAAATGCTGTTCCACCGTGCCGATACAAAAGAAGGATCACTTTTTTTCTTAAAACTTGTTAGTGACAGAACGTTTTTGGGTATACAATCTTGGTCATTATGAAACCTTAAGGAGCTGCACCATGTTCATCAGAATAGTAAAATCCTACGATTATTCCCTGATTGCCGCTGTATTCGCGCTGAGTGCCTTCGGCCTTGTCATGGTATACAGTTCAAGTATGATTACATCCATCCTGCGGTACGAAGTTACGAGCAGCTATTTCTTTCAAAAGCAGAGTCTGTCTCTTTTTATCGGAACGGCCGCTTTTATCGTTACAGCATTCATTCCTTATAAGCTGTTTCTCCAGAAAAGCATCATCAAGTTTTTATTCTATGGAACCATCGGGTCTTTGCTCGTTGTTTTTGTTTTCGGACATACGGCCGGCAACGCCCAGAGCTGGATCAAGCTTGGAGGAATGGCCGTTCAGCCTGCTGAATTTGCCAAGATGTGGGTCATCATTTACCTTTCTGCCCTGCTTGCTAAAAAACAGCGGTACATGGATGATTTCGGGCATGCGATTCTGCCCCCCGTCATTTTTGTCGTGATTGTCTTTGTTCTTATCCTGATTCAGCCTGATTTTGGAACAGCCCTGATCCTTCTTCTGAACGCATTCATTGTTCTTCTGTGCTCGGGAATGACGCTTAGAAGTTTTATGAGACTTTTCGTATTTTCCATTGCGGCTGCAGGTCTCGGACTTTTGCTTTTATATGTGTCGGATAAACTGGCAGACGTGTTTTCACCCGAAAGAATTTCAAGGTTTACTGGGTTTATGGATCCTTTTGAAAATATGGCCGATTCCGGCTATCAGCTTGTCAGCTCCTATTTTGCCATCAGCAGCGGAGGCGTTGCAGGACTTGGTCTTGGTAACAGCATCCAAAAATACGGATATCTCCCTGAGAGCCATACTGACTTCATCATGGCGGTCATCAGCGAAGAGTTAGGGATAATTGGAGTGATGATTGTTATTGGACTACTTGCTTTTATTGTGTTAAAGGGATTCTTGATAAGCAGATCGTGCAAAGATCCATTCGGTTCGCTGCTTGCCATCGGAATTTCTTCGATGATTGGCATTCAGTCTGTCATTAACCTCGGTGCCGTTGCAGGGCTTCTTCCGATTACCGGCGTGACTCTTCCTTTTGTCAGCTACGGCGGCTCATCCCTCATCCTGCTTTGCATAGCAGCCGGCATGCTTGTGAATATTTCCATGATGAATAAATTTAAAGAGACGTACCAGGTAGAGAATAAAGCGGCTGCCTGACTCGAACCCGCCGAAAAAAGCCAGATCCGCAATGGATCTGGCTTTTCCTGTTAACTCGTCCGATTTGTCATTCTTTTGCGCACAAACCAAATGATCACCGCAACGGCTGCGACTCCGAGCACAGCGTAGATCACGGATGAATAAACACCTACGTAATCATTGATCTTGGGCCATGCTTCGCCTAAGGATGCTCCAAGCAGCACAAGGGCTATGTTCCAGATCAGGGTTCCGGCAGTCGTAAAGAGCAGAAACTTTACAAAGTTCATATTGGACATCCCGGCCGGAATGGAAATCAGGCTTCGCAGCAGAGGGACCATCCGGCAGAAAAAAACGGTCCAAATGCCGTACTTGTCAAACCAGGCATCTGCCCGGTGCACATCTTTTTTCTTTACCCGGAGGATATGCCCCCACTTGTCGATAATTTTTTCAAGACGCTCAACGTCAAGCTGGAGGCCGATCCAGAACAGAATGACAGCGCCGACAACAGAGCCTGCCGTGGCAGCAAGAATGACACCCGGAATCGTCAAATCCGAATTGGTTGTCATAAATCCTCCAAAAGGCAAAACGACCTCAGAAGGAATGGGAGGGAAAATATTTTCAAGAGCAATCATCAGAAAAATGCCAAAATAACCGTATTGCTCCATAAAATCTGTAATCCAGTTTTCCAAAACGGCTGCTCCTCTCGTGAAGCTTTTTTGATAAAATCCTTCCCTTTGAATCACCTTTTAAAACGTCATTATAAAAATGGCACCTCTGTAAAGAGATGCCATTTTTTCAGTTCACCTGTTCAAAACCAATCGATTTCAGTGCCAGATGGAGGCTTGAATATGATTCTGTTCCTTTGAAATCAAGTCCAAGACTTGTCATTGTCTGAGCAATCTCAGGGCGGATTCCGCTGAGTTTTGTATCAACGCCAAGAAGTGAGAGGGCATCGAGCACTTTGAAGATTTGATTGGCAACCATTGTATCGATAACCGGAACACCTGATAAATCAATGATCAAATATTCATAGCCGCACTCAGCGCTCTTTGTTAAAGCAACGTCCATTAACACCTGGGCACGCTGTGTATCAAGATCTCCTATCAGCGGAAGAACGCCTGTCTTTTCAGAAACATTCACAATCGGTACAGATAATTCATCTACCGCACTTTTAGCAGAATCAATGTTGGCTGAATAGCTCTTCATGTAAAAAACGCTGATTAAATGGATAGCGTGGTCCACTACATAATCAAACGCCGAAAGCAGCAAATAAAACTCATCTAAAGAAAGATTGTCTGCTGAAGCCTGATCCTTGATCATTTCTCCGATAAGATCCCTGTAGAACCTGATCTCCTCAACAGCAAGATCAAGGGGAAACTGAATCGTAACCAGAAGATTAGCCGTCTCTCTTCCCCAATTATTAATCAGACCCACTGCATTCTCTTTTGGAAGTGTTAACGATTCTGCATAAACATCAATCAGCTTGTTTCTCCACTCCGCAACTTCTGTGCTGTTTGATTGAATGCTGTTCGGATATTTAATCGTTCTTTCTTTTTTTATTGCGTTAATTAGAACTTGTTTTTCATCTATTACTTTTTCATTTATTTTTTTCAGGGTTTCTACTAAATTGTTTTTTGTTTGCATGGTTCTCCCTTCCAAAACAATATTCTTTTATTAAGGATAGTACGTTTTAGTTAGAATCTCAAACCATTTATGCCAATTCACTTCAAAAAATATTACCATCTTAATCATGTATAAACATTCATTTTTCATATGTCCGGCTGTCTCCACCAAGAAAAATGTCGAATTCTGTAAAAATGGTTATCTATACGTGGACAAGAACATAATCGGAATCTCAAGCATGTACATAACATGTACTAACAAAACATAAAGGAGGGAAAACATTGAGCATTAAAGTAAAAGTCAATGTAAAAGTCTCTGTTAAAGACATTAATATTGTCACTGCGACTGGGGGAAGCTTTGCTGCAAACAAGGTAAAAGCAGAAGGCGGCGGTCAAATCTCAGGAAATCAGGGGCAGAATGCAAATCAGGGAGGTCAGATTGCAGGGGCAAACGGCAAAAATGCCAACCAGCTGAGCGCTATTGTAGACATTGGCAGTCAAGGTGATCCTGGTGTACTGGAACCGCTCGCTGAGCAGGCTGCAGAAACTGTGGCTGCGGCTGCGGCAGGCCTTGAAGATTCTCCAAAGCCAAAATTATGGCAAAGATGGTTTGAAAACTAACAATTCATCAAAATAAGGTTATCCCGCCTTTTCGTCAAAACGCAAAAAACACTCATTAAGAGTGTTTTTTGTCATGCCTTACTTTTTTACCGGAATCCAAATTTCTGAATAATAGTCGCTGCTGTATGCATCAGCTT
Source organism: Metabacillus indicus (assembly GCF_046603695.1). Classification (NCBI taxonomy): domain Bacteria; kingdom Bacillati; phylum Bacillota; class Bacilli; order Caryophanales; family Bacillaceae; genus Metabacillus; species Metabacillus indicus. Next base: position 1,091,415 of record NZ_CP176757.1, on the reverse strand, counting down.
CTGTATAAACTTCAAGATCCGGGGTTCCTGCATGTTCATAGCCGCTTGCCGGAAACCACTCTGAATAGATTTTTTTCCACGCCTCCTGCATCGCATCGGGCATCGCGCCTCTTACTTCAAAGATCACCCACTTTGAAGCAGGGACCGTCGTTGAAGCAAGTCCTTCCGGAGTTTCGCCGCTGTAGCTGCATGCAGCCCAATACGTCATCATACTGTCAGGACCCGGTTCACATATTCCCATGATCCCTTTAATACCGCCGTTATTCAGCGCAAGCAGCCTGTCATTGGTTCCGTTCTCATGAATGTCTTTCCACAATTGCGGAATACCAATCAGATTCTCCCCATTTGCACAGGAAAAGCTTCTCTTTACCCCTATAACAGGAAAACTCTCTCTTTCTTCCACTCTGTACTTCATCGGATCTGCTCCTTTCAAACTCACCTGAATTACCAGGCGGCTGTAGCTTGTAAAACAGCATGAGGCTTTTTTAGCTTCGCTCGGGGAAATTCCGTGCTGCCTTCTGAAAGCCTTAGCAAACGATTCAGGAGTGTCATAGCCATATTTCAAAGCAAGCTCAATGACTTTTGTGCTGCTGTGTGCAAGTTCGTGTGCTGCCAGAGTCAGCCTTCTGCGCCGGATATATTCGCCGACTGAAGAGTCTGTCAAAAGGGCAAACGTCCGCTGAAAGTGAAAGACTGATGCATTCGCGGCAGCCGCAATATCTTCAATGGCAAGCTCTTCAAGCATATGGTCTTCCATGTAATCAATCGCGTTTTGAATCGACCTTATCCATGATGGCATATGACTCACCTCCTGACTTTATTTTACAAGCGTCCAGCTCAAGCTTCCTGTCTTTTTCTGCTTTCAGGTGACAGGTTAAAGGTGCTTCGTACAGTTGTACATCTCGCAGGACCAACCCTTTTCCCCTTTAATCAAGGTGGAAACAGAGGTATTTCTCAGAGCTTCCTTCATCTCAAACTGAGGGACGAGCTGTTTGAGAAAGTGGGCTATGAAGAGGCCGTGACTGACGATCAGAATCTTTTTATCCGGGTGTTCATTCAGCAGGTCTTCCAAAAACTCTTTTCCTCTTTGTATGACATCATCGGTCTTTTCAATGCCGAGGTCGAGACCGCGCCAGCCCTCTCCCCACTTTTCCAGACGTTCAGCTTCGGTTGTTCCTTCAATAAGTCCGCCATTCACTTCTACTAAACGATCATCAAAGATAATCGGCAGATTCCCAAGCTTTACGGACACACATTCTGCTGTCTGTCTTGCTCTTTTCAGCGGGCTTGCAAAGATCAAATCCCATTCTTCCTCACCCAGCCTGTCTGCAAGCTTCTGCGCTTCTTCCATGCCATTTTCATCAAGCGGAATATCCGAGCTGCCCTGAGCTCTTCTCTCAACGTTCCATGCTGTTCTCCCGTGGCGTATGATTCCTATTTGTGTCATATGCGTCCATCCCCTTTGTAAAAATGTGGACAAATTCTCTTAATCTCTCATTTATCCGTCTATGAATATGATACTCTAAAAAAGAGGTGAATACGATGAAAAACAAACCGGTCTATGTGGAAATTCCTATAGAAGCGGAACTGGATAAACTATGGGACGCCACTCAGACTCCAGACTTGCATGAACAATGGGATCTCCGGTTTTCCTCTATTACATATCTGCCAAAAGAAGAAAACGGTCCTCAGCATTTTACCTACAAGACCAATATTGGATTTGGCCTCAGCATAGAAGGCTTTGGAAAAAGTGCCGGTGAATTTCATGCCCGTGACGGGTCAAGAACCTCTTCCCTGCATTTTGGAACCGATCAGAAACGGTCTTTGATCAGGGAAGGAAGAGGCTATTGGAAGTACAAACCAAATCAGGACAATATCACTTTTTTAACACAATATGATTATGATGTCAGATTTGGCAGAGCGGGAGCCATTTTGGACAGGTTTCTGTTCAGGCCGATGATCGGCTGGGCAACCGCGCTAAGCTTTGATGTGTTAAAAAGGTGGCTGGAAAAAGGGGAGACTCCGGGGAGCCAGTACCTCCGTTTTTTCAGCGTCTGGGTGATTTCGTTTCTTTTCTTTTTTGTCTGGACTTACCACGGGGCTGTCCCAAAGCTTTTCTTTCAGCACCCTGAAGAAATCGGAATGGCTGAAAAGCTCCTGCAGATGCCATATAAGGAAGCAGCCCTTCTGACAGCAGGTATTGGAATCGCTGAAATAGCATTCGGAATCCTGTGGCTGATGTCTGTAAAAAAGAAATGGCTGTTTGGGATCCAGCTTCTTGCTTTCCCAATGCTTGCTTTGTCTGCCGCTTTAGCAGACCCGGGTGTTCTCACTCACCCTTTTACACCGATTACATTTAATGCAGCGCTTTTTGTCCTGTCAGGAATCGGCTTTTTTCAAAGCAGAGACGTGCCTTCGGCAAAGAGCTGCAGGCGAAAAAGATAAGGAGAAACAGATGGCTATTTATCAGGAAGTATTACGAGAAGACTATCACCGTCTGCATCCTGCTCTTCAAAAGAGATATCAGTTTCCATTCAGGGGGAGCGGGATGATGCATAAGATAACAGGCGGCCCGAAATGGCTGTATCCGCTCTTTTTAGGGGGAGTCGCATGCAAGCTTCTTTTTCCGGAGAGAGGGGAGAACATTCCGTTTACGATTGTAAATTCCGTGAGAACGGGCGCGGGCGGTGAACAGCAGGTTCATTGGGAGAGAGTGTTTTATTTCCCAGGCAAAAAGAGATGGTTTAACGCTTTGATGAGCCTGGACGGTGAACGGAACGTCATCAAAGATTACTTGGGCGAACCAGGCCTGTTTTACTCTGATTTAACGTTACATGTTACGGACCGAGGCAGCCTCAGAATTGAGTCCGGAAATCAAAGGCTTGTCATTGGAAAGCTTGAGATTCCCCTGCCGAAGATCCTCCAGGGTCTGGCATCTGTTGAAGAATCGTTCGATGAAACGAAAGGGTTCTTTACTATCCGGGTAGACGTGACAAATCCGCTGATCGGTCATGTATTTTCCTATGAAGGAGAGTTTGTTTCTGATGAACGTTTATAAAACGGCCGTATTATGCGGTTTGATGTTTTTCCTTTCGGCCGCTTTTCATGAAGGGCCCTGGTATTATCTGCTTCTAACTGCAGCCCAGCTTGTCTACGTCCCGCTTGTGCTAAGACAAGTCATACAAAAAGAGGACTGGTTTTACAAAACGTATAAATGGATCGCTCCTTTCGGATACGGCTCCGTTCTGCTCCTGCACATGCTGGGGCCGTCTCCGGCTGGTCCGATCCTTGCAGGTATTTATCTGCTATTTACAGTCTTTGTCGCAAGTTATGGCGTCACGCGTTTTCTGAAAAGGGGATTTGTAAGATTTGAGGAGTTTTCCATTGACATGGGCCTGATTTCCTTAATGATCGGGGGCGGCTGGTTTTTTGCCCATATTGCTGAAGTTGATACTGGATTCTCTCCGATCATCACGTGGCTGACGGGCATTCATTTTCACTACTCTTCCTTTTTGCTTCCGGTTTTTGCAGGGTTTCTTGGAAGATTGTTAAAAGGAACCGTCTACCGGGCTGCAGTCAGTATTCTGATCGTTTCACCTGTCATTGTTGCTGCAGGCATTGCTTTTTCCGTATGGCTTGAACTTTTTTCAGTGATTCTATACATCACCGGGATTTATGCGCTTATCTGGCATTCTTTTAAAGCGGACATTCCCCGGGGGAAATGGCTTATTCGTCTCTCCTTCTTATCTCTTGGAATCACCATCCTGTTTTCTCTTGCGTATGCGTCAGGAAATGCTTTCGGCGAATATGCCGTTTCCATAGACACCATGCTGAAGTTTCACGGCGTGTTAAACGGCGGGGTTTTTGCGTTGGCTGGAGTGATAGGATGGAGTGTGTCTACACCGGCATCTGCAGCGCTGCCTTCCTTCCCTGTAAGTAAAATACGCGGAAAACAGCATGCGGCGGATCTCGCAGCTGAGGCTCAGATTCATGTGGGACTTGTTGATGATATGAAAATTTACGGTTTAAAGACGACTGATACAATTACAGATTTTTATGAACATACAAGCGGCTACCGTTTGTTTGCAGCCGTGCACTGGCATACCTGGTTTAAACCTTTTGCTTTTTTCTATCGTTGGATCAGCAGCCGTACAGAACAAATCCATTTGCCGCTTTCCTCTGCTCAAAAAGAAATGACCGGCGGTATTTATACGGTACGAGAAGGCTTGGACGGAAGGCCGTCTGTCAGAGCGTGGCACAGACAAATTGATGAAAAAACGGTTTTTCTCGCCCTTTATTCTTATCATCAGAAAGACGGGGAGACCTATATGAATATTGCGCTCCCTCTGCCCGGATGCTCTATGATCGGCATACTCGAGCTCAGTAAATCCGGAGATTCACTGCTTCTGACAAGCAGAAAACATAACCCTTCATCTGATGCAGGCATCTATCTCGCCTGGAAAAATTACTTGTTCAAGCTTCCTTTAGATGAGGTTTTCAGAGTAGAAGAGACTGAAAAGGGAAAGCTTGCGGCCACCCATCATATGAAAGCAGCAGGTATTCCTTTTTTGACAATCGATTACATGATTTCTAAAAAAGAGAGCTCCTTTTAGCAAAAGCGGTTTTCCAAAAATAAAAACCACCCGTGAGAACGGGTGGTTTTCTCTGCGGCTGAAAGCCTTTGTTACTGACCAGACCCTAAAGGGCTACTGAAGGGTTCGCCATTTGTACTACTTCTACTGGCCGTACCTAAAGGCCTCCCTCTATCATCTTCTCTTTTTCTTTACTTCTTCTCCTGTGAAAGGATCAATGTATTCCATCATCGTTAATTGTTCAGCCACTATATCATCTTGTATTTGATTGCGTATATATTCTTCAATTACCTTTTTGTTTCTTCCTACTGTATCAACATAATATCCGGTGCACCAAAATTTGCGGTTTCCATATTTATATTTCAGGTTTGCATGACGATCAAATATTATTAAGCTGCTTTTACCTTTCAAATAACCCACAAAAGCAGACACACTTATTTTCGGCGGGATACTAACTAACATATGTACGTGATCTTTACACGCCGTCGCTTCAATAATTTCTACACCTTTTCTTTCACATAATTTGCGCAGGATTTCACCAATATCTTTCTTGATTTTCCCATATATAATTTGCCTTCTGTACTTTGGTGCAAAAACAATGTGATACTTACAATTCCAAGTAGTGTGTGCTAAACTGTTATTGTCTTTTGACATAAGACTTCCTCCGTGCTGTTATTTTGGTTGGCGAACCAAAAATAGTTTAGCACCATGAGGAAGTTTTTTTAATACCACACTGAAAGCTTTTTAGAACCCCGGGCCTAGCCCGGGGTTTTCATTTCACAAAAAAAAATACAGCCTTCAGGTATGAAGGCTGTATTTGCTGTTTACTTGATATTCTCTTCTGTTTTGAGCTCATCCGGTGCTTTAACCTTTGGAGCTTTTTTCGGTTTTGGTCCGATCTGATCCATCCTAGCACGGTCATAAATGGCTGTCCCGACAATTTCCGCTGTATCCTGAAGCTTTTCTTTGCTGATTTTGTCTATTGAATCTTCAGGTGTGTGATACCATGGCTCGGAGGGACTGTGAATAAACAGCGCAGCAGGAATTCCCGCTTCCGCAAAAGGAACATGATCACTGCGTCCTCCCTGTCCATATGGCGTCGGTTCGCCGTTTAGTTTTTCGCTCGATTTTTGAGCAAGGTCTGTGACAAGGTTCGACTTGCCGTCCAGCGTCAGCATAACCAGATCCCCAGCATCTCTGCTCCCAACCATGTCAAGGTTAAAGTTAGCAACTGTGCGGCTGATTTCATCGTCAGATAACGTGCTTACATAGTGTTCTGATCCAAGCAGTCCGACTTCTTCCGCACCAAATGTCACAAAGCGTATTTCTGTATCTGCCGGTACATTCTTCAAAACGCGAGCAAGCTCAAGAGTCATTGCAGTTCCTGAGGCATCATCATTTGCTCCCGGGGCACCCGCAACAGAATCATGATGTGCACCGAGAACGGTAATATCGTTCGCTGCAGATTTTTTTCCAGTCGGTTTTTTCACGGCTATTACATTGTGAGACGTTTTTTCACCCGTTTCCGCTCCCACAATGGAGAGGGAAACTGTTTTCCCGATCTGTGACAGCAGCGCTTCACCTTCTGCTTTTGATAAAGCAGCTGAAGGAACGAATTTGTCGTTGTGTTCTCCAAGGGTTCCGCTAAGTGCTCCCTCTGCATTGTTATATATAATGACCCCGGCAGCTCCTTTTTCCGCTGCATTGAGCACTTTTTCTGCAAAACTGATTTCACCGCGCTTGATAAGGGCAATTTTCCCGCTCAAATCAAGTGAAGACAGCTCGTCCTTTTTTCCAAGACCAGCTAAAACGAGCTCTCCCGACACATTTCCGCTCACAGAATAAGTAAATGCCTGAGGCTTCCATTCACCGCCGTAGCCGTCTACTGAAAGGGAGATGCTGCTTGGCGGAGTATAGCCGTAAAATGTGAACGGCTGAACATCAGCTTTATACCCGTATGATTCAAATTCTTCTTTTATAAACTGAACAGCTTTAGCCTCAGACTCCGTTCCAGCCACACGCGGAACTTTTGATAGGTAATCAATATTTTCATAGATGTTTTCTGCGCTGATTGCCTTTAGGATTTTCTTTTCAAAAGGGTCCTGGAAGTGCTGAGCCGCTTTTGCCGCAGGCTCCTGCTTTACAGCAGCCTGTACACTGACAGCTCCAATTGCAAGCGTTGCTGCCAGAGTAAGAGATAGGATTGGTTTTTTCATAGCATTGCCTCCTGATGGTTAGAGATAGATTCTTAATGTGTATCTTACTTTATTTCGCCAGACGAAATAAGTGCCAAGATAACCATCTAAATATACCCATTTTTACTATAAAATAGGTTATTATTCCTACTAATCTTATAATATATATAGTTTATTTGAATGGTTTAAAAACGCACAAAAAGAGGACCTCCACTTAGAAGGTCCCCCGTTTTACATCAGGCAATCTCTGATTCTTTTGAATGCACTTTTCTCATAAAGTCATTTACGTCTGCCGGCACTTTCCGGTCAAGTTTTGAAACGATATAGACGGATAAGAAGCCGATTGGCACGGTAATCAGGCCAGGCACCCTGAATTGTAGGAATTCAGGAAGTGTTGCCGGCAGGAAGATCATGTACATAGAAGAAAGAAGTCCGAGCACAAGACCTGCGATCGCCCCTTTTTCAGTCATGCCTCTCCACCAGATGCCAAGGATGAAGATTGGAGTAAACGTACTTGCTGCTACTGTGAAGGCCAGTGCAACCAAGTGGCCGATTGAGGCTTCTTTTACAAGAAGACCAAGGGCCCCATATAGAATACCGAGAACGATAATCGAAACTTTTCCTGCAATAACGCGCTCTTTCTGCGAGATGTTTTTCCGCAGGAATGTAGCATACAAATCATGCGCCAATGCACCCGAGCTTGCGATGAAAAGTCCTGACAGGTTTGAGAAAACGGCCGCAAACGCACCGGCAATGACAAGACCAAGTAGCCACTCTCCTCCAAGAGCCTGTGCTGTGGACGGAATAACCATGTTGTTGCCGCCTGCAACAAGATCCTTCATAACTTGAGGATCAGCAGAACCGCTCAGGAAGATCGATCTTCCGACAGCACCAAGATAAACAGCAAAGAGAAAGAAAACGCTTGCAATTAAAATCGCCATAAGAGCGGATTTCCGGGCAGCCTTTGCACTTGGGTTTGTGTAAAAGCGCAGGAGAATATGCGGAAGGCCGATGGTACCAAGCGCAAGACCAATCGTCATGGAAATGGTCTGCCAGAAAGAAGGAAAATAGTTTCCTGTTCCAATCCAAGTCTGGCCGTCATGAACGATGTCTTTGCCATCAGGAGCAAATTCGGCTGTTCCGGCGATGCTTCCTGTGAATTCAGTAACGGACGCAAGAATGCGCTCATAATATAGACCGCCGTATATGGCCGCGACGACCATAAGGATGAAAGCGCCAAGACGGATCCAGAGCTCCAGCGCCTGGTTCAGGGTAGTTCCCTTCATCCCTCCGACACCAACGTAGAAGATCATGACACTGCACGTAAAGATAATGCCAAACTCATAGCTAGTTCCAAAGAACATGCTCAAGATCTGTGCGGCGCCGAGCAGCTGGGGTGCTGCGTAGAAACCTGAAATGGCAAGAACGACTGCTACTGCCGCAAGTCTTGCACGCTTGCTGTGAAAGCGGTAGCCGAGGAAATCGGCTACTGTATAAGCTCCGAATCTGCGGAGCGGACCCGCTACGAAAATAGCAAGAAGAGTAAGCCCAATCGAGAAACAGAACGCATAGTACGCTCCGTCATAGCCAAGCTGAAACGTCAGCCCCGCAATTCCGAGAAACGTTGCAGCACTAAGGTAGTCCCCTCCAATGGCCGAACCGTTGGTAAACCACCCGAAGCTTCTGCCTCCTACGAAAAATTCAGATGCCGTTGCGTTTCTTTTTGTAAGATACGTAATATACACGATTGTACCCATCAGGAAAATCGTCAAAAGCATTTTCGGTTCAAGTAACGCTGCCATCAGTTGACACTCCTTCCGTCAGAAGATTGAACAGAGCTTGACGGCGTCTGAGTCTTCTTCAGTCTCTTCTCGTAAAGGAAAGTATGAATAAATGCAATTAAAAAGGCCATGCCCATCGCAAAGATTCCGGTGAAAAACCAGGCGTACGTCATGCCTCCGTAAAAAGAAGAGAACATAAAATCCGGTGCGAACCAGTTTAAGACCGGGATAATCAAAATGAATGCAAAATAAAACAGTGTGAGCTTTGACCCGATGCTGAACTCGCTTTTCATCAAATGGCGCGTCTCCTCATCAAGCGGCGTGAGCTCCCGGACATCCACTGTCCCTGCCTCTACATACTCATAATCTTTATAATCTGCTGCCACGATCCTTTCCCCCTTTTATCTGGTAATCTGCTGCTTGATTGTATTGTACATGACCAAAACACGCGTTACCTTACAATAAATTATCAGAAATGTATAAATATTTAATATATTCCTTCTTTCATGTATACTAGTGCTAGAGTCATACTGATAGAAACGGGGAATAAAAGCGTGTATACCGTAACATTCGAAGTTAAGGAACCTGCCGAAAAAGAGAAAATGGCCGCATGGATCCATGAAGAACTTAAAGAAGAACTATCTGTTTCCGGTCATAGACGAGATCCGCTTACGATAACGGTAGTCGAAGTTACTAAACTGTTCGACTGGGTTAAAATTCACCGGCTCAAAAAACACCATCAGAACTGCATTATCTTCCCGCTTATTGAGCCTTCCATGCTGAAAACATCGCCGCTTGCACTTGAGATGAAGCTTCAGACCATGCTCGTTAAGCCTGTCAAAAAACACACCTTCATTAAAAGCATAAAAAAAGTACTGACTTCAGCTGCAAATGAAAGCGCAATCATAACGAACTACGGTGATATGACTAAAACATACAAGCAAGGAAACAGCGAGCTTCTTCCCTTTCAGGAAGCTTTTCTCAGAAGACTTCTCAGAGCCGAAGTCAAATCTGAGGAGGAACTGTTTGCCGCACGCCCCTATTTTCCTGATCACAGCGTCCCAAACACGGTCTGTTTTATTCAGGGATTCATTCACAACCAGCCCCGGGAAACAGCAGTAAATGCGCCCATGCTGATTCAGGCTGCGTTTAAAGATGCTTTTTCAGCCATAGGTGTGCTTCCTTCTTTTCTGGCCTATAAAAAACATCTGCTCATGCTGATCCAGGTTCCGCACGGCTATACATCCTTTCAGCACTTTCAGGAAGGCGAAGAGACTTTCCTCCGGGCAGCAGAAGCATTGAAGGAAAAACACGGCATTCATCTTTTCACAGGCGTCGGATCAATCTGCAGAGAACCCCTTATGCTCTCCCACTCTTACAGGGAAGCACGAAAAGCAAGGCGCACGCCTCACTATAACAGGCTGTCGCTCCGCTACTATGAAGAGATAACGAAGAACCCGCTGATCACCTCATGCACCAAATATATCGCAGAAAACTGCCAGCATGATTTAACAACCAGACAAGTCGCCAATCAAATAAACATCAGTGTTCCCTACTTCTGCAGACTTTTCAAAAAAGAAACGGGCAGGAGTTTTGTCGAATATGTCACCTTCGTCCGCCTGCAGCGTGCCGTCTGGATGCTTCGCCATTCAGACAAAACAATCGAGCAGATCGCAGATGAACTTGGCTTCAACACACCGAACTATTTCAGCTCGACTTTTAAAAAATACGTAGGCATTACCCCGAGCGAGTACCGGATGACGGATGAGATTTTGTTTGTTTGATCAAGTATGAAGAAATGAATTGTCTGCACATATATCGCTGTCCTTATTGAAATAGAAAAAGGTGAATTTGAGCAGGCTCAAATTCACCTTTTTCACCTATTAGAAGCTGGCTTAATTCCAGCCTCTCCCTCCCTTTGCAAAGCATACACGATCCAAATGGTATTCATCCTTTTGACGCTTTTACTTTTTTTATTCCTTTCAGCAGCAAAGGGATGATAAAAAGCAGAATCAAATAGTTGAAGTACGGCTGGATTGTCTGGCTGAATTGAGCCAGATTTTTTAGCGATTCATCAAGGGAGGACCCATCTACTAAAGAAAACAGAATATACCCTCCTCCAATTAATAGCCCGATTCCGATTGGAATAATCAAAATTGTTCCTAGTACTAAAATGATTTTTTTTATGATTTTTAAAAACATGGTAAATTTACATCCATTCATTTTAATTTTGAACTGATTTTACTTTGTATACTTGCTTTACCATTAAGCTGATAAGAAGTGAAATCACACCAATGATTGCAATCAGGATATAAATCTGGCTTGAGAACACGTCAACCAAAAAGCCGAATAGAATTTGTCCTATTGGTACGGCCGTTGTAGCCGCGGCTGCTTGTATCGACATCACTTTCCCCAGCATATTTCCAGGCGTCTTCTCCTGAATAATCGTATTCAGATAAATGTTTACGACCGTCAAGGCAAACATGACGAGCATGGAACTGACACTGACAATCAAGTATTTCGCAAAAGCACTTTCAATGAATTGACTGGTGCCGAACGCCATACCGAAATAGACAGCTCCACACGCTGCAATCCACAGATAGAGATTATCACCCCGAATTTTGCTCTTTAGAAGCCCGATGGTCATGGCAGAGAAAACGATACTAAGTGAGATGCCTGATTGGGCAAATCCGAAATAAGTATCCGGCATATTAAAAAGTACTTTGATCATGTATGGCAGTCCTACAAAAAACATAGGGGCAATAAAAAGGCTGACAGTGAATGCTATACCAATGCTTTTTAGAATGAATCGATTTTCGTGAATGATATAGGAAATCCCCTGTTTGATGTCGCTTGTGACCATTTGAGCAAAAGGCTCCGGCGCTCGTTTTTCAAACGGAATCTTCATGAAAATTTCGATAACGGCTGCTGTAAAAAAGAAGATGGCGCTGACAACAACAATCACATTGATACTCGTAAAGCTGTAGAGCACACTGCCGGCGATAGGACCAACAAAGTTGGCAATGGACACGACTCCTGAAACGATGCCATTGCTTTTCAAGAGCAGCTCCTTAGGGACAAGTACAGGTATACTGGCCTGAACAGCTGGCTGATACATCGAGCTAACTAAAGTCAGAGCCATCAGAAGAATACCTATAGAAATGACCGTTCCGTTTCCGCTAAAGAGAAGAATGGCAAACAGGATGATAAGAATACTGCTGCACAGGTCTAAGATCACCATGATTTTTTTCTTATCAAATCGATCTGCAATAGCTCCACCGATTGGCGAAATAACGATAGCAGGCACGATGGAAAGACCCATAATTGTCCCAAAAACTGTTGCGGAATTAGTTAGATCAAGTACATATAAAGACAAAGCAAACCGTAAAACAGACGAACCGAATATCGATATGATCTGTCCGAATATCAGTATTTTGAAATCACGGTTAAAACCTCTCATTACACCAGCACACGCTTTAGAGTCACGAATAAAATCCTCAATTTTTTCTGTATTTCATTTGAAAGCTCTTGTTTTGGTCTATTCCCGATGCTTACCTGGTTCAAAATGCCTGACATATAGGTTTCAATCAGCATAATGATATATTCCTTTGGCATTGCAGGAGTGAATGTCTCCTGACTAATTTGCACTTCTAAAAAAGAGCAGAACTTTTTATGAAGATATTGGAGATTCGAAACGTCCTTGACGATGCTCTGCACCCTCTTATATCTTTCTGGATCCCTCGAATAAAGAGCCATCAAGCTATAATAAACAGGTCCTCGGTCCAGCAAGGACTTCTCCATATAATCGCCAATGTACATCAGGATTTTTTCAAGTTTTTGCAGAGGCTCGTCCGACCCTGCAAATATATCATCAACTTCCTCTTTCACTTCGCTGTTTAAATTTTCTTCGTTCAGCAAAGCTCCAAACACTTCATCGATATTGGAGAAATATTTGTATACGCCTCCCTGGCTCATACCGGTTTCTATCACAACATCTCTCATCGATACGTCAAAAATGGGCTTTTGCATGCATACTTTTCTGGCTGCTTCCAATATTTCCTTTCTTTTCAATTGAGCATGATTTTCACTGACTTTAGGCATAATTGAAATCAGTTCCTTTCTTTTCTATAATAATTTTCAATTGTTTTATGAATAAGGTCTGCACTCTTTTGCGCACCTTTTTCTGCACTTACCTTTACTCCTAATTCCCTTGCCTTATTTTTAACTTCAATCGATTGGGTTAAAGCAATAGCGTCAGCCAGCTTATCGGCAGTCAATTCCTTTCGCGGTATTGATCCTCCGCTCACACCCAGCTCAACCATTCTCTTACCCCAGGCATATTGGTCGTTTCCAAACGGAATCACCACTTGAGGCACGCCCGAACGAAGTGCTGCAGCCGTCGTGCCCGCCCCTCCGTGATGGACAACGGCAGACAGCTGTGGAAAAAGCCACTCATGAGGGACACTTTTCACATACAGAATATCTTTTGTACTTTCTCTTTCCTCCATGCCTCCTCCAGCATTGATGATGCCTCGCTTACCGTTCTTCTCAAGTGCTTTTAAAACCATTTCTGTTGATTCCGCGGCATTTGCCTTATCTCCAACACTGCCAAATCCAACGTATACCGGCGGCTCTCCGTTTCTGAGGAACTCATCTACCTCTTTAGACGGTTTATAACCGGCTTGATCTTCAATGAACCAGTATCCTAAAGAGTGGACATTCTCTGGCCAGTCACCCGGTACAGGGAAAACGCTTGGACTCAATGAAGTGATTGTAGGATGACTAGATGTACGCTGTTTTGGATAGGGATTCGAAAAATCTTTCGGGAGCTGTCCATACTTCTTAACCCAGTATTTCTTCACGCCCGTATTGGCCATCTTCCAAAAACCTTTTTCAAAGATGTGATGAGTCAGTTTGTTTACGGTCCTGCCAAGCCGCAGTCGGTCATAAAAGATGATAGCAGGATATTCTTTTGTAGGTGTCATTGGAAAAGGTGCGGCCAAGATGCTTGGAATGCCCATTTCCTTTGCAACAAAATATCCAAGTGTAGCTCCTGGATGGTACACGATGGCATCTGCACCTTCGCATGCTCTATGCATGTCTTCTTGTCCGCCAACCATCAGCTCTTCCAAATCGTCATTTTTAAAGTTTAAGCTTGTAAAAAATTTCAGAGGGTTATCTGCATCTTTTACAACTCCGCTTTCTAAGATTTTGGCTATATCGCCGCGCATAGGGGCATATTCAAATCCATACTCTTCGACAAGCTGCCGGTATGATTCTGATGCTGCAATGCGTACCCGGTACCCTTTCTTTTTCAGTTCTGTACCTAAAGCAATAAATGGCTGGGTATCTCCTCTTGTTCCAGTTGAGAGCATTGTGATTAACATATATAAAACCTCCTGGGGTTAAATTCAAATAAACGACATCGTTGTCGTTTTTAATTGTATAACATCACTCCGAGAAACACAATAACAAAATGACACTTATGTCGTTTTTAATCCAGAAGGATATAAAACAGGCACCTTCCTAAAGGAAGATGCCTGTTTTTTTATGAACGCGTGTAATGAGACTGAACATAGTCCCCAAAGCGGACAGTTCTTTTATATGCAAGTTTGGTTTCGGGATTACCCGGTCTGAACAAGGTAATGCCGTCTCCTAGAATGACTGGAACGGTCGTGATGATATATTCATCAATCAGATCTTTTTTCATAAAATCATCGAGAATTTCTGCGCCGCCGACCATCCAGATGTCAGCGCCTTCCTCTTTTTTCAAATGGTCAATGAGTGCTTCCGGTTCTTCCTTCGTAAAAATCAGGTCACCTTCAGTCCTGGATTCGCTTCTTGTATAGATGAAGCTTTTCATCCCTTCATACGGATACTTGTGATTTGTGAGTTCAAGAACGTGATCATATGTTTTTTTACCCATGATGACCGTATCGATTGTTTTTAGAAACTCACTATACCCGTTGTCTCCCTCTCCCTGTGCTTCTTCCAGCCAGTCAATGCTTCCATCCCTGCGTGCAATGTATCCGTCAAGACTGACTCCTATATATAAAACCACTTTTCTCATATGTCCATCTCACTTTCTAAAATTGACTTCTGTATCATCCTAGCAGATAATGGCGACAGAATCTGTCGTGAATAGCGGGGAAATTTCATGTCAAAAACACAGCGATTATTAAACATTCTTTTTTACATCAACAGGCAGAGAAAAGTGACGGCCGGTGAACTCTCTGCGGAATTCGATATCAGTGTCAGGACGGTTCAGCGCGACCTCGCTGAACTGGAGGCATGGGGGGTTCCTTTATATAGTGAACCGGGTCCTGGCGGAGGATACACGGTTCTCAGAAACAACATCCTTCCGCCGTCTTTTTTCACAGAGGACGAGGGGATTGCCCTCTATTTTTCCTATCAGCACCTCCTGCTTCTGCACGCCCTGCCGTTTCAATCCGAAATCAAGGCTGCATCTGACAAACTATATGCTTCTTTTCCTGATGCTGTTAAGGGGAAAATTGATCAGTTAAAAGAAAGGGTCGCTTTTTGGGCTCCGCCGTCCAAAGCGGACGTGCCTTTTTTAAACGAGCTCCTGGACGCTGCCGTGGAGCAGATTGAAATCCGTATTGCCTATGAAAGCAGAAACGGACCATCCAATCGGGCTATCGTGCCATACGGATTATATACATCCGGAGGGCTTTGGTACTGTCCTGCATATGACAGGAAATCCGGCGGGGACCGGCTGTTCCGGGCAGACAGAATTCTTTCTCTTGAAAAATTGGCTCCTGCGCAGAACAGTTCTGTAACGTTAAAACAATGGATGGAGAAAGAAGAAACGCGTACACAGGCGCCGCTTAAAGTCCTGCTCTCAAAAAACGGGGTAAGAGAGTGCAAAACGCTGCCTTTTCTGTCAGATCATCTTACGATTAATGAGGACGGCACCGGATTTATTGACACTTTAGCACCGCTTGAGGAAGTTCCGTTCATGGCGAAGCAGTTCATCCTGCTTGGAGAAGATGTTTATGTACAAGAACCCAAAGAGCTGGTAAATGAAATGATTAAGCGGGCTGAGGATGTGCTGAGGATGTATCGAACAGATGGTTAGTCGGGAATCTGTTTGTGGAGTGAATGACCTGTGCCGTTTTTCACTCAAAATCATTACTCACCATAACTTCAGCGGTTCATAGCTTGACCAGGCTTGAACCGCTTCTTCCTGCTATATAACTTTATCAGGAACAGGGGAAGACAGGTTCATCATCGTGAGCGGTTCGGCGTACTCCATCGATGAATCAATAAACCCTTCTAATAACTCATTTGACTCAGTCACGATTTTAACAAGATAACTGTACTCTCCAGTTAACCGGTGACATTCGATAACCAAAGGGTTTACTTTGCAGTATTCTCTAAATGCGCTGCATCGGTGCGTTTTCATTAAAATGAATGCTTGAACCGGTTTATCAATCTTCACATTGTCAATTTCAGCCTTATACCCTTTAATAATCCCCTGATCCTCCATCTTCCTGACCCTTTCAGTGACCGCAGGAACGGATAAAGAAACTTTCTTTCCAAGTTCAGTCATTGAAACTCTTCCATCTTCCTGCAAAATAGTAAGTATTTGACGATTAATCGGGTCCATGTGATGCCACCTTTATTATTTTATCTCAATCTAATAAAATACATTATTTTCTTAAGTATAACCGGCTAAATTCCATAAGAACAGTATGTTCCAACCGGCATTGATAAACTAAAATAAGGAGTATTCAAATATTGGAGGTTTTAATAATGGGATTAGAAATGAAGACAATATGCGAAAAATGTGATGGAGATTTAAAAGGAAAGGCATACATCTGTGTGCATGAATGCACTTTTTGCGAAGACTGCACAATTGAAATGTCAAACGTTTGTCCTAATTGTTCAGGAGAACTTGTCAGAAGACCTGAGAGAGCTGGTTTTTGTCCTATTAATAGCGCTGTAAGTATGTGAAATGCCAAAACGCTTCCTGCTGCGCTGTATATTATAAGAGAAGCTTAGATTAGGATTTTCAATACAAAAGGCTTCATGATGAGTAACGGGCCGGTATTAAGGTGCAAAACTGAAAATTGCAAAGTAATTCTCACACCATTTACTACCAAAATGGTGTGTTTTTTCATTCAACCGATTAAAGCATAATTTAGCATGATTATGTTAAAATGGAAATAATAGTTATTTAATTAAAAGATTTTAGTTCAACAGTTAAATAGGTATTTAGTAAAGAAACTAATTCATACACCTGATTAAATAAAGGAGAGAAAACTTTGAGTCAATCATTTATTGAACAAGTCCATTATATTAGGATTCCCGTTAAAGATTTAGAACTGTCTGCAAAATGGTATAGAGATGTATTAGGGCTCCACCTACTAAACATTACTGAAGAACTTGCAGTTTTAAAAGTAAATGAAGGACCTTTCTTACTTATCTTGGTTCCTACCGAAGATGAAACATTTGCACATTTTACAATTGATAATCAACAAGAATTTAGCATTGGCTTTACAAGTCGAGAATTGTCGAAATTTCATCAGCATTTAATTTTTAATCAAGTTAAGGTTGAGGATATAAAAGAAGATAATGGTCATGCCTTTTTCCACTTTTACGACCCAGATGGCAATAAACTTCAAGTACACTGGTAGGGAACTTTCCGAGTGGACGAGTTGAGTATGGCGAGGACATTCAGCTCTGAGGGAAGTTAAAAAGGAAACGGGATTGGAAGTAAAACTATGCGGGACTGCTGGTGTATATTATTTTATCAAAGGAAACTCCATTTTAAAATGGAGTTCTTTTTTGTACTGTTCCGAGTCTTTCAATCCAACCCATTACATAAAAGGGCCATTTCATACAGATACCTTACCCAGGCTGCATCATCGCTCATCAAAAGTTTAACGGCTAATGCAGTATCTTTTGATTCGCCTATTCTTTCAAATGGTCTACTATAACTGCTTCCAATTCCCTTCAGAAATAACTTCTGCTTCTCCGTCAATCACCTTAATGGCGGTCTGATCGTCTATTGCATACGCTGGTCCCTTGATTCCGCCGGCCCATTTTTCTGCAGCAGCCATGGTGTTGCCCGGAAGCATCTCGTGGTCCAGATGAGGAAATAGTGAAAAATCAACCATGCTCAGCGTTTCATCTCTTCCAGAGGGCGGAGTCCAGCCGACGAAATAGTCTCCGATCTCAGGGGCCATCACCATGCTCCCGGCACTCATTCCCACATAAACGGCGTTAAGCGACGGCAAGAGGTCTGCGAAACCGGATTGCCGCATCCAGTGGCACAGGTAGAGGGCGTCGCCTCCAGACACCAGCAGGACGTCTGTCTCCTGAACGAGCGGCACCCAGCGGTCTTTATCAATGCTCGGCAGCGCGGTGAGCTCCAGCACGCCTACAGATTTCCAGCCCAAATCGACCATGGGATTTCCGGGTTTCCCGGTGATAAACTCCCAGACTTTGACGCCGGGCCCGACCCAGGGGTGTCCGTACATAGCTGTAGGAATGCAGAGGGCAGTGGAATCTGCAATGGGCTTGTCCAGCATGTCAACAAGGGCATTGTGTATGCTCCGGTTCGTTACGCCTCCAGATGTAAGCAGCAATTTCATGCCTTCACTCCTTATCTAATTTCGTAATAATAAAGGCTTCCATCTTTTATCAAATTATCTGTTTTTTACAATAATACCATGTAAAACAAAAACAGCAGGCACTATTCTCCAAAGAATGTGCCTGCTGTTTCATGTGTCATTTCAATTCTGTTGAGGAAACGTTCATTTAAGCCTGATTTTCATCTCACGGTTTGGCGGATCATCGTTTTTCACTGGAGGGAGTCCGTATCCATAGCCCGATGCCGCCTGTTTTACGGTATGGGTCACACTGTTCAGAACTTCTCCCATGTCCTGTGCGGATTCAAACAGCGGTTCCACTGTCTTCATCTTGCCTTTCACATCAACCGTGATCTGATTGGCGGACTGGATAAGTTCTTCTGCTTCTCCCGACAGATCATGGACCGCTTTTCTTACTTCCGCAAGCGTTTCATTCGTCTCATCAAGAGTCGTCATGCCCTTGCGGAGAGTCTGAATTAAATAGGCGACGAGTAACATAAAGGCGAGCGCAGCTCCTGCAGCACTTACTTCAACAATCATCTTGCACCTCCACAGCCGATTATGCACAAGACTGCCTGTACATTGCTACAGTATATGAATCTGCCTGATGGAGTAGAAGTTTAGAGTGAGAGCTTTTCTCCTTTTTTCAAAACCGGCGCCTCTGCACGTACCGTCTCCGGATATTTGATGCCCTGACCAGTGTTCAAGCAGACCACTTTCTCGTCTTCCCTGATCCATCCGCTCTCCTTCAATCTGCGGGCTGCAGCGAATGTTGCCGCACCTTCAGGACAAATAAAACATCCTTCAAGCTCTGCCGTCAGGGCTTGCTCTGCCTTAATTTCCTCTTCTGATACAGCTATGGCATTCCCGTTTGTTTCATAAATTCCCTCCAGTACAAGGAAATCACCGATTGCCTTCGGAACGTTAATGCCGAACGCGTCCGTCTGCGAATTTTCCCAGAACTCCGATTCAGCTTTTCCTTCTTCAAAAGCTTTTACAATCGGCGCACATCCCTCAGCCTGAACGGCAACAAGGCGAGGCATCCTCTCCTTGCTGATCCAGCCGAGCTCCTGCAGCTCCCGAAGCGCTTTGTAGATTCCGATAATGCCCACTCCTCCTCCTGTCGGATAAAGAATGACATCAGGCACCTCCCAGCCGAGCTGTTCGGCGATTTCATATCCCATCGTCTTTTTCCCTTCAATGCGGTAAGGTTCCTTCAGAGTAGAAGCATCATAGAATCCTTGATCTTTCACAAGCTCCGCCACAACTTTTCCCGCATCGCTGATCAGTCCGTCAATTAAATGGAGATTCGCACCTGAAATGGCGGTTTCTTTCCGGGTGATGAGGGGCGCATCAAGCGGCATGATGACATATGGCTCCATCCCCGCTCTGGCAGCATAAAGCGACCAGGCTGCACCTGCATTACCGTTTGTCGGCATCGCAAAGGTCTTTATGCCAAGCTCCTTTGCTTTAGAAATTCCGACAGCCGCTCCCCTGGCCTTAAAAGAGCCGGTCGGTATCAGCCCTTCATCCTTCATAAGCAGCTGTGTTAGGCCATATTCTGCCCCAAGCCTGTCCATTTTCAAAAGAGGGGTCATGCCCTCTCCCATTGAAACCACATGCTTTGGATCCTCAACAGGCAGCAGCTCGTGGTATCTCCACAAACTGTTTTCCCGGCTGGCGATTTCTTCTTTTGATAACGCACTCTTCACTTGATCTAAATGGTAGCGCACCAAAAGCGGAGATCCGCATGTGCAAAGCTGCTGCACGTCCTTAACTGAATACTCGGCACCGCACTTTGGGCACTCCAAGTGTGAAACATAGCTGTACATCTGCATTTCCTCCATTACTTGATAAAGACTCCTAACATCAAGTTAAGAGTCTTGTATTTTTTAATTCCGCTAGATTTAAGCTCTTAATTTATTCTCCACTGCACTCGCCGGCAGTTTTGCAAGCGCCTGCTCAAAATCTTTGATCAGGTCATCCGCATTTTCCAGCCCGACGCTTATGCGCAATAGTCCGTCTGTAATTCCGCGGCGCTCCCGTTCTTCTTTTGGCATGGCGGCGTGGGACATTCTGGCCGGATAGGACAGAATGGATTCGACCGCTCCAAGGCTTACCGCAAATACCGGCAGCTCCACATTTTTAACGAGCGTGCGGACGGCATCCTCGTCTGCCAGTGTGAAAGACAGGACAGCTCCAGGACCATCTGCCTGATACCGCTGGATCGAGTGCCCGGGATGAAACGTGAGTCCAGGGTAGTACACGTTCCGGACGGCTTTATGGCGGGATAAATAGTCTGCGAGTTTTCGAGCAGACTCACTGGACTGCTGCAGCCTTACGTTCAATGTTTTCATGCCACGGAGAACGAGCCAGCAGTCCTGGACGCCGAGGACGGCTCCGAATGCGTTCTGCAGTTTCTGTACTCTCGCTGCAAGCTCCTCTCCCTTTACAACGGCAAGGCCTGCAAGGACGTCGCTGTGTCCGGCAAGGAATTTGGTGGCGCTGTGAAGGACGATGTCCACGCCGAGTTCAATCGGCCGCTGCAAAGCTGGTGTAAGGAACGTATTATCTAAAAACGTCAGGCATCCGTTTGCTTTTGCAAGCTTTGTAATCCCCCGGATGTCGGTAATTTTCAAAAGAGGATTGGACGGCGTTTCAACGTAAATGACTTTCGTATTCGGCCTGATATGAGAAGCCACTTCATGCAGATCGGTCATGTCAACAAAGCTGTACTCGATGCCGAATCTGCTGAGAACGTCTGTAATGATCCGGTATGTTCCCCCGTAAACATCCTCTGTAATCAGGACATGGTCTCCTTTTGAAAGAAGCAGAAAACAGGTGGAGATCGCTGCCATCCCGGATGCAAAAGCAAAGCCTCTTGTTCCGCCTTCAAGTTCAGTAATGGCCTGCTCAAGTGTTTCCCGCGTCGGATTTCCCGAACGGCCGTAGTCGAATTTCCCGTAATCGTCAAAATCAAACTGGTGAAACGTTGATGAATGATGAATGGGAACGCTGACCGCCCCTGTATCTTTCTGCGCCTTATGACTGTTGTGAAGCAGTTTCGTCTCGAATGTCCACTTACCGCTGCTCAACTTTATCTGCCTCCTTCATAAGTTCAAATGCCTGCAGCAGATCCTGCTCCAAGTCACCTGCGTGTTCAATGCCGACTGAAAAACGCAGCAGGCGGTTGCATACGCCGTTTGCAGCTCTGATCTCTTCTGGAATATCCATATGTGTCTGCGTGGCCGGATATGTGATAAAGCTCTCAACGCCTCCGAGACTCTCAGCAAAGGTTATCGTCTTCAGTGCTTTTAAAAATGGATTGACCCACTCTTCTTTTTGCAGTCTGAACGAAAGCATTCCGCCTTTTCCCGGGTATAAAACATCCGTTACTTCGGATTGGCTCTCCAAAAATTCTGCAACCTGTCCTGCATTTTTTTCATGCTGATTCATCCTTAAAGCAAGTGTCTTCATCCCGCGGATCAAAAGCCATGAATCAAATGGGGAGAGCACGCCGCCGATTGCATTATGGTGCTGGGCAAGCTCTTCGCAAAGCTCTTTGCCTTTTGCGACGACAAGACCTGCAAGTACATCGTTATGTCCGCCCAAATATTTGGTAGCACTGTGAATGACAATATCGGCTCCGTCTAAAATCGGCGTCTGCAGAATAGGCGTGTAGAACGTATTATCAACAATCAGCAGCAGCTTGTGTTCCCGTGCCATTTCGGCTATATCGCTGACCTCTGTTTCCTGCATCAAAGGATTTGTCGGAGTCTCCAGAAAAATCGCCTTTGTGCGGTCATTGATCAGCTGCTTTGTACAGTCCCCGTCTTTAAAATCCGCATAATGGAAAACAAGGCCGTATTTGCGCCATTCCCGTTCAAACAAACGGTATGTTCCGCCGTACAAATCGGAAGAGACAATCAGTTCATCCCCGCTTTTAAACAGGGCCATCAGCGTCTGAATGGCTGCCATTCCCGAACTGAATGCATATCCCTGATCGCCGTGCTCAAGATCTGCGATTGCTTTTTCTAAAATTGTTCTCGTTGGATTTCCTGTCCTGATGTAATCAAACCCTGTTGATTCCCCGATTCCATTATGTCTGTAGGCTGTTGAAAAGTAGACGGGCGGGTTTACCGTTCCCGTTATGTTTTCACTGCGATTCCCGATTTGCGCCAAAGTTGTTTCAATGCGTTCCGACATGATTAAACACCATCCTGTTTGTCATTTCTTCTTTTACACGCCCTGGACCGGGCTTTTTTATATGCTTTGGAAAAATAAAAAGCGCCTTCCTCATATAAGAAGAAGACGCTGGTTCGGCAAAACTGGCTTCCTCTTATCTCCCAAGCATTCAAGCTTGCTGGAATTAGCACCTTGGTTCGAACAGGCATCTGCCTGATCTTTTCCGGTTGCTGAGGTTTCGCAGGGCCAGAACCCTCCACCTCTCTGGATAAGAATAAATAGTATGAATTTTTTAAATGTTTTTATTACCTTACCTCACTTTTTTCATAAATGCAAGGGTTTGGGGCAAAAAACTCAGCCCTTCACCGAGCCTGCAGTCATTCCCGCAATAAAATATTTCTGAAGGAAGATGTAGGCAATAATAAGCGGCGCAGAGGCAATCATCACGCCGGTGAACAGCATCGGATAGTTCGTCATGTACTCCCCCTGAAATTCAAGCAGAGCAAGCGGCAAGGTCTTATATTCATCTTTCGTGATGAAAAGCAAAGGGTACAGCAGGTCGTTCCAGTGCATCACAAACAGAAAAATGGCTGTTGCAGACAGCGATGGAAGCGAGAGCGGCAGGGCAATTTTGCGGTACATCAGCCAGTTCCCGGCGCCGTCAATGGATCCTGCTTCAAACAACGATTTCGGCAGAGTTTTCATGAATCCAGTGAGAATGAAAACAGCAACAGGCAAGGTAGCCGCAATGTTGACGATCATCAGTCCCACGAGACTGTTCGTCAGCTTCAGCTGAAAAATCAACTGATAGAGCGGAATCATGTTCACCTGCGCAGGAATCATCATGCCGAGTGTGAAAAATCCGAACACAGCAGCGCTGAGTACACCGCCGATCCGCGTGATGGCAAAGGCGATCAGGCTTGCAAAAAACAGCGTCAGAAAGACGGATACAAGTGTGACAATTGAGCTGTTCTGAAAATACAGGCCCATCGACTGATCTTTAAAAATAGATATGTAATTTGACACTGAAAACCGTTCAGGCAGTCCGAGTACATTTTCATACATTTCAGCAATCGTTTTAAACGTTGTTAAAAAGATGGCGAAGATCGGAATGATGATAATGGCTGCGTAGATTAATATGAGTCCGTACTTTGTTCCTTTCAACGTTCGTCACCCTTTCCTCAGTAGTCGACCCTGTTTGCGTGCAATGCCTTAAACTGCACAAACGTAATCAAGGCAATGACGGCCATAAAAATAACGGATTCTGCTGATGCATAGCCAAATTTAAAGCTCCTGAATGCCGTTGTGTAAATCAGGGTTGCGATAATCTCCGTTGAATAGTTCGGACCTCCGCGCGTCATGGCAAAGATCAGATCGAACGCTTTAAATGATTGTATCGTTGTGTACGCGACAACGATGGTTGCTGCGGGAGCAACAAGCGGCCATGTGACTTTTTTGAACGTCTGCCATCTGCTTGCCCCTTCAATTTTGGCCACCTCGTAAAGATCGGCAGGAATGCTCTGAAGACCGGCAACAAAGATAATAATCATCTGTCCTGTATGAAACCATACTTGCACGACAGCAATTGAAAAAATGGCGATTTTCTCATCACCCAGCCAGTTCTGTGCCAGGAAATCAAGCTGCAGCCCTGTAAGAATGGTTTTAAGGAGCCCAAGGTTTGGATCGTAAATAAACGACCAGATAAAGGCGACTGAAACAGAGGATAGAATCGTAGGAAAAAAAAACAGTGCCCTGAAAAAAACATTGGTTCTTGTGTTTTTAATCAGGAAAAGGGCAAAGACAAGGGAAAACAGCGTTTGAAAAACAACGACAAACAGCATGAATTTCACGTTGTTTCCAAGTGCTTTTGCAAAAATAGAGTCATTTGTCGCCAGATTGATATAATTGGTCACTCCGACGAAATCAAAATCAGGGGAGATTCCGTCCCAGTTTGTAAATGAGTAAAAGAAGGCGCTCAGTGTCGGGTAGATAAAAAAGATGCTGTACACAAGAATGCCGGGTGCAAGAAAGAACAGCAGTGATTTGTTATGTTTCAGCAATGAAATGGCCTCCTTTCATGATGAGAAGAAGAGGGGGCTTTCCCCCTCTTCTCCGGATTACTTGCTTAAGTTCTGCTCAACAATTTTTTGTGCTTCTGCAGCCGCTTTTTCAGGATCCGTTCCGCCGATGACAGCCTGAATGGACGCGATCACCGCTTTTTCAACATCTGCATTCGGAATCAGAAAGCGGGGCTGGAACCGTGTGTTTTTTTCCATCCAGACAGCTGTATCTTTCAGTTCTTCAGACTCATACGTGACATCTTTAAGCGTTACATGCTGGCCGGTTTTATTTGCGTATTCGCCTGCATTTTCTGATTCAGAAAGGAAGCTCACGAATTTTTTTGCTGCATCCTGCTTCTCTGATTTGCTGTTGACTGCAAGCATGAACGTGGTTGTGTGGACCCCCTCGTATTTTGCTTCATTTTCAGCAACTGTGATTGGCGCAAGAAGCTGCAGCTTAATGTCCGGATTTTGCTGCTTAATGCCGGCCATAGCGTAAGATCCGCTTGCAAGCATTCCTGCTTTTTCCTGGGCCATCAGCGCAATGGCTCCGTCATGCTTTGTGCCGAGGGCTTCTTTAGCAATGTAGCCTTTGTCAGTAAGCTCTTTAAATTGAGAAAGCGTCTTGACCCACCACTCATCCGTCAATTTTGCATCGCCGGCCATAAGCTTCGCAAAAATCTCTTCGTCCGGCGCATTGTTCATCATCATGCTGTTCATCAGCTGTCCCGGGCCAATATCAGCTCCAGGGAAGGCGATAGGTGTATAGCCGTTTTCTTTAAGAGTTTCGCAAAGAGCCAAAAATCCTTCCCAGTCTTTAGGGGGCTCCAGTCCGAGTTCTTCAAAAATACCTGCATTATAGACAGGCTGGTTATAGACAAGCTGCAGCGGAACGGCAAGCTGTTTGCCGTCTGCCTTTCCTGCTTCTATCAGGTTTTCGTTGTAATTCTGAACAAATTCCTCATTGGAAAGGTCAGCGAAAAAGCCTGCTTTTTTAATAATTTCAAATTGAGATCCCGGGAATGATGTAAACACATCTCCCGTTGAACCGTCTCTGAGCAGCGTCTGTGCAGTAGACTGATATTCTTCAGATGGATAGACTGTCATGTTTACTTTGATTTTCGGATTCTCTTTTTCGAATTTGCTGATCAGTTCTTTAAAAACTTCAGCATCCTCCCCGCGCCAGTGGATAAAGCTGATTTCTGTCACTCCGTCTTTTCCGCTCCCTCCGGTTTCATTCGAGGAGCACCCGGCTAAAGCAAGGACCATTACGAATATTGCCGCTAAGAAGCTGCTGAGCTTTTTGTTCATCTTATACCTCCTGTTTGATGGTTTTATGTTTCAGGGGCAGCTTTGGAAACAGCAGTTCCGCTGTGCGGTATGCTTCTTCCAGATGCGGATACCCCGACATAATGAATGTGTCTACGCCTGCTTCGGCGTACTTTTTCATATTTTCGGCCACGCTGTCCGGATCCCCGACAAGCGCAGTCCCCGCACCTTCCCTTGCAAGACCAATTCCTGCCCACAGTCCCGGTGCGATTTCAAGCGCGTTTTTGTTGTCCAGCGACAAATCCGTCATCCGGCGCTGCGCGACTGAATCAAAGCGCGCAAATTTTTGTCTCTGCGCTTCCACTACGCTCTCATCAACATATTGAATGAGTTCGTCTGCAGCCTTCCATGCCTCTTCCGCCGTTTCTCTGACAATGACATGAAGCCTGATGCCAAACTTCACTTCGCGTCCTTTTTTGGCGGCGAGCTCCCTGACTTTGTCAATTCGCTCTTTCACGATTTCAACCGGCTCTCCCCATGTCAAATAATAATCAACGTGTTCTGCCGCCACTTCATGTGCTGCAGGTGATGTGCCCCCAAGATACAGCGGAGGATAAGGCTTTTGCACAGGCGGATGATGGATGCCGCCGCCTGCAATGTCAAAATACTCTCCCTTAAAATCAACCGATTCTTCTTCAAAAAGCCTTCTCCATACCGTCAAAAATTCATTTGTCTGCTCATAGCGCTTGTCATGGCTCAAATGAAGGCCGTCTCCTGCCAGCTCAACAGGGTCCCCTCCCTGTACGATATTCAAAAGAAGTCTTCCCCCTGAAATACGGTCAAGAGTAGAAGCCATGCGGGCTGCAATCGTCGGGGGCGTAAAGCCCGGTCTCAGTGCTATCAGAAATTTCATCCGTTCTGTCACAGGAATAAGGCTTGATGCGATGACCCATGAATCCTCGCATGCTTTTCCTGTCGGGAGGAGTGCTCCGGTGAACCCAAGCGTATCCACCGCTTTTGCCACCTGCTGCAAATATTCGATGGTGACCTCCCTCTTGCCTTTATCTGTACCTAAATATCTGCTGTCGCCTGCTGTCGGTAAAAACCAGAATATCTCCATATATATCCTCCTAAGTCATTTGCCTGTGCTCGAATGCACTGCTGTATTTTCAGCTGCCTGAATAAAAAAATGGATCCGCTTTCTTTTCAAAAAGGCTCCCAGCCCAAATAGACATGGGGCGGGAGCCTTTGGTTTTCCAATCAGCTCAATCCATATAAGATTAGTCAGAATTAATTTTTATAATAGTAAGAGTTTACAAGATTGTCAATTTATTTTGCATAATTTGGTGAAAAAAGGCTTTCCCTGTTAACATACATTCTTCAAAAAATGACAAACTCCTTTAACCTTTTCTCTTAAAATTCACAAGCATCACACCTGCAATGATCAGCATGCCCCCGGCGCCGCTCGCCAGCAGGACAGGCTCATTCAGCAGGAGCACGGCGGCAATGACGGTTGCAAGCGGCTCAAAGTAAAGGAAGGAGGATACTTTCGTTGCCTCCATGACTTCCAGCGCCTTCCCCCAGAACCAATAGGCTACGGCTGATACAAAAATCCCGAGAAACATAAGATGTGTCCAGTTTTCGCCTGTCAGAACGGACAGCTGCCTCCAGCCTTCTCCCCTGATGAAAAATGGGAGCGTCATTAGAAAGCCGAAAAAGCTTGTGTAAAAGGTGACCGTCAAAGCCGAATACGGTATCGCCAGTTTTTTAATCAAAATCGAATAAACCGCCCAGTTTAACGTGCTTAAAATCATCAGGATATAACCGAAGTTCACGTGAAACACAATGGATCCGCCCTGCCTGTAAGACGTAATCAGAAGCACCCCGAGAATGGCAATCGTCATGCCGGCCGCTTTAAACAGCGTAAACCGTTCTTTTAAAAAGAAGGCAGCAAGAACAGCTGTAAAAATCGGCGAAAAAGAAATGATCCAGCCTGCTTCGGAAGCCCCGATCGATTGCAGGGCTGAGGCCTGTATGATCTGATGGACGAAAATCCCGAGTACGGCAAGAATGAAAACGGCGGGCATTTGCGAGAGGCTCATTTTGAGCGGATGTCTTAGAAGCAGAAGCAGAAAAAGCAAAAAGACCGCAGCAATTCCAAAGCGGACAACAAGGAGCGTGAACGGGTCAAGCTGGCTGAGAACAGCTTTTGTAGACACAAAAGAAATGCCCCAAAAAGAAATCGAAACGGCTGCATAAATACTTGCAATAAACTGGAACGGTTTTTTCACCTTCAGCACTCCCGGAGCTTGTCTTCTTTTAAGAAATATGAGCTGCTCTCCGGAATTATGACACGTTGAAATCTGTCATTATTCATTCACATATCCTTCCAATTTATTACACTATTATATGGTATATTTATCCTATACAGAAAGGCGGCGAAGGATATGAACCAAACTCTTACTAAGCCTAAATGGGGATTGTATCTGTTTTTTGTGGTCCTGATTCTGGCTTCAAATGCTGCTCTATACCGTCTTCCAATCATGCAGCCTGTTCCTGATGGTGCGCTGATTGGATCCCTTCTTGATTTTCTAGTTGTCATTCCCCTTTTAACTTACTTTTTCATTTTAAGAAAACGGTATTCCCTCACCTATATAGGACCTGTTGTTTTAGCCGGTTTTTTATTTGCCCATTTTATGCTGCCTGAAGAACAGCTTGCCGCGCATCCCCTTCTCCCGGCAGCCGTTCTGGCTTTTGAATCAATCTTTATCGCAGCAGAGCTGTTTCTTCTTGTCCTTGTATTGAGAAAGATTCCTCTCATCAGAAGAGATTATCTGTCAGCATCCGGTCTTCCCTATTTTCACCTGAAAGCGGAATCTGCTGTCTGCAATCATATTTCCAGGAACAAATTGACGGACGTCCTTTTAACAGAAGCTTCCCTGTTCTATTACGCGCTTCTTTCATGGAAGAAAAAAGCACCCGTTCGAAGCGGAACGTTCTTTTCCGCCCACCATAAAACAAGTGCGGTTGCTACTTCGATTATGCTGATTCATGCCATCGTGCTGGAAACGGCTGCGATACATTTTTTTCTCCACTCGTTTAGCCCCGTCCTTTCGTGGGTATTGCTTATTCTAAATCTATATGGAGTGCTTTTTCTCCTCGCAGACATGCAGGCAATAAGGCTTTGCCCTTATCACCTGTCAGATGACACATTGCATCTGCAGGCTGGCATCTCAAAAAAAATCAGCATCCCGCTTGCGCATATACGTGATGCAGGACTGAACGATCTTCCTGAAAAACGGCCGAAGGAACAGGAGCGGCAGATTCTTGATTTAAGCCTTCAAGATCTGGTGAAAGAGAAACCCGCTGTTAAAATCAGTTTAAAAGAACCTGTTTCAGCGGATTTGCTGTATGGATTTAAGAAAGAAGTCACAATCGTTTTGCTTAATGCTGATGAAGCGGAGTCATTCATCCGTGAAATCAGGAGACGAACCGAAAGCTAATGACTCAAGATGCAGGTATTTTCCCGCTGTTCATGTTAAAATGATGGAAGCGTTTTAATCATTATTTTCGGATGTTAGTCCGTCATCTTTTGGGGGTATCACACATGACAGTCAAATCAGGTATTGTACAGGAGACGCTGCTTTATTCGCAGGAGTTAAAAGAAGAAATGACCTTGCTCATTTACTTGCCTAAAAATTATTCCCCTCTATATAAATACAGCCTCCTGATCGCTCAGGACGGTCAGGATTATTTCAGGCTGGGGCGCATTTCAAGGCAGGCTGAGGAATTGCTTTCAGACAGTAAAATGGAAAATGTCATCATAGTCGGCATTCCCTACCGTGATGTACATGACCGCAGGGAAAAATATCATCCTGACGGCAGTCGCCATTCGGCCTACATCCGCTTTCTGGCGCATGAACTCGTGCCATTTTTAGACCGGGAATTCCCGACTTATCAAATGGGTGCGGGACGTGCGCTGATCGGTGATTCTCTGGCAGGCACAGTATCTTTTATGACGGCTTTGACCTATCCGCACACATTCGGAAAAGTCATCATGCAGTCACCATACTCGGATGATTCGGTACTCAAAATGGTGAAGGAATGCTCCTCGCCTGAACTGCTGTCGGTGTATCACCAGATTGGTGTGAACGAGACAGAGGTGAAGACTACAGACGGCGCTGTACAGGATTTCCTTGAGCCGAACAGGGCTCTGCATCAGGCGATGACAGACAGAGGCATTCCGGTTCAGTATGAAGAATTTGAAGGCGATCATAAATGGACTTACTGGCAGCCGGCCATTAAAAAGATACTGCAGTCCATGTTTTAACTGCTTTAATAGGCTTTGGCCGCTGATTTTGATATACTTTACTTACATATTCGTAACATGGGAGGGAACTAAAATGAAATACGGCATAGCCATTTTTCCATCAAAAAAACTGCAGGATGCAGCCAACTCGTACAGAAAGCGCTACGATCCGAACTACGCACTGATTCCGCCGCATTTGACGCTGAAGCAGCCGTTTGAAGCAACAGACGAGCGAATCCGCGATATTTCAAGAGAACTGCGCCAGATTGCGCAGAACCATCAGCCCGTAACTCTGTCAATCCGAAAGTTCAGTTCCTTTTCTCCAGTAAACAATGTCATTTATTTAAAAGTAGAACCGACAGAGCAGATTTTAAGCCTGTATGATGCGCTTCATGATGAGTATTTTTCTGATGTTGAGCCGGAATATGCATTTGTCCCTCACATCACAATCGGACAGAAGCTTTCGGATGATGAACATTCGGACGTGCTTGGCAGTCTGAAGATGACTGATTTTCAGCACGAAGAAACCGTGGACCGTTTCCACCTTCTCTATCAGCTGGAAAATGGATCATGGACGGTTTTTGAAACATTTCTCCTTGGAAAGGAAGGCCTCTAAGTGAACGTACGCATTGTAAAATCGGATGAAGAGCTTCAGGATGCTTATGATGTCCGGACGAAAGTATTTGTAGAAGAACAGCAAGTGCCTGAAGAAGAAGAAATTGACCAGTTTGAACGCGAAGCTTCCCACGTGGTCCTTTACGACGGTGATCAGCCCGTCGGAGCAGGCCGCTTCAGAATATTAAACGGCGTCGGCAAAATGGAGCGTATTTGCGTGCTCCCTGAATACCGTTCAAAAGGCGCCGGCAAACTGATTATGGAAAAACTCGAAGAAATTGCCGCTGCAAAGGACATGCAGACATTAAAACTCAACGCCCAGACACATGCAGAAGCGTTTTACGAAAGACTCGGCTACCGCACAGTCTCCAAGGAAACCTTCCTGGATGCAGGAATTCCTCACGTGACGATGATGAAGGAAATAAAATGATCAGATAAAAAAGCAGCTGTGTGCTGCTTTTTTTGTTTTTGTGCGGATTTACTGGTACCGGGTGTCCATTGTGATCTGCTAACTCCGGATTAGAACACTTTCGAGCCTGTGGTCTACTCACTTTGTGCTGCTTACTCCGGATTAGAACACTTTTGGGCCTGTGCTTTACTCAGTTTCTGCTGCTAACTTTGGTTTAAAACATTTTTGGGACTGGGCTCTACTCAGTTTGTGCTGCTTACTCTGGCTTAGAACACTTTTGTGCCTGTGCTCTACTCTGTTTGTGTTGCTAACTCTGGTTTAGAACACTTTTGGGACTGTGATCTACTCAGTTTCTGCTGGAAACTCCGGTTTGGAACACTTTTGAGCCTTGTGCTGCTAGCTCCGGTTCGCATTTTCCACTCGGCATAATCCACTTTATTATTTTCCCTCGTTGCTCAGAACGGTCATCTACCCTTAACCACCATTCACACCTGCCCAAAACAAAAACATGAATATCCCCAAAAATGCGCATGCTAATGGCATCTCCTATTGAAATCGGGTGAAGTCGTGGATCTCTTGCATTTTAATCCAATGGAATTTGTACATACTGGGATGGATTTGATTATTGGTTTTATTGGCCTGTTTTTTTTAACCCGAATGCTTGGGAAGACGCAGATCACGCAAATTACAACGTTTGATTTTATCTCCGCTTTAGTGCTTGGAGAGCTAGTGGGAAATGCGGTATTTGATGATGACACGGGCATCTTGAAAATTCTGTTTGCCATTGCTGTGTGGGGGGTGCTCATTTATCTGCTTGAGATCATCACGCAAAAGTGGAAAAAAACGAGGGCGTTTCTTGAAGGAAGGCCTACCATTGTTATTCACAGGGGTGAAATTAACCGTGAAGCCCTGAAGAAAAGCAAGCTTGATATCAATCAGCTGCAGCACCTGCTTCGAGCAAAAGGTGCGTTTTCAATAAGAGAAGTGGCTTATGCGGTGCTTGAAACGGACGGAACCATCAATCTTCTGAAAAAGCAGCAGTTTGAATCTCCTACAAAGAGTGATTTCAATTTGCCTATAGAACGCGCAGTCCTGCCTTTTACGATGATCATTGACGGTGAGGTGCTGCTTGATAATGTTCATGAGGCCGGCTTCTCAGAGGAATGGCTGAAAAACGAACTTGCCTCCCGCAGTATTACCGGTTACAGGGAAGTTTTGTATGCGGAATGGCTGGAAGGAGACGGCCTGTTTCTCCAGAAATTCAAGCCGACCTCTTAATTTTTGCTTCGAACAAAAAGCATCGCATCTCTGATTATAAACTCTACTTTCTCTTCTTTTATAAGTTTCGTCAAATACGCTGTGATGGCCGTGCGGTATAAAAGCCACGATGACAGTCTTTCAGCAGCCACATCATATTCTTCGCACATGCTTTGAATGACCTCATCAAATGGTATTCCTGATGGGGTCAATTTTTTTTCAAGTGAATCAAGTACCTTCAAATGATAGGAAGCATTCACTTTTACCGTGTCTTTAAATGATGCCTCAAAGGCTCCATGCCCCGGAACAGCACCTGCAGCATTCAGTTCCAGGAGCCTGTTCAGAGAATGAAGCGTTTCCTCCGCGTCAATGATATACGGAATTTTATGTTTGAAGAGCTGTTCTGCACCGAAATAGGAATCTGCTGCGTATAGAATGCCATCCGAAAGCACTCCCATCTGCATGAGACTGTGTCCAGGAAGAGCGATACATTCAAATGACTGCTCCCCAAACCAATAAGTCCCTTCTGTCACCTCTTCATCAACAGCAATAGGCGGTCCTTCAAGAAATTTATTCCGCAGTTCAGGGAGCGGCAGCGCACCATGGAATAAATAAAGCGGTTCCAAAACGGGATTCCGCAGAATCGCAGCTTCCTCTTTTGATGCAAACGTATAAACAGCCAATTGTTCCTGTATGTATGAAGCTCCCCCGTAATGATCAGCGTGGGCGTGTGTAATAAAGAGATGAGTCAGGGGCAGCTCATGTTTTTCAAGCTGGCTGATTACCTTTTTCGCAGCTTGCCGGTCAAGGCCGGCATCGATCAGCATACCGCTCTCCCCGCTTTTTATATACCCGATATTTACCGGTGATTCAAAATAATAGCATGTTTCGCTGAGCTGTATGAATTTCATTGCGTTCAACTTCTTTCCTTCTCTTTAAATGGATTCGCTGAAAAGCAGTCCCTTTCCGGTCACCTTGCTTACAGCTTTTTGGTCCGTCCGTTTTTCCTCCGGCCGGGCTTTTTCTTTTACCTCTTCTCTTGGGTACAGGGAAAGACTGATGCTTGCTGCACCAGGTACTTTTGCATAATCCTGCTGATGTTTCACCATGCGGTTTGCATACTGTACATACTGTTCAGGCACTGGCGGTACGGCAAAACTCATCTTCATCACCCCTTTTAAGAGACTATTCCCATACATTCGTCCTTTAAAACGAATTATCCTGCCCCTTTTTTGTTTTCTCTCCTTTTGATAAGATAAGGTTTGTGACTTTAAAATGAGAATAGATGTTTACATAAATGAATCGGGGGGACTTTCATTGATTTGCGGAAAATATAAAGATGAATACATTCAGCTCCCGTACCTTGCAAGAGAACGCTATCAGCAGATATATGAAGCAAGCCTGCACGGAAAACTTCATTGTGCATGCTGCGGCCAGCCGCTGAAAATGCAGATGAGCATTAAACAGGAACCCGCTTTTATTCACGCGGATCATTCCGTTCACGAACAGTGTGAGCAGTATAGTCAGGCCGTTCAGGAGTCGGCAGCATCCAAAGAGGCGGTTTATAAGGAATTGAACGGCTTCAGGCTGCCTGCAGGAAGATCCATTTCAGAGAGCAGTGATAAAAAAGAAGCCGGCTGGAAGTCTTATCAGCTTGCAAAGATGGACAGACCGCTTCAAATCAAAGAAAAATCAGCGGCAAACAGCGTCCTTGAAATACGCCTGGACGATACTCAGCTTGAAGCTGTAACAACAATAGATGGACCGCTTCTCGTCCTTGCGGGGGCAGGCAGCGGCAAAACAAGAGTTCTGACAACACGGGCTTTATACATGATGGAAAAGCAGGGCATTGACCCTGGCTCAATCATGCTCGTCACATTCACGTCCAAAGCGGCGCAGGAAATGAAGCACCGGCTGAGCGAACATGCTGTACATGGTGCCGGAAGACTTGTCTGCGGAACCTTTCACAGCATTTTTTACAAAATCCTGATGCACAGCGATCCAGAAAGATGGAACGGACAGCATCTGATTAAATGGGACTGGCAGAAAGAGCAGTACATTAAAACGGCCGGCAGAGACCTGGGACTCAATGAGAAGGAATTCCCTTATGACCAGGCCCTCCAGCAGATCAGCTACTGGAAAAACACCTACCTGACAGCAGGCGAAATCAAGCCTGCTGACGAATTTGAAGAACAGGTGCTGACTCTTTATAAAAACTACGAAGAAATGAAAAGTGCCCAGGGACAATTCGATTTTGATGACATGCTTATCAAATGCTATGAGCTACTTTCAGAAAATCCGGAGCTTCTTAAAGCTTACCAGGCAAGGTTTGAGTATTTTCTCGTCGATGAGTTTCAAGATATTAATCCTGTGCAATATGAGCTTTTAAAAATGCTTTCTTCCCGTACAAATCAGCTTTGTGTCGTCGGGGATGATGATCAGTCGATTTATGCGTTCAGAGGAAGCGATCCCTCCTTCATCCTTAATTTCAAGCATGATTTTCCGGGGGCGAAAATCGTGACACTGGCTGAGAATTACCGTTCAAGCCATGAGATCGTCGCAAGCGCGAATTCCGTTATCTCCAAAAATAAGCAGCGGCATCAAAAAGCGATGAACGCGCAATATCAAAATGACACACCTCCCCTGTTTTTCTTTCCATTTGATGAAGAAGAAGAGGCGACGCTTGTTGTAAATGATATGAAGGAAAAGCTTGAAAGCGGGTCAAAGCCAGGCGATTTTGCCGTTCTTTACCGGACTCACACGTCGGGACGGGCCATTTTTGAACGCCTTGCGCAGTCAAGCATCCCGTTTACGATTGAACAGGAAGGACTGTCTTTTTATGAAAGAAGAATGGTCAAATCACTTCTTGCCTATTTACGGCTTGGACTGAATCCCGATGATTCGGCTGCGATTGTTCACGTCATGAGTGCGCTGTTTATTAAACAAAGCGCGTTAAATGACCTTAAAGCATTTTCCATTACACATGACTGTACATTTGTAGAAGCCCTTGCCAAGCTCGAGTCCCTGCAGCCGTTTCAAAAAGCAAAAATCAAGAAAATCGTTCCGCTGTTTAAAAAGCTACGTCTGATGCGGCCGGCAGCTGCCATTGATGTCATTGAAAAGGAAATGGGTTTTTCAGATTTCCTGAAAAAACGCGGAAATGAAGGCAACGCCATTGAAAAAGGCTCTGATGACCTGAAGGATGTCCGAGTTCTTGCCGGCAAATTCGAAACGATTGCTGAGCTTCTTGAACATGCCGATCATATGACCGCAAAGTCAAAAGAGTGGCGGCAAAAACGGGATCCTCATGCGGTGCAGCTTATGACGGTGCACCGTGCAAAGGGGCTTGAGTATGAGCATGTTTATATTTTGGGTGCCGTTGACGGAGGACTGCCTCATGACTTCGCCCTTGATTCCTTCCGCAAAGGGGATGAAAAGCCGATTGAAGAAGAACGCAGGCTTATGTATGTAGCAATGACAAGAGCGAGGACGTCACTCTCCGTATCGGTTCCCCAGTACAGAAGAGGGCGCCGGGCGATACCTTCAAGGTTTATCAGAGGGCTGATTACACCCTAAATACGCAAAAAGACCTCTCGGCTGAGAGGTCTTTTCGTTATTTCTTATTGATCATTTTTGAGATTGTGCCGAAATCAAGTTTTTCTTTGCCGTTTACGATGCTGTTTACAATTTTGTCTTCCATCTCTTTATTAACCGGCTTGTTGGCAATTTGGGATACACGGCGGATGACGCCGCGGACCGTATTTTCATCTTTGAAGTTGGCGTTTTGAAGGGAATTGGCAAGATCAAGAACTTCCTTCATGTTTACACCTGTTTTCTTTTCAAGGTTTTTAAAGAAGTGATTATCCATTTTTTTGCTGCCTCCTTTACGATGATATATCCTATGAAACTGAGTCTTGTGTGTGCCTATCTTTTTTCATAATCCGACCTCAATAAAAAGAGGAAAGTACGGACTCTCGCCCGTACCTTCTGCTCAGTTAAAGCTGTTCAATTAGTTGTAGAAAGAAGCACCTACGATGATCAACAGGATGAACAATACTACGATTAGTACAAATGTAGAACCGTAGTAGCCGCCACCGCCGTAACCGCCGCCGTAACCACAGCCGCCATAATATCCGTAACCCATATCTTAGCCACCTCCCTCTGCCTTTCGTCTCTACATCATATGTCAGACAGCTTTGAATGGCTGGACAGATTCATCAGGCTATTTGCGGAAATTTACTTTTTAAGGCGTTTTTCCTGATCTGACATCCATCTTTCCGCATCATTTGCCAACTGTTCCATTCGTTTTTCAAATGCATCGGCCGTACGCTCAAGGGCACCAAGATCCTTTTCCTTTTGCCCCATCCATTTTGAATGTTTTGTTTGTATGTCATCATGACGGCCGAAATGATTATCCATAAACTTTTCAAATTCACCGCTCAGCTTGCTCATGAACTTCACCTCTACTCCCAGCCTATTCCCGCCGACTATACTCTGTTCGCAAGAGATCATAGACAAAATAAAAGCCCCCTGACATCAGGGGACGTTTATTTGTTTCCATTAATCTTTTACAACGATTTTTTTCTTGCCGCAGCCGCAGCCTGCTTTTTTGCCGCCGCTTAATTGCTGCTGACTGTATTGGGAAGAGCCATGGTACACGGCACTGTTTACTTTTGGTGCTTTTGAGCTTTTTTTATAAATCATGCTGATCCTCCCTTTGCTGTTCCTATTTCTACATTATGTCAGAAGAAAGGGCTTTGACTTCAGCGAAAGTACCAATAATCTTGCTTGAAGCCTACTCTTCTGTCTTTTTATTGTCTTTTGCCGCCTGGTTTTTCAGATTGCTGATAAACCAGGAATCATAATATTTATCCGCATGGACTGCATCATTTTCTTCTTCAGAGTTCTTGTTTTTCTTTAGAAGTTCAAATAGAACAAGGTTTTCTCCTTCAAGCAGAGATACCTTTTCCTTCAATTCTTTATTTTCTTTAAGAAGCTCCTGATAAGAACCGTCATCTTCATAGTCAAGCAGCTGTGCCCTTGTATGGGAAAGCTCTCTCTGCAAATAAGTAATTCTTGCTTTAAGGGCTTTGATGTTTTCCGTCTGCTGATTTGTCACATTCCTCTCCCCCATCCATATATTGAATTATTCCCTTACTAATATGAAATTCAGCCAGCAGGCGAATTATGCAGGAAACTGACATTCACCTAAATTTCCGCTCTTATCACGGCACACAAATTGGGAAAAAACATACTATACATTAGTCCCGACACCTAATGTATCTGTTCATTAAAATGGACGGGAGAAATTAAGATAGGAGGAAAACAACAGTGAGTCATTCCAGAAAAGAAAAAGAAAAAGTATGCATCAAAACACGCAAAGTGTATGACTGGGTTACACGTCCAGTGGACCTGCCGCTAATCAGTGTAAATGACTGCGATCTAGATAATTTGTTTGACTGCGATGGCAAGACAGACGACATCTGTAAATTTCTTAAGAAAAAGGGACGTTCTAAAGACGTTACAGTGAACTGCTTCCTAAGCGATAAAGATGGAAATCGCATCGACACAGGCGACGACAGCAAATCATTCCTTTGCATGGAAATTTCACCATATGACAAACGCACAGATGTAACAGTAAACCTTCCAAATGGTGACGAAGTAACACTGCAAAAAGTGAAAGTTCTTGTAAAAGGGTTTGTAACAGTTGAGCTTCTTGACGCAAATGACGATGTCATCTGTGAATCAAAAGCGATTCCGTTTGCAACTGCTCAAACATTCATCCTTTGCGCTCCAGAAGGAACTGAGCTTGAATGTCACGTAAACTACTTCGAATGTGACGCAACATTAGTCTGCACAGACGTATTCTCTCAGCTTGATGTATCCATTACATTCTGCTTAGACGTACAAATGGAAGCTGATGTGAAACTTGAAGTAGAAGCTAAAATCTGCAAGCCTCGCGAAGAGCTGACAGAAGCAATCAATGTATGTGACATGAAAGACAAATTCCCGCCGCAATGCCCTGATATTTTCCCAGTGCACTAAAAACATAAGATGGCTGTTCTTATACAGCCTCTTATTTTTTTGGTTTGATTTTCACCTTTTCTTCATACATATGCAGTAGGAAGTTCAGAAAGGAGTTTCACGCCATGAAAAAGCAGGATAGCCAAAATGCAGGTGAACGCACGCTGCAGCTGCAGCAGCAAATCCTCCACTACCGTTCTGAACTGAGCCGTATGCAGCAGCTGGTGAACGATGCAGACAATCAAGTAAAAAAAGAGCTGATCCGCAACCAGTATCTTCAGGAAAAGCTGAATGAGGCTCTTCACACTCATACTGATCAGTTTGAAAAAGAAGTGTTCAAACTCGAAAAAAAAGTTCTGACCCTCGAAGTTGCGCTTGAGGAAGAAAAAAAACGGTCATCTGATCTCCGGAAAAAACTGCTCATGCAGGAAGAACAGGCGAAACCTGCTGTCATTGCGCCGGTCATTGGGGCAACAGCCCACTTTCAGGCATCCATTCTCCTGCCAAAAGAGGACGATGAGCCATTGACCGTTTTCGGGGATTTTGTGATAAAAAACACCGGAAATAAGCCTCTTCAGCAGCCGGTCATCTGCTTGCAGATTACGCCTGTCTCCTACGGTTCACTAAGCGGAAAAATCATTCTTCAGCGTAAGATGGATGACACGAACCTATTTGATGACGCACCCGGACCTCTCTGGAGGCATGTTCATGAAAATTGGCGGGAACGCGTGCGGACAGACGGCCAATACTGGTTGAAACCCCTAAAAGAAAATCTGGTTGAGCCCGGCCAGACGCTCGTCTTTTCAAGTTTTGAAATTTCCTTTCCTTTTCCTCCTGAACGCGCGGCGGCGGTAAACGGATTTGTTTATGCAAAAGAGCTCCCAAATGGAATTCCTTCTTTGAATAAAATAAGCCTACAATAGCCGGCCGGGAATCCGCCGGTATTTTTTATCCGGCCATAAACTGAAAAAAAAACAAAAAAGAGTCTCCCATTAAGACTCCTTCCCGGTTTCTATTAAAAAATCAGTTTTTCAATAATGGATTCAACAATCGCTGCACACCCTGCAATTGCAAGAATCAAAATAAGCGGTGAGGCAAGATCAGGCATGTAAACATAGATTCCGTACAGGAAGGCCGATGTCCATATGCCGGTGCACCAGTAGCAGCTGAGCAATTCGCCGATCCACTTCTGAAGGCCCCCTCCCTTTATTTCAATATAGGCAATCGTGCTGCCATCGGGAAGCGTTTCTTCTGCTTCCCTGTGAAAGGGACGTCTGACAAAGGCGGTTATTTTATCGTATACAAGCAATCTTGTAAGCCTGAAGCTCGCAAGAAACAATAATAGAAAATCGATCCATGCTATCATAGATGTCTCCTTTTCTTCAAACGAATGATGTTACATTTTATGAGCTGCTTTAGTGTTTATGCCGAAGTTATCGGTTTACTGGTCAAATATCCATACTTTCCGGGGCTCACCTACATATACTGTTTAGTAAATGGACGTTTGAGGAGGATATTATGAGCAAAGTATTGTTTTTCAACAATGAAAGTCAGGATGATATTTCTATGAAGCTTGCAAAACTTGCACCAGGCGACGAAGTGAATGTCCACGCTGGAGAAAAAGTCTATTATGAGGCAGCCTTTGAATCTTTTGATGAGCAATCCGGCACGGCCTCCTTCTTAATTGACCGCTTTTATAAAAACGGAGGAGAGTCCGTTTCTTTTGAGCTTGATGAAATCACCGGCATTGAAATGCCTCTCGGAGATGAAACGGTCGGAAGCGAAGACGAGTAACGGCTTAAGGGGGATGGGATATGTCTCAGCAGGGGTTTCAGCCTGTCAA
The DNA here is from genome assembly GCF_046603695.1 of Metabacillus indicus. NCBI lineage: Bacteria > Bacillati > Bacillota > Bacilli > Caryophanales > Bacillaceae > Metabacillus > Metabacillus indicus. The sequence continues at coordinate 1,051,259 of NZ_CP176757.1, read as the reverse complement.
ATACGTAAAGACACTTGAAGGAAATTATGCTCATCTGTTTCAGTTCACTGATGATTGTCTGTATGTTGTGAAATTTTACAAAGTGCGGGATTATCGAAAGCGGGAACTAGTGAATGAATGGCTGGCGGCAAAGCTCGGGATGCTTCTCGAGCTCCCTGTTTTGCCCGCTGCTGCATTAGAACTGTCTGAACGATCACTTGGGGAAATTCCGGCTGACAGCCGCGGAACTTACCGGGCTGGAATACATCTTGCCATTCCTTATCTAAATCAAGTGAAATCCTATCAGGAACTTCAAGAGTCTTCAGCAGCTATGTATGTGCAAAACGAAGATGCCCTTGCCGGCATGCTTATTTTTGATCAGTGGCTCAATAACAATGACAGAAGCCGTACGAATATTCTTTTTGAAGAAAAGAAGGATGGGAGCGTTTTCTTTTGGATGATTGATCATGGACGGTGTTTTCCCGGCATGTACAGCTGGGATATGCATACTCTTCGGGACACGCCAGTCTACCGGTTGGATATGCCTGTTTACAAATGGGCCAGTTCTTTGCTCCCTGATGCTGACCCGCTGTATGAATTTGCAGAAAAAATCATGTCGATAAACAAACAGAAAATAGCGGAAATCGTGGACGCCATTCCTGTGGATTGGGAAGTGACAGAACGGGAAAAAGAACGGCTGACGGATTTTTTAACCCGACCTGAAATTGCCGCCCTTCCAGACTTAGTATTTGGGGCAAACCGGAATATGCTGGAACGCAAATAAACGCAGCCCCCGGCCTGCGTTTATCTTCTGTTCATCTTCAAAAAACACTCATACATTTCATGCTGTTTGATCAGCTGCTTCCTTAAATCGAATTTTTCCTCAATGACCGCTCTTGCTGCATGTGTATACTCTCCCCATGCATCGCTTGACCTGAGAAAGGAAAGCATTCCGTCTGCAAGCTGCTGCACATTTCTTTCTTCAATTAGATACCCCGTCTTCAGATGCGCAATCAGTTCGGGTATTCCTGCGTGTCTGGTGGAAATAACCGGGAGTCCGATTGCCATTGCCTCTTTAAGTGCATTAGGTATTCCTTCAACGTCACCGTTTGGAGCCACTTCGCTCGGCAGACAAAAGAGATGGGCTTTTTTCAACTCTTCCGCAATGTCATACAGACTCATTTTCCCGGGAAGCGTTACCGCCCCTTCCAGATTCAATTCTTTTACCAGCGCTTCAAGGTTCAGCCGTTCTTTCCCGCCGCCAATAATTTTAAGCTTTATTTTCGGAAATAGTTCATGGGCTTTTTTAAAGGCGCGAAGCAGTGTTTCATGGCCCTTTTTTTGGACAAGCCTGCCAACCGATATCATGACAAATTCACCGTCCTCAGGCGGAATCCGTTTTTGAAAAGGGAACACATCCAAATCGATTCCTCCGTAGAGCACGTTCATCTTGTTTTTTGGAACACCAAGCTTCAGAAGCTCATTTCCAAGGTATTCGCATACAGGAACAAACAGGCTGCTGTATGCGACCATCGTCCGGTAACGTGAAAAGTTCTTATTATATAGAACTTCGCTTTGAGAAGATCCGTCTGATCCCCGAATGCTGATGATAAAAGGAAGCTGCTGCTGCATGGCAAGCGGAAACACATCCACTGCATGCTTGCCGTGGTGTGCGTGGATGGCGGCTACTTCCTGTTCCTTGAAAAAAGACGCCAAATCTGAAATTTCATTCAAATTATAGAAATGGTCCATTGGAAACTCGGTATCTTCCTTTCTCTGAAAAGGCCCGATCACAATTGACCGGTATTTTCCCTGATAGACCATCTGATTGTAGATAAACCGCTGATTGACCTTCACATCTTCCATAAGATAGTGCGCGATCGTTTCCATCTGGAAAAATTCACTCCTCCTCTTAAGAGCACAGCTGTGCCTCTTCACTCATCTTTTATGCTGTCAGCCTATTCATCTATGGACTTTGGTGCATATTGTCCATAGAAAAAGCCCCCCTTCACAAGTTTTTATCCTGATTCTGTAACGTTTTATGCTTGTTTCATAATAGGTTATGGGAGAAGGTTTCTAGAAAGGGGTTTCTACTATGAATGTGTGCGTGATTGGTGCAGGCTATGTGGGCCTGACAACGGCAGCCGTTCTTTCAAGTCTTGGCCACCGGGTATCATGCATCGACCAGGATAAAAAGAAAGTCACCATGCTGCAGGCCGGAAGGATACCCATTTATGAACCTGGACTTCAGGAGCTGATTGAAGAAAATAAAAACAGGCTCCGTTTTTCAGATGATCTCGCTTCAGGTATTAACCAGGCGGAAGTAATCGTTCTGGCAGTGGGGACACCTTCCCTTCCAGATGGCAGTTCAAATTTAAGCTTTCTTTATAAAGCGCTGGCAGATGCTGCTGCAAACATTGCAGCCTATAAAGTAATCCTCATTAAAAGTACGGTTCCACCTGGAACGAACCGCGCTGTTCTGAACTCACTCAGAGAAAAAGGCTACGGCCCTGATCTTCTTGACATTGTCTCTAATCCCGAGTTTTTAAGGGAAGGTTCTGCCCTTAAGGATATGCTGTCCCCAGACAGAATGGTATATGGACTGTTTGAGGAAAATGAGCGGGTTCTGCAGCTGCTTAAACAGCTGTACGCAGGAATTGATGCTCCTGAAGTGATAACGAACTATGAAGGCGCTGAGCTGATTAAATACGCATCAAATGCTTTTCTTGCCGCAAAGATCAGCTTTATCAATGAAATTTCAAGAGTGTGCGAAAAATACGGGGCTGATATTACGCATGTGGCGAGGGGAATTGGCCTTGACAACCGGATTGGACCTGCTTTTTTGCAGGCTGGAATCGGCTACGGAGGTTCGTGTTTTCCGAAAGATCTTCAGTCATTAAGCTACACAGCCAAAAGCAGCGGCATTGAAGCACTTATTCTTGATGCGGTTCAATCAGTGAATGCAAGTCAGCTGATCGTTTACATTGAGAAACTGAAATCACTGGTTCCTGCATTTCCGGCTGTGAAGACCGCGGTTTTAGGGATTGCCTTTAAGCCTGAAACAGATGATATCCGTGAATCTCCCGCTGCAGCCTTGATACATGCCCTGAATGAAGCGGGCTGTGAAGTATCCGCTTTTGACCCTAAAGCCTCTCTTCCTGAACACTTAAGCGGTGTGAAGCAGACGAGTGATCCGTATGATGCAGTTACAGGAGCAGACGTTGTGATTCTCGCAACGGACTGGCAGGAAATCAAGAATCTTGACTGGCAGCGGGTTAAACAGCTCATGAAAGGCGAGACGCTTTTGGATGCGAGAAATTGTCTTGTGCCGGAAGTGATACGCGCAGCAGGACTTATCTATGAAGGAGTTGGGCGCCTATGAACATTCTTGTAACCGGCTGTGCAGGATTTATCGGATCTCATTTATGCGAAAAACTGCTGGAAAATGAGGCTAATACGGTTACAGGCATTGATTGCATGATCGGACCTGTGCCGGAACCTTTAAAAAACATAAATCTGCATAAGCTTTTAACCCATTCCCGGTTTCAGCTCATCAGAAAATCCATTATGGAGATTGACTGCAAAGAGCTAATAGAAAAAGCAGATGTCGTCTATCATCTGGCCGGCATTCCCGGCGTTCGTTCAAGCTGGGGAAAAGACTTTCATCCTTATGCAGAAAATAATATTCTGGCGACACAAAAACTGCTGGAAGCGGCTAAAGGCACATCACTTAAGAAATTCATCTATGCCTCTACGTCCTCCATCTACGGCTACAAACACGGAAAAGTTTCTGAAGACGCGATGCCTAATCCGCTTTCCCCCTATGGCGTCACAAAGCTTGCAGGTGAACATCTGTGCTCTGTCTACAACCACAGTTTTGGGGTGCCTGCAGTTATACTAAGATATTTTACCGTTTACGGCCCGCGGCAAAGACCTGATATGGCCTTTCACCGCTTTTTCAAACAAATCATGACAGATCAGCCGCTTACCCTGTTTGGAGACGGTTCTCAAACGAGGGATTTTACCTATATAGATGATTGTGTAAAAGGCACGGCTGCTGTGATGCATGCTGATCATACAATTGGCAGGATCTTTAATATCGGGGGAAAAGAAAGGGCATCCGTCATTGACCTGATCAGAGAGATTGAGCTGATTACAGGACGGAAAGCAGATATTCAATTCCTGGCTGCGGCAATCGGCGAACCGAAACATACCCATGCAGATATTTCTCTTGCAAATAATGTGCTCGGCTATTCCCCGGATGTGCCGCTGAAAGAGGGACTGCGAAAAGAATATGACTATATGAAACGTATTCTGCTTGAGGATCCGCTATGAAGATTGCCTTTATCTGCACAGAAAAACTGCCGTCCCCTGCTGTAAAAGGGGGTGCCATCCAGCTTATGCTCGATGGCATTCTCCCTTATTTCAGCAGGAATCACGAAGTTACGGTCTACTCCATTACAGATCCTCTGCTGCCTGATACAAATGAACATAACGGAATACAGTATATCCGGTTTAAAAGACCGTCATTTCACGAACAAACAGCCATAGATATCGAAGGCAAATTCTATTCTCATATTCACGTCTTCAATCGGCCAGGAGAACTGTGGCGATACAAACAGGCTTCTCCGGAAAGCAAGCTGTTTGTCAGCCTTCACAACGACATGTTTTCCACTAGAAAATTGAAGCGGGAGCAGGCGCTTGAAGCACTGAGCATGTGCGACGCCATTACAACAGTCAGCGAATATATCAAGAGGACGGTCACGTTCCGCTATCCTGATGCGGAGACCAAATCACACGTGGTTTATTCAGGCGTTGACTTCTCATCTTTTCTGCCAAGAGATTCAGCGGAAGGAAAACAAAAACGAGCACTCTGGCGTGAGAAATACGGACTGAACGGAAAAAAAGCCATTCTCTTCATTGGCAGGCTGAGCAGAACGAAAGGCCCCCATCTGCTGATCAGAGCGATGAAGCAAGTGATCCGGGAGCACCCCGATGCAATCCTTGTCATCGTTGGCGGCAAATGGTTCAGCGAAGACGGCATCAACGACTATGTTCAGTTCCTGTACGATGAAGCGGCCAAATTAGGCGAGCATGTTCTTTTTACAAAATACATTCCATCCGAAGACATTCCAAACATCCTGCTCATGGGTGACCTTCTCGTCTGCAGCTCCCAGTGGCACGAACCGCTCGCCCGGATTCATTACGAAGCCATGGCGGCAGGCCTTCCGATCATCACAACGGACCGTGGAGGCAATGCGGAGGTGATCAATCATCATATGAACGGCCTCATCATCAAAGAATACGACCAGACAAATGCGTTTGCTGAAGCCATCTCGCAGCTGCTTGCTGACAGCACCAGCGCCGTTTCCCTAGGAAAAAAAGGGAGGCAGTATGCCGAGAAGAACTTTTCTTTCCAGCATACTGCAGAAAAACTTGAAAACATTTATTTACATGCGCACAATTCCGGCTGAAGAGCCTTTTTTTTTTTGCATTTATTTGCATTTGTTTCACCTTCAACTGCAGATCTTCTTATATGCGAAAAAAGCACACCAGTATAGATGTGCTTTTCTTTTGAGTTTTTAAAGAATTAAAAATTTATTACATAAACAAAACTCTATTTTTCCGAGGAGAGTTGCGGTATTTTGATTTTCTCTTTGATCCGTACCGGGATTCAAGCTGGCCGTCTGATTCCATTTCTTGATCAGTATTTTCCTGTCTCTTTAGTGCAGAGAACATCTCAATAAGGCTCATGGACGTCTTGATTGTGTTCTGAACTTCATCCATTTGGTCATATGAGACAGTATCTGGCATTGAAATGATGGCTGCATCTTCTTCCTGATGCTCCATTACAACATCCTGTGTGGCCGGTATTTCTACAGGGACTGTTTCTGCAGTAACAGGTACAATTTCCACTTCTTCCTGCATACTTGGTTCCATCTCTGCTGAATTTTCAACTGAAAGTACGGGCAATACCGCTTCTTCTGAACGAGCAGGTACGTAATCCCCCTGCGGTTTTCTCGTCTTTATAGGCAGTTCAATTAATTCAACGTCTCCCGTTGGCGGCTCTGCTTTTTTGTACTTATTCTGTGAAAGAAACGTTTCCGGATCTTCAAGCATTGTTTCATACTCTGCAGCACTCCACCCCATCGGCCCGGGAGGAGAAAAAGAAAAGTTTACAAGCTCAACTTTAGGAATCTCCTGAAATTCATTTGTACTCATTGTATCACCCTCCCTACGCCTTTATCTTAGAATAGAATTCTTCAAAGTTAGATAGAAATTCCTGTTTGGACTGTTCAACAGAAACGATGTTCTGCAGCGCCCAGATATATTTTTCATCCGACCATGAAGTTTTTTGTCCAAGAAAATATTTATGGACAATGGAACAATAGAGATGAGGGAATTTCAAATCAGTCCACAGCACTTTGTACTGATCTTTCGTCAAAGGATGGATTTTGTCATAGGTTCTCAAAAGTTCGACGACAAGGTCTGAATCCCAGACTGACATCTTTTTCATCATTTTATTTAAGATGACTCTCAGATCTCTTGACGGCAGATCAGATGTGATGGAGTGCAATTCTTTCATCGAAAGGCCTTCTTCTGTTTCAATGAATCTGGCAAGCGTAAAATCCTGCTGGCAGAACATTCTTGATTCGATGCATTCGAGTGTCCATTGGTCGTACTGGCCTGCATCAAGTTCCTGAAGTGCCTGTTTTCCCCGCAGAATCATATCATCAATCGTCTCAATAACCATTTTTGAAAACGGATCCTGCAGCCAAGTCTGTTCTGCATCGGGGTCAATGACAGCAGGCGCAGGCAGATTATTTTCCTGGTCGGATTTAAGGGCAAGCATTTTATTGCCTTCAAGCTCCTGAAGCTTCCATCTGAAAAGCTTATGCCATTTGCCGAGTCTGCTTCTCTTTTTGCTCATCTCATCCGGCATATATCCTTGTGAAGTATGATGGAACGTTCCAATAAACTCCATGATGTTCAGCATCTGCGCTTTATCATAGTAGAGTACTTCTTTCCCCTGCTGCAGGTCATAAAGGACATAGGCGGATTTTCCGGCGCCAACGCAAATAGCACCTGCTCTTGTCCGGTGAATACGGGCGATCGGCAGTCCTTTTTCCTGCAGATGTTCATGTGCTTCTGCAATAAGCAGCATTCTTGCAGGCTTCATCACAACGCGTTTTAAAATTTTCACACCCTGGGCGGTCTCAATCTTCCATGTTGTTCTGCCGCTTTTGTTCGTCAGCAGGGTGATCGACTCCACCTCAAAAGGGTACAAATTCATAATGTCCATTTGCAGTTCATGCTGATTGACTTCTGTATCCAAGATGCTTCCCCCTCTCTATCTTCTATTCTCGTACACACTGAGCAAATTGCCTGATACATTGCTCCAGCTGAAATCCCGCTCCACTTTTGCACGGCCGTATTTTCCCATGTCATTCCGCTTGCCCGCACTGTCCAGAAGAGAAATAATGGCCTCTGCATAAGCATCAGGATTTTCAAAATCCTTAATGACCTTGCCGTTTCTGCCCTCATCGATCACTTCAGGATTTCCTCCGCGGTTGCTCGTAATAATCGGCAAACCGCAGGCCATCGCTTCATAGTGAACACGCGCAAGCGGCTCCTGCCACTGCGATGAGCAGACAAAAATATCGGACATCGCATATAGAGTCGGAATGTTCTTCGGCTGCACAAACTGGATAAACTGAACATTTTCAGGATACATGGCGCCAAGCGTATATAAATGCCTTACGTAGTTATTTACTTCGTTATCTCCGAACCATTTAGATCCGATAAAGACCATCACAGTGTCCGGATGCTTCTTTAAAATTTCAGGCATGGCCTGCAATAGAATATGAGGTCCTTTTACCTTGCTCAGTCTTCCTACAAACAAAATCACTTTCTGGTTTTTCAAATTAAGCTCAGAGCGGACTTTTTCTTTCAGCCTGCGTCCTTCAGTTGTCCAGTCCGGAAAATAAGTCTTTAAATCCACTCCGGAGTATACGGTTTTCACCTTTCCTTTTGCCTGGGGAAAACGGTCTGTAATCGTTCGTCCGATATAGTCGCTTACGGTTACAATTTGCGACACAGCAGCAATACAGGCTTTACCTTCTTCATCAGACATTTTCTCAACAGCAAACATTTCGTTGTGAACGCTTAAAATCCAGCGCGCGTTCGGTGCTGCTGCCTGCAAAACTGGAACCCACGCCGGCCTGTTGCATAAGTGAATCACATCATATTTCACATTTTTCAAGTGCGCGCCAAGCGAAGATAAATACTCGCTTTCAGCAAATCGGATGTATTGAACCCCGTTCCGTGTCTCCTGATCAGGAAGATCCTGATGAGTAATGGAAAGTATAGTCACGTCATGCCTTTGAGCAATGAGAGGAGCAATGGCATCCAGATAAATCTGTATCGCTCCCCCTTTTATCGCGGGAACAGGAAGTTTTTCAGTTGCGATTAATGCAATCTTCATACGGTACCTCCATTCATCTAGTAAGCCCTTATCCTAAAATACGGAAACACAGGAAGCTATGTGCCTTTCTCTAAGGAACTATTTAAAAAAAGGCGAAATTACTAATGAAGCTGGTGCAATGACAAAAAAGGACAACTCATCAATAAAACGCCGGCATTTACCCCATGACAAAATCCGGCTTTGTTTCATAGTCTATGAAATAAAAGGATGGGATGGTGACCATATTGGAGGAAAACAATAACAGTAGATCCTCGGAGTCTTCAGAGGAAACATTAAATACTTTTTCACTTAGCGGCCTAATGAACACTTCTCAGAGGGCGGAACCTTCAGCTGAGGAAGAACAGCCGATGATTGTAAGAAGAAGAAAAGGACAAAAAAGCAGAGGAAAAAGCAGATCAAGAAATAACGCTATGCTACAGTTCTCTTCTGAATCAGATTCTGAATACAAAACAGATTCAATCGATCAAGAAATTCAAAATACACCTCTTCCTGAGAGCAGCGGTGCTGACGAAAACGTCATCCCTGCAGCAGAGGAAATTGTAAAGCCTAAAAAAGAAAAAAAGAAAAAGGACCGGCTTCCTAAGAGCGGCACCGAGGATAGCCTCACTCCTGCCGCTGAGGAAAAACCAAAGCCCAAAAAAGAAAAAAAGAAAAAAGACTCTCTTCCTCTAGAGGCGGCTAAAAGTAAATCCGCAATGAAACCCAAGATAAAGAAAGCTGAGAACAAGGAAGAAAAACAAGAAGAAGAAGACGTGTATGTGATGTCTCCTGAAGAGGAAGCAAAGCTTGTGAAGCTCGCTGAATATATTATCACAAGCTGGGACGTGGCTGTTGACCGGATAGAAGTTATTCAGGGCGGCCAAATGGCGCTCGTATGGAAAATTCATACTCCAGATGGACCCGTCTGTCTCAAGAGAATTCACCGCCCGGAGAAAAAAGCTCTTTTTTCCATCAATGCTCAAAACTACTTAGCAGAAAAAGGCGGCAGGGTTCCCGGCATTATCCGAAACAAAAACGATATGCTTTTTACGAAACAGGGCCCGTTTTTGTTTGTTCTTTATGACTGGATCGAAGGCGGAGTATTTGATTTAGCGGTTGATCCGGACCTTGAAGTGGTCATGAAAGGTCTTGCTGAATTTCACCTCTGGTCAGAAGGCTATCATCCGCCGGAAGGAATTCCTGTCTTTAAGAAGCTAGGGCGCTGGCCGAACCATTACATTAAAAGGTGCCAGCAGATGGAATCATGGAAGCTCATCGCGCAAAGCACGCCAGACAATCCTTTTTCCCAGCTGTATATTCAGGAAATTGATTACTTCATTAACCAGGGAAGAGAAACACTTGAGCGTCTGATGAACTCCAAGTATGTTCCGTGGATTGAACAGCAGTCCGCTAACCCCACTCTCTGCCACCAGGATTACGGCGCGGGCAATACGGTCCTTGGGCAGGACGGGAAAATCTGGGTCATTGACCTTGATACAGTCTCATATGACCTGCCGATCCGCGACCTGCGCAAAATGATTATCCCTCTCCTCGATACAACCGGCGAGTGGGATGAAGCGAGATTCCAGCTGATGATGAATGCATATGAAAGCGTCAATCCTCTGACTGACGAACAGAAAGAGGTCATGTATATCGACATGCTGTTCCCGTATGAGATGTACGACATTGCCCGGGAAAAGTTTGTCAGAAAAACAGATATGCTGCCGGAAGAACTTGCTCAGGCATTTGAATATGAGCGGATTAAAGAAGCACACTTGAATTCCATGATTAAGTCAGGGCAATAACATGCCACAGGGCGCCAAATATGGCGCTCTTTTTTATTTTACAAAAAAAAAGCGTCCCGGCAGGACACTTTTACAAGCCTTTCAGCGTAATAGACTGAATGTCTTCAAGCTTTACTTTTTCTCCGTTTATCGTCACGCAGTTCTCTTTAAATTCCGTCACCTTGCCGATATAGGTCTGCACATTTGTTGAGATGCTGCAGTTGAGACTCGACAGGCGGTCAGGCAAATGAAGAAGCAGCTGCAATTTTTCTTCATTCGATAAGTCATTGAAGGAGTGCAGAGGCTTTGAGAGTTTTTGCTCTTTTTGAACAGGCGCAGCTTTTTTTGCCGCCTCATTCGCAGCAGGCTCTGCAGGTGCAGGAGCGGCCGCCTCTGCCGGCGGATTTTTTCTCATCACATAGGTTTTCTGCATGGACGTTAGCACTGGTTCAAATTCCGGCTGGACAATATACAGCAGCGGAGGATTTTTCACAGATTGATGTTTTTTCAAGCGAGCTTCCCTCCCGGTTTAATTGCTTTACAAGAAAGTATATGCCGGGTACCAGGGTTTATGATTATAAAGGAGCTGGCTATTCGCTTTGCTTTTGTGCTTCTATCGCTTTTTTCAGATGTTTCAAATGATCGCCGTCTTCTTTTTTCATGATTCTCACAAAAACAGGCTTGATCAGTTTCATCTTGAGCGTTTTTGCGGTGATTTCGCACTCAAAGCGGATGACGGTCTGAGTTCCCGCCTTGGTGAATGAATAGTGATACACGGTTTCCATTCCGTTCATTTCACTCTTGACGGAAAATTTCGCACTGGGTACGTATTCTGTAAATTCAATCTCAGCGGATGCCTGTCTTCCTCTTATTTCCCGGGTTTCCCGGTATTTGGACCCTGCTGCAGCTGGTCCGTCTGTCAGCTTTTCAACTTTTATCACGTTCTCCATAAACTGCACAGCATTCTCCGGATTTGCCGCGAATGCAAATGCTTTTTCAATTGGGGCATCAATGGTTGCTTCATCATGAAATGCGCTCATAGTTTGTCCTTTCTAAACGGGTTTTTATCTTATTCTATCAAACTCTACTGCCGGGATGTCTGACTTGCGGATAAATAAATCCGGATATTCGATTACAAAACCCGCTGTGTCTACATAGACTAAAGACTCAAAATCACGGCAATGATAAGCGAATATTCTCATGCCGCCTTTCTGTTCAAGAAATGTGTACGTTTGTAATACTTTATACAGGCGCAGATGCGGAACATCCACATAGACCATTTCAAAGTTCCTTTTCTGGCCGGGTTCCCACTCATGCCGGTTAATCGGGAGGGAATTAGTAAAAGGTGTGACAGAAAGATCAACATCAATCGCGCCGTTTAACTCCTCTATTTCCTTTCCATCAGGCTGAAACCAATTTCCTTCTCCATTTGAAAGGATATCAAGTTTTCCTGCACCGGAAGCCTCTACTTTCAATTTCCTGGTTCTCCACTCGGCATCAAGTTCTAAGACGTAATTGGCATGAAAAAGGACATTTTCCTCTTCATAAGCAACTTTGCCTGATCCGCGCAAAAGCTCCCCTTCCCGTACCAAACGGAAATGCTCTGTACCAAACGTATCTATCTTGTTCCAATGAAAAGTTTGCAGCTTCATGCTAATCCCCCTCTGCAGTTAGTCATTTCATACATTCTTTTCAAAAAACGTTAAGGAGATCTGTTCGTTTACGATGACTTCTTTCACTTTCTGAAATCCATTCTTTTCGTAAAATCTTACTGCCGGAGTATTTCTTGAACCCGTTGAAACGATGATTCTTTTTATCCCTTCCTGTCTTTCAGCATAACTCAGAAGGCTCTGGGCAATTCCTTTTCGAAAATGGTCAGGGTCTACGATCAAACGATGGATATCCATTTCTTCATTTTCTATTTTCATAGCCAGTGCCCCGCATAGCTTATTTTCTGAATAATAGCCATAAAAGCATTCTCCGCATCGCTGCAGGGTATCAATTGTATCTTTTAATGGAGGTATGTCATAAGAGCCAATTAAGTTTGCCTCGACTTTATAAGAAGGGATTTGAATACTTAATACTTCCTCAGCTGTTTTTCTGTTTGTAATATCCATTTTTATAATCATGTTAATCCCCCATTCAAACGATTGCTCCCTTGTCTTTTTCCATTTTATCACATCTCCGCATCCGCCAGAGTCAGATGAACTTAATTGTCCAGATTCATCACTGAGAGCGTGTGCATATTAAAAAAGCACATAAAAAAGCCTCCCGCACTTTTGCAGGAAGCTCTGAATTGTTATCCAAGAATATGATAGCCTGAATCAACATGAAGATTTTCTCCAGTCATGCCGCGTGCAAGGTCACTGAACAGAAACAGCGCAGTGTCGCCGACTTCTTCAGGAGTCGTTGTGCGGCGAAGCGGGGCACGCTCTTCAATGTCCTTAAGGATCGAGTTGAAGTCGCTGATGCCTTTTGCTGAAAGGGTGCGGATCGGGCCTGCAGAAATGGAATTCACGCGGATGCCGTCTTTTCCGAGGTCGCTCGCAAGGTAACGCACGCTTGCATCAAGCGACGCTTTTGCTACACCCATTACATTGTAATTCGGAAGAACTCTTTCTCCTCCAAGATACGTAAGTGTAACGATGCTGCCGCCTTCTGTCATCAGGCCTCTTGCCGCTTTTGCAACAGCCGTGAGGGAATAAGAGCTGATGTTGTGGGCAAGCAGGAATCCGTCACGTGTAGTGTTCATGTATTCTCCGCTTAATTCCTCTTTATGGGCAAACGCGATACAGTGCGCAATGCCGTGAATAACGCCAACCTCATTTTTAATCGCTTCAAAACATGTTTCAATCTCCGCGTCGTTTGTCACATCGCACGGCAGAACAATTGAATCGCTGCGGTCAAGCGTCTCAACCAGATCACGCACCGATTTTTCAAGGCGTTCCCCTGCATATGTAAAAATAAGACGCGCTCCGGCTTCGTGCAGAGAACGTGCAATTCCCCAGGCAATGCTTCGTTTATTTGCGACGCCCATTACGACAACATTGCGTCCAGCTAATGATAAGTTCATTTGGAATCCTCCCGATTAATACATGTTATTAGTACCTGGTTATAATTATAGCATGTAATTGATGCGGGAACAATCTCGCACTGATTTCTAACCCAAATACTTCTGATAAATCTTCCTTGCTTCAGCCTGGTCTTTTGTGCCGTGAATAAGCGCACGGCCGTCGCGGAAAACAACCACCCGGTTTTCACCTGCCTGAAAAGAGAGCAGATACGGATTGGCCGTTATCTTTTGGGCCGCCCGTTCCAGCTGTTTGGCGAGACTTTGAAAATCCAGGCTCCGGGCTTCTGCGGGCCTGATCTGAACGGTATCTCTTCCGCATAAAACGGATGTCTTCGCACTTTTGTCCCCGGTCAGGTATGGATAGACTGGATTTTCTCCGCACGAAGGACACAATGGATTTTTCACTTTGGCAACACTGATTTTGCTGAACTGATTCCGCCAGACATCAAAGGAAAGAATCTCTCTCCTCATCGCTGATTTTTCTCCTGTCAGCCACTTAAACACTTCTGCCGTCTGGTAAGCGGCCGTCATTTGAACGGCAGGGCTGATGATTCCCGCTGTATCGCATGTCTGGCCTTCCATCGGAATCTGCTTGAGCAGGCAGTTCAGACAGGGACCTTCCCCCGGCAGAACCGTATAGGTCAGCCCGTAGCTTCCGACACATGCCCCGTAAACCCAGGGAATTCCCTGCTTCAAAGCAGCATCGTTGATCAGCATGCGGGTTTCAAAATTATCCGTCGCATCCACGATTACATCCGCATCATGGCAGTATTCAAAGATGGAAGCCGCCGTTACATCTTCAATAATGCCCCTGACTATTACCTCACTGTTAATGGAGGCAAGTCTCCGTTCAGCAGCTGCGGCTTTTGGAATCCGTTCTTTTGCATCCTGCTCTGTATAGAGCTGCTGGCGCTGAAGATTGCTCCACTCGACATAGTCACGGTCTACAATCGTCACTTTACCGGCTCCGCCCCGTACCAGCATTTCAGCGTTAGCTGTGCCGAGTGCACCGGCTCCAATGACGAGCACATGGCTGTTTATGATTTTTTTCTGGCCTTCTTCCCCGATTGGGGCGAATAATTGCTGTCTTGAGTACCGTTCCATTTAAGTTGTGATCATTCCTTCTTCAGGACTGCTTGCAACAGCATAGGATTTAACAGGAATACGGCCTGCTTCATAACTCAGTCTTCCCGCTTCGACCGCAAGCTTCATGGCTTTGGCCATCTTCACGGGATCCGATGCTCCGGATACAGCCGTGTTCAGCAGTACACCGGCAGCGCCAAGCTCCATCGCTTTCGCTGCATCAGCTGCAGAACCGATTCCTGCGTCGACAATAACCGGCAAGTCAGTCTGTTCGATAATAAATGAGAGATTGAGAGGGTTGATGATTCCCTGACCTGATCCAATTGGCGATGCTCCGGGCATTATGGCGTGGACACCTGTCTCTTCAAGTTTTCTGGCAAGCACAACATCGTCCGACGTGTAAGGAAGAACAGTGAATCCTTCTTTTACGAGTTCCGCGCTTGCTTTAAGCGTTTCCACAGGATCCGGCAGGAGTGTTTTCCAGCATCCAATCACTTCTACTTTTATCATATCACACAGACCTGAAGCTTTAGCGAGCTTTGCAATCCGGACCGCTTCCTCGGCCGTTTTGGCGCCTGCCGTATTCGGGAGAAGTGTGTATGCCGTCAAATCAAGCTTCTCTAGCAAGTCCGGCTGAGACGGCTCGAATATATTCATCCTGCGGACAGCAAACGTCAGGATCTCCGCTTCTGAAACTTCAGCCGCTTTCTTTTGAATGTCAAAAGACGGATATTTGCCTGTTCCAAGCAGCAGACGTGATTTAAACGTTTTCCCTGCAATTTTCAACATGTGTCATCCTCCTCCTACAAAATGAACCATTTCAAGAACATCACCATCTTTTAATATCACGCTGTCATAGCTTTCCTTATCTAGGATTGTTTCGTTATGTTCAATCATGACCGTTTTATGGCTCAGCTGATAAAATGCCAGAAGATCTTCCATTGTCTTTATGCGGGAATCCAGTTCAGCTGTGCTGCCGTTCAATTTGATTTTCATGATTTCACCTCTGTACCCCGATTTAATCCAAACTCTCTTGCATATTCAGGCTTGACCTGACGGCACAAAATCAAATCCCTGACCATTTCGCCTGTTTTAGGCGCAAGCAGAATGCCGTTCCGGTAATGTCCTGTTGCGGCATAAAGATTCTTCATGCCTTCATGCTTAAAAATGTATGGTTTCGCATCGCGCGCTGCCGGCCTCAGTCCGGCCCAGGCTTTTTGAAAAACACTTTTTTTCATGCACGGCATAATGGAGACAGCCTTCTCCATCAAGGAAGCCATCCCTTGTATTGTAGGCTCTGCCCTCCAGTTCCCCTCCTCCATCGTCGCGCCGATGACGATGCTCCCGTCAGACTTCGGCACAAGGTAACAGCTGTCATGAAAGACAGTTGATGCTAAACGGAACCCATCCGGCATGACGGAAAGACATTCGCCTTTAACAGGATGAACAGGAGCTGAGATGCCTAATTCCTCAAACAGTGGGCCGCTCCATGTCCCTCCTGTAATGACGAGAGCTTCACAAAAATGAGTCTCTCCTGCAGCGGAAATTTCATAATGAGAAGGCTCTGCCCGCATGCGTCCGGCTGCAGCTCCTTCAAATATGGTTCCTCCGTTTATCTGTACCGCCCTTGCCAGCGCCCGGCAAAGAGCGGGAGGGGAAACCTGGCCGTCTTTTGCAATGAACAGTCCTCCTTGCAGATACTCTGTCAGGTTCTTTTCTTTCTTCAGGACAGACTCCCTTGAGAGCCACTCAACATCCTGTTCATTCAAGGCTCTGTCTTTTAGGGAAACAGCTTCCTCAGCCGTCATGGCAAGTTTGAGCATCCCATTATAAACGAGCTGAATGTCTATGCCTGTTTCTTCAAGCAATTCGGCTGCAAGCGCGGGATAAAGAGCCCCGCTCTCTTCTGCAAAACGGAAAAACGCATCTGCTTTTTCCGTTTCTGTATGAGCACCAAGCATGCCTGCTGCAGCGGATGATGCCCCGCAGCCAATCTTTCCTTTTTCAAATATGGCTACTTTACGGCCTGCCTTTGACAGAAAATAGGCAGACATCAGGCCGATGACTCCTCCCCCGACGATGCCGGCATCATAGAATGTCTTCATCAGCCGTTCCTCCTTTCAGCTTTCGTGCAAGCTCTTTTGCTGCATCCACAGGTTTGTCTGCTGAAAACACGTAGGACATGACTGCTGCTCCTGCGACTTTCAGCTTTTTCAGTTCCGGCAGCACATCAGGAGTGACTCCTCCAATTGCATAGACAGGGATGGATACAGATTCGCAAATTGTTTGAAGAAATGAAATTCCTTTCGGCTCAAGGCCGTTTTTTGAATCTGTCTGAAATACATGTCCGGCAATCAGCCAGTCTGCCCCATCTTTCTCCCGATCAATTGCCTCTTTTACTGAATGAACCGAACATCCTGCGCCGAGGTAAGGGTAGTGCTCTTTAACAAACTTTACAGGCAGCCCATGTGCCGGAAGCTGCACTTTTGCCAGTCCCGAACGCACGGCCGCATCCACCCTGCCGTTCATGATCAGCTTTGATTTTGGAACACCCTTGCGCGCAAGAATCTCCACAAGCTCCGCCAGTTCGCCGGCTGACCTGTCTTTTTCTCTTATATGGATGGCATCCGCATATCTATGTACGTCTGCGAGGATTGAAATCAGCGAATCTGAAGAATGCTTTCCATCCGTTACAAGGTGCAGCTTCATTTTTGCAGCTGCAGAGAATCTGCACGGCCCCACGCTTCAAGGTTTTCAGCCATATCCCAAAAGCGGTATTCATACATAGAGCTGATCAGAAAATGTTCTTTCATCATCATCCGCTCATGAACGCTTGCTTTTTCAGCCAGCTCATCAAAACGGTTCACCTGTTCAAGAACAAGCTCTTTAAACCAGTCGCCATGGTAGGTCTCAATCCATTTTTCATAAACGGCATCTCCTGGCTTGCAATCCTTCAGACGCTCTCCTACTTCGTAATAAAGCCAGTAGCAAGGCAGCAGAGCAGCTATGATTTCACCAAGATTTCCAGTCGCGACCGCGCGGTACATATGAGATGTATAAGCATAAGCTGTAGGCGCCGGCTTAAATTCCGCGCGTTCTTTCTCTGTTATCCCGAGCATTTTTGAAAACTGCTGATGAAGGGAAAGCTCTGCCTCATAGGTCCCCTGAGAATGAACGGACATTCTGAACGTTGTATGCAGATCAGGAGCCACGGCACCGGCAAACGCCTGCACTTTGGCAAAATGAGTCAAGTAATAAGAATCCTGCATCACATAAAATTTGAACTTTTCTTTTGACAGGGTCCCGTCACCGATTCCTTTAACAAAAGGATGGTGAAAGCTCCCTTCCCACCATTCATTTGCGTACTCCCTGCATTCTTTTGAAAATTGCATGTCGTATCCTCCTTTTCTTTTTAAACAGCAAAAAACCACTTTTCGCATAGAAAAGTGGTGTATGAAATAGACCCTTACACCACTTCCCTACGCTGGTGTTAACCAGATCAGGTTCTGAGGGTCTCGGAGTCACACTCCGATCTCAGCCCTTATGAAGGGCTCCCCTAGCGGTTCATCGTATAAAATTTTCTGAATGTTTTACATGCCCATCATACCACGATAAAAATATCTTTCAAGGCTTTTGCAGGAAATTTCTGCTTAATTTTTGTGAAACTCAAGCTCCTGCCTCAGTTCATCGATATATTCGGATGATCCCGTTAAAATCAGCAGATCTCCCCGTTTCAGCTCCGTATCGCCGTGAGGAACAATCGATTCATTCTCCCGGAAGATCCGGACAAAAATGACGTCTCCGGTAAACGGGAAGCTTCTGAGAACCATTCCATCATAGCGTCTGTTGTTCATTTTGATTTGATAAAGGGCAGATTCGCTGTGCGTCAGGATTTTCATGATGCCCGGCGCTTCGATCAGGGCTCTGAGCAGGGTTTTGGTCGAGAGCAGAACAGAGAACACGTCAATGTTCTTTGCTTTCAGCTGCTCATCAAGCAGAGGCGAAGCAATACTTGCAATGACTCTTTCGACCTCAAGCTCTTTTGCCATCAGGGCAATTTCCGCATTCGCATCCTCATCGCCAGTTGCTGCAATAAGGATGTCCGAATCAAATACACCTTTATCCTGAAGTGTCTCAATTGAATAATCGTCCAGCTCTTCAATTTGAAAAAGAGATTCGGCAATCTGCTGTTCGTTTTTATCAACATGCGTATGATAGATGATTGTTTCATACAGATTCGGATTCAGTTCTCTCGTTACCGGAAGCGTCATTTGATTGGCTCCTATGAAAGCAACCTTCAGCTTTTTCTTTGAACCGAGTTTTTCAGGGAAAAGCTTTTTAAATCCAATCGGCGTAAAGATGCTTGTCAGAACGGCCGTCAGAATGAGAGCTCCGGACATCTGCGAGTCAATGACATTGACTCGTTCTCCAATCGTCGCTGCGGCGATAACAAGCGACAGAGTGGATGTGAGCAAAAAGCCGGCAGCAAGAGTCGTTTTCGTATCGTACCATCTTTTTAGAAGATAAATCGGCACAATTTTTGAAATGAGAAGCGCTATAAATAAGAGCGGAATCAGCATCAGGATTTTAGGGTCCTTAAAAAGCGACCAAATATCAAGGTCCACTCCAACCATGACAAAGAAAATCGGGATCAAAAATCCGTACCCGAACGAATCCATTTTCTGGACCATTTCTTTATTCGGGGAAAGAAGAGATACGAGCACGCCTGCTAAAAAGGCACCGAGAATGTTTTCTGCACCAATCGTTTCTGAAAGCGCAACAAGAACAATAATGAGTGTGAAAACAGCTCTTGTCCCAATTTGAATCGTGCCTTTAGAGAGCGTTTCAATAAAGGATCTGCTCTGAAAGGTTTTGCCTATAAAGTAAAGGGCGACACCAGCTCCGAACAAAATGAGCATCAGCCACATATTCGTATTTTCCCCGCCGTAAATGGAAGCAAAAACTGCAAGCAGAATCATTGTCACCAAGTCCGCAATGACGGCGACAAGAAGGATAATCTGTCCGATGTTCGACTTCATGATGCCTGCATCCTTAAGCGTCGGCACAACCACCCCGAGTGAGATCGTCGAGATGATAAGCGTCATCAGGAATGCATTTTCTATAAACCCGATCAGAACAAACAGATAAGAGAGCAGCAGGGAAAGAATAAAGATGCCGGCAAATACGAGTAAAGAGACCACGAACGTATTCGGCGCCTCTTTTCCGGATGGCAGCACCTCCTTCTTCCTGCCGCCGATAAACGCTGTGAAATCAATTTCAAGACCGCTCAGAAACATGAGAAAAATAAATCCGAGCATAGACAGAGTTTCAAGCCACATATCCTGCTGAACAAGGTCAAACCCGCTTTTGCCGATCACAATCCCGATAATAATTTCTGCTACAACGACCGGCATCACCTTTATTTTAAAGCGGTGCAGGATGAGCGGAGTGATAAAAGCTGCAAGAAGGACAATGACAAGTGATGAAAAAGAAGCTCCGTGCAAGGTTTTTCCCTCATTTCTGTAGTTAAATTAAGTACTGCATAAACATAGTGGCCATTCCAAAATAAATAAGGATGGAAATAATATCATTAATCGTCGTAATAAAAGGGCCTGATGCAACGGCCGGGTCGACCTTCAGCCTGTGCATAATAAGAGGCACAAACGCTCCCGCAATTGTCGCGACAGTCAGCGTGGCAAGGATGGATAATCCGACAAGCAGGCCAAGATACAGATCGTGTTTCCAGAAATACACGACGCCTGTTACAAGAACGCCGCAGACAGCACCGTTGATTAAACCGGTTCCCGCTTCACGGGCGATGATTTTGAAGTTACCTTCTTCTTCATCCCCCATGGCAATTCGGCGGACGGCAACTGCCAGTGCCTGCGTGCCTGTATTACCGGCCATTCCGGCAATCAATGGAATAAACACAGCAAGGATCGCTACTTTATCAAGGGTTTCTTCAAACTGCCCGATCAGATTGGCTGTCAGCATCCCGAGAAACAAAAGAATCACTAGCCATGGCAGTCTTTTCTTAGCAGCCGAAAGAGGCCCTCTGTCGATGGAGTCTACATCCGAAACCCCTGCGAGCTTTGAGTAGTCATCAGACGCTTCTTCATCAATAACGTCCACAATATCATCAACTGTAATGATCCCGAGAAGGTGATTTTGAAAGTCAACAACAGGCAGCGCCAGAAAGTTGTAATCCCGCATTTTCCGGGCAACTTCTTCCTGGTCTTCCCCCACACTGACGGAAAAGACACGCTCGCTCATGATCTCGCCGATCATCACATCATCGTCACTGACTATCAAATCTCTCAGAGAGATAACTCCCGCCAGGTGCTTATCTTCGTCAATTACATACAGATAATAGATGGTTTCAGCATCTGGAGCCTCATGCTTAAGAATATGCATCGCCGATTTGACGGTCTGATTCGCCTGAATCGCAATAAACTCCGTCGTCATGATACTTCCTGCAGTAAACTCTTCATAATGAAGGAGCTCGCGGATTTCCTTCGCTGCTTCATCGTCCATAATGGTCAGGTAGCTTGCCACCTGATCTTTGTTAAGCTCATTCAGAACATCTACTGCATCATCTGCATACATGTGTTCAAGCATTTGCGAAGCAAACCTTGGATCCATTTCTGACAGATACATTTCGTAGTTGTATTCTTCATCTTCAATATTTTCAAACAGGGCAGCCATCTCTTCAGGAGACAAATACTGATAGACTCTTGAACGCTCTTCCTGTTCTAGCTTTACGAACATTTTTGCCTGGTCGTATGGATGCTGCTCTAAAAACAGCGAGCGAAAACCGTCAAAGTCTTCATTCTCAAGTGCAGTCAGAACCGTTTCTGTCTCGATGACAACTTTTTCTTTTTCTTCTGACATAAAGAATCTCCTCCTCTCCCTGTCTCTAAATCACCGGGAAATCAAAATGTCATCAAATTGTGATACAAATCGTCTATTCGCTGTGAACATGCGCCGGCAAGGCATTCTGCAGTCTTCACAACCGTTTTTTCATTGTGATAAGGTATCATGTTTTTGACTGATTTACAAATGAATCCTTTGCAAAACCGTCAATTTTCGCTAAGATTGTAAAAGATGATTTTCGCTTGCAAGCTAAGCACAAACCATATAATGACTGAAAGTACAAGAAAGGGATCCCGTATGAACACAGATAAATCCCCACAGCAGCAATTGGATTACACGCTGATTTTTATTATGTTTTTAATGGCACTGACCAGTGCCGTAGCCATAAGCAGTGCCCAGCCTACTTTACCCGAAAAATTGCAGAATATAAACTTTGCGTTTCTGCAGCTCAGATGGTACATCATCGGTATTATCGCCGTCATTGGAACGATGATTATCGACTTTGACCGCTTCAAGCAGCTCTCATGGTATTTATATGGATTTGGGATGCTTTTGCTCATCGGCCTTGAAATTCTTCCGCCGCCGATTGTAGAGCCGATCAAAGGTGCCACAAGCTGGTACACACTTCCCGGAATCGGAAACTTCCAGCCTTCTGAATTAATGAAGATCTTCATGATTATCGTGCTCAGCAGAATTATAGCAGATCACAGGGAGAAATACGCAACCAATACGGTGAGAGACGACTTGCTCCTATTAGGTAAAGTATTTGCAGCAGCCGCACCTCCCATACTCCTGCTGATGAGACAGCCGGATACAGGGATGACAATGGTTTTTTGCGCCATCATCGGATCACTGATCCTCGTTTCTGGCGTGAAATGGAAAATCATCCTCGGCTTCGTTTTTTCAGGTGCTGCCGTTTTCGCTATGGGAGTCGGCATCTATTTTGCCTTCCCGAGTTTTTTCAACACGTATATTCTTGATACAAACTCGTACAAGCTGGACCGGATTTACGGCTGGCTGAACCCTTATGAATATTCAAACGATATTGGATTTCAGCTGATTAAATCGCTCCTTGCCATCGGCTCCGGAGAATTATACGGCAAAGGCTATCAGCAGCTGGAAGTATATCTCCCTGAAGGACATACGGACTTCATCTTTGCCATCATCAGTGAGCAGTTCGGCTTCATCGGCGGAAGTGTTGTCATTTCCCTGTTTTTCCTTCTGATCTACCGGATGGTTCACATTGCACTTGAAAGCAACGATCCGTTCGGAAGCTTTCTTTGCACAGGCGTTATCGGCATGATCACATTCCAGGTTTTCCAGAATGTCGGCATGACCGTCGGCCTCCTGCCGATTACAGGACTTCCGCTCCCGTTCATCAGTTACGGGGGAAGCTCGCTTGCCACTTATATGATTGCCATTGGAATTGTGCTGAATGTCCGGTCAAGAACGAGAAAGTATATGTTTGATTAACCCGCTTGCATGAGCGGGTTTTTCTTTATAATGGGATGCAATTGTGCATTTAATGGAAGAATAAAGCCAGATGCTTTTTTGATAAGATGAAGAAAAGAGAAAAGTAAGGAAGTGGCAGGTGTGAAGCTCGATATTATCGGAGATATACACGGATGTTTTGATGAGTTTAAAAGCTTAACGGAAAAGCTCGGGTATGACTGGACCGGCGGAATTCCGCTGCACCCTGACAGGAAGCTTGCATTTGTCGGGGATCTTGCTGACAGGGGACCTAAGTCGCTTAAGGTTATTGAAACCGTTGTGGCTTTAATAGAGAATCAGGCAGCGTATTATGTGCCCGGCAATCACTGCAATAAACTGTACCGCTACATGCTCGGGAACAAAGTCCAGGTCGCCCACGGACTCGAAACTACCGCGGCCGAGCTTGAGTCCCTGGAAGAAGAAGAACGAAAACAAATCTATTCAAGCTTCATGAACCTTTACGAACAGGCTCCTCTCTATCAGGTGCTGGACGGCGGTGCACTTGTCATTGCCCACGCCGGGATCCGGGCAGATTACATAGGAAAAACGAACAAAAAGGTCAAGGAATTTGTTCTTTACGGAGATATAACAGGCCAAACAAACCCTGACGGCACTCCAGTCAGAAGAGACTGGGCAAAGCTGTACCGCGGAAAACCCTTTATCGTGTACGGACACACGCCTGTGCGCAAAGCCAGATTCGTCGGGAACACCGTCAACATCGACACCGGGGCAGTGTTCGGCGGAATGCTGACAGCCATCAGGTACCCGGAAAAAGAGACGGTGACTGTCCCCTCTTCCATGCCTTACGTCGAAACACGTTTCAGGGAGCTGGACGGGGCGGAGTGAGGGGGAGTTGAAGATCCATTTCAGCAATCCAGAATCTTATCAACTCACTAAATGCCTCTTTTTCTAGCAAGATCTTGACCATTTTCCAGTTGGTTTGCGCCCCAAAATTCAAGGATGCCATCTCCCACTATCAAAAAACCGCCATCACAATCGATGGCGGTCTTCTTTAAATTATATGCTTTTCAGCACTGCCTGCATATCTGCTGGAATCTCCGCTTCAAACGTCATTTCCTTCTCAAGTAGCGGATGAAAAAAGGAGAGTGCTCTGCTGTGCAGCGCCTGTCTCCGGATCAGGTCCCTGCTCCCTCCGTAGAGGCTGTCTCCGCAAAGCGGGTGCCCGACGTACGCCATATGCACCCTGATCTGATGAGTGCGGCCGGTTTCAAGCCGGAGAGTTACAAGGGTGTACTTTTCCGTTGAAGACAGCACCTGATAATGCGTAACGGCTTGCTGCCCGTCTTCCCGCACAGTCCGTTCGATGATGCTTTCCTCTTTGCGGCCGATTGGAGCATTAATGGTTCCATTCTCCTCTGTCAGAGCCCCTTCTACTAAAGCGGCATATGTCCGCTTAATGCTTCCCTGCTTTTGCATGGAAGAAAAGAGGGAATGGGCAAAGCGGTGCTTGGCGACAAGCATGAGTCCCGAAGTATCTTTATCCAGGCGGTTCACAGCATGAATGGTTGCAGCGATTCCGTTTTCACGGTAATAGTCCAGCAGGCCGTTTGCAAGGGTTCCGCCCGGGTGCTCTCTGGACGGAATGGTGGGTACAAACGGAGGTTTGTTGATAACAAGACACCATTCGTCTTCATACACAATATCAAGATTCATTTTTTCCGGAACGATGCCCGGGCTTGGCTCTTCAGGCGGAAACATCACCTTCAGGTCATCTCCGGCAGAAAGCGAGGCGCGGACGGTCGCATGGTCCCCGTTCAGCAGAATGCTTCCGCCTGCAAACTTGATATCCGTTAAGGCACGCTTTGAAATTTTTTTCTCTTTCAGATATTCTTTGATGGTTTTGCCTTCGTCTTCAGAAGGAACTGTCCATGATAATAAAAACGCGTCCACAGGCATGTCACTCCGTTATAAATGAATCGCGGACACGCTTCCAGAATGGAAACGGCCTGAACCGCGCAAATCTGATTTTTTCGTTTGCCACCCTGCACTGAATCGATTTTACATCTTTGTGGAGAAGAGTTAAGTGATCGATTGTAATTTGAAAATCCACATCGTTAACCGGCTTCAGCAGACATGTGTGATGGTCCGGCAGCACAAGCGGAGAGCCGACCGTTCTGAACACTCTGTTGTTGATGGAAGCCATTTCAGCCACCTGAATGGCAGGGATAGAGGGATGGAGGATGGCTCCACCAAGCGCTTTATTATAGGCTGTCGAGCCGGATGGCGTTGACATGCAGAGACCGTCTCCTCTGAACGTTTCAAAAAGCTGTCCTTTGATTTCTACATCCATAACAAGAGAGCCTTCTATGGCCTTCACTGTGCATTCATTGAGAGCAAGGTATCTTGCTTCGCGTCCGCCGTCATTATGTCTGATGATCACCTCAAGAAGCGGGTATTCCACAACCTGATAAGGCGTTTTGGCAATGGCGATCACAAGCTTTTCAATTTCATCAGGGACCCAGTCTGCATAGAACCCGAGATGTCCCGTATGCACCCCTACAAAAGCCGTTTTATCAAGTCTGCTTCGGTATCTGTGAAACGCATACAGGAGCGTTCCGTCTCCTCCTACAGAAATCACGATATCAGGCTTGTCCTCGTCATACTCAAGCTGAAAGTCCATCAAATAGGCCTTCATTTTATGCATCAATGTATTAGATACCGTGTCACCTTTAGATGTCACTGCAAATTTCATAGCAGCATGCCCCTTTTTTCATCATTTATCATTCTTGTCCGTTTTTCTTGAAAAAATGACTTGTGCATCCCGTATCTCCCCGCGGATCTTAGACATCTCTTCATCCAGCAGAAAGGCAGCCTCCGCAGAGCTTTTCAGCCTAATTTTAATATCCTCCGGAAAATTCCCGCTGTATTTGTAATTCAGGGAATGCTCAACAGTAGCCCAGAAGTTCATCGCAAGCGTCCGGATCTGAATCTCCACAAGGATGCTCTTCTCCCCTGAAACCGTCTGGACAGGATACTCAGCCACAACGTGATAGGAGCGGTATCCGCTTGCTTTTTTCTGTGTAATGTAATCCCGTTCTTCAATGATCTTAAAGTCGTTCCGCTTCCTGAGCATCTCCACTACAATTTTAATATCATCAACAAACTGGCACATCATGCGGATGCCTGCAATGTCCTGCATCTCGCGTTCCAGAGCGTCAAGCGGAATTTCTTTTCTCTTCGCTTTATCCAGAATGCTCGCGATTGGCTTCACCCTGCCTGTAACAAATTCAATTGGGGAATGCGTCCCTTCTAATTCATACTGAGATCTGGTTCCTCTCAGCTTTACTTTCAGCTCATCCACCGCCTGGCGGTACGGAGCTAAAAACACTTCCCAGTTTCTGCCGATCATAACCTTCCCCCTTTTGTAAAAAAACGAAGCTGCAGCATACACTGCTTGTGTTCTCTCTTTTTATGAAAATTCCTTATGTATCAATCTTCCAAACCGAATGTTTCTACTGCTTTTCTTTCCATTTCTTCCCCGTAGTTTGCATTCCCTTTTATGTTTTCAAGCAGGGCGGATAATTCATCATGAAGATCCTTAAGCTCAATCGTCAGACCATTTACCGCCAAATATGCCGGCATGCTGCTGTCGAGTGTTTCTTTAAGCTCCGGCCAAATCTTTGAAGGAAGATTAGCGTAGATGAATTCTTCTTGATGATCCAATATGTATATAAATGAAAGCTGATCCGAATCTGCAAGAACCTGGCCCATTGCTGCAAGTCCTGCAAGATCTGACTCTTCAAATGGCTGTGCCTGAAAAATCATCCGGTCATTATCGCGTACTGCCCCTGTTACTTCAATTCTCTGTTTCATAGCAATCTCCTTCCAAATCAATTCCACGTCTATTCTAACATATTCCCCCTTTACATGATAAACATTGAAAACCCGTTTTTTAATTGCGATAATGGAAGAAGATATTGTCAGACCGGAAAGGAACATCGTATATGACCCAGGAAATTGAAATTGAATTTAAAAACCTGCTTACAAAACAAGAATTCGACAAATTGACCGATTTTTTCGGCTTTACAAAAGATGCATTCAAATTACAGGAAAACCATTACTTTGACACCCCCGACTTTCAGCTGAAAGCAAGCGGGGCGGCCCTTCGCATCCGTTTTAAAAACGGAAGCTATGTGCTTACACTGAAAGAGCCTGCAGAAATCGGACTGCTTGAAACACACCAGCAGCTGAAAAAAGAAGAAGCAGAAGGGCTGCTGAATTCGAATGAACGGCTGAAAGAGGGAACGATTACTAGACAGCTCCAAAACCTCGGAGTCAATTCAGATGACTTGAGGTTTTTCGGCACGCTGTCCACCTCACGGGCTGAAAAAAATACGGATGAAGGCTTAATTGTGCTTGATCACAGCCGATATTTAAATAAAGAGGATTACGAAATTGAAGTTGAAGTGACACATGCGGAAGAGGGATTTCGTTCTTTTCAGAACCTGCTTGCCTCTCACCAGATTCCGGTTCGCAAAACCCCTAATAAAATCAAACGTTTTTACGACCAAAAACTTCTGACGGAAAACAAGTAAGGAGTATAAAGCAAATGGATATCACCCATCTCAAATCAGCCCTGCAGCTGCAGGCATTGCGGAGTCTTTCAGGAGAAGAAACAATGGCATCCCCCCTGTCCTCCCATAGTTATTTCAAGGATGTTTTTCAGTCTTTTATCAACGAAGACCAGAAAAACGATTCCGTTTCTGTCCGTACACCGATTGGACTGCCGGTCCAGCTGACTCAGCCGCTGCTTGCAGAATATGATCCGGTCGAAGTACAGACTGCTCCAAAACCGGTAAAGGATAATGCCCCCTCACACATTGACGGCATTATCTCTGAAATGGCAGCCAAATATGAAGTTGACGAGAAATTGATCCGTTCAGTCATCAGGCAGGAATCAAATTTCAATCCGGACGCGGTCAGTCATGCGGGGGCGGCAGGACTCATGCAGCTCATGCCGGCCACCGCCCGGTCACTTGGCGTGCACAACGCTTTTGACCCGGTTCAGAATGTGGAAGGCGGCACGAAATACCTGAAGCAAATGCTCACAAAATACAGCGGAAACGTATCGCTTGCTCTTGCCGCCTACAATGCAGGACCGGGAAATGTGGATAAATACGGCGGAATTCCCCCTTTTAAAGAAACACGCAGCTACGTGCAGAAAATTACAGATGCCTATTACGCCTGATAGAGAGCTGATTCTAATGAATCGGCTTTTTTTAATGCCATTACATGACAGGAAAGCCTAGAAAAATCCCTGTCGCCTAAAAGCATAATTCCTTATATAATGAGAAAGAACTAAAGACATTCAGAGCAGTTTGTTTGAGCAATGGCAAGCCAGTTGTTACAATAAGCTTATTACGAAATAAAGGAGATCACTGGAATGGCTGATCAATTTGCAACACCGTACGAGGCGATCGGAGCAGATGCACTTTCGCAGCTGGTTGATGCCTTTTACCTAAGAGTGCATAAGCATCCTCTGCTCTCTCCGATTTTTCCGGATGATTTATCGGAAACAGCCAGAAAACAAAAACAATTTTTAACGCAATACTTGGGCGGACCGTCTTTATATACAGAAGAACACGGACATCCCATGCTTCGCGCCAGGCATTTGCCATTTGAAATAACGCCTGAGAGAGCACGCGCGTGGCTGTCCTGCATGGAAGAAGCAATGGATGAACTGGATCTGGATGAACGATTTCAAGCATGGTTTTTTGAACGGCTGGAGCTTACAGCCAGGCATATGGTGAACACACCTGACACAGAACGGCACGAGAAAGGGATACACCAATGATGATAAGCCACAGAGAGAATACGGCACCTTTTTTCTCTCACTGCCAGGGAAACTCAAAAAAACCGCTTGAAATATACATGTTTATCGATCCTTTATGTCCTGAATGCTGGGCTCTTGAGCCGATCATTAAAAAACTCCAGATTGAATACGGACGTTTTTTCACTTTAAAACATATTATCAGCGGCCGTATCAACACGCTCAATCAATTTAAAAAGAAAACACCCGCCAATCAGTCAAAAGCATGGGAAAAAACGGCCAGTCTTACCGGCATGTCCTGCGACGGCATCCTTAAGTCAGAAAGCAGCATCTCAGCGCCTTTTGCAGCATCCCTTGCGGTTAAGGCTGCTGAGCTTCAGGGAAGAAAAGCCGGAATCAAATATTTGCGGAAGCTTCAGGAAGTTCTCTTTCTGGAAACGAGAAACATCTCAGATGAAAAGGTTCTTCTTGAGATTGCAAAAGAAGTAGGACTTGATGAGGATGAATTTGTAAGAGACCTTCACTCGCCAAGCGCCGCGAAAGCACTTCAATGCGATTTGAAGATTTCTGCCGAGATGGAGGTTCAGGAGAATCCAACTCTTACGTTCTTCAATCAGAATGTGGATGAAGAAGGGCTGAAGATTAGCGGGATCTATCCTTACGAAATGTATGTAGGCATCCTGTCCGAAATGATTGGAGACCTGCCGAAGAAATCTGTCGCTCCCCCGCTTGAAATTTTCCTGAGCTATTACCGTTTTGTAGCCACAGCCGAAATTGCCGCTGTCTACAATATGACTCACGAAGATGCAGAGAGGGAAATGAAAAAGTACATGCTTGCTCAAAAAGCAGAACGTGTCCCGCTCAAACACGGCACTTTCTGGAGATATATCGGATGAACGGACCCTGTACTCATGTACGGGTCTTTTTTCTTATTCCCTTTGTACACCTATAAAAAACCAGATGATGTGCATATCAAAAAAAGAGTTCTGCATTATGCTGAACTCTCAAATAGAAAACGCTTACAAACTATAAATTAAAAAGACTCCGCACGGGTAATACGGAGTCTTCTGTATGTCTTAACGACAACAAAGGGGATGGGAGAAATTTTTCACGGTCAAACAAAGGGGTAAATGTTTGTTTGTGATTAATTTCACATCTATAATATATCAGATTCTGTCGACTTATGACAACCCATTGATCTTCATTTCACAAATTTGTCACAAACATAAAAATGCCCGGCACTTCATAGTTTTTTAAAAAGGACAATCCGGGAGGAGATTATGAATAACCGCATTCCCCTGCTTATCAGCATTGTCATCCTGCTTATCAGCTTTTTCCTGAACGTTCTTGGACTGATGGAAATGTTTCCTCTGCTGATTTCTTCGCCTCTTTTGTTTATTTCAATCTTCGTGACTTTGTACTTTGTTAATCACCGGAATACGTTTAAAGGGTTTTAGACGAAAGCAGAAAACCTGCAGCCATGAACGCTGCAGGTTTTTCTTTTATTCAGACAGAAGCTGTTCCATTTCGTTCAGTTTCTCTTCAAACACCTTCAGCGCCTCTTCAATCGGCTCTTTGGAAGTCATGTCTACGCCGGCTTTTTTGAGAACTTCAATCGGGTAGTCAGAGCTTCCTGATTTAAGGAACTCAATGTATCGTTTAACAGCTGGCTCTCCTTCTTCAAGGATCTGTTTGCTGAGCGCCGTAGCTGCACTGAAGCCTGTTGCATATTGATAGACATAGTAGTTGTAGTAGAAATGAGGTATTCTTGCCCACTCAAGACCGATTTCTTCATCGACAGTCAAATGTTCGCCGAAGTATTTTTTATTCAGATCATAGTACAGTTCAGTCAGAAGATCCGGAGTCAGTGGCTCTCCGTCCTGTGCTTTTTTATGAATGGCATGCTCATATTCCGCAAACATCGTCTGGCGGAAGACCGTGCCTCTGAATCCTTCAAGGTAATGATTTAAAAGATACAGCTGTTTCTTTTTATCATCGATTGTTTTCAGCAGGTAATCATTCAATAGTGCTTCGTTGCAGGTAGATGCGACCTCTGCGACAAAGATTGAATAGTGCCCGTACTGATAAGGCTGTGAATTGCGAGTGTAATAGCTGTGCACAGAGTGCCCGAATTCATGTGCTAGTGTAAAGAGATTATTTACGTTATCCTGCCAGTTCATGAGGATGTAAGGATTTGTTCCATATGTGCCTGATGAATAGGCGCCGCTTCGTTTTCCTTTGTTTTCATGAACATCGACCCAGCGGTTTTCAAACCCTTCGTTTAAAATGGCGATGTACTCATCTCCAAGAGGAGCAAGACCTTTTAGCAAGTAATCCTTTGCTTCTGCATACGGCACCTTCATCTTCACGTCTTTTACAAGCGGTGTGAACAGATCATACATGTGAAGCTCTTGGAGTCCCAGCACTTTTTTGCGGAGTTCAATGTACTTGTGCAGCAGGTGCAGGTTGTCATTCACTGTTTTCACAAGGTTTTCGTATACTTCTTCCGGAATGTTGTTGTTGCTGAGTGCCGCTTCCCGTGCAGAAGAATAGTTTCTTACTGTTGCGTAGAAATTATCTTTTTTAACGGCTCCGCTTAACGTGCTTGCGAATGTATTCTTGTATTTGTCATACGTGCCGTATACAGCTTTGAATGCGTCTTCTCTTACCCTGCGGTCTTCGCTTTCAAGAAAGCGGATATAGCGGCCGTGGGTAACTTCCACTTCTTCGCCGTCTTCATCCTTGATGGATGGAAATTCAAGATCTGCGTTGTTCAGCATGCCGAATGTATTGCTTGAAGAACTGAGAACATCCGATGCCTGTGCAAGCATGGCTTCCTGCTCGGCTGAAAGAACGTGCGGGCGCTGGCGGTTAATTTCATCCAGAGTATGTCCGTACACCTTCAGCTCTTCTTTTTCCTGAAGGAAATCTTTGATCTTCGCTTCATCCATTTCAAGGATTTCCGGAATCATGTAGGATGACACGCTGCTTGCCTGCGTATAAAGGTTTGCGGCGCGGTCGTTCAGCCCCTGATAGTGGGAGTTCCCTGTATCCTGGTCGTATCTCATATGCGCGTATGTATAAAGCTTGCCAAGTCTCTCCATTACTGAATCCTGATACGTCAAGGCCTCAAGAAACGCATCTGAAGAATCTCCAAGCTTTCCTTTATATTCTTCCATTTTCGGCAGGGCTGCTTTTACCTCTTTAAATTCCGCTTCCCATGCCTCGTCGTTTTTAAAAATATCTTCCAGTCTCCACGTATCTTCTGCAGCAATTTCAGACCGTTTCGGCAGCGTTTTTGCAGCTGTTTGTTCTGTCATGGAAATATCCCCCTTTTAAACATGATTACTCCAATAATATTCTATATTTTCTATCAAATCAATTGAAGAGTCTTGCTATTTTCACTCTATATCAGACATTTCCCGACGGGGTCCGTCATTTTCTTCCCCGTGTTTCTGCATCGATTTTGCCAGGATGTACGCAATGGCTCCCGTGCTTGCTGCTGTTACGGTAAAATCAAATAAAGTCGCTTTCTTTTTCTTCTTATAAAACATACTCATTCCTCCATTTTTCTGTTTGTCCTTAGGTTGCTGCATCTGACCCCTGTTCATACTTTTCCAGCTATCTTTTGCTTAAAAGCTCATTGTCTCTTTTCAAAAGCTCCTCCTGATTATGACTCCATTTAAGATCTGCCGTTTTTCTATAAGAATACTTGTTTTCCTTCGCGATCAGTCCTGTATGAGTCAGTGCTTCCAGGTAAGCCCGGACAGGAGCTCCGATTGATACGTGCTTCATATGTGTGATATCACGTCTTACAATATGGCGGTCACGCTTCATTTCATTTACCGCATCTTCCAGGCGAAAAACCGAATGTCCAGATAAAGAGTCTATAAAAAGCAGGATTTTTGTTTGCCAAACATAAACAGCAGTATGAAAAAGATATCCAGTCGCTACAGGAATGAAGGCTTCGGAAGGAAGACATGAAAGCGGAATTTGCTTTTTTTCATAGAGAGTTTGCTGAAGGGATTTTAAATCTCCTGATAAGTGGATGTGCGGTTTAAGCCGGTGCATTTTGATGAGGTTAAGCCACTGGATCCAATTTTTTGATGAAGGCACTGCCTGCGGAGTTACATCACGGAGGGTGATGTGACGGATGGGTTTGACTGCGGTAATGGATGTGAACACTTGCTTGGAAAATGGGATGAGATGCTCGATGAGAAGAAAAGCCTGAAGGGATGAACAATAGGTCAGGAGATGCGGGGGAGCCAGAATATCAGGACCCTGTTTTGCAAACAGCCATTGAAAAGGGGAAATGCGAAAGGTGGTGCTGCTTAATCTTACCGTGTTTTTTGCTCCAAGGATCCAGAGCGGTTCAATGTTTACCTGCTTATACTGCGAAGTTCGTTTGTAAAACTGGACAGCAGGTATGGATGAACACTGAAATTCAACGGCAATCTTCCTTTGGCCTGTGTCTGCGTAAACATCCGGCCTCTGCATAATCTCAGGAAAATAGCGTTCCATTTCTGTTTGGACCAGGTTTTGGCTTTTCAGCCATCGGTACAGCTGGATCTTTCCGTTCAGGTGATAGTCTGATTCAGGTTCGTGGTCAATGAGGCAGGATTTCAGTTTCTGATGGGCAAAATGAGGAATTACAATGCTTCCCGCTTTCAGGTCAAGGGGATGGTCACACACGGGACAGTAATGCTTTTTTTCGCGCATGCGGTGGAGATCTGAATGATCGTGCCTTATCGAGGTCAGATTGATCAGCCTGCCATCAGCATCTTTAGCTATAAGCATGATTATCTATCAGCTCCTATTTAGAATTCTTTTCCATTATACAATAAACAGGAAAAAGAAAGCACAAAAAAGACACACCTCTTCAGGTATGCCCTACAGCAATGGCGAAAGCAGCCTTGACATAGATTCAAACAATTTCTGTTTGAACGGCCGGTTTTCAAACTCATCCAAAATAATCTCATGAGAGTCTAAAATATCTTTTTCATAATCATTCACAAGCTTCTGTGTGCTTCTTGTTCTGTACAGAAAAGCGTTGACTTCGAAATTAAGGTGGAAGCTTCTCATATCCATATTTGCTGTTCCGATTGAGGCAAGCTCATAATCGACGATGACTATTTTACTGTGCATGAAGCCTTCCTTATATTCGTAGATCTTCACCCCTGCTTCAAGCAGTTCAAGGAAATACGATCTTGACGCATAAAAGACAATTTTTTTGTCGGGACGGCGAGGTACCAGGAGTCTGACATCCACACCGCTCAAGGCTGCTACCTTAAGCGCAGAAAGAATATCCTCATCCGGAACAAAATAAGGAGATGCAATCCAAATGGAATCCTTGGCCGATGTAATCATGGAGAAGAACAGATTTTTGATGACTTCCCATTTATTATCGGGCCCTCCTGCAATAATCTGAACTCCGCCTTCATGTTCTTCCAGCTGCACAGAAGGTGTCATATACTCCTTCTTCACAAGGTTTTCCCCGGTCATATAGTACCAGTCCTGCAGAAAAATCATTTGAAGAGTACGGACGGCTTCACCCCGCACCATTAAGTGCGTATCCCTCCAGAAGCCAAAGTACGCATCTTTCCCCAAGTATTCATCTCCGACATTCAGCCCGCCGACAAACCCTGCGGTTCCGTCTATAACGATGATTTTTCTGTGGTTGCGGAAGTTTACTTTATTATTTAAAAACGGCATTCTAACAGGCAAAAAAGAGACGACATCAATGCCCGCTGCCTGCATTTCTTTTATGTAGGATTTAGACAGCTTCCAGCTGCCGACTGAATCATATAAGAAGCGAACTTCAACACCCTGCTTCGCTTTTTTGATCAGGAGATCTTTAAGCTTGCAGCCTACTTCATCGTGTCTGACAATATAGTATTCCAAGTGAACATGATGCTCGGCTTTTTCAATTTCGCTGAAGATATGGTCGAACGTTTCTTTCCCGTTCGTTAATGTTTTTGACCTTGTTGCAAATGAAATCGGTGTATGGCCGAGCCTGTGGGCCAGATTGAAAAGCATTTGCTGGTGGTCTCCCATTAAGTCGATCTTATCTTCATAAGAACGCTGATTTCCTTCAATTTCAAACATGATTTTTTCATCAACAAGCGCCTTTCTGTCAAACAGTTTCCGCTTCCTTACATTCCTTCCGAACACAAGGTAGAACAGAAAACCAATCAGCGGAAAGCTTCCGAGGACAACGAGCCATGTGATCGTCTGTGATGGCTTGCGGTTTTCCAGGAAGATGACAAATCCGATGAAGATAATGGAAAATGTAAACAAAACGGTCACAGCCGTCAGAAGCCATTCGCTTGAAATACTGCCTGTCACGTTTTGAAGAAGGTAAATGCTGACTCCTATTAATGCTGTAAATAAAAAGACACGGACTGTATTCTTCATGTCATTCCCCTGACTCTATAAAGATGATGGCAGCTGCCTGCTAAAAAAAAACCGACTTCAATCAGAATGAAATCGGCTTTTAAATCTTCAGCTGAAGTGCTGCTTAATAACACTCAATGCGTCCTCGGCAATAATTTGTTTCCCGTATTCGGCAACGCGGTGAATCGTCATGCGTGATTCTTGTCCATACTCGAGTATAACACTGAGCATATTTTCAATGTCTTCGTCTGAATGCTCATCATTGAATTCCACAAAGAGGTAATACCGGTTCTCCATGGAATAAAGCGCGTTTGTAAACCCGCTGAGCTGTACTTTCGACAAGGAAATAAGGTGTTCAAAATCATTGAACTTCACAAGGAACTCAAGCTGCTGTTCCTCCTCCTCCTGCGACTCTGATTTTTCATCAAGGTCATCGCTGAAATGATGATCGAGGATGGATTCAATATTTTCATCAACAGGAAGTTCTTTTACTTTATCTTCAGACAGGGGAAGCTCAATTTTCTGGCCGTCTTTTGAAAGCTGGGCTCTTGTCACGATCACCTCAAGCCCTTTGTCGAGCGCCTGGACCTGAATCCAGAGCGGTCCTTCGACCATAAAATCTTCTTCGTCATGCACTTCGTCCATCATTTCCCAAAAAAGCTCTTCGCTTCTTTCGCGGTTGTACCAGATTTCATCTCTGTCAAAACCGCGCTCTTCTATATCAAGATATGAAATATAAAACTTTACGGTATATTCATTAATACGTTCTATCTCCATCTTTACAACCTTCCCTTCTTTATATGATGTTGAAGGGACAACTAAACCCCTAAATAAGTTGCACTTTTTTACACTTTACCCAAATCAGCACCTATTTAATCGTCAGCGCAGCGCTTCGCAGGCGTTTAAAACTTGTCTTGAAAATGAGACTTGCCTTTCAAGCTTCTTGTAATCCTATTTTATGATAAAACTGCTCTGAATGAAATAAAAAAACCTCAGGATTTACAAAAACAGTTATTTGCCCAGAAGGATAAGCTCATAATTCATCTTTTCGTTCATATACTTGGTACGAGCAGTCTAATACACAGAAAGAGGTACTTGAATGGAACAGGAATTTCTCATGTCTTTAGTTATGATTATCGGCATTGATCTTCTGCTCGGCGGGGACAATGCGATTGTCATTGCAATGGCCAGCCGCAACCTTCCGCCAAAGCAGAGGAAAAAAGCTGTGGTGCTCGGGACGGTTTTTGCCATTGTCGTCCGGATTCTGCTTACAACAGTCGCGGTCTATTTGTTTCAGATTCCATTCGTACAGCTGATCGGCGGGATTCTTCTTCTCTACATCGCCTATCATCTTATTGTCGGGTCAGAAGAAAAGGAAGGAGAAATTAAAAGCCACCAGTCTCTGAGAAAAGCTGTACAGACGATTGTGGCGGCGGATATGCTGATGGGCATGGACAATGTCATTGCCGTTGCAGGTGCTGCAGGGGGAAAAACGGTACTGGTCGTCATCGGGCTCTTAATCTCCATTCCTATTATGATCTGGGGAAGCAATTTGATTTTAAAGCTTTTGGACAAATATCCCGCTCTCGTCTACATCGGGGGAGGCATGCTTGCCTATACGGCCGGCAAAATGATTATTCATGAGCATAAGCTTGCTCCAATCTTCCATACCCACCCAAGCATGGGTACGCTGCTTCCGTACTTGCTGATTCTCTTCCTGACAGCAGCGGGCTTTATCTATCAGCGCATGGAAAAAAAAGAAAACCTTCCTTAAATGATAAGGAAGGTTTTCTGTCAGTTAATTAACTAAACGCTGTGCTTCACGCAGCTGGTATGTGCGTACTTTTCTTGGAAGGAATCGTCTGATTTCATCTTCATTGTATCCGACCTGCAGACGCTTTTCATCAATAATGATCGGGCGTCTCAAAAGTCCCGGATGCTCCTGGATCAAATCATACAGATCTTGAAGAGGCATCGTTTCAACGTTCACGTTCAATTTCTGGAAAATCTTAGAGCGCGTTGAAATGATTTCGTCCGTTCCATCCTCTGTCATGCGCAGAATTTCTTTGATTTCGTCTACTGACAAAGGCTCTGAGAAAATGTTGCGCTCTGTATAAGGAATTTCATGTTCTTCCAACCATGCTTTAGCTTTACGACAAGAAGTACAGCTTGGTGATGTATATAACGTTACCATAAACCTTTCACTCCTTTATGTGTAAATGAGCATACTGCTATATAAGTAAGATGAATTGTATTTAGATTGAAATTACTTTAAATAAGTAATATCTATAAAGGATTATACTATAGAAAAGTAAGTAAGTATACACTTTTTAAATACAAATGTTTGACAAAACAGTTACAATTCCGTAAAGTGACGGGAAAACTCTCTTTACACTCGCCAATTCCTGCGTTCTGCAGGTTTTGTCATTCGCAAGTGGACAGCCGGATTCTCAATTAATTCAGATCCTCAAAAATGTCTTTTGAATCATCACGGTCGTTAATCGACAGGACATCCTGAACATCCTGATATTTTTTCCCGTAGAATTCTTTATCTTTGTAAGTATGAATAAGCAAATACGTCTTTTTCATCGCTTCATAGATTTTCTCTTCGGTTGCATCATCAGGTGACCAGTACAGAATTTCCATTGGATTGACTTCATTCGTGGCGAGGGATTTTCTTCTGTATCCAATCGCTTTTGCATGCTGAAAGCCTTCTCTCTGGTAAAATTTCAGCCGCTTGCCTGTATCAAGTACATCTTCATCCACAGGTTCCACCTCTAAAAGTATTGGTTTTCCAAGTTCTTTCAGTTTGGCAATCAGCTTATGGCCAAGTCCCTGGCCTCTAGCTGTCTTGGCAACAAATAAGTAATCAATGAAGATAAAATCATCAAGCTCGGCATACATGAGAACGTGATGCTCTCCTTCATCTTTATGGTAAATATCACCCCGCTCTTTCAGAAGAGTTTCCATATGTTCTTTTGATTTCATTTCCTCAACAGGAAAGTACTGATTAAGCTTCTCATACCAGTTCATTGACCCGCTCCTTGCTGTTCATTAACGTTCGTTTCTCTCTAAATTAGATATACCCTCTTTCCTTAGTGTTAAACATGAGCTACTATAAAAATATAGTAAATAATGGGATGGTGATGGATTTGGCTGAATATGCAATGGATTTTCTGATTGTTGCAGCACTCGTTATCGGAATTACCGCCTTTATGGGAGTCATGGCGAACGGAATTGGGGAAACCATCTTTGCCGGTAAAAAGAAGAATGAAAACGTGGATCACACCCTGAAAACACAGGCCGGCTGGAGAAAAGTCGGGGGACGGAAGAAATAGATAAAGGGATTGAAAGTCGGATTGGAACACTTTCTCGGTTCAATGGACGAGTGAAAGTGTTGCTTCAGGCGGATTAGAACACTTTCTCGGGTCAGTGGATGAGTGAAAGTGTTGCTTCAAGCGGAATAGAACACTTTCTCGGTTCGATGGACGAGGGATAGTGCTGCTTCAGGCGGATTAGAACACTAACTCGGTTCGATGGACGAGGGATAGTGCTGCTATAGGCAGAATAGACGACCAGTCAATAACTGGGTGCATTTGGCTCTTCTTTTGTGGCGTCATTCGCTGCAGTGCCGGAGCTAGTCTTTTAACGCCAAAAAACCGAACTGGCTATTTCCCTAGTTCGGTTTTTTCATGACTAAAACAGTTACGATCCTGCCTCTTTTTTACGGGGTATAATCAACGCCCTTTGTATAATTGTTCCCGGCGTTCCATAAGAGATATTCATTGATTCCCTGATCCTGAAGCGCCCTGATCTGGGCTTCTACATCTTCTTTTCCGTACTTTTTATAATTGCCGGAGCCAAGCCAAGAGGCGGTGAAGTCCTGAAGCCATGGTCTTGAGACCGGACTGTTTTTCAGCTCTGCCAGTTTTATCTTTTCAAGCTTTGCATATTCTGTAATCAGCTCATATGGTTTAAGATCGGGCTTTTCTATGCCGAAATAGGACGTCCAGTGGCTCGGATAAATCATAGAGGAGATGACATCTACATGGCTTGAAATTTTTGAGAAGTTCTGACCGATGCCCGGTGCTTCCGGAAGGGTTGCTGTGTATCCGAAGATATCAACAGAAACCTTTACGCCGTACGGCTTCAATTTTTCCTTTGCATACGCTACAAAGTCCGTAACCGCTGTTACCCTTTTTTGAACATTATCCTGCTTTAACTGGCCATATTCGCCCTGGCTGTAGGTAAGGGCTGCATCTTTGTTTTCAAATCCTTCCGGAAAACGTACATAGTCAAACTGTATTTCCTGGAATCCTAGTTTAGCTGCCTCAATGGCGATGTTTACATTATAGTCCCATACTTCCTTCATAAAAGGATTAACAAATGATTCACCCCTGCCATTTTTCCATACGCTGCTGCCGTCCTGAAATGACCATTCAGGTTTCTGCTGAGCTAGAACTGAGTCCTTAAATACAACGACTCTTGCAATCGGATAGATGTTCTTTTTTTGAAGCTGTCCAAGCATAGCAACCGGATCTTTTATGTACTGTTTACTGATCCCGTAGTAGGGCGACGTTTTTTCAGGCATGTAGGTCAGATTCCCAAAATCATCTTTTACATCGATAACCATAGCGTTTAAATCGGTTTGATCAATCAGGTTTATGAGCTGGCTGAACTTGCTGCCGCCTGCTGAATGGCCTGTCACATAGATCCCTCTGATTGCATCAGGGTATTGAAACACGAGACCTGAATCAAACAGAAAACGGGGCATGTCTTCAGGAAGCTCTTTCAGCTGATGAACAATTTCTTTAGATTCATGAACGGATGCGGTTAAAACGGGTTCCGCTTGCGCTTGATGTCCCCCTGCTAATACAGGTATGAACGCAAGCAAAGCGGCAGGCAAAACCTTCTTATAAAAAGCCATGTTACCACCCCTCTTTGGCTAGTTTCTTCTTATTATAAATGACATGTATGGAGGTTCATACATGTAATGAGACTTATTTTTACAAATTCCAACAGGATTTGCTAATTTTTATACACGATTTCCCATGGACCCAAAAAAAGCGACCCCCTTTAAAAGAGGTCACTTCAACACGATTAGTTCGTATATTTTGCCTGATATTGTTTGAATTCCGCTTCTGAACACATAACGAAATGTCCTGGTTTTACTTCGCGGAACTGCGGTTCATCTCCTGCCGTGTACTGGTGCTGGGCAGGATCATATTTTTTTCTGATGCGCGTGCGCTCATAATCCGGATCCGGAAGCGGAATCGCAGACAATAGGGCCTGTGTATAAGGATGAATCGGATTGTTGTAAAGCTCTTCAGCATCTGCAAGCTCTACAAGCTTTCCGAAGTACATAACACCAATGCGGTCACTGATGTATTTAACCATGGAAAGGTCATGGGCAATGAACAGGTACGTAAGACCTTTTTCCTGCTGAAGCTTTTTCATCAGGTTGACAACCTGAGCCTGAATCGAAACATCAAGTGCTGAAATCGGCTCGTCGGCAATAATGAAGTCAGGATCAACAGCCAGCGCGCGGGCGATTCCGATACGCTGGCGCTGCCCTCCGCTGAACTCATGGGGATAGCGGTTCGCATGCTCACGGTTCAAACCTACTGTTTCAAGCAGTTCATATACCCGCTCCATGCGCTCTTTATCTGATTTTGCAAGACCGTGAATATCAATTCCCTCGGCAATAACGTCAGAAACTTTCATTCTTGGGTTAAGTGAGGCATAAGGATCCTGGAATATCATCTGCATTTTACGGTTAAAGATTTTCAGATCCGCTTTTGATTTTTTTCCATGGACATTGACACCGCCAAACTTCACTTCACCGCCGGTTGCTTCATACAGACGGATGATTGAACGGCCTGTTGTCGATTTTCCGCATCCGGATTCTCCGACAAGTCCAAGTGTTTCACCTTTATAAATGTCAAACGAAATACCGTCAACAGCTTTCACTTCATTCGATTTCCCTACATTAAAGTGCTGTTTCAGATTTTTCACTTCAAGAAGTTTTTCTTTTTGCATGTGTTAATTTCCCTCCTTGATTTCAGGGAATTTGCGCTGGCGCAGTTTTACAGCTGCCGGCGGTTCTACTTTTGGAGCGTCCGGATGAAGCAGCCATGTTGCCGCATAATGCGTATCAGACACTTTAAACATTGGCGGCTGCTCTTCCAAGTCAATCTGCATTGCATATTCATTACGCGCAGCAAATGCATCTCCTTTTGGAGGGTTAAGCAAGTTCGGAGGCGTTCCAGGAATCGCATAAAGTTCCTGATCCTGAGAATCAAGACTTGGCATCGAACTGATTAATCCCCAAGTATATGGATGCTGCGGATTATAGAAAATTTCATCGACCGTGCCGATTTCAATAATCTTGCCGCCATACATGACAGCAACCCGGTCAGCAACGTTTGCCACTACCCCAAGGTCATGCGTAATGAAAATAATGGATGTATCGATTTTCTTTTGAAGATCCTTCATCAGTTCAAGGATCTGGGCCTGAATCGTAACATCAAGAGCTGTTGTAGGCTCGTCCGCAATTAAGACTTTAGGATTGCAGGCAAGAGCAATTGCGATAACAACCCTTTGTCTCATACCGCCAGAAAATTGGTGCGGATATTGTTTAAAGCGAAGCTCTGGCTTTGGAATTCCAACAAGACGAAGAAGCTCAATCGCTCTTTCTTTTGCCTGTGATTTGCTCATATTCTGATGTTTTACAATGGGTTCCATAATCTGTTTACCGACAATCATAGTCGGGTTCAAAGAGGTCATCGGATCCTGGAAAATCATAGAGATGTCTTTTCCGCGAATCTTCTGCATCTGTTTGTCATTCAGTTTAGCAAGATCTTTTCCGTTAAAAAGGATCTGGCCTTTTTTAATTTCAGAGTTGCTTTCAGGCAGCAGACGCATGATTGACTTAGTCGTAACCGATTTCCCTGACCCGGATTCACCAACAATAGCAAGTGTCTCTCCTTTTTTCAGGTCAAAGTCAACTCCGCGGATTGCCTGTACTTCTCCTCCGAATGTATGGAAGGAGATGTGCAAGTCTTTTACTTCAAGTATTTTTTCCATCGTCTATTCACCTGCCCTCTAGTCTCTCATTTTCGGATCAAGCGCATCGCGCAGTCCGTCAGCAATCATATTGAATGCAACCATAATGACACTGATTACGATCGCAGGATAAATCATTTGATACGGGAATGCTCTCATCGATTTGAATCCTTCATCAATCAGTGTTCCAAGTGAAGCAAGCGGATCCTGAAGTCCAAGACCGATAAAGCTCAGGAATGCTTCAAAGAAGATCGCATTCGGAATCGTGAACATCGTATTGATGATAATGACACCGACTAAGTTCGGGATCAAATGCTTAAAGATAATTTTTGAATGACTTGCACCAAGCGTTCTGGAAGCAAGAACGAATTC
This sequence comes from Metabacillus indicus, assembly GCF_046603695.1. Lineage (NCBI taxonomy): Bacteria > Bacillati > Bacillota > Bacilli > Caryophanales > Bacillaceae > Metabacillus > Metabacillus indicus. The sequence goes on along the minus strand of NZ_CP176757.1, from coordinate 1,008,891 downwards.
CTGATTTTTAAGTTTCAGAACCTGCGCACGCACAACCCGCGCCATTCCGACCCAACCAGTTATGGTCAGGGCTACAGTAATTGAGATGATACCAGGTTTCAAAATCAGGATCATGAGAATAACAACAACAAGGTTCGGTATTCCCATCAGCACTTCAATAATACGCTGCATGACATTGTCAATGCGGCCGCCAAAGTAGCCTGATATAGCTCCATAGGCAACTCCTATCACCATATCAATAAAGGCTGCAAGGAAGGCGATGTAAAGAGAAATCTGCGTTCCTTTCCAGATACGCGTGAACTGATCGCGTCCAAGGTTATCTGTTCCGAGCCAGTAGTACTCTTTAATTTGTTTTTGTTCATAAACATTTACTTCTTCCCCATTGTTAAGGGTTCTTGTCCCGTCGAATGGAAGCCAGCTCACATTTTCAAGTCCCTGTATGCGCGGCGGCAGATTGGAGTGCGTTGCTTTTTGGCGGGCTGAATCATATCCGCTGACAGCAGGCCCGATAAAAGCAAGCAGCGCCAATAATACAATGACAATCATGCTTACTACTGCAGCTTTATTCTTTTTGACGCGAAGCCACGCGTCCTGCCAGTAGTTTAAACTTGGTTTGTTAATCTCTTCACTCTTAGAGGAATCAATTTTAGCGGGCTGGAACAATTCTTTGCTGATTTCTTTTTCTGCCATTATTTTTTACCTCCCGCTAAACGAATTCGTGGGTCAATGATGCCGTAAAGGATATCGACAACAAGAATGATGACGACAAAAAGGAATGCAAACAGCAAGGTTGTACCCATGATGACCGGATAATCATTTACAGTGATCGATTTAACGAACTGCTCTCCAAGACCCGGTACAGAGAAAATCTTTTCAATGACAAGAGATCCTGTCATCAAACCTACTGCAAGCGGTCCAAGAACCGTTACAACAGGAATCAGCGCGTTTCTGAGCGCATGCTTAAACGCAATTTCAAAGTAGCTTGCACCTTTTGCTTTAGCAAGCGTGATGTAGTCAGAATTTAAAACATCGATCATTTCCGTTCTCATAAAACGTGCAGCAATCGCAATCGGGAACATCGCAAGAGCGATTGTCGGCAGAATGCTGTACTCAGGTCCGCGCCAGAAGGCAACAGGGAGCCAGCCGGCTTTAACACCAATATAGTATTGAAGCAGTCCCGCGAAAACGAACGACGGGATCGACTTACCGATAACAGCGAAAAATGTTGCACCATAATCAATCCAGGTATTCTGGCGGAGAGCTCCAATGACACCAAGAAAAATACCAAAAATTGTTCCCACAAACATTGCCTGAAATCCGAGGGTTGCAGAAGGGGCGATACGAGCAGCTAAAAGCTCAGATACCGGAGTGTTGTCGAATTGGAAAGATACTCCAAAATCACCTTTTACAATATTGGTCATATAGGTGATATACTGCACTGGTACAGGTTCGTCCAGCCCGTATTTTTCTTTCATAATCTCAATTTGCGAGTCAGAAAGCTTGGCACTGTTAAATGGAGTACCGGGGATCAGTTTCATTAGGAAAAATGTGAAAGAGGCAATTAATATTAATGTAATTAACATATAAATGATGCGTTGCCCTAAATATTTGACCATGTGTGCACCTCCTGGAACTATATAAAAAATTCAGAATCATCTACATAATTCGACAATTCTTTAGCAGGTAAAAAGAGAGTATATCGTATATACTCTCTTCTTATTCTTTTTGATTATAATCATTTTTCTGGTAACTGCAACTAAAAATTACTCAGCGTCTGTGATTTTAATCCACTTGTAGCTGTACTCAGGTCCTACAAGGTGGTACGTAAAGCCTTCAACCTTTTTGTTGATCAGAAGGTTTGAGGCACGCTGATACATTGGAGCAATACCCGCATCTTCTTCTAATAGTACTTTTTCAGCTTCTTGAAGAGCAGCAAAACGTTTAGCAGGATCGTTAGCTAGTGTTGTTTGAGCGTCTTTTAAGAGCTTGTCATATTTTTCGTTTGAATAAGCCATTCTGTTGTTTCCGCCATCTGTGATCCATAGATCAGAGAATGAGATCGGGTCAAGGTAGTCAGGACCCCATCCAGCAGCCTGGATGTCATAATCCATCGTTTTGTCACGGTCAAGACGCACGCTGAATGGTACGCTTTGAACGTCGATAGTTAAACCAGGAAGCGTGTTTTGAAGCTGGTCTTTCATATAAGAGTCAACTGTTTTAGATGTTTCAGTGTCTCCGCCAAGGTACACAAGTTTAACTTCTTTCTTGCCGATTTCTGCTAAGCCTTTTTCCCAAAGTTTTTTAGCTTCTTCAGGGTTGTAAGTCAGAAGGTCCTTGTTAACTTCACGGAAATCTTCGCCCGTTTCAGGGTGTGTAACAAATTCAGCAGGTACAGCATAGTTAGCCGGTTTAGAACCGTTGTTTAAAATTTCGTTCGTTAAATCTTCTTTATTAAATGCCATTGCAATTGCTTTACGGATGTTCACGTTAGCAAGAGCTTCGTTCTTTTGGTTCAATTTAAGCCAGAAGATTGTCGGCTCTAGCCATCTTTCAAGACGGTCGTCACCTTCATATTGAGCGATAACAGCAGGAGTTGAAAGCTTAGGAGTTACATCAGCTTCTCCAGCTTCGAACGCATTAGCTGCAGCTTGAGGATCTTTAGATACGTTGAACGTAATTTTCTCAAGACTTACATTTTTTGCATCCCAGTACTCAGCGTTTTTCTCTAAAGTCCACTCAGTATCAGCAGGTCCTTCCCATCCATTGATTGCGAATGGTCCGTTGAACACTAAATTTTCAGACTTCTTACCGAAATTTTCGCCTTGCTCTTCAACATACTTTTGGTTCTGAGGATAGAACGTAGGGAATGCCATTAATGACTTGAAGAAAGGAATCGGTTTTTCAAGAGTCACAACAAGTGTCTTTTCGTCTTGAGCTTTAACTCCAAGATCTTCAGGTTTAGCTTTACCATTATATAATGCTTCAGCATTTTTGATTTTACCCATCATCATGTATGGACCGTAAGCAGATCCTGTGTCAGGGTTAAGAGCGCGCTGCCATGCAAAAACGAAGTCGTTAGCTGTTACAGGCTCTCCATTAGACCATTTAGCGTCTTCTTTGATTTTGATTGTGTACTCAGTGCCGTCTTCGTTAGCTTCCGGCTCGCCGTCAGCCATACCCGGGATTGGCTCCTGGTTTTCATCAATACGGTATAAACCTTCATTCGTATTGTTTAATTGAGATAAACTGATTGTATCTTCTGCAAGAACTGAGTCCATAGATGGAATCTCAGAAGATTCAAGTACTTTCAGCTCCTGAGGCACATTAGCTGCTTCTTTAGAGTCTTTGTCTTTGTCTCCTCCATCAGAAGAACTGGATCCGCCTCCGCCGTAGCAAGCAGTTAAGAAAACGCTCAGTACAAGCGAAAGGACTAAAAGCAATGAAAATTTTGACTTTTTCATTTATTACCCTCCCTTTTATTTTTAAAAAATTCTTACAAACACTATTATACAAGCTTTCGAATTTTTGTACATTCATTTTTTTAATAAAATTTACACAAATGCAATAAAATTAAGACTTTTTTAAAGCAAAAATAGTCCTTTATACCTATATTATCCACAGTATTTCTTCATGATATTTCATTCATTTAACATAAAAATGGCCAGAAGCACTGCCTTTGTAAAGATTTTAAATTGTAAGTAAAATTAAAAATGTATACAATATACAACAATAGCTAATAAACTATTTTGCAGGGAAACTGACAATATTCTGAGTAGTATTACTTTTCTCACAATAATTTTTTTTATATATTTCAATATAAAAAAACTATTGATCATCCCCGTAATTTAGTAATATAAAAAGAAAAAAGAGGGTATTTATGAACCGAAAATTATTTTTATCATCCTTCACCGTGTCATTTGTTCTAGTCTTGCTGCTTTCGCTGCTTTTCTATCAGGAGATCAGCCTGCTGCATTATATCAATATTTCATTTTACATTTCCGGGCTTCTGCTCTTTACTTCCCTATTTCTTCTGGTTGCTGAAGGCGGATTTTTTGACGGCATCACTCAGGGGTTCAGAAGGACCTTTCAATCCAAAGGCCGGGACCTTGATAAGAAGGAAGTAGAGGAAATGAGACTCTTCTCTGAACTCCTGCGGGTTGAATATACCCCGTTTTTGTTTGCCGGACTGGTTCTTGCAGCTACAATGCTTGCAGCTCTTGCTGTTTATTATTTTTGAACAGTTGAAAACGAGTCCGAAAGCCACTATAATATAGGAAATAACATGTAAATGCGATGAAAAAGAGTAGTACACAGTGACCTTATTTTTCAGAGAGTCTGCTGCCTGGTGAAAGGCGGACAATAAACACTGCGGAATGGACTTTTGAGCAGCTGACTGAACTTCAAAGTAGGATCAGCCGTTTCGTCTTGCGATAAAAGACGCTAAGTGATTTCTGCTGCAGAAATAATCAGGGTGGCACCGCGGTCCATTCGTCCCTTTTAGTCAAGGGGACGAATGGGCTTTTTTGCGTTATTTTAAGAAGGAGTGAGGATATGAAAACTATTTTTTCGGGCATCCAGCCCACAGGTAATGTCACATTAGGAAACTATATCGGAGCTATGAAACAGTTTGTTGACCTGCAGAATGATTATGACTGCTATTTTTGCATTGTTGACCAGCATGCCATCACACAGCCGCAGGACCGCCTGCAGCTCCGCAAGAGCATAAAAAGCCTTGCAGCACTATATTTAGCTGTAGGACTTGATCCTGAAAAAGCAACATTGTTCATTCAGTCAGAGGTTCCGGCACACGCACAGGCTGGATGGATGATGCAATGTGTGGCCTATATCGGCGAACTTGAGCGAATGACTCAGTTCAAGGACAAATCAGCTGGCAAAGAAGCCGTTTCTGCCGGACTGTTAACCTATCCGCCTCTGATGGCTGCCGACATTCTACTATATAAAACGGATCTCGTTCCAGTCGGCGAAGACCAGAAACAGCATCTGGAGCTCACAAGAGACTTAGCCGAACGTTTTAATAAAAAATACAATGACATCTTTACCGTCCCTGAAGTGCGCATTCCAAAGATCGGTGCAAGAATTATGTCCCTTGCAGATCCGACGAAAAAAATGAGCAAATCAGATCCAAACCAGAAAGCATTTATCACACTGCTGGACGATCCGAAAGTGATTGAAAAGAAGATCAAAAGTGCGGTTACCGATTCAGAGGGCATCGTGAAATTTGATAAAGAGAATAAGCCTGGCGTATCTAACCTCCTCTCCATCTTTTCTATTCTTTCAGGCATTTCCATCGAAGACCTGGAGAAAAAATATGAAGGAAAAGGCTACGGAGATTTTAAAGCCGACACCGCTGCTGCCGTGATTAACGCCCTGCAGCCAATTCAGGAAAAATATTATTCTCTTGTTGAATCAGATGAACTTGACGAAATCCTTGACCGCGGGGCTGAGCGTGCAAACGCACAGGCAGGAAAAATGATTAAAAAGATGGAAAGCGCAATGGGTCTTGGAAGAAAACGAAAATAAAAAAGGGAGAGGGCTCATTAAGAGCTCTCTCCCTTTTTTTACCTGCTACATTTTTTCAAATTCCATGCCTTTTTCCATCATTAAGTACTGCAGTGCCGTCCGGAAGGTTAAAAACGTCTTGATGTCCTGGCTGTTTGATAAGCCAGATGAAATTAACAGCTGGATGACAGCAGGGCCAAAACCGACGAACAGAATCTGAATGCCCATGAGCCTTACTGCAGCCGTCAATTGCTGGATATAGGATCCAAACAGTTCAACCTCCCCGATTTCCCGTTCTGATATAGCGGTAAAATCGATGATGACAGTGGCAACTTCATTTGCGTGAGATGTTTCCAGAATTTTAGATGTAATCATATCAAACCGATCTGATGAAAGCTTCCCGGTAATCGGCACAAGAATGGTTTCCGGTATGATCGAAGGAATAATCGGAACAGAAATTTCTCTGATCAGTTCTTCTTGTTCCCGAAGCTGCCTTTTCAACTCGATAATTTCATCCTGCAGCTCTTCCACATTTACTTTTTCACTTATCATATATGCCCTCGCTCAAATGAATGACTTTATTTTATTTTATTTTACCATTGTTTCAGCTTCTTTACCTGTTAATTGAAGTCTTTGGCAAGGTTATTCCGGTCTTTTTTTAACCTGAACAAAAAAGAAGCCAATTTTGGCTTCTTTTAAGCTTGTCTCAATTTACTTTTGATTCATGCTCCATATCCCACAGTTTTTCAAAAAAGGGCTGGCCTTTAATCAAGTTTTCTGTAAGAATCATGTGTTTCGGGCTCCAGCCTGAAACAGTCTCATTGTAAAGCTTTTGCCACACATCCTCAAAGCTTAAATCCTGAATGGTTTCGTACATAGACGGATTCCATTCTGTATACCAGTATTTCACCTCTGCTGCATTCTTAGTTGACTGAAGCTGATCCAGGGCCATAAACAGCAGCTGCTTAAGCTGTCTCTCCTTGCGGGTCAGCCCGTTCATTTGAGATGGACTTGGAGAGAGGATGTGAAATTCTTTTTCAAGAATTTCTGCCTCATACGTATATTCTTCAGCTTCTACTTCTTTTATCATTTCATATACCAGCTGTTCCTGTCTTGGAATGAGCCGGCTTTTGCGGACAGGAATACTGTAGCCGATTGTATCAACGGCAAGAATTCCTTCGCCGTCTGTGACGACAAAACAATAATCAAGCTGAATCCGTTCATGATTTTTTCTGATATATGCCTTTTGAAAGGCGTCCTTAAGCAGTCCCTGCGGCAGCTCCGACAAATCGTTTTCAATATAATGGAATAAAACCGAATTTACTCTAAACAGAGGAACCTGATCCAAAAGCTCAACACTGTCGTCTTTTCTCCATTCGTGAAAATGACACACGTTGTACCCGTTTTCTTCACCCTCGAACCAATTCACCCATACATCATGAAGAAACAACATTTCTTACCCCTCACTTCCGATGCTTTTGTCTTTCAGTATAGGCAGGGAAAAGAAAATATATTCCAATTCGTTCATTTTATGGTTGAATTCTTTCGACAAAATCCAAAAGCTCCAGCGCCTTGTTCTGACAGAGGATCTAGGCGCTGGAGCTGGACGTGGAAAAACTATTTTACTTTTACAATAAAAAATAGCCAAGAAACAATATCTTGGCTGTTCTTCTTGTTATTCGTTTACTTTTGGATCCAGCGCGTCTCTTAAACCGTCCCCTACAAAGTTGAAGGCAAGAACTGTCAGGAGAATCAATGAACCCGGCAATAGCGGGTACCAAGGTGATTTCAGCAGAATGGTAAAGTTCTGTGCATCCTGCAGCATATTGCCCCAGCTTGCTGTCGGAGGCTGAATGCCTAGACCAAGGTAGCTGAGCGTTGACTCGGCAAGAATAACTCCGCCTACTGAAAGGGTGGCAGAAACGATGATCGGCCCAATCGCATTCGGCAGGATGTGAGAGAAAATAATCTTAAAGCTTTTTGTTCCAATTGTCTTGGAAGCAAGAACAAACTCACGTGTTCGCAGCGACAGAAATTCACCGCGGACAAGACGCGCAGTTGTCGTCCAGCCAAGTACCGCAAAAATGATGATCAGCTTGTCTACACCCGGTTTAAAGATGGTTACAAGCGTAATCAGAAGAAAGATTTGCGGGATTGAAAGAACAATATCAACAAATCTCATCAGAATGGCATCAATAATGCCTCCAAAATAACCGGCTACAGCTCCGACTACTGTACCGATTGTAATGGATCCAAGCACGGAAGCAAATCCAACAAGCAGGGATACTTGCGCCCCGTACAGCAGACGCGTCAGCAAATCCCGTCCAAACCGGTCTGTTCCAAGCAAGTTCTCGGCTCCGCCTGGCGGAACCAGTCTTTTCGTCAAATCCTGTGTCTCATAAGCATATGGTGCAATGACAGGTGCCAGAATGGCTGCAGAGATGATAAAGATCAGGAATGCAGCACCTGCAACAGCCAGTTTGTTTTTGGCAAACTTTCTGAAGAATATTTTCGTTAACGTGTCAGGGTTCGCTTTGATCCCGTGAACCGCCAGCTGACCAGAAGTTTCCGGTGTAAGGTTTGTTTGTGCCATTGTGCTCCCCCTCCTAGTACTCGATTCTCGGATCGAAGATTGCGTAAAGAATGTCAGCAATTAAGTTTCCGATGACGACAAAAACAGCTGAAATAACAGTTAACGCCATAATAACCGGATAATCACGCTGGAATGCAGAATCAATGAAAAGAAGTCCAATTCCAGGCCATGAGAAAATTTTCTCAACAACGACAGCTCCTCCAATAAAGGAAGGAATCATCAGACCGAAAATAGTGATGATTGGAATCAAACCATTGCGCACGCCGTGTTTAATAATGACTTTCGATTCTTTAAACCCTTTTGCACGGGCAGTTCTCATATAATCCTGCTTCAGGACGTCGAACATGCTTGACCTTGAATACCTCGTCAAGCCCGCCATATCGGCAGAGGCAAGAACAAATGCAGGCAGCATGAGATGGTGAATCCTGTCCCATATGCTGAATTCGGCATTCAAGGTTGAGGTCCCTCCGGTCGGGAACCAGTTGAGCTGAACGGCAAAGACCATGATTAAAATCAGCCCGAGCCAGAAGTTAGGGGTAGCCAGTCCAAGGAATGAAGTGACAGATACAGTGTAATCAACTTTTGTGTAAGGTCTTGCTGCAGAAATAATGCCAAAAGGAATGGCAATGATCAGAGCCAGAACAGTAGAGACAACCATAAGCAACAGCGTATTCGGCAAACGGTTCATGATCATTTCGCTTACAGGCACACCCTTACGGATAAGAGATGTCCCGAAGTCACCCTGCACCATGCTTCCAAGCCATTTCAAGTATTGAACGTGTACAGGATCATTTAATCCGTATTTCTCCATAAATTTCGCCTTATCAGCAGGACTGATAGTCGGGTCCATTAAAAGTGTTGTCGGGTCTCCAGGTGCAAGTCTGATAATCGCAAAAGAGATAATTGTAATACCTAACAATAAGGGAATAGCCATCAATGTTCGGCGGACGATATAAGTAAGCACAGCTAGATCTCCCCTTTCCTTCTCAATTTTCTATAGGTAAAAACAGGGTCCAGAAACAAACAGACTCGTTCAATTTTCGAAATTAGTAAGAAATGTGCACATTTCTCTTCATAAAAACAAGGGAAGGGATGCTCCCTTCCCTCTGCACGTTCCTTGAAGTGTTTCAGTAACTAATTACTGTTTTAACCACCATTTGTGGATGTTGTAGTACTCAGACTTCGCGTTAAACTCGTAGCCTTGAAGATTTTCAGGCATTACGCGGTGAACGTTTGGATAGTACAGGAATGTGTAAGGCTGGTCTTCAGCAATAAGCTTGTAGATGTCAGCATACTTTTTAGCATACTCATCTTGATCAAGAATTTGTTTCGCTTCTTCCATTAACTTGTCTGCTTCTTTGTTTGTGTAATCAGTCATGTTTAAGCCTTCAGCAATTTGGCTTGAGTGGAAGATGTCATATTGATCAGGGAATGTAGACAAGCTCCATCCTAAGATCATTGCATCGAAATCCCAGTTTGGTGCTGAAACCTGCTCGATGAAAGCAGAGAACTCGATGATCTCAGGCTTAACTTCGATACCGATTTCTTTTAATTGCTGCTGTACAACAACCGCGATATCTTCACGGATTTTGTTACCTTGGTTCGTTTTTAGTGAGAATGAGAATTTCTTGCCGTCTTTGTCAAGAATGCCGTCGCCGTCAGTATCTTCCCATCCAGCTTCTTTAAGCATTGATTTTGCTTTTTCTACATCATAAGAGAACTTTGTTACATCGTCACTGTATGCGAAAGAAAGCGGGCTCTCAGGAACGTGAGCTACTTCACCGTCGCCGTTCATAACAGATGAAACCATAGATTCTCTGTCAAGCGCCATTGTTAGAGCCTGGCGTACTTTAACATCTTTGAAAAGGTCGTTCTTTTGGTTCCAGCCGATGTAAGTGTAAGAAAGACCTAAGCCAGACTCAACTTTTACGCCGCTGAATGTGCTTTTTACTGTTTCAATGTCAGTACCTGGAACTTCTGTGAATTGAACATCGCCAGCTTGAAGCTGTGCAAGAAGAGCATCCTGGTCAGGAACGATTTTGTACGTGATTGAATCAAGGTATGGCTCGCCAAGGAAGTAATCTTTGTTCTTTTCAACTTTTACATATTCTCCGTCTTTCCACTCAACAAATTTGAATGGGCCTGTACCGATTGGAGATTTTGTGTTGAATTCGTTCTCGCCAAGCTCACCCACTGGAACTTTTCCAAGGATATGCTCAGGAAGGATTCCGTAGCTTAGAGAAACAGGGTAGAATGAAGCATCTTTCTTGTTAAGCTTGAATTCTACTTCATAGTCGCCTTTTTTAGTAACTGTTTCTAAAGACTCAAAACCAGATCCGCGCTCGCCGACATAGTCAGGGCTTTTAGGGATGCCGTATGTAAATACTACGTCATCTGCAGTAAGCTCTTCGCCGTCATGGAATTTTACGCCTTCTTTGATTTTTACAGTGTACGTTAAACCGTCTTCAGACACGTCGATTTTTTCAGCGAGGTGCAAAGTCGGGTTGAACTCAGTGTCAGAAGACACAAGTCCGTCAAAGATGAAGCCTTCGATATCAGAGCTTGAAGCATCTGTAGAATACATCGGGTTAAACAATGTTGGTCCGCCAATCGTTCCAACTACTAAATCTCCGCCCATTTGCGGTTCGCCGGCATCTTCAGCCGGTTTGTCTTTGTCGCCAGAACCTGAAGCTGGTTTGTCGCCTGCGCCGCTGTTGCATGCAGCAAGGAACAAAGAGAATACCAGCAGTAAGCTAAGCAGTGTAAATAAACCTTTACGTTGTTTCACTTCGTATTTCCCCCTTAAAAATTTTTAATTTTTAGATTTCTTGACTGACAAGTTATGGCTTCTGCCATCTCCCCCCTTCAAGAGCGTGATGTATGCTGATCTTGCCATCAATAAAGATGGCAAGCAACAAAGTGATTTTTCTTTACTTCTTTAAATTGCGGAACGGCTTCGCGGCAGGCGCTTGTTGCAGCCGGACATCTTGTATGGAATACGCAGCCTTGCGGAGGATTTGCCGGGCTCGGCAATTCTCCCTTCAGGACGATTCGCTCCCGTCTTGCCATACCTGCTTTTCTTGGAACCGGAACGGCTGAAAGCAGTGCTTGGGTATAAGGATGCAGCGGCTCAGAGTAGAGGCTGTTTTTATCAGCCAGTTCCATCATTTTGCCAAGATACATCACTCCGACACGGTCGCTTATGTGTCTCACAACACTCAAGTCATGCGAGATGAACATATAGGTCAGGTTAAACTCATCCTGCAGATCTTCTAATAGATTAATAATCTGTGCCTGAATCGACACATCAAGCGCCGACACGGCTTCATCCGCAATGACCATCTGAGGATTCAGGGCAATGGCCCGCGCGATCCCGATTCTCTGGCGCTGTCCTCCTGAAAATTCATGAGGATAGCGGTTGATGAAGGATGCATTCAATCCTACCTTTTCAAGCAGCTCTTCTACTTTTTCAGTTCTTTCTTTTCCTCTGTAAAGATTATGGGTGTTCATCGGTTCTTTAATGATGGAACCTAATGTTTTTCTCGGATTTAATGAAGCGAACGGATCCTGAAACACCATCTGAATATTTTTCCGGACGGTTTTGCGGAGCTCGCTTTCGGGTAAATGGGAGATATCCTGTCCGTCGAACAGAATTTTCCCGCCGGTTGGCTCATACAGACGGATAATCGTCCGCCCTGCAGTAGATTTTCCGCAGCCTGATTCACCTACTATTCCGATGGTTTCTCCCTTTTTAACAGTCAGGTTGATTCCATCTACGGCCTTTACATACCCTGCCGTTTTTTGAAGAATTCCCGATTTGATCGGAAAATGCTTCTGTACATCTATCAGCTGAAGAATCGTTTCATCGTTTTTCAGCTGCGCTGTCTTTCTTTCTGCATCTGCAACTTTCATTGAACGGCAGCCTCCTCGTCATCATATAAAAAGCACCGGACAGAGCGATGAGCTGAATGCTGCGTCAACTCAGGAAGAGCGCTGAAACATTTATCAAATGCTTTTGGGCATCTTGGTGCAAACCTACAGCCTGCAGGAAGATTATCCGGTGTTGGAACGTTGCCCGGAATTGAATTCAGCTTCTCAATTTCACCGTCTATTGAAGGAATGGAAGCCATGAGTCCCTGAGTGTAAGGGTGAAGCGGTGCATCAAACAAATCATCTACGGACGCTTCTTCAACTACCTGTCCGCAATACATGACTACTACTCTCTCGGCTATTTCAGATACAACGCCGAGATCGTGAGTGATTAAGAGAATACTAGTATCAAATTTCTGGCTGACATCTTTCATCAGGTCCAGAATCTGTGCCTGAATGGTAACATCCAGTGCCGTTGTCGGCTCATCCGCAATCAGGAGCTTCGGGTTGCAGCTCATCGCGATCGCGATCATAACACGCTGGCGCATTCCGCCTGATAATCTGTGAGGATAATCATAAATAATTTCATCAGCCCGGCTGAACCCTACTAATCTCAAAAGCTCAATTGCTTTTTTGACAGCCTGATTTTTTGGAAGCTTCTGATGGTACATCAGCACTTCTGTGATCTGGTCGCCGATGGTCAGAACAGGATTCAGAGAGGTCATCGGCTCCTGGAAAATCATTGAGATGTCATTTCCACGCACCTTGCACAATTCCTTTTCGGAAAGCTTGGCCAAATCCTTGCCGTTAAGCAGAATTTCTCCATCAACTATCTTTCCTCCTGGACTTGGCACAAGTCCCATAATCGAAAGAGAGGTAATACTTTTGCCCGATCCCGATTCCCCTACAAGTGCAACCGTCTCACCTTTATGTATTTTCAAGTCAACGCCGTCCACAGCAGGAACAGCTTGCTTCTTTTTGTAAAAATATGTTTTCAGATTCTTAACTTCCAACAGTACTGACAATACCCTTCACCGCCCTATGATGTAAAGAATTCCCTTATTAATTATATAAATCATCTTAACTTTTTGTAAACATAGAATAGTCAGAAAATATATATTTGTATAGTATTACAAAAGTTTTACAAAAGCAAGCGAATTTTTAAAATATTGTAATTTTTTTAATAAATTCCTGTCTTTACTAGGAAAAAATACCAACAAAAAAACCCTTACTTGGGTTTTATGAATGACTTATTAACTATTTCGTCTGACGAAACAAAAAAGAGATCTGTCATGTTTATTTTTGTCTTTTCCATATAGTCCTTCACGATATGATAGCCTGCTGCGTATCCCAGCATCTTTGGATAAAAGCCTGTTCCGAACATGATTTGAGTGAACTTTCTTGAATCGCTTTTCAGCTCAAGATTGGGTTTTAAGATTTTCTCATAGAAAGACTGAACCTGATCCTTGGTATAACGCTTCGTCCAGGATCCTGCATATTCTTCCCCCATCCTCACCCTGACTGCATTCTCTGCCAAGCCCTCAAGAATGACCGCATCCATCAGCGTATAGTCCCTTTCCTTTTTCGGGTCTTTTGCAAGCCTGCAGACATGATGATATTCATGAGTCAGGATTGTCTGAATGTCTCTTTTGCTGTTATCCGACAGAAACAAAAAGAGTTTATCATGAAAGGCAAGACCTGATTTCCCGCCAAATTCATCACGCATTTTCCTGTTGGCCGCATCAGCAGGCAGAATGAATACAGGCACATCCGGACCTGACCATTCCTTTTTGAGCAGTGCTTCATCCGCCCTCACAATATCCCACACCTTGTTTTTCTTCAAATCTGCAAACAGCAGTCGACCTGCTTCTTCCCCTTTGTACATACCAAAAGAATGCAAATAGCCGCTGATTTCCCTTGTGCTGCTATTATGAAAGTACGGCTTCAGCCGTCCGCAAATTTTAAGATGATCGGTTGATTCTCCGAGCCATTCATTTGTCTTGATTACAGTCATAAAACATCCGCACTCCCCTCTGCGGTATCTTATGAAGAGGCGCGCGGGAGGGTGAAAGGGGAAATGAAAATGGGAAGTGTGCTGTCGTTTTGCGGTAATGTATTCCAGTTTGTGTAATCGCTGAAAGTTCTGCCACTTTTCTCGGACTTGGGCCATTGTTCGTGGCGTCACTACACCGAGTGATACCACTTTTCTCGGACTTGGGCCCTTGTTTGTGGCGTCACTACACCGAGTGATGCCACTTTTCCTGCGCTTGAATCCTTGTTTGTGGCGCCACTACACCGAATGATGCCACTTTTCTCGGACTTGGTCCCTTGTTTATAGCGTCATTACACCGAGTGATACCACTTTTCCTGCACTTGGATCCTTGTTTGTGGTGCCACTACAACGAGTGATGCCACTTTTTCTCAAAATTGAACCTTGTTTTTGGCGCCACTACACCGAGTGTTTCATTGGCTCTGATAAAAATCATTTATACAAAAAAATCCGAACTATTAATCATAGTCCGGAAATTTCTTTGCTATCTGACTTTTGCCTCGTTCAGATTATCATTGATATTTCTTAAAAATAATCGTTGCGTTATGTCCGCCGAATCCAAGTGAATTGCTCAGAGCAACATTCACTTCCGTTTTTCTTGCCTCGTTTGGAACGTAGTCAAGGTCACATTCCGGATCCTTTTCATGAAGATTAATGGTTGGAGGAATGATGCCTTCTTTGATGGCAAGAATCGAAAGAATGGCTTCAACACCGCCCGCTGCTCCAAGCAAGTGCCCTGTCATGGATTTTGTTGATGAAACGGCAAGCTTGTATGCGTGCTCTCCAAATACTTCTTTAATGGCAAGCGTCTCAAATTTATCATTATAAGGAGTGCTTGTGCCATGGGCATTTACGTAATCAACGTCTTCTGGTAACAGGCCGCCGTTTTCAAGCGCCATTCTCATTGCGCGCACGCCGCCTTCTCCTCCAGGTGCTGGAGCCGTGATATGGTGAGCATCACCGGTAGCTCCGTAGCCGACGATTTCTGCATAAATCGGCGCTCCGCGGTCGAGTGCATGCTGCAGCTCTTCAAGAACAAGAATTCCCGCTCCTTCTCCCATGACAAATCCGTCGCGGTTTGCATCAAACGGTCTGCTTGCCGTTGCCGGATCCTGATTTGTGGATAGGGCTTTGCTTGCGCTGAAGCCGGCAAACGCCATTCTTGTAATCGGTGCTTCTGTTCCGCCTGTGATCATTACATCGGAATCACCGCGCTGAATAACTTTAAATGCATCACCAATTGAGTTTGTGCCGGTAGCACATGCTGTTACCGTACATGAGTTAAATCCTTTTGCCCCTAAAGCAATCGACACCTGGCCTGCTGCCATATCCGGAATCATCATTGGAACAAAGAATGGGCTTACGCGTCTTGCACCTTTTGTCAGCAATGTTTCAAACTGATTTTCAAAGGTTTCCATCCCGCCGATGCCTGATCCGATCCATACTCCAACACGAGGTGCAATCTCATCTGTAATTTCAAGCTTTGCATCTTTAACTGCCATAAAAGAGGCTGCTACTGCATATTGAGTAAAACGGTCCATCTTTCTTGCATCTTTTTTATCCATATACTTCTCAACATCAAAGTCCTTAATTTCTGCCGCCACTTTTGCAGGGTAATCAGCAGAATCAATCCGCGTCAGCGGGCCGACACCTGATACCCCTTTAATTGCATTGTCCCAAGTGGACGCTGCATCGCTTCCAATTGGAGTAATGGCTCCAAGTCCAGTTACAACAACTCGCCTGTTTGTCATCTGTATACACCCTGCCTTTTTTGTTTTTTTGAAAATTTATCTTCCCCAGCGCATAGCAATGGCGCCCCAAGTTAATCCGCCGCCAAAACCTACCATGACTACAACGTCTCCGTCCTTGACCGTCCCTGCCTCAATTTCCTCTACAAGTGAAATCGGAATGGATGCCGCTGAGGTGTTTCCATATTTATGAACCGTTTTTGACATTTTTTCAACTGGAAGCTCAAGACGCTCTCTCGCTGCTTCCATGATCCGAATGTTTGCCTGATGCGGAATTAAAAAGTCAACATCCTCTTTTTTAAGGCCCGCTTTTTCAATGACATTAACACTCGATTCACCCATCTGTCTGACGGCAAATTTAAAAACTTCCCTGCCGTTCATCACAATTTTTTCATCCTGATATAAGTGTTTTCCGCCAGAACCGTCTGAACCGAGCTCAAAAGATAGAAATCCTTTGCCTTCTGATACACTGCTGACAACGGCCGCTCCGGCACCATCTCCGAAAAGGACGGCTGTGTTGCGGTCATCCCAGTCTGTAATTTTTGACAGTTTTTCAACACCTACAACGAGCACATTTTTATAAGCGCCCGTTTCAATGAACTGCTGAGCTGTAATCAGTCCGTACATAAAGCCCGCACATGCCGCGCTCAAGTCCATGGCAGCTACTTTCCTTGCCCCGAGTTTTTCCTGCAGCATGCATGCAACCGTAGGAAATGGCTGATCGGGCGTTACAGTGGCCACTAAAATCATATCCAAATCCTCTGCAGTCAGTCCAGCGTTTTCAATCGCTTTTTCAGCTGCATAGTAAGCCATATCGGAAGTATCCATATCATCATCTGCAAGACGGCGTTCTTCAATACCTGTCCGTGTGCGGATCCATTCATCTGATGTATCCATCACCTTCTCAAGATCGGCATTTGTTACAGTACAATCCGGAGTATACCGTGCAATCCCAATAATTCCAGCACTCATATATGCAGCTCCTTTTTCGCTTGTTTTTAGAATCAATTATTATTACCTGGTACTAATTTTATCGTATTCTTTTCAAAATTTCAATCCAAATCTGTGCGTTTGCCTCGCTCCGCTTTTGAATCAGAACATACACTGTCAGTAAGGAAAACTAAGAGAGGTGTTTATGTTGAGCGAAAAAAGACAGGCGGATGAGTCCGGAGATTTTTTCAACTCCTTCATGTTCGGCGATAGACGTGAGCTGCGCACAGATCAGGAGGAAACAGAAAAAAGGCCCGCTCTTGATGAGCAGGAACCTCAGTCCGGAACCGATTACTTCAGCATTTTCATGCAGATTGATGACATTATGGACTCGATAAAAGAATTAAAGCCGGTCGTAAAAGAGTTTTCACCGATACTGGATTATTTTAAACAGAAGCTAAAATAAAAAAGCGCAGCTTATCTCGCCGCGCTTTTTCTTATTTTCCTGCTTCATTTTTTCCAAGTTCGTATGCATCGTTCATGACTTTCGTTAAAAGCTCCATCATTGGCTGAAGGTGTTCAGCTCTGATTTCAATTCCAGCTTCATCAAGCTTCGCTTTTGCCTCTGGAAGATATTTCATGGCAATCTGCATAAATTCAAGTGTTTTAGTATCCTGGCTCATTCTAAATTTCTCCTTTACAGCTGATTTGGCAATTTGTCTGTTTGCCGGTAGGTTTCAATTTGCTGCTCTAATTTCTCCTGAAAGGCTTTGTCGACTTTCGGACTGTATGTACCCATTTCTATCACATTATCATGAAAATCAAAATAGAGATTTCCGCTGGCCAGTTCTCCGGCCTCGTATTTCTTTGCAACAAGCTCATAAAGCCTGTCCACATGCTGAATTGTGCTTGTCAGAACGGTATTTTCTCCAAGGTCTGACTGATCGGACACATAGCCGATGGCATACAGGCCTTTTTCTTTCATTCTTTCGATTACAGGTACATTATAGCCGTCGCCTGCCGGATATACAACATCCACGCCTTCGGCAAGCATTTCATCTGTATAATTCAGAGCTGTCCGCACATCATCCCAGCTCTCGACATATTGAATCTTCACTTCAATATCAGGGTTTTGATAGAAAGCCCCTTCATAAAAACCGTCAATTTCCGGCTGCCATTCATACGCAGCAAGAATTCCCACTTTATTGGTGCTCGTCATTTCCCCGGCGATCATGCCCCCAAAAAACCCCATGGCATTCGCATTGAAGTTAAGGCTCGTCACATTCTCTCCATCTGCATCACCATTGAAAAAAACAAACCGGATATCTTCATATTCTTCATTCAGCCCTTCAAAATAGGCTTCATATTCGCTTCCATGGCCAAAAATGAGATTGACTCCTTTGCCGCTCATCTCATTGACGGCTTCTCTAACCGCATCTTCATTATTCATGCCTTCTTTATAAAAAACTTCGGCCCCGTATTGCGATTGTATTTTCAAAAGTCCTTTGTATCCTTTCGTTCCCCAGACCTGATCGCTGATCGTATCAGGTACAAGCAAGCCTACTTTTTCCAGCTCATTCTGACGGGGTTGTCCGCATCCAGCCAGAAAAAAAAGGCACATCGCGAAGAGAATACTTTTCTTCAGCATGGCAAGCAGCTCCTTTAAGCTTGTGCTAGTCTAGATTCCTCTATATTTTAGACTGTATGGTTCATTCGGCACAAGGATATATTTCCCAAAAAACAAGCAAATGAGAGATTTTATCTAAAGGGACTGAAAAATATAGAGGTTTTGCCTGATCCACTCGGTTTGGGCGCTTAATCCCTCTTTTAGTGATACGCTGCTGCGCACAGTATATTTTATGTCCTCTGAAACTTTGCAGGCGATCCCGCTCTCCTTTTTTTCATTTAAAAGCATTGCAGCCTCCCTCCACTGATTTTCTTTTCCGGACGACAAATGAACGGTATCTCCTGTAAATGTTTCAAGTTTAGACAGCTCAATCAGGGCATTAACAGCATCTTCAATGTAAAGCAGGTCTCTTCTTTCCTCTCTTTCATCCTGAACAGGGCTCCCCCCAGTTAAAGAAGCAACAATGCGTTTATGAATGCTGCCCGATTTTGGCTGCCACGGACCGTAAAGACCTGGAAACCGGATGATTTTCAGCAGCCCTGAATGATGAAATAACTTTTTCAATGTCTGTTCCTGCTTTAAATGAGCAGCTCCATTAACAGTTGTCGGAACTGGTACCGTGTTTTTATCAATGACAAGCTGATTCTCCCCGTACACTTCCATTGATGAAATTAATACTAAAGGGATTTTGTGAGTAAGTGAAAGAGCAGCACACTCTTTTAGAAGATTTTCATGAATCCTGCTTTCTTTGTCGGCAGGATCCTGGATGCAGCAGAAAATAAGATCATGCTCTTTTTCTTTTGGAACCGACTCCACGCTTTGAAACAGAGCATTTCTCCCGATCATCATCAGCTTTTCTTCAGCCACTCTCTGTTCCAGTTCATCCTCATAATCATTGCTTATGCCATCAACACATACGCCCTCTTCAAGCAGCCTGCTGCAGAGGGAAAAACCGACAAACTGCAGGGTGCCCGCAATGAACGCTTTTTTCATGTTACGAATCCTCCTTATAAGAGCGTTATAGTAATCGTATGCTTAAAAACAGCGCAAAAGAATCGTTCCTGATGCAGGAACGATTCCAGCTACAAATTTTTTTCATTTTCTTTAAAAAATTTCACGACCGAGTGATGCAACCTGTATTGATTATCGGCAAGATGGAACGTGAGATCAATCGGATTTCCATGCTTGCTTCTGTGCTCCTCATACATTTTGCTGTGATCCTGATAAGGGTAAGTGATGCTGTTCATCCGCTGCCAAATATGAACCGGGATGTCTGCTGTATCAAAACTTTCATCAAAAGCCATGCTCCCTGCCTCTTTTGGATCCTTGTCATACGCAAGGGCTATTTCGCGGGAAAGCCGTTTGTAGAAAAATTTGTTTTCTCTCTCTTTTTCAAGGTGGGCGCTTAGATTCAGGCAGGGATTAAACATGGCAGCAGATCTGATTTTATCGCTTGATTTCATAAGTTCCTTTGCAACAAGCGCGCCCATTCCCTCGCAAAGAATGTGTACACGCTCATTTAAGATCTCTTTTTTCATGACAATATGATAAATCCTCATTGCGAGCTGCTGTGCTTTCGGACTTCCCCAATTTGCCCCGTACAAATTGGACGTAAAGACTGTATAGCCTGCTTCCAGCAGTACGCCAAGCAGCTGATTTCTTCCATAATGCTGAAGCCAGAAGCTTGTTTGCGAATCGACGAAATGAGTTTTGTCCCCGAAGATGTAGACCCCAAACCCATTCGGCTGATACGGATAATGAATAATGCTCCATTCGGAATCAAGCTGAAAAAACCGTTTTGTAATGCCCATCTTTGCCCACCTCCTTTCAGTCGTACTTTGAATCTCTATACAACGTATGTTCACTTAGCATAAAACGAATGGATTTATACCCAGTCCCGCCATCCATTAACGTTCATCAAATGGTCACGTTCAGCAGAAATAAAGCTTTTATTCCTCAATCTATGTATGATAATATGGACATAGAATTGTTTGAAGAATGAGGTGAACAGATTGCGCTATTTTTGGACTTTTTTCTGGACGTTTTTATTAATGCAAATGATGGCATACGTTGTTGCTTCTATGACAGGTGTCGCCTATAACTTTGTTACAGCTTCTATCCTCGCTGTAGCTGTAACCGTTGTCATCCTGATCTTGGGTGAAATTGTTCCTGACAAATCGGCAGAAGGACATCATTAATACCTGACTTCGACTCTGCATGCAAAAAACCCTACTGAAAACAGTAGGGTTTTTTTGTATGACCGGATGTCAAGGTTTGCGCTGGTATGTCCATTCACGGTCGTCATTTGACGTTTCCGGAAAATGGTCTCCTGCCTGAAGCTTTATTTTACGGGGATTTTTGACCATTGATCCTGTCTCCCCAATTTCTACATACACACCGTTATTAGGTGCTTTTTGGCCTGATTTAAAGCGGTGCTGCTGCCCCAAATTAATTCCCTCCTTAAAGGTTTCATACACCTGTAGTATGGTTTAAACGAGGGTAATCCATGTAAAACACGGGTTAAGTTTGTCTTTACACTCTTCTTTTACCTGTAGTTAAATAAGAAGGGAAATGGAGGATTTTATCTTTATGGAAGACTTTTATTTGATACTGAAATATTTACTGCTTGGGCTGTTTCAGGGTTTTACAGAGCCAATCCCTGTCTCCTCCAGCGGACATCTGGTGTTTGCCCAGCACTTTCTTGGCGTGAAAATTGAAGGACTGAGCTTTGAACTCCTTGTTAACGCTGCCTCGCTACTTGCTGTTTTGCTTATCTACAGGGAAGACCTTATCAGGCTGTCTGTAAATGGCGCCAGTTACGCAGTAAACAGAAACCCGGAGAATAAAAAGGATTTTCAATTTATTCTTTATCTGATCATCGCTACAATCCCTGCAGCTGTTCTCGGAATTTTATTCAAAGATGTCCTTTCAAGCAAGGATGTCAGGCTTGCTGCAGGATCCCTGATTGTAACGGGAATTGCCCTTTATTTAATTCGAAATCTGCGCGGCAATAAAAAAGACGGAGATTTAACCGTTAAGGACGCTGTCTTGATCGGTTTTGCTCAAGCTGTAGCCCTGATACCTGGAATCAGCCGATCCGGAGCTACCATAGTAGCAGCCATGGCTCTCGGGACAAAGCAAGAAACAGCGCTAAGATTTTCGTTCCTTTTGTTTATCCCGGTCAGTGCAGGCGGTATGATCCTCGGCATCAGCGATCTTTTGGCAGATGAACATTTTAATGAGCTCATTATGCCATATGCAGCAGGCTTTGCTGGATCGCTCATCATGTCCTATTTTTCACTGAAGTGGTTTATGGGCATTATGGAAAAAGGAAATCTGAAGTACTTTGCTTATTATTGCTTTATTGTTGGCCCGGTTATTTTGATTTTGACTCTTTTTTCTTGATAGAGGAAAACACCCCTGAATGAGCTTTTCATTCAGGGGTGTTTTGTCTGCAGTAATAGTCATTGCTGTTGCGGTGAAGTTGGTAGTAAATCAATGATTGGCTGTTAATTTGCGATTGTTGGCTGTAAATGTTGAAAGGTTGGCTGTAAATAGCGAATTGTTGGCTGTAAAAAGAAAATCAGCTAGAGAAGATACGTGTGCGGAAGGTGTTTGCAGAAAAAAATGGCCCAGTCAGCCCTTAACCGGGCGGACTGAGCTCACATTTAAACCTTTTTATCCAGCAAGAATCTCCTTCAGCAATGCTTTTTGCACATGCAGCCGGTTTTCGGCCTGCTGGAAGACCGCTGACTGGCTGCCGTCAATGACTTCGGCTGTAACTTCTTCGCCGCGGTGGGCCGGCAGGCAGTGAAGGAAGCTGCTGTCCGCCTTGGCGCCTGCCATGAGTTTGCTGTTGATTTGATATCCATCAAAGGCAGCTAGCCGGATTTCATTTTCTTCTTCCTGCCCCATGCTCGTCCAGACATCCGAATAGACGATATCAGCACCCTGCACCGCTTCTGCAGGATTCGTGACAGCCGTGACAGCTGCTCCGGTTTGTTTGCAGACCTGCTGGATGTTTTTCATGACTTCAGGATCTGGCCCATACCCTTCCGGATGCGCGATGACTGCATCCATTCCCACTTTTGCACATGCGATAAGCAGGGAATGCGCAACATTGTTGCCATCACCTATGTAGGCGACCTTCGTTCCTTTAAATGTCTTTTTCAGCTGAAGGATGGTCATTAAGTCGGCTAGCGCCTGGCAAGGATGATACGTATCTGTCAGTCCGTTGATGACCGGAATTGATGCGTGGCGGGCAAGCTCCTCGACTTTTTCATGCTGGAATGTCCGGATCATGATAGCGTCCACGTAACCCGATAAAACCTTAGCCGTATCCGCAATGCTCTCACCGCGTCCAAGCTGAAGATCCTGGCTGCTTAAAAACAGAGCATTTCCTCCAAGCTGCTGCATGCCGGCTTCAAATGATACACGGGTGCGGGTTGATGATTTTTCGAAAATCATCGCAAGGATTTTGCCTGAGAGCACCGACTGAATTGGATTTTTTTTCATCTCTATGCCCTCGTGTATGATGTGAAGAATTTCTTCGGTTGTATAATCAAGCAGGGTCAGACAATCTCTTCCAACGAAAGAGGACTCCACCCGGGCAAGTTTCACTGAACTCATCACGCCTTCACTCCTGTTCGTGTTAATTCTTTTATTGAGTACACTTTATAATCAGATGCTGCCTGCAGATACGCTGCAAATGTTTCCCGATTTGAAAACACTTTAATTCCTTTATCCAATGCTTTCAGCCTTATATCTGCTGATTGTTCCTTCATAAGACTCACAAGCAAACCATTGCGGGCATTTTCGGCCCATTCATCAAAAGCCTCTGTGACAGCGGTTATTCCTGCGTCTTTCATCTGGTTGAGAAGCTGCTGATCAGGCGTATCCAAAAACACATTTGTTTCCTTCCTGCCTTCTTCATCAAATACTTTGCCGAGTGCTTCTTCAATTGTCGGTGCCAGACACATGCCTTCTCCCGTTGACCTCATTTCAGGTCCAAGCAGCAAATCAACATTCTGAAGAGCGTGACTTGAGAAAACAGGATATTTTACAGCTACATACTCTTTTTCTTCTATGGAATGATGAGAGAGCATTTTTCCGTCAAGCGCTTCTGCGGCAAGGCGAATCATCGGCACATCCATCACTTTGCTGACAACAGGTGCAGTCCGGCTTGCACGAGGATTGACTTCAAGCACAAAGAGCTCATCATCTTTTATTAAAAATTGAATGTTCATCATGCCTTTATATTGGAGTTTCTGCACGATTTTCAGGGCAGCTTCATGCATGTCTGCTTTAAGTTCAGCATTGATTGACCGGGAAGGAATAATCGCCATGCTGTCACCTGAATGGACTCCTGCAGGCTCAATGTGCTCCATCACCGCCGGAACGAAAATGCCTGTTCCATCAGCCACTAAATCAAGCTCTGCTTCTTTTCCGATGACAAAACGGTCGATCAGCACAGGAAACGCGTGCTTCCCTGCTGTTTCCAGCTGCTTTTGAAGCTGCTCTTTTGTTTCAAGAACGAGCATTCCTTTTCCTCCAATCACATAGGACGGTCTGATCAGAACCGGATAGCCGATTTTCTCAGCTTCCGCGAGCGCCTCTTCCTCGTGATGGGCCGTTGCTCCAGGCAGATGGGGGATTTCAAGTTCGTCAAGCAGGTGATAAAACCGTTCACGTTCTTCAAGAATATCAAGGGTTTCTGAGTCTGTCCCAAGGAGAACCGCTCCTTCGGCCTCAAGGGCCGCAGCCAGATTGATTGCCGTTTGTCCGCCAAACTGAACAATCGTCACATCAATGCCCTCAGCCTCAATCACATTCATAACGTGCTCTACTGTCAGGGGTTCAAAATAAAGACGGTCTGCGGTTTCAAAATCCGTGCTGACGGTTTCCGGGTTGTTGTTGATCATAATGGCTTCATATCCAAGCTTTTGCAGGGCTTTAATTCCCTGAACAGCACTGTAGTCGAACTCAACCCCCTGCCCGATCCGGATGGGGCCTGAACCCAGTACAAGTGCCTTCTTCTTTTGAGGAGAAGCTTCTTTTTCAAGCTCGCACTCTCCAAAGTACGCAGAGTAATAATAGTTCGTTCTCGCTTCGAATTCCCCGGCGCATGTATCTACCAGCTTATATTTAGCGGTAATGCCAAGTGATTTTCTCACCTTTGACACTTTCGGTTCTTCTTCATTCAGCACGTGGGCAATATATGCATCTGAGCAGCCCTTTTCCTTGATGCGGGTGAAAAACTCGCGTGTCATTGTATCAAGGGAAGAAGTCTTCAGCTGCTGTTCAAGCTCGATAAGAGAGGCAAAGATGTTCAGAAAATAATAATCAATGCCGGTTTCTTCATGAATAACATGGATGGTTTCGCCTCTTCTCAAAAGCTCCATGATGGCAAAGAAGCGCTGATCGGTAGCGTATTTCAGCAAGCTCAGAAGCTCCACATCAGATAGACCGGCCGTATCTTCATGCCAGATTCCAATGTTTCCGAGCTCAAGAGAAGCTGCTGCTTTTTGAATCGCTGCCTCCAGGTTCCGTTCGATTGACATCACTTCGCCCGTTGCCTTCATTTTTGTGCCCAGAACACGGTCCGCATCTTTAAACTTATCAAACGGCCATCTCGGAAATTTAACCACTGCATAGTCAAGTGCAGGTTCAAAGCTTGCAAACGTTGACTGTGTCAGCGGATTCTTCAGTTCATCCAGCGTATAGCCGCAAGCAAGCTTCGCAGCAAGTTTGGCAATCGGATAGCCGGTTGCTTTTGATGCAAGAGCTGAGGAACGGCTGACACGCGGATTTACTTCGATGACATAGTATTGTTTGCTTACAGGATCAAGCGCAAATTGAATGTTGCATCCGCCGATTACTTCAAGCGCTGAAATAATCGTCAGAGATGCAGACCGGAGCATTTGGTACTCATGATCGGTCAATGTCTGGGAAGGGGCAACAACCATCGAATCACCGGTATGAATACCCACCGGATCAATATTTTCCATGTTGCACACCGTTATGCACGTATTGGCGCGGTCTCTCATCACCTCATATTCAATTTCCTTAAACCCTGCAATGCTCTTTTCAACGAGGCACTGATGAATGGGACTCGCATTCAGCCCGCTTTTCATCAGCTGCTTCAGCTTTTTCTCATCCTCTGCAATGCCGCCTCCCTTGCCTCCAAGTGTATAGGCTGGCCGGACGATAATTGGGTAGCCTATACTTTCTGCAAAAGCTAGTGCTCCCTCTGCGTCTGTCACGATTTCACTTGCAGGAACCGGCTGATTTAAGTCATACATGAGCTTTCTGAATTTCTCCCGGTCTTCCCCTTTTTGAATTGAATCGACGCTTGTTCCAAGCACTTCCACCCCATATTTTTGAAGAATGCCTGCTTCATGCAGCTTGACGGCAAGATTTAAACCTGTTTGGCCTCCGAGCGAGGCAAGCAGGCCGTCCGGGCGTTCTTTTTCAATAATTTTTGTGAGACTTTTCACCGTCAGAGGTTCAAAGTAAATCTCATCAGCGTACTCATGATCCGTCATGATCGTGGCAGGATTGTTGTTTACAAGGATGACTTTATAGCCTTCTTCTTTTAACGCGATGCACCCCTGCGTTCCTGAATAGTCAAATTCCGCTGCCTGACCGATGATGATAGGTCCTGAACCAATTACCAAGATGCTTTTAAGATCATGTCGTTTAGGCATATACCGTTTCTCTCCTTGTCTTTTTCACCATTTCCAAAAACTCGTCAAACAAGTATTCACTCTCTGCCGGTCCCGGATGTGCTTCCGGATGAAACTGAACGGACAGAATCGGAAGCGACTTATGAAGCATGCCTTCCACTGATTGATCATTCACATTCAGAAAACGGACCTTAAACGCTTCTTGATGCGACGTCACGACATAGCTGTGATTTTGGGAGGTCATGAACACTTTCCCCTTAACCTGATCAGCAACTGGATGATTCGCTCCCCGGTGGCCAAACCGCAGCTTCTTCGTATCTCCGCCGTATGCAAGAGCTATCAGCTGATGGCCAAGGCAAATACCGAGTGACGGGTAGTCTTCCGTCGCTTTCTTGATCGCCGGCAAATACATCTCAAGGCTCTTCGGATCTCCTGGTCCATTTGAAAAAACAATGGCATCCGGCTTTACCGAGCTAAGCTCATGTAATTTTGTATAAGGAATAGTGGTCACTTTGCAGCCCCTCTTTAAAAAGGAAGCCCCAATGGATTTTTTAAACCCGAAATCAATGAGGGCAACATGGACATCCCCATCGCCTGCCGTTGTCAGAGTTTCATTGATGCTCGGCAAATGTTTTTCCGGAATGACAGAAAGATCTTTTTTTACGGCTGAAAGCTCTGCTTTCATCGTTCCGTGCTTTCTGATCTGTTTGACGACAGACCTTGTGTCCACATGGCTGATAAACGGAACATTCCATTTCTTCAAGTACTCCTTCACGCTGTAAGCTGCCTCGTAATGGGAAAAATGCTCGCAGCATTCATAAAAGACGGCCCCTTTAATCTGAGGTCTTTCACTTTCAAAGTCTGAAGCATTAATCCCGTAATTTCCGATCAGCGGATACGTAAAGACGATAATCTGATTTTGGTAGGACGGGTCTGTCAGCACCTCCTGATAGCCGGTCATGCCGGTATAAAAAACGATCTCGCCCCCTACGTGCCCGCCGGTTAAATTTCCTTTATAGCTTGTGCCGTTCTCAAGAAGCAGGTAGCCGCTCATGTTCCGTTCACCTCGAAATGAATTTTTATATAATTTTAAGTATATTTATGCGTTGGTGTGTAAAAAAATTTAGGGTGGTGATGAGTGGTGCCATTAAGCAGGATTTTCTAGTTGTTGATGGTTCTATTCTCGTTGTTCAGTGCCATCAACACTGGGGTTCTGCTCGTTGATGGTCCTATTCTCGCTTTTTAGTGCCATCAAAACTGGATTTCTGTTCGTTGATGGCACTATTCTCGCTCTTCAGTTCCATCAAAACAGGGGTTCTGCTCGTTGGTGGTCCCTTTCTCTCTGATCAGTTCCATCAAAACTGTTTTCCTGTTTGTTGATGGTTCTATTCTCGCTGTTTAGTGCCATCAAAACTGTTTTCCTGTTTGTTGGTGGTTCTATTCTCAATGTTCAGTGCCATCAAAACTAGATTTCTGTTCGTTGATGGTCCTATTCTCGATGTTCAGTGCCATCAAATCTGATTTTCTGTTTGTTGGTGGTACTATAATCAATGTTCAGTACCATCAAATCTGATTTTCTGCTCGTTGGTGGTTCTATTCTTGATGTTGAGTGCCATCAAATCTGATTTTCTGCTCGTTGGTGGTCCTATTCTCGATGTTCAGTGCCATCAAAACTAGATTTCTGTTCGTTGATGGTTCTATTCTTGCTGTTCAGTGCCATCAAATCTGATTTTCTGTTCGTTGGTGGTCCTATTCTCACTGTTCAGTGCCATCAAATCTGATTTTCTGTTCTTTGATGGTACTCTTCCCCTGTTTGGTGCCCTGGACCGCCTCCTGGCACCATCCCAGTCCAATGTTCTAGCTCAAGCTTCCAGCCGTTTTCCTCAACGTTTTTCCGATAATGTCTGCAGCTGCAGTCATTTCTTCATCTGTTACGGTAAGCGGCGGCAGCAGCCTGATCACTGTCGGTCCGGCCGGGAGTGCAAGCAGCCCGCTCAAGCGGAGTTCTGTAATGAGGGGAGCTGCCTCCTGTTTCAGCTGAATGCCGATCATGAAGCCTTTTCCTCTGATTTCTTCCACTTCTTCTGCACCTGATAGGACATTTTTCAGAAGATCTGTCATTTTTTCAGCTTTTCTGTTCACGTCTTCGAGGAAGACAGGGTCAAAGATTTTTTCAAGTGTTGCTTTGGCTGCTGCCATTGCAAGCGGATTGCCTCCGAATGTGGTTCCGTGTGAGCCTGGCTGAAAGGAGGAAACCAGCTCTTTTTTCCCGATCATGGCCCCTGCCGGAAATCCATTGGCAAGCCCCTTGGCTGATGTAATGATATCGGGGTCTGCACCGTAATGCTGATAGGCGAACGGCTTGCCTGTCCGGCCAATGCCTGTTTGCACTTCATCAATAATCAGCAGGGCTCCAAGTCTTGTGCAGGCTTTTTTTACTGCATTCATGAATGTCTGCTCTGCCGGAACGACCCCGCCCTCTCCCTGAATCACTTCAAGCATAATGGCTGCATAGTCATCTCCGGCAATCTGTTCCAATGCTTCCGAATCGTTATACGGAAGGTATTCAAACGACGGCAGCAGCGGGCCGAAACCGTCATGAATCTTTGACTGGCCGGTCGCAGACATCGTCGCGAACGTTCTTCCGTGGAAAGACTGTCTAAATGTCAGGATTTTCGACTTTCCCGTATGCTTTCTTGCAAGCTTGATCGCCGCTTCATTCGCTTCTGCCCCGCTGTTGCAGAAGAAGACCGCATCTCCTGAACTGTTTTCAGTAAGCAGCCGGGCTGTTTCCTCCTGGATTGAACTTTGAAAAAGATTGGAAACGTGCCATACCTTATCAAGCTGCTGTTTTACAGCTTTTTTTACATCCTCATCGCAATGGCCTAAATTGCACACGGCAATGCCGGATATAAAGTCCAAGTATTCTTTTCCATTCTGATCAACTGCGACCGCGCCTTTTGCATCTTTTATTTCAACATCATAACGGGCGTATGTAGGGAATAAATGAGTCATTTTAATGCAGCCTCCTTGCCGGCAGTTATTTTTGTTCCAAAGATGGATGATTCAGATGCAAACTTCCTCTTTCCGCTGACGATCATCACTTCTTTCAGCGTTTGGGAAAGTGATTTTATGGCAGCCTGGACCTTTGGAATCATTCCGCCGCTGATAATGCCTGTGCCGATCATTTCTGCTATTTCATCTGGAGTTGTATGCTGGATGACGACTTGTTCCTTCATAATGCCCTCTACATCTGTGACAAACAGAAGCTGGTTTGCCCCAAGTGCACTTGCTACAGCCGCAGCTGCCGTGTCCGCATTCACATTCAGCGTGCCGTGATCTTTTGTTTTAGCTAGCGGTGCGATGACCGGGATATATCCGCCTTTCAGCAGTGTTTCAATAAGATGGTCATCGACGGCTGTAATCTGGCCTACGTGCCCAAGCTCCTGTTCATTCAGATGCTCTCCTGTCAGAGTCCCTCCATCGCAGCCGGCAATGCCCGCTGCTTTAAATCCGTGCTGCTGCAGGGCTCTTACCAGCTGTTTGTTGATTTGTCCTGCAAGCACCATTTCCGCTACATCAAGAACCTGCTTTGTCGTCTTCCGCTGGCCGCCGATAAACTCCGTCTGCACATTCATTGACTTTAAGGCCGCATTGATGGCTGGCCCGCCTCCATGAACAATGACAACCCGGTGTCCATGACTGATCAGCTCGTGCAGGCTTTCAAAAAAATCACCTGACAGCTCATCCACTGTACTTCCTCCGCATTTCAGCACCACTGTTCTGTCCATAATCCGCTCCTTACGTTCTGTAGCTTGCGTTGATTTTGACATAATCGTATGTCAGGTCGCAGCCCCATGCTTTTCCTTCACCGTTTCCAACCCGGAGATCAATATGAATGGCAACCGTTTCTTTTTCCAGCGCTTTTTTCGCCAGTTCCTCTGAAAATGCCTGCGGCTGGCCATTATGAAAAAGACACTGGCTTTCTAAAAAGATGCCGATCCCCTCTGGATTTACTTTTGCATCACTGTGCCCGATTGCCCCGATGATTCTGCCCCAGTTGGCATCAGAGCCATAAACAGCTGTTTTCACGAGGCTTGATCCGACGACTTTCTTGGCCGTTATTCTCGCTTCCTCATCTGAAGCAGCACCCTCAACTGTCACTTCAATCAGCTTTGTTGCACCTTCGCCGTCTTTTGCGATGCTTTTTGCTAGATCTTCGCATACCTTTTTCAGTCCAAGCTTAAAGTCATCCCAATCTTCATGTTCCGGAGTGAGCATAGCATTGCCTGCAAGGCCGTTTGCCATGACAAGCACCATATCATTTGTCGATGTTTCCCCGTCCACCGTAATCTGGTTGAACGAAACATCCGTCAGCTCGCCCAAAACCCCTTGGAGCACATCGCTTTCAATTGCTGCATCTGTCGTTATAAAGGCAAGCATCGTGGCCATATTCGGATGGATCATCCCCGAACCCTTCGCACACCCTCCGATGGTTACTTTGTTTCCGCCGACGATAATCTCATAGGCCGTTTTCTTTGTCACAGTGTCTGTTGTCAAAATCGCTTCTTCAAAAGCAGATGCTCCAAGCTTTGCAGGAGAAACGGCCCCTACTCCGCTGCGGATGCAGTCCATTTTCAGGAATTCTCCAATGACACCTGTTGATGCTACCGCCACATATTCTTCTTTCAATGAGAATGCTTCCGCGCACAGCGATCTCATTTCATACGCATCTTTCAGCCCCTGCTCCCCTGTGCAGGCATTTGCAATCGCGCTGTTTACAATCAGAGCCTGCAGCTTTTGTTCTGCCTTTGTGCTTTCCTGCGTCACTTTTAATGGAGCGGCCTGAAAATGACTCTGTGTGTAAACTGCTGCACAGCTTGCCGGAACCTCGCTGATCAGGACACCCAAATCTCTCTTTGCATATCTCAAGCCGGTATGTACTCCGTCCGCCTTAAACCCCTTCGGTGATGTGACTGAACCTTCTTCTATTTTCTGAATCCCAGCGGACTCTTTTACTTTTAGCATCGATAAGCCTCCTTATGGATACAGCGGCGCCATTTCAAGACCTGCTGTTTCATCAAACCCGTTCATCAGGTTGAAATTCTGCACTGCCTGCCCTGCTGCACCTTTCATTAAGTTGTCAATTACAGACACAACGGTAATCCTGCCTGTTCTTTCATCAAATGCAATTCCGATATCACAGTAGTTTGAACCGTATACTTCCTTAGTTGAAGGAAATTCCCCGACCGGCCTTACTCTTACAAAATAGCAATCTTTGTAAAACTCCTTATAGAGATCATGCCACTCTTTTAAGCTTCCGCTTTTCGCACCTGCGTAAATGGTCGTCATAATTCCCCTAGTCATCGGAACAAGGTGAGTCTGAAACGTAAGAGGCTTTACTGCGCTGTTCATTTCTAACAGAGCCTGTTCAATCTCCGGAATATGCTGGTGTTCATTTACTTTATAAATCTTGAAATTCTCATTTGTCTCGGCATAATGGACGCCGGCGCCAGGCTTGCGTCCAGCACCGGAAACCCCGGTTTTCGCATCAATAATAATAGAAGATTCATCAATTAATTCCCCGCTGACCGCAGGCGCAAGGCCAAGGATTGCTGCCGTTGGAAAGCAGCCGGGATTTGAGATAACGGACGCTTTTCTGATTGCGTCTTTATTCAGTTCAGAAAGCCCGTAAACCGCCTTCCGGGTGATGGCCGGATCTGCTGCCTTTCGTTTATACCAGCTTTCATAAGTCTTTGAATCTCTTAATCTTAAATCGCCCGACAAATCAATAACCTTTACCTTTTCCGTGCAGATCTCAGGCAGCAGCTCTGCCGCTGCACCAGGAGGGGATGCCATAAACAGGACATCCACCTCGGACTCAATTCCTGAAGCGTGAATGGCAGTCAAGCTTTCCCCGCTGATGTCAGTCAGGTGGGGATAAGAATCCCTGTATGCCTTCTCCGCTTCTGATGATGTATATAAAATACATTCTTTTACATGCGGATGCTTTGAGAGAATCCTGTATAGCTCATTCCCTCCGTAGCCTGTAGCACCTATTATACCTACCTTCAATTGAAATCACCCTTTAATTTATATCGTACATATGTGAGATTTAGTACCCATTATAATACTGCATAAAAATAAAATCAATTGTATTTTTATATATTTTTAATCAAAAAAATCCCGATCCTTAAAGGACCGGGATTTACATCTTATTGAACACCGAGAGCAATTTTAGCAATTCGGCTCATTCTGTCTTTTGTCCATGGCGGATTCCAGACAATGTTCACTTCTGTTTCTTTAATTTCAGGGATATCGCGAAGGGCAGCTTTTACCTGATCGATAATCGTGCCTGCAAGAGGGCATCCCATTGAAGTTAATGTCATTGTGACGAGCGCTGTGCCATTTTCATCAAGGTCAACATCATACACAAGACCAAGATTGACAATGTCGACTCCAAGCTCAGGGTCAACCACAAGCTCAAGCGCGCCATATATATTCTCTTTCAATGCTTCATCCATTTTTATCACTCCTCTTATCTAGTATACCTGACAAAGTGACCGGCCTAAACTTATTTGCTTTCGCAAAGAAAATCAGCAAACCAGTCTACCGTTGCTATCAGTCCCTCGCGCGATACTTTATGATCGGCGTTCGTATCGGCAATAAATTTCAGATATTCCGGTTTTGTCTCATAAGCAGATTGAATTTCCTTGAAAAATGTGTATGTCGGGTCAAACGGCACCACATTATCCTTTTTGCCATGCCAGAAAAGCAGAGGCCGTGATGCAAGCTTTTCTGTATGCAGGCTGAGGTCATATTCCTGGAGGCTGAGAAAATGCTTCTCCAGCTCTTCATCTGTAAGAGGGACCTTCATGCCCATTTTTTGTACATATTGTATCTGCTGACGGGAAAACTGCTCATAATAAGGGCTGCCCATCAGGCTTGCTGCAGCTTTGATCCACTCGTACTGAGTCAGAGCCCCAAGAGTGACGATGCCTCCCATCGATGTTCCGGCAACGCCTATGTTTTCAGGATCAATCAGGCCGTTTTTTTCAAAATGACTCTTTATGACATCGAGTTCCTTGATCTCATTTATTACAATGCTCCAAAATTGCATATTTAACTCCGTGCCCTGAAGTTTTCCGCTTCGTTCACCGTGGTGAAGAGCATCAGGGAGAACGACGCGAATTCCTCTTTCCGCAAGAAGGTAGGCATAGTGAAGGTTGTGTTCCTTTGCGCTCGTAAAGCCGTGGACAAACAGTACAAACGGCGTCTTTTTATTTTTATCCGCATCCCTTGCGATGTGCAGGACGGGAATTCCATCAATGGTCATTTTTTCAACAGCGATCATGAGGTATACCTCCTTTTTGAGACTTCTTTTCTTTTCTAAACATAAGTGTAACATGTAGACAATAATCTTGGAAAAAAGATACACTGTAAGGGGACTTTGTTTTTCAGCCGTCCCTCCAATCATAAAATAAAGGAGCTTCTATGACGACACTACCTCATTTAATTGCACTCGATTTAGATGGTACTTTATTAAAGGATGATAAAACGATTTCTGCCTATTCAAAAGAAATCTTAAAAAAAGCGAGAGAAGCGGGACATATCGTCTGCATCTCAACAGGCCGCCCATACAGAGCAAGCTCCATGTATTATGAAGAGCTCGAGCTTGATACACCTGTTGTCAATTTCAACGGGGCATTTGTCCATCACCCGAAAGACGATCAATGGGGAGCTTTTCACACTACGCTGGATGTGGAAACTGTCAAACAGATTGTTGAAGTATGTGAAAAGCACAACGTGAAAAACATCCTGGCCGAAATAATCGATCATGTTTATTTTCACTATCATGACGAAAAATTACTCGATGTATTTACAATGAATACATCCGACATTACAGTGGGAGATCTCCGCAAAAATCTCGGTGATGATGTGACAAGTATTCTGATTCATGCATCAGAAGAGGAAGTGGAAAACATCCGCACCTATCTGTCGGATGTGCATGCAGAGCTTGTTGACCACAGACGCTGGGCAGCTCCTTGGCACGTCATCGAATTAATCAAGCGCGGCATGAACAAAGCCGTCGGCCTGAAAATCATTGCCGATTCCTACTCGATTCCCGCAGAAAGAATTATTGCCTTCGGAGACGAAGACAACGACCTTGAAATGCTGGAATACGCAGGACAGGGAGTGGCAATGGGTAATGCCATCCCGAAACTGAAAGAAGTCGCAAACCGCGAAACGAAAACAAACGAAGAAGACGGCATTGCCGTATACTTAAAAGACGCCCTATCTCTGTAAGGCGTCTTTTTTTAGTGAAGTTTTCCATCCATAAAACGCCTCCGCATGAGACAAAATAATGAGGACGCAGCAGCAGCGTCAACCATTCATCTTAGGGGGAATTTCGCATGAGCAGTAATAAATCTAAACGCTTTGTTCAGCAAGGTAAAGATTCCGTTTCGAAACATGATGAACGTTTCCCTTATCATACAACAATGGCTGAGTCAGAAGAGCGCAAAGCTCAAATGGCAGAAAAATCCTCTTTAGGAGGCTTTTAAATTATGGGTAACCAACTATTTCAGGCAGCACGCAAAGCAGTCGAAAAAGCCGGAGAAGTTCTAACCGGCAAAATGGGTCATGACCATGGTCATGAACACCGTTCTGAAGAAAATCAGTACAGCTCGCAGCAAGGCGGGGCTCAGCAGCATGGCGGCGAAAGCGTAGACGCAGATTCTAAAGCAAAAGCCGAAAATGCACTTATGTCCGCATTTGCCAACGCTTCACCGGCAGAGCAAAAACAGCTCAGCGAACTTCAGGATGAACTGAAGAACATGTAGGTATGATGGCGGTCCCCGGAATCTGTATTCCGGGGATTTTAAGTGCTGAAAGAACAAAAAAAGCTGCGGATAAACCGCAGCCGTTTTATTCTGAAACTGTAAAGGTTTTGACTTCCTGAAGAGGCTTTTCTCCTTCAGCTTTTCCGGCAAACTGAGCGGTTACTGTATAGTCTCCCGCCTGCAGGCTTCCTGCTGATTTCATGTCCCATGTCTCCTGGTAGGTTTTGCTTTCACCCGGAGGAATGGTTAGATACTGCAGCGCCTGTGTAAACATTTTGCCTTTAGAATATTTGTAGACCTCTGCCCCGTTCGGATCGGTAATAATGATTTCGTACTTTTGTCCGGACGAGAATTCAAAGTTTTTTTCTTCATCTGAGTTGTTTTTAACCGTCATGGTGATTTGGACAACACCTGATTCTTCTTTTGTTTCAACTGAAAGCTCGACATCTTTTTCTTCCATATCACCCGACACCTCTTCCGCTTGTTCTTTTTCTTCCGGCTGTTCAGCACTTTGGCCGCAGCCTGCAAGAATCAAAAAGCCAAGAATGAACAAAAGTTTTTTCATTGCGCGTTTCTCCTATTCTTTGCGGAAGAATCCAAAGATGCCTGTTGTCTGAAGAATGTTTGTGAATGCCTTTGGATCCACTTCCTTAATGATTTTTTCTAAATCATAAAGTTCGTAGCGCGTGATTACGATCATCAGCATGTCCTTTTGTTCGTTAGTAAAGGCCCCTTTAGCAGGAACCATCGTGATGCCTCTTACCATTTTAGCATGAATTGCCTTTTTCAGGTCATCAGCTTTTTTCGTGATAATCATGGCCGTCAGTTTTTCATGACGGGTATGGATCGCATCGATGACCCTTGTTGAAGCGTAAAGAGTGACAAGGGTATAGAGTGCTTTTTCCCACCCGTAAAGCAAACCGGCTGTAAAGATGATGATTCCGTTCAAAATGAAGAAATACGTTCCCACGGGCTTGTCTTTCATGCGTGAAAGAATCATGGCAACAATATCAAGTCCTCCTGTTGATGCCCCGTATTTAAGCGTGATTCCGACTCCGATTGCTACGATCACGCCTCCGAATACGGCATTCAGCAGGATGTCTTCAGACAGCGGATAGAGCGGGACAATCGACAGAAAGAAGGTTGTCGCTGCGACGCTCAGCACACTGTAGAGCGTAAATGATTTTCCTACCTTCTGCCAGCCTAAAATCGCTACAGGAATATTCAACAGGAGCAGCAGTACCCCGGTCGATATGTTAAGCGGCGTATATTCAATCAAAACGCTTGATAAAAGCTGGGCAATCCCTGTAAAACCGCTGGCGTATACATCCGCAGGAATCATAAACAGGTTAAGGCCGACAGCGTTCAGCAACGCGCCAAAAATCACAATTATTCCTTTTTTGACTTCTTCATAAACCATTTGCAGAAAATCCTCCCGGGCTATAAGATATTAATAGTATTTCTGATTTACCCTTTTTTCTTGCAGACCAATACAAATATTGTCTTTCAGGGCTTTCGTTGTTCTTTACTTCTATTTGGCTAAGTGCTACTTTTACTATAAGATCAATCAAAATGAGACTATTCTCACGCAAATTGGAAAAATCACGTGAAATGAGGTGCAAAAATGACGGTTCACATCCTCGCAGACAGCGCAAGCGACCTGCCGCTTGAGTTTTACGAAAAGAACGGAGTCACGCTGCTTCCGCTGGGCGTACATATTGATGAGCATGATTACCGCGACCTGCTGACCATTACACCGAAGGAAGTATACGATGCAATGAGAGAAGGAAAAGTCGCGAAAACAACGCAAATTTCCCCTCTGGATGTCAAAGAGATCTTTACCTCTCTTGCCCAAAAGAAAGTGCCTGCTCTGTATGTAGCCTTTTCTTCAGAGCTTTCAGGCACATATCAGACTGCGGTCATGATCGGCAATGAGGTCCGAGAAGAATATCCAGATTTTGAGCTTGTCATTATCGATTCTAAATGTGCATCACTGGGACTTGGCCTTGCTGTAAAATACGCAGCAGAACTCGCCGTTAAAGGAAAAACTCTACACGAAATCGCAGAGTCTGTAAAGGACTTCTGCGTGCATACAGAACACATTTTCACAGTCGATAATCTCGAGTATCTCGCAAGGGGCGGCCGTATCAGCAAAACGTCCGCATTTGTCGGCGGTCTGCTGAACATAAAGCCTCTCCTGCACGTTGAGGACGGAAAACTGATTCCTCTTGAGAAAATCAGAGGAAGAAAAAAAGTATTCCGACGTGTCATCGAAATCATGAAAGATCGCGGCACAGACCTAAGCAATCAGACTATTGCCATCAGCCATGGAGATGACTTAGATTCCGCTAATGAAATCAAGTCCATGATCCAAGCTGAATTTCAGCCGAAGGAAATCTACATCAACACGGTCGGCTGTTCCGTTGGAGCACACTCAGGCCCCGGCACAATCGCCATCTTTTTCTTAAACAAACAGATCTCATAATATTTTTTTCTCAGGAGGGCATCCTAAACGTATCATTTTTAAAGGAGTTTTGATGATGTCCCATACAAGCGATAACGACAAAAAAGCAAAAGACAACAATGCCAAGCAGCATGAAAAAAACATGATGCGCGAAAAAAGCCGCCAACAAGGCGAACGTCAATATTCTAAGAAAACAGATCACTTATAATCAGAAATGGAAACAGCAGCGGGGGAGGATCCGCTGCTGTTTTTTTAATTTAATTTAAATTGAGTTACTGTTTGCTTGAGATCAAAGGTCAGCTTTCTCAGCTCTGAAACCCCTTCAGCCATTTTTTCAAAAGCAGCAAGCTGCTCAGCAGTTGAAGCTGATATTTCCTCGCTTCCCGCTGCCGTTTCCTCCACTACAGCGCTGATGCTTTCAACATTTTGCAGAACATTCCCTCCTAATGTTTTCGAGTGATTCACACCTGCTTCAAGGCCAATCAGTTCCAGGGTAATATTCTTCATTTTTTCATCAATCGCATCAAAAGCCTGTGTCGTGATGTCCATGCCCGTCTTTTGCTTTTCTGCAAGGGAAACCCCTTTTGCTACAGATTCAGAAATGTTTGCTATACCGGATTGCATCAGACTTGCCATTTCAAAGATTTGGGAGGTGGCATTCGTCGATTCTTCTGCAAGCTTTCTGACTTCTGCTGCCACTACGGCAAAGCCCTTTCCAGCTTCCCCTGCGCGCGCAGCCTCTATTGCTGCATTTAACGCAAGAAGATTGGTCTGATCTGCAATGCTTGAGACCACCTTCGTCATATCTTCGATTTTCGTCATATAGCCTAAAAAGGTTGTTGTGGATTGGTTGATCAGATTCATAATGACGCCATTTTCTTTAAGTAAATCACTCTGGATGCTGATTGCCCCCTGCCCCTCCTGAATAGCGCCTGCCGCTTCTTCTCCAAATTTCACAGACTTTTGGGAGCGGTTGACGTTTTCGCTGAAGCCTGCGTCCATCCGCTCAATCAGAGAAACAGCATCTTGAAGATCAGAGGAAATCGACTGGGATCCGGCGGACAGTTCGTCCGTTGATAAAACGACCTGTCCGCTTATTTCGCTTAAAACACGTGTTTCACTGTCAAGGGTTTCAGCAAACCCATCGACCTGTTTGCTTACAGTGTCAATGGAAAGGATCAGCCCTTTCAGCTGATTCACCATACTTGAAAACGAATCATTTAATGCCCCGATTTCATCTTTCCCCTTATAGGTCAAAGCCTGCACGGCAAGGTTCCCCTGTGCAATAGCCGCCGCCTGTTCTGACATGCTTTTTAAAGGCTTCGTAATCGACGAAGTCATTCTGATCACAAGAACACTTGAAACAAGAATTAAAAGGGCCGTTCCAATGGCCGCCGAGAAAATGACAAACTCAATCTGTCCCTTTACTTCTTCTTGAATAAAGGTGTATCTGTCATGAACATGGAGATTCACAAAATAAATATCATTTGAGATCCCGTCCACTCTAACAGCCTGTCGTTTCACTTCTGCCTGATTTTTCTCTTCAAGTGCAGGCAGCGTTTTCTGGTTGAGTTCATCGAATTTGGCTGATGCCTTTTTTAAAGCAGCCTTCCCATTTTCATCCTGCAAGGTCTGATTCAGGCTTCCTAAAAGCTTTTCCGTCCTGTTCAGCGACTGCAGCGCCTCCTCCTTGTGCGCATCGGATAGAGAGAAGGCGAAATTGTTTAAGCTTTGTTTAGATGCGTTTAACTCCCCCTGCAGTTTTTCAACGTTCAAAAGCACAGGAACTTCATTCTGGTTTGTTTTTTGAATCATCAGCATGTTAAAGACGATAAAGCCAATCATAAAGGTAGCAAGTATGATAATGCCGACAGAATTGAACAATAATTTTTTCTTTAATGACACGGTGATCCTCCTAGTTGCTCTCTGCTAATTTTTGCTTCCATTGATCAAGCGTTTTCTGCTGCTGTTCGGTCAGGCTCAGTACACGGATCGGAGCCAGCTGAACCCCATTATCCTTCACACCAAGTTCAATATGCCCATCAGGAAGCTCCTGTTTTTTCACATAATCTTTCAGAAGCTGAAAAATGCCGATATCCACATTTTTCATCATCGACGTCACAACAGCCTTTTCCGCATAAAAATACTGATCACTGTCAACACCAATTGCATATACCCCGCTGTCCTGGGCGGCCTTTAAAACACCTGCGCCCGTAAAACCGGCTGCTGCATAAAGCACATCCGCCTTTCTCTTGATCATGCTGTCTGCCATTACCCCGCCCTTGATGTCATTCCCGAAATCATTTGCATACTCCGTGTAGATGACAATCTCAGGCTTGATCGTTCTTGCCCCTTCTGCAAATCCGTCAGCGAACTTGTTTATAAGCGGAACATCAGCGCCGCCGATAAAACCGATTGTATTTGTTTTTGTAGCCATCGCTGCAACAACTCCGGCGAGAAAGCTCCCTTCATCCTCTTTAAAAGTAACGGACGTAATATTTTCGAGCTCGGAAACAGCATCAATCAGCATAAACTGCTGTTCCGGAAACTTCTTTGCCGCTTTTTCCAAATCTTCCTGAACCATAAACCCAAGTCCAACGACAAGATCATTCCCCTCTTCAACAAGCTCGGTAAGTCCTTTTTCATAAGTGCCCGTTTTTCCGAGCTCCCGGTAATCAAACAGAATCCCAAGTTCATCACGGGACTTGACCAGACCCGCAAACGCCGAATCACTGAAGGACTGATCCCCAAGCCCCACATCCGAGAGCATAATCCCCACTTTTATTTTTTGATCCGCGCTGCTGACTGCCTCATTCTTCCCGCAACCGGCGGCAAGCAGCACACAGGACGCTATCATGATCAGTATTTTTTTCATTGATGTCTCTCTCCTTAAAAAGTTCTACTAGGAGGTTATCGACTGGATTGGGGGAAAGTTTATTTTTTGGGGAGGTGGGGGTTTTTATAGGGAGGATTGAGTGGACTGGATTGGATTATAAAAAAGAAATTTGTTCAGTAATAAAACTATTTCTTTTGACCGGCTTGCTTGAGGATCATTTTCTTCTGCTTTTGTGACCTTCACGCTGTTCGGGGGTTGCTGAAGGGACAGTTCCTTCTGTTTTTGTTACCTTCATGCTGTCCAAGCGTGGCTGAAGGGACATATACTTCCGCTTTTGTGACCTTCACGCTGTTCAAGCATGGCTGAAGGGACATTTCCTTCCGCTTATGTGACCTTCACGCTGTTCAAGCATGGCTGAAGGGACATTTCCTTCCGCTTTTGTGACCTTCACGCTGTTCAAGCATGGCTGAAGGGACATTTCCTTCCGCTTTTGTGACCTTCACGCTGTTCAAGCATGGCTGAAGGGACATTTCCTCACGCTTATTTGACCTTCAAGCTGGTCCGACTACACTGATGGTTAAATACAAAAGTTTTTATAGACTCTTGCCAGATGGTATACGCTACTAAAAGCATTTCATATTAATCTGAATTGCTGAGAGGGACAAAATATGAACTGCGGTTGTTCCCTAGATTTTCATAGTTCTCATACAGAAGTTTTCTAATTGCTTTTTTTGATTTAATGCTCCCGCACCATGTATGGATGCTGTCTGTTGTTATTTTTTTCTCAGGAAAAAGGAGCTTATATTCGTCAATACTCCTCAAAATAGATGATT
Organism: Metabacillus indicus; assembly: GCF_046603695.1. Taxonomy (NCBI): domain Bacteria; kingdom Bacillati; phylum Bacillota; class Bacilli; order Caryophanales; family Bacillaceae; genus Metabacillus; species Metabacillus indicus. The sequence goes on along the minus strand of NZ_CP176757.1, from coordinate 967,892 downwards.
CTGCACGTTCTTTATTTTTACAGACCGGGCAGATAAAAAAAGCTCTATTAAGCAATTGATAAAATCCTCCGCATTGATGGCACACAATCCCCTTCCTCAGCCCCTCAAACCCATATCCCGGCAGCTTCAAAAACGGATATTCTTCCACGTGCGAATCCAGAAGTTTTTTCGCGAGCATGTCATGAAAGCCGGTTAACTTGCCCCGCTTTTGATTGAGTTTTTCCGCAAAGCGGTTCAGCTGGGGATAATAAATGATGGGTTGGTCAAGAGGTGCGTTGTAAAGGTGGAATCGGGGATTTACAAAGACAACGAATGGTTCGAGGGGGAACTTAATGCTCTTATCCTGGAGAAGCCGAGTGAGCAAGGCTTCGCTTCTTTTGAGCTGAAGCAGGGGGTTTTTCATTTCTTTTTTGGCCGGGGTGGACCATCTTTCTCCTTCTGCGAAGTAATCACCTTCCGAGTTCTTTACATTGAACACGTACGTTTTATCATGCTTGATAAACAGGGAATCAATTTGTACGAAAGATCCGCCAATTTCAAAGAGCAGATCGCTTAACACTATGCCATCCCCTCCATTCTCCTTAAGCCACTGCTCAAAATACTTTTCTCCCTGGAACCCTTTTTCAAGCTGCCGCAAGCAGATGAGAGCTTCTTCATCCAAAACGGATCTGGCGTTCAAACTCCGATAAACGAGCAATTCCCGGTTTTCTTTTACGTCCTTCAACTAATTGTCATCCCCTTTCATTTTTTCAAATCCATCATAAAACAATTCCCCTCCTCCCGGCAAAAGCCCAAAATCAAATTTTGCGCACAAAAAAACAGCAAACGCATATGCGCTTACTGTTGTTCTTTTTTAAAGTAGGTCCAGCCGTCTTCCTGATAAACCTTGCCTGCTTTCATGAGTGAGCCGAGCGCACGCTTGAATGCACCTTTGCTCATGTTGAAGCGTTCTTTGATGTCATCCGGGTCGCTCTTGTCAAAGAAGGGCATGGCTCCTCCTCTTTCTTCCATGTAATCACAGATCACTTGTGCATCTTCATCCAATGCCTCATGTTTGAACGGAAGGAGAGAAACGTTAAGGGTGCCGTCTTCTTTCACATCAACAACTCGTCCTGTTACAAGTTCGCCAAGACGCGGCTCTCTTTTGCGCTGGGAGGAGTGGATGAATCCTTTGTAGCCTTCTTCAGTTATGATGAAAGTTCCTGCAATGATGATTCGGTAGACTCTTCCTGTAACGGCCTGATTGTTCCGGACTCCTTCAGCCGGGACGATGTTTTCCTGCATGACATCTTCCGTTGCAAGCTTTGTGAAAAATCTTCCGTTTTTCGTCACTTTCAGGGAACAGTAGAGTTTGTCGCCTTCTTTTGGCCATACACTGACGTAAGCCGGGAGAATATCGTTGTCGACAAGTGCATCTTTTGAAAGGCCAATGTCGACGAATGCCCCCATGTCTTCCCTGACACTGACTACTTCCACCCATCCGAACCGGTCTTCTGATATCGTCGGCTTTTTCATCGTTGCCGCTAGGCGGTCTTCATGGTCAACAATCAGATACACTTCAACCTCGTCCAATTCTTCAATCGGTTCAGTGATTTCCGTTTTGTGAAGCAGCACTCGGTCTTCTCCATCTGTTAAATAATATCCGTAATCTACTTTTTCATCTATTTTAAGCGTCATAAACGTTCCGGGATTCATTTGTTCGTTCCTTCCTTTGCAGCTGAACTGCCGTTAGTTGTTATATCATGTACATTCTACTATAATCTAAGGATAATACAAACTTTTGGGAGGATTCTTATGGCCAAGGACAGTTCGTTTGATATTGTGTCGAAGGTGGATATGCCTGAGGTAACAAATGCCATCACGATGACGATGAAAGAGATCGGCACACGCTATGATTTTAAAGGAAGCAAAAGCAGCATTACGCTTGAAAAAGAGGAGCTTGTTTTAGTTTCTGATGATGAGTTTAAAATGGATCAGCTGAAGGATGTGTTCATTTCAAAACTGATCAAGCGCAACGTGGCGACGCGCAATATTGATTACGGAAAAATTGAAGGCGCATCAGGCGGGACCATCCGCCAGCGTGCAAAGCTTGTCCAGGGTATTGATAAGGACAATGCGAAAAAGATTAACGCGATCATAAAAAATGCAGGACTTAAGGTGAAAACGCAGGTTCAGGATGATCAGGTCCGCGTTACCGGCAAAAGCAAAGACGACCTGCAGCAGGTGATTGCAGCTGTCCGCGGTGCGGATCTGCCGATCGATGTTCAATTCATTAATTTCAGATAAACGAGAGGACTCAGCAGTTTTTCCTGCTGGGTCTTTTTTTATCCGGACTGGGGCAAGAATTCCTCATCAATTCAGAAAACTTTTACTTTTCGCACTTGAATCTCCCGAAAAAAACATGTAAATTAGATATAATATCATTTAGCCAATTTCATATTTTTCGATTCTTATCTAGAGAAGCTGAGGGACTGGCCCGTCGAAGCTTCAGCAACCTGGCGCAATCCAAGGTGCTAATTCCAGCGATGCATCCATCGGACGATAAGAAGAAGCCGCGCATACTCAAAAGTCTTCTTCTTGGAAGGCTTTTTTCTTTTTTCCATTATCAGCTGTATTTTAGGAGGTTTATAGCTTTGGCACTTTTAACAGACTTGCAGACAAAAATTCTGATCGGGGACGGAGCAATGGGCACCTTGCTTTATTCCCACGGTGTGGACCGGTGTTTTGAAGAACTGAACCTGTCAAAACCGGATGACATCCTGAATGTTCATAAGGCGTATCTTGATGCCGGCGCTGATGTCATTCAGACAAATACGTACGGGGCCAATTATATCAAGCTGTCCAGATACGGGCTTGAAGATGAGGTGCGCGCCATTAACCGCACGGCTGTGCAAATTGCAAAGCAAGCTGCGGAAGGCACCTCAGCCTATGTCCTCGGCACAATCGGCGGTGTACGCGCTTTTAAAAAAGGAGCCTATTCGCTCGAGGATCTCCGCCGCAATTTCAGGGAGCAGCTCTATCTTCTGCTGAACGAAGAACCCGACGGCCTCCTGCTTGAAACGTATTATGATCTTGAAGAAATGAAGACCGTTCTCGAGATTGCAAGAAAAGAAACAGACTTGCCGATCATAACGAACATTTCCCTCCATGAAATCGGCGTTCTCCAGGACGGCACTCCTCTTTCTGACGGTCTGTCCCAGCTTGAGGAACTCGGGGCGAATGTTGTCGGGCTGAACTGCAGGCTTGGACCGTATCATATGCTCTCATCTCTGGAGGAAGTTCCTCTTCCAGAAAAGGCCTTCCTGTCCGTTTATCCAAACAGCAGCCTACCGACTATCGAGGAAGGCAGACTTGTTTACGGATCCGGTGAAAAATACTTCGCTGAAAGCGCACTTGCTTTTAGAAACCAGGGTGCGAGATTAATAGGAGGCTGCTGCGGAACGACTCCTGATCATATCAGGGCAATGGCTTCTGCTCTTAAAGGACTGCCTCCGGTGACTGAAAAGAAGGTGAAAGCAAGAAAAGAAGAAATCTCTATTGCCTCTGCTGCAGAGAGAAAGTATCCTCCGCTGCAGGATATTGTCAAAGAAAAACGCTCCATCATTGTAGAGCTTGACCCGCCTAAGAAGCTCGGGATTGATAAATTTTTGAAAGGAGCAAAGGCCCTGCAGGAGGCTGGAATCGATGCCTTAACACTTGCGGATAATTCCCTTGCTTCACCAAGAATCAGCAATGCCGCCATGGGATCCATTGTCCAGCAGACTCACGGGATTCGCTCACTGATTCATATCACCTGCAGAGACCGCAACTTAATCGGACTGCAGTCACATTTAATGGGGCTGCACACCCTTGGATTAACAGATGTTTTAGCCATAACAGGAGATCCGTCCAAAATCGGGGATTTCCCGGGGGCAACTTCTGTTTATGACCTTTCTTCCTTTGATTTGATCAGTCTGATTAAGCAATTTAATGACGGGCTTTCTTACTCAGGAAAACCGCTTGGCGAAAAGACGAACTTCTCTGTAGCCGCCGCCTTTAACCCAAATGTGAAGTATCTTGATAAAGCCGTTAAAAGGCTCGAGAAAAAAATCGCGTGCGGGGCTGATTATTTTATCTCCCAGCCGATCTATTCCGAAAAACAGCTGATTGATGTCTATGAAGAAACAAAACACTTAACTGTACCCGTCTATATCGGCATTATGCCGCTCACTAGCAGCCGGAATGCTGAATTTATTCATAATGAGATACCTGGCATCACCCTCTCTGACAGCATCCGCGAAAAAATGGCCAATGCCGGAGATGATAAGGAAAAATCGTATCAGGAGGGTCTGGCCATTGCCAAAAACCTGATTGATGCTGCGTTTGATCTGTTCTACGGCATTTACTTGATCACACCGTTTTTGAATTATGAACTGACAGTGGAACTAACGAATTATATCCATAAAAAAGAGTCTGAGGCCACCGAAAGGAAGATTACGCATGTCTGATATAAGAAAACAGCTTGAGAAAAAAATCCTCGTTCTTGACGGGGCGATGGGCACCATGATTCAGGACGCCAATCTTTCTGCAGATGACTTCGGCGGAGAAGCCTACGAAGGATGCAACGAATATTTGACTATAACTGCACCTGAGGTCATTCAATCGATCCATGAAGCTTATCTTGAAGCAAAAGCAGATATTATCGAGACAAATACGTTCGGGTCTACGAAAATCGTCCTGGATGAATACGACCTTGGGCACCTTGCCTTTGAACTGAATAAAAAAGCGGCTGAAATTGCGAAAAGAGCAGCTGAAAAATACTCAACACCCGAATGGCCCCGCTTTGTAGCAGGCTCAATGGGACCAACAACAAAAACGCTCTCTGTTACGGGAGGAGCCACATTTGAGGAACTGATTGATAACTATGAAGAACAGACACTGGGACTGCTTGCAGGCGGCGCCGATCTGCTTCTCCTTGAAACGAGCCAGGACCTGCTGAATGTAAAAGCCGGCTTTTTAGGCATCAGGCGTGCGTTTGAAAAGACCGGAAAAGAAATTCCCCTTATGGTATCAGGCACGATTGAGCCAATGGGCACGACTCTTGCCGGCCAGGACATTGAAGCTTTCTTTATTTCTCTTGAACATATGCAGCCTCTTTCTGTCGGCCTGAACTGTGCGACAGGACCTGAGTTTATGACAGACCATATCAGGACGCTGTCTGGAATGGCTCATACAGCCGTCAGCTGTTACCCTAATGCCGGCCTTCCTGATGAGGAAGGAAAATACCATGAATCACCGCGTTCGCTTGCGCAGAAAGTGAAAGGTTTTGCAGAACAGGGCTGGCTCAATATTGTCGGCGGCTGCTGCGGAACCACACCTGCACATATCACGGCTATCGCAGATGCTGTCGGCGCACTGAATCCGCGCACCGTCCCGGAACGTGATCCGGCACATACCGTTTCCGGTATTGATCCGCTTATTTATGATGACTCCATGAGACCCCTGTTTGTCGGGGAACGGACAAATGTCATTGGATCAAGGAAGTTCAAGCGCCTGATTGCCGAGGGGAAATTTGAAGAAGCATCTGAAATTGCGAGAGCACAGGTCAAAAACGGAGCACATGTCATTGATATTTGTCTTGCAGACCCTGACCGCGACGAACTTGAAGATATGGAAGCATTCATAAAAGAAGTGACCAAAAAAGTAAAGGCGCCGCTTGTCATCGATTCAACCGATGAAGCCGTCATTGAAAAAGCACTATCTTATTCCCAGGGAAAAGTCATCATCAACTCGATTAACCTGGAAGACGGCGAAGAGCGCTTTGACGCTGTTGTTCCGCTGATTCATAAATATGGTGCCGCTGTTGTTGTCGGAACCATAGACGAAAAAGGCATGGCTCTTACAGCTGAGGAGAAGCTTGATATTGCGGTCCGTTCGTTTGAACTGCTTACTGAAAAGCACGGCCTGAGTCCTTCAGACATAATATTCGATCCCCTCGTTTTCCCTGTCGGCACAGGAGACGAGCAGTATATTGGTTCTGCTGAAGAAACGATTAAGGGCATCCGCCTGATCAAAGATCGACTTCCGCAATGTCTGACTATGCTTGGCGTCAGCAACGTATCCTTCGGCCTTCCGCCTGTCGGACGCGAAGTGCTGAATGCCGTCTATTTGTATCACTGTACACAGGCGGGTCTCGACTATGCGATTGTCAACACGGAAAAGCTTGAGCGTTTTGCTTCCATTCCGAAAAAAGAAGTTGAAATGGCGGAGACTCTTCTTTTTAACACAAATGACGAAACACTGGCCGCTTTTACAAATCATTACCGGGGAAAGAAAAAGACAGCCAAAAAACCTGTACAGTCCCTCCCGCTTGAGCAGCGTCTCGCCCAATATGTTGTAGAGGGCACAAAAGAAGGACTGATTTCAGACCTTGAAATCGCCCTTAAGGAATATGATGCACCTCTTGATATCATTAACGGTCCGCTCATGGCTGGAATGGCTGAAGTCGGAGAGCTGTTCAATACAAACCAGCTGATCGTCGCCGAAGTTCTTCAAAGTGCAGAAGTGATGAAAGCTTCCGTCTCCTTTTTAGAGCAGTATATGGAGAAAAAGGATGACAGCGGAAAAGGAAAAATCCTGCTTGCAACGGTTAAAGGCGATGTGCATGATATCGGGAAAAACCTTGTGGATATTATCCTGAGCAACAACGGCTACAAAGTAGTGGATCTCGGAATTAAAGTGACCCCGCAGGATTTAATTACAGCTGTCAGAAAAGAGAAACCGGATATTGTCGGACTTTCAGGCCTGCTTGTGAAGTCAGCCCAGCAAATGGTTCTGACCGCACAGGATCTGCGTGAAGCTGACATTTCTGTTCCGATCCTGGTCGGCGGCGCTGCCCTTTCCAGAAAGTTTGCAGACGGAAAGATTGCTCCGCAATACAGCGGACCGGTGGTGTATGCCAAGGATGCGATGGACGGCCTTTCACTTGCAAACCGAATCCGAGTCGACCCGGCCCAGTTTAAAAAGAAAGAAGTGCGGTCTGAACAGTTTTCTGAAAAGAAACCGACTGCCGCAGTGACAGAACTGCTTGAAAAAAGAGCAGAGCTTGCACCGTCCCCTGTTTTTGTGCCTGAGGACTGCAGACGCCATATCATTAAAGATTTCAATCTGCAGCACCTCATCCCTTATATCAACATGCAGATGCTGATCGGCCATCACCTCGGCCTCAAGGGAAAAGTAAAGGAAATGCTGAAAAACAATGATCCAAAGGCGGTTGCTCTAAAAGAAACCATTGATGAGCTCCTGAAGCAGGGAGAAGCGGAAAAATGGTTTGAACCTGCTGCGGTTTATCAGTTCTTCCCTGCTGTATCAGAGGGAAATTCTCTGCACATTCTGGATCCGGAAACAGAAGAAAAGCTGCAGACCTTTGATTTTCCAAGACAGTCAAAACTGCCGCACCGCTGCATTTCTGACTACGTTCGACCTGAAAGCAGCACAAGAGACTATGTATCCTTCTTTGCTGTTACGGCAGGAAAGAAAGTCAGAGAGATTGCAAACCGATTTAAGGAACAGGGCGACTATTTGAAAAGCCATGTTGTTCAGGCACTCGCCCTTGAGCTTGCTGAAGGTCTTGCCGAGCGGACGCACCAGCTGATCCGTGATCAGTGGGGCTTCCCTGATCCTCCGGATTTCACAATGGATCAGCGCTTTTCAGCAAAGTATCAGGGCCAGCGTTTTTCATTCGGCTATCCGGCCTGCCCAAACCTTGATGACCAGGCCAAATTATTTGATCTGATACGTCCTGAAGACATTGGAGTGAATCTGACAGAAGGCTTCATGATGGAACCTGAAGCATCTGTTACAGCCATAGTCGTTGCCCATCCTGAAGCACGTTATTTCAACGTTTTAAACTGAGACTTCTGTCTCAGTTTTTTTTTGCGCAAAAACAAGTGTTTTATCAAGGACTGACAGGGAATATAAACAGCATATCCAACATACTTATCGGATTTTTCACCATACTAAACTTGATAAAAACCTGGAGGGATTGTAAATGAGTCAAAACAGCCAAACAAAAAAAACGATGCCTGCGCAGCATCAGGATGTGCAGCCCGGGCATGAAGATCAGATGAATCCTAAACCCGAGTTTGACAGCCATCAATACAAAGGCAGCGGAAAGCTTTCGGATAAAACAGCGATCATCACAGGCGGTGATTCAGGCATCGGGCGGTCAGTTGCCGTCCACTTTGCAAGAGAAGGCGCAGATGTTGTCATCTCCTATTTGGATGAACATGATGATGCAAATGAAACAAAGCGCCTTGTGGAGCAGGAAGGCAGACAGTGCCTGCTTATTCCCGGAGATATCGGAGACGAGGCTTTCTGCGGACAGGTCGTAAACGAAACCGTCAGCAAGTTCGGTAAAATAGACATTCTTGTCAACAATGCGGCCGAGCAGCATCCGCAGGCCGGTATTGAGGAAATTTCAAAAGAGCAGCTTGAACGCACATTCAAAACCAATATTTTCTCTTTTTTCTATATGACAAAAGCAGCCCTTCCCCACCTGAAGCAGGGAAGCAGCATCATCAACACGTCATCCATCACAGCTTATGCAGGAAACGAACAGCTGATTGATTATTCGGCCACTAAGGGCGCTATTACAACGTTTACACGATCCCTTTCCATGTCTCTTGTGAAAAAAGGCATCCGGGTAAACGGAGTAGCTCCTGGTCCAATCTGGACACCGCTTATCCCTTCAACGTTTGATGCAGAAAAAGTTTCAGAGTTCGGCGCGGATACGCCAATGGGACGCCCCGGACAGCCTGATGAACTTGCACCAAGCTATGTATTCCTTGCAAGCAGCGACTCAAGCTACATCACCGGACAGATGATTCATGTGAATGGCGGGAAGATTATAAACGGTTAATAAGAAAAGCGGAGCCGACCGTTTAGACCTGACAGGTAGAAAAGAAATCCCCCGAAAAGTCCGGTTCCCGCCTTTTTGGGGGATTTTGTTCTGACGGAGGAGTTGGCTGATGGAGCTGGACACCACGAAAAGCGGAATCGCTGGTTTAGACCTGACAATTACAAAAATCTCATAAGTTTACCGCCAGCAGAGAAAGCCCGTATGAAAAACGGGCTTTTTTTGTGCTTATATTTTATGGATTCTAAAGAAAATGTGCATGTGACCTATACTATTAAGAAAACGCTTACATATACTGTATTAGGAAGGAGGGGATAATGATGGATCGATTAATTTTCTTATTCCTTGCAGCCATTCTTGCAGGCTTTGCTCTAGTTGAACTTCCGCTAGCCGGAACATTCCTTGCAAGCCTAGCACCTTTTACGACAGTCGTTGGCGTTTTAGCAATCTTAGTTTTTTCTTTCGTTTTAATTTTCCACGGCGTCAAAAGCTTATTTAATAAGTAGCTGAATTCAAGGCCGGAGATCTTTTTCTCCGGTCTTTTTTGTGCTGTTTCTCCAATCTCTCTCCGCTTTCTCTCCGTCAGAGAGATCAGCGTGCAGCAGATAAATAGGCTAACATAATTCTCCCTTCCGCATACCCTAAATTTGAGCAAGAGAAAAGCTCACGATTTCATGATTGGAGGAGACACAACCATGAGTAAAGATGGATGCGGCGGCGGATACAATAATGGATTCGCGCTAATTATCGTATTGTTTATTTTGCTGATTATCATTGGTGCTTCTTTTGTCGGCGGCGCTGGTTATGGTCCTGGACCTGGCTACCACTGCTAAGACTGAATGGCTTGCTCAGCAAGCCGTTTTTTCTTTTGGTCAGAGATACTGGAACAAAAAAAGGATGTCCTTTTAGTAAGGAGCATCCTTCTTTCTTCTTATAGTGCGTTCGTCAAAACTTCTGTTAAAACAGGTACAATTTGCTTTTTGCGGGAAACAACGCCTTTAAGCACCGCCATGTTATCAATAAGCTTTACATCGTATGCCTGTTCAACCGCACGTGTTTCACGGCCAAGGGCAATCGCAACGGAATCATTGATTAAGATATCTGTTACGACAAATACGAACAAGTCCAATTCTTTTTCAGCGATAACCGCTGAAACCATCGCTTCGATTTCTTCTTTATGAACAAGAATGTCGTTAGGGTCTACCGCATTTACCTGTGCAATCTCAACTTTGTAATCGCCCATTGAGAATTCTTTTGCATCAAGAGAAATGAGTTCTGATACTGTTTTGCCGCTGAGGTCAGCTCCTGCTTTCAGCATATCAAGACCGTATACTTCCGGATCAACGCCGGCAATAGCAGCAAGTTCTTTCGCAGCTGCTACATCCTGCTCTGTGCAGGTCGGTGATTTAAACAATAATGAATCAGAGATGATGGCAGAAAGCATAAGGCCCGCAATTTCTTTAGGAATGCTAACGCCGTTCTCTTTGTAAATCTTGTTCAGGATGGTAGCTGTGCATCCTACAGGCTCCGCGCGGTAATAAAGCGGATCGCTTGTTTCAAAGTTAGCGATGCGGTGATGGTCAATGACCTCAAGAACGTGCAGCTGGTCAATGTCACTGATGCTTTGCTGGCGCTCGTTATGGTCGACTAAAATGACCTGGCTTGTCTCATTTGCAGCTGTTTCGATCAGTCTTGGGACTTCAACCCCAAATGTATTCAGAGCAAATTCTGTTTCGCCGTTGATTTCACCAAGGCGGACAGGCTCTGCGTTCATGCCAAGCTTTGTTTTAAGATCAGCATACGCAATTGCAGAACAAATCGTATCTGTATCCGGGTTTTTATGACCAAAGATCAATACTTTTTCCATCTGAAAAACTCCTTTATTCTATCTGTTTTTGCTGAATCAGCATACATTCTCTTATTTTAACAGAAAAATGTCTTTAATGGATTGTTGTTTTTGATTTCTTATTCGTTACTTTCCGCTTCAGAATTACCGCGGGAAGGAACGGGAGCCGGGCTGTTTTCATGTTTATTGTAGATTCTAAGTTGTACCCGTTCCCTTACGCTCCAGTCACTTGCTTTCCGCGGGGATCCCCGGGAGCCTCCTCACTTCGTTTGCGGGGTCTCCCGTGCCCTCTTCATGCCCCAGAAAAGCGGAAGTGCCCGGTTTGCTCCGGCAGTCAGATAAGAAATCACCCGAAAAGTCCGGGTTTGACTTTTTGGGTGATTTTGTTCTGACAGAGGAGTTGGGCGCTGCAGCTGGACAAGGAGTCAAGTGCCTTCCGCTTCAGTCCACTGAAGTTTTAAACATTCTCCAGTTTATTATGACCGCTTCCCGCCCTCTTTTTCAAGTGGAGGGGTTTATCTGCCGGCTGCTTTGTTCACCGGGAAGTATCCCGCTTCTTTGAGCGGCTCGAGGTCTTCATCCTCTTCGGCCATTTCAGTGAAGATGAGGTCTTCATCGAGTTCGTAAAGAGCTTCGAGCTGCTCTGCTGCTTCTTTAAATTGTTTCATCGAGGCAAGGTAGCATGCTCTGTTATAAAGGCAGAGAAGATCCTCAGGCTCGAGTGCTATTGCCGATTCAACGGCTTCAAGAGCTTCCTTCAGCTTGAATTGATGTCTGTAGATGAGGCCGAGCTGATTGTAGTTGTCGTGGTCGTCAGGACTGATCATCATTGCCTGCCTGATGTGAGCTTCTGCCTGCCTGTACTTTTCTGCTTCCGTATAGAGTCTTGCCAGATGGAAATGTCCCTTTTCCACTTCCGGATCAATCTCCAAAGCCCGTTTAAAGGCATCTTCTGATTCTTCAAAGTCTCCGAATTCAAGCAGGGCCATGCCAAGGAGGCTGTAATAGTCTGCATCTTCATCGTCCTCAATCAGTGCTTCAAGGAGACCGCATGCTTCTGACAGGAAGCGGACTGCTTTCTTTTCGCCTGCAGCAGCCGCTTCTTGAACAAGAAGGCCTGCAAGCTTATAGGCAGCGGCAGGTTCAAATGAATGGCGCAGTGACTGCTGCAGCACTTTAATGGCATCTTCATTAAGACCAAGCTGAAGGTTTAGATCAGCAAACCATATGACGGCAGTTGTATTTTCCCTGTCAAGCTTTACTGCCTCTTCGTACAGGTGAAGAAGGACTCCAAGTTTTAAACTTGCTTTTGAGATGCCTGTAATCCGCTTCAGCCAGCCTTTTTGCTCCTCCGCTTGTTCGAACGCATCCTGCATGTCTTTTAAGTGTCTTTCATAAGAAACGGCTGCCTGCATGTAAATGATGCTTTTTTCTTCTTTTGAAGCCTTCAGTTTTTTCAATTCTCCTTCAAGCTTTTGTATCGTTCTTGTTTCCATCATCAGATCAATCAGTGTGTCATACAGCGTCCTGGTATCAGGATGGTCAAGGATCAGCTTGAAAAGGAGAGCCTTTGCCTCTTTTGTTTTTCCGCGCCTGATCAGAAATGCTGCATAATGATGCTGAACCTGCAATTGGTCCGGATCAAGTTCAAGAGCCTGCATGAGGTGCTGTTCCTCTTTCTCAGCATCACCGAGTTTTGCATAGACATGTGAAAGAGAATGGTGAAGGAATGCCTCCTCCACTGTTCCTTCAAGCTTCAATAGGTCCTGTTTAAAGGACTCTGCTTCTGCTTTTGTTTCCATTAAATTAAGCAGAACATCTGCCGATAGGCAATAAGGGTCTGCATGAAAAGCAGACAGAAGATATTCTTTTTCTGAAGTCTTATCTCCTCTGCGATTTGCAACAGATGCAAGATCGAGCATCGCCTGTGAATGCTCTGGGTCAAGCTCAAGAACTTTTTTATAATACCGCTCCGCCTCCGCGTACTCCTCAAGCTTGAAGGCAACCTCGCCAAGACGGTAAAACGGAAGAACGTCTTCATCGCGAAGTTCGGCTGCCTGCCTGTACAATTTTCTTGCTTTATCAAGCGAGCCCTGCATTTCGTGGAGATAACCTGAGTGGCTTAAAATAACCGGTTCCCTTATCTCTCCTTTTAAGCGCTCAAAAAAGGCAAGGCCTCTCCTGTAATGCGGTGTTTCAGCAATCATACCTGTATAGATCTCGATTGCCTCTTCGACATTCTCATCTGCACAGGAGATTCCTTTTTCCATATAGGACAAAGCAAGTTCTTCGTAAGCCTCGTTTTCATCCATTTCGCCGCTTGCAGCAAACATCAGTTTTCCGGCGTTAAATAGAAACTCGCTGTCTTGCTGAAAGGCATCATAATGTGACTGAATTTCTTTAAAGAAACGGGCCGTGTCGCCTTCTTCTTTGGAAATGGCAGCCAGAGAGATCCTTGCAAATGCGTCCTTTTCATCAAGTGCGGCCGCGGTCTCATATAGAACCCTTGCCTGCTGATACTCCTCTCTGCGATCCCGGATTCCGCCTGCTGCATGAAGAAGCTCTGTCTTGTCTTCTGCTGATTCTATTCCCTGTTCAAGAACGCCGAGAGCCTTCTCCTCATCCTCAAAAACGGAATCATACAGTCCCGCAAGTTCTGTAAATGCTTCTGCATCAGCCGGATCAAGGGCAGCTGCGGTCTGGAATCCGCGAAGTGCGGCCCGGTATTTGCCGAGGGCAGCGTCGCATCGTGCCCTTTGGAGCCAGACATACGCGTCATCTTTGTTATCCCTCAGGCATTCATGCAGCAGGCTTCTTGCTTCCTCAGGCCGGTCTGCCTCAAGCAGAAGAAGGCCATGATTGACGATTGTGAAAAGATCCAGGCTGTTAATATCCATCGCAATTTCAGAAAGCCTTAGAGCTTCTGCCAACTGGTTTCTGCTGTATGCTGCCATAGACAGGTAGGTCCATAAAACGTGGTCTTCAGGCTCTTTTTTCAGGGCTTCTTTAAAAGCGGAATAGGCATCATCGTACTTCCCCGAACCGTAGCTGATTCTGCCTTTTGTAAACCAATAGACCCCCGGATAATGGCGGGACTTCGTGCTGTTCAAATAGCTTTCTGCCTGTTCATTGTTTTTCGCGCTGTAATAGGCCATAGCAGCTGTAAGACTATGGTATTCCGCCTGTTCTTTATGCTTTGAAATGACTTCTGCAGCAGCGCTTAAGATCTCTTCATCCACAACACCCGGCAAGTATTTCATGATGTAGGCGGAAACGGCCATGTGCCCGAGATTCGCATTCAGGAAATCCTGATCTTCTCTGCTGAGTTCTTTATGAAAGGTTTCGGTCAAAGTGAAAAGTTTTTCAGACATCTCATGGACGTGGTCAGGGAGAAGGCCGGACAGGTTTGAGTGTTCCACTGGAGCAATGGCAAGCGATAACGCCCCGTTGTTTCCGTATTCGCGCTGGAGATCTTCATACATCAGCTCGTGCGTATACCTGTGGTTTGGATCCTGCACGTGAAAAACCTGAAGTCTGTCATCATACCCGACAATCAACTGCACATGGGATGCCGTAGGATAATCAATATTAACCATAATGGCTGTATCACGGTCCAGCAGCTCTTTAAAAACCTCTTCGTTCCCAAAAAAGTACGTGCACCGGAATTCTTTTTCTATAAAATAAGCAATCATCTTAGACAGCTTTGAGCCGTTTACGGCAAAAATGGATTCGCCAATCTCATCCTGTTTGACGGTTTTCCCGTACATGCTGAAGACCATCTCTGCACAGGCAGGAACGCAATAGTTGTACTTCTGCACGACCGGTTTATAAGCGATGATTTTCTTTTTAAAGCTGCCTTCTGTTTTAAAATGCTTAAAATAGGACTTCTCTTTAAAATGGCCGTGTTTGTTCAAGTAAGATTCAAGAACGCCAAACTCTTCTTCCCCGTAATAAGATTCGGCCGTGTAGTATTCGGTCATTTTTTTGTAATCGTGGTATGGGGAAAGCTCATTCAGCCGCTGAATCGTCTCCCGCATCTCTTCCCACTTCTTTTGCTTTGAACACAGTCTGATTTTTTCGATAAGAAGTTTTGGATAATCGGGGTACATGGCCATCGCTTCATCGAGCTCACGCTGTGCACGTTCAGCCTCCCCTTGAAGAGCCCAATGCTGAACGAGAAGCAAACGGGCAATCACACCGTCTTTTTTATCCTTTTTCCCCGCCTCGAGATGGGTAACAGCCTTGTCCCAATCGCCGCTTTGAAGATAGTAATAGCCCCATCTTGTATGCATGCTGTCCTTCACCAGCGCTTCACATTTTTTCATATACTCATAGGCTGCCCCAAGCCTTCTCATCTGCATGAGAACTGTCGCCATGGAGAAAGAGTGTTTTTCTGCCAGTTCCTCTGTCAGCTCCTGTTTCTCAACCTGGACAAGAAGCTCCTCTGCCTCAATCAGCTTGTGTTCATCCGCAAGCTGTTCACTGTACCAGATGGCCGTCTGCTGTGAAGGAGCCGTCCGGTACATATCCCGAATCATAATGGAGCTCAGCTGATCCATCAGGCTTTCCTCTGCAGCAATCAGCAATTCCTTCCTTTCCTTTTCATTTCTGCCGCAGCGGATAAAAGATTTGAAAGCTGTCAGACTATTTTCCGCTGCCATTTCCTGATACGCCTCTGAAAAATGGGAAACAGCCGCCTTGTATTCTTGCTTTTCAAGCATTTCTTCTATGTAAGATAGATTCATGTTTACCCCTCGCCCGTTAGTTTGTAAAACGCTTTATAAGGTAACTATACTCTGTTCAGGGGCTTTTGCAATCCATTTTTTCATGCAAAAAAACCCGCATGAAAGCGGGTTCAGGCAGACGGTATTCAGCTGATTTCGGATGACATAACTTTGATGAAATCAGTCAGAAAATCCTGATAGTTAAAATTCAGTGCAATGGTGTGTTTTGCGCCCGGCGGGGTGAGGTGATTGCGGAAATCGGCAAAACTCATTCCTCTTGCGTCACTCTGCACACATACAGATACTGTCTTTTTAACAGAATAGATTTTTTCCATATTCATCATATAGTAGAGGGCAAAGGCATCATGGATTGACGGGCCATTCTGGTGCGGCCTGAGCTTGGCATAAGCAGCAGCGTAATAATTCGTTACAGCCGGAATCAGGTCTTTAAAAGGGTTTTTCGAAATGGATTCGATATGAGCAGCAGCCTCTCTCGTTACGATGGCCCGGTCTGTCACATTAAGCGGTGCAATATACACATTTTTTGCATATTTCAAGACAACGTTTGCCGCGACTGGATCACCGTGGTAGTTAGCTTCGGCAAGCGCAGTGACATTTCCGGGCACAAAAAAGGCACCGCCCATGCTGAAAATATCATTTACCTTCTGCAGTCTTTCAAGGTTTAAATTGAAGGCATGCGCAAGTGATGTGGGCCTGCCGATATCTGCAATCGTTAGATCTGGGTGCTTTTCAATCAGTTCAAAAACATGGGAAAACCTTTTTAGATTCACCTGAATTCCATTTGGAGGCCTGATCGGCCCGAGTCCTTCCGCACCGTGAATTTCCGGATAGTAGACAGAATATTCACCGCTTAACGGGAATGTTGCCCCTTCAATGACCGGGATATCTTCTCTCCCTGCAAGTTTCAGCAGATAGGCGGTATTCTCTGTTGCCTGCTGCTTTGAGACATTGCCGAAACTGGTGACAACTCCAAGCACGTCTATGTCAGGGTGCAGCAAAGCATAAATAATGGCAAGCGAGTCATCAATGCCGGGGTCTGCAAACAGCAGAAGTTTTCTCATGTCAGTCACCTTTTTCCAGTTGATAGTTCACTATATGAAGGAAAAGCCGTTTAGAGAATTCCTATTTTATCCAAAGGGTTTTTGATGAACCGGGTGGTATATAGTTCTTAAATCATATTGGGAGTGAGAAAATGGAAGCACAGGTGCCGCGCAGAGGGATAGCAGGTAAAAAGAAAGGAATTTGGATTGGAACGATAGGACTGCTGTTTTTGATTACTGGAGTCCTGATTTTTGTAAACCTTTACATAAGCAGAAGTCTTCCTGTTTTATCCGGTGAGGCAGCCATTTCAGGCCTTTCGGCAGAGGTGAACGTCACAAGGGATAAGCATGGTGTTCCCCATATCCTCGCCGGATCAGATAAAGATCTCTACACAGCTCAGGGCTATGTTCAGGCACAGGACAGACTTTTTCAGATGGATTTAAGCAGAAGGCAGGCATCCGGAACACTCAGCGAAGTCGTTGGTGAAGCAGCCATCGAAAGAGACAAGTTTTTCAGGACACTCGGACTCAGAAGAGCAGCTGAGGCGTCCTATCCAATTTACGATGAGACATCAAAAAAGGCGATGCAGTGGTTTGCAGACGGTGTGAATGCCTTCATCAAAGAGGCTGAGGCTGAGGGAAAACTGCCGTTTGAATTCAGGATTCTCGGCTACAAACCAGCTGAATGGACACCCGCTGATTCCCTGACAATCGGGAAATATATGGCCTTTGACCTCGGCGGCCACTGGTCGGGACAGGCCTTTCGCTACTGGGCTATGGAAAATCTGCCGGAAGAAAAGGCATTGGATCTTTTCCCAACGTATCCGAAGAATGCACCGGAAATCATCTCTTCCTACAAAGATTCGGATTTGGATATTGAATCTGGACTTGCTTCTGCCGTTATCCCTCCTGAATTTAACGGAAGCAATAACTGGGTCATAAGCGGTGATAAAAGTGAAAGCGGAAAACCGATGCTTGCAGACGACCCGCACCTTTCGCTCGGCACTCCGTCCATCTGGTATCAGATGCACCTGCAAAATGACAGCATGAATGTAAGCGGCGTTATTTTTGCAGGAGTTCCGGGAATCATTCTCGGTCATAATGAAGACATCGCATGGGGTGTGACAAATACAGGCCCTGATGTGCAGGACTTATATATCGAAAAACGCAATCCTGAAAACCCCAACCAATTTTTATACAACGGAAACTATGAGGATGCTGCTGTCATAAAGGAGCCGATTGCTGTTAAAGACGGAAAAACGGTTGATTTTGAAGTAATAGAAACGAGACACGGTCCGATTATTTCGGATTTTGCCCATGATTCAAAGAAAGACACAGCCCTTGCAATGAAATGGACGGCTCTTATGCCGTCAACCGAATTCCAGGCAGTTCTTTCG
The DNA here is from genome assembly GCF_046603695.1 of Metabacillus indicus. Classification (NCBI taxonomy): domain Bacteria; kingdom Bacillati; phylum Bacillota; class Bacilli; order Caryophanales; family Bacillaceae; genus Metabacillus; species Metabacillus indicus. The sequence continues at coordinate 949,968 of NZ_CP176757.1, read as the reverse complement.
ATGAATAAAGCGAAAAACTGGGATGAATTTGAGCGGGCGCTTGCAGACTTTCACGTGCCGACCCAAAACTTTGTGTTTGCCGGCAAAGACGGAACGATTGCCTACAAAGCAAACGGGAAAATTCCGATCCGCAAAAAAGGCGACGGGATGCTTCCTGTTCCGGGATGGACAGATGAATACGAGTGGGAAGGATTTATTCCATATGATGAGCTCCCGCGGACTGTTAACCCCAAGGAAGGATTTGCTGCCACCGCAAACAATAAAGTGATCGGCGATGACTACCCTTATCACATCAGCCATCACTGGGCCCAGCCTTACAGGTATATGAGAATAAAAGAAGTTCTGGAGTCCAAAGAAAAGCTTTCCCTCCAGGACATGAAGGACCTTCAGATGGATAAGAAAAATTTGTATGCCGAAGAATTTTTGAAGCCCCTTCTTGAACAGCTTGGAACGGCCGGTTTAAATGAAACAGAACAAGCAGCAGCTGACATTCTGGGCGACTGGAATATGACTGATGACAAAGAGCTTGCTGCCCCCCTTTTGTTTCATTTATGGATGAAGCAAATTCCAGCCGTGCTGTTTGAAGAGTCCATTTCGGAGAAAATGGATGATTTATTTGAAGGGAAGCAGGGGATAACGGATGAACTTTTAAGACGGGCGCTGAATGGAGATGAATCTCAGTGGTTTACGGATCAGGGAGGATTCCAGCAGGTTCTTCTCACTTCATTTCAAAATACAGTCAGTTTTATTCAAGAAGAATACGGCAATGATCCCGGCAGCTGGAAGTGGGGAGAGTATCATCAGCTTTATTTCGCTCATCCGCTTTCTTCCGCTTCGCCGGTCCTGAAATGGCTGTTTAACAGGGAAAATCCTGAGCCTGTGGGAGGCAGCCAGATTACAGTCCAGGCTGCAAACTATAACGAGGAAGGCACAGTGAATCACGGAGCCTCATGGCGGTTTGTCATCGATGCAGCTGATCTTGGCAAAGGCCACCATATTGTCGGACCAGGCCAGTCAGGGCATGTGAAGAGTGAATGGTATAAGGATCAGCTTGATGATTGGGTAAATGGAACCTATCACGTGACAGATATTAAAAAGGCTGAAGGGACAAATACGCTCGTGCTTGTGCCGGGAGACTGAATACAGAAGATGAAACAAAAACGGCCCTGAAGGCCGTTTTTGTTTAGATTGTCGTTGTTTTTTTGGCAGAAACGTATTCTCTGCACGATTGACGCTTCATCAGCTTATGCGGGATGATAATCCGCTTGATCGGGTCCATCGGATCTTCCACCAGCTGAATAACATGTTTAGAAGCTTCATAGCCTAATTGAAAAATATTGATATCAACGGTTGTAAGCGGCGGTCTTGACACTTCAGAAAGCATAACATTGTTGAATGAGACGACAGATACATCATTCGGAACGTTAATGCCCATATCATCAAGAGTATTCAGCACGCCGAGCGCCATCAGATCGTCAGCAACGACAAGAGCTGTTGGAGGCTCATCCAGGTTAAACAGTTCCTGAACGGCTGCCTGTCCGCCCTCTTTTAAAAACTGTGCGTGAATGATGTAATCATCACGGTAAACAAGGCCCGCGTTGCGTATCGCTTTTTCATATCCCAATAGGCGCTCGACTGTTACGACAAGCTTGAGATTTCCCCCGATGAACGCCACACGCTCATGGCCAAGCTGAATGAGATGCTCCGTTACTTCTTTCGCTGCACGGTAGTTATCATTGTCTACATGTGTAATGTGCTCGACATCTTTAAACGGCTTTCCGACAATGACAAACGGGAATTTTTTTCTGAGAAGATATTTAGTCAGCTTATCATCTACTTGAGAATACAGGAGAATGATGCCGTCTACCCGTTTCCCTTCAACCATTTGCACGACGCCCTCCATAATTTCAGCGTCCGTTTCACCCGTCGACATATGCAGAGCATAATGTTTTTGATGGGCTCCTTTGCTTATACCGCGGATAACTTCAGGAAAGAATGGATTTAAGAACGCTTTGTCAGCAGATCCCGGAATCACGATGCCGATTGCCTGGGTTGACTGATTGGCAAGACTTCTGGCAATGAAATTGGGATGATACCCAAGCTCACTCATTGCTTCTCTAACTCTCTCTTTTGTTTTTTCACTTATACGCGGGTTATTAGCAATCACTCTCGAAACTGTTGATGGAGCTACATTTGCTAACTTTGCGACATCTTTTATTGTTGCCACAATCCCATCCCTCTCTTACTGGCATGATCGGAGCTTTCAGGCTCCGGAAAATAATCACCTGCGAATGCTATTGTAACCGCATTCACTCATAATCTGCAAAAAGGGAAAAGCATTTCCCTTATGTTCGCTTCCTTCTGTTCCGGTACAAAAATCCTGCAAATAATACAGGAACGGCAATAAAGACACTGATCAGAGGAATATTAGGACCTGTTTTTTCAACAGTCTCATAGATTTCCGCAGTCTCTCTGTCGAGAATAAATTCGTACTCTTCATTTTTCTCTTCAGTCCTGTCCCCGGTTAAAAGCCCGTTCAGTTCTTTATTTTCAGCGAGAGCATCAGCCGGAACAACAGCCGTTCTTGATTCTTCGGTATTGTTTACGGCAACCACCGTTGTTTCACCTTCGTATGTCCGCTTGAAAATGGTCATGCCCTTTTCATCAAACAGCACTTCCATCTCTCCTCTTCTGAGAGAAGGAAATTCATTTCGGATCTTTCCAAGCTTTGAAACATATTTAATCAATTCATCATTTGCACGGAAATTCATCATTCTGCGATTATCCGGATCATTGCCCCCGTCCATCGCAATTTCAGTTCCGTAATACACAATTGGCATACCCGGTGCTGCATACATATAGGTCAGCGCCATTTTAATGCGGGTAACCGGATTCTGTTTATTGACGAGTGCTTTTCTAGTAAATCGTTCGTTATCATGATTATCAATAAAATTGCCTAAAACAAATGGATCCTTGTACAGAATCTGATTTCTTTTAAACACATTGGCAAGCATTCCGGCAGTGCCCCCTGTATTGGAGAACACTTTGGAAGCATCCTCAAAGAAAGGATAGTCTACAACCGAATCAAGTCCTGCTTCTGTATATCCCGCAACATACTGCGGATCTTTATCCCAAACCTCTCCCATTAAAAAGAAGTCGCTCTTTACTGATTTCACTTCTTTGGAAAACTCTTCCCAGAATGCTTTCGGGACGTGGCGCACTGTATCAAGGCGGTACCCGTCAATATCAGTTTCTGTAATCCACCATTTTGCAGCATCAATCAGAAACGCTTTCGTTTCGGGATTTTCCGTATTCAGATCAGGCAGACCGAAAAGCCAGCCATTTTCTACTTCCTCTTGGTTTTGCCAGTTGGCAATGTCCTTTTTTTCGTGAAACCAGTCTTTTTTGTCCGGATCATTCACCCACGGGTGTTTGTAGCCGGTATGATTGACAACAAAGTCAAGCATCACTTTCATGTCGCGCTTATGCGCTTCTTTGACTAGAGTCTTAAAATCTTCAAGTGTCCCAAAGTTTTCATCAACGTTCTTGAAATCGCGTATCCAGTAGCCATGATATCCGCCTTCTTCGTTATCAAAAACAGGAGTCAGCCAGATGGACGTAAAGCCCATGTCCTGAATGTAATCAAGCTTGTCGGTGATTCCTTTCAGGTCCCCTCCGTGATAGGCTTTCGGATTTTTCGGATCTGCTTCAAAATCATTGGACGAGTCGCCGTTATGGAAGCGGTCCACCATGATAAAATACATGCTTTCGTCCTGCCAAGAACGATTTTCCTCCTTCTTCTCTGCTCCGGCATGCACAGCCGGAAAACCTGAAAGAAGGAAAAAAGGGATGACTAGTCCTTTTATAAACCGTTTAAACATCCCTCTGCCCCCCTTACTGTGTAATAGCTGCCCGGAACCGGACAGCTTTACACATAAGACTATTAAACTGTTAAGGCGATTTCAATATGAAATCGTTCTCTTGCTTATCCTTTATTCGCTCCCGCTGTCAGTCCTTCAACAATGTACTTCTGGAAGATCAGGAACAAAATCGTAATTGGAACGGCTACAAGAACAGCTCCTGCTGCAAATGTTGTGAACTGCGTGCTCGTTCTTCCTGTAACAAATTCAAACAATCCGACAGCAAGTGTTTTGTTTTCATTTGAACGAAGAATCAATCGGGCAAAGATGAAGTCCATCCATGGACCGATAAAGTTATTTACAGCGATAAAAACAAGGATCGGTTTAGAAAGCGGCATCATGATTTTAAAGAAAATCGTTGTATGGCTCGCTCCGTCAATCTTTGCTGCTTCTTCAAGACTTCTTGGCAGACCGTCAAAATATCCTTTAACAAGCCAAGCGCCGAACGGAATGGATCCGCCTGCGTATACAAGAATCAGACCCCAGTGATTGTCCAATAGGCCAATTTGAAGCAGAAGAATGTAAATGGCGATCATCCCCATGAAGCTTGGGAACATCTGCAGAACGAGCATGGCCATAAGACCCTGCTTGCGTCCCGGAAAACGGAAACGGGAAAATGCGTATGCTGCCGTTACAACAAGGAATGTTGAGATGAGCATGTTGAAAAAGGCAATTTTAAATGTGTTTTTGTACCATGTCAGATACTTTGTCTCTTCAAACAGATAGCGGTAATGATCCAGTGTAAGCGCCTCTGGAATAAGCTTTGTTTTGAAAAGAGAATCCCCTGGATTCAGTGACCCGATAATAATGAAATACACAGGATACAGCACTGCAATAGCTGTTAGAATTAAAATGGCATATATAACGCCTACGACGAGTTTATCAGTTAGTTTTTTGTTCATCATGACATCATATCCTCTTCCTTGAAGGCTTTTGTTTTTCTGAAGTTCCAGATAGAAAGAGTTGCTACTACGATAAAGATGAGGATGGATACAACCGAAGCTGTAGCAAACTGGCTCTGCTCAAGCGTCATTTTGTAAATCCAGCTGATCAGGATATCTGTAGAGCCGGCATAGCTGTATTCAACGTTTACAGGGTTACCTTGCGTTAATAGATAGATAATGTTGAAGTTATTGAAGTTCCCTGCAAAGCTCATGATGAGAAGAGGAGCCGTTGAGAACATAACAATCGGCATTGTGATTTTCCAGAACTTGCTCCAAGGAGTTGCTCCGTCAACATCTGCTGCCTCAAACATTTCTTTATCAATCGTGGTCATAACACCGCTCATCAGAACCATCCAGAACGGGAATCCAAACCACATGTTAACTGTGACAAGCGTCACTTTTGCCCACATCGGATCAGAAAGCCATGGAATTGCTTCAAGACCAAGCGCTCTTAAGTACTGGTTCAGCGGACCGAATTCTCCGTTGAAGATGTTTCTCATAATCAAAATGCTGACAAACTGCGGGATAGCCCATGGCAGAATGTAGATGGAGCGCCATAAGCGCTTAAGTTTGATTCCTTTATGGTTGATGAATACAGCAAAGATTAAGCCTAGGAAGAACGTTGTCGCTGTTGAAAGAATCGCCCACAGAACCGTCCATCCGAATACTCCGTAGAACGTCGTGCTCCATGTTTTCAGCTGGAAAAGATTCAGGAATGTATCAAATCCTACCCAGTCTACAAGCGCCTTCGGCGGCAAGTGGTTTGGACCTGAGTAGTTTGTAAAAGCAATCATTACTCCGAACAGAAGCGGAAGAATGGTAAGGAACATTGTAAATAGAATAGAAGGTGTTAACAGGATGTAAGGGAATCCGTTCTCCCATACGTTGGCAAGCGTTTGCTTAGTTGTGTTCGGCTTGATGCCGCGTTCGCGTGCTTGACCGACTTTATAGGCATCGCGCACGTTCAGGTAGTAAACCCACAAGAACAAAATGAATGAAATTAAGAAGATAATTCCTTCGATCATCAGGAAGATTGAGTGATCGCCCTGAACTACTTGGAATCCATTTCTTGACTGAGGTGTGTCTCCTAGAGTTGTCAGACCCCACATTGCATATCTGAAAGGCAGTGACCAAAAAACGAGAAGATAAACTTCCAAAAGGATAAAAAGAATACCCTTTAAATATTGACGGTGGTAAATCTGTCCAAGCCCCATTAATAAAAACGATAGTAATGCACCTATTCTTGCTGGTCCGCGCATTATGCCAGGCCTCCTCACGTTGTATGAAAATCATGTTTATTGAGAAAACTTCTTCGAAAAAATCCCCATTGTCCCTTTGCTGTCCCCATTTACGGGCAGTTGACCCCCACCTCTTTCTCATGCATGTTCAGGGCATAGAGGTAGAGGCTGCTGCCTGCCAATAAAGGATAAAAGTTGAGCCAATACCATAGGTATCGGCTCAGACTGACTATTACTTCGTTTGTGAAGAGATAGCATCCTCAATTTGCTGACGTGCAGCGTCAAGTGCCTTTTTAGGTTCAGTTCCATCGTTCCACATTGTTGTATAAGCCGTTTCCATCGGGCCCCAAACTGATTGCATTTCAGGGATGTTCGGCATTGGAAGTGCTGATTCAGCCTGCTCTAGGAAAGCTGAAGCGATTTCGTCGTTTTGGATAGCGTCGCTTTCAATCAATTCTGTTTGAGGAGGAAGCTGTCCTGTCATTTCAAAGCGTTTTTCAAGCATTTCTTTGCTAGTTGCAAATTGTGCAAGAAGAGTTGCTGCTTTTGGATATTTAGAATAAGAGTTTACATAGTAAGCTTTGATTCCAGAGAAACTTTTTGGTGTTTCGCCGTTGTCTAATTTAGGAAGCGGAGCAATACCGAAGTTGATGCCTGCTTCTTCATGGTTTTTAATATCCCATGGACCAGAGATGCGGTACATTAAGTTGTTTTCGTTAAAGAAAGAACTGATTAAGTCGCCAGTAATGTCTTCTTTTTTAAGCGGAAGAAGTTCTTTGTTCATTTTTTGCATGAATTCACCAGACTTAACAGCGCCTTCGTTGTTTACTCCAAGATCAGCTGCATCTGTGTTGTCGCTGCCGAAAATGTAGCCGCCGTAGCCAGCGAAGAATGCATGTGCAAAGTAGAAGTTTGCAGGCTCCATCATGAAGCCGTATTTGCCGTCTCCAGCAAAGCCTTTAGACTGTTCGAAAATTTCGTCAAATGTTTCTGCAGGCTTGTCTACTAAATCTTTGTTGTAGTAAAGTGCATATGTTTCAATAGCCATCGGGAATCCGTAAAGCTTAGAATCACCGTTTTCATCTGTATAAGATGTTCCGTCGATTGCAGCCGGAAGGAAGCTTTCTTTATATTCATCAGCTAAAACGTTTTCATAAATAAGACCCGCTTTAACCATGTTTCCAACATGATCGTGAGGTGCGTGGAATACGTCTGCGCCAAGTCCAGCAGGACCGTCTACTTCAAGTTTGCCGGCAGCATCAGTGTGGTTAACTTCCTGCACTTCAACCGGAATATCGTATTTTTTCGTAAATTCTTCTGCAACCATAGTCGCCCACTTGGCTTCTGCGTCTGCATTATCCCAAAGTACAAGCTTAGCGCCTTCTTCAGGAGTCAGATCTACTGCTTCTTCTGTCTTTTTGTCGCCCTCTTTGTCGCCGCCTTCTGTCTTTGCCGGCTCTGTGCTGCCAGGCTTGCTGCATGCTGCCATGACGAATACAAGCAAAGCAATGAGAGTAAGTGATAAAAACTTTCTCATAATTTCCCCACCTTTTATTTTGTTGTAATCTATTTCATTGTACTTAGTGCCCAGGGGACGTTCAGCACAACTGAAACCAAAGTCTCATAGCTTTACAGTGAAAACGCTTCCTATTACCCTCTTAAAAAAAGGCTTTCATTTCTATCATTCAGCCGTTTCTGCCAAGGTTTGTGCAAACGTTTTCCCTACTAACTAATTTTTATTTTAAGTTTGCCAGAATTAAAAGTCAACACCTTTTTAAAATAAATGCAAACGTTTTCCCATTGCCTTATAATAGAAAAGAAATCTATTATTTGGCTATAGACGGTGCACAAAAGGATGGGATGATAGTCACGCATCCTCCATTACTGTGCCCCGCTGCAAAACGGCCCGCAGAAAGAGAGTGAATGTCTTGTTAAAAGAAGCTGTATATCACCGCCCTAAAAATCAATATGCCTATGCATATGATGAAAAAACACTGCACATCAGACTGCGCACAAAGAAGAATGATGTCGAAACCGTCAGCCTCGTGCATGGCGATCCATATGAATGGAGCAAAGACGGCTGGACGTTTAAGCAAATTGAAATGAAGAAAAGCGGATCAGATGAGCTGTTTGACTACTGGTTTACAGCTGTTGAACCGGAATACAGAAGAATGCGCTACGGATTTGAGCTGACTTCAGGAGATGAAAAATGGATTTATACGGAGAAGGGATTTATTAAAGATGTTGTCTCAGACGATACAGCTCCGTACTTCGCCTTCCCTTTCTTAAATAAAGCGGACGTCTTCCATGCACCTGAGTGGGTGAAGGATACAGTCTGGTATCAGATTTTCCCGGAACGCTTTGCCAACGGAGATTCTTCTATTAATCCAGAAGGCACCCTGGAATGGGGAAGCACAGAACCGACAAGCGGCAATTTCTTCGGCGGTGATTTTGAAGGAGTCATCCAGAACATCGGATACCTGAAGGAGCTTGGCATCAGCGGCATTTATTTCACCCCTGTTTTTAAAGCGTATTCAAACCATAAATACGACACGATCGACTACATGGAGCTCGACCCGCAATTCGGTGATAAAGAAACCTTTAAGCGCCTTGTCAAAACGTGTCATGATAACGGCATCAAAGTGATGCTTGATGCTGTTTTCAATCATAGCGGCTACTATTTCCCGCAGTTTCAGGACGTTCTTGAACATGGTGAAAATTCTTCATATAAAGACTGGTTTCACATCCGAAAGTTCCCTCTTAAAAATGAGGACGACACTTTAAACTATGACGCTTTCGCCTTTGTAGAAAGCATGCCTAAGCTGAACACCGAGCATCCAGACGTACGCAGCTATCTGCTGGAAGTGGGCCGCTACTGGGTGAGGGAGTTCGATATTGACGGCTGGCGCCTCGATGTTGCGAACGAAGTGGACCATGCATTCTGGAGAGAGTTCAGGCAGGCTGTGAGAGCTGAAAAAGAAGATGTCTACATACTGGGTGAAATCTGGCACGACTCTATGCCTTGGCTTCAGGGAGATCAGTTTGATGCCGTCATGAATTACCCGTTTACAACCGGAACGATGAACTTTATCGCTAATAACAAAGTAAAAGCGGAAGAATTTGTTCACATCATGGAAAGCGTCCTGCACTCTTATCCTAAAAACGTGAACGAGGTCGCCTTCAACCTTCTTGGCAGCCATGATACGCCAAGAATATTAACAACATCAGGCGGGTCCAAAGAAAAACTGAAACTGCTATTTGCCTATCAACTAAGCTTCATCGGCACACCGTGCATTTACTACGGAGATGAAATCGGCATGGACGGAGAACAGGACCCGGGCTGCCGCAAGTGCATGATCTGGGAAGAGGACAAGCAGGACCGCGAACTGTTCACCTATGTCAAAAAACTGATCAGCCTGCGCAAAAAATACCCTGTATTCGGAAACGGCGGCGACATCACTTTTATTGAAGCAAACGATGAGACAAACCATGTCATTTTCACAAAACAGAACAGCAGCCAAAAAATGATAGCCGTCCTGAACAATTCAGACAAAGAACTCTCAGCCACTCTTCCATTCAGCCTCGAAGACACGAAGCTGACAGACTTGCTCACCGGAAAAGAATTTGCAGCACATGCAGAGAAACTGACCGTGACAGTGCCTCCTTATGAGATGGCGTTTTATTTGGTTCAGGAGTAGGGAATGAAGGTGCCTCGTTTTATGGGGTGCCTTTTTTTGGTTGTTTATTTGGGAATGGCTTTGATGAAGGGTTATATCTTTTCGGTTTTGGACCTTTTACGGCGGATCAGCTTTGGTAAAGGGTCATATCCTTCCGCTTATTGACCTTTCACGGCGGACAAGCTCTGATGAAGGGTTATATCTCACTGCTTTTGTGACCTTCACACCAAGGCAGCAGCACTGAAGGGTCATTAATATTTTTTCAGCATAATGCTCAAAAAAAAACACGTCGGGAAATGTTATCCGACGTGTTTTACAATTTTCATTCTTCCGGCCTTGGCCCCGCATCAATGCCTCTGCTTTCAACCGTCATAATCGGCCTGCATGTGACATCGCCGTTCACTCGAATTTGGCAGGAAAGGCGCAGATGATCCTCCACTCCTTTTTCCGCAAACGCGTTTCGTTCTGTATTTGTTAAGTCTTCAAAATCCCCTTCGAGAATCTCTACGCGGCAGCTTGTGCATTTCGCTTTCCCGCCGCAGCGGTGAAGAATGTGCACTCCATTATCCTCAAGCGCTAAAACAAGTTTCTTTCCCATTTCTGTTTCAAATGAGCCGTGGCCCGGCACGTTAATTGTCGGCATTTTTATTCCTCCATTGGTTTCTGTTTTGATGAACCATCAAGCCGTGGGTCTTACAATTTGATGGCACTTATCTCCGAGTTCGGTACCATCAAGCCAGCGTTTCTCCCATTTGATGGCACTTATTTCCAAGTTCGGTACCATCAAGCAAGCGTTTCTTCCGTTTGATGGCACTTATCTCCGAGTTCGGAACCATCAAGCCAGCAGTTTCTCCCGTTTGATGGCACTTATCTCCGAGTTCAGAACCATCAAACCAGCGTTTCTCCCGTTTGATGGCACTTATCTCCGAGTTCAGAACCATCAAACCAGCGTTTCTCCCGTTTGATGGCACTTATCTCCGAGTTCGGTACCATCAAACCAGCGTTTCTCCCGTTTGATGGCACTTATCTCCGAGTTCGGAACCATCAAGCAAGCGTTTCTTCCGTTTGATGGCACTTATTTCCGAGTTCGGTACCATCAAGCCAGCAGTTTTCCGATTTGATGGCACTTATCCCAGAATTCAGAACCATCAAGCCAGAGACTTTCCCGTTTGATGGCACTTATCTCCGAAATCACAACCACCAAGCCGCAGAGTTTCCCGCTTGACGGCCCTTATCCCCGAGACCGGAACTTCAGTATCATCCTGACCTATTATCGGTCTTATTCATACATGTTTTATTTTTTCCTTGATACTATCTTTCGATATTCAAGTGGTGAAACTCCTTCCAGCCGCTTAAATATTTTTGTGAAGTAGGCGGGATCCTGTATGCCGGACTCTTTTGCAATGAATGAAATTTTATCGTCAGTAGTAGACAGAAGACGCTTCGCCTGTTCCATCCGGTACTGGGTTAAGTACTGTACAGGGGTGACGCCCATTGTTTTCTGCATGCATCTTGTGATGTAGTCGGGATGAAAGTGAAGTTCCTTTGCAACGTCCTCCATCTTCTTTTCTTCTTTGTAATGTTTCCTGATATAACGCAGCGTGTCTTCCACTACTTTTTCAGCCGCACTTGAGATCTTAAGTGATTCTTTTTGGAGATGAAGAACGATTTCCTGAAAATAAATCTGCTGCCTCAGCGGAAAATCAGGCGTCTGATGATCAAGGCGAGTAATGTTTTCAAAGATTTTTTCAACAAAATCGCGATGCAGGCATTCCCCGAAAGCCGGAATTTTAAATTGAAATTGGGGCGGAACGACAAAATCTCCGTCACGCGTCTGGATTTCTGCCCAATTTTCATACCCATCCCTGTACAGTGAAAAAGCACCTTCCATTTTGAAATGGCACCAAAAGACTCTTGTATCTTCTTTGCAGCTTTTATGTCCATAGTGTTCGAAGCCTGGAGTTAAGATGATGAACTGGCCGTCTTTTATTGTAAATGGTTCGCTGTTTTCCGTTATGTAAAGTTCTCCCGACTGGACATAAATCAGATCAAAGACGGTGAAAATGCGCTTAAAATGCTTGGATCCCTTTTTAAAAATCGCATCTCCGCCTTTTATAAAAGTTGGAAATGGAGGAATGTCAAAACCGATGTAGGACATGGCGCTCTCTCTCTTCAGGTCGTATTTTTCCAAAAATGATCGAAATCATCTCTTTTTATTATAGAAGATCATCTGTAAACTAGTAATGATTTTACGTAAGTTTTTGGGAAGGAGGATGTTTTTTGCCTCAATTGAAGAAAGATCGAAAATTGACATTATTTGCTCTTACCTGGCCTATTTTTATTGAGCTGTTTCTTCACATGCTGATGGGAAATGCGGACACCCTGATGCTCAGCCAGTATTCAGACAACTCGGTTGCAGCCGTCGGAGTCGCTAATCAGATTCTGAACATATTAATCGTAATGTTCGGTTTTGTTGCAACGGGAACGATCGTCCTGATTACACAGAACGTCGGTGCCGGCAACAGCAGAAGCGCCCTTGAGATTTCGCAAGTATCCATTGCAGCCAATCTGGTTCTCGGCCTGATTATCGGTGCAGCGGTCATTGCTTTCAGCGAAAACATGCTCATGATGATGAATATCCCGCCTGCCTTGATGGCAGAAGCTGACTATTACCTTAAGATGGTCGGAGGGCTCTGTTTCCTCCAGGCGCTTATCATGACCATTGGAGCTGTGCTTAAGAGCTACGGATTCACAAAGGATACGATGTATATCACAATCGGCATGAATATTCTTAATGTCATTGGGAATTATCTGTTTATTTTCGGTCCATTCGGCATTCCGGTTCTTGGAGTGGAGGGTGTTGCCCTTTCGACTGTTGTATCAAGGCTTGCTGGACTGATTGCTATTTCTTATCTCCTTGTAAAGCGGATTTCATTCCAAACGAAGGCGCTGGATGTTTTCAAACTGCCTGCTGCCCACCTGAAAAATCTGCTGAAGATCGGGGTCCCGTCCGCAGGCGAGCATCTTGCCTACAACGGATCGCAGATTGTCATTACCATTTTCATTACCATGCTTGGAGCCGAAGCGCTGACGACAAAGGTGTATGCGCAAAACCTGATGATGTTCATCTTCCTCTTCAGTCTCGCGATCAGCCAGGGAAATCAGATTCTCATTGGACAGATGACAGGAGCTAAAGAATATGATCAGGCTTACTCCAGATGCATGAAGTCGCTGTACTGGGGAATCGGCACATCGGCCGTCATTGCTGTCATATTCAGCATCTTTACTGACAGCCTGTTCGGAATTTTCACAGATAACACCGAGATTCTGCAGACAGGAGCTGTCCTGCTTCTGCTGACCATTATTCTTGAACCCGGCAGAGCTTTTAATCTGATCATCATCAGTGCGCTTAGAGCCGCAGGAGATGTAAAGTTCCCTGTATATATGGGTATTTTGTCCATGTGGGGAATCAGCGTTCCTCTTGCCTATGTGCTTGGGATTCAGTTTGAGCTGGGTCTTGCAGGTATCTGGATTGCTTTTATTGCTGATGAATGGCTGAGAGGCATTCTTATGCTTATAAGATGGAAGTCCAGAGTCTGGATCAATAAAGGATTTGTTTTACATTCAAAAGCAGCAACCTGACATCCGGCGGTTTCGCCGGATGTTTTTTCGCGTCAGCTTATGTGACGTGAATTGTAACCGCCATCAAAAAACACACAGGAAATTAGTCCTTATTTTTTATTATAATTTTCAGAAAAATGCTTGCTTTCTGCATGCTCTTGCCATATGATAATAAACATAACAACAGGTGTTATATTTCCTGACATGAAAATCAGTCTTTATTATCTTTTATTAAAAGGAGTGTGTTGAGGAATGGATGCTGTCGTGCTAATGGATAATTTATGGGTCGTCATTGCGGGTATACTTGTTTTGCTCATGCAAGGAGGATTTATTCTTCTTGAAGCGGGATCTACCCGGATGAAAAACGCCGGCCATATCGCAGGGAAGACGATTTTCACAGTTGGAATTGCCTCTCTTGTGTTCTGGGCAGTAGGGTACGGGTTCATTTACGGTGATGGCAACAAGTTTATCGGTCTTTCAAACTTCTTTTACGGAGATGCTTCTCCAGCAACTGACGGGCTGACCACTTCCGTTGATTTCTTTTTCCAGCTCGCCTTTGCAGCGATTGCCCTGACAATTGCCTTTGGCGGATTTGCAGAACGCGCTAAACTGTCTGCATATGTTATCTTCGCAGTCTTGTTCTCTGCATTGATCTATCCGGTTGTTGCCCACTGGATTTGGGGAGCCGGCTGGCTTAAGGATTTAGGCAAGCAGGACTTCGCAGGATCTACAGTTGTCCATTTAACTGGTGCAATGGCAGCACTCGCTGCAACGATTGTGTTAAAGCCAAGACTTGGAAAATACGCTAAAGACGGCACAATGAATCAACTTTTCGGCCATAACCAGGTGTACACGGCTCTTGGCGTTTTAATCCTTTGGGTCGGCTGGTTCGGATTTAACGCAGGAAGCACATTCGGCGTATCAGACGGATTTTTCGGATATGTAGCATTAAACACGCAGCTTGCAGCTGGTGCAGGTGCCATCGCAGCGATGATTGCGGTCCGTGTAATGACCGGAAAAGCTGATATTCCTACAACTTTAAATGGCGCTCTTGCCGGACTTGTCGCAATCACTGCCTCCTGTGCATTTGTTGCCCCGTGGGCAGCCGTTGTCATCGGACTTGTCGCCGGTGTTCTTGTCTACTTCAGCATGAAGCTGTTTGATAAAGCGAAAATTGATGATCCGATTTTTGCCCTTTCCGTTCACGGTGCGGCAGGCGTCTGGGGTACACTATCCACCGGTTTCTTCGCTACTCCGGAGCTTGCAGAGCGAAACGGAGGACTTGCAGGACTGTTCTACGGCGGAGGCCTCACACAGCTGGGCGTTCAAGCCATCGGCATTCTCTCATGTGCCGCTTATGCGTTCATCGTGTCTTACGTCATCCTGATTGTGATGAAAAAGGCCATGGGCACAATCCGCGTGACAGAAGAAGAAGAAATGATCGGTCTTGATATGAGTGAGCACGGCAGCTACGGCTACCCTGAATCATTCGCTTCTTTAGAAGAAGGCAAACCTGAGAAAAAAACAACAGCTTAACAGAGTGGTTTAGAGCGGTGTGATGCCGCTCTTTTTTTTGTGCAGAAAAATCTGTTCAGCCCCTCTGCGCACGGCCAGAGCGCGTTTCCTTGTACATCCTCCTGCGGTTTCTTATAATCAGAGTAGAGAGAGAGGTGCACAAATGAAAATTGATCAGTCCATCTATTATTTTTTCCTTTTCTGGTATGCGTGCGGTGTTGTTCTTTTAAGCTTTGATATTCTTCCTCCCGCCCTGGAATGGGCAAATGTGGTGTTCCTGATAGCTGCAGGCTTGATCGGAGGCATTTATTTCGTCCGTTCATACGGAACTTCAAAAGGACTTTCCATTTCTGCAATCATCGTCTTTTTCTCCATTTTTGCAGAGCACCTCGGCGTTGAGTACGGTATTTTGTTTGGCGACTACTACTACACGCAGGATTTCGGCCCTAAACTGATCGGCGTTCCCATCGCCATCGGATTTGCATGGCTGATGGTGATCGCCTCGTCGCATGCACTTGCCAAAGTGATCGCCTATAAGAAAAATGTGCTGATCTATGTTCTCACTGGCTCTTTGCTTGCGGTTCTGATGGATCTGATCATTGACCCTGTAGCCTACGAGGTTAAAGAATACTGGGTATGGCAGGCAGAAAGTTTTTACTACAACATTCCCTTTTCCAATTTTGCTGGATGGTTTATTGTCGCATTCATTCTGCATGCTTTCATCTACTTTCTTGTACATAGCGAAATGAACAAAAGCGGCATTTGGCACAGCCGGATGGTCCTTGTTTTCATTCTGATGCAGGCCATGTTCATCCTATTGGCGCTGATCAGCAAACTGTGGCTTGCCGTTACGGCCACCCTTGTGCTGACTGCTGCAGCGCTTGCTGTTTACTATTATTCTTTAAAGAGGTTCACTCATGATTGAAGCTGCCAAAAAGCCTTACTTTGAAAAGTTGTTTTTCCTTTATAACAGGCAGCTGTTTAAGCGCCATTTTAACGGGATTTACCTCGATGGTCCTGCTGAGCTGCCGGATCAGGCTATTATCTGCATGAATCACAGTTCATGGTGGGACGGTCTTCTTCTTTTCCACTGCAACCAGGTAAAAATAAAACACGATATCTATATCATGATGCACGAAAAAGGACTGAAGGAATTCCCCTTTTTCAGAAAGCTCGGCGCGTTTTCTGTTAACCGAGGGAAACCGAAAGACATTGTGCTTTCTCTTAAGTATGCCGGCAGAAAACTGGATGAGGGCAAGTCCGTCTGTCTTTTCCCGCAGGGGGATGAAATGCATCTCGAGAAGCGCCCTCTCGGCTTTTTGCCCGGGGCCATTTCATTGCTTGAGAAACACCCTCACGTTCCGGTCCTTCCCGTCATTTTTTACTATTCTTTTGGAGACCGGAAAAAGCAGGATCTTTTCGTCCGCATCTGTCCTCCCATTACATACAAAGAACTTACAGGGATATCCCGTAAAGAAAAGAACAGTTGTTTTGAGGAGCTGTTTACGAAAGAACTCGATTTCCTGAGGAATCAGGTCATCGAAAAGAACGTAAGCCATTTTGAAAATGTGCTGTAGAAGAAAGGTCGTTGCCCTATGAAAAAAGCAGTCGTTATCGGAGCCGGTCTTGGAGGGCTGTCAGCGGCCATTACTCTTGCAGCCGAAGGCTTTCATGTGGATGTGGTGGAGAAAAACAGGCATGCAGGCGGAAAGCTGATGCCTGTTTCCCTTTTAGACTATCATTTTGACTTTGGTCCAAATACGATTACCATGCCACAGGTTTTTGACCGAGTGTTTTCAAAAGCAGGCATGAGGATGAGTGACGTTCTGAACATGAAAAAGCTTGATGTTCATACGCGCAACGTTTTTAGTGATGGAACGGTCTTTGATTTTACAAGCGATTCCGCCGCCATGAAAGAGCAGCTGAAGAAAATCGATCCGTTCGCCGCACAGCATTATGATGAATTTCTAAAAGAAATCACAAGATTATACAAACTGTCGGAAACGCACTTTTTCCCAAAAATGTTTGAGTCATTTGCAGACTACCTTTCACCTTCCCTTGGAACAGCGCTGCTGAAAGTCCGGCCGCTCGAGTCCATGCATCACTTTTTCGGCAGATATTTTAAAAACCCTGAGCTGATCAAGGCATTTGACCGGTATGCAACATATATCGGTTCCTCTCCGTACATCTCTCCTGCCACGTTTTCAATGATTGCTTACCTTGAGCTTGTGCAGGGTGTTTTTTACGCAGAAGGCGGGAATGTGAAAATTGCAGAAGGATTTAAAGCGGCTGCAGAAAAACTTGGCGTGCGGTTTCATTTCGGGTCGAAGGTGAAAAGGATTCAAGTGCAAAATAAGAAGGTGTCATCTGTTCTCCTTGAAGACGGACGATCTTTTCAGGCTGATGAGGTCATCATGAATGCCGATCTGCTTCAGGCTTATCCTGAACTTGTTGACGAACAGCACCGTCCGGGATTTAAAGTTTCCAAGCGCGACAGCTACCAGCCGTCCATCTCTGCATTTGTTATTTTGGCCGGCTTGAAAAAAAGACATAGGGAGCTGCTGCATCATAATGTCTTTTTCTCAAAGGATTATAAAGAGGAATTTATTGATCTGTTTTCGGAGCATCGGTACAGCAGCGATCCGACCATCTACATCAGCAATTCCTCCTATACGGACAAAAGCGTATCCCCGGCAGGAGATAATCTGTTCATCCTTGTCAATGCCCCTGCTCTTACAAGAGAGGGAGAGCTTGCTGTCGATGCAGAAGCCTACAAGGAACGGATCTATGATATTCTGGAGGCAAAAGGACTTGAGATCCGAAACGCGCTTGCCTGTGAAAGAGTGATAACTCCACTTGAAATCGCTGACACCTTCGGAGCATACCGCGGAGCTCTTTACGGCATCTCAGCCAACAGAAAAATGGATGCCTTCCTCCGCCCTTCCAATTTTTCAAAAGACATCCGCAATCTTTCCTTCGTTGGCGGCAGCACCCATCCCGGAGGAGGTTCACCAATGGTAACCTTGAGCGGAATGAACGTCGGAGAGGCTGTTGCTTCGAGGTACAGAAACTAAAAAACTGTTTCCCTGAATGCGGGAAACAGTTTTTTATTAGCTCATTGCTGCTTTATGATTTCACGTACCGCAATAAGTCTTGTAAGGCTGGTCGCCACTCGGAGGAAGCTTGCAGTATTCTTCCTGTTCCGGGGAGTACGCATAAGGATTTTCCAATACACGCAGCAGCTTCTCAGTCACACTGTAATCTCCATCTGCCGCGGCTGCAATCGCCTCTTCTACCCGGTGATTGCGGGCAATGACTGCGGGGTTGCTGTTTTTCATCAGCTGCAGCGAATCCTCTTTTGATTGCGTCTGCCTGCCCAGCCGCTCTTCCCAAAGACGGTTCCACTTTCCGAACTCCTCTGATTGAAACAGGGCAGAGTCCCCGTATGAACCAGTCGTGAGCGACCTGAATGAATTTGTGTAATCCGCACGATGCTTCTGCATCATCTTCAGCCATTCCTGAACGAGAGATCCGTCCTCTTCTTCCTGATGGAACAATCCTAATTTTGCCCTCATTCCATTAAGCCAGTTCTGCTTATATAAATCACTGTACGCTGAGAGGGCATCCTGCGCGATCTCAACCGCCTTTTCCTCATCCTCATGAAGCAGCGGCAAAAGTGATTCTGCCAGTCTCGCAAGGTTCCAGCCGCCGATGTAAGGCTGATTGCCGTATGCATAGCGACCGTTTACATCAATGGAGCTGAATACGGTTTCCGGATCATATGTGTCCATGAAGGCACATGGTCCGTAATCGATCGTTTCTCCGCTGATTGTCATGTTGTCGGTGTTCATGACACCGTGAATAAATCCTGCAAGCTGCCATTTCGCAATGAGGTCAGCCTGCCTGTCAATCACTTTCTTTAAAAAAGACAGATAGGCGTTTTCACTTTCATCAATCTCCGGATCATGCCGCTTAATTGCATAGTCAGCAAGCGCCTTTAAATCCTCTATGCTTCCCCAGTTAGCCGCATACTGGAAGGTGCCAACCCTGATGTGGCTTGAAGCGATCCGGGTCAGAACCGCACCAGGCAAAAATGATTCCCGGATGACAGGGTCTCCCGTTGTGATCACTGCAAGACTCCGTGTCGTCGGGATGCCAAGGCCATGCATGGCTTCACTTATGATGTACTCCCGAAGCATCGGACCAAGAGCAGCCCGGCCATCGCCTCCCCGGGAGAATTTTGTCCTTCCTCCGCCCTTCAGCTGAATATCGATTCGTCTTTCATCCGGCGTCAGGTGTTCACCAATCAGGATTGCCCGGCCGTCGCCAAGCATAGTAAAATGGCCAAATTGATGACCTGCGTATGCTTGTGCAAGCGGCTCTGCACCGTCCGGAATCCGGTTTCCTGCAAAAACGTCCGCATCCTTTTTTAATGTGTCAGCACCGAGCCCGAGAGAAGCAGCCAGTTTTTCATTGAATAGCACAATCTCAGGAGAACTTGCCGGAGCCGGTTTCTGACTGGCAAAAAAGAGTGACGGAAGACGCATGTAGCTGTTGTCAAAGTTCCATCCGCTGGTTAATTTTTTCATCCTGTCTCCTTTTCTATCCTTATTTGGTTATTTTCTGTTATGACTCAATTATTTCAGAGGAAGCGGAATTACTCAAGAAAGAACAAAAGCGCAAGCGCCTTGAACAGATCCGATAGGCAGATAAGAATCCGGCAGAAAAGTCCGGGTTTGACTTTTTTGCTGGATTTGTTCTGACAGAGGATCTAGGCGGTGGAGCTGGACGCAGAACACGTTTTAATGTTTTTTACAGCCCATTTTTTATAATTTCCATCAGAAAAACAGCCCGAAACGGACTGTTTTCATTCTGCTCTATTCATTTCCCTTCCATCCACTCTGGCTTTCCGAATCCTTTAAAATCTTTGTCTATCGCTTTCTCAAACTCGTCTGATTCAACAACGTCTTTAATATCCTCAGCGATTTCAGATTCTGCGTCTTTTGTATTCATCACAACACGATTGCGGTGCACGTCATTCATATTCTCCAGAGTCACCGCATCCGCAAGGTCCATTTTAGCCGCAAGGGCAAAGTTCCCCGGCACGGCAGATAGGTCGGCATCTTCTACAGCTCTTGGAAGCTGCGCAGCTTCAATCGGAAGGAACTTCAGTTTTTTAGGATTCTCTGTCACATCTTTTTCAGATACTTGAAGCGGGCTGACCTCTTCATTTAACTGAATCAGTCCTGCGTCCTTCAGAATATGAAGCGCCCTGGCAGCATTCGTCGGATCGTTCGGAATAGCGACTGACGCGCCATCTTTGACTTCATCAATCTTCTTTACCTTGTCTGAGTACAATCCCATTGGAGCCGTCGGCACTGTGATAATTTCCGAAAGTTCCAGTTTGCTTTGCTCAGCAAATGTTTCCATGTAAATTTTGTGCTGAAAGAGGTTGGCATCGAGTTCATCATTGCCCAGGGCATTATTGGGCTGAATATAATCGTTGAACTGAACCACCTCAACTTCATATCCCTTTTTTTCAAGACCGGGTTTAATAGCCAGTTCCACCATATCTGTGTAGGGACCGGCTGATGCGCCGATTTTAATTTCTTTCTTCTCTCCGTTAGTTTCCTCTGCGCCGCACGCAGACAGGATTCCCGCTCCTGCTACTAATAATGCCAACACCATTTTCTTCATGTCTTTTTCCCCCTAAATAAATAAAAAAATTCCTCCTTCATTCAGAAAGAGGAATCGTATATATGACGACTTATCTTTCAGAATGAAGGACATTCTGCAGGATTTAGCACCGTTCCATTTAAGGAGGTTGCCGGACGTCGCAGGGCCTGTTCCCTCAGTCACTCTTGATAAGCAAGCTATTAAATTGAATAACGTAATCTTATACTGCGTAATGGGTTCTGTCAATCATTATTTTAGAATAATCAAAATAGTGAGATTAACAGACTGCCAAAAAGCACCGTCCCGATGAAGACGGTGCAGCGCTGAGCTGTGTTCAAAATCAGATTTGCGAAAGAATCGCATGTTTTTCTTCACTTGACACAAAATTCCGCTCACCGAACACATTGTAGTCATTCAAGCGGATTTTATTAAGGATTGCACGGTAGAAGTGTCCGGCAGCTTTCACAGGTGCGCGGGAATGCAGAGGATATTCATGCATAGTCAGCATCGCTGTATCGTAATGCTTTTCCGCTTCTGCGGCAAGATGCTCCCACACTCTGATAAATTCAGGGGTTACCTTCTGCTGCTGCAGATCAAATTCGGTCATTTTATGTTTTGCCATTACCTCTTCAGGGACGTAAATGCGGCCGCGTTCGAGATCTTCTCCGATATCCCTGAGGATGTTCGTCAGCTGCATGCCGAGTCCAAGAGCGATAGCCCCTTCGCGAAGAACGTTTGTCTTCTTCGGAGCAAGCACCGGCAAAAGCATGAGGCCGACTGTGCTTGCAACGTGATACGAATAATCAAGCACTTCTTCCATAGACTGATAGCGGATTTTGACAAGATCCATTCCCTGGCCTTTAATCATGTCCCGGAAGGCTTCCACATCCATATCGTAATTGGTGAATGTATCGTGCAGGGCCACCCACATGAAATTATCTTTAGAGTAATCCCCTCTTAGAAAAGAGTCGAATTCAGCCGTGAATTCCATTAACTCTTCACTTGGCCTCTCTCCCTCGTCTACGATGTCATCGACGATTCTGCAGAAGGCGTATACAGCCCACACTGCTTTTCTTTTTTTAGGAGGCAGAAGCGAAAAAGCTTTATAGAAAGTTTTAGAATGATGCCGGATGACTTCTTCACATTGCTGATAGGCCTGTTTTAAATCAACCACTCAGACTCACTCCTTCCCTCTCTTTGTTTTGATGATCGGATAAGATGGCAGAAACCATCAGCTTCGCCCCCTGCATAACGATTGGGATCCCGCCTCCGGGGTGGATCGAAGCTCCTGCTGCATAAACGTTTGTGAGCTTGGATGGTTTAACCTGCGGTCTGAACACGCCGGATTGGAACAAAGTCGGAGCGATGCCGAAGCTTCCTCCCTGAAAGAGTCCTTCCATTTCTTTGTCATCCGGTGTTCTGACTTTTTTCCACTGGATTGACTTTCTGAGACCGGGAAATCCTCTTTCTTCAAGCTGATCAATAACCTTTTCAACAAAACCTTCCTGTTCCCCCCAGTTGATCGAACTGCCTGATGGCACCGGCACAAGTGCATATAAAACGCCGTGGCCCTCGGGTGCAAGTGAGGAATCGATTACAGAAGGATGAAATGCGTAGATGGAAGGATCTGACGGAACTTCTTTCGTTTCAAAGATTTCTTTCATATGCTGCTGAAAATTCGAGCCCATAAAAAACTGATGCACAGGTGAATCCGTGTAGACTTTGTCCAGTCCGAAGTAAAGCAGAACACAGCTGGATGACGCCGTATAGTTTCTTGCAGGCATTGACTCCTTTGGAATCATCTTTGATGCGCCTGGAAAATCGCCGTTTAAAACAAAGGCATCCGCCTTGACTTCTTCTCCGTTTACAATCAAAGCCGCTGCTTGATCGCCCTCTGTCACTACTCTTTCAACATTAGCATTTTTCATCACCTTTACGCCAGAATTTAGAAGGGCATTTTCAAGAACCGTTACAAGAGAAGCATAACCGCCTTTCAGATAATAAATGCCATGCTTGTGCTCGCTGAATGAAATGAGCGAATAAAGGGCCGGTGAATCAAGCGGATTGCCTCCAATATAAAGTGTCTGCAGGGAATAGGCCTGCCGGATTCTCTCATCCTGAAAATAGGCTTTTAACGAGTTGTTTACAGATTTATAAGCTTTCAGGTGCACGAGCGTTTTCAGGTTGTTGCGCGTCCAGAACGTTCGCTTATCGTGAAAGGATTTCTCGAGAAACTGGTCCTTACCAAGGTTGAAGCGGATTTCCATGTCTTTCATGAACTGAACGAAGCCCTCTTCATTTCCCGGAAAGTTCTCCTTTATCTCCTGGATCTGCCGTTCAATGGAATTATATTTCGTGTACGAAGATCCGTCTTTAAAGTGCAGTTTATAAAGCGGATTGATATTGATTAATTCGTACTGATCACGGCTAATTCCTGCTTCATTCAAAATGGATGTGAGCATTTCCGGCAAAAGAACAATTGTCGGGCCCTCATCAATCCTATACCCCTGCTCTTCTGTAAAGGCAAGCCTTCCTCCAAGTCTGTCTCTCTTTTCAAACAAACTGACCTCATATCCTTTTTTCCTGAGCATCAGAGCTGAAATAAGCCCGCCAATGCCGCCGCCCGCTATTGCAATTTTCATAGTGCATTCCCCAATTTCTTTTCAGATTTGATCGGTACAGCATGACTGGTTTCGTTCAATATGGCATTGGTCGTGATCCTTGCTGATTCTAGGATGGTTGGAAGCCCGCTGCCCGGATGAGTTCCTCCTCCGACAAGCCAGCAGTTGTTCAGCTCTTCAAATTTGTTGTGGGGTCTGAGCACCATCATCTGTGTCAGCTGATGGCCTAAATTAAAGGTTGCTCCTTTATAGACAAGAATGTCTTCTTCCCAGTTCTTCGGCGTAATGATTTTTTCCGTTTCAATATGATTTTTCAAGTTTTTAAACTGCGTTTTCCGTTCAATTGTCTCAAACACCAGTTCCCGGAACTCTTCCTGATGCTGTTCCCAGTCAATATTGCTGAAGTTGTTTGGTACCGGGGCAAGTATGTAAAGCGCAGACTTGCCTTCAGGCGCCAGAGTATCATCTGTTGCAGCCGCATTCTGAATATAGATGGACGGATCCCCTGACAGCTTGAGGGTTTTCGTGATTTCCTCTACGTTTCTCTTATAATCTTCAGAAAAAACGATTGTATGGTGAGGCAGATCATATTTTTTATCGAGACCGAGGTAGATCATGAAGGTTGAACAGGAGTATTTTTTCTTCTCCAGTTTTTCTTTTGAGAATTTCTTTAATGTACCCGGTTCAACGAGATTTGACATAACGTGGGCGAAATCGCCGTTGATGACGACTTCATCAGCAGCTGCTGTCGTTCCGTCTTCAAGAATGACGCCTTTCACATCCTTGCCTTGGAGCAGCAGTTTTTTCACTCCTTTTCCGAGGTGGATCGTGCCCCCATGCTCTTTAAGCACAGCTGCCATTGCTTTTGACAGCTGGTTTACTCCGCCTCTTGGATGAAAAATTCCATATTCATGCTCCATAAAAGAAAGGATCGAAAATGCGCCTGGACATTCCCATGGTGACATGCCAAGATACTTGGACTGAAACGTAAAGGCATATTTGACTCGTTCGTCTTTAAAATACTGAGATAGAACATCGTAAAGTGATTTGGTAACCGTCAATTGCGGAAGAGCCTTGATGACCTTCCAGCTCAAGTAATGACTGAAGCGGTCCATTTTGCTTTGCAGAATCGGAGTCAATGCCGCCATTTTTCTGCGCGTATCGTTCATGAACCTGTTATAGCCTTTGCCGTCCCCCGGCGAAAACTCTTCTAATCTCTCGACCATTTTTTCCGGATTTTTTGTCATTTTTAAGGACTGATCGTCAAAAATCAGTTCGTACATTTCTTCAAGTTCAATCATGTCCATATAATCATGAAGGTTTCTCCCGGCTGAAGCGAAAATCTCTTCAGCAATATGGATCATGCTCAAAAAGGTCGGCCCCATATCAAATGTGAATCCGTCCAGTTCAATGGAAGCGTTGCGCCCACCGACATATGGCTGTTTTTCATATACGTCTACCTGGTACCCCTGACTTGCTAAATTCATGGCAGCTGCCAAGCCGCCAGGCCCTGCACCGATGACGATGATTTTTTTAGCCATGTTTTACTCCTCCTAATTCCTGTACAACAGTTATACAAACATTATACAATTCAATTTATTAAAACACAATCAATTAGGTTCTCCCTTTTTTTACTATTCCCTAATAGGTACGATTTCAGCAGCTTTTCAGATCATTTGACGCACATAAAAAAGCCCGGCTATTTCGCCGGACTCGCTTCTATCATATTCACCGCTGCTTCAAATGTAAGAATTTCGTTCTCCCAAACGGCATTTCCCTTCATGACCTGATCTTTCAGTCCCAAAGGCACAACATAAACGCCGTTCACTGGTCTGAGCTCTTTCACTTCTTCTCCTTCGAGATAATAGATCTCAAATTCCGGTTCTCCTTCTCTGTTGGCAGCACTCAGCGTGAAAGTGTTTGAGTAATAGGTATCAAGCACATCACCTTTCAGGCTGTTTGTATAATATGGGTCTATTTTCTTGGTACAGCCTTTAACTTTAAACTTGCAGTATTCAGGCTTGATAGACTCAAGCGTTTTCTCATTCCATACGACCGATATAACCGGCGGTTTGGACAAGTCCGGTAAATCGTCATCTTCCTCTCTGCCGCTGTTCCATATGGCTATAAATAAGGGGACTCCAATAAAAACAAGAACAAGTGCAACAAATGCAGTGTCCCATTTCGTTCCTTTCACCGGCTCATGCTTACGGTGATACAAAAGCCATTCATCAAACAGAAAATATAAAAACCCTGCGAAAACAGTCAGGAGAATTCCATAAACCTCCCGAAAAATAAAAAAGCCGACTATCGCAGCAGATAAGACGTGAATAGAAAAGTTCAGAAGCCTTCTGCTCTTGCCCTTGTTGCGCACTATGTAATAGGAGACGATGCTCACAGGCAGCCCAACAGCCACAATAAAGCCCCCGGCAGCCAAGAGAAAAACCGGCATCATCATCCATGCATCCCAAAAATCCAAATAACCATTAACAGCACCAGAAATAAGGCTCAACAGAAGGAATGTCAAGCTAAGGCCAAAAGCTGCCAAGACTGCACTCAAGATTTTTTTATAAAACATCATCTTCACCCCGCTCCTAATTTTAACATAAAGAGGAAATTAATAGAGTTTGTTTCATTACAAAAAGCCGGCTCAGCCGGCTTTTACGATTCATCAATATCAATTCTGTAGGTTTCAAACCAGACGTGGATCTGTGCAAGATGGGCAAGAAGCTGCGGCCCGGTCATCAGCTGTCCGTACCACGGCGCCTTGAAAGCACTGCCTTCTGATTCGATGATGTCATGCAGCGCCTTTTTATCAAAAAATGTATGCAGCGCTGAATCCTTTTTCTGCGTAAGAGACTGCAGCCACGTTTTGACCGCTTTTGTGTAATGAGGATTGTGCGTTTTAGGATACGGACTCTTTTTCCGGTAGAGCACCTCGTTTGGCAGAGAACCTTCGAGCGCTTTGCGGAGTATGCCTTTTTCCCGGTCTCCGTGCATCTTCATCTCCCACGGAATGTTCCAGACATATTCAACAAGACGGTGATCTGCAAACGGCACCCGGACTTCAAGGCTTGCGCCCATGCTCATGCGGTCTTTGCGGTCAAGCAGCGTCGTCATAAACCAAAGGATGTTCAAATAAAACAGCTGTCTGCGTTTTGACTCTGTCTCAGATTCCCCGTCGAGCAGCGGCGTCTCTTTCAGCGTCTCCTGATATCTCATTTTCACGTATTCTTTTAAGTTCAGCTTGCTTTGCCAGTCCTTGTGAAGCAGATTCATGCGTGCATCCGTAGACCTCATCCACGGAAAGGCTTCTTCCGATAAATCCTGCGGCCTGTGGAACCACGGATAGCCTCCAAAAATTTCATCCGCACACTCTCCGGACAGACCCACAACAAAGTCTTTCTTTATCTCACGGCAGAACCAGAGCAGAGATGAATCAATATCCGCCATTCCCGGAAGGTCTCTGACTTCAACCGCTTCCGTCAAGTTGTCAACGAGCTGCTGCTGCGTGATAACAGACCGGTGATGAACAGTCTGGAAAGCTTCTGTCATTTTATCAATCCAAGGGGCATCCGAGTTCGGCTGAAATTCATTTGCTTTGAAAAACTTCTCGTTATCTTCATAATCGATTGAAAATGTGTGGAGCGGACCTTTTCCCTCTTTTTCAAAAGCCTTTGCCGCAATAGCGGTAATGGCGCTTGAATCAAGGCCTCCGGATAAAAAGGTGCAAACCGGCACATCGGATACAAGCTGCCTTGTCACAGCATCATTCACAAGGAACCCGACGCGGCTTACCGTTTCATCAAATGTATCTATATGCCTGGCACTTTTCACATTCCAGTATCTCCATACCTTTATTCCATTCTTGGAAAATGTCATGGCATGGGCAGGACGCAGTTCTTTTATCCCTTTAAAAACCCCGATGCCAGGCGTTCTGGATGGTCCGAGGCCAAATATTTCGCTCATCCCTTCCCGGTCTAGCACAGCCTTTTGATCCGGGTGTGCAAGAATAGCTTTCAGCTCGGAGCCGAAAATGAGAGATGCGTCCTTCTCTGCATAAAATAACGGCTTTACTCCCAGTCTGTCTCTTGCGATAAATACGGATTCACGGGCAGCATCCCACACCGCAAAGGCAAAAATGCCGTTTAGATGATTGACACACTCTTCTTTCCATTCCATATAGGCAGTCAGCAGCACCTCTGTATCTGAATGGCCTCTGAATGTGTAGCCCCTTTTAAGAAGTTCCGTGCGGATGTCTTCTGTATTATAAAGCTCCCCATTGTAGCAAATCGTGTACTCATTTTCTTCCCTGCTTCTTGTCATCGGCTGCCTGCCGCCTTCAGGGTCCACAACAACGAGACGTTTATGTCCAAACAGAACATGCTGCTCTCCCCACAAGTTCGTATCATCCGGTCCGCGCTTGGATAAGCACTCCGCCATGGCTTTCATGACAGTTTTTTGCTGTTTGAGGTCTTTCTGGTAGTCAACCCAGCCTGTTATTCCACACATCTGCCTTTCACTCCCCGTTTTTACTGTCTGATAGGTCTCAGACGGTCAAAGATGTACCTATCCTATGCTTACTTTATGAAGTGTTGATTTGTCCTTATCACGTTTTCTTCAGGCAAGTATAAAGGCATTCTGCATAATTCTTCCTCCTTTTGGAAAAAACGAATGATAAGAACATGGGCAAAGGAGGCTGCGTTATGCTGTCAAAACAGAAGCACCGGCTGTTTGAGCGTCAAAAAAGAGCGCACATAACCGGATTTATTGAGATTGGCGAGGATCAGGAAATCTTATTTTATGATGATGAGCATGAGGAAGTGACGATTCTTCATTTCAAAAAAGATGAAAAAGTGGAGATTCTTTTAGAAGACAGCTGGTATCATGGGATTTATAGCGGAAACGGCCAGCTATCGGTTCCGACGGGGATGCATAAGCTCCGTGAAAATGATACCCTCCGCATTCCCAAAAAGGTGCAGTATGCGCTTGATTATATGCTGAAGGAAGCTACTGATGACTCATTTGTTTCCTTTACGTCAAAACTGAATGAACTTTCCTTTTCGATTCATGACTGCATCTACAGCTACAATCAGATGGTCTTTCTTGAAGAAACAGAAGAGAAAAAAGGGGTTTCCTTCTACCAGTTTGATAACGAAGAAGCCGTCTGCGCCGTGCAGCATCACTTCCTGAGAGGAAACAAGCATGAAGACAGATTCGAATTTACAGTATGTACTGGAACAAGAGCTCTATTAACCCAGCTGAAACCATAAAAAAACCTCCGCAAAAAGTTGCGGAGGTTTTTTCATTAAAACAGCTTTAAGCCAAGCGGAAGACGCAGGCCAAGCAGAATAACAACAATCAATGCAATGACAAACTGAATCCAGAAAATGCGTGTCGGCTTGCCCTTTTTTCCGCGGACAAGGATCATTTCCATCATGCCGATGACATAGATTCCAAGAATGACTTTTCCGATGTACTCTCCAGTGATTGCGCCAAGGCCGAGCAGCAGCTGAATTCCTGAAGCAATAATCAGCAGATAGAACAGTCTTAGTGTCATGTGAACAATTTTAAACGGTTTTTCTTTTCCCGACTTGAAGAGGGAGTTCGCAACGAAAAATAGAATGAGTGCGACAACCCAGGTCGTGATATGCAAGTGTGTCATGTGGCATTCCTCCTCTTTTAAACATGGTAATCCATCCATATAATATCATGAATCTCACCAAAAAATGAAATGTAAGCGCATCTCCCCGCCTATTGTTTTCTTGAAAAAGGTAGGCTATTGTAGTACTTGAGGAATGCTAGATTCCTGTTTTACAAGACTTAAACGCACCAGGAGGGGATATTGTGTCTAAATCAGTACAAATCATCAGCTTGACTGAAAAATACGGGGCAAATAATTATCATCCGCTGCCGATCGTTATTTCCAAGGCAGAAGGGGTTTGGGTAGAGGATCCTGAAGGAAACAAATATATGGATATGCTCAGTGCTTACTCAGCAGTCAATCAGGGCCACCGCCACCCTAAGATCATTGAAGCACTTAAGGAACAGGCCGACAAAATCACCCTGACTTCCAGAGCTTTTCACAACGACCAGCTCGGACCGTGGTATGAGAAAGTATCGGCTTTAACTGGGAAAGAAATGGTTCTTCCGATGAATACAGGTGCTGAGGCCGTTGAAACCGCTGTAAAAACAGTGCGCCGGTGGGCATATGATGTGAAAGGGGTACCTGCTGATCAGGCTGAGATCATCGTGTGCGAGGAAAATTTCCACGGCCGTACAATGACAGCGGTATCAATGAGTTCAAGCGATGAATACAAGCGCGGTTTCGGACCGATGCTTCCGGGAATAAAAGTCATTCCGTTCGGTGATCTTGATGCACTGAAAGCAGCAATCACACCGAATACGGCTGCTTTCATTTTCGAGCCGATTCAAGGCGAAGCAGGCATCCACATTCCTGAAGAAGGCTTCCTGAAAGCTGCTTTTGACATTTGCAAAGAACAAAACGTTCTCTATGTTGCAGATGAAATCCAGGCAGGCCTTGGCCGGTCCGGCAAGCTTTTTGCCTGCGACTGGGAAGACGTTAAGCCTGACATGTACATTCTTGGAAAAGCACTTGGAGGCGGGGTTTTCCCTATTTCCTGCGTAGCTGCAGACAAAGATGTCCTTGGTGTATTTGAGCCGGGTTCACATGGTTCAACGTTCGGAGGAAACCCTCTTGCGTGCGCTGTTTCCATCGCTGCACTTGACGTCCTGACAGAGGAAAAGCTTCCTGAGCGCTCACTTGAACTCGGCGCTTATATGCAGGAGAAGCTTCGCGAAATCAGCAATCCTGTCATTAAAGAAGTACGCGGAAGAGGTTTATTCATCGGCCTTGAGCTGACTGAAGCTGCCCGCCCTTACTGCGAGAAGCTGAAAGAAGAAGGCCTTCTGTGCAAGGAGACACATGATACGGTCATCCGGTTTGCACCGCCGCTTGTCATTTCAAAAGAAGATCTTGACTGGGCGATTGAAAAAGTGAAGAAGGTTCTTTCCTAATAGAGAAGATTAAAGAAGCACACCGGTTTCGGTGTGCTTCTAGCATGTTATTCAGCAATCGTGTTGCTTAACGTTCCGATGCCTTCAATTGATATTTCGACAGTATCTCCAGGGCTTAAATATTTTGGCGGCTTAAACCCTTTCCCGACTCCTGCCGGTGTTCCGGTTGCAATGATATCACCCGGTTCAAGTGTCGTGCCCTGTGAAATGGTTGAAATTACATTTTCAATGGAGAAAATCATGTCTTTCGTATGGCCTTCCTGTCTGACTTCACCATTTACTTTTGTGACGAGAGAGAGTGCGTAAGGATCAGGAACGGCCGATTTATGGACAATATACGGTCCCATTGGACAGGATGTATCAAGGCTTTTACCGAGAAGAAACTGTTTGTGCCTTGACTGAAGATCCCTGGCTGTGATGTCATTCAATACGGTATATCCGTATACGTAATCCATTGCTTCAGCTTCCGGAATCCGTTTCCCCTTTTTCCCGATAATGACCGCAAGCTCACCCTCGTAGTCCAGCTCACTTGTCAAATGAAGGTGAGGGTCTATCTTTTGTCCATGGCCCGTTACGGCTGTAGGGACTTTTGAAAAAAGCATCACATGCTCCGGAATATCCGCTTCGCTTCCAAGCTCAATCGCATGTTCCCTGTAATTTTTACCGACGCAGAAAATGTTCTTCCGCGGAGAAGCAATAGGAGGAAGCCATGTTACATCCGTCAGAGAATATAAAAAGGATTCTGTCTCATCCGCCTTTTTCACATACATCTGCAGCTGTTTCAGGTGATTGAAAAACTTTTCTCCCATTTCAATGCATTCAATCATTGACTGCGGGGCTGATTCCATGTCAAACCATTTTTTCTCTGCCCTTTGAATATCAAGAATCTTGTTTTCTTCCATAATCAGTCCGATGAAGGTCCTTCCGCCAATCTGAGCTGTTGCAAGTTTCATTGTTACCCCCCGTTATCTCTTTAATCTAAACTGCCTGATAATGTATCTTATTCGATAAAGAATGACACATTTCCTCTAAAAAAACGCCTGTCTGTCCGGCAGCATTTTTCTTTGGCATAAGACCTATGAAAAACAGATCGAAACCTATCCCGCTTTGTAGAAACCTGTAATGTTTTTTGTTATTTTAGCGAAATCAAACCATTTTGTACAACCCTGTGTATAATAAGTGTAACCCGTTTGGAACAAGCCTTTTTGAATTCCATTTCTCAAAAAAACCTTCCTATTAAACCATGAAAGTTGGAGGAAAATCATGGCAGTAAATGAAATCGAAGTGCACAGACAAAAGCTTTTTGAAGCAGCAAAAGAACATGGAATGAATTCTTCTGAAACGGTGCGCCGCAGCCAGGAGCTCGACCAGCTCATCTTAGAACAAATCAAGCGGCAGATGGAAGGTGAACTGCAGACGGCAGTAAACTAAGCTCTGCTGAACAAGTAAATCCACTTCCTCAAGAGCCATTCTGCCGGACCAAACCGAAATGTTCTAAACCAATAATAGCTGACAATCAGCTGCACCGAGTAGAGAATCGCTGCAATCATGACACCTTCGGCTGCTGAAATGTTTCCGTACAAGCCAAAACCATAGGAATAAAAAAGAAATGTACAGACCACTGACTGCATCAGGTAATTGCTTAAAGATGCCCGTCCCGCTGCCTTAAGAGCGCCAAGCTTGAAAGAATAGTTATTCAGCAGCAGCAGAATCACCGAAACATAAAACAGGGTCAGTGCCGGACCCCCTAATGACAGCTGCAGATGCTGAGTAAGCAAATTCTCCTCCCAATATAAGGGTGCACCTTTTAATAGAACTGCGGCAGTTCCTGTTATAAGTGCCGTCCGTTTCCATTCAGACGACAGATCCTTATGAAACCAGCCACGCTTATAGGCGGCAGCACCAAGCATGAAAAGCGGTAAAATGGATATCACAAGAAAAAATGCATTCTCAAAGTTATTTACATACAGCCAGTCTGTCACTCTCTGCTGAGTAATGTCAAAAAAGCTCCCTGTCTGGTACGCGTCAGCTGACTGCTGAACAGCTTCCTGCGATTTGTAGTGACTGAGCATCTCCGGATCAACTGCATATGCCGCAATAAGAGCAAATGAAATCAGCACATTCGGAAGCAGCAGGATGAATAGCCCCCACTTAATGAGCCCCCTGGAATTCCACTTGATAAATAACAGAAATAAAAACCCAATCAAGGCGTAGTTTGCCAGAATGTCTCCATGCCAGATCAAAAAAGCATGCAGGAGGCCAATAATCAGCAGACCAATGAGCCTTCTTGTATAATACACATTGAACGAATGCCCCTTTTTCAATGCCCTCTCATAAAAAATCACCGTTCCCGCTCCAAATAAAAATGAGAACAGCGGATAAAAGCTTGCCTGAGCAAAAAACGAAATCAGCTGCTCAACAATCCGGTCAGACCCGCTGCCGCTCACAAGGCTCGTCTCATAAAGAGCAGGCGCATAAAAAGACTTCATATTCACAAGCAGGATGCCAAGCAGAGAAAAGCCTCTTAGAATATCAAGCGTATGCAGCCTGTCCTTCTCAGGGACTGCTGTAAGTGGATCCATTATGACTTCCCTCCTTTTATTTCATACGATCAATTTTGTGGTCTTTATGGTTTTGGGGTGCGCGTCCGCTTTTTTAGTGCCCTCAATTTCCGACTTTCGGTTTTTGAGGGTTCTATTCTGCGGTTTTAGTGCCCTCAATTTCCTACTTTCAATTTTTAAGGGTACTATTCTGCGGTTTTAGTGCCCTCAATTTCTGACTTTCGGTTTTTGAGGGTACTATTCTACGGTTTTAGTACCCTCAATTTCTGACTTTCGATTTTTGAGGGTACTATTCTGCGGTTTTAGTGCCCTCAATTTCCTACTTCCGATTTTTGAGGGTACTATTCTGCGTTTTTAGTGCCCTCATTTTCCGACTTTCGATTTTTGTGGGTTCTATTCTGCGGTTTTAGTGCCCTCAATTTCCAACTTTCAGTTTTTGAGGGTACTATTCTGCGTTTTTAGTGCCTTCAATTTCAGATTTCCAAATTTTGAGGGCACCATTCCCGTTCTCCAGTGCCCTCAATTCCCGATTTCCAGGTTTTAAGGGCACCATTCCCGTTCTCCAGTACCCCCAAGCTCAGTCTCTAATAGTTTGAGGGTATGGTTCAGATATTCACCGTCCTTGATTACCGAAAAGGACGCGCAGCATACCGGGCATGCAGATTTAGTCAAACGAAAACTCAACCTTCCCATCCTTCAAAACAAGACTTGCATCAAACGTTTTTTTGCCTTTGAAGCCTTTGAGCTTATTGGTTTTCCCTTTTTGGCACAGTGTTTTGATCTGCGCGGCGGATATGGATTTTCCGAGCAGTTTTTTCGGAAAGGTCTGCTTGCATCCGCTTTTGTATTCTGTGCAGCCGTAGAAGGTTTTTCTGTCCATGATGCTGCCCTTTTGGCAGGCGGGGCAGGCACAGATTGCAGCGCGCGTTTCCTGCTGGGGCGGAATGGCGACCTCAAGTTTTTCCATACTTTCTCCTGCCTGGCTGATCAGGGTGTAGCAGAATTTTTTGGCCGTTTCAATAAAGACTTCTTTGGATTTTTCGCCGCTTCCGATTCCTTTGAGATAGACTTCCCATTTGGCCGTCATTTCAGGCTTGGAGAGCAGAGTGCCGTCAACGGCTTCACAAAGAACTTCCCCTTTTGGCGTGACAAACACTTCATTTTTCTTCACTTCAATAAACTTCCTCATAAGAAGCGTATCAATAATTCCGGAGCGCGTTGCTTCTGTCCCGAGGCCTTCTGTGCTGTTCAGCGCTTCTCTCATCTCTTTGTCTTCCACATGCTTGCCGGCTGTTTTCATGAGCGTGATCAGCTGTCCCTGGGTGTACGGTTTAGGAGGCTGTGTCATGCCGTCCTTCACTCCGATTTCCGCTTTTGCGGGCTCGCCCGCCGCCACTTTTGGAAGCATTTGAAGATCTGCTTTTTCTTCCGGGCTGTCAGTCTCTTTTTGGTACAGCGTCTTCCAGCCGGGCTTTTTCATCGTTCTTCCCTTGCTGATAAAATCATTTTTGCCGATGGACGTCAGAATGGTTGTTTCATCATAGACGTAATCCTCCATAAACATGCCGAGAGCTGTTTTGATCACTTCTTCGTATACAGCCTTTTGTTCACCGCTGAAGGAATTGTATGCAGCTTGCGTGACCCTTTTTTCAGTAGGCACGATGGCATAGTGATCGCTCACGCGTTTGGCATCCACGAACCGTTTTGAAGGCGACAGTCTAGCAGGGGTACATGACAGGGACAGGGTCTCCTGATACTGGCCGATTCGCGCTTTGATGTATCCGAATTCTTCTTCTGTTATGTACTGGGAGTCTGTTCTCGGATACGAAATATACCCTTTTTCGTAAAGAGACTGTGCTGTTTTCAGAACCCCGCTTGGACTCATTTTTCTCTGTTTATTCAATTTTGCCTGGAGGGTTGATAAGCTGTGAAGCTTTGGCGGCGGTACTCTTTTCTCCGCTGTTTCTGCACTTTTCACTGTCGCTTCATAAAGCGTTTTTCCCTTTACAATTTCAGGACCAACAGCAGAAAACAATTCTTCCGGGCTTTTAAAGCGCCCCTTCAGCTTTCCGGTATAGTTTCCTGCGGACACTTCAAATGCAGCCTGAAGCTCAAAGAAAGGTTCAGGCTTAAAGTTTTCAATCTCCTTTTGCCTGTCATAGATCAGTTTCAGAACCGGAGTCTGCACTCTTCCCACACTGAAGACATCCCTTATCCCTTTCTTCTGAAGATGAAGGGTATACAGCCTGCTCGCATTTAAGCCAACAAGCCAGTCAGAGATTTGCCTCGCCTGGGCTTCATGGTAAAGATGGATGGTCTTGCTCCCGTCGTAAAGCTCTGTGAATCCTTTCATGATGGCGTTTTCTGTTAATGAACTTGTCCAAAGACGCTTCACGCTCTTTTTTTCTGCACCGGCCATCATGATCAGAAGTCTTGCAATATTTTCCCCTTCACGGGCAGGGTCAGTGCCGATGATAATTTCATCTGCTTCCTTTAATAACTCTTTGACAATCTTAAACTGCTTCGCTTTCCCTTTGCTGACTTTATATGAAAAATGATCTGGAATAATCGGCAGTGTTTCAAACCGCCATTTTTTCCATTCGTCTTTGTATTCATCGGGGTTTTTAAGTTCGACCAGGTGGCCGATTGCCCACGTGATTTTTGCGCCGTCCGGAAATACCTGGCACGGTTTAATCTCTAAATATCCCTCTTTTTTCACAGAAGGAAAAGGGGCTGCAAGCTTGCGGCCCTGATCTGGTTTTTCAGCTAGAATGACCACTTGGGACATGTTTGCATGGACCTCATTTCATTTAAGAAACAATGAATCTGCTTCTCTTGTATTCTTATCCAGTATGGATCATTTTGCTCTAAAAAGAAATAGCTGCAGCTTCAGTGAAAGCTGTCAAAACGTCTTTTCCCTGATTAATAAAGGATGAAAAATCAATTATCGCGCTGCAGGAAAAACTCCGCTTTTATCACAAGTCTGCCTATTTTTCATACGATATTTTACAGGTGCCTTACTGCCTGAATGAAGCAAAGGATGTTGAATATGCCAGCCATTGTGGGAGCATTTAAAGTGAATGCCGTCGGAACAAGCAGCATTGTTCACGTCGGGGATTGCATTACCATCTCACC
The DNA here is from genome assembly GCF_046603695.1 of Metabacillus indicus. Classification (NCBI taxonomy): domain Bacteria; kingdom Bacillati; phylum Bacillota; class Bacilli; order Caryophanales; family Bacillaceae; genus Metabacillus; species Metabacillus indicus. The sequence continues at coordinate 914,022 of NZ_CP176757.1, read as the reverse complement.
TTACAGCGAGGTCAAAACCTTTGCCGGGGCAGGATCTTTTAATACAGGTGACGGACTGAACATCTACAATCAAAACAGTGTGACGAACGCTTACGATAATGACGTGGTTGACCAGCCGATTGTCGGCAATGCATAAACGGGGTGAAAAAATGAATTTTTACATTAACCAGACCATTCAAATTAATTTTTTGAAAGTGGATGCCGTCAGCAACTCTTCCGTTCCGCAGATTGGAAGCGCAGGCATCATCAAGCCGCTTGCAAATCTCTATAACACCGGGGCTTTCACGACGCCCGCTCCTCCTGCAATCAGCCCCGGAGGTTCTCAGTCTGAAGGCCCGCTTGTTCCGCTTGCACCGAGTTAATTCAAATAGGCATTCACCCATATCTGCAGCGTGCATATAATAGCCCATAATCGCTTTGCACGTGATCTAAAGAAACGGGGTGAATGAATTGTACTATGACCAGTCGATGATGCAGTGCATTCAGCATTTGTATGGAATGGTTCAAGCTCAAGACCAGAAGATTCAAAAGCTTGAGGCCTCTGTTTCCGCTATGATGGAAGAAATAGAAGAACTAAAAAAACGCCCCAGTACAACGATTGAAAAGATTGAATATAAATTTGATCAATTAAAAGTGGAGACACTTGAAGGCACGCTTAATATCGGGCTGAATCCAACTGTTCCTGACCAGATTGAACAGTTTGAAGTAGAGCAGAACGGTCTTCAAGTAAATAACCAAACGTCAAATCCAAAACGCGACGAAGAGATATTTGAGGCGGTTCAGTCCAATTTGCTCGTCTTCCTGACTGAAGATGTCGCAAAATACATTGAAACACTTGCCGAACAGAACAACTACCAGCTTGATGATGCTCATAAAGAATTCATCATTGAAGATATCCGCAAACAGATCGACAGCCGGATCAGATTCTATTTGAAGCAGGGAGGATACAGCGAGTCTGTCCCTGCTGAAAAACAGATTGAAGAAATAACGGCTAAAGTAAAACAGGAGGTTGAACGTTCAATCACCTACTTTATCCAGGCCCTGCCCCAAGAAGGAGCTGAAAGCGAAACATGAAATTCACGGTTGTAAACAAGGACATTTCAGTTGGTGCCATCAGGGTAACAGCTGTTGCGAGTTCAAGCGTCTTTCTCATCGGAGATGCAAACTGCATCACCATGTCATCGGTTTTTGATACGCCGCCTGAATCACTGATCATCGGTCCTTTTGTACCGCTTGCCCCGGCATGATCCAGAATCGTTTATCCATCGTCAATGGGGCGTACATTGATTCGGTGGGGATCAGTTCGGTATTTCAAGTCGGCGACAGCGTTGATATTATCCCGCGTATAAAGGTTTATGCCGTACAGAGGGAAGAAGAAATTGATTTCGGAAATGAAGGGGACCTGAAACAGTATAATATTTATTCTGAAAACCTTCCCCGGCCGCTTATATACGAAAATGTCCAGACTGCATTTTTTCATGAATGTCCGGTCATCCGTGTCGGTGCTGTAAAAGTTACCTCTATATCCTCTGCCGGGGTTGTCCATTTCGGGTCAACCAATACAATTGACGGCGAATCAAGGGTGAAGCACATCAGACAATTGCGGAGCAGGAATGAACGTTCCGATTCATAATGCATAGACTGAAAGTATGACAGAAAGACAAAGGGTGTTCGTTCATGCCAGCAATCATCGGTCCGATCTGCATTAACTCTGTCGGCGGCGGTGTCGTAAACTTTGGTGATTCCTTTTATCTGTCTCCTAAAAGCTCATCAAAGACAGCTTCCGGTTCCGGCGGCGGAAATACAGGCGACTTTATCATAGTCAACAACATCGTAAGTGCAACCAACTCGTTAGACCCAGATGTAAATGATCAGAATATTGTAGCCAATAATTAGAAAAAGACGTGCCAACTCTCCGGCACGTCTTTTTTCATTTCCGTTTCTTCCGCTCATTTGATTTTTTTGTCCTGACAAGCTTTGAGGACGGCTGCTTGCGGATCCATTTGATGAAGCTTGAAATTTTCGGATCGCTTCTTAAATCCTGGATGGTATTCAGCCTTACAGCCAGTTCGTCATTTGTATAGAGGGCATGGATCTGTTTATGGCACGGAATGCAGAGCATCGCGGTCGGCATGAAGGTGCCGCCCATTTCCTTCGGGGTTAAATGATGTTCTGTTGTTTCAACCTCCTGCCTTTTGCACAGCTCGCATGTTCCAAGTTGTTTCTTTGCCATTATCAACCTATCCTCTCTACATCAGTTCAAGCTGGACCGATGTGCCGCTTCCTGTCGGCTCTGCAGGTGTTACGACAAGCTTCCTCGGAAGTCTTGCACGAAGCTCCTGCACATGGCTGATGACGCCGACGGAAAGGTTATTGGACTGCAGTTTTTCAAGAGCCGTTATGACTGTATCAAGCAAATCTGCATCAAGCGTCCCGAAACCTTCATCAAGGAAAAAGAACTGAAGCGGGTATTCTCCCAGCAGCTGGATCTGAGATGACAGAGAAAGCGCCAGTGCCAGGGAGGTCAGGAATGTTTCTCCGCCTGAAAGGCTTGAAACGGGACGCCTTACTCCTCCGTTTGCATCATCACGCATGACAAATCCGCCGGAAGAATCCACTTCAATGGCATAGCGCTGTCTTGTAAGCTGTCCGAGCCGCTCAGAAGCATCCTCGCTCACAAGGTGGAGCTGTTCTTCTGCCAGGAACTCAACGAACGCATTTCCTTTGAATACCGTCTGCAGCTTTTCAAGTCTTGCTGCAAGCTCCTCAAGCTCAAGGCGTTTTTGCTCCAGTTCCATGTATCTTTCGTGCTTATCCTTCAGGATATGAAGAGCTTTTGCGGCAGCTCCGCGGGCTTCTGAGGCAGCATCTGCCAGCTGTTTCGTTTCTGCTTTCAGCTCTTTTATGGACTCCCATTCATCCAAGCTGACAGAACGGTTTTTCCGTTTCGCTTCCACACGTTTAAAGTCTGCCATGACTTGTTTCTTTTTATCCTGATAGACGTCAAACTCTTCCTTCAGACTTTGCTTAATTGCTTGCGGCATAAAAGCAGAGGCAGCCTCCGCAGCATCTTTGAAAGGTGTCTGCTGTTTGATCTGCTCCCATTTTTCAGCCGCATCGCGCAGTCTTGCTTCAGCCTGTTCAAACGTTTTTTCTGCAGCCGCACTGCTGCTTTCTGCTTTTTGCACAGCCTCCATCGCTTCCTGAAAGGATTTATAGAGGCTTTGTTCCTTGGCATAAAGCTCCTTTTGCATGGCCTCGTTTTCCCGAAGCTGAAGGGAGAGATGTTTATCTCCTGTTTCTTTTTCAATCCGTTTTTGTTTTTCACCCGCAGTTTGCCTCATGCTTGTTAAATAGGCCGTCAGCTCTGCGCGGCTGATGCTCAGCTGCTGGCATTCTGTCTCAAGCTGTTTTATTTCCTTTTCTTTTTCTTCAATGAAATCAATGCTTTTTGCAACCCTGGTTTTCAGCTCTTCAAATTGTTCATCTTTCTCCCTTATCAGCCTTTGCTCTTCTGCTGCCTGGTCAGCTGTAAGGTCACCAAATGCTTTTGTCCACTTTTCTAGTGCAGCATTGTATTCTTTTTCTGTTTGCTGCCATTTTTCTGCTGCTTCCTTGTGCTCAGCAACATGACTGCCATGCGTAAACTCAAGCTGACGGAGAGCTTCATTCTGCTTCCTTACGGTTGAATGGAGCTTTGTATACTGTTCTTTCATTTGAAGAAAATCCTGGGTTAATGATTTTGATTCTGTCAACACATCCATTTCATCATTACCGTCTTCAAGTTCAGTTAAGACAGATGATAAAAACGAATAGGATAAAATCATTTCTTTTGAGAGATCTTCCCACTTTTCTTTTGCATTCTCCAATTGCAGCGTAAGAAGCGCATCTTTATCTGCCTGCTTTTCAAGCATTTCAAGATTTGATCCATCTGAAGATTCCAAGGCTTTGAAGTCAGCCGGCGCAGGGTGATGAACAGATCCGCATACAGGGCACGGCTCATCAGTGGTGAGGCTTTTTGCGAGCATTTCTGCCATGTTTCTTTGAACGTTTTTCTTTTCCTCCTGAAGCAGCTGTCTTCTCGTCTCTGCATGCTTTTTGTGCTGGTTCAGCACTTCGCAGCTTGCATGATAGCCCTTTTGCACATTTTCATAAAGAGCTTTCATACTGTCTTCATATTCATGCATTTTCTTCTTTGCCTGCATTATGGTTTCATCTGACTGCAGGATTTTTTGCTTCTTTTGCTCAGTTTTATTCTTCCATTCAGTAACGACCGACTCGGCATTTGTAAGGAACATCCTTTGTTCTGACGCAGCCCGTATTCTTTCTCTTTCTTTGCTTGTTACTGTATTTTGCTCCATCTGCTCTTTTAGAAGGTTTTGCTTTTGAACAGCTTTTTTCAGAAGCTCATTTGCCCGCGCCGCACTTTCCTCTTTTTCTGTAAGTTCAGTTGTCAGGCGTTTGTTCTGTGCGGCCTTTTCTTCCAGCAACCGGATTTCATGCTGCAGTTCTTCTTCCAGAGCAAGCAGCTGCAGGAGCTGTTCTTTTCTTGAAGCAAGCGCCGGCTCTTCGGCTGCCTTTTGTTTCCGGATCTCTTCATAGGCGGCTGCCGCAGAAGCATAGGACTGCTTTTGTCTTTGCCATTCTGCTACAGATTCTTCCTTTATCCTTCTGCTGCCTTCTTTTTCCCGCTCAGCCGTCTGCAGTGCTTCCGCGTAGGGTTTTGCCAGATCAGCTTTTTCTGCGCGGTCGAGTTTTGCTGCAAGCTGTTGGATGTCCGCTTTCTTTTTTTCAAGCTCTGCAAGCTCTTTTTCATAGCTTTCCTGTTCAAGCTGAAGTGCCCGGACTTCCTCAAGCTCTTGATGGTGCCTGACTGTTTCTTCATATTCCTTCTGCCTTTTTTCTAAAAGGAGATTTACACCTTTAAGCTCTTCTTCCGCAAATTTAACGGCTTCCTTTGATGCATCTCCAAGACCAGCCTGTTCGGCTGAAATCTCGTTCTGCTCTCCCCTGGCATCCGTCAGCCGTTTTCTGACCTTTTTGACAAGCTCTTCCCCGTATTGTTCCAAGTGGAAAAGCCGCTGGAGCATCTGCCTTCTTTCAGCTCCCTTGAGAGATAAAAATTCTGCAAACTTGCCCTGCGGAAGCACGACTGCCCTGGTGAAATCATCAATGGTCAAGCCTAAAAGAGCATGTACTTTTTCATTCACTTCCGCCGCTTTATCCGCAAGGACCGCTGTTTCCTCGCCATGCTCAAGAATTCTGCACAGCGCGGTTTTCACCCGGTGCTCATCCGTCCGCTTAAACATCCTTTCAACTGAATATCGTTTCAGGCTTTCTGCATTTTCCAGTTCAAATGTAAACGACACATGAACAGTATCCTCGGCATGATTGATGATTCCGTGGGTATTGTTTGCCGCCCGCTCCACTTTTCCGTACAGAGCAAGTGTCATGGCGTCAAGAATCGAGGATTTCCCGCTTCCGGTCGGGCCGAAAATGCCGAATACGCCGCCTTCGCAGAGAGAACTGAAATCAACGGTCTGTTTTTCCCTGAAGCTGTGAAGCCCCGAGATAGTAAGTGCGATTGGCTTCATCCTCTGTCCTCCTCCTCTTTCGTCTCATCATGAACCATATCGAGAAAAAGTTTCATCGTTTCCCCGTCAGGCTTTGCCCCACCGGTCTGTTTTTCATAAAATCTCGTAAAAAGCTCGTCAATGGGCAGGTTCGCCCTGCTTTCACGGATTTCTTCGTTCATGTTCTTTTCAAAAACCGGACGAATATGAACAAAGCCAGGATGTGATTTTCTCAGCCTGTGAATTTCCTCAAGAGAAAGTGTATCCTTCAGGTGAACCTCAAGATCAATCCAGGCAAGCTTGTCCTTCCCTTCATCCAGCCACTGATGAACCTGATGCAGGCCTTCCTGGGCTTTCCATTTCACAAGAGGCTTTCCGCTTGAGAGCAGAATCTCGGATACCTGTGCCTGTCCTCCCGGATCGGCCTCCACCATCGTGACGGATTTCGCATAGCCCGTTTCAGAAAAACTGTAAGCAAGCGGTGAGCCGGAATATCTGGCGGCAGAACTTGCCCGCTTCAGCGTTTGAGGACGGTGAAGATGGCCAAGCGCCGTGTACTGAGCAAGTTCCGGAAGACTTGAGGCAGCGACCGTATAGGCCCCGCCCACTTCGATCGGTCTTTCCGAATCAGTCGAGCTACCGCCTGCGACATAAATATGACTCATCGCAAGATTTACTGTTTCTTTTCTAAACTTTCCCGCCATCACGGCGAACAAATCTCTGATGCGCTCGTCGTATGAATTGCGAAGCAGAATTTCATCATGGGTGTCTGACAGAACCTCTTTAAGCCTTGCCTCAGAAGGATAGGCAAGAGCAGCCATCGCCATCGTCTGGCCGGCAGACGGCACATCAATTGTCAGTACATCCGCTGTCGGGTAGCCAACCAAGTAGATCCCCTGGGTATCTGCAAGAGGCGAAGCAGCCTGAACACGTTCCGGATTGTCATGATTTCCTGCAATCACAACGACAGGCCTGTTTCCCTTGTCCGAAAGTCTCGAGATGCTCTCATAAAAGAGCTGTTCAGCCGCTGCGGGCGGATTGACTGTGTCAAATACGTCTCCAGCCATAATTATGGCATCCGCTTTTTCTTCCGCCGCGATCAGGGAGAGCTCATCTAAAAACTGGGCCTGCTCTTCAAGGCGGCTCCTTCCTTCAAGCGTCCTTCCAAGATGCCAGTCTGCTGTGTGCAGAATTCTCATAAGCTTCTCTCCTTTAAAAAAGCTCAAGCTGCGCCAAGAGGCGCACCCTGAGCTTGTTATTGTTCTTTTTCTTTACATTTCCAGCACATGCCCTCCGTCAAAGAAATACAGCACCTTTGAAGATAGAGGTTTTTTCGTTATTTTTTCAATGGCTTTGCCGTAGAGGTCAAGCTGCACGCTGTAGCGGCTTGCAAGAACAGGCTTTGCCTGCTCGAACCCTCCCGGAAATTTGCCGTGAATCGCATCTGTCTTGTAATCAAGCAGCACGACTCCTTCTTCGTCTTCAAACAGACAGTCAATAACCCCCTGAATGAGCACCTGTTCACCGCTTGCTGCCTCGTACAGCTCTTCAGCCGGCAGGGCATAGCTGAAGGGAACTTCCCGTTCGATGCGGTCTGCTTTTTGAAGACGCATGCCGATATCTGTTTCAAAAAAATGAACAATGGCAGCAATATTGATGCTGTCCGCCTGCGCTCTTGTGAGGATTTCTTTTTCAACAAGCTCATTTACTTTCCATACTGTGTTTTCTTCCGTCACAGGCTCTCTGACATTCAGCTGCTGCATGACGGCATGCATGGCTGTCCCTTTTTCGGCAGCTGTGAGGGTTTTCTTCTGCATGAACTTAGGGCGGTCAAACATATATGAATCCTGCTGATTTTCGAGAATCCGGAAGTCGCTGAATTCATCCCGCGTTTCCTGCTGCCTCTTCACTTCTGAAACAGACTGCTTGGATCTGAACACAGAGGCAAACTGATGAGGGTAGATCCATGAGAGCTGTTTTTCAATCTGATCGCGGTATGCTGACTGCTCTGCGATCGGCTCCAGTTTTTTCAGGGCTGTGAGGATGTCCTCATCGTATTTCTTTTCTTCTGCCCGGATATCATAGAGGTCTGTTTCTTTCACCATCGTGATTTCAAACCGGGAAGGATGCGAAAGAAGGTGCGGTACCCCCTCTGCCTGCTCTCTCAGCATTTCTGCGTCTTTGTGGCGGACAAGCGACGGTCCGATCCAGTCCAGGTAGGACTTTGCCTGCGCCCGTTCAAAATCAGGCAGCAGCCATTCTTCCTGACCCAGCGCTGTCTGCCAGTCTGAAAGAGATTTTGCTGCATCTTTAACTGTTCCGATTAAAAAGAGCTTTTCCTTTGCACGGGTAAGCGCAACATACAGCACTCTTAGCTCTTCTGAAAGCAGCTCAATCTTCATTTTTTTCTTCATGGCTGAAAGCGCCAGTGTCGGATAGCTGATTCTGAGTGACGGTTTAATCAGCTTCGTGGCAAAGCCAAGCTCCTTATCCAGCAAATACTTTTTGTTCATATCCATCATATTGAACTGTCTGGCGAGACCGGCTGTGAAAACTACCGGGAACTCAAGCCCTTTGCTGCTGTGGATGGTCATCAGCCTGACAACATCCTCCTGCTCGCCCAGTGCCCTTGCTGCACCGAGGTCATCTCCGCGCTCCTGCATCCGTTCAATAAAGCGCAGGAACCGGAACAGTCCCCTGAACGAAGTCGCTTCATACTGTCTTGCCCTGTCATAAAGGGCACGCAGATTCGCCTGGCGCTGTTTGCCGCCCGGCATGCCGCCGACGTAGTTAAAGAACTTGGTATCTCTGTACAGCTGCCAGATCAGCTCTGAAACAGAGCCCATCCGCGCCCGTTCTCTCCACTCCTGGAGCTGATCATAAAATCCTTGAAGCTGATCTCTTAAAGCCGCATCAGAGCCATGAGCTTCAGAAAGAAACACCTTCAGCGCTTCAAAATAAGTGCCCTTTTTTGAATAGGTGCGGATAACAGCAAGTTCGTTCGTGCCAAGGCCCGCAACAGGAGACCTTAAAACAGACGCCAGAGGAACATCCTGATACGGGTTATCGATGACCTTAAGCAGCGACATCATGACAGCGACCTCCGCCGCTTCAAAATAACCGCCTGAGAGATTGGCATAAACAGGAATCCCCTCCTGCTTAAACTCTTCCATGATCTGCGGCGCCCACGGCATGGAACGGAGAAGAACGACAATATCTTTGTATGCGATATTTCGCGTGCCTCCAAGCTTTCGGTCATAAATCTGATATTTTGTCTGAACCATTTCCCGGATTTTTTTGGCCATCACTCTTGCTTCGAGCTGAACGGTTTCCAAATCCTCTGCAGCAAAAACATCTTCTTCAGAAGCATCATCTGATTCTTCTTTTCCGCGGTCCACAAGCAAAAGTTCCGCACTCATCGTTTCAGACTCAGGATAGGACGCGCCAAGCTTCAGCTCAGCGGCTTCGTCATAGGCGACCTCTCCCACTTTTTCTCCCATCACCTGTTTAAAGAGAAAATTGGTGCCGTCTATCACTTCCGCACGGCTTCTGAAATTTTTCGACAGGTCAATTCTCAGGCCGTCTTGTGCGTGCCCGTCTTTACTGAACGTCTTGTATTTGCTTAAAAACAGAAACGGCTCTGCAAGGCGGAAACGGTAAATGGACTGCTTGACATCACCTACCATAAAGAGGTTTCCCGGCCCGCTTTTTGAAACAAGCTTCAGAATCGTTTCCTGAACAAGATTTGTGTCCTGGTATTCATCAACAAGCACCTCTGCAAACTGCTGCCTGTAATCAAGCGCAGCTTCGCTCGGCTGCAGACGGCCGTGCTCATCCGGCACACCGAGAATCTGCAGGCAATAATGCTCAAGGTCCGAGAAATCAACGATGCCTTTTTGTTTTTTCATCTCATCAAAACGGATTCCGAACTGATGAACAAGCCCAATCAGTGTTTCGATTACAGGCTTCAGTTCCTTAAGGTCATTCATGTGGCTTTCATAAGAGCGCGCAAACAATTCTTCCTGCAGCTGTTCGACCTGCTTTTTTGCGGAATTGCGGAGCGATGTCGCTTGTTCAAGCAGCTCTTTGCTGTATTCAGCCCCTCTGCATGCCTTGGCGCGTGAGAAAGAAATCAGCTTGATTTTCTCAGCAAGATCGTGCCATGACCCTCTTACCTCAAGCAGCCCCTGAACCTGTCTGATATCATCCGTCAGATTTTCTGCTCTCGGTGCCGGACCGCCGGGCTTTTCAGTCAGGGCAAGCGCCCGCTTCAGCTTTTCAAGACTGCTCGTCAGCTGCATCGAGATGTCTTCAGCCAGATACGGGAAGAACGGCAGATTTTCAAGCGGTTCTTCTCCGCCGTACATATCAGACAGCCCTTCAAGCCAGCTTGCAGGACTCGGATGGGAGCGGGAAAAATCATACAGCGTTCTGATCAGTGTCTGCAGGTCTGTATCGCTTCTGTCTGTTGTATACCTGTCAACAAGGTCAAAAAAGCGTTCGTTATCCGGTATGCTGTACTGCTCTTCAAACAGATCATCAAGCACTTCATCGATCAGAAGCTGGCCTTCCGTCTGATCGGCAATCCGGAATCCCGGGTCAAGGTCAATTAAATAGTAATACTTTCTTACAACATTCAAACAGAACGAATGCAAGGTGGAAATGGCAGCCCTGTTCAGCAGTGACAGCTGGCGTCTTATATGGAGGGATGATGGATTTTCCTTCAGCGCCTTGTCAAGCGCTTCGCCGATCCGGTTTCTCATTTCAGCTGCAGATGCATTCGTAAACGTGGCAACAAGCAAACGGTCAACGTCCACGGGATTTTCTTTTGAAATGATTTTACGGATGATTCGTTCGACAAGCACCGCTGTTTTTCCTGAGCCGGCAGCTGCAGCAACCAGGATGTCCTGTCCGCTTGAGACAATGGCTTTCCACTGGTCGTCTGTCCACTGGCTGTCTGCTGGTTTTTGCAGCATCATGATTCCTCCCTTCCCGCTTCGTTCTGAAGCCGTTTTAAAATCACATCATTCTTGTCATCTTTCAGAACACGGTACTGATTTTCTGAAAGCGACTGGTCAAACTGGCAGACCGATTTAAATGAACAGAAGGTACACGGTACTTTATCCTTCAGCTTGTAAGGAGAAATGTCCGTTTTCCCGTTCGTAATGTCCGTTCCAATCGATTGAAAAACGGATCTGACGTGGCCTCTGAGAAGATCAAATTCCGCTTCGCTTGCAATCGCGGAATCTGACCTGAATCCGCCGTCTTTCTTAAGGCCGGCCGAGACGATTTTTGAGAGGCCGGAATCCAGTGTCTGATCCATCAGCCTCACAGCCTCCTCATCTCCAAGAAGCAGGCCTTTCATTTTAAACTTTTTGAAAATCTCTTCATCGATTTTATCCTGCGGCAGCATGGCTGAAGACTGGATCATCGGGTCATGCACATGGAAATAAAGAACACCCGCAGGCGTCGACTCGACACCAAGCCACGATTTTGAATGGGTAATGATGACATCAAGATACGTCAGCATCTGCAGAGCAAGTCCGTAGTACACTTCCGATAAATTCAGCGTTTTGTCGCTCGATTTAAAATCAACGATCCGGAGAAGAACTCCTTTTGAACTTTCTGCTTTATCAACCCTGTCAATCCGGCCGACAAGCTCCATTGTGCATCCATTTTCAAGCTTGAAGCGGATCGGCGGCAGCGGGCCGCCTTTTCCGAATCCAAGCTCCAGGCCTGCCGGGGCAAAACCGCTGGCCCTAGCATGCTCGCTCAAGATGGAGGATGCCCTCGTAATGATGGTGACGAGCTTTCGCTTTAAATAATGATGCCTGTTTGAGCTCAGCAGAATTTCGCGCTGAAGCCTAGGCGCCAATGTTTCAACCGCATCATGGGAAAGACGGGAGCACTGATCTGTTGACAGGTCCTTCCAGTCGATTTTCAGCTGCTGCATCCGGTCTGAAATCAGTTTAAGCGCCGAGTGGAACAATTGTCCGATATCAGGAGCCTCAAGACGGAACTGCTGCCTGTCCTTTAATTTCAGGCCGTGCGAAGCATAATGTGAGAATGCACAGGCTTTGAACATTTCCATCCGGGACACACTTCCCTGAATGTGCTCACCGTAAAGCTCTCTGCTGATCCCTTTTTCAAGTGTCTCCGCTTCGTTCCGGTAAAACAGACTTCCTGTCACTTTTGACAGGGCAGACCGCTCCTCTTTTTCCGTAAAATGTGTATAGGCATCCCACCAGATCGGGCTAATTGGATAGCTTCTTTTCCAGTTTTGAAGCTGAGACGTTAAATAAGAGAGCGTGACCTCCTCATTTACGATAAAGGAAAGCTGGTCCTCTTCTGGAAGCTCCTCCGGCTCATTGATAAAGATTTCTGTTTTAATGTCCGGAAATAAATCCTTCAATCGTTTCACGATGATGGAAGGCAGCATCGCTTTTCCTTCCTCATCTGCAAGCGGATAAGAGATGTACAGCTCACGGGATGCACTTGAGAGGGCCATGTACAAAACAAAGGTTTCATCAAGCAGCTGCTCCCGTGCAGTCGGGGCAAGTTCAATGCCCTGATGATGAAGGGAAATGCGGTCCTCCTCCGTCAGCACGCCTTCTTCCATCGGCCTTGCTGGCAGAATACCGTCATTTGCTCCTGCAACAAACGCAACGCTCACATTCAGCAGCCTTGAACGTTCCAGGCTTGCAATCACTACCTGATCCATCGCAGGCGGCACAAGTGCAAATTTCATCGCTTCAAGACCTGTGTCAATCATATCTGCGAACAGACTGCGCGAGACGCGGTGTTCATTCATCATTTCAGCAAATTCATCGAGCATTCCGATGACCGCGCTCCACACCTGAGCATGCTCTCTTGCCTCAACGAGTCTCCCCGCTTCCTCTGCTTCCGCTCTCATCTGTTCGAGTTTATACGGAATATGGAGTTCTTCGAGGAATAAATAAAGTGCCTCGGCCTTGCCTGATGCATCTTTCGTGCGCTTCATCCGTTCACCGAGCGTCTGAATCGGAGGTACAACGATGTCCTTCAGCTCATTAATCATCTCTTCTGTTTCATTTTCTTCATCTGTTCTGACATATTCGTCATCAAGGGAATAATAGCGGCGGTAGACAAACCGCTCACCGCTCGTCCATTTGCTGCCCTGAATGCCATAGGAAAGGACATAGTTTTCAAACTGATCCATTTTTTCTCTCATGATGCGCTTATCCGTGTCAGCGGGGAACAGGAGCTCTGTTTTAACAGCCCTGAACACAGCCTCATAACGCCAGCCCCCATTCAGCACTTCAAGAGCAGAGCGGATCAATTCTATGACCGGATGATTCAGCATCGATCTCTTTTGATCGATGAAAAAAGGAATCTCGTAATCTTTGAATACCTGTTCAATAACATCCTGATAGTCTCCGATATTCCGGATCAAAACAGCAAGATCCTTATACCGGTAACCATCATCCATGACAAACCCTCTTATTTTTCTGGCAATGCCCTCAATTTCCGCCCTTCTTGAGGAAGCTTGTGCAAGTACAGCATTTGTCTCTCCCTCATAAGGCTTCACCGGCCTTGACTCAAGGAAGCGCTCGAGATGGGCAAGGGACGGCCGCTCTGCAAAACGCGGCATTTCATTCAGCACCGTCACATCCTCTATTTCGGCACCGTTATCAGCGGCGAGAACAGACAGCCTGTGATAGGTCATGCCTGTCATCCTGAAAAGATGCAGTTCATGCGGCAGGTGTTCATGAAACGGCTTGTCTGCTGTCAGCGCAACCGTTACACTCTTCGCATGTTTCATTAAAGCACCTATCACCATGTATTCCTGAGGCGTAAAGCTGTGAAAACCATCGAGGTAAATATCAGCCGCCTGAATATAGGATGAATGCTCTATTTTTTCCGCAAGAAGACGCAGATAATCCTCTGAATCGACGTATGTGCCGCTCAGTTCCTTTTCCATCCGCTTATACAGCAGAACAACGTCATGCAGTTTGTCAGCGAGCGCCTGCTCCTGTCTCGTGGCGTTGACTGAGATTCCGTTTATCTTCTCTTCCATCTCCTGTGGCGTGAGGCAATAGCGTTTAAGCTCTGTAATCATCGCTTCCATATGATCAATAAAACCGCTTTTTCCGCTTGCTTTTGCAAACAGCCTAAAGTCCTGCTTGTGCTGCTCAATCAGCTTTCTCAGCATCATCTGTATGCCTGTCCCGGTTATATGATAGCGGCTGATTCCTCCTGTTTCCTGAAGAATTCTCCACGCAAGCCGGCTGAAACTGAACGTCTGCGCCCTCATCATGCCACCAAGCTCCGGCGTTTTAGCAAGCTCATATTCTATACCGAATGTCATCTGATCGGGCACAAGATAGACAACCGGATCCCCTTCAGGCTTCCTGAAAAGCTCTGAACGGATTTCATTCAGCATGCGGTGTGTTTTTCCGCTTCCCGATCTTCCCAAAATAAACCTGACACCCACCGTCAGAACCCCTTTCTATGTAAAAAAAGGCATATTCACTCATACGCCTTTCTGTTCCGTTTCACTCTCTTTTATCTATCTGTCTATTTTACTTGAAAACAATATGGAATGCCATTCTCCCGGGACTTCCAAGTTTTGCAGAAGCCCCGTGACCGCTATGGCGGCATATGCATAGGCTGTTTTTAAAGGAGGCAGTCTGATGAAAAGAATCCATCTGCTCTCGGCCTTTTTTCTCGTGACGGCCATTATGATAGCAAGCAGCATCTATGTGCTGATTCCCCTGTATGCATCTATATCGGAGGATACAGGCCTTTCCTTCAATGAAGCCGTTCTCGGCAGCACCTTTTTTACATTCTTTTATGCGGCCGGCCTTTTTACGTTCGGGCCGCTCACAGAAAAAGCCGGAAAGAAAAACGTCCTGATCGCAGGCTTTGCCCTCGCAATTGCAGCAACCGCCATGCTTGCGTTCTCCTCATCCGCCACATTTATTCCGCTCAGATCCCTGCAGGGGTTTTGTCTCGGATGCTTTGCCCCTGTTGCCTATGCCTATTGTTTTGAATCGTTCAGGGAAAAAGAGGCAACCATGCTCATCTCCCTGATTAATATGGGATTTTTAATGTCCGGCATGATCGGGCAGCTGATCAGCTCTGCCATCGCCATTTCGCATGACTGGAGAACAGTTTTTCTCTTTTTCGCCGTCGCCTATGCCCTGCTTACAGGATGTCTGGCATGGCTTTTGGACGGCAGGAAACATCAGAGCGGTGCAAAGAACCTGATCTCGTCGTTCCGGTCCATTTTCCGCAATCCTAAGCTTGTTCTGTGCTATATCCTGACGTTTGCCATGCTGATGTCATTTGTCTCCTATTATGAGGGGTTTCACCGTGCCTATTCGGGGATTGTTTCTGAAGAAGTCCTGTTCTGGTGTAAAGCAGCAGGACTTGCCGGAGCGCTGTTTTCCTTATTCAGCGTAAAGTGGATCGGAAGGTTCGGGAAAACAGCTGCTGTCAGGTACGCTATGCTGTTGATCATTCTGGCTTTTCTGCTGAACTATGCAAGCGGGAGCCTCTACATGTCCGCCGCTTTATCTGTTCTGTTCACAGCCTCCCTTTCTGTTTGTATACCGGCCGTTATTTCCATGATTGGAGAGACCGCAGGAAGTGACCGGGCAACAGCCGTCTCCCTGTATTCCTTTATTTTGCTAGCAGGTGCAAGCATAGGGCCTTTGCTTGCGGGAGTTCTGTCTTTTCAGAGCATGCTGCTTGGGTTTTCTGTTTTTTACGGGATTGCTGCTGCGGTTACGTTTATTGGGTCAGGGAATGATTGAATCGTTTTAGCATTGGAAACGGTCTATCAGCTTTTATGGCTGTTATTTACAATATAGTTCATGAAGTTTTTTACCGCGGGGGAAAAATGATTCCCCTTTTTTTTACATAGTTTTATTCTCCTTGTAAGATACAGATCATTTACCTTCACAACACTTAGGAGACCTCTGTCCATATATGGGGAAATGGCCAATCGCGGTGCGAGCGTAATCCCATATCCAGATGCAACAATCCCGATTGCTTCTTCTAGCCTCTCAACTTGAACGGGTGTCCTCTGCAATTGCACCTGTTTTATCTGACATAATGATTCTACTAAAGCCCTTGTAGAACTTCCTTCTCCCCTTAATATAAAATCTTCTTCCATAAGATCTTCAAATTCAGCCCTTTTTGATGCTAAAGGGTGATTCCAGGGAACGATAAAGAATAGCTCATCATCAAGCAGATGAACAATATCGGCTTCATCAGGCAGTGAAGAATGGCTTGCGATGACCGCAAAATCAATTTCATTTTTCATCAGCTTATCCAAGGCACTTTTTGTGTTTCCGGAAAATATCTGAATACCAGTTTCCGGATAAAGCTGTTTAAAACCGGCAATCCATCCGGGCATTAAGTAGCTTGCCGGAAAATTCGTAGCAAAGACCCTGATATTCCCTGTGACTCCGCTCGTATACTGTTCAATTATTCTTTCTGCTTCTTCTTCGGCCAAAAACAGTTTGACAGCCTGCTGATAGACAACTTCCCCCGCCTCTGTCAGCTCAATTCCCCTGCCCCTGGCTTTAAAAAGTGTGTGGCCAAGTTCTTTTTCCAGATTTTTAATCTGCATGGAAATGGCCGGCTGACTAATATGCAGCTCCCTCGCTGCCCCTGTGACACTGCCAGTTTTTACAACACTGACAAAATGTCTTAAAGCATTTAGATTCATTAAAACTCTCCCATAATTAAAACTTATCAATTGATAAAATATATATATTTTTCTTATTATTTTACATCCTTTAGAGTAATGATGAAAGAGAGGTACATCATGACAAAAAAACCAAACCGCTCAAACATCATTTTTACAGCTTTAATTACAGGCATCTGCTTACTCACGGACTCCATGTTTTATATCGCTTTGCCTCTTTATTTTAAGGAAGCAGGATTATCTTCGCTAATTGAAGCTGGAGTTCTGCTGTCGGTAAACCGTTTCATTCGAATTCCTCTCAATCCGTTTGCAGCTTTATTGGTAAAAACGCTAAAACTTCAGCACGCTTTACTGCTCGCGATTCTATTAACCTTTCTGACAAATATCGGTTTTTTCTCTCTGAACGGTTTTCTATGCTGGTTTATTCTCCGGTGTATATGGGGGTTTGCCTGGGCACTGCTCCGTCTTTCCGGACAATTGCTTGTGGTGCAATTATCCTCCGAGTCAAATAAAGGGAAATTCATGGGGATCTATAATGGCACTTACCGGCTGGGAAGCCTTGCCGGAATGATTTTTGGAGGTTTACTGTGCTATCAAATTGGGATGAAACTAACGTGCCTTGTATTTGCAGCAGCTTGTTTGCTCTCAGTCCCATTGGTCTTTTTGTTAACTCCTGCCTTATTACGGCCAAGGGAAGAAAAATCAGAAAAAATCGAAAAGGTTGATTTTAGCAAAAGGACAATTAGGCTCTCTCTCCTCAGGGGATTGATCGCGGCGTTTCTGCTTCAGGGCGTATTTGCTTCTACTGTAAGCTATTACCTGACCAGGCACTACGGAATGCACGTATCTATAGCAGATGGCTTTATACTTGCTTCTGGAGCCGCATCAGGGCTTCTCCTTGGTTTAAGATGGACATGGGAGCCGTTTCTTGCTCCATTTATAGGACATGTTTCCGACGGAGTACTTGGCAGGCATCCTCTTTTGTTCATTGCATTACTCATGACAGGCTGTTTATTTCCGCTTATCAATTGTCAGCTTCCGTTCTTCATTTGGGCATCGATCATCGTGCTTCTCCTGATTTGCTCAACCATTATAACAACGTTAACCGATGTATTAGTATCTGATGCTGCTTCCGCAATGAAGCAAAAGACAGCCATCATAACAAAATACTCTATGGCTGCTGACCTCGGAGCTGCATTAGGTCCGCTATCTGCTTTTCTAGTAATAGAAAAAGGAACAACATTCCTTTACTTCTGTTCAGGCTTGAGTTTGTTTCTGGCATGGGTTTCGAATAAAGAGTACAGGAAGTCTGAAGGAGACCGAGAATATATGCGGAAAGAAGAACAAACAGCCTGAAAAGGTTAATTTGAGATGGATGTCCGTACAGAAAAAAAGTGCATGATCACCATCGTGCACTTTTATTGGGATCTTCCCTATTCTTTTGTAGCCTTGCCAATCACATAATCTGTGCTGATCAATCCAAACTGTCTGCTGTCCCTGCTGACAAGGCGGTTGTCACCCATAACGAAAAGACAGCCTTCGGGAATCGTTTTTTTGCCCGTAATCTCCTCAAGCGTAAAATTGCCGGTCAGCTTTCCCATGCTTAACTCTTTTTTGACCGGATTTAAATATGGTTCTTTCACAGCCTTCCCGTTGATATACAGCTTGTCGTTCTTATACTCCAGCTCATCTCCCGGCAAACCGATAATTCTCTTGATGTAGGCCTCTTTTTCCCCTGGAGGCTGAAAGACAACAATATCAAATCTTTTCAGGTCAAATAACCGATGGTTTACTTTATTAATAGACAGAAGGTGGCCCGCAGTCAGAGTAGGCTGCATCGAAACCCCTTCCACCCTGTAGTCGACAAATAGAAGATTTTTTATAGTAAGTATGAGCAAAAAGGTGATGACGGCAGACAAAAACCAGTATCTTTTTCTCATCTTTACTCCCCCGTAAAAAAATTAATGGCTTCTTTTCCTCTCAAGCATTCTGACATTCAGGCGCTTTTCCACCTGCTTGCCGATCAGCCAGAGCAGAAAAATAACAACCGCAGCGATAAGCGTTCTTTCGGGCTGCGTGATGATGGCACGCAGGTCATATCCAATAAAGCTGACCAGGAAAATCATCACGAGCTTCCCGGACATCACAGCAAGACAGAACTGCCAGATGCTGACCTTCGACAGGCCGGCCACCACATTGACGGCAGCAGACGGCGTAAATGGAAAGCACAGCAGGATAAACAAAGGTCCGAATCCATGCCTTTCAATCCATCCCATCATTTTCTGAACCGATTGATGACGGCTTATAAATCTGAAAAACCGCTCCTGTCCGTACTTTCTTACAAGAAAAAACAGGATGAGCGCTCCGAGACAGCTTCCAATCCAGGAATACAAAAAGCCGAACCATAACCCGTACGAATTGGCATTCGCTACAATAAACACAACCAGAGGCAAAAAGGGAAGAAATGCCTCAAGCAAGGGAAGCCCAATGCCAAGCAGCGGTCCAAACGATTTGTAATCCTTAAAGAATTCCATCATTCTTTCAATTGTAAAATAATCCAGTATTGCCTGAAGTTCCATCCTGCAAGCTCCTTCTATCTTTCTCTATGCTCATATTCTACACGTTTGTGCAGAGACTTTAAACATTGAGCATTTTTTCAGGAACTGCCTGAATAAAAGCGGCTTGCATTTCGTATACTGATAAAGTAAAATAAAAACGAACATACGTTCTCTTTATCATGTTAAAGCGAGGTTTTTGCGATGACACGAATTCCCTCAGACCTGCGTGATGCGATTGAGATGTCCATCTACCTCCCCATGACCATCTCCATCTTCAGCAGGGATCTGTTAATCATTGAAAAAAGTCCATTCAAGCTGCAGCAGCCCTATTTGAACCTCGTGGAGGAATCACTGAAGCTTGCCCAGAAAGACCTTGCTGCAGTGCGCCGCGAGCTGAAAAAAAACAGCATCAAAGTAAGTGAAGTGAAAAGGGATGAAGCTTTTACGATGTATTCCTTTATCTTCAGAGGCTACGAAGAGCAGCACAACTATTTTAATCCGAGAATACGCAATAAGGTATGCGAGTTGATGGAAGAATATTTGTTCAAAGCGGTAAAAGCCTGATTAGTGTTTGTTGAGTTCACGGATAATCTGTTCGTAAATGAAATTTGTCTGCTTTTCCTTTGGAAACATCAGCATATTCATTTTGCGGTGCTCCTCTTCAATTCTTGCCGTAATAATGGTCCGCAGCTGAGCTGTTCTATAAAGCTGATTTTCAAATGACGAAGAGGAAACCGGTATGGTTTCAACCAGTCCGTTCGTAAACAGCACTTCTGTATTGTCAAAATCCGCAGCCGTATAATGCTGGATGTGGGCGTGCGATATCCAGGCGCACTGACTCCTCGTTGAGGCCAGTGTAGGAAAAAAGAACATATAGTTTCCGGGGTCAATGACAATCGGCGGCTTATGTGTAATTCCCATAAGGTCCCGTGTCCCCGCCTTTCTTCCTTCATAGCTGCTGCCGAAGTACATGCAGCTCTTGCTTACAATCTCCTGCGGGCTGAGTTTAACGGCAATCTCTTTCTCTGTCTCGATCACCTTGGAATAGAGCTTTCCCATATGCGGATCAGGAAGAATGGCCATCGTAAACCGGTTTGCTATGTAGTCCTTCATAAACTTATTTTCCATCGCTATCACCTCAATTTTAATAGGAGTAAAGAACTACTTTTAATCTAGCACAATCCCTCTCTGCATTTCTACATTTTTACATTATTTTTACATTATTGCGATTTGATCACCAATTAAAAGAACTGCTCTTTGACGCTTTTTATGAAAAAGGAAAAACGTGCAAAATTTGGTGAAATAAGTTTTCTAAAAATTTTAAATATTTAGTTGATTTCTAGGCTCTTTATCCATATAATTAAAAAAAGGCATCAGGGGTGATCTTTCTTGAAAAACAGGAAAACTTATACCGAGATCATGAAGTCCCGTAACACGCTCAAGATGGAAAAGAAACAGGAAACCGTACTTGATATTTACATTCAAATGGTGTTGGATGAAGCTGTGTTGACCCGGAAACTGTCCCTCCTTCAGGAAAAGATCGATGAGTCCTTAGACCGAAATGACAAACCGCTGTTTTTTAAACTGGCAAAAGAATATGCAGAATTGAGACTGATTATTTAAAAGAGGCTAAGATCATAACTGGCTCCGAAAATGAAAAAGGTGAATTTGAGCTTGTGCTCAAATTCACCTTTTTCTGTTTTATGAAGAAAGTTATCTGCTTCCTTAGCGGACGGATATGAACTTTCTTTCCTTCATCTCAAGGTTCGGACAGGGCCCTGTGTTCTTTTAACAAACATTGAAAAGATTGAACCAAAAAAGATCCGGGTATCACATACTAAAGGATGACACGAGCCGTCTTTTCTCAGTGCCTGTGTGTCATTCACATTTTGTTTGGAGGGATTAGTATGGCGATGCTTAAAGTTGGCAATGAAAACGATGCTCCAATTGAAATTTACTATGAAGATCATGGAACTGGAAAACCGGTTGTACTTATTCACGGATGGCCGCTGAGCGGACGCTCATGGGAAAGCCAGGTGCCCGCTCTCATTGATGCCGGCTACAGGGTGATTACATACGACCGCAGGGGATTTGGAAAATCCTCTCAGCCCTACAGCGGCTATGAATATGATACATTCGCAGCCGACCTGAACGGTTTGCTTGAGCATTTAGATCTCCGTGAAGCCACACTTGTCGGATTCTCAATGGGCGGCGGAGAAGTAGCGCGCTATATCAGCACATATGGAACAGAACGTGTGAGCAAAGCAGTGTTCGCCGCAGCCGTTCCTCCTTATCTGTACAAGGCAGAGGATAACCCGGACGGCGGCCTGGATGACGGGGCGATCGAAGAATTCCAAGACGGAATAAAGGGCGACCGAATCGCATTTCTCGATACGTTCACCCAAAATTTCTTTGCAGCAGGCGACAGAACAGACCTTGTCAGCGAGCCATTCCGTCTCTACAACCGGGATATCGCCGCCATGGCGTCCCCGAAGGGAACCCTTGACTGCATCAAAGCTTTCGCCAAAACCGACTTCCGGGACGACCTGAAAAAAATAAACATCCCCACTCTGATCCTTCATGGAGACTCAGACGGAACGGTCCCGTTTGAAGTGAGCGGCAAGCGTACCCATGAAATGGTTCCAGGGAGTGAGCTTGTTGTGATTGAAGGCGCCCCTCATGGATTTAACGCTACACACGCCGAGGAATTTAACCGCGGTTTAATCCGCTTCCTCAATTCTTAAAGGCGGAAGAGTCATCATGAGCAAAAAAACCAGTTTGATTTCCAGACTGGTTTTTTCTTTGCCGTTTGCAGAATCGATTGAAATGCAAGGACCAGTAACACCCAATAACACATATTGCAGGCTGAGGATGTGTCATGTATGAATCCTCAGCAAATCGTGGATATCCTCTTCGGTCAGGGTAAACGGCCTTTTTTCATCGATATCCACAATTTCATGAATAAGCTGCCGTTTCTTATCCTGCAGCTCGTTCATTTTTTCCTCAATCGTTCCGCGGGTGATGAGCTTGATAACGTTCACTTTACTAGTCTGGCCTATCCGGTGCGCACGGTCTGCTGCCTGCTCCTCTACCGCCGGATTCCACCAAGTATCGAAATGAACGACGGTATCTGCACCCGTTAAGTTTAAACCCGTGCCTCCCGCCTTCAGCGAAATGAGAAAAAGATCCCGTTCCCCTGCATTAAAGCGTCTGCACAGGTCAACCCTTTCCGGCATTGCAGTTTGACCATCGAGATAAAAGTAGGGCACACCCTGTACGGCGAGTTTTCTCCCAATCAAATCGAGCATAGAGGTAAACTGGGAAAAAATCAGCACTCTTCTTCCTGAATGCCCGGCCTCCTCCAGAATCTTGAGGAGCTGGTCAAATTTTGCCGACCCTCCGCTGTATCCATCAACGAACAGAGAAGGATGGCAGCAGATTTGCCGAAGTCTTGTGATTCCGGCCAGGATTTTCATCCGGTTTTTCTGAAGTGTGTCTTTATCCAAATGCTTTAGGGTATCCTCGCGAAGCTTTGCCAGGCAGGCTGCGTACAGCTTCTTCTGCTCCGGAAGCAGTTCGACGATTTCCATTGATTCAACTTTTTCCGGAAGCTCAGGCAGTACATCCTCCTTCATTCTGCGGAGCAGAAAAGGGCGGATTCTCCTTGCGATCTTTTTTCTTGTGAGCGTGCTGTATTCCTTTAATCCCATGAACAGCTCCGGAAAGACAACATGAAAGATCGACCACAGTTCTTCCCTCGAATTCTCAACAGGTGTGCCTGTCAGCGCGAACCGATGCGAGGCCTGAATTCTTTTCACCGCTCTTGCCGTTTGGGTGAGCGGATTTTTAAAGGCCTGGGCCTCATCATAAAAAACCGTATAAAAAAGCCGTTTTTCATACTCATGGATGTCCCTTCTAATGAGCGGATAAGATGTAATGAGAACATCTGCCGCTGCATGATCCTGAACGTGCCCCGCTCTCTCTGTCCGGCTGCCATCGATAATTATGCTTTTGATTTCCGGTGCAAAGGATTCAATTTCGTTTTTCCAGTTATACAGAAGGGAGGATGGACAAACAATCAGGACCGGCCTTTTTAGCCGGCGAATCTCAGGAAGAACCGACACAATATACGTGATGCTCTGCAAGGTTTTCCCAAGACCCATATCATCTGCCAGAATCCCTCCAAACCCATGCTTCTCAAGAGATTTCATCCACCGGTATCCTGTCTTTTGATAATCCCTCAGCACCGGTTCCAGCTCTTCTGGAACCGAAAATTCCTTCTCGTCCGGGTGGAGAAGTCCATTCAGCAGCTGCTGAACCGAATCACCGAGCGTCATTGTGCCGGAAACAGGAACCGAATCGAGAAGCTGAAGTCCTTTGATCAGAGGCATTTCAAGCTCTTGTTCCCAGTCCTCCGCCTGTACCGGTGCCGCATTTAAAAACCGGTAAATCTCCTCATATTCTCGTTTTTCAAGGGAAAGCAGCGCCCCGCTCCTCAACCGGTAATACTTCCGCTTTTCCTCGAGGGCCGAGAGCACATTGCGGATTTCCTTTTCGGAAATTCCATCCATTTCAAACTTGAATTCCAGCCAGTTCGTCCTCTCTTTATGCGCCTCCACCTTGATTCTCGGCGGGGCTGCTTCTTTAAATATCCGGCTCCGGACAGCAGTTGTTGCAAGCACTTTGGCAACCTTCTCAACCTTCGGCAGGATATGATACAGGAACTCATATTCCAGTAGTTCATTTTGAAGATAATAGCCGCTGTCCGTCCGGGCAAATGAGCTTTCCTCCATTAGTTTAAGAATCAGATCCTCCTTTTCACTATCCCGGATTATCACCTGCAGAGATCGTACCTCCTGTTCGTCCAAGGGATTAAAAACGATGTTTCCGTAATGAAATTCAAGTCCCGCAAGCAGCCGGTTTTTCACCCGGTCTAAATAGAGCTTCGCTGTAAGCGAAGTTTCCGCTAACCGCCTGGAAATCGTTTCCGATATGGCCACATCCCCTAGTTTCCGAAGCCCCGGCACCACTTTCTCCAGATACAGGCTGACCTGCTGCGGCGGGATTGGGACCGTATTTTTTCCGGATGCAAGGATGACCCGATTCAGTTCGGCCAAGCGCTCGAAATTTTCAGGTTCTAAGTGATACCACGTTCCTGCGGCGAACACCGATTCATAAGGCTTTAACAGGAGCAGCTCCTTTAGACCGTTTACTCTCAGCACATATCCTGATCCTTCTTCATACAAATCAAATTGAAGCGGCAGGATGCCTTCTGACAAATGAAGTCCCGAATAAATTTCTCCGTTGACCTCAAGCTCTATATTGGGCGCTTTTATAAGGGCCGGCAGGAGCAGATTCCATGAAATAGGAGAGAGGAGAATCTGAGGGCCTTCCTCAGTCCTCTCATTCCGTACGATCCTGACAAGCTGCTGAAAGACAGCATCCGTCTCTTTTGTGAAGCAATGAGACTCGGGATCAAACAGGAAGCCGGGCGCAAGCTGAAAGGACTGTCCGCTTTTAAGCTGTTCAAGAAAAGCCCTCGGTTTCACGATTTTTACCGGTCCAACCGTAATCTCCAGTGCAAACAAAATCCCTCCGTCTTCCCTTGATACCGGCTTAAACGTAAACACGGCAGGCTGTACGGTTCGCGTTTCAAAATAATTTTGCGCCTCCGTTTTACGGTCTTTTCGCTCCTTAAAGGCCGTCAGCAATTCCTCCGTCAGCGCATAGTCTGGGTTAAAGGGGGCCTCTCCTTCGCTCAGAACCGGAGGAACCGTCCCTTGTTTCTGATGTTCCATAATCTCAAGCAATACCGCCGCAATATGCTGGCATTCCTGATTAAAGGAGAGTAGCTTCGGACAACTGCAGACTGCCTGAAGGCCGCCGCCTGTGTCCACCTTTATCGAAACACAGAAATCTTCCGTACTTTTAACGACCGCATGACAGCGATCTTCATGATACTCACGGAACTTTACTTTATTGGAGCGGCGCAGCGAATCCCCGCTTTTCAAGGAGACGCGGCCGCAGAGGTTTTCAATCATTTTTTTGTTCAGCTTCCTATTCAAGGCAAAGGCTCCTCAAAGTTAAATTTCGATCTTGCATACTGTTCTATATCTACCATTTTAACAGAGAGGGAACAAAGGCATAAAAAAACCGCTGCATCCCGATGGATGCAGCAGCTTTTTTTTTAGGACTGTGCTGTAAACTGCTCTTCTTCTGTTGAACCTTTAAGCGCAGTTGTGGAGGATGTGCCTCCTGTGATAACCTGTGACACTTCATCAAAGTAGCCTGTTCCGACTTCACGCTGATGTCTTGTCGCTGTGTAGCCGTATTGTTCGCTAGCAAACTCAGCCTGCTGAAGCTCTGAATAGGCTGCCATTCCGTTGTCGCGGTATTTTCTGGCGAGCTCGAACATGCCGTAGTTGAGGGCATGGAATCCGGCAAGAGTAACGAACTGGAATTTATAGCCCATTTTCGCGATTTCTCTTTGGAACTTGGCAATTGTTTCTTCATCCAACTTCTTTTTCCAGTTAAAGGATGGTGAGCAGTTGTAAGCAAGAAGCTTTCCAGGGAACTTCGCATGAATGGCATCCGCAAACTTCTGAGCCTGCTCAAGGTTCGGCTCTGACGTTTCGCACCAAATAAGGTCGGCATATGGCGCATAAGCAAGTCCGCGTGCAATAGCCTGATCGATGCCGGCTGTTGTCCGGAAAAACCCTTCCGCCGTGCGCTCGCCTGTAATAAATGCCTGATCTTCAGGATCAACGTCGCTCGTAATCAAATCTGCTGCGTCAGCATCCGTCCGGGCAATAATGATTGTCGGTACACCCGATACATCTGCTGCAAGGCGGGCAGAAATCAAATTCTTCACAGCTGTTTGTGTAGGAAGAAGCACTTTTCCTCCAAGGTGACCGCATTTTTTCTCAGAAGAAAGCTGATCTTCAAAATGAACAGCGGCTGCTCCCGCTTCAATCATGCCTTTCATCAGTTCAAATACATTCAGCTGTCCGCCAAAACCTGCTTCAGCATCTGCAATGATTGGAGCGAACCAATCCACGTCTCCTTCTCCTTCCATATGCTGAATCTGATCTGCACGCTGAAGGGCCTGGTTGATTCGTTTTACAACGGCCGGAACGCTGTTTGCCGGATAAAGGCTTTGGTCAGGATACATATGGCCTGAAAGGTTTGCATCAGCGGCAACCTGCCAGCCGCTTAAATAAATCGCTTTCAATCCTGCCTTTACTTGTTGAACGGCCTGATTGCCGGTTAATGCTCCCAGTGCATGAATATAGTCTTCCGTCTGAAGCAGATTCCAGAATTTTTCTGCACCTCTGCGTGCAAGAGTATGTTCAATATCGATCGATCCGCGCAGACGAATCACTTCTTCCGCCGAATACGGTCTTTCTACTCCGTTCCATCTCGCATCCATTGCCCAGATTTCTTCCAGTTTTCGCGCTCTTTCGTTTGTCATTTCCAGTCCCTCCAATAGTCTGTACGTTTTGTTATAATACAGTTTGTATTTTATAGTATTAATATATAACAGATTGATTGAAAATGGAATCTTTTTCTTTTAATTTTTTTGATTTTTTTAAATTAATTGACTGAAAGGTTGATATAACTGGGTTTTGTACGATTCATAAAGGAGCGGAGGCAGTCTTCCGCTGTATGATAACAGAAGGAAAGCAGGAGGAAGTATCACTCTAAACGAAAAAATCCGAACCAATAACCAGTTCGGATTTTTTAAAAGTAATAATCAGTTTCTTATTATTCTTCCCTCCCGCTGCCCCATTCTTCAAGATAGTTGATTCTTTCTAAAATGGTCGGGTGGCTGTATCTGAACACTTTCACAAGAGCCGGCGGATTGACCTGGCTTAAACCTGCCCGGGTCAGTTCCTGGAATGTGCTCACGGCAGCTTCGGTATTCTCTGTCATTTCAATAGCATACAGATCTGCGTCCTTTTCCTGGTGGCGCGATATGATATTTGAAAAAGGATCCGAGGCAAAACTCAGCATTCCGAGCAGCATAAGTAATAGCGGAAGTGAGGCAAGCTGTTTTTTTCCGTCAAGCTTCAGAATGTGCCCGTAACGCCTGATGGAGAAGTTCATGAGCCTGTTGATCATATAAAGACCAAGCAAGGTGAGCACGAGATAGCCGCCTATCCCGATATAAATATGCTTCATCACATAGTGCCCCATCTCGTGGGCCATGATGAACAATATTTCATCCTCGCTCAATTTATTTAACGTTGTATCCCAGAGAACGATCCTTGAGTTGTCTCCAATTCCTGTGACATATGCGTTCAGAGCATTTGTCTTCTCAGACATGTTCACTTCAAACACATGGTCTGCAGGAATATTGGCCTCCTCTGCAATCGCGAGGATCTTCGTTTCAAGCTCTTTGTTTTTAAGCGGCGTAAACTCATTGTACAGCGGGTCGATCAGGACCGGCTGGATGAACATCAGGAACAGGCTGAACGGTACAGAGAGAATCCACGCAAACAGCCACCATTTTCTTGAAAATTTTCTGATCAGGCCGTACAATACGGCGACAATCAGCACCATAAATGCGCAGTTCACCCAGAAATCAATCAGCTGATCCTTCATCCACCCTGAAAAGGTCTGGGTCGTAATGTGATAGGACAGCGAAATTTTATAGCGCAGCCATTCAAGTGGAAAAGCACAGAGCGTTACAAGCAGAGACAGCGCGAAAACAAACACGGCCGCCTGGAGAATAAAAAACCTGGAAATACTTTCGGCCCAGCGCTGCATCTTTTTTGCAAATCCGGTAACGAGGACAACAAAAAAGATAAACCATTCAAAGGGCGCGGCTGTAAAAAACATAAAATCCCTCAGCTTAGAGTAATCCTGTGAAAGGGTAAGCTCCCTGCTGTTCATAAACGTATTCGGGTCGGCTGAACCGCCCTGGAACTGTGCCGGAAGTGTCGAGTCCGCTCCCATATAGATATACCAGTAGACAAACAGGCCGTATAAGAAATAAATCAGGACTGATACAGTAAGCCATTTGCGCATGATGTTGTCCTCCCCCGAACAAGCTCTTTGTACTAGTGTAGTGTGAAAGCGGCAGAGTTAGAACTTATTCGTCCGGATTAAAACAGGAGCCCGTACACGATAAGGGTTAAAATGGAACTCATGACGACAATAATGACATTCACACCAAAATAGGCGACTGCAAATGCAGCCGCTGCGCCAACTGCCCCGAACCAAATATCCTCCTGTATAAAAAAGACACCGGGCAAAATCAGGGCTCCGAGCGTTGCAAACGGAACATTCCGCAATACATTCTGAACAAAAGGCGGCAGATCTATACCGCTCAGCGCAACAAGAGGGATCATTCTTGGAAGATAAGTGACAATGGCCATTCCGAGAATCATCATCATTATATTACTCAGCATGCCGCTTGCCCCCCTTTGAATAAGCAAGTTCAACTAAGACAGCCGATAACAGAGTGGACAGGACAATTGACCAGCCTGTTGAAAGAGAGCCTGTCAGATAGAAAACGGAATTAAAAATGGCTGCCGCTCCCGCTAAAAACACGACCTTCCGCTGCTTTTTCATTGACGGGACGAGCAGCCCGATAAACATCGCATAAAGCGCAACCGACATACTTTCCTGCAGGGTCTCCGGAAGATTTGCGCCAATCATATGGCCGACACCGGAAAAAACAACCCAGCTTGAGTATGAAATAAAAATAAGCCCGAACATATATCCCGCAGATACCGTTCCCTCTTTAACCGAAGCTACGGAAAAGGTTTCATCTGTGATGCCGAATGAGTAAAGAGCCTTTTTCCAAAGACTGTCCTCCTCCACCTTTTCATTCAGAGAGGCTGACATTAAGAAATGCCGGATGTTCACAATGAACGTCGTAAACACAATTTCAAAAATGCCCGTGCCTGCCGCAAGCAGGCTGAGCGATATGTATTGTGCGGCACCTGCAAACACAAAAATGCTCATCATCACCGTTTCAGAAAGGGTCAGTCCTGTATCCCCCGCAAGCAGGCCGAATGTCAGCGCCACCGGCATATACCCGATCGCAATGCTGAGTCCCGCTGCCATTCCCTCTGAAAAGTGCGTCTGTTTTCTTATAAACGCTGTTTCCGCCATCCTGATTACTCCTCTCCTTATGGATAATAGATAAGCAGAAAGCATGATGAAACCGCTTCTGTCTTATTTTCATATACATGCTCCCGGTTAGCTGTGAATTTCATTGAATCGCCTTTTACAAGTTCATAGTAATCGTCTCCAATTGAAACAGCCATTTCCCCTTCACTGACAAACATGTATTCTTCCGCTCCGCTCAAATGCTGCTGCGATACATGCCGGCAGCCCGGCAAAAGCTCAAGCAGAAACACTTCAAATTTCTTCTGCTGGTCGTAAGGAAAATAAGGAAATACATGATACTTGTCGTTTACGTCCTGCAAAGCGGCCTTTTCTTCTCTGCGGACAATCGAGATTCCGGAGGTCTCTTCCTCAACAAGAGATGAAAAAGATACCCCGAGGCCGTTAGCGATTTTCCACAGCGTGTTGACGGTCGGACTTGACTGCCCTTTTTCAATTTGGGCAAGCATCCCCTTGCTCACTCCTGTGACGCCCGAAAGCTGATCAAGACTGTACTGCCGCATTTTCCTGATGCTTTTTAAGTTGTAGCCAATCTGCTCCTGCAAGGATTTCATATCTAATTCCTTTCAATATGTTTTTTATAGTATACATTTGTATAATATTTTGAACAATAGGAAATATTCAGACATAATAACAAAAGCGGAAGCGCCTTGGTCAGATCCGATAGGCAGATAAGAATCCGGCGGAAAAGTCCGGTTTTGACTTTTTTGACGGATTTGTTCTGACAGAGGATCTAGGCGCTTCCGCTTGCCGATGATAACTTTGTTATGTTATCCACAGCCCTATTATTCTTTATTATTTGATAAACAAGAAAAAAGCAGCCTCAGGCTGCTTTTTTCTCACTTTCCTTTAAAAACGGGTTTTCTTTTTTCGCTGAACGCGGCTAATGCCTCGAGGCGGTCTTCCGTCGGAATCGTGACTTCATATGCTTTGCGTTCAATATGAAGGCCGGTCTGAAGATCTGCATTCATTCCCTGTTTAACGGCAAACTTTGCCTGCTGCAGGGCAATTGGTGCATTTTTAAGAATTTCCTCAGCAAGCTCCTTAGCCGCTTCGAGCGCATTCGGAGCCGTTTTCAAGGCAAGTCCATAGGCTGCTGCCTGCTCGGAAGTCATTTTCCTCGCAGTTAAAATCAGCTCCAGCGCCTTTGCCTCCCCAATGATTCTCGGGAGACGCTGCGTTCCGCCTGCGCCCGGAATAATTCCGAGTCCAGTCTCTGTAAGGCCGACTGACGTTCCATCAGCTATGATTCGGAAATCACATGACAGAGCAAGCTCCATGCCGCCCCCGAATGCATAGCCATTGATGGCTGCAATAGTCGGCTGAGGCAAGGCATCGATTTTTGTGAAAACTTCTCCTATTTTAAAAAGGTTACGTTTCACCTGCTGATCAGTCAGCGTTTTTCGTTCCTTCAAATCAGCTCCGGCACAAAAGGCTTTATCTCCTGACCCTGTAAAAATAACGGCCCTTACTTCCTCGTTTGTCCGGATATCTTCTACTGCCTCCTCAAGCTGAAGAAGCGTTTCGTAGTTGAAACAGTTGAACACTTCCGGTCTGTTCAGCGTAACGACCGCAAGATTTTTTTCCACAGAGTATAGAATATTTGTCAAAACAGACTTCCCCCCGGCTATTTTTGAAGTACCTGATCCTTAAGTGCTCTGCGCAGGATTTTTCCAGTCGTATTCTTTGGAAGCTCCTCCAGAAATTCGATGGAGCCAGGGACTTTATACTTCGCCAGATGCTCGCGGCAGTGCGCTTTCAGCCCTTCTTCTGTCAGTAATTTGTCTTTTACAACTACAAAGCATTTCACAGCTTCTCCCTGATTCGGGTCAGGCACGCCGACAACCGCAGCTTCCACTACACCCGGGTGGCTGTAGAGAACTTCCTCCACTTCGCGCGGATAAACATTGTACCCGCCGACAATCACCATATCTTTCTTGCGGTCGACAATTGTGAAATAGCCTTCCTCATCCATCGTCGCAAGATCCCCTGTGTAAAGCCAGCCATTGCGAATCGTATGGGCTGTTTCCTCAGGCATGTTATAGTAGCCTTTCATGACATTCGGGCCCTTGACGATCAGTTCCCCTACCTGTCCTGGAGGCACTTCCTCACCAAGCTCATTCACCACTTTGTTTTCAACGTTTAAAATGTTTGTCCCAATAGATCCGGCCTTTCTCGGACGGTCCAGCGGATTAAAGCAGGTAACAGGAGAAGCTTCCGATAAGCCATACCCTTCCGACACAACGACATTAAATTTCTGTTCAAATCCTTTTAATAGAGCAACCGGCATCGAAGCTCCGCCGGAAATGCACAATCTGAGGGTCCGAAGATCCTCTTTGTCTCCGCCTTCATGCTGAAGAAGGAAATTATACATCGTCGGCACTCCTGCAAAAACAGTTGCTTCATACGTTTTAACAAGCTTAAAGATTTCAGCAGGGCTAAAGCGCGGAACGATCAGCAGTGTCGCACCGCTGATCAGCGGCGCGTTAAGCGAAACCGTCAGACAGAATACGTGGAACATTGGAAGTGTCGCCACGACTTTGTCCCCGTCGTTCATTTTCAAGTAAGAACCTACATCACGTGCATTGCTGTACAGGTTTTTATGCGTCAGCATAGCACCTTTCGGCTTTCCTGTCGTGCCTGATGTATAGAGAATGACAGCCGTGTCATCGTCTTCAAGCGTAACTTCAGCCGGGTTTGCGCCAGCTTGGGCTACAATACTTGTAAACGATTTCAATTTTGGGCTGATTGACAGCGAAGACGCATCTAACCCGCTCTTTGCTTCTGACGGCGGTGTTTCACATGAGATAATATGCTCGACCTGAGGCAGAACCCCATTCATTTTTTCAAAAAGCGGAAGCAGCACATCAAGTGTGACAATTGTCTTTACATCACCATTGTTCAATATGTACCCGATTTCATCCGGTGTGTAAATTGGATTGATTGGTATAACCGTAGCCCCCGCACGCATTGCCCCATAAAGAGAAATCACGAAATACGGAGAATTGCCAAGCACAAGCGCAAGATGATCCCCCTTTTTGACCCCAAGCTGCTGCAGACTGTCAGCGAATTTGCTGATCAGCACATCAAGTTCCCCGTACGACGTTTCTTTCCCTTCAAAAATAAACGCCGGCTTGCCTCCGTACTTCTGTGCAGACAGAGACAGCTGTGATAGTAAATTCATTCTCCCACCCCTTGCGAAAATGAATGAACAGCCATTCATTTTCTAAAAATTTAAAACTATAAATCTATTATATTTTATGACGGAAAAATTCTCAACAAACGGCTTGGCGGATATGGGAGAAATTTGCTGAATTGTGAACGCGGGAGATTCTATGACGGATTGTGACCTTCGCACAGAGTTGATCATGCTGAAGGGTCATTTCCACGCGCCTTTGTGACCTTCGTACAGATTTGATCATGCTGAAGGGTCATTTCCACACGGCTTTGTGACATTCGCACAGAGTGGATCTCGATGAAGGGTCATTTCCACGCGGCTTTGTGACCTTCGCACGGAGTGGATCTCGATGAAGGGTCATTTCCAAGCGCCTTTGTGACCTTCGCACAGATTTGATTATGCTGAAGGGTCATTTCCACACGGCTTTGTGACATTCGCACAGAGTGGATCTCGATGAAGGGTCATTTCCACGCGGCTTTGTGACATTCGCACAGAGTGGATCTCGATGAAGGGTTATTTCCATTCCAGGACAACCAAGGCCGTGCCGAGGAGATAATCTGAGCAGCATATTTCCCATCAATCAATAAAAAAGCGCCCTAAAAAAGGACGCCCTTCACGCTCAATAAATAAGCTCAATAAATTGTTCTTTTTCAATATTGCCGAAATAATGTTTGATATCTGTGTCCCTCAAAGCCGTTTCTATGGAAGAACGGTCATATTGCAGGCCGGTGAGAAGGTTTTCGATTTCTTCAACATCACCCACTCCGAAAAAGTCTCCGAAGATTTTGCAGTTTTCGATTTTGCCTTTCTTCACTTCCAGACGGATGTCAATCTGTCCGATCGGAAAGCGGTGGGAATGCTGGAGGTTAAAGGATGGCGATTTGCCGTAATTCCAGTTCCAGTTCTGATAGCGTTCCTCAGAAAGAGCATGGATGTTTTCCCAATCCGCTTCCGTTAAAACGTATTGCGGAATTTCGCCGTCTGTATCAAAAATATAGCGCAGAATCAGTTCTCTGAATTCCTCAATCGTGATCTTCTCTTCAAGAAATTCACTGATGTTTGCCACACGGCTGCGAATGGATTTAATTCCTTTTGATTCGATCTTGTCCTTTTTCACTTTCAGCGCGGACACGACGTTTTCCATTTCCGAATCAAACAGCAGCGTTCCATGGCTGAACATTCTGCCCTTTGTAGAAAACTGGGCATTTCCTGAAATCTTTCTGCCTTCAGCAAGGATATCATTGCGGCCGCTCAGCTCTGCATCTACACCAAGACGCTTCAATGCCCGTGTCACAGGCTCAGTGAATTTTTTGAAGTTGTGGAAGCTGTCTCCGTCATCTTTTGTAATAAAGCTGAAGTTCAGGTTTCCAAGATCATGATAAACCGCACCCCCGCCTGAAAGCCTCCGCACAACATGAAGACCCTGCTCTTCCACATACTTTGTGTTGATTTCTTCAATAGTATTTTGATTTTTTCCGATGATAATGGAAGGTTCGTTAATGTAAAAAAGCAAATAAGATTGCTCAGGATCAAGATTTTTCAGGCAATACTCTTCTATGGCCAGATTGATTCTCGGATCCGTTATTCCTTTATTATCAATAAACAGCATGTACTTTTCCTCCTAATTGCCCTTTGTCCATTGCAGGCCGGATGCTGCAAGACGGACAGGACCTTTGTAAATCGTTTCGGCCTCACTTACGAGATTTGACACTTCTCCGAAATGAGGAAGGTGAGTCAGGATCAGTTCCTTTACAGAAGCATGCTCAGCAAGTTTGCCGGCATCAAGACTGTTCATATGCCCGGCCGACGAGCCGTCCATATCTCCGTAAAAATTGCATTCGCACAGCAGAAGATCCGCATCTTTTGAAAATGGCACAAACTCTTCTCTGTAGCTTGAGTCAGCCGTGTAAACTACTTCTGATGAACCATCCGAAATCCGCATCGCATAGCAGTCTACCGGATGCTTTGTTTTCATAAAACGGATGTGAAAAGGCCCAATCTGGATGGATTCTTCCGGATTATATGCTTTCCCTGCCGTTACTTCTTTGTATGTAAGCCCTGCAAATGCTTCTGCATCAGCTGAATGGCCGTATATAGGCAGCGTCCTGCTGCTTTTATTCATAAAGGATCCAACAAGTCTGGCAAATTGCAGCGGCCCTACATCAGCAATATGATCATGGTGATAATGAGACAGAATTACCGCATCGATTTCTTCCGGTTTTGCATAATTCTGCAGCTGGGATAAAACCGCGCTTCCGCAATCAACTAAGAGCCGGAAACCATCTGATTCAAACAGGTATCCGGAAGAAGCTTCATTAACAGCAGGAAATCCTCCCCAAAAACCAACAACCGTTATTTTCATGTGAATCCTCCCTCGCTCATTCCTATCTTACAATATACCCATTTTCCGCTGATAAGCGCAAGCTGAGGCCACTATAAACATGCAGACAGCAGCCCATTTTTTGAAAAGAAGCACATTGTTACAAAACAGATGTTGACATACCTCTATCTGTTATAATACAATGTCTGTAATAACAACTTGGAGGGGATACCAATGTTAGTTAAAATGACTGAATTTTTCAAAAACCTGCCGGCGAAAAAATGTCTTGAGTGCGGGGAACAGATTGAAGAGCAGCACGAGTGCTACGGCAATACTTGCGATAAGTGCATGAACGTCGGCAGCCTGTAACCATACCGATCCTATACCTATATTTTTGAGAAAGGATACATTGTCCTTTCTTTTTTTGCGGACTTTTACAGCACTTTCTCGATTTTCATTAATTACGTTTGTGTTCTTAAACTCCGTTTACAACACTTTTGCTATTTTTGGGGGCTACGATTGTGCGCTTAACCTTCGTTTACAGCACTTTCCCTCTTCTTCCTAACCACGTTAGTGTTCTTAACCACCTTTAACAGCAAAATTCTCCTTTTTCTATATCCGCGTTTATGCGCTTAACCACCGCTTGCAGCACTTTCCCTCTTCTTCCTAACCACGTTAGTGTTCTTAACCGCCTTTAACAACACTTTCTCCTTTTCCATAACCGCGTTTGTGCGCTTAACCGCCGCTTACAGCACTTTCTCTATAATCCACGACCATAAAATGCTGCAAAACAAACGTGAACATACAAACCCCTATAAATAGAAAAAAAAGACACTGATTTCTCAGTGTCTCCATCGTCAAACTTCCCGATCCCAATGACGGTGCTCGGCTGCTGCACTGATAAATGCATCAGAGAATACCGCCGGATCTTGTGATTGTTCTGCTACAATAACGCCGGGACCATTAGCTATTCCCGCTGCTTCAAGTACTTCTGCAGCTTCATAGGCAGCTCCAATTGGCTTAAAATGACTGAATCCTTCTTTTAGAAATGCTGCGGCGTCTTTTTTGCCGAGCAGGAGCTCTTTACTCTTCTGCCCGCCCGCTACATAAAATGAGTCGAACAGAATGGAATCACTTGTGAGGAAGGTATGATCAACCTCAAGCTCTTCGCCGCCCTCACTTTTCAGCGGACTCAGCGTATGGCTGATGACTTCAGGCATCATTCCTGTTTCTTTCATCTTACTAATAAAAGCGTTCAGGGAAGCCGAATCGTAGCCGTCTTCAGCAAGCACTGCCACTTTGCGCGTATCGGGAACTTTGACCGTTTTTTCCTGGCTAAGTGCCGGAGACTCAAGAGTGACGTCTGATTCCGTTTGCTCATTCGGCACCGAAGCGCCAATCCCCTCAGCCACTTCACCGGCAAGTGTGCTGTCAATGCAGCTGATCATATGAACGACCTGCTGCTGAACGCTCTTGCTTTTTACTTTGCCGAGCTCAAAGCGGAAGGCAGAAATCATATGCTGCTTTTCAACTTCTGTCATGCTGTTCCAGAACAGCTTAGCCTGCGAGAAATGATCTTTAAAGCTCTCGCTGCGCTGGCGGATCTTCCGTCCATCCACTTTTTCCTGATAGTGGACATATCCGCCTTGCTCCCGCGTTGCAGGACGCGGAGCGTTTTGGGCAAGCGAGTTCTGATGGTAGGCCGTCTGACCGCGGTTTATGGTCATGCGGTGCATGCCGTCCCGCTGGTTGTTATGAAATGGACAGACAGGACGGTTGACCGGAATCTCATGGAAGTTCGGACCTCCAAGTCTTGTTATCTGTGTATCTGTATAGGAAAAGAGGCGCCCCTGCAGCAGAGGATCATTTGTAAAATCAATGCCCGGCACGACATGTCCTGGATGGAACGCAACCTGCTCCGATTCGGCAAACACATTATCCTGATTGCGGTCGAGCGTCATTTTACCGATGATTTTAACGGGTACGATTTCCTCCGGCCATAGTTTCGTTGCATCAAGGAGATCAAAGTCGAATTTGAACTCGTCCTCTTCCTCAATCATCTGAACTCCAAGCTCGTATTCCGGATAGTCACCGTTCTCGATGGATTCGTAAAGATCTCTCCTGTGAAAATCAGGATCTTTTCCGGCAAGCTTCTGGGCTTCGTCCCATACAAGCGAATGGACGCCAAGCTTCGGTTTCCAGTGGAATTTTACGAAGCGCGCTTTTCCTTCTTCATTGACAAACCTAAAAGTATGTACGCCAAACCCCTCCATCATCCGGTAGCTGCGGGGAATCGCCCGGTCAGACATCGCCCACATCATCATGTGTGCAGATTCCTGATTGTTGGCAATAAAGTCCCAGAACGTGTCATGCGCAGATGAGGCCTGGGGCATTTCATTATGAGGCTCCGGCTTAACTGCATGGACAAGATCCGGAAATTTAATCGCATCCTGAATGAAGAAAACGGGGATATTGTTCCCGACCAGATCATAGTTTCCTTCTTCCGTATAAAACTTCACGGCAAATCCCCTGACATCCCTTACTGTATCTGCAGACCCCTTAGAGCCCGCCACCGTTGAAAACCGCACGAATACAGGTGTTTTAACAGAAGGGTCCTGCAGAAACCCTGCCATCGTAAATTCCTTCATCGGCTCGTAAACTTGAAAATACCCATGTGCTCCGTAGCCCATTGCATGGACAGCGCGCTCCGGAATCCGCTCGTGGTCGAAATGGGTCATCTTTTCCCGGAAATGAAAGTCCTCCATCAGTGTGGGCCCGCGATCGCCAGCTTTTAGAGAATGCTCATCATCTGAAACCTTAAGCCCCTGATTGGTGGTCATGTTCCCGTCTTTATCATCAACCCGGTATGCTTCCAGCTGCTCATCCTTGCTGTTTTTACTCTGCTTGTCCAAATTTCTCATCCCTTCCGTACAGTAATAGTCACCCTTTTGAATTACCACTATTTTCTTTCCAGTAAACATTCATGGCGTATGTACATAAAAAGGCACCAGCCAATGGCTGGTGCCTTACTCTATTAAACGTTTGCGAGCTTTTTGCCGCCCGTTGAATCTCTTATAATCAGTTTAAGCGGAAACTGATAGACTTCCCTGGCAGCGTATGATTTTCTGTTTATTTTTTCAATCATGATGTCCATGGCTTTTTGGGCCATTTCGCAGACAGGCTGCTGAACGGTTGTAATCATAGGATCGAGCAGTTCTGTGATGGCCTGGTTATCAAATCCCACAACTGCAAGGTCAGATGGAATGCTCCAGCCGTTTTTCTTCGCTTCAGAGATGACTCCTGCAGCCACTTCATCCGCTCCGGTAAACAGAGCGGACGGGCGATTCTTCAAAGCAGCCAGCTCATGAAAAACACGTTTTCCGTCTTCGATATTGAAGGCATTCCGGAATGCGGCGTTTTCATCGAACGTTAATCCCGCTTCCATCAGTGCCTGCCTGAAGCCTCTTTCACGTTCTTTGGCAACGTTGCTTCTGTGCCCGCCGCAGCAATAACCGATATGGGTGTGTCCCTGTTCAATCAGGTGCTTGGTTGCTATGTATCCGCCAAATGTCTGATCGAGCCTGATCATCGGCACAGATGCATCCTCTTCGAACTCATTGCAAAGAACAATCGGACCGTAATCGGTGAATGGCTCGATTTTGCTCCAGTCGTTCTCCAGGGATGCCAGTATCACACCATCCACCTGCTTTGTTTTAAGAAGGTTTAAATAGGTGAGCTCTTTTGATTTGGAATATTGAGTCTGGCACACGATCAGCTGATAGTTCCTGGCTGACGACGCCATTTCAAGTGATTCGATAAATTGGCTGAAAAAGGGATTCAGCACTCGCGGTATAAAAACGGCAATAATTTCAGTTTTTTGATTTCGAAGACTTCTTGCAGATGAATTCGGAACATAACCAAGCTCATCCATTGCTTCTAAGACAACCTTTTTCTTCGAATCGGAAACGTACGGATGATTGTTGATGACCCGGGAAACAGTGGTCCTTGAAAGTCCTGCAAGTCTGGCCACATCCTCGATTGTAGACACGTTCACTCCTCCTCATCTTGCGAACGATCAGCGTACACACGGTGAAATCGTTCTCATTTTTCTATTATATGTTAAAATGTAAGGGCTTTCAATAATAGTTTTATAGATTTTTCCATTGCAAAAAAACACCCGAAGCTTTTCGCTTCGGGTGTTTAAGATTATGCTGCAGCTTTCTCTGTAAGGCTGTTCTTGTTTTTTCTGATGGCCATGAAGAAGTAGGCAATCGTTCCGGCAATCATCGCTGCAATGAAGATGCCGAGGATACCTGCCTGCTGCCACATAAAGCTGTAATCACCTGATGAGATGACCGCTTTAAAACCTGAAACCGTATAGGTCATTGGCAGCCATGCATTAAAGATCTGCAATGGCTCTGGAATCAATTCAAGAGGGAATGTTCCGGCGCTTGTAGTAAGCTGAAGAATCAGGATAATAATAGCCACAAATCTTCCCGGATCTCCGAGTGATGTTACAAAGAATTGAACCAGTGTAAGGAATGCTATGCTTGTGATGATGCTGAATAAAATAAACAATGGAACACTTTGTACTTCAATATCAAGTCCATAGAGTAAAACCGCATCGGCAAGCAAGGCCTGGATAACTCCGACTGCTGCCAGAACACCAAACTTGCTCATGAACCAGCCAATTGCGCTCTTAGGCGTTCCTGCTGCCTGTCTTAACGGGAATACGATGGAAAGCAGCAGGGCCCCAACGAATAGTCCGAGTGACAGGAAGTATGGCGCAAAACCTGTTCCGTAGTTTGGAACGGCGTTGATTTTTTCATCTTTTACTTTTACCGGCTCTGAAATCATGTCATAGGTTTCATCTGAGCCGCCGGCATCTTTTGTTTCCTCTGCTGCGTCACCAAGTTTTGATGACAGCTCGCCTGTCCCTTCAGACAATTTACCAACGCCTTCGTCCACTTTTCCGGCACCGTCAGCAAGCTTGTTTGTGCCGTCCTGAAGCGCACCTGATCCTTCAGCAAGCTTTGAAATTCCGGAGCCGAGTTCACTATTGCCGGCAGCAAGTTCAGCGGAGCCGGCTTTAGCTTTCGCGAATTCCTGATTAAAAGTCTTTTGTCCTTCTGTTAATTGTTTTTGACCATTCAATAGATCGCCTGAGCCCGCATACAGTTTTTCCTGTCCGGCCACAAGCTGATTGATGCCTTCTTCTGCTTTCTTTTGGCCTGCTGCAAGTTCAGAAGAACCGCTTGAAAGCTTGGAAGCACCTTCCTGAAGCTTTCCGGCTCCTGCTGAAAGCTCTGCACTTTTATCTGCAATAGTAGCTGCTCCCTTTTGTGCATCGGCAGCGCCCGCAGAAAGCTGGCCAAGACTTGACTCCAGCTGTTTGCTTCCTTCAGAAAGCTGGCTGACGCCTTTTGCTGCTTCAATCAGTTTTTGTTTCTCGGCTTCCGGAAGAGGAAGCTTCTCAATTTGCGGCAGCATGACTGCCAGCTGGTCATTCAGCTGTGTCAGACCTGCAGAGAGTTCTCCGGCTCCTTTATAGGCAGCCTGATTACCGGCAGAAAGCTTATCCAGCCCTGTAGATAATTCACCTGCTCCGGCAGCTAATGCCGTGCTTCCGTCAGAAAGGCGGTTAAGGCCTCCGGATAATTCACCCGCTCCGGCACTGATTCCTTCTGCCCCGGCAGTAAGTTTCGGAACATTGCTCTGAAGCTCTTTCATTCCGGACAGAGACGTTCCAAGACCTTCGTTCAACTGGGCAGCTCCTTTTTCAGCGCTCATTGATCCGCTGTAAAGCTTCCCGCTCCCGTCCTGAAGCTGTCCCAGACCGCTGTCTAGCTTTTGGGCTCCGTCTGCCAGTTTCTTTGCTCCGGCAGAAGCGTCATTCAATCCGTCCTTAAACGTAATCGATTTTCCTGCAAGCAGCTCAAGCTTTTCTTTCAGTTCAGCTGAACCGCCTTTCAGGTCGATGACACCCTCATCAATCTTGCCTGCTCCCTCACTTGCATCGCCAAGTCCGTCTGCAAGTTTGTCAATGTTTTCAAAGATGCTTTCCGCATAGGTTTTCGTAATCGTATTTGAGACTTCTTCTTTAATTTGAGCAACGGCTGTTCCGCCAATTTGCCCCGACAAAAAGTTAAACCCTTCATTCGGAACATATTTCAGCTCAAGTGACTGAGGATCCTCGTCCATCAGTGTTGTCGCATTTTCCGAAAAATTCTCGGGTATTTCAATCATCATATAGTACTGCTCGTTTTCAAGGCCTCTTACAGCCTCATCCTTTGAAACAAATTCCCACTTGAACTTTGGATTTGCTTTCAAATTATCAACAAGCTCAGATCCAATCTGAAGGTCTGTTCCCTCATAATCAGCTCCAGTATCTTCGTTGACTACGGCAACAGGAAGCTGATCAAGCTGCTCATACGGATCCCAGAACGCCCAAAGGAACATCCCTGCATACATGAGCGGGATAAATAAAACAGCAAGGACCGGAATCAGCACTTTTTTGTTGGAAACTAACGCTTTCCACTCTTTAGCCATTAAACTCATTGCATTTCCTCCTAATTTAATACATATTGACTAATTTGTTCAATTGGTCACTTTTTCCCAAAAAGATAGGACCATCTATGTTGATAATCCTTTGAGTAAGTATAATTCAAATAAATGTGCAATTTCTTCTTTCTCAAGCGGTTCATGGTGCTTTTCCCAGTCAAAAATGAGAGAAATATATAGTTTCAGCATCACGAATGCTGTTACTTCAGGATTGCACTCCCGGAGTTCTCCTTTATTTACAGCTGCTTCTATTTTGGCAGCGATAAACTGCAGGATCATTTTTTCAAGCCTCTGAACGACTTCCTGAACGGCAGGTGTGCCGACATCAGTGCTTTCCTGAAAAATTTTAATCGTGAATTGATGCTTTTTTCGAAATTCAAGCAGATTGTACAGGGCACGATGAACATTTTCAAAGAATGGAAGATCTTCATCCATTGCCTCTTCTGCAGCAACCCGCATTTCCGTCAGCAAAGATGAGACAATCTCATCAAACAGCTCTTCCTTGTTTTTAAAGAAGGTATAGATCGTTCCTTTTCCCACATTTGCGAGCTTTGCAACAGAATCCATTGTCGTTGCCTTGTAGCCATAGTGGGTAAATGATCTTGTTGCTGCTTCTAAAATAAGCTGTTTGCGGTCCACGCTCAACCCTCTCACCTCCTAAAAATGACCGAATGACATTTTTGGTCATTTAGTACAAAAAGAAATATATCATACATTTTTTAAAGAAGCAACTGCTGTTACAGAGAAATTTGCGGCAATATATTTGTGCTCATTTCGTTTACAATCATACCCGTTTCCTTCCGCTTCAGTCTCTTGCTTTCCGCGGGGAGGGCCGAAGCTTTCTCCTCTTTTTTTAATGGCAGGCTGTTTTTATGCTGAATCTAAATCTCAAATCGTACCCGTTCCCTTGCGCTCCAGTCACTTGCTTTCCGCAGGGAGTGCCGGAAGCTTCCTCGCTGCGCTTGCGGGGTCTCCAGCGCCCTCTTCATGCCCCAGAAAAGCGGAAGCGCCCGTTTTGCTCCGGCAGTCAGATAAGAAATCCCCCGAAAAGTCCGGGTTTGACTTTTTGGGGGATTTTGTTCTGACAGAGGAGTTGGGCGCTGCAGCTGGACATGGAGTCAAGTGCCCTCCGCTGCAGTCCACTGGAGTTTTGTGCTTTGCTATATCTCTGAGCGCCTCGCTTTTTGCAATATAATTTGGATGAAAGAAGCTTTGTTCTCCGTATAAGCAATTCTGTCAAACCGGTATTTTTCTGCCAGGTACACTTTCAGTTCATGATATTTTCTTGCATCATCAGGATTTCCCCTTAAGTAATTTCTAAACAAAAGCTGATTATTCCAGTGCTCTCCTTCAAATTCATAAAAGTGCAAGTGGTGTGTACCTGCTCTCCGCCGGCCTTTTCTAAAAAAACGTCGTTCTGGAAACTCTTTATGGTAAACAAATTCATACTCTAATTGTTTTAAAGGTTTGATAAATTCACTAACTGTCTCCAGATTATTTACTCCAGCAGCAATATCTATGACAGGTTTGGCTCCAAGGCCCTCAACGGCTGTACTTCCTATATGTTCAATAGATTGAACCCTGTTCCTTAGCATATCGTTAAGCTTTTTCTTTTCTTGTTCGAATTGTCTCGACCAATTCATGCTGTATTCTTCTATAATAATTTCTTTATCCACGTTTTTCTCCTTGATTGAGCTGATCCAGTAATAGTGCACATAAAAAAACAACCCTTTTTAAAGAGTTGCCTTTTTCAAAAAATCCAATGCGTGCGAGACGGCTGATTTTCCCTGGTCGATGCAGTCGGGGATGCCGACTCCTGCATAGGAGGCACCGGCCAGGAACATGCCAGGATAGTTGTTCATGATTTTTTCTTTTACTTTATGGACTTCTTCCTGATGGCCCACGTTGTACTGGGGCATGGCCTGTTTCCATCTTGAAACGACGGTGAATTCAGGTTTTTGATCCAATTTCATGATTTTATTCAAATCTTCCAGGACAGCTGAGATGATTTCGTGGTCCGGCTGTTCAACGATCGCCTGGTCCCCTGCTTTTCCTACGTATGCACGGATAAGGGCTTTTCCCTTCGGAACGGTATGCGGCCACTTGCGGTGGGTCCAGGTGCAGGCTGTGATCGTATAATCGCCGTTTCTGGAAATGACAAATCCCGTACCGTTTCCTTCAATCGAAACAGCATCCTCGGGGAAAGCCATGGCTACCGTTGCAACAGAAGTAGAAGGCATTTCCTGCATGTACTGAAAGTTTTCCTTGTCCGGAAGCATGCCTGCAGTGTGCTGATGAGGCGTGGTCACAATTAAAGCGTCAGCTTC
Organism: Metabacillus indicus; assembly: GCF_046603695.1. NCBI lineage: Bacteria > Bacillati > Bacillota > Bacilli > Caryophanales > Bacillaceae > Metabacillus > Metabacillus indicus. The sequence goes on along the minus strand of NZ_CP176757.1, from coordinate 870,672 downwards.
CATCCTCTCGCCGCTGCTTAGCTTTAAGGAATACTGAGCACCTGATTTTTCAATGGCCTCAACTTTGATTCCTTTTAGTATCCGCGTATCTGTCAGCTTACTTTCGGCAGCGTCGACCAAGCTTTGAAGTCCGCCTTTGACGGTCTGGAAAATGCCTTTCTTTCTGGAAGGCTCATGCTTTTGGTTTGATGCAGGAAGCCCTTTTTTCATTCCCAGTATGAGGCTTCTGTGATCCTGCTCTACTTTATGGAATTGCGGGAAGGTCGACAGGAGGCTCAGCTTGTCTATATCTCCGGCATAAATCCCTGAAAGCAGCGGTTCAATCAGATTCTCAACCACTTCATTTCCAAGGCGCCTTCTGAAAAAGTGACCCAATGACTGGTCGCCCTGCTCTCTGCCGGCAGGCATGATAAAGTCGCCTGCAGCCCGTGCTTTTCCAAGAACGGAAAAAAGGCCTGTTGTGACAAACGGCATAATTTGTGTGGGAATGCCCATAACAGCACCGGCCGGAATCGGATGAAGCCGGTCTCCTACAAGTACGTATGATCTCCCCGTTGCGTTATTGACAAGCTCTGAACCCAGTCCTACGTCTTTTACAAACTGAGGTCCGCTTGTTTTTCGCTCAAGAAAAGAATCCGGTCCGCGCTCAATAATAAAGCCGTCCTTATGAACCGTCTGAATTTTCCCGCCAAGCCGGGGACTTGATTCAATAAGAACCGTCTCAGCCTGCAGGTTTTGTTCGCGTATCTCTTTTTGCATGTAAAATGCCGCGGATAATCCTGTGATTCCCCCGCCAATGATGACAACTTTTTTCTTTTTGCCAGTCATTGTTTATCGCCTTCTTTTTTGTTTACTTTTGTGCATCACATATTTGAGCGGAGCTTCACTTGCTGAAACTCCGCTTCATTTCTACTTTTTCATGCCGAGTTCTTTAAGAACGACGGTTGAAAGACAGTCAATAAACTCTTTCTTCGCATTCGGCATTTCAGGTCGGTAATAATTTGCACCCAGTTCATCTGTAATAATTTTGCATTCATAGTCGTTGTCATACAGAACCTCAAGGTGATCTGCTACAAATCCAACAGGAATGTATACGAATGTCCGGTACCCTTTCTGTTCAAAAAGGTCTCTTGTCAGATCCTGAACATCAGGTCCAAGCCATGGCTCAGGCGTATTGCCTGCACTCTGCCATCCAGTCTCATAATTCGTGATGCCGGCTGCTTTTGCAATTAGGTCTGCCGTCTCCTGCAGCTGTTCAGTGTATGGATCGCCTGCAGCGATAATCTTTTCAGGAAGGCTGTGGGCAGATACAATCAGAACAGCCTTTTCGCGTTCGTCTTCTGTCATCTGCGCATAGGTTTCTTTTACTTTTTTCGCCCAGTAATCAATAAACTTAGGCTCTTGGTACCAGCTTTCAACAGACGTAATAGCCGGTCCTCCGAGATTTTCGGCTTCCTGCTTTGCCCGTCCATTGTAGGACTTGACGCTGAATGTTGAGAAGTGTGGCGCAAGAACAATGCTGACAGCTTCTTCAATGCCGTCTTCTTTCATTTGTTTCACCGCGTCTTCAACGAATGGTTCGATGTGCTTCAGTCCAAGGTACATTTTGAATTCAACTTCGTCCTGAACGGCATTTAAAAGCTCTTCCAGTGATTTGGCCTGATCAAGCGTGATTTTAGCAAGCGGCGAAATGCCGCCGATTGCCTCGTAGCGGTCTTTTAAATCCTGCAGCATCTCAGGAGCAGGCGTGCGGCCGTGTCTGATATGTGTGTAATAGCGTTCAATGTCTTCTTCTTTATATGGCGTTCCGTATGCCATTACAAGAAGACCCATTGTTTTCTTTGTCATTTTCATACACCTCTTTTGGATTCGTTCTGATTCTTATTTTGCCATTCCTGAGGTCAGGTTTCCAAATTAGATGCTCCGCGCACTCTTGGCATTTTTTGTATAGTCATGAATGAAAGCTGTCAGTCTTTTTAAAACGTCCGGATTAACAGACGGGAAAACACCGTGTCCGAGGTTGAAAATATAACCGTCCTGCTTCATTCCCTGGTCAAGAATATGCTTGGCGCGCTCTTCAATGACGTTCCATGGTGCAAGAAGAATAGCCGGATCAAGGTTCCCCATCAGCGTTTTCGTCAGACCCATTTCTCTTGCCTGATCGACCTGAAGTCTCCAGTCCAGTCCGACAACGTCAAGCGGAAGGTCATGCCAGTCGCGTGCAAGATGGCTTGCCCCTACTCCGAACATGATCATTGGCACATTTTCTTCCTTCATTGCGGAAAAAATGCGCTCCATCACAGGTTTTATATAATAGCGGTAGTCTGCTTCATTTAACGCTCCTACCCACGAATCGAAAATTTGAAACGCTTTTGCCCCGGCCTTAATTTGAGCCTTTAAGTAGACAATCGTCATTTCTGCAAGCTTGTCCATTAAAGCAAACCATGCCTTTGGCTCTGCATACATAAATGCTTTTGTTTTATTGTAGCTTTTTGACGGTCCGCCCTCGATCATGTAGCTTGCCATCGTGAAGGGAGCTCCCGCAAATCCGATCAGCGGCACGTTCAGCTGCTCCTGCGTCAGAAGCTTGATCGTATCAAGCACGTATGGAATATCGCTTTCAGGATCAATTTCTCCAAGCTTTTCAACATCTGCGAAAGAGCGGATCGGATTGTCAATGACCGGTCCGATGCCGGACTTGATTTCAACATCTACCCCTATTGATGGAAGCGGTGTCATGATATCCTTATATAAAATCGCTGCATCTACGCCGTACTGCTCCACCGGCAATCTGGTCACATAGGCACACAGCTCAGGCTGATGCGTGATTTCAAACAGACTGTATTTCTCTTTAATCGCACGGTATTCAGGCTGCGAACGACCTGCCTGTCTCATATACCATACCGGAACGTGATCTGTTTTTTCCCCTCTGCACGCCTTAAGGAATGTATCATTAAACTGCAAATCCGTCATAAATCCTCAAATCCACCTTTCTATGTAAGCTGTTCCCCAAATAGAAACAGCGCTGCGCAGGCAAACCGCGCCTTCCCTATGTTTTTGCTTCTTACACTATAACTGTTTCACACCTTGTTGTATAGATTTCACAATTAAATGTCAAAAAATTGACGTAATCAAGCAGCATGCGGAATCTGCATGCTGCTCATAGACCTGATGTAAAAAGCTCGGGTTTGACAGGATCTGACCCTTCGCCTTCCTGGTCTGTCTGCTCGTTGTACGGAACGACTTTATACTCTGCGTTTGAAAAGAGATTGGAATAAGGAATCTCATACGAATCCTCACCCTTAACGAACCCTACGAGCTTGTCTTTGCTCCCGCTTGTCTCATAGATTCTGTAGATGACGCGGTCATCCTTCTGCGCATCCCATTTCAATGTCACGGTGAAAAGGCCAAGCGCTTTAAACGTATACCCTGCCTTTACTTCACCCAGATTCTTCAGTCTGATCGGCTCTTCAAGATCTTCAACGCCGTCAGGCATCTGGAATGCCGTTTTCAGGTCTTTGCCGGACTCACTCAGGATTTCTTTGAAAAGACGTGTAGGATAGGAGCTGCCCTGCTTTAGGTACTGTTTGCTGTCCGTGCGGTCATATCCCATCCAGAGAGCTCCGGATACAGACGGAGTATATCCGACAAACCATGCATCCTTTACAGCACCATCTACATCGGTAAATGAAGTTGTGCCTGTTTTTCCTGCAAGTACACCGTCATAAGTTCCGATGCTTGCTGTCCCTTCGTTTACTACCTCCTCAAGCATTCTCGTCATGTTCCAGGCGGTCTGTGCGGAAAAAATCCGCTTCTTTAGGTGCTCTGGTGCCGAAACTTCTTTAGCATCTCGGTCTGTAATCTTTTGGATAAAATACGGCTCACTGTATACACCGTATTGCGCAAAAGCTCTGTACGCGTTTGCCATCTGAAGAGGGGTTACACCGTTTTTAAGTCCGCCAAGCGCAATGGAGAGGCCGTTGTCCTCGATGGGCAGGCCGGATTTTTCCAAATACTTCTTGCTGGTTGAGACACCCATTTCATTTAATGTCCACACAGCCGGAGCATTTTTGGAGGCTGTAATCGCATCGTACATCGTAACCTCTTCATCATACTTGCGGTCGTTATTTTTTGGCTGATAGCCATCATATGAGACGGGCTTGTCTTCAAGCAGGGAGTATGGACCGAATTCTTCTTCCTCCATGGCAGGAGCATAAACGGCAATCGGCTTGAACGTAGACCCGGGCTGACGCTTTGTCGTTACGCGGTTATACCCTTTTTGCACGTAGTTTCGGCCGCCAATGGCAGCCTTCACACCGCCGGTCTTGTTGTCAATCAGGACAAATGCTCCCTCTGCGCCTTTTGTCGTTCCTGGAAAATACGCATCTTTCTGGAACAGTTCGTAGGCGGTCTTTTGCATGCCTGCATCAAGCGGCACTGTGACTGTATATCCACCCCGCATCAGTTCTTCATTTGAGAGGTTGTATCTTTCTTCTGCTTCATCCATTACCATGTCGATATATGAGATAAGCCATGGAGTCTCAGATTCCTCAGAAATCGAAAGGCCGAGCGTTCTCCCCTGTGATCTGACAACTTCCTCAGCCGTCAGATAACCCTGATCACCCATTAAAGAAAGGATTGTGTCCCTCCGTTCTTTGCTTCTATCCGGATGAAGGACAGGAGAATAATTGGAAGGTGCTTTTGGAATTCCTGCCAGCATCGCTCCTTCTTCAACCGTCAGATCCTTCACTTCTTTATTAAAATAGTAAAGCGAAGCACTCTGGATACCGTATGCACCGTGGCCAAAATAAACCTGATTTAAATACAGCTCAAGTAGCTTGCTTTTGCTGTATTTATTCTCAAGGCTCATGGCAATGGCGGCTTCTTTGACTTTCCTGAGCACAGATTTTTCAGAAGTCAAAAATGTGTTTTTTGCAAGCTGCTGGGTAATGGTGCTTCCGCCCTCCACTTTCCCGCCGGCAAGAAAATCCCTGTACAAAGCCCTTGAAATGGCTTTTAAATCTATTCCGTTATGTTCGTAAAACCGTTTATCCTCAACAGCTATAAACGCTTCGCGGACATGAACGGGAATGTCTTTGACCGAGACAGGCTCCCGGTTCTGCAAATACAGTTCCGCCACCTTGCTGCCTTCAGGATCAACAAGTGTAGTCGTAGAATCCATCACAAGCTTTTTTTCATCAATGGAATAATCTCCAATGACAAGGATGAGGAGATAAACTGCCAGAGCAATAATAGCTGTCAGCAGAGCTGCCAGAGCAGAAAGAATGACTTTTTTTCGCATGCTGTCACCTGCGTTCCGTAGATTTATACATGTTTAGTATTGTTAAAAAAAGGGTTGAATATGTAAGCAGAGGCTCATAATAGCCTTCTTTGTCCAGTCATTGTTATAATGAAACAAAAAGAGGTGTATGTAAAATGAACTTTTATGTCACATTTGGAACTCCGGAATACTTGGCAAAAACCGCAGCAGAACACACAGATGAAAACATGCTGCTGATGCAGAATGAGGATAAGGGCATCCTTCTTCATGAAAGCGAATCAGATTCCCTTTTTAAAGAGCCTAAAAAATACGAAGTGCTTGATGGAGTGGGAGATTTCAAGACCGGCAGCTATGCCGTTTTGAACAATATTCCTGTCACAGACGAAGGCAGACCGCTTTTTGAACAGCGCTTCAAAGAACGTGCCCGCATGATCGAAAACGAACCGGGATTTGCGGCCATCCGCGTCCTGAGACCTGTTCAAGATGACACATACGTCATCTTAACTCTATGGGATAAAGAAGAATCGTTTAAAAACTGGCAGCAGTCCCAGTCCTACGCAAAAGCCCATAAAAAGCGCGGAACAAGCGAGGGCGTGGATCAAAAGCCGATTTTCCCGAGACCTTCTTACGTGACGACCTATCAGGTTGTAAAAGAACACTAAAAGAACCGCTCCTCCGACCTATGTATGGAGGAGTTTTTCATGCCTAAATTGCGACACTATTTCCTTGGAAATGACACAATTCCTCCCTGTACCTTTACCCATCTTTCATTTTCCGTTAACACACTTGTTTACATGAAAAGAAAACAGCAAAAACAGGGTTAATCTAAGTGATTAAGATCAACCCTGAAATTCTTTGCCATTATATATCGCTGCCGAATCCGGCAATGCGGATAGTGAATTCTTAGAGTTTTGGGTAAATAATGTTTGAACAACTTTGCTTTTCCAGATGAAATATCCAATTAAAGCACCTGACATATTCAGAATGAAGTCATCAATATCGAAACTTCCCCTTTTTGCAGCTACTTGTACTATTTCAATAACTAATAGCGAGATCATCATTGAAATTGAAAAAACACTTACCTTGTTCATTCTTTTTATAAAGTACGGCAGATAGATACCCATCGGTAAAAACATTACAAAATTCCCAAACAAGTTTTTAATTGGTGTATCCCTATTCATACTACCGTCAAAAATCGCATGAACATATAAATTGATTGTTTTAAATGGAACAAAATTTGAAGAGCTCTTAATGTATTCTATTAAAGACACATCTGTCCAATAGCCCCTTGAACCTAAAAATAAGAGAGAAATTAATGCTAATAAATAGAACATAAAACTTATACTAAACACGGCATTAAATATTTTTTTCATCTTGTCCCCCATTACTTGCTGTACTCCTTTTCATTCCAATAAACTCAGTATAATTACACCAACCAAATTTATCCATAAAAAGTTTCGTAATTTAAAAGAGTAAAAGAATTATAAAAGGAAAAAAAACAGGCACTCTCATTAAGAGAATCCCTGTTTTTTTAAGCAGAAATGCCGCCTTTTTTCTTTTTTGCAGCAGCAAGCAGATTCTTTGCCCATTCATAAATGAGAATGGTCCCAAGAAGAAAAACGAAGCCGATGAAGTACCCGCCAATCACATCTGTGACATAATGCGAATTGGTGATGACGCGGCTGATCCCTATTAAAGCCATTAACAGAACAACCGCGGCCCAGATCCCTTTTTTAAGAGCAGGAGACTTGATTTTTTCAATGATCATATAGGCAAATAGACCATAAAAGATGACGCCTACCATGGCATGGCCGCTCGGAAAGCTGAAACCTTCTTCAAGATGAAGGGGCTCTGGCGGACGTTCTCTTGCCGTCACGCTTTTTAGAAATTTGTTTAAAACATCTCCAAGGTACACCGCCAAACCAATCATGAGCGGTTGAAGATAATGTCTGAATAAAAGAGAAAGAACAACAATAGCTATTGCAAGCAGACTGATGATTCCAGGCTTTGAAGCAAGATAGCCTATTCCCTCAAAAAAAGCAAGAATGCCTTCTGACTGCTGGATGTATTGTGCAAATTGCGAGGCTCCATCATCTGCAGGTTTTATAAAAGCCTTGCGGATAAGTCCGTACAGAATGAGAGCTGCCAGAAGACATCCTCCCATAATCGAAATCTTTTTCACCTTTTCACACCTTTCAGATTTTAATCTTGTAATTTTCAAACAACTTCCCTAAAATTGACCTAATATCAGAATTTATTTTATCTTATGAATCATTTGGCGAATATATATTTTTCAAAAAAGAAAGGATGAAGTGATTTGTTTCAGGAGATTTGTTCAGAACTCGATGCAGCCTATGAGGAAATGGTAGAAATCAGACGCTACCTTCATATGCATCCAGAGGTTTCGTTTATGGAATTCAAGACAGCAGCCTACATAGCAGAATATTATCAGAAGCTCGGCATTGAGCCCAGAACCGGAGTGGGTGGAAACGGCGTTGTAGCGATGGTTAAAGGCGGACTGCCGGGGAAAACAATTGCCCTTCGCGCAGACTTTGATGCCCTGCCGATTCAGGATGAAAAGGATGTACCCTACAAATCGACGGTTCCCGGTGTCACCCACGCCTGCGGACATGACGGCCATACCGCGACACTGCTCGTCTTGGCAAAAGTGCTGCACAAGCACAGAGAAAATCTTGAAGGAAATGTTGTGTTTATTCACCAGCATGCTGAGGAGTACGCTCCCGGCGGTGCAAAAGCGATGATTGAGGACGGATGCCTTGATGGCGTCGATGTCATTTTCGGCACCCATCTATGGGCAAGCGAGCCTGCAGGCAAAATTCAGTACCGGACCGGACCGATTATGGCAGCTGCCGACCGCTTCCAGATTAAGGTGCAGGGAAAAGGCGGACACGGAGCACAGCCGCAAAAAACGAAGGATGCTGTTGTCATAGGGTCTCAGCTCGTGCTGAACCTCCAGCAGATCGTCAGCCGGAAAGTCGATCCTGTAGAATCAGCCGTCGTTTCTGTCGGTTCATTTATTGCAGAAAATCCATTTAACGTTATTGCCGATTCGGCCGAATTAATCGGAACGGTCAGAACCTTTAATGAAGAAATCCGAACTCAGATCGAGCAGGAAATTGAACGGACGGTGAAAGCTTCCTGTGACCTATATGATGCTGCCTATGAGTATACATTTGACAGAGGCTATCCTGCCGTTGTGAACCACCGCGAGGAAACAGAATTCCTGGCAAACCTCGCAGGAAACGTCCCTGGCGTGGGGGTTGTAGAAGAAAGCCCGATGCAAATGGGCGGCGAAGACTTTGCCTACTTCCTTCAGCACGTAAAAGGAACCTTCTTCTTCACAGGCGCAAAGCCGACCTATTCAGATACAGCCTATCCGCATCACCATCCTAAATTTGATATCGACGAAAAAGCGATGCTGATTGCTGCCAAAACCTTCAGCCTTACCATCCTTCAATATCAGGCAGAACATGCTGCTGTGACGGCTGGGAAATAAAATAATTGAAACGGTGCTTCGGCGCCGTTTTTTTCTTTGATCGGTCGATCGGTCTACAAGGTAAAGCCAACTATATTGAATGCAATCACCGCAAATTAGGAGGCATCTGGAAATATTCAAGTAAACACGCTCGCACGGCAAGTAAACAGGTCATTTTTGCTAGAAAAAGAAGCATTCCGTCAAGTAAATCAGGAATGCAGGCAAGTAATCGAATGCTCACCGCAAAAAAAGCACAATCCATTTAGATTGTGCCGAGCCTTCTCAGTCTGTAGCAATTCATGGCCGTCTCCCCGAGGTGCCTCACAAGATGATAATTGGCAACGCCTCCGACAACGGCGCCGATTCCCGGCATGACCTGCAGCAGTTTGACAAGGTCGATGTGATCTCTGTATTCTTGCTGGAAGGTTTGCCAGTCGATCTCCTTAACCGTTTCCTTCCGCTCTTCCCAGTTCTCGATCAGTTCGAATGTTTTTCGGCGGTGATCATCGCTTGAATAGGCAAGCTGGAAAACATAAAGCAGAAAGATTCTTTCTTCCACTTGTTTTGGGTCATATCCATAAAGTGTTGCAATTTCAAACAGGCATTTCATTTTAATGCCAAGAAGCAAAGGGAAATCAGCTGCAGAAGCAAGCAGACCGCCTGCACCTGTCCCAGCTCCCTCAACAGCCGCCGCCTTCTGATAGGCTGAGATGGTTTGGCGCACCTTATTTTCCCGCTCTTCAAACGAGATGCCTTCAAGCTTTTTTTCGGACGTTGTCAGATTAGATCCGGCAAGTGTTGCTCCAACCATTTTCTTAATGCTTTCTGTAATAATGGTGTGTATTTTTTCAGGAATATGCGCGTTTATTTTCGTTTGTGTTTTTTTCGAAAAACGTTCTAACCTGGAAGACTTTCTCAGCAGTTTCTTTTTCCATTGGAAAAGATCTTCTTCAAGCTGCTTTTCATACAGCATGTTTATCAGCTGCCTTTGCTTTAATATATGCTGGCATCCATTTTAGCCAGCCTCGGTTTTACATACAGATATACAAAAAGGTAAGCAAACGCGATGCCCGCTCCTAAAAGGATAATGGAAGGCAACCATTTACCGGAAGTCAGTGACACCACCGTCAGAATGAGATGCTGGAATAAAACGATGCTGAAGAGAAGTTTCAGGAACTTCCCTTTTTTATGCTGCCTGCTGACGGGATACAGGTCCGGCAGCGACAGCATATCAAAATGCTTATACAAACCGAGAATCTGGATGCCTGTTAAGTACAGGACTAAAATAGCAATCGCAAGGACACTGAACTGATTCGTCGGAATGATAAACAGAATGATGCTTCCGATGACAGTCAGCCTCAAAAAGATGCCCAGAAAGTCACCCGACCTTAAAAAGGCGCGTGTATAAAGGTAGGCGTACATGTTTTCCTGTTTGTATTTAATCAGCGTAAGCAGGCCATCAAGCATCTTTCTCCGCTTGGCCTTTTTCTTAAGCTTCGGCACATCTGTAAAGAGGTTGGCAATCCGGTAAAAGGATTGCTTCTTCTCAAGCTCGCGGTCAATAAGCGCTTCCCATTTGATCCCCTTTGCAGCTGTTGCTTTTTTAAAATACAGATAGAGAACGGCCATGACCGCAAAGACAACGATCGCATATAAATAAGCTTTAGATAGGATGAAATAGACGGCTGCTGCATTCAAAGCAAAACGAACGGCAAGATCCGCTGCTTTTGCAGACTGTTCAGTATAAAAAGATATTCTGAAACTCATCAGCAAATTCCATGCTTTTGCAAGAAGAATCAGCAGGCACATGAACAGGTAGTCTGTTCCTGTAAAATTTTCTGCCCGGAAAATCATCGGAGCGAATACAATCGCTGCAATAAAAAAGATGTACAGCTGGCTGAAAAAGCTGTAAACCGTCGCTTTTCTGAAGTAGTCCGCCATTTTCACTTCAAGCGGCAGTAAAAAAACGAGATCTGCTTCCTTCAACAGCGTTCGGACGCTGGAAGCTGTGATAATCAGTGCAAACACAACGGTCAAAATCAGCAGGGCCGGAAAATTTTCCGGCATTGTTTTAAGCCATTCCTGATAGGACAGCGCCCCTCCTGCCCCTAAAAAAACCAGTACAAAAATGAGATGGTCATTAAACATATATTTAGTATAAGACTGCACTTCTTTTACATGAGCCTCAAGCCGGGTTTTCCATATCTGGTCGAGATTTTTCATTGCTGATCTTCCTTTGTCAGCTGAATATATAAGTCATCAAGCGATGCACCCTTCATCCCGAATTCATCCTGAAGCTCTGAAAGGGTGCCTTTTGCACGGATTTTGCCGTTATGTAAAATGATGAAGGAATCACAGTATCTTTCTGCAGTAGCCAGGATGTGCGTTGACATCAGAATGCCGGCTCCTTCCTGTTTAGCCTTGTTCATCATTTCAAGAAGCGCATTGATGGCAAGAGGATCTAAGCCTACAAACGGTTCGTCAATGATGTACAGTTCAGGCTCGACTAAAAAAGCACACATAATCATGACTTTTTGCTTCATCCCTTTAGAAAAGTGGCTTGGAAACCATTTCAGCCTTTTTTCCATTCTGAATTCCTTTAGCAGCGGATCAAGACGTTCTTTGAATGTCTCGCGGCTTAATCCATATGCCATGGCCGTCAGTTCAAGATGTTCGTAAAGGGTTAATTCTTCATATAGAATCGGGGTTTCAGGAATAAAGGAAAACTGGCTGCGGTAAGCCTCAGGCTCATCCTGAAACGAAATGCCATTGATGGAGATCTCCCCTTTATGAGGTTCCATCAGGCCGATCACATGACGGATCGTCGTGCTTTTTCCGGCACCGTTTAATCCAATCAGGCCGACAATGGAATGCTTGTCAATTTCAAACGATATATCTTTTAAAACGGGGTTTCGCGTGTAGCCTCCCGTTAGCTGGTTTACTTGTAATAAGCTCATCGTTTCGTCCCTTCGCCGTTTTCTTTTATCTTACCAAATCCGCCGGACATTTTGCTAATTTCGCATGCATAATTGTGATTTACCTGGACATCATAATGGATGTAGAGGTGAGGAGCTGTCACAGACATTCATTCAAATGAGGTGTTTGTTAAAGACAGTTTAGTGAAGGAATCCATGAGCTAGTTAACATCATGAATATTTCCATTTCGAGATGAGGTGTTTGCGGGCCGTTACTTTCAGTAATAGATGCTCTGTATAAATTCATTTTCCGAATGAGGTGTTCGTCAAAGACAGTTATTGATTAGTTAAGACTCATTACTGATACTCTTAACTGGGAGATGGTTGCTTTGAACCATGTTTAACAAATTCACTCTTTTTTTCCTTCATTTCCAAGCAAATGAGGGAGATGACAAAGAGATCTGCGAGTCTTGCCATTAAGCTGCGCCGGCTCTTCCTCCTCTGCAGAGCAGGGTGATCATTGCGATCATCCTGTTTCTTTTTTTGGAGGTTTTTGCTTCATTGCCACCTTTAGAACACTTTCCTCTCTTCTCCAGCCAGGGTTTGTGCGGCTTAACCTTTTTTAGAACACTTTCCTCTCTTCTCCAGCCAGGGTTTGTGCGGCTTAATTTTTTTAGAACACTTTCCTCCCTTCTCCAACCAGGGTTAATGTTGCTAAACCCTTTTTAGAACACTTTCCTCTCTTCTCCAGCCAGGGTTAATGTTTCTAAACCCTTTTTAGAACACTTTCCTCTCTTCTCCAGCCAGGGTTAATGTTTCTAAACCCTTTTTAGAACACTTTCCTCTCTTCTCCAGCCAGGGTTTGTGCGGCTTAACTTTTTTTAGAACACTTTCCTCCATTCTTCAGCCTGAGTTTGTGCAGCTAAACACTCTATAGAACACTTTCCCCTCTTCTCCAACCAGGGTTAATGTTGCTAAACCCTTTTTAGAACACTTTCCTCTCTTCTCCCACCAGAGTTTGTGCGGCAAAAACAATTTAGAATCCTCCCTCTCATCTTTTGAATCCCCACAGCCAGCTATGGTACTATATGGATAAGCAAACCGTACCCACGAAAGGATGAATGGAATGAGCGGATGTATTTTCTGCAAGATCGTAAACGGGGAAATTCCAAGTGCAAAAGTATTTGAAAATGAACATGTTGTTGCGTTCCTCGACATCAGCCAGGTCACAAAAGGCCATACTTTGGTCATTCCGAAAGTACATAAGGAAAACATTTATGAATTAACACCTGATATTGCCCGCAATGTTTTTGAAACCGTTCCTAAAATTGCAAATGCCATTAAAGAGCAGTTTCAGCCTGTTGGCATGAACATCCTGAACAACAACGGCGAAAAAGCCGGACAGTCCGTTTTTCACTATCACATTCATCTGATTCCGCGCTACGGAAAAGGCGACGGTTTTGGAGCGGTCTGGAAAACCCATACGGAAGATTATACGCCTGATGACTTGAAGCAAATTGCTTCTACTATTCAGGAAGGTCTTCTATAATACCCGCTTACGAAGCGGGTTTTTTCATGCCCTGAAATATTTTTTAAAAATTCCGACTCCGTTTTCTCATTTCATGTTAGGATATAAAAATAGATTTTTTAATCATGCACCGCGACAAAGTGAGGAGTGACATTTTTCATGAAACGAACGCACAATTTTAATGCCGGACCTGCTGCCATCCCGCTTGCAGTTCTGGAAAAAGCCCAAAGCGAACTTATTGATTTTAAAGGTACAGGCATGTCGGTCATGGAACTCAGCCACAGGAGCAAACCGTATGAAGATGTACATAACAAAGCTTCCCAACTGATGCGGGAGCTAATGGACATTCCTGAAGAATACGAAGTTCTGTTTCTGCAGGGCGGAGCGAGCCTTCAATTTGCGATGATTCCGATGAATTTTTTAAAAAGCGGTTCACCTGCTCACTTTGTGATGAGCGGCGTCTGGTCTGAAAAGGCCCTGGCAGAAGCGGAAAAGCTGGGAGAAACAGCTGTTATCGGCTCTTCAAAAGACGACCGTTATACCTTTGTGCCTGAAGAATTTGAAGATCCTTCTGAAGGAAGCTATGTCCACCTTACATCCAATAATACGATTTACGGCACACAATGGAAGAGCTTTCCTAAAACAAAACTTCCTTTAGTAGCTGATATGTCAAGCGACATTATGAGCAGGAAAATCGATGTCAGCCAATTTTCCCTTATCTATGCAGGAGCGCAGAAAAACCTCGGTCCTTCAGGCGTCACAGTTGTGATCGTGAAAAAAGAGATGCTTGAGAATGCCAATCAGGAGATCCCTTCCATTTTGAAATATGCGACTCACTCGAAGCAGAATTCGCTTTATAATACACCTCCCACTTTTGCCATTTACATGCTTTCATTAGTGCTTGAGTGGATGAAAGAACAAGGCGGCCTTGCAGCCATTGAAGAGCTGAACGAGCGTAAAGCGCAAATTATCTATTCATGCATTGACAAAAGCGGAGGATTTTATAGGGGCCATGCGAAAAAAGAAAGCCGCTCGAACATGAACATTACGTTTACTTTGGAAAATGAAGAATTAACAAAAGCGTTTCTTAAGGAATCAAAAGAAAGAGGATTTTCCGGTTTAAACGGCCACCGCTCCATTGGAGGATGCCGTGCTTCCGCTTATAACGCCGTACCGCTTGAAGCCTGCGAAGCGCTTGCAGAATTCATGACGGAATTCCAGAAAAAACACAGATAATCTTTTTTACAAGGGAAGAAATACCTGTTATACTGTTTTTAAGTTCTCCCGCAATAAGACAGAGGTCATTATTGGGGAGGCCAAAAAAAAGAGCTTAGACTGAGGAGAGTTGAGAAATGAATACAAGAGTTTTAGTGGTGTTATCTTTATTTGTCGCAATGGGTTTGGCGCTTCACGGTATTATTCCGCCGATCTTCGGAGGCATGAAGCCTGATATGATGCTGACGATGATGTTTTTAGGCATTCTGCTTTTCCCGCACATCCGCAACGTTTTCCTGCTTGGAGCAGTAACAGGTGTCCTTTCGGGCCTGACAACCAGCTTCCCCGGGGGATTGCTTCCGAATGTGATTGACAAGATTGTAACAGCCTTTGTTTTCTACTTGCTTGTACTGATGATTAAGAAATATGCTTCAACTGTAGCAGGAGCGGGCGTCTTGACAGCTGTCGGCACACTCGTATCCGGAACGGTTTTCCTGACAGCAGCCTTTTTTATTGTAGGTCTGCCTGGCGGAGCTGGATTTACAGCATTATTTCTCGCAGTTGTTCTTCCTGCTGTTGCGATGAACACTGTGGCCATGGTCTTTATATACCCGATTGTGCAGACAATCCTTAAACGTTCAAAAATTGCACTTAACTAAACGAAAACCCGATCCTAAACGGTCGGGTTTTTTTAAAACTTATACGGTATAAAATAAGATCCCAATTAAAAGCGCAATGGCTCCTCCGCCTGCAAGGACTGCTGCTTTTTGATGAACAATATGCTTAGGCGGATAGGAAGCGGACTGCTGAGCCAATTTCAGATAGTGAAACGATCCGGTAAACAGAAGCAAACTGACGGCAAAAAACAGAAAAATAACTCCTGCCACTCTTCCCCCTCCCCTTTCATGTCCCTACTCATACCTATGCAAAAACGGCATATGCTATGAGTAAAACAAGCGTTTATCTCCCTTAACAGAGGGTATTTAATAAGGAATGACTTCCTTAGAGTCTATATGTACATAACAAAAAAACTGGAGTGATACCTATGGCAAATGGAAAATCTTTAATGACAGGCCTGCTTGTAGGAGGCGTAATCGGAGGACTTGCGACCATCCTGACAGCACCTTCTTCCGGCAGGGACCTGCGGACTCAATTAAAGCAAAACAAACAAAAACTCGAATCCATTCTCATACAGCTGAAAGATGACAGCATCTCCCTGAAAGAATCGGTTGTAAAGACCGCTCAAGAAAGCGCTGTCGTACTAAAGGATGTAACGGCTGATCTGCAGAAATCGATTCAGACCTGGCAGGAGGAAATTGAGCCGCATAAAGCAGAGCTTCAGAAAGAAATCAGCCAGATTGAAGAAAAAATAAAAGAGCTTGAGCAAACACTGAACAAATAGATTGTTTTTGTAGACAAACCAATTATGAAATAAGAGCGGCAGATTTTCTCACAGGCCGCTCTTTTTTTTATGTGAGTAAAACAACGCTTTTCCGGCTTTTTAACAATTTATTTAAAAATTTTGTAAATTTAATCTTTATTAATCTTTATTTTATTGGCATAATAGAATATAAGAGTAAAAGAGAAAAAGTAGGTGACTGGGGATGAAACGAAACGAACAGGATTATTCCATTAAAGAAGCCTTGTTATTCAGCCAGAGAATCGCTCAGCTGAGCAAAGCTTTGTGGAAATCCATCGAAAAAGACTGGCAGCAATGGATAAAGCCCTATGACTTAAATATAAATGAGCACCATATTTTATGGATTGCCTATCATTTAAAGGGCGCTTCAATCTCTGAAATTGCCAAATTCGGGGTCATGCATGTTTCAACAGCCTTTAACTTTTCAAAAAAGCTTGAAGAAAGAGGCTATCTTGAGTTTTCCAAAAAGCAGAATGACAAACGGAATACGTACATTCAGCTGACAGAGCAGGGAGAAGAAATTCTTCTGAAGCTGCTTGAAGATTATGATCCAAGCAGAAATGCCGTTTTTAAAGGAGCCCTGCCCCTTCAAAACTTATACGGAAAATTCCCTGAGATTATGGAAATGATGTGCATCATTCGAAACATTTACGGGGACGATTTTATGGAGATCTTCGAGCATTCCTTTACGAACATCGAAAAGGAATTTGTTGAGGAAAACCGGAAGCTGAAAAAGCTTGCAGACCCAGAAGCTGAAACTGTTCCGGCTATTTCCGAATAATGTTTCTGAATTCACCCATCAGCGGCTCATAAAGCCCCTGTTTATGCAGGTGAATAATGGTGTCATCGACAGAAAGCTTATAATTCAGCTGACCCGCAAAAAGAGTAAGAAGGCTTTCGTAATTCAGAAGCCCTTGCTCTTTTTGTTCTGCAAGCATATCTTCGAGTTCTCTGCATATACGGTGGATCTCTTCAATTTCCTCTGCTGAAAGTCCCGCCTTCATAACCGATACATAAAAGGGATATTTTTCAGCATCAGCCATCTTAATCAGCATCTTTTGATAATACTCCAAATTGGCCATGCGTTTTTCAAACGATTCCACTCCCGTTCACTTCTTTCCTTCTGATTCGTTCCTATATTTTAAATCATTCCGCCTCATTTAGGTAGGCTCATCTTTTGTAAAAGATTCCTATTTTTCATTTTAACCGTTTTCATCCGAAATTTCATATTGCAATTTCTGTTCAGGCATCGTAAAGTATGTATCGGAGCCGGACTGAGCTCCTTTTTTTCAATACCAATTATGTCTCAGACATGATTTTCGGACGGTGATTTTAATGAACTGCTGGAAAACCATTAATCTTTCAAAAGATTATGGATTCCATAGATTGTCTATATTAGCTGCATTCATCATGATGACTACGTTTATCGGCATCTATCTGCCATTAATGGTCGTTTTCCCATACATCCATCTTAAAGCAGATCACTTTCTCCTGCTTCTTTTGTTTGCTTTTTGCGTTGTACCATGCCACAAGCTGCTGCATGCCCTGCCGCTTTGGATGGCCGGATACCGCGTATCACTGAAATGCAGGGTTCAATCCTATATACTGCCGGTTATCTATTTAAAAACAAACTGCAATGTATCAAAAACGATGATGCTGCTGTCTCTTGCAGCGCCAATTGTGCTTGTGAACTCAGCTCTTGCTGCAGGCTTGATAGCATTCCCTTCTTACCTGCATTATTTCAGTCTGGGAATCGCCTTTCACACCGGCATTTGCATAACAGACTTTATTTACATGAATCATCTGCTAAAGGCTCCAAAGGCCTGCTACATTGAAGAAGCGGACGAGAGCTTTGAAATCCTCTTCCAAAAATAAGAGCATAACAGGGAGCATTGCCGAATAGGATAGGCTTGACCCCGGTTAAGAAAAGCAGCTCAATACTGAGATGCTTTTCTTTTGCTATTTATTAGGAGTCATTGCTATCTTTTTCACTCGATTTTTGGTAATCTTATATGTATCAGTGAGGAGAGGGGGAATCTCATATGATAGCTTTTTTCATTTTGTTTGCAGTGTTCATCTTATTCTATATCAATAAATTAACCAGCGCACTCTGCCTGGTAAGAGAGATTCCTGAAGACCGACAAACAAAAGTATTCCGGACAATCAATGTCCTGATCACCATCTTATTGGTTTCATCTTACATAGAAATCTTGTTTACTTAGATTTCAATCAGAAAAGCGTAAGCGCCCGGTTTAGCTCCGAAAGGCAGATAAGAAATCACACGAAAAGTCCGGTTTATGACTTTTTGGGGGATTTTGTTCTGGCAGAGGAGTTGGGCGGTGAAGCTAGACAACACAGTGCAAAATTATGTACATCCTTAACACTTAAAAAGCTGTATGCAAACTGACGCATACAGCTTATACAATGATAGCTGACAGATTATCTGTCAGCTATTTTAGTTTTGGCTTACAGCCAAGCAGCACCAACAATGATCAATAAGATGAACAAAACTACGATTAACGCGAAGCCTCCAGCGTATCCTCCCATAATGACACCTCCTTTATACATCGGTAAGTTATACTATGCATGATCACTTTACAGCGAATAGGCTACTGTCTTTTGTTTGAAAATTTTTAGCCCTTCGCTTCCTAGTAAAGATAAGAAGCACCAATAATGATTAATAAAATGAACAGAACCACCAGCAATGCAAAACCGTTTGAATATCCGTATCCCATAATGAAAACCTCCCTTATCGGTGTTCCATACATCATATGGACGTTTTGCCGATTTGACCTAGACGAATGCCCTGATTACCCTGGTCCTATTGCAAAACTTTTTAGTTCATGGCACAATGTGGTATAGTGTTCCAATAATTAGGCAGTCCGCTGCCTTAAGGATATTCCGCCCCTGCTTTTTTGCATGTACATACTTGTTTTCAAACATTAACCCGCAGAAAAGGCGAAATCCCCTTACTAAAAACAGAATCAGGAGTTGTATCAGATGAAAAGATTTGCTCTCGCACTAGCAGCAGCATCCAGTGTTTTAGCACTTGGCGCATGCAGTAACAATGATGGCGGTTCAGAAGTCATCGCTGAAACAAAAGCAGGCAACGTAACGAAGGACGAATTTTACGAAGCTATGAAAGACCGCTTTGGAAAAGATGTTCTGACAGAGCTTGTCCATGAAAAAGTACTAAGCGAAGACTACAAAGTAACGGACAAAGAAGTAGATCAGGAAATCGATAACTTAACTCAGCAATATGGCCCTCAATTTGAAGCAGTCATTCAGCAGCAAGGCGAAAAGACTGTTAAAGATATGGTAAAAGTGGACCTGCTCCGCAAAAAAGCAGCTGAAAAAGAAGTAAAAGTAACAGACGAAGACACAAAGCAATACTACGAAACACTTAAAGGCAAAGTAAAAGCAAGCCACATCCTTGTTGAAGACGAAAAAACGGCAAAAGAAATCAAATCACGTCTTGATAAAGGCGAAAAGTTTGAAGATCTTGCAAAAGAAGCATCTAAAGATCCTTCAGGACAAAACGGCGGCGACTTAGGCTGGTTTGGCGAAGGACAAATGGTTCCTGAGTTCGAAAAAGCAGCTTTCGCTCTTAAAGAAGGAGAAGTAAGCGCGCCGGTCAAATCTGAATTTGGCTACCACATCATCAAAGTAACTGAAACAGTAAAACCTTACGAAGAAATGAAAAAGCAGCTTGAAGCTGACGTGAAGAAACAAAAAGTAGGCCAGCCAGATGCTGTTCAGGGAGCCCTTGACAAAGCCCTGAAAGAAGCTGATGTAAAAGTGAAAGACAAAGACCTCGAAGATACATTCAAAGCTCCTGAAGCCGCTCCGGCTGAAGGACAATAATAAAGAATTGTACATGCCCTGAAGTGAAAGCTTCGGGGCTTTTTTAGTTCGTATGGTTGTATAGTCGTTAAAAGCACGTTCTTATATATCCTGAAACTGCACATTCCTTCCTGTTTTGTGACCTTCACACCTCGGAACACTTCACGAAGGGCACATTCCTTCCTGTTTTGTGACCTTCACACCTTGGAACACTTAACGAAGGGCACATTCCTTCCCGTTTTGTGACCTTCACATTTTGGCACACTTCACGAAGGGCACATTCCTTCCCGTTTTGTGACCTTCGCATCTTGGAACACTTCACCAAGGGCACATTCCTTCCTGTTTTGTGACCTTCACACCTTGGAACACTTAACGAAGGGCAGATTCCTTCCCGTTTTGTGACCTTCGCATCTTGGAAAACTTCACGAAGGGCACATTCCTTCCTGCTTTGTGACCTTCACACCACGGAGCACCTCACGAAGGGCACATTCCTTCCTGTTTTGTGACCTTCACACCTTGGAACACTTCACGAAGGGCACAAATCTATATTTCATCACACACAAAAAACAGCCGGGAACATACTCCCGGCTGCTTTTTCACCATCTTCAGTTCTCTTCATCCTCATTCTTTTTCCGCGATTCGCGTTCTTTCATCATCCGTTCGATGTACACATTGCCCTCTTTTTCTATATAGGCTTCTTCAACGATTCTTTCTTTTCTCGTTGTTGAAAAAGCCATGTAGCCGCTGTATAAAATCCCAAGTACGCAGAGGTAAACCCACCATGGCAGCAAAATCATGCCCTATTTCCCCCTTTTCTTTGACAAGCCTCTTACTGCACTATATGTGAGAGCCTGGCCGATTATCCCTTTATCTGAAAAAATTAAAAGCCCTCCTCTTTAAAAAGAGAAAGGGCTTTGTCATCATTTATGAAAAGCAGGTTTATAAAACGACCGGTTATCAAGAGCAAAAACGCGCTCCGTGTATTCGCCTGGTTTTACGCGTTCAAGCGCGCGGTCAAGCATGTTCATTTTTGCATCGAGGTTATCGATGTAATGAAGAATTTCAGCTTCTTTGATCAGCGGCGGTTTAGGGCTTCCCCACTCCGCTTTTCCGTGATGGCTGAGAACCAGATGCTGAAGGATGACAACCTCTTCCCCTTCAATGCCAAGATGCTCTGCTGCTTTTGCGATTTCATTTACCATGATGGAAATATGTCCGATAAGGTTTCCTTCTACCGTATAGGTCGTACCGATCGGGCCGGAAAGCTCTGTAACTTTTCCTAGGTCATGAAGGATGACACCTGAATAAAGCAGATCTTTGTCCAGGGTCGGATAAAGGTCTGCGATTGACTTTGCCAAATCCAGCATGGACACGACATGGTAGGCAAGACCTGATACAAATTCATGATGGTTTTTCGTTGCAGCCGGATATTCAAGAAATTCGTTCTGATGCTTTTTCATGAGATATCTTGTGATGCGCTGGATATTCGGATTTTTCATTTCAAAGATGTACTGTGTGACTTTTTCCATCATTTCTTCCTGTCCGACTGGAGCGGTTTCAAGAAAATCCGATATTTTCACGTTATCAGCAGCGGATGCTGTGCGGATGTTGCGGATCTTCAACTGATTGCGCCCGCGGTAATGATGAATGTCTCCATATATTTTAACAATGCTTTGAGAACTGTATGATGCTTCATCCTCAGGACCTGCATCCCAGAGCTTTGCTTCGATCTCTCCGGATTGATCCTGCAGAATAAGCGTTAAAAACGGTTTCCCGTTGCTTGCAATGCCTTTAGTGGATGTTTTAACAAGCAAGAATACGTCAGCCTGCTCTCCTACCCCGTAATGATTAATGCCTTTTGGCGTCATAATGCGGTCCCTCCCATAGTGACTCAGTATTCTGAGTATAGCATAATCAGTCTGTTTTATCTGCTGTAAACCGTGCGTCAGGAATGAGGAGACAGGCCCGCAGCCCTCTTCTTCTTTTCCAGGTCCAGAATTTCGCTTTCATGAAACAGCTTTAACAAATGTTCCTGACAGGTGAAAAATAGAATTTGATGGTGTTCAGACAGCTCTCTGAGCAGGTCCATCACCCTGCCTGTCCGTTCCCTGTCAAAATTCACAAACCCATCATCAATCAGCAGCGGCATCGCTTCTGAAGTACTGATATGGCATGAGAGCGCCAGCCGGATCCCAATATAGAGCTGCTCTGCTGTTGCCTGGGAAAGTTCGTGCGCTGCAAATCGGGTTCCATCTTTTCGTTCGACTGTGATGGTTTGTTCATTTTCAGGGAGAAAAACTTTCACATACCGTTCATTCGTCAGCCTGCTGAAGAAAGATTCGGCCTGCTGGAGTAAGCTTGGCATCCTGACAGACCGGCTGTACTCTACCGTCTGGTTCAGCATATGTCTGGCAGCAGCAAGAACCGCCCATTGACGGGCAAGCTGCTTCACTTCTTCTTTTTGAAGCGCGGCCTTTTGTTTTAAATCCGAATACACTCCTGATTCTTCCATGCTTTTAATGTGTACTGTCAGCTCAGCAAGCTTCTTTTTAAGCTGGTTCTCTGTGTCTGCTGCAGCAATAAGCTCCTGCTCACACCTGGCCTTTTCTGCTGTATAGTCCTTTGAAAAATCGAGAGGTTCATGTGCCAGCAGGTGCTGCTTTGTCTTCAGCTGCTGCTGAATCCAGGATGCTTTCTGTTTAACAGCAGCCAAATGCTCTGCCTCTTTCGCTCTTTTCCAAAACTCTTCTGTATCACCGGCGTCGGCAAGTGATAAAAGTTCTTTCTTTTTCTCCTCGAGCAGACTGATCTCGGCCTCAATCTTCTTAAGCTTATCTTCCGCTTCTGCTCTTTTTGCAGCAGCCGTTTCCCGGAGCCGCTTATTTTCTTCAGAATCCTTCAATGCTTTTAAAAGGCCGTCAAGAAGGCTGCTGCAAGCAGTACCCTCGATCTCAAAGGACTGTGCCAAGGAAGCGACCTTTTTTTCATAAGCCGTGAGATCAGCTGAAAGCTCTGCTGCTTTCTTTTCTGCCTGTCTGAATGCCAGAATATCTTTCTGCAGATTTGCAGCAGACTGCAGGAGGTCAGGGAGGGCGAGAGGCGAAAAGGAGCTGTTCATATGAAGGGCTTCAAACGCGAGCCGTGCCTGCTGATCAGCAGTATAGTATTCCTTTTCCCAGTCATCAAAACTGGACACCGTACGGTCATAAGCGCGCTCACTCTGCTTAAAAACCACTTCTTCAAGTTCGTATGAGCGCCTGATTTGTTCATCCTTCCACAGCATTCCCTTTGCCGTTTCCATATCTGCGGTGCTATCAGAGTCATGGTCCGCCGCATCTAGCTGCTCTTTTAATTCCTTCTCTTTTTTCTCTAGATGCTCTAAGAAAGACGTATCGGATTTGCTGTTTTTCATTAAAATGAAGAAACCTGCAAGGCCAAGGCTTAAGAGCACAGCCGCAATCAGCCAAAGTTCTTCAGAGAGCAGCCAGCCCGTGCAAAGAAGGATGATAAGAGCAAAAAACGCGCCCAGCCCTTTCAGCCGGCTGTTCTTTTTTTTCACAGCCTCGTTTTGCTTTTGAATGTCCGTTTGTACCGCGCGGTGCTCTTCTCTTAGTATTTTTTTGTCAAGACTTGCCCGCTGCACGTCTTCAAGGTCCCGGACCCGTTCCTCAAGCTGCCTTCTTTCTTCTTCCTCAAGCATTCCTTCGGCATAGTCAGACAATCTGCTTTCACTTTCTTCAAGGTTTTCCTTCACCCGTTCAAACTGCTGATCAAGAAGTTGTTTCTTCTGCTGCAGGTGCTGATGTTTGCCTACAATTTCTCTGATTTCTTCTTTCACTGCTGCACCTGTGTTTAAATCAAGAATGGTGCGGTTGTCGATTTCATGGGAAAACAGCCGTTTTTTCTCCTCATGTATTCTGCTCTCAGTTTCTTCTAGTTTCGTCCTGATCTGGCCATACTGAGCACGCTTCATTTCCCAGGCAGAATACTCTCCGCGCAGCCGTTCGATTTCTTCTTTATACTCAAGAATACGCTCATCATCCGGCACTTGTTCGATAGCCTCTGTTTGTTCGCGGATGATGGTTTTCAGTGCCATATATTCAGACCTGAGGGGAGATTCTCTTCCTTCAAGCTCTTCCATGCGCTTCAGGCCATTGGACGGAAAATGACTCCGCGCTTTGTCGAGTTCAACTTTAAGGGCAGCTTCTTCATGAAAAAGCGGAAGGGCTTCAACGATTTCGCCAAATCTTTTCGCATCTGCTTCAAGCTCTCTTTTTCTCTCTGTGATTTCCCTTAATGAATGTTCTGCTGCTTCTTTTTCATTTAACAGATCACTGTAGGGCTCAAGGTGCTGTTTTGCCTTCATCACTTCGGTGTGGATGTCTTTAAGGGCAGCAAGCGCTGCATTGATTTCAGGTTTTTTGCCATTTGGCTTAAACAGCTGCTCCTGTTTTTTTGAAAGGCTCAGTTCTGTCTGCAAAACAGCGTCCGTACCAAGCAGTCCTGATGATAATAAAAATTTGCCCAAGTCTTCGGCACCAACTTTGCTTACCTGCTGAATACCATGAATATCAAAGGAGTAAATGGACTGATACACAGTTTTATCAAAATAGGACAGCAGCTGTTGAAGAACATCTGCGCCTCCCGTTTCGCCATTTTCAAAATAAACCGTGACACCGCTGCCTGCTTTTCCCGGCAGCCTCTCAATTTTCACCCGCCCGTGCTGGACCGTCTCTGCCACAAGCGATCCCCCATATGCATTAACATGCTTAGGCTCATATCTCTTTTCCTGCTGCACTTTTTGGGGAAAGCCAAATAGTATGCTCTGTATAAAGGACATGATGGTTGATTTCCCCGCTTCATTTTCACCGTAGATGACTTGAAAAGACGGAGAATCAAGCATGATTTCAGTGTGGTGAAACTGTCCGTATCCGTATATGTTCAGTTGGATGATTTTCAAGTGCTCCTCCGCCTCACAATCTTCTATGTTTAAAAAGCTCCTGAAAAATCAGGGTTTCTGCTTCTTTTTTGATCTGCTCTTTTTCCTCTTCCCCGAAATCCTGCACGTGTTTTCTATAAACCGGATGATGTCTGAGCGGCTGCAGGGCCTCATCAAATTGATCAAATTCCCGGATCATCTCTGTCAGGTCTTTCAGAAAATGAGAATCAAGCTGCAGAGTATCTGCGCTTGAAACTGGCATCGTTTCATTGATAACAGACGAAATCCATACAAAATTTTCTCTGTCGCTTTCTTCTTCGTTCCACTGTTCAAGCATGTCAGAGAGGACCGGTTCGTCTTGAAGGGCATGATAGAAATCAGTTGTACCGGTTAACCGTACGGTAACAACAACCGGTTCCCTGCTGCTTCTCATGTCATCCAGGCCCTGATGCAGGCGGTTCAGCATCTCCTGAAAGCTGCCGTCTGCTGAAAACTGAAGCTCCTCCCACCTCACATCGTGAAGCGGCATAAACGAATAGGAGGTTTCCGCTTCCGTCATGGAAACGAGATAACAGCCCTTTTCGCCTGTCTCCTTTCGGTTCCTGCCCTGTACATTGCCTGAATAAAGAATGGGAGGATTCTGTTCCCGGAGAGACATGCGCTTGTGTATATGCCCGAGCGCCCAGTAATCGAATTCTTTCTGGAGCAGATCTCCTGCTGTAAACGGCGCATACGCATCATGCTCCGTATTTCCGCTGACAGAGCCATGCAGCAGGCCAATATGAAAATCTGCGCCATTCCGCTTTTCAAAAGCTGCAGTCATGTTTTCATAGACAGCTCTCTCCGGATAGCTGCGCCCGTACAAATGAACAATCGTTCCATTCTTTTCAAACACCTTGCATTCAGCCTGTTTTTCCGAAAAGACATGTACATTTCCAGGCCAGCTTAAATCAAGCCATTTTCCGCTTAAATGATCATGATTTCCGTGAATGACGTAAACGGGAATGTCGTATTCATCCAGCTTTTCAAATGCCTTTTTCAGCCTAAGCTGCGCTTTCAGGCTGCGGTCCTCCCCGTCGTACAAATCACCGGCAATCAGCATAAAATCCACATTTTCTTCAATCGCTACTTTTATTAAACGGTCCAAAGCAGCAAACGTGCTCTCTTTAAGCCTCTCAAAAATCGGACCTGCAATCTGCTGCATCCCCAAAAAAGGACTGTCCACATGCAGATCAGCCGCATGAATAAATCGAATCCCCTTCATCTCGAACCTTCCTTTACTTTTCTCTTATTCTATATTGTACCATCAAGAAAAAGCGAATGCACGTTCTGGATAGAAATGCGGAATCAGCCGTTTTGCTCCGGGAGTCAGTCTTTACTTGATTGTTCTTATCAGCCCGATAAGTGCCACCAAGCTCTGAGTTTTTTGGATTGATGGTTCTTATAAGCCTGATAAGCGCCACCAAGCTCTGAGTTTTTTGGATTGATGGTTCTTATAAGCCCGATAAGTGCCATCAACCTCTGGGTACCCTGATTTAATGGTTCTTATAAACTCGATAAGTGCCACCAACCTCCGTGTTTTTTGGATTGATGGTTCTTATAAGCCTGATAAGTGCCACCAAGCTCTAAGTTTTTTTGAATTGATGGTTCTTATAAGCTCGGTAGGTTTTACCAACCTCTGAGTTTTTCGATCTGCCCACAAAAAAACCAGAGCCAATCAGGCTCTGGTTTCCCTTCCTTATTAATCCTTCGCAATTTCCATCGCTTTTTTAATATCCTTAAAGGAGGATGATTTTCCGTACATCAGTACTCCGCCTTTATACACTCTGGCACCAATGACGGCAAGAGCGGCGATTGTGGCAATCAGCAGTCCGATTGACAGCGCCACTTCCCAGACAGGAACCGAGAGCATGCCGACTCTGAGGAACATGATCATCGGCGAGAAAATCGGGATAAATGAAGTAACGGTGATAAATGCAGCCTCCGGATTGCCAAGTCCGAACATGGCGATGAAAAAGGCTGCCATAATGATGAACGTCAGCGGAGAAATCATTTGCTGAACATCTTCAATCCTCGTAACGAGTGATCCGAGAAACGCAGCAAGGGTGGCAAAAAGAAAATAGCCGAGCAGGAAGAAAATCACTGCGTATACAAGTGTTCCAGCCGGTATATCCGAGAAGCTCAAGAAACCTCCGCCTGCAAGTCCGCCGCTTTCAAGACTTTCCCGCATCGAAAAATAGCCGACCAGAATGATCAATCCAAACTGAGTCAGGCTGAGCAGCCCGATTCCAAACAGCTTTGCAAACATCTGCTTGACCGGAGAAACGCTGCTGATCAGAATTTCCATGACTCTCGATGATTTTTCAACCGCAACCTCCATGGCAATCATGCTTGCATACAGGATGACAGCGAAATAGATAATGAAGAGAAGAACATAGACAAGTCCTCTTGCCTGATTTAATTCTTCCTCTGATTTCGCATTATCAAGAAGCGCTGTGCTTTTTACCTCTACAGGTGAAAATAACTGGTTCAGGTCCTCCTGCTTCAGGCCAAGGTTTGCCGTGCCCGCTGCAAGCTTCGTCTGCTGCAGGGCCTGTTCAAAAGTTCCCGCAATGCTTGAATCCGCTATGCTTCTGGCAAAATAGGAACCTTGCGGAAAACCGTTTCCATCAAGAGTCAGAATGTAGTAGCCTTCCATCTTTTCATCAAGGACGGCTTTTTTCAGCTCTTCCTCGGGCTGATCCGATTTTTCAAGTTCCAGATTTTTATCAAGGACAGCCGTATTCTGTTCAAAAATGCCATATAACTGATCGCTCTCAGTCTGATCAATCACAGCTACCTTATCAACCTCTTGATCTTCCTTGTCAAAAAACTCAATGACTGATTGCACGTTTGAGAGTCCGACAATCAGCAGGAGGATAATCCCTGTTGTGATTAAAAAGGATTTTGTCTTTAACTTGCTGACATACGTATGAAAAAGAATGATCCAGAACTTATTCATAGACGGCACCCGCCTTTTCAATGAAAATATCATTCAGGGACGGTTCTGCCAGTTCAAATTTCCGGACAAAACCTCTTCCTGATAAGGATGCGAAGATTTCCTGCGATATTTCCTCTCCTGTGATTTGAAGCTCTGCACCTGCTGACGTCTGTTTGAACTTCGTCACGCCTTTCATATGCTGCAGGTCATCCATCTCAAAATCACCGTG
This sequence comes from Metabacillus indicus, assembly GCF_046603695.1. NCBI lineage: Bacteria > Bacillati > Bacillota > Bacilli > Caryophanales > Bacillaceae > Metabacillus > Metabacillus indicus. The sequence goes on along the minus strand of NZ_CP176757.1, from coordinate 842,826 downwards.
AATGATGACATTCTTTTTGCCGAATGACCGCTTGATTTCCTTCAGGTTGCCGTGAACAACGGGCTTTCCTCTGTGAAGGATGCACAGATGCTGGCACAGTTCCTCTACATGCTCCATTCTGTGGCTTGAGAAAACGATGGAGGTTCCCTGTTTTTTCAGATCAAGAACAGCTTCTTTCAGCAGCTCCACATTAACAGGATCCAGACCGCTGAACGGTTCATCGAGGATCAATAGCTTTGGCCTGTGAAGAACAGCCGTTATAAATTGAATTTTCTGCTGGTTGCCTTTTGACAGGTCTTCTACCTTTTTGCCTGCATATTCAGGAATCCTGAATCGTTCAAGCCATTTTTCCATTTCGGAAAGAGCTTCCTGCTTTTTCATCCCTTTTAACCGTCCAAGGTAAATAAGCTGATCCCGCACTTTCACTTTTGGATACAATCCCCGTTCTTCAGGCAGATATCCGATCGAATCGCTCGCATGATAGCCTATTGGTTTTCCGTCCCATGAAATCTGCCCCTCTGATGGATTTAAAAGGCCAAGTATCATCCTGAAAGTCGTCGTTTTGCCTGCGCCGTTTGCTCCTAGGAGCCCGAACATTTCACTTTCCGGAATGGCAAGCGACAAGTCGTTTACAGCTGTATGAGTCCCGAACTTTTTTGTAATGCCTTCGAGTTTTAACGTCATCCTGATTCCTCCTGTCCGTTTATGTACGTATCGTGTCATACAAATGTTTCATCTATTGCAGGAAAAAAAGAAAAAAGTGAGAATACCTTAAGAGAAGCCTGATCAATCACAAGCAAAGGGGGCCATCATATGGGCTTGTATTACTTAACGGCATTTGGCAAAGACGGGGAAAAACTATTGGATGAAAGCTTTGAAGCAGCCACTGATCATGAAGCAAAGCAAATTGGCACACAGAAGCTTGAAGAAAAGGATGCACTGAAAAAAACACACCGCTGCACAACCGCAAGCGGACAATTAATCCTTTTTGAAAGATAATATAAAAAATCGCTCAAATGATGAGCGATTTTTTACTTGTGTCCGACATTCAGCTGAAGCCTTTTATTTCCCCGTAAACTGGGGTTTTCTTTTTTCAAGAAAGGCTTTGATGCCTTCTTTGTGATCTTCAGACTGACGCATGTTGTACTGCGTTTCTTTTTCAAGTGTAAGAATCTGCTGCAGCTCCTCTTTGCCGACAGCTGAATAAATGTTTTTAGAAGCGACCATTGCTTTGACCGGTCTTTGGAGCATGCCGCCGACAAGCGTCTTTACTGTGTCAAGCAGGTCTGCATCTGTGACTTGGTCAACAAGGTCGAGATTGAGGGCAGCGTCTGCCGTCAGCTTTTCGCCGCTCCAGATTAAGTGTTTGGCTTTTGTTTCTCCAAGCCGTTTTTTCATAAAGTAATGTCCGCCGCCGTCAGGAACAAGTCCGATGCCGATGAAATTCATGGCAAGGACCGCGCTTGAATGGGCAACGACGTAATCAGCTGCAAGGGCAAGGCTGAAGCCGAGTCCTGCTGCAGGCCCATGAATGGCGCTGATTGTTACTTTTGGCATGGTATGAAATGTGGTGACTACCTCTGAAATCAGATCCATGACCTGTGAAAATCCTTCGTTATCCATTGAATTCAGCATCGTTTTAATGTCTCCGCCGGCAGAAAATCCTCTTCCGCTTCCGGAGAGTATGACGACATCTGCTTCACTTTCTGCCGCCTGTTTAAAGGCCTGCAGCAATTCTTCAAGCATTTGCCCGTTCATCGCGTTCAAGACTTCCGGTCTGTTCATTTCAATTGTTGCATATCTTCCGTGCACCCCGTATGTAACTGTTTCCATGTTCATCCCCCTTGCTGATTTATAAACCCATCTATTTTATTATAGCTCGTTTCAGACTGAATTGATATTATTTTCAGATAACTTTACACCCGTTCTATAATCGTTGCCGTTGCCATTCCGTGACCGATGCAGATCGTCAGCAGCCCGTACCTTGCTTCTCTTCTGTGAAGCTCCTGAATCAGAGACGTCATCAGTTTGGCGCCCGTTGCGCCAAGAGGGTGTCCGAGTGCGATGGCGCCGCCGTTTACGTTCACTTTATCAAGATCCGCTCCAATTTCCTTTTGCCATGCAAGTACAACAGGTGCGAACGCTTCATTGATTTCAAAAAGGTCGATATCGTTCACAGTTAATCCGCTTTTCTGAAGCACTTTTTGCGTAGCAGGGATCACTCCTTCAAGCATGTAGGTCGGATCAGATCCGACAACTGCCTGAGCGACAATCCTTGCTTTTGCTTTCAGGCCAAGCTCTTTCGCTTTTTCTGCCTCCATAAGCAAAACAGCAGCTGCCCCGTCACTCATCTGGCTTGCGTTTCCGGCCGTCACCGCACCATCCTCTTTAAACACTGTTTTCAATCCGGCAAGTGCTTCAAGAGATGTGTCCGCCCGCGGTCCTTCATCCTGATGGAAGTCAATCTCTTCCCCTTCCTTATTCAGGCCTTTCATAGGGACGATTTCAGATTGGAAGAGTCCCTTTTCTATCGCGGCGAGCGCCCGCTGATGACTTCTTAATGCGTATTCATCAAGCTCCCTCCGGGAAATCCCATGTTTCTCTGCGATCATTTCAGCGGAAATTCCCTGATGGACAAAATGATATTTAGTATGGAGGCTCTCAGGAATGGTCTGCTCATTTCCATCGCTTAAGATCGGCACCTTTGTCATGCTTTCCACACCTCCTGCAATGACGATGTCCATATCGCCAGAACGGATTTCCTGACATGCAAAATGGATGGCCTGCTGGCCGGAGCCGCACATCCGGTTAATTTGAACGGCCGGCACACTGACCGGGAATCCTGCATCAAGGAGAGCGAGCCTGCCGATGTTGAACCCCTGTTCAGCAATTGGGGATACACACCCCATGACGACATCCTCAATCAGATCTTTTGAAACGCCGGCTCTTTTCACCACTTCATCAAGCACGGCTGCGGCAAGATGAACAGGGTGAGTCTCGCGCAGAGCCCCTTTTCTTTTTCCCACTGCGGTTCTTACGGCTTCAACGATGACGACGTCCCTGGTCATTTTTTCTCCCCTCCGTATGTGTAGAATCCTTTTCCGGTTTTTCGTCCGTAATGCCCTGCTTCAACGAGCTTTCTGAGCAGCTGCGGCGGAAGAAACCGGTCACCGTAGGCATCTGCCATGCCGTTGCTGACAAACAGCATCGTATCAAGTCCTACTAGATCGGCAAGCTCAAGCGGTCCCATCGGATAATTCAGCCCGAGTCTGACCGCTTTGTCAATGTCCTCAGCACTTGCAATTCCTTCCTCATAAATGCGGATGCACTCGAGCATATGGGCAGAGAGAGCCCTTGTCGTGACAAACCCTTGAGCGTCTTTGACAAGCACCGTTTCTTTCCCCGTTTCAGCAGAAAGCTCCCTGATGACTTCAATTGTCTCATCAGACGTATCAACGCCTCTTACAATCTCTATCAGTTTCATAACAGGAGCAGGATTGAACCAGTGCATGCCAATGACTTTGTCCGGCCTCTTTGTTGCGGCAGCGATTGCTGTGACGCTGAGCTCAGACGTATTTGTTGCCAGAATGACATTTGGAGCGGTACATCCATCAAGCTCGGTAAAAATGTTCTTTTTAAGCTCCAGATTTTCAGGAACAGCTTCTACAACAAGCTCTGCCTGTTTAACGGCATCTGCAAGCACCGTATACGTTTCAATGTTTGCCAGAGCCTGCGATTTCCCATCATCCGTCAGGTGTCCTGCTTTCACAAAACGGGAGAGACTCTTTTCAATGCCGGCAAGTGCTTTTCCAAGCACTTGCTCTGAAAGATCGTACAAATAAACGGTTTTACCTGCTGCTGCAAATGCCTGGGCAATCCCGCTTCCCATCAGACCGGAGCCGATGACGGCAATTTTTTGTATGCTCATAGAAGCTTCCTCCTCTGCCTTTTAAGCAAGATCCATATTTTTAACGATGATGGTTTTCATAATTTCATTTGTTCCTGCATAAATCGCAGAAACAGGTATGTCCCTGAACCTTCTTGCAATCTCGTACTCTTCCATGTAGCCGTAGCCCCCGTGCAGCTGCATCACTTCAGCGGCTGTCTTTTTGGCCATGTCGGTAATCCAGTACTTGGCCATGGAAACGCGCGTGACCGCATTTTTGCCTGCAAGATGATCTTCAATAACCGAATCAAGAAATGTCCGGCCGATTTCAATTTCAGTTGCCATTTCAGCGAGCCTGAACTGAACGGTCTGAAAGTCGCTGATTGATTTGCCGAACGCTTTTCTTTGCTTTGTGTAGTCTTTTGCGATGCTGAGCATTCTTTCTGCTGAAGTCTGCGCACCGATTGCCACAAGCAAGCGTTCCTGCTGCAGCTTTTCCATTAAGTAGTAAAAGCCCATTCCTTCCTCACCCAACAGATTTGCAGCAGGCACTTTGCAGTCTTCAAAAATAAGTTCAGCTGTGTCCTGGGCATGAAGCCCGACTTTTTCAAGCTTTCTCCCTCTTTTAAAGCCGGGAGTGTCCCTCTCCACTACAATCAGGCTGATTCCTTTATGCGCAGGCACTGCCTTTGGATCTGTCTTGCAGACGACAATCACAAGGTCAGATGAAATGCCGTTGGTAATAAAGGTCTTTTCGCCGTTTAAAAGATAATAGTCTCCGTGTTTAATAGCGGTTGTTTTTACAGCAGACAGATCCGAGCCCGCCCCCGGCTCTGTCATGGCGATGGCTGTGATTGTCTCTCCAGTCACGCACGTCGGCATGAACCTGTCTTTAAGTTCTTCCGAGCCGTACGATTCAAAGTATGGCACGGTAATGTCATTGTGAAGACTCACTCCGATAAAGCTTGACCCCACTTTTTCAAGCTCTTCGTTAATAATGACGGAATAGGAAAAATCAACGCCTGACCCGCCGTATTTTTCGTCTGCCCATGGACACAGGAATCCCTGCTCTCCCATTTTGATCCATAATTCTCTTGGGATCATCCCGGCTTTTTCCCACTCATCATAGTACGGGACCGCTTCTTTCTGTAAAAATTTCCTCAGCGATTCCCTGAAAATATGGTGTTCTTTCTGCAAATACGAAGCTGCCATTTCGTTCATCCCCCTGTTTTATGCGCTTGGCTGTTCAGCAAGTTTTTCCCTTAATAAAAATTTCTGGATTTTTCCGCTTGCGTTTCTCGGCAATGCATCCACAAAATGATACTTTCGCGGCCGTTTATACGGAGCGAGCTTATCACTTGTTCTGCAGAACTCATCAAGCTCTTCTTCTGTTAATCCGGCTTCTTTTCTCACAATGAAGGCCGTCACGCACTCGCCCCATTTTTCGTGCGGTTCACCTAAAACAGCTGCATCGAGCACTCCTTTATGTTCGAACAGAACATCCTCGACTTCCCGCGGATACACATTTTCACCGCCGCTGATGATCATGTCATCCACCCTGTCGGCTACAAAAAGAAAACCGTCCCCATCGAGGAATCCGAGATCCCCAGAATGATACCAGCCTTTATAAAGAGCCTTTTCGGTCGCCTCAGGCATATTAAAATACCCCGCCATCACGCACGGTCCTTTGACGATAATTTCGCCGACCTCGCCTGGAGGCAGAATGTCATCGGGTTCTGACGGGCCGTTTTCATTTGGCTTTACAATCCGCAGCTCATGGCCAAAGCACACTTTTCCCGCGGACCCGACCTTTGTCAGCTGCTCATCCTCTGAAAGGAAGGTGACAGCAGGTCCCATTTCCGTCATGCCGTAAGCCTGAATGAGATCTGTTCCAAGCTTCTCCTTGCAGAGTTTAACAAGAGCGGGAGCCATCGGGGCTGCACCGTACAGCCCAAGTCTCAGTGAAGACAAGTCGTAGTTTTCAATTTTCTCCTGCAGCATCATATTCCACATTGTCGGAGCACCGAAGAAAACGGTGATTTTCTCCTCTTCCATCAGCTGCAGCACAAGCTCCGGTTCAAAATGGTGCAGAATCACGTTGCTTCCTCCAACCTGGACCCTCGGAAGAAAACAGCAATGCAGCTCAGCACAGTGAAACATCGGGGCTGCGACAAGGCCTCTGTCGTCCTTTGTCAGTCTTTTGGCGGCAATGCACACGTGGTTCTGCTCGATCATATCCCGATGTCTGTGAAGCACGCCTTTTGGACGGCCAGTCGTCCCGCTTGTATACATGATCGCATACAGATCATTTTCAGTAATCTGCATGTCTTCAAGCAGGCTGTCTCCGTGTTTCACTCGTTCGTGATAACTTACTGCGTAGGTTGGTGCTTCATTGTCGGTAAACCAGAAGGAGATTTCGCTGAACTGCGAATGAATCTCATCAATCTGCGACTGCAGCGCACGCTCAAACAGGACAATAGCAGGCTTGGCATCATTCAGAATATAGGCGACTTCCTGTGACTTCAGCCTGAAGTTGATCGGATTGATGACAGCGCCGATTTTCGCGCTGGCAAAATAAGCCGTGGCAAGCTCGATTGTATTGAAAAGATAGGTTGAAATTCTGTCTCCTTTTTTTACGCCGGCATCAAGGAATGCATTGGCAAGCTTGTTTACTTCCTTCTGCCATTCCGAATAGCTCCATCTGATGCCTCTGCGGACATCGTAAATGGCTTCCTTTGCAGGGTATTTTTCAGCAGTTAAATCAAACACTCGGCCGATCGTTGAATACATGGAAACTCCTCCTTATAATAGAAAGCGTTTTCAAAATAAGTGTGACTTCTATGTATGCCCTTTAATAACATTCCTCTCTTTTCTGAAAATTCCTTCAATGGATTCGTAAGTTTTGGGAAACTCATCTTCTGAAATGCGGTTTTTTTTGATTGTCATTTTTCCTTACTATTTGAAAATGCAATTCGTACCCGTTCCCTTTCGCTCCAGGAACTTGCTTTCCGCGGGGAGTGCCTGAAGCTTCCTCGCTTCGCTTGCGGGATATCTTCAGTGCCCTCTTCATCCCCTAGAAAAGCGGAAGCGCCCGTTTTGCTCCGGCAGTCAGATAAGAAATCACTCGAAAAGTCCGGGTTTGACTTTTTGAGGGATTTTGTTCTGCAAGAGGAGCCTGAGCGCAATTATTTAAGAAATCTTTGTTATATAAATCATGACGTTTTTCTTTAAAGGTATATTGACAGGAATTCATTTATACCATAAGTTATACATAGAATAACTATACATAGATTTACTATGTATTTAGAAGGAGGACTGTTTATGAAGATAAGCAAAGAATTGTTAAAAGGTAGTACCACTACTCTTATTTTAAGTTTGCTTAATTCTAAACCTATGTACGGCTATGAAATTATTAAAGAACTGGAATCGAAGTCTAATGGGATTTTTAGTTTTAAGGAAGGCACGATTTATCCCATCCTTCACAGCCTTGAGGAAAAAGAGTTAATTGTATCTTACTGGGGCGAAGGGACCGGAAAAAGAAAGAGGAAATATTACAAGATTAATAACCAGGGCAAAGAATTGATTCAAGAAAAAAAAGAAGAGTGGTCCGTTTTCAAGAATGCTGTTGACGAAGTTTTAGGTGGGGAGAAAATCGCATGGGACTAGATACTAAGTTTGAAATGTATATTAGAGAGCTGTGTAAAAGGATAAAAAATAAGGATGTACATGCACATATAAAACTAGAAATTAACGATCACCTTCATACGCTTAAAGAGGAGGCCATGAGTACAGGACTTTCAGAAGAGGAGGCTATAGACCAAGCATTGGAACGTATGGGAGATGCAGAAGTTTTGGGAAAGCAGCTTAACAAAACACATAAAGCCCCAATGGATGTGAAAATCTTGCTGCCAGTGCTGACAGTTTCTCTATTTGGGCTGCTGGTTATGTATTATTTGCAATTCCATTCGGCTTTTACAGAGCTTCAAGAACTGAAAGTTTTCAATAAAAGTCTTGGCTTCTACTTGTTTGGTGTCGTGCTCATGCTAAGCATCTTTATGTTTGATTACAGAAGATTGATGAAATACACCAAGCACTTCTATGCGGCAACAATCCTCATACTTTTATTGACCGTTCTCATTGGTGTTAGAGTTGATAATGTGCCATTTTTAAATGTAGGCTTTGCCACTATAAATTTCACCGAAATAACTCCATTCCTTTTGGTCATTGCCTTTGCTGGAATCTTTCATTCCTGGGATTGGAATGACAATCGAAAGACTTGGCTTGGAATAGGTATTATGTCAATACCACTCTCATTTATGGCGACTACAGGAGCCTTCGCAGCTACTATTATAAGCATCATTGTATGCGCTGCAATCATGCTTACGTCAAGGTCCAGCCTTAAGCAAACGATAACATTCGCAGTTGTTGCTTCTATTTGGCCCATCTGGAATCTGCTGTCTCTGTCTCAGATATCCCCAATGGTAAGCTCCTATTCAGATCTTAAAATAGGTGAGGCTTATTTTATAGGACGTGCCCTTCAGGTGACCCCAAGTTTCATTTCTGAGGTCCATACAGATTTTATCTTGGCGTACATCATCTATTCATTCGGGTGGTTAGCCGCAATTACCGCTATAACCCTGGTCATATTTTTCATTTGGAGAATATCGATTACCGCCAAAAGTGTGAATTCACCTTATGGAAAATTGCTTATTACAGGATTAACAGCAGTCTTTTCAGCTCAGTTTATACTAAGCCTGCTGACGAATCTCGGTTTATCTCCACTCACCGGTGTTTCCGTCCCATTCATGAGTTATGGAGGTTCACATTTATTGCTGGAAATGATATCAGCAGGACTGATTCTAAGCATATATAGAAGGCGAAAAGCTAAAGAGACAGTTTCCTTGATTCATGATCCGCAAAGTAATTAGATGCCAATCATAACGGATTCAATGCCGCAAGAGGCCATTATTAAAAATCTCAGGCTTTTGCCAGTCTGAGATTTTTTAATGGACTACTTTATATATAATAAAAATAGTGTCAAATTCTTTATAATCAAACCGTCTTTCTTCCACGAACCTGCTCCATTTTTTAATAAATTCATTGAAAAATGAGTTTATTCTTTTTGAATTAACGCCCCCGATTGTTGAATAAGGATTGTAATCCTATTGTGGAAAGCCTACATCAAAAGATCTGTTGTTTATTACTACTCTCTTAGTTTCAACAAATAACATTGAGTTCCAAATTTCTATGGTAAAGTTAGCATTCGAAATATATTGTTTTACCCAATCGTCTGTTTTTGAATCAATTGAAATTAGCCCTATGCCTTTCGGGTGAAAATCAATAGATGTTAATTCTAAATAACTTTCCTCACCTCGTTCAAAAAGTTTGTATCTATCATCACCGGTGTTTTCAAGAAAGTAAAACGATGATACTTGTTCGAAGATTATCTTGTGATTTGTAACCATACCACCATCGATTGCTCTGGTTGTAAATACAATCGTGCGGTCAAAAATATTTATTTTCATCTCATCAATAACATTCGCCCAAAATTCATCTAAGTACTCTTTTAAGAGGTTCAAATTCATCACCTTCTATCTACCTTTGTTAAAATACCTACAAAATTTCTATTAGAGAGACCATTAACTTGTGCAACAATTGTCCGCGATTGCGGAAGATTGATAACTATGTGTTCTTCCTTCTAAATGAAAAAGCAATTAATACTAAAGACAAACATACAACTCCGTATATGGGCGTTAACCAAATACGGTAGACTGATTCAGGCTCTCCATCTTGAAACTTAGTATCAATGTTGATGCTATTCCAGTCCAAGCTAATGGGGTTCACTGCCTCTATAGAGAAGTGGGGAAGGTATAGTTCACTTTGGAATAGGGTAAAAATCAAATACACTAAACAACCTAGTAATAGTAGTGCCGCGACTAATTGTTTTTTCATTATTTATTCATTGCTCCTTTAATAAGCTAATCCACTAAATTTCGCCACAAAAAGCGTCAATCCTTCTTAGATAAACGCCCCCGTTAGCATAATAATTATATTTACCAATAGAAAAACAATTAGTGCAATGATGTGAAGCCAGACAGAAATCTTAACTAAATTTTTTGCCCATTTCTTTTCCTTTAGAATGCCGAAATAATAAATAATTAAATAAGAAAGTATTGATATAATAACCCTTGGTTGAAGCAAAAAATCATTACCATAGTCTCTACTGTATAAATAAAGTGTCCCCATTACAGATACATAAAAGAGCATTACATATACCCTGAAATTTTTCTTCAATTTAGCAATCCCCATATAAAATCTCCTACTTAGTTAATTATCCCGGTTATAGTATGATAGTGATTGCCTTTTTTATGTTAGATGTCCTAAACTAACCTGCCCCGTTAGCTTAACAACCACGGAACATTCATTTCAAATTGAAACTGAATTACTGGCTTGGGAAACGAACTTGGGACTAATGCTAAATCTTTGTTGAACCCTATCTCCATATCATAACGACCTAGAGTTGGGAAATCTTCAGTCTCCTCAGATGGTTTCAATAAATCTGGACCATCGATTATTCTGCCAACAATATGATAAAAGCCTGCATACAGATGTGTTCCATCATCGTTATCAATAAGTTCATAGATCTCGCCCTCTTTACGTGGATCAATACCAAGCAAATTAAAGGTGTTCATAATATTTTTCGGGAAGGAATCACAAGCTAATACGTAATTAGAACAATAATCACAGCCACAGTCTTCAGTGATTAAATGAAACTTTTGATAGAATTCTTTTGTCTTTATAAAATCAATTTCAATTAACCAAGAACCAACCTTTATTTGTTCCATAATTAATATCCCCCCCAATTACGATCACTTTCTATTCCATCTAATCGATGCTTTACTCAACAATTCTTTTTTTTCACTATACTGACCAATTCCTCAATAAGAAGAGGCGATCCACTTTGCTGCAATGGCCCCCTTTAGCTGAATTATTCATTTAGACGTAAATACAATACTTCGTTTGCATCAGGAGTTTTTAATAGCAAATTAGAGTATTTGGTTAAACATACTCCAATAAAATCCTCTTCATCATTAGTATCGATTTTACTATTGAATTCTTCAGGCAAAAATAATATATAATCTCCAGCAGTTCTTTCCCATAAACCCTGTAAATATTTCAAATCATATTTGCTAATGATTCTTGTATAAGGATTACTTATGTTTTTACCATTAATGCAGCTTGGTTCGTACCACCAAAGAATAGTGCATTTTTCCGATCCATAAATACCTGTTATGTAGTCAATTAAGGATAGTAACAAGTCTGTTTTCGGCTCTGCTAATGGGAATTTTATCAATACCCTTAAATCAGCTTTTTGTCTAATATCCTTATTCAAACCGATTACATTTAAAAAACCTTCCCAAGAGCCTCCCATATTTACCCTCCCTAGATTGGTTAGCATTAGAAAATGCTTTTTAACTATTCTGCTCGTTTTAAAAACCTAATACCTTATTCAGCAAATGCCCCCGATAGCTTAATAAGGATTTCACTTTTGCTTTTCGTTTAACTGCTTTAACCAATCTTTAAACCACTGGTAAGGTAGCTTTACTTTTGAAAGGTCTAATTTTTGCAATTCTTCTAATGAATATGTATTTACTAAAAACAAATCCCATTGACATTCTATATCTCTTGCTATTTCAATAGCCATTGAAACATTCTCATCTAACTCAATACCTTCGTCGTTATCAAATACCATTGTTAAGTTATCGCACCAATTAACAAAATCATAGTGCGAAAAGCTGTTTTCTTTATTACAAAGGGTATCCAATAATGTCTTTAAGTTTCCAACTGTATATGGAATGTTTATGCTCGTCTCATTACAATTCCAACCCATTTAAGAACCCCTTTATTTGTATATTTGACTATAAGTTTATTTAACATCCTGTCATAATCTTTGATAAAGGGGGCAATCACAATATGTGCAATCGCCCCCTTTAATAAAGAACTATTTAAAAAGAATACCTTTATTTTTATACTGCACAATGTAGCTGCCGTCAGAACTGCCCTTATAATATCCCACATTAAATTCTTCCGGATTTATTAAGTCACTTAAATAATCAGGAATAGAAGAGTCTAGTGTAAAGTCTGTAATTTCTAATGGAAAGTTATCTTCATTGGGATTTGGAGTGTGAATATAGACTGCATCTAAAGAAGCGTCTTTTTCATCAAACTCAATCCAAGATTGGTATGGTTTTTCTAAAGTGTCCAGTTCTTTTATTAAATTATTATATAAAGCTAAATGTGCATTTACGTGCTGTTTTCTAAACTTTGGTCTAATATTTCCTACTCCAAAAAAATCAAGGTGAGTATGCCACAAGTCAAACCACCCATCGTTACTAAAATCCAAGTTATACTGATCTCCAGATCCTCTAATTTCTAATTCACGAAAATAACGTTTTTTCCCTCGAAACTTCACTATTCTCACTCCAATTTCAGATGAACCCTTATTCCAAAATCCTGCTCTTTAAATAAGAAGAGGTGGCACTTTTTTAGCAATCGCCCCCGATTGTTGAGTAACTATCCCTCTTCACTAAAGTCAATCATCACTCCAACAACCTCTTTAGAAACGTTATATTTTAATTTCACTTCGTACATTCCGTCACCATAACCAGACATTGAAACCGCACCATCTGAGACAACTCCCCCTAATGCATCTGATGCAACAACCTTATCAAATTGAATGGCTTCGTCCTTACCAAATGTTTCAAAATCAAAAATTCCTGCTTGTGCTGAGTCAACTCCAATTTGTTTATCGCAAACATGCCATTTTCCACTTGGTTTCTTTTCCCCATAAAATACAAATAAGTGTTTAACAACTTCATCATGAGTATAAGAAATCGAAGCTGTCCATTTACCATTTTTCACATTTAATAGTACGATTTGCAACTCAGTTTCTTCATCCACTTTATAGTAGGGGTCAGTAACAATTAGCTTTCCACTTTCAACCATAAAAGTGCCAAGTTTATTAGGCTTATTTGTATTCACTTTCGGCACATGCATATCAATAAATTCACTTAATGTCAAAGACGCATATTTGCCTAGCCCAGTTTTGTCATTCCAAGTATATATTAGTTCCTGCATAAATCTTTTCCTAATTCGATAGCAAAGTTTGTCACCACTCATTTTTTCACCAATACAAACCATATCACTCGGTAGATTTTGGGGTCTGTTCTTATTTTGTCTAACTATATCAATTGTTAATGCCGTTTGTTCATTAGTTTGAATAGGGAACAACGTCCAATCGCCAAATTTTGCTCCATTTGTTTCTAAAAAAAGTTCCTTGTATTCATTTGGAAAAATAGCACCAAGTGCTTTTTCTGTTTTTTTTAATTCAACTAATGACACTCCAGCCACTTTTGAACTTGGATTAATCATGTTTATTACTTTCTTCATCTCTTCTCCTCAATGATAATATTATAAGAAATATTTGTGTTTCCAATTTAACTATATTTTAGTAGCAATATAATTTTCTATATAGGATTAACATGCTCAGAAACTTTCGGTTATTATCCTCTATTTATTCAATAATCAGAGGGTTAACTTCTTATTCAACAATCCTGCCCAATTCCTCAATAAGAAAAGGCGATTACCTTGTGCTGCAATCGCCCCCGATAACGGAATAAGAATATATTATCCCTTTTTAAAATCGTTTCTATTTAAATGTACTCCTAAAACCTTAAAGGTTATAAATGTCTATTCGCATAAACCGAACTGTGTATGGATCTCGTAAGGGAACATTATACTTCAAGTACCTTGATACGCTGCATATTAATTAAAACTAATTCTCTTGTTTAATTCCTGCAAGCTAAATAAGGCCAACTCCTTAGCTTCTCTGTTCTTACTATTTTTAAGTTCTACTAATATTTCATATAAATATTCGTCTTTTAATATCCCTTTGTTGTCACCTTGAGCACAGGATAGTAAAAACAACAGCAAAACTTTATGTACTTTACCGTCAGGATGTTGTCTCATTTTTTCAACAAGATGTCTAATTAAATCATTATTAGTTGAGAGTATTTCAGTTAGTAAATGATCAATTTCTCTCGGCTTGCCTTTTGATAATAGTTGATCGATTTTAAGATAGTAATCCTGTATTTGCTGTTTGGAGAATTCTTCAGTGTATATCAGTTGCTCTTCTTCAATATATTCTTCTAATCCACATATGAATTCCTCAAAAGTGCTAGCTAGATTTATCTCCTGGTTGATATCAATATCTATGAAAATAACGGATGGATTATTTTTATTTCTATAATCTAAACAAATAAACATTGGAGGATCAGCAGATAAAATAATTAGACCTTTACTAGAAATCCCCCATTCCTTTTTCAAGTAAATGTTATCTAATAGACCCGGTTCCTCACCGACTCCGTATATGTAATTAATATGAACATAATTATTAGCACCTCCATTTGGAATTGAAGTGTGGAAATATTTCTTTTTTAGAATAAAGCCATTTCTTTTTGTCATAAGCTTAATGTACGAACTTGGCAATTCAATTTTTAACACTTTTTGTACTTTTTCAATCATTTCTTTTTTTATGTCACCTTTATAGAATTCATCAAACTCTTCAGCCCACAACAAGTCCACTGTATCATCACCCCGATAATTTACTTATTGTCATTAAACAATTAATAAAAGAAAATTTGTATTTCACAGACCCGTACATTTTCTCGATAAGAAAAGGCGATCCACTTTGCTGAAATCTCCCCCTATTGCGGAAGATTGATAACTATGTATTTTTCCTTCTAAATGATAAAGCAATTAATACTAAAGACAAACATACAATTCCGTATATGGGCGTTAACCAAATACGATAGACTGATCCAGGCTCTCCATCTTGAAACTTAGTATCAATGTTGATGCTATTCCAGTCCAAACTAATGGGGTTCACTGCCTCTATAGAGAAGTGGGGAAGGTATAGTTCACTTTGGAATAGGGCAAAAATCAAATACACTAAACAACCTAGTAATAGTAGTGTCGCGACTAATTGTTTTTTCATTATTTATTCATTGCTCCTTCAGTAAGCTATTCCACTAAATTTCGCCAAAAAAAGCGTCAATCCTTCTTGGATTAACGCCCCCTATAATCGAACAGAGTGGTTCATTTTAGTTCAGTTAGATAAGAGCTTGTTTCAATACAAAAATTATTAAGCCACAAATTACCGATACCCCCACGAAAGACCCCAAAACAAATACCGGTGAGACTGTTCTTCCAAACTCTACTTCGTTTGCAAGTTCATTAACACTCTCCCACGCACTATCTATATCTGGGACATATCTTTTAGTCTTTATATATCCTATTACAAACGTGATTAGAAAATATATCAAATGAACAATTACAGAACCTATAATTGCTTGAATTATTGTACTCAACCCTTTACACCACCATATGAGAATTATATTTAGTCAAAGCTGACTTCCTATAAAATCATAAACTTATTCTAATCAGTTATTCCATTAAGCTGCCCATTGCTTCCCAAAAAAGCAATCCGCTTTGCTGCAATCGCCCCCTTAAATAGAATAACTGCAATATGGCCTCATTCCTAAAGTTGCTCAACTCACAGTTCTTCTCAAACTAACGCACCAGTTAGTTTAAGAAGAACAATTTATTTACCAATAAGGTACTGTTCCGAATAAGACATTAAATCAAAAATGTCTATGCCTATAAAATCTTCACAGTTAGTATCCGAAAAGTGAAACACTATTGATTTAACATCAGGATGAGAAATAGACTTTCTTGTTATTTCATCATTCAGTCTAAAAGAATAATAAGTCTTTCCATCAGGAGAAACTTCCTTTTTAAAAATGTGTGCTTTATCAGCAATAAGTCCAATTTTCCTTGCAGTTTCTCCTTCTAACTCTATTCCGACAATCGGAACTTCTTCTCCAAAATCTATCATTATATCATCGTTTTCTGGAAGTTCTTCCGTATAAGTAATTGTATGTTTAGACGGTTCACTAAAGTAAATATAGCCCATCTCTGCATCCTTATCATATGTAACCTGATTTACTATGTAGTTCATAAGATCAATCCTCCAAAGCCTATTCTTGTTCTCGTTCTATGCCAGTATTATATCTCTTTCTTGTACAACTCCCAGTTAGCAATAATAATGATGTATTGCCCCCGATTGTTGAATAACGTTCTCAACTTAGAGAACGTTAGATATCGCTGCTATTAATATCAAGTGAGTAATCACTGGATATATAGTTTGGGATTTTTCCAGGCGAGTTAAAAAGACTATTCTTACTGAATAATGTAAATCCAACCTCTTCCACATCGACAAATGTTTCGACTTTATATATATCAACATTTTTAAAGAATACTGTAGGTTTATTCCATTGCCATTTTCTTGAGGGAATTAAATCCTGCTCCACAATACCTTTCCCGTGAAAAATAAATACACTTAGCCCATTACTAACTAATTCTTCTGTTAATTTACTTACAAGATCCAATTTCTCTCCAGAATCAACATTGATAATAGCCCCATCTGACGAAAACTCATAAAAAGGAATATTATTTTCAATTAAAGTCTCTTTTTCATATCCAAAGATCATTGATTCTAAAACAAAAAAAACAGGTAAACTGAACATTTTTTGAACTAAGGAAATGATAAAATCATTTGTGATGTCTCTAATCCCTATAGAGATAGATACAAAGATATCTTTTGGAAAGTCAAAACTATTAATAATACTTTGGTCTGAATATTGCACAAAATATTCTTTTTTCAACTTTAAGCCTCCTTAAGGATTTAATCCTTTTGAACCTTTACAATTCGTTATTTAGCAATTGCCCCCGATTGCTGAATAAAAGTATACCACCGGCTACCCTTTCCTTAATACCTTCCAAAACAAAGATGGACTAACATTTTTAAATGCTTTTAGGAGGTCTGTGCCAAAGATAGTTATAGATTTTTCCCAGGGATGACCTAGAATTCCCCAATCTAAATTTTCTTGCAGAAAGAAGTAGTAATCCCCATCAGGAAATACAGGCACTAACCACTCATTACATTCAGTCTTCGGAAAATCTAAATGTGGATTTACCCAATAACTAGCGTGGTTCCAATCAAATCCATAAATGAATTCATCTTTTTTTGTTACTTCTTTGAGATTATGAAGTGTTTTATTTTTAAGATCACTATTCAGAGATTCAAATTGACTCATATCTACAAGACAATGCGATAGATCATAGCTGATGAATGGGCTCGGAACCACAAAGGAAGGGAACTCAACCGTACTGGGTTTAAATTTGAGTTTTTTGTATATCTTTTTATATAATTCTTTGTCTTCCTTACTCGATAACTCGAACCAGTTACTCATATTAGTACTCCTTGCTCTGTATTTCCTCTAAGCTCCAACTTAAAAATAGAAAGCAATTTTCTGCAATCGCCCCCAATTCTTGAATAATACAAAAATTCCCCAAAAACATTATTTAACTTTTGAAAAAAATAGCCTTTGTATTATTGTAATAATTAGAGCTAATATAAAAGATTCTGCTAAGTTTTCTTTCCAAAGCCAAGTTTGATTTTCTTGGTAATCAATTAATACTCTAGATGCCCATATACAAATAGATAAAATAATGTAAATTAAAATTTGCTTTTTCATATTTAAACTCATAAGGCGGTTTCTTTTTTTACGATTTTATTTACACCAAACAACATACTTACGAAACCAAGAAAATTTATGAATATATTTGTGGTGAATCCCAGAACATCGAACTTTATACTTACTAAAATTGCTCCCAACAGTATCAAAAATACTCCAGAAATAATTTTCATTTGTTTTCCTGCCCTTCCTCCCTAAATGGAACATCATTGATGTATATACGAAGACTCAAGCTTTAAGTTTCACTATTCAGATAATTACATTTTTGAAAATTCCTTATTCCGTTAAACTGCCCTTTAACGGAATAACTGATATTTCCATTTTATCACAATTGTCCAATATCCTGTTTTAATTATATAAGTGAAAAAGCACACCATTTGAACTGTTAAATGGTGTGCGGATTACATTGCGATTTTCTGTTTAGCATCTCTGGACCGAACCCGTTAAAAACACACGGGGCTTTCTTTAATACTCTTCTTCAAGCGTAACATCATGTTTTTCAGCAAGTGCCTCGAGGTCTGCGGTGTATTCTCTGAGCATTTTCCGTGCAGCTGCAAGTTTTTCGTTTGCTTCAATGATTTTGCCGCGATCCTGCTGTTCAAGGCCCGCGATGATCAGGATAAATCCTGCGTGCTGAATATTGGCTGCTTCGATATAGTGTTCATGAAGCTTTTTCAGCTCTTTTGATTCAATTTCTACCGCTTCCAAGTCGGCGATGAAGGAATTGTAAACAGGTGATACTTCTTCCACCATCACGGAGTACATGACTTCATCACTTGTGTAGTTGTCTCCTGAGACCCCGTCATACGCTGTTATGGCAGCCACTTCTTTTTCGGTCACCTCAGGAAGCACATCATTTACATATGCAAGCAATTCTTCCTGAACAGGATCAGCTGAACAGCCGGCAAGCATAAACGCAAACAACAGCAGACATCCGCCCAATCGTTTAATCATCTCCTGCCTCCTCTCACTCCTTAAAGCTATTCAAGCAGGAGATGTCTAATGTTAGGAGGATGAGCAGAAAATTTTTGGGATACTTGTACCTTTTTTATTCGGAAAAGCGGTTTTTGTTATGGTATTTTGATGCTGATGACCGTTTCCTTCCGCTCGGAAAACAAGATTACCTCGGGGAGGGCGGGGAGCCTGAGCGCTGCAGCTGGACAAGGGGTCAAGTTTTCTCCGCTCCACTCCACTTTTTTGAACGTACTTGAAGCATCATAAAACAGCTACCCTATCATCAAAATAAAAAAAGCTCCCCCAAAAAGGGAAAGCTTTACGCCTGAAACATTTCTTCAAGAAGCCTGATTTTTTCTTCTGTGTAATGCTTGAAGCTGTCATTGTAGGACTTCGGATCTTTCGGATTTGCAAATTGCGTGATTTTACCTGTTTCAGGGTGGATGAATTTGCTCGCAGCACCGCAGCCGATTCCGATAATGGTCTGCTGTTCTTCCATAATCATGATGTTGTAGATGCTGTCCTGGCCTTCGAGCGAATATCCGACGTTTTCGAGGTTGCCCAGGATATTTTTCTGGCGGTACAAGTAATATGGCGTATAGCCGTGAGCATCTGTCCACTGCACAGCGCGGTTCATCATTTCTTCGATTTCTTCGCGGTCAGCCACTTTGTACCTTTGTTTGTTGCGCGTCATTTCTGAGGCCCGTTTAAAAGAAAGCGTGTGAACCGTCAGTGATTCGGGCATAAGCTTTTCGGTTTCTGAAAGAGTGTAATCAAATTCCTTCACTCCTTCACCAGGAAGTCCGATAATCAGATCCATGTTGATATTGTCCATGCCCATTTTTCTTGCCAAATGGAACTTATCAATCGTTTCCTGAACGGTATGATGGCGCCCGATCGCTTTCAGCGTTTCATCAATGTAGGACTGGGGATTGATGCTGATGCGGCTGATGTTCCATTTGTTGAGCACATCCAGCTTTTCTTCTGTTATCGTATCCGGACGGCCTGCTTCAACGGTCAGCTCCCGAATGTTTTCGACACCGGGGAATGCCGCGTACATTTCTTCATAGAGCATGTCCATTTCTTCTGCCGTAATGCTTGTCGGAGTGCCGCCTCCGTAATAGACGGTCGTGATTTTAATACCCTTTTCCTTCAGCCATCTGCCCATTTCGCGGATTTCATAGTGCAGTCCGCCAAGGAAGGAATCAACAGAACCCTGTCTTCCGTTGATCGCGTAGGCTGGAAAAGTACAGTAGGCACATTTCGTCGGGCAGAACGGAATGCCGATGTAGATGCTGACTTCCCTGGATAAGTCGTAGAGATCGGGAACAACACTCAGCTGTCTGTCGACAATCCTCTGCATGAGCGCGATCTTTTCATCCGAAATTAAATATTCTTCTTTCAGCATGCGGTGTGCTTCTTCTTTGGACATGCCTTCGCGCAGCTTTTTGTGAAGCAGCTTCGTCGGCCTGATTCCAGTCAGAATTCCCCATTGCTGAATGATTCCTGTGTAATCCTGAAGAAGATTCAGATGCACGTATACGAGGGTATGCTTGATTTGTTTGAAAA
Source organism: Metabacillus indicus (assembly GCF_046603695.1). NCBI lineage: Bacteria > Bacillati > Bacillota > Bacilli > Caryophanales > Bacillaceae > Metabacillus > Metabacillus indicus. The sequence continues at coordinate 822,759 of NZ_CP176757.1, read as the reverse complement.
TCTCTTTTTCCGTCAGCTGTCCGGACAGTTCTTTTTCATGCCGGGCTTCCCCGTTGTATCCGTCCTGGCCTGAAAGCACGCCTTTTACAGAAACGCTTCCGTTTTTCTGTTCCACTTCGTAGCCAATACGGATATCGGCTTCTTCCTCTTTAAAAAACAGCTCGGTTTCTTCGTAAAACAAGTTTGATATTAACTGCAGCGGCCGGTGAAGACGTTCATCTTCTATGCCATTTATATAAAAACGCAAGACTCTCACCTTATCTTTATTGGATTCAAAACTCCTTTTAGTGTACAAAACATGACGCGTGCGGTCAATTTTATTAACAAAAGCGCAAGCGCCTTGATCAGATTCTTAACAAAGAAAAACAGACGGCCGCTAAACCGTCTGTCCATTTTTAAAGCACATATTTTTTAATCGCTTCAGCGACTCCGTCTTCATCATTCGACAGTGTTACCCAGTCGGCAGCCTCTTTGACGGTATCCTGTGCATTGCCCATGGCGATGCCAAGTCCCGCCTCTTTAATCATGGCCATGTCATTCATGCTGTCTCCGCATGCCATGACATTTTCCATTGTGATGCCGAGAAGGCCGCACACTTTTTCAATGCCGCGCGCTTTGTTCACGCCCATCGTGTTGACTTCGAGATTTGTCAGGCTTGAATTTGTGATTTCAAACTCTCCTCTGTTCTGAAGTTCTTTCAGGATGGTCTCGCGGGCTTTGTCGTCTTCAATCTCAAAGCCGAACTTCAGCCACTGGTAGGCAGTCAGATCTTCTGGCATCTCATTAAAGAAAACCCGCTCTGTGCTTGTTGCCCAGTATCCGGTTTTGTGTGTTTTGGAAAGATCATACATCCATGTGATCGCATCGTTTTCCACAATGCTTCTGTGAACAAGTTCACCGTGCTCATCCCAGATTTCGCTTCCGTTTACAGTAACAAGGTATGATTTCAGACTTAGAGATTTAGCAAGGTCTCTTAGTGTCGCCATGCTTCTTCCGGTGCTGATCACGACGTGCAGCCCTTTTTCTTCTGCTGCTTTTATAGCACTGCGGTTTGCTTCTGAAATCTCTTTTTTCTCATTCAGAAGGGTGCCGTCCATGTCCAGTGCGATTAATTTAATATCCATTTTGTGAATCCTCCTATACCTTTTCAGCTCACTACATAATATCATGTCCATGAGGATTCACCAAAAGAATGGTCCTATACGCCTGCTGATTCCATGACATAGTATTCTTTAAACGAGTAGCTGAACAGCTGGCGCTTGATTCTTCCTTTGTCGCCGATCAGCCTGTACCAGCTTTGGCCCACATAAAGATGATTGGATAATAGAATTTCAAGCACATAGGCAATTCTGCTGTCTGCTTCTTCGCTCTCGATTTTCATTTTGCTTGAAAAAGCGAGAACAAAGTATGGTTTATCAGTATCGAGCTCAAGCACCTGCAGATGATAATGATCTCCATGCTTCCGGTTGAACTCTTCCAATACCTTCTCAAGACCGGCTTTAATTTCTATTTCAAATTTGGCAGCTTCATTCCAGTTTTCAATAAGCGCATCATAGAGCGACAGGGTTAGAATATAATGAGACGGATAGTCGGAAGGAGTGAATTCCTGCTTTGCATTTTGTTCTTCCAGCGGCACGATAATGAATTTTTCATAGTTTGAAAAGAAATCCCCTTTCATCTCTTTCCCTTCTTTCTTTAGTTAGTCATTCAAAACGATGTAATTGACCTAGAGACGCCTGCTTATAAAAATAAAAATAATGGTTCTTTATTATTTCTAAACATAACCCGAAATCCCTTCTCAAAAAATGAAAAGAGCTGTATGCAGCCCCCTCTTTTAAACAAGGGAATCTGCCAGCTCTTCATTGGTTGCAAGCAATAGATCTGTATGAACATACCGGGAATCAAACATGCTGTACAAGTCATCGATTGTGAGATTCTTCATTTTTACTAAAGTATCATTATCCTGATAGACGTAGATTGTAAAATACCGGTTCAAATAGGCGAAAAACTCCTTCACGTCCACGCCTGATTTCCCGAAGTATTCACTGTTGAACTCGATAAACCCGAGAACACACCGGCTTTCTTCAAAAAGGTGCTTCATGCCTTTCAGAACAAACGCTTCGTACCCTTCTACGTCAATTTTAAAGAGAACCGTCTTGTCTTTTAAGTCATTTTTAAACAGCGAATCGACTGTCATGGCCTTTACTGACACCTGGTCAATCATACTATGCGATGGTTTATAGGACGCGGAAGAAGTGCCTGACCAATGGTTGTCAACGAAAAATTCCTTTTCTTCTCCGTCTTTATCAGAAGCAAATGCATGAATGATCCTGATCTGCGATGAATTGGGGTGAGCATCCCGCGACTTGTGGATATATGTAAGCAAATTCCGGTTTGCTTCTATCCCGTAAATCTTGGCATGCTTTGGATAAGGAACGGAAAAGATGCATTCTCCGTAATTGACGCCAATGTCTATGACGGTATCCGGCTGCAGGTTTGTTACGGCATCTTCCCAGAAAGACAGAAGTCTTTTTTGCGTAACGCCGCCGCTGATCAGCAGGGCCCTCCCGCGGTTTTCCTTTGCATCCACGTACAGGACGGTCGACGAAGGCATGACCACTTTATCAGGAAGCTTCCTGATATCAAGCGTTTTGTATTTCAGCAGGATTCCTGCATCAATCAGCCCTTTCCAGAGCTTCGGGTAATGCTCCCACATTTTCATCAGAAACGGTTTGCGGACTGCTGCTTTGTTTATCATGATGAGCCTCCTTTTTCAGCATTCTTACGTATTTCTTATTAATCTATAAAAATCCTTTTAAAAGGGATACAGATTAACATAGAATTTACAAATGCTTTTGGAGGCAATATGAAAAACCGCAGCTCCCGGCTGCGGTTTCTTAGCGGTCCACCTTCAGTTTATCCAAAAATTCAATGCGGTGCTGTTTTCTGAAATGCTCTTTGACCATATAGGCAACTCCCTGGTCATCGTTGCTCCTTGTGATCCAGTCCGCTGCTTTTTTAACGGCATGAGGGGCATTTCCCATTGCCACACCCAAACCTGCAAGCTCAATCATGTTCATATCGTCCTCTGCATCACCAATTGCAACCATTTCCTCCTGTGCAATGCCGAGATGCTGGCCGAGCAGCCTTAAACCTTTTTCCTTTGAGACTCCTTTTGCTGTTATCTCAAGCATGGAAGGGTTCTTCACTCTTACTGTAATACCTTCAAACGCATTGGCGAGAACCTTCTCTGCCTCAAGGCATGACTCTGCCTCAGAAAAATAAACGTCAAGCTTAGGTGCGGCGAGCGGTTCATCCCTTAAATTTTCCCCAAGCGATTCGACGAATTGAACAGGATAAAAAAGCGGATCTTTCGGACTAAGCAGCGTTTTTCCTAAAATAGAAGAAGATACCTTTTTCCGGTTGCCGAGCGAAAAACGTTCGTGCACGATGCGCACATTGCAGTCGAACGTTTCCAGCACCTGGACGAGGTTAAATGTCTTTTCCTCTGAAATCCTGTTTTCATACAGCGATCTGTCCACTTTATCAGAAACAAACGCACCGCTGTGAGTGACCAGCAGGTTATTTATCTTCAGTGCCTTTGCAAGTTTTTTTGCCATCTGAAAATGGCGGCTTGTCACGAGAGTCACATACACTCCCTTGTTTTGCACATATTGGACCGCTTCCCTTGTTGAAGGTTCAAGACGGCCGTTTGAACGGAGCAGGGTTCCGTCAATATTTAATGCCAGTAGTCGGTAGATCACAGTGAATCCCCCTTCAGCTGATGTCTGATTTCTAATATAGGAATATGTCCTTTTGAGCTGAAATAGAACGATAGAAAAGCAGATAGGCCATAACAGAAAAGGAAAGAGCCACGTAGTCGCCCAAACGCAAACAGCTCTGAGACATGTGCCTCAGAGCTGTTCTATAAGTAAAACCCCGATATTTGATTTTCTCCCATTGTTTCAGGTCCTGTTACCCGCAGGATCTGAACGCAAAACGGCACTGCTGGTCATCCCCATAACCGCAGACCAAAGAATAGGTATAATAAAAACGCTTACATTTATTATTACAAGTTTTTTCCGTTTTGACAAGAGCTTTTCGAGAAAAAATGTAAGCGGTTAAATAGTTCTTTTATTTCGAAAAGTCGAATTTTAAAGCGTGTATGGGGCTGGGCCACAGAATGACGCCACAAAGAAGATCCCTTCTCCGGCAAAAGTGGCAGCACTACGCGGAATGACGCCACAAACAAGAACCCTTCTCCGGCAAAAGTGGCAGCACTACGCGGAATGACGCCACAATCGAGATCCCTTCTCCGGCAAAAGTGGCAGCACTGCGAGGAATGACGCCTCAAACATGAACCCTTCTCTGGCAAAAGTGGCAGCACTACGCGGAATGACGCCACAATCGAGAACCCTTCTCCGGCAAAAGTGGCAGCACTGCGAGGAATGACGCCATAATTTTCCCCCAGCTATATCAGTTCTTTAACATAAAAAAGTCCGAACTATTTATACTCCAGTTCGGACTTTTTCAATGACTTAAATAAGTATGTCACATCTTCTTTTTGTTACTGCTCAAGACTCCCATAAAGCTCTTCAAGCGGCTTCATGATGATTTTGTTTAGTTCTGCAATCGTCATGCTCATGCGCTGCTCTGCTTCCATGAGCTTCGAGATCTTGTCGTGCTGCTGAACGAGGGCGACTGATTTTTGCGCCTGTTCGATTTCATCCTGTGTGATTTCCTGGCCGGACATTTGCTTTTGCTGAAGGTTCAGCTGAACGTCTCTGAAGCTTTCAAACAGCGTGCGTGCCGAGCTGTCTGAGTTCACTTCATCATAAAGGTTTTTTAATGTTTTAAAGTCATCGCTTTCGCGAAGTGCTTTCTCAAGGCTGTAGCCTAAATCATATACATTTGCAGACATAAAAAGTCCTCCTAACATCTTTTCGCCTTTTACGCAGGCTCCTACCACTATAACAGACTATTCCCGGAATTTCATTTCGTGCCCATTGCGCTAGTTTATCAGCATGACGATTATTCCCTGAAGTGCTCCGATCAGACCGCCGAGCAGTGCGCCAAGATAGGTGATCATCGTAAATTCGCGTCTTGAAATGCCAAGCACCATTTCTTCAAGCCTTGAAACTGAAAAGGATTGAACCTGCTCCCTGACAATCTCCTGAAGGTGCATTTGTCCGAGCATGTGATCCAGGTTGTTATGCAGATACTCAACGGCTTTTGCCGTCATTTTCGGAATCAGGTCCTCGTGTATCCAATCAGAGTAAGGCATCAAATATTGTGAAACCGGTGCATTCAGCCTCTCTTTAATGCCGATTTCTTTGAGGATGGCCTGCTGTGCTGCTTCAGCAAGATCTTCGAGCCTGAATTTTTCTGCAGCTTCGCCAACATTCAAATTCTGTATGTTTGCCCATTCTTTTTCAAGGACAGATGTAATCAGCCGCTTTGTTTCCCCGTTGCGGAGAAATTTCAGGACTTCCGGCTGCACTTTGTCAAATACACTTGTGTTTCCAAGGAACATCTGGACCATGCCGCCGAGCATGCCCCTTTCTGCCAGAAAATCATCAATCATCCGTCTCAGGCGCTGTTTTCCTTCTTCGCTCTGGAAATAGTCACTGCCTTTTTTCAGAATAAAATCTGCTGCCTGCGGAATAGACTGCTGAATTTTCTCAAGAAGGGTTTCCGGGAGAGCTTCTTTGATGGAAAGACCTTTATAATGAGCTGTTTTTTCTGCTATTTTTTGGCTCAGCATATCCTTAAGCCATCTTTCCGCCTTGTCATCCAACTCCCCTATGCCAAAATCAGCTGCAAGCTCAGTCACGGTTTTGCTGCTGGAAATGAGCTTTTCCGCTTCTTTGGCTGTCCATGACGTCACTGTCTGGTGAAACTCTTCATTGGCAATCTTCCGCTTGATGCCGTCCGGAGTGAGAAGGTGCCCCACAACCATTTTCCCCATTTGATCTGCCAGCTCATCACGCCGTTTAGGAATCAGACCCGGAGTAAATGGAACCTTTTTCCCAAAGATGTACTTTGCTTCATGCGGCTTAAAAAGCATTTTGATGGCGAGATGATTCGTCACCCCGCCGATTGCCGCTCCGATCACGATCATTAATGCAATTGTTAGAAATACTGTCATCTTCATCTACCTTCCAAAATCTCACCGTTTGAGTAATTTTTCATAAGATGCTTCTATCAGCTTCTGCCTATAGGAATATTATAGAGCTTGTTAGAAAAGTGAGCAAATGAGGGTTCTGCATGGTAACCGAAAAAATTCAGATTAAGCCCGCCCGCAAGGAACTGCCGGGCAGATGCATCTATATCAGCCGGTCTTTACGCGAAGCGCTGAACATTCCTTCCGGGGCAAGAGTCAGGTTGACGTGCGGGAGGAATAGTCTTTTTGCACAGTTCGTAAGTATAAGGAAAGAACATTCCCTCGTCTCCATCCATCCGGAGCTTTTGAATGAACTTTCCCTGCCTCTGCACCCATTTGCAAGCAGCATGACGTATGACCCCAGAGTGAAAACCGTCAACCTTGGACCGGTGATTGCGGTGCTGACAGAATGTGAAAGAGCAGGAATCCCTCAATCACTTGGAAAAATGGATGGCTTTTGCAGGGAGCTTGCTTCCTGCAGCCTTGAGAAAGGTGTTCTTTTTTATGTGTTTGATCTTTCAGGATATAAAAATTCCGAAATGCGCGGATATATGCTTTGTCAGGATACATGGCAGGAATGCTCTGTCCCTTTCCCCGATGCCGTTCACAACCGCCTTCACTCCCGCGCGCTTGAGCAGTCAGAAGCTTTTATGGAGATGTCTTCCGATTTCATCCGGGAAAGAGTTCCTTATTTCAATGACCGGTTTTTAAACAAATGGGAAGTCCATCAGATTCTAAGTCAGGCCGGAGAACTCGCCCCCCATCTCCCAAGAACAGAACTGCTTGCTTCAAAGAGGGTTTTTGAGATGATGGTGAAGCTCTTCCCCGTCGTTTTTTTAAAGCCTGCAAGCGGAAGCCTGGGCAGAAGGATCTTCCGGATTTCACAGACCGATGACGGCTATGAGCTTGATTATTCAACCTTTTCAGGCCACCTGCTCAGGCATTATGTATCTGCTGATGAGCTGTTCAAAAGCCTTTATCCGAGAATAAAAGAAGAAGCTTTTATCATTCAGGAAGGCATCAGCCTTCTGACCTTTCAAGACAGACCGCTTGATTTCAGGATTCTTTGCCATAAACTGAACATGGCGGAGTGGGCGGTGACTTCGGCGGTCGCCCGTGTTTCTGCTGAAAATCAGTTTGTCGCTAACCTTGCAAGGGGAGGGTCGCAGCACCCGATTAAACGAATCCTTGAAGAGTCATTTGCTGCAGATGACGCTTTTCACATCCGCAAGCTGTTAAATGAACTGTCCATTGAGATTTCCAAAGCACTCAGCATGTATGCGGGCGGGCTGTTCGGTGAATTCGGCGTTGATCTTGCCGTGGATTTGGAAGGACGTCCCTGGATTATTGAAGTGAACACGAAACCTTCTAAACATCAGGATGACAGGACGGCAGCCGGTCCGAGACCGTCGGCCCGCGCCATTATTGATTACTCCCTTTTCCTTTGCCAAACCGGGAGAGAAAAAGATGAATCCGGAGGTGTTTTATGAGTTACCCGATCAGCCTGAGCTTTACTGACTCCTTGATACTGACTCTTCCATCTTCTTTCAGTCATGAAGCAGCAGACGAAATCAAGCAGGCCGTATTTGGTTCTTCCGTAAGCGGCTGCAAGGTTGATTTTCATGATAAACATGAAATCAGACTATCAAAGGATTTGTTTGATCACCTTCATCTTCCCCTTCAGAAAACACAGGTTTTTGTGCACGGTGAATCTGTTTATTTCGGTCCTCTTATCGGTATTTTCACAGCTGGTTTTACGGAGTCCATCCTAAGGCCGGTCGGCAGCCGCTCTCTTCTGTTTGCGAAATTTCTGACTGCACAAAGGGCTGCAGGCGTGGCAGCGTATGTATTTGGCAGCCACTCCATTGACTGGCTTTCAGGCACAGTCAGCGCCTGTGTCTTTGATGACGATGGATGGAGGAGGACAACGCTACCTCTGCCGAATGTGGTGTATGACCGGCTCCCGAACAGGCAGATTGAAGACCACCGGGCAATACAGGAGATCAAAAGACGCCTGAGTTTAGAATATGGGATTCCCTGGTTTAATCCCGGTTTTTTTGACAAATGGACCATTCACAAGCTCCTTCTTTCAAGTCCAGAGGCATCAGCCTATTTGCCTGAAACTTTACCGGGTGCGGACATGTCGGACATTCACACTATGCTTGCCCGCTGCGGCAGTGTTTTTTTGAAACCGAAAAACGGCAGTCTCGGGCGCGGCATCTTTCAGATTATTTATGACCCCGAAAAAAAGGAGTACTACAGCAGGTACCGCTCAGGCACTGACAGGAACATTTTGCGGAAGTACCAGTCTCTTGATGCCTTTTTTACCCATTCCTTCGATGACCGGAATCCTGACGAGTATGTCATCCAGCAGCGCATCAAACTGCTGAAGGCAGGCAAGCAGAAAATGGATTTTCGTGTCCACACCAACAAAGACGGCAGCGGCCGTTTTCAAGTAACAGCCATCGCCGCGAAAGTAGCAGGCAAAGGAAGTGCCACAACTCATCTTGAAAACGGAGGGGCAGTCAGGACGCTCCAAGAGCTTTTCCAGACTGAAGCTGAACGGAACTATGCCTTCCGGTCACTTAAGAACGCGGCACTCAATTTAAGTGTGGAGATTGATAAAGGCACCTCCGGCCACATAGGGGAAATCGGATTTGACCTTGGCATTGATACTGACGGTGCGGTCTGGATGTTTGAAGCAAATTCGAAGCCCGGAAGATCGATCTTTTCGCATCCTGACCTCAGAGAAGCAGACAGGATTTCAACTGAGCTGTCGCTTCAATACGCGAAGTATTTGACGAGGAAGGCGATTGTCGAGCCGGAGACTTTATTTACATGACAGCACGGCGGCCGCTTGTCGGTATTCTTGCAGGAGATGGAATAGACGGTGCGGTCTTTCACGGAGACGGTGCCTACTTTAAAAGTCTGCAGTATGAAGTGCAAAAAGCCGGGGAATTATGCTGTGTGATGACATTGAGCTCCTTTCATGAATCGGGTGTCAGCGGCTTTGTCTACAGCCGCAGGCACCAGCAGTGGGCAAAAGTTGAGCTGCCTTTGCCGCGAGTCATCTATAACCGGCTGCCGGACCGTGCAGCAGAGGAGACGGCTGGATATCGTCTGTTTATGGCACGGATGAAAGCTGAAAGGATTCCGGTCTTTAACCCGTTTTTCTTCAATAAATGGGATGTCTATTGTCTTTTGAAGCAGAAACTTACTTCATCCCTTCCCCTTACTTATAAGATAACAGCTTTTGATGACATTCTTACCTTTATGAACAATTATACTTCTGCCTATTTAAAGCCGGTGGACAGCAGCCATGGCCAGGGAATATTTCGGATCCGCAAAGATTCATCCGGGTATAAGCTCACGTCGGCAGACGGGTCTGACAGCTGCTATAAAGATTTAAAGTCTGCCTGCCATCCCTTTTTAACAGGGTATCTGATCCAGGAAGAAGCTCATTCAGATACTATCCTGGGCAGAAAATACGATTTAAGGGCACTTGTTCATTTAAGCCGCGGTGAATATGAAATAACCGGCATTGGTGTACGTGCATCCGGAGGGCCAAGCCACCCGACGACGCATGTGAAATACGGAGGAACTCTTCTACCATTTGAATCTGTCAGGGAAAAGGCTGATCTGGAACTCTTGCTATCCATCTTGAGCACAGCGGGAAACGAGCTTTCCAGAAGCTTCGGACTGATCGGGGAATTTTCTGCTGATATCGGTCTGACAGAGAAAGGTCCGGTCATCTACGAACTGAACAGCAAACCGATGTCCTTTGATGAAGCTGCTATTCAGAAAAAACGGCTGGACCAGCTTCTTTCGCTCTTTTTTGAACTCAGCAAAGGAACCGCTTTCCAATCTCCCCGAATTCCATTAAGATAAATGTACAAGGGGGCGATGGCTGATGATTACACACTTCCAATGGAAGCCTCTTTTCAAACAGGCAAATCTGCCTGGATGGAGGGTTTCTTTTTATTTTAAAGGCATCCGTTATGATGCGGTCTATCATAAAAACGGGGAAATTGAATGGGAAAAGGCTTCACCTGCAGCAGAAGATGAAGAGGCGATAAGGTCTCAGATTCATGAACTTATGCTCTTTCATGTCTATGACGGTTAATTTACGCTTCACCTCCGCAAAATAGGGGAAAAGGAGGCGAAGCCATGAAAGAGGAACAGAAAGATACGGAGTATGAGGGCCGGGACAAAGCCTATCTGGATATCGACCGGATGATTAATGAAGGTTTGTCAGGCGGTTCTGTCCACAGCAGATATCACTCCGCAAATATTGAAGAAGCCCGTGACCTCGAGCAGGAGGAGCCGCCGGCAAAAACAGAGAGCTAGGCTATCGCCTGCTCTCTCTTTTTTATATAATAAGGAGAGCACACAACCGGCAGAGAAAGGAGACAAGACAGCCTATGATCGAAAAATTAGCAGCCCATTATAAAGATGCCTTTTCTCTTGCCTATTCGCATGAAAAGAAAGGCTACAAGTGGTATAAAACAGATGAAGGCCAGATTTTCGGCATTTTAAGCGAAGCTGTAACGGAGGAAGAAAAAAATCTGCTTACGACACTTTACACCCCCTATGATCCTGGTCTTGGCGAGCACAGTGAGCGCTCTCTCAAATGGCTTCACTATTTATACGGGGACGGCGGACCTCCTTTTCCCCCCTCTGCAGATGCAGTCAGATGCTATTATTTTTTCAGCAGGCAGCCTGTTTCTGACAGGCAGAGCTTTGAAGAAGCGATGCAGGGATCGATTCCATCTTCTACAATTCTTTGGATCAGCCAGCAAAAAGGCATCATCTTTGAAGATCATCCAGAGCCCGTCATTGATAAAGAAAGCATCGACCAGTGGATTGATTCGTTTACGAGTGACTTTTTCATCGAGCTTTACGTCTGCATCGGACAGCTGAACAAACTGGATGCCGGGGTAAAAGAGAGAATACAATCTGAACAGGCAGGCTTTGAAGTGATTTGCCAGTCCTTCAGAATCAAGCAATGCATCACCTTCTCGGAAGCTCTTCCCGTTTTCTTTTTAAATGGAAGCGTAACAGATCAGCTCTTCTCTGAATTCCTGACTGAATCGCTGACTGACACAGAGCTTGTCCAGACACTCAAGGTGTACTTTGAATGCAACCTGAATGTCTCGCTTACTGCAAAAAAACTGTACATGCACAGAAACAGCGTGCAGTACCGGATTGATAAGTTCATTGAAAAAACAGGGCTTGATGTTAAGCATTTTCATGAAGCAGCGGCGGTTTCCCTCATGATGAAGTACATCGAGCAGATGGCTGATTGACTCTCTGTACACGTTGCACGAAAACCCTTACATTTTTTTGTGCAACCTGTCCATAGGCTTATCCTCTGAAATGGCTTACACTGAATCTATAAATAAAACGCTTTCACTTCAGAGGAGGATTCACATGGCTGAGCTTAAATTAGACCATATTTACAAAGTATATGACAACAAAGTAACAGCGGTTGAAGATTTCAACCTTCATATTCAGGATAAAGAATTTATCGTATTCGTAGGCCCGTCAGGCTGCGGTAAATCAACAACTCTTCGCATGATTGCAGGTCTTGAAGAAATCTCAAACGGAGATTTCTCAATCGACGGCAAACGCATGAACGATGTTGCTCCTAAAGACCGCGATATCGCGATGGTATTCCAGAACTACGCGCTATACCCGCATATGTCTGTATACGACAACATGGCATTCGGACTGAAACTTCGCAAATTCCCTAAAGACGAGATCGACCGCCGCGTGAAAGATGCTTCCCGCATTCTTGGCCTTGATCAGTACTTAGACCGCAAACCAAAAGCACTTTCAGGCGGTCAGCGCCAGCGTGTTGCACTTGGACGCGCAATCGTCCGCGACGCTAAAGTATTCTTAATGGATGAGCCGCTTTCAAACCTTGATGCTAAACTGCGCGTTCAAATGCGTGCCGAAATTTCAAAGCTTCACCACCGTCTGCAAACGACTACTATCTATGTAACGCATGATCAGACTGAAGCAATGACAATGGCAACACGCCTCGTTGTTATGAAAGACGGCATCATCCAGCAGGTCGGAGCTCCTAAAGAAGTATATGAAAAGCCTGAGAACCTCTTCGTTGGAGGATTCATCGGATCACCTTCCATGAACTTCTTTACAGGCAAACTGACTGACGGAAAGTTTGCAATCGGCACTCAATCAATCGTTGTTCCAGAAGGAAAAATGAAATACCTTCGCGAACAGGGCTATGTAGGAAAAGAACTGATCATGGGTGTGCGTCCTGAGGATATCCACGATGAGCCGGTATTCATCGATTCATCTGCAGGATCAAAAATTCAGGCTAAAATTGAAGTTTCTGAGCTTATGGGTGCAGAAACAATGCTTTATTCCAAAATTGACGGACAGGACTTCATCGCACGCGTTGATTCACGCACAGATGTAGCACCTGACCAGATCATTGAGCTTGCGCTTGATATGAACAAAGCTCACTTCTTTGATAAAGATTCAGAGCAGCGCATTCGTCCTGCGAGCGAAAAATAAGAAAAGCGGAAGCGTCCGGTAAGCTCCGATAGACAGAAAAGAAATCCCCCAAAAAGTCCGGTTTTGACTTATTGGGGGATTTTGTTCTGGCAGAGGAGTTGGACGGTGGAGCTAGACATCGAAGCGCAAAACTTAATTGTTTTGCGAAATAAGAAAAGCGGAAACGCAAAAACTGCCTGAGACAGCTCAGGCAGTTTTTTTATGCTGAATTATTCCTGAATCTCCCTAGCCTCTTCATGCAGACAGTTCATGCAGGAAAACAAATGCACACAGCGGTGTGCTTCAAGTGATTCCAGCACTCCGTCAAACAGCTTCATTGTATCAATCTCCATATACGCACTGTATTCATCAAGGTAATCTGTCATTTTCCCATGATCGATCATCAGCGTCTGGCAGTTTGGACAGCTTGCAGCGCTTGCTTCATCGCTGAATCCATTGCATAGCGGACACATATTCATTCTAATCACCTGCGGACGAGTTTTTTTCTATCTTCCCTTACTTTCTTCTACTTTATGTAACATGCAATTTTCCATAATATTTACCATTTCAGGTTCGTGCATAATACCGCCCATTCTATCCATAATACCTAGTAACAGCAACGAACAACCCGCTGCCAGCTAACATAGTGGGTTAGCCGAGACGGCCATGAACCTCATGCACTGGTGCAACTCCAGAGAACCCAAAAAAACTAAACTACATCAAGGAGTGTTATTACATGGCACAATCACGCAGCAATTCTTCAAACCAACTAGTTGTACCTGGTGCACAACAAGCAATCGATCAAATGAAGTACGAAATCGCTTCTGAGTTCGGAGTAAACCTTGGACCAGAAACAACAGCTCGTGCTAACGGTTCAGTTGGCGGCGAAATCACTAAGCGTTTAGTTTCTTACGCTCAATCTAACATGGGCGGAAAATTCTAATAACACAACTGCATAACATGGCTTAAAGGACCCCCGGCATTCTGCCGGGGTCTTCTTTATTTACTTTGAAGTTTATCCATTCCTAGATACTTTTTAAGCTAAAGAAGACGTGAACTTCTCCTCTCTTCTTATTGGCAGGCTGTTTTATGATCATGTAGATTCCAAATCATACCCGTTCCCTTGCGCTCCAGTCACTTGCTTTCCGCGGGGAGTGCCTGAAGCTTCCTCGCTGCGCTTGCGGGATCTTCAGTGCCCTCTTCATCCCCTTAGAAAAGCGGAAGCGCCCGTTTTGCTCCGGCAGTCAGATAAGAAATCACCCGAAAAGTCCGGTTTTGACTTTTTGGGGGATTTTGTTCTGACAGAGGAGTTGGGCGCTGCAGCTGGACAAGGAGTCAAGTGCCTTCCGCTTCAGTCCACTGGTGTTTTAAGTTAGATACAGTTCATCCATTTCCGATATACTCTTTTCTAACTGGTCCACTAAATTTCTGATTGTACTTGTTAAAAGCAGAACTGTTCATCATCATTCTGCCTATGATCCAAAGTAGTTTCCTCACGCTAGTATCAAACAAGTTCCTGTTTCCATATATATAGAGAAAACGTCCATGAGGAGAATGCTCCATGCTTGAAGCGATTGATTGGAAAGCGGTCACTTTCGTTTGTGTAAGTCTTGCGCATGAGATGGTTGTCCATCTTAACATGCCCCGAGTGTATTATTTTGAACAGGAAAAAAAAGAGCTGCTTGAGCGTTTGGCGGCAAAATAAAAAGAGCAGGCTTTCCGCCTACTCTTCAAGCTTTCTGAGGAATTTTTTGGTCCGTTCTTCTTTTGGCGAGTTGAACAAGGCTTCCGGTGTGCCCTGTTCGACTATGACTCCCCCGTCCATGAAGATCACTTCATCAGCTGCTTCTTTTGCAAATCTCATTTCATGCGTTACGACAACCATCGTCATTCCATCATTTGCGAGATCCTTCATTACTTTCAGTACTTCGCCCACTAACTCAGGATCAAGTGCTGAGGTTGGTTCATCAAACAGCATAACCTTAGGCTCCATCGCAAGAGCTCTTGCAATGCCTACACGCTGCTGCTGGCCGCCTGAGAGCTGGAACGGATAAAAATCCATTTTGTCTCCCAGGCCGACTTTTTCGAGCAGGACCTTCGCTTTTTTTCTCGCTGTTTCTTTGTCTGTTTTCTTAACAATTACTGGCCCTTCAATGACATTTTCCAGGGCTGTTTTATGAGGAAAAAGATTATAGTTTTGAAAAACCATCCCTGTATTGCTTCTGAATTGTGTAATGGTTTTCTTAGGGACAGGCTTCGTAAAATCAAGTGTTTGCTGATCAAGTGTAATCCTGCCTTTATTCGGCACCTCAAGCACGTTCAAACACCGCAGCAGCGTCGTTTTGCCTGAACCTGAAGGACCGATGACAACGACTACTTTCCCTTTTGGAATATCAAGATCGATCCCTTTTAGAACGTCCAGTTCACCAAAACTTTTATGCAGCTCTTTCATTGAAATCATGCGTATTCTCCTTTCTTATTTTGCAACATAGCGGTCCAGCTTTCCTTCAATCTGCTGCTGAACGACAGAAAGGATAAAACAGATGATCCAGTACAAGAGTCCTGCCATCGAATACATCAGCAGAAATTCATAATTCGTTGAAGCAATTTCCTGAGCCTTTCTGAACATCTCTGTTACAAGGATTAATGAGGCAAGCGACGTGTCTTTCACCAGACTGATGAACGTATTGGAAAGCGGCGGTATTGAAACCCTCGACGCCTGCGGCAGAATGATGCGCTTCAGTGTCTGGGAATAGCTCATTCCAATCGAGTATCCCGCCTCCCACTGGCCTTTCGGTGTTGACAGAATCGCCGCCCTCATAATTTCAGAAGCATAGGCCCCTACATTCAGAGAGAAGCCGATAATGGCCGAGATAAACGGGCTGATCGTCACCCCGATACTCGGCAGGCCGTAAAAGATAATGAACAGCTGGACGAGCAGCGGCGTGCCTCTGATAATGGAAACATAAAACCGTGCGATCCACTGAAGCGGCTTAACCGTTGAAATTCTTGCAAGAGCTGTCAGGACGGCTAAAATCAGACCGATTGTAAACGTAATAAGCGTAAGCGGCAGGGTATAATACAAAGCTCCCTTCACCAAAGGGAGAAGGGAACTTTGTGCAATATTGGCCAAACGTTCTAAACGTTCAGGATCTGCAAAAATGTTATTCAGATACATCTTCGCCAAACCATTTCTCTGAAATCTTCTTGTACGTGCCATCTTCTTTCATTTCAGCAAGTGCTTTATTGACTTCTTCCACTAATTTTCCGCTGTCTTTGCGGAACATCAGACCGCTTTGTGCAGCATCCTTGCTTTCATCCACGATTTGAATCGGTGCGTTTTTGCGCTGGTTCTGGAAATCAAGAACAGAAAGCTTATCATTGATGGTTGCATCAACACGTTTAGAATTGATTAAATCGATTGCCTGTGTGAACCCTTCAACACCTACAAGCTCAGCTCCGTTTTCTTTCGCAATTTCGCCGTAGTTGCTTGTAAGTGACTGTGCCGCTTTTTTGCCTTCAAGATCTTTAAATGACTTAATGTCTTTGTTGTCTTTGTGTGTGACAAGTACAGCTGCAGATGAAATGTACGGATCAGAGAATGCATACTTCTCTTCGCGTTCAGGCTTAATGCCGACCTGGTTTGCGATCATGTCAAAACGCTTGGCATCAAGGCCTGCAAACATTGCATCCCACTGTGTTTCTTTAAACTCAGCTTTCACGCCAAGGCGTTTAGCAACCTCTTGTGCAATTTCCACATCAAATCCTGTCAGTTTGTTGCTCTCGTCATGAAACGTAAACGGCGGGTATGTACCCTCTGTACCAATCACAAGCACGCCTTCTTCTTTTACTTTATCGTAAAGTCCGGCGTCACCAGCCTGCTCTCCCCCGTTCTTTTTATCGCCGCCTGTTCCGCAGGCAGTTAAAATCAGTGCTGAAACTGATAAAAGTGCAAGTAAACTAAAAAATCTCTTCATTTTTAAACCCCCAGTAACCTTATCGGATTTTATAATCATTACGTTAGAATATTACTCGGATTGCATATGGCTGTCAATCTATTTGTTTTCGCCTTTTTAGTGTAACCAGTTCTTGGCTGTGTATGTTTTATTCTGAGGGGATTTTAAAGTACACTAAAAGAAAAGAACTGGAGACTGATACGATGAACATTGCATTATTCGGAGGAACCGGAAGAGTCGGCAGAGCTTTCTTAAAAACAGCTTTAGAGGAAAACCGCCATGTGAGGATACTGGCCCGTGATCCTCAGCAAGTTGAGGCTCATGCTCAAATTATTGAGGGAAATGCAAGAGAGCTTGCAAGCATCGAAAAAACGCTGACCGGCTGCGGGGCAGTCGTAAGCTGCCTTGGCACTGACGGCAATGATACACTGACAGTTGCTGTGCCTCTGATCATTTCAGCTATGAAAAAAGAAGGCATCAAAAGAATTATTACAATCGGAACAGCAGGGATTTTGCAGGCAAGAACGTCACCTGATCTGTATAGATTTCAATCCGGCGAGTCCCGCAGAACGCTGACCCGCGCAGCTAACGAACATTTAAATGCCTATTTGTCCCTGAAAGAATCAGGACTGGAATGGACTGTCGTGTGTCCGACCTATTTGCCGGATGGCCAATTGACAAAAGAATTCAGAGTGGCGGAAGATTTTCTTCCTGAAGACGGAAAACAAATTTCTGCGGAAGATACGGGGTATTTTGCCTATAAAGTGCTTGCGGAAGATCTTTATGTGAAAAAACGCGTTGGAATTGCTTACTGAAACTTAATCGACACAAAAAAGAGCGCCCGCAAAGGACGCTCTTTTTTAACCTGCAAGAGAATTTTGTTTTCCCTGCTGCAGTTCATACATTTGATAATACTTGCCTTTTTGTTTCATCAGCTCGTCATGGCTGCCCCGCTCGGCAATTTCGCCGCGGTCGAGCACAAGAATCTGGTCTGCATTCTTAATCGTTGAAAGTCTGTGGGCGATGATAAAGGTTGTTCTTCCTTTTTTCAGCACCTCAAGCGCTTCCTGGATGACCGCTTCTGTTTCGGTATCTATGCTCGCCGTTGCTTCGTCGAGAATCAGGATCGCAGGATCAAATGCAAGTGCTCTGGCAAATGAAATGAGCTGTCTCTGTCCTGATGAAAGCGTGCTTCCCTTTTCAATAACCGGTTCATCGAAGCCAAGCGGCAAATGTTTCAGGAGTTTGTCAGCACCTACATCAGTGAGTGCCTTTTCAACTTGCTCACGGGAAATCGCAGGGTTGTTCAGACTGACGTTTGCGGCAATGGTTCCGGTAAACAGGAACGGATCCTGAAGCACAATCCCCATATGCTCCCGCACAGTCTGGCGCGGCATCGACATGATGTCTTTTCCGTCTATCATGATTTTCCCTTCCTTGCAGTCGTAAAAGCGGAAGAGAAGATTCATGATCGAACTTTTTCCAGAACCAGTATGGCCGACAAGCGCAACCGTATCGCCCTGTTTTGCCTGGAAGTCAATATTCTTCAGGACATATTCGCCTTCCTTATAGCCGAACGAAACATGCTCAAATGTAACATCACCCTTGTAACGCGGCTCTTTCTTTTCGCTGACATCAATCCCTTTTTCATCAAGCAGCGTAAAAACTCTTTCTGCTGAGACACGTGCTGTTTCAAGCTGGGCAAACTGATTGACAATGCCTGTAATCGGCTGAAAAAGCCGGTTCAGATAATCAACAAATGCGTAAAGAACTCCGATTGATACCATGGAGCCGACACCGATTGAGGCGCCCCCAAAATACCAAATCAGCGCAACAAACGCACAGTTCCGCATAAATCCCACCATGTTATGGGAGAGCAGGGAGTTCAGGCTCAAAAGCTTATTCTGATAATGAAAGTGCGAATCATTCATCTCTTCAAATTCAGCTTTTGTTTCTTCCTGTCTCCGGAACGCCTGGATGATCGTCATCCCCTGGATGGATTCGTTAATCATTCCATTAATATCACTGACAAGCGACCGGATTTTATGGTTGTAGTCTGATGCATATTTTCTGTATACCACGCTCCAGACAGCAAGAATCGGAAGGATGACCATACAGATCAAAGCAAGTTTCACATCAAGGAGGAACAACGCAACAAAGATTCCTGTAATATAAATCGCACTTGTAAAGAACGTCGACAGAACCGCCACGAACAGCTCTCTGATCGCCTCAGTATCATTTGTGATCCTTGCGACGACTTTTCCTGCAGGAAGGTTGTCAAAATAGACGACCGGCAGTCTCTGAATATGGGCAAAAACATCCTGGCGCATTTTCTGGATAATCCTATTGGATGTAACCTGCAGAAAATAACGCTGTCCGTAATGAAAGAATGAGGCAAAAACAAGCAGGCCGAAATAGACAAAAATTAACGTCAGCAGCCCCCCGATTTCCGGTTCATAAAAAGCAAACAGCTCTTTAGAAGACAGCTTCGTTCCCTGATAGGACTCGGACTGCTCTCCCTTTGAAATGGTGACTGTATTTCCTTCAGCTCTGCGTTCTCCGTCAAAATGGAGCTCGCCGGGGATAAAATAATAATCCCGCTGCACTTGAAGAATGTGCACTTCTTCCCCTTTTTCCTCACCCGGCTCAAAATAATCTTCCCGTTTATAAAAGGAGTCTTTATAGGCAGCCGTCTGCTCTCCTTTTTCTGTTTCATACCATGTTTTTTCGATGCCTAGAATATGATCATCAATCATTTTCTTGGCGATAAAAGGACCGGTCAGCTCTGCGCCTACGGCAACCGTAAGCATCAGAAGAGCTGCGATCAGCGTTTTTTTATAAAGGGCTGCATAGCGGAATAATCGCTTTCCTGTGCTCATGCTCCCACCCCGCCTTCATTTTCAGCTTCAATTTGCTGGCGTTCAAATTGCTCCTTGTACCAGCCGTTTTTGGCAAGCAGCGATTCGTGCCTGCCTTCCTCGATGATTTTTCCTTCATCAAGGACAATAATCCAGTCCGCATGCTCAACCGCAGACAGGCGGTGCGTTGTAATAAAGGTTGTTTTTCCGGCACGCTCGCTGCGGATATTCGAGATAATGGCCGTTTCCGTTTTTGCATCTACGGCTGACAGCGAATCATCCAAAATTAGAATTTCAGGATCTATCAGAAGAGCACGGGCAATGGAAATCCGCTGCTTTTGGCCTCCTGACAGCGCGACTCCTTTTTCTCCGACGAGCGTGTTCAGCCCCTCTGGAAGCATCTCAAGATCTTTTCTGAAAAACGCAAGATCAATGGCTTTGTTCAGTTCTTCATCTGATCCGTCTTTTTTCCCGAAAAGAATGTTCTCTCTTACCGTTCTTGAAAAAAGAACATGATCCTGCGGGACATACCCGATAAACCGCTGCAGCGTTTCAAGAGGGATCTTCTCAATCGGAACACCGGATATCAAAATCTCGCCGCTTCCTGAAGGATATTGTCTCAAAAGCTGTTTGACAATCGTTGTCTTGCCGCTGCCGGTTTTGCCGACGATCCCGATTGTCTCTCCCCGCTTGACTGAGAAGCTGACGGCGTTTAAATTCCCCACATTTGATGATGGATAACGGAATGTGACATTTTTGAACTCAATGGATTTAGGCGAACCTACCTGCACCTGATGATCGGCATTTTTCACATCCGGCTCATAGGAAAGAGTGTCATTGATTCTGTCCAAAGAGGCATTGCCGCGCTGCATAATATTAATCAGCTCGCCAATCGCAAACATCGGCCAGATCATCATGCCAAGGTATACGTTGAATGACACCAGTTCACCAAGTGTAATTTCATTATGGAAAACAAGGTACGCTCCGTATCCGAGACCAATTAAGTAGCTGATGCCGACAAGCAGCTTAATTGTCGGTTCAAACAAGGCATCAATTTTGGCTACATGAACATTCTTTTTGTAAACATCATCAGTCAGCTCGTTGAATCTGTTCACATCAGCCTGCTCCTGAACATACGCGCGGATTACCCTGACACCAGACACTGACTCCAGCACCTGATCGTTCATATCGCCAAATGCATCTTGAGCAGCCGTAAACCTCATATGGATCTTCTTCCCGTAGATTCCCACGGCGATCGCCATGATCGGCAGAGGGAGAATCGCTGCTAATGTCAGTTTCCAGCTGATGAGAATCCCCATTGTCAAAAGGATCGTCAGCATGAACATGCTTGAATCAACCAGTGTCAGGATCCCAAAGCCCGCTGTAGTCGAAATTGCTTTTAAATCGTTTGTCGCACGGGCCATTAAGTCACCCGTTCTGTTTTTTTCATAAAAACGCGGAGTCATGACCAAAAACTGGCCCATCAGCTTGGATCTCAAAATCCTCTCAGCGAGATGGGCTCCGCCAAATAAACTGTACATCCAGAAGTATGATAAAAAATAGACAAGTACACCAAGACCTATAAATAATACAATGTACTCCACGAGCAAATCGCTCGTAAAATTCCCTGTCTGAATATCATCGATCGCGTTTCCAAGCAGCTTTGGAGGAATAATCTCCAGAACATTTACAATGAGCAGCAGAATAATCGCTGCTGTATAGCGCTTCCAGTACTTCTTAAAAAACCATCCTAATTTCACTAAAACTGCAAACATGCTTTCATCTCCCCTAAAACTTCCTTTTAAGTAACTAGCCGCTTTCCGGATCGCCTTTCTTCACGCGTTTTTCAGCTTTGCTTACCCAAACATTCATTTCATTTCCTCCTTCTTTTGTTTTAAAAAATATAAAAAAGGCACATCTCCGTCAGAGATCTGCCTTTTTACACAAACATAAAAAGGCACATGAGTATACAGTGCAGCATACCCCGTGCCTTTTGCTTATCTATATTTAGAGAAAAACTCTAAATAGCCGTAAGGCAAGGCGGGGCTGCATAAAAACGGTTTTTGCGATCGAACGGACGTGCAATGAACTTTTTCATGTTGTACCCCTCCTTTACCAATTTTTTGATATTATTCCTAAAATAGATTACCACTCGTTTCATTATTTTGTCAATTAAGATTTTTCGCTATTTTTCTCATTTTTATAAAGAAAGGTTTCAACATCTTAAAAATAAGGTAAAGAACACTATCAAACGACATAGGAAAATCAAAGGAGGAACATGATGAGCCAGTTAGTATCCACAAGTCTTTGTACTCATAATCCATTCAGAATGGACCAGCTGATCAGTTTGAATCAGCTTGCCAAAAATTATAGCGGGAAGGTGTATTTCATAGCTGGAAGACGAAGCATTGTGGATGTTTCAAAACTTCCTTCTTTGATAACGTTCTCTCTTATGACGTCAAGTTCCAATCAGATAAAAGTTTTAATTGACGGTGAAAATCCAAGCGAGCTTCTTGCTGAAATGGATGACATCTGCTCAACAGAGTCACGCTTTACATCAAGCTTTCTGAATACAGCTGAAAAAGTAAAGGTATAAAGCTGCAGGGTTTTTACAAAAGATAATGTCAGTACACCCTGTTTTCAATCCACCACAGAAAAGGAGACCGCTGCTATGATCAGAACTATTTTAATCGTAATTGGAGCAATCGTCGTAATAGGCTGGCTGTTAAACGTTATCCTATAAAACCAATAAGGGAGAGGAACCTTATGTCTGAGCACAAACAAGTAAATGTTGAACGAAAAGAAGAGCATAAGACAAACAACAGCCTTCTTGGCGCCACTTTTATTAAATACACAGCATATCTTGTTATTTTCTTCGGAATTATATGGTTTTTAATTACGTATATTATGCCAATGTTTTAAGATAGAAGTTTTGAAAACCCGCGTTCGTAAATGGATGCGGTTTTTTGTTGTGTTTAGTTTTTCGTTTTGTTTTGTGCTGGCTGTGACGGGAGCTGGTGTCATCAAGCTTTTGATTCATGCTTTTGATGGTTCTATTACGCCTGATTAGTGCCACCAAGCTTTTGATTCATGATGTTGGTGGTTCTATTACGACCTTTTAGAACCATCAAGCTTTTGATTCACGCTTTTGATGGTTCTATTACGCCTGTTTAGGGCCATCAAGCTGCTCATTTTCGGTTTTGATGGTTCTATTCTGCCTGCTCAGTGCCATCAAGCTGCTCATTTTTCGTTCTGATGGTTCTATTCTGCCTGTTTAGGGCCATCAAGCTGCTCATTTTCGGTTTTGATGGTTCTATTCCGCCTGTTCAGTGCCATCAAGCCGATCATTTTTCGGTTTTGATGGTTCTATTCTGCCTGTTCAGTGCCATCAAGCCGCTCATTTTTCGGTTTGATGGCTTTATTCCACATGACATGCAAAAAAACCGAACAGGAGTCTTCCTGTTCGGTCTGATATTAACCGCCTCCGCTGTCTGCCGGAGGTTCGGCAGGCTCAGCAGGTTCAGCTGGCGGTTCTTCCGGTTCGGCCGGCTCACTTGGCTCGGCTGGCTCTTCCGGTTCCTCAGCTGGCGGCTCAGCCGGCTTTTCTTTTTCTTTTTTCTTTTCTTCTTCTTTTCTTCGCTGCTCTTCTTTTCGTGCTTCTTCTTCTGCTTTCCTCGCCTCTTCTTCTGCTCTTTTCGCTTCTTCTTGTGCTGCTTTTTTAGCTTCTTCGTCCTGGCGCTTTTTCTCTTCTGCTTGTTTCTTTTCTTCATCGGCTTTTGCTTTTTCTTCCTGCTTCAGCCGTTCCTGTTCTTCTTTTCTTGCTTTGGCATCTTGTTCTGCCTTTTTGTCAGCTTCTTTTTTTCTTTCTTCAGCCCGTTTCTTTTCTTTTTCCTCTTTGCCCGTATCTTTTTTCTTCACGGGTTTCTTTTCTTCTTTCTTTATTGGAGCGAGTTTAAAGTCTTCAGGCTTTTCGTTTTTCAGGGCTGCATCCATAATGACTTTATAAAGCGGTGCAGCTGTTGCACTGCTTGATGTTTTCAGGTAATGATTTTCATCTGTCTGATCGTAGCCGAGCCATAGCGCACCAACTACGTTCGGTGTATATCCGACAACCCATTGGTCCTTAGTCCCATCGATGCCGTCGATGCCAAGCTGGGTGGACCCTGTTTTCGCCGCAAGCTCATGCTTTTCGAGAGCAGCTTTTCTACCAGTTCCTTCTTTGACAACCCCAAGCATCATGTGTGTCATCGTTTGAGCTACTTCTTTAGTCGTTACTTCTGTTTCTTTCTTTTTCCATTCCGCAATGGTGTTGCCCTGCACATCAACAATTTTCGTGATCGCATGAGCTTCTACGCGCGTGCCGTCATTTGGAAAAGCGGAATAGGCTTCGGCCATGTTAAGCGGTGCAACCCCTTTATCAAGTCCTCCAAGTGCAAGACTCAGGTTGCGGTCATTTTCGGTAATCGGCAGTCCGAAGCGCTCGGCTGCATCTACACCTTTAGCCACGCCTATTTCGTTTAATGTCCAGACAGCGGGCACATTATGAGACTTTATTAAAGCTTCATACATGGTAACCTCGCCATGGTACGATCCATCAAAATTCTTTGGCTGATATCCGTCAATATCCAGAGGTTTATCCTCAAGCTTGGAATTAACGGTCATTCCGTTTTCAAGAGCGGGCGTGTAAACCGAAATCGGCTTCATCGTCGAACCCGGCTGCCTCTTCAGCTGTGTAGCCCTGTTGAATTGCCTGAATGAATGTTCTCCGCGGCCGCCGATCAGCGCCTGGACTCCTCCTGTTTTAGGGTTCAGGAGAACGGCACCGCTTTGCACCAGCTGATCTCCTCCCAGGTCAGGGAAGTTCGCATCATCTTTAAACACATTTTCGATCGATGACTGCATGTCCTGGCGCAGTTCGGTATGAATCTCAAACCCGCCGGCAAGGATTTCATTTTGCGTCAATCCGTATTTTTTGATCGCTTCTTCAATTACGTGATCTACGTACGAAGGGTAGCGGCCTTTATATTGATCCAGTTCTTTTCTTTCAAGAACGACTTTTTCCTTTTTCGCTTCGTTCATTTCTTCTTCAGTAATCACGTTTTCTTCTTTCATCAGTTTCAGAACGACGTCTCTCCGGTCGAGAGACTTTTCCATATTCTTGACTGGTGAATAATTCGTCGGGGCTTTAATCAGACCGACAAGAATCGCTGATTCGTTCAGGGTCAAATCTGCAGGCTCTTTTCCAAAATATACTTTTGAAGCCCGCTTAAGTCCCCAGGCACCCTCTCCGAAATAAACTTTGTTTACGTATAGTTCCAGGATTTCTTCCTTTGAATATTCATCTTCAATTTTCTGCGAGATAAAATACTCATCAAATTTCCGTTTAAATGTCTGATCGTGAGTAAGCAGGGTATTTTTGGCAAGCTGCTGTGTCAGCGTGCTTCCTCCCTCGACAACTCCTCCCGCCAGCACATTCTTGAATGCAGCGCGGACAATTCCGATATAATCGATCCCGTTATGCTTGTAGAAATTTTGGTCCTCTGTTGCCTGAAGCGCCGCGTAAAAGTGTTCGGGCACATCTTCATACTTGACCCATTCCTGTTTGGAGCTTGAGATCTTGCTTGCGATTTCTCCGTTTTGATCATAAATAATGGTCGGGGCGTTTGCTCGTTCCTCTAATTTGCTGACATCCTGCGATGCAATAACTGAGTTGTGCACCATAAAGACAAGGATGACTGAAAGCAGCACGAAGATGAGCAGTTTCATGAACACACCCTTTATGGAAAATAGTGACTTAAACATGGATAACCCCCTGATATAGAAAAATAAATCCTATCTTTTATTACCCCAATTACAACAGGTGTACGCCTAATTATGAAAAAATCTGTCCGCCTAAGCTAAATTTCTGACAGATGAACGTTTTCCCAAGGAAATATCAGGGTATTTCAAAAATATGAAATCATCTGCCAAAAGAAAGGAATGAATGAACTTGGATACATTTCACCACATTGTAGTAGCTTATGACGGACAGGATGAAAGTTCAGCAGCTCTAACTAAAGGAATTCAGCTGAGCAAGCAGCTCGGAACACGATTAACGGTTGTTCACGTCTATCAGGCAGAGCATGCCATGAATACTGGAGGCGTCAGACCCGGTATTCCGAGTGCTCCTGCAAACGGTTACCTGACTGATAACCTTCAGAACTATCCGGTTGCCCCTGATGCGGCACGCCAGTTTGATGATCAGCCTAAAAATGACCACTTCGACCATTCTGATGAGGTCTCGTCGAGGATCCGAATGAAGCTTGATGAGAACCAGGCAACCGGAGACGTTGAGATTCTGTCAGGCTCCCCGGCAGATGCCATCCTTTCATTTGCCGATGAACATGCAGCTGACCTCATCATTATGGGCAACAGTGATTCAGGCGGCCTTAAAAAACTGCTTTTCGGCGGAGTAAGCGATAAAGTGCATCATCAGTCAAATATTTCAGTGCTGATTGCAAAATAAATGTGCTAACGGGTGCTTTTTTAAGCATCCGTTTTTTTGAGAGCTAAACACTTAAAAACCCCTGACACAAACAAAGTTTCAGGGGTTTTTTCGTCCCTTGCTTAATCCTGTTCCATTTACTTTTATCACCAGTTGACATAGATCAATAGACTGATATAATACTTTTATGCACAAAAGCATAAAAGCGTTTAAGTATAAAAGGAAGGAATTTCAATTTATGAGTCAATCAAAATCACTTTCATTCACTGGTTCAGTGATTCTATTTTTATCGATGATCGGCATTATTTTCATCAGTTTATTTTACTTAAAAACAGAACCGCATCTTCCGCTGATGCTTTGCCTTGTTTTTCTAAGCGGCGCAGCCATTCTTTATAAGTACTCCTGGAAGGAAATTGAGGACGGGATTGTAAAAGGCATTCAATCCGGTGTTCAGCCTATTATTATTCTTGCTTTAATCGGGATTCTTATTGGAGCCTGGATGTTCAGCGGAACCATACCTACTGTCATGATGGCCGCTTTGTCCATCATAGATCCCGCGTACCTCCTGATTTTGACTCTTTTATGCTGCACCATTATTTCAAGTCTTGTGGGCAGCAGTTTTACAACGGTCAGTACAGTCGGAGTTGCTCTTATGGGAGTGGCCATTGCCGCAGGAGTTCCCGTTGAATGGGCTGCAGGGGCTGTTATTTGCGGGGCATGCTTCGGGGATAAAATGTCGCCGATGTCAGATACAACGAATTTTGCCTCAGGTGTGGCTGAAGTCAATATTTTTACTCATATCCGCCATATGGCAAAAACGACGATTCCCGCTTATGCGATAACAGCAGCACTTTTCTGGTATATGGGGACAACTCTTTCTGCTGACGGAGCAACACTTGATAACATTAAGGAAATTATGACGGTCATGAAAGAGCACGTCACAATCAGTCCATGGACCTTGATCTCTCCTCTGATTGTGATTGGACTTGCCATCTCACGGGTTCCTGTTATTCCTGCTCTTGCAGCAGGCATTGCAACGGCCGGCATCACAGGTCTCCTCATTCAGGACGGGACAAATCTTTCCGGTTTCTTAGCCGTTCTGCAAAATGGAACAGCGTTTGATATTCAGCAGGAAACCGTCCAGCAAATGCTTAACCGCGGCGGGCTTCAGTCTATGATGTGGTCCATTTCGCTGATTATGATCGCCTTTGCTTTAGGCGGATTGATGGATAAAATGCAGCTGATCCAGACTTTATTAAACGGATTGATTGAGAGAATTAAAGTCAAAGGGCAGCTGATCCTTGCAACTATTTCTTCTTCAATCGGAGTTAATCTCGTAACGGGAGAGCAGTATTTGTCCATACTCATTCCCGGTCAGTCGTTTAAACCGGCCTATGAAAAACTGAACGTTGAAAAGAAATATTTATCAAGATCCCTTGAAGATGCCGGAACACTGATCAATCCCCTTATTCCCTGGGGAGTAAGCGGAGCCTTTTTCGCGCAGACACTCGGTGTGGACGTCATAGCGTACCTGCCATTTGCGTTCTTTCTCTACCTGTCTCCATTGTTTTCTGTCCTTTTTGGATTCCTGCCTGTCAGGAAACATACACTCTAGCAGAAAATCCCGCCTAAACCAGGCGGGATTTTTATTATTATTTCTCGACCACTTTCGTTTCTTTTGCGATCAGTTCATCAAACAGCTTTTGAAGCTTTCTTGTGACCGGGCCTGGAATTCCTTCTCCAATCTTTCCTTCATCAACCTTTATGACAGGAATCACTTCACTGGTCGTAGATGTGATAAATGCTTCATCAAGAGAGACAAGACCTTCAGTGCTCAATCTTTCTTCCAGAAACTCAATTCCGTTCTGTCTGCAAAGCTCTTCTACTTTCATTCTCGTAACACCATTCAGGATCAGGTTATTCGCAGGATGAGTAAACACACTTCCGTTTTTCACCCCGTAGAAATTGGAGGAAGAACCCTCTGTAATCATACCGCTTCTGTGAAGGAGCGCCTCATAATCCCCGCGGTCATGTGCCTCCTGTTTTGCTAGGACATTGCCCAGCAGATTCAGGCTTTTAATATCGCATCTGAGCCAGCGCACGTCTTCAAGCAGGCTGAGAGAAATCCCTACCTCCTGCTCTTTTGCCGGTTTTGAGCATGGAATTGGATAGGCCGTTAATTCAGGAACCGTACCCTTGCCAGGAAACAGATGCTTTCTTGCGGCAGCTCCTCTTGTAACCTGCATATAGATACCGCCGTCTTCTGTCTTATTCAGGCGGAGAAGTTCTTCAAGCTGATCTGTCAGCTCCCCTATCGTATATGGAAGGTCGATTTTGATTTCTTCTGCGCTTCGAATGAACCGCTCCATATGCTCCTTCATCGCAAAAAATGCCCCATCATATACCCTGATGACCTCGTAAACCCCGTCACCGAACTGATGGCCCCTGTCTTCAAGATCAATCGCTACTTCATCACGCTTTTTATATTCGCCGTTAACAAGTATGTACATGATAAATCTCCTTTTTATAAGACTTAGTGTAACCTTCCCTTTAACCTATGGTATGATGAAACACGCTGAACTGTAAAATGGTTTTCTATTTTTCTTTCGACATTTTCATAGATTTCAGTTGAAATTATAACCCATGTCATTTATGATGAGAATATCAAACAACACAACATATTGATTTTACTACTAAAACTACATACCACATATTGAAATAATCAGCGAATCAAGGTGCCAACATGTTGGCTTAAAAGGGAATCCGGTGCAAATCCGGAACTGTCCCCGCAACTGTAAGTGTGACGAACTGGGAATACCACTGTACGAGAGAAATGTATGGGAAGGACTCAGCGCAGAGTGATCACAAGTCAGGAGACCTGCCTTAGATTTGCAGAAGTTTCGAATTCTTCGGGGACTGAGGAGATGAAACGATGGCCAGTAACAGGGATGCGTGCACCCTCTTATTCTATCGTTTGATCCGCTCATGTTCTCATGGGCGGTTTTTTTGATTTTCCGCAGTTTTTTTCCTGAAAGATCAATGACCGTTATACGGAAATCCGAACTATAAATGAGGAGGATGTCTTATGGCAACCAAAATAACCACTGTCATCGTAAACGAACTGACAAACGAAAAAGCCCCGTTCTCACCGCAGCGGCTGACTGACTTTATTTCTGAAACCGGAAAAGATTTTAAAGAGCTTGACCTCCATACATACACCGAAAGAGCTGTTCAAAGCATGGAAGGCCGGACTGTCTGTTCTGCCTCTCAGGTGACCAACCTGCTCATTCTCGAAGGCCTTTCAAATATCAGTGAGCTTCAGCCGGAATGGACCTTTTTCTGTGCCCGGATTTATCTAAAAAAGCTGTATAAAGAAGCGGCATATAACAGGGAATCAGGAGGCGGCACCTTTCTGTCGCTGATTAAAACCCTTACAGCAAAAGGCATCTACAGCAGACACCTTCTTGACTCTTATTCCGAAGAAGAAATTGAACAGCTTTCAGAAGTCATTGACCATGACAAAGACAAGCTTTTTACATACATCGGGCTCCGGACACTCTCTGACCGGTATCTTGCGAGAGATTATGACAAGTCGGTTTATGAGCTTCCCCAGGAGAGGTATCTCGTCATCGCCATGACGCTGATGGCAAAGGAGAAAACGGAACACCGCCTCCAGCTTGTAAAAGAAGCGTACTGGGCACTCAGCAATTTATATATGACCGTTGCGACTCCGACTTTGTCAAACGCAGGAAAGCCTGTCGGACAGCTGTCCAGCTGTTTTATTGATACAGTTGATGACAGTCTGCAGGGCATCTTCGACAGCAACACAGACATTGCCAATCTTTCAAAATCAGGCGGAGGCATCGGCGTTTATCTCGGGAAAATCCGCAGCCGCGGGAGTGATATTAAAGGCTTTAAAGGAGTATCGTCCGGTGTCATACCGTGGATGAAGCAGCTGAACAATACGGCGGTAAGCGTGGATCAGCTCGGGCAAAGAAAAGGTGCGATCGCCGTTTACCTCGACGTCTGGCACAAGGATATCTATTCCTTCCTTGATTCCAAGCTGAACAACGGGGATGAGCGTTTACGCACACATGACCTCTTCACCGGCGTCTGCCTGCCGGACCTTTTCATGGAACAGGCTGAAAACCGCGGAGAGTGGCATTTGTTCGACCCTCATGAAGTTCGGAAAGTCATGGGTTACTCCTTGGAAGATTATTATGATGAGCAAAAAGGCGCAGGGTCGTTCCGCGAAAAATATTGGGAATGCGCCAATCATCCGGAACTCTCAAAAACTACCGTTCCTGCAATTGACATTATGAAGGGCATTATGAAAAGCCAGCTTGAGTCAGGGACCCCCTTTATGTTTTACCGGGATGAAGTGAACCGGAAAAATCCCAATGCGCATAAAGGAATGGTTTACTGCAGCAATCTCTGTACAGAAATCACTCAGAACCAAAGCCCGACAACAATGGATGAACAGTATACAGAAGACGGCAAAATCATTACTGTTAAAACACCGGGAGATTTTGTTGTGTGCAACCTCTCTTCCATCAACCTTGCCCGCGCTGTGTCAGATGATGTGCTTGAGCGGCTGATCCACGTTCAGGTCAGAATGCTCGATAACGTCATCGATTTAAATGACATTCCCGTTCTTCAGGCTAAGCTCACAAACCAAAAGTACCGGGCAGTCGGCCTCGGAACCTTTGGATGGCACCACCTTCTTGCTCTTAAGCGTCTGCGCTGGGAAGACGAAGAAGCCGTTCAGTATGCGGATGAACTCTATGAAAAAATAGCCTTTTACACGATTCAGGCAAGCATGAGGCTTGCGGAAGAAAAAGGCGCCTATCCTGTCTTTGAAGGTTCAGGCTGGCATACCGGCGACTACTTTAAGAACAGAAACTATACATCTGACTCTATGCCATGGGATGAGCTTTCAGAAAAGATTAAAGTAAACGGCATCCGAAACGGATATTTAATGGCCGTTGCCCCGAATGCTTCAACATCGATTCTCGCGGGAAGCACGGCAAGCATCGATCCTATTTTTCAAAAAATGTACTCTGAAGAGAAAAAAGACTACAAAATACCTGTTACTGCACCGGACTTGAATGCAGAAACCACCTGGTTTTATAAGTCAGCCTATTTGATTGACCAGATGTGGAGCATTAAACAGAACGCAGCCAGACAAAAGCACATCGATCAATCTGTCTCATTTAACTTTTACGTCCGCAACACCATAAAAGCAAAAGAGCTGCTCGACCTGCACCTGACAGCATGGAAAGCGGGTCTTAAAACCACTTACTACGTCCGGTCAACATCAAGCGATATCGAAGACTGCGAATCCTGCGCAAGCTGATAAAGGAGAGATCGTATATGACACATTCATTGAACGCGCGTCCGATCATGGACGCTTCTGCACCAAACCGTTCAACTTCCATCATTAATGGAAGGAGCTCCAATGTTTTAAACTGGGACGACGTATCCTATCCCTGGGCTTATGCAAAATACAAGAAAATGCTCTCCAATTTCTGGACGCCGTTTGAGATCAACATGTCGGGGGACATAAAACAGTTTCCCGAACTTTCAGGTGACGAACAGGAGGCATTTCTTAAAATCATCGGCCTTCTCGCCCTTCTTGACAGCATCCAGACTGATTATGCCGGAAAAGTAGCGGAGTATATCACAGACTCAAGCATCAATGCCCTGATGATTATGCTCGCCCAGCAGGAAGTCATCCACAACCATTCCTACTCATATGTTTTATCAAGCATCGTTCCAAAGCATGTTCAGGATGAAGTGTTTGAATACTGGCGCAGCGAACCGACGCTGCGGAAGAGAAATGAATTTGTGACAAACGGCTATCAGGCGTTTGCGGAGGAAGCGAATGTGCTGAACCTGCTGAAATCGATTGTGTATGACGTCATTCTTGAAGGGCTCTTTTTCTACTCGGGATTCGCGTATTTTTATAATCTCGCGCGTAATCAAAAAATGGTCGCCACCTCCACGATGATTAACTATATTAATCGGGATGAGCAAATTCATGTGGATCTGTTCGTGAAAATTTTCAAGGAAATTCTCCGCGAATATCCGGAGTATAATACACCTGAGCTGGCAGCATTCGTTCAGAAAACCTTTAAAGAAGCAGCCACCCTTGAAATCGAGTGGGGACGCACCATTATCGGGAACAAAATCGACGGCATCCATATGCAGGATGTGGAAGATTATATTAAATTTTATGCAAACGTAAGATGCAATCAGCTGGGCTTTGAGCGTCCGTTTGAAGCAAACCGGACAAACCCGCTGAAATGGATCAAGGCCTACGAAGAGGTTGACCTCGGAAAATCAGACTTTTTCGAGCAGAAGTCAAGACAGTATACAAAGGTCAACTCAATTGACAACGGATTTGATGATTTGTAAATCATTTGTAAAAAAACGCCACTACGGCGTTTTTTTTTTGGAAATGTGATACAAAATTATATTTAATCCGTTAGCTTTACAGCAGGAATAAACCGTCTCCCGCTTTCCAATATGCGACAATAAATGATATTCTTTAATTTAGACGAATGTCTGATTAAATTAGAGGAGATTAGGAGATGACAGTAAACGACGACGCTAAGTTGTACGAAAGGATCCTGAGGAAAGACAAGGATGCTCTGGAAGCTATGTACGACCGCTACGAAAAACTGCTTTACTCTTTTGCCTTCCGCATCACTCATGATCATACTCTCGCTGAAGAAGTTCTTCAGGATGTTTTTATGAAGCTGTGGCACGGGAAAAGTGTCTACGACAGCAGCAAAGGAAAATTCACCTCCTGGCTATTAACCGTCACAAGAAATCAGGCCATTGACCTGATTCGCAAACATAAAAAGGCGGACACCGTCGAAATATTAGAAAAGGACTCTGTTTCCACTCCGGAACAATCCGTCGAACATGAGGTTGAATGGATGGAAAAAGGCGAGATTTTAAGAGAAGCTGTGTCCAAACTGAAAAAGGACCAGCAGCAGATGATAGAACTTTTCTATTTTAAAGGGTTTACCCAGCAGAAGATCTCGGATGTGTACCAGATACCGCTTGGAACAGTGAAAGGACGAATAAGGCTTGCGCTGAAACACCTGAGGAGCATGCTTGAAAAAGAAGGGAGGGTTATGGATGAGTAGCCAAATGTGTGAAAAGCTGTATGATTATTTTAGTGAAAATTTGACACCGGCAGAAAAGGCCGAGTTTGAAGCTCATTTGGAGTCCTGCCCTGATTGCAGAGAAGAATTTCAGGAATTAACCTCGCTGACCGAAGACCTCCCTTATCTCTCTGAGCCTGTGCAGCCTCCCCGGGAAATGAAGCAGCGCATTCTTGGAAATGTGTTTGAATCTGATTCTGCTGTGGTTGAGCAAAATAAAGATGACCAAAAGAAGATGGTCTACACTCCGGTTCAAATCAAGTCCGAAAAACGGCCAAACCGATTTGTCCTCCCGTCTGTTGCAGCTCTGCTCTTTGCATCATTGCTTGGAAATGCTTATTTTGTCACTCAGATGGAGAATGAACCACCTCAGGAAAAAGCTTTCAGTATGGACGATCTAAAAAAACAGGTTGCACTTGCACCTGTTGATGATCAGCTGAGCGAATCAACAGCTATGGCAGCCCTGATGAAAAAAGACTCTAAAGAAATGGTCTTCCTTCAGGCCGAGCAGCTGAAGCAGTTGAATGAAGGCGAAGTATATCAGGTATGGCTGATAGAAAATGACAAGCCGGTAGCGGCAGGTTCATTCGTTCCAGATTCATCCGGACATGGTGCCGTCATGTACGAAATGAATCTGGAAGGCGGATTCAACTGGGATACGATAGCCATAACGATTGAACCAAAAGCAGGAAATAAAGCTCCTGAAGGCGCTGTTGTACTTGCGTCACAGCTATAGTCCCCCAGAGAGTACGGTAATACCGTACCCTCTTTTTTTTGTGCTTAAACCCCCTTTCTCCGTATTTTGCCGCTGCCCTTTTCGGCAAAAACCACCAAAATTAAACAATAAACTCTAATATTTACAATAAATTTACAGAAAATTCATTTAAGTACTACATCATCCATCTAAAATGGAATTTGTGTAAATAATTTGTAAAAAAGGAGATTGTCATGACCCGCAAAAAAAGAAAGACCTATCTCATTATTCCCTTCATTCTTGTCATGCTTGCCTCAAATTTGCTAACGGCTTTTGCTCCGTCAATGGTCTATGCAGAAAATAATGCTGACGGGACTGAAGCCATCGTAATTGACCAGAAAGAAACAACTGAAACAGAACCTCCATCAGAGCCTGCCCCAATTCCTGAGCAGCCAGAGAGTGAAAACGAATTGCCTGCAGACAAAGGGAATCAGCAGGCTGAAGTTCCCGGCCATGGAGACGCAGCGGTGACGAACGAGGAGCCGGCTGAACCTCAAAAAGCGGAAACCCCTCAAACCGAGCAAAAAGAAACAGAACATCCCGCTTCACCTGAACAAGCAGCAGATGAAAAAGAAAAAGCCCCTGAACAGGCAGCTGCTGAACAAGAAAGCCCAGCAGCAAAGACAACTGCCCTGCCGCTTCTCATCACGGAAATCATGCCCGACAATACCGGTGCTGACGAATTTGAGTACATAGAAGTTCACAACCCGACAAATAAAGCAATCATGCTTGATCATTACACCATTTCTCTCCGCTACACAGACGGCAGCAGCCCTGATAAACCTGCGGTGTTCCGCCCTTTTGAAGTAGGGTCAGGAAAGACAGCGGTACTTTGGCTGAACCTGTCAAATAAAACCCTTGAAGACTTCAATCAGAAATACGGCGTGCAATTAACACAAGAGCAGGTCGTTGAATTTACAGGCACACCTAACTTTGCAAATGGCGGCAGCCGCGGCTTTGCCATTACAGGACAAAACGGAGACATCATATCAGCCGCATATCTTGGCGAAGATATCAGCAGCGGAAGGTCTGTCCATTTTACATTCCCGGAAACCGGCACCGAAATGAAAAAACTTGAAGCAAAAGCGGCCCCGACTCCCGGAACCATCCTTGAATCCCAGGCTCCTTTGGAAATTGTGGAGACACCCGAGAATGCTGCCCCGTCAGCAAGTCACGAGCCCTTAAAATCTGCAGCTGCAGGAAGTGCGGCCAGCATCTCTGCAGTTATAAAAGATGACACGGCTGATCATAAGGCAACCCTTTATTACAAAACGGCAGAAGACTACATTAAACTGCCCATGACTGCTGAAGGCGATGTTTTCAGTGCATCCGTACCACAAGAAGAACTGACCGGCAAAAGCTTTTTCTATTACATAGAAATCACCGATCCCAACAACAGGGTGATTTTGAACAACAGCGGAGCTGATTATGAGGTTTCAATTGAGAAACCTGAAAATCCTGAAGACCCGCCGGAAGAACCGCAGCCTGATAATCCGGAAGACTTTGAAACCTTTCCTCACCTTTTGATCACCGAGATTTCTCCAAACTCTGCAGGTGCAGGAACGGATTACTATGAATATTTCGAAGTCTACAACAATACAGACCAAATGCAGTCCCTCTCTGACTACTCATTTATCTACCGTTATACAGACACAGGAAATGAACTGCCTTTTCAGCTTCCTGAAGGTCTTTCCATCAGCCCCCAGGAATCACTTGTCCTATGGTTTAATAATGGTGATCTGAAAGCAGATGATTTTAACAGGCAGTTTGGAACTTCACTGGGCACTGAAAACCTTGCATCCTTTAAAGACACATTCCCAGGCTTTGCAAATGGCGGAAACAGGGGCATTGCCATCAAAGACCGTACAGGAGCGGAAATCATCTCTGCCTCATACTTGGCCAATGAAACCGATAATAACGGAAAAACCGTAAAATATAAGTACCCTGAAACAGGTACTGAGATGGTCAAGCTGCAGACTCTCGCAGACCCTGATCCCGGAGCCTTTTCTGCAAGTCAGGTACCTGCTCAGCCTGTGAAAGTTCCTGAAAAAGCCGTGGACACGGTTAAGCCCGAAATTACACACACACAGCTAAAAGAAGCAGAAGGATTTAAAGATATTGAAATGACGGCTGAAGTAACCGACGATAAAGCCGCTCCATTTGCCACGCTTTATTACAAATCAGATAAAGACGGCACATTTATCTCAATTCCAATGAACTCAGATGCAGCAAAGCCAGAGCAGTTCAAAGCCATTATTCCGGGTTCAGATGTTCTCTCGGATCTTGTTTACTATATCGAGGCATCAGACGGGACCAACACAGCAGCAACGAAAGAATTCAAAATCAAAGTAAACATTCCTGATGCTGATACGGAAAAGCTCCCTCCATTCCTTGTAACAGAGGTAGTGCCGGATTCGACAAATGTCGGCTCAGCTGACGGCTATGAGTTTATTGAAATCTACAACAATACAAATCAGGCCGTGAATTTCAAAGATTACAAGATTAATTACCGCTACGGCATGGAGGCGGCAACTGATGTCGTTTGGGCATCGGTCCCTGATGACATTGTCATCCCTTCAGGCAGGACGCTTGTTTTCTGGATGATCAACGAAGAAAACAAAAACAGCACTGTATCCGACTTTAACAAAAATTACGGTACAAGCTTAGAAGAGAATAAAGATATTGTCCGCATTTACAGTGCAGGAATGGCGAATGGAAGTGCCCGCGGACTCGTTGTTTCTACGAATACAAATAAAGAAATTTCCGTTGCCTACTACAATGAGCAAACAGGAAAAGACGACACTGCTGCAGACAAAGGAATCTTGTACACATACCCGGCTGACGGCTCAACTGTTCAAGTAAAGGTAAGTGCAGGGATGAAACAGGCAGCTCCAGGAACGGTAGAAGACTATCAGATCCCAAAAAAGCCCGTCACCCTGAAACAGGATAAGAATCCACCGTCCATTCAGGACCTGACCGATCTGACTAAAATCGATCAAAAAGAAGATATTCATATTCTGGCAGATGCCAAGGATGATCAATCCGTTAAATCTGTCCGCCTTTTTTATAAAGTCGATAACCAGTCAGACTACCAAAGCGCGATCTTAAAAGAAAATTATGATGATATGCTTTATCACCATACTATTTACTCACCGGACCTGATTGGAAGAAAATCAGTCGAATATTATTTTACTGTCTCAGACGGAATGAATGAAACAGTCAGCGGCAAAAAGAAAATTGCCATTACAAGTGATTTTGATGGTGCCGATCTTCGGTTGAATCTTGAAAACGGACAGATTCTAAGCGGAGAAAAAGTCATAAAAGCTACAGCAAAAGAGGGAAATCCTGATCAGATTTCCATTAAAATTGACGGTAAAGAGGCAGAGGAAACCTACCGTTCTATTGAGCGCACCGCGTATTTCGCATTTGAGGCGAACGGTCTCAACACGTATTTCCAGAACGCTGTTACGATGGGCGAGGACATCCTTTATTTAATGGACAAGGATTGGTTAACAGACTGGAAAACGTACACCGTTCCGATTGATCCTGAGAGAATACAGACAGGCGAAAATATTCTCACAGTCCGTTCCGGAAATAAAGCGTCGCCATTTGATCTTGAATCAGAGGAAAACCGTGATGATTATACAATTCGTAACGTAAGACTTGTTTTATCCGACGGCACTGTCCTGAGACCGGACAATTTCGCAGATGAAAAGAAAATTATGACCATGAATGATGCTCACCCGTTTGAAGATTTTTCTTTCCAGCTTGCAGATGAACTTGCAGCAAGCAAAACCTATAAATGGAATACAAAATCTTCGTTTGACGGAGACCATATCATATCTGTACAACATTTAAATCATGCCGTGACAGCCGCTGTTAAAGTAGACAATACGGCTCCGGTTATCACTCCTTCAATTGATGAAGGCAAAGAATACAAAGGTTTATTTGAAATCAATGCGGGGATCGAGGATTCAATAGCAGGCATTGCTTCTTCAGAGACATGGCTTGATGGTGCAAAAATTGATCTTCCGTACAGCACCACCTCCGGGAAGATGAAGCCCGGTGACCATCAATTAACAGTTAAAGCAGCAGATAAGGCAGGAAATCACGCTGAGAAAGTCATCAAATTTAAAACGGCAAACGAAAATCCAGACAAAATTGAACTGATTGGACCGGCAGACGGTGCAAAAGGACTTCCTGCAGGCGATCCGAAGCTGCAGGTAAAGGTAACGGACCCTTCAAACGACAGCATGAACGTCTCCTTTTATAAAGGGTATCAATATACACCGTCTGACAGCAGTGTTAAATCATTCAAACATGCAGCGGACACAGAACCGCCCAAGCAGCAAGCACCGGCAGGCGAACAGGCTTTTACGTCTGAAGATATACAGCTGACGTCAAAAAAAGACGGCACTTATCTGACGACAGATTCAAGCACCCAGTTCCCTTATCACAGATTCGATGTAACTGTTGATCCGGCTGTGGATGATAGTGACCACATTGAGCTTAAATGGGACGGAAATTCATTAGAAGGCAGAAAAGTATCCATGTATGCCTGGAGCCATAAGCAAAAGAACTGGTCCTTGGTAGATGTTGAAATTGCAGGGACAGAGGACTTCGAACTTACCGGAAGCGTGCAAGCAGGAGAATTTGTAAAAGGCTCAAAAATCAATGTTCTTGTACAAGATGAGATTCCAAAAAGTCCGGAAGAGTATGATTACACATTTGCCTGGATGTCCGACACGCAGTATTATTCGGAAAGCTACCCGCATATTTACCAGCGCCAGACAGAATGGATTGCCCAAAAACAGGAAGAGTTAAAGATTAAGTATGTCTTCCATACCGGAGATCTTGTCAATATCTCTACAGATGAAAAGCAGTGGAAAAATGCCGATACGTCAATGAAGGTGCTTGACGATCAAAACATCCCGTACGGGGTGCTGGCCGGTAACCATGATGTTGATCAGGTATCAAACGACTATACCGATTACTATCGTTATTTTGGAGAGGACCGCTTTCAATCAAAAGATTATTACGGCGGCTCCTATCTTAACAACCGCGGCCACTACGATTTAATTTCAGCCGGAGGCAATGACTACATCATGGTTTATCTTGGCTGGGGAGTAACAGATGAAGGGATAGCCTGGATGAATGATGTTCTTTCCGCCTACCCTGAACGAAAGGCCATCTTAAGCTTCCATGAGTATTTACTGGCAAGCGGCACACGTCACCCATTGGGAGAGAAATTATATAATGAAGTAGTCGTTCCAAATAAAAACGTATTTGCTGTACTGAGCGGCCACTATCATGCCGCAAAAACGTACATTGATCAAATTGACGATAACGGCGACGGCACGCCTGACCGCACGGTTACTCAAATGCTTGCTGATTATCAGGCAGGCCCTGAAGGCGGGCAGGGATATATGAGGCTGCTTCATTTTGATCAGGACAACAACAGAATACTTGTCAATACGTATTCACCTTATTTAGATGATTATAACTATTACGATACGGATGAATTCCCTGAAATGGATGAGTTTGAGATCAGTCTTGACCTTGCCCCTGCCGAGAAGAGAATTGCCACCGATTCTTTCTCAGTAAATGTTTATACCGATCAGGCAATCGGCTCGGATGAAAACATAGAAAGCGGCTCGATTGCAGAAACAATCTGGACAGGCCTTGAAACCGGCCAAACCTATTTCTGGTACGCATCAGCCGAAGATTCGTTTACAGGAAACACCGTTTCTGACATCTGGTCCTTCACAAAAGGAGAGAAAGTAACGGTTCCTGATGAAGAAGACCCTTCTGCACCTCCTGCGGGCGGCGGAGAGAATACTGGAAATCCTCCTGCTGACGGCGGTAATCCGGGAGAAGACAGCGGCAATAACGGCCCTGGTGCTTCCCCAGATAAAAACGGCCAGGCTAAGGAGTCTGAAAATCCCCGGGTTCCAGACAATGAGGATTCGGCACGTGATCATGACAGTACACCAGAGGACAGCAATGATGCAGCTAAAGGAAGCCATTTGCCTTCCACTGCAACAGACATGTACAACCTGCTTGCTGCAGGAGGCTTATTTATCTTCGCCGGAGCATCAGTTTTGCTTTACCAAAGAAGAAAAAGAAGCGTTTCATAAGAAAACCTCGAACAATAAAAAGGAGACGATCCAGCGTGATCGCCTCCTTTTAGTTTATAGCCCAAAATGATCCATATCGCGGTTATGATTATGAATCTGCTGTTCAGCTCTCATTGCTTCAGCTTTAGGGTCGGAGTGATAAACATTCAGCTTTCGTCTTCGTTTTGATCGCAGGTCACTGATCCATCCTATAAGAACAAGTACGAGAAATCCGGCCAGAAGCCAAGCCCAGAGCGGCATTGCTCATCCCCCGTTTCCATTTTAAGGTATGTTCTAACTATATTCCGGATGATCTGCCTTTTCAAGAGACAAATGTGTCAAGGATTCACATGGCAGCAGGATTTACGGCTTTACAGCTTCTTCTTCCGCTTTCTCAATTAAAGTCGCTTCATACATTTCCTCATCAGTCTGCACTTTAATGCTCTCTTCCACACGAATTCTTCCTTTACCCATTTTATCTCCTCCTTTATTGATATCATAATTAATCTGAAAATTTAGTAAATAATAATTTCGCCCTATTTATTTGACGAATTTTTGAAGTCTGTGTAAAAGGATAGGAAAGTTCATCCTACTTTGTCGGCAAAGTTTCGACTTTTTTCAGTTGAAAATCCACTTAGACGTACATTTTGGCGAACCGTCCAAAAAAAGGACTAATGACTTATGCAGGAAATGTCTTATTCCATCAATTGATGATGTTTTTTTCCGGACTGTGTCATGTTAGTGAATGCTCCTCTTTTTAAACCTTCCTCCTCTGACTTCAGTAATATTTGCTACTGCCAAAAATGCGGAAGGATCGAGCTCTTCGACAATCAGTTTCAGCTTAGCTTCTTCAAGTCTTGTAATCACGCAGAATATGACTTTCTTTCCTTCACCTGTATAGGCGCCTTCTCCGTTTAAATAAGTGACTCCCCGTCCAAGCCTGGCAAGAATAGCCTGACCGACCTCATCTGGATTTTCACTGATGATCCAGGCAGATTTTGATTCATCAAGCCCCTGAACGACGACATCTATCGTTTTGTAGGCAATAAAATATGCAATCAGCGAATACATGGCCCGGTCCCATCCAAAAACAAATCCTGCACTTCCAAGGATAAAAAGGTTAAAGAACATAATCAGTTCCCCTACAGAAAAAGGAGACTGCTTGTTAAAGAGAATAGCGAGAATTTCCGTACCGTCAAGCGAGCCGCCGTATCTGATGACAAGACCAACGCCAATACCGAGAATAATCCCTCCAAAAACAGACGCGAGAAGCAGATCTTCGGTTAAAACAGGAACAGGATGCAAAAGAGCCGTTGCAAAACTCAGCACGACAACCCCAAACAGAGTGGAAAGAGCAAATGTTTTTCCGATCTGATTGTAGCCGATGAACAGGAAAGGGACATTGAGAAAAAAGAGAAAAAGACTCAGCTTCATATTTGTCAGGTGAGACAGAATAATTGAGATTCCCACAATTCCGCCGTCAATGATGCGATTTGGAACGAGGAAAATCTCAAGACCGACAGCCATAAGGACCGCACCCGAACAAATGAGCACCATCCGCTTTCCAATCTCTGCTTTTGGCAGCTTTTTATGCTGTTTGATCAAGGAAACTTGATGGGGCTCCATTTATCCTCCTCCTTTTAGTCACTCTTTTTCTTGTGGATTTATATATTAAATATAAGTAGAGAATGAGCGCGGCATGACTAATGAGCAAAAAAAAACCACCCTTTATCCGGGTGATTGCTGCAAATCTCTGTGATAAAATAAAAATAAAGAAAATTCGGACGGTGATGCGGATGAAACTGGTCAACATTTGTTTGAAATGCAATGGAAAAGGAAAAATCAGATCCAAGCTGCCTTTTTTCAAGAAAACCTGCACCCTCTGTAATGGGACGGGCAAGCGCCAGACAACAATTAAAGATTCCAAGCGCGCCTGAACGTCCTCAGCCTCTTTTCATTTTCTATTGATTTTCCTGCCACTTGCCCAATGCTTTTCGATTGGTCGCGATAACCGCTTCCTTAATCAGACGGCTGTATCCACCCTCTACAAGAACGTTTATTCCTTCCGCTGTAGCTCCTCCTGGTGTTGTCACTTGTTCTCTAAGTTCCTTCGGCGCTTTTTTCAGCTTCAGCATGGCAGAGGAACCGGCCATCATTTGGGAGACAAGCTTTACTGCATGTTCATGTGAAATGCCGTACGTCTCTGCCTGTTCGATCAGGCTCTCCGCAAATGCATACAGAAATGCAGGGGCACTTCCCGTAATGGCCGTTAATTGATGAACCTGTTCCTCTGTGCAAACTTCTGATTCACCTATCGCATCCAGTACATCCTTCAGCATCAGCTTATGATGTTCTAAAGTTGCCTGACCATAAGCAACAAGTGACATCGACTCGCCGATTTCAGAGGCTGTATTTGGCATGATCCATGCCGCAGGCACGTCTTGGCCAAGATGTTCTTTAAGAAAAGACGGGCCGATTCCGGCTGCAATCGTCACAACAAATTGCCCCGCTAAGACCGGCTTAAGCTCCTTCAGAAATTCTGGGTGAGCTTCAGGAGGCATAGCCAGCAGAATCATGTCCGCTTTTTCAGCATCACTGCTCCAGCTAAGCGAAGGCCTGATGCCGTACTTGTTCTCAAGATACAGGAGCTTTTCTCTGTTTCTATGATTTGATACATAAATATCCTCGATATTCGGCGACTTTACCAGCCCGGAAATAATGGATTCTGCCATCCGGCCTGCACCGATAAAAAGAATTGTCTGTTTCTTCAAAGCGTTCTTCCTCTCTTTATGTAGTGTAATAAGTGTACCAGAAAAACCGGTGCATCCGCACCGGCTTTAGCTGTACTGCTTTTCTTTTTCTTTCACTTCCTGTTTGGCTTCTTCAACGTAAATGGTCCGGCTTGGAAATGCGAAATCGACGCCTTCCTCTTCCAGGATTGCCATGATTTTAAAGTTGATGTCCTGCTTCACGCTTAAATGGTCGGCATAAGCGGTTGTTTTCGTAAAGAAATTCAGGAAAATATTGAGG
The DNA here is from genome assembly GCF_046603695.1 of Metabacillus indicus. Classification (NCBI taxonomy): domain Bacteria; kingdom Bacillati; phylum Bacillota; class Bacilli; order Caryophanales; family Bacillaceae; genus Metabacillus; species Metabacillus indicus. Next base: position 779,701 of record NZ_CP176757.1, on the reverse strand, counting down.
CTGCTGTCGCCAAAAGCGTTAAAAACAACGTTGATTGTTTCATCATGAACGCCGTCATGCTCTGCAAGCAAATGCTCAATTCTTTTCACACACGTCTTAAGCTGTGTCTGCGTTGTATTATAAGTGACCCCAAGCGTAAACTGAATCTGCCTTTTCCCCATCTTCGTCCAGTTTGTAATCGGCTCATTGGCAAGTGTAGAGTTTGGAACCGTCACAAGGGCCTGAGCGAATGTCCGGATTTTTGTGCTTCTGAAGGATATGTCTTCTACAACTCCTTCTACACTTGGTGTTTTGATCCAGTCACCAAGGGTAAACGGCTTCTCTGTGATAATAATGATGCCCCCGAAAAAGTTGCCGATCGTCTCTTTGGCTGCAAGGGCAAAAGCAAGACCTCCAAGACCGAGTCCGGCGACAAACCCGTTCACATCATAATTAAATTCCTGGGCAATGATGCTGAAAGTAAGAGCCAGAATGACAAATCTCATGACTTTGGATAAAAACGGCCCAAGAATATCATCCATCTCAAGCTCAAACCGCTTGTTTACTTTATCAAAAAGCAGGGATGATGATGCTGTAAGGTTATACAGTCCCCACGCCAGTGTGAGAACAATGGAAGAACGGTAAAACTGGCTGAGTATGTCCCTTTGATTGTCCAAAAAAGGAGAATACAAAATCGCCAAATACAATCCGATAAGAATAAAAAACATCCGCAGCGGTTTTTCATAGGCAACTAGGACATTTCTGAACAAATCCGTCGGTGTTTTGCTGCTGAATTTAAGAATCATCTTAAACACATATTTCGTAAACAGCTTGCGGAGAACCATGAACAGAACGAAAATCCCTATACTGACGGCGATCTCAATCAGGCTTTCAGTTGAGGTATATTTTTCAAGCAATACGTTTCTCTCCCTTATATTTCTATCCCTTATATTTTTCACAAAATACTATTATACTAAACTCTTCGAGATCCTCATGGTCTTTTGGTCCCTATTTTAAAAGACATTTTTCTTAAGCTTCCCTTAAGGGATTATGAATCAATCCGGCTCAGAACAACTTTCTGGATTTTTCCCTGAGATTCTGATACCGTTATCATAAAAACCAGAGAGAGGTACATTCAATGTCACTAAACGCTTGGTTTGCAAAAGGGTTAACAGCACAGGAATACATGGAGCAAATGAATGTCAACAAAGAAGAAATGACGATTATTCACGAGGGATTTTCACTGGATGAAGACGACATCTCCATTCTCGAAAGCATGAGAAGCCAGTCTCTTCGCGTCATCATCCTGACAGAAGACTGGTGCGGAGACGCCATGCTCAACAACCCGATTCTTTTGAAAATTGCCGAAGAGGCAGGAATGGACGTGCGTTTTCTGCTTCGCGACTCCAACCTTGACTTAATGGATCAGTACTTAACAAACGGTACATCCCGTGCCATCCCAATCTTCATCTTCATCGACCGGGACGGAAATGAAAAAGCGGTCTGGGGTCCGCGCGCCCCGAAAATCCAGCAGCTTGTTGATTCGCTCAGAAAACATCTGCCTGAAAAAGATCACCCTGATTTTAAAGAAAAGCAGACAGAGATGATCCAAAAACTGACTGCCTCCTATAAAGAAGACGAATCGCTCTGGAAAGAAGTTTCATACAGCATCATTACAACGCTCAAAAAACGAAGATTGCATGTATAATCAATCCGAATAAACAGCAAAGCAGCCGTTACTTAAGCGGCTGCTTTCTTGATTTCTGCCTGAAGTTCAATTTCCACATTCCCTTTAACCGCACGGCTGATCATACACGAGCTTTCAGCACGTTCAGCAAGTTTCTTCGCGAGCTCTATATCTTTTTCTGAAGCTGCAGCTGTTAACGTGATAACAGGGCGATGCACGATTCGCTTATAGGTGATGACCCCGTTTACCACTTCAACAATCCCCTCAGATTCCATCGTTAAATCCTCTTTATCAAGGCGGCTGCGCTCCATCATGGCCGCAAGCGTAATAATGTAGCACGTTGCTGCAGCGCCGAGCAGCATTTCATCAGGATTCGTTCCGACACCCGGCCCATCCATTTCAGGCGGAATGGAAACCTTTGTTTTCAGCTGTCCGCTCTCGATTTCCCCAACGTCATTTCTGAGTCCGGGCCAATGGGCTTTCAGATAAAAAGAATGTTCAGCCATATAGATCCCTCCAAAAATAATGTGCATCTCACCATTAAAGTATAGCTTCAGCAGACCGGAATGTCAGAAATTGTGCTCAGTCAGGAAACCGACACACCTGACATCAGTCCCAAATAGGCTGAGACAATAAAAAGCAAAGCAAGAACAACCGCTGCATAAGCGTTTCTTTTTTTCATAAAACTTAAAACAATCATTCCTAGAAAAAGACCTGCCATAAATAATAGAAGGATGCCATCTATTGAAAAATGAAGGCTTACCGTTCCCTGAGGCTCTATTGTGCCCTTGACCCACTCAAACAGGGGAGCTGCTCCTTCTGAACGCAGCGTCACATTCACGTCGTGAGGCGGGGCCTGTGTTCCAAGAAAGCCTGTCAGAAAAAATACAGCGCCAATGATCAGACTCTCCGCTCTGATCCACGCGAATGTTACCGTTTCTCCCGCCTTCTTTCTTACAAAGCCATTTAGAAAAGCAAAAACAAGCAGGGGAATAATGCTTAAATGCTTCAGCAAGATCACCTGTCCATATGACAGCGGCCATGCCTGCACATAGTCCCGTAAATCAACCATCATGTTCATTACAAACAGACCCGCTGCAGTCAGGACAGAAAAGCAGACAACCGCAAAAGGCGTAAACCACTTTAAAAAGGACTGCAAGTTTTCAGGATGGACCGTAAACCAGGCAGCATGCAGTAAAACACCCGCCCATAGAGCCACAGCAAGAAAATGAATACTGTGCGAAGCCATGCCCGCCCAAAACGACAAGGACGCAGCGTGGCTTGCATAGCCAAGTGCAAAGATTATAAACAGCAGCAGCATCCCCTGAATGACTCTCGGGCCGTCCATATATAGGACGAGCCATAAGACAATGGCTGCAGCCGCTGTCATCATCCAGGATTGTCCAATCTGGAAATCCATCAGCACAGACTGCACGGTCTGGCTGATTCCTGCCGCCTGATAAAAGCTCAGGATTACTTTTAACACAGGCAGAAATGTGAGCCCGATGATCAGCACAACAGACAGCAGCAAATATTTCTTAGGAACAGCCATTTCAGGTTTTTTTTTGGCCGGCACAAGCTGCAGAACCACATGGCCAATTAAAAAGGAGAAAAGAATATAGGTTATTCCTTCTCCGATGGGTATTAGGATATTCACAGCTCTTTACCGTTTTTTTCTCATGAGAGAAATGATGAAAATAACCGCCAGAACGCCAATTGCCGCAAGGGCTATTGGCATAACCGGAGAGTTTTCCTCGGAAGCTTCAGCACTTCCGGTCTGCTCATCAGCCGGCTGTTCCTTTGCAGCTTCCCCTTCAGATTTCCCGCTGTCTTCAGGTTCTTCTTCCGTTTGCGGGGCTTCCTCATCTGTTTGCGGAGCTTCTTCAGCCTCCTGCTGAACATTGAAAGAAAGCGTTCCTTCCATTTCATGTCCGTCTTCGCCGATAATTTTCCATTCAGCTGTGTAAGCTCCGTTTTCAAGCTCATTTTGAGGCGTGCCAACCAGCTTTTCCCCTTCTGCTTTAACCTCAACAGGCACCTCAGATCCATCTTTCACAAGCTTCATCGAACTTAGGGGTTCTATCTGTGTATCAAATGTCAATTCTATTGTTTTCAAAGGTTCTGTAACAGTTGAACCCTCTTCAGGAAGAGAAGAAGTCATATGTGTGTGCGCCATGACGGCATTGGGGAAAATCAGCAAAACGGCCATTACCGCTATACTTATCCATTTTTTCATCTCGATCAATTCCTTTCACTTATATCATCCACTGTATCTTATCACGGTATACCGGCGGGACATTCGCCTAATTTCAACAGTTTTCTAAACTTCTGTCAGCCCTGATTACATAGAGAACGCGTTTTTTATAAGTTTGGATGTTTGTTTACACAAACAAAAAAACCCGGATATGTCCTACCATCCAAGTTTTGCTGCATGAAGTTTCAGCTGATTTAAATCATTTTCAAGGAGAGTGCGGTTTTCTTCTTTCTCAATTTGTCCAGCAGCAAGAATTGCAGTCTCCATATACTCGCTGTATTTAGTGCCATCACCAGCCGTCAAATATGCCCGCGCGAGGGCTTCATATGCATAAGCAAGATCAAAATCCCTGATTTCATTCGAAAGGCAGATCTCCAAGTTTCGGTGCGCATGATACAGTGCCGGCTCAGCTCTTCCTAAAATGGCGTAAACTCTTGAGATCTGCCATTCTCCCCTTGAGAGATTAAGAGCATTTCCAGCCTGCTCCCAGTGGTAGCGGGATGCATGAGCCATATGAATCATCGCATCGGTTTCCTGCTGACTCCTCGTTTCCTTTTCCATCAGGTCCCAAACTCCATTAAATAAGGTTACTGCCGTTTTCTTATGAAACACATCCATCGTTTCAGTACTCATTCCCTAACCCCCATGCTGCTGTGATTTTATTCTTTTTCTCTGAACGTAGCGCAGCAGGATCATTCCTGCAAATAGTGCACAGCCTGCAGCTATAAAAGCCGGGCCAAAACGGTTGAACAGGGCATTAACTGTTTCAGCCGAGTCGCCAAACCGGTTTCCGAGCCAAAAAAACGCGAGAGCCCATATAAATGCAGAACCGTATGCAAGCAGCGCGAATTTCCAGAACTTTACCTTGTTCATCCCTGCAAGCACAGGGCCTAAATGACGCAGAAGCGGAAAAAAATAAGTGATTCCAAGCGTATATTCTCCGTATTTTGAGAAGCGGTGCTGAAATCGTTCAAACCGTCTCTTTGCTCTTTCTTTTCTGACAAGAATGGAAAGGGCAAGCCCGCCAAAACTTTTTCCGATCAAGAACCAGCATGTAAGGGCAGTCATGATACCCAAATATGAGGTGAAAAAAGCAGGAACCGGATGCAGGATCCCGTGTGAAGATGCAAATCCTCCCATCATGATGATGACTTCGTTAGGAAGGGGAATAAAGAAGGTACCCGCTGAAAGCATGACGTAAAGGGCAACATATCCGTATTCCTCCATAAAAATAAGAAGCTCCGAACTCTCCATGTTTTTCACTGCCCTTTCATTTAAGTGAGCCTGATTATTCTAAGGAAATGAAATTCGGAGTTCTGATTCCTACTCAGAACTCTCGGCTGCTTCATGGCCATCTCCCTGAAAGATCGCTTTAATTTTTTCGCGGTTCTTTTTCGAAACAAGAATATACAGGGTGTCACCTGAGAAAATATTCGTTTCCCCCCGCGGCGTATGAAGTTTTTCGTTCCTGATGACAGCTGTTATAAGCGCATCATTCGGAAGCTCAATGTCCTTCAGTTCTTTTCCTGAGACGGCAGCCCCTTCTCCGACCTCCAGTTCAACCATTTCATTGTTCGTCCTCCCGATTGAAATCAGCTCAAGCGAATGCGGCACAGAGTTTTTCTTGCTTTCAGACAGCTTTAATTTGTTTGCGAGAGGCGTCAGTGTCGCTCCTTGAAGCAGCGCAGATGTCAAAACGACGAAAAAGACGACGTTAAAGATCAGCTGGCTGTTTTCAAGCCCCGCGAGCATCGGATAGGTTGCGAGGACAATCGGAACGGCGCCCCTCAGTCCGGCCCACGAAATAAACAGTTTTTCTTTCACTGAAAACTTGGAGGCTATCATGCTCAGGAACACTCCTGCCGGACGCGCGACGATCATCAGAACGATGGAGAGCAGCAGTCCTTCCCAAACGATATCAACAAGCTGGTTCGGGAAAACAAGCAAACCAAGTAAAATGAACATCAGAATCTGCATCATCCAAGCTAGGCCTTCGTTAAAGCGGATAATGGAATGACGGAAAGTAAGGTCTGAATTTCCTACAATAACCGCCATCACATAAACCGCAAGCAGTCCGCTTGCATTTGCTGCGGTAGTCAGAGCGTAAGTCAGGACAGCCATCGCTAGTGAAAGAACCGGATAAAGACCGGAAGAATCCAGATTGATTTTGTTGATGACCCAAACAGCGAGTTTACCAAAAAGCAATCCTGCAGCAAGCCCAAAGCCCATTTCCCAGAAGAAGCGCAGGATAAGGCCGAAGAATCCCGTTTCCGGCTGGCCAATTAAATGGATGATGGTAACGGTTAAAAAAACAGCCATTGGATCGTTTGTTCCGGATTCTGCTTCAAGTGTTGAAGTCAGCCGTTTCTTTATGTTTTTATTGCCGAGCACGGCAAAAACAGCTGCTGCATCCGTTGATCCGACAATTGCACCGAACAGAAGCCCTTCAAGCCACGTCAGACCCAGAACATATTTAGCAAATACCCCTATGATGATGGTTGTGACAAAAACGCCGATTGTCGCAAGCATTGAAGACGGAACGATGATCTTGCGTACATCCGTCCATTTCGTCTGGAGACCTCCGTCAAAGATAATGATAATGAGGGCAATCACCCCAAAAAGCTGGGCAAGCTTTGCATTGTCGAAGTAAATATAATGGCTCAGCACCATTCCGACAGCAATGAAGAAGACAAGTGAAGGCAATCCAAGCCGCGAGGAAAACTTTGCGGTCATAACTCCGATTGTCAGGAGAACAGCGAATATGAGAATGATGTTATCTACAGAAAATGTCAATATGGCCTCACCTCTAGATTTAGATTTATGGTAAAAAGTGTTTTAAATGAAGATGTCAGCCTGGGGCTGGTATAAAGGAATTTCTGGAAGAACCATCAATGCTGATTCGGTTTTAAAGGTTCTAATTAGGGGAATAAGTCTATTTTATAGTATTTCAGCCAGTACAGTCTAATATTTGAACCGGGAAATGGGGTTTCTTTTCAAAGCTGATGGATGCTTCTTCCTCCTCTAAATCAGCCCCAATATGGTAAGATAGGTTGAAGATGGCAGAAATCGGGTCATAACATTTAATTGATGGATTCTGAGGTGACAGAATGAATATAGATACTGCTGCTTTTACAAGATTGCTGCTTGACGGCAATCAGAATGGCGCGTGGGATATCTTAAAAAAAAGCCACGATGACGGTGCACATCCTCTGGCGGTTATGCAGGAGCTACTGACTCCTTCTATGGCAAAGATTGGCCTGCTGTGGGAAGAAGATGAGATTTCTGTAGCTGATGAACACCTTGCAACCACAACCTGCGACTTTATTCTGTCGCGGTATAAAGAATACAGTTTAAAGCAAATACCAAAAACCGAAAAAAAAGCCATGTTTCTTTGCCTGGAAGATGAACTTCATCACCTGGGGCTGAAGATGGTTTCTATTTTGTTTGAATGGCACGGTTATCAGACGAGGCTGTTTGGAGCGAGTCTGCCGCTGGAATACGCTCTTGAATACGCAGAAGAATGGAAGCCGGATGTTGTCGGACTTTCTTTTTCACTCCGTAAAAACTCTGAACGTCTGTCACACTATATAGATGAAATAGAAAAACTTGATCACTCTCCTCAGGTGATTGTGGGAGGAAGACTGGTTGCTTCGTATGACTTCAAGAACATCTGTTCATCAAACACCCAGCTTTTCTCCAGTCTATCTGCAGCAAATGACTGGCTGCTGAAGGAAAACAGCTATGCTTGACGGCAGACACCTTCCGCTTCCTTTCTTTAAATTAGATAAAAAATTCCGTATCCTTGAACGCTCTCTTGCAGCCGGCAAGCTGTTTGCAGAGAAGGAAAGCTTTCTTGATCTGGCTGATGAGGACAGCAGAAGAAAAGCCGAGAAAGTGTTATCTTCCGGAAAAAACGACTCAGAGCTTGTACTCAGAACCTTACAATCTCCCCTTGCTCTGTTTAAATTGAACATAAATACAGATAATGAATTTCTGTATCTGATTCTTACTGAGCAAAACTCAAAAATGGAGATGCTTGTTCAGCAGGTCGAGCTTCACCGCAGAAGACTTGCGGAAACAGACCTGCAGCTGCTTGCAAAAAAAGAAGAGGCAGAGGACGCATACAGGAAAATCATTGAGCTTTCGTGCCCATTTATTATGCTCACGAAAAAGACAGCCCTTCTCCCCTTGTACGGTGATTTGACCGAAGAGCTGGTTTCAGCTAATGCCGGAAGACTTTTAAATCTTCTCCAGGAAACCTGTGCAGAGCAAGTCACGATTGATTTTCATGGTGTAGGATCCATTACTGAAACCGGCATGAAGGCTCTTGCAAATCTCGTGAAGGAGTTCACTTTGATGGGAGCTTCCACCTGTTTTGCAAGCTTGAATCCGGTTCAGGCGAAACAAGTTTACAGCAGCCATACAACACTTGATGCCACATATGTCAGCAGCCTCAGTTCCGCGCTTGAAACCTATCTTTTATGATAGGTTTTTCTTTTTATCTTCGTACATGCAAGGAATTTGGGAATGGATACAGAAGTTCTCTTAAAAGAAGGCAATACGGGAGGCTGCGATGAAAAAAGAACCACACAATAAAGAGAACAGAGATTTGATGAGCTCGATTTACGGTGACTTTGAGAAAAAAGGCGGTGCTGCAAAACTGCCGGGGATGGGAAAGCCCCTGCCAAAAAGTGCTCTCGAAGGGGATATTTTCTCCAAAATCGTCAAAAATGCTAACTATCTGCCCCCATGGCTGCAGCGTCAAAAAGAAATCAGACAGCAGATTGAGAGGGCAATGAAACTTAAAGATAAAAATCAGCGTATAAAAGAAGTTGAGAAAATCAATCAGGACATTATCAGCTATAATCGGATATGTCCGCCTGCTCTCCAGAAAAATAAGCTTTCAGCAGACCAGCTTGAGAGCCAGTACAAGCAGTGGGAATAATCACATGGTTTCATTCAATCCCTTCTCGGGAAAAGCTGATTATGGCAAATTGCCGAAGCTCATGAAAGTGAGAAATACGACAGAAAGTGGTGCATCTATTTGCCGAAAGACAAAATGTTTAAAATCGGATACGGCATTATTATTTTTCTGACAATCATTCTTTTATCAACGAAAGTGGATTTCATCTTCAGGCCTCTTGAAATCATTTTCACGACACTTTTCTTTCCGTTTCTTGTATCGGGCATCATTTTTTATCTGCTCCGGCCCATTGTAAGGTTCCTCGGAAGAAAAGGTGTTCCAAATACCATTTCCATCATCATTATTTACTTGCTTGTGATTGGACTTGGCACACTCGCTGTTTTCCTGATTGGCCCGCCGATTCAACAGCAGTTTCAGCAGCTGATCAACAACTTCCCGCAAATTGTCCAGACCTTGCAGGACAACCTTCTAGCACTGAGGGAAAACAAATGGTTTGCCCGCTTTGAACAGAATGACATCATGACGTTTGAAAAAATGACGGCTTCTGTAACAGATTATTTCCAGTCAAACGTCAGCAATATCGGGAGCAGAATTACAGGGTTTATCGGCATTCTGACAAGCATAGCAACCATATTTGTGACCGTTCCGTTTATCGTCTTTTATCTGCTGAAAGACGGGGACCATGCACCGAAACAAGTGCTTCGCTTTCTTCCATACACAAAAGCTGAAGAAGCAAAGCTGATTTTAAAGGACATGGATCATGCCCTCAGCTCCTATATTCAGGGGCAGGCTCTTGTCAGCCTTGTCGTCGGGGTCATGATGTATATTGGCTACCTGATTATCGGCCTTGATTACTCCATTCTCCTCGCTCTTTTTGCGATGCTGACGAACGTTATTCCTTTCCTCGGACCATTTATTGCGGTGATTCCTGCCGTGATTGTAGGCTTTTTGGACTCGCCATTTATGGTCATACAGGTTCTGATTGTGGTCATTATCGTCCAGCAAATCGACGGCAACGTTACATCCCCGCTGATCATGGGGAAAAGACTGGATATTCATCCGCTGACGATTATCCTGCTCCTGATTGTCGCAGGAAGCATGGGCGGCCTTTTGGGCATGCTGCTTGCCGTTCCGACTTATGCCATCTTAAAAGTCATAGTCAGTCATTCATACAGGCTGTATCTGCTCAGAAAAGAAAAGAAGGATCCGCTCCGCAACTCAGCAATTGACATTGAAATGGAGTAATTTTTACGCATTTGCAGGATAGTAATAGGAAATGACCAAATAAAAATGGGCAGGTGGACTATGTCGTTTTTTCAACTATTGAAAAAGGGAAACAAATCATCAGGGATTGCCGCTCTTGGAAATACGGCTTTGACTATTATTAAAGGGATTGCCGCCTTCATAAGCGGCAATGGAACGATGTTTGCAACTACTCTCCATTCAGCGGCAGACGCAATCAATCAGGGCTTCGTTTTTGTGGGAAGCGCGCTTGCAGAAAAGGCTCCGACGAAACGGTTTCCAACAGGCTTTGGCCGGGTAGTGAATCTTTTTGTTCTGATAGCGGTTATTGTTATATCCATTATGGCTTATGAGACGCTGCATAAAGGATGGGAGCTGATTCAGCATCCGAAAGAAACCACAAATATCGTGCTGAATGCCAGTATCCTTGTGATTGCCGTTATCATTGACGGACTCATTCTGATAAAAGCAATGAAGGAAATTGCGCACGAAACAAGAACGGAAGGAAAAGGACTTGCGCTCGCATCAAATGCATTCAAAAATGTCAGCCTTGCCTCTCCCCCGACCCGTCTTGTTTTTTATGAAGATATTATTGCAACGTTCGGTGCGCTTCTTGCCCTGGTATCCATTGTTGTTTCTTATTTCACCGGCCTCTATGTGCTTGACGGGATCGGCACGCTGCTGATTGGAATCCTGCTTATTGTCATCGCCGTTAAAATCGGTTATGAGAATACGATCGGCCTGATCGGGGTTGCTGCACCGAAAGATGTGGAAGACCGGATTGCCGAATTAATCCTGACTGATCCGGACGTTGAGGACATTAAAAACCTCCGCATACTCCAGGAAGGCCGGAAGTATCATGTTGAAAGCTACCTTGAGCTGAAACCGGGATTATCCCTTGCCATAGCCGACGATATTAAAATCAGAGTACGGGACCTGCTATATACAGATCCTGATATCGCGGATGTCACGCTGGGCATTTTTGAATCTGACGGAATCAAAACATGGGGCGACGAACCTACCGTTTAAGTATTAAAGCTAAATAAAATCCGAGCTGGGTTAGCCAGTTCGGATTTTTTTATGGAAAGGAAGGCCTTTTTCGGCAATGGAATCCCTGATGTGTTCTATTCCTGCTATTTTCCTATTTAATGGTTTTAAATTGGATAACAAAGGGAAAAGTTCAAATGATTTACAGGTAGTGTCAGGGGGTAAAAAAAGTGAAACTTTAAGAGATTTCAAACGTTTATAAGTATGTACAGCTTGATAGACCAAACCTGAGAGGAGCTTGTTTATTTTGAAAAAATGGGGTTTATTGATCAGTTTACTGTTAACACTCGTTTTGGCCGGATGCGGACAGAGTGCTGCAACAAATGAGGAGAAAGAAGACAAGCAAGCAGAAAAAGCGGAGACGGAGACGACTGAAACAGAAAATACCGAGAAAGAAGCTACAGCTGAAGAAGTCCTTGCATCGGCTGCTGAGAAATCAGCTGATCTCAAAAACTTCGCTATGGACGGCACAATGGATATGACAATTACATCAAGTGAAGGAAAAATGGAAACAACGGCCGACATGCAGACAAAAACGAATATCGAGCCGCTTGTCATGCAGCAGACAATGAATATGTCAGCTGAAGGACAGACAACTTCCATTGAAATGTATATGGATGACCAGTACATATACATGAACGATCCTGCTTCAGGAGGCTGGATCAAAATGAGCCAGGCAGGACCGGGCATGGGAGAAATGATGAATCAGGCTAAAACAATGACGCCTGCAGACCAGATTAAGCAAATGGAAGCAATGGCTGATGACATTCAGCTTGAAGAAACAGACACTGAATATATCCTGAGCGTAAAAGGTAATGGAGAAAAACTGATGAGCCTGACTGGAAACATGATGGGCTCTGATCCGAATATGCAGGCTGTTATGGACCAAATGGACATTGAACAAATTGATTATACGTACACACTTGATAAAGAAACCCACTATCCGAAAGCCCTGGATATGGTGATTAAAATGTTCGTTACGGAAAACGAACAGAAAGTGGAACTGCAGCAGGCTATCTCTACCAAATTCTCAGAAATGAACGAGCTTGAAGGCTTCAGTATTCCTCAAGAAGTCTTGGATCAAGCTGTAGAGGTGCAGCCAGGAGGTTAATTGCAAATCACCCGGGATTTTCCCGGGTGATTTTTTATATTAAACAGAAAAAAGACCTCCAAAAGAAGGTCTTTTCATCATTCAACTGCTATCCAATTAGCCCAAGAACGATACCGCCGGCAGCAGCCAGCAGCACGACAAGCCATGGAGGCAGTTTAAAGTAGACAAGCAAGGCGAATGCTGCCAGGGCAAGTGCAAAGTCTCCTGTTGATTTAATCGCACTTGTCCAGACCGGATCGTAGAGTGCAGCAAGAAGGATACCGACAACAGCGGCATTCACTCCCATCAGTGCTGCCTGCACGCTGCTTTTCTCCCGAAGAAAGTTCCAAAACGGAAGCATGCCGACAACCAATAGGAATGAAGGCAGGAACATGGCAGCTGTCGCAACAAGGGCTCCTGTCACTCCGTTCATTGACGCCCCGAGATAACTCGCGAACGTAAACAGCGGTCCTGGAACCGCCTGGGCCGCACCGTATCCGGCAAGGAAGGTTTCCTCAGAAATCCAGCCTGGAGGCACGACCTCTCTCTCAATCATCGGAAGAACGACATGCCCTCCGCCGAAGACGATCGATCCGACACGGTAAAACGTATCAAACATCGCCATCCAAATAGACGGGAAGAGCTGGCGGAGCAGCGGAAGTCCGATCAGCAGTCCGGCAAATAGAATCCAGGCTGCAGCTCCTGTCTTTTTACTTATGGAAATAGCGAGTTTATCAGCCTTTGGAACATCCTGATTCCGGTACATGATGTAACCGGTCACGCCGGCAATGATGATGATGGCAATTTGACCGATCGCTGTCGGGAAAAACAGGGCGCATACTGCGGCAATCACAGCGATGGCAATTCTCGGCCGATCAGGTGCGAGATTTTTCCCCATTCCCATAATCGCCTGTGCTACAACCGCAACTGCGACAATCTTCAGACCCGTGATCCACCCGGCGTCTTCAGCCTGAAAACCGGTAACAAAGTAGGCAAACAGGATAAGAGCAATGACAGACGGCATTGTAAATCCAAACCAGGAGATAAAGCCTCCGACCAATCCCCCTCTGACGATCCCTATGGATATGCCTACCTGGCTGCTCGCAGGACCGGGCAGAAACTGGCAGAGCGCCACAAGATCTGCATAGCTGCGTTCGTCAAGCCACTGCCTCTTTTTCACATATTCATCTCTGAAATAACCCAGATGAGCCACTGGCCCGCCAAATGAAGTGAGGCCAAGCCTCGTTGACACCAGCAGAATTTCAATCCACGTTTTAAGCATTAATACTCCTCCCTCAACACTTCTTTTGCAAGCTCTCTCAGCATTCTCTTCGCATCGATGAGCGCTTGCTCTCCTTCTTTTGTGATGCTGTAGTATTTGCGGATCCGGCCGTTTTCCTTGCGGTCTTCTCTCGTTAAGTAGCCTGCCTTTTCAAGATTGTGCAGGTACGGATAGAGTGTTCCCGGACCGATTTCATATCCGTGGCTTCTAAGCTCCTCAATCATGAAGGACCCGTAGATCGGCTCGATTTTCGCATGGTACAGAATGTGAATTTTAATGGCGCCTAAAATAAATTCACGCACGATTGACCATCACCTTTCTTGATATCGAAATTCGATATCGCTAATCAATATTGTAACAAAGAATGATTAATTCTATGTAAAGATTGAAGAATTTCATACTATAAAAAAAAGCCTCCGCTGGAAGCTTTTAGTGATGAGAATGGTCTTCTTTTTTATCTTCTGACTTATCCGTGAGAGTCCCTTTGCCGACAACAAATTCTTTTTTGGGCATAACATGCAAGTCACGGGCCGTGACATGAGTCTGCACAAAGTAGCTGCCTTCTTCACTGAACGATTTCTTAACTTCATAGATACCGTCACCTGTGTGCTCCGCTCTGATCATTTCACTTTCTTCCTTGCTGTCTGCTTTCCAGATTTCAAACTGCACGTCAGAAGCATCTTCCACAGCCTGATTTCCTTGTGTGACAGAGACGGAAAGGGTTTCTTCCGTATTCAGGCTGATCTTTTCAGGAACGCTGATTTCGGCATGAACCATCAGTGAACCTTCTGCCTCGCTTTCGCCTTTTGAACAGGCAAAAAGAACAAAAAAAACTGACATCAGCAAAATCCCCGCTGCAACTCGTTTCATCTTCCATTCATCTCCTATGAAAAAATAAAGCTTCCATTATTGTAACCGCTTCAATGAACAAGCACAACTCGGCCTTCATGGTTATTCTGTTTCATATACAGCCTTTCCTCTAAAGAACACGGCCTTTCTTTTTGTTCTTCTCGCGATGGCTTCCGCAGAGCAGGATGCTTCCGTTAAAAGAAAATCCGCGCGGTCTCCCGGTTTTGGCCAAAGCTGCTCACCTTCTTTTGACAGCGGAGTTATTCCCTTTGTGATGTAGCCCAGCGACTGACTCAAGGCAAGCTCATCCTTCCACCGGTTTACCTGTGAAAGCACGTTTGCCTTCTCAAGCATATCCCCGGTACCAAAAGGATCCCAGTGGTCTGTAATGCTGTCATTGCCCAGATAAACGTCTACCCCTTCAGCCTTCATTAAAGCAAGCGGCATCTTAAAATCAAGGGGTACGGTTGAAGCAAGGCTGACTCCAAGTTCTGCAAATCTGAGCGCGAGCTCCCGTGCTTCGCCTTCTGAAAGGGCAGCAAGTCCGAATGCGTGGCTGATTGTCACAGGCTTTTTGAACTTCGCATCTTCCAGCATGCTCAATAAACGTTTAATTGTATAAATGCCAAGGTGTCCTCTGTCATGCAAATGCAGATCAATTCCTGCCCCAAATTCCACAGCTATCTCTACCATTGAAGAGAGTGACGTTTCAATATCTTCATCCACTGTAGCCGGATCAACACCTCCGACAAACTGTGCTCCGTTTCTCATCGCCTCTTTTACAAGCTCAACGCTGCTGCTTCTGAGCAAACCGTGCTGGGGAAAAGCGACAATCTCACCTTCAAGCCTATTTTCATATGTCTTAAATGCCTGTTGAAGCAGGTCAATATGCTTCACACCCACAACCTGATCGACATTGCAGTGTGTTCTGACAAATCCGGTCCCGTTCATCAGCTGGAGCTCAAGCAGCTTTTCTGCACGTTCCTGCACGGAGGGCAGCTGTTCAAGGAGCAGGATCTGTTCCTCTTCTATTCTCGTAAAAATCGATTTCGCCTTAGTCGGAGCTTTCCATTTCCCTCCGTAATAGGTCTTGTCCAAATGGATATGCATTTCCGCAAACGAAGGAAGTGCCAATGCGCCTTCTGCATCGAACAGCTCATAATCTTCAAATACTTCTGAACCGGCAGGAACAATTTCTTCGATTCTCCCGTCAGAAAGAATGAAATCAGCCATGTCTGTTTTTGTAGCGGTGACATCTCCCAATTCATTAAAAGCATAGCCCTTTTCAATCATCACATTCTTTACAAGCGTTTTCTTCACAATTACCCCTCCATCTGTCCCTTTTTCTTTTCTTGCAGAAGATCAATAAAGTTCTGTGCCGTTTTCGGCAGGTAGTGATTTTTTAAATAAATGAGTCCTGATTCTCCCAACCCCTCCGTTTCTTCCATCAGATAAACGTGAAGACCCTCAGGCGGTTTTAATCTGATGACCGTCTCAGGTACAATCGTTGCGCCAAAACCTGCTGCGACCAGATCAAAGAGAATGGTGACATCCGAGCATTCGCATATGACGTCAGGTTCCAAGTCTCTTGATGTAAAAACAGATAAAATCTTGCTGTAAAGACCAAGTCCTTCTGTACTTGGAATAATGAGAGGAACCTTTATGGCTTCCTCTGCTCTAACGGTTCTTTGATCAGAATCAAGCGGGCTTGAAGAGACAAAGTAAAAAGGTTCAGGTTCAAGGTGAATGACGTGAAAATCATTCAGATCGAGCGGCAGTCTGACGATGGCAAGATCCAGCACTTTTTCCTTTAACAGCCTGCAAAGCTGGGCTGAATCATTCTGCTGAATTTTATAAGTTACATCAGGATAATTCTTTTGAAAATCCTTTAATAAACTGGGCAGATTATCGTTTGAGAGTGTGTTCACCCCAATGGACAGCTTCCCTTTTTTTCCTGTACCTGTTTCTTTCACTTCAAAAAGGGCCTCTTCCATTGCATCTATTACTTTTAATGCATGCTGGTAAAGTTTTTCCCCGGCATCTGTCAGCTCAAGTGATTTCCCCTTTCGCTCGGCAAGAATAAGTCCAAGCTCTGTCTCCATCTGCTTCAGCTGCTGGCTGAGGGGCGGCTGGGCCATTTTGAGTCTGTTTGCAGCAGCTGTGATCTGGCCTTCTTCAGCTATTGCAATAAAATAATTCAATTGTCTGATATCCATATGCAATCCTCCTTACTATCATATGATTTACATATACTTTAACGATCATATAAATATTTTCCATATACCTGACTGTATGATAGCATAAATTGAATGGTTGAAGATGGGTGTTTTTTAAAAATCTACTTGCCGTTCCCAACTGAAAAATGATGTTTGATAGACTAGATACTGAAGTATGTCAGAGAGGATCGATTGAAACATGAACAACTCTAAATTCACGACACCGCTTGCCTCCGTGCAGTGGCTGTTCTTTATATTTGCAAATACGATTGTGGTTCCGATATCAGTCGGCACTTCTTTTGATCTGACTCCGGACCAGATTGCCGTCACACTCAGAAGCTCCCTGATTTTTACGGGTATCGCCTGTTTTCTTCAGGGGTGGATCGGCCACAGATACCCGATCATGGAAGGCCATTCAGGGATTATTTGGGGACTGATTCTTAACCTCGGCATGTCTGCATCCTCTCTTGGGATGAGTTTTACCCAAATTGGAGGCGGGATTGCTTCCGGCATTTTGCTCGCGGGCATTGTCACCATCATCCTTGCTGCTTTCAACTTGACTTCAGTGGTTCAGAAGATCTTCACGCCAATGGTTGCAAGCGTCTATTTATTCCTGCTTGCCTTTCAGCTGATTCTCACCTTTTTTAAAGGGATGCTGAAAATAGAAGATGACGGAACGCTAAACGTGGCTGTTAGCTTATTCTCCATCCTGCTCGTTCTGTTTGTCAGCTTCCTTAAAATAAAAGGTAATGCCTTTCTCGGAAACTTTTCAATTCTGCTTGGAATTGCGGTCGGCTGGATTCTCTATTTGATCCTCTTCCCAGGCGAAACTGTAGCCAAATCCGTTTCTCCTGAAGGATCCATTTTCTTCCCGCTTGGCCTTCCAAACCTGGAATGGGGCATTGTCTTAATTGCCTTTCTTGGCGGAATGATGAACTTAAGCAATACGATCGCTTCCATCCAGGCGGCTGCGAAGCTTTATCAGGACGAACCTGAACCTGCATCCTTCAGAAGGTCCTTTTTCCTTACAGGCTCTTATTCCGCTTTCGCCTCGGTACTTGGGCTGGTTTCGTATGCTCCCTTTACCTCTACCATCGGCTTTTTGGAAAGCACTCAGCTTTTCAAGCGCAAGCCGTTTCTGATCGGCGGAGCGATGATCACGATTATGGGAATCTTCCCGCCTCTTGTATCCATTCTGGTTACTCTCCCGGTAACTGTGGGCAACGCCGTCCTGTTTGTCGCCTACCTTCAGCTTTTCGGAACTGCGCTGAAAAGCATACAGGGAACAGCATTCGATTCAAAAACCATCTTCCGGATCGCCGCCCCGCTCCTGATCGGCGTCAGCATCATGAACACAGATCCCGCCGTGTTCCGGGATCTTTCCGTCTACATCTCACCGCTGCTTTCAAACGGACTGATGATGGGGATTTTGCTGTCGATTTTGTTGGAGGCGTTTGTGAAGTGGGAATAAAGAAAAGCGGAATCGCTCGTTTAGCTCCGGGAGCCAGATAAGAAATTGACCAGAAAGGCCGGGTTTGCCTTTTTGGGCAATTTTGTTCTGGCAGAGGAGTTGAGCGATGGAGCTGGACAATACGAAAAGCGGAGCCGACTGTTCAGGCCTGACAGGCAGAAAAGAAATCACCGGAAAAGGCCGGTTTTGCCTTTTTCGGTGATTTTGTTCTGGTGCTATCCGCCATTCCACTTCTCGGTTTTCAAAGGTACGATTCGCGCTTGCTTACCCTCCCAAATCGTTTCTCGGTTTCCGAAGGTACGATTCCGTGCTTTGCTTACCCTCTTAAATCGTTTCTCGGTTTCCGAGGGTACGATTCACACGTTTGCTTACCCTCTCAAATCGTTTATCGGTTTCCGAGGGTACGATTCACGCTTTTGCTTTCTCTCCCAGATCGTTTCTCGGTTTCCGAGGGTACGATTCACGCTTTTGCTTACCCTCCCAGATCGTTTCTCGGTTTCCGAGGGTACGATTCACGCTTTTGCTTACCCTCCCAGATCGTTTCTCGGTTTCCGAAGGTACGATTCAGTGGTTTGCTTACCCTCTTAAATCGTTTCTCGGTTTCCGAGGGTACGATTCACACGTTTGCTTACCCTCTCAAATCGTTTCTCGGTTTCCGAGGGTACGATTCAGTGCTTTGCTTACCCTCCCAGATCGTTTCTCGGTTTCCGAGGGTACGATTCACGCTTTTGCTTACCCTCCCAGATCGTTTCTCGGTTTCCGAGGGTACGATTCACGCTGCTGTCAACACGCCAGACAAAGAAATGATAAACAAAAAAACTCCAATCCCAACCGATTGGAGTTTTTTTCAGTCTCTCTTAAACACACTTTTTCCCATTCTTCTCACAGGCTTTAATCGCATTGATCTCTCCTCCGATGAGGATGGCAAAGCCTGATAAATACAGCCACATGATCAGCACGATGACGCCCCCGATACTTCCGTATGTAGCATTATAATTGCCGAACTGCGAAACATAAAAGGCAAATCCGAGAGAAATCACCTGCCAGATCACAGTGGCGACGATGGCACCGAAGTATACACTTTTCAATGTCATATCCTCATTAGGTGCAAGATAGTAGAGTACCATCAGCACCGCACACATCATAAAAAATGAAATAATGAATCTCAAGACATTTAAGAAGATTTCATTTTCGCTCACGACAGAAAAGTAGTTGCCGACAAATTCTATAATGGCGCTTCCGAAGATCGGGAGGACGAGTGTCAAAGCGAACGTCAGGACAAGTCCCACCGTCATAATGATGGCCTGAAGGCGGATTTTCCAGAACGGCCTCGTTTCCTCGACAATAAACGCTTTGTTCAGTGAACGGATTAAGGCGTTTGTTGCATTAGAAGCAGACCAGAGGGCGGCAAGAAGACCGAATGAAAGCAAGCCGCCGTTTGGCTCATTCATGAGACCGGTCAAGTGGTCCGTCAGCATGGATCCCGCCTCAGCCGGCGCATATTGCTTAATAACATCCACGATTGTCGCTGTCTCAATCTGCAGGTATGGAAGCAGTGCTACAAGAAAAATCAGCAGCGGAAATAATGAGAGCAGGAAGAAATGGGACAGGACGGCTGCCTGATCCCCAGTTTCATGCAGCTGAATGCGTTTTATCAGTTCTTTTATCATTGTGCAGCACCTCCAATTGTAGTATTCTAATTTCCTAAAATCCTGCAATTGAAACCACATGTTTGCTTGCTTGTGAAACGTGGTATTCCTACAATTAAACGCATAAGGAGCATGTTCATGAAAAACGAAGCACAAGAGCGCCTGTCCAAATCATTCATCATGTACTCCATCCTTCTCATCGGCGCATGCTGTTTTGTCTTTATCGAATTTGCCGATGAAGTTATTGAAATGGAGCTTAAATCCTTTGATAATCCTATCATTCAGTACATACACGGCTTCCGCACTCCATTGTTCGGCGAGATCATGTCCGCCGTTACCTCCCTCGGATCTGTAACAGGCATCATGATCGGCATGTCCATTGCCCTGATCTTTCTTTTGATCGCAAGACAATGGTGGGAAGGTCTGTTTCTGATCGTATCGGTATCCGGCTCGTCTCTTCTGAACTATTATTTGAAATGGCTGTTTAAGAGAGACCGTCCGACCTTTAATCCGCTTGTAGATGAGAGCGGCTACAGCTTTCCAAGCGGCCATTCCATGGTGTCCTTTTCCTTTATCGGAATCTTAGCCTACCTGCTGACGACCATGGTCAGAAAAAAGAGCATGAAAGTCCTGATTCTGACCCTGTCGATGCTTCTCATTCTATTAATAGGCTTCAGCCGCATCTATTTGGGTGTTCATTATCCAAGCGATGTCATCGCAGGGTTTGCAGCAGGCTGTGCCTGGCTTGTCATATGCATTGCTGCATTAAAGTACAAACTTCAAAGATAATAAAACGAGGGACTCCAATGATTTTGGGGTCCCTCGTTTTATAAAAATCAGTCTGCGGTTCTGACATAAATCAAATGATCCGTCCACTCATCGTTTTCATATATAAATGCTTTTCGCGTGCATTCATATTCCATGCCCGCCCTTTCGGCTAATCGGACGGAAGCAGCATTATCAAGATTGATATGAGCTTCAATACGGTGGAACTTCAGGTGCTGAAAAGCGATTGTCAGAGCTTCTTTCACCGCTTCGCTGCCGTATCCCTTTTTCCAGTGCTGATTATGGATGGTATACCCGATCCTGCCCCACTGAAAATCATCTCTTGCCAAGGTTGAAAAATCAACCGTGCCTATGTGTCTGCCGTCCGTTTTTCTAAAAACATCAAAAACGTGGGCAGTATCTGAAAGGGCCAGCTTTTGATATTTGTCTACAAGCTGATCAAACCATTCTCTTGTGCATTCACTCATATCAAACTTTCCGCTGTCGTGCCGGTTTTGTGATGGATGCCGCGCTTCAAATTCATTCAGCCAATTCTCATAATCGGATCTTTGCAACGGTCTTATGATTAACCTTTCTGTTTCTGAAGCAAGTTGAAATCCTTCTTCTGTCTCTTTCAATGCTGTATCCCCCTTGAACTGGCTCTTCTGTGCTTTCCATTATTTCTCTATTTAAGTTTATCACAGGCTTCCGCATCCGTTTCATAAAAAAACACAAACCCTCATTCGGGTTTGTGTCTTTTGCTCTGTATTAAATCCACCCTCTGAACCGTGATGCTTCAGCCATTTTCCGGCTTCCGATCATGTAGGCGGCAAGTCTCATATCAACTCTGTGAATGAGTGCAGTCTGAAACGTGTTTTCAAACGAATCGACCATGACCTTCTGCAGACGCTCAGCGACTTCTTCCTCGGTCCAGTAGTAGCCCTGATTGTTCTGCACCCATTCGAAGTAGGAAACGGTTACCCCTCCCGCACTTGCCAGGACGTCCGGAACGAGCAGGACTCCGCGCTGTGTGAGGATTTTGGTGGCTTCAATCGTGGTTGGCCCGTTTGCTGCTTCTACGACGATGGATGCTTTAATTTTACTGGCGTTTTCAGCTGTGATCTGGTTTGAGATGGCTGCAGGCACAAGAATGTCACAGTCGAGCTCAAGCAGTTCTTTGTTTGTAATGGTATCTGTAAAGAGAGTTGTTACAGTGCCAAAGCTGTCACGGCGGTCAAGCAGGTAGTCAATATCAAGCCCGTTTGCATCATGCAGGGCGCCGTACGCATCAGATATGCCGATGACTTTTGCCCCAGCATCATGCATGAATTTGGCGAGGAAACTGCCTGCGTTGCCAAAGCCCTGTATGACTACTCTAGCCCCTGCAAGACTGATTCCTTTTTTCTTTGCCGCTTCCTCAATGCAAATTGTCACTCCCCTTGCTGTTGCGGTTTCTCTTCCGTGGGAACCGCCAAGGACAAGCGGTTTGCCTGTTATAAAACCCGGTGAATCAAACTCGCGCAGTCTGCTGTATTCATCCATCATCCACGCCATAATCTGGGAGTTTGTAAACACATCCGGGGCAGGGATATCTTTTGTAGGACCTACAATCTGGCTGACCGCACGGACATATCCGCGGCTCAGTCTTTCAAGCTCTTTTAATGACATCTCTCTCGGGTCGCAGATAATGCCGCCTTTTCCGCCGCCGTAAGGAAGATTGACTATGCCGCATTTTAAGCTCATCCAGATGGAGAGGGCTTTTACTTCATCTTCATTTACTTCCGGATGAAAGCGCACGCCGCCCTTTGTCGGACCGACGGCATCGTTGTGCTGGGAACGGTAGCCTGTAAACACTTTGACCGAGCCGTCGTCCATCTGAATCGGAATGCGGACAGTCAGCATTCTCACAGGCTCCTTCAGCAGCTCATAAAATTCTTCTGAGTAGCCTAATTTCCCCAAAGCCTCTTTGATGATTGTCTGCGTCGACTGAAATAAGTTTAAGCTTTCTTTTTCTTTATCTGCCTGTTGTACGTCCTTAATAATCCCCATGATTCCACCCCATTGATATGATAATAGCTTTCTACTTAGATAGTACTCTTGTAATTCTTTCAATTGCCCACTGGAGATCATCTTCTGAAATCACAAGCGGAGGTGCAAAGCGGATGACCGTCTCATGCGTCTCTTTGCAGAGCAGGCCTTCTTCTTTTAATTTTTCGCAGTATGGACGCGCAGGAACTGTCAGCTCTACCCCAATAAATAAGCCTCTCCCCCGCACTTCCTTAATGAGAGGATTCTTTATTTCTGCAAGCTTTTCTTTAAAATAAGCTCCCAGTCTCAGTGAACGCTCTGATAGCTTCTCATCTTCCAGCACCTCAAGCGCAGCCACCGAAACAGCACATGCCAGCGGATTCCCGCCAAACGTGGAACCGTGCGAGCCCGGATTGAACACACCCAGGATGTTTTTATTTGCAGCAACACACGAGATAGGGAATACCCCGCCGCCAAGTGCTTTGCCCAAAATGTACATATCAGGAGCAACATCTTCCCAGTCACATGCAAATGTTTTCCCCGACCGGCCAAGACCTGACTGAATCTCATCAGCAATAAAAAGGACGTTTTGTTCCTTGCAAAGCGCAGATGCCTGCTTCAAGAATCCATCAGGCGGAATGACAATCCCTGCTTCTCCCTGAATCGGTTCAATCAAGAACGCTGCCGTATTTGGGGTAATCGCTTCTTTTAATGCCTCAAGATCTCCGTAAGGAATCAGTTTGATGCCTGGCAGCATCGGACCAAAGCCGCGCTTGTATTCTTCTTCTGATGACAGGGACACGGCTGACATTGTACGGCCGTGAAAATTCCCGATGCATGCGATGATCTCAGCGCGGTTTTCTTCCACGCCTTTCACGTCATATGCCCATCTGCGTGCCGCTTTTATGGCCGTTTCTACTGCTTCTGCCCCCGTATTCATCGGCAGAACCATTTCTTTCCCCGTCAATTTTGCCGCTTTTTCATAAAACGGTCCGAGCTGGTCATTGTGAAAAGCGCGGGATGTCAGGGTGATTTTATCTGCCTGATCTTTCAGGGCTTTGATGATTTTCGGATGTCTGTGACCCTGATTCACAGCAGAGTATGCGCTCAGCATATCCATGTACTCATTTCCTTCAGGATCCTTCACCCATACACCGAGCGCTTCAGAAATTACGATCGGCAGCGGATGGTAGTTGTTTGCTCCAAACTTGGATGTCTGCTGGATCAGTTCCTGTGATTTTGTCAAAGTTGTCATTTTGTTTCCTCCTTCATACTTTCCTTACACATGTAAATGCAAGTTCTGTGCCAACGTTCATTCGCTGAAAGAATCAGCTTTGATGTGCAAAGTCATTTTGCACCGCCAACTTTTTTTGCTTATTAAAAGCAAAAAAATTTTGCACTCCATTCAGAATGAGAGTAAAATAGAAGAAAAATCCGGAGAAAATATGATGAATATAAACATAGAATACATGCAGCTTTTCATGGAAGCCATCATCGATGAAATAGATGTCGGGCTCCATGTCATAGACAAAAACGGCACCACCATTCTATACAACAAAAAAATGTCCCAGCTTGAATCAATGGACAGCAAAGATGTGATGCACAAAAACCTCCTTGACGTCTTTATGTTTTCAAAGGAAGGAAGCACACTTGTGCAGGCGCTCCAAAACGGAACGGAAACAAAGAACAGCAAACAGACTTACTTCAACAACAGGGGCAAGGAGATTACAACGGTCAATAACACTTTTCCAATCAAAAACGGCCATGAGATTATTGGCGCGGTCGAAATTGCCAAAGACATGACCAAGATAGAAAGTCTGATGAAGAACACGATAAAAGGAAGAAGCGGAACATCTTATACGTTTGACAGTATCATCGGAGAGGGTTCTGCTATAAAAGATGTGATTGAAGGTGCAAAAAGGGCGACAAGGACAACCTCCTCTGTTCTGATAGTCGGCGAAACCGGAACAGGCAAAGAGCTGTTCGCTCAAAGCATACACAATGGAAGCAGCCGATCAGCCGCCCCGTTTATTTCCCAGAACTGCGCCGCACTTCCGGACAACTTAATTGAAAGCCTGCTGTTCGGCACAAAAAAAGGGGCTTTTTCAGGGGCAGTTGATCATCCGGGTTTATTTGAACAGGCAGAAGGCGGAACACTGCTGCTTGATGAAATCAACTCATT
Source organism: Metabacillus indicus (assembly GCF_046603695.1). Lineage (NCBI taxonomy): Bacteria > Bacillati > Bacillota > Bacilli > Caryophanales > Bacillaceae > Metabacillus > Metabacillus indicus. The sequence goes on along the minus strand of NZ_CP176757.1, from coordinate 755,036 downwards.
GAATCCAAACCTCCAGTCCAAGCTGCTTCGGGCTTTGCAGGAGAGAACGATCAGAAGAATCGGCGATACGAAAGACACTCCGATTGATGTGAGGATCATCGCTACCATCAACGAAGATCCTGTTGAAGCCATCACGAAAGACCGGATGCGAAAAGACCTTTATTACCGATTAAGCGTAGTCACTGTTTTTGTCCCTCCTCTGAGAGACAGAACCGAAGATATCCCTCTTCTTATTCAGCGCTTTATCAGAAAATATAATGAGCTGTTCCAAATGGACGTGCGGCGTGTTGATCAGGAGGTCATGGACATGCTGATCACATATGACTGGCCCGGCAATGTAAGGGAACTGCAGCATATGATTGAAGGTGCGATGAATGTGATGGCAGATGAAGATACGATCCGCTTCAGCCACCTTCCCATGCATTTCCGCTCAAAGTCATTTACGAGAACATCTTCCTCTGCCGCACCTTTTGAGATACACCTCGAGGAAGGGACAGAAGACATACAGCTGAAAGAGCATTTGGAGCGGACAGAAGCAGGCTATATCCGCTCCATGCTGAAAAAAAACCGGGGCAACATCACAAAAACCGCGGCAGATGCCGGGCTGAGCCGTCAGAGCCTGCAGTATAGGATGAAGAAGCTTGGTATAAAGGCATAAAAAACTTTCTTAGCTGCGCCCATTACGTTTAGAAATGCAATTAAATAAATCTAAAACTTGCACATCATTTATTAATGGTGTGCTTCTTGTAGTGCGATCCAAACAAAAAAACGATTTGGAAACATTCCAAATCGACTTTTTTGGTATTACTTTTCAGGTTTCTTATTTAACATAAAGCGAAGTTCATTAATATCATCATCAGATAGTGTATCTTCCTGAATAAATTGGACAAGCATGGATTTTAGGGTCCCTCCGTAGATGCGGTTGATAAATGATTCAGTCTCGGCACGCTGGCATTCTTCCTGCGTATAAAGCGGGTAAAAGGTGTAAACTCTCAGATTTTTATTGACACCTACTACATCTTTTTGAACCAATCGATCGAGAAGAGTGCGTATTGTTTTCGGCTTCCAGTTGGAACTTTCCTGTAAGGAAGATATGATGTCACTCGCTGTTCGAGGGGTTTTGTCCCAAAGTACGTTCATGATTTCCCATTCTGATTCTGAAATACTAGGTATGCTTTTCTCCATATTCCACCCCTCCATTCCCTTTATAGATTCCTAAATCTTGTAAGATTGATAATGTGATTTCTGCCGCCTTGCTTCCTGTTGAATTAACTTCGTTTTGTATATTGGCAGCAAAGAAGTATGTATTGTCCTTCGTCTCTACATAACCGATAAACCAGCCATTGATATTTTTTCCATTTACTGTTCCTGTACCAGTTTTTCCCGAGAGGCGGGCTTCTTCATGATTTTCTATGAGCAGTGCTTCTTTCACAGTTTTGATATGCTTTTCATTATATCCAAATTTATTGTAATAAAAGGAATGCAGCAGTTTAACTTGCTCGACAGGAGATATTTTCAATGAGGATTCTAGCCAAAATTCATCCATTCCCCCTGATATATCAGAATTTCCATAGTTTATCTCTTTTAGATTGGAGTGTATAGTTTCAAATCCTGTTCTGCGATCTACTTCCTGGAAATACCAGCTTACAGATTTTTGAAGAGCAGATGAGAGATCCTGATCCTCATTCCAAGCGTTATAGGGCTGCTCCTTCCCATCCCATGCAAGAGTGGATTCTTCAGGTGAGATTACATTTGATTCCAGTGCGAATAAGGCACTGTAAATTTTGTATGTGGAATCAGGTGACACCCGCAGCGTACTTTTCTCTTCATTATAAATGTGATATTGCTGTGCATTATGATCATATAAAACAAAGCTTCCTTCATACCCACGAAAGAATTGATGCAAATCTTTATACGCTGCTCTGTCATTACTGAAATAGTATCGGTCGTTTTCCGTAGAAAATGCAGAAACGAAAGGTAACTGAATCGTTAGTATGACACTGGCCAAAACATAAATAAAGATGCTTTTTCTGATTGGTTTTTTTGCGGAATTCTTGTAGGCAGAAATTTGCTCAATTCGTTTTTTAATTTGGACCTTCGAACCGTCTAATTGCGTCACTAACTGCAGCTTACTTGACCGCTTTGAAAGAGCCAGAAAGTTAATGATTGTATGTCCATAATCACTAATAGAGTGATCATCCAGTAACTGTAAGACAGATGCATCGCATGCAATTTCCCGATCGAATCTCATTTTTTTAAAAGCAAGCCAGATAAGGGGATTGAACCAATAAATGATTTGATAGAACAATATCACGACATTTGTCAGCAAATCCTTGTTTTTATAGTGACTCAGTTCATGAAGAAAGATATACTCGTAATTTTTCAAGCTAAGCCAGTGTTCATGCTGAAAAGGTAACACGATATATGTTTGAAAAAGTCCGAAAATCATTGGAGATTGGACACTCTTCGAATGAACAATCTTAATTGATTTTTTAATCTGCAGTCTTTTCTTGCATTCTTCGAAAAGGACGAGAACTTCTTTATTGCCAAACGAAGAAGATTCCTTCTTTATCCTTCTAAGTTTGATCCATCCGCGCAGCATCATAAAGGTAAGTATAAGCACCCCTGACATCCATAAGCCCATCACACTCATATTAAGGAAAGACAGGTCAGGCCGGTTGACAGATTCAGAAAAATCTTGTAAAAGGTGCAGACTCTGAGTTCCATTTTTTCCAGTATTAGAGCCGGGCGCATTAGTCTGATACGTCTCCCCACTGCTAAAGAGAGAACTAAAATTATACAAACTAGCAGGAATGAATGGAAGTGCTAGAGCAAAAAAAAGCAGCATCCACAAATGATAGGTCCATTTTGCCGTTAATTGTCTTCGGAACCACATTCTTATAAGCAAGATCACAGTAACGGAAAAGGAAGACACCAATAGACCTATTATAAACTGAGTTAAAATCATGTCCTTCAAAACCACCTCTCTTGACTATAAAATTTTTAAAATACAGGAATATAGCATACTCATAGTGGCTTGATGATAACAAAAATTAAGGATTGACTTAGTTTGATTACATATGTAATACTTTACTACAGATGTAGTCGGACTACAAATGTAATCTTTTAATAGTCTTAGATGGTCTTCATTCTACATCAAGAACTAAAGGTGCGGTTGCTATCAGAGAAGATACATAACAAATATTTTTCAGAAAGAGGTTGAATTTTAATGAAATCATTGAGCTTTAGTACTTTCACATTTAGAAAAATTGTCCCTGTACTATTTCTTTCATGTGCAGCTCTTGCAGGTTGTTCAAACAACGATATTCATACCAATTTAACTAAAACCAAGGAAAAAGAAAATGCCCATCATCATGATTTTGCTGAGCTTGAAGAAAGATATGATGCCAAACTTGGTGTCTTTGCGTTGGATACTGGCACAAACCAAACAGTAAGCTATCATCCAGATGAGCGTTTTGCTTATGCATCTACTCATAAGGCTCTGGCTGTAGGAGTCCTTTTACAACAGAAATCTTTAGAAGATCTTAATCAAAGAATTGCTTATACAAGCGAGGATCTAGTTAATTATAATCCGATTACAGAAAAGTATATTGATACGGGGATGACTCTTAAGGAGCTTGCTGATGCTTCTCTTCGATACAGTGACAATACTGCAGGGAACCTTATCCTTAAACAATTGGACGGGCCGGCAGGATTTAAGAAAGCACTGGAGGATATTGGAGATAACACGACAAGCCCTGAGCGTTTTGAGCCAGATTTGAATGAAGTCAATCCTGGTGAAACTCATGATACGAGTACCCCGAGAGCACTTGCTGCAAGTCTTCAGGCTTTTATATTGGGAGATGCACTTCCACCCGAGAAACGTGAACTTTTAATAGATTGGATGAAGAGGAATACTACTGGAGATGCGTTAATTCGGGCTGGAGTGCCGGAAGGATGGGAAGTAGCTGATAAAACTGGATCAGCATCATACGGTACGCGGAATGACATTGCCATCATTTGGCCATCAAAAGGAGATCCTATTGTGCTTGCTGTCCTTTCAAGCCGTGATAAAAAAGATGCTGAATATAACGACAAGCTTATTGCTGAAGCAACAGAAAAAGCAATTAAAGCGCTTAAAGACAAAAATAAATAGATATAAAAGAGGAACCCCAGTTTCAGCTGGAGTTCCTCTTTTTATTGCATTGAAGGAATCTTATATTGTTTTTATGCAGCCTCTTTCAGGCTGTTTTTTCTAATCTCTGACACTGTTTTAATTTTGAAATTCTTAAACACGATGGAACCGAGCAGCCCTGCAATTCCGCCGGCAATGGCGCATAGTGCAGCTGCGATTGTAACGGTCATTGGATCATTGAAGCCGTACATAACAGCAAGACCTGCAATCGGTGTTGCTGTTCCCGTCGCATCATTGACAAGTCCGAACAGGGAAACAACGACTCCTGCAGCAGCCCCGCCGAAAAAGTTCGTCACATAAACAGGCACAGGATTCGCGGTAATAATATCCGCCTGTGTAAGGGGCTCTATGGCAACTGCAATCGTTGTCCGTCTGTCGCCGAATTTCAGACGGCTGAACAGGACATAGTTCATAAAGGATGACCCGAAGACTGCAAGGGCTCCGATTGCCATTGGCAGACCTGTAAGTCCAAGCATCGCAGTAAGAGCCATGGAGCTAAGCGGCGCAGTGGCAACCACAGTAATGACTCCGCCAAGGATAATCCCCATCAGTACCGGATTGCTGTTGGCCGTTTCCGTAATAATGCCGCCAATATTCAGAAGCGTCGCATCAACGACCGGCGTCAGACCGTTTCCGATGAACCGGACAAGCGGTGCCGCGACAATGATTGTAACGAGCAAATCCAGTCCGGCAGGCGTTTTTTTCTCAATCCATTTAACCAGAAACGCCACAACATAGCCTGCAAAAAATCCCGGCAGCAAACCGAGTCCCGCACAGGATACACCAAGCATCAGGGCATAAACCGGCGAAACCCCAAGCGCAAGTGCGACAAGAGCTGCAGCTGCAACTCCGCCCATACTGCCGGCCGCATCTCCTACTTCTCCGAGAAATTCAATTTTCAGGAGATCTCCTCCGACAAACCGCTGAAAGGCTTCAACCAAAAAGGCCGCCACTGCAGCGTTCGCGAGAGCTCCCATCGCTTTCATGCCCTTTGGAGCTTTATAGCTGAATAATGAAAATAAACCTAGTACGACTAATAAGAGCACTGTTCCTTTTACTAAATCCATCTGTCTCTCTCCTCCGGCTGAAAAAGAGCCATGTTGCTCTTTTACGTAATCTGCATAAAATCAATTAAAAAACCCCTATTTTCCCACACCATCAGCCGCTAGACAGAAAGCATGGCAAAATAAGAGCATGGAAAGGACACGGTCAATCCGAAAGGCTTCAGACTGCAGCATCCGTATAAACTCATTTTTTGCTGTACACACTTTCTTGTAGTCTGGCATTTTATCGGCTGCCAGGTAGAAACGTTCAGACCCTCTTACCTGAAATTATACAAGAATAAAAAATTTTGAATAATACGTAAAAGTATAACTCATAATGGCACTTCTAACAACAGCCGGAAAAAGTTCAGAATTGTTTACTTTTTCAGCACCTTCAGTACTTCACCGAGATACGGATTGTCTTTATTTTCAACCTTATATGCTGCAAAAATCGTATTATCCACTTTACGTTCGGAAAACAGAATTTTTATTTTCCCTGCATGCAGGGAGTCCTTTATCAAATATTCCGGCAGAACACTGATCCCCATTCCCAGTTCAACTGCTTCAAGAATGGTTCGTAAATCAGGAAAAACGCAGTGCGGCTGAACTTCCGGACGCTTTCCAAAGTGCACCCTGAAAAACCTTCTGATAATCGGGAGTTCAAGACCATAACTGAGCCATTTCTGGCGTTTCATCCAGTCTTCTGTTTCCTCCGCTTCAGGATAACCCGCAGGAGCAACAAGGACAAAGTGCTCGTCCTCTATTTTTTCATAGTCAATGCCCGCTACCTGCACCTTCTGAGTCGTTAAGATGAGATCCGTCTCATCTTTTTGCAGAGCATCCAGAAGAATAGGCGCCACATCAAAGTGAACCGACATCCGGATGTCCATGCCTGACAGCTTTGCCAAGGCTGCTTTTGTGAAATACTCTGTTGGCGAGCCTATCCGAATCAGCGGCGCTGAAGATGCTGATGCTGAAGCATACCGGATCGACAGCGTCATTTTCTCAAGATTTTCAATCAGCGGCACGAGCTTTGTGTAAAGCTCCTTCCCCTTCTCTGTCGGGATCATCTTCCTCGGAGCCCGTGTGAACAGCGGTTCGCCGACTTCGGCTTCAAGTGCTGCCAAGTGTTGGCTCATCGCGGGCTGAGTAAGAATACGGGCTTTTGCAGCTCCGGAAACAGATCTGTGCTGGTAGATGCTGATAAAGCTCCGGTACCATTCAAAGTCAATCATTTTTCAAGCTCTCTCCCTTTAGTTCTTTTATAAAAATTTTTATCGTAATTGCTATGAAGTATTCTTTTATTATATAAAAAAGGACACCGACAAATGAAGCGGTCGGTGTCTGGCTGCCGTTCGTTACAGTTTTCTCAGTTTGAGCACTTGCCGGCTTTCCATTAAATCTGCCGTATTTTTTCTGTAGGCCTGATAATGTGCCGAATCAATGTGCTGCTGCAGGGCCTCCGCATCTTTCCACGTTTCGTAAAAGACGAATACACGTTCATCTTCAGCAGATTCGTGAAGCGTGTATTCCATGCACCCTTCTTCAGCACGCGACGGGGCAAGCACATTTTGAAGCTCTGCTCTCAGTTCCCCTTCTTTACCTTCTTTGGCTTTTAATATCGCTGTGATTGTAATTGGCAGCATAAATGGAATTTCCCCTTTGCCTTATTTTATTTTTGCAACAATTTTTCCTTTTACATGACGGTTAGAAAGTTCTTCAAGGGTTTGCGGCACTTCTTCCAGTGAGATGACTCTCTCTAGCAATGGTGAAACTTTATTCTCAGCAACCATTTTCAGAAGCTCATCACCCATTTTTGCAAGATCGCGCTCTGAGATTACATCATTGTGATGATGAATCGCATTCAGAGCAATTTCATGGAAGGAGATGACCTTGGTAAATGGTTTCACACGTGAGTAATCAGGTGCGCCGGCAATATGGGCAATGTGCCCGTTGTAGGCAATCAAATCAAGTGATGCTGTTGCATTGTCTCTTCCGACTGTATCGAGGACAGCGTCCACTCCCCGTCCGTCTGTCAGCTCCATTACCTTCGCTTTTACATCTTCTTTTGTGTAATCAATGACATGATCTGCCCCAAGTGAAAGCACATAGTCATGGTTGCGTTCAGATGCCGTTGTAATGACTGTTTTGCCCGCCGCTTTTGCAAGCTGAATGCCAAAGCCGCCGACTCCGCCTGCACCGCCGTGAATCAAGATTGTTTCGATGGCATTCATCGGTAGCTTGCGGAACAGGGCCTGGTACGCCGTGTATCCTGCTGTTGGAAGAGCTGCCGCTTCTTCAAAAGAGATGCCGTCCGGTATGCGTGAAATCGTATGGGCCGTCGTCACGCCGAATTCTGCAAATGCACCTTTTTTATTGAAATCTCCGTGGTACACAACACGGTCACCCTTTTTCCATTCGGTGACTCCTTCTCCAACCTCATGGATTGTCCCTGCTGCATCAAGACCTAGAATGTGAGGGAATGTCCAGTTCGGGTTGCCGTTTGTTCCTGTTTTATAATCAACTGGATTCAGACCCGCAGCATGGATTTCGACTACAACCTCGCCTTTTTGAGGTGCCGGTTTTTCCGTTTCTTCGATTTTCATGTTCTTCCATTCGTTTTTGCCGTTAAGCAGTAATGCTTTCATCATTTCTGACACTCCTTATGTTTTAGTTCATCAAATAGTTTTTCCAGAGTTTTAAAAAAGTTCTTCTCTTTTTGCGTCAAAAAGAACCTCACATAAAAGAAGAAGACCTGTAAACCGCAGTTTACAGGCTTCCGCCGTGAGTTAGCTTAATTGTTTAACGACTTCTTTAGCTACGCTGATTGTAGACTGCGGGTTTTGTCCTGTAATAAGACGGCCGTCAGCCTGAAGATGGTCTGTCCAGTTCTCAGCTGCCACAAATTTTGCTCCAAGCTCGCGCATGCGAGTTTCAAGAAGGAACGGCATGAAACGGTCAAGTGTTGTGGCTCTTTCTTCTTCATCCGTAAAAGCAGTAACGGCTTTGCCTGCGACAAGCGGTGTGCCGTCTGAAAGCTTCACGCCTACAAGACCTGCTGGACCGTGGCATACGGCAGCTACAATTTTATCTGCTTCATAGAGGTCACGGATCAGTTCCTGAAGCTTCACGTTATCCGGAAGATCAAACATCGTTCCGTGTCCCCCTGGAAGGAAAATCGCATCAAAAGCAGATGCATTTTTCACGTCTTCAAGCTTTACTGTATTTTCAAGGTATTGAGCTGTGTCAAGAATTTCCTGAGGAGTTTCTCCGCCCTCTAAGCTGCGTGCATCAACAGGCGCTTTACCGCCAAGGGGACTTGCAACCGTAATGTCAAAGCCTGCATTTTTAAATTCAACGTAAGCTTCTCCGAATTCTGAAAGCCAAAGGCCAGTTGCGTGGTCCTCGTTCATTTTGTCTGCCGTTGTCACGACCATTAGTATATGTTTACTCATAATATGTTACCTCCTGAGTGTGTTGGTTTATTTGTTTAACAATTCCTAGTTTAGCTCGATGTTATCCATAATACAAATTAGATAATTGTTGTTTTTGTATAAATATATTTATTGATAAGACTCTTTCAGTTCCTTTCCGCACCAGTTAAAAGATTAACCCTACAAACCTCTGCACGCTGTTTATATGCTGAATAGAAATTTCAGGTCGTACCCGTTCCTTTCCGCTCCAGGAACTTGCTTTCCGCGGGGAGTGCCGGGAGCCTCCTCGCTGCGCTTGCGGGGTCTCCCTTGCCCTCTTCATCGCTTAGAAAAGCGGAAGCGCCCGTTTTGCTCCGGCAGTCAGATAAGAAATCACCCGAAAAGTCTGGGTCCCGCCTTTTTGGGGGATTTTGTTCTGACAGAGGAGTTGGGCGCTGCAGCTGGACAAGGAGTCAAGTTCCTTCCGCTGCAATCCACTGGTGTTTCAGTTTTGGATGTTCGTTACAAGCATCAAAAAAACCAAGCCAAAAGCGGCTTGGTCTGAAAGGTTATTTCACTTTAACAGAAACAGGCTGGATATCGAGGACCGCATTTACAAATGAGTAATCATCTTTCCCGCCGTCTTTGTATCCCCAGAATCCATCGGTTTTTTCTGTTTTTCTGAATGTGAGTTCAACGCCTTTTCCCTGGTTGAAGGCATAGCTTTTCACTTCTTTTTCTCCGAAGTTGTCAACTAGGTTGTAGGAAATGAATTTGCTGAGTGTGCCATGCGGAGTCAGTACGCCTGAGTGCGGCGCTGCCTGGTAATCTCCGTATTCGTATCCTGTTGTGCTGACTTTGTGTTCGCTGATGCTGAATTCCTTTGTTTTAAGGTCAACAGCGTCACCTTCTGCGAGTGAGGACAGCTGAATATTTTTATATTGGCTTTGAGCCGCCGGGCTCGTCTTAACTTCTGACAAATCAACCACTGTAACCCCTGCACGGCCGACTACTTCTATTTTCTTCTCGGCGTTGCGGACGACCATGGCTGTATCTTCATCAATTCCGTAAGAGAGCTGATTGCGGTCACCTTTTTCGTAAGCTGTTGCAATCAGTCTTCCCAGACGGGCTTTGTTGTCAAAATGCTGGTCAATGATTCCATATTGAAAGAAGCCAAGTCCGCGCTCGAGATAGCCCGGTCCGCCTTCCTGCTGCTGCATGCCGTCATAGGTGTCAGTGAACCCTTTTGCAAGAGTGTCAAGACTTCCTCCGCCTGCGAGCATTACATCACTCATAATGGCTGCCCCGGCACTCGTTCCTCCAAGGACGGCACCGTCTTTATAGATGTCCCAGATGGCCGACAGCGCTTTTGATTCGGACTGATCAGCGTTAAGAAGTGCTTTTGTGATATTTGTCTGATCTCCGCCTACAAACCAGATGGCGTCCAGGTTTTTAATTTTGGCAGCAAATTCATCCGTGTTTTTCATCTTTTCCCATTCAGCTGTATCATTTTGCGGTGTATCTTTGTAATTCGAAACTGTGACAGGCAGAATTTCAATATTTTCTTCTTTTACTCCGTAGCGAACCAGATCCTTTTTAAAGGTATCAGAAGACTTCAGCGTTCCGCTCGCTGCAGGAATAATTCCGAACTTTGCATCCGCATTCCCTTTTGCCAGGTCGATGAACGACTTGTAAACCGATTCGTTTGTTGATCCTAGAGCACCGCCTGCAATGACCAGATTTCCTTTGATATCACCGCGGTCCTGTTTGCTTGGCACCGTAAAGTTAGAAGGTTTATAGTCTTTAAACGCCTTGTCATCCTTCTTAAATGAAACATTCACCGGAGAGACATCCATTTTGACCTTCATGATTGAATAGTCATCTTTCTGTCCGTCCTGATAGCCCCAGTAGCCGTTTGTTTCATCCGTTTTGCTGAAGGTTAAAGCGAACCCTTTTCCTTCGCTGTCATATAAGTAGCTTTTCACTGAATCTGTTGAACTATTATCAACAAGCGAGTAGGAAAGGTACGGCTTTAGCCTTCCGTATGACGTTAAAACGCCAGTAGCATCAAGCGGTTTGAACGAATAATATTCGTAGCCTTTAGTGTCCAGCTTGTCGCTTCTGAAAGTAAAAGCTTTCGTTTTCAAATCGATCTTATCCCCAGGCGACAAAAAGCTCAGCTCCACATTGTTTACAGGGTGCAGATTTTTTCGCGCAGGCTTCGCCTTGCTTGTATCCACAACCGTTACGCCGCCGCGGCCGGCAATCTCCGCTGTTTTTGTCTTGTTGTCTACGATTAATGCCGTATCTTCGTCAATTCCATATGAATAGTTCGTTTTCTTTTGTGTTTCATACTTCACAGCAGCTGCAGCAAGACGTCCCAGTCTAGCACGCTCATCGAAGTGCTGGTCCACAATCCCGTGCTGGAAAAAGCCAAGTCCTTTTTCAATGTAGACAGGGGCATATTCTTTATCCGGGTCAGTCTGATCCTTTGTTGTAAACTCGCCTTTTAGTCCGCCAAGGCTGTCGCCGCCTGTAATCATCACATCACTCATGATGGCAGCACCTGCGCTTGTCCCTCCGATGACTGCACCTTTTTTATAAATATCCCAGATGGCATCCAGCGCTTTTGTCCGTTTTCCTTTTCCGTGAAAAAGGGTGCTCGTGATCTTCAGCTGATCTCCGCCGACAAACCAGATAGCATCCAGCTCTTCTATTTGTTTGACGGTTTCTTTTTTATTCACATTTGCCTTCCATTTCTTTTCATCATAATCTGTATCGCTGAAATCATGGTCCGAGATTGGAAGGATTTCGACATTTGCAGGATCAACACCGTATTTCACAAGATCTGCTTTAAACTCGTTCGATGATTTCAACTTCCCGCTCGCTGCTGGTATGATTCCGATTTTAGCATTTCCGGCGCCTCCAGCACGATCAATGAAAGCATCATAAACAGCTTTGTTGCTGCTTCCCAAAGATCCCCCCGCAATAACGAGACTTCCTTTGATTTCCTCTTTGCCGGCGGCTCCTGCCGGAATGCTGAAGCTTGACGCCAGAAGACAGGCTGCAGCAAGCATGCTGATACGTTTCTTCACTCCAATTCCCCCTCTTAGTGTTGGATGTTTGTCTGTATACGCAGGCTGATTTTCGTTTATTGTTCAAAGGTTCCCTTGATAAGCGGGACGCCTTCTTCAACCATTATTTTGCCTTTTGCAATGACCGTATCGATTGTAAGCGAATCTTTTTCAAGCAAGACAAGATCTGCGTCATGCTGTTCGCGGATTTCTCCTTTTTTCTTGAGTTTCAGAATCCTTGCCGGGTTTGAGGTAAGCACCTGCAGTGCCGTCTCAAGTTCAACCCCTTCATCAAGCACAGCCGAGCGCACCTCCTGATAGAGGGAAGAAACTTTTCCGACTTGAAGTCCAGCAAAATCACCGTTTTCATCAAAATAAGGAAGACTTGCCTGGCCATCTGATGAAAAGGTGATTTGTGTGACAGGCACCCCTTTCTCAAGCATCAGTCTAAGCCCCCGGCTGCACTTCACTTCCCCCTCTTCCAAAAATTGAGGAATTGTACTTGTTGTGAAATCCACGTACCCCCCAATCTCTGCATACCTGATGCCTTCTTCAAACAATTCTTCGTTCCGGTTAATATGAGTCGGGTGGAAATGATGAATCGGGATATCCGTTTTTTCTGCGATTTCAAAAAGCAGGTCGAGTTTGCGTTCACTGTCGCCGACATGGATTTCAAGGACGCCGGCCTTCCCAGTGATCAGACCTCCGTTTCTTGCGGCGGCGGCAATTTTGGACAGCTCTTCAAACGTCGGTTCTGATGAACGGTGATCGGATATCGCAATCTCTCCAACTCCGATCATTTTATCTATGAAAATAAGATCTTCTTCAATTTTTCCGGTCAGCGTTTTGACGGGAGTCTGATAGGACCCTGTGTGCAAATAAGCGGTGATGCCCTCTTCTTCCAGGGCATGAGCTTTTGCAAGCAGACTTTCAATTTTTCTTGTCGTCCCGTCTGTACCAAGCACTCCTACAACTGTTGTAACGCCTGCTTTAGTAGCATCTGTCAAGTTCAGCTCTGGAGTACGGGTTTTAAATCCGCCTTCTCCCCCTCCGCCAATAAGGTGAACGTGTGAATCGATGAAGCCCGGAACAAGAAGTTTCCCGGTTCCGTCAATCACATGAACGGAAAGTGCTGAAAGATCAAGGTCAATCTTGTCTTTGATATAGCCGATTTTGTCCGCAGTCAGAAGAACATCCTTCCTGCCTAAATAATGCGGCGCGTAAACTTCTGTATTTTTTATAAGTGTAAGCAAGTGTAAACCTCCTGTTTATCTGGATGATCCGTCGTTTAAAACGGTCCGTAGTCTATTAAGTGAGCAATCACAACGGCTGCGAGGCCAATCAGATATTGAATCAAAACAAGCGGCAGCACCCATTTTGCCCACTTTGTCCAAGGAATGCCCGCAATTGCAAGTCCGGCCATCAGCGTGCCTGCTGTCGGGAAAATAATATTTCCGATTCCATCTGCAAATGAGAAGGAGAGCACAGCAGTCTGACGGGTAATATCAAGTAAATCAGCAAGCGGCGTCATGATCGGCATCGTCAGCATTGCATGTCCGCTGCCTGATGCAAGGATAAAATGGATGAGAGCCTGGAAATTGTACATTCCGATAACACTCCAGAAAGCAGGAATATTCTTAAGCGTATCAGACACTCCAAAAAGCATCGGGTCAATGATATGCCCTTCGTTCAAAACGACGAGTGTCGCTCTTGACACCCCGATAATCAGAGCTCCGCCAATCAAAAGCGAAGACCCTTCCACAAAGGATTTTGCAATCTGGTCAGCAGAAAGTCTGCCAATGATACCGATCACGATGGTTAAAACAACAAACAGTGCGGCAATCTCGGTGATGTACCACTGAAACTTAATAACCCCAAAAGCAAGAACCACGTAGTTTAACAGGAATGCCCCCAAAATCAGCTTGTGCTTTGTTTGAAGCCTGTCTTTTGAATGAAGCAGCACATCCGCTTCTTCCCTCGTATATTTTCCGAAGAACCCTTTTGAAGGATCCTTTTTGACTTTCATCGCATGACGGTATACAAAGATGACGGAAACCGCATAGACGATAACGAACAAGATCAATCTGTATCCCATTCCAGAGAACATTGGAAGCTCAGCTATTCCCTGAGCGACGCCTACCGTAAATGGATTCATGACCGCGGTAGTAAAACCGGCAGCTGCGCCTAGAATAACAATGGCCGTTCCCGTAAGGACGTCAAATCCCAAAGCAAGCGCAAGCGGAATGAGCAGCGGAATATAAGCAAGCGTCTCCTCAGCCATACCCATAAGCGATCCGCCGACTGCAAAAAACAGCATCATCACCGGAATCAAGAGCTTTTCCCTTGAGGCCAGCCTTTTTGCAAGAGTCGTAATGAGCAAATTAATTGTGTCTGTAGCAGTTAATACTCCAAAAAATCCCCCAATGATCAACACAAAGAAAATAATGTTTGCCGCTTCAACCATTCCTGTATGAAGGGCCTTTACCATGCCGAATGGACTGACCGGCGTATTTTCAGCAGACGTGAACGTATCCGGATCAATCTCTGTTCTTCCGTCAACCTCTACCCTGGCGTAGTCTCCAGCGGGCAATACATAGGTTAATAGAGTTGCGACAACCAATACACCCAGGAGAAGGGCAAACACATTGATCTTTCTTTCCTTTTTTGGTTTCACTTCTTTTCCCTTTGGTTCATAAGCTTTTTCTGCAAGAGCCATAATCTTTTTCTCCCCTTTTATCTTTTGATGCGTTTGATATCATAAATGCAATTTGTGTGCCAAGATGAAAAAAAGAAGAGAAAATGCTTTTATTACCTGAGCGCGATGCCAGTCATACGTAAGTATCATTCAAAATCATCTTTTCTTCAAGAGTTCATATACATTTTTCTGCATAAAGAGTTATTATCTAAAATTTCTAATAATCCAATCGTTTTTGGTCTTTTATTGGTGGTTCATTGTGGTATTATAAAACCAATAGAACCAAAAGGAGAGAATTTATGAAACGATCTCTTATTCTTCTGACTGGCGGTGTGAAAACAAAGAAAACGCTTCACCATCAGCTCGTTCAGCTTTTGGGCGATGACCTTTCGATAAGGAGCTATGCTGCTGATGAAGGTCTCCCTGCGAATTTGAAAGCTGATATTATCCTTTTTTCCTCTGAAGCCCTCAAAGATGAATTGAACCACATAAAGAATATAGATGCAGAAAAAGTTATAATTGGCAAGCGAACCGTTCATCATGACTACCTCGACAAACTCCTTTCCATTCCGGAAGGTTCAACCGTCCTTGTCGTCAACGATGAATACAATGTCACAATGGAGCTGATTCAGTCGCTCTATCAGCTGGGAATCAGCCATGTCCGGTTTATTCCATTTAAAAAGAATCAGACTTTTCACGAGAAAATCGATGCAGCCGTTTCACCGGGCGAAATCGAACTCGTCCCCTCTTATATCCCGCTTATTCTTGATATCGGCGTCCGCCTGTTTGATATGACCACGATTTTAAAAATCGCGGACTACTGCAGCTTGCCTGAAAATGCAGCTCTCCACATTTCAGAGAGGTACATCCGCAGCATGATTGAGCTGCAGCAAAAGTTGATGGCTGCGCAAAAGCAGACAAAAGCGATTTATCAACACTTGGAGAATGTAGTCAACACGGTGGATGACGGCATTCTTGCCATGAATGAAAAAAAAGAAATTACCGTTTTTAATGAAAAACTGGAAGCACTGTTTCAAGTTAAAGGATCTGACATCATCAACTGTCCAATCGATGCATCAAGTCTGCAGAAAGAAGTGGTTTCTTTTATTCAGAATGGCGCAGAGGAAAGTCACCTGTTCAGTATTCACGGAGTTGACGTTGTCGTTTTTCGCTATGAAATGGCTTTAGAACAGACGACCGTTGCTGTTTTCAAAAGCGTAAATCAGGCATTTGAAATTGAAAAAGCAGCCCAGCGGAAGCTGCGCGAAAAAGGCTTTTTTGCCAAATACAGCTTTGATGACATCATTTGCGAGAATACCGGAATGAAAAACCTGAAGCAGATTGCGAAAAAACTGGCTCTATCTGAACATCCGATTTTAATACAGGGTGAATCAGGAACAGGTAAAGAATTATTTGCACACGCCATTCATCAGCATTCCATGAGAAAAAACGGACCGTTTTTGCCTGTCAACTGCAGTGCTCTGTCTGAAAGCCTGCTTGAGAGCGAGCTTTTCGGCTACGAAGAAGGAACATTTACGGGTGCTCAGCGCGGAGGAAAGAAAGGATTGTTTGAGCTTGCTGACAATGGGACGATTTTTCTCGATGAAATCGGCGACATCAGTCTT
The DNA here is from genome assembly GCF_046603695.1 of Metabacillus indicus. Classification (NCBI taxonomy): domain Bacteria; kingdom Bacillati; phylum Bacillota; class Bacilli; order Caryophanales; family Bacillaceae; genus Metabacillus; species Metabacillus indicus. Next base: position 738,991 of record NZ_CP176757.1, on the reverse strand, counting down.
TCTATGCAGTCCCGGCTGCTGAGGGTGCTTCAGGAAAAGGAAATCCGCAGAATCGGCGGAACGAAAATCATCCCCATTAATGTCAGAATCATCTCTGCCACAAATAAACGGATTGAAAAGCAAATGAAAGAGCAGACATTCCGCAATGATCTGTTTCACCGTCTGAATGTCCTTAACCTCTCCATTCCGTCACTGAAGGAAAGAAAAGAGGATATCCCGCTTCTCATTCACCATTTCATTACGAAAAACGGAAAATGGCTTAAGGTGGAACCTGCTTTAATGAACTTGCTTGCATCAGCCGAATGGGACGGCAACATAAGAGAACTTAAAAACACGGTCGATTATATGATTACAGTTGCCGATGGGTCTGTTCTAACAATAAACGACCTTCCTCATTCGTTTTCATCAGGCATTCCACAAGCAGCAAGCGGTGAACAGTCAGAGCACGACGCCATCCTGTCGATTGTGAAAGAATGCAACCTGGCAGGAAAAGCGGCAAGCAGAGATTTGATCTCGGAAAAAACAAAAGAATGGATCATGCCTCTTACCCCTCAGCAAGTGCGCAGACGGCTTGACGACCTGGAGGAAAAAGGATGGATCCAAAAACGGAAAGGACGCGGCGGAACGAAAATTACGGAGGCGGGGATGAAATATTTGGAGAGTGCGGCTTCCGTGAATTAACTGGCAGCACAAAAAAGCCGGACGCTATTTTTTTACAAGGTCCGGCTTCTGTCTATTCTCTGTTCTGTGTAAAAATTAATACAAACTTCAGCAGCTCAAGCAGAGAAATTAGTGCGGCAGCCACATATGTCAGGGCGGCTGCTCCAAGCACTTTATTCACTCCGCGCTCCTCTTCATTCCGGATGATGCCTTCTGCAATCATAAAATCCTTTGCTCTGTTGCTTGCATTAAACTCTACAGGCAGCGTTATCAGCTGAAAGGCGACAGCTGCCGAGAAGAAAATGATGCCGAGTCCGATCAGATTCATTGAACCGAGCAAAAATCCTCCGATCAGCAGAAAAGGTGCCACCCCGGAGGACAGGCTTACAACCGGAAACATTTTATGCCTTAACGTCAGTGCCCCGTATGCTTCTTTATGCTGAACGGCGTGGCCCACTTCATGTGCCGCAACCGAAATGGCCGCAATCGAATGACCCGCATAGACAGGCTCGGAAAGGCGAACCGCTTTTTTCGTCGGATCATAATGATCGGAAAGAGTTCCTCTGACCGGTTCTACCGGAACATCGTGTAGACCGTGATGATCAAGAATTCTCCGTGCAACCTCCATGCCGGTAAGTCCTGATGACGCCTGAACTTTGGACCATTTATTAAAATTGCTTTTTACCTTGGCCTGCGCCCACAGGGCAAGCCCAAACGCGGCAAAAATGAGAATATCCATCGGATGAAAAAACATATAGCGCCTCCTGAGTAAAGTCTTACTGTTATATTTCCTTGAAGCATCTGTTAATAAACAGCGAAGTGCTATCATGATGTGCTCATCTTGTAGTAAAATAATGGCATACCACATGGAAACGAAGGTGAAAGCATGACCATCAAGCAGGAAAAGAATACCCTTGAGGAACTGCAGAAAGCGGAAAAACACTATTCCGACTCAAAGTTTTGGGATAAATTAAAAAAATTCGGCAAAAAAGCCGGATCATCTGTCGTGTACGCCGTCCTTCTGCTGTACTATACCCTTCAAAAACCTGAAGTGCCCGCCAAAACAAAAGCCATCATCATCGGCGCCTTAGGCTACTTCATCCTGCCGCTTGACCTTATACCGGACCTTGCCGCAGGCGTGGGCTACACCGATGACCTCGGGGCTTTGGGCCTCGCCCTCCTTCAGGTAGCAATGTATATTGATGATGATATTAAAAGCCAGGCGAAAGAAAAGCTGACGGAATGGTTCGGACCTTCTGTCGACACGGCTGCCATTGACGAGAAAATAAAATAAGTGCGATAAAAAACGTCTGTTCCGCTTTGGAACAGACGTTTTTATGTGAAAAATGACTTTTATGAACTCTTCAGCAGGGCTGCGAACCAATTTCAAGGTCAAACAATCCAGTTGTGCCGGCTAACAGTCCGAACTCCCGGTCTAACAATCCAATCCGGTCCGCTAACAATCCGAATTCCCGGTCTAACAATCCAATTCGGCCGGGTAACACGCCAATCATTATAAGTGCCTGAAAAATAACCGCCTCAACCCCCGGTTAGATCTCTTTTTTCAAAAGCTGCAGATCAATATACAGCTGGATCCTCGTATAAAAATCATCAAAATCGATGGCTGTCAGCTCCTGGATTTGATTAATCCGGTATTTGAGGGTGTTTGTGTGTACAAACAGCTGTTCAGCGGTTGGTTTCAGCTTGCAGTTATTAAGAAGATAAATTTCAAGCGTATGGATCAGCTTTGTCTGGCTTTCTTCATCTTTTTTCCTTAAGATCTGCAGGCTCGTATTGTTGTAGCCGGTAATACTGTGGTGCTTTGAAATGGTCTCCAGGTATCTGAAAATGCCGAGCTTGCTGTATGTAAACGGCAGTTTTTCAGAAGAGCCGATAAACTTGGCTGCATTAATCACTTCAAGAGCCTCATAGTAAGATTTTCTGAGCTGCAGGATGGAGGAATACGAATTGCCGATCCCGGCATATATCTTATAGCCGCCAAGCTGGGAAATGACCGTCGAAGTCAGTTCTGCTGCACTTGCCGCGAGCTGATCGGATACTTTTGCATTGCTTCCGATAATGACAACCACTTTCAGCTGATCGGTGAAGACGTGCGCAAAATGATTCAGGGCATTTGCAAACAGCCTGACCGTCTCCGTCAGTTCCTCCAGCTGCTCCTCCTCGCTTTGGGAAACCGTAAAGATCGTGACAATAAACGTCTCAGGTATCATGATACTGTGATTTGCCGCTTCCCATCTGATCTGGTTTTCCGTTTGAAAGGCTTCCCCGATGATCTTTTTGTAGAATTCATTTTTTTCTTCGTTTTCCCTGAGGTTAATCTGATTTTTCTGGTAGAGTAGCTTCCCGATATGACGGGACACTTCATGGAGAAAATCGAGATCCCCCTCTGACATAGGCTCTGTCTCCTGGACCCATATATAGCCAAAAACCTGGTCTTTATAAATAGCGCTTACAACGACACGCTGATTCAGGCCAATGTCTGCAATCTGTTTCACTCTGAACGGATGGGGAATGGTCTTCAGCTGTTCCACAATTCCCTCGTCCATAAATTTTTCCAAGATGGGAATGGGCCAGTGTTTCGTGAAAATGGTCTGCTGATTCGCCTGATCAAACTGATCGATGTAATACGAACTGTAGGACAAAAGAGAAAATTGATCATTTTCAATCACAACCGGCTTTTTCAAATAGGTGCTGACCATATCCGTAATGTCATTAATGTTTGTAATGGTCTGGATCTTCTCAAGGATCATGCAGATCGGCCCCCCGATTCTTTAGGTAAATGATGAACCTAATTATATACCTTTTATTCAGAAGAATGGAATAGCCGGGGATTTATAAAAAAACAGGAAGTCCGCATATAGGGACTTCCTGCTGAATATTACTGCTTCAACACTCGTTCAAATTCATCAAATTGCTCTCCCGCTTCTTTCGGAGGCTGAGGTGTGATCAGACTGACTGCCACAATGGCAATTAAACTTGCGGCAAATCCCGGAATCATTTCATAAAGCATGTCTGACAATCCGGCCATTGACCAGATGATGACCGTTGCTGCGCCTACAACCATTCCGGCGAGTGCACCCCACTTCGTCATGCGTTTCCAGAAAAGGCTCAGGAGGATCAGCGGTCCAAATGAAGAACCAAAGCCTGCCCACGCATACCCGACAAGTCCAAGAATCGTATCATTTTGCTCCCATGAAAGAAACAGGGCAATAATCGAAATCATAAGGACGGACATTCTGCCTAAAAAGACGAGCTCTTTATCTGATGCCGAACGTCTGAAGAAGGTTTTGTACATATCCTCCGTAAGCGAGCTTGCTGTTACAAGCAGCTGCGAAGAAATTGTGCTCATGATGGCAGCGAGAATTGCCGAGATTAAAAATCCGGTGATAAAAGGATGAAACAATACTTCTCCAAGGACAATGAAAACTGTCTCGGGATCTTCAAGCTTTGTGCCCTCTCCCGCAAAATAAGTGATGCCGAAAAATCCGGTAAGCATCGCGCCGATGCTGGAAAAAATCATCCATCCCATCCCGATTGCGCGTGCCTTTTTAATTTCTTTCACAGAGCTGATCGCCATAAAGCGGACGATAATATGAGGCTGACCGAAATAGCCGAGTCCCCACGCAAAGAGTGAAACGATGCCAAGGAAGCTTGTCCCTTTAAAAATATCAAGTAAAGCCGGATTGATTGTTCCCGGCGTTTCAAATGCAGGACCGAACCCTCCCACATGAATCACCGTGACAATCGGAACCAGGATAAGTGCAACAAACATAATAATTCCCTGAACAAAATCAGTCCAGCTGACTGCAAGGAAACCTCCAAACAGCGTATAGGCGACGACAACGCCCGTTAAAACCCAAAGACCTGTGTGATAATCAAGTCCAAACGTGCTTTCAAACAGCACTCCCCCGGAAACCATTCCTGAAGATACGTAAAAGGTAAAGAATATTAAGATAACTAAAGCCGAAATCAGTCTTAGAATCCGGGATCCGTCTGCAAACCTGTTCTCAAGGAAGGACGGAATGGTGATGGAATTATTCGCAATTTCTGTATACGTTCTCAAGCGCGGTGCAACATACAGCCAGTTTGCATAAGCACCAAGCGTAAGCCCGATGACAATCCATATGGAACTTAAGCCCGTCGCATACATTGCCCCCGGAAGACCCATCAAAAGCCATCCGCTCATATCGGCTGCTCCTGCGCTGAGTGCCGTAACAGCAGGCCCGAGACCGCGGTCGCCAAGCATGTAATCATTTAAATTCGAAGTACGTTTATAGGCAAAATACCCGATCAGCAGCATACCTGCCATGTAAATGCCTATCGATGTAAGCAGTGCATAGTCTATCATAAAAGTACCCCTCTCCCGCCAAATATCTCTCTATTTTATAGAGGCTGCTTTCTTTTTTAATGCAGCTTCCTGCATTTTCATGCGAAATCAGCCTTTAAAAAGAGGAAGCAACTTGGTTGGTCACTTCCTCCTTCTTTTTATCCCTTTTGTTTATCTCGGTTCCTAAATCAGAACGTTTCAGACGTTGTTTTAGCCTGCATGTGAAGCTGAAGGTAATCTGGTCCGCCCGCTTTAGAGTCAGTGCCGGACATATTAAATCCGCCGAATGGCTGGTAGCCGACAATGGCGCCTGTGCAGCCGCGGTTGAAGTAAAGGTTTCCTACATGGAAATCTTCGCGTGCTTTTTCCATGTTTTCACGGTTTTTCGTGATAACGGCGCCAGTCAGGCCGTATTCTGTGTTGTTGGCAATTTCAATCGCCTCATCAAAGTCTTTTGCTTTAGCAAATGCCACAACCGGTCCGAAGATTTCTTCCTGCATTAAGCGCGCTTTTGGATCTACATCAGCAACGATTGTCGGCTGAACGAAGAAGCCTTTTGAGCTGTCGCCTTCGCCTCCAGATAGAATGCGGCCCTCTTCTTTTCCGATTTCAACGTAGCTCATGATTTTGTCAAAAGCAGCCTGATCAATAACAGGACCCATGAAGTGGTTTTCAGTCGGGTTTCCTACTGTCAGCTCTTTCGTCAGTTCAACCGCACGGTTCAAAACTTGATCGTATACATCTTCAACGATGACCGCACGCGAGCATGCAGAGCACTTTTGTCCCGAGAAGCCAAATGCAGATTTTACAATAGATTGAGCAGCAAGCTCAAGGTCTGCCTCTTTGTCTACTACAATTGTATCTTTACCGCCCATTTCAGCAATCACACGTTTAAGCCAGATCTGGCCGTCATTCAGCTGTGAAGCACGGTTGAAGATGCGAAGACCTACGTCGCGTGAGCCTGTAAATGAGATAAAGCGAGTTTTCGGATGGTCAACAAGGTAGTCGCCAACTTCCGCTCCGCTTCCAGGAACAAAGTTCAGAACGCCTGCAGGAAGACCCGCTTCAAGCATAACCTCAACGAATTTAGCTGCAACGACCGGAGTTGTTGAAGCCGGTTTTAATAGAATCGTATTTCCTGTTACGATTGCAGCAACAGCCGTTCCTGCCATGATCGCAAATGGGAAGTTCCATGGAGAGATGATGATGCCTACTCCAAGCGGAATGTAGTCATAGCGGTTGTATTCACCAGGACGGCTTTCAACAGGCACTCCGTCTTTTAGCTTCAGCATTTGACGAGCGTAAAACTCAAGGAAATCGATCGCTTCAGCTGTGTCCGCATCTGCTTCATTCCAAGGCTTACCCGCTTCTTTTGTTAAAAGAGCCGAAAACTCATGCTTGCGGCGGCGGATGATGGCTGCTGCTTTGAAAAGAACGTCAGCACGGATTTCAGGTTTTACTTTTTTCCAGCTTTCAAATGCTGCAGATGCTTCCTGCATAGCCTTTTCAGCAAGCTCGCGGTTTGCTTTTGAAACGCGTCCGACTACCTGAGCTTTATCAGCCGGGTTGTAAGACGTGATTTTGTCTTCAGTCGTTACCTTTTCTGCCCCAATATAAAGCGGATAATCCTGGCCAAGGTAGCCTTCTACCTGCTCAAGCGCCTCAAGGTATGCTTTCTTGTTTTCCTCGTTTGAAAAATCAGTAAATGGTTCGTGTTTGTATGGAATCATGCAGATCCTCTCCCTTTAATAAAATTGGTTAGCTTTTGACCATACCTTTAAATGCAAATGCGATATTTGAAGGTCTTTCGGCAAGTCTTCTCATGAAGTAGCCATACCAGTCAAGACCGTATGGAACATAAACGCGCATCTTGTAGCCCTGCTTCACAAGGTCAAGCTGCGTTTTGCTTCTCATGCCGTAGAGCATTTGAAACTCAAATTGCGAATTAGGAATATGATGCTTTTTGGCAAACATTTTCGTATATTCGATGATCTGATCGTCATGGGATGCTATAGCTGTATAGTTGCCGTTAAGCAGGCTTTGTTCAATCAGCTTTTTGTAATTTTCATCTACATCTTTCTTTTCAGGAAACGCTACTTCCGGTGATTCTTTATATGCGCCTTTTACAAGACGGAGAAACGGCTGATAGTCAGCCAGGTCGCTTAAATCTCTTTCTGTGCGGTACAAGTATGCCTGCAGCACCGTGCTGATGCAGCTGTATTTTGCTTTAAACTCTTTGAAGATATCAAGAGTTGCCTGGCAGCGCACTTCATCCTCCATGTCAATGGTGACCATGACGCCGTGTCTTTCTGCCGTATCCAGAATCTTTGTCATGTTTTCAATCACAAGCTTCCGGTCGATATCAAGACCGAGCGATGTCATTTTCAGTGACACCTGAGAATCAAGCTTCTCTCTGCTGATCATTTCAATGGTTTCGATGCATTCTGCCGTCCGCTCGCGTGTAACGGCCTCTGAATCTACAAATTCGCCAAGATGATCGACTGTTACAGATAATCCGCTGTCATTCAGCTGTCTGATGAACTTTATGGAACTTTTAAAATCAGTTCCGCCGATAATTTTGCCGGCTGCAAAACTGCCTCCGCGCTTTTTAGCTATATTGTTAAGTAAATGGTTCTTTGATAAGAAGAGGAAAAAGTCTCTTGTAATCGCTTCCACTTTACATGCACCCCCTCATAAAAGTTGTTCTACACCCTCATCTTACGTCCTGTCGACAATTTTCACAACGTTCTAAAAAAACAATATTCAAGCGCTTTATTTGTTGGTTTTAGACAAATACAATCCATAATCCGGTATTTTCTGGATAGAGATGAAACCATTTCAACAAACTGATCACCATTTTTGCCATCCAAGACTAAACTCATGAAAAAGTAAGCAATTAAAAGTAAACACCTCTTGTTGACGCTTACATGACATTACCCCTTTTATGGCGTATGATGATATAATTTTCAGGTTACTAACGGACCCGGCTTTCATGAGAGTTGAAAGCCATAAAAAAATAAAAAGAGGTGTTTTTTGATTTGAACGTACAGACAATTAAACAGGAATGGTTCGGCAACATACGCGGAGATATTCTATCCGGCATTGTTGTTGCTCTGGCGCTTATTCCGGAGGCCATTGCCTTTTCCATTATTGCAGGAGTAGATCCAATGGTCGGACTCTACGCTTCATTTTGTATTGCGGTGGTTATTTCATTTGTCGGGGGAAGGCCCGGCATGATTTCGGCTGCAACCGGGGCGATGGCACTTCTGATGGTGACGCTCGTTGCTGAACATGGTCTTCAGTATCTTCTTGCCGCTACTGTGCTCACAGGCATCATTCAGTATGTCATGGGTGCACTTAAACTCGGAAGGGCGATGCGGTTTATTCCGAGATCTGTAATGGTCGGCTTTGTTAATTCTTTGGCTATACTCATTTTTATGGCTCAGCTTCCACATTTTGCGGGAGAATCCTGGATCATGTATGCGATGGTAGCAGGAGCACTGGCCATTATTTATATTCTGCCTAGATTCACAACTGCCGTGCCGTCTCCGCTCGTTGCCATTGTTGTCATCTCGGTCATTGCGGTTATGACGGGTGCCGGTGTGCGCACAGTCGGTGATATGGGTGAATTGGCGCAGGAGCTGCCTATGTTTTTAATCCCCCAAATACCATTAACATTCGAAACACTGCAGATCATTCTTCCTTATTCCTTTGCGCTTGCTCTTGTAGGATTATTGGAATCCCTGCTGACAGCTCAGATTGTCGATGATATGACAGATACGGAAAGTGATAAAAATAAAGAAGCCAAAGGACAGGGCATCGCTAACATTGTGAATGGATTTTTCGGCGGTATGGCAGGCTGTGCCATGATCGGCCAGTCCGTCATTAATGTGAAGTCCGGAGGAAGAGGCAGGCTTTCAACGTTTGTGGCAGGTGTCTTCCTGATGGTTCTTATTGTTTTACTGAACGATCTGCTCGTTCAGATTCCAATGGCAGCCCTTGTCGGGGTTATGATTATGGTGTCAATCGGCACATTCGACTGGTCCTCGCTCACAAAGCTTCATGTGATGCCGAAGTCAGATGCGGCAGTCATGGTTGTCACAGTCGTTACCGTCGTCGCTACACATGATTTATCCAAAGGTGTGCTGGCCGGGGTTGTTTTAAGCGCTCTGTTCTTTGCCGCTAAAATATCGAAGGTGCACGTCGAATCGTTTACAGATAAACGGACGATGGCAAAAACATACAAAGTGCACGGGCAGGTATTCTTTGCTTCCGTCCAAAACCTTGTAGCTGCTTTTGATTTTAAAGAAGAAGCCCGCACCATTTATCTTGATTTAAGCAGCGCCCACCTCTGGGATGATTCGGCAGCAGGAGCAATTGATAAAATCATCATGAAATACAGACAGCACGGCAAAGAAGTCATACTAACCGGTCTAAACGACGACAGCAGCAGTCTTTTAGAAAAGCTAGCTCTTTACGATAAACCGGATGCCAAAGCAGTAAATCACTAATAAACAAAGAGAGATGCCGTCGTGCATCTCTCTTTTTTGTTTTTCTATTAGCATGATGCTGCATAATTGAGGAAACCTAAAGCATAGATTTCTTTTCGATAGGCAGGTGTGATAGTTGAGTAATGAAACAGAAATAGCCCGGCCCGCGGGAAAAAATACAAGGTGGACAATATCTGCTCTTCTAAGCACGTTCATTATCTTGAATTACTTTGACAGGGTTGCCCTTGCTGCCGCTGCTCCTGAACTTCAGAAAGCCTTTTCGCTGAGCGCTTTTGAAATGGGGCTTGTTTTTACGGTGTATAACTATGCCTATACCCTTATGCAGCTTCCGATCGGCAGTATGCTCGACAGGTGGGGAGTCAGCTGGGTGACAAGGACCGGCATGGTCATCTGGACGTTTTTGACGATCAGCCTCGTCTTTATTCAAGGCACTCTTCTTTTATACATCATCCGTTTTTTCACAGGCATCACCAGCGCGTCTGCTTTTCCTGCCGCAGCAAAAGCTACAGCCAGCTGGTTTCCTTTTCATGAGAGAGGACTTGCCAATGCCCTGTTTGATTCCTCTGCCAAACTTTCAAATGTAATCGGCGGGCCTCTTGTAGCGATATTGATCACCCTTTATGACTGGAAAACCGCTTTTTTGGCAATCGGGGCGATTAACGTGCTGTTTACCTTTGTCTTCTGGAAATATTACGACGAGCCGGACACTCACAAGAGCATATCAAAAGAAGAAATCAACTACATTCATATGTACGAAGATTCTTCAGACCTTCCTTCTTATAAAGCGGCACTTGTGCTGAAATCGTTTTTTACAAACAGAAAGGCTTGGGGGCTGATGATCGGTTTTACCGGATACGGATATACTTTTAACCTGCTGCTTCTTTGGCTTCCTACGTTCTTTAAGGAGCAGTTTCAGCTGGATTTGCTTTCCTCCGCTCTTTATACGGCCATCCCTTGGCTGATTGCCTCTCTCTCAGGGATTCTCGCTGGCGGGTGGCTTGTCGACAGCCTGATCAAGAAAGGATACGCCCCTGACAGAGTATATAAAAACATCATTGCGGCTGGACTTCTTATCGGCCTTATCTTTATCGGGTCGATCTTTACATCAAGCCCGGTCTTGTCGATGATTTTCATTTCCGTTGGCCTCGCCGGAATATCCGCAACAGCCCCAATCGGCTGGACCATTGCAGCAAAGCTTGCACCGCCCGGCACAACAGCAATCCTGAGCTCAATGGTCAATTTTGCGAACAACCTTTTCGGAGGGATCATCGCGACCTTTTTGACAGGGTACATAGTTGACGCAACAGGGTCATTTGATCTTGCTTTCATCATTGCGGCGGCCGTGCTCGTCATCGGCTTGATTTTTTACACCGTCGTTCTAGGTGATATTGAACAGATTTCTGTAAAAAGCAAAAAGCTCTGAAACATGTCAGAGCTTTTTTCATTATCCCCTTGTCACATCAATGACTTTCGTCACAACAATTGGAGACCGCTTTAATTTTTTGTAGATGAAATCAGAGATAGCCGAACTTAATTTCCGTTCAATATCATCTGCCCGATGCTGATCAACAAGAGCGGCTGCCCTCGTTTCGATTTCTCCCATAAAGCTGCTTGATTCTCTTAAATAGACAAAGCCTCTCGAAATGATTTGCGGCTTGCGGATGATTTCTTCCCCTTCTTTGAAAAGAAGAATTGATAAAATCCCGCTGTCAGCCAGCTGCTTGCGTTCGCCTAGAAGAGATGTTCCAACATCACCGATTCCGTGGCCGTCTACATAGACAGACCGTGCCGGTACTCTGCCGGCCTGGTAAGCTTTTTCTTTTGAGACATTGAGAACCTGCCCGTTGTCGAGAATAAAGATGTTTTCTTCCGGAACAAAGCAGTCCAGGGCAAGCGTCTGATGCATCTTCTGCATGCGGTACTCCCCGTGGATCGGCACCAGGAATTTCGGTTTCAGAAGCTTAAGCATCAGCTTCAGCTCTTCCTGGCCGCCGTGTCCTGATGTATGAATGTCATAAAGCTTGTTATCAATGACATCCGCCCCCGCTTTCATCAGCTTGTTGACGATGCGGTTCACGCTGAGAACATTCCCCGGAATAGGAGAAGATGAGAAGATAATCGTGTCACCTTCTTCAATATGGATATGGCGATGCTTTCCTTCTGCAATTCTGGAAAGGGCAGCAAATGGCTCTCCCTGACTTCCCGTACACAGAATGGTCAGCTCGCTGTTTTTATAGGCACTGATTTCATTAGGATCAATAAACGTGCCCTTTGGAGCATCGATGTATCCGAGCTCAAGACCGATGCCAATTGCTCTCTCCATGCTTCTCCCTGTGTAGGCAACTTTTCTTCCGCATGCGACAGATGCCTGAATCACCTGCTGAAGACGGAACACGTTTGATGCAAACAGAGCGACGATAATTCGGCCGGACTGCTTTCTGACTACGTTCAAAATATTCTGGCCGATTTTCTTCTCAGAAACAGAGAACCCGGGAATTTCGCTGTTGGTACTGTCAGATAAAAGACAGAGGACCCCGTCCTGCCCGACTTTTGCAATCTTCGACAAGTCCTGCTCAGGACCTGCCGGTGTTAAATCAAATTTAAAGTCACCCGTGTGAACCACGTTGCCCTGCGGTGTATGAATCACAACTCCGAATGAATCGGGGATGCTGTGTGTTGTACGGAAAAAGGACACGCTCAATTCACCAAGTTCAATCAAGCTCTCCTCCGTAATGTCGTGCAGCTCTGCTTCTCTCAGCAGCCCATGCTCTTCAAGCTTGTTCCGGATAAAGCCCATAGCCAGTCCCCCGGCATAAACCGGCACATTTAATTGTTTCAATAAAAACGGCACTCCGCCGATATGATCTTCATGTCCGTGAGTGATGAACAGGCCTTTTACTCTCCCGGCATTCTTCACAAGGTACGAGTAATCAGGAATGATGTAGTCAACGCCCCTTAATTCTTCATCCGGAAACTTAACACCCGCATCAACAATGACGATTTCTCCGCCATACTCAACCACATACATATTTTTTCCGATTTCGCCCATCCCGCCAAGCGGTATGATTTTTACATTTTTTTCTCTAGTCATATTTAGTCTCCCAGCAAGCTGATTGCTTATCTTAGTATCGTTTCTTCACATAGTGAACTATCTTTTCATTGTAACATAACATCATAAAAAAAAGACCAGCAGTCAGCATACGCTTCCGCCGGTCTTCCGCACTTATCCCCGTGCCCTGCCTTTTCTTTTCATGAAGAAATTATACAGGAACACAATCAAAGCAAGGACAAGAAGAATATGAATAATTCCTCCAGCAACCTTGAAAACAAGCCCGAGAATCCAAAATAAGATTAAAAGTCCAATAATCGTCCATAACATAGCGGGTCCCTACTTTCTCGTTTAGTTACGTAGTAGTTTCCCTTAAATCTGCAGAAATAAACAGGTCCTTTTTTTTACAGAAGTGCCGGCAGCATAACGGTTACCGCAGTCCCTGTTGAAACGTCACTTTCAATCCTGAGTTCACCTTCATGGAGCCTGACAATTTCCTTTACAATGGAAAGTCCAAGTCCCGTTCCTCCTGTCAGGCGGCTGCGTGCTTTATCCGTCCGGAAGAACCGCTCGCCGATATGAACGAGATCCTGTTCCGAAAGCTCGCTTCCAACGTTATGGATGCAGAAATGAAACCGGTTCTTCTCTTCTGAGAAAGAAATTCGGATCACACTTCCTTCTTCTGCGTACTTTATCGCATTGTCAATCAGATTGTAGAACACCTGCTGAATACGTTTCGGATCGCCCATGATCACAAGATCCTCATGCAAATGAAGCTTCGTCTGCAGGTTCTTTTCGTGCAGCCTGATTTCAAACAAAGCAAACGTATCCAAAAACAGCTGCGCAATGGCGATTGGCTCTGTCTTTAGCGTATACATACTCTCCTGAAGGACGTCCAGGTCAATCAGGTCATGAATCATCTTGTTGACCCGGTTCGTTTCCCGCTCAATCGTCTTTACGTAGTGCTCAGCTTCCTCAGGAGATTTGTACATCTGATGGGACAGCGCCTGGCTGTATCCTCCAATATAAGTAAGAGGTGTTCTCAGCTCGTGGACAATATTCGCAAGGAACTCTTTTTTGCGCGCCTCCTGCTTCTCAAGGGATTCGCTCATTGAATTAAACGCTCTTGCCAGTTCTCCGATTTCATCCCGCTTTGAAATCTGCAGCCGGTTGGAGTAATTCCCTCTGGACACTTCCTTTGAAAAAAGCCGGATTTCCTGAAGCGGCTGAAACAGGGAACGCCGAATCTGATTGACAGCAAGAAACAGAATCATAAAAAACATGGATCCTGCAAACAGAAGAATCGGAATGCTTCCCTCAAACACTTCCTGAAGATCAGCCAGAGGCACGTAGATGTAAATATAGCTTTCTGTACCGCTTTTTCCGGCAACAGGGAAAACGGCTCCAATGATTTCCCGCCCGAACTCTTCTACATATCCATCTTTAACAATAAACTCTTCATTCTCAAGCCTTTTTCTGTCTGACCGGGTGATGAGAGCCTGATGATTAATCTCGTACGGAAAATAAGAAGACAGATCTTCAATCTCATCAAGGACAATCACTTCATATTCAGACACCATGTTGTACCAGTGGATTTTCTCTGCGAGGTCTTCGCTGAGCGTCCCTGAGTGATAATGTGCAGCCGTTCTCTCTCCCTGAAAAATCACAGACTCTTTCACACTGTTAAAATAAAGCTCCTTATACAGAAAATGCAGAAAGAAAAAAGAGAACACAATGCTGAAAAGAATGCAGGCACCAATCAGCATCAGCACTTTCTGACTTAAATTTAATCGCTTAATCAACCCTTACACCTCAAATTTATAGCCCACGCCCCAAGCGGTCTGGATAAGATGCGCATGGTCCTTTAATTTCAGCCTCAATGTTTTAATATGCGTATCCACCGTTCTGCCTGTGCCAATATAATTGGAGCCCCATACCGATTCAAGAAGCTGTTCTCTGGTAAAAACCGTTCCTTTATTTCTCGCGAGAATCGACAAAAGCTCAAACTCCTTAAGCGTCAGCGATAGCGTTTCGCTTCCAATCATCGCCTTATAAGAAAGAGCATCCAAAACAAGCGGCCCCACCGCTGCCCTGCTGCCTGCAGACGTGCTCTGCCTTGCTCTTCTGAGAACAGACTCCACTCTCGCAAGCAGTTCTCCGGGGTGGAACGGCTTCACGATATAATCATCCCCGCCAAGTTTCAGGCCCTGAATCTTATCCCACTCTTCCCCTTTTGCCGACAGGAAAATAAGCGGAATCTCATACGCCTTTTTTAATTCCCCTGCAAAAGAAAACCCGTCCATATACGGCATCATAACATCTGCAATAATCAGATCGGGCACCTCTCTTTTCAAAAGATCAAGAGCCTCAGAACCATTTGCCGCTTCAATCACCCTGTAGCCTTCCTGAACCAGGAACGTTCTGATCAGAGACCGCATTGCTTCTTCATCATCAAGTACCATCACCGTTGTTGTGCTCATAAGAATTACCTCGCTTTTGCCTGTCTATATATTACCTCCTATTTTACCTGAAGGATGTGAAATTTTTATGAGGTTTTTGTTATTTTGGGTTTTGGTGCCTTATATTCGCGCATTGCAGGTTTATAGGGTACCATTTTGGAATTTTGGTGCCCTATATTTCCGGAGGGGCGATTTATAGGGTATTATTTTCGCTTTTTTATGCCCTGTATTCTCGGATCCCCGGTTTATAGGGTACCATTTTCGCTTTTTGATGCCCTATATTTCCGGAGTACCGGTTTACAGGGTACCATTTTTGCTTTTTGATGCCCTATATTTCCGGAGTACCGGTTTATAGGGTACCATTTTTGCTTTTTGATGCCCTATATTTCCGGAGTACCGGTTTATAGGGTACCATTTTCGCTTTTCGATACCCTATATTCCTGGAGTGCCATTTTATAGGGCACCATTTTCTTCACGTAATCAATGAACAGCTTGTAAAGAATAAAGTCGGATTTTAAAATAAGGGTTATAACATCGGCTGATACTTCTTTACTGCCCGCGAAAGTTTATAAAGAAAGTAAGGGGACTACTACAATGAATTATCTGCTTATAGGCGCAGGAGGAGTCGCCGGCAGCCTCCTCAGATATGGGCTCGGACTGGTGACACATACCTGGTACAGCGGGGGCTTCCCGCTCGGCACGCTTCTTGCCAATCTGATCGGCTGTTTTGTTCTGGGATGGTTTACAAACAGCATCGTCAAACTGAAAGTCTTTCATCCCCATATTCTCGCGGGTCTTGGCACCGGACTGGTCGGCTCTTTTACTACCTTTTCCACCTTCAGCGTTGAAACGGTGCTGCTGATGAAAGACGGCATGTTTGCACTGGCCCTTTTATATGTGCTGCTCAGCCTTTTCGGGGGTCTTTTCCTCGCGTGGTACGGATACTCACTGGGACGTTCTTTTAAAAGGAAAGGAGAGTCCGCGCTATGAACCTGCTATTGATTGCTGCAGGAGGATTTCTCGGTGCTATAGCCCGCTTTCTTTTAAGCTCCTGGATGAACAACAAAAGCAAAACAGGTTTTCCAATCGGCACATTGACTGTGAATCTTGCCGGCTCCTTTCTCCTCGGCCTGATGACAGGATACGGGCTGTCAGAAGGACTGTATTCTCTTTTTGGCATCGGATTTATGGGAGCATTCACGACATTTTCCACTTTCAAGCTCGAGAACATTCAGCTCAGAGAAAAAGAAAATCACCGTGTTCTCATTACCTACCTTTTCATCAGCTATACCGGAGGAATTTTATCAGCCTTTGCCGGCATTATGATTGGTATGAGCTAAAGGCAAGAAAGGCATCCTACCTACTGGAGGGATGTATAATGGATAAAGACCTGCAGCTATTAAAAGACGTGACGGATCCGGAAGGTCCTTCGGGATTTGAAGCGAGAATTCACAAGGTTCTTGAAGAAAAAATCAAGGCCTTCACCCCTGATTTAGTTAAAGACAAACTGGGGAGCATCACAGGAGTTACGGGCAAAAAAGGACCAAAGATTCTGATTGCCGGGCATATGGATGAAGTCGGGCTTATGGTGAAAGCCATAACCAAGGACGGGTTCCTGAAGTTTCAGACACTTGGGGGTTGGTGGGGCCATGTCATGCTTGCACAGCGTGTAAAAGTCATGACAAAAAAAGGAGATCTGACAGGAGTCATCGGTTCAAAAGCGCCGCATGTTCTGACGATTGATGAACGGAAAAACGTCCTTGAGACCAAAAATATGTTTATTGATATTGGCGCCTCAAGCAAGGAAGAAGCGGAAAGCTTCGGCGTGCAGGTCGGCGACCCCATTGCGACAATCTGCCCATTTGAAGTATTTCCAAATCAAAAGCTCCTGCTTGCCCGCAACTGGGATAACCGCGCCGGGTGTTATGTGGCGCTGAAAACCCTTGAAAAAGCGGCTGCGGACAAGAAGCATCCAAATATCTTATATGCCGGAGCCACCGTCCAGGAAGAAGTAGGGCTCAGAGGCGCTCAAACACTCGTCAATACAGTAAAGCCTGATATTTCTTTCGCTCTTGATGTTGGTGTTGCAGGAGACACACCGGGGATGAAAGATGAAGGGCATACAGAGCTTGGAAAAGGACCGCTGATCGGCTTTTTCGATGCCAGCATGATTCCCCATCTGAAGCTAAGAAACTTTGTAACAGGCATTGCCGATAAAAATGGCATCCCTTATCAAATCGATATTATGCCAGGAGGCGGGACCGACGGCGGAAAATTCCATCTCGGATATGAAGGTGTTCCTACTGTGGTTGTAAGTGTTCCCGCTAGATATATTCACAGCCATGTATCCGTTGTTCACAGAGATGACCTCGACCATGCCGCCGAGCTTCTTTTTCAGGTGATTAAACAGCTGGATGAAAAAACGGTCAGACAGCTGACTGAAATCGATGGAAATCTGCATTAAAAAAGAGAGCGCAAAGCTCTCTTTTTACAATTTGCCGCTCCGTCTTTCCAAAAACACCACATCTCTCCAAACGCCATTCATCTTTCCGATTTTTTCCCTTACACCGATTCGTCTGAATCCGGCCTTTTCATGAAGCTTCAAGCTTGAAGTATTTTCCGGGAAAATTCCTGCCTGCAGGGTCCAAAAGCCTTCCAGCTCACTGAGTTCAATGATTGCACGCAGCAGAGCTGTTCCAATCCCCTTTCCTTTATGAGCACCGGCTATGTAGATGCTCACATCTGCCACCCCTGAATAAACGCATCTTCCTGATACCGGACTCAGTGCCGCCCAACCATAGACTGCTCCGCCATGTTCAGCAACAAGCCGGCATTCTTTAGAATGGCTGCCGTCCCATTTTTCCCATTCAGGTGCTTCCGTTTCAAAAGGGGCGTTGCCGGTCGAGATGCCCTCGAGATAAATTTCTTTTACTTGTTTCCAGTGAAGAACGGTCAACTTTTTGATCTCGTACATGAAGCTCCCTCCCCCATTTAATACAAAAAAGGCCTCATCTCTGAGACCTATTCTGCTTTATGCATTTGGATACAGCCGTTTTAACGTTTCTTTCATTTCCGGCTTAACCTGGATTTTCGGGCGGACTTCTTTAGCAGTGCGCTCTGCTTCTTCAATAGAAGAAGCCATGTTAAGTGACAGGAGTGTACCGATTGCCACAGTACCTGTGCGGTTGCTGCCGCCTCCGCAATGAAAGTAGATTTTCTTTCCTTCATTGTAAGCATGTACAACCTGATGAATTGAATTTTTCACAGATTCATCCTGTCGTTCTATGTCATCTGTAATAGGGCTGTGAATACGATGGTATCCGGCTGCTGAGGAATCATCTGACTCAGACCTCAAGTCAAACACAACATCTGTCTGTTCATTTTCAGCCGCTGCGGATGCATCTGCAGCACCTCCAATATAAACACGTTTTTTAATTAGCTCATGGTAATTTTTTGACTGCATTCGCGAAGCACCCTCTTTCAATTATTCACCAGTCTTAGCAAAACGCTCGATGCGCTCGCCGATTTCATCACGAACACGCTGGAAGAATGCCCATTTCTCTTCATCTGTTCCTTCTGCTTTAGCAGGGTCGTCAAATCCCCAGTGAACGCGTTTAATGTGAGGAGGCGTTACAGGGCAATTGTCTGCTGCATGCCCGCATAGAGTAACAATCAGATCAGCATTGTTAAGGATTTCAGGATCAATGACATCTGAAGTTTGATTAGAAATATCGACTCCTGCTTCTTTCATCGCCTTTACAGCGTTAGGATTTAGTCCGTGCGCTTCAAGTCCTGCGCTTTTTACAATCCAATCCTCACCAAGATGTTTCTTTGCCCAGCCTTCAGCCATTTGGCTTCTGCATGAATTTCCAGTACATAAGAAGTAAATTATTTTTTTAGACATAGGTGCAGTCTCCTTTTAAGTAAGTATTTAGATTGTATGTTAAATAATGAGCAGCCACAGATAAAGTCCGACAAGTGTGATAAACAATGTTGGAATGGTTAAAATGATTCCTGTTTTGAAATAGGTGCCCCAGGATATTTTAACTCCTTTTAAGCTCAATACATGGAGCCATAAAAGGGTAGCAAGGGATCCAATCGGGGTGATTTTAGGTCCTAAATCAGAACCAATCACATTGGCATAAATCAATGCTTCTCTAAGTGTTCCTGTCGTATTTGTGTCAGCAATGGCCAATGCATCAATCATGACCGTCGGCATATTGTTCATGATAGAAGACAGGATGGCTGCAATAAAGCCCATTGAAATAGTTGCGGCAAACAGACCCTGATCAGCCGCTGCCTGAATGACATCAGCCAGAACGGCTGTTAATCCTGCATTCCGGAGGCCGTACACTACGACATACATCCCGATCGAGAAGAATACAATTGCCCACGGAGCTCCTTTTAAAACCTTTTTCGTATGCACGGCCGGGCTTCTTCTGGCCATGGACAAGAAGAAAACGGCGACAACACCTGCAACAATGGATACAGGGATATGAAGGAACTCGCTGATAAAGTATCCGATAAGCAGAATACCGAGTACGAACCAGGAAAGACGGAACATTTTCTCGTCTTTAATGGCAGCTTTAGGTGTTTTTAAATCCGCCAGGTCATAATTTGCCGGGATGCTTTTGCGGAAGTACAAGTACAGGACAAGAATACTCGCTCCTAAAGCAAAGAAGTTCGGCACAATCATCCGCGAAGCGTATTCGATAAAGCCAATATTAAAATAGTCGGCGGACACAATGTTTACCAGGTTGCTTACAACCAGCGGCAGCGATGTCGTATCAGCGATAAATCCGCTCGCCATGATGAACGGGAATACCATTTTTTCACTGAAATTCAAGTTCCGCACCATTGCAAGGACAATAGGCGTCAGGATGAGCGCTGCGCCGTCGTTTGCAAAAAACGCAGCCACTAGTGCTCCCAAAATCGATACATAAACAAACATTCGGAGGCCGTTCCCCCGCGCTGCTCTGGCCATATGAAGGGCAGACCATTCAAAAAACCCAATCTCATCTAAAATCAGAGAGATGATAATAATTGCAATAAATGCCAAAGTTGCATTCCAGACAATCGATGTAACGTCAATAACGTCACCAAAATCAACTACTCCAACCAATAATGCAGCTAAAGCTCCTCCGCAGGCTGACCACCCTATGGAAAGATTTTTCGGCTGCCAGATCACCAAGATGAGAGTTAAAAGAAAAATACTGGATGCTAAAAGTACTGAAGTCAATCTTTCTTCCCCTCTCTATTCACATGATATACGAAGACCCTGTGTTTCTAAATCTGCCAGTAAGTTATTTTGCTCCGGCAGGTGTTGCAGTAAACCTTTCAGAAAAGGATAAACGTCATTATCTTTATTAATTGAATAAAAAATCCATTGACCTTTTCGGTTTTCCTTCACTAGGCCGGCATCGCGGAGCTTCCTCAAATGCTGGCTGATTCCGGGCTGGCTCGTTTTAAAGATAGCCGTAAATTCGCAGACGCAGCATTCGTTCGTCTCAAGAAGCTTCATCATGGTAAGACGTGTTCTGTCTCCGAGAAGCTTAAGTATTTGAGAAACCCGTTCAATCTCAATTGTTGAAGTCACTTCCAATTTGCCAACACCTCCATGTCGAAAATCATTATATAATAAAATACTTATATAATAAAGAGCTTATATGTAAAAAGTGTGTAAATGTACGATTTGCGCTCCAATAAAAATAAGCCTGGATATGATCCAAGCCAAGTCAAAGGGCCGATTCAGACTTGCCGGCCAATACTGATTTCTTTTCAGCATGGAGAAAAATCCAAAGCATACCCATCAAAGAAAAAACAGCAGCTCCTCCCCAAAACAGATAAGAAAATCCGTTCTCAAGCTCAATGACTATGTAGCCGAGAAATGGTCCAAGCGCAGCGCCTGCATCCTGAATGACCGAGTACAAGGTTAGAAACTTGAGAGTGCCGGTGTGTTTGGCTGCGTCTATCGCAAGAGTATCGGATAAAGTGGTAACAGCTGTCGCACATAGAAGAACAGCAACGGCAGCAACAATCCAGACTTCAGCAGGCAGGTTATATGATATAAGGGAAAACGACAGCGAGCTAAAGAATAAAGACCCTATGAACAAAGGATTCCTGACTGATTTATGATCAGACCACCTGCCGATTTTCTTCGCCAGCAACGGCTCCCACATCCATCTTGCAGACTGGAGCAATCCGGATAAAAAAGTGACGCTGATGATCAGTCCTGCCAGAGAAATTTCCTTTCCAAAATGATGATTGATTAGTGAGCTTAAGGTGGCTGTAAGAACTCCCTGTATGAGAAGCGTGATGAAAAAACCGCTGACGATGATCAAAAGCTTTTGCCTATATTCAAAGCAAAAAGAAGAGATATTCTGAATCTTTTTTTCTTTTTCCGCCTGTTTTTTCTCAGAAAAACCGAGCAAAATGATGGGGATACCAATTAAAGTGATGAATCCGAAAACAATAGAAACCGCTGTTAAGCCGAAGTATGGAACGAGCAGGCCGCCAATAAGCATTCCAGCCAGACTGCCTAGACGGTAAATGCCGTTGTATGAGCCCATAGCTTCTCCCCTGCGGTTTTCATCTGAGTACAGCGCAACAGCGGACAGTCCACCGATCCGGAAGAACGACCATGCAATTCCCCACAAGCTTCTGAGGATAACCCAGGCAATGAATCCTTTAAAGAGCCCATACCCAAGCGTAGTAAGTCCACCAATACACACAGCGATAAGCAAGCCGGTTTTCAGCGGTATTCGTTTGTACAGCCAGCCTACTGCGGGTCCGACAGGCAGACGGATGAACCGGTTAATGGAAAGCAGAATGCCAACCTGCCAGATGGAATCAAGTCCCGCTTCCTTCCAGAAAATCGGAAGAGCAATATACAGCATGGAATCTCCCAGCAGACTGAGTGCCGTAATGAGAGCTGTAAGTGTGATGATGTTCTGATTTTTTGGCGTGCCGGGTTTGGCCATGCTGCCACCTCTTTACTTCTTTTTCAGCTGATCAAAAGCGAGCAGAAACTGCTGATAGCTTTCATTTCCCAAATACGTTTCCTGTGACTGAAATAGGCGTTGAAAGGTCTTGTCGAAAGCCTCCTCATCCGTGTATCCAAATGCATTCTTCATCAAATTCATATATGCAGTAAAGTACTCTTTCCGCAGTGCACCTGCATGATTAATGACCATTCCCATCACTCCGCCTTTCGGTTTAAGAACAGCAGGATTCTGTCTTGCTGTTTTTTGAAAAATTCACACTGCAAACGCCTGTTTCAGGAAGATCGAGTTCCACTTTTTCTGCTGCAGCATAGTCTCCGCACAGGTGTGCAACTACTGAGCGAACCTGTTCATATCCTGTTGCCATTAAAAAGGTTGGAGCACGCCCATAGCTTTTTGCACCGACCATATAAAAATTCTTCTCCGGCTGGCGCAATTCCTTTTCACCGTGCGGCCGGACGGTTCCGCAGCTGTGCACGTTAGGATCGATTAACGGGGATAAAGCGGAAACGCTTTCTGTTGCAGAATCGATTGATGTCCGCAGCTCGCTGATGATGCTGAGGTCCGGTCTGCTTCCCGCATTGACTATGATTTCATCAAAGCCTAACAGCTGTTTTGTTTCTCCAGATTGCGTTCCGATGATGTCAATTCCATGATCCGACTTTTTCATAGATTGGATGAAAAACGGTGTTTGGACTGCGATTACTCCGGCATTGACAAGCTGATGAACCCTGCTTCCCAAAGCCCCTCTTGCAGCAAGCGCGTCCTTCTCTTCTCCGCCGTATGCATCTTCCGCTTTCTGCTTGCGCATCACCCAGACAATATCCGTTTCAGGATGCGTTACCTTAAGTTCTGCCAGTTCAAGCAGCGCATTGACTGCCGAGTGCCCTCCGCCGATCACAGCTGTCCGCTTCTTTGCATAACGCTCCTTTTCTTTTCCGGCAATATCAGGGATTCCGTAATAGATTTGACCGCTCAATGCTTTTTCTCCGCTGTGCCAGATGCCGCTTGAAGCAGCAGGGTTTGGATTTCCCCATGTTCCTGCTGCATCAATGACTGCTTTTGCTTCGAAAATTTGAAGGTTTCCTTCTTTTTCTGCATAGATGACAAACGGCACTTTTTCCCTTCCTGCGGATTTCATCTTATCGATCTCTTTTTTCGCGATTGATATAACCTTTGTTTTCGAGTGGATAAAAGGTTTTATTTCAGGAAGATTCGACAGAGGCGCCAGGTAGTGATCAACAAGCTCTTTTCCATAAGGCAGTGCATCAAGTTCAGGCTCCTGCCAGTTATGCTTCTTAAGCAGTGCGGCCGCAGCTTTATCAATGTTATAACGCCACGGAGAAAATAATCGCACATGCCCCCAGGACAATACGTTTGCCCCCGCTTCCCCTGCTTCCAGCAGGAAAAAGGCTTCTCCCCGTTCAGCCAAATGTGCAGCAGCTGCAAGGCCCACTGGCCCTCCTCCTATGATGGCAACCGGCAGTTTCTTTTCCTTTATAATGGGCGCTTTTTCCGTGGCATTGCAGCATGTGTTCACTTTTACATCAAGTTTCATTTAAAACCCTCCTGAACTATTTTTATCATTACTTGCATAATGCAAGTATCAAACTGAAGAAATCACCCCAAAGGAGTGGTGCAGCATACGCTGGACTTCGCCATTGCTTTATTTAACAGCTTAATCGAGCGGATAACCGTTTCTTTTTCAAACTCATTCATATGCGAAAAAACCTCGTTCAAATACGTATTCATCTGATGGTCGATCGTTGTGGCTACATATTTCCCCTCTGTTGTCAGTGACAGGATATGAACTCTGCGGTCATCCGGATGAGGGGTTTTTTTCAGCAAATTCAGCTTTACCAATGACTGGACCTGTCTGCTGAAAGTGGTTATATCCGTGCCAAGCACTTCGGCCGCTTCCTGCATAGAAGGCCGGGGCATCTTATCAACTTCATAAAGGATATGGCTTTGTATTAAAGAAATCTCAATTCCTCCTGCTGTACAGCAATTCTTGTTCAGCAGCCCGAAACGGCGGGTCATGATTTGAAACAATTCACGCGTGTTTTCCATTTTTTCTCACCTCATACTTCATTTATACGCTTATTACTTGTAAAATGCAAGTGTTTTTCAAAAAATATACTGGCCTGCAAGACGATTAGTCTTTTCGGCCAGTCCCTGCACTTATAAATACTTCCTGTGAATCGCCTTCCCGTCATACGTGAACAGTACCGGTTTGCCTTCAAGCACTGACTCCATATGAACCGCACGGCCCCAGAGCTGGTGAATGTACGGCAGCACTTTTTCCAGGTATTTTAAATCAAGTTCAATGTCTTCAAACCAATGCTTCAAGTACAGCTCATTGTTTTTGAGGTAATCGCCGTCATTCACCGTAATATACGGGAATCCTCCGTTTACTCTCATATTGATCAGCTGGTCGCGGACGTGCTCCCATTCTTTGTCGACAACCTTGTAATCTCTCCCCTGCTTCTGGAAAAGATACATATCTTCACGGGTGACAAGGTCCTTCGTTAAATAGTTTCGGATAAAGGAAAGGTCTGATTCGACCTCTCGCACCTCAAACATTTTCTCCCGGCCGGAGTTCGGTTCTGCTCCGCGTCTGATCATTTCCTTTGTCGGATTATTGTACCGTTCCTCGATGTCTTCAAAGATTTTGAGACCGAGGTAATAAGGGTTGATTCCCGTCTTGGACGGCTGGACAACGCCCGCGTTGAGCTTGGCATACTCGATGGATTCTTCTGTAGAAAGATCAAGCTCCCTCAAGATCCGCTGATGCCAGAAGGATGCCCAGCCTTCGTTCATGATTTTCGTTTCAAGCTGCGGCCAAAAATAAAGCATCTCTTCGCGCATCATCGTCAGAATATCACGCTGCCAGTCTTCGAGGTCACGGCTGTACTCCTCAATAAAGAGAAGGATATCCTTTTCAGGCGCTGGAGGGAATTTTTTCTTTTTCTTTGCCCGCTCAGACTTAGGTTTGTCCTTTTGATCCAGCCCCCAAAGATCATCATAAGGTGATGCTTTTTTCACATCCTCTTCCTCTATATCCTCCATCGTCCAAGACAGCTTTGGACGCATAAGCGAAGGATCAATGTGCTCCTGAATCGCAAGCACCGCATCAAGAAATGTTTCAACCTCGGCTCTGCCATGCTCAATTTCATACTGCTTGATTCTGTCGGCCGTAGCAGCCATGCTCTCAACCATATCACGCTTTGTATTCTGAAAACGGCTGTTGTTTTTGAAAAAATCGCAGTGGGCCAGAACGTGCGCCACGATCAGTTTATTTTGGATGAGCGAATTCGTATCCAGCAAAAACGCATAGCAGGGATCCGAGTTGATGACAAGCTCGTAAATCTTGCTCAGCCCCAGATCATAGTGAAGTTTCATCTTGAAAAATTGTTTCCCAAAGCTCCAATGTGAAAAACGGGTCGGCATTCCATAAGCGCCAAATGTATAAATAATATCAGCAGGACAAATTTCGTACCGCATCGGATAATAATCGAGCCCAAATCCATCCGCAATTTCCGTAATCTCCGCAATCGCATATTCCAGTGATTTCCGGTAGGCTTCGTTCACACGTTTTCCCCCTATCTCGTCTTTAAGACAATGTATGAGCGGGAAGGGAAAAACATGAACAGACATTGCGTTCCGGTCCTTTTTCTTAGGGCGAATCGATGTTTTTTGTTGAAAAGGTAATGATTCGCTCCTTTCCTTACCCTCCCCAACCGTTTTTTCGCTCTACCTGGGTATGATTCGCTCCTTTCCTTACCCACCCCAATCGTTTTTTCGGTCTACCTGGGTACGATTCACACCTTTGCTTACCCACCCCAACCGTTTTTTCCGTCTACCTGGGTACGATTCGCACCTTTGCTTACCCATCCCAACCGTTTTTTCGGTCTAGCTGGGTACGATTCACACCTTTGCTTACCCACCCCAACCGTTTTTTCGCTCTACCTGGGTACGATTCCCTCCTTTGCTTACCCACCCCAACCGTTTTTTCCGTCTACCTGGGTACGATTCGCACCTTTGCTTACCCCATCCCAACCGTTTTTTCAGTCTAGCTGGGTACGATTCACACCTTTGCTTACCCACCCCAACCGTTTTTTCGCTCTACCTGGGTACGATTCCCTCCTTTGCTTACCCACCCCAACCGTTTTTTCCGTCTACCTGGGTACGATTCACACCTTTGCTTACCCACCCCAACCGTTTTTTCGGTCTAGCTGGGTATGATTCGCTCCTTTCCTTCCCCTCGAGAACCGTTTTTCGTTCTGGCAGGGTAAGAAGAACTCCGGGAATCTAAAAAAGAGCCCACAAAAAAACATGAACCCCAAAGGATTCATGTTTTCTCATTAATGTTCAGTTTTAACAACCATTTCCCGCTTCAATGACCGCTTCTGCCAGATCATTGTCATCACCAGTGTGACAACGAGGAAGACGAGTCCGAGAACAAAGGGATACAGAATCTGGACATCATACAGCATGCCTGCAATCGTCGGCCCAAGCACGTTTCCAATACTCATATAGGCATTGTTCATCCCCATTGCAAAGCCCTGTTCGTTTCCGGCCATTTTAGAAATCAGGGTGTTGAGCACGGGGCGCAGGATCGAAGTTGCAAGGAAGATAAGCAGCGTAATTCCGAAGAACAAGACATAGCTCGTTGCAAACAGTGAAAGCAGGAATCCTGCAGCTGCAACCGCAAGGAAAATATTGAGCACAATTCCTTCACCGAAGCGTCTGACAACACGGTCTACAACAAACAGCTGGACAATGACACTGATAATCCCGGTTGATGTAATCATCAGCGCAATCTCCTGCGGCGTCGCGCCAAACTGATTGTCAACAAACAGGCCAAGCACAGATTCATACGCCATGAGGCCAAAGCTCATGACAAGCGTAATGATAAGAGGCACAAAGTAAGGCATTTTCACCGAGCGCACCATTTTACGCGCCATGGATTCATTGTCCTGAGGCATCATGGCAGCTGTCGTCATTTTTGATTCACTGTCTTCAAGCAGCACAATCGAGAAGATAACGGCTCCCAACGAAACAATCGCAGAAATCAGAAACGGCATTTTCAGCCCGAAATCCGCAAGAAATCCTCCGATGCCGGGTCCGATGACAATCCCGAGAGACATTGCAGCAGAAACAAAGCTGTTCCCTTTTGCACGCTGGTCCATCGTCGTGATGTCCGCCACATAGGCAAAAATGGCAGGAACAAGCAGAGCCGCACCGATTCCGCCGATCACACGGGAAGCATAAAGCCACCAGATCGAATCAACGGCGTAAAAAACGAACATGGATAACGTCAATCCTGCCAGCCCGTAAATAATCATTTTTCTTCTTCCGTACTGATCTGCCCATTTCCCAGCTATCGGGGAAAAAATGAGCTGAGCGCCGGCAAAGATGGCAATCATCAATCCTGCGGCAGTTCCGCCCTGATTGATTGATTCAAGATACGCAGGCAGGATCGGAATAATAATCCCAAAGCTGCCGATGGCAATAAACATGTTGACCATCAAAATAAACATTTTCTTTTTTTGTTCTGCAGACAAAATGACAGCCCCGCTTTCTATAGTTAACGAATGTTGTAAGCATTATTTCAGCAAATACTTAACTATGTTAAATTGTTTGCTGCCCCATTGTCAATGGAAAGCACCCCCGCCTCGTACTGTTTTGCATCACAGAAAAAACCGGGAGAAAATCTGGTTGACTTTCTCCCGGTTTACTATCAACATTTTGATGTCATTTTAAACCATTGACGAATTTAGGAGACTGTTTCAGGAAGACTCTTCATATCAACAGCAGGCCCAAAAAACTCAGAATGGATCTGCTCTTCTTTGATGCCGAGCTCAGCAAGCATGTCGATGACGCACTTCATAAATCCGACCGGACCGCAAACATAAAAATCTCCATTTTTCGTTTGAAGCATTTTCTCCAGATCCTTCTTCTCGATCTGTCCTTCTCTAAAGAAGTTCCGTTCTGTGCAGTCTTCGTTCAGCGGATTGCTGTAAATGGTGTAGACACTGCTGTTTGGCATGTTTGAGCAGAGAGCCGCCACTGTAGATTTAAAGGCATGTGTTCCGCTGTTCTGCGTGGCATGAATAAAGGTCATTTCACGGTCACGCTGTTTTGCAGCAAGTGACGCAAGCATGCTCATGAAAGGTGTTACGCCGACTCCACCGCTGATAAGGGTTACAGGAGTTTCAGCCTCTTCGTTAAGTATAAACTCGCCTGCCGGAGCGCTGATTTCAAGCGTATCTCCAGCTTGAATGTGACTGTGAAGGTAGTTTGATACTTTTCCTGATTCCAGTCCTTTTTCTTCGCGCTTGACCGAAATTCTGAGATAAGGCATTTCAGGTCCTCCTGAAAGGCTGTACTGCCTGTTCATCGTATACGTTTCTCCAGGTATTTTAACTCTTACTGTTATATATTGACCCGGTTTAAATTGTGGTTTTATCGCCTTATTTTCAAGGTAGAAAGATGTAACTGCATCGCTTTCTTTTTCGATCCGTGTAACGGTAAACGGCTGGAAGCCTTCCCATATAGCTTTGCTGTAGAGATTTTTTTCTGCATTGATAAAGACGCCGGCAATCACGCCGTACGCTTCGCCCCATGCTTCAAGAATTTCAGGTGTGGCTGCATCTCCCAAAACTTCTTTTATCGCCCCGAGCAGATACTCCCCTACGATTGGATAATGTTCTTCATTTACGCCAAGACTGCGGTGCTTGTGGGCAATTTGTTCAACTGCCGGCAAAATCATGTGCAGCTGGTGAATATGCAGAGCCGCTGCATAGACGGTGTTTGCAAGCGCCGTCTGCTGCCGGCCCTTTTTTTGATTCGCATGGTTAAAGATATTCAATAGTTCCGGATAATCCTTGAATAAATTGCTGTAAAAACGTGTTGTAATGTCTACCCCTTTTTCTTTTAAAACAGGCACAGTAGATTGAATAATTTCAATGGTTTTTTGAGTAAGCATAAGAGATGCTCCCCTTTTCAATTAAAGTGGTATTTCAAATACATCTTTATCGTACTCCCGCTTCCCATTTAAAGCAATATATAAAATACATCTTTAACGGATCTGTCACAAATGAGCCTTTCTTTTATTAAAGGACAGACTGTTGTGGTAAGATAAACGTACTTCTTGCAGTGGGGCGATGAGACATGAGGCTGACCAACTACACAGATTACTCTCTGAGGGTGCTGATTTATCTTGCCTCTAAAGAAAAGGGAGAACTGTCCAATATAAAAGAAATAGCTGAAGCATATCGCATTTCGAAAAATCATCTGATGAAGGTCACATACGAGCTTGGAAAAATGAAGGTGAT
The DNA here is from genome assembly GCF_046603695.1 of Metabacillus indicus. Taxonomy (NCBI): domain Bacteria; kingdom Bacillati; phylum Bacillota; class Bacilli; order Caryophanales; family Bacillaceae; genus Metabacillus; species Metabacillus indicus. The sequence continues at coordinate 709,623 of NZ_CP176757.1, read as the reverse complement.
TGAGACAGTCAGAGGGCGCGGCGGCGGCATCCGTCTGGCATTAAGTCCAGAAGAGATAAACATTGGCGCAATTGTCAGACAGACAGAGGATGACTTTAATCTTGTGGAATGCTTTGATCCGGAGCGCAATATGTGCGCCATTTCACCCGCATGCAAGCTGAAGGGTGTCCTGCATAAAGCTTTAAGAGCATACCTTGAAGTCCTTGACGGCTATACACTTGCTGACCTCGTTCAAAATAAATCGATGCTTTCAGAATTGCTGAAGCAATGAAAACTGCCTATGGGCGGTTTTTTCTTTTGTCCAAAAATAGTTCCCATTTTGTTACATAATAATTGAAATGCAAATATACTGGTATTATCTGCTTTATTTCAGAGGAGGAATGCTTTTGAAAACCAAACAAATTTTGCTGCTGATCTTGTTTGCTGTCATTATGATTGCCTTTCCGTCTGCACCCGAAGCATCCAAAACCGGAAGTAAGACCGTTGTTGAAACCATTGCCTCTAAAGCACTAAAAAAGGATGACCGCCCGCATCACCACAAACTCACCTACAAACTTTATTTGCCTGAAGGATACGATAAAAAACGGAAAGCCGGCTATCCCGTCATCTACCTATTGCACGGCAGCGGAGGAAATGAACACAGCTGGGATGATTTTTTTGGAACGCTTGACAGAATGATTGCGGAAAAAGAAATTGAACCTGTCATCGCCGTCGTCCCTTCTTCCGGAAATTCCTACTGGGTAAATTCAAAAAAGTACGGAGATTTTGAGAGCGCTATCATTAAAGATCTCATTCCCCATATTGATAAAAAGTACAATACAGAAAGAAGCCGCAGCGGAAGGTTTATTTCAGGCTATTCCATGGGCGGATACGGTGCTCTACGGTACTCACTCATGTATCCAGATTTATTTTCAGGAGCCACTCTTCTGAGCCCCGCTATTCAAAATGGAGAACCTCCGGTTACATCAGGGGCTGTGACAAGGGGCAGTTTTGGTGAACCGTTTGATCTCTCTGAATGGCATGCACTCAATTATCCTGCAGCCATCCGCCACTACATCAGCCAGCCGCACCGGGTTCCGATGTACATCGTTTCAGGAGATGACGACTGGAATCATCTGAGTGAAAAAGAGGACCTGCCTCCTGATGCGCATAAATACAATGTGGAGGTTCAGGCTGTGCAGCTTTATCAGGAGCTTCACAGAAAAAACCTGTTCGGTCTTGATTTTCCAAAGTGGGAGGATGTTCCATCAAGCCCGGCCGAGCTCAGAATTGTAAACGGCGGGCATGGGCTGGATGTATGGCTGAAAGGGTTTGAAGAAGGTATCAAGTACATGTTCGGCAAGCCGGAAGGCACTGAATTCTCGCCTGTCTACCGTCCGGATGATTATATAAGCTCAAAAAATGGAGCCGTTCAGAGCCGCACGTTTCACTCTGACAGCTTATCAAAAGATCTGTCCTATGTTGTGTACACCCCGGAAGAATACGGAAAAGACCCGACTAAACGCTATCCCGTTCTCTATCTGCTTCACGGGTCATATGGAAATGAAAAAAGCTGGGATTCATTCTGGCCGATTTTAGACAAAATGATTGAAGAGAAAAAAATCGAACCTGTTATTGCGGCAGCGCCGGTAACGGGAAACAGCTATTGGGTGAACTCAGAGAAATACGGTGATGTGGAAACAGCCGTCACACAGGACCTGCTGGAGGAAATTGATGCACAGTTTCGGACCATTGCTGACCGGAGCGGACGCGGGCTTGTCGGCTATTCAATGGGAGGATACGGAGCCCTGCGCTATTCACTTGTGTACCCCGATCTGTTTGGAGCTGCTTCCCTGCTGAGTCCGGCCATTCAGTCAGATGAAGCGCCAAGCACGTCAGGGGCAGTTGAGCGCGGCTCATTCGGAGAGCCCTTTAACCGGGAACGCTGGGAGCAGCTGAATTATCCGCGGGCGCTCGAAACTTACGGAAACCAGCCGCATGAAGTACCTCTTTTTATCATCGCGGGAGATGATGACTGGAACCATTTAAGCGAAAAAGAAGACCTTCCACCTGACGCTTGGAGATACAACATGGAAGTCCAGGCCGTCACGTCCTATGAGCGGATTCACAGATCCAATGTATTTAACAGGCCTTTTGAAAAATGGAGCCCTGTACCAGGTAGCCCGGCGGAGCTTAGAATTGTTAACGGAGGGCACGGCATGTCCGTCTGGGCAGCAGGCTTTGAACAGGGACTGATGTATATGTTTGAAAATGGTTTGTCTTCGGCTGAACAGGGTGCTGGAAACTGAAAATGCAAAAAATAACAAGAACTGCGTCCATCAGACGCAGTTCTTGTTTGGTATATAGATTAATGGAACGAGCCAGAGAAAAGAGTGGAGATTGTGAGAGATAATGGAGATATCCATGAAAGAGGCAGCGGGAAAATGGTTATGTACGCTTGGCATCCGCCAAGCTTTTTTACTTTTACACAGCAGAAACCGTATGATCAGCTTGTTTTCCTTCCATCGATTCATACAAGCGCTTTACCCTCATTGCGATATCATCGCAAAGCTCCTGGTAGTGGGCAAACTCCTCCTCCTCGCTGTCAAATGCGTAAAGGGAAAGGTTTGGAAGGTTCCATGAAAGCACGTTCTCTGTTTCCCCGTCTACAGGGGGCGTTTTCTCCTGTTTGTAATCGTACATTTGAACAACGATATCCGCTTTATTTAACAGGCCAAGGTCAATTTTCTCAGAGTCAGAGTCTTCCATGGACATGTTCACTTCTTTCATTGCTTTCACACAGACAGGATCGACTTGAGTTTTGGCAAGGCCGGCACTTTTAATTTGCCATTTACTGGAGAACAATTTCTTTGCCCAGGCTTCTGCTATTAAGCTCCTGCATGAGTTGAAATAGGACAGAAAGTAAATGGTAGGTTGTCTCATCGCTGTACCTCTTTCTATGAGTTTGTATTATTCTTTACCCGCTCTTAACAAGAATTACACGTTTATTTACAACCATTTACTGTTAATCTTAAGGAATTTTGGAAAATACCACTGCTGTCCTACCTGCCAATTCGGGAAAATCGCTTTTGATGGCTAGCCAGGTCACTTTCCAAAATGGGTGTCAGCGTCTTAAAGGCCGTTTGGGCAAGCTGTTTAAAGGAACGCTTATTGACGGCATCAAGTTCCTCCTTGAGCTCTTCCGGTATAGATGCCGCTCCGCAGAGTGCTCCTGCAATGGCTCCTCCCATGCTTGCGATGGAATCAGCGTCATGCCCGTAATTCACACCGCCAATGATGGTCTTCATTGTGTCGCCGCCTGCAATGGAAAAAAGAGCGAGAGCAACTGGCAGCTCTTCAATGGCATGGATCCGGCTTGGAATGTTCGCATTTCCTTTTCCCTGCTTTTTCCGGTCTGAAAAGGATTTTACGGTATCAAAAGGTTCCATCGCTGTCCGTATATCTTCACGTGCCGATAAAACATCAAGGTGTCCCGCTGCCGCGTCAAGAACAGCTTCTATCGCAAGCTTTGTTCCATCTTTGGCAAGATCTCTAGCTGCAGCGAGAATGCTCTGCACGCTTGCATCCATGCTCATCGCTTCTGCAATGGCCGCTGCCATGACTCCCGCAGCTTCCCTGCCGTAGCTTGTCTGATGGGCACCTGCAAGGTCAATCGCTTCCCGGTAGGCACGCTCCGGATCACCCGCATTCATGATGCCTACCGGACTCATGTACATCGCCGCCCCGCAGTTCACCATGTTGCCTTGTCCAGCTTCACGCGGATCTACGTTTGCAAGCCTGTGTCTCAGGAATAAATACTGCTCCGGGTAATAAAGACGGGTAATGACAGGTGCCTCTTTTTTCAGCTCAGGAATGTAGACCTTGTGCTCTGCAATTTCTTCTACAAGACATTCAGCAATGTCATAGGCTGTCAGATGTCTCTGCTTTTTTTCATATACCCTGAGAAGCGCTTCTACCATCAGCGTATCATCCGTAATATGGCCATTGCCCTTTTCAAGAGGCCGCATGTTTCCAGGCTCCTTCCAGGCATTGCTTGCAGGTTCCCGGAAGGTTGTCACAACTCCGAATTTCTCTCTGATGACCGCCGGAACAAGCCCTTCAGTAGGTGATCCCATCGCATCTCCGACAGCCCCGCCGTAAATGGCGCCTTCGATTTTATCAAGCAGCTTTGCCTTCATATCCTTTCCCTCCTTCTACAGCTCTTTACACGCAACATTCGAAAGCAGCGCCTCGCCTTTTCCAAGCACAGAAAAACCGAACATGCCGGATGCAAAGCGGCTGTCTTCTGCAGAAAAAATCTTTTCATCATTAATGGAAAAGCAAATCTGACTGCCTGTGCATGTGACCTCGAATCTGTATGTTTCGGTATGACTCCATTCATAAGGAACTTCCACCAATTTCTTCACTCCAAAATCAATTAGATGCAGGGACACCTTGTTATGGCCGTCAAACCCCGCCCTGTAATGGCGGTATACACCTTCCGCTCTGGCAATCATCATGTGACAGCCGCCGCTGACCGGCTCCACGTCTGCTGAAACCGTATAATCCCGAGCATAATAGTTCCCCGTAAACGAGGAACATTCTTCATCAGACGAGCATTTCATTTTGCCGTTCTCAAGGACTGCTTTGCCTTTATGATGGGCAAAAGGCATAACGGACTGAAACTCCATTGCCTGTTTTCTGAAATCAATTGTGTAATCAGCCTTTCCGCTGACTTCAAATTCATCAAGATAGAGTTTTCCAAACGCCCTTTCAAGCAGATGAGAAGGGCTTTCTATCATAAATCCGGCTTCATCAATAACCGCACCGTGTGTATCAGGAACGATAAATGAAATCTCATTCCAGGCCCCATTGACGAGTTTGACCGGCTGCAGCTTCAGATTCTCTTCCGTAAACGTATTTCTGACATAAGGCGTCAAAACCACATCTTCCCCCTGCCATTTATCTGAAAACACCTTCATACTGATAGTCTGGCCGCTGCAGATTTTAGGAGAAAAAGCAGGCTTATATTTTTCGTCATTGAACTCTTTTCTGCGGTGGAACGGCTTGTAAAATACTTTTCCTGCCTCTCCTTCAATCATCCGGTCAATGAAGATCTCAAGTGAACCCTTTGTCATACAGCCGATATCAGGGCAGTGCCTGAGAAAAAGCTTAAAGGGAAAATCCGTTTGAAAACCGTGAGTCGATCCAGGAAGGACAAAATCGAAATAGAGATTTTCTTTTTTATAGCTTTTCACGAGCATGTCCGGCGCTTCTTCCCCAGCCAGTCTGCAGCCAAGCAGCGCAAGCTCTTTTGCAAAAGAAGGAATGTCCATGATGTTCAAATAGCCCGAGACACTGGACAGGACGATAGAGTCGTTGATTGGTTTTCGGTAATAATCAGGAATGCTGCGGGTTCCGTAGAGGACGCCTGCTATGGTTCCGATTTTTCCGGCATTACAGTCTGTATCCCACCCGCACATCGTGGCAATCTCAATGGTTCTTGCAAAGGAACCCTCTCCGTAGAGCATGGCAAGGATGCACACTCCCGCATTGGGGATAATATGGCACACTCCGGGGTATTTGTCATAGCCCCAGTTCACCTCAAGAAAATCTCTGCATGCCCGGAAATCACCCGGATGTTCCCAATGAAAATCCAGGACTTCGCCTGCAATTTTGGCGTACGTGCTATCTTTTGGAATTGTTTTTAAACCTCTGGCGATCACTTCGTGAATGTCCGAAGCATTGAAGGCCGCCGCAATGCAGGCCGCGATGAACCTGGCCCCGTAAATACCGTTTTTATCATGTGATACACTCGCTGCTTTTGCTGCATAATCGGCCGCTTTTTCCGGATTTCCGGGGAAAAGCAGTCCCCAGGTATCCACGAAAATCTGCCCGCCGATCTGTTCGGCCAGCGTGAGGCCATTTTTTTCTGCCGAACCGGAATACGGAGGCTGAATGCCTTTTTCAAGATTCAGATACGCCGTATGCTCCGTGCTGATCCCTTCACCGCCCCACCAGAACATTCCGATGCCGCTGCGGGTATAATTCAGCCATGCACGGCCAACATCTTCAGCCGTCAGTTCCCGATCCTTCGCGTCATCATAAAGGGCTCTTATAAAAAATGCCGGCCCGTTCGCATCATCGTCTGCTGAAAAGACTTTATACTCTTTTAAATAGCCGTTTATCTCACCGTACACATCATGTATCCGTTCATATGTCCACTCAAGCGGCTCAACCGGCGCCCCGAGTCTTATTCCCGCATTCATGCCGAGAAACCCTGCATATACCCGCTCCAGATAATCTTCAGGAATCAACATGCATTCCCCTTCCCCTGTTTTCTGTACAAGCTATTCTTTCTACCATACGTTTGGGGAGGGGCAATCATTCTGCTTTTCTTAAAAAATGAGAGACTCTATAAATAGAATCTCTCATTAAGAGGTACATTAGTTTAATTGTTCATTCGCATATTCCGTAATTTCTTTCCCACCGGCAGCCTCCCACTCTTTAACGAACGCATCGAAGTCGTCGAGTGGGCGTTTGCCTGTAATGATGTCTGTGGAGTATTCCTTATAGAGGTTTTCCATGGCATCCCAGTTTGCAATGTACTCTTCAGGTAAAATAAACAGGTTATCCTCCTGATAGAAATCGTTGACAAGCTTCAGTGAAGTTTCTGCTTCTTTGCTCAGGAGCGGCTTTTTCAGCGGCATGTCAGGCGTGAATTCTGACGGCTCCCAGAATCTTGCAAACCACTGCTCGTAGTAAGTGTCTGTTAAGTCAATTTCTCCGCTGTCAGTGGTGTAATGCTCCCCTTCAAAACCGAGGCGGTCAATCATCTGTCCTTCCGGGCTTGCAAGGTAATCAAGAATTTTAAAGGCCAGTTCTTTTTTCTCTGATTGCGAGGAAATCGCAACTCCGCGGGCTTCTTTTGTCACATCTGCAGCCCCGAAACCCTGGCCTTTTCCTTTAGCCGGCGGAAGAACTTTCACTGCCGCTTCGTCTCCGTTCGTCTGCATCATTTTCCCGTTGTAAATATCGATGACTTTACCTGCCGTACCGGTAATTACCCCTGCTTCGCCATCATAAAATGCCTTTTCTTTTGTATCCCATTCTTTTGTCAAATAGCCGGGATCCAAAAGACCTTCTTTGTAGAGCTTCTGATAAAAGGCCAGCTTCTCTTTTTCCTCAGCTGATACCTTGTGATACACAAAGCCTCCGTCTTGTTTCAACCAGGAGGAAGTGAGCCCGAAGGACATGTTGAAAATGGCATTCAGCTCTTCTATATCACCTGCTGCTGTAAAGGCGTACGAAGGCTTTCCCTCGCCTCCCGGAGGATTTGTATTCAGTTCTTTGAAGAACGCATAGTAATTGTCAATCGTCGGATCGTCCATCAGTGCTTTTGATGAAGACATTTTGTCAAACCAGTCACCCCTGATCACCGGTGTTTTTTGGGACAGCGGCTTGATCCAGAGCAGGTACGGATAGTTTTCAAGACGTTTCTTATTCCATGGTTCGAGTTTGTCTTTAATGTACTTCGATTTTTCAATATGAGGCGTCAGATCTTCAAGCAGATCCTGATCTGCTATCTGCTGGTCTCCACCCTGAAAATAAATCATATCCGGTATATCCCCGCTCATAAGGAGCAGGTTTAATTTTTCCGCGTAATTGCCCTGCGGCATCTCAACAAGCTCAAATTTCACATTGAGCTTCTCATCTTCTTTCAATCCCTTTTCGAGCGCCTCAAAATACTTGACAGAAGCAGGATTTGAGGGGTTTTCATCCTTCATGACAATTCGGACTGTTGTTGACCCGTCCTCATTTTTCTCAGAGGTTTCCGTTTTTTCAGAGCATCCGGCAGCCGTGATAAGAAAGACAGCAAGTAGCAGTTGAAGACATTTTCTCACGTTTATTCCCCTTTTCTTTTTTAAGTTAATCTTTCACTCCGCCCTCAAGCGCACCTTTTGCATAAAATTTGAGGATGAAGGGATACATGATCAAAAGCGGCACAATGGCAATGATGATGGTGCCTGCCTGAAGCGACGCAAAATCAAGGCTCGCCACACTTTTGTACTCAAGAAGGGTCTGTACACCGACGAGCGAAGCATTGTCCCTCTCCACTACAAACTGCCTAAGTACGAGCTGCAGCGGCCACTTCCCCGGGTCCGTCAAGTAAATTGAAGCCCGGAAAAACTCATTCCAGTGAAAAACGGCGTAAAAAAGACCAAGCGTCGCCAGTGCCGGCTTAGAGAGCGGAAGCATAATTCTGAAGAAGATATTTAAATGCCCGGCCCCGTCCATCCTGGCAGCCTCCAGAATACTTTCAGGCACATCTTCGAAAAACCGCATCATAATAAACAAATAATAAACATTAATTGCCTTATAAAGGATTAAAGAAAGGTAAGAATCCAGCAGTCCCAGGTCTTTAACCACCAGGTACTCTGGAATTAGACCGGGTTCAAACACCATGATGACAATGAGCAGCACCATAAACAGTCTTCTTCCAACCAGCCGCTTCCTTGTCAGAACATAAGCTGAAAGCGCTGTCAAAAGAAGGTTCAGCAGCGTTCCTGCAGCAGTGATAAAAAGGGAGTTGAACAAGCTCTTCACAATCAGCGGATTGGAAAGAAGAATCTCATAGTTTACGAGAGAAAAACCTTTCGGAAACAGCGACAACCCGGTCATTTTATGGGCGTTTTCAGGTGCTGTCAGCGATAGTGCCAGCAGGTTCAGGATCGGCACAATCATCGTCAACGTCACAAGAAACAAACCTGTATATAGAATCACGACCGGCCATTTCATCGTTTTCATCCTCACCACACTCCCTTCCCGGTCAGGCGTTTGGCGAGAAAGTGTGTTCCAAAGATCAGCACAACGCCAATTGCTCCTTTGAAAAGGCTTGCGGCGGTCGCATATGCATACTGACCGTTCAGAATTCCGATTCGGTATACATATGTATCCAGAATATCTACAACACTGATGACTGAATCATTCATGAAGTTAAAAACCTGATCAAAGCCTGCATTCATAAAGAATCCAAGATTTAAAATGAATACGGTAATGACCGTGCTTTTCATTTCAGGGAGCGTAATATACCTCATCTGCTGAAGTCCCGAGGCCCCGTCCATTTTTGCCGCTTCATAAAGAGAAGGGCTGATTTTCATAATCGCAGCCAGATAAATAATGGAATCCCATCCCGCGCTTCTCCACATTTCCGAAAACACAAGGACCCAGCGAATCTGATCTTTGCTCGTCATATAATCAAGCGAAGGAAGCTGGAATACATTCCGAATAATATTCACTCCCCCGTCAACCGGATTCAGCAGGCTGATCCAGATGCCTGCGATGACAACCCATGAGAGAAAGTGGGGAAGGTAGACAACAGACTGAACATACTTCCGGTAAGAAGCGTGCCTGATTTCATTAATAAGAAGCGACAGAATAATGGGAATCGGAAAAACAAAAATGATTTTCATTGTGCTGATGATAATCGTATTTTTCAGCACAGTGAAAAACGCGGGCGAATCGAACAAAACACGAAAATGCTTCAATCCAACCCACACATTGTCACCAATAATGCGGTAATCCTGAAAGGCGAGCTTCATCCCGATCAGCGGCACAATATGAAACAGGCTGAAATAGATCAGCGCAGGCAGAAACATCACGTACAAAATCCAGTCCCGCTTGATAAAGGCAAGCTTTTCTCTACTCATTGCTTTTGCCCCTGCTTCTGAATGCCTCCAGTTCTTTATCCGTCGGCATGCCGCTTTGTGCGCCGTGTTTTTCCACGCTCAGGCCAGCTGCAGCTGCAGCAAACTGAACAGCTTCCTTTAGAACCATCCCTTTCGCTGACGCCGCTGCAAACGCTCCGGCAAATGTATCTCCTGCCCCTGTGGAATCAACCGGATTTACTTCTGCGGCAGGTATATGAACCGGCTTTTCGCCGTCATGATAGACGACGCCATGCTCTCCTTTTGTAATCAGCAGCTTGTTGGGATATTTCCTTAACGCTTCTTCCTCCGGCATGTTGAAAAGAATGGCGGCTTCATGCTCGTTCGGCAGAATGTAGGATGTGTTATCAATCAGTGATTCCGGAATGGGAACCGCCGGAGCCGGATTCAGGATGACGGTCTTCCCATGATGGCTGAGTGTTTCCGCTGCATATTCAATGGATGCCAATGGAATTTCCATGGAAAGCAGAATGACATCCGCCTGAAGGATTGCTTCCATCTTATCCTCAAGGTAGCTCTTATCTGTTTTGCTGTTTGCACCTGGTATCACAATAATCCTGTTTTGGCCTCTGCAGCTCTCAATAAGCGCACAGCCTGTAGGTGCATCCTTCCGCTCAACTACATGCACGGCATCAACATGATTTTTCTCAAGCTCGGCAAGCAGGGACCTCCCGTGATCGTCGTCTCCAACAGTGCCAAACATCATGACCTGCGCTCCAAGTCTGCCTGCTGCCGTTGCCTGATTCGCTCCCTTGCCGCCGGGAAACATGCTGAAGTCTTTGCCGAATACGGTTTCTCCCATCTTTGGCGACACTTCCGTAACGGCGACCAAATCCATATTCAAACTTCCGATAACAGCAATTTTCTTCATCTTTCAATCTCCTAATCTATTTCTAGGTTCATAAGCGGCGCATGCTGCTGGGCACCGTAAACATCGCGGTCAAAGACTGCCCCCGATGAAGTGTTTCTGTAAAACGTCACTTTAAAGCCCAGTGCCTGATCATAAAAAACAATGCTTTTCAGCTGCTCCTTTTTCAGGAGGTAAAGTCTGCAGATGGTTTCCTTATTGATTTTACCGGAATTTTTCACATAATCGTAGGTCACTTTGTCGCTGAATAAAACATCCAGTGTAATCTCAAATGGACCTGAGTTTTTGCTTCTGAGGATTTTTGCATATTCTCCAAGTGATGTCATAAAACCTCCAGCCGAAAAGGCGGCTCTTTTTCAAGTTTCATAAGATGATAGACGGAAAACTCATAAACAGGGCCGAAATCAATATCACTCGGGGCAAAAGGAAAAGCCAGGTTTCCGGCCGTGGACTTTCTCCCCTCATAGCCATAATGCAAAAACGTAGAGCGGAGTGACGCACAAACGCTGCTCGCCATCTCCTGCGTAACAGCGGTCACTTCAAATAGGATGCCAAGCTCATGCCCCGAAAAAACAGCCCGTTCATTCTCGCCCAGAACAGCATTTTTGCCGTAGTTGTAAAACTGGATCTGATAGGAGTCAGCAGGTATTTCCTTGTAGTGGCACAAGACATCCTGTTTTACAGCCTCTTCTACTTCCTCGATTTTTTCAATCAGCAGCGGATCGCGTACACCGGCAATCACAAAAGTTCTATATGCCGTCTTGCGTGCGCCTTCCAGCTTAATCCAGTATTCACTTGACGGGATGTACCTGCTTCCTGATACTTCTACAATGCCGCTTCCCCCATCGTGGAATGTACACCCGGATAAATCCAGCATAAAACCGGGACCATGCAGGAGGTATGGGTGGTCTTTTTCATAAAAGGTATGGGCGGCCACGCTTGCCGCAGTGCAAATTCTGGACGGATTCAGTGCCTGTACCGTGAAAGAATCTTCTTTTATCGTGCCTAAAATGCAGTCTTTCGTGGTTCCCGGTTCTGCACACAGGGCTCCGCATTCAAGAATTTTTCCAAGGTGATACGAAAGGCCGGGATCTTTTCCAAAAAAGATGCCGGCTGCTGCGTAGACGGATGGATCAAACGCCCTTCCGCAAATAATGATGTCACACCCCTGCTCAAGTGCCTGAACGATAGGTTCATGCCCCATTTGAGCAACAATCGAATAGGTTTCATTGAGTGTTTGCTCCGTTACATCAGGAACATTCGGGCTCATTTTCTTCAGGCGGTCCTCTTCAAGGGCCTCCATGACAGATTGGTGCTGAATATCAGCCCATATGACGGCGATTCTCGGCTCAGCCGCGATTTCGTTCAAAATTTCATGAACAATATCCATTGTCCACTCAACGTGCGGTTTTGCACCGGCACCGCCTGCAGAACCGATGATCAGCGGAATCTTATGATCAATCGCTGCAGTTATCAGCAGCTGGATATCCCGTTTAGCAGCACGTCTTGACACAATTCCAACTCCCGCGCCAAGTTTATGCGGCCCGGCGTCAGTTGAACCTGCATCCACTGCAATCACGTGCGGTTTCAAACTCAGTCCATTCAAGAAACTCTCATGCGGAAAACCGTACCCGAGCATGCCGCATGGCGACAGAATTCGTATCTCCCTTTCCATTTCATCCCCCCTTGTCCATCTATTAGGTACTTTCAATATATGTAGACTTCTTCATTGTATGAGTGATACCTGCTTTTGGCGGAAGGAATGCACAGCCCTTACGACTCAGGAAAATACTCCTTTTTTTTACAGATTGTAAAATTCCGGTGTACTTCAGGCGGAATATTCTTTATATTAGGTACCATCATACAAAGGAGGAAAAAAATGAGAAAAAATGTATTCAGTGTCGCAACTCTCGTCTTTTTGCTGGTGCTCTCGGTCCCTTCTTTTGCCTCGGCGGCTCAAAAATTAATTCAGCCTGTCAACAACGCCTATATCACTGCAGGATATTTAAATGCGAAGTATGAACAGCGGTTTGGATTCAAACACTATGGATGGGACCTGACTTCTTCATCAGGCAGCCGGGCTGTATGGGCAAGCGGCAGCGGAACAGTCCTTGCAACAGGCTATGACAACGTACTCGGCAATACTGTTATCGTAAAATATCCAGATGCTTATATTCATTCTACAGGGAAAACCAGAGATTTGGTTTTCAGATATAATCACCTGGATTCAATCGCTGTCTCTAAAGGAACACGTGTAACGAAAGATTCCAGATTGGGCAACTACGGGAACACCGGAAAGTATTCTACCGGGGCTCACCTGCATTTTGAAATCGACACAGACACGGTTTACTATCAGTACTCTCCAACCCTTGCCTCCAGTTCAAATATCATAAAAGCAGGCACCGCCGGAACTGTCCTCTCACCGCGGAGTGTCCTGTACACAAAAGTATCTGACCCTGATAACCAAAGTATTTGGATTGTCGATGACGGCTACCAGTCATCGTCTGAAGATGACCTGCCATTTATCAACTGACTGTGGCTTTCATTTTCTTAATTGGAACTTGCGGCCATTCCGGCTGCAAGTTCTTATGCACTTATCTTTTCCTGAACAGAACCATTTAACTCACCGGATCTTTATCCCGGGAAAACACTCCCACCCACTGCCTTCGCCCCCTCCAACTTTTACACAGAAAAAAGCCCCCCTAACCACATACACTATTCATATCTCCTTCAAAGGAGGAATGAATGTGGAGACAGTCGATTACGACAAAGCCTTGTACTACACGCACCGCTCGCAGTGGGACAACCTGCTGATCCTGATGGTGCGCACAAAAGATGACCTGCTCTCAAAAAGAATCGAGCAGTTCCTGCACGCCTACAACTTTGAAAACAACTACGCAGAAGTCGAAAAGAAACTCTACTCGCTCCTGCGCTATATAGACCACGCCGTCGAAACCGGCCACGAGCACGAAGAGGCGGAATATGCTTATTTGACATAGAAAAGCGGAGCCGACTGTTCAGGCCTGGCAGTCAGATAAGAAATCAATGGAAAAGTCCGGGTTTGACTTTTTCATTGATTTTGTTCTGACAGAAGGACTAGGAGGCGGAGCTGGACAATGTATAAAAGCGGAATCAGCTGTTTAGCTCCGGGAGTCAGATAAGGAAACAGCGGTAAAGGCGCTTTTTGCCTTTGCCGATGGTTCCGTTCTGACAGAGGAGCTGAGCGCTGGAGCTGGACAGTGAGAAAAGCGGAATCGCCCGGTTAGCTCCGAAGGACAGAAAAGGATCCGACGAAAAAAGCCGGGTTTGCTTTTTACGGCGGAGCCGTTCTGGCCGAGGAGTTGGGCGATGGAGCTGGACAATGCAGAAAAGCGGAGCCGACCGTTTAGCCCTGACAACTTTATAATCCGCAGTCAGCCGTAAAAAAAGACAAAAATGCCTTTTTTCTAAAAACCTTGTAATCAAAATGGCAGCTCGACCTTAAAAAAGAGCTCATTTCGCGGCATAAATCGAGCTAACAATCCAAACTAAGTGCCTAACAATCCAAATTGCACATCTAACAAGCGAAATACCCTGTCTAACAATCCGAATCAGGCGCCTAACAGTCCAACGCCAGATTCGGGCTCTGAAGCCAAAACAAAAACAGGAGCGGGATCAAATCCCCTCCTGATTATTTTTGTTTCTGCACATAAAAATCTACATACATTTTCAGTTCTTCAATCAGCTGATTAACAAGGACTTCAGAGTCTTCAAGCAGCTTTCTTTTTTCGTAATCAAAGCAAATCGGATCAAGGGCAAGCTGTTTCGGGATGGCATTTGCATAGACGCCTCTCATGACGGTTCTCATGTTATTCAAAGCGTTGATTCCGCCTTTTCCGCCGCCTGCTACTGCAATCAGTCCGACAGGTTTGCGGGCAAAATGAGAACTGCCGAGAAAATCAAGCGCATTTTTTAAAGCGCCGCTCATCCCGCTGTGGTATTCAGGAGATAAAAGGACGATTCCGTCAGCTTCTTTGACTTTCGTTTTGAGTTCCTTAACTGCTTCAATGGTTTCCTGCTCTTCTTCTCCGTTAAAAAGCGGGAGATTCAGCACGCTTAAGTCAATCAGATCTGCTCCTGATTTTTCTGCAATCGCTGCAGCTGCAAGACGCGTTCTTCCAGTTTTTCTTGGGCTTCCGTTAATAACAAGCAATTTCATGTTTCATCTTCCTTTCATTCATCCAATCCATTCTTCACCGCATAGAGTGCCGCCTGTGTCCGGTCTGCAAGCTCCAGCTTGGAAAGGATGTTGGATACGTGTGTTTTTACCGTTTTTTCAGTAATGTAGAGAGCTGCTGCAATTTCTTTGTTGCTCCTGCCTTTTGCAATCTCCTTTAATACATCATTTTCCCGATTGGTAAGCGGTGTCAATGGCTTTTGCTCTTTTTGATTCGTTTGCATCAAGTGGGACATGACGTGGGATGTGACTTTTGGATGTAGCTTGCTTTCCCCATTGAGCACTTCCCTGATCGTATGGACTAGTTCATCAGGTTCGACATCCTTCAGCTGATAACCTGATGCACCGGCCTGAATGGCTGGAATGACATGGTCCTGATCGGCATAGCTCGTTAAGATGATGACTTTGATTTCCTGGTTGAACGTGCGGATTTCCTTCGTTGCCTCAACGCCGTCCATAACCGGCATGGAGAGATCCATTAAAATGACATCCGGGTTCAAGGAACGGACAAGCTCCACGGCTTCCTGCCCGTTTTCGGCTTCTCCCACAATATCAATGTCTTTTTGTGTTTTCAGAAAAAAATGCAATCCTCTGCGGACGACTTTATGATCATCTGCAATCAGCAGGCGAATTCCCATTGCCCGTATCCCCCTAAATTGGTAGTCTGATTTCTATTTCGGTTCCTTTGCCGATATCCGTCCGGACCGCAAATGACCCTTTCACCTTATGAGCTCTGTCCCTCATGCCCTGAAGACCGAGTGAAGGAAGCGGGAGTTTTTCATTGTAAGAAAACCCTGTACCCTGATCCTTAATTGTCATGGTTACTTCGTTTTTGCATCTGAATATGGAAATGGACGCCTCTTTGACTCCCGAATGTTTTTTACAGTTATTCAGCGCTTCTTGCCCGATTCGCCACAGCTCTTCTTCTGTGCAGCAAGGCAGAGTCTGGACCCCTTGAATGTCTGCTTGGAGCTTTAGGCCGAGCACTTTCGCATAATTCATAAGAGCGGAGGCAATGCCGTTTTCAAGTCCCTGCGGCCTGAGCTGCCAGATCAGTGCTCTCATTTCTGACAGAGCTTCCTGCGAAAGGTCGCCAACATATGTAAGCATCTCCTGCATCTGTTCTTCTTGGGTCATTTCTTTTGCGCCTCTTGCCGTAAGCATGATGGAAAATAGCAGCTGGTTAACAGAATCGTGCAGATCCTGTGCAAGCCTGTTGCGCTCTGCAATTAATGCCAGACGCTGCTCATTCTCAACAAGCTTCATGCGCTTCATGGCTGTGCCGATTTGGAGAGCAACAGCTTCAAGCAGAGCAAGCTCTTCTGAAGAAAAATGCGTCTTATTAGGAGAAGCCACATTCAAAAGTCCGATTTTCTCATCCCCTGTGCGAAGCGGAACAGTCGCATGATGGGTAATGCCGTTTGTATCCCCCCACTTAAACTCCTCCGCATCCTCAAGGCGTTTGCAGTTAATAATATTGGCCGCTTTGTTCAGCCTGCCGTCATGAAACTTATCGATGCACCAGCAGTCGCCCTCGCACATCGCTTTTTTCCCGCATGCTTCAAGAGCATGCGGAAGGCAATGATATGACGCAAGCCTGTATTGCTTGTCGCTGTCGATCAGAAAAATCCAGCCAGTCGCAAGACCTGTCACATCTAAAAGCTTGCCGAGCACATCATCCAGCATCTGAATAAGGTCGTTCGATTGATTAAGCGTTTCAGCAATGGTTTTCAAAGCCTGCAGCTCAAAAATCCTTTTTTCATCTAAAGCCATTTTCCTCACCCTCACCTGCGTTGTCTATAGAACCAGTATATCAATCTTTTCCCATCTGCTCCCTTGTAAATGTGACTGATTTTGAGTACGACTTTGGATGTAGACTAGAAATGTGGAGCCGACCGTTTAAGTCCGATCGGCGGATAAGAAATCACCGGAAAAGTTCGGGTTTGACTTTTTCGGGGATTTTGTTCCGACTGAGGACTTGGGAGGCGGAGCTGGACAACGCGAAAAGCGGAGCCGACCGTTTAGGTCCGATCGGCGATTTTGTTCCGACTGAGGACCTGGGAGGCGCAGCTGGACAATGCGCAATGCGGAAGCAGCCGTTTAGCTCAGGCGGTCAGGAAAATACCTCAACCGGATTCGTACCCCCAAAACTTAAAAATCAAAAATTAAGGGCTCTTATACGACACATAAGTACCCTCAAAACTTCAGAACCAAAAATTGAGGGCACTTATAAGACAGATAAGCATCCTCAAAACTCAAAAATCAAAAATTGAGGGTACTTATAAGACAGATAAGCACCCCCAAAACTCGAAATTCAAAAATTGAGGGTACTTATAACCCAGATAAGTACCCTCAAAACCCCAAAATCAAAAATTGAGGGCACTTATAAGACAGATAAGCACCCTCAAAACTTCAAAATTAAAAATTGATGACACTTATAAGACAGATTCGCACCCTCAAAACTTGAAAATCATAAATTGAGGGCACTTATAAGACAGATAAGCACCCTCAAAACTCGAAAATCATAAATTGAGGGCACTTATAAGACGGATAAGCACCCAAGAAACCGCAAATAAAAAAGCCGAAAAGGAAAATACCTTTTCAGCTTTCTGCTTAAATCAATGCATGCACTTTTTTCATTAGATCTGAAGAGATTTCTTCAAGTTTTTGATCGCTTTCTGACAGGGTTTTGCCTTTCACACCAAAATAGAATTTTGCTTTAGGCTCTGTGCCGGATGGGCGCAGACAGAACCATGAGCCGTCTTCAAGGTAGTATTTCAGGACGTTTGAAGATGGGAGTGTGATTTCTTCTGTTTCAGAAGATGAAATGTTTAAACGGGTTCCCGCTTTGTAATCTTCAACAACTGTTACCTTCAAGCCTGCAAGCGTTTCAGGCGGCGTGCTGCGGAAGGAAGCGAGAATTCTCTGAATCTGCTCTGCTCCGTCTTTTCCCTTGAGGGTTAATGACTCAAGGCCTTCGCGGTAGTAGCCGTACTGTTCAAAAAGGTCAAGCAGGCCTTCGTACAGCGTTTTGCCCTGTTTTTTATAGTAGGCAGCAACTTCTACTCCGAGGATGGCAGCCTGAACGGCATCTTTATCGCGGGCAAAATCGCCGATCAGATAGCCGTAGCTCTCTTCATAACCAAACTGGAATGAGTATTGACCTGTGCGCTCATATTCATTGATTTTTTCTCCAATGAACTTAAAGCCTGTAAGCGTGTCGATCGTGTCTAAACCGAATGACTCAGCAACGGCACGGCCAATTTCAGAGGTTACGATTGTCTTCAGCACAACCCCATTTTCAGGAAGCTTGCCTTTTTCTTTTTTCTGGGAAAGCAGGTAGTGAAGCAGAATGGCACCTGTTTGGTTTCCTGTCAGAACGACGTATTCACCGTCGAGATTCTTAACGGCAAGGCCGAGACGGTCTGCATCAGGATCCGTTGCTATTAATAAGTCAGCGTCGTTTTTCTGGCCATACTGAATGGCATATTCAAATGCTGCATGCTCTTCCGGATTTGGCGATTTGACCGTGCTGAAGTTTGGATCCGGCTGTTCCTGTTCTGCAACGACTGTTACATTCTCATAGCCCAGCGCTTTAAGTCCGCGGCGGACAGGCTTGTTGGCTGTGCCGTGGAGCGGAGTGAAAACAATTTTCAGATCTGTTTCTTTTGACAGATCAGGGTTTACAGAGATGGTAACGAGCTTATCTGTGTAGGCAGCATCGATTTCTTCCCCGATCATTTTGATGAGGCCGGCTTCTTTTAGTTCAGCTTCGTCCTTTACTTCAATGCTCAGTTCATCTTCAATCGAGTTGACCTTCGCAATGACTTCATCTGCGGCAGCAGGCGGCAGCTGTCCGCCGTCTTCGCCGTATACTTTATAGCCGTTATATTCAGGAGGATTATGGCTTGCTGTAACCACGATGCCGGAAAACGCATTCAAATGGCGAACAGCAAATGAAAGTTCAGGTGTCGGGCGCAGTTCTTCAAAAACATACGTCTGAATGCCGTGGCTTGCAAGAGTTTTTGCTGCTTCCATGGCAAACTCGGGTGATTTGTGGCGTGAATCGTAGGCAATCGCCACTCCGCGCTTTTTGGCTTCTTCACCGAAAGATTCGATATAAAGAGCCAGTCCTTCTGAAGCTTTGCGGACCGTATAGACATTCATGCGGTTTGTACCTGGACCAATTTCTCCGCGCATTCCGCCCGTTCCAAACTCCAAGTTTTTATAAAAGCAATCCTCGCGCGCCTTGTCGTCACTCTCCAAACCGGATAAAAGCAGTCTTAATTCTGAATCTAAATCTGTTTTGCTGTTCCAGCGCTGATAGCTTTTTTCAAAACTCATAACGTACCTCCAGTAATTTTATTTGTATGTAACACTTTCTTCATGTTTCAGACAAATCCTGCCTGATTTCGTATGTAAAAAATAGAAATACGTCGATTTCTCCGCTTATTTTAACATATATTGAACCTGTCTGACTTTTAATTTCTGTAAAAAATTTCAATTTCAAAATAGTTAAATTTTAGAAAATAACAAAGAAAAACTGCAGCCGTACCGGGCTGCAGCTTCAGCTGTTAATTCGCTTTTCTTACTTCATCAGGTACGACTGCATCATGAATTTGCTTTTCAAGAATGCTTGTGTGAGTTTGTTTTTGCTCAGGAGTCCACTTCAGTTTATCAGCCATGTAGTTGATCACAGCATCTTTGTATTGCTTCGCCCAGTTTATATCGAAATACACAGCACCTGTTCGTCTGACAAAGAAATCTGAAGGAGTTGCCGTCATTTCCTCTGACATGCTGTAATCAATCTCAGCAAGGATGTAAACCGGCAGCCCGTATTGATCAGCCTCAGATTTTAATGCTTCCACTCTTTCGAAAAGAGCATCTGCATTTGACCCATATCTTCTTGAAAGATGCTTTGCCTGCATTTCAGTCAGGCCAAGGGACATTCCCTGCTGCGTTTTAGTTTTAACAAAGGTCTCAAGGCTTCCAGAACCTCCAACGTGCCCTCCGGAGATAGGCATATTACGCGTTTTGCACGGACCGAAGTCTTTCATTCCCGCTGCTTTGAAATCTTTCACAATCATGTCGATGATGTGCTCTGCCATTTTTCTGTAGCCTGTCAGCTTACCACCTGCAATCGTCATGAGACCTGTTTCAGACGTCCAGATTTCATCTTTTCTGGAGATCTCAGACGGATCTTTTCCATCTTCATGGATAAGAGGGCGGATACCGGCCCAGCTTGATTCGGCATCTTCAGCTTTAATGTTCAGATCAGGGAACATATAGTTGATCGATTCAATGACATAATCCCTGTCCTTCACTGTCATGCGCGGGTTTTTTGGATCTTCTTTATAAACCGTATCTGTTGTGCCGACATACGTTTTGCCGTCACGCGGAATGGCGAAAACCATGCGCTTATCCGGCGTATCAAAATAGATGGCCTGTTTCAGCGGGAATTTGCTCTGGTCGAACACAAGATGAATTCCTTTTGTCATCTGCAGGGATTTGCCTGTTTTTGATTTGTCCATCTCTCTTAATGTATCAACCCACGGGCCTGCAGCATTGATGACTCTTTTTGCGTAGACATCATATTGTTTCCCTGAAATCGTATCAACTAAATGAACGCCTACTACTTTTCCTTTATCGTAAATGAAGCCTTCCACTTTTGCATAGTTGACGGCATCTGCGCCAAAACGCGCCGCTTCTTTGATTACTTCAATTGTCAGTCTTGCGTCATCTGTGCGGTATTCAACGTAGTATCCTCCGCCTTTAAGACCGTCTTTTTTAACTAATGGCTCTTTAGCCAGAGTATCTTTAGCACTCAGCATTTTTCTTCTTTCGCCGCGTTTGACAGCAGCAAGGAAATCGTAAACGCGCAAACCGATGGATGTTGAGAACGGTCCAAAAGTTCCCCCTTTATGCATAGGCAGAAGCATCCACTCAGGCGTTGTGACGTGCGGTCCATTTTCGTATACGATGGCTCTTTCTTTTCCGACTTCGGCAACCATTTTCACTTCGAACTGTTTTAAATAGCGCAGTCCTCCATGAACGAGCTTCGTGGATCTGCTTGATGTTCCTGCTGCAAAGTCCTGCATTTCTGCCAGGGCAATTTTCATTCCTCTGGAAGCTGCGTCCAGTGCAATTCCCGAACCTGTTATACCGCCGCCGATTACAAATACATCATATGTTTCCTGTGTCATTTTATTTAAGACATCGTGTCGTTTATCGCTTGAAAAAGTCATATTTAGTACCTCCTATTATTTTCCAGAAGGGGATAAAAAAGAGACCACAACAAGCTGGTGCAGCATGACATGCATGCGCCAGTGTTGTGGCCTCTCCAAATCTCCAACCGTTCTATTAACTTGACCTTAGTATATCACAGCTTTTGTTTATTTAAAAGCCTGAGCTGCATTTACTGCTTTTTTCCAGCCGCTGTAAAGCTCATCACGCTTTTCATCTTCCATATCAGGCTCGAATTGCTTATCAAGCTTCCATTGCTTTTCAATATTCGACTTGTCTTCCCAGAAGCCGACTGCAAGTCCTGCAAGATAGGCAGCGCCAAGAGCTGTCGTTTCATTTACTTCAGGACGCTCTACCGGCACTCCAAGCATATTGCTCTGGAAATCCATAAGGAAGTTATTTTTCACCGCACCGCCGTCTACACGGAGTGTTTTCAGGGAAATGCCTGAATCAGCTTCCATTGCAGTCAGAACGTCTTTTGTCTGATAAGCAAGGGATTCCAGTGTAGCGCGGACAAAGTGCTCTTTAGACGTACCGCGCGTTAAGCCGAAGACGGCACCTCTCACGTCACTGTCCCAATAAGGAGTTCCAAGTCCGACAAATGCAGGAACGACATATACGCCGTCTGTAGACTCGACACGTTCTGCGTACGCCTCGCTGTCCTTTGCATCTTTAAACATGCGGAGACCGTCACGCAGCCACTGAATAGCTGATCCTGCAACGAAAATGCTTCCTTCCAGGGCATACTCCACTTTTCCGTCAACGCCCCATGCGATTGTCGTCAGCAGGCCATTTTCAGAGCGAATGGCTTTTTCCCCTGTGTTCATAAGCATAAAGCAGCCTGTTCCGTACGTATTTTTAGCCATTCCTTCTTCAAAACATGCTTGTCCGAATAAGGCAGACTGCTGATCTCCCGCTGCACCTGCGATTGGTACAGAATGGCCGAAGAAATGATATTCAATCGTATTGGCATATACTTCTGAAGACGGTTTCACTTCAGGCAGCATGGATTTCGGCACAGTCAGGTATTCAAGCAGCTCGTCGTCCCACTTCAGCTCATGGATGTTGTACATAAGTGTGCGGGAAGCATTTGAATAATCCGTAACATGCGCTTTTCCGCCCGAAAGCTTCCAAATTAGCCACGTATCAATGGTACCGAACAAAAGATCGCCGTTTTCAGCTTTTTCTCTTGCTCCTTCCACGTTGTCAAGGATCCATTTCACTTTTGTTCCAGAGAAGTAAGCATCAATTAATAATCCTGTTTTCTCTCTGAATGTATCATTGTAGCCTTTTTCTTTCAGTTCCTCACAGATGCCTGCAGTCTGGCGTGATTGCCATACAATTGCGTTATAGACAGGCTGTGATGTGTTTTTATCCCATACAACTGCTGTTTCACGCTGGTTGGTAATTCCGATCCCTGCAATCTGCTCAGGCTTTACATTTGTTTCGCTGAGGCATGTTGCAATAACAGCAAGAATTGATCCCCAGATTTCATTGGCATTGTGCTCAACCCAGCCCGGCTTAGGAAAATACTGCTTAAATTCCTTTTGAGCAATGTGAACGATTTCGCCTTGCTTGTTAAATAAAATAGCTCTTGAACTTGTTGTTCCCTGATCTAAAGATAAGATGTATTTTTCCATGATACATTTTCCCCCTCAAAAGTTTTAATAAACGGCTGAACGCTGTGCGGATTGTTTTTTCGTCATCGCATAAACGACGCAAAGCATGAAAACTAATGCTGCAGCTACATACCAGAATGCAGTACTCATAGTACCCTTAAAAACGTAATTGTAAAAGACTGCGGCAAATGAACCTCCTGCAAGCGGCGCTACAACCGGTATCCATGCATATTTCCAGTTCGAGCTCCCTTTTCCTGCTATCGGAAGCATAAAATGTGCAAGTCTCGGTCCAAGATCACGGGCCGGGTTGATGGCATAACCTGTTGTGCCTCCAAGCGACAGTCCGATGGCAACAACCAAAAATCCAACAATCAGCGGATTTAAGCCTTCTGTAAAAGTATTCGCTCCGATGGCAAGCAATGTAAGGACAAAAATAAATGTTCCAAGCGCTTCACTGATAAAGTTCGCAAAATAATTCGGAATTGCAGGGCTTGTTGAAAAGACACTGAGCTTCGCCCCTGGATCTTCTGTTTCCTTCCAGTGCGGCAAGTATTGCAAGTACACAAGCACTGCCCCAAGGAATGCTCCAAGCAACTGTGCAACGATGTATGATGGCACCTGGCTCCATTCAAATGATCCCGAAAAAGCAAGTGCAAATGTCACTGCCGGATTTAAATGCGCGCCGCTTATACCGCCAACGGCATATACAGCCATTGCTACACCAAATCCCCAGCCCATCGTGATGACGATCCATCCTGACTGGTGGGCGAATGATTTTTTAAGACTGACACCGGCGCAGACACCGCCTCCAAACACGATTAAAATCATTGTACCGATAACTTCTCCCCAAAAAGCAGTCATTTATAATTCCTCCAATTCTTTAAATGCACGGGAAAGAAAAAAATCCACAGCAAATACCTCTACAAAAATGTAAAGTACTGCTGTGGATCTCCGTTTCTCCGTCACATTTATTAACTTGCCCTTATGGTACATGCTAATGAAAGCGGTGTCAACAGAAATTTCTTATAGTTTTTGATAGTTTTTCCATAAATCCATTTCAGATGAAGTAACTGCCGTAGCCCCTGCCTGCAGCGCCTGATGCACCTCGTCTGACGTTTTCACAAAGCCTCCTGCAAAAATCGGAATGCCTGTTTTCTCCTTAATCTCTGCAATCAAGCCAGGAACAAGCCCCGGAAGAACCTCAATATAATCCGGCTTTGTCCTCGCAATCAGCTCAAGGCTTTTTTCAAGTGCACTCGAATCAAGCAAAAACAGCCGCTGAATCGCATAGATCCCGCGCTGCTTGGCTTTGGCAATCACATTAGACCTTGTCGAAATCAACCCGGCAGGCTTAACCTCCTGGCAAATAAACTCCGCAGCATACTCATCATGCTTCAGCCCCTGAATCAAATCCACGTGTATCAGCATTTTCTTGTTTGAAGAATTGGCAAGACGGACAATATTCCGCACCTGTCCGAGGTGTGTATCAAGAAGCACGCCGTATGTATAAGGACTGTCGAGAAACCGTTCAAACTGCTTCATATTGCGGATTGCAGGCAGAATTTGCTGGCCTTCAAAACTCATAAAGTGTCCTCCTTCCATTTTTTAGTTTTTTTTATGAATAATGACATACAAGGAATGTACTATATACGGGATGACAACTCAAGGGGGCAGTGAGTGGGACATGATTTCTTTTCACTTTTGTTTGAAAGTGGGCTTACCGTTTTGTTTAGGACATTTCATCTGTGTTCTGGCATCTGGAAAGTGTTCTTAAAGTTCGATTAGAACACTTTGCCTTTGCTTTTGCATCTGGATAATGTTCTTAAGATCCAATTAGAACACTTTGTCTATGCTTTGGCATCTGGAAAGTGTTCTTAAGACCCGATTAGAACACTTTGTCTCAGCTCTGGCATCTGGAAAGTGTTCTAAAAGTCTTCCATAAAAAAGAGACAAAGAAAATCTCTGTCTCCAATAAATCCAAATCAGTTCTTCTTATAACGGATTCCATACACGTCATGTCTTCTGTCTTTAAGCTGTCTGACTGTACCGGACTGGCGCTGTCTGCGGAGGATCTCGAGGTCAACATCTCCGATGACGACCATTTCTATATTTGGATTGCACTCCCCGACGATGCCGTCTCTTGCAAATTCGAAGTCAGACGGCGCGAAAATGGCTGACTGCGCATACTGGATATCCATGTTTTCTGTCTGCGGCAGGTTTCCGACCGTTCCGGAAATCACCGTGTAAATCTGGTTTTCTACAGCGCGTGCCTGTGAACAGTAGCGGACACGGAGATATCCCTGACGATCTTCTGTACAGAAAGGCGTAAAGATAATTTTTGCGCCTTTGTCTGCAGCAATCCGCGCAAGCTCAGGAAACTCGATATCATAGCAGATCTGGATGGCGATTTTTCCGCAGTCGGTATCAAATACTTTAATGTCGTCGCCCCTGCTGATGCCCCACCATTTGCGCTCATTCGGCGTAATGTGGATTTTGTATTGTTTTTCAATGGTGCCGTCTCTTCTGAAAAGATAGGCCACGTTGAAAATTTTCCCGTTGTCTTCTTCTACAAAATGGGAACCGCCGATAATGTTCACGTTGTATTTTACAGCAAGCTCTGTGAACAGGCTGATGTATTCCTCTGTATATTCCGTTACCCTCCGGATGGCCCTGCTCGGTGATTTTTCATCCAGGAACGACATTAACTGTGTCGTAAGCAGCTCCGGGAATACCGCAAAATCAGCGGAAGCATCGGAAGCAACGTCTGTATAATACTCAACCTGTGTCGCAAATTCTTCGAACGAATTGATTTGCTTCATCTGATATTGGACCACGCAGATGCGAACCGGAAAAGCTGTTTTGTAATAGCGTTTTGAGGTTGGAAGGTAATCAACGTTGTTCCATTCCATCAGCGTGGCATATTTGCCCGAAGCTCTGTCATCAGGCAGGTAGTTCGGGTTGATCCTCATCAGTGTAAAGCCATTCAGCAGCTGAAAAGACAGAACAGGATCATAAATTTTATGCTGCTTCACTTCCTGTACGTACTGCCTTGGCGAAAGCTCTTTTTCAAATTTATGATAGTTCGGGATTCTCCCCCCGATAATAATACTTTTCAGGTTCAGTCTTCTCGCAAGATCTTTTCTTGCCTCATAAAGTCTGTGGCCTATTTTCATCCGGCGGTAATCCGGATGCACCATGACCTCGATGCCGTACATATTGTATCCGTCCGGATTGTGGTTGGTGATATAGCCGTTGTCTGTAATATCATCCCATGTGTGTCTGTCGTCATACTCATCAAAGTTAATGATCAAACTTGAACACGATCCGATGATTTTGCCTTCAAATTCAGCACAGAACTGTCCTTCGGGAAAATGTTCAAGATGGCTTTCAAGATGCTCCCTTTTCCACGGAACCATGCCCGGGAAACAAAGCGCCTGCATAGCCAGAATTTCATCTATGTCTTTGTCTTCAATATTTCTGATAATCATCTTTTTCTCAAATTTCGATAAGTCAATTGTATCTGTCACAAAAATCGCTCCTTTATTTCTTACCAGCAATTTATTCCCGCTAGAAACCGGTTTAAAACATGTTAACGATTTAATTCAATTTTTCTGATCACTTCTGCAAGCTCCATCTCTGCCATTGATTCCAGCCTGTGGTCAATCTCTGCAAATTCCATATGGGCCGTCACACTGTTTGGAACAATGGTGCAGAACATTCCCGCACGTTTTGCTGCAAGTGCCCCGTTTGCTGAGTCTTCAAAAGCCAGGCACTCTTCAGGCTTCAGGCCAAGGCATTCTGCCGCTTTTATGTAAAGGGCCGGGTCGGGCTTTACTTTTTCCACATCATCAGAGGTGCGGATGCACTCAAAATAATCAAATAAGTTCAGAGATTTGAGATAGGTGGAAACCCACTGATAACTGGAACTTGAGGCCAGACCGATTTTCAGTCCAAGGTCCTGTGCAGCAAGCAAATAGGCTTCAACGCCTGGTCGCGGACCTTCCGTTTCCATTCTTTTAGCGAATTTTTCTTTTCGCAGAGCCGCCAGGTCTTCATGCACCAGCGTTTTCCCAATCTGCTCTTCTAAATACTGATACGGGTTAAAATCTGAGGATGTACCAATGACTTTCCCCCACACCTGCATCGGAAGGTCGCTCCCATGCTCCTGAAAAATTTCCTGGAGCACTTCATACTCGTGCGTTTCTGTATCCAATATCAGTCCGTCAAAATCGAAAACGATTGCTTTGATCACTGTGTGCCCCTCCTATCAAGTAGTATGTTCATTATATAACGGATTTTAAAAAGAAAGAAAATGGGGAGTGTTTGGGGAGTGATATCCGGGGCGCACCCTATCAAAAGGCGCTTTCATTTTACAAGAATGGGCCCGGCAACTATAATATGTCGTGTAACCTTATTGATGGAGAGGCGATAGTGTGTCTGAACAAGAGAAAAAATACATAGAAAATGCTTTGTTTACCGCCTGGGGAGCGTCCTTCATTTCGATGCTCGGCAGCTTATATTTTTCAGAGATTCTCGATTTTGTTCCATGTAATCTCTGCTGGTATCAGCGGATCCTCATGTACCCGCTGGTCGTGATCCTTGGGATTGCCGTCATTAAAAAAGATTATCAGATTGCCTTTTACACGATGATTTTATCAGGCATAGGCGGAGCAATCTCCATTTACCACTACGCCGTCCAGAAGATTGATTTTATCGGGGAGAATTCAGCCGCTTGCGGTATTGTCCCATGTACTGGTGAGTATATTAACTGGCTTGGATTTATTACGATCCCGTTTCTCGCATTAATCGGATTTTCAATTATTTTTGCAGCAAGCTTTACGATACACAGAAAATGGAAAGCAGGTCGATAATATGAAAAAAATCTTGATATTTGCAGGTATTTTCTTAGTCATTTTCGGAGGCTTGGCCTTTGTCACAACCTATCAGCAATCGGAAAAATCAGAAGGCAATCCATACGGCAAGGATGAGCTGAACTCCGCAACGGTTGATCAGCTTGACGATCCAAACTATCAAAGTATCATTCTTCCTGAAGAAGTAGATGAAAAAATGGACAAAAAAGAAGATTTCATCGTTTATTATTTCAGCCCGACATGCTCACACTGCAAACGGACAACTCCTGAACTTATGCCTGCAGCTGATGATGCAGGTGTTGAAATCGGACAGTTCAACCTTCTTGAATTCGAAGACGGCTGGCAAAAATACGGCATCGAATCAACGCCTACTCTCGTTAAATACGAAAACGGAAAAGAAGTTGACCGTGTAGTTGGATATAATGACGGGGCTTTCTTTAAAGACCTGTTCAGCGAATGGAAATAAACGATCAACGCAAAAAGGGGACACAACCGTGTCCCCTTTTTTCATTCCTTACACAATCCACTTATTCGCCGGTTTTCCGTACTTGCTCACTTCCTCGGCCTTTTCCCTTGAAGCCAGAAAATGATCAAATGTCAGCGGAAGTTTGTAGCCGTACTTTTTTAAAATGCTGATATTGCGGTTATACAGATTCCTTTGTTCTTCCCCCTGCTGATCATCCAAATGATCCAGCAGCGCCG
This sequence comes from Metabacillus indicus, assembly GCF_046603695.1. Classification (NCBI taxonomy): domain Bacteria; kingdom Bacillati; phylum Bacillota; class Bacilli; order Caryophanales; family Bacillaceae; genus Metabacillus; species Metabacillus indicus. The sequence goes on along the minus strand of NZ_CP176757.1, from coordinate 681,397 downwards.
TCAGCGCCTGAAGACTCGACATGATCTGAAAGGCTTCTTTCAGAGTTCCATTATATTGAAGGTCTTCTGAATGGGGTTTCAGTACAGAAAGCTCATCAAGCTGATCAATCGTTTCATCTGAAAAATACCTCGGAAAAATGTCTTCGTACATCGTTTGAATCAGCTCTTCAATGTAATGCTCCTGTTCCTCAGTTGATGCAAACACAATCCTCAAATCTATTCACCTCTTTGCTGCTCACTCTTTGTCTTACTACAACTTTAACATAGCTCCAAACCGCTAAGCAGAGGTAAGTGTTTCCGTTTATAGCTTGGACATCCAAATAGATCGTTTAGTATACTTGAAGAACTACTCACAGTTGGGGGACAAAGAATGAAACGCAAAGGCGAATGGCTGATATTACCTGTCAAGCAAGAGTGGGCGGGAATGTCACTTCAGCAAATGGTAAAAGAAAAACTTCATGTTCCGAAAGGACTTGCCCATAGTTTCAGAATCAACAAAGATGTCAAAGTGAATGAGAAAGACCCGGACTGGACGCAGCAGCTGAAAGAATCGGACTCCGTTATGATTCGGGTTTTTCATGAAGAGGATTGCGGCACCGCTGCTGAATATATGGAGCTTGATTTTTTATACGAGGATGATCATTTCCTTATTGTGAACAAGCCGGCAGGGATGGACACTCATCCGAATGAGCCGTCTCAAACGGGGACTCTTGCAAACGGGATCGCTTCCCATTTTCAGATGAACGGCTTATCGCGGAAAATCAGGCATATTCACAGACTCGACCGGGATACATCAGGTGCCGTCGTTTTTGCGAAACATGCCTTGTCGCATGCGGTACTTGACCGGCTGCTTGAAGAACGAAAAGTAAAGAGAACCTATACGGCCGTTGTCCAAGGCGAAGTGAAGCAGAAAAAAGGCAGCATCGATCATCCAATCGGAAAAGACCGGCACCACCCGTCCCGCAGGAGAGTTTCACCGGGAGGACAACCAGCTCTTACGCATTTTAAGCGCGAAGGATATACCCGTAAATTTGATGTATCACTATTGAAGCTGCAGCTTGATACAGGCAGAACACACCAAATCCGTGTCCATGTCAGCCACATCGGCTTTCCGATTGCGGGAGATGTCCTGTACGGCGGCAATCAGAATCTTATTCGCAGACAGGCGCTTCATGCATCGGAAATATCCGTCATGCATCCATTCACAGGTGAAGAAATTGATGTCTTTGCTCCGTTTCCTGAGGATATGAGAGACCTGCTTGTGCGGCTGGAGTTTCTTTAACAACATGAAAAATGCTCCGGATACCTTGTCCGGAGCATTTTTTTACAGCTTTTTATTAAAAACGTGACTTACTCTGTCAAAGCCCATCTTTTCTTCATAAAACCGGTGTGCGTCCTTCCGCTGATTGCCTGAACTCAGTGAAATCATGCCGCAGCCGGATTCTTTCGCAAGCTCTTCTATATGGTGAAGAAGTTTTTCCCCGTACCCCTTGGATCTTGAAGCTCCGTCCGTCACAAGGTCATAGACGTAAATGTGCTTTTCATTATAGAAGTTCGTCAGTTCAATAATGCCTGCCAGTCCTTTTATCTGATTTTCATCATACAGGGCAAGCAGCCTGTAGCCCTGCTTCTGCATAGGCTCAAGCAGCCCCAGGTAATCCTCTTCACTCAGATTCACCCTCAGCTGGGACATGACAGGATAGGCTTCTTTAAATTCTGCATTTGTTTTCAATTCTCTAATTATCAAGCTGCCTCTCTCCAATCTCATTCCGCTTTTTCAGCATAAATAATATACCTCTCCGGTGCGCTTCCGACGAAACTGAATGGATAGCACGTTGTCAGGATCAGTTCTTCTTTTTCATTTTGAAGAGTAATCACACTGAGGTCATCGGCATCTACGATTTTTGTCGATTTGATTCGGTATTCAAATTCTCCGTAAGGCAGGGCAACGACAAGCGAGTCGCCTATTTTCAGCTCCCCGGCTTTTCTGAAGACCGTGTCTCTGTGTCCGGAAAGAACAATCTGCCCGGTTTCATTCGGGTAATAGCTGCCTTTGTAGTGTCCGACTCCTTTGGCCAGGTCATCAGGGTCTGTCCCTTCAACAATTGGCAGCTCGGCGTCAAGCCGGTCAATTTTCAGAATGCCGACAGCATCGCCTGTTTCAGCCTCGTACCGGTTTTCCTGAGTCGGCATTTCCGTTTTGGAGCTTGCAGAGGCTTTGATGATGGCTTCCGCATCCGCAAGAGACTGATTCGTTTTAAGGTGGGTTTCTGCAATCTGAAAGCCCCCGTAGCCTGTTAAACAAAGTCCGGCAGCAATTAATAGAATCGGAAAAAATGATAATTTCTTCATATAGCCGGCACGTCTCCTTTTACTGTTTCATCCATTTTGATTATATCAAATTTGAAAAATTCGGACATGGATTTTTCTCAATTTTTACAAGAGAGCGCCTTGTGTTTTTGCGCTACCCGTTCCTTTCCGCTCCAGTCACTTGCTTTCCGCGGGGAGAACCGGGAGCCTCCTCACTGCGTTTGCGGGATCTTCAGAGCCCTCTTCATCCCTTAGAAAAGCGGAAGCGCCCGTTTTGCTCCGGCAGTCAGATAAGAAATCACCCGAAAAGTCCGGGTTTGACTTTTTGGGGGATTTTGTTCTGACAGAGGAGCGTGAGCGCTGCAGCTGGACAAGGAGTCAAGTGCCTTCCGCTGTAATCCACTGGAGTTTACCGAATTTACACGAAACATTATTTCCAAAAAAAGCATAAAAAAAGACTGTTCATTAAGAACAGCCTCATTCAGCATACAATTAAAAATCAAAATTATCCGGATCCGGACCTACACGCTCGTCGCGGTTTAAGCCGTCGATGCGTTCCATGTCTTCTTGTGTCAGTTCGAAATCAAAGATGGCTGCATTGTCGTAAATGCGGTGCTCTTTCACTGATTTTGGAATGGTGACTACGCCATTTTGAAGATCCCAGCGCAAGATGACCTGAGCGACAGACTTGCCGTGTTTTTCTGCAATTTCTGTCAGTGTCGCGTCGTCTAGCAGTTTGCCCTGCATAAGCGGTGACCACGCTTCAAGCTGAATGCTGTTTTCTTTGCAGAAAGCATGAAGCTCTTTTTGAGTCAGGCGCGGATGGTATTCCACCTGGTTTACCATAGGAACGATTTCAGCGTCTTCCATGACATCTTTCAGATGGTGAACCTGGAAGTTGCTTACGCCGATTGCTTTTACTTTTCCTTCTTTGTAAAGTGTTTCAAGAGCTTTCCATGTTTCTTTGTACTTGCCTTTAACCGGCCAGTGAACGAGGTAAAGATCAAGATACTCAAGACCAAGCTTTTTCATACTTTCGTCAAATGCTTTAAGGGTAGAATCATAGCCCTGATCAGCATTCCATACTTTCGTCGTGATGAAAAGCTCTTCGCGCGCGACGCCGCTTTCTTTGATGGCTTGTCCCACTCCCTCTTCATTTCCGTAAATAGCAGCGGTATCGATGCTTTTATAGCCTGCTTCGATTGCCCATTTAACAGAGTTTACAACCTCATTTCCGTCTTCCACTTTAAAGACGCCAAGGCCAAACCAAGGCATATTCACTCCATTATGTAAAGCTGTTGTATCCTGCAGATTTTTTGCCATTATTGTATCTCCTTTCTGAAACTCAGAATAAACCTATTATCTGATAAACTTCGGCAAAATCCAAAAAATATGCTTCATTTTTTCTTTTTCCTGTTCCCTTTTGCTAAAATGAAGAAAAAGCCAGGGAAAGGGCGCGGTGAACGGTGGAAACAAAGGAACAGCTTCTTGCACGTTTAAAAGAAATTGAGGAATGGGAAGACGATCAGAAAGGCCTGTTTTTTTGGGAGAAAATCGGCCGGATTCCTTTTAAGATTCTTGATAAATTGACGCCTGCATTTATTCAAAAAAAAATCGGCGTTCTACTTGATGAGCTCGGAAGCTTCATCCAGGGAGGCGGAAAATACTTAACACAGAAAAACGGCATGCTGAAAAAGGTGCAGCAGCTCGTTCCTGATAAAACGATTGAAACGATTGATGACCTGAAAACCGTCCCATTGAATGTCATGAACATTGTAAGCGGCGACCTGAAAACAAACAGGGGAAATGTCGCAACGGTTCAGGGAGCAACGACCGGGTTTGGCGGAGTTTTCACTCTTGCAGTGGATATCCCTGTCATCCTTGGCCTTTCACTGAAAACCCTGCAGGAAATAGCGGTCATCTACGGCTATGATCCTGATGAAAAAGAGGAGCGCATTTTCATCGTGAAATGCCTGCAGTTCGCCTCTGCAGACGTGGTTGGAAAAGAAGCGATTCTAAACGAACTTTCAGGCTATTACGGACGCAGCGCAAAACCTGCGGACATGCTTTCAAAACTGCAGGGCTGGCGGGAGGTTGTCTACACGTACCGTGACCATTTCGGCCTGAAAAAACTTCTGCAGATGGTCCCTGTAGCCGGGATGCTTTTCGGCGCCTATACTAACCGGTCAATGATCAAAGACATTGCTGAAGCAGGCATTATGCTCTATCAGAAAAGAAGGATTCTTGAAAGACTGGAAACAGAATCTCCATTCGTTATAGAAAATGAAAAAGGAACTCAAATTTGAGTTCCTTTTTGCATGCCGCATTAAAAGAAAAGGGCATCCAGAGAATACGCACCTGCACCTGTAAGGGCAACGCCGACAGCCACCGCAAGAAGTGTCAGGTTCAATTCATAGCCGTTGTTTGAAGCCCAGAAGCCATTCGGCGCGTGAACTTTAAATATCGCAACAAGCATCGTTCCTGCCAGCGCAGCACCTGCAAGCGGTGTAAACAAGCCGGCTGCAAAGAGAGCGCCTCCTGCAAATTCTGCAAGTCCCGCAAGCAGCGCCATAGCAACGCCGGGCTTAATGCCGATCGATTCAAAAAATCCCCCTGTCCCCTTCAGTCCGTGTCCCCCGAAAGAACCGAACAGTTTTTGTGCCCCGTGGGCCATAAATGATAATCCGACAACAAGACGAATCAGTAAAAGTCCTAAATCAAGCATGCTAATCATCCTTCACAAATTATTTTTAATTCGAGATATATAGCTAAAAAAATTTGCCTTCCTTACCATATATGCGGCTCAGAGACGAATAATACTTTTAATTAAAATATCTTGAATTCAAAGTAATTATATGACCAATTTGTCATACTGTCAATCCGTTTTGTAAATTTCCTGAGGATTATTTTTTTGAAAAGCACGCTTGTAAACGCTCTATGTTACATTTGTTGCATTTCATGATCGTTATGTCCTGCTTTCTGTAACACAAGTATACAGCCTAGACGATTAGATTCATTTTCACTTTTTTATGTTACCCTTTTCACAAAGTTTCAATATCGCTTACATTCCAGTAGCAGCAACGTGCCTGGGCACATGGACTCTCTCAGGTTTAACGTTTTATGGGGGTTGCCTGTATATACAACTTTTCTCTATAGTTTTCATGTGCTTACACACAAAAATTTCAAAGAGGTGACATGATGCAACATTCGAAAAATATGAAGCGTACTGTATTTGCTTCTGCACTTGCAGTAGTCATGGCAGTTTCAGGCCTTGCACCAAGCGCATCAGCCGTAACTCAGCCGGAAGCTGACACGCCGCTGAACAAAGAAAACCTTCAAAAGCTTGCTGTTAAAAGCATGAAGCGCCTGAACAACGGCGTAAAGCTTGATCTTGGCACAAACGATGCATACATACGTATCCTTGATGAAGATCTCGCAAAGGTAACCGTCCTTGAAAAAGGCGAAAAAGAAAAGGAAACTCCGGCCATCTCCAAAAAAGACTGGAAAACTCCAAGATTCTCTGTAAAAGACAAGAAAGATCACTACGAACTTCGAACAAAAGAACTTATTATTCATATTAAAAAATCTCAATTCGGCGTTAAATTCATGGATGAAAAAGGCAATGTCATCAATGAAGACTACATGAACAACGGTTCGGCCGGCTATGAAAACGGAAAGCCGTACGTGATGAAGAAAACAAATCCTGACGAGAACTTCTACGGATTCGGCGAACAGTCAGGCCTTGAAGTCAACAAACGCGGCAAAAGCATCGGAATGTGGAACACAGATGCCTACGCCTATACCAAAGATACAAAATACTTATACACAACGATTCCTTTCTTTATCGGCTTGAAAAATGAACGTGCCTACGGAATTCTTTTTGACAACTCCCACCGTTCTTATTTTGAAATGGCCTCTGAATCTGATGACTACTACTACTTCTACGCTAACGGCGGAAACTTGAGCTATTACTTCATGAACGGCCCGGAAATTTCTGACGTTCTTGACCGCTACACAGAACTGACAGGAAAAATGGACGTTCCTGCAGAATGGTCCCTCGGCCTTCACCAAAGTAAATGGGGCTACACAGCTGACGAAATTCTGAATGTAGCAAAAACATACCGCGAGAAAGAAATTCCGCTTGATACGATGCATTTTGACATCGACTATATGGACGGATACCGTGTCTTCACTTGGAGTGAAGAGTACAAAAACGCTCTTAAAACATTAAAAACAATGCCTGGATTCAAAGCAATCGCCATCAACGACCCGGCAGTGAAGCAAGACGAAAACTATCAAATGTACCAGGAAGGCACAAAAAATGATTTCTGGGCAAAAAATGCTGACGGCACTCCGTTCATCGGACCTGTATGGCCTGGTGACTCAGCTTTCCCTGACTTCTCTAAAGAAGAAGTGCGCGAGTGGTGGGCAGGCAAGCACAACATTCTGTTTGACGAGGGAATTGACGGCATCTGGAACGACATGAATGAACCTGCCGTATTCCTTGATGATGAAAGACACAACCATACAATGCCGCTTGACACATACTTCGGCTATGATGACAGCAAAATTCTTCATACTGAATACCATAACCTTTATGGACACGACGAAGCAGACGCTACGTACCGCGCTTGGGAAAAACACAAGCCAAACACCCGTCCATTCGTTTTAACTCGTGACATGTTTGCAGGATCACAGCGCTATGCTGCTCTATGGACAGGCGATAACGTAAGTAACTGGGAACATCTTGAAATGTCTCTTCCTATGAACATGAACATCGGGATGTCCGGTATTTCTTTTGTAGGAAATGACATCGGCGGATTTGCGCAGCGTCCTGATGCAGAGCTCTTCGCACGCTGGATTGAGGTTGGAGCATTCCTTCCATTCTCACGCATTCATTACGATAGTGATGCAAAAGCAGAAGTGAAGCAAGGGCAGGAACCTTGGGCTTTCGGACCTGAAGTTGAAGGCATCAGCAAGAAATACATTGAAATGCGCTATAAGCTCCTTCCTTACCTGTACAACGCATTCCAAGATTCTGCAGAATCAGGATCACCTGTTCAGCAGCCTCTTGTTTATCAGTTCCAGGAAGATGAAAACACATATGACATCAGCGACCAGTTCATGTTCGGAAACTCCCTGATGCTTGCACCTGTTGTAAAACAAGGACAGACAAGCCGTGACGTTTACCTTCCTGACAATGAAACATGGGTTGATTACTGGACTGGAAAAGAATACAAAGGCGGCCAAACGATCAGCGTTTCTGCTCCGCTTGAGCACCTTCCGATCTTTGTGAAGAAAAACTCGATCGTTCCAAACCGCGATGTACAGCAGTACACAGACGAAAAGCCGCTTACGGACCTGATTCTTGATACGTACCTGACTGATGAAGCAGAGTACAGTTTCTATGAGGATGACGGCAAAACACTTGACCACGAAAACGGCGAGTACAACGAAACAAGCCTGAAAGTGGAAAAACGCGGAAAAGACATCCTCTTCAAGCAGAAGAAACTTGTTGAAAACTATGACTCTAAGCTTGAGAAATACACACTGAAGCTGAATAACACGGCTAAACCTAAAGAAGTAAAAGCAGGCTCTGCAAAATACAAAGCAGCTGCGAGCATGGATGAAATGACAAAAACGTCCCGTTCATACTTCTATGATGCAAAAGCCAAAAAGCTCTATGTAAATATCCCGGTTGAAGAAAAAAGGGATGTAAGAATCAAGCAATAAATTAAAAAAGGGGGACTGGCTGATCATTAGCCGGTCTCCTTTTCTATTAAGGGTGAAAACATGAGAAAAAAGATTCTTTTGCTGCTGTCTCTCCTGTGCTGTCTTTTGGCTATTTTCCTCTATAAGAATAACCAGAGCACTCCGGTTCCGGAAAAGAAGGAAACAGCGGACATCACTGATATTCACACAGACAAAGCAAGATACAAACCCGGAGAGCCTGTCAAATTTGAGGCATCACTTGCAGAACGCTCCGGCAGCAGCCTTACCATTACCTATATGAAACTGAATGAGAAAATCCAAACCCAAACCGTAAATGCTGAAAACGGAAAAGCCGTCTGGTCCTGGCAGCCTCCCGAGGATGATTTTACAGGCTACCTTGTAAAGGTGCAGTCCGAAAAAGAGTCTAAAACCATCGCAGTTGACGTTTCAAGCAGCTGGTCTGTTTTTCCCCGCTACGGATTTCTATCCGAATTCGGCAATGTCAGTGAAAAAGAAGCAGCTTCTGTGCTGAAAAAGCTGAACCGGCATCATATAAACGGCATTCAGTTTTACGACTGGCATTATGAACATCATCAGCCGCTGAAGATGACAGAAAACGGACCTTCGCCTGAATGGCAGGACATTGCAGGAAGAAACGTTCAGCTCGGGACGGTTAAAAATTACATTGAAATTTCTCATGAATACGGAATGAATGCCATGGCCTATAATTTGCTGTACGGAGCATTCAGAGGAGCAGAAGAAGACGGTGTCAAAAAGGAATGGATGCTGTTTAAGGATCCGCATCAAAAAGAACCTGACTTTCACCCTCTCCCTGATGACTGGAAAAGTGATGTCATCCTCGCAAACTCCAATGACCGCAGCTGGCAGGATTATGTGATCGGCAGGCAGAAGCAAGTCTATCAGGCTCTTGATTTTGACGGCTGGCACATCGACCAGCTCGGGGACCGCGGAGCAGTGTATGATTCTCAAGGGAAATCTGTTAATCTTGCAGACGGCTTTGATGAATTTCTGCATTACGCAAAATCACAATCCCCTGATAAACGAATTGTGATGAATGCGGTCAATCAGTTCGGCCAGGAGAATATATCGTCTGCTCCAGCAGATTTTTTATACACAGAAGTCTGGGATCCTTATAAGTACTATGGTGATCTGAAGAAAATCATTGACGACAACAGAACAATGTCAGACAGCAGAATGAACACCGTCCTTGCGGCCTACATGAACTATGACCTTTCGGATAATAAAGGCACATTCAACCCGCCAGGCATCTTTTTAACAAACAGCGTCATTTTCGCAAGCGGCGGAGCCCATCTGGAGCTTGGCGAGCATATGCTGTCAAAAGAATATTTCCCCCATCATCAGCTGAAAAGTGATCATGAGCTCTCAGAAGGCTTAATTCGTTATTATGATTTTCTCACAGCTTATCAGACTCTTCTCCGCAGCCGGGATTTAAAAGAAACGGAAAATGAGATTGAGAGCCGTTCGGATGTAAAGATTACCTCTGTTCCGGAAAAAGGAGCGGTCTGGTCGTTTGCCAAACAAAACCGCCATCAGAAGATGCTCCATTTTATTAATTTTACGGAAGCGGATTCCTTGGAATGGCGGGATACATCAGGCACGCAGCCGGAGCCTGCGCTTCGCAAAAACGTGTCCATCCGCTTATCTGAACCCAGGAAAATAAAAAGCATCTGGATGGCAAGTCCTGACGCGAAAGAAGGCATGTCCCAGACTGTTTCTTTTACTCAGAAAGGCAACAATGTCATCATAACTTTGCCTTCTCTGAAATATTGGAGCATGGCTGTGATTGAATATGATAAGAGCAGTTAACGAGCACTAAATAAAAAACGCATCCTATGCTAAATAGTTGCCTCTATGGACTATAACGTATGAACAGGCGTGTATCTTACGCTATCTGAGAACCGGCAGCTGATTATACCGTACGATAACACGGCTTGCTTATGCTATCCGAGCACCGGCAGCTGATTATACCGTACGATAACGCGGCTTGCTTATGCTATCCGAGCACCAGCAGCTATATATACCGTACGATAACGCGGCTTGCTTATGCTATCCGAGCACCGGCAGCTGATTATGCCGTACGATAACGCGGCTTGCTTATGCTATCCGAGCACCGGCAGCTGATTATACCGTACGATAACGCGGCTTGCTTATGCTATCCGAGCACCAGCAGCTGATTATACCGTACGATAACGCGGCTTGCTTATGCTATCTGAGCACCAACAGCTGATTATAACGTACGATAACGCGGCTTGCTTATACTATCCGAGCACCAGCAGCTATTTATACCGTACAATAACGCGGCTTGCTTATGCTATCCGAGCACCGGCAGCTGATTATACCGTACGATAACGCGTGAAACATTCTCTGTAGAAGCCTGCTAACAGATTATAAAACGTTTCACCTTAAATAATAGAATAAAATAAAAAAAGGGTGAATTTGCTTAGTACTCAAATTCACCCTTTTTATATCCCAGCATCGTATTTAATTCTTATTGAACAACAGCAAAAGAGAAATCCTGTGTTCCCGTCGGCACGTTGTATGCCTGAACTTCAATGGTATACGTTCCCGCTTCAGCAGTTGGAAGGATGACTGTTTCCACGTTGTTTCTTCCATCCCACTCACTGTTATACGGAGACGTAAAATCGTTTCCTGTATATGTTTTTCCGCTCGGAGATTTGATGACAAGATCCAAATCGTTCACGAGGGAAACCGAAGCAGAAGGGTTACCAGGGTAATCCGTCCACGCAAGCGCAATTCTTAGCGGTTTTCCGCTGACTGCATTAAAACTGTATGCGGCTTTCTCGCTTGTTCTAAGCACTTTTGTTTCATTAACAAACGCAACCTGTGCAGACTTGTCCATCGTTACCCGTCCCCAGCCCTGATTGCCGTTAGGATAGCCAAGACCGGTGTCCTGTGCACCTGCGATTAGGGAAGCCTTTATTAAAGAAGGCTTCGGTGTGATGCCTTTATTTTTAATAAAATGCTCGCGGAGAAGAGCTGCATTTCCCGCAACGAGCGGTGTCGCCATTGACGTTCCTCCCATATAGGCATACTTGCTGTTATACGTCGCCCAGAAGTTTGCATCCGGCGCAAGTGAAGAACGTGTTGAAAGAATAAACGTTCCAGGGGCCACGATGTCAGGCTTTACACGTCCGTCGGAAGTTAATCCTCTTGATGAGAACGCGGCAATGTGGTTAATGTTGTCCGCATACGTTCCGAACGAAGGACGGTTATTTTCAGAAGCACCGACCGTAATCGCATTTTTAGCTGTTCCCGGTGTACTTAGCGTTTTCGCATTGGGACCTTCATTGCCCGCTGCAAAAAGCACAGTCATATCGTCATTATTGTAGACATATTCATCCACCTGCTTTGATTCAAGCGTATACGCGCCGTTTACAGGAGCTCCCCATGAATTTGTATGAATGCGCGCACCTGCACTGTAGGCTTGTGAAAACAGCGTGTTCAGGTTGCTCGGAAGTCCTCCGAGCCCGCCGCTTGCATCCATAATAGACTGGAAGACAAGACTTGCTTTTGGTGCCATCCCTTTAAACTGTGCATCTCCAAGAACAGATCCTGCAACGTGCGTTCCGTGGCCGTCCGGATCACTTGAATTGTTCGTTCTGCCGAGGGCATACAGAGCTTTGATTTTCCCGCCTTGGAATGCTTCGTGCATCGAGGAATCATTTCGTCCTGTATCAAGACCCGTATCTGCAACCGCAACCGTCTGGCCTGCACCTGACAAACCGTATGTGCTGCTTGCAGTTGTTGTTTTCATAATGCCTGCGGCGACATCATTGTGCAGCTGAAATGTATTTGACTTGCCGACAAACAGGGTATCCTCGCGGCTTGCCAGTTCAATAATCTCATTCAGCGTTCTTTTTGCAAACTTCTTCTTATTTTTAGCTGTATCCTTCAGCTCAACATCAAGGAGCTTTCCAAATCCCTCTTCAACGAGAGCGGGATCCAATTTATATAATGGGAGATAGGCTGTAATCGATGAAATCTCCTGCTTTTTCTTTAAAGCTTTTACTGCGCTCTTCTCTGCTTTCACAACAAATGCAAAATCCGGCACATACTCCATGATTTCGGCGCCCGCATCCGTAATAGCCGCACGGTCTGCCTCTGTCACAGGTCCATTAAGCTGAACCACATACAGCGAATTTTTTGCACTTGCCTCAAGCTTCTTTAAAACGCTCTTTGGAAGCTTGTCTGCATAGCTGTCCATCTTGAACATCGCTTTGCCGCCTGTCCGGTACTCACTGCTGTACGATGATACCTGACTTGCTTTTAATTCCTGCAGCTGCCCGTTCATTTGTGCAGCAGACGCATTTCCGTCAGGCAAAAATACAAGACTTCCCGCCAAACAAACCGATACTGCCAAAGCCGTCATTTTAACATTCTTCCCCAAACTCGCTCAGCTCCTCAACAATCCTATTCTAGAAGAATTTTCTTGCTCTTCTATACTCTACTAATCTATCACATGAAAGCAGAACTGTTTATTGGGAAATAGACCTCTATATTTAAAAATAATAGAAGTATATTGCAAAGGTTTTCACAACATAAAAATCCTACTGCAGAACCTGTTGCAGAAGACATGACTGAGACTTTAGACAGATAAAGAGAATCTCCATTCGATGTTCAGCTGGACAAAAGGTTTATGCTCATGACGAGTTTTGGGTTTTTAAGAGGAAAATGCTTGCGTGGAAAGATTTTTTTTATGTGTACACGAAAAAAAGACCTCCTATAGAAGAGGCCTTCCCTACTGCTGCTGTCCCACCATTTCAACAACTTCCTTCACTTCATTCAGCATGACTTTTCTCGTTTCTTCATCGATGTATTCGACACTGTACAAGAACTTATGGGCAAGGACCTCAATACCGCAGAAATCCATAATACCGATATCAAACGCCGCCTGCATGGCCATGGTAATTTGAGGCGGCTTAAGCACTTTTTCAGGCAGTCCGGTTGTCTGAAAAATGAGGGCCTGTTTGCCCTTAAGCAGTCCGACCGGCCCTTCATCAGAATATCTGAATGCAAATCCGTTCGTAAACACTCTGTCAAAATAGCCTTTCATGATCGCTGGCATTCCAGACCACCATGTAGGATAAACAAAAACAAGAAAATCAGCCCAGGTAATGTCTTTCTGTTCATCCTGTATATCGGCAGGTATTTTATCCTGGTAAAAGTGCGAGTAGCTGTTTTCAGTTAAAACAGGATTAAAATTCATCCGGTACAAATCGCGTTTGCGCACATTATACTGCTTGTCTTTGAACTCCTGTTCGGCAGCGTCGCAAATAGCCGCATTGTAGCTTTCCGGATTTGGATGCGCAAGAATAATCAATACATTCATTTTTTTCTCCTGAATAGCTTTTTTACTAGTATTTACTAGAGAATAAAAAAGTATGAATTTTAACCTGCGGTTTTTTCTTCTGCTGCGGCATGCAGCATTGCCGCTTTTTCATCAACTCCTTCAGCAAATGAGGCGATTTCCTGAAGAGATGCACTCATTTGTTCCATGACAGATGCCACTTCAGAAATTCTGTCCTCATTTCCACTGTACTGTGACCTGAGCTGATTTATGCCAATTCTCACACTGTTGCCATTATGCTGAAGCTCCTCAATAATTCTTACCAGTTCATGGAGATGCTGATTGTTTCCTTCCTGAATTAAAATCAGCCGGTCAAAGTCATTTGCTGCATTTGAAATAGAAATTACACTGCTTTTAACGATAGAATCTGTATGATGAAGCCCTCCAATTACTTTATCTTTTGCAGCAAGGATTTCCTGAAGAATGCTTTGAATCATGACGGAGGATTCAGATGACTGTTCGGCAAGCTTGCGGACCTCATTTGCCACTACTGCAAATCCCTTGCCATGATCGCCCGCGCGCGCAGCTTCTATCGCTGCGTTCAATGCAAGCAGATTTGTCTGATCCGCGATTGCCTGAATGTGTTCCATCACAGATTCTACTTCGTTTGTCTTCCGGGCAAGGAGCTGGACATTATCCATCGATGAAGCAGATGAATCTTTGATTTTATCAATTGATTCCACCGTTTTATTCAAATTAACTTTATTGGATTCAATCATTTCCATCGCAAGGTCTACATTGCTGTCAAGCTGCTGTGTAAACGTCAGCGAATTTTCAAGCTGCTCATACATGCTGCTGACTTCAGACACCGCACCATCCATTGTTTTATACAAATGCTGTGAATCCTGATGAATGGATTGGATGGACTGGTTGACTTCGATGACACCGCTGTTGGAATCTGAAACGGTGTGATTTAAGTGGGAAACATGCTCTGAAAGCTGCCATGCAGACTCCTGAACGGAATCAAGCAGTCCATTAAGCTGACCCTTTAAAGCTTCACTTTCATCCAGCATCACTGAAAACCTTTTTGTACTATTTAAAAATAATATCCCGATAAGGATAAATTGAATGCCATAGTAAACAGCTGTCAGCACAGACCGGTTTAAACTTGTTTCAATGACAAGTTTGTCAGCCAGCCAAAGATGAGAAAACTGGGCACCAAGCAAAAGCGGAATCAGAACGATAAATGTTCTTTTCATAAGCTGAAAATCCGCATACAGACCGGCAACTCCAAGCGGTATAAGCCAGACAAACGGCACGTTTACCCACGAATCAGTATGCAGGACAAAGGCAAATATGATCATACTGCCGATTGACAGGTCTTTGAATCGTTCTTTCTTTTCAGAAACCCTGTAATAAATGACAGGTATTAAAAATAATGAAAAGAACAGCTGGTAAGCTATATTAATAACCGTCAGATCCGGCAATCCGTACATAACAATCTGCAGGATATTGTTTATTGCAAGTACAATGGCCGCAGCCACAAACACCTTTACCAGAGTTGCATTTACATTTTCTTCATTGCTCTTCTTTAAGGATGAATTCTTCATCTTTTTCCTCCTTCTGACCTCTCTCCCTTATATTTCGTCATATTTTTCCAAACTTCTACTCTTTCAGAAAATTTTCCAATATAATGATAGAGTCAGAAAAAAAGGAAGAGGAATAGGTACTATGATAAAAAAAGGAATAATGATTCTAACAGGAGCAGCCTTTTTACTCGTTTTCATTTATCCGTTCGCGATTCAATCACTTAATCAGCGGGACACCCACTCTATGGAAGACGTTTTTCCAAAGTCGTATGATGAATCCAGACAGACTTTTTTATCATATGAGAACGTCCTGAGGCCTAAATGGACGAATGTCCGGCACGATTCCTTCAGCCTGAATGAAAAAGATACGATAGATTCAATCAAGGCTGATGCAACAGAAGAAAAAGAAAACCTTATTATGCTCACCGGAGGCGTGCACGGCATCGAAGGGTACGCAGGGAGCGCGATGCAATCCATTTTTGTCAGAGAGCTTGCAGGACAGCTGAATGAAAAGACAACCGGCCTGCATATCGTCCATGCCGTAAACCCATGGGGAATGAAAAATGAACGCCGCTATAATGAACACAACGTTGATTTGAACAGAAATTTTGTCTATGACTGGAACAGCTTTGACCTCAGCCAGAATAGAAACTATGAGGAGCTGAATGAGTTTTTTGAACGTGAAAAAAGGGTTGGGCACATGCTGCTTCATGATGCAGGGTTTTATTCCAGGGTTGCAGCGCGGGCTGTGACGAGCGGAACATCTGCGATTGAACAGGCCCTTCTTACAGGCCAGTATGCATATCCTAAAGGTGTCTATTACGGCGGAACGAAAGACGAACCTTCTACAGCCTATATGAAAGGTTTATTTAAAGATAATTTGGAAAGCGGCTATAAAAAAATTGTTCACATTGATCTTCATACAGGTTACGGTCCCCGCTATCAAATGAGCATTTTCAGCTCATCAAAAGAAACAATGACAGAAAAAGAAGCGGAGAAAGCATTCAATTATCCACTCGTTTTCACCCCGGATTCGAAAGATTACTATGTGACAAACGGTGATATGACGGAATATTTTTACAGATTAAAAGAAGACCTTTCCCCAGAAAAAGAGCTCTACTCCACTACTTTTGAATTTGGTACACTTGGAGATGGGACCGTTGCTTCCATTCAGTCTCTTAAACGGACAATTGAAGAAAATCAGCTTTATTTTAATCAATCCGGCAGCAAAAAGTCAGAAGATATTATACATAATCGTTACCTGGAACTGTTTTATCCGTCTGAAGAAAAGTGGAGGAAAAAAGCAGCTGCCGATTTCCAAGATGCTGTTAATGGCGTTTTAGCTTATAAGAAAATTTTGCGTGAAGAGGAGATAGAATAATGATCGAGACATTTAAAGTATCCATTTCCGACTTTGATTTAGAGAGACAAGTCACTGTTTTTCTGCCTGAATCCTATCGTCAAGGCAGCGATTCCTACCCAGTCCTCTACATGCACGACGGACAGAACCTGTTTGAAGACAGCAAAGCAAGCTTTGGGGTAAGCTGGGGCTTGAAAGAGCACCTTGAAGAGAGTGGCATGAACCTGATTGTTGTGGGCATTGACTGCAATCATGAAGGATATGGACGTTTTGATGAGTACGGACCATGGGTGAATCATACCCTTGCAAAGGATCTCATCGGGGAACCGGGTGAGCTTGGAGGAAAAGGAGAAGCCTATATTGATTTCATCGTAAATGAGCTGAAGCCTCTCATAGACGGGAAATACCGGACACGGCCGGATGAAACAGCGATGGCTGGAAGCTCAATGGGCGGTCTCATTTCAACATATGCCGCCTGCAAATATCCTCGCATTTTCAAAAGAATCGCCTCGGTCTCTTCTGCCTATTGGTTTAACCAGACCGAGCTTGAAGAGCTGATTAAAGAAAGTGACCTCTCTTCTATTGAACGTTTTTATATGGACGTGGGCACGAAAGAGGGCACAGCTTCTGTCCGCTGGCAGGATTACATAGATTCAAGCAACAGCGTTTACGCCCTGCTGAAAGAACGGATTGAAAATTGCCGGTACGACATCGTACAGGACGCTGAGCATAATGAAGCGGCGTGGAGAAAACGGGTGCCGGAGATATTGGATTACCTATACTCTGATAAAAAAGCGTGAATCTGCGGATTCATGCTTTTTTCATTTTTGACTGTACATAAAAAGCCCTCCAGAACGCTGGAGGGCATCATCTATTAAAAGAATAAATTCAGAATGAAGTAAGAAATTGCTGCAAGTGTGGCTGAAATCGGCAAAGTAATAAACCATGTAATCACCATTGTTTTAGCCGTTCCCCATTTAACGCCTTTCAGTCTGTGTGCAGAACCTACACCCAGGATGGAAGATGAGATAACGTGTGTTGTACTTACAGGCAAATGTATAAGAGAAGCGCCAAAGATAACGGCAGCTCCTGTAACGTCAGCTGCAACTCCGTTGACTGGACGAATTTTCATAATTTTACCGCCAACGGTTTTAATAATTTTCCAGCCGCCGACGCTTGTTCCAAGACCCATGGCAAGTGCACATGAGAATTGAACCCACCACTGGATATCCGTAGTGCTCTGAAGATTTCCCGCAATGAGAGCCATTGTAATGATACCCATTGCCTTCTGAGCATCATTTGTTCCGTGAGTATAGGACTGCAGCGCTGCTGTTGCCACTTGGATCGCACGGAAGTTTCGGTTTGTTTTTGTCAGGTTGTTGTTTTTAAAAACGACTTTAAAAATGCTGTAAACGATATAACCTACAACAAAAGCAAGGATCGGAGACAGAATCAGGGCCTGAAGAATTTTCAGGAAACCGGTATAGTTCAGGGAGCTGAAACCCGCAGCTGCAATAGCAGCACCGGCAATTGAACCGATAATCGCATGGGACGAACTGCTTGGAATTCCGTAATACCATGTGATCAAGTTCCAAGTGATGGCCGCAATCAATGCTGCAAGAATAACGACCGAACCATTTTGAAGGGTAAATGGATCAACGATGTCTTTCGTAATTGTTTTCGCAACACCTGTAAAAGTCATCGCACCTACGAAGTTCATGACTGATGCCAGAATGATCGCCTGTCTTGGTTTCAGAGCTTTCGTCGAAACGGAAGTCGCGATTGCATTCGCCGTATCATGGAATCCGTTAATAAAGTCAAACGCCAGGGCAAAAATAACGATAAGTATGGTAAGAATCAGAATTGTATCCATATAATCGCCTCTTACGCGTTTTTCATGATGATAGTTTCAAGTGTGTTGGCTACACCCTGGCAGCTATCAGCAATCTCTTCTAACGTTTCATAAATCTCTTTATGCTGAATAATTTTAATCGGATCTTTTTCTGTTGCAAATAAGTTTTTAACAGCTGTGCGCAGGTAGTTATCACAGTTTGATTCAAGTTCTTTCAATTTAATAGCATGTGTGCGGATATCAATCAGCTTTTTATTTGAAAGCAGATCAATCGCTTTTGCAATTTCAATTGTACACTCATTGATTGTGTCAACAAACTTAACCATATACTCAGTAGGCTGTGTGACAGAATACATTTCAAAAAGCGCAGCTGAATGTTCGATGCCATCCAAAACATCGTCCATTATCATCGCAAGCTGAAGAATGTCTTCGCGCTCAATTGGTGTGATGAAAGCTTTGTTAAGCTCCATAATAATGGTGTGAACATATGAATCACCTTTTGATTCATATTCTTTGATTGTTTCCGAGAACACTTTCAGGTCGTTTCCGTTTTTGATTTTGTAATCATAAAAGTATTGACCTGTTTCTTTTAAGTTCTCAGATATTTGACTTAACATTTCAGAGAACTTATCTTTTTTTCTCTTAATAGCCATTTCTTTTTCCTCCAAGGAGCCAAATTGGTTGTTTTCTCTATCTCTCTATTTGCAACTTAGAAAGTATATAACTTTATGTCGAATCAGAAAAGACTTTGTCGTTAATTTTAACAATTTCTTTACAAAGGATTAATATTGGTAAAGTATTCATATGTTATGTTTTTCTGATATGCAAAAAAAAAGCGGAACATGTCCGCTTTTTTTTACTTTGCAATAGAAATCGGAGCTGAACCTGATTGATCTTTTGGAGGATGGAACTCATTCTCCATTTTTGAAACAGCTACTGTAGCTACTCCGTTTCCGATCAGGTTCGTAATCGCACGCGCTTCAGACATAAAGCGGTCTACACCAAGGAGGAGTGCCATTCCTTCAACAGGAATCATCGGGAAGGCTGCGAGAGTTGCTGCGAGTGTGATAAACCCTGAACCTGTTACTCCTGCGGCTCCTTTTGATGTAAGCATCAAAATTCCTAGAAGAGTCAGCTGCTGCCAGATGCTCAAGTCGATGCCATATGCCTGGGCAATGAACATCGCTGCCATTGAGAGGTAGATGGATGTACCGTCAAGATTGAATGAGTACCCTGTAGGGATAACAAGACCGACGACTGATTTAGAACAGCCGTACTTTTCCATCTTCTCCATCATTTTCGGAAGTGCTGATTCTGATGAAGATGTACCGAGAACAAGAAGAATTTCTTCCTTAATAAAAGCGATAAACTTAAAGATGCTGAAGCCGTAATATTTTGCAATGGCTCCGAGTACAAGAATGATAAACAGGAACATCGTGATATAAACGGACCCCATCAGCTTGCCGAGAGCAACAAGCGAGCCAATCCCAAATTGTCCGATCGTATATGCCATCGCCCCGAAAGCCGCAAACGGCGAAACCTTCATGATCATATTGACGACTCCGAAGAAAATGTCTGTCAGTCTCTCAAAAAGCTGCACAACCGGCTTTGCCTTTTCACCAACAGCTGCCATCGATACCCCGAACAGAACAGCGAAGAATAAAATAGGAAGAAGCTCCCCCTCCGCCATGGCGCCTACTACGTTCTCAGGAATAATGCCAACCACAAAATCCACAAAACCGTGACTCGTCTCTTCCGCCTGCTCCGTATACTGGGAAACATCCCCGCCTTCAACCGCGTCCGTATTAAAGCCTTCCCCCGGTTTCACAATCCCGACGACGATAATCC
The DNA here is from genome assembly GCF_046603695.1 of Metabacillus indicus. Lineage (NCBI taxonomy): Bacteria > Bacillati > Bacillota > Bacilli > Caryophanales > Bacillaceae > Metabacillus > Metabacillus indicus. The sequence continues at coordinate 661,376 of NZ_CP176757.1, read as the reverse complement.
CGATTGCAAGCGCAAAGGTCGTCACAATTTCAAAATACAAAAGAGCCTTTCCGCCGATCCTTCCGACCTTCTTCAAATCACCCATGCTGCCGATTCCGATGACCACTGTAAAGAAAATAATCGGCGCAATCACCATCTTGATCATCTTAATAAACACATCAGCCAGAACCTTCAGCTCAATCCCAAAAGCCGGAAACAAAAACCCAACCGTAATCCCCAAGATGATCCCGATCACAACCTGAACCGTCAAATTCCTGAAATTAACCTTCACCTGCACCCACCCCTTCATCTTTGTTAGCGCTTACAACATACCCCTTATAATAACTGAACATTTCCACAACAAAAGCTTTAGAACGTAAAGTTCGTTTTGGTCTTTGTGGTCACACGAAAAGCGGAATCAGCCGTTTAGCTCCGACAGACAGAAAAGAAATCACCCGAAAAGTCCGGGTTTGACTTTTTGGGGGATTTTGTTCTGGCGGAGGAGCTGGCTGATGGAGCTGGACAATGAGAAATGTGGAATCGCTCGTTTAACTCCGGGAGTCAGATAAGGAACCATCGGTAAAGGCGCTTTTTGCCTTTGCCGATGGTTCCGTTCTGACAGAGGAGTTGAGCGATGGAGCTGGACAATACGAAAAGCGGAAGGGCCCGTTTAGCTCCGAAGGACAGAAAAGGATCCGGCGGAAAAAGCCGGGTTTGCTTTTTTCGCCGGATCTGTTCTGGCCGAGGAGTTGGGCCCTGGAACTGGACAATACGAAAAGCGGAGCCGACTGTTTATGCCTGGCAGTCAGATAAGAAATCCGTGGAAAAGTCCGGGTTTGACTTTTTCATGGATTTTGTTCTGACAGAAGGACTAGGAGGCGGAGCTGGACAATACGAAAAGCAGAATCGCTCGTTTAGCTCCGGGAGTCAGATAAGAAATTGACCAGAAAGGCCGGCCTTGCCCTTCAATCCGGATTGCGACCATCAAGCTGACCATCTCACACTTTTGATGGCACTATTAACCCGCTTTAGAACCATCAATCTTCCAACCCCAACCCTTTGATGGCACTATTAACCCGCTTTAGAACCATCAACCCTCCAACCCCAACCTTTTGATGGCACTATTAACGCGGTTTAGAACCAAAAAACTACCAACCCCAACCCTTTGATGGCACTATTAACCCGCTTTAGAACCATCAATCCTCCAACCCCAACCCTTTGATGGCACTATTAACGCGGTTTAGAACCAAAAAACTACCAACCCCAACCCTTTGATGGCACTATTAACCCGCTTTAGAACCATCAATCCTCCAACCCCAACCCTTTGATGGCACTATTAACGCGGTTTAGAACCATCAAACTACCAACCCCAACCCCTTGATGGCACTATTAACCCGCTTTAGAACCATCAACCATCCATCCACAACCCTTTGATGGAACTATTGACCAGGTTTCAAACGCAAAATAAAGACGCCCCTATTAGGACGTCCACTTCTTATCTATTTTCCAGCCTTCCGTATATCCTCTATCCACTCATCTCCATACCGTTCAATATAAGATTGATAGAGCGGCTCGAACACTTTTTCCCACTCTTTTCTTTCATCCGGGCTGAGTTCATGAATGCCGAGCTTTGAGTTTTCCCTCATTCTGCGGAGCTGGGTTTCATTCATTTCTTTTGATTCTGAGAGCATCCACTTTGTTGTGTCGTTCATGGCTTTTTCAATCTGAATCTGCAGTTCGGGGTCGAGGCTGTTCCAGAATTCTTTGTTCATGAGAACGGAATAGCCCAGGTACCCGTGATTGGAAAGGGTCATATTTTTCTGGAGGCGGTAAAAGCCTTTAGAGTAAATATTGGAGATTGTGTTTTCCTGTCCGTCAAATTCGTTTCCTTCAAGCGCAATGTACACGTCATTAAATGAGGCGGCTTTAGGGATTCCGCCGAGGAGTTCAAACTGTTTCGCGATGGTATCGCTCGGCATAATTCTGAAGCGCTGTCCGGCGAAATCCTCCGGCTGAATCAGTGTCCCGCTGCTGCTTGTCATCTGTTTGAAGCCGTTCCCCCATAGAGCAAGGCCCTTCATGTTCTCCTCTTCCAGCCTGCTGAGGAGACGCTGTCCAATTTCTCCTGTGTAAACTTCTTCTACATGCTCTTCGCTCCTGAAAAGAAAAGGAAGGTCGAGCACCTGCCACTCAGGGATAACCTCGGTCATTTTTGAGTAGGAAGGCGCAATCATCTGCACGTCTCCCCTTTTCAGCGCGGCAAGCTCCTGTTCGTCTGAATACATGATTTCATTTGGAAAGATCTCTACCTTGATTTTCCCGTCCGTCCGTTTGGCAATGAGTTCTGCAAATTTTTCCGCTGCAAGTCCTTTTGGGGTATTTTCAGCCACAACGTGACTGAACTTGATCACAATCTGGTCGCTCAGCCCCTTCTGTTCATCATCTTCCTGCAGCGCTTCCATGGAGTCATGAGAGAACACGGCAATCAAGATCAGCACAGTAAGCACACTTGCACTAATAAACCATTTCATTTTTTTCACCATTTCAGTCATTTAGTAGATTCATTGTATCACGAGTTTTTTCCTCATGTTAAAATAAAAGATATTTTACTGTTCTGAAAGTGAGGAGCCGCTATGAAACGCATATCAATTCTATGGAAAATTACAGGGCTGATTTTCTTTATCCTTGGATTCTCTCTTTTTCTCGCAGGCATCGTACTGATTGGAAATTACATCAGCGGAAAGGAAGAGGAACTGAAGGCCCGTTCGTTTGTTACGGCTCAGACAATCGCAGAGCTTCCTGAAGTAAAAGAAGCTCTTGAACAGGGTGACGGCGGTTTGAATGAAGTGATCGACCGCTTGAGAGTCATCAACAACGCAAATTACATTGTTGTTTTAAATATGGACCGCATCCGACTGACGCATCCAGTACATGACAGGATCGGCACCGCTTCTGAAGGGGCTGATGAGGGACCCGCTTTTGCCGAGCACTCCTATACGTCAAAAGCAAAGGGCGAAATTGGAACTGTGATGAGGGCATTTGTGCCTGTTATGAATGATGCGCATGAACAGATTGGCGTCGTACTGGCGGGCTATAAAGTACCATCGTTCGCTGAGGTACTTGAAAACTTGGCGTTTGAAATTGCGATTACTTCAGGGCTTTCGCTTCTGTTTGGAGGCTGGGGCGCATGGATTCTTGCCAGGCAAATCAAAAGGCAGATGTTTAAGCTTGAGCCGCATGAGATTGCGAGACTCCTTGTAGAACGGACGGAAACCTTCAACGCGATGCATGAAGGCGTCATTGCCATTGATACGGATGAAAACATCACCATCTTCAACAAGAAAGCAAGGAGCATGATGCGGATTGAAGGTGACGTGACAGGCAGGTCCATCCGTGATGTCATACCTGACACCGCACTGCCGGAAATACTTGAGCTTGACCATGGGATCTACAGCAAGGAACTCACGGTTCACAACCTGAACATTCTGAGCAACCGCGTGCCAATTAAAGTCAACGGGGAAACCATTGGCGCAGTCGCTATTTTTCAGGACCGTACAGAGGTGAAAAAAATGGCGGAAGAGCTGACGGGCGTACGGGCTTTTGTAAACGCTTTACGTGTTCAGAATCATGAATATAACAATAAGCTTCATACGATTGCAGGCTTAATCCAGCTCGGCAATTATGAAAAGGCGCTGCAGTTTGTTTTTCAAACGACCGAAGAACAGGACGAACTGATTCAATTCCTGAGCAGTCATATAAAGGATGAAAGCATTGCCGGTCTTCTGCTCAGCAAAATCCGCCGCGGAAAAGAACTTGGCATTGCGGTAGAAATTGACCGAAGCAGCAGGTTCGAGCATTTTCCTCCCCGGATCGATCATCACGATCTTGTTCTTATTATCGGAAACTTAATAGAAAATGCGTTTGACTCTTTTCAGCACGGAGAGTGTTCCAAGCCACGGATTTTTGTCAGCCTGGAACAAGTTTCAGGGCAGCTGATCCTTATTCTAGAGGACAATGGTAGCGGAATACGTGAACAGGACCTTCCATTTATTTTTGATCAGGGTTTTTCAACAAAAGGGGGAAGTGAGCGCGGCATTGGACTCTATATGGTCCGGCAGCTTATCCGCCAGGCAGACGGCAGCATTCAGGCAGAATCAGAAGAAGGTGCGGGAACAAGCTTTACTGTCACTTTTCGGATGGAGGAGATGTAAGTGGATCAAGTGAACGTTCTGCTGATTGAAGATGATTTAATGGTGCAGGAAGTGAACCGTGAATTTTTAAACCGGATAAATGGATTTCAAGTGGTTGGCATGGCCTCAAATGGCGCGGAAGGACTGGATCTTGTCAAGGAGCTTTCCCCTGACCTTGTGCTGATTGATATGTACATGCCTAAGATGAACGGGCTCGACACGATCAAAGCCATTCGTGCGGAAGGCCACAGAGCTGACATCATCGCCATTACGGCAGCAAGCGATATGGAGACAGTCCGGCAGGTCCTGCAGCACGGCGCTGCCGACTACCTCATGAAGCCTTTTAAATTTGAACGGCTCAAAGAAGCGCTGGAGCGTTATTTGCAGTACCGCAAGATGATCAATGAAAAAGTACAGCTGACCCAAAAAGAACTGGATGCCATCCGCTTTCAGCGGGATGAGCCGAAAGCGGTGCAGGATCTCCCAAAAGGGCTTCATGAAGTCACTCTTCAAAAAATACTCGGCTTCCTATCCGGTCAAAAGGAACCTGTATCTGCAGAGGATGTAGCCTCACATGTCGGAACTGCGAGAGTCACAGCAAGACGGTATCTGGAGCATCTGGAAAAAGAGGGTGTCCTTTCTCTTGATATTCAGTATGGCGGAGTCGGACGGCCTGTTAATAAGTATGTGGTTTCTGGAAACGGGTAGGCGGGGAGGTGGCTCCCCGCTTCTTTATTAACAATTAGATTGGTAAGTTTTTATTATATTGAGCCGCTTTCTTTTTTCAGTTAAAATCTCGGTAAAACTATTTAATAAGTAGATCTCATTGCTTCTTGCTCAACCAATTCCATAAATTTTTGTACCACCTGATTATTATTTTTCTGGCTGCTGAGTTTTAACATAGCTCTGCCAACAAAATTAACTCCTTTGTTTTGGCCCTCATAAATAAATTTCGTGTGCATATCATCAACCTTAACTAATGTAAATGTAAGAGTAATTTCAAATGCATTTCCTAATACAAAGGCAATTTTCTTCAATTTCTTGCTCTCATAATCTTCATAGGCTAATGTTTCGACAATATAGGTTTCCACACGTTTTCCTTCACGATATTTCTGCTGATGTTTTGCCCCCACTTCTCCTTCCATCTTCTCAACTAATTTATGTTCTTCGACTTTCGGCATAATTTTCTTAATGTTTTTATCTGAAAACAGTTCCCACACCTTTTCAATATTAGCTTTAATAGTCATTTCTTCTTTCCATTGAATCATCCATTTTCCTCCTTTCCAGATACAAGAAATTCATCAATCTCTTCGATTCGTTGACGAAGATTTTCAATCTGCATCTTTATCTTTTCTCTTTTTTGGATTAATAAATCTTCTAAATGAGCGAATGACTCATCCTCCATCACAGAAAGCATCTCCTGTACTGTAAAACCAAATCCTCTCAGTTTTACTAATAGTATTGCAAGGAAGTAGCTCCCATCATCGTAATAACGATAGTTATTATTCGGATCTATAAATGCAGGTTCGAGTAATTTAACTTCTGCATAATATCGTAAAGTTTCTTTACTTAATCCAGTCATCTCGGTAAACTCACTTATTTTATACATCCTTATCCTCCTCGGATATATAATAAACCGTGTGGTACACCACACGGTCAATAATTATTTTTCATTATTTCTTTTTTCGGTACATCCAATCCTTCATCAAAAAAAATTGCCCAATTCTTCAATAAGAAAAGGCGATCCACTTTGCTGCAATCGCCCCCGATTGTCGAAAAAGAAAATTCCGCATTTTTCACCTAATCATACTTATTCATCCAGAATCCTAACACTTCACTTTGTTGTGAGTGATATCTCTCTATACCATCAGTCCAAAATGACTGATTACAATGTGTCTTTGTTATTTGTAATTCACTGTATATAATTTCTATCTCGCTTGCACCCGAAAAAGACCCATTTCCACTTTGATGAACGCATTGCTTATCTATAGGCGTTCTTTTTCCGTTTTCATCGACATAATAATATTTGTCGGTTACAACTCCATAGGACACATTTGGTGTTGAAGTGAATGAAGCTCCATATATATAAATATCAGTGTCTTTTAGTGCCTCTAGAGCTAACTCAGTTACTGGAACAACTGTGTACTTTCCCTCTTTTTTTAGTTTTGGTTCATTCGGTACATCATAGAAAACCGTAATAGAACCTTCAAAGCCTTCTGGAATAAGGTAAATGTTATCGGAAGTTTTCTCTTTTTCAAAAATTGAACAACCGCTTAATGTTCCTACTAATAAAAACGCGAATAACAGTTTCACTTTTTCACTCTTTTCATTTTTTCTCTAATTATATTAAGATTGTTGTGAAACCAAACTAATTTACTCGTTAGTTAAAACAATCACTTTTAAAACCAAAAAATTCTTTTGCTATTCCACAATCGCCCCCGATTGTTGAATAGTTATGGGATTCAAAATGCACGGGCAATTTCACTTTAGGTCCTTTAATTTTTTAAGTAATCTAAAATAGAAATACTCAGCCAAAAATGTACCAATGAACATTGTTCCTACAATAGATGAAATCACTTCAGGTGAGAAATTAAAAGTAGTGTAATGCAGAATAATCAAAGTTAGAAACACGATTAACAAAGTGAATCTAAACTGCCTCTCAGTTTTCTTAATTAGATTTATGACGTTCATCAATTCACCTCATTCATTTGTAATTGTCTTTCCTAATTAACTGGCACTAAGTGTAAACGACCCTTCCAATAAAGGAAGACGATACTTTAATAAGCAATCGCCCCCGATTGTGTAATAAGGATTTGATTTATATTCCAAGGCAATAATCTAAAAATCTTTAGAAGATAGTTCCTTTAAATAAGAAGAAATTTTAGATAGCTCAATAAGTATCATATACAGAGTCCCTATAATAACTCCTAAGAAAAGTCCAATTTCACCTACTATAAAAGTACCAATTGAACTAAATAATGCAAAAACAAAAATTATTTTAACCTTTTCCTCATTACTCAAAGTATTTTCCTCCTGATGTCTTACTCATTTTTTATTTTTTTGAATTTCAACAAAAAGAGCATTAATCGTTCTTTAATTAATGCCCCCTTTACTTGAAGAACTAATATATTATTTATGGTACTCCATCAACCAACAATCTTGATAAATCCCCTCGTGAAGTTCTCGATTTGGAAGTACCTTTACTTTTTTAAATCCACATTTCTCATAACATTTTATCGCCCTATTATTTCTTGTTTGAGGGTCCATAACTATTCGGTCTGCTTTTTGTTGTTCGAGCAAAAATCTAATCATTGATGTAACAAGTAATGTTCCAATTCCTTTGTTCCAATAATCTATTTCTCCAATAAATTGGTCTGTTCCATAAACATTTTCGTTTAAATATCCATATTCTTTTTTAGTTTTATCATCTAATTGATAGTATTGGATATAGCCGATTACTTTGCCTTCATACTCTACAATACATTTAACTTCTTCATCATCAGTAGCATAAAAAATTTCTTTCACCTTGTTTAAATCAAAAGGATTATCCCTGCCTTCATAGAACTCAAGAACCGACGGGTCTGATAGCCATTTTGCTAACAAGACATTATCTCCATCTTCTAATTTCCTAACTTTTAAATTCTCATTATGAAACAACATAATAGCATTTCCCCATCTCTATTTACACTCTTTTAAGAAATAATTCCTCTAATGAGTTATTCATTTAAACTGCACAATTACTCAATCAGAAAAGGCGATCCACTGTGCTGCAATCGCCCCCTATAATCGAAGAGAGTGGTTCATTTTAGTTCAGTTAGATAAGAGCTTGTTTCAGTACAAAAATTATTAAGCCACAAATTACCGATACTCCCACGAAAGACCCAAAGAAAAATACCGGTGAGACTGTTCTCCCAAACTCTACTTCGTTTGGAAGTTCATTAACACTCTCCCACGCACTATCTATATCTGGGACATATCTTTTAGTTTTTATATATCCCATTACAAACGTGATTAGAAAATAAATCAAATGAACAATTACAGAACCTATAATTGCTTGCATTATTGTACTCAACCCTTTACACCACCATTATAGAATTATATTTAGTCAAAGCTGACCTCTTATAAAATCATAAACTTATCCTAATCAGTTATTCCATTTAGCTACCCATTGCTTCAAAAAAAGGCGATCCGCTTTGCTGCAATCGCCCCCGATTGTCGAGTATAATCGAGGAATTTACATTGACTGCCGCTTAATATTCTTTCTCATTGGAAAATAAACGATGGTTAAAATCAATCCTATTATAAAAGTTAAAAATGGAAATATTAGAGGAAAGAATATTGTAGGATACGCTTTTAAATCATTTGTGTAAAAACCGATGTAGTAAGGAACAACTCCTCCTGCGTTAAGCAACTCAGTTTGCAAAGCATCTCGTTCGGTAAAACTAAAAGAATCACTTTCAACGTTTCCTTCTTCATCTATAGCATAAAGTAAGTAATTTAATTTTTCTTCTGGTACCCATCCAACTAAATCTCCATTGGGCATTTCCCTTATTGTTTCTTTCGTTTTCTTTAACAGTATTATAAATTGATTTTTATTATTCTTTCTGTCATATAAAGTTATATATGCAACCTCACCATAATATCTATTTAAACCTATATCATCTACTCTTATTGGATGGTTTTTTAAATTAGCAAGTACCTTTCCATCCAGCTCCAACGATAAGTCAGCAGATTTTATTTGGTTTCCCCAAGGATCTATGTAACTTTTCGACTCTTTTATAGTTTCTTTAATCTCTATTAAACGACCATTAAAATTAAAGATTGAATCCGGTGGCTGGTAGGAATCAGGTGTTTCTTCTATTTCTCTAACATCAACAATTTCATATTGCTCACTCATTTTTCTGGTATGTATAAACTCCATAACCAGTTCTGTACTAGTCGGAAGTGAAGTTAAAAACAAAATTGCGCCTATGATAAAAACAGATAATTTTTTTGTCACATTCATACTCCTCATAAAATATTAGACCCATAATGTTGTTCAATTAAACTGCCCTTTAACGGAATAACTAATATTTCCATATTAACACAATCAAACTTCGTTCCGCTTAAATATGTTAAATGAATTAACACATCACTTTAATAGTTAATATATGTGAGAATTACTTTACGATTTTCAGTTTTCACTTCTGAATTGAACCCTTTAGGAAAAACTGGTTTGTTAGATTTCTTTAAAATACATGTAAGAATAAGAAGAACTCAACAGCTCTACAGCGAATGACGCCACAAATGGAGTAACCATCACACGGAAAGTGGCAGCACTACGGCGAATGACGCCACAAATGGAGTAACCATCACACGGAAAGTGGCAGCACTACGGCGAATGACGCCACAAATAGAGAAACCATCACGCAAAAGTGGCACCACTACGGCCGATGACGCCACAACTGGCGAACCCATCACGCGAAAAGTGGCACCACTACGGCGAATGACGCCACAAATAGAGAAACCATCAGGCAAAAGTGGCACCACTACGGCCAATGACACCACAATTGGCAAACCCATCACGCAAAAAGTGGCAACACTACGGCCAATGACACCACAATTGGCAAACCCATCACGCAAAAAGTGGCAACACTACGGCCAATGACACCACAATTGGCAAACCCATCACGCAAAAAGTGGCATCACTCCGAGAAGAAATTATTGCCACTCGCACAAAAAAATCCGGACCTATTCCAGTCCGGATTTTTCTTGTTCCAACTCCCTTTTTCCCCAGTCTCATTTAAGATAATGGAGCAGAAAGTCTATTCTATTTACGCTTTTACAGTAATCTTCTCAAGCGGCTTCGCATTTCCGTAAACCGGGTAGTCACGTTTCACAGGTGCTGCCCATTTTGCTGCGTTTACGAGCACTTTTTGTACTTCTTTGTTGTGGTACGTCGGGTATGTTTCATGTCCCGGGCGGAAGTAAAAGATTTTACCGTTTCCTCTTTGGTATGTGCAGCCTGAACGGAAGACTTCTCCGCCTTCGAACCAGCTGACAAATACGAGTTGATCCGGTGCCGGAATGTCGAAGTGCTCGCCGTACATTTCTTCTTTTTCGATTTCGATGTACTCGCTGATGCCTTCTGCAATCGGGTGAGATGGATCAACGACCCATAGGCGCTCTTTGTCATCTGCTTCGCGCCATTTCAAGTCGCAGGATGTGCCCATAAGCTTTTTGAAGATTTTAGAGAAGTGGCCTGAGTGAAGAACGACAAGTCCCATTCCTTCAAGAACACGCTTTTGTACGCGTTCAACGATTTCGTCTGATACTTCGTCGTGTGCAAGATGTCCCCACCAGAAAAGAACGTCCGTGCTGTTTAATACCTCTTCTGTCAATCCGTGCTCAGCCTCATCAAGAGTAGCAGTCGAAGCGTCGTAACCGTTTTCTTTCAAGAACCCGGCAATGGCTCCGTGAATGCCTTCAGGATAGATGTCTGCTACAACCGGATTTTTCTGTTCGTGTCTGTTTTCGTTCCAAACTGTGATTTTCATAGTAGTAATCTCCTTATTTTTTGAGTAGTTAATTAAATCTTTCTTTTTCCAATATACAATAATTTCACCTAATAGAGAAAAATTATTTTATTGATCCTTTCATGACTCCGCTGATGATCCATTTTTGTGCAAATACATAAACGAGAATCATCGGAACAAGAGCCAGAAGGTATGATGCAAATGCTAGATTATAATCTGTGCTGAACTGCGACTGGAAAATATACTGTACAAGCGGCAGTGTCGCCATATCGCTGTCACTCAGGACGACAAGCGGCAGCAGGAAGTCATTCCAGGCGCCAAGGCACGTCAGGATTGCAACCGTTGCGTTCATCGGAGCAAGCAGCGGGAAAATAACTTTCCAGAACACGCCCCAGGTTGATGCCCCGTCCACAATCGCAGCCTCTTCAAGTTCCTTTGGAATCGACCTGATATAGCCTACATAAATAAAGATGTTAAACGATAAATTGTAGACAATGTACAGAATCACAAGTCCAATCAGATTATCCATATTCCACAGCGCTGTCTGCCTTACAATCGGCAGCATGATAATCGGGAAAGGAATAAACATGGCGCTCACAAAATAGTAAAACGTAAATTTATAAAACTTCTTATGCATGTTGCGTGCAATCGCATAGGCGACCATGGAGTTTGTGAGTACCGTGAAAATCACGACGAGCACAGTGACAAACACGCTGTTTTTCAATGCATTGAAGAAATTCGTCATTTCAATCGCCTGGGCAAAGTTTGAAAGCGACCAGTTCTGCGGCAGAGCAAGCAGATTGCCGGCAAGCTCCTGCGGGGTTTTAAAGGCAATTGTAACCGTCAGATACAGCGGAAACAGGATAAACACGGCACCGAGTATCAATAGGATGGTCACTGGCCAGTTCGTTTTCTTGCTGATCATCCGTTCCCCACCTCTCTTTTTTCAAGAATTTTAAGCTGGAAGATGGAAAAGACGACAATGACGATAAAGTAGATCACGGCATTTGCCGACTGGTACGCAAATTCCCCGCCCTGGAATCCGCCTCTGTAAATCAGGAGCGAAATCGATTCCGTAGACTGACCCGGACCTCCGCCCGTAAGCGCGATGATCTGGTCAAACACCATCAGGAAGCCTTTCATGGAAAGAATCATGTTGATGGTGAAAAACGGCGCAATGAGCGGAAACGTGATTTTCCAGAACTTCGTCCAGATCCCTGCTCCATCAATACTTGCAGCTTCATACAGGTCTTCTGTAATCGTAACAAGACCCGCAAGATAAAGAATCGTATTAAAAGCTATTGCCTGCCAGACCGCCACGATGACGATTCCAATCCAGGCAAGGTTAGGATCACCAAGAATGTTTTTGGACAGTGCTTCTATTCCGAGCCCTCCTGCGATATCAGGCAGGAAGTGGGTAAAAATAAAATTAAAGATAAATCCGACGATCAGAATGCTGAGGATGTAAGGCATAAAATACACGGCTCTCAGCGTTTTGCGGAACTTAATTTTTGCATTCAGCCCCATCGCGATCAAAAGACTGAAGAAGTTGACAAGAATCGTTGAGATGATCGCAAACTGAAACGTGAAGCCGTATGCGTGAAGCGCCCGTTCATCCTTAAAGACGTTCAAGTAGTTTTTTAGACCGACGAAATTCCATTCTCCGTAGCCTCTCCAGTCGGTGAAGCTGTAGAAGATCCCCTGGAGCGCAGGGTACGTGTGAAAAATGAAGAACAGGAGAACGGCCGGTATGGTCATGATCATAAACACTTTTTCTTTGTTGCTCATTTTGGTTTCATCTCCAATGCTTTAAGATTCGGGTCCCGCTTTTAGCGGTCCTCAACCTTCTCCCATTCTCTGTCCATCTTTTTCAGGAATGCGTCTTTCTTTTTGCTGATTAAAAATTCCTGAAGAATGTTTTCTGCTCCCATTCCAGCAGGATAGTAATGGTCTTGGAAGCTTGTGATTTTATCCTGTTCAAAGTTTTCTTTGATTCCCTCAAACACGGGGTCTTCCTGGTAGACACCATCAATGGCTGAAAAGGCCTTCTGTTCATCGATGTATCTCTTCACTGTTTCTTTTTCCAGCATAAACTGCAGGAACCGCTCTGCTTCTTCCTTGTGCTCACTGTCCTTGCTCACAGAAAGCAGGACGTCAACTCCTGAAATCAGCTTGTTTTTCTCAAAATCGTTCGTTACCGGCATCGGGAATACGCCAAGCTCCATGTCCGGATTTGCTTTTAAAATCTCCGGGATGGCCCAGTTTCCCTGGATGTACATGACGCCCTCGCCATTTGCGAATGCGTTGTTTCCATCGCCGTAAGCTGTACCGAAGTTATCATCGTGGCCGTATTCGGTAAGAGTAAGCAGTTTATTCGCCACTTCGTCATAGCTTTTGACAAAAGACGTTTTTCCTGAGCTTTTTTCCTGGGCAAACTCTTCACCCGCAAGCACCCCGCCAAGTGAGTTGAGGGAGATCATGCCGGTCCAGGCATCTTTAAGCGTAAAGTAGATCGGAATCTCTCCAGCTTCCTTTGATTTTTCAAGAACGGAGATAAATTCATCCCATGTCTTTGGAACTTGGAGGCCTAGCTCTTCGAATTTCTGTTTGTTATAAATGACCGTATTTGCATTGGTCGCATAAGGAAGTCCGTAAACACCGTCTTTTTCGGGTCCCACAAGCCTGTCGATCATCTCAAGGTAAGAGGGCTGAACGGAATCAATCAGGTCAGAATCACTGAAATCCTCAAGCACACCCGCTCTCCCAAGCTCCCCGTAAGTCGCGTTCCCCGCAATCAGCATCACATCTGGTATATCGTTTTTGATCAGCTTTGTGCGCAGAACGGTTTCTGCCTCAGGAGGAGAATCGAATTTAACGTTGATATCTGGATTTTCTGATTCAAATTCTTCAATCAGACCCTTATATGTATTGATGTTCTCTGACTTATTTGAAAAGAGGGTGAGCGTCGTTTTTCCGTCCTCGTTTTCACCCGATGAACAACCTGCAAGGATAGATGCGCTGAGCGCAATGCCAGCTGCAAAAATCGTCCATTTCTTTCTAATTCCCATCGCCTCCCCGTAGTAACTAATTTGAGTAAACGTTTACTCAATCCTCCAAAAAAAGAAACGTAAACGTTTACGTAATGGTGTAAAAAAGAGAAGAGAGCTAGCTCTCCAGTTTCAAAACGCTGTTTCTCTCAGCAATGGAATGCGGCATGATCCGGCTTTCAATCAGTTCATCGCCATCCATCAAATCAAAAATCATTTGAGCCGCTTTTTCCCCCATTTCATAAAATGGCTGGGCTAGCGACGTAAGAGGCGGAATCGTCATGTCTGCAATCTTTAAATTGTCATAGCCGATTATGGAAAGATCATCCGGCACCCGTATTCCAAGCCGGTAGGCGGAAGAAATCGCACCAACAGCGATATCGTCGCTTGCTGCAAAAACAGCTGTTACATCAGGAAGCTGCTTCTTCAGCAGTTTCAGCCCTTCTGTTCCGTCCGAGAACTTAAAACCTTTCATTCGTGCTATAAAGCTGTCATCAGCGGGAAGCCCGTAATCGCTCATGGCATCCAGGTAGCCTTCAATTCTCGGCTTCCCTGCAATCATGTCCTGATCATTGCCGCTGATCATTCCGATCCGTTTATGGCCTTGTTTAATCAAATACTGCACAGCCGCATAGGCCGCGCGCCTGTCATCCACTTTTACATAAGGCACGGGATATGCCCGCGATTCTGTAGAGAGGAGCACGAGCGGAATATTCATCTTCTGAATAAACTCGTAGTATTCTTCTTTTAAAATTTCACTTGTGAAAATAATGCCGTCTACACGTTTTTCATTCAGCAGCTGCAAATATTTCATCGTTTTTAGACCGTTTGATTCTGTATGGCAGACAATCACACTCGATCCAAGCTCGTGTGCCGTCTTCTCAATGCCTGCCAGCAGCTCTGTAGCAAGCATGCTTGAGAGCGCGGGAAAAAGAACGCCGATGGTCGAGGTTTTCTTGTTGATCAGCCCTCTTGCAATCGCATTTGGATGATAATCAAGCTCCTCAATGGCTTTGAGGACTTTTTTCTTCGTCTGTTCTGAATAGCCCTTCTGATTGTTGAGAATTCTGGATACCGTTGCAATTGAGACATTTGCCTTCTTTGCAACATCCTTTATGGTATAAGCCATTTCCCACCTTCTCTCCCGCTCTGCCTTAAGAGTAAACGTTTTCGTAAAATGATCGTACCATCAAATGAAAGCATTTACAATATCTTTTTTTTACATGAAAAAGAGCCCTTTGAAAGGACCCTTATTTTTCCCATAGAAAACGGCCGACTTCTGCATCCACCTGTTTGTTTTCATGGAGACCATTATGAGTTGCTTTTTTTGAAACGACAACATGCTCCCGGTACTGGCTCTTTTTAAGATAATCGCCAAAGGCTGTAGCACTTTGAACAGAAACGAGTCCGTCGCCATCTTCTTTTTCACTGATTTTTCCTGCCAGTGAGTAAACCTTAGTGCGGGGATCGAAAGCATTTTCTTCTGCATAGAGCTCCTGCAGGGCTTTTGAACCTGCAATCAGATCGTGTTCTTTTTCGTTGTACCGTTTTTCAAACACTTCCCTCTCAATGCCTTTAAACGGCGTTCCGATGGTCACAAGCTTTTCAACTTTCGGAAATTCTTTTTCCTGCTTTGTTTCCTGAATATAATTGACTGAAACGAGGCCCCCCATAGAATGAGCGACAATGTTGACCTTGTCATAGCCGTATTCTTCCTTCAGCAGCTTCATGATGTTACCGAGCTCAACACTCGTATTTTCAAAATCGGCGTCGTTATCCTCGAAGTACACCTGTATCATAGGGCGTTCAGCTTTTGTGATGTTTAGAGGTGTACATGCTGCCGTCCCTTTTTTGGATGTGCAGATATGCGTTTTTTCACCCCATTCATAGTCTGACTGAAAGCGGTCGAGCATGCCCTCGAACGAATTCACGGTTCCTCTGTATCCGTGTATAAAGACAGTCGGCGTCTGTTCGTCGCTCGCCCGGGTAGGCTCGTCCGGGCCCAGCACCTGAATGATCAGGATTGTTAAAAGAATGGCGGCTGCTGCGAATAAAGCGATATTTTTTTTAGAAGTCATAAAAAGTCCTTTCTTGACCTGGCTGTAAGGTTAAAATATACCCCAGGCTGCATGCGCATAAACTGGAAGGTTCATCCTGACGCTAACCACTATCTTTTGCTTCTTTCGCCTGTTTTAGGCGATAATAAAAGAAAGATTTGAAAGAGGAAGGTATTTGCTATGAAAAAACGGACTGCAGCTTTGCTGATTATGGCTTTTATGATTTTGTCTGCCTGCAACCGCCCGCAGATGAATAATGAAGAATACAGCATGCAGAGCATTTATAATGGAACATGGGTCGACAGAGTGAAAGTAAAGGAAGAAGGTAATTTTCTGATTGTGAACTTCCCTGAGGACGGGGGCCAGCTTGCTGAACTAACTCTCGGTTTAAAATCGAAGGACCGCAAAATTCTCAAGGAGCACAAAACAAAAACGACCATCCGCGGCAATGGCGATGGCCCGTTTACGATTGAAGTTCCTGCTCTCGAAAAACCTGTCGAAGGGACCATTTCCCTCCGCGGCGACGAAATCGTCGTCAGCATCAGCGGCCTGAATGAAAAACAGGAAAAAGAACTTGGCCTTCATAACGGCACAAGGCTTTACAGCAAAGTTGAATATGAGCTGAAATAGAAAATTCATGAAATCCGGCAGAAAGCAGCCGGATTTTTTATTTGATGCAAATATATGCTCTGTTTATTTGTTCTGCGTCAGAAAATACAGAAACCAGACAGCATGATTCTGCTCATCAAAAGCAGCCCTTCTAAATGCTTCTTTAATGTATGGCGTGCTGCCGCTGTCTGAAATTGTGTGGTAAAAGTCGACCGTTTCTTGTTCATCTTTAATTGCAGCGTTCAGTCCTGAAAGGTAATCTGCCGGGCATTCTTCGGTTTGTTTCGGACTGTATGGCTGGCCGGTCAGACTTTGATAGATGCCTGCAAAGGTCTGATAGTGTTTTGCCTCATCCTGCCTGATTTCCTGAATTGTCTTTTTCTCTTCAGGTGTTTTTGCCTGGATGGCAAGCTTTTCATAACACTGGATGGCATTGTATTCGCCTTCCAGCGCTTTAGCGATATTCTTGATTTCATCCTGATTCTGCCTGTAATAATCGTAGTAATACATAACTCCCTCTCCCCCTTAGAAGGTCACTGTTCATAATATATTTTTCAAATGGGGGATTATGCCTGTCAAAGATCGTTCGGGACTTTGTAGAGGTAGAAGCCGATGATGACCGCCCATAGGCTCAGAGAAAAATAATCATCAAGCTTCAATGTCCCAAAGTAAAATTTAGCCTCTTTTAAAAAATCTGACAGGTCTATACCCTGCAGCAGATCCAGTCCAATGGCCATTCCGAATAATCCGCAGAAGCTGAGCAAGCCAAAAAGGATTTTTTTAACCACTTTTGCCACCTGCCGCCTGCCGCTTTGCAAGGAAATCTTTTATCAGGAGAGATGCAAGCAGCAAAACCGGAAGTCCAATCTGAAACGGGAGATGAAGGTAATAAGGCACGACCCTGATTCCCTCCTCTATATGCTCGATATAATCAGGCGCAATCAGCACGGAAAGCAGGATGACGAAAATCCCGAATGTCAGGGAAATTTGCTTCATCGTCAGTGTGGGCATCGTCTCCTCGGCAATTCTCGTTGCTCCGTAAAAAAAGATAAATACCTTCATAAATCCTGTGACAATCATCAGGATGACCACGAACGAATCCAGTCTCTCAATGAAATCGGAAATGCTGACAAGCGATACGCTTGTAAGAATTGGAAACATTGATCTTTCAACCATCGCCGGCCCAAGAACGGCTACATGCAGAAAAGCTGTCGTTGTTAAAACGAATGTTACAAGGAGCAGGGATACGAATGTCAGTTTTACCGCCTTATGTTTTTTGTCGAGAAGAGGATAAATCATTAGAAAAACAACCATTTCTCCGTAAGGAAATGTTAAAACAGTCGGAAATGCAGCATTCCAGACAGGCATCCATCCGTTTCCAAGGACAGGCTTTACATACTCGAGATGCACCAGGTTTGATAGAACTTCAAAGAGAATAATCACAACAAACGGCGCCCAAATGAGAACGAATAGAATGATGTTCAGCTTAGCAACAACTTGAAACGATTTTAAGGAGAAGTAGATGACGCACAGGATCATAAAACTGTTGATTACGATCATGGATGTATCGTCGTAGGCGGAAATGATCAGGAGCTCCCCGAAATCTCTGAGAACCCTTGCAGATATGTACAGAAAATAAAGCATATAAGCAAAACTGAAGACCATGCCCGCATATTTTCCAAAGCCCTTTTTTAGCTGGTTTGACAAGGTCAGTTCGGGATTTTTTTTCATTAGGACCAGGTAAAGGACAATGACCGGTATGGACAAAGTAAAGCCAAGAAGAATGGCAATCCACGCATCCTGCTTGGCTCCCTTCGCCGCATCAAGCAAGATGGCGCTTCCGATTTCAAATATAAAAATAGTAACGAGCAGCTGATTAGCTGTAATCGAAGGCCTTTGCATAGTATCGATCCTTTAGTTTGAATTTGTAATGTTGCCTGTACGTTTAATTTCCGCCTCTGCTTCTACACGGACTTCCGCCTCAGAGAAAAGTTCTGGCCACGAATCCTTTACACGTTTCCATTGATCCGGTTTGCTTCTGTAAAGCACATCGTTGAACCCGTATATGTCTGTCTCCTGTTCCTGAGCCTCTTTTAAAGCAGCCTCGACTTCTTCCTCTATCTTTTTTTCCAATTCTTTTTCATAGCCCGTAATGATTTGTTTTTTAGTCATCTCCTTATTCGGACAGCCCAGACCGTCAATCTCTCCCTCAGCTTTTATGGAGATGCTCAGTTTTGCCTTGCCTTTTTCAACTGAAGTTTCTTTTTTGGTTTTTGCATACATGATCTTGATGGCTGTCTGATTTTCTTCATCACATGGAAGCATGACAAAAGCCTGCTTAATCCGGTTTTCAAGAAACAGGACACTGCGCTTATGCTCATCCTTCATCCAGTACAGTAATTTTCCGCCTTGGTCAAAAACAGCAAGACCTGACACAAGACTTGATTTAGGAGCTGCCTGCTCCAGATTTTCTTTTGTTGATGTTTTTTCTGTATAGTGAGGAGAGATGACACCGCTGATGATAGGGAACGTAGCTTCGCTGTCTTTTTTCACGAGAAAATCTTTGATAGTGACCGTCATCGTCGTTCCAAAGCCTTCTTCGTTCATTTTAAGCTTCCCTTTAATAGAATAAGCAGGAAGCTTGTTAATCATCGTGAGTGAATTCAGAATATGAAAAGCAGATTCTTTTTTTGCGATTACAATCGGAACGTTTTCTCGGATTTCCGTTTCCCGTTCAAGGGTATCAAGCAGAGGAAAAATCCCTCTTTCTGCAAGATCCTGCCCGACAACAATCAGGGCTATATGCGTGTAAAACGCTGTCCGGGACACTTGTCTTGCTGCATTTTCGAGTGCTTCTACAAAGGTTGGCCCGACACCTGTGTAGTTAACAATCGGAATGGATGAAGTGCCGCTTGTAGCACCGGTTATTGTAATGATTTCACTTGGATCAGCAATCTGCATGGTCACCTGATATCCTGTGTCCTCATAAACGTCCACTCCCAAAGAAAGAATCAGGGCAAGCTCATTCAATTCTCTCTGCGTTCCGCAGCTTGTCAGCAGCAAAAGACAGCAGAACATGATCATCACCTTTTTCATAGAACATTCTTCCCGACTTTATTGGATGATTGGTAGGTAAAATACGGTTTATCGAGTGATTTCAAGCTCATCAAGTGTCCAAAAAGAACCATCATGGCAAGAAGCAGACCGTAGAACCCGAGAAAATATGAAACGAACATAAAGATAAAACGCAGCAGCCTTGCAGTAGTAGCCAGGCTGTAATTTGGCGTTGTAAAGCTTGAAATCGCCGTAATGGATACAACGATGACGACAGCAGTCGACACAAGACCCGCTTCAACAGCTGTCTGGCCGATAACAAGCGCGCCGACAATTGATACGGCCTGGCCGATGGCTCTTGGCATCCGGATCCCTGCCTCCCGCAAGATTTCAAAGGTGGTTTCCATGAATAGCGCTTCAATCAAAGATGGGAAAGGAATGCCCTCTCTCTGTGCATAAAGGCTGAGCAGCAGGCTGTTTGGGATCAGTGCCTGGTGATGGGTAACGAGACCAATATAAATGGATGGTGCAAACAGGGACAGGAAAAAAGCGAAATAACGAAGGCCCTGCATGATTTTATCGATATTGAACTGCTGAAAGTAATCTTCAGTCGTTTGAAAAAAACTTCTGAATTCGACTGGACAGTATAAAACAAACGGCGTCCCGTCAACAAAAATCGCAATTCTTCCTTCCAGAAGATTAGTGACAATTTCATCCGGCCTCTCTGTGTGGCTGATGACGGGAAAAGGGGTCATCTGTTTGTTCTGAATCATCTTTTCAATATAAGCAGACTCGATAATAATATTGGGATCTTTCGCCTCAAGTTTTTCTTTTAGGGACTTCAGCGCTTTTTGATCCACTTTGTCATGTATGTACATCAGCTCCACATTTGTATGGGAGTACTTTCCTTCTTCAAGCTTTTCAAGGCACAGCTCTGCACTTTTCAGCCGCTTTCTGATCAGGGACGTATTTACCCGGATTTCTTCTATAAAACTGTCTTTCGGCCCCCGGATAACCGTTTGGGAGGTAGGTTCGGAGATTTCCCGCTTATCCCCTCCTGCAGTCGCTGCAGTTAAGCCGAGAGCAATTTGATCAAACAGCAGGATTGTGTTTCCGCCAAGAAGCTCCTGCATGATGTTCTCCCACTTTGTTTCGATATTAATGGAATCAATGGCAAGAATGGATTCCTTCAGTTCTTTCACAAATTCAGCTGATGCGTACTTTTGTTTGGCAGCAAGCGAATCAATCAGCGGCTTCAGCATAAATTCATACACTTTAAGGTCATCGGAAATGCCCTCAATCCTGAGCATGACCCCGCTTATGCCGGAATGCTGAAACGATTGAATTCTATGGATGATCAAGTCAGCGTTGATTTTGGCAAATGACTCGATATAATCCATATTTTCTTTTAAAACGCTTGAGATGGATCCTTCTTTTATGGTCATGTAACCACCGCATTTTTTTTCGTTAGTATGTGTTTTTCCTGCTAAGTTATGTACAGATACCCTGTTTTTAACAATTAAGAGAACTTTAAGGTTTTCATAACGGGAGAGAAAGCTTGGAGTGATAGACTGTATGAAAATGGATGAGGAGCTGGATCTTTTGAAGAATTTTTTATGGTGGGTATCGACTGCAGCGTGTCTGCTGCTGTTATCAAGACATGTTGGATTGTCATTTGTAAATGATTATTACTGGTGGATTGCCTCTGTCTTTATCGCTGCACTTCTTGGTCAGTTCCTCTTCTGGGCTGCTGAAAAAAGAAAAGTGCCTGCCAAATAATTTTTCTTAACAAACACCCGGTAATGCATTATGGTAATGAGAGAAAGAAAGGGGGACATTCATTGTTTCAGAACTGCAAAGTATTATTGGTCGACGATGAAGAAGCAATACTAAAGCTCGTCCGGACCGTTATGCAAAAAGAAGGATTTACACATATAGATGAATGCCTGTCAGGCGCAGCTGCCCTGCAGGCCGTTGAAACAAAGGAATATGACTTGATCGTGCTTGATATCATGCTGCCTGATATCAGCGGATTTGATCTGTGTCCGCTGATCAAACAGAAAACGAATACGCCGATCGTGTTTCTGAGCGCCAAGAGCAGTGACCTTGATAAACTTTCCGGCTTCGCCTACGGAGCAGATGATTACATTACAAAACCGTTCAATCCTCTTGAGGTTGCAGCCCGCGCAAAAGCTCTTTTAAAACGGACGATGCCGCAGACCGCTAAGAAAACGGCAATTGAGGAAATCTATGAATATGACCGCTTCACCGTCAATGTGTCATCAGCCGAGCTATTCGTTGACCAAAAGCCTGTCGACTGTTCAGCCCAGCTGTTTCAGCTGCTGATCTTTTTCTGCAAGCACCCCAACCGGGTTTTTACAAAACATCAGCTCTATGAAAATGTCTGGAACGAGCATTATATGGTCGATGACAATACCGTCATGGTGCATATTCGCAAGCTTCGTGAAAAAATCGAAAAAAATCCAAGCCAGCCCTCCTACATAAAAACCATCCGGGGACTTGGCTATAAATTTGTTGATGATGGGCGAAGACAATGAATTTAAAAGGAAAGCTTACCCGTTTTTTTATTTTTCATATGATTGTCTGGTTTCTCCTCTTTATGACACTTGTCGGCATTTCGCTTGCCGTTTTGATCACGCAGGATTTTAACAACATGCTCGAAAAAGAAGTTAAGCGGATGGACCCCCTCTATATCGGAGATATCTTTGAAATGTCAGATGATAAAATCGCTCTTGACGACTCTGCCAAAAACGCCATAAAAAATCAGAACGGATGGCTGCAGGTCATTAATGAAAAAGGCAAGGTCGTCTACTCGTATTTAACACCTGACAACGTGCCGGCATCGTATTCTCTAAAAAACTTCTTTGACGATATTGATAAAGCATTCCATTATGACCAGACCTACTGGGTGCTTAACCAGGAGAAGGAATCGTATATTGTGCTTTACGGCAAGCACTCCGCAAATGCACACCTGATGACAAAGCTTGTGGAAGGCGGGATCCCTGCAGATGGAAAACCAGATCTTGCCGAGGAAGTCCGCAGCCTTTTTTCAGGCAAAAAAGCATGGCTCGCCGTCTATGATTCATCATCCAATCTGATCTATTCCTATAATGACAAAGGCAAGAAGCTTCCCCGCTATTTTGAAGTGATGGCATACAAGAAAGAACCTTGGAACCACAAGACGTCCTATTCAACCTATGCCGACCCTTCAACCGGATTTAAATACATTATCGGTTCGCCGAATAAGGAATATTTCCCGGATGAGCAATATGACAATTCACTGATGACAGCACTATTAAAGTGGATGATCATTTTTATTCTTTTTACTGCCGTTCTGTTTATCCTGATTTCCATCTGGTACTCGAATAAACTCGGCAAACCGCTGCTCCATATAATACTCTGGCTTGAAAACCTGGCGACCGGCAAATACGCCGAGCCTCTGACCAAACAGGGCATCCGGGCAAGCTCCAAGCAAAACGGGAAGCTGAGAAAATCATTTAAGATTTATCATGATATTATCTACTCACTGAACGTCCTGACCTCCAACCTCATACAGAAAGACAAAGACAGAGCGCTGATGGATGAAAAGAGAGAAGACTGGATTACCGGCCTTTCCCATGATTTAAAAACACCGCTGAGCTCCCTGTACGGTTATGCATACATGCTGGAATCACAGCAATATGACTGGTCAAAAGAGGAAGTCCGGGAGTTTGCCGGTATTATGAAAGACAAAGCAAGCTACATGACATCCCTGATCGAAGATTTTAATCTGACGTACAGACTGAAAAACAATGCCCTGCCGCTTGAAATACAAGAACAGGAAATGAATGAGACGATCAGAAGATCCATCGTGCATTTCCTGAACGATCCGATGTATCAGGACCGCGAAATCGATTACCGGGCTTCAGAAGAAGAGATTTTTTACCCGATCGACAAACGGTGGTTTCATCGCATAATTGAAAACCTTGCCGCCAACGCATATAAACATAATCCTCCATCAACAGAAGTGGAAATCTCCCTGAAAAAAGGAGAAGATTCCTTCTCTATCTTTATAAAAGATACAGGAGTCGGGATGGATGAGGCCACCCGGAACAATTTGTTTGACCGCTATTTCAGGGGAACCAATACAGAAGAATCCACGAAAGGCACAGGCCTAGGCCTTGCAATTGCCAAACAGCTCGTCCACGCACACAACGGCACAATCAGCGTTTGGAGCGAAACCGGCAAAGGTACCGTGATTCACCTAGAATTCCCTCTGTCTCCTGATAAGAAAAAAGAGGAGCAGGATCGGTAATATATTGGAACACGCTGTTTTTTTAAACGGCGTGTTTTTTTAATAAAAAATTTACTTCTCCTGGCAATTTGCTGTAAGCTGAAAACAGGAACTCAAATAAGGAGGAAACCGTATGACAGAAACAGTGAAAAAGGAATTGTCGCAAGAAGAAGAAAGCACTCTGCTTGAAACTCTGACTGAACGATTCGAGCAAAACATGAACAGGCATCCCGGTCTGGAGTGGGCAGCCGTTCAGGCAAAGCTGTCTGCAAGTCCTGAAAAAATGTGGTCGCTGCATGAAATGGAACGAACAGGCGGAGAGCCGGATGTGATTGCGTTTGAGGATGGTGAGTACCACTTCTGTGACTGCTCAGCTGAAAGTCCAACTGGCCGAAGAAGCCTTTGCTATGACCGTAAAGCCCTTGATGCACGCAAAAAGAACAAGCCGGAGAACAGCATCATGGACCTTGCAGCTTCCATGGGCATAGAAGTATTAAACGAAGAGCAGTACCGCAGCCTGCAGGAATTTGGTCCTTTCGACAGAAAAACATCAAGCTGGATCCAGACACCGGCTGCTATTCGCAATCTCGGAGGCGCCTTATTCTGCGATTACCGCTACGGTCATGTTTTTGTGTACCATAACGGTGCAGATTCCTACTATGCTGCGAGAGGATTTCGCGGGTTATTGAAGGTTTGAGATTAAAGAATACATGATTAAGGCCATCTGCGTGAAGATGGTCTTTTTTGGGGTTTGGGCTTTAATAATGTGGAGATTCGTTAACGAGCTTTGGAGCAGTTTTTAGATTGGAAGGTGAGATGTAAGTGTTCTATTCGGGGTTTTGGAACACTTTCCGGGGTGGCGTGTGAGGAGTAAGTGTTCTATTCGAAGCTTTGGAGCACTTTCAAGGGTGGAGTGGTGAGAGTAAGTGTTCTATTCCGGGCTTTGGAGCACTTTCAAGGGTGGTGGGGTGAGAGTAAGTGTTCTATTCCGGGCTTTGGAGCACTTTCAAGGGTGGTGGGGTGAGAGTAAGTGTTCTATTCCGGGCTTTGGAGCACTTTCAAGGGTGGTGGGGTGAGAGTAAGTGTTCTATTCCGGGCTTTGGAGCACTTTCAAGGGTGGTGGGGTGAGAGTAAGTGTCCATAATAACGTCCCAGATCGTTTTACAGTTTCGCAGGGTACGATTCCGGCGTTTGCTTACCCTCCCAAATCGTTTTACAGTTTCGCAGGGTACGATTCCAACGTTTGCTTACCCTCCCAAATCGTTTTACAGTTTCGCAGGGTACGATTCCAACGTTTGCTTACCCTCCCAAATCGTTTTACGGTTTCGCAGGGTACGATTCCGGCGTTTGCTTACCCTCCCAAATCGTTTTACAGTTTAGCAGGGTACGATTGCTCTCCATACCTATTATTCCCCGCGCATTTCCCATAATAAAGAGCGCAAATCCTCTGCGATTTGCACTCCAATTTTTCTATATGAATCTAACAGTCTATTGATATAAAAGAGCCGTAATTTCAGTCAGTTCCGCATCCTCCGCAATGGACTGGGCAGATTCGTCTTCACTCGTGACATAAAAAGGATCGGCTCCGGCTTTAATCAGTAGCTCAACCATGTCTGCATCTTCCTGGTATACTGCCGTGGTCAGGGGTGTTTGTCCGTAGCCGTCTTCTTGATTGATGTCTGCACCTTTTTCAATCAGCAGGTTGGCGAGATCAAGATTCCCAAGTGAGATGATGTCCACAGTGGCAATATCTCCTTCATCCGACTTCAGGTCCGGATCGGCTCCGTTTTCAAGAAGCAGGGCAATCATATCATCATAGCTTTCGGCTTCTTCTTCAAATTCAAGGTCGTAGTTCGCATAAACGGCATACATGAGAGCCGTCATGCCGGACTCATCCTGGACATTGACGTCCTCTCCCTGCTCAATCAGTTCGCGAGCACGGTCGTAGTCATTTTCAGAAGCAGCTGCCATCAGCTCGGTTGTTCCCTCGCTGTCAAGAACGAAGTCGCTGTATAGACTCGTAGTAGAAAGAAAACTGAATAGAACGGCCCCGCCTGCTCCAAGAAGGAGAACAAGAGCAACGGCACCGGCCAGACCTGCTTTAAAAAGAGCGGTCGTTTTAAACGATACAGCAGGATTCATCCCGCCAAATACCTGATTCAAACGGTAAATTCTCTTTGGCAGAGCTGGATGTGTTGAAATTTTTTCACTGAACCAGACGAAAAAATGTTTCTCCCTGCTGCTGTCTTCCAGATAGGCTTCTTCATTCACATGTTTGTATAGCTCAGGTCCCGCGGCAAGAAACGTCAGAGCACGTTTTGAAGCGCCAAGATCTTCTGTACAGGCATGTGCCATCGCATCACACGTATACTCGCATGCTCTTGAATAGGCACTTCCGAAAAACGGAACCCAATTTCCAAATAGCACAAGGAAATTTTTCAAAATATGATTTCTTTTAATATGGGCAAGCTCATGCGCAATGACAAAATCAAGTTCCTTTTGTGCACCTTTCACATGCAAATCGGCTATTCCAGAGTAGAGAGTCACCATGTTCTTGCCGAAAAATCGGGTGGCAAATGCATTCAGCATTCCATCTGACTGAACAATAAAAACATCCGGCAGCTTTTTCACCTGCATGACCTCAGCGATTTCCTTCACCCTTGCATGGATTTCAGGAAACTGCTTTTCTGTAACCTTCACACCATTCCCTCGAATGATACCTGTATTGATCCAGTGGGCAATCAGAGGAATAAGGATGAAAGGAAGCAGAATCAGGAGTCCTACACCTGTGAAAATAAACAATAAGTACATTGGAATTGTAACTAAAAGCAGCAATATAAAGTAAATCTCTTCTTTTCTATGAACGTAGACTGACATTTTCTCCTCCGTTATATGTGTTATGGACTATCCTATTTTACCTAGATTTCAAGAATATGGGAAGAGCTTTTTGGTTCCCGTTCAAAATAAAAAGCACTTCTCCTGTTAGAAGAAATGCTTTTACCTGAAAGCTTGCACCTAAGGAATCAATACCGTATCAATACCGTATCAATAACATGAATAACCCCGTTTGATGCCTCAATATCCGGCTTTACAACAGTGGAATTGTTCACCTTCACAGGGTCAAGAGTAATTGTCACTTCTTTCCCTGCAAGAGTTTTCGCTTTCATGCCGTCTTTCAGATCACTTGAAAGAACTTTTCCGGAGAGAACATGATACAGAAGAATATCTTTTAAGTCTTCTCTGTTCAATAATTCCTCCGCAGTAATATTCAAATCCTTCAGAAGCTTTTCGAATGCCTGATCTGTAGGGGCAAATACTGTGTATGGCCCTGCTTCCTTAAGGGTGCTGACCAAACCCGCTTTCTCCAGTGCTGCCGCAAGTATCTTAAAATCGCCTGCCGCTGCCGCTGTATCCACGATATCCTTCTCGCTGCCACCGCCGCCTGTTTCAGCAGCAAACGCACCTGTCGAAAACGAAAAGACCATCGTGAGAATCATCACGATCCCAAACCACTTCTTTTTCATAACCATTCCTCCTTTTAATAAATACATCTGCCAGCTTACGTCTGTAAGTGCCGCCATGAGTATTATTTTTCACAGGGAGGATTTTATACAAAAATTGGAACAAAAAAAGAAGACGGAATTCGTCCTCTTTTTTAGGCATACATCTGTTCTTCTTCTTTTCTGAAGAAGCCTTTCATCGCGTGAAACACATCGGCTTTTTGCTTGAGGATATAGTGGCGGAAACGTTCATCAGAGATATTTTTATAAGCGGACATGAGAGTAGAGTGGCGGTTGTACTGATTGACTTCCCCGTAGCCGAACATATTGGAAACCTTCATCAGCTCACCCACAAGCTTTACGCAGCGGGCGTTGTCGGAAGTCAGGTTATCACCGTCTGAAAAGTGGAAAGGGTAAATATTATAGCGGCTTGGCTGATACTTCTCTTCAATGATCTCAAGTGCTTTCCGGTAGGCAGATGAACAAATGGTCCCTCCGCTTTCCCCTTTAGAAAAGAAATCATCCTCTGAAACAACCTTCGCTTCTGTATGATGGGCGATAAATTCAATGTCGACCTTCTCATACTTCGAGCGGAGAAATCTTGTCATCCAGAAGAAAAAGCTCCTGGCCATATATTTCTCCCAGATTCCCATCGAACCGCTCGTATCCATCATCGCGATGACAACGGCACGGGATTCGGGCTTTGATACTTCATTCCATGTTTTAAACTTCAGATCCTCCGGGTAAATCGGATGAAACTTCGGTGCGCCGGACATCGCATTCCGTTTGTACGCAGAAAGCATGGTTCGTTTCTTATCGATATTCCCCATCAGCCCTGTTCTTCGAATATCATTAAACTCGATATTTTCTACAATAATCTGATCCATTTCTTTTCTCTTCAAATTAGGCAGCGCAAGTTCGCTGAAAAGAGCTTCTTCAAGCTCCAGCATGCTGACCTCTGCTTCGTAGTAATCTTCGCCTGCCTGGTCTCCTGCGCCCTGGCCTTTGCCCGGACCGTTCGCGTTCTGCGGAGAACCGTCGCGTGCGACAACATCCCCGACTTTGCTTTCCCCGTCCCCCTGGCCGACATGTTTGTTTTTATCATAATTGTATCTGATTTTATATTCATCCAGTGACCTGATCGGAATTTTCACTACATCTTTGCCGTTTGACATCACGATATTTTCTTCTGTAATCAAGTCAGGCAAGTTGCTCTTAATCGCTTCCTGAACCTTCTCCTGGTGACGTTTCTGATCATCATGGCCTTTGCGGTGGAGGGACCAATCTTCATTCGAAATGACAAAGTTGCGCCCATTTCCTATACTCATCTTCTACTCTCCCCCTCCAAAAATTATTTTGGAATGATTCTTCACCAAACTGCACCTATATACATACAATAGCTTTGGGTCGATTTCCGGTGTTGTTTAGATTACTCTATCCTATGCTGAAAAAAGAGATAATTGACAAATAATTTAGAAAATTAGGCTTGACCCTGTTAAAAATAGACAAGTCTCATGATGCATAATTATTTACATACACCTTGTCACTATTCACAACGGTCGCCGTATTCCGGTATTCCTCTCAAATCTTCCTGCATATTTTTGTAAACTGATCGGAATGAGCGAGATAAAGGACAGAAAAAAAACTCTCTGGCACAAATGTGTCAGAGAGTTCTATTTGTCTTCTTTGTGCTGAACCGGATCAGGCCTTTTGCCTTCCTTCTCAAGTTCTTTGTTCGTTTTCATATGTTCCATAATTTTGGAGTGCTCGACCAAATCCTTCATGTCGCGCACCATTGTGCCGTTTTCTGTTTCCGTCTCAGTCTTCTTTGTCATGAAAACCACCTCCGATGCTTCTAGTTTTCCCGCCGGAGGAAAAGTTGAAACATGATGGCTGCATCCTCTTTCTCTTTTTCAAAACAGAAAAGCCGGACTCCCATGCCCGGCTTTTCCCTTTATCTGTTTAAGAGACTTCCTACATACCGCAGCAGATCATTTGCAGACGTAGAATTGTAGCCGTGCTCATCAATGAGTCTCTTAACGACTTCATTGATTTTCTTCAGCTGCTGCTCATCCGGCGTTTTCGAAGATGTTGTAATCTTGACTACATCCTTCAGATCGGCAAACAGCTTTTTCTGTATCGCTTCACGGAGACGTTCATGCGAGTTGTAATCAAATCGTTTCCCTTTGCGGGCATAAGCTGAAATCCGGATAAGAATCTCTTCACGGAACGCCTTTTTCGCATTTTCGGAAATGCCGATCTGCTCTTCAATTGAGCGCATGAGCTTGTCGTCCGGATTCATCTCCTCGCCAGTCAGCGGATCGCGGATCTTATTTTTGTTGCAGTAAGCTTCCACGTTGTCGAGGTAGTTATCCATCAATGTTTTTGCAGACTCTTCGTACGAGTAGACAAACGCTTTTTGCACTTCTTTTTTCGCAAGATCATCATACTCTTTTCTCGCAACAGAGATGAAGTTCAAGTATCGTTCGCGGTCTTCATTCGAAATCGATGCGTGCTGATCCAGCCCCTCTTTCAGCGACCTGAGGACATCGAGCGCATTAATCGACGGGATTTCCTTGCGGATAATGGTAGAGGAAATCCGGTTGATGACATACCGCGGATCGATTCCGCTCATCCCTTCATCCACATGCTCCTTCTGCAGCTCTTCCACATCGACCGTGTTGTAGCCTTCCACATTTTCGCCGTCGTACAGGCGCATCTTCTTTACAAGATCAATATCTCCGCGCTTTGGATCTTTCAATCTCGTTAATATGGTAAACATCGCAGCAACCCGCATCGTATGCGGTGCAATATGAACATTTGAAACATCACTTTCCATAATCATTTTTTCATAGATTCGCTCTTCTTCAGAAACCCTCAGGTTATACGGCACAGGCATGACGATAATCCGTGAATGCAGTGCCTCATTCTTCTTGTTGGAAATGAAGGAGCGATACTCTGTTTCATTCGTGTGTGCAACAATCAGCTCATCGGCCGAAATAAGGGCAAATCTTCCCGCTTTAAAATTGCCTTCCTGTGTCAGAGAAAGCAAGTGCCAGAGGAACTTCTCGTCACACTTCAGCATCTCCTGGAATTCCATCATTCCTCGGTTTGCCTTGTTCAGTTCCCCGTCAAAACGGTACGCGCGCGGATCAGACTCTGAACCGAATTCCGCAATCGTCGAAAAGTC
The DNA here is from genome assembly GCF_046603695.1 of Metabacillus indicus. Taxonomy (NCBI): domain Bacteria; kingdom Bacillati; phylum Bacillota; class Bacilli; order Caryophanales; family Bacillaceae; genus Metabacillus; species Metabacillus indicus. The sequence goes on along the minus strand of NZ_CP176757.1, from coordinate 630,941 downwards.
AATGCTCCCTGTCAAATCAGCTATATCCTGGGATTTTGGATCAGATGGGCTGAACGTTCCAATTCCGGTCCGTTTGTCTTCCGAGAAAAAGATCCGCTCAATCGTCACATCTTCAATCCGTCCGCCGTACTCCTGCTCAAGTCTCATCAGGTTCAAAGGCGAAAGATTTCCTTCGATCCGTATGCCGTATTCGTCAAAGAAGTCTTCTCTCAGATGATGGGGAATTAAATGCAGAGGATCCTCGTGCATCGGGCAGCCTTTAATGGCATAAACAGCACCGCGGTCAGTAAGGGAATACGACTCAAGACCTCTCTTCAGCATCGTTACAAGCGTGGACTTACCGCCGCTGACCGGCCCCATCAGCAGCAGGATCCGCTTGCGGACATCCAGCCGTTTGGCAGCAGGATGGAAGTACTCCTCCACAAGGCGTTCAAGAGAGTCTTCAAGCCCAAACAATTTATGATCAAAGAACTTATAGCGCTTTGACCCATTTTCTTCCTCTATACCGGCATCTTTGATCATATTGTAAACTCGTGAATGAGCCGATTGTGCAACCCATGGTTTCTCTTTCAGCATCTCTAAATACTCAACGAAGGTTCCTTCCCACTTCAGTCGCTGTTCATCTTCTCTGTACTTTTCAATTTTTTTTAAGATATCCATAAGGACCTCCTCCATCATTGGTGATACTTGAGCGCGATTAATACACTTTATGCGAGGATGTCCTTTAACATTCTAAAATTAATTAGAAAAGCACAGACAACTGTTCAACCCTTTCAGTCAGATAAGAAATACCTAAAAAAATGAAACCAATTTAAAGATATTTCACAAAATCCCCCCATTTTTATTCACATGCCTATAGGGATAAGCTATAATGAGACTATCTATGTAAGGGTCATCATTTACATAAAAGGGAGGAATTGCCGCGATGAAAACAGCATTAGTGCTAGGGGTATGCATTACATTTTTAGTTTCGATATTTACTGCAGGGTACAATGATAAGCCAGGCGTGAAAAAATAATAAAAAAAAACGGCCGCTTAGGTCGTTTTTTTTAGTAAGCCAGGATAATTCTGCTGTCTCAATGCCTCGTAAATCAAAATGGCAGCGGTGTTGGATAAGTTAAGAGAGCGCACGTTGCCGGTCATCGGCAGGCGCAGGCATTTTTCCATGTTGGCTGCAATGAGATCCTTCGGCAGGCCGGTCGTTTCTTTTCCGAACACGAAGAACGTGTCTTTTTCCACGCTGCTGTAGTCGAAGGTTGTATGGGGCTGTTCGCCGAATTTCGAGATAAAGTAGAAATCGCCTTGGGGGTAGGCTTCAAATAGTTCGTCGAGAGAATCGTGATACACGACGGTGACGAATTCCCAGTAATCAAGTCCTGCACGCTTCAGCATTTTGTCGTCTGTTGAAAATCCAAGCGGACGGATCAAATGCAGAACGGTGTTGGTTGCCGCGCAGGTGCGTGCGATGTTTCCTGTGTTAGCCGGGATCTCCGGCTGGTAGAGTACGACATGTAAAGCCACTTATTTTCACCTCATCTAAATCTGTTGCCTTTATTATACCACTTCATTATTGTTTCTTTGAGCCTGCATCATCTTCAATATGATAAAACCTGTAGGCAATGTTTGGCGTGTAGGCTGTGGAATCCTCATAATCCCAATAGCGCATTCTGCTGTTGTACGTATTGGCATTGACCAGGGGCATGTTTGATTTATCTTTTGATACGACAATCGTTGTATGGTCAAATCTGCCGTCGCCCTGAAAGTCGTAGCAAATCACATCGCCTGGCATAAGCGCTTCAGGTTTGTAGACTCTTGATGCGCGCAGCCCTGTTTTCGAATGTCCGAGATGCATCGTAAGGGAATGGGCAACTGTCCAGCTGTAGCTCCAGTTGCTGTTTTGCATCCACCATCCGGCTGAGCGACCGGGATAGCCGCGCATCGGTGCTCCTCCGGCCCGGAGGCATTGTGAGACATAGTTTGTGCAGTTCACATCAAAGTTTTTATACTTCGGATTGTGCGTGTTCCACCATCTCTCTGCATACTGAACCGCAGCGAGCCTGTCATACCGGAACGAAACCCTTTCATCTGACTCGTCTTCCCTGTTTTCATCTATCTCATCTTCGCGGTTCACTTCAATCTTATCATCGCTGACAATCATGCCATTTTGAAAAATGGCCATCCGATCTTCGGTTTTTTCTTCCATATAGAACGATTTCCGGTCGTTATGAAAATATTTATAATGGCACTTATACGTCACGTGCATTTCTTCGGCCGTGACGTTCTCAACCTGAATCACCTGCACATCCGCTCTTCCTTTAAGTAGCTCCACTTCCCGGTCTTTTAAGATCTGCTTTTTTCTGAGCAGCGTTTCACTGTCTTCGATAAGATAAAGATCCCTTGCACTTCTGCTGTTGACCAGCATCTCCAGTTTGCTCTTTACTGCAGCCGCAAGTTCCTTTTTCATATACGCCTCACCGCCATAAGTGTCTTTAGTAAGACTCTATGAAAACCGGCCGGGAAGTATGAACTCTACTGCTGAAGAAGCGTCAGCCCTTTTTCCATTTCACCGCGCGCCTCTTCATCCTGTTCTTGCTGAAGAGCTTTCTCCAAATCAGGAAGACTCGTTTTTTCACCGATTACACCAAGCGCCCAGGCTGCCGTTCCCCTGATTACAGGGCGGGGATCTTTCTGCATCAATGACGTTAATTCAGGAACAGCCGTCGTATCTTTAAAATGAGCAAGAGCAATAATCGCATTGCGCTGAATCGGTTTTTTCCCGCGCCAGGAGCCTGACACATGACCGAACTTCTCTTTAAACTCGCGGTTGCTCATCGTAAGGAGCGGTTTCAGCTTCGGCTTTGCAATTTCCGGGTCCGGTTCCATTTCGGCATGCAGATGAAAGTCCTTGCCTTTATTCTCCGGACAGACCGTCTGGCAGGTATCACATCCGTACAGGCGGTTTCCAAGCTTTTTGCGGTATCTTTCTTCAAGAAATCCTTTAGTCTGCGTTAAAAAAGCGATGCACTTGGATGAATCAAGCTGGCCGCCCTGAACAAGGGCACCTGTCGGGCATGCATCTACACAAATCGAGCAGCTGCCGCACCGGTCCTCCATCGGTGTATCAGGAGGGAGAGCGATATTTGTGATGATTTCACCAAGGTAGACATACGACCCGAATTCGGGTGTAATAATCGCGCAGTTTTTCCCGCTCCAGCCGATTCCCGCTCTCTCAGCGGCCGCACGGTCAGACAGTTCGCCGGTATCAACCATGGACTTGAGCTCTGCATCCGGCAGTTTCTCAAGGATATAGGCTTCAAGCTTCTTTAGCCTATCTCTCAGCACATCATGATAATCCTGTCCCCAGGATGCGCGGCAGAATATTCCCCGTCTGTCTTCTTTCGTGCTTCTCGGGGCGTCCTTCAGCTTTGAAGGATACGCAAGGGCGATCGATATGATCGATTTTGCTCCGGGCACAAGCAAATCAGGGTTCGTTCTTTTTTCAATATCCGGCTCCTCAAAGCCTGACATATAGCCTCTTTGCTCGTGCACAATCAGGCGCTGCTTCAGCTCCTCAAAAACGGTTGCCTGCGCAAATCCGATCTTATCAATGCCGATGCTCTTGCTGTATGCAATTAAATCTTGCTTTAACTCGGCTGCATTCATGGTCTATCCCTCCTTTCCGTTCGATTGGTCACTTCTTCTATGGTAAAATAATGTCATTAAAATGTGGAGGATAAAATGATGGAAACTTCAATCAGTCCCGAAATCACCCGCGAGATACCCGGTTTTAAAATCGGCGTGATCTCCTATGCAAACATTGAAGTATCAGAATCGCCGCAAATGCTGAAAGGCAGAATGCGTCTGTTCCAGGAGTCAATCTTCTTTGAAATGGAAGATAAAAAAGTCCAGGATCTTGAACCGATTAAAGAGTGGCGGGCCATTTTCAAAAAACTCGGCACAGATCCAGGGCGCTACCGTCCTTCAAGCGAGGCGCTGTACCGCAGAATCCAAAAGCAGCAGTACCTTGAACCGTTTCATTCTGCAGTCGACCTGAATAACTTCTTCTCGCTGCAGCATCAGATCCCTTTTGGCATTTACGATGCAGATGAACTGTCGGGTCCGGTTGAAATCAAGGTTGGGGCTGCAGATGATTCCTATCTTGCCATCAACGGACGGGAAGTAAACATGGCCGGCAAACTTGTATCTGCGGATGAGAACGGACCGTTTGGGAGCCCATTTGTTGACTCCAGGCGAACGGCTGTCACGGAGAACACGCACAATGCCCTGCATCTGATCTACTTAAGACCAGGCATGGATGAAGAACAGGCACTCGAGATGTTATCATCTTTAACGAAAATGTTCACGCAAATTCACGGCGGGACGGGAGATTATAAAGTGATACAGTAAATCCCTCTTTTCCGGAGGGATTTTTTTGAACATGAAAAAACGCAATGCCCCGTTTTTCTGACAAACGAAACACTGCGTTGTATATGTATGGAGCGGGTGATGGGAATCGAACCCACGACATCAGCTTGGAAGGCTGAGGTTTTACCATTAAACTACACCCGCAAGAAGAAGCGATAAAAATATCTTAACAAATTCTTAACCATTCTTCAACACAAAATCAAAATTTTTGTCGAAAATTGGGGTCAGTCCCGCACCGCGTTAAAGCGGAGCGGGACTGACCCCTTATTTCGTCTGCCTGTATTCGTTCGGCGTCTGGCCAGTGTACTTTTTGAAGACTTTGCTGAAGTACTTTTCGTTCTGGTAGCCGACGCCGTATGCAACTTCATAGATTTTGAGATAAGGATTTTCAAGCAGCGATTTTGCCTTTTCCATGCGGATGCCGGTCAAATAGTCCGTTAGTGTTGTCTGGTAATCCTGCTTGAACTTTCGGGAGATGTATTCCCTGCTTAAATAGAATTTATCTGCAATCTCCTGGAGCGTAATGTCCTCCTGATAATGCTGCTGAAGATATTCTTCAATCTGCTGCATGTTGTTTTTTTCCTTCTGGTACTTTACGGTGGAAAGAATGTTGATCAGCTCTGTAAATTCCTTTGTTTTTTCTTCCTTAAATTTCGCCATGGAAAAATGTCCGTCTGAATCCCAGTACGCTTTTCCCGAATAAAAGCCTTCCTTGTGGCTGATTTCATATTCCTTGATCCAGTTGCTTCGCAGGAGCTCAAACTGTTTTTCCCACAGCGTGATCTGCTCAAGGGAAAGATGATGCTGCTGTTCAAGCTTTGCAAATATCTTTACAAGCTGAGCTTCCGTTTGAGGGATGCTGCCTGACTGCACGGCCCACTTCAGCTCATTTGAAAAGTCAAACAGGTGAAGCAGCGGTTTATCTCCTTTATCCCTTGGTACGGCAAGCGTTTTTTTCAGGCGGAGATCATGTGTGAGGAGAACCGCCTCCGCCTCTCCGTACGTTTCATTCATTTGAAAACCGGTGCTGCCCGCTGCAGCAAGCACGTTCAGCTTAAGCTTCTGTTTGACAAGCCTGATGAATTCTTCCGCAGCACCAAGGGGATTTTTTTCTTTCCATAGTAGGAGAACAAGTTCATCCTCTTTATTTACGTTTTTAAAGCAGACCCCGTCCTTCAAATGTTCGCTGCAGAGGCCTGATATAGAGGCCGCAGCAGCTTCCCGGTCTCCCTCACATGCCTTCAGCGAGAGAACTGCGGCCGTTTTTTGAACGCTTGAAAAATGCACTCCGTATTCTTTCTGTATTTTTTCTTCAGCATCCTTTGAGAGTTCTTTTTTCAGACAAAGCCCTGAAAAAAGCTGATCCCAATAGAGGGGCCTGACTTCATTGATGACGCGGCTCTCTTCAGCCTGAGCAGACTTTGATAGCGCCTGCTCCCGCCATTCAAGAACAGCCCGCTCAAGCGTCTCGTTCAGCACATCGGGCTCAATCGGCTTTAATATATAATCGAAGCTCTTATAAGTGATCGCATGCCTCATATATTCAAAGTCATCATACCCGCTCACAACAATGGTTTTGCTTGCCGTGTTCTCTGCATGAAGCCATTTTAAAAGACTGATCCCGTCTCGCCTCGGCATTCTCATGTCTGTAAAAATGATTTCAGGATTGTGTTCTTTAATGAGCGCTGCAGCCTCTTCGCCGTCTTCCGCTTCCATAATGAGATCGATCCCGTGCTTTTCCCAGTCAGCGAGCAGCATGAGCCCTTCCCTTACATGCTTTTCATCATCAACTATGATTGCTTTCACCCGTCTCACCCTCCAGCATGACCGGCAGCCTCATCGTCACCATGAAGCCGCCGTCCTCTTTATTTTCCAGAAAAAGCTTTGCTTTGTGATCATAATAAAGCTTCAGCCGTGAATAAACGTTTTTCAGACCTATATTTGTCCCCGGTCCCTTTCTATTCAGCGCCTCGGCTCTGAAATGCTCATGTATCTCATTCAGCCTCTGCGGCGTGACGCCAATACCGTTGTCGCTGATTACCATGACCAGTTCATCATCGTCCCTGAAGCACTTCAGCTCGATGCTCCCAATGCCTTCACGGATATCAAAGCCATGCTTAAAGTAGTTTTCAATAACGGGCTGCAGAATCATTTTCGGCACGGGAATATCCTGGACATCCTCATCAACTTCAACATGCACCTGCAGATGCTCGCCAAACCGCTCTTTTTGCAGGAATAGAAAAGCATTGGTGTAGGTAATTTCTTTCCTCAGAGGAACAAGATCCTCCTCCATATTCATCCCGTATCTCATGATCTTTGACAGGTGGGTGATCAGAGAATAGATTTGCGGAACGTTATTTTTAAGGGCAACCGTTCCGATGGACTGCAGCGCATTATAAAGAAAATGCGGGTTGATCTGAGACTGCAGCACTTTAAGTTGGTTTGTCTTATTTTCAAGCTCAAGCTTGTACTCTCTCGTAATCAGCTGATTGATCCGCTCGATCATTTGCTGAAAACGGGAGCCCAGAATCCCGATTTCATCTGATCCGAAGGACTGGGAGGCAATCTTCATATTCCCTTTTTCAACCTGTTCAATATTCTGAAGCAGAATTCTGATTGGGGAGGTCATTTTAAAGGAAACGAACAGAACAGCAAGCACCACAAGCGACAAACCGATCACGCCAAAAAGAATATTGATTTTAGCGACGCTGTATGCGCTGTCATAAAGGATATGAAACGGCACACGCTTGACCAGTATCCAGCCTCCGGACGATTCAGAAAGCCTGTCGTACATCATCACTCCGTTAAAAGAATCCTCTTCCCACTCAAACGTTCCTGATGCAGTATCCGCATCCATCACGGTCTCAATCCATTTTTGATTCGACCCGTCCGGAATCTCGGCGTTTGAACTGTAAATCATCTTCCCCTCTGATGACAGCAGGAAAAACTCCTCTGATTCCCGGTTGTACAGATTCCGGCTCATATCAATGATCGTATCAGGCGAAATACCGAGAGTGATATATCCAAGCACATCACTCCCAGGCACATTCGTAAGCGCCCTGTGCATCATCACGATGTCTCTTCCCTTTCTGGGGCTGTCCTCATGGCTTGCGTACATGGGCTCGATATACATGTTGTAGGGGCTGCGCTCAGCGCTGTTGAAGGCCTCATTTTTTTCATCTTCAATACTCGTTGAAAAGACAACAGTCGACCGTTTAGTAGCAGAAATCACCCTGTCATCTTTGGCAAACGAGATCTTCACCTCGTTAATCGTATCTCCCGTATAAAGAATGGTCTGCATAATATTTTTCACAATGCCGATATTCTGATAGTCGTTTTTATCATCAGGCGCTCTGAGATAGTTAATAAAATCCGGATTGTTGTACAGGGAGAGTGTAAGACCGTTCAGCTCATTCAGATAGCTTTCGAGGTTTATTTTCCCCTGATACAGCAGGTTGCTGCTTTCTTTCACAACCTGGTCTTCAAGCGACTCTTTTGTATATAGGTACGTAATTAAAATAGAACTGCCGAACGGCACGATGGTCGTAATCATCAGAAGAACAATCAATTTGTTGCGGATGCTTCGTTTCAGCATGGGGTCTGACCTCCAGGACTAGCTTATTCTTTAGTATATAGCCAGTTTCATAGGCTTGAAAGCACTTTTTGGAATCTTCCTTCAAATACCTTGGGGGGATTGCAAAAGGATACAAAAAGAAAGCACACCCATGAGGGCATGCTTTCTCTATCAATCTATTACTTCAAGTTATCCCATGAAGTCTGGAAACGCTCAAGCATTGTATCATAGTCGATTTTGCCTGCAGCATACTCCTGCATGGCAGCAGCGAATTCTTTGTTCGCTCCGTCCGGCCATTTGAACCAAGTCCAAGGGATTGTTTTCTCTTCTTTAGAGTAATCAAGAATCGAAGTTCCAAGATCGCCAAGTCCAGCTGGCTCGATGTTATCGAATGCCGGGATGAATGCGAACTCTTCTGTGATGAAGCGTTTTCCTGTTTCAGAGGAAACCATCCAGTTCAAGAATGCTTTCGCTTCTTCAAGGTGCTCTGAATTTTTGTTCAGTACCCAGTTGTTCGGTACGCCGACTGGAAGGCTGTTTGCATTCTCGTCGTTGCTGATCGGAATTGGAAGGAAGCCCATGTTGATCTCAGGATTGATTTCTGTGATCATGTTCTCTGTCCAGTTTCCTTGCTGAAGCATAGCTGTTTCGCCAGAAGCGAAAAGTGTAACCTGTGTATTGTAGTCTGTTGTTAATGGATTGTCGTTTGCATATTTAAGCTCTGTATCAAGAACTTCTTTGAACTGCTTGAACTGCTCATTGTCAGTGAATTTTTCTGATCCGTCATAAAGACCTGCGATAAATTTCTCAGGATCTTCCTGCTGTGCAAATGGAATGTTCAGTAAATGCTGCCCGATTACCCACCACTCGCCGTATCCAGCAGAGAATGGAGTGATCTTTTTAGCTTCAAGCTTTTTAGCCGCTTCTTTCAGCTCATCGATTGTTTTAGGAGGCTCAGTGATGCCTGCTTTTTCAAACAGGTCTTTGTTGTAAACAAAGCCGTATCCTTCAAGGTTGACAGGCATTCCGTAAAGCTTGCCGTCTGCATCTGTCATTGGCACTTTTCCGATTGGAAGAACATGCTCAACCCATGGCTCGCCAGAAAGATCAGCAAGCTTTTCTTTCCAGAGCTCAAGCTCTTTAAAACCGCCGTTGTTGAAAATATCCGGCTCTTCGCCTGATGCAAATTTCGCTTTAAGAGCCGCGCCGTAGTCAGCACCGCCGCCTACCGTTTCAAGTTTGATCTTAATGTTTGGATTCTCTGCTTCATATTCTTTGATCATTGCCTGAAGCTGGTCAGCAATTTCTACTTTAAACTGGAAGAAGTTAAGCGTTACCACTTCATCGCCTGATTTTGAATCCTTGCCTGAATCTCCGCCTGATGATGATTCTTTAGACGAACAGCCCGCCATAATGCCGAATACGAAAACGAATGACATACATAATAACAGAAAGCGTTTCATTGATGGATTGACCTCCTTGAATCTTTTTATTTTATATAAATTTCTGCACTCTTAATCTATAGAATGCAGAAACTTTATATCTACTTGATTGAACCTGATGCAATTCCCTTAATAATGTGCTTTTGCAGGAACAGGAAGAAAATGACGACCGGCGTGATGCCAAGCACCAGCGCTGCGAGTCCCATATCCCACTGTTTCGTGTACTGGGCAAAGAATGAACTTGCCGCAAGCGGAATCGTGCGCAGCTCCGCATCCTGCAGAACAAGCAATGGAAGCAGATAATCATTCCAGATCCAAAGCGTGTTCAGAATGACTACCGTTACCGTGATCGGCTTCAGAAGAGGGAAAACAATTCTCCAGAACACGCCGAACTCGCTGCAGCCGTCAATCTTCGCTGACTCTTCAATTTCAACAGGCACTGTTTTCACAAACCCGTGATAAAGGAACAGCGAAAGCGGAACACCAAAACCGAAATACATGATAATCAGACCTGGAATACTGTTTGTCAGACCAAGGGTACCTCCAAGCTTCATCAGCGGAATCATCACCGTCTGGAACGGAATAACCATTGCCGCTACAAACAGAACAAACAGGATTTTGTTGAATCTGCCCGGCGTGCGGACCATTTTCCACGCAGCCATCGAACTGATGATCACTAACCCAATATTACTGAAAACCGTGATGATAAGCGAATTCCAAAAAGCCCGCGGGAAGTTGATAACCTCCCACACTTTGGCGTAGTTAGAGAACATAAATTCCTTCGGCCATGCTGCAGCATCTATTAAAATAGCTGCAAACGGCTTAACTGAGTTTACGAGAACGAAGTAAAACGGAATCAGGAAGATGAGCGCAATCGCGATTGCTATGATTTCAAGGACAAATGTTTTGCCTGTATACCGGTTGCCCATTACGCCTCAACCTCCCGCTTCTTCGTCATCATTACTTGAACGGTTGTAAAGATGGCAACAACCACAAAGAACAGAATTGACTTCGCCGTACCAAGACCGTAACGGTTATTCTGGAAGGCTTCCTGATAAATATTAATCGCTACAGACTGAGTCGAGTTGAACGGCCCGCCGCCTGTAAGAGAAATATTCAGATCGAAAATCTTAAACGCCATTGATATTGTAAGGAACAGACAAATCGTAAACGCCGGAAGAATCAGCGGAACAATAATCTTCGTCAGAAGCGTCCAAGCAGATGCTCCGTCCATTTTCGCCGCCTCAAGCAGGGAAGTATCCACACCCTGAAGAGCTGCAATGTAGATGACCATCATATAGCCGCTCGTCTGCCAGGCAAACACGATGACGATTCCCCAAAACGCAGTCGTCTCATCGCCAAGCCAAGGCATTTTGAAAAACTCAAGACCCGTCATATTTCCGAGTGATGCAAAACCTTTTACAAAAATGAACTGCCAGATAAATCCGAGCAACAATCCCCCGATGACGTTCGGAAGGAAAAAGACAGTCCGCAGAACATTCTTCGTTTTAAGCGCTGCATTCAGCATCAGTGCAAAAGCAAACCCAATCACATTACTGATAATAACAGCCGCAAACATAAACTTCGTTGTGAAAATGAAAGAATTAAAAAAGGCCGGATCGTTCGTAAAGATCTTCAGATAGTTCTCCAAACCTACCCACTCAACAGCCGAACTGACTCCATTCCATGAAGTAAACGAATAATAAAGCCCCATTAAGAACGGCAGTATCTGGATCACAAGGAAGAACAGCAGCGCCGGACCTACAAAGGCGGCATATCCAAGCAGGCTCTTCACCTTAAACTTCTTCTTAGGAACGGTCTGCATCTGAGCCTTCGTGCTCACAGGCCCCGTTTGAATTTTCGTTTCCAACCGTCTCACCACCCTTAGTTTGTAATCGCTTTCTTTTATTATAATGATAGCGCTTACTAAAAAGGGGATACTCAATTGACGAAGAAGGTGCACTATTTTGACTAGATGTGGGGAGAAAGGCTTGTCCTTTTTTTGTATGACAGTTCAAAAATCATATATATGCTTAAGAAATGCACAACAACAGCTGTAATAAATGTATTTTAGCAAAAAAAAGAACCTGGTGAGCTCCAGATTCTTCCTCATTGCTATACGAATACTCAAGGGTACAACAATCTCTATACGCTTTGTCCCCCCATTTTTTTGCTCTGCTGCAGAAGCTTCGACTCTCCCGTACGCTCCCACTCTTCCACTGTTTCATATGCTTTCTCAGGAGTGTACCCCTTCCCGACAAGCACGCCCATCAAAATAAACTCCTGAAGAATGTGAACCGCATTGATCCCTCTCTTCACATCCTCAAGCCCTTCCTTCACCAAAAACTCCGTGTGCTTTACCCACTCATCCGGAGTCTTGCCATCAATCACCGTTTTCCCGCCATTTTTGCCGTAGCCTTCTTCAGCAGCCTCCGCATCCGCTTTCGTCTCATGAACCGTACCAAACGGATGGTTAGGAGGAGCATAGATTGAATAAAGTTTCAGCGGAGACTTTCCTGTATTGGTGACATTGTGCCATGTTCCAGCAGGTATGAAGATCGCCGTATCATCAAAGACGTTCCTCATGAAAGGCAATTGATCCTTGCTCTTGCCCATTTGAACAATCCCCTGCCCCTCTTCAACCCGCAGGAACTGATCAACATCAGGATGCATCTCCAAACCGATATCCTCACCGGGATTGAGACTCATTAACGTAAGCTGCAGGTGAGTTCCTGTCCATAAGGCCGTACGGAAAGTATTGTTCTGCAGCGTCGCTTCATTAATATTAATAACAAACGGTTCTGGCCCATAATCCTTTAATGAGAGTCTGTACTCACTCATTTCAGAGGGGTAGCTGCCTGGATAATTCCAATAGACCGGTTCTCTGTAATAACTGTTCATCGGTGCATGAACCTGAGGATAATAAGGATTTGGATACCAGTGATTCGGATAATAATACATTCTTCTCCACCCTTTCAGCGCATATGAAAGCATTATATGCAGGGAGGTGGGCGGGGGTACTTGAACACTTCTATCAAAGAATTAACAAGTGTAAAAGGATATTATTCATGAAATATGAAAATGAAGTTTCAAGTCATGGCCTATTTGGTGGTAAAATTAACTTGTAAATATTTTCTATAGATAATTGTTGTAGTTTAATATTAAAGATTGGAGAGAAAAGAGATTTATGGAAAAAATCAGAAGGATTTCTTTAGCTGGTATTATTGTTTTCGTTTTAGCAACTTTCATTTTATTTGTTGGTCTTAAAGATTATCAACAACAAGGAATAAATATTAATGCTAAATATGATATTCAGCAAAATTTAGCAAATTTATCATTATCATTAGAAATGACTTCTATAAGTATTAAAAAAGTTCAATTTAAATTAGAAAATGAGCCGACAAAAAAAGAGATAATTCAAAGAGAGATTGATTCCAAGTTACGTGAAATGCAAATTGAAAAGTTATCTATTATTGATAAAATAACCAAACAAAGAAAAGAAGAATTAGATTCTAGAATATTTAACTTACTTTCATATGTATCCTTAGCTATAACCATCTTTATTTTTGGAGTGTCTCTTTTTTGGCGTAAAAAAGATGTTATACACATGGGGAAACAACAAGAGGCTATACTAACTAAATTGAATAAACAAAATCAAATTATAGAAGAAGTAAAAGAATCCTTACATTTTCATCATAAGACTTTAGATAAGGAGAACCACCTGTTAAAAGAGGCATTTAATAAACAAATCGAGTACAGTGAAATCTTGACTGGGAAGATTGATATATTTTTGAAACTAAATGAAGAAACTAATAAACAGGTGGCAGTTGTAAAAGAAGATGATAATTGTAGTTCTTAAATTAGCAGTACAAACTTGTGCCTTAGTTTTGTAAAAGCCCACTCGAGTAAGTACCAATAAAAATAAACCAGTGTTGATTCTATATATTAATAAATAGAATCAACACTGGTTTATTTTTAACTTCCTATTAAGAGAAAAAACTTATTACGATCAAGCTTCGCTTGTCGCATGGCAATGGCTTTGCCTTTAACCATATCAGTCTTAATTTTGCACATAAAATATTATCACTCATAAAGAAAAAGATTAATGCAACGGAAGCTCTTTAGAAAAACCATATAATAAAATGAGAATTTTATCTTATTGAACTAACAGGGCAGAATAATTGAAGAATACACATCTTATTTATCAGCGATTAATCTTGATCGTCTAATAAGTATCTTTAAAAGTTTGACCTTTTTTGACAAAATGAAGAACATTTGGTAAATTATAGATGGATAATTTTATTGAATATAGATAGGAAATAAAGGAGGAATAAATAATGTTTGCTGGATTTAATTTAAAGATGAATAGCGAGTTTCTTTCTTATAGTAATATAGGTAACACTATTTTAGAAGAGAATAAAGAACATATAGAAAAAGAATTTGATAGCTTTTTGCTCAGTGATGGAAGCATAGATGGAACAAAGATGCAAAACGATTGGTTTCCAGAAATAAATGCTGATGTTTTTATTTCTCACTCTCATGCAGATAAAGAGAAAGCTATTGCAGTGGCTGGTTGGCTATATGAAAAATTCGGTTTAACAGTTTTCATTGATTCTTGTGTGTGGGGATATGCTGCAAACCTTCTAAAAAAAATAGATGACATTTATTGTAAAAATAAAGACAGCAATACTTACAATTATGAAAAAAGAAATTTTTCAACAAGCCATGTTTATATGATGCTGTCAACGGCACTAACTAAGATGATAGATAAAACTGAATGTGTCCTTTTTTTAAATACTCCAAATTCCATTGTAACAAACGAGGTGATTAAACAAACAAAATCTCCTTGGATTTATTATGAATTAGCTATGACACAATCTATCAGAAAAAAGGACCCTATTAGATTCGGTTTAATAAAAAAAGGGTATTATCTTAAACATGCTCAAGTATTAGACATAAAGTATAAGCTGGATATAGGACATCTTTGTGAAATATCTCAAAATGACCTTCAAGAATGGGAAAAGGCTTATAATCCGAATGGTGATTCACATGCCTTAGATGTTTTGTATGAAAAACATGATTTAATTGATATTCAAGTCAAGATTTAATTGAGTATTTTCTAAAGAAAAGTACTGAATCATTAACTTGTTTATCAGTAGGAGGAATGTTGTATGGAAAGCAAAATACGTTATCTTGAAATGATCCAAAATGTAATAACGCGTATGGCATCTAATTCATTTTTATTAAAAGGTTGGACGGTTACCCTAGTAGTTGGATTACTTGCTTTCGCTAATATTGATGAAATGAATACGAAGTATATTATTTTAGCATTGGTACCTGTATTCTTCTTTTGGTTATTGGATGGATTTTTTATTCATCAAGAGTGGTTATTTAGGAAGCTGTATGAACATGCTGTTACTCTAAAAGAAACGGAAATAAATTTTTCGATGAGCACAAAACCTTTTGAAGGGAAAACAGGTAATTGGTTTAAAGCTATCATTTCAAAGACACTTTTAATATTCTACCTACCTGTTTTAATTGTAGTTGTCTTTGCTTTACTATCATTTCCAAATATTTCAATAAAACTATAGGGTTTTGGGTATGAAAATAGGAGTAAACAGCTCTATTCTATTACCATAATATATAATCTTCTTCAAATAGCTTTAGTGAAGGAGCTAAAGGACCACTAAGGTCCTTTTTTATTTTAAATTTCTCAAATAACAATCTTTGAAGAAAAATTCGTAAGCTTAATCATCCGTAATTTTCTTTTTAATAATTCGTGCTTCTTCATCTGAAAGTTTTTCTCTTCTACCCACACCAACCTCTTACGCACACGATATTATATTATTTATGTCGCGAAAATAAACGCAAAAAAAAGACTTCAACATAACCGTTGAAGTCTTGATTTCTATAGCTATTTTAGATACCGGTGGTCGGGGTCGAACCGACACTCCAGAGGAACACGATTTTGAGTCGTGCGCGTCTGCCAATTCCGCCACACCGGCAAATTGATCATTTTTTGAACTGGATACTGGTTGATGCCGAGGACCGGAATCGAACCGGTACGGTAGTCACCTACCGCAGGATTTTAAGTCCTGTGCGTCTGCCAGTTCCGCCACCCCGGCTAAGGGTGAGTTCATAAAAATTGGAGGCGACACCCGGATTTGAACCGGGGATAAAGGTTTTGCAGACCTCTGCCTTACCACTTGGCTATGCCGCCTTAAGATTCTGGAGCGGAAGACGGGATTCGAACCCGCGACCCCCACCTTGGCAAGGTGGTGTTCTACCACTGAACTACTTCCGCATTCGCCGTAATTGTATCTTATGCAGCTGGTGCACAAAGATGACTGTTAAAGTGAAAATGGCTGGGCTAGCTGGATTCGAACCAGCGCATGACGGAGTCAAAGTCCGTTGCCTTACCGCTTGGCTATAGCCCAAAACAAAAATAAAAACCCTATTAAGTAAAAAGGGGCGACTGATGGGAATCGAACCCACGAATGCCAGAGCCACAATCTGGTGCGTTAACCACTTCGCCACAGCCGCCATTATACTATATAAGATTAATTAAATTGGCAGGGGTAGTAGGACTCGAACCCACACCGGAGGTTTTGGAGACCTCTGTTCTACCTTTAAACTATACCCCTGTATTCTTTTTTAAAAATGGTGGAGGGGGACGGATTCGAACCGCCGAACCCTGAGGGAGCGGATTTACAGTCCGCCGCGTTTAGCCACTTCGCTACCCCTCCACATTTCAGTGGTGCCGGCAAGAGGACTTGAACCCCCAACCTACTGATTACAAGTCAGTTGCTCTACCAATTGAGCTACACCGGCATATAAGTGTAAATGGTGGCTTGGGACGGAATCGAACCGCCGACACAAGGATTTTCAGTCCTTTGCTCTACCGACTGAGCTACCAAGCCTTTATAAAAATGGCGGTCCCGACCGGGATCGAACCGGCGATCTCCTGCGTGACAGGCAGGCATGTTAACCGCTACACCACGGGACCATTTGGTTGCGGGGACAGGATTTGAACCTGCGACCTTCGGGTTATGAGCCCGACGAGCTACCAGACTGCTCCACCCCGCGATAATAATAAGGTAATTCTTTTTCGTCCCGATAAGTTGGTGTTAAACCTGCTTGACCGTTACGCTGCTGCTTTAAATTTTCATGGTGGAGGATGACGGGCTCGAACCGCCGACCCTCTGCTTGTAAGGCAGATGCTCTCCCAGCTGAGCTAATCCTCCGCAGTGAAAATATGTTGGTGACCCGTACGGGATTCGAACCCGTGTTACCGCCGTGAAAGGGCGGTGTCTTAACCGCTTGACCAACGGGCCATAAAGTTGTGGCGGAGAGCAAGGGATTCGAACCCTTGAGACGGGTTACCGCCTACACGATTTCCAATCGTGCTCCTTCGGCCACTCGGACAGCTCTCCAAAATGGCTCCGCAGGTAGGACTCGAACCTACGACCGATCGGTTAACAGCCGATAGCTCTACCACTGAGCTACTGCGGAATAATAATTTTCACCAGCCTGGCAACGTCCTACTCTCACAGGGGGAAACCCCCAACTACCATCGGCGCTAAAGAGCTTAACTTCCGTGTTCGGCATGGGAACGGGTGTGACCTCTTTGCCATCATCACCAGACATAGTGACAAAAATTATTATACTATGAAATCCGAAGATTTCAAGCTTTTTTTTTGAAAGAAGTTATTCTTTCAAAACTGAATAACGTTTGATAACAAGATTCACATGCAACTTACACTTAGTTAGACTGTGGTTAAGTCCTCGAACGATTAGTATCTGTCAGCTCCACACGTCACCGCGCTTCCACCTCAGACCTATCAACCTGATCATCTTTCAGGGTTCTTACTCACAAATGTGATGGGAAATCTCATCTTGAGGGGGGCTTCATGCTTAGATGCTTTCAGCACTTATCCCTTCCGCACATAGCTACCCAGCGATGCCTTTGGCAAGACAACTGGTACACCAGCGGTGCGTCCATCCCGGTCCTCTCGTACTAAGGACAGCTCCTCTCAAATTTCCTGCGCCCACGACGGATAGGGACCGAACTGTCTCACGACGTTCTGAACCCAGCTCGCGTACCGCTTTAATGGGCGAACAGCCCAACCCTTGGGACCGACTACAGCCCCAGGATGCGATGAGCCGACATCGAGGTGCCAAACCTCCCCGTCGATGTGGACTCTTGGGGGAGATAAGCCTGTTATCCCCGGGGTAGCTTTTATCCGTTGAGCGATGGCCCTTCCATGCGGAACCACCGGATCACTAAGCCCGACTTTCGTCCCTGCTCGACTTGTAGGTCTCGCAGTCAAGCTCCCTTGTGCCTTTACACTCTGCGAATGATTTCCAACCATTCTGAGGGAACCTTTGGGCGCCTCCGTTACATTTTAGGAGGCGACCGCCCCAGTCAAACTGCCCGCCTGACACTGTCTCCCAGCCCGGTAAGGGCTGCGGGTTAGAATTTCAATACAGCAAGGGTAGTATCCCACCAATGCCTCCACCGAAGCTTGCGCTCCGGCTTCCAAGGCTCCTACCTATCCTGTACAAGCTGTACCAAAATTCAATATCAGGCTGCAGTAAAGCTCCACGGGGTCTTTCCGTCCTGTCGCGGGTAACCTGCATCTTCACAGGTACTATAATTTCACCGAGTCTCTCGTTGAGACAGTGCCCAGATCGTTACGCCTTTCGTGCGGGTCGGAACTTACCCGACAAGGAATTTCGCTACCTTAGGACCGTTATAGTTACGGCCGCCGTTTACTGGGGCTTCGGTTCAAAGCTTCGCTTGCGCTAACCTCTCCCCTTAACCTTCCAGCACCGGGCAGGCGTCAGCCCCTATACTTCGCCTTGCGGCTTCGCAGAGACCTGTGTTTTTGCTAAACAGTCGCCTGGGCCTATTCACTGCGGCTTTTCAGGGCTATTCACCCTAAAAAGCACCCCTTCTCCCGAAGTTACGGGGTCATTTTGCCGAGTTCCTTAACGAGAGTTCTCTCGCTCACCTTAGGATTCTCTCCTCGCCTACCTGTGTCGGTTTGCGGTACGGGCACCTCTCACCTCGCTAGAGGCTTTTCTTGGCAGTGTGGAATCAGGAACTTCGGTACTAAATTTCCCTCGCCATCACAGCTCAGCCTTATATGGGAAGCGGATTTGCCTACTTCCCGGCCTAACTGCTTGGACGCGCATATCCAACAGCGCGCTTGCCCTATCCTCCTGCGTCCCCCCATTGCTCAAATGGTGAGGAGGTGGTACAGGAATATCAACCTGTTGTCCATCGCCTACGCCTTTCGGCCTCGGCTTAGGTCCCGACTAACCCTGAGCGGACGAGCCTTCCTCAGGAAACCTTAGGCATTCGGTGGAGGGGATTCTCACCCCTCTTTCGCTACTCATACCGGCATTCTCACTTCTAAGCGCTCCACCAGTCCTTCCGGTCTGGCTTCGACGCCCTTAGAACGCTCTCCTACCACTGTTCGTAAGAACAGTCCGCAGCTTCGGTGATACGTTTAGCCCCGGTACATTTTCGGCGCAGAGTCACTCGACCAGTGAGCTATTACGCACTCTTTAAATGGTGGCTGCTTCTAAGCCAACATCCTGGTTGTCTAAGCAACTCCACATCCTTTTCCACTTAACGTATACTTTGGGACCTTAGCTGGCGGTCTGGGCTGTTTCCCTCTTGACTACGGATCTTATCACTCGCAGTCTGACTCCCGAGGAGCAAGTCTTTGGCATTCGGAGTTTGACTGAATTCGGTAACCCGATGAGGGCCCCTAGTCCAATCAGTGCTCTACCTCCAAGACTCTCATACTCGAGGCTAGCCCTAAAGCTATTTCGGAGAGAACCAGCTATCTCCAAGTTCGATTGGAATTTCTCCGCTACCCACACCTCATCCCCGCACTTTTCAACGTGCGTGGGTTCGGGCCTCCATTCAGTGTTACCTGAACTTCACCCTGGACATGGGTAGATCACCTGGTTTCGGGTCTACGACCACGTACTAATTCGCCCTATTCAGACTCGCTTTCGCTGCGGCTCCGTCTCATCAACTTAACCTTGCACGGGATCGTAACTCGCCGGTTCATTCTACAAAAGGCACGCCATCACCCGTTAACGGGCTCTGACTACTTGTAAGCACACGGTTTCAGGATCTTTTCACTCCCCTTCCGGGGTGCTTTTCACCTTTCCCTCACGGTACTGGTTCACTATCGGTCACTAGGTAGTATTTAGCCTTGGGAGATGGTCCTCCCGGATTCCGACGGGATTTCACGTGTCCCGCCGTACTCAGGATCCACTCTGGAGGGAACGAAGTTTCGACTACAGGGTTTTTACCTTCTATGACAGGCCTTTCCAGGCCGCTTCATCTACCCCGTTCCTTTGTAACTCCGTATAGAGTGTCCTACAACCCCAAGAGGCAAGCCTCTTGGTTTGGGCTGATTCCGTTTCGCTCGCCGCTACTTGGGAAATCGCATTTGCTTTCTCTTCCTCCGGGTACTTAGATGTTTCAGTTCCCCGGGTCTGCCTTCAGTACCCTATGTATTCAGGTAAAGATACTGTTCCATTACGAACAGTGGGTTTCCCCATTCGGAAATCTCTGGATCAAAGCTTACTTACAGCTCCCCAAAGCATATCGGTGTTAGTCCCGTCCTTCATCGGCTCCTAGTGCCAAGGCATCCACCGTGCGCCCTTCATAACTTAACCAAAATTGGTCAATCGTTTGTTTAGACTGTAAAGTCTAAGAAAATCACTATGGTAAGCGTAAATCTCAGTGAATTACTTGTTATCAATTACGTTATCCAGTTTTCAAAGAACAACCGGCAGATCAGAAATGATCGCCTTCTTTCATATAGAGAGAATGATCTCTCAAAACTAAACAAAAACCAAAAGCGACCTCATATCCTTAGAAAGGAGGTGATCCAGCCGCACCTTCCGATACGGCTACCTTGTTACGACTTCACCCCAATCATCTACCCCACCTTAGGCGGCTGGCTCCTTGCGGTTACCCCACCGACTTCGGGTGTTGCAAACTCTCGTGGTGTGACGGGCGGTGTGTACAAGGCCCGGGAACGTATTCACCGCGGCATGCTGATCCGCGATTACTAGCGATTCCAGCTTCATGCAGGCGAGTTGCAGCCTGCAATCCGAACTGAGAATGGTTTTATGGGATTGGCTAAACCTCGCGGTCTCGCAGCCCTTTGTACCATCCATTGTAGCACGTGTGTAGCCCAGGTCATAAGGGGCATGATGATTTGACGTCATCCCCACCTTCCTCCGGTTTGTCACCGGCAGTCACCTTAGAGTGCCCAACTGAATGCTGGCAACTAAGATCAAGGGTTGCGCTCGTTGCGGGACTTAACCCAACATCTCACGACACGAGCTGACGACAACCATGCACCACCTGTCACTTTGTCCCCCGAAGGGGAACCTTCTATCTCTAGAAGTGGCAAAGGATGTCAAGACCTGGTAAGGTTCTTCGCGTTGCTTCGAATTAAACCACATGCTCCACCGCTTGTGCGGGCCCCCGTCAATTCCTTTGAGTTTCAGTCTTGCGACCGTACTCCCCAGGCGGAGTGCTTAATGCGTTAGCTGCAGCACTAAAGGGCGGAAACCCTCTAACACTTAGCACTCATCGTTTACGGCGTGGACTACCAGGGTATCTAATCCTGTTCGCTCCCCACGCTTTCGCGCCTCAGCGTCAGTTACAGACCAGAGAGTCGCCTTCGCCACTGGTGTTCCTCCACATCTCTACGCATTTCACCGCTACACGTGGAATTCCACTCTCCTCTTCTGCACTCAAGTTTCCCAGTTTCCAATGACCCTCCCCGGTTGAGCCGGGGGCTTTCACATCAGACTTAAGAAACCGCCTGCGCGCGCTTTACGCCCAATAATTCCGGACAACGCTTGCCACCTACGTATTACCGCGGCTGCTGGCACGTAGTTAGCCGTGGCTTTCTGGTCAGGTACCGTCAAGGCGCCGGCAGTTACTCCGGCACTTGTTCTTCCCTGACAACAGAGTTTTACGATCCGAAAACCTTCATCACTCACGCGGCGTTGCTCCGTCAGACTTTCGTCCATTGCGGAAGATTCCCTACTGCTGCCTCCCGTAGGAGTCTGGGCCGTGTCTCAGTCCCAGTGTGGCCGATCACCCTCTCAGGTCGGCTACGCATCGTCGCCTTGGTGAGCCATTACCTCACCAACTAGCTAATGCGCCGCGGGCCCATCTGTAAGTGACAGCCGAAACCGTCTTTGAATGTCAAACCATGCGGTTTGACATAGTATCCGGTATTAGCTCCGGTTTCCCGGAGTTATCCCAGTCTTACAGGCAGGTTGCCCACGTGTTACTCACCCGTCCGCCGCTGACCTCCGAAGAGGTCCGCTCGACTTGCATGTATTAGGCACGCCGCCAGCGTTCGTCCTGAGCCAGGATCAAACTCTCCGAAGAAAATTTGTGACTCATAAATGTTGCTGACTTAAAAATTTAAAACGTTTGGTACGCTTTTGGTTTTGTTTAGTTTTCAAAGATCATTTTCGCTCTTGAAGCGACCTTCTTAATATATCATTTCGTTAACTCAGTGTCAACAACTTTTTTAAGAAGTTTTTTTATGAGAAGTCGCTGTCTGCGCCGTCAAAAGTGAACTTGCTTCAGCAGCGACGCTTATTAATATATCACCGTAAAATATCAAAGTCAATACTTTTTTGTAACAGAATATCCGCGATGGAAAATTCTTTGTCCCTTCGTTTCAATCTTCACGACTTCAACGAATTCTTTATCAACAAGAAACTCAAGTAAAACACTTAAATCAACTGAATAATAGCGCGCTTCCGGATGCTCCATCAGATCGGCATACAGCCATACTTCTTTCTCTGAAAGAATGCCAAGAAGATGCCCCGCTCCAATTTCCGACTTGGAATGGATAAGAAAATCACTCGCCAAAAACAGCAGCTCAAGTCTTTTTTCTAGAGATTCTTCACTTTCAACCAGTTCTTTGTAGAGCTTGTACACCTGCGGCTCCATTTGGCGGACCTGGTTCCATACCGTTACTTCGGGATAAAATCCGCGGTCGATGACTTCAAGTCTTGCCAGATGATGAAGAGCATGGACGATATGATTGTAGGCATCAAGAAATTGTCTTGATTCAAAGAAGACCTTTCCTTCCAGATACCTTCTGATCAGCTTGCCGTATTCAAGGCCGATTTTCAGCCTGCGCTCTGAGAACGGGAATACTTTCAGGCGGTCTACAAGCTCGCCTAAATACTCATTGCGGTCAAATAATACTTTTCCGTTCAGGATCCAGTCGACCATTCTCCGGTTTGTTCCAAGCAGGATCCACTCCTGCACCTGCTGATCTGAAACAATCGTAAGAGAAGCCTTTTGTCCGTCAAATTCATAGTGTTTAATAAAAACAGGCTGCTTCGCCTCTTTCACGATGACAAGCAGCGCGACATCCAAATTATCAGTAAGCGGTGATGTCTGGTTTCTTTTTTCAATCATGACGATTGCAAGCGTATCCGGATGGCTCGCTCTTTCTTGATAAATAGGACGGAGAAGATTTTCCATTGGTATTCCCCCATTATATTTATGACTATATATCACAATTCTACAAAGGCGAAAAAACTCCTTTTGCATTCAGCACTTCAAAATTATAAGGGAAGGAAGAAAGAGAATCTATCGTTTTCTGATATTTTCTCGTCAAAAGCTTCAGGTAAGTTGTCCGAAATCCCTTACATTTGTGCTATATTGGTAAATAGGAGGTCGGAATAATGGCACTGAAATATTCAAGCAAGATTAATAAAATCCGCACGTTCGCGCTCAGTCTCATCTTTATTGGCTTTTTCATTATGTATATCGGTATCTTCTTTAGAACATCTCCGATCATTATGACCATCTTCATGATGCTTGGATTATTATCAATAGTAGGAAGCACGGTTGTTTATTTCTGGATCGGCATGCTTTCCACTAAAGCCGTCCAGGTCACTTGCCCGTCCTGCGGGAAGACCACGAAGATCCTCGGAAGGGTAGACATGTGCATGTACTGCAATGAACCGCTGACGCTTGATCCGAACCTTGAAGGCAAAGACTTTGATGAAAAATACAATCGGAAGACAGTGGAATAAAAAAAATTACACACAAAAGCGGAGAGCGACAGCCCTCCGCTTTTATTCGTATAGAAAGAAAAAACTGAATGCCACATGCAGCATTCAGTACGATTAATGAGTCTCTCTCTTTTCGCAGGTTCCGCACACGCCGTATATTTCCATACGGTGGTGGCTGACTTTAAAGCCTGTCACGTGAGAAGCAAGGTGTTCTACCTCGTCCAGTCCCGGATAATGAAAATCTACGATCTTGCCGCACTTTTCGCAGATCACGTGGTAGTGCTCTGTTGTGACGAAATCAAATCTGCTTGAGGCATCTCCGTAGGTAAGCTCCTTCACAAGGCCAACTTCCCTGAAGACACGAAGGTTGTTATAGACAGTCGCAACGCTCATGTTCGGAAATTTGCTTTCGAGGGATTTATAAATATCATCTGCCGTAGGGTGGGTCATTGATTGGATAAGATATTCTAAAATGGCATGCCGCTGGGGTGTGATTCTTACTCCAGTCTGCTTCAGCGTGTCAAGGGCTTCTTTTAACTGATGTTCTGACATCCGCTATGCACCTCTTTTCTGAAAAACATTCTTACTTTATAATATTTATAATTAGTGTACAGTGTGTCTGGGACTTTTGTCAATCAGATGCCCCGGGAATTCCTTTAAAAGATGGCTCAGTATCCCTTCTCTAAATCAACCGGGTTTTCAAACGCTGATGGGTCCCCGTCCAGGTAGTGCCTTAAATTTCTCTTGAAGATCTCCATTGCTCTTGGAAGGTAGTTCTTCGTAATTCCAGACAAATGAGGCGTAACCGTCACCTTTTCCATCCCCCAGAACGGATGATCTTCTCTAAGAGGCTCTTCTTCAAATACATCCAGAACAGCATGCTTCAGGGAACCTTCATTAAGGGCTGTGATCAAATCCACTTCCACAACGGCATCCCCTCGCCCGATGTTGATGAAAACCGCTTCCTTCTTCATCTGCCTGAAAGCATCCAGGTTAAGGATATGCCTTGTCTCTCCTGTGCTCGGAAGGACTGATACCACAAAATCCGCTTCCTGAAGACCCCGGTTCATCTCTTCAAACGTCAGAATCTCATCAAAAAATTCCACAGACTTGCCGGAGCGGTTCATTCCCGCTGCCGTCATGCCAAAAGCCTTAGCAAGCCTTGCGATTTCCGTGCCGATCGCTCCCGCTCCCAGAACAAAAATGGTTTTTCCGTGAATTTCATTCATCACGACTCTTCGGTCCCACTTTCGTTTCTGCTGATTTTCAGAAAGCTTGGCGGCGTCTCTTGAGATTTGCAGCATCATTGATAGTGTATATTCAGCCATCGGGATCTTATGTACACCTTTAGCATTTGTCACGAGAATTTTTTTATCGCGCAATGCTTCAAACGGCATTCTGTCCATTCCGGCAGATGCGACCATGATCCATTTCAGGGAAGACGCCTCTGCAATGATTTCAGCCGTTAAATCTTCCCCGTAGGTTAAAATAACTTCCGCATTGCGCAGTTCATCTCCAGCTTCTTCTATTTTGTTGTCAAAGCTGAACTGCGCTTCAGGAAATCCATTTAGTAGGTCTTCTTTCATATGTACTGGCAATTTCACTGTAGAAAATACGTTCACTGTTTATCCCCCTTTTTTGTTAGTTTACCAAAATAAAAAGCGTGCAGGAATCTGAATTCCTGCACGTACATTGCGCTAACGAATGAGGAGGTTATGCCTTCCATACAGCATACTCACGGATGAATGGTTCTGTCTGGACGTTTGCCTCAATGTTCACATATTTTCTTTTATATACTGCAGCGCTTCTTCTACATGTCCCTTTACTTTCACTTTTCTCCATTCTTTGGCGATCTCGCCGTCTTTGTTGATGATGAAAGTAGAGCGTTCAATCCCCATGTACTCTTTGCCGAAGTTTTTCTTAAGCTTCCATACTCCGAATTTTTCTGCAGCCTCATGTTCTTCATCCACAAGCAGGAGAAACGGAAGATCGTATTTCTCTTTGAATTTTTCGTGACGGCTTTGAGGATCCGTGCTTACGCCAAGAATGACGGCATCCACTTCTTCAAAGCTTTTGTGCTGGTCTCTGAAATCACACGCCTGAGTCGTGCAGCCAGGCGTCATGTCTTTTGGATAAAAATAAAGGACTACGTTTTTCCCTCTAAAGTCAGACAGCTTCACTTTTTCCCCGTTATCTGCTGTCAGTTCAAAATCAGGAGCCATTTGGCCGGCTTCGATTGTCATCTTATCATCCTCCGCTAAAATAGGTTTACTTAAAGACTACCCAATTCAGCGGCAGGATACAACTTATGACACTTTATCCATGCCCCATACGGTTCTTGCTACAAACACCGCCGGAAGAACATAGCCGATCAGCGCTTCAAGTACGGCAAGCAGCCGGCCAAACCCGATGGGCACAACATCCCCGTATCCGAGGGAAAACAGGGTCACAGCACTGAAATATAAGCATGTATGCAGCCGTTCAAGATACGTTCCTTCCAAAATAACACCGTTATCCACCAGCACCTCAAAACCGCTTGCGTCAAGGATCAGGTACATCATGCTAAAACCGATCAAAATCGAAAGATATAGAAAGATCACGATCAGCAGTGTATCAATGGAGAGAAAGTTTTTTCTCGAAAACGTCCGGATGAAAATGTTGAAGCTCATCAGCAGGCACAGCGTTACAGCTACCGCAAAAAGCCCTCCCATGTATGCAGCACCCCATGTCCAAAACAGGTAATGATACAATATATACAGGAAGGCTTTGTTTATTCGGCCTGTCTGAAAATTACGGCTGTCTCTTCAGCATCTGAACGAAAAATAACAGGCTGAACGACAGCAAGATCAGGACTCCCGTTAAAAGCCATGCAAGGTTCATATCACCCGAGTCCATGGCAATATAAATCGCCGTTGCCGCCGTCTGGGTCTGACCCGGGATATTTCCCGCAAACATCAAACTCGCCCCAAATTCCCCCAGGGCTCTTGTGAAAGAAAGGACCACTCCGGTTATAAGAGACGGAACAGCCAGTGGCAGAGTAATATGCAGAAACGTCTGCATTCCTCCAGCCCCGTCCACCTTGGATGCATCCTCGATCTCCCTGTCCACCATCTGAAAACCGAGCTTTGCCGCCTGATACATAAGGGGAAAAGAGACCACTCCTGCAGCGATGACAGCAGCCCACACTGTAAATATCAGCGGAGATCCCATGACCCGTTCAATCAACCTGCCTGCCGGACTGTTCACACCGAATGCGACAATCAGCAAAAAGCCGACAACGGTAGGCGGAAGGACAAGAGGCAGCATCAGGACGGTTTCAAGGAGGGTCTTCCCCTTGAACGAAGCTCTCGCCATCAGTCTCCCAGCGAGAATCCCTGCTGCGGCCACAAAGATCGTTGAAATCACCGCAACCTGAACAGACAGCAGGACCGGTCCGCTTGCATCAGTCCACATGTTCGTCACCTGCAGGCAGGACGGTAAATCCGTACTTTTCAAATACCTGCTTTGCCCTGTCTGTTTTTAAAAATTCATAAAAAACTTCTGCTTCTTTTTGGTGCTTCGTTCTCTCCAGAACACCTGCCGGATAGACAATGTCGCCATAGGATTCAGGATCAAGGCTTTCCTGATTCACTTTTTCGGACTGCATGGCATCTGTTTTGTAGACAATCCCTGCATCCACGTTTTCTGTCTCTACATATGAGAGAACCTGCCTGACATCCTTAGCAAAGACGGTTTTCGCTTCCACCATGTCCCATATCCCGTGATATTCAAGGGCTTCTTTTGCATAAGCTCCCGCCGGCACGGTTTCAGGAATGCCGATTGAGATTTTTCCTGCCTCGGGCAAATCCTTCATTTCCATGTCCTCCTTGGCTGTAACCATAACAAGTTCATTTCCCAGATAGTCCATTTGCAGGGAAGGGCTTATGTATCCTTTTTTGCTCAGCTCTGTGAAAAATGGTTTAGATGCAGATATCAGCAGGTCTGCGGGAGCACCCTGTTCGATCTGTTTCTGAAGGGAACCGGTTGAGCCGAAGTTCATTTGTACTTCAATAGAAGGATTTTCCTTTTCAAACTGTTCTATTACCTCCTGCAGGGATTCCTTCAGGCTCGCTGCAGCCGAAATCAGCAGCACGGTTTTCTTTTCGGGGGGTGCCTGTCCCCCGCAGGCAGCAAGAACAAGGCATAATAAAATCAAGAGATAGTTTTTGCGCACAGGTGCCCATCCTTTTCATAGGTTCATTATTTCTATTATACTAGTGTCATCTGACGTTTTTCATCTTATTTAAACGTGCTAGAATAGACAGCAGACTTATTTTTCAGGAGGATTCTATGAATTTCACAAAATCTGAACAGCTTCATTCAGAAGCATTAGAACATATTGTCGGCGGGGTGAACAGCCCTTCCCGTTCCTATAAAGCGGTTGGCGGAGGGTCGCCGGTTGTGATGGAGAGAGCGAACGGAGCTTATTTCTGGGATGTGGACGGCAACAAATACATTGATTATCTTGCTGCGTACGGGCCGATCATCACAGGACATGCCCATCCTCATATTACAAAAGCGATTCAAAAAGCGGCAGAGGACGGCGTCCTTTACGGAACTCCGACTCCGCATGAAGTGAAATTTGCAAAGATGCTGAAAGAAGCGATGCCGGGCATGGATAAAGTCCGCTTTGTCAACTCAGGTACAGAGGCGGTCATGACGACCATCCGTGTAGCCCGCGCTTATACAGGACGCGACAAAATCATTAAATTCGCAGGCTGTTATCACGGACATTCCGACCTTGTGCTAGTTGCAGCAGGATCCGGTCCTTCTACACTTGGCACCCCCGATTCTGCAGGCGTGCCGAAAAGCATTGCAAATGAAGTCATCACAGTACCATTTAATGATATCGAACCTTTTAAAGAAGCACTTGAAAAATGGGGAGATCAAATCGCCGCTGTGCTTGTTGAGCCGATCGTCGGCAACTTTGGGATCGTCGAGCCGCTGCCTGGATTCCTTCAAGCAGTGAATGACCTGACACACGATGCAGGAGCGCTCGTCATCTATGATGAAGTCATAACAGCTTTCCGCTTCATGTACGGCGGAGCGCAGGACCTGCTCGGCATCACTCCTGACCTTACTGCCTTAGGCAAAATCATCGGCGGAGGCCTCCCAATCGGCGCCTACGGAGGCAAAAAAGAAATCATGGAACAGGTTGCCCCGCTTGGACCTGCTTATCAGGCAGGAACCATGGCCGGAAACCCGGCGTCCATTCTGTCCGGCATTGCCTGTCTTGAAGTTCTGAAAGAAGAAGGCGTCTATGAGAAACTGGACAGACTTGGGCAGATGCTTGAAGAAGGCATCCTGAAACATGCAAAAACACACGGCATCCCGATTACGATGAACCGGTTAAAAGGAGCCCTCACCATCTACTTTACGACTGAGAAAGTAGTAAACTATGACCAGGCTGAAAAAACGGACGGTGAAATGTTCGCCAGGTTCTTCAAGCTGATGCTTCATGAAGGCATCAACCTTGCTCCGTCCAAATATGAAGCGTGGTTCCTCACTACAGCTCACACGGAAGAAGACATCGAACAGACACTCGCAGCGGTGGAGCGTTCATTTAAACAATTAAGGACTGTATAAATATACAATTTATTCAAACAGGGATTTCACTCCCTGTTTTTTTCTTTTTTTGAACGTGTTTGAAAACGTTTACAAATAAGCTATTAAGCGTTTTGTATGAATATTTAAACTTTTCTGCCATGTATGACTCCTCCAAAAAAATGTATAAATAATTGAATTTTCATAATCTAAATGATATGATAAGTATTACATTTCTGAAAATTTTGTTATTAAATCTCACAAAGAAATCTATGTTTTTACATGATAGATTCATATTTTACCCGGGAGGTGAAGGCTATAAGCGGGAAACGAATTCCCCTTTCAAGCCGCTTTTATGAGAGAAAACTGGAGCCCAAGTAAGTTTAAGGATTTTCACAACGCAGAGCATGACGCTTGCGGCATTGTGTCAGTCATTGAGAAAAGGAAAGTTCCGACAAAAGAAAATATCGACCTCTGTATTGATGCCCTCGTGACGATGAACCATCGTGCAGGTTTCATCAATGGCGAAGGTGACGGAGTCGGCATCCATATCGACATTCCAAGAGCTCTTTGGAAGGAAAAGCTTGAGAATGCAGGCCTTGACCCGGCGCTTGCCGAACGCAAAGATTTCATTGTCGGCCACCTGTTTCTATCCAAAAACGAAAACCCGGATACACTAAAAAAAGAAATCAGGCAGCTTCTTTCTGATAAAAACTTCGAACTTCTATTTGAAACTGACAAAGTAACAACTTCATCTGCACTTGGACCCATCGCTTTACAAGAAGAACCTCTCTTTTGGCAATTTGCCGTGATTCCTGCTGGAAACCCTGATTCCCTTAATAAGGATCTCTTTGAATTAACCATTCAAATCGAGAAAAATCACCATGTGCATGTGGCATCGCTGAGCCAGCATGCAGCCGTCTACAAAGTAATGGGAGCAGGAGATGTTCTTCCGAAGTTCTATCATGACCTTGCAAACCCGCTTGCAGCGTCGACAATGACTCTTGGCCATAACAGGTATTCTACGAATACGCTTTCTACTTTTTTTCGCGTGCAGCCATTCAGCCTGCTTGGCCACAACGGAGAAATCAATACGATTGCCAAGCTTCGCGATGAAGCAAGAATCATGGATGTCCCGCTTACAGACGGAGGCAGTGATTCCCAGGATCTGAACAGAACGATTGAAATGCTTGTTGCAAGAGAAGGATACAGCCTCTTTGAAGCACTTGATGTTCTGTTCCCTCCTATTATTAATGAAATCAAAGCTTATCCTGAGCACCTGAAGGATTTGTACACGTATATCCGCGAGGCGTGGGGACACTTTGCACAGGGACCTGCGGGCATTATCTCAAGATTTGCCGATGAAGCTGTCTTCAGTGTTGATGCACTCGGCCTCAGACCGCTTTGGAAAGTAGAATCTGTTTCTTCCTATATTTTCGCATCAGAGCCGGGAATCATTCCGAACTCCCTCTATGCGGGGGAACCAAAGCCGCTTGGACCCGGGGAAAAACTCGGCCTTAAGTGGAAGGAAGATGAGATGGAGCTGTTTGAATATCCATCCCTACAGGAAGAAGTCTACAAGCGTTTCTCAAGCAGACTTGATGTGGACGGCTACAGAGAACGGTTGCTGCACCCTGTCAGCAAAGGCAAATGCTCTGCTTCGCCTATTTTCAAAGTCCATAACGGACATTATGCAGCATTCGGCTGGGACCGCGAGCACATCCAGCTGCTTGAGCAGATGGCTGAAAAAGGCGCTGAGCCAATCCGCTCGCTTGGACACGACGGACCGCTTGCAGCCATCCATCCTGACCGGAAAAACATAGCAGACTTCATTAAAGAAAGTGTTGCGGTTGTTACAAACCCTGCGATTGACCGTGACCGTGAGTCCGAGCACTTTTCCATCCGCTCAGTAGTCGGCAAACGTCCTTCTCTGACAGAGCAGCATGATAAAACGGCGATGATTGAACTGCCGTCACCGCTTCTGCTCGAAGGTAAGCTTGGCATTATGGCTTCTGAGCAGATTGACCAGCTGCCATATGAAGAAGTGATAGACTATTTTTCAAAAGAAAAGCAGCTTCACGTCCTTTCAGCGGTTTACACAGAAGATGAAACTCTGAAAGACGCTCTTAACCGCCTGAAGCTTGAAGCCATTCATGCAGTAAATGACGGCGCTGTCCTTCTTGTCCTTGATGACAGAGAAGCACATCAGAACGGCAAGCTCTGGATTGATCCGCATTTAGTGACATCGGTGATTGATCAGGCTCTTGTAAAGGAAAGCCTGCGCAGAAACTGTTCGATTCTTCTTCGCACAGGTGCGGTCAGATCTCTGCATGACATTATGGTGGCTTACGGCCTTGGTGCGAACCTGATCAGCCCTTACATTCTGTTTGCGACGGTTGCTGAAGAAGACTCAGCGAAGCCTGCGGTCAACTTGTATGAGTCATTAAATAAAGGCCTTGAAAAGGTCATTTCAACGATCGGAATTCATGAGCTGCGCGGATACGGCAGACTCTTCTCTTCCATCGGCTTAAATGAAGAAATTGAAAAAGAACTGAACATCGTCAACTTCCTTGGCTCTCCTTCTTTGAAATTCAATTTTGAAAGCATGAAGGCAGATGCTGTAGAACGAAGCAGTGATTTTGAAAATGAAAAAGCACGTCCGAGCAAGACGTTCCACATCTTCCCGCGGATCTGGAAAGCAATCGGCGATGTCGCGAAATCAGGAGATTACGAAGGCTACCGCGAAAAGCTGACGGAACAGGAAGAAAGCAATCCGATCACGATTCGTCATCTGACAGATCTGAAAAAAGGAAAGTCTTCTGTACCTAAAGATAAAGTCAATATTGGCGTCGGCGATCACAGTCTTCCGTTTGTCATCGCGTCCATGTCATTCGGTTCTCAAAATGAAGTCGCGTTCCGCGCATATGCAGAAGCGGCAGAGCAGCTGAACATGGTGAGCTTAAACGGTGAAGGCGGAGAAATCAAAGATATGCTGGGCAAATATCCGCGCACGCGCGGCCAGCAGATTGCGTCCGGACGATTTGGCGTAAACGCCGAGCTTCTGAACTCGTCAAACCTGCTTGAAATCAAGATAGGCCAAGGTGCAAAGCCTGGTGAAGGCGGACATCTTCCAGGCTCAAAGGTAACAGCCAAGATCGCTGAATCACGGAATGCTACAATCGGTTCTGACCTTATTTCTCCGTCAAACAACCATGACATCTATTCGATTGAAGATTTGGCGCAGATGATTTCAGAGCTGAAAACAGCCAACGATCAGGCAAAGGTTTCTGTTAAGGTTCCTGTTGTTCCAAACATCGGGACAATCGCAGTGGGAATTGCAAAAGCCGGCGCTGACATCATCACACTCAGCGGATTTGACGGCGGAACAGGTGCGGCGCGTATTCATGCCCTTCAGCACGTCGGTCTTCCTGTTGAAATCGGGGTAAAGGCGGCGCACAACGCCCTGCTTGAAGCCGGTCTCCGCGAAAAAGTGGAGCTTTGGGCAGACGGCGGCATCAAGAGTGCGATGGATGTCATGAAGGTCATGCTGCTCGGCGCAAACCGCGTCGGCTTCGGCACCCTTTCGATGATTGCCATCGGCTGTACAACATGCCGCGGCTGTCATTTGGATACATGCCATGTGGGAATCGCAACCCAGATTGAATCAGAAGCACAGGCGAAAGAGCACGGTCTCCGCCGATTTGTCCCAAGAAAGTACGACCCGTCTGTAGAAGGGCTTGTGAACCTGTTCAGCGCGTTCGGTTCTGAGCTCGAGACATTGACTGCTTCCCTTGGTTTTACAAATCTCCAGGACCTTGTCGGACGCTCTGATCTTCTTGAACAGACCCGAGGCAAGGATGAGATGGACCTGTCCCTTCTCCTTGAGACGCTTGAAATTCAGAACCTCTCACATAAAGAAGTGGCAGCAAGTCTTGAAAGCAAGCGTCTTGCCGTTGCTGCAGGAGCAGAGTACCTTGATTACGACGACAGCGAACTTCACAGCTCAAGAGAATTCTCAAGCGTTACATCCGAGCAGCGCATTCTCGGCAGCCGTGTTTCCTGTCACAGGGTCCGCGGACGTCTTGACGGTTCATACCGCAAACTTGATGACATTGAGCTTCACTACAAAGAAGGTTCTATTCCGGGCAACGGACTTGGCGCCTACAACTCAAGCGGCATCAATATCCGTGTAGAAGGCGGCGCCCAGGACGGCACGGGTAAAACGTCCTTTGGCGGTACGATTCAGGTCTTCAAATCAAAAGGAGCAGACGGAAACTACTACAACGGTTCTGTCGGAAAAGGCTTCGGGTACGGCGCACAGAGCGGCCTCCTTCTTGTTCAGGGGAATGCAGACGCACGTGCAGGCATCCGCTTATCCGGTGCCGACATGATCATCGGGGGTAAAATCACCAAACCGATTCCGGCAGAGGAAAAAGGCAATATCGGGGTAAATGCCAACATAAAAGGATTTGCATTTGAGTATATGACGAACGGACGCGGACTTGTCCTCGGCGATCCTGGACCATGGATCTGTGCAGGCATGACCGGCGGCGTCGTGTATGTCAGACACCAGCCTGAGCTCGGCTTAACAAAACAAGCGCTCGAGCGCCGTGTAGCCAAAGGCGCCAAAATCGAGATCTCATCTCTGAATACCAAAGGCAAATCAGATGTAACAGAGCTTCTGACAACTTATATCGAATCACTTGAAAAACACGGACAGCAAGATGAAGCAAATGAACTGAAGACGCTGCTGAACGCAGTCGGAGATCACTTCATTCAGCTAGTTCCAGTTAAAGAACAGGCCGATCCATCTGTATCGACTGAGTGATTGCGGCTTAGATTTGAACCATTTGAAAATCCGAACTGGTATTTATGCCAGTTCGGATTTTTTTATTGCTGGATGTGGTGACGGGTCTTTTTTCTGCTCGAAGCTGGACCGACCGGAAATGGCGTTTGGATTGTTAGGCATCAAGTTGGGATCGTTAGACACCGTGTTTCGCTTGTTAGGGCGGCGGTTTGGATTGTTAGACGCTGTATTTGGATTGTTAGCCCCATTAAGGACTTTGAGATGACCTCTTTTTCTAGCGGGAGACGGATCCTGGTCACAAGGTTTCTAGAAAAAGAGGCTTTCCGGCTTTTTTTACTGCAGGGGATTGCTGTTTTTGATGAGAATTGGAGCTGAATGCGATTTGGACTGTTAGGCATCTTTTTTGGATCGTTAGACAAGGTATTTGGATTGTTAGACGCTGTTTTTGGATTGTTAGCTCCATTGAGGACTTTGAGATGACCTCTTTTTTAGTGGAGCGCGGATCCTGGTCACAAGGTTTCTAGAAAAGAGGCATTCCGGCTTTTTTTGCTGCCGTTGTTTGGTGTTTTTATTGAGAGTTGGTGTAGAATCGCGTGTTGGACTGTTAGATGCCCAATTTGGATCGTTAGACCGGCCGTTGCGATTGTTAGAGAGGCTTTTTGGATTGTTAGCTCGATTGGAGACTTTGAGATGACCTTTTTTTAGTGGAGCGCGGATTTTGGTCCACAAATTTTCCAAGTAAAGATACCCAAAAGAACATCTATCTCATCACCGTTGCATACATATAAATGTTTTCAGAAAATCTTTTGAAAAAGGCTTATTTTTTTCACAAAAACGGGAAAAAGTAACTTGAATAATTTCTTTTAACATTGTATAGTCATTACTTGTTTACCAGACAGATTTTTCTGTCATAAGGTCCAATATCATATCAGTAAAGAAGGGAATGTAGAAACACACCCAATGAAACTTGGTGCCCGCATTATCAAAACGGGGATTGCCATTACACTGGCTCTGTTTTTGGCCACTCTTTTAAACATACCGTCTCCAGCCTTTGCCGGTATCGCAGCTATCTTTGCGATACAGCCTACCATTTACCGCTCTTATCTTTCTGTTATCGAGCAGGTTCAGGCAAATGTCATCGGAGCAGCCTTTGCCATTTTATTCGGGCTGATTTTCGGTCCCCATCCGTTTGTTATCGGTTTAACTGTCATTATCGTCATTGCGATTAATTTAAGAATAAAGATTGAAAATACAATTCCGGTTTCAGTCGTGACCGTTATTGCGATTTTGGAGAGTCCCGGCGAAGATTTCATCGAATTTGCCCTGATCCGCTTTGGAACGGTTCTCCTCGGCGTCTTATCAGCATTTATCGTGAATCTGATTTTCATTCCGCCAAAATATGAAACAAAGCTGTATTACCGAATTGTGGATAATACAGAGGAAATCATTAAGTGGATCCGTTTTAACACGAGACAGGTGTCGGAATATACGGAGCTCAAAACGGACATTGAAAGACTGAAAGAAAAAATGATGAAGCTCGATCAGCTTTATCTCATGTATAAGGAAGAACGCGCCTATTTCAAGCGCAATATTTATGCAAAATCACGCAAGCTGGTACTTTTCAGGCAAATGCTGGTGACTACGAACAGGTCGCTTGATACCCTGAAAAAGCTGCACCGCCTGGAAAACGAACTCCATCACCTGCCGGAGGAATTTCAGAGCATTCTTGCAAATGAGCTGGACTATCTCGTTGATTTTCACGAACGAAGCCTGCTGAAATTCATCGGGAAAATCAAGCCTGAGGCACCGGTTGAGTTTATTAAAGAAGGGCAGTTCAATAAACAGGAGCTTGTTGATACCTTCATGGATTTTAAAGGAAACTGCATTGACCAGGAGTGCTTCTACCACCTGCTGCCGCTCATCGCTATCATTATCGATTACAGTGAACAGTTGGAGCACCTTGATACGCTGATTAACAGCTTCCACAGTTATCATAAAGAAGAAAATGAGCTTCAGATATCGGAGCAGGAAGAACCTAGCTAAACACAAAGGACTGAACGGAAATCGTTCAGTCCTTTTTATGTTATTCAGCGGCAGAAAGCTCGCTTTCTGTCACCCACTTGTGATTTTTCACTTCTTCGCCGCCGTCTGCAGGCACAAAGTCTACCATATAGACCGTCGTTTCTTCGGCTGAGTCAATCGTTGCCTCAGCTCCCTGCATGCCTTCCATGTGATCGGCTGCAAGGGTCACTTTGTCTCCTTCTTTGTATGGCTCTTCAGCTGCATCTTTAATTTCTTCGTGAATGACCCATTTATGGTCTGTGACCGGTTCTCCCCCGCCTTCAGGCGTATAAGACACGGTATAAACAACTGTGTCATATGCACCTGCGATTGTCGCCTCTGCACCGTCCATGCCTTCCATATGATCAGCGTTCATGATTGCTTTGCTTCCTTTTTCAAACGTTGGATTTTCAGCCTCTTTCAATCCCTCCGGCACCTCGCCCGAACCTGAGTGATTCATGCCCTCGTGACCGGCATGCTCAGAAGACTCCTCCTTCTTCTGCCCTTCATTTTCATTCGCACACCCCGCAAGCGTCAGCGAAAAAGCTGCAGCAAGAGCAAGCATCATTGATCTTTTCATCTCAATCATCCTTTCGTCATCGTCTAAAGTCATTTTAAAGGTAGATTGTGCAGAAATTGTGCATAAAATGTACAGCCTTCTCTTAACGAATCAGAGAAACTCAATTGTCTTCATGAACATCAATTTATCATTTTGGTAATATTTCTTTAACCCATTTGTCAATATCACCCCTGCTCATTTCCCCTATGTAAGTTCTTTCTACTGTACCATCGGCTTTAATAAAGATAGAAGCAGGAAGATTATATATTCCATACGCATCATAGACTTGACCCTCTTTATCCAACACTGCAGGTAAAGAAAGATTATTTTCCTCAAAATAATTCTCTACTGCGAAATTTGATTCTTCTATGTTTATAGTAATCACTTCAAAATCATGTTCTCTATACTGATTATAGGAATCCTGTAAGGCAGGCATTTCCCTCTTACACGGTCCACACCAGCTCCCCCAGAAATTCACAAGTACAGCCTTTCCGCGAAGATCACTTAATTTGACTAAGTCTCCATTTAAATTTGGAAGTATAAAGTCGGGGGCTTCTGCATCGGCCATCACTACTGTCTTATTTGGATCTTTATGAATGATATTCGTATAGATTGTATAAATCACAGCGCCCAGAAGAATACCGAGTATTACTGTTCTTATCCATAACCTTGTTTTTACTCTGTTCATAAATAGCTCCTTATTGTCATTTAGGTTGCTGAGGTACATAAATATTATACAGTAGACTCCGTCTAATAATATCCATAAAAACCCTTTTATACTATAATTTATATAAACTTCATAGAATGGAATGATTATATGTACAAGAACATTATAAATACGATTATTGCTATAAGTCTTGTTCTATTAGCTTGGAACAGTTTTCAAATAGTATATCGTATTGATGAAATCAAAGAGATTTTAGCAGCAATGGTTAACGCTCTTTAAGAAGAATATCATTCTAGAGTTTCTTTAAACTATCGCATTAAACAATAGAAGGACGCTGACTGAGTCAGCGTCCTTCTAGATTAACCGTTTCACAAGTGAAAAAATATATGAGCAACGACTTGCCCTCAATGCTTCCCCTTAGGATCAAGCGCATCACGCAGCCCGTCACCCATTAGGTTAAAGCCGAGAACCGTCAGCATGATCGCAAGGCCCGGGAAGAACAGGGTCCATGGCGCCTGCACCAGGTACTGTTTGGAGTCGGCGAGCATTTTCCCCCACTCCGGGTTTGGTGCCTGTGCTCCGAGTCCAAGGAAGCCAAGGGCCGCTGCCTCGATGATGGCCGTTGCGATGGCCAGGGAGGCTTGTACAATAATCGGCGAAAGACTGTTTGGCAGGACGTGCACGAGCAGGATCCGGGTATCACTTGTGCCAAGTGCTTTGGCGGCCATGATATATTCTTCCTCTTTAACGCTGAGTACCTTTGCCCGGATCAGTCTCCCGAAGTTCGGAATGTTGATGACGGCGATGGCAATCAGGGCATTTTGAAGGGATGGCCCAAGGATGGCTACGATTGCGATGGCAAGCAGGATGCTTGGGAACGCGAGCATGATGTCAAACAGTCTGGAAATGATGCTGTCAATGACGCGTCCGTAGTATCCTGCAAGGATTCCAAGCAGCGTTCCAATCAAAGCGGATCCAAGGACCGAGAAAAATCCTACCCAAAGGGAAATACGCGCCCCGAATAATACTCTTGAGAAAATATCCCTCCCGAAGTCATCTGTTCCGAACCAGTGCTCGGATGATGGAGGAAGCAGGCGCTTTGAGAGCTCCTGTTCATCAATGCCCTGCGATGCGATGAGCGGAGCAGCTATTGCAATGAAGACAAAGAATAAAACGAGAACACTTCCTGCGATCGCGAGTTTATTTTGCAGAAACAAACGGAGTTTCTGCTGAAAAGGGGTGATGACCTTTTCCTGTTTGATGATGGCTGTCTTTTCTTCTTGAAGTGCCGGCAGTGACATGGCATTCTCCCCCTTTTCTAGTATTTAATCCTCGGATCAATGGCTGCATACAAGAGATCGACGATCAGATTGATAAAAACAAAGATGGCGGCAATGATCAAAATGCCTGACTGGATGACCGGATAATCCCGGTAGCTGATGGCATCGAAAATATACCTGCCCATCCCCGGCCAGCCGAAGATGGTTTCTGTCAGGATCGCTCCTCCGAGAAGAAGTCCTGTTTGAAGACCTATAATCGTTAAAATTGGAATGACTGCATTTTTCAAAGCGTGCTTGTACACAACCCAGAACATATGAAGGCCTTTCGCTCTGGCTGTTCTGATAAAATCAGATTCCATCGCTTCAATCATGGTTGATCTTGTGATTCTTGCAATAATGGCCATCGGGATTGTAGCGAGGGCAATTCCCGGCATAAGAATGTGTTTCAGCACCTGAACGAACTGATCAAACCTTCCCTGAAGAAGAGTATCAAGCAGGTACAGATTTGTGATGCTGTCTACAGGATTTCTAATTTCCTCCCTGCCTGTTGTCGGCAGCCAGCCAAGCTTGATCGAGAACACGTACTGCTCCATCAGGCCAAGCCAGAAAATCGGCATTGATACACCAATAAGGGCAATGATCATCGCCAAGTAATCAAACCATGAATTGCGGAACCACGCACTAATGATCCCCGCATTAATGCCGACAACGATGGCAATGACCATCGCAAAAAAAGTCAGTTCCATTGTAGCGGCAAGATAAGGCGTCATCTCTTTGCTGATGGCGGCACCTGTCCGAATCGATTGTCCAAGGTCACCCGTCAGAAGTCCGCCGATATAGTCAAAATACTGTATGTACCAAGGCTGGTCGAGTCCAAGCTGCTGTGTTAATTTTTCAATGGCCTCCTGTGTTGCGCGCTGCCCGAGAATGACCTGTGCCGGGTTCCCCGGTATGGCTCTGATGATGGAAAAGACAACGAGCGTCATCCCGATCAGAACAGGTATGAGCAGACCGATTCTTCTAATTGTGTATGAAACCATTCTTTCACCTCTTTCATTCGAAAAGCGTAAGCGCCGCTTCAGACATTCCAGATAAAAACTTCCTGCTTCCTGAGCTTGGCACCCTTGCGCCATTGTTTTCACCTTTTAAAAAAGAGAGGAGGACAGGTCCTCCTCCCAACTCATTACTTAAATTCGACCTTTGTCAGGATGTCAGAACCTGTTGGATGCGGCTTGAAGTTCGTCAGCTTGCTGCTTCCCGCAAGGATTGGCGTAGAGTGCGCAAGTGGAATCCAAGGTGCATCTTCTTTAATGATTTCCTGTGCTTTTTTGTATAGCTCATTACGTTTTTCCTGGTCAGCATTGGACTGTGCTTCAATTAAAATGTCATGGAGCTCGTCGTTGCTGTAGTACGTGTAGTTGTTGCTGCCGATGCTGTCTTTGTCAAGAAGCGTGTAAAGGAAGTTGTCGGCATCTCCGTTGTCGCCTGTCCATCCAAGCATGAATGAGTCAGCTTCCCCTTTTGCCGCTTTGTCAAGGTAAGTTGCCCAGTCGTACGTTTTGATTTCTGCTTCAACGCCGATTTTGGCAAAGCTTGATTTGATGACTTCGGCTACTTTCATTCCTTCAGGCATATATGGACGCGGTACAGGCATTGCCCAAAGCTCCATTTTGAATCCATCCGGGAAGCCTGCTTCTGCTAGAAGGGCTTTTGCTTTTTCAAGATCGTACGGGTATGGCTCAATGTCATCGTTATATCCTTCCAGTGACGGAGGCATTGGATTTTTTGCAGGCTCTGCAAGTCCGCCGTAGAATGAATCGATAATGCCTTGCTTGTCAACAGCATGGTTCAGTGCCTGGCGCACAAGCTTGTTGTCAAGCGGCTTGCGGTTTGTTGTCAAACCAACGTAGCCAATGTTCATAGACGGACGTTCGAACGTCTGAAGGTCGCTGTTGCTTGAAATAGATTTCGTATCAGATGGGTTTACACCATCCATTAAGTCGATTTCGCCTGTTTGAAGGGCATTTAAGCGTGCTGAGTTTTCAGGAATTGATTTGAAGATAACCTGATTTAATTTCGGATAGCCTTCCATCCAGTAGTCTTCATTCTTTTCAAGAACGATTCTGTCGTTTGGCTTCCACTCTACAAATTTGAACGGGCCAGTTCCAACTGGATTTTCTCTGAATTTGTCGCCGTGCTTCTCGATAGCTGCCGGGCTCGCAATGCCGAAAGGAGACATGGCAAGGTTCTTTAAGAACGGAGCCTGAGGGCGTTTTAATGTGAAAACAACTTTATAATCGCCGTCTGCTTTTACTTCTTTAATGACGTGTCCTTCGTCCTTTTTAAAGCCGCCGAACATTGTGTAGTAAGGGAATTTGTCTGCATCCCCGTTCATCCAGCGTTCAAAGTTGAAGACAACCGCGTCTGCATTGAAGTCTGTGCCGTCATGGAATTTGACGCCTTCTCTGAGAGTAAGCGTGTAAGTCAGGTTATCCTCTGACACTTCCCATTTCGTTGCAAGGCCTTCCTGCACCGTTGTATCCTGTTCACCATAGTTTAAGAGTGTTTCAAAAACGTTGACTGTTACTTTGAAGGCTTCCCCTTCAGTTGTTGTAATCGGATCTAGCGAAGTAGAGTCACCGCCGCGTCCAAAAACGAGGCTGTCCTGTTTCTTTTCACTGCTTCCGCCATCTGAGCCGCCATCTGATGAAGAGCTGTCAGAACTGCAGCCCATCAAGGCCGCTGATAAAAGCAGCACAAACATAATTGAGACTAACAGGCTTTTCTTTTTCACGCATACATCCCCCTATTTTCTAGTGATGAATCTATCAATCACGCCTTGTGTCACTCATACAGGTGACACGCAACATAATGACCTTCTTTAACTTCCTTCCAGGCAGGCTTCTTGACCGTGCATGGTTCAAAGCATGCCGGGCACCTCGTGTGAAACGCGCACCCTTTTGGCGGGTCAGACGGGCTTGGAAGATCCCCTTTTAACACAATCTGCTCTTTTACCGCTTCCGGGTCAGGCAGCGGCACAGCGGACAGAAGCGCCTTCGTGTACGGGTGCAGCGGATCTGCATACACCTTTTCACTGTCTGCAAGCTCTACTAAACTGCCTAAATACATGACTCCGAGTCTGTCGCTAATATGGCGGACAACCCCGAGATCATGGGAGATGAAGATATACGTCAGGGAAAATTCCTTCTGCAGATCCTTCAGCAGATTCAGGATCTGCGACTGGATGGATACATCAAGGGCAGAAACCGGCTCGTCTGCAATGATGAGCTTAGGATTGGTCATCAGCGCTCTTGCAATCCCGATTCTCTGGCGCTGCCCTCCGCTGAACTGATGCGGATAGCGCTTTCCGTAGGCTTCATCAAGTCCGACAATCCCGAGCATCTCCTTCACCTTTTGGCGGCGCTCTTCTTTGCTTCCGATTCCATGGACAATGAGCGGCTCTTCAAGAATTCGTTCAACGGTCATCCTCGGATTCAGGGAAGCATAAGGATCCTGGAAGACCATCTGCAGCTCCCGCCTCATTTTTCTCATTTCTTTGGGAGATTTCGTCAGCAGCTGCTCCTCGCGGAAGGCGACTGATCCGTCTGTCGGCTCAATCAATTTAAGCAACAGGCGCCCCATCGTTGATTTGCCGCAGCCGGATTCCCCGACAATCCCGAGAGTTTCTCCTTCGAACACTTCAAAGGACAGGTCATTGACCGCTTTTACCGCTCCCACTTTTCTGCCGAGAACCCCTCCCGTAATCGGGAAATGCTTTGTGAGCTTTTCTACTTTAAGCAAAGGCTTCGTCATGCTCTAAAGCCTCCTCTCTCGCTAAAAAACATCTCGACTGGTGCGAATCCTGCAGTTTATACAGCGGAGGCGAATGCTTCACGCACTCTGCCATCGCATACTCGCAGCGGCCTGCAAACAGACAGCCTGTCTGCACAGTGCCCGGACGCGGCACCTGGCCCGAGATGGAATACAGCCGTTCATTTTTCTTCCGGATGTCCGGAACAGATTTCATTAAGCCCCTTGTGTACGGATGCTTCGGATTTTTAAAGATGGTTTTGACGCTGCCTTCCTCCACAACTTGTCCGGCATACATGACCATGACGCGGTCGCACATTTCCGCCACAACTCCGAGGTCATGTGTGATAAAGACAATCGAGGTCTCCATTTTTTTGTTCAGATCCTTCATCAGCTTCAGGATCTGAGCCTGAATCGTCACATCAAGCGCCGTTGTCGGTTCATCTGCAATCAGCACCTTCGGATCACAGATCATCGCCATGGCAATCATGACGCGCTGCCTCATTCCGCCTGAAAGCTGATGCGGATACTCCCCGTAAAGCTCTTCAGGGCGCGGCAGGCCGACGAGCTTCAAAATTTGAATCGCCCGCTCTTTCGCCTGTTTTTTCGTCAGGCTTAAATGAACGCGGAGAGACTCTTCAAGCTGATTCCCGATTTTAAACAGCGGATTAAGAGAAGTCATTGGCTCCTGAAAAACCATCGCCAGTTCATTTCCCCGCAGTTTGCGCAGCGATTTTTCGTTCAGCTTCAGCAGATCTTTCCCCTGAAACAGGATCTCACCTGAAAGCTTTGAAGTTTTTTTGGGCAGCAGCCCCATAATGGATAGGGAGGTTACGCTCTTTCCGCAGCCGGATTCCCCGACAATGCCGAGAACTTCCCCTTTATGTACGTCAAACCTGATCGAATCAACGACACGCGTTTCTTCTTCTTTTCCCTGCAGGAACGTAATGCTCAAATCTTTGATTTCTAAAATCTTTTCCCGCGACAGACCGCTCACCCCCAGTTTGGACACCCTGAAGCAGCATATGATGCCGGGTGACCCGCTATGTCATGTTATTTCTGTAAGATACTATTAAAACTACTTAAAATTTGGATATGTACAAA
Source organism: Metabacillus indicus (assembly GCF_046603695.1). Taxonomy (NCBI): domain Bacteria; kingdom Bacillati; phylum Bacillota; class Bacilli; order Caryophanales; family Bacillaceae; genus Metabacillus; species Metabacillus indicus. The sequence goes on along the minus strand of NZ_CP176757.1, from coordinate 587,532 downwards.
TTATAGACTAAAAATTCTAAATATTAAAATAGTTCATTCTTCCTATTTCCATCCGTACCTATCTTTTCCATAAGACGGTGAATATGGTGAAATTCATGTCATTTGAAGCATAAAAAATAAGCAGTCCTCAAAGGACTGCTTATTTTTACTTAATTTAGCATTTTATATCTGCTGAAAAGTATTTTTATTATGATAGAAAAATATGGGTTAATCCAGCTGCTGAATCTGGAACAGGGAATAATAGTGGCCCTGTTTTTCCATTAATTCGGCGTGGGTCCCTTCTTCGACAATCTTCCCGTTTTCCATCACGACAATCTTATCGGCATGTGTGATGGTCGACAGCCTGTGAGCGACAATGAAGGTCGTTCTGTCCTCAGCAAGCTTCTCGAGAGCTTCCTGAATTAGATGTTCGCTTTCAAGGTCCAGCGCCGAGGTTGCTTCATCAAGCACAAGAATCGGCGGATTTTTCAAAAAGACCCTCGCAATGGCAAGGCGCTGCTTCTGCCCTCCCGAAAGCTTGACTCCCCTCTCGCCGACCTTTGTGTTGTAGCCTTCAGGAAAACCAAGGATAAAGTCGTGTGCATTCGCGGCTTTTGCAGCTTCAAACACTTCTTCATCGGTGGCTCCCGGTTTGCCGATCAGGATATTCTCTTTCACAGACTGACTGAATAAGAACGTATCCTGAAGCACCATGCCGATCTGATCTCTCAGGCTTTGAGCGCGGTACTCGCGAATATCTGTGCCGTCCAGGAGAATCTTCCCTTCCGTAACATCGTAAAACCGCGGGATCAGACTGATGAATGTGGACTTTCCGCCGCCGCTCATTCCAACAAGCGCAACGGTTTCTCCCCTGTTCACCTCAAGCGATACATCTTCAAGAATCATCGGTTCCTTCTCATCGTATTTAAAGGAAACATGGTCAAACTTAATGGTGCCGCTGATGTCTTTTGCTTCCTTCGCATCGGGCTTGTCTGTAATATCGTATTTTTCATCAATCAGCTCAAACACGCGGTCCATAGAAGCAAGAGCCTGCGTCAGCGTTGTGGAAGATGTCACAAGGCGTCTCAGCGGATTGTACAGCTGATCAATGTAGGCGATAAACGCCACCATGGTTCCGACTGTCATGTTCCCGTGAATGACCTGGTAGGCTGCAAAGGCAATGACAAGCAGCGGTGCAACGTCCGTAATCGTATTCACCACGGCAAAGGTCTTTGCGTTCCAGCTAGTATGATCAATGGCTTTGCTTAAAAAGTTATGGTTTTCCTTATCGAACTCTTTTTGTTCATGATCTTCAATCGCAAAGCTCCGGATGACAGGCATCCCCTGCACTCTTTCATGAAGATGGCCCTGAACCTGAGCAAGCGCCTGCGACCTCACTCTTGTCAGATGTCTCAGTCTTCCGTAGAAATATTTCACCGAAAAACCGTACAGAGGGAACAGTACGATGGAGACAAGTGTCAGCTTAATATCCATTGTGAACATAATGATGACGGCAATCACAATCGTAAAGATATCGAGCCATACGTTCATAAGACCCGTGATGACAAAGTTTTTCGTCTGCTCCACATCGTTGATGACACGGGAGATGATTTCTCCCGCTCTAGTATTCGCGTAGTAGCGCAGACTCAGTTTTTGAAGATGGGTGAACAAACTGTCTCTTATATCATAGAGGATTTTACTGCCTGTCCACTGCGCAAAGTACTGTCTGTAATATTCAATCGGCGGTCTTGCAAGCAGGAAGATCGCAAACATGACGGCCATAATCGTGAACAGCTTTCCCGTTTTTTCATCAGCGGACATGTTTCCGCCGAGAATGTCATCTACTACATATTTAAGAAGCAGGGGCGTAAGAAGAGGTATGGAAAATTTAATGATTCCAATTGCGATTGTCCCTGTAATCTGCCATTTGTAGGGTTTAACAAATTTCATGTAGCGTTTAACTGAACTCAAGGTTTTGTCTCCCCCTCTCATTTCTTTTTATTCTGTGCTTTTGCACGGAGTTCATGCCGACCCCATGCAGAAAGAGCCTGCTCCGTAAAACAGGCTCTTAAAAAAACAACCCATTCATTTGTCTTGTGCCTGTCATTTCACATGAGTCAGATAGCGCTCGTACCACTCATCGATGAAGTCAGGCGAGAAAGGACCTTTCCGCTGTCTGATCCAGCGAAGCAGCTTCTCAAGATTGCTTTTTAATATCAAGTCGATCACATTCGGATAATTCATTTTCTTACGGTGATATTCGTACTCATCTTCATCAAGAATGATGTACGTCATATCGGGAAAAATCTTCACATCCAGGTCATAGTCAATATATTTAAGGGCTTCATCATCCCATGCAAATGGCGAACTGATGTTGCAGTAATAGTAGATTCCGTCTTCCCGGATCATGCCGATTACATTGAACCAGTATTTTGTATGAAAGTAACAGATGGCCGGCTCCCGGGTAATCCATGTTCTTCCGTCAGATTCCGTTACAATCGTCCGGTCGTTTCCGCCGATGATACAGTGACCGCTTGCCTTCAGGACAGTGGTCTCATCCCAGATTCTGTGGATATGCCCGTCATGTTTATAACTATGTATCTGTATGCTGTCTCCTTCCTTGGGAAATCCCATTTTGCTCCCCTACTTTCTATATCGCCGCTCCGCAAATAAGCAAAGATTGTCAACTTTTCGTTTTTACCATTATACCGCCTGCCGTTTAAAAAAGAAAATAAAAGAGCCGTCCGTATACCGGAGACTCCCATTGTCTGTTATTTATGCAGAGGCTCCTTGATCTGATAGGACCGGATAACCTCTTCTGTCTGTTTTTGAAATACCTTTTGAATGGACTGCAGCTCTTCCTTCATAATCTCAATCTCTGCCTGAATCTCCCCGCACGCCTCACCCGGGAGATTGTTCAGCTGCTCTTTCAGCTCCTGGCACCTCTCAATCTCTCCCTGAAGATCCAGCAGCTTATCCATTGTCTCAAGCTGGCGGCCCACCAATGCATCAAATTCCTTCAAGTTCATTTGCACCTCCGCTTATTTGTCCGCTATACCAATTCGTTTTTCAAGGCGCTTCTCCTTTGACTTAATCTGTTGAGGAATCAGAGGTTTTGTCGGAAAAATTATGGGCGGCTTAGCACATTCCATGCGTTTTAACTGGTTTGCCGGTCATAGAATAGGGGAATTGGATAAAAGTTGTAATGCCATATAAAGGAGATGAGCCGCTCTTTGATTTCTGTTCTCTTTTTAGTAATCACCGTCAGCTGGATGGCAGAATTCATTCTTTTCCGGAACAGGGGAACTTCTGAGGGTGAAATGCAGGAAAGGCGCTCCTACCCTTTTTTGCTTTTGGTCATTGCCCTCACGATTACAATGGCTGTCCTGATGAGGGAATGGAACATCTTTTATGTCGGCAGCACCCTTGTTCATGCGGCGGGCATAGTTCTATATGCATCTGGGGTTTTTCTGAGATACTGGGGTATTTTTCACCTGAAAGAGCAGTTTACCCGCCATGTTTCATTCCGCAAAGGGGATGAGCTTGTCAGCTCCGGCCCGTACCGCAGGCTGAGGCATCCTCTCTATACAGGACTCCTGCTCATTATCATCGGCATATGCCTTTCTCTCGGCAATGCTGTACTTGCAGGAGCAGGCGGGACAGCCGCCGCACTTGGCATTCTTAAACGGATACGCATTGAAGAAAAGATGCTGATTGAAGCTTACGGAGAGGAATACCGGAGCTGGGCAGAGAAAAGATACCGCCTTGTTCCGCCTATATATTAACCATTACCTGGAGGTGCTTGCATGTTAAATCAGAAAAAGAAAGCCGTTGTAGTCGGAGCAGGACTTGGAGGCATGTCTGCTGCAATCAGACTTTCGGCAGACGGCTATGATGTTACCGTTTTAGAGAAAAACAGCAATGTCGGAGGCAAGCTTAACCGCAGGTCCGGGAAAGGCTTCACGTTTGATACAGGCCCTTCCATCCTGACAATGCCGTGGGTGCTTGAGAAGCTTTTTAAAAGCGTCAACAGGCACCTTGAAGACTACATAACCGTCGTGCGTGTCGAACCGCAGTGGCGCACTTTTTTCGAAGACGGCACGTCCATTGATGTATCAAGCGACCTGCCGACGATGATTGCCGAGATGGCAAAGGTGTCGAACGAACCGCACGGCAGCATGAGCAGCCTTCTTTCCTACAGCGAAAAAATGTATGACCTCTGTCTGAAAAGCTTTTACAAATACAGCCTTGAAGATTTGAAGGATTTGAAAAAACACCACACACTGAAAGACTTGTTGGCAATGGACCCGCTCAGCACGGTTGCCGACGGAACAGAGAAATACCTGGATTCCAAGCACCTGCAGCAGCTCTTCAACTTCTTTGTCATGTACGTCGGCTCAAACCCATACTCCGCCCCGGCGATATTGAATCAGCTGATCTATGTGCAGCTCGGCCTCGGCATTCACTACGTAAAAGGCGGAATGTACGAGATCGCAGAAGGCATGAAGAAAGTCATGGACGAACTGAGAATCGAAGTGAAAACAGACACACCTGTTGCCCACCTTGAACTCGAAGGCAAAAAAGTAACGGGCGTTGTGACAGAGAGCGGAGATGTTTACCGTGCCGATGTCGTCATTTCAAACCTTGAAGCCATTCCGGCCTACCGGAACCTCGCCCCGTCAACAGGAGAAGTGAAGCGTGAAGTGAAAAAACTCGGCAAGTCATTCATACCGAGCGTATCCGGACTCGTGCTTCTGCTTGGAACAGACCGGAAGTTTGAAAACTTAAAACACCACAACTTCTTCTTCTCAGAAGATCCGAAAAAAGAATTCCAGCAAATTTTTGATCAGGGAGTACCGGCAGATGACCCAACCATCTACATCGGCATCTCTGCCCGGTCTGACGCAAGCCAGGCGCCTGAAGGAAAAGACAACCTCTTTGTGCTGACGCACGTCCCTCCTCTTAAAGAAGGAGCAAAAACAAGCATCGACTGGGATGAATACAGAGAACTTGTCCTGAACAAACTCGAGCGCATGGGCATGACCGGACTCCGGGACTCCATTGAATTTGAATACCGCTTTACCCCTGAGGACCTTGAAGAGCTTTACGGTCCAAACGGCGGATCCATCTATGGAGTCGCATCTGATAAGAAGAAAAACAGCGGCTTCAAAATCCCGTCCAAAAGCCAGCTGTACGAAGGCCTATACTTCGTCGGCGGCTCAACCCACCCCGGCGGAGGCGTGCCGATGGTCACCCTCTCCGGCCAGCTGACCGCGGATTTGATTAAAGAAAATGAGCTTGCTGCTGTGAAATAGGTTATCTCAGAGATTTAACATTGAATCCCATCCGGCTAAATTTCCTATCAAAAAAGAGCGCATAAGATATCATGCGCTCTTTTTTGATGAAATTATTAGCTTTAAAACAGTCCCCTACACCCCAGGCTGTCTCGATTTGTTCGCTTATGCAACCTGAAAATTTGTATGAAATGATCATTTTATTTTTGAATTTATTGATTGTTGCCTAACTTACATCCAGCTATTAGCTAATCTCTTTCCTGAATAACTTTAGAAATAATATCTATACGATTTGTCCAGATCCCACCAGTATATCCTTTTGGCAGACGCTCTAAATCTTGTTCTTCATCAAACCCTTCTGACCATCCGCCACTACCTGCAACTAAGATAACTCTCGTACCGACACTATCCATTCTATTGAGGAATTTGTCTGAACTCCCCCACAAGTAAGAAAAATAAGTTTCTGGTATGTGTAACTGCGTATTTTCACACGCCGCTGGAATATAGCCAGTCCAGCCGGCTGCTATATATGTGAGCAGGCAGCTTTTCAATGTTTCTTTGGACATTACCCGCATGTCTGGTATGGCTTTTTTTAGGGTAGCAATAGGCTGATCACCGCCGTATGCTGAAAGATGTTCTAACCTATCATCAGGATATTTTGAGAGATAATCTGCTAGTTGACTTCCTTCTTTTGGATCATCGCTTTTAATGTGAATAAGAAAAGATCCGTTTGGAAACTCTTCCAGTACCTCATCGAGTGTATGTATTAACCCTACTCCTTTGCCCCGAAAAGGAAAGGATTTTCCGTTGTCAGCCGTATATCCGTATCCTGCATCCAGCTGTTTCAATTCTTCCATCGTATGTTCCCGAGTGGTGCCCTTACCATTCGTTCTACAATCAAGAGTCCAGTCATGGAAAATCGCAAACTCTCCATCTAAAGTAGGTTGGACATCAATTTCAACGATGTCTGCGCCCCCTTCAAATGCCGCTTTTATAGAAGGAATGGTATTCTCGAGATATGGATGTTCTGGTTCGTACATTCTTTCCGCCGTACAGGTTTCTGCCGTTATCCCCTCCATGCGAAAGGTCTGTCCTAATCCACGATGCGCTAAAAGCATAGGCTCGCCACTACGTTCCTTTGTAAAAAGTGAACTATTATTAACAAACATAAACAAAGCCAGTAATAATATAATGAATAAAGTTCTTTTTGCTATTTTTTTAACGTTCACTTGATTATAACCCTCTCATTTATATGCTAAGAGTTGTCGAGAGCAAAATGACCTCAATAGCTGTAGAATAATAAACAATAATCATTTTTCGTCATACAAAAGGAGAATACGATTAGCTCCTTTATCGATTAACAACAATCCTTGAGCAGTTTGCTAAAACTTTGCGAGTGATGATTTAACTATTTCTTATCAAGATCACTTATTTCTCTTTCAATAAGAGATATTGAAATACTAAATGCTTCTAACCGTCTTTTAGCCAGGGTAATTTGAGATTTATATCGGTCAGGATTTTCTTTGCCTTCCAGCGTTTTTACTGTTTCTTTTAGTTTGTGTATAGTTGATTCAATTTGACGTTTTGCTTCAACTAATTCAGATACCTGAAATTCCAATTGAATTTCCCTCCTTTTTGTAACTTTCTTTCTTATTTCTAATTTGATAAATAGCTGCTTCAGGCGGAGTTTCATTAAGTTGCTGTTTTAGCTCTTTTTTCCTTTTCGTTGATCTCCACCTGCTGCTTCCCATTACTTTTTTATCCAATACTCACTTCCATCGGGTTTACGGTCCACTATTCCCTAATACCTTTTAAAAAACTGCACCACAAATTAAGTGAAGCAATGTGATATTCTAGCAATTGCCATAAAATATTGAATTGAAATGTATTGTTAGTTCGTATAATGCTCTATTTTGATTGCTCATTCAATGTTCTCACCTTTTCGACAAACAGTATAACAAACGTTCATTAAATTAGTATAACTAATTACAAACGTTTTGTTTGGTATAAGTCAATGATATACATTGGTGTTTTTATTTTCTGCAATAACTGCCATCAACCAAGTGAAATCCTCCGTTAATGGTTTTATTCTCTGACATAAGTACCACCGAGCTAGCGAGAGCCGCAGTTGGTGGTCTTATTCTCTTCTATAAATACCACCAACCATACGAAATCCTCTGTTGAGGGTCCCTTTCTCCCCGATAAGTACCACCAACCAAGCGATATCCGCTGTTGTTGGTTCCATTCTCCCTGATAAGTACCACCAACCATACAAAATCCGCTGTTGATGGTTCCTTTCTCCCCGATAAGTACAACGAACTAAGCGATATCCGCTGCTTTTCTCTGAAGGACCATAAGCAACCTTGTTTTGACCCTTCAGCTCTGTTGGTTTGCTGTGAAGGGTCATATGCGTTCCTGTTTTGACCTTTCATCTCCTTTGATTTGCTGTGAAGGGTCATATGCCATCCTGTTTTGACCCTTCAGCTCTATTGGTTTGCTGTGAAGAGTCATATGCCATCCTGTTTTGACCCTTCAACTCTATTGGTTTCCTCTGAAGAATCATATGCAATCCTGTATTGACCCTTCAGCTCTGTTGGTTTCCTCTGAAGAGTCATATGCAACCCTGTTTTGACCCTTCACCTCTGTTGGTTTGCTCTGTATGGTCATATGCCATCATGTTTAGACCCTCCAGCTCTCTTGGTTTGCTCTAAAGGGTCATATGCGACCTTGTTTTGACCCTTCACCTCTGTTGGTTTGCTCTGAAGAGTCATATGCAATCCTGTATTGACCCTTCAGCTCTCTTGGTTTGCTCTAAAGGGTCATATGCGACCCTGTTTTGACCCTTCATCTCCTTTGATTTGCTCTGAAGAGTCACATGCGATCCTGTTTTGACCCTTCAGCTCTCATTTATTCAGCCCGCTCCCCCCACAACAAAAAAAGACACCTCTCCACACAAGGGGAGAAGTGTCTCTTTTCGTTTTTTAAACGGTTCGATTATGAGTTTTGGTTCTTTTTAGCTTCAGCTTGCTGGTTGTACTTCTTTACGTGTTGAGCGTCAGTCTCGCTTGCGAACTCAGCACCGTATTGTTGTTGACCTTGAGCAGCTTGAGCGTTTTGTTGTTTCACGTGTTGTGCGCTTGTGCCTGCTTGTGATTTGTTTGGTTGTTGTTGGTTTGCCATGTTTATCACCTCCACGAAATTTATCATGTCCCGGAGGTGATTTTTATATCCGCTTTTTTTTCGATCTTTTTTTCAGGATCGATTTACATCAAAAGAGAACGGCCGCCATCTACAATAATGGTCTGCCCTCTGATCATCGAGGCTTTTTCCGAGCAGAGGAATTCAACGGCATCGACCATGTCTTCCGTGTCGACCATTCTTCCGGCAGGGGTCATTCTTCTTGCATCAGCAAGCAATTCTTCGCGATTTGGGAAATGCTTGAGTGCTTCTGTATCGACCGCCCCTCCAGATACGGCGTTGACCACGATGTTTTTGGACGCAAGCTCTACAGCCAGATAGCGCGTCAATGATTCCAGCGCAGCTTTTGAAACGCCTACAGTTGTATAGTTTTCAAGGACACGGATGGAGCCGAGGGAGCTGATGCTCACAATTGTTCCTCCGCCCGTTTTCTCCATGCGCTTGGCCGCTTCCTGGGCACAGAATAAAAGGGCCTTGCTGTTAATATCCATTGTCCAGTCCCAATGCGTTTCTTCAAGCTCCATAAGAGGACGAAGAACGCCGGATGCCGCATTGTTAACAAAAATATCAAGTCTGCCGAACGTCTCATCGACTTCGGCAAACATTTCTTTGATTTTGTCAGGCTTGCCCACATTCGCTTTCACAACAAGCGCTTTTACACCAAGTGCTTCAATTTCTTCCGCTGTCTGCAGGGCGGCGCTTTTGCTGCGTGCATAGTTGATCACGATATTATAGCCCTGCTTGGCAAGACGGAGGGCGATTGCCTTGCCGATGCCGCGGCTGCTTCCTGTAATTAGAGCGGTTTTGTTCTGGTTCATATTGACATCTCCTTCAATGCAGTAGTTCGTATAGTTGCCCTTATTGTATCAAACAATAGGAAAAGCGAGTAGTAGAGGAGGAGTTCATCATGTACGTAGGCAGAGATATGACGGAACTGTCAATGATGTCCATACACGAATGGAAAGACAGTGAGCTTGCATACTTTCACCACGGGCTTCAGCAGATGATGCCATATTTAAACGCCGAGGGCCAGACGATCCACCGCGAAATCATCGAGGAGATTGAAGCCCGCGGAGGCCTGAAGCGCGGTGAGGCGGATTACACGCACGGAACCAGAGTGAGCTATGATTGAGAAAAATCCGGCCGCATCCGGCCGGATTTTATTTGTGTGCCTCCGTCAACTGATAAATTTTCTGATGGGAAACGGGGAAGGCATATTTCTGCATTTCTGCTTCTGTTACTTTTAGAAGGTTATTGGGGCTGCTGCCCGGCTTCAGCTTTCCTGCATAGACAGAGATATTCCAGACGAGATGGGAAAAAATATGCTGAATGGTTCCTGACAAGGGCTCAAGCTCAGCATCTGTTTCATATTCCTCATGCAAGTACCTAACAAGCTGTTCTTTTTGAGAAATCAGCCCAACTTCCGTTTCACAATTTGGGAACTCCCACAAATTTGCGAGCAAACCGGATGACGGGCGTTTGTGGATATAGAAATTTCCGGCATCATCTTTCAAAACAGCCGCTGCCATCGATACCGGTCTTGGCTTTTTCTTTTTGCTTTTTACCGGAAGTTCTGTCTGAACGCCTTCTTCAAACGCCTGGCAGTGTTCTCTTACAGGACAGATCAGGCAGGAAGGGGATGTCGGCGTACATACGATTGCACCAAGCTCCATGAGTGCCTGATTAAATTCAGACGGCTGTTCTTTTGAAATGACCTCATAAAGAATCTTTTCAAAAATGGTTCTTGTCTTCGGTTTCGCGATGTCTTCCCAGATTGAAAGAATCCGCGACATGACTCTCATCACATTTCCGTCAACAGCGGGCTCCGGCACCCCGTATGCGATGCTCAGGATAGCCCCTTTTGTGTAGGGACCGACGCCTTTCAGCTTGCTGATCTCCTCAGGCGTATTCGGCACGACGCCTCCGTAGGTACTTACGACTTCTTTTACAGCAGATTGGAGATTCCGGACACGTGAATAATAGCCAAGTCCCTCCCACGCTTTCAGCACATCTTCCTCATCGGCAGCTGCAAGTGCTTCAAGGGTCGGAAATTTCTCGGTGAAGTTCAGGAAGTAAGGAATGACCGTATCCACCCTTGTCTGCTGCAGCATGATCTCAGAAACCCACACCTTATAGGGATCCTGATCAAGCCTCCACGGCAGATCTCTTTTCTCGCGCAGGTACCATGAGATTAAATCGCGCCTGAAATCTTCTATATGTAATGAGTGCAGATTCTTGTCGGCTGCATCAAGCATATTTATCTTTCCTCTCATGTTATTTTTATTGGATATTTGGGAAAATAAAAGGGTATCTTTTTTTTCAACTTAGAAATCATACAGCATTTATCCGTATTTAAAAAGGGAAAGCATGTTAGTGTTTGACTCTTTCATGCCGTTCCATGCAAAATGCCATAAAGAGCACACTTATTCTTTTTTAGAAAGGGATAGGAAAAGCTCAGTCTTCATAAGAATGTGACAGGAGGTTTTGCAAAGTGGATACAGGCACACACGTTGTGATGGGCATTGCCCTTGGCGGACTTGCGACACTGGATCCCGCTGTCGGTACTGACCCGGTAACAGCTCAGGCAGTCATGATCGGAGCGATTGCCGGTTCACAGGCTCCTGATCTTGATACGATACTCAAATTCCGAAATAACGCAAAATATATCCGCAATCACCGCGGCATTACTCATTCCATTCCGGCGGTGATTCTCTGGTCGGTGCTGATCACGGGCTTGCTGTACTGGTTTTACCCCGGCTCTGATTTGCTGCATCTCGGGATATGGACAACAATTGCAGTCGTTCTGCATGTATTTGTTGATATTTTCAACGCATACGGCACACAGGCTCTGCGGCCTTTTTCCCACAAATGGGTGGCGCTCGGCATGATCAACACGTTCGACCCGATCCTGTTTGCCATTTACTGCGTTGGCATCTTGTTCTGGGTTTTCGGCACACCTGCCGGGTACACGTTTCTGACCGTATTTATCGTCGTCTTTTTCTATTACATTTTACGCTTCTTTATGAAAAGAAGCATTGTGAAAAAAATCCATGAAAAATACAGCGAAGTGGAAAAAATCATCATTTCCCCGACGATGAAATTCAGACGTTGGCGCGTGGCGATTATTACAAAATCCCATTTCTATGTGGGACGGTCGCTGAACGGCAAATTAACGATTCTTGACGAGTATGACCGTGTTCCCGTCCCTCAGACGGCAATCATTCAGGCAGCTGAAGAGGATGAAAACATCTCGGCCTTTCTGTCTTTTTCTCCCGTGTACCGGTGGGAAGTGGATGAGTATACAGACCACTATGAAGTAAAATTCATCGACCTGAGATACAGAAGCAAAGGCCATTACCCCTTTGTCGCGATCGTCCAGCTCGATCAGAACCTGAATATTGTCAGCTCCTATACAGGCTGGATTTTCAGTGAAGAAAAGCTACGGAAAAAATTAGACCTTTTGCCGGAATAAAAAACTTGGCTCCCAAGAATGGGGCCAAGTTTTTTTAATGGAGCATGCCGTCGCTGTCATTCAGAAGATGGCTGTATTTCGGGTTCGTCGCCAAAAATTGATGCAGTTTGTCACCGTAGTTGACAATCCACTGCGTGACAATCTTCTCTGTCATGTTTTTCCCGCGGTACTTCTCCCCCGCTTTGGCGTACGTTGTCTCAAAGTCATCCCACAGCAGTTCAACCCACGTTCTCGCCTTGTCATAGGACAGGGCAGGATTTTTTTCCATAAGCAGCCGGGCAAGCCGGTCGTGATACATTTCCATTTTTCATCACCCCGTTCGGTTTATAGTTTTTGCGGAAGCATCACATACTATAAGTAGGCTTCTAATGAAGCTAGTTTAAACCCATTGGAGGTCATACGAATGCGGAACAAAGCGAAAGACTTTCCGATCCAGTCAAGCAATAAGTTTGAAGGAGAGCCACGAGCAAAAGATGATTTCGCGTCCAAACGGGCCGACGGAACCATCAACACACATCCGCAGGAACGCATGAGAGCTTCCGGCGAGCGCGAAAATCAGTTTTAAAAGACTGCACACATTTTGCGGAGGTGCTTATAATGGGGTCAACACACAAAAAGTTTTTTGAAAATCGAATGGCTAATCCGTTTCAGCAGCCTTGGGCCAACCCAAAGCATGCGCATGCACAGGTGAACGGGCAGACGCAGCAGACTCAGGACTTAATCATTCTCGAGCGTCAGACAAGAAAAAGATCATAGGCTAAACGCATAACGAATCATGCTGAATGAATCAGATTCAGCGTGGTTCGTTTTCTTCTTTTTTTCGGCCAAGCATCGAAATTGGAATGCCTTCCTCTTCTAAGTCCGGGGATTCAAGACGGTTCCCCCACGCAAATACACCATTCATGTAGTCAATTTTAAAGTATGAGCCCGGTGCACCTTCTATTTCATACACTTCCCCAGGCTTAAAATCATCAGGGTTAAGCAAATAGGCCTTTGCCATCGTAATCTTGCGGTCAAGCACCGCAAATTCATTGACCATGCCAAGCTGCTCAGCTTTACGGGCTTTCTCGGAAAGAGCGGCGATTTCTGTTTTCAGTTCATATTCTGTCATCGTGCTGTAGCGTTTTGTCTGCATGATGGTACTTCCTTTCTTTTTTGCCCTTTAAAAGGATAAAATAAATGTATGACATCTATAGGAGTGATTTTATGACAGCACTAGTCGTCACAGGTGCAGGCTCAGGACTCGGACGCTCACTCGCCTTGGCCTACAGCAAAGATTTTGCCGAGATCATTCTTCTCGGGCGCAGCACGGAAAAGCTGCTGGAAACAAAACAGCTGCTGCCTGATAAGCAGGTATTTACATATGAGCTTGACATCAGGTCTCATGCGGAGATTGAACGGCTGACAGACACCCTCTTCAGCCGTCATCCTGTCACTGCGCTGATCAATAACGCAGGAGTGGGCCACTTTGGTCCAATCACGGACATGCCGGCTGATCAGATCAAAGAAATGCTGGATACTAACGTATTCGGTACCATTCTTTTAACACAGGCATTCCTGAAGCAATACAAAGAAAAAGGAAAAATCGTGAACATTATCTCAACAGCAGGCCTCAGAGGAAAAGTGAATGAAAGTGCCTACTGCGCCTCCAAATTTGCCCTGAGAGGCTTTACTGAGAGCCTCGTAAAAGAATATGAGGGAACTGGCATCGTTCTGTCAGGAGCATACATGGGCGGCATGGACACACCGTTCTGGAACGAAAGCGATCATATTAAAGATAAATCACGGCTCCGATCACCCGACGTTATTGCTGAAAAAATATACAGTCTTGATGACGGGAGATCTGAAATCATTGTGGAGTAGGGCGTTCAGTCCTGCTCCTCTTCTTCATTCAGGAACCGTTCAATCATGTCGATCTGGAACCCTTTTCTGTATAGGGCCTGCTTCATTTTGAGACGGTATGCAGACGGCTTTTCTTTGGCGTACTTCCGCTGCAGCTTTTCCGCCTGCTTCACCAGAGACTGGTATTCTTCATCATCATTGTTCTCATATGTCATTTCTTCCGTGACGATTGAAATCACGTCGAAATTGAATCCTTTTCGAAGCAGGGTCTGCTCAATTTTTTGCTTCGTCTGAACAGTAGAGCTTTTCGCTTCTTTTCTCACTGTTTTCTCCGCATGGACCATTGCTTGTTCAATCTGATCCTCTTTTGTATACTGCTCCAAAGCCTTTTCCGCCGTTGCTTTATCAATTCCTTTTAAGGAAAGCTCCCTTTTAATCACGCCCGGTCCCTTACCCCCGGTTTTCCAGTGCGTCCGCACAAATGCATCCGCGAACTCACTGTCATTAACGTATTTATAATGCCGAAGCTGATGGATAACCTCAGTCACAACCGATTCAGGGTACTCTTTTTTCAAAAGCATATCGGCCGTTTCCTTCTCTGATCTCATTCTGAATCCGAGAAATTCGATCGCTTTGTTAAACGCCTTTTTGACCGAATCCCCGTACTGGATCTCGAGGATTTCCATCTCATCCAGTTCAAGGCCTTTTTTAAGGCCAAACTTCAATAGAACGTTCTGGTCGACGCTGAAGGCGAATTTTTCACCTTTGCCATCATTTAAAAACACATTAAACCGTTCTTCACTGCTCTTTTGAGTCGTTATTTTCGATATTGTTGGCATAGGAACACCTCCCCTTTATTTTATCACATTTCCCTTTTTGCACCTTTTAAAAAGAACTGCTGCACATTGGACAAAAAACTTTCCGGACCAGAGCATATTAAAAAGGATTATTGGGGTTTGAGTGCTGAATTATAAGGAAAGAGAATAACAAGGAGTGATGACCGTGAAAATAGCAATCGCAGGCGGAACGGGCTTTGTCGGAAACGAACTGACCGACTATCTCGCTGAAAACGGAAATGAAGTGCTGATTTTAACCAGATCGAAAAAAGAAAGCGATAAAAGCGGTGTCCGGTTTGTTGAATGGATGACAGACGGCGCCGCTCCTGAAAAAGAACTCGAGGGCATTGATGCCTTTATCAATCTTGCAGGCAAATCCATCAACGACAGATGGACGGAGGAAAACAAAAAAGAAATCGTCGAAAGCAGAATCAAAACAACGCGTGAAGTATACAGAATCATTGACAGCCTTCATAAGAAACCTGAAGTCCATGTGAACGCGAGCGCCGTCGGCATTTACGGTACGTCAGAGACCGAGACCTTTACGGAAGAATCCGCACCTGGCGCTACTGATTTTCTGTCAGAGACCGTCATGAAATGGGAGCAGGAAGCAGAGGAAATCGGAAAACTTGGGGTCCGCACCGTTTTTGTCCGCTTCGGAATCATTCTCGGTGACAAAGGGGCGCTTCCGGCCATTCTTCTTCCATATAAATTATTTGCGGGCGGGACAGTGGGCTCAGGCACACAATGGATGTCATGGGTTCATATACATGATGTAGTGAGACTTATACATTTCGTGATGAAAGACAGCACAATAGAAGGTCCCGTGAATGCCGTTTCTCCAAATCCCGTGCAGATGAAGGAATTCGGGAAGACCGCGGCAAAAGTGATGAACCGCCCCCACTGGATTCCGGCCCCGGGATTTGCGTTGAAACTGGCGCTTGGGGAGCGAAGCATCCTTGTCCTTGAAGGGCAGCGGGTCATTCCGAAGGCAGCGGCAGAAAACGGCTTTACTTTTACATTTCCAATACTCGAGGATGCTTTGTCAGACTTATTAAAATCAAGATAGGTCACTCAGAATAGGAGTTTGCCATGGACAGCTTTTTATTCAGGAATGCAACCATATACCCCATAACGTCAAAAACGCTCTATCAATCAGATCTGCTCGTGACAGGAGGCAAAATCAAAGCAATCGGCAAGAACCTCCCTGCCCCGCCTGATGCAGCCATCATTGATTGCGGGGAGCAGTTTCTTTTCCCAGGCTTTATCGATGTTCATACACATCTGGGCCTGTATGATGAAGGAACAGGCTGGGCAGGCAATGATGCGAATGAAACCATTGAAGTGCTCTCGCCTCACATCCGCGCGCTCGACGGCGTTCATCCGCTTGATCAGGGCTTTAAAGATGCTGTTCGGTACGGCATCACGACCGTGCACGTCATGCCGGGCAGCGCGAACGTAATCGGCGGAACAACATCCGTCATCAAAACCCACGGCATCAATATCAAAGACATGCTCGTGGTGGAAACGGCTGCTCTTAAAATTGCTTTGGGCGAAAACCCGAAGCGCATTCACAGCCACGGCAATAAGGATTCCATTACAAGAATGGGCATCATGGGCATGCTCAGGGAAGCTTTTTATAAAGCCAAATGCAGCATGAATGACTGCGATGACTTCAGATCCATCCCCATTAAAAAAGTGCTGAACCGTGAAATCCCAGTCCGCATTCACGCACACAGAGCAGATGACATCCTGTCTGCAATACGGTTTGCAGAAGAATTCGATCTGGATTTCAGGATTGAACACTGTACAGAAGGCCATCTGATCGCAGATGAATTTATCGGTAAAAACATCAAAGTAAGCGTAGGCCCGACCCTTACCCGCAAATCAAAAATCGAACTCAAAAACAAAAGCTGGGAAACGTATCAGGCACTCGCTGACCGGGGGGTGGAAGTCTCCATCACGACGGATCACCCCTACACCCCGATCCAGTATTTGAACGTGGTCGCATCCATCGCCGTAAGGGAAGGTTTTGACGAAAAACTCGCTCTTGAATCCATCACCATAACTGCTGCCAAAAACCTGATGATCGACCACCTTGTCGGAAGCCTTGAACCGGGAAAAGACGCCGACATCGTCCTGTGGAACCACCACCCGTTCCACTACCTCGCAAAGCCCGAGCTGACAATGATAAATGGGAAAATAGTCTACCAAAAAACCTGAATTTCCCTCTTGAAAAACAGCGCTTTCTCAGTCTCAAAAAATGTGCTCAAATTCACATAAAATTAACAAAAAAAATTGTTCCATTTTGAAAAAAAATCGAGTATGATACTTGAGGAAAGAGTAATATGCTAGAAAAGCGGAAGCGCCCGTTTTGCTCCGGCAGTCAGATAAGAAATCACCCGAAAAGTCCGGGTTTGACTTTTTGGGGGATTTTGTTCTGACAGAGGAGTTGGGCGCTGCAGCTGGACATCGAAAACCGAGTCTAAGTATTCCTGAAGTTATTACTAAAAACCGAATGATGCAATTGCGTGGGAAGGCAAATGGTGCGCCACCAGTAAACTGGTCCTAGTGGGTTCGATTCCCACCCCGAAATTTTTTGGCTAATTTAAAAAATTTCGAGGGTGGGACTTTCACACGACAAGTCTGTAAGTCTGCCCTCTGGTTGGAGGGACAGCAAATGCTTAAAAAACGTGATATTCATGACAGTCAGCCGCTATATGATCATATGATCCACCCTGATGTCTTCCCATTTGTGCGCCACAAAGCAGCATCAATTGATGAATATCTTTTTTTAACCAAACAGACAATTGAAGCAGAAGAGCGCGGGGAACTAATTTCACGTACCATTCTTGATGAATGGGGCTCTCCAATCGGAACGATCAGTCTGTTTGACATCCAGGACAACGCAGGATTTCTCGGCACATGGCTCGGGAAACCATACCACGGAAAAGGCTATAACCAGGCCGCAAAAGATGCCTTCTTTAATGAACTCTTTTTTGAGCTTGGCATTGATCGGATTTTCCTTCGCATCCGCAAGAAAAACGTCCGCTCAACAAAAGCAGCTGAAAAACTGCCGTACGTTGTCAACGCGAACGAAACACGAAAACCACTCCTTGATGAAATCAATCAGGGTGAAGATATCTATAACCTTTACGAAATTTCAAAAGACCTTTACACCTTCTATACGGTGCGCACCGCTGCAGAAACAGAGGAACAGCATCTTAAAGAAGCCTAAAATAAGAAAAGCCTAAAAACCTGCTCATAAGAAGCAGGTTTTTTTGTATGAGTTTTTGCCGGGATGACGAAAATAGATGTGACACAAATTCGAAAGGGTGAAAAAGCATGTCGGACAAAAGAAAACGCGAAAAAACACGCAACTCTCTAAGCGGCGCTCAAGAAGTAACCTATTCCCGGGAATTTAAAATGGCGGACCGCGCGGGCGGGTACATAGGCAGCAAAAGCGGGCGTTGAGGCTGGAGCATAAACGCTGGTGAATATTTTTTGAAAGTGCTGTGAACCTTGGTTTGCAGCATTTTCTTTGTTGATTGTTCACTGGAAAGTGTTCTTAATCTGAGTTAACAGCACAAACTCTGTTGATCGTTCACTGGAAAATGTTCTTAACCTGAGTTAGCAGCACAAACTCTGTTGATTGTTCACTGGAAAGTGTTCTTAATCTGAGTTAGCAACACAAACTTTCATGATCGCTCCCTGGAAAGTGTTCTTAATCTGAGTTAGCAACACAAACTTTCATGATCGCTCCCTGGAAAGTGTTCTTAACCAGCTCAAAGACAAATAACCGCTTGACCGTATGTGAGCTTAACGCCTAAAGTCAGCAACTACCAGCATAAGTCCTCCCAAATAATCCACACTAAACAAGAACCTTGCGTTCAACTTTTTTTAGGGGGGCTTTTACCATGGGAAGAGCAAACAGCCAGCAGTCCAAAAACAAGAGCAACTTGCCTCAAGTACCGAAAAACTTAAAAAAAGAAGCTGACGGTGTTTACGAGGAATATTCAGCTGAACTCGCAGACAGTGCAGACAAAGAAGCTCAGGCTAGAGCAAAAGCTGCCGACCAGCGTCAGGGAAAATCATTATAGCAGAAAAAAATCAGCCAGTGATGGTTCTTCCGTCACTGGCTTTCAAATGGGGATAAAGTTATCCACACACCTGTTGATAATGTGAATAATATCTTTCCGGCATGAACATCCCCTCTATTCACCTTATTCCCACAGTCCACAGATTTCACGGAAAGTCTGTGTTTAAACTGTTGATAATGTGCATAAGTCGTGTAAACGCTTTACATTATTGTTTCGAAACGTAAATCATCTGTGGATATCTTCGTACATGCCTCTTTTATCCCATTGTGGATAATCATGAATAGTTTCTTAAAGATATACACACTTTAAAAATACATCCAAGATTGGCCCCATGATATGTGCAAAGCTGCCTTCCCGGCGGCTTTTTCTTTTTTATAGCTGTATAATGTAACATCAACTGAAAAAGCCCCGCACTAAGTGCAGGACCTTCACTTAACTCACTTTGAATCCACAACTTCCCCGTGGTAAAAACGCTTTTTGTGCAGCTCAATTTTGAGGTTGCGGCACAGTTGCTTTAATTCGCGTTCTTCACGTTCTGTCACGAGAGATACGACCGTTCCGCTGGCACCGTTTCTTCCCGTACGGCCTGAGCGGTGAACATATTGTTCAGACGTTTCCGGCAGGTCATAGTGGATAACGTGCGTCACACCTTCAATATCAAGGCCGCGTGCTGCGACATCTGTTGCAAGCAGCATGGAGATCTCCCCTGTTCGGAAGCTCTTCATCGCAAGTTCGCGCTCGCGCTTTGAAGAGTCGCCGTGCAGGATGCCGAGTTCAATGCCTTTGTACATCAGCTTTTCAGCAAGGACCGCTGCATTACCGATATCCTTTACGAATGCAATCGCTTTTGTCCCTTCCACTCTTGAAAGCTTTTGAAGAAGATCAATTTTGTCGCGCTGTTCTGATGGGAAATAAATATGTTCAACATCAGACTGAACGGCTTCTCCGCGGCTGATTTTAATCAGCTCCGGATTTTGCATCAGCTTTTTAGCTTCAGCTTCCGTTTTTTCAGGAAGAGTCGCCGAGAAAAGAAGAAGCTGTCTGTCTTTCAATGTTGTTTTAATGATGTTTTTGATGTTCGAAAGATGCTCCGGCTGCAGCAGCTGATCACCTTCATCAAGAACAATCGTCTTAACCTCGTGCATCTTGATTTTTTTCTGGTTGATCAGTTCATAAACACGTCCGGGTGTTCCGACGATAATCTGCGGGCGCTTCTTCAGCTTTTCAAGCTGTCTTTTCACATTGGCTCCGCCGATGAAGCTTGCGCCCAAGATTCCGCTCCCTGCTGACCACTTTTGAATTTCCTCATGGATCTGCATGACCAGTTCCCTTGAAGACGCCATGATCAGTGTCTGGATATTCTTGCTCTCAGGATTGATGCGCTGCAGGACAGGCAGCAAATAGGCAAGCGTTTTGCCTGTTCCCGTCGGCGATTCTGCAATCACGTCGCGTCCGTCCAGAATGGCAGGAACCGCCTTTTCCTGAATAGCTGTTGGAGTTGTATACGAAGCCTTTTCCCAGGCTTCCTTTAAAAATGGTTTTGCTTCTTCAAGCATTGACCATGTGCTGTTCATTTGTTTTCACCTTTTCGTATCTGAAGTCCGTCTTTCTTGAGAAAGACGCATTTTCTTATTATATACCATTTCGGCTGAGGGAAAAACAGCTCTTGTTCTTCCGCCTACAAGAATATCCTTAAAATTACCAGTTATTGTTTTAACTTTTCGTTTCCAGCTTATATAATAGACTCCATAAATAGAACTTTTCATAGAGGAGAGAACAGAATGACTGTCATTGGCATCGACCTGGGCACATCCAATAGTCTTGCAGCGTTTTGGTCTGAAGAAGGGCCAAAAATTATTCCAAATGTACTCGGCAGCAATTTGACTCCATCCATTGTCAGCATTGATGACAACGGCGAAATCCTCGTCGGCGAAATTGCAAAAGAGCGCCAGATTTCACATCCCCACCTCACAGCATCCGCTTTTAAGCGTTATATGGGCACGGCTAAAACCTATCATCTCGGAACCTATCATTTGTCTCCGGAGGAATTGTCCTCCTTTGTTCTTCAGTCTTTAAAAAGAGATGCAGAAACGTTTTTGAATGAAGAGATCACAAATGCGGTCATCAGTGTTCCGGCCTATTTTAATGACCAGCAGCGAAAAGCGACAAAGCGCGCAGCCGAGCTTGCAGGTCTTACGGTTGACCGTCTGATCAGCGAGCCGACAGCTGCAGCTATTGCATACGGCTTTCACAAGCAGAATGATGACACCCGCTTCCTCGTCTTTGACCTTGGCGGCGGAACGTTTGACGTATCGATTCTTGAGCTTTTTGAAGGAGTCATGGAGGTTAAATCTATTGCAGGAGACAATTTTCTCGGCGGCGAGGACTTTACGCACCTGCTCATGCACTATTTTTTGAACGACCACAAGCTTGCGGCAGATGACCTGGATGCACGGGCGCAATCTGTCCTGTTCAAGCAGGCGGAAACATGCAAACGGGAGCTTGGCAACCATCATCAGCGCGGCCGGATGGTGCTTCATCACAACGGTCAGGAGTATTCAACCAGCTTAGACAGGACTACTTTTGAAAAAATAGCCCAGCCTCTCGTGCTGAAACTTCGAAATCCAATCGAACGCGCACTGCGGGACGCCGACCTGCAGACAGACGAGATTGACGCTGTGATCCTGATTGGCGGAGCCACAAGACTTCCGATGATTAAAGGCATTGTCACAAAGATTTTCGGCAAGCTTCCCTTCCTGACGATTCATCCTGATGAAGCAGTAGTCCTTGGAACTGCCGTCCAGGTTGCGCTGAAAGAGCGGAATGAAGCCGTGGACGAACTCATCCTGACCGATGTGTGCCCTTATTCACTCGGAACAGATGTCGTGAAGCAGCATGATGCCGACTCCTACACGTCCGGCCATTTCCTTCCGATCATTGAGCGAAATACGCCGATTCCCGTCAGCAGAGTCGAACGCCTCTACACGATCAAGGACAACCAGGACCGGATTGTCATTGACATCTATCAGGGAGAAAGCAGACGCGTTGAAAATAACTTGAAAATCGGCGAACTGACCGTTCAGATTCCGAAGTCGCCTGCGGGAAAAGAAGCTGTCGATGTGCGCTATACATACGACATAAACGGCTTGCTTGAGGTTGAGGTCACAACCATCAGCACCGGCAGCAAACAAAACATGATGATTGAAAAAAATGCAGGAAGCATGACCCCTCTTGAAATGGAAAAAAGAATGGAAGAGCTGAAGGCTCTTAAAATTCATCCGAGAGACCGGACGGAAAACAGGCTCCTTCTCGCAAGGGGCGAACGGTTATATGAAGAAACACTTGGACGCGAACGGGAAGCTGCAGCCGCTGCCCTGGAACAGTTCGAGCACATCCTTGCGTCACAGGATGACCAGAAGATCCGCGCAGCCGCAGCGCGCTTAAAAGAGATCCTGGAAGAGATGGAAAACTGGAGCAGACAGCGATGAATTCAGCGTGGAAGATATTAGGCATCGAACCGACTGACGACATGACCGTTATTAAAAAAGCCTACTCGGCAAAGCTCAAAATTCATCACCCTGAAGACGATCCGGAAGGCTATCAGAGGCTGCGGGAGGCCTTTGACACCGTCAAAAAGGCATGGAAAAACCGAAACTTACGTCCTGCTGAAGAAAGAGCATATGAAGAGAGCGTACATGTACAAATGGAGGAGGAACCTGCCCCTCCCCTCCCGTCTCATTTCCCATTTTCAGAATGGCAGGAGACAGAAACAGATTCCCGCTCAACAATCGATTTGTTCATGGAGAAAGTGGAGCAGCTCTATGACCACTTCCCTTCCCGCATAAACAAGGAGAAATGGCTTGAACTCCTCAATGATGATGCATTGTGGGATATGGAGCAAAGAGATTATCTGAGTGAACGGCTCCTGTCCTTTCTCGAGCTGAATCCTTATCTCCCGGATTACATCTGGAAACTGCTTGAAGACACCTTCCAGTGGACTGACATGCTGAGGGAGGACCCGTATCTTCTCGGCGAAGAAGAAACCGAGGAATTTCTGCGTCGTCTCAAAGACAATACAGGGCTCTATCCATCGCTTTCTTATCAGCCACTTTTACATATCGAGGACATTCCCTATGATCTCTATCTGATGAATCGGGAAAAAGCCCTCGATGAACTCCTTGAAAACCGGCTGGAAGAAGCAGAAACCTATGTGAATACGGCCCTGTCTATTTTCCAGGATGATCCGCAGCTGCAGACAATTGCCGGAATGATTTATGAACGGAGCGGAAGATTTGAAGAAGCGGCTGATGCTTTTAAAAAAGCATGCGTGCTTCAGCCTGAAAACATCAAAAATCGAATGCTACTTGCACAGCTGCTATTTAAAACAGGAAAATATGAAGAGGCGGAACAAGCCTGCCTGAAAATCCTTTCTGACCACCCGGACCACCCGGATGCTCTCAGCCTTTTAGGCAGAATCTATTTTCAAAAAGAAGAATGGCAGAAAGCCCGTGAAACCTTTATGCACCTGGAGAGGATTCAGGGAAAAGATGCAGAGACCATTGTTTATCTGGCTAAAATCAATGATTTTCTGTTCCGAAACAGCTATAAGCGGAAGCCGCTGACGAAGAAGGAAATTAAGAAAGAGATCAGGCCTGATACGTTTAAAGATAAGCTGCGTATTTTTCTGTATTGCCACTTGAAATGGAGGATCTTTTTCGCTTTCATTTTTCTACTAGTGAGCCACAACAAACTGCAGGCTCTTGGCGGAGAGAATTGGTTTGATCATCCGATTCTTAAAGTCTTATACGCCGTCTATTCACTCTTTCAGTATATTAATTTATCACTCTATTTTGAGTACACCCTGATTCCGCTGTTCTGGTCAGTATTATGGATCTATTCTGTGATTACGATTTTGAGAGAGTGGAACCGCGTACGGAAAATGGTTTTATAGAAAGGAGGAGCATCTTTATGAACCGTAAACAGAAAAAATATATGAACACAATGGCACCACTGTGTATGATCGGCTATCCCACCTTCTATTACTCTCTCTTTCTGACAGATGTTCCGTTCAGCAAAAGCGCCGCCAAAAACCATCTGAAGCATTATGGGGTCACAGACAAAAATACTGCAAAGGACCTGCTGGAGTGGTTTTTAACAATAGGAAACAGGAGAGAATTTTACGTCCTTCAAAGCTCCCTTTTGTTCCTCACAGAGAATGAAGCCCAGGAGCTGATTTCCGGAGAGGAAGAAGAAGGACTGAAGGCAAAGCTCTCAGCCGTAAAAAAGTACATGCATCGCTTAAATGAACACAGCATCGGTGCACTTGATCTCTCCAACGCCCTTTTTATTGCAAAACACGCACAACAGAACGGCCTCCTTACTCAGGAAGAAGCGCAATACTACGAGCTCCGCGCAGTCAGACTTGCACAGACTATGTACACCAGCTGGCGTGAGTACCTGACAGCCTGCACAGCAGGAGCCGAATTCGTCCAAAAAAGCAAAGACCAACAGGAAAAATATCTGAATGCACAAAAAAGCACTCTGATTAAACTGATGGCCTCAAAGCACAGTCCGTTTAGGAAGATTGATTTTATGACCAGTTTTTCTTAATGAAGAAATAAAAGAAACCCGGGAATGCGTTCCCGGGTTTTGCTGTTGATTTCAGGATGAACACTCTTCCGTACGCATCCCCCTGGCTAAAATCCAGCCGTTTAACCCGTAAGAAGCTTCTACTTTATAGTACATATAACCTTTTTTCTTAATATGATTGGTCAATTCCTTTGCATTTCTATAACCCATCGGCCATCCATAGTCTTTTGATTCCTTCAGCAGCTCCTTATGATTCTCAGCAAAATCCTTGATATCACCTTCAGTAATGTCAAAAAGAATGCTGCCCGGCAGCTGGTTTTCAAAATGGTAAGCAAAGAAATCTTCAAACAGCAGATTAGCCTTGTTCCCCTTTTCATCCACTGCCTTTATTTCAATGTGCAAGTTTTCAAAATCAACTTGATAGGCAAGGATTTTGCTGTCGTGGATTGTGAACATGTTGGATTCTCCTTAATCAAATATGTTATGGGTAGGATTTGTTTTGTAGTTAGGAAAAACTGTTTTAAAACGATTACCGTTAATTTAATGAATTTTCTGTACTCAACAAAAAGATTTAGACTATAATTTTCTTATCAACCCTTAAGGAGGAATTTTCAATGAGAAAGATCATGAACAATACCGTACAAACATATAAGGGGGCAGCACTTCTTTAATTGTCACGGTGTACCCCCTTATATGTGTTCATTTAAATAACACATAAAGGGGTAAATCATGGATTTTCCAGTCAAAAAGTTTTTCTCTTATTATAAGCCGCATCTGAGATTATTTTTATCCATTTTGGCATGTGCTTTGATTGTATCGGCATTGTCTTTGGTATTTCCGCTGCTTGTACGGTATATCACCAAGGAAGTTTTGGCGGGAGACTTGTCAAATGCGATTCTGCAGGTGTATTGGGTTGGCGGGCTGATGCTCTTGGTTACCGCCGTTCAAAATATCGGAAACTATATCGTGGATTACAAAGGCCATGAACTTGGTGCCAGAATGGAAAGCAGCCTCCGCACCGAGCTGTTTGAACACATGCAGAAGCTTTCGTTCAGCTTTTATGATAAGGAAAAGACCGGTCAGCTCATGGCCAGAATTACAAACGACCTGCTTTGGCTGTCCGAGCTGTATCACCACGGACCTGAAGACTACTTAAAATATCTCGTCCGCTTTATCGGAGCCTTTTTCATCTTGTTCTTTATTAACGCGCCGCTGACGATTGTGATCTTCTGCTTTTTGCCTGTCCTTGGGTTCATCATCTTCTATTTCAATAAACTTGAAAACAAGGCGCTGATCCGAAACAAAGAAAGAATTGGAGATGTGAACGCTCAGGTGGAGGATAGTCTGGCCGGCATCCGGGTTGTGAAATCTTTTGCCAATGAGCAGGTAGAAATCGGGAAATTCACCCGTGAAAATAACCGTTTTCTTGAAAGCAGAATCAGCTTCTATAAGACAGAAGCCAACTTTTACAATGTCACCCAAACGTTCATCCAGCTGATTACGATCGCGGTCATCATCTTCGGAAGTTCAAGCATCGTAAATAAGACGTTGGATTTAGCCGACTTGATCACGTTTATGCTGTATATAAACTACATGCTCGAGCCGGTTCAAAAAATGGCCCAAATGAGCACGTTATTCCAGGAAGGAATCACAGGCTTCCAGCGCTTTACGGAAATCATGAAGCTGAAACCCACAATTGAAAATAGACCAGGTGCGGTTACACTGGGGAACGTGCGCGGCGAAATTGAGTTTAATAATGTTCAATTCCGGTACGAAGAAGACCTGAACAACGTCCTTAATCATTTGTCGCTGAAAATAAACCCCGGGGAATACGTTGCCCTGGTTGGCCCGTCAGGAGCAGGCAAAACAACATTTTGCTCTCTCATCCCCCGCTTTTATGATGTAAGCGCTGGTAAAGTGATGCTTGACGGGCTCGATGTGCGAACGATTGATTTAGCCTCATTAAGGAACAACATTGGGATCGTTCAGCAGGATGTTTATCTGTTTGCCGGGACAGTGATGGAAAATATCCGCTACGGAAACCCCGAAGCAAGTGATAATGAAATTATCGCTGCAGCCAGGAGCGCCAATGCCCACGACTTTATCATGAAACTGCCGGACGGCTATCAATCAGAAATCGGCCAGCGGGGTGTAAGACTTTCGGGCGGACAAAAGCAGCGGCTCAGCATCGCCCGCGTCTTCCTTAAAAATCCGCCAGTCCTGATTTTAGATGAGGCAACGAGCGCGCTTGATAACGAAAGTGAAAGCATCATCAAAGACTCACTGGAACTGCTCGCAAAAGGCCGAACAACCATCGTCATCGCCCACCGCCTCTCCACAATCCGGAACGCACACCGGATCATCGTTTTAACAGAAGAAGGTATTGCCGAAGAAGGAACACATGATGAACTGCTTGCAAGGCAAGGAGCTTATTCGCTTCTCTATTCAAAGCAGTTTGAACCAATTGTATAATTTTTTTGACCCGGTTCTTTTGAAGGAGCCGGGTTTTGTCATGATTAGTAATGCATTTTTAAAAACGCTGCAATATCTTGATTAATCTTCACCAAATGTTCTTCAGAAGGGAAATGCCCCATATCATAGCTCTTGAACGCCGTTAAATTCGGTATGATTTCTTTAGTCGCTTTATTCAAACTGCTTTCAGGAAAAAAGATATCTTTTGTCCCTGCTATTACTAAAGTTGGCGCGTTGTAATCTGACAGCTCTTCCCTGGTCGTTAATTTCGGCATTTCCTGTTCAAGGCGAATATATTTGAATACATCTCCAATAATCCTCTTATCCATTTCCTTCATACTATGATCTGACATTGTATCAGCAATCTTATCAAGGTGTCTTTGCGATGAAGTGCCATGAAATAAAACTAAAGGAAACAAGATTTTCTGAATCATTTTGGCTTTGGATCCCAAGCTTATCCCTGCAGGTGATACCAATACAGAACAGTCAATTTTATCCGGCATGAAGGCTGCCAACCTCATAATAATCCCTGCACCGTAGGAAGGGCCGACAAACGCGCTGCTGGCTATTTGAAAGTGGTCCATTAATTCTTTTATCCATAGGGCAAAGCTATTGTCCCTCGCTGAAATTCTGCCCTCACTGCTGTAGCCCGGATGACCAATTGTATCTGGCGCATACACTCTGTATTTTTCCGTGAGCGGCAAAAACCAGGATAACGTCATTGGATTGATGCAATTGCCGCCCTGGAAAACAAAAACAGGTTTTCCTTCCGGTGGTCCTGCTGCAAGCACATGCGTTTTACCATAGCTTGTATCAATATAAATCTGCTCCACATCAATATCGAATGACTTCAGATAGTTATCGTAATGCTGAGTGATCAGCCTTTTCCCATCCTTTTTATAGATGGTTCCTTTCCCCAAGTCTATCCCCCCTTATCTAGTTAAAACAACCTTATTGGAAAATTCTTATCATCTAAGTTTATCAGAGTAGGTATCTCACTATCTATTAGATTTGGTTTGATTTCTACATGATCATCTATCATATCTGGTTAGTTGTTTAAAAAAGCATGGGGCAGTCCGATTCACTTGCTATCAAATCAGCAGAATCATCGTGGGATTTAGGCGACATGTTGCAGGAATGTAAGTTGGATTAGCCGAATAGAAAAACTGTTGTTCCTTTAGTAGATTACCCTAATCAGTGAGGAGATGGGATGTATGCAAACGGTAACCAACCTTTTTTCAGATCAGTTCGACATGCATTGGCGAGAGAATGACTGGTTTGCATCCTTGGAGCAGGCGCTTGATGGAGTATCCGCGCCTGAAGCATCATGGACAGGTTCAGGAAAGAGCAATTCGATATGGCAGATTGTCAACCATTTGATTTATTGGAATGATGACGTCATTCACAGAATCAAGGGCACAGAAAACCCGCATAAAATAAAGGATAATGAAGAAACCTTTGCAGATCCCGGGGATCCGGAAGACGAATATGGCTGGGCCCAAACACTACAGCGCCTTGATGAAGTCATGAATCGATTCAAAACCGTCATCGCGGAACTAGATGACGAAAAGCTAAAAGCCCCCTATGCAGCGAACAGGCCCTCCATTGAGCGCTTAATCAGCAGTATTATGATGCATGATTCTTATCATATTGGACAAATTGTTTTGCTTCGGAAGTTACAATCTTCTTGGGGAGGGGTTGATTGGTCTTAGTGGGCTCCTGTTTAAATGTAAATGAAAAGAAGCAGGAACCTGTTAACGGGTTCCTGCTTCTTTTTTAGAACTAATTATAACGCACTCCATCAGGGTAACAGAGCTGCCATCATATTAGTTACCTTTTCTCAAAATTGCTTCTATCTAGCATTAAAGAGTTAAAATAATCGGCCAGTTCTTCGTCAGGATGATCGTATGTTCCAATTGAGCGACATAGCTCTTCTCCGTAGCAAAGGTCCAGCCGTCATCCAATTGGAACACTTCTTCTTCAGAGGTGGAGATAAACGGTTCGAAGGCGATGACCATTCCCTCCTTCAGTATCTCATCATCCCACGGGTCATTATAATTTAAAATATGGTCAGGGGCTTCGTGGATCTTACGTCCAATTCCGTGTCCTGTAAGGTTTTTGATAACCGTGAATCCATGCTGTCGCGCAGTTTCGAATACCGCTTTTCCAATTCTGCTTTTTTTGGAACCTGGCTTTGCTTTCTCAAGGCCCGCTTCAAAAGCTTTCTTTGCAGCTTCACATAATTTCGTTAAGACTTCTTCGCCTTTTCCCACGACAAATGAGATTCCCGTATCGGCAAAATAACCGTTCTTGGAAGCAGACACATCGATATTGACGAGATCCCCTTCCTGGATTACCCGGTCACCCGGAATCCCGTGTGCCACCTCTTCATTCACACTGATGCAAGTAAACCCGGGAAAATCATATTCACCTTTTGGTGCTGAAACGGCCCCTGCTTTTTCAAAAAGCTCCCCGGCCAACTCATCAAGCTCTTTCGTCGTAATGCCGGGAACCGTTTTTTGAACCAACTCATCCCGAATGGATGCGATAATCTTTCCGATTTCCTTTAAACCGTTGAAATCTTCTTCTGTCTTAGCAATCATTTTTTCTACCTCTTTTTCTTTTTCTTCTATAGGAGTCATTATTCCATTGTTTAATCGAAATTACCCGGAATATGCTTCAGGATCAGTCTGCCGGACCATCTACTCTTTAGATCCTCCACTAAATTCTAAAACATGTAAACCCTCAGAAGCATCTGGCTCTTCGAAGAAACTTGTGACATGGTGAAACACCGCTTCCGTATCAAAAACCGCCCGTTCGGGTTGTTCCTTACGTCTTTGAGCAATTTGGCGCAAGCACTGTTCGTCACTCAGGTTGAGATAAATTAGCTGGTGATCTGCATTGACCTCTTCAGCCAACATTAAAAACCATTTTCGCAGCTTTTTAGTGTTGGCCGGAAAGTCCATAACTACATCTGTACCAACACATAATATGTTTTGGACGTGCTTTTTCACCAGTGGCTTTAACTGAAGGGAAAATCGTTTGTAATCCTCAAATGATTCAATCTGATCGGGATAAAGAGATGAAAGCCATTCATCCTCTGAAAGCAGTACTGCGTGCTTATCTGCCGCAAGTCGTTTTGACTCAGTAGATTTTCCGGCACCCATTTTTCCGCAGAAGAAGTATAGGGTTCCTGGTTGGTTCAATTTTAATCCCGCCTTTATTAATAATTGTTAAACTTGTGCTGTTTAATTCATAGTTTCAGAAATAGGATTACATCAGAAAAAGAGTCAGACTTCATCAAATTACAATGTGCTACAGTGCCCTTCATTAATATCAAAAATATCTAATAGCAACTTTTATTAATAAGTAATTATATCAAAAACTAATCTTATACCTACACATTTCAATAAACAAAATAGGCAACTCCCCAAAGGTTAGTTGCCTCCTTTTAATGTAAATTGCACCATACACTCCACATGTACCGAGTCTATTCCATTAAAGAACAGGTTAATATAAAGGAACCGGACTATCTAGCGTCGAATTTAATTATATAAAACTAACTCTTTTATTAAAGGTGGGGCTTATGGGTAGAATTCCAATTAGACCAATTATTGAAGGTGGAAAAAAAGCTGGGAAAATAATTAATGAAAACCGCAAAGAAATTACGGCAGTAATAAGTTTATTGAGTGCTGGAGGAAAGGTAATAAAAGAAAATACTGTTAAGAAAAATGAATCAAACAAAACAGAAGAAAAATTGCATCATAGGAAAATGCGATATAATCAATATAATAAAATACTAAAGGAATTGGATACCCAAAACAGAAGCGAGCTTTTTCAATATATACTTGAAGTAGAACAATTTATTGAACAGATAAAAAATGAAGAAAATAAGGAATTGGGAATAAAAAAGCCTATTCATAAAAATAGAATTAAAAATTGGAATAATATTCTTACTCAAATTAAAGATAAAATGTATGCAAAAGATTATCTTGAATTTATTAAAATTTATAACAACCCAAATTATCATAGTGAATATTTTATAGGTTTTGAAGGCATTGTTGAGAAATTTAAAAAACTAAATAATCGAGAAAAATATGATGATTTATTGAAATATATTGCAGAAGTAACAAATAGGAGCTTTCAACAAATCAAAAAGGATTTTTCACTAACCGAATAAAATAATGTAAATTTACTCCTTTTCCAGGAAGGAATAATTGACCTATTAGTTTCGGACTTTTTTAGAGGACTAAAGATAATTAATGATACAAAACTGTAATAAAACCGTGAGACTTGTTTAATGAATGGGGGCTTATCTGGAAATATAAGTATTCTTTCTTGGAGTAAACATTGATCGATTGTAAATACTCGATAAATTCATTCTTCTGTAATTACGTACAACCCCCTCAAAAAACAGCACCAAATTCAGATACTCTTTTTCCATTCATATATCTCCTGATCCATTCATATACACTATCCAAATAACACCACATCATCTCAACGGTGATATGTGTTTCCAGCTTAAGTTTTTAAAAAAAATAGAGAGAAAATTACATTTCTCTCACTGTTAAGCACGGTACTGGCCTGGCAAAGTTCTCTTGCTGCAAAAATAGTAAAACCGTCTACTTGCTAACTTAAAAAAGGTATCCAACAGAAACTGCTGGATACCTTCTCATATAGTTTAAATACGATCTTTAAGAGGTGTGATGTTAACCACAGTAATTGCTGGATTAGACAACTCCCCATTTTCTTTTTCAACTGGCCCATGAACAATGCATTGACCTTTTTTCAATGTTGCAAGCTTATTTTCCCATTGTTTTTTATCAATAAGATCTTTTGATAGATTGTTTGCAATATGAGAAACTTCTTGTTCAGGAGGCGCAAAGTATATTTTTTGAGATGAATTCTGCAGTCTTGCAAGTTCATCTGCATCTAGTTGAGATTTCAAAAATTGTGTAGCATACCATGCCGACCAGCCAAATTTTCTTCCTTCAGTTAAAATCCTGGCTGATGGAGATTTTTCAGTATGATCTAAGTTTTGTGCTTCATCCATTATTACTGGCATTGGCTGATTTTTATTTCCATGTTTAATGGAATAATTCCATAAGTCCCACAAAACAAATTCTGTGATAATTAACTGTACATCTCTTGGGAATCCAGTTAGTTGGATAATAAATACTTCTCCATTACTCTCAATGACATCTTTCCAGTTTATCGTGTCTTCAACTTTAAACGGGTTCCGATCAATAAGAGGTCTGATCTGCGAAAGAGCAGTTTTGGAATAAGTGCTGCCATCTTCCTCCAACAAAATTTTCAGTTTAGGAAGGCTCATCTCTCCCTCATATTTCTCTAGACCGTTGAGTATCGCCTCATAAATAGCATTTAGCTGTTGTATTCCAAGTGATTTATAGACAGATGCAAAGACACTTTTTACTCTTTCTGCAACGTCCGTATTTGATTCAGGAAGCCGAATGCCGCCAATATCCCTAGTGTTTTTTTCAAATGGATTTATAGGCAGTTTTTCACTATAAACTATTTTTTGTTTTAGTTTATTTCCTACAGCAGTAACAAATTCGTTTTCTAACTGGTTTGGAAGAAACCCTTCCGTATAATCAATTATGATACTCGGAATTCCGAGCTTTGATTTTTCAAGTAGGATACACTGCATAAAATAGGTTTTTCCTTGACCGGATTTACCTGAAATCAGCAGATGCCTATTTGCTAAACCTGGATTACCATATTCCCAATAAATATCTCTATTGGAGTTTTCCGCTTTACCGATGAGGATCCGTGCATTTTCCAACTTCCGTTTTTCCTGTGTTTGTACTTCTTTCGTTTGACTATCTACAGGATCTTGCTCCTCAATATCTTCAGAAACATCGACCACTTCTATATCTTCTTTTTCCTCAATAATTTCTGGATCTTCTTTTTCCTCGATAATTTCTGTCACATCGTTAACTCTGCGATATTTATATGACAGCATATCCTCTTTAACAAAATCATTGTCATTCTTTTGAATCCATTTCCATAGACCTTCAATTGGCTGAACCAGACCTTCGTATCCATCAATCTCAGTTAAAGTTATCAATAATATATTTGAATCAATCTTGGCACTTCTATGATAGACATCTTTCTGAAACGAGAGAACAGCTCCTTCTCCAATAACAGATGCTAAAGCATTAGATACTTCGTAATCGTCTTTTAAAAGGAGTTCTATTTCACTTAGTGAAAAGTCATATCCTTTCTCATTCCAAAACTCACTTTGTTTAAGTTTCTTTGCATTGGATATGAGCAATTGTGCAAAGAAATTCCTATAAAATTTACCGGTAAAGGTATCCCCAACGTCTCCGGTTAAAGTATCTATAAAGAGGCTCTTAGTTTTATTTACCTGATGCTTTGCTTTTTCAATAACATCCAGTTTGTTGAAGCCGATCTTAACTTCTATTGGATAAAAGTGCATGAGCAGTTTCTCATCGTTTTTTTCTAATCCAATAAGAAGAAGGTCATCACTATGACTCCCTTTAACTCCAAGATTTTTGGCAGTGAATATCCCATCAGATTTACTCAAGCTAACAGCACCTGCTACTCGTAGTACTTCTTCCAGGGAGACGGGTACCCATGTGATATTTGGATGATCAAGATACGAAACAGCATATTTTATAGCAGAAATAATACTTAACTTTTCCCTATCATAGTGACCTTTACTGCCAATAATTCTTAATAGCCATTCACCATTAAATGTATTGAAGGCTTTAATCGTATTTAATACGTTCTCATCTGTTCCCTTTACTTCTTTCTTCTTTAGGAAGTCCTTAATTACACTATAATATTGGCCTGATTTATTCGTAACTGTAATCGCATCATAACGGCTAGAAGAAGAATACTGATCACTGTAATGAATAACAACAAGATTAGAATCTTGTTGATTGAAGTATTCTAAGTCAAAAGCTGGATCTATAAATGTAACCCAGTAGGATGCATCGTAAATTTTTCTTAAGTTCTTTTCATCCAATGAAGTTGTTCTTGAGAAGATGGCTTCACCTTTACGGTAACTATCACTACCACTATTGCGCATGTTCGCAGTCAGTTCGTTGGTGTAGTATGCTGCTTGTGCCAATAGATTACTATTATCAATCGGATAGGCTTTAATTCCAAAACCACTTTTATAGTTCTCTTCATCTTTCATGGATGGAACACTTGAGTACAGCCCCTCTAAAGCAAGCCCAGTTATCATCTCGCTCATTGGCTGAACAGCGTGTTTCTCCTGAGCTTCCATTTTATAGAATGAAATATGTGCGTATTTGTATTCAGCGTCTATATTTCTTTTAAAGAAGGACAAATTCTCTCTGATCTTTCTAAGAATATCCTCTTGGTCATATTCTTTCGTACGGATTGTTAGATTAAAAAGCTCCTTAACATCCTTAACAGTTTCTGCACGAGCATATAGGTCGAAAGCACTTTCTGATGCAACATCGTTATATAAGGTAACTTCAATGTTGGCTAGGTGATTTATTCCAACACGTTCAATTTCATCAATCATCCATTGAAGTAATCCACTTACTACTTCTCTATCATTAGAAATATTAATTATATTTAATTGAAGTGGAGCTCTTGAATTTTCAATAAATAGATAAGCAAAATGATCCTTAAATTGTGAAATTTTATCTTTGATCACCTTAGCTAAGTATTGACTAGCATCAGAGACTGTTACTTTACTCACCGGCTTAAATACCAGCCATTCCATTGCTGCTTGCTGATGATCTGGTTTATGTAGCTGCTCTTTGTCATCATATATGAATGGAAGTAAGGCGTCAGAGTTAAGCCTATTCAGAATGCTGTTATCCAAAATTTCTTGTTCCACAAGCTCATACATTTTCAATTTAAAGGCAACTACCAAAGGATGAAAAGGAGTTAAATAGAAATTATCATTTGTAACCAGTGTACCTAGTTTAAAAAGATCTGAACCTTTCTTTCCTGCAGCTGTTCCTTCCTTAAACGTTTTAATCTGATTAATATATTCTTGAACTAAATTTGTACCCAGTTGTCTATATTCTTCTGATACAAATGTAAGACTTGGGAGGGAATTTAACCTCTTAAAGTAATGAATAAATTGGTTATAGACATCGAGTAGCGAGGGATTCAAATTCAAGTATTGTGACTTAAGCTTATCGGATTCAAAAAAGCCTGCTTTAATTTCCTTTTGAACCCACTGTCTCTCCCATTCAAAAAATGTTTTATATTCTGAATGTAAGTAATACTCTCTATTTTCAAGTACAAGCCTGTTAGTTTCTTCAATCCATTCTACGTTTTTACCGGTTTCTCGAATAAGCTTCCATAATCTCTGACCAGTAATCGGCATAGATTCTGGAATTTCGTTTTTTAGCATCAGTGGGATAATCGCTTTTGGGACTTTCAAATTTAATTTTAGTTCTTCATTATCATCGAATGCTTCTACCATCGGAGTAACGATCACTTGCTCTTCTTCAAGTGAGTTTATATCCACCTGTTGGTTTTGACTATGAACTTCAATATTTTTTTTATTGAAGCCTTGTCCAAATGTAAGAGTATTTTCTTCGTACATCAACCCAATTCGTTCACTTATTGGATCAATACTATAAAACGATTTATACTTATCAAAAAAGACTGGTTCAATAGAAGGTACTACTGCAATTAAAAGTTCTGCACCGAGTTGAGATTTCTTATCGTGTTTATAAGTTATTCTAGTAAAAGTAACTTCATCTCTACTGCAATTGATAGTGGCGAAAATATTACTTTTTTTCACATCTATCTCAGTATGTTTTTTGAATTGATTTTGAATACTTAAATATTCTTTTGAAAGGCTTTTTACGTTTTTACTCAGTTCAAATTTGATATTAACTTGTATTTGCTCAATACTTTGTTGATTAAATATAAGAATATGTCGCTTCTTATTTCCTGCCGTAGTATCTTTATGAGCTCTGTTCCAGAATGTCAATCGATTAGAAACCTCTATTTCCTCTATTTCAATTCTCTTTTTCTTTTTATCATCATTAAAATCTTCATGCAATTTGAATACTCTCGGGAATAGGTTCTCACTCCATTGCTCAGCTAAAAGCTCTCTTGCACCTTCAGAAGTAAAGCGTTTTTCTAACTCGTCCTTACCAAGACCAAAGTCGTGTGTTTTTTTAACAAAATCATATAATTCTCTATTTTCAACTAATCTTCTTTTCAGATCCTTCCCTTTAAATTTATCCAGTTCCGGATCTTTAAAGAGGCCAAATTTATGGTATTCATTGTTATCAATGGAACCTTTTTGTAATGTAGTAAAAATATCTTCGAATTCGAATATTGTTATTTGCTGAAAAGCTTGTTCTTTCAGCAGATTTTCAAGATTATCCAATAAAACAATTTGATCAACTTTATCCATAACACTATTTTCAATTTCACTTTTTAGTTTATTAAAAAGTGATGAAGGATGTAATGGCATACCTTCTTTTTGTAAGTCGCTGCTTCCTCCTTGAATAGAATCAAGCTGCTCTGCCACTATGCTTAATAACGCGGTGTTTTGCCAAGGTCCTTCTTGCTCGCCAACCAAATTACGAAGAGTAACTAAAAAATCCGGCTTAACTTCTTCCGAAGTATTAGCAATGACAAGCTGCAGATCGTTGTAAGGGATAGAGAATGTTGTATATTTTTCTCCCAGCTCATGCTGATAATGAAAATGCTGGTTAGGTAACTCCATAAGTGCTTTTAACAGCGAAAATATTTCGGATTGATTATCCAATTGTAAGTAATATCGTTCTCCAGCTCTCATAGAAGATTTCATAAAAAATTCATTTAAAATAGAGGCTATATAATTATAAAATTGGTTTGACATACTGTGCATCACCACTATCACTTTTTTTGTCTAAAATATTCAGGTTGTCAAATAGTTTAACT
This sequence comes from Metabacillus indicus, assembly GCF_046603695.1. NCBI lineage: Bacteria > Bacillati > Bacillota > Bacilli > Caryophanales > Bacillaceae > Metabacillus > Metabacillus indicus. Next base: position 550,832 of record NZ_CP176757.1, on the reverse strand, counting down.
ATTTCCTTCTTAGAATACCTGTCAAGTGCTACTCCACGTTTTTCGTATTCAGCAAATAGTTGATTTAAAGGAATTCGTTCGTCTTTCACACATACGGCGGTTAATAATAATACAAAATCATGCTTTAAATTGAACACAGTCCCCAAGTTCCCTCGAACTTTCGTGAACTGATTATAACCAAGGTCTTCTATATTCCCTCCAAATTTTTCACTTACACCAGAGCTTGTACCTTCTCGCAAACAGTTAAACAATATTTTAAATGCCTCTGGAAGGGTCGAAGAATCATCATTAGTAGTTACTTTTGTAAATGGCAAGTTCTTGTAATCCTGTATCCAAGCTTTTAACTCATATAAAAAGGCATCCTCAAATTCTTTGCCTTTATCTGATATCATTTTATAAAGTTTTCCATAAGGAATAAACGCAAGATTACCAGATTCCCTTTCATTATTTAGTGCGTTATGACTTAAGTGTGAAATAGTGTGAATATGAGGAAATAAATTCTTTGATTGTTCTCGTACAAACTTGTATCCTTCAAATTCATCAGCAGCTTTTCTTCTCTTACTGAAAGCCTCCCAATCCAAACCGAAGTAAAATGGTTTAATATCGTCTGATGAGCCGTTAGTAAAACGACTAAACATAGTAATTACCTGCACGGCATACATAAATGTATAAAAGTGTGTTAGTAAAGGGAATGAGCCTAAAAAGTATTCTTTATGTTTACTAAGAAAAATAAGATCTTCCTGGTAATTTTTAATTAATGGAGGAAACAACAACTCATACTGCTGATCTTTCCTTTTGGATTCTTTTAAAGGTTCTAATTGACTGAGAATTAATTCGGTTAAGATGTTGTCAGAAGTTTTGTCTAAAAATATATCCTTAATTTGTTGATTGCCTTGCGATAAAGTATCACTCATAAATTGAGCGTATTTCTTAAACTCATTGCTGTTCTTATCATCCACTTTTAAGTAATTAAATAAATAAGAATGGATAGGTTTAATTTCTTCATGTTCGAATAAATACTGACTTATAAATCTTTTAAAATCATGTTCGGCAACAAATTCTTTAAAGTTTACATGCTCTGCCATTTGAGCACCTTGAATTTCCTTATTAGTTAATTGTAAGGAATTTATATTTCGAACGTACTCGCCAAGAACCTTGTTAAAATTATCTCGCACTGCTCTTGTTCTTTTTGAAAGAAAAGGCAATACGTCAACTACCTTTCCCACATCATGCTTTTTTTTATCTTCTAAGTGATTTTTTAAAAACCCTCTATCAAGAGTTTCCGCCATAAATTAAAACTCCCTTTCAAATACAAAACCTTCGAAATCATCTCTTTTAATTGTATAAAAACGATTGTCATTCGGATAGAAAATAAGCATTTCATTTGTTTTCTCTCCAAATGCCATAAGTTTATCGATAAATTCAACAAATCTAATTGCATCTTCTGTATCTTTTTTATTGGGTCTATAACCATTCAATACCTTTGATATTAATTGATATAGAGGATAATCTATTTCTAAAAAGATTTTTTTACTAGCATCTCCTCCATGATATGCTAATAAAATGGTAGATTTAAAAGATTCAAGAACTGTTTGAGTATTTGGTTTTAAGTGATCAATACTTGGTTTAAGATTCATTTTCTGAGCAAATCTAAATTTACTCTCTGTAGTACTTAAGTAGATGTAATCTTTTTTTGGACTTCCTCTCCAATCAAAAATTGCTGACTTAATCTCCTCATAAAATGTTTTGATTTTTTGAGGATTCTTTGTATTAAACGAGTATAAATTCTCCATATATTTTTTATAACTCTCATCAATAAGCTTTTGAGAAAAATCTTGATTACTTAGGTAAGCTATTCTAATAAATGCTTCAAAGAACTGATTAAAAGAATATCCAGTCAAATCTGAATCAAATAAAAATGGATCCATCCATTTTAAAGAAATATTGTCGTGAACATACTCCTTTACTAGATCTCGCCAATTATCTAACGTATTAAAATCAATTACTAACTGATCAATGTAAACGGAGCGAATATGGATTGGATCATTTTGACTCATTGAATTAAGTAAGGTAGAACGTTCTTTTCTTGCAAAAAGCAAATTTGGCAAAGAACCTTTTAACAAGTCAAAATCACTTACTAATTGCCTGCTCATTACTTGATCAGGTATAAGAATATCTGCTACAAAATTCAGAAACGAACGTGCAGAAATGACAACTTTATTTTTAATAATCGTTTTAATGATTAAATATACGATCTGCTTTTGGACTGCTTCATTCTTCAAATAATTGTAATTCTCATGTACTATTGTATAAATGTTATTCTTCTCATCCTCTTTTGCAGCTAGATAGAAAGGATTTTGATTTTCAGAACTGCATATCTTTTTTAACAACGAAGAATAAAAATTAGAGATTGGTCCCTCTTCTGTTAACTCAAATGGATGGTAATCTCCAAAGCTCAATAATGATAAATTGCCCTCTGAATATTCTGTAGTTACATTTTGTGAAAATAGACCACTTTGATTAACAAAGCTTTTTAATCTTTCAAAAGAATAAGTATTATGTACCGAATGGATAAAGTTATGAAGAACGCCCATATTGATTGCAAGTATTACATTTTCACTATTACTAGCATATAATTGGTCAGAAAAGCCTTTGAGAGCTTCTTCTAAGGTTTCCATTGCGTTCTTATTGGGAGAAAAACTTTCAGTAGCATCATTGTAAATTTTATATTCATTGATAAGTTGAGGTTTTTTCTTACTTACATATGCAAGTAAGTGTGATTTCCCGTCTCCGACACTGCCACAAAGAAAAATCAAATTCCCCTTCGGATTGCTTGCTTTTTCTTCTAAAATTCTTTCAAAATCAATTTGAATTTTCCTGTCTACATGAAGGTAGTCTTTAAACCGGCTAAACTTGCTTGCATTTTCAATTGCCTCTTGAGAGGAATCTTTTAAGCGATTTAATTCGCGAATTAAGTAGCTTTGATCTTCCTTAAGATCTTTTTCTATAATCTCTTCTTCAATCTCATCGTAAGCTGGCAGAGTATCTCCTTTTATAGACGGTGTTTCTAAAACAACCCCTAGATTATTCATTTTGTTAACGTTAAGAAATTCAAGAATTTGCTTTTTTATGATTTCCTCAACATTTTCTTTTGGTGGTTTAGGAGTTTCATATAAAGGAACTTTCAACTGTTCTAATGAATAAACTTCGTAATACCATACCCCTATTCGATGCATTTCACGGTGAAGTTTAAAAGCATCCGTTATCTCATTGAAACTTCCATCATGTGCAGCTTTATTTCCAGATCTCCTTATCGTATCGAATGCCTGCTGAATATCTTTTTCTATATATCCCTCTTTAGTAAGAAATGCGATTCTTTCAAATAAGGAGTTCACATAGGGTGCTTCTATTTTTTCTTGATTAAAAACATCATTGAGAATTGACTCCGCAAATAATCTTGCTTTTACAATTGAACTTGCAGGATCCTCGTATAGAAGCTCTTCCATTTTTCTTGCGTTGTGGGAAGCAGTTGGATTTAGGGCTTCTAAAAAACTCAAAAAATATGTCTCAGTGGAACTCATTTATATCAACTCCAAATTGCTTTTCTATAGTCATAATTTTATCACAACACAATAGGAATTATTAGCTATATTAGTTATTACTACCCAAATAGGAATCTTGAATAATACCGAACAAAAGTTCACCTTTTGATTGAGAATAATGTTGAAAAAGTTTATAATAAAAACATGAAATTACGTACGTAATTAGGAGGGGTTACAATGGATGCAGCATTTAACTATAGCTTTCCAGCTATTAGAGGAATTCAGGCAAATAAAGAGTATTATGTTGCCATGTGTCCTCTAAGAATTATCCCGAAAATTTTCTTATTCGATGAGGAAGAAATTCCGCCTGAACATAGATCGCAAAGAATTTTAAACAAGACAAGAATTCCAGAAATAACAAACTACATAGTGGAGAATAACAAAGATTATGTATTTTCTTCGCTTACTGCCTCTGTTGATGGAGAAATTGAATTTGTTTCATTTAGTGAAGATTCCTCTGAAAAAGATTTAGGACAGTTAAGGATTTCATTAGATGCGCGTTTTCTTATTAATGATGGACAGCACAGACGTGCGGCAATTGAAGAGGCTCTCAAGGTATCACCGGAAATAGGATCTGAAACAATTTCTGTAGTCTTCTTTCATGATGAAGGATTAAAGAAATCTCAGCAAATCTTTTCCGATCTCAATCGTCATGCGGTCAACACTACTTCTTCCATAGGAATTTTGTACGATCATCGGGATAGACTTTCACTTGTGACAAAAGAAATAATTAATGAGATTCCACTTTTAAAAAGATATACAGACAAAGAACGTGTATCTCTATCTAAAAACTCACCTAAGATATTAGCTCTTAATCACTTATACAACACAAATCTTAAGTTGCTTGGAAAACATAAAGGTGAATCTATAACTGAGGAAGACACTCATTTTTTAATTGATTTTTGGACAATCCTAACAAATTCAATGACTGAATGGAATCAAGTATTAAATAAAGAGCTTTCTCCGAGAGATTTAAGAGCAAATTATATTGTTGGTCACGGAGTTTTTATAGAAGCGATTGGGATCATAGGAAGATATTTAAGAGAATATCACCCGGACGAATGGCGTTCTAAAATAGAACAACTGGCAGGTATTGACTGGAACAGAACAAATACGGATTTCTGGCTAGGTCGTGCCTTTAATGAGAATGGAAGAATTCAAAAAAACAATTACACGATTCAATTAACCGCAAATAAAATTAAATCTTTATTAGATTTGCCATTACTAGAAACAGAGCAATCTATTGAAGACAAATTTAAACAGGGAGTTATGTAACATGAGTGATGGAATTATTTCAAGTCTTCTCAGTAATGAGAAGAAAATAATAGAGGATGCCAAACGTCAAATTACTGACGTATATCTTCAAGACGATCGGCCATGGGTTGTCGGATATAGCGGTGGTAAAGATTCTACCGTAGTGGTTCAGCTTGTTTTTGAAGCACTGCGAGAATTACCAAGCAAGAAGCTGCACAAGAAAGTGTATGTCATTTCTTCAGACACCTTAGTGGAAACGCCATTGATTATTCAATCAATTAATCATACCCTACGAAAAATCCAAGAAAAGTCCTTAGACTTAGGACTTCCTATTGAAACACATAAAGTGAAGCCAGTTGTTGAACAATCATTCTGGCTAAACATCATAGGAAAAGGATATCCGTCCCCAAACCAGCAATTCAGATGGTGTACTGACCGGCTAAAAATTGATCCTGCAAACCAATTTATTACTGACAAAGTAAATTCTTTTGGTGAAGTTATTATGGTTCTCGGAGTTCGTGAAGATGAAAGTGCAACGAGAGCAAACGTGATCAAATCACATACAGTAGAAGGAAAAGTGCTAATGAGGCACTCTACCCTGTCTAATGCCTATGTTTATGCACCAATTAAAGGATTCAAATTGGACGATGTATGGGATTACTTATTAAGCAGCCCTTCTCCATGGGGAGACGATAATTTTGAACTTCATCGTTTGTATCAGGATTCTAGCAGCGGCGAATGTCCTTTGGTTGTTGATAAGACAGTAAAAGATACTGCAGGTTCTTGTGGAAACAGCAGGTTTGGCTGCTGGGTATGTACAGTTGTAAATGAAGACAAGGCTTTATCAGGATTTATTCAAAGCGGGCATGATTGGATGAAACCTCTATTAGATTTCAGGAACTGGCTTTCATCTATTCGTGATGACCGCAGCAGACGAATGAAATACAGAATGAACGGTCAAATCTATTTTAAAGATATTAAAGTCGAAACAATTGACGGTGTAGAAACTCATGTAATCCCAAAAAAAGGGAGCCGCCCTAAACAATTTATTCCTCTTGAGCAATATGTCATTGTTGAAAAGGATCAATTAAAAGCATATGTAGATGAAAATGGAATTGATTTGAGTGCGGCTGAAGATCATAAAATTCTTGTTTCCTATTTTGATGAAGAAACAAATACTAAAAAACTTGCTCAACTCGGTCTAGGACCATTTACAATGGAAACGCGCAGAGAGATCTTAGAGAGGCTTTTACAAGTTCAAAAAGATCTACAACATCCTGATGATCCCAACTACGAGTTAATCAAAGAAGAAGAACTAAAAGCAATTCGTAAAGTTTGGTACAAAAAGGGAGAATGGGATGATCATTTACCAGTTATTTTCAATTCAGTAATGGGATACGATCTAGACTGGGAAGTAGATGACCGACCTCTATTTAACAAAGATCAACTTTCAGACTTGGATCTCCTATGTGACGAATACAAAGTAGATATTAAAGTGTTAAAGAAACTCCTTTCCATTGAAAAGGATTTTTCCGGTTATAAAGTACGAAGAGGATTAATGGATGAAATATCTAAAGTATTAAAACAAGACTACTTACATCTTTGAGAGGGTTTATTTCATGTATCTAAAACAGATTCAAATAACAAACATCGGTCCTTATAGAGGTCTCCACTCCATTGAATTAGACACAACAGCTAATAACAATACTATTCTAATTGGTGGAGAAAATGGGGCAGGAAAGACTACTTTCCTTAACTCGATTAAATTAGGACTATTCGGCTCATTTGCATACGGCTATAAAACCGAGAATAAAGAATATTTTAAAAAAGTTGAATCAATGCTAAACCACTCTGCCAGATTCAAAGAAGAGAATAACTTTAGATTGAGATTAGATTTTGAAATAACAGATGATCTATCTAGAAAGAGTTATTCCCTGTACCGTTCATGGAAAATCAAAAACTCAGTGATTAAAGAGCAGGTTGAGATCATTCAAAACGGAAAGCATATGAACGATTATGAAAAAGACATCTTTCAGTCGAAACTAAGAGAAATTATGCCTCCACATTTATTAGACCTCTGCCTATTTGATGGGGAAGAAATTTCAAGAATCATTAACAATAATCAATTATCAAGTTATCTAGAAAAACTAACATATGTTTTATTTAATTTAGACATATTTGAAGTCCTTGAAGATGATTTAAACCAGTACAGCCTTCTTAATGAAAACCTCTCTTCTTTAAATAAGCAAGAACGGGAATTAATTGAACTTAAAGAAGAAAAAAATAAATCTATATTAGCAATAAATGAGATTGACCATACTCTCTCTCACTTACTTGTCGAGCAACAAGATTTAGAAGAAAGATATCAAAATCTAAAAAACGATTTCCAAATTCATGGGGGCTTGGCCCGCGAAGAACGCGATCAATTGAATCAGAAAATTAATTTGATTGAAAATGAGCGTAAACAAAATCATGAGACAATTAGACAATTTGTATCAAACTCTCTTCCATTTTTCTTAGCAAAAGGACTTGTGGAAGAAACCCGTTCTCAACTGGTTAATGAAGAAAAATTCCAGCTTTTTTCTTCATTAGAAAATAAATTAACAAGTGAAAAATTAACTGGCATATTAACACGACTTAAAACGTTGCCAGAGAAAAATAATCAAGAGCTCTTAAAAAGAGAAATTCTTTCTACTGTAAAGCCTTCTGAGGATATTAATCTTGTTCATGGAGCTTCTTTTTCAGAAAGCAGACAGGTAGAAACAATATTCAATGACGTCCAGAGTAATCAATTACTAAAATATATCGATCTTATTGAAGAAAATAAGACTAAACTCAAAGACATTCAATTACTTAAAGAAAAACAAAGAGTTCATGATACTTCTTTTGAATTTGCCGATATGCTAGCTTCTATGGAACTACACAGCAAACGTTTGGCTTTGATCAATCAAGAAATTGAAAAAACAGAATCAGTAAAGGAAGAAGTAGTAAATTCATTGCGAAAAATTAATTCCTCAATTGAGGCAATTGAAATTCAATTTAAAGACCAAGAGAAAAGCCGTAACTCTTTCGTAGAATCTCAAAAAATCATCTCTTTAAGTAAAAAGTTTAGAGATCTTCAGCTTAAGAAAAAGCTTCAGGAAGTGCAAATCGAAGCGACTAAAATGCTAAATAAATTAATGAGAAAACAAAATTATATTTCTTCTCTCAAAGTAGAATCATCCACATTTGAAGTAACATTGTTTGATCAAAATGGAGAACAAATGGAAAAATCCACTTTATCTGCCGGAGAAAAAGAAATCTTATTGCTATCCATTTCATGGGCAGTTTTTAAATGTTCTGGCAGAAATGTCCCATTCATATTTGATACCTTATTAGGAAGATTAGATCGTACACATAAAAACAGCATTCTCAACCATTATATTCCGAACTGCGGAAAGCAAGCCATTATACTTTCAACTGATTCTGAAATTGATGAGAAAACTTATGAGTTGCTGCACACATATACTGCAAGAGAATACACCTTAGATTTTGACGTAAGTAAAAAAGAAACCAATATTGTTTCAGATTATTTTTCTTTTAAAGGCTTGGAGGTTTAGTTATGAATTTCAGAATAAAAACATCTCAAAGAACTGGTGAAAAACTAAAGTCCCTCCAAGCCTCAACTGGACTTACATGGAATGTTCTTTCAAGAATAGCAGTTGGACTCTCACTAAGAATTCCGGAAATTCCAGAGCTTATCCAAGATAAAAGCGGAGTAGATATTCATCGTAATTCTATGACCGGGGAGCACGATTATATCTATAAAGCTTTAATTCGCCAACATGCGAAAAGAAATTTGAGAGATGAAGAATATTTCCCAGACTACTTTAATGCTCATCTGGAGCGAGGCATCCAACTTCTAGATAACGAATATAAACACGCAGGAAATTACGATAAACTGTTAAATAATTTGTTGAAAATTAATTCTTAAAGGTGGAGTTCACTATGTTATATCTAGATAACAGCGCCACTACTCCCCTGCTCCCTGAAGTAAAAGACGCAATGTTACCATACTTGCTTGAAGAATTCGGAAACCCTTCAAGCAAGTATTATTCCCTTGCAATTAATGCAAAGGAAGCTGTGGAATCAGCTAGAACACATGTTGCAAGGTTGATAGGCTGCTCTAATAATGAAATAACGTTTACCAGCGGCTCTACAGAGACAAACAATATGATTATTAAAGGCACAGCAGATTATTACCATTCAAAGGGAAACCATATAATCACTTCTAAAGCAGAACATCCTTCTGTTCTTGATACTTGTAAATTCTTAGAATCAAAAGGGTATGAAGTTACTTATCTTGAGGTGGATCGGTATGGGAGAATTTCTGTAGAAGACTTACAAGGTTCAATTAAAGACACCACGATTTTAGTTACTCTCATGTGGGGAAACAATGAATTAGGTTCTTTAAACCCTATAGAACAAATCTCCAATATATGTTTGAATAGGAACGTATTATTTCATACTGATGCTACACAGGTAGTTGGAAAAATACATTTTTCACTAGAAGATTATCCCGGAATTACTTTCCTCTCTTGTTCAGCCCACAAATTTCACGGGCCCAAGGGAACTGGTACTGCATACATTCGACAAGATCAGTACGGTATTTCCACACCTATAACTCCTCTCATTCATGGAGGGGGGCAGGAAAATGGGCTGAGAAGCGGAACACTCGCGGTTCATAACATTGTTGGGATGGGGAAAGCTGCAGAGCTTGCATTACGAAATCTCAAAATAAATATTGAAACATTAGTCGAGCTTGAAGAAGAACTAATCACCGTCTTAGAAAAGAAATTCTCAAGTCATATTCTTTTTAACAATGATTCCAAAGATAAAATTCCAGGTGTTTTAAATGTACAATTCATTGGAATTAATAATGAGATTCTTGTTAAAAAATTAGCCCCTATTATGGCAGTTTCTACTGGATCAGCTTGTAGTTCTAGTAAGCCAAGTCATGTTCTCCAATCTGCTGGTTTTAGTTTGGAACAAGTTAGAAATACTGTTCGGTTTTCTCTTTCACACATAGTTAATAAAGAAGATTTAGTGTTATTTAACAATTTGTAAGTGTACTGCACCTACTTGAAACTCTTAACTTTGTATTAATCTAATCGAGAAAAAGCAGGAAACCTCAAACTGGTTTCCTGCTTTTTCTTACTTCGATACAAACCTCACATCACACTCCACATCTGTTGAAAAAAAATTCACAGAAGAAATCTTCTAGGCGGCTATTCTCAACGTAAAAACTTTTTTTGATTTATTAGATTTCTAACAAATTGATTATTATTATTGACTGAATTTAAACTACCACAAATTTAAATCAGGTAAACAACATTAGGGCAGCTATTTAATAAATAAGCTTATATTTATGATTAAACTAAGTAGATAAAATTATTAAATATAATATAAACATTGGTAAATATGTTAAAGTTTATTTATCACAATTGGTCTACTAAAAATTGTAGATAATTCAGTAAACATAATGCACTATCTTTTAAGTTGGATAGAAAATCAAAGCAATAATTATGGGGGAAGACTATGACTAAGATAAAAGTACTACAGTATACTTGGGGGAAATATAATAACTATTTAGGCTTATTGCCTTTTAATCAGGTTGAACACCTAGTTAACAATGATGTTGATTTCTCCATGAACCGTGATGTAGATAAAGCTCGAGTGGCAGAAATTATAAAGCACATCGATAATAAAGCTGATAATCTATTTTTTCCACCAGTAATATTAAATAGTGATAGTGGAAATGGGATAAAATTCAACTCAAAAGATATGGAAATATCTCTTGATCACCTTAATAAAGTGAAAATAATTGATGGCCAACATCGCTTAACAGCTATTAAAGAGATTCTTACCCAAGGCGAGTTTAAAGATATAGCACTAAAGGTGAAAAACCACGTAATACCATTTGTTCTTATTGAAAGTTTAGAACCAGAGGAACATCGTACTCTATTTAATGAGATCAACCAAAATGCAGAAAAGGTTGGAAGCGTAGTATCTGAGAGATTTGAACCTAACACTCAAAATTTAATTTGTCTACGTTACATTGCTGATAATTTAGAATATAAAGAATGGGTGGAATGGGAAAGTGAGCAGTCTGATGAAAAGATTGTCTATTTACACCTTGTAAAATGTATTGAATTAATTAACAAAGCCTTTCCACGAATATTGAAAAAAGATCAACGTGATACCATGTTTACACAGCCATATCATAAAGATGAAACTTACTTCGGTATACAGAAATGTTTCCTCGATGCAGTATTTAATCATATTAATCAGATTGGCAATGTAAAACTTAAAAGAGAATTTTGGGTCAAACGAGTTGCTTTAGTTGCAGTAACAGATGCTTTAATCTCTTCGCTTAAAGCTCTTGACTTAAAAAGTACAGAACAACAACATGAGGATATTACAAGTAAAATAAGAGAAACTGTTTCAGATAAACTAAATGACTTGCTCCCAGTTTCTATGTACTACAAATATACCGGAAGTAGTAGTCAAACAAAATCTACGTATGATGCCATCCAAAAATATATTTACATAAACAGAAAGTTGGAAACTCTTGAAGTAATGGAGCCAGAGCTCGACCTATTTATTCCACTTGTAAACAGATATATTTATTTATCTGAGAATGAATTAGGTATTGATTTTGAAGAAGACGGACAAATAGAAGTAATAGCAGATTTTATTAAGAGCTTTGAATTAGTGAAAGAGAAAATAGAGCAACTTTCTACTAGAGAGATACCAAAGTTGACACTTACTCAAATCCAAGAGCTAGTTAAGATACCCGAGGGGGAACAACAATGAATGTAGTACATACCCACATTTTACTTAAATTTCTCAATAAAAATGGATTGGATGAAAATACTCTTAAATCCCTACTAAAAGAAGAGATGTTTGATGGACTATCTTATAGATACCAGGCTCAATCAGAAGATATCTATACACTTACGGTCTATTCTAAAGATCACAAGTCATTTGAGAAAAAACGCGATCTCCTAATCCAGTATTTAAATAATATTACAGAGTATTTATCTATTTCTCATGATTCCATTACAAAGAATTATATAGAAGAGATTGGGAAAACCATATATGACTTGGAGCGCGGTTTTCGGACATTAATAGAATTCGTATTCTTAAAAAAATTTAAATCTAATTGGAAGGAAGTATTCCCTACTCTAGGTCATGATAGAAAGGCCAAAAGAGGTAAACCGATTACATACTTAGATAACCCACTAGACGATTGGGATTTTATTCATCTCAACCGATTTGTCAAAGAGCAAATTAGTATTATCGATCAAGCTCTACAAACAAAGTTAAAGCTAATAGGGGAAAGTATTTTAAATATTAATTCCTCAAGTGATCTCGATAAAATTAAAGACGATGTTCTTTTAAAAATAGACGAGCTTACGAATTTGCCAAATAATAATAAAAATAAAGATATAAGTTATACTCAGCTTTACACTCATCTGACACCTCCACTGGCTTCGGATTGGGAGAAATTATATAATTTAAGGAATTTCTGGGCCCACAATGTTGCTCTTATGACTCGGTCAGAATTTGAAAGCTATAAAAAACTATATAAAGGTGTCCTTAATAACATTCAAACTGAGATAACAGTTATGAGTTTATTCTCTGGAGAAGATCAGCAGCCGTATTTAGAGATAGGAGGAGAGTCCTTTAAGATTATAATTTACAAATCAAACTATGAAGGTAGAGCTACAGTTCAGCTTAAAGGAAAATTTATTAATGAAGAAAGTCAAAGCATTAGTTTTAAAAAGAACTCTGTGACTTACTATCACATTCTAAATTTGTTCAAAGAAGTTTTAAAATCTTCTAATGATAGTGATAAACTATTAGAAATAAGTGCTTGTTTTGAATACAACCCATTCTTAGAAAAGGACTTTATTGCTTTAGGGGAATATGTCTCTGCAAAATTCGGAAGCCCTGATACCAACAAATCTGAGATCCATTCTTTCCTATCCACTGAAAAATATGATATTTTCACAGAGGATACTGAAGTGATAATGAGTGAAGATGTGGATAAATACTTAAGGATAATTTTTAAAAAAGATGACCAGAACTAGAAACAGAATACATTCCGTGTTTAAGATTTGGATTAAGTCAAGTAACCCGCACTTTCTTGGAGCTTAATTTTCAGATTAAAGTTTTATACTTTAAAGCTATTCTAGTTAGTCCCATCTTTATTAAAAGATAAAAATTGATGAATATCATTTGATAGTAAGTTGCCAAGAGCAGTTTTTTCAGAGTATAAACAGAATGCAACCGGATGGCCTCCATCCGGTTGCATTCTGTCATTATGAGGGATTTATACATTAATATGAGTCTTTTTATTGGCTATTTTTAACCTACTTTAGACTTCCATGTACAGGAAGTGCATTTTCAAGTTCATGGTAGCAAAAATAAGCATCCGCAGAGACCTTTTTAATGGTTTCTTTACGTTTAGATTTTTTTCCACCGCTTTATTTAAGATGAAGTAAAGAACTGCTCAAATAGATCCGTAACTTTAAAACGTCTCTCATAGTTCTTATCGAAAGTTGAGAAGATAGGCACCTGTCATGAAATTAGGAACCTAAAAACCATCGGTAGCTATATGCATTTTAATCTCTTCAATAGTTGATCTCGTCTCATCGAGCGAATATTGATAGGGTGTTGAATGAATGTCATTTAAAACCTAATAATGAGATCAATGCTTGGCTTTGTTTAATCTATCTACATTATAAAAAACTATGGATAATCACCCCAAATAGGGGGATTTTTCAACAGCCAGAAGCATTATATTATCCAGATTCCCTCTTTTTCCTTACTTCAACACAAACCTCACCACACACTCCACATGCGCAGTATGCGGAAACATATCCACAGGCTGAATATACTCAACCTTATACGCTTTCGAAAGTGTCTTTATATCCTTCGCCAATGTAGACGGGTTACACGACACATAGATAAATTTCTTCGGTTTCACCTTCAATATCGCACCAAGCAGCTTTTGGTCGCAGCCTGTTCTTGGCGGATCGACGACGACAGCGTCTGGGCGCCAGCCTTCGCCGAGCCATTTTGGGAGCCAGTGTTCGGCTGTGCCTTTTACGTAGGTGGCGTTTTGGAAGCCATGTTTTTTGGCGTTCTTTTTGGCGTCTTCGACGGAGTCGGCGATGGTGTCCATGCCTCTGATTTCTTTGGCGCCGTCTGCGAGCCACATGCCGATGGTGCCTACGCCGCAGTAGGCGTCGACGATTTTTTCTTTGCCGGTGAGCTGGGCGGCTTTTTTGACTTCGTCGTAGAGTTTGACGGTCTGGACGGGGTTGAGCTGGAAGAAGGCCCGTGCTGAGAGGTCAAAGGTCAGGTCGCCGAGCTGTTCCTGGATGACTTCTTCCCCGTCTAAGTGGACGGTTTTTTCGCCGAAGATCAGGGATGTTTTTTCGCCGTTGATGTTTTGCATGATGGATTTGACTTCAGGGAGACGTTTGTTGATTTCGCTGACAATCAGGTCCTTGCGCGGCAGGTCATCCTGTGCGGTGATGAGGACGATCTGAACTTGTCCGCTCTTGAAGCCGACTCTGCTGACGATGGTCCGGACGATGCCTTTGCGTTTTCGCTCGTCGTAGATGGATACTTTCAGGTCCTGCAGAATTTGCTTCACTGTCTGAACAGCTTTATTTGTAGCTTCGTGCTGCACGATGCAGTGATCGATGTTTACAAGGTGGTGGGAATTCTTGCTGTACAGTCCCGCGATGACTTTCCCGTTTCTGAGCCCTGTCTGGAACTGGCTTTTGTTGCGGTAGTTCCACGGGTCCTCCATGACGATCGTCTGTCTGATGTCGGTTTTTCCGAGGTCAAGTCCCGAGAAGCGCTCCATCGCCTGGACGACAATGTCTCTTTTTTCATGCAGCTGTTTTTCATAGGAAAGGTGCTGAAGCTGGCAGCCGCCGCATTCGTGGTAGATCGGGCACGGCGGGTCCACTCTGTGAGGGGAGGCCTTCCTGATTTTTTTCACTTTGCCCTCGGCAAATTTGGGGCTGATGTTCGTTGCTTCCACGACCACTTCTTCATTTGGCAGGGCACCAGGTACGAATACGACCTGCTTTTTGAAATAGCCGACTCCTTCTCCGTTGATTCCGAGTCTTTTTATGGTTAATGGAAAGGTTTGTCCCTTTTCCAGAGGCACACCTTTGTTCTTTTGTTCATTGGTCTTCATGTTTGACGCTCCATTTCTATTCAATGCTTCTCCATAAATAAAGGGAAGCATAGCTTAAATAAGGGTCCCACTCCCTGCTCAGCTCCTGCATTTCTTCCATGGTTGGCTTGCGGTCGAGTCCGAAATGCTTTTTCATCGCGTTTTGAATGCCGATATCGGCAACCGGGAACAGGTTGGGACGCCCAAGTCCGAACAGGAGCAGGTTCTGGACCGTCCATGGCCCTACTCCGCGGATTTTCACGAGCTCCTTCAGGATGTCCTCGTCCGGCTGATCCTTCAATTCTTCCAGGTTTATTTTGCCTTCTGCAATGAGCTTTGATGTATCAATGACGTACTCTGATTTGCGTCCGCTGAACTGCAGCTCCCGCAGGTCGCTGTAGTCGAGTGCCGCCACTTTTTCAGAAAGCGGATAAAACCAGACTCCGTCCACCTGCTCGCCGAATGTATGGACGAACCGTTCTGTCAGTGTATGGGCGAACTTCAGGTTCAGCTGCTGGTGGATGATGCATTTCATCAGGCACTCATACAGGCCAAATTCCAGCACGAGCGGCGTGCCGTCATGCTCCTGAAAAATACCGGCGATGTTTGAGGAACGAAAGTGGGTTTGAACGTCAAGAAGGGACGTATCCCACTGAAAAATGCGCATCGTTTCTTGGAGCGCAGCCTCGCGGTTCCCGCTTCCGCTCACTAAAAACACAGGTGCATCCTTCGTTCCAAGAGCCTTCACCTTTACAACAAACGGCTTTTTATCCCCGTCCCTCATCGGAATGGATACCTCGCGTTCAGCCATCTTCACGTGATGCAGCGGATCCATGGATAAACGGTCAAGGACACGGTCAAAATCATATGGAGGATCTATTTTCACTCGCTCTTCCCACATTCGTTCTCAAACCCCTTAATTTTGATACTGACTATTATATCATGAAACGCCCGGGGAAAAGAGAAAACTCCCTGTGACGTGTGTCAGAGGGAGAAAAAGTAAGGCTGATGAAAAGTTCGGTCTATCATGAGATCGTCCAGGCTCTTGAAGATATAGCCCTCTTTTCGAAGATCAGTAATCGCTCTGTCAAGCGCCTCCGCGTTGTCTTTTGAAACAGTATGAAGCAGAAGGATGCTGCCGGGATGGATCTGGCTCATCATCTGATCGTAGGAATATCTCCAGCCCTTTTGTGCGTTCGTATGCCAGTCTACGAAAGCAAGCGACCAGAAAACCGGCTGGTACCCAAGCTCTTTTGACTTGGCCAGCACCCGCTCGCTGAAAACGCCCCTCGGCGGACGGAGATACTGAATTCCCTGATAACCCGTCAGCTTTTCCGTCTTTTCTTTCACGGAGTCCAGCTCTTTTTTCAGTCGTTCGTCCGTGACTTTTGTCAGATCGGGATGGTGCCACGAGTGGTTTCCGACAATGTGCCCCTCATCTGCCATCCGTTTTACAAGGTTTGGCTGGTCAAGCAGGTAATGTCCCGTCACAAAAAAGGCTGCCGGCACCTTCTGCTTTTTCAAAACATCCAGAACCCCTTCTGTGTAGCCATTTTCATAGCCATTGTCGAAGGTGAGATAAATGTATTTTTGGCTCGGATCTCCCATAAAAAAAGCGTCATATTTCTCAAGCAGCTTCACTAGCGGTTCCCCGGGGTTCGCGGATTTGTGGTTTCTGCTTTTTTCAAAGCCCCAGTTGATCGGCTGGTTGGAAACAGCTGCTGCTGGCTGAATGCCTGAAAGGAAAAACAGCAATAGGCATGTTGCAAGTGTCCAATATTTCAACTTCTTCACTCCCCTGACATTGTTCTACTTATAGTGTCGGGAAGTGAGGGAATTACATACTGGGAATAATTATGTAATAAATGGAATACAAAAAGCCGGATTTCTCCGGCTCCTCATTAAATGAATACTGGTTCTTTAAATTGTGAGAGCTTCTCAAGAGACGACTGATCTACGTCTGCATGGAGGCTGTTCCCGTGGGAATCCATCGTTACAACGGCTGTAAAGCCTTCTACCTTCAGGTGCCACATCGCCTCAGGAATCCCAAACTGCATTAGGTCTACGCCTTCAACAGATTTGATGCAGTCTGCATAGTACTGGGCAGCTCCGCCGATGGCATTCAAGTAAACGCCGCCGTGTTCATTCAGCGCTTTCAGTGTTTTCGGACCCATGCCGCCTTTTCCGATGACAGCGCGGATGCCGAATTTTTTCATGATGTCGCCCTGGTAAGGCTCTTCGCGGATGCTTGTTGTCGGTCCGGCTGCTTTTACATGCCAGTTTTCATCCTCATCCTTCAGCATAACTGGTCCGCAGTGATAAATGATCTGGCCGTTCAGATCCACTGGTGAGTCATTGGTTGAAAGGTACTTGTGGATGGCATCGCGTCCTGTGTACATCATGCCGTTGATGCGCACTACATCTCCGACTCTCAGCTCGCGGATTTTTTCTTCTGTGATTGGCGCTTCAAGCACGACTTCACGCGGGCTTTCTGCCGGCGCCTCTGCAGGCTCGTCGTCCTGGAGGTTCGGCATGTCGCCTTCCTGGTACAGCCAGTCCTGAATCGCTCCACTGCCCGCATCAATCTTGACGCCTAAACGGCGGTATGCCCAGCAATTGTACGCAACAGAAACAAAGAAGCTTGCCGGAATCCGGTTCATCACGCCGACTTTACAGCCGAGAAGCGTGGCTTCCCCGCCAAAGCCCATTGTACCGATGCCAAGCTTGTTTGCTTTATCTACGATATATTCTTCAAGTCGTTGCAGATCCTGATTCGGATTCGTGTCATCCGCGCTTCTGAAAAGCTGATCCTTCGCAAGCTCGTAGCCTGAAGTCCGGTCTCCGCCGATGCCGACGCCGATGAAGCCTGCGCTGCAGCCCTGACCCTGTGCCTGATACACGGAATGAAGGATGCATTTGCGGATGCCGTCAAGGTCGCGTCCTGCTTTGCCGAGTCCGTCAAGCTCGCATGGAAGGCTGTACTGGATGTTTTTATTTTCACAGCCGCCGCCTTTTAAAATCAGGCGCGCGTCGATGTAGTCTTTTTCCCACTGCTCGAATTTGATGACAGGAGTGCCGAAGCCAAGGTTGTCCCCGCTGTTGTCGCCAGTCAGCGAGTCAACTGAATTTGGGCGCAGCTTTCCGTCCTTTGTTGCCTGTGCAATCGCACGGTAGATGTCTTCTTTCATATTCAGCTGGTTGGCTCCTACGGGAACCTTCAGTTTAAATGTCGGCAGTCCTGTGTCCTGGCAAATCGGCGATACGTTCTCGTCCGCCATTTTGATATTCTCGGATATTGTCGCAAGAGACATCGCAGCGCGCGTGCCTGCGTTCTCCTGCTGCTTCGCTCTTAAAATCGCGCGGCGTACATCCTTCGGAAGCTTCGTTGATGTTTCCACGATCAGTTCATACATGCTCTCATAAAAACGATCCATCCTGTTTCTCCCCTTATTGTCTATAGAATTCGGTCAATTTCATTCAATTTTTATTATACTCCTTTGTTAAATGGTTGGAAAGGCTTTCATCTTGAATGCCTTTTCATTCCCGACAAGAGTGTCTTTGCGCTAATTGCCTGACTTCCTACCCGTTCCTTTTCGCTCCAGGAACTTGCTTTCCGCGGGGAGTGCCGGAAGCTTCCTCGCTGCGCTTGCGGGATCTTCCGTGCCCTCTTCATCCCCTGGAAAAGCGGAAGCGCCCGTTTTGCTCCGGCAGTCAGATAAGAAATCACCCGAAAAGTCCGGGTTTGACTTTTTGGGGGATTTTGTTCTGACAGAGGAGTTGGGCGCTGCAGCTGGACAAGGAGTCAAGTTCCTTCCGCTGCAATCCACTGGCGTTTCATTTAAAGACCAAAAATCGCCCGGCTAATGACCGGGCGGCTTCTGCTAATTCTATCTTTTAGGAAGAATGTTAATCTCCATGCTTTTTTTGATATCAAGGTACTGATAGGAAATGGTCAGGGTTCCGCTTTTCTTTGTTTTGATTTTGCCGTTTTTCCATTCTGCGAGGTCTGGGGGCGAAAGCTCCATGAAGAGCTTGTCAGGGTCCATGGCAAATCGGTTGCCGTCTTTGTCGATGGCTGTTGCTGTCAGGCGGATGTTCTTTCCTTCAATGACTGTTTCGTTATTTGGATTGAGTTCAACGTTGACAGGCTTGATTGTGTTCGGGTCAACTACAGTCACTTTAATGGTGCTGCTTTTACCTCCTGAAACGGCCGTGATGTTCGCTGTACCTGGTTTGATTGTCTGGATGGTTCCGTCCTGAAGTACTTTTACAGCTTTTTCATTATCAGAGGTCCAGACTGTATGAACGTCTTCGAACGAGCTCAGGTTGACGAGATAGTTTCCGTAGATTTCTCTAAAATCGCCGAAAAGGTTGAGTGTGCGCTCTGCACCTGCTGCCATTTTCATTTCGCGCTGTTCGCTGAGTGCATCATCGACGATGGATACTTCCGTCAGCAATGGGTTGAAATTGTAGTCCATTCCAGACTTCGTCACTTGGAGCACTCCGCTTCCAAGGATATTGCCTTTGTCGTTTGAGACATATCCTTTGCTTGCGCCGTTGCCTGTGATTGTGTAGTTGACGCCGTCTTTTTCCCATGACTGCAGGAGGTGAAGGTGACCGAACAATACTTGAACGTTCACGCCGCTGTTTTTCTTTTTATAGGCTCCGAGAATGTCTTCAAATTGCTTGGCATCAGCCGGGTTCATTTCGTGCTTCGTGCCGAAATCGTCATTTGTCGTGTTGTGTGTCACGACAAGAACATTCTTCTTTTTATTTTCCTTCAGGAGCTCTTGAAGGTAATGGAACTGGGTCGAGTCGGATGCTGAAATACTTTGTCCGAACGCACTGTTCAAACTGATAATCAGCGTGTTTCCATATTCTAAATGATACGTTGGGGATCCAATGATGTCTGAGTAGAAATCAATGTTGCCCTGGAACGATTCGTGGTTTCCAGGCGTTGCGAAAAACGGTTTATCCCCAAGCAGGGCAAGGTCACTAACGGCTCTGTCCCATTCTGCCTGTGAAGAGGTATCCACGATGTCGCCGACATGCATCACGAAGTCTGTTTCTTCTTTTGCGGCACGGTCAAAAAGGCGTTTCGAGTACATAAACCCTTGTGTATCAGGCAGGACAGAAATGGCGAATTGATTGGCCTTTTCCGGCTGCTGAAGCTGTTTTGTATTAAATTCCTTCACAAATGGTGTCATGACATTACCGCTGTTGTCTTTTGCTTCAATGATAAAGGAATGCTGGCCGTCTTTTAGCTGTTTCTCTGGAACGGCGTATGCCCAGCCCGTTTTTTCATCGTAGTGAACAGGTGCAGGTTTGCCGTCAATTTTCACGGCAATACTGTTTTTCTTCACTCCGCTTTTTTCATCTTTCAGTTTAAAGGTAATACGCGGTTCTGCTGTTTTCTCAACCGCTTTTCCTGTTGGCGTCACGTTTGAAAGTACCGGTTTTTCTGTATCATCGCTCAAGTCTACTTTGATCATTTTATCGACGGACGGAACGGACATATTTCCGTTTGTGTCTCGTGCTGAAGCCGTCAGATGATAGGTGCCCTCTGCAAGGTTTTCAGCTGTTGCTTCCACTTTGCCTGTTTCAGCATCATAGGTATGAGGAAGCTTTTCACCGTTTAGTTTCACTTCGATCGATTCAGCATCTAAACCCGATTCTTCATCAACAAGAAGGGAAGAAAATGCGATTTTGTTTTCATACACAGTATTTCCGGCAGGTGTGATCTCTTTGAATTCCGGACCGTTAAAGTCTTCTGTTTCGTTCGTGTAAATATATCGCATGTGATCGATGTAAACACTGCCGCTGTAGTCAGGGATGCTTTTGTTCGTTTCTACAAAATAAAGATAGTTGAAAACGATTGGCAGCGCCCAGTCCTGCGGAAGCTCAACCTCAAGGTATTTCCAGCCGGTCCAGTCTACTTTCGGTGCAAGATCAAGCGTCTTGTTGACGCCGTTTGCTTTGAAAATCAGGCGTGCCCACGGAGCTTTGCCGTCGCCGTAAACCCATACGCCGAATTTCTTCGGTCGGATGTCTGTTTTATACGTTTCATACATGGAATCAGCAAGCTCATCTGGCCATGCACCAGATGCTGACTTGTACCAGTGCGGGATGACATTGATCGTGCCGTTGTATTTGCGTTCCCACTTTTTCGAATCGTAATCCACACGCAGGCTGCGTTCTCCGAACTTAGCCTCGTCCCCGGACAGCTGATGTGTGCCGCCCATGAAGCCTGATACTTCATACCCTTCCTTTGGATACGTTTCATAGTCATCGATGACTTGTTCTTTCAGCCCTATTAATAACTCAATCTGTTTTTCAATGGAGCCAAGCTTTGCAGTAACAGTTGTTCTTGTTCCCTCAGGTACATCCTCTTTAATTTGGATGGTGCCGTCTGGAGTGATTTCACCAAACTGCTCGTCCATCTCCCAGTCGATTGCGTCTCCTGTGAGGATGACTTCTTTGCCGTCTTTCACGGCTGCAGCCTCTAGTTTCTTTTCTTCACCAGGCTGAAGAATGACCGGACCCTGATCGGCAAATTGGAAGTCATCCACTTGGTCGATGACCGTAACGGATGCCTTCCCGCTTACTCCGTTGATGACAGCTTCCACTGTGTCTGTCCCTGCCTGAGCAGGGGCCTTGTAAAGACCCGTTTTATCAATGGTTCCTTTTGAAGCTTTCCACTGGATGGAGCGGCTTGCAATCATGACGGGGTTGCCGTTGCTGTCAGTCGCTTTTACTCCAAATGGAAAAGCTGCATTCTTGAAAATGGTCAGATCTTTTTCTACGATGACTTCGCCAATTTCACCTGTTTTAGTTGAATGATTGACAAAGAGAAGGCCGTTTGTGATCGATCTTGACTGCCCGTCACTCGGGTGATTGGCCGTCTCAAGCGCGCTTTTTCCTTTTGGCTGGACGATCATCTCGGTCGATCCTCCGCCGTCAAGGCCAAGAGCCGAAACCGCGCCGTGCTCTTCCATGATTTCAGCCATTTCAACTAGCGTTACCCCCTGGCTTTTATCAAAAAGAGTGCTTGGTTTATCAATCGTCATCGTGATGACCTTTTGCTCTGCTGTTATTCCGATGGCGGTTCTGGCGCTCTTAAGATTCACGTGGCTGCCGTATTTGGACTGGAGCTCATCTTTTGTGAGGGCCTTTCCGTCTTTAACAAGCCAGTTATAGCCGCCTGTAGCCTCTGTGATATCATTTTTGAGTACTCTGTCTTCTCCAGTGAAAAGATCAAACTGGAAGGATATGTCCATGCCTTCTTTTAATTCATTCCGGATCATTTCCGCTTTTGACCCGAATCCGGCAATGATGACACTGTCTGATGGAATATCAATGCTCTCATAAGCAGGGTAGATCTTTTCAATTTTTCCTGTGTAGGCATGTCCAGCTTTGATGGCAGAAGCATCCTTAACCTCTTTAACGACTGCCATGGCTCCATTTTTAATGAAGGTCTCATTACGGTCATCAAAGGTTAATGTACCCCTTTGGTTTAGCTTTGGTGTGAAAATGCCAAGCTTTTCTCCCGCGTTTTCGTTGCGGTTTAGTGTATCCACTTTTACATTTTTGCCGCTGTAGGACAGCGAACCTCTCATTTCAACCTCTCCGATAAAAGGTTTCTTGTCTTGGTCAATGGCAAAAACAGGATGAAGAGCAACGCCTGAAGGATAGCTGTGATTAATAAGAAGATTACGGTTTTGCACCTGGAGCGTCATATTGATGCCTGTCTGCATATTGAACATATCCGCATTCACGCCTGCAACAATGTCTTTTCCCTTGAATTCTTCTCTGGCAGCCTGTGACGGGAGGGTCTCTGCAGCAACAACTCGTTCAAGTGCCTTCGATGTGACAACGGATACATTCGGATTTGAAAGATCAGCCTCAAGAACGTTCACTCTCTGGCTGTTTCCCGCGGTTCCCCCGAAATTCTCGATTTGCTTCTCAGTGTGTGTAATGCCTGAAGAAATCTGCTCCGCTTTTAACACTGTGCTTTTTTCTGACGGCACGGTATCTTCTCCAAGAACAGAAACAGGCTGAATCAAAAGCGTGCAGGCCATCAGCATGACGGCAAGCTTGTTTTTCCCTTTCATCTTGCACCTCCGGATCGTAGTTTGTACTACTCTATTCTAGAAGGGAATTGTTGATAGGATTTGGTATTTTTTTTAATGCTTGTAAATTTTTTAGGGCTAAAAGTACCGGTGAGTGTGGATTTTGTGTAAAGGGGTGAGGTATGGACTAGATAAAATAGAAGAAAATTACATTTAATTCAGGTCTTTGGGTTGGCAAAGGATGGAGGCTGTTTTGTTTTTTGTTTCTATCGTACCTTTTTCTTTTTTGGCAGTCGGCACCCGTTCCTTTCCTGCGGGTAGGGAGGGGAACAATCCAGAAGTTTTTGTGCCCTTCGCGCTGGTTGCCGCTTGCTGAGGGAAACATTTCATCTGCTTTTGTGACCTTCGCACCGATTTACGCTCGCTGAAGGGAACAATCTAACTGCTTTTGTGCCCTTCGCACCGATTTCCGCTCGCTGAAGGGCACAATCTAACTGCTTTTGTGACCTTCCCACTGGTTACCACTTGATGAATCGAACAATCCAACCGCTTTTGTGACCTTCCCACTGGTTGCCGCTCGCTGAAGGGAGCAATCCAATCGCTTTTGTGACCTTCCCTCTGGTTGCCGCTTACTGAAGGGCACAATCCTAACGCTTTTGTGACCTTCCCTCTGGTTGACGCTTGCTGAAGGGCACAATCCTAACGCTTTTGTGACCTTCCCTCTGGTTGACGCTTGCTGAAGGGCACAATCCTAACGCTTTTGTGACCTTCCCTCTGGTTGACGCTTGCTGAAGGGCACAATCCTAACGCTTTTGTGACCTTCCCTCTGGTTGCCGCTTACTGAAGGAAACAATCCTAACGCTTTTGTGACCTTCGATCGGATTTCCGCTTGCTGAAAGGCACAATCTAACTGCTTTTGTGCCCCTTCCATTGTTTTTCTCTTGATCAATTGCACTTATCAAGAAGAACGGAACCATCAACAGTGTTTTCGAAAAAAAAACAAACAAAAAGAACACCCTCATCAGGTGCTCTCACGTCATCTATTCTTTGTTCCAGTCTTTTTTAAACTGCTCCTGCTTGATTTCAAGTTCGTCCAGCATGTTTATTAAACGGTCGATGTCTTCAAGGTCGGTTGATTCGGGATCCATTGAATCAATCACATTCATGAACATATTCAGCCGTGATTTTAAATATTGTAGTTGTGAGTCTTTATCATGAACGGCGTTGCCCAAGATGTATCTCTCCTTTCACTGTTACAGTTATCGTAGCTCATTCAGGGAACTTTGACAACCGCTCCTGAACGCGAGGTGTTCCAAACTGACGGGTTCATGTTAGAATGTTCTTTATGTGAACTTGAAAAAGGAGTTTTATGAATGAATGCATCAGCTGTGAATCTGCTGCCTATCACCCCTTCTCACGACCCGTGGGAGGCTTATTTAGATGTTAAACAATATGGAAAAATGACCCTTACAAACGTGGAGTTTACAACGACGACACTTTGCAATATGCGGTGTGAGCATTGCGCCGTGGGATACACCCTTTCTCCAAAGGATCCCCAGGCACTTCCGCTCGAGCTTATCTTGAAACGGCTTGAAGAGGTTGAGACGCTCCGTTCGATCAGTATTACAGGCGGAGAACCGATGCTTTCAAGAAAATCCGTTGATCAGTATGTGCTTCCTCTTTTAAAGTATGCCCGGGAACGCGGGGTGCGTACGCAAATAAATTCGAATTTGACGCTTGATCTGGCCAGGTATGAAAAGATTGCCCCGTACCTTGATGTGCTGCATATCTCCCATAACTGGGGAACACTTGAAGATTTCGCTGAAGGCGGCTTTGCGATGATGGAGAAAAAACCGTCTTACGCTCAGCGCACGGCGTATTTTGACAGGATTGTTGAAAACAGCCGGGCGCTTGTAGATGGCGGCATCATGGTCTCTGCTGAAACGATGCTGAACAAGCGGACGCTTCCTCATATGGAAAAGATACATAAACAGATTACAGAGGATATGAAGTGCCAGCGGCATGAGGTGCACCCTATGTACCCATCTGACTTTGCCAGCACGCTCGAAACGCTGTCTCTCGAAGAAACGAGAGCTGCCATTCATCACCTGCTTGATATTCGGAACGAGGATGTCTGGATGCTGTTCGGCACGCTGCCGTTTTACGCGTGCAGCACGAATGTTGAGGATACAGAACTGATTAAGAGGCTTCGCGCTTCCAAAAACGTGACAGTAAGGAATGATCCCGACGGCCGTTCAAGACTGAATGTCAACATTTTTAACGGCGATATCATTGTGACGGATTTCGGGGATACGCCTGAGCTTGGGAACATTCAGCGCGACACCCTCCAGTCTGCCTACGACCGCTGGAATGATACAGAGCTTGCGCGCGGTCTGAACTGCCACTGCCCGGCCGTATCCTGTCTTGGACCTAACCTGCTTGTTAAAAACGCCTACTACCCTGATGTAGATTTCATGACGAGAAAATCAGTGATTTAAACCCAAAAAGCGAGCCACAAAAATGCACCTCCAAATGTTAGATTGTGTGTCTAACATTTGGGGTGCATTTCAAATGGCTCGCTTTTTATCGTGGCTGTTCAGAAACGGTAAATCCGAAGGAAGCGTGATCCTGTACAGGAATCCAGGCTCCAATTCCCTGTGATGTTACGTTTTGGACAACGATTTTGCGCTTGCTGCCTTTCAGTACTAAGTACACTTCGCCGTAAGTCACCTTGCCTTTTTCACTGACGGCAGGTGCGTAGGCGTTTAGATAGCCAAGGCGCTTAACCGGGACATTATAGACCTGGTCTTTTTTAGAGCCTGTCCCGATGATGGTTTGAAAAGACAGTGGAAGATTTGTTTTCTTCATCGCTTTAAGCAGCATCATCTTTTTCACATCTTCTTCGTTCGGGATCCGGGCTGTCAGTCCGCCTTTGACCTGCTTTTGAGATTCCTGCTTGTAATGGATCTGAACGGCTGCTTTTCCGCCCCTGTTGTCGAAAAAGTTTGTGTTGATCTTTTGGTATTCCCAGTTTACTGCGGTTTCGGACGACTCATAGTTCAGTGCCCACTGGCCGAGAAAAATTGTTGCTCTGTAGCCGATTGCAAGCTTATTGTCCGGAATCGATGATTCGTTTAAGAGACGAATCAGATTCGGATTCACAATCGCTATTTTTGATGTATCGATTAACCCTTGTGTAAACTCGCTAGGCTGCAGATACGGAAGGTCCTGGGTGGGATTCGGATACGTGTTCTCTTTTGAGATATCCAAAACCGAACTCGGGACTTTTGCTTTCGGTGCCGCAGACACAGAGCCTGAAAAACTGATTGATAAGAGCAAAGCCATTGAAACGAGCATCCATTTTCTCATTTCTTAAACCCCTTTCGGTTGCTTTCCCTTATTGTTTTCAAGCCCTTATGTCTTTATCCACACTTTCATTACGTTTTTGCGATCCATTTTCCAAGCACCGCATGTACCCTTGGATTGCAGAGCTGAATAAGCGGTCCAATCGCGAATGTGATGATGATGGTGCCAAGGCCGATCGGTCCCGCGAACAGGAGGGCAAGCAGCAAAGCAGCTACTTCACCGATCGTTTTTGCCGCCATCAGGCTGAGCCCGAATCTCTCGTGCAGTGTGAGCATGAGCTGATCAATCGGATTAGCCGGGAAATTCGTTTGAAGATAGATGGAAACGCCAATCGCGATCAGTAAAATTCCTGAGAACAGGATACCCGCTCTGCCTGCAAAGCTCTGCATCTCAAAATCCTGAAAAACGCGCAGCATCCAGAAGTCGACAAAAAAGCCGATCAGCAAAATCGTGATGATGCCAAGCACTTTAGGAGTCTCCCGCATGATCAGGGCATTAAGGATAATAATCAGAATGCCGACGATGAAGATCCAGCTTCCGACTGTCAGCCCAATTTGATCTGTCAGTCCTACATTCAGCGCATCCCAGGCGCCGGCGCCAAGGTTTGCTTTAATCGTTAATGTCACCCCAAAGGCCAGAATAAATAGACCGGCCGCGAAAAAAATCAACCGAAACATCATGTTCCCCCAACTCCTTTATGTTCTATATGTATGTCCACGCAGCCACTCTAAATAACTGAATATTTACAAAGTTTAACCAATATGTTACCTTAGAGGTAATCGTTACAAATTGTTTCGTCCTACACATAAAAGACTCTGTGCTGTCTGCACAGAGTCTCTTTTTTTACAGAAGATAAAACCCGATGCCCATAATCAGGTAAGCTGCAAGCAGCGTCGCCCCTTCAAACCAGTTCGTATCACCGTCATTGGTGATTGATATCGTCAGAAGAACAGCTGTAATCATGGAGATCAGTTCCGGCACTGTAAAGACAAGAGGCATTTTCTTTGTAAACAGCAGTGAAATCAGGACGAGAACAGGCGCCACGAACATGGCCACCTGAAGCGTTGACCCGACCGCAATTTCGACTGCAACATTCATTTTATTTTTATAAGCCATAATGATCGCGGAAGCATGCTCTGCAGCATTTCCGACGATGGCTACGATGATGACCCCGATAAACAATTCGCTCCAGCCGAATCTCTCTCCCACTGCTTCAAATGTATGTACAAGGCTTTCAGACACATAGGCAACAGCAGCGGTTGCAAGCAGGAGAATCAGCAGCGCCTTTTTCGCCGACCATTCCGCTTCTTCGTCATGTCCGGCTTCATCTGTCTTATGCTTATAAACACCGCGGTGGGTCACAAGCTTAAAGAACAGCGCGGCAAGATATAAAAGAATTAAAATGACAGATATTCCTATGCTCAAGTTTAACGTCTTTGTCTCGTCCATGTCCATCGAAAAAATTTCCGGAATGACAAAAGCGACAACGACTGCAAAGATCAGCAGCCCTGAATTATGCCTCGCATCATACACGCTGAACTCCTGCCGTTTGTATTTTAACCCTCCAACAAAAAAAGAAAGACCGGCGACAAGCAGCAGGTTCCCAAGTACTGAGCCAGTAAGGGATGCCAGCACAACCCCGATTAGACCAGCCTTTAAGGCAAATATTGAAATGATCAGCTCAACGGCATTTCCAAACGTAGCATTAAGCAGCCCCCCGACTCTCGGGCCCGCCACAACAGCAAGACTCTCCGTTGCCCGCCCCATATAGCCTGCAAGAGCAATAATCGTCAGGCAGTATACGGCAAACATGATCACTTCAGGCCAGTGAAGCAGTCTTCCGATCACTGAAAGCGGCACACCGGCCAAAACGACGATGAAAAAGATTCGATTCACTCATATCCCACCCTTTCTATGTCTTATTCTTTCTCTATTTTGCAAAAAAATAAACCACACCCTTTTCCTGCGTATGAAACGGGTAAATTGATGCAGATTAATGATAGATATGAAAGGAGTGGATGATGATGAGCGATACAAAACAAAGAGTCCAGCAGATGCTCAAAGACCATAAAATCGGAACACTTGCGACCATTCGCGAGAACAAGCCATTCTCGAGATTCATGCTGTTTTTCCACGAAGATCTGACGTTATACACGGCAACCAATAAAGAAACGCATAAAGCAGATGACATTGAAAGCAATCCGAATGTCCATGTTCTCCTGGGGCTTGAAGGCAGCGGTTGGAACAATGAATACGCAGAAGTTGAGGGAACAGCATCTTTTGAAGAATCTGCCGAATTGAAAAAGAAATTCTGGCAGGAGGATTTGAAAGAGTGGATTTCAGGACCGGATGATCCAAACTACGTGCTGCTGAAGATTCAGCCTTCATCAATCAGGTATTATCAAAAGGCGGGAAGCGAGCCTGAAGTCATCAATATGTAAACAAATAGACCGTGCCTGCGCACGGTCTTAATTTTTGATTTCAAATGTTTCTGTGATCTGAATACTCCCCTCAACGGAACGCACCATCGGGCAGTTTTTTCTTGCAAGCTTCACGGCCCCATCCACTTTTTCTTCCTTTAAATCATTTCCTGTGATGACGTAATGAATGGCAATGCTCTCAATGCGGTTCGCTTCCTCTTCATTTCGTTTCACGGATGCCTGAATCGTGATATCCTCTACCTCAAGTCTTTTCTTCTCAAGAATTCCGCGAAGAACACCCCCGCTGCAGACAGCAATGGATGAGACCATCAGCTGATAGGGACGGAAACCGTATTCTTCGTTCCCTGCCACATGCAGTTCCCCGTATTCAAATTCAGCAGAAAAGCCAACTTCCCTCATTTTAAATTCCATCTGAATCATCCTCTCTTTTTTGCCATCATACCCCAACTTTCTTAAAGAGAAAAAGAAATGCGCTTGTCTGCATGAAAAGTTGCGTGTAACATTCAGGGTGGAAATTCAAATTAGGAGTCATACATATGTCAAAATTCAAATTTGCGATTTTAGTCAGCATTGTTGCCATCTCAGGCTTTTCCCAGGGGATGCTGCTGCCCCTGATTGCCGTTATTTTTGAAAAAGAAGGATATTCCTCCTCTGTAAACGGTCTTCATGCCACAGGACTTTATATTGGGGTGCTGCTTGCGTCCCCGTTCATGGAAGGCCCGCTGAAAAAATTCGGCTTTAAGCCGCTGATCCTTGTCGGCGGACTTATGGTGGCGCTGAGCCTGTTCGGCTTTTTATGGCTTCAGTCCTTCTGGTTCTGGTTTTTGCTGAGGCTTTTAATTGGCGTTGGAGACCATATGCTCCACTTCTCCACCCAGACATGGATTACATCGATTTCCTCCGAAGAGCGGAGAGGACGGAACATTTCGCTCTACGGTCTGTTTTTCGGACTGGGATTTGCAGCCGGGCCGCTGATGGTCCCTCTTGCAGAAATCAATACGTCCCTGCCGTTTATCGTATCAGGCAGCATCAGTCTGATCGCCTGGGCATTCGTCTTTTTCCTGAGAAACGACTTTCCTGAGCATGATACAGGATCAACCTCTTTCTTTGGAACAGCTAAACGATTTGCCAAAGCATCGCGTCTTGCCTGGGTTGCCTTCCTACCGACCTTCGGATATGGATTTCTTGAAGCTTCCCTGAATGGCAACTATCCGGTTTATGCTCTCAGAACAGGGATTGATGTCGCATCTGTATCCATTATCCTGACCTCATTCGCCGTCGGCGCCATTCTTTTTCAGCTGCCGCTTGGCATCATCAGTGACCGGTACGGCAGAAGAAACACCCTGTTATTTGTCATGCTCTCCGGCTTCGCTGCGTTTATGGCGGCAAGCTTTGCGGAAACCCTTGTCCCGCTCATGATCTGCTTTTTCACAGCTGGAATGATGGTCGGATCGACCTTTTCTCTCGGCATCAGTTTCATGGCTGACCTTCTGCCTAAAAACCTTTTGCCGGCGGGCAATCTGCTCTGCGGCATTTTCTTCAGCATCGGCAGCATATCAGGCCCGTTCCTTGGCGGACTCTACATCGAAGCCGTGGATTCAGCCAATTTCCTGCACGTCGTCAGCTTTATCCTGCTTCTTATTTTTATTACACTCGCCTTTTACAGGCAGAAGAAGCTGGAACCTGTAAACGCAAATTCATAACCAAAACCGCCAATCAAAAAAATTGGCGGTTTTTTTAAAATATAGGTTGAACATTTTGAATTATCTGTTATATAATAGCATTAACAAATACAAACTGTATCATAACAAACAATAACAGGAGGATGAGTGAAATGAAAAGACAGGAACGCAAAAATATGATTGAGTTTATCGCTAAAATGAAGGATATCGAGTCAGAAACACTTATGTACATGACGGATGAGGACATCGAGCATATCTACACATCGGCTTATCATTCTTATATTCAATGGAGTGAATAAAGAAAAGCGGAGCCGACCGCTTAGCCCTGACAGGCAGAAAAGAAATCGCCTTAAAAGTCCGGGTTTGACTTTTAAGGCGATTTTGTTCTGACGGAAGGGCTGGGAGGCGGAGCTGGACAGTGAGAAAAAGCAAAACACACCAAAAAAGCAAACCGCCCCATGCGGTTTGCTTTTTTATATTTAATGGTAGCCGTTCTGCCCGTTGGCGCTTCCGCTTGTCTTGTTCTGCGGCTTGCTTTTCGAGCTTTGTTTTGTGTGGCTTCCGCCCTTTTTCGTATGCTTTGTCATGATTGGTCACCATCCCGGCTGTAGTTTGAAGACCTGGGTCTTCTCCATTACTGTCTCACAGGCAGCCGGTGAGTATGAGTCACAATCACTGGAAAGCTACGTTTGTTTTTTCCGCGAATAAAGAACCGCATTCAGCTCACCGCCAAGCATGATGATCATGCCGGACAAGTAAAACCAAATCATTAAGACGATGATCCCACCGAGGCTCCCGTAAGCGGCGCTGTAATTTCCGAAGCTTGAAACATAATAAGAGAAAGCAAAGGAGACCGCTGCCCATCCGACTGTTGCAAAGACAGCACCCGGAAAAACATCCTTGATATGCAGCCGTTTATTCGGCGCAAAAAAGTACAGAGCGGTAAACACGATGAATAGAATGACGGCACTCACAAGCCACCTTGCCATGTTCCAAAGTGCAAGAAAGGCATCTGACAGTCCAAATACAGAAAACAGAAAAATCCCGAGCTCTTTTCCGAAAACAGGCAGCAAAAGCGCAACAAGAATGACAAATACCATCGCAACCGTTAAAAGAACCGCCATCCCCCGTGCCACGATGAATGACCTGCTTTCTTCCACTTCATAGGCACGGTTAAATGCGCGGACGATGGCATTGATGCCATTTGACGCCGACCAGAGGGTTGCCAGGATTCCAAAGGAGAGTAATCCCCCGCTTGATCCGGCCACGATTTCAGTCAGTGTTCTCTCAATTAATTTTATGGATTCCCCCGGTGCGTACTGCGCGAGGAAATTCAGCAGATCATCTTGGGACAGCGGCAAAAAAGCAATCAATGTAATTAAAAAGATTAAAAACGGAAAGAGAGACAGCAGAAAAAAGTATGCAAGCTCTGCTGAGAGGCCAATCAGCTCGTCTTTTGAAAAACGCCTGATCAGACTTCTGATGATGGATTCCTTCACTTGCTGCACGCTCCTCCGCTTATTTATCCGTCAGAAACCTTTCTTTTGTTTCTTCAATCATTTGGAGTACCTGCGGAGTTGTTTCCTTCAGTTCATTGATTTTTTCATTAATAAAATCAATATCATCTTTCGCTTCCTGCACAACGGCCCTCGCCTTATCGATCTGTTCCTTAATCTCTTCAGTCAGGAGCGACGGATTTTCAATGTAGACAGCTGTTTTATCCTTCAGTGCGATTCCCTGCCGGACAAACTGGTCTCTTGTCGGCTTGTGCAAAAGAGTAATGGCTCCTCCGATTGCTGCACCTGCAAAAACACCCTTTAAAAACAAACTGTTCGATTCACTCATCAATATCCCCCGCTTCTTTTAAATGATGATCTTCCATAATCCTTTTTAACAAAAGCCTGCAGCCGTTATAAACCATGTCATATACTTCTTCAAAATTGTCGGTGTAATAAGGGTCCGGCACATCAGCTATATCTGAATCCGGTACAAAATCCATTAAACGGCCGACGTATCCTGTCTTTGAATAACCGGCAAGCCTTCTGAGAAAACCCAGATTTTCATTATCCATGGCGATAATATAATCACTTTCTGTTAAGTCTCCCATTGAAACCTGTCTTGCCGTGATCCCTTCAAAGCTGATCTGGTTCTCTTCAAGCATCCGCCTTGTGCCTTCGTGGGGGCCCTTCCCGATGTGCCAGTTCCCGGTCCCTGCTGAATCAGCGGAAATAAGCCCGCTCAAGCCTTCTTTTTTAATTAAATGTCTCATGATCCCTTCTGCCATCGGCGAACGGCATATATTCCCTAAACAAACAAATACTACTTTAATCATCAATATCCTCCCGGGTGATGTCCATAAACCGCACGTTATTTTATATGTATGACTGTACATGCCGCCTTTATGGTACTTTTCTCTATTCTTTCATAAGTGATTCAAGAATTAGCATCTTTAATCCATATAAAACATGTTACAATAAATCATACTTACATTGGCAAGCTGAAAGGATGAATCCGTTTGAATAATCTGTCTGAAAAATCGGTTGAAAACGTAGAATTTATGATTGAGCAAATTAAAGAAAAGCTTCGCGTCATCAATATCGGCGCCATCAAGCCTTCTCATTTTGACGAGGAAATGTATGAAGAACTGAAAGACATTTATGATCATGTGATGAAAAAGAACACGTTCTCGCCTAATGAAATGCAGGCGATCGTTGAAGAGCTAGGCAACCTCCGCAAAGTATAAGCTCCGGCAAAGAAAAAGATTCTAAAGCCAGTCCCCTTTTGCATATATGTGTAAAAAGGGGGCTGAAATCATGGCTGTAATGTGGTGGTTTGCAACACTTGTGCTGTTCTTATTATTGGTCGTCTGTATCGTTTTTGTCATTTACGCCTTAAAATCGGCTATTCATACAGAGGATGCTGTCACGATTGATCCGCTGCCTGAAGCGGAGAATTCGGAAGAAAATGCTGAAGAAGATCCGCCTGAAAAAGAGGAAGCTGAAGACAAGAAGTAACCCGGTGCGTTTTTACGCCCGGGCTCTTTTTTTTATTTTAAAAGGGTAAGCGATTCACGTGTGAATGCCGGCAGATCATCCGGCGTACGGCTTGTGACAAGCTGATTGCCGCAAACGACAACCTCTTTGTCATGGAAGTTTGCACCTGCATTTTTAAGATCAACGGCAATCGACGTGTAGCCTGTTGCATCGCGTCCGTTAAGCGTCTCTGCTGTAATGAGAAGCTGCGGGCCGTGGCAGATGGCAAACACCGGCTTTTTCTCATCCATGAACGCTTTGGCGAACGTTACAAATTTATCGTCTGCGCGGAGGATATCCGGCGAGAAGCCTCCTGGAATGAACAGTGCATCAAAGTCTTCCGGCTTTACGTCATCAATGGGCGCATCCACCTTGACAGATTCCTGTCCCTGTTTCCCTTTAACGGTTTTTCCTTTTTCATTCTCAATAACTGTCAGCGAATGTCCTGCTTCTTTGAACGCTTT
The DNA here is from genome assembly GCF_046603695.1 of Metabacillus indicus. Taxonomy (NCBI): domain Bacteria; kingdom Bacillati; phylum Bacillota; class Bacilli; order Caryophanales; family Bacillaceae; genus Metabacillus; species Metabacillus indicus. The sequence goes on along the minus strand of NZ_CP176757.1, from coordinate 516,679 downwards.
TGCAGGATCTGTGTATTCAGAGTCCTCAAAATGATCGGTCATAACTACTGCGATTTTTTTACTCATCGATTAGAACCCTCCTATTTGATTGACAATGTATAAATTACCCTTTTGCCCCAAAAATAAAACACACGATGCTTTTGTCGATTGATGGAGCAGAATCATCTCCGCGTCTAAGACTAATGACCTGCCTTCTTTTGAAAAATACGGTCATCCCCTCTTCAAACAGGTCCATCCTCCTGCAAAACTCTGCCAATTGTAAATCTTTTGTTCTCCTATCATTTACGATTTTTTAACAATATTAGACAAAATACTCATAGCATTATAGACAGATTATTTATAAAATTTAACTGTTGCGAAAATTTCCGAAAGGTGGATGTTTGTGAAAAGTAAACCGAAAACAGTCAGTAAGAAATTCCTGCACTCATTTGCTGCTTCTCTTGTTTTTTTAAGTATTCTTCCTTTTTCTGCCCCAAAAGCTTCAGCCGAGGTAACGGCTGCAGTCGATCTTCGCCTGATTGAAACAACTGATATTCACGCACACATTATGGATTATGACTATTATTCTGATAAAGAAACAGCTTCGTACGGGCTCGCCAGAACAGCAGTCCTGATTGATCAGTACAGAAGCTCTGCCAAAAACAGCATCCTTGTCGATAACGGAGATCTGATCCAGGGAAATCCGCTCGGGGAATATGTTTTCAAAAACCTTGGCGCAGAGATTGCGGCCGGCACGAAAACAAATCCGATATTCGATGCACTTGGCACACTTGACTATGATGCGGGGACACTCGGAAATCATGAATTCAACTACGGTCTTGAGTATCTGAAAGGATCGCTTAAGAATACGAATTTTCCTGTAGTAAGCGCGAACGTTTACGATGCTGCAACAAATGAGCCGTATTTTAAGCAGTACGATATCCAGGAAAAAGAACTGATCGATGCAAACGGCAATAAACATCTTGTCAAGATTGGCTACACAGGCTTTGTTCCGCCGCAAATAAACGTATGGGACAAAAAGCACCTTGAAGGAAAAGTTGTGACGAAGGATATTGTCGATACAGCAAACAAAGTCATTCCTGAAATGAAAGCCCAGGGCGCAGACCTGATCGTTGTCATGGCTCACTCCGGGATTGAAACAGCTTCAAGCTCTGCAGGCTCTGAAAACATGGTGTTCGACCTGGCTAAAGAAGTGAAAGACATTGACGCCATCGTATCAGGCCATCAGCACGGCATCTTCCCCGGCGACAAAAAATATGACGGCATCGCTTCCATTGATAATGTAAAAGGAACGGTGAACGGCGTGCCTGTTGTCATGCCGAAAAACTGGGGCAGTCATTTAGGGGTAATCGACCTGAAGCTGACTGAGCAAAACGGCGACTGGTCAGTAGCAGACTCACAGTCAAAGGCCGTGCCGATCACTACGGTCACAGCAAAAGACCAAACGATTGCCTCATCCATTAAAGATGTTCACGAAAAAACGCTTGAATACGTAAGAAAGCCGGTCGGAACAACCGAAGCTCCGATTAACAGCTTCTTTGCGCTTGTCCAGGACGACCCGTCTGTGCAAATCGTCAACGATGCCCAAATGTGGTATGCCAAAAAGGTTGCCGAGCAGAATCCGGCCCTTCAGAACCTGCCGATTCTCTCAGCAGCTGCACCTTTTAAATCAGGCGGCCGAAACGGCGTTGACTACTACACGAATATTGCAAAAGGAAGTCTCGCCATTAAGAACATCGGCGACCTCTATCTCTACGACAATACGGTACAGATTGTTAAGCTTAAAGGATCACAAGTAAAGGAATGGCTTGAAATGTCAGCCGGACAGTTCAACCAGATTGATCCTGCAAAAGAAGGCGAACAGCCTCTTTTAGACACGAACTTCAGATCGTACAATTTTGACGTGATCGATGGTGTCACGTATCAGATTGATGTGACAAAACCTGCTAAATACAATGCGGATGGAAAAATTGTCAATCCGGATTCAGGAAGAATCATCAACTTCAAATATGATGGCAAAGATGTAAATCCGGAGCAGGAATTTTTAATTGTCACAAATAACTACCGCGCTTCAGGCGGAGGCGGCTTCCCGAACATGAAGGCTGAAAACATTGCCTACGTTTCTGCAGACGAAAACCGCCAGGCTCTGATGAATTACATTTCAGAAGAAAAAACAATCAACCCTTCTGCCGACGGCAACTGGTCGATTGCGCCTGTAGAAGGCAATGCACAGGCTGTATTTACTTCAACGCCTGCTGCAAAAGACCTTGCTGAAGAAACTCCGAATATCCGTTATGCGGGTGAAGCAGCCGACGGGTTTGCCAAATATACAATCGATTTAAAAGTCGGCACCACGCCTCCTCCGTCAGACAGCTGGAAACTGACGGTCATGCATACGAATGACACGCATGCTCACCTTGACGATGCGGCCCGCCGCGTGACAAAGGTAAAAGAAGTCCGCGCTGCAGAAGAAAACAGCATTCTTCTTGATGCAGGCGATGTCTTCTCTGGAGATCTCTATTTCACAAGATGGAACGGCCTTGCAGACGTTGAGTTTATGAACATGATGCAATACGATGCCATGACGTTTGGAAACCATGAGTTTGACAAAGGACCGGACACTTTAAGAGCATTTATTGAAAAAGCCAAATTCCCGATTGTCAGCTCGAACGTGGATGTAAGCAAGGAACCGAAATTAAGCGATCTCGTTAAATCACCAAGCGACTATCCTTCAGTAAAAGAAAGCGCGATTTATCCTTACATCGTTCTTGATGTAAACGGCGAAAAAGTGGCTGTATACGGACTGACGACAGAAGATACTCCTGAAGCTTCAAGCCCGGGCGAGAATATCGTTTTTAAAGACGCAGTGAAAACATCTGAAGAGACTATCAAAACCATTGAAGAAAACGAAAAGGTTGACAAGATTATTGCCCTGACCCACCTCGGCTACCAGAAAGACCTTGAGCTTGCCGAAAAAGTGGAAGGCATTGACGTCATCATCGGCGGACACACGCATACCCTTGTGGATACGTTAAAAGTAGTTGATGAAGACCAAACGCCAACCATCGTTGCACAAGTTCAGGATTATGGAAAATTCTTAGGTAAGCTTGATGTTGCATTTAATGGCGAGGGAGTCGTACTCCCTGAAGAATCAGCGGTCGAGCTGATTGCGATTGATGAAACAGTCGAAGAAGATCCGGAAGCTAAAGCCCTGCTTGACGGATACAAAGAAGAGATCAACAGCTTTAAAGATAAAGTGGTCGGACATACAAAAACGGTACTGGACGGTAAACGCGAACATGTCCGTTCAAAAGAGACTAACCTCGGAAACCTGATTGCAGACGGCATGCTTGCTAAAGCGAAAGAAGCAAAAGGCGCGCAGCTTGCCATCACAAACGGCGGAGGAATCCGTGAGTCCATTAACGAAGGCGACATCACTCTCGGCGAAGTTTTGACCGTGATGCCTTTTGGAAATACGCTGTTTGTCCTTGATGTAACAGGTGAACAGATTGTCGCTGCACTCGAACACGGCGTGAGCGCCGTTGAAGAAGGCAAAGGACAGTTCCCGCAAGTTGCCGGCGTCACGTTCGCTTTTTCTAAGGGACTTCCTGCAGGCGAGCGCATTATGAACGTTGAAGTTCAAAACGAAGACGGCTCTTACTCTCCTATTGAGCTTGACAAGACTTACAGAGTGGCGACAAACGGCTTTATGGGAGCAGGCGGAGACGGATATGACGTCTTTAAAAAAGCAACTTATGCTGAAGATCTATTCTTCGTAGACTACGAGGTTTTCCTTGAGCAGCTTGAAGCAAAAGATTCAGTCAACCCTGAAATTGAAGGCCGCATTATGGAATACTTCACGCCGACAGTTGAAGTAAAAGATAATAAAGCGTTTGTTACGTTTGATGACACGTTTATTCCATACATCGAGCACACAAATGACGTGCTGATCGATCTTTTCGGCACATCTGAGTTTGATGCAGTCGAAATGACATTTACGGCAGATCAAATCACCGCTCTAAAAGCAAAAGAAGAAAGCCTGTCCTTTAACAATGAGGCAATCGGTCTCGACATCCCGCTTTCAAATCTGGATGAGAAAGAAACCATCATTTCTTTTGCAAAAACAGAAAAAGTGGAAGACGCCCTGACTGACACTTATGATTTCGGGATTACTCAGGACGGGAAAAACGTAAAGAAATTCAAAGACGAAATCGGTCTTGCTTTCTTTATTGAAAATGCCGAAAATCCAAGAGTCTATTATGTAGACCGCAAAAAAGAAAAAGTGACTGAGCTTGAAGGATCTTACGAAGACGGTGCAGTATATGGCTATACAGACCACTTCAGCGAATTTACGGTTCTTGAATCAGCTGACTCCGGCGAAAATCCAGGGGAAAAACCGGGCAATGGAAAGAATCCGGGCAGCGGAGAAAACCCTGGAAAAGGCGCTGATAAAGGAAACAACAACGGAAAAGGCCTTCCTCATACAGCAACAAGTTCATTCAACATCCTTCTTACGGGTGTCGCGATCTTGATTGCAGGAAGCGTATTTTACATCATTCAGCGCAGAAGGCTGAACAGCAAGTAACCACAGATGCAAAAAGTCCCTTCCCGGGTCCGGGGAGGGACTTTCTTTTTACGGCATAAACTGCTGAAAGACGTTTTTGCCCTGATCTTTAAAATGCTCTTTTCCAAGGATTGAATTGATGATTTTCATGTTCCGGTCAACCGAAAGCGCAAGGTTTGTTGCCCCAGTCCCGTGAGAGTGTTCAAGGTTTGTAAGAGTGTAGATCCCTTCTTTCCTGCCGTCCTTAAAGGCAAGCCGGAAATCCTTTTCAACTTTGAACAGCTTTTCATCCTCCCAGATGATCTCATCCTTCATTCCCTCTATCCATTCAGGAATATTCGGCTTAAAGCCTGTTGCAAATACGACTCCTTCTGTCGTGTGATCAAAGCTTGTATCGCTTTGCCACTGATGGCATTTGAGCACATATTTTTCACCATCCGCCATTAAATCTTTCACATCTGTCAGCGGCATAATCTTCACGCGCGCATCTTTTCCATGAATGGAACGGTGATACAGCAGGTCATAGATAGAAACGAGCGTCGTTTTGTCCACGCCGTTACGCAGCTGTTCAAGCTCAGGCAACGCTTTTTTTCTTTGCTCAAACGTCAGGTCATGAAAATAGCTGACAAAATCCGGAGAAAATACCTCCTGCCCGAGCTTGGCCGATTCCAGCTGGGTGAAGCCTGCCGATCTCGTAAACCAGCTGAGCTCATAATCAAACAGATCCTGAGATTGGAGAAGATCCAGAAAAATCTCTGCGGCGCTTTGCCCGGAACCGATGACTGTGATGGATTTTTTCTTCTTTAAAGACTCCTGCCTGAACATATAGTCGGATGAATGAAACACATCTTCCGCGGGCTCTGTCTCAAACGGCAGCAGCGGGATGCTTCCGGTGCCCATGACCACGTGCCTCGTTTGATAAACCTGAGTGCCTTCTTTGTTTTCCACATGCACTTCGTAATGCGGGGTTTCCCCTTTTTTGTATTCAACATGTGTCACGCATGAACCGAACCGGCAGCACTGGATTTCCTTTGCCGCCCAAGCCGCATATTCACTGTATTCTCTCCTAGGAATATCAAACCGGTTAAAAAAGTAAAAAGGATAAAGCCTGTTATGTACATGAAGATAGTTTATAAAGGTATATTTGCTCCTAGGATTGCAGAACGTCACAAGATCTGCTAGAAACGGCACCTGCAGATCCGTCCCCTCAATCAGCATGCCGGGATGCCAGACAAACTCATCCGTTTTATCAAAAAAGATCGCTTCAATCTCAGGCAGGTCCTCCAAAATGGCCGCCATCCCAAGGTTATATGGACCAATCCCAATCCCGATCACATCGTACACTGTCTCACCTGCTTTTCTCATAATCGCTTCTGAATCTATACCCCTACTTTCCCCAGAATAATCGGTTTTAAGCAGACTGTGGTGAACCAGAGGATTCTTCTTTTATTGGTCCTATGTTTCCGAATAAGTGCCATCAACCTGAAGATTCTACCTTTTGATGGTTCTATTCTTCCGGATAAGTGCCATCAACCTGAGGATTCTACCTTTTGATGGTTCTGTTCTTCCGGATAAGTGCCATCAACCTGAGGATTCTACCTTTTGATGGTTCTATTCTTCTGGATAAGTGCCATCAACCTGTAAATTCTTCTTTTTGATGGTTCTATTCTTCCTGATAAGTGCCATCAATCTGAGGATTCTATCTTTTGATGGTTCTATTCTTCCGGATAAGTGCCACCAACCTGTGGATTCTTCTTTTTGATGGTTCTATTCTTCCGGATAAGTGCCATCAACCTGTGGATTCTACCTTTTGATGGTTCTATTCTTCTGGATAAGTGCAATCAACCTGTAAATTCTTCTTTTTGATGGTTCTATTCTTCCTGATAAGTGCCATCAATCTGAGGATTCTGTCTTTTGATGGTTCTATTCTTCCTGATAAGTGCCATCAATCTGAGGATTCTATCTTATGGTGGTTCTATTCTCCGGATATGTACCATCAACCACCCCCCTAAACAAAAAAAGACGCCTCAGCGTCCCCCCATTTCTGCTATTCCGTCTCTGTCATGCTCGATCTTTTTTAAAAACTCCAAAACCTTAGTTTCATAGCCTTCAGGGTCTGTTAAAAACGCCTGGGCGTGGCCTGCTTTCGGCACCAGGTACAGCTGCTTGAGGCCTTTTTTGATTTTGTACATATCAAGCGTCATGTTGACCGGGATAAAGGGGTCTTCTTTGCCATGAATGAAGAGGATCGGCGTTTTCGTGTTCTCGAGGTCGCGCGCAGGCTTTATTTCTTCAAATCCCCACCCGTATCTGAGCTTTGTGACCATGCTGGTCAGGTAGATGAGCGGATAAAATCTCACTTTGAAATCCAGCCTGAGCCGCGTTTTCAAAAGCTCTGTCAGGTCGCTGAAGGCGCAGTCTGCGATGCAGAAGGAAACCCGGGGATCTTTTTTCACATACTGCAGGGCCGATGCCGCTCCAAGGGACTCGCCGAGTATACCCACAAATGCGGATGATCCAAGTTCTTCATAAATGTGGTCTACCCAGGCGTGCAGGTCGTCGCTTTCATAGTAGCCGAATGAGGTATGCGTGCCGCCGCTCAGGCCGTGGAATCTGTGGTCACACAAAAGAACGTGATAGCCCCTTTTATGAAACATTTCGACGTACTTGAAGCTTCCGAACAGTGACCACGTGATCCCATGTGCAATAATAATCGCTTTTTTACCGGATTCAACAGGAAACCACATGCCGTGAATTTTGTAGCCGTGGTAGGAATCAATAAACCATTCTTCTTTAGGCGTTTGTTCAAAATGCTCTGTATTGATTTCCCCGCTTTCCACTCCGAGCCTGTACGTTTTTTCATATTCCACTTTTCTTGGTACCGTAATAAGGGTGCTGAAAAAGAAGGATACAGCGAGTATTGCTATCAAAGCGGCAAGTATGGAGCAAAGCAAAATCCACATGGTATCACCTTCACTTCCCTTTTCCACATCATATTACCGTTTTCATAATAGGTGATAAGTGTGAGGGTACCGTTTATTCTCTGTAAAAGTTTTGTAAGAATACCGGCAGCCGATTAAAAGTTGGGGACTGAGCGGAAAAAACGTACAATGACTGCGAGGTGAAAACGATGGCAAAACAGACGATTGTAATCGGCGGCGGCATCGGCGGACTGACGGCAGCTGCTTTTCTTTCAAAAGAAGGAACGGACGTCACAGTTCTTGAAGCATCAAACGAGTGGGGCGGCTGTGCGGGGAAGTTTCAGCGCGGGAAGTTTTTATATCCTGCAGGTGCAACCCTCGGCATGGGCTTTGAACAAGGCGGCGTGCACGATAAGCTATTCAGCGAACTCGGCCTTTCTTTTCACGAGCACAGCCTGCTTGATGTCATCATGGACATTCACCTGCCGGGAAAAACCATTTCCTATTACCGCGACCGGGCCCTTTATTTAAAAGAAACGGAGAAGCACTTTCCGCATCTCACAGCGAAAATCCGCGCATTTTACGCAGATATATGGAAAATTGGCGCTGAAGTTAAAAAGCTGATTGATCCCCTGCCAATCCTTCCTCCGAAGACAGCTTTTGAGTGGGGGAAGCTATTATCATCACTAAAACCATCCACACTTAGCCTTCTCCCTTATTTTCAGAGCACGATGGCGGCGCTGCTCAAAAAGCACAGACTGCAGAATGAGCGGGACTTTGTTCACTTGATTGATGCCCAGCTGATTGATTCGATGCAGACAACGAGCGCGGAATGCTCTGCCATCCTTGGCGCATACGCCCTGACTGTGTACCATGACGGCGCGTTTTATGTAAACGGCGGCCTGTATCAGATCGCCGAGCAACTTGCTGCATTCGCAAAAGAACGCGGAGCCGTTCTGAAAAAACAATCCTGGGTAAAATCCATTCAAAAAGAAAACGGTCGGTACAGAGTGACCGACCAGAAAAACAAAACCTATGACGCGGACTCTATCATCTGCAATCTTCCCCTGCCTGCGTTTATCAGCCTCCTGTCCCAGGAATTAAAAAATCAGCTGAGCAAAGCATATACGAAAAAGCAGAGCCTGCAGCAATGGGGCACGATGACGCTTTATCTGACTGTAAAAGAGGATGTCATCCCAGAGAACTTCCCGCTTTTTCATCAAGTGATGGACAATGACTCAGGCGATATGACGGAAGGTCATCACCTGTTTCTCTCTGTTTCAAAAAAAGAGGACGCGCGTAGGGCACCAGCCGGATACAGAACCATGACAGCAAGCACCCATACGGACTTAAAGCTGTGGGATACGAAGGAGAAATATGACCGGTACAAAGAAGAGCTGACAAACCGGATGCTGCGCTCTATAGAAACGGCGATTCCGCGCCTGCAGGACGGTTTGACGGATGTGATGCCAGGTGCTCCGGGAGCGTGGGAAACGTTCACTAAGAGGCCGGGAGGAATGGTGGGCGGATATCCGCAAACTCTGCAGCATTCGCTGTTCAACAGTCTGTCGCACCGCACAGGCATACCGGGAATGTATTTGTGCGGCGACAGTGTATTTCCCGGAGCCGGAACAATTGGTGTGTCTGTCAGCGGGTATCATGCTTCCCAGTCTGTTCTAAGGGATTTGCGCAGCTGAAAGCATACAAAAAAAGTCAGGCAGCCGCCTGACTTTTTCAATGCCCTCTTCGGGCGAAATCCACAAACCTGAACTTATCGAGCCTGTGTCTTGATTCTGTGTACTGAAACAGACTTGTATCATCCAGGTAAACATGGTTTTTCACGACAACGATGTGGGTAAAGCTGTGCAGATCAAGATAAGCATAGTCTTCTTCCGTGCACTCTTCCACAACGATTTCTTTCTTGGCAAAGCTGATTTTGAGACCAAGCTCTTCTTCAATGTACCTGTAAATGGAATCCTCGCAGATTTCCTTTGTCAAAGAAGGAATGAAGCGGCTGTTAAGGTAATCCTTATCGAGAATAATGGATTCCCCGTCGATGTTCCTTGACCTGACAACCTCCCATACCTCATCCCCGCCGCTCAGGTTCAGCTGCTGGGTAATAAACGGATCCGGTTTGATCAGAGCTAATTTTTCTACTTTTGTCCGGGACGTGCGTCCAAGGTTCTGGGACAGTTCTTTAAAACTGACAAGACCGGAAACGGGAAAGCTCATTTTCGTCACATCGAGCACAATGGACCCTTTTCCTTTTACCTTCTGAATGAACCCGTTCTGCGCCAATAGATTGAGCGCCTTGCGGATTGTCTCCCTTGACGTCTCGTATTTTGCAGCGAGCTCGTTTTCAGATGGAATGGTTTCATCGGGCGCAAGAATGCCCTGTTTGATTAAATCAGCAAGCTCCTGGTAAATAGCCAGGTATTTATTGTTTGTTTTCATCTTTAACCACCATCATCAGTTTACCATGAAATCTTACTTTTTAAGATGATAAACGACGGATTCAAATGGACGCAGAGTGATTTCTTTTACCGATTCACTCGAGTCCGGGTAGTTGCTGATCAGGATATCTGCTTTAAACTCATCACCGATATGCTCCGGCAGAGTAAAGACGGTTTCTTTTTCATAGAAATTGTTGATGACGAGCAGTTTTTCGCCGTCTCCATTACGGACGTAGGCAAACAGCTGCTCATGGTCGTCATGGATTAGTTCGTAATCTCCGTATGTTATGAGATCAACGTCTTTTCTTAGTTGAATCAGTTTCTGATAGTGGTAGAAAACTGAGTTTTCATCCTGGACAGCTTTCTCGGCGTTGATCTCAGGGTAATTTTTCGCAGGCAGGATCCATGGGGTGCCTGTTGTAAATCCTGCATGCTTCGAGTCATTCCACTGAACCGGGGTGCGGGAATTGTCTCTTGATTTGCTCTTTAAGATCTCAAGGATTTCTTCTTCTGACTTGCCGGCTTCTTTTAAAATATTGAACATATTCAGAGATTCCACATCGCGGTAGTCATTGATTGATTCAAATTTAGGGTTTGTCATGCCGAATTCCTCGCCCTGATAAATATAGGGAGTGCCCTGCATCATGTGGACGGTTGTGGCCAGCATTTTTGCCGATTCCACGCGGTACTTGCCGTCGTTTCCGTATCTTGAAACGACCCTTGGCTGATCATGGTTGCACCAGAACAGGGCATTCCAGCCGCCGCCCTTATGCATCTCCACCTGCCATTTTGAAAGGATTTGCTTCAGTGCCTGAAAATCAAAGTCAGCCAGCGCCCACTTTTCTCCGTTCGGGTAATCCACTTTCAGATGGTGGAAGTTGAACGTCATGCTGAGCTCATTGGAATCCGGATTCGAATATTGGATGCAGTTGTCGATTGTGGTTGATGACATTTCACCGACTGTCATGCTGTCATATTTAGAGAACACTTCTCTGTTCATTTCTTTCATATACTCATGAACTCGCGGACCGTCTGTGTAAAACTTGCGGCCGTCTCCGGGTGCTGTGCTGCCGTCATCATCAGGAAAATTCTGATCCTTTGAAATCAGGTTAATGACGTCAAGCCTGAAACCGTCGACACCTTTTTCAAACCAGAACGTCATCATGTCGTACACTTTCCGGCGGACTTCTTCGTTTTCCCAGTTCAAATCTGCCTGTGTGACGTCAAAAAGGTGAAGGTAGTATTCGCCTGTTTTTTCATCCAGCTTCCATGCAGAGCCTCCGAACTTTGAAATCCAGTTTGTCGGCTCAGAACCGTCCTCTTTTCCTTCTTTCCAAATGTAAAAATCACGGTAAGGATTCTCTTTTGAAGACTGTGCTTCTTTAAACCAGGCATGCTCTGTTGACGTGTGATTCACGACGATATCCATGATGACTTTTATTCCGCGGTCATGAGCCTCTTTTAACAAGCGTTCAAAGTCTTCCATTGTTCCGTATTCTTCATGAATGGAAAAATAATCGCTGATGTCGTAGCCATTGTCTTTTTGAGGGGATTCATAAATCGGCGTCAGCCACACGACATCAATGCCAAGTTTTTTCAAGTAATCAAGTTTATCGATGATTCCCTGAATATCGCCGACTCCATTTCCCGTTGTATCGTTAAAGCTTTTCGGATAAATCTGATAGACCGCTGATTTTTTCCACCAGGGCTGTTTCATTGTACATGCACCACCATTTTAGAATTTACGCAAAAAAGGACAATGGCTTGTCCCCTTCTGCTTTTATTTTTTCTTCCAGTTAAATTTCGCAAACACGTATGTCAGAACAAACGGCACGACAATTGATATCGCCATTCCGATAAAGAACGATGTCCAGTATTCGGACTGTATGGAAAGGAATCCGGGAATTCCGCCGACGCCGATTGAGAATGCTTTGACATGGTTGATTGTAATAAAGATACCGGCAATTGCAGAACCAATCATGGCTGCGATAAATGGATAGCGGTATCTGAGGTTCACACCGAACATGGCCGGCTCTGTAATTCCGAGATAAGCGGAAATACCGGATGTCAGGGCAAGACCTTTTTGCTTTTCATCCTTCACAATGCGCATCATCGCAAATGCAGCAGAGCCTTGAGCAATGTTTGACAGAGCAAGCATCGGCCACAGGAACGTTCCTCCTGCGCTCGCCACAAGCTGAAGGTCAACGGCAAGGAAGGTATGATGCATGCCTGTTACAACAAGCAGCGAATAGAATCCGCCGTACAGAAGACCGCCAAGAGCTGCAAAGTTGTCGAAAATAGCAATGACTCCGTCAGTGATCGCATTTCCTGCTGCAAACGTTACAGGTCCGATCAGGATAAATGCTGCAAAGCCTGTTACTAAAAGAGTGATTGGAGCAACAACAAGCAGTTTGATGGAATCCGGTATCCGCTTGTTTAAGAAAAGTTCAACTTTGGCAAGCAGGTACGATGCAAACAGAACCGGAAGCACCTGTCCCTGATAGCCGATTTTTTCAACCTCAAGACCGAACAGGTTCCAGACCGGCACCTCTCCTTTGGCCTGAGCTTCACCGTAAGACCATGCATTCAGAAGATCCGGATGCACAAGAATCAAACCAAGGACAATACCAAGCAACGGGCTTCCGCCGAACCGCTTTACTGCCGACCACCCGATCAGAGCAGGCAGGAAGGTAAAGGCGGTGTTGGCAATCAAGTTAATAATGGAAGATAAATCCGCCCATTGCGGGTACACCTGGATCAGAGACTGCCCGTCAAAGAAAATATCTTTTCCGCTAAGAATGTTGTTGATCCCCATAAGAAGACCGGCCGTAACAATCGCCGGAAGAATCGGAATGAAAATATCCGCAAGCATCTTCACGGCACGCTGAAGCGGATTCAATTTGCCTGATGCGGCCTCCTTAACATCCTCTTTGGACGACTCGCCCATGCCTGTCTGTTCAGCCATTTCTTTATAAACCTTGTCAACAAGTCCCTGTCCAATGACAACCTGAAACTGGCCGTTCGTTGAAAAAGAACCTTTGACCATATCAATCCCATCAAGCTTCGCTTTATCCACTCTGCTTTCATCTTTCAATGCAAACCGCAAACGAGTAACACAGTGCGTTGCAGCGGCAATATTCTCTTTCCCGCCGACCGCATCCACAATGTCGCGGACTTCCTGCTTGTTCACGCTCATCTATTTCAACCTCCCGAAATCGTTTTCATTTCCCTGCTATTATTCTCGCTATGTTCGTAGAAAATTATCCTGTATATACAAGTTACATTCACATTGTATTCCTGTATATACAAGTTGTCAACCGAAAAGCGTAATCGTTTTCAGCAACATGCTTTTTTATGCATAAAAATCATTCCCTTCAGCAGGCCTTTACTTGGTTGTTACCCTTTTTGCCGGTAAACAAGCAGAAAAAAACAAATAAAAAAAGACCACGCATAAACGTGATCTTCAGCAGCAAAAATCAAAAGGATGAAACGGCTTATCGGCCCCTATGCATATTTCGGGTTCATGCTCCGCGTCTGCCCAGTGCCAGGCAGCCAGGGCCGCAGCGCATGCATCAAGTCCGTGGCTTGTTTCTGCAGCGTCCGGCGAAATATTTTTCATCCTCCACTGTTCAAAGAACGGCAGAAGGCTTCTCCTGTCTTCTTCTGATTTTTTATAGGACAGAGCGAGATGCCGGTCCTCAGGTTTCAGCCTTAGTCCGATTGCTCCGCCGGGGTGCACTTCAACGATAGAACCAGTATAGTTCTCAAGCGCCCTGCTCAGATGAATGCCCCTTAAAGTGAGATAAACCATACGGTTCATGGTCGGCGGCATGATCGAGCCGTGGTAGAGGCCCGCCTCCCGAAGCTTGGATCTGACAGCTTTGTCTGAAGGCCTGTCCCCGCCGCCGTCCTGATAGGAGAGCGGCGCATCAATGCCGACGGTGACCTGTCCTTCTTCTGAGGCTAAACGGCTTACTGTATCCAGAATAAGCCGGTCGCTGTTATGAAAAGAAAGACTCTTCAGTACCAGGCTTTCCGCATCTTTTTTAAAAACAGCAACTGCCGTCTCTTTGTGATTGGCAGGACCCGCAAGATCAATTCCGACTACATGCACTCTTCTCCCTCCTTTATAAATCAAATGACAGCTGTTCACTGTCAGAAGGCTTGTTTTTGCCTTCCGTTCCTTTTTTTACCCTTTTAATCGCTTTTTTCAGATCAATCACCGGAGCTTGGTAGTCCAGCTGAAAAAATCCGGGATAGTTCCAAGGTTCATGAATGTATTTTACAGGTACACGTTCCAGAACGGGCAGATACCTCTTGATAAAAACTCCGTCCGGATCTTCCGTCTTTCCTATTTTGACCGGATTCACCACTTTCAAAGAGACCTTTTTCATCTGTTCGGTATGAATCGAAGGCTCATAGTCAAGAAAAAGGGACGCAAGTGCTTCCGAACATGCTGCGGGATCCAGTTTGAGAACCGCAATTCCAAAAGAAGCAAGCATGCCACGGTACTTGGCAGGCAGCCATCCTGTTTTGTGCAGACATTTCATGCATGCGTCAGCAAAGGGTATGCCTGTTTCTCCCTCGTGCCATTTGTCGAATAATGGTGGCGTTTCATCATGAAGACACAGCTCTGAAATCGCTTCAACTTCACCTTCCATCAGCTTCCATCTCACCTTCAGCTGATCCATGAAAGCGGTCAATTGTTCCACGGGAAACAAATTATCACAATTTTCTATCTTTATCGACGTTTTTTGTAAAACGGTGCGCAGCGAGATGTTTCCCCAAGCGAGATATGGAGACAGCCTGCTTGAAGAAATGGTGGACTGAAGAGGGTTTGACCGATTCTCTAAATAAGAAGCGGCACGCTCATTTAAAAACGTTTCAATCGTTTCCAGCGCCTGTGCTTCTCCGCCCTGCTGGCCAAATTTTATGGGGCTGCCTAAAGCAGCTAGCGATTTGAGCTTTTCTGAGCCGGAATAGAAACGGTCCGGAATCTTTTCCGGCATGAATAAACGGCTGGGCATACGGGCTGCTTCGCTTCTCACAAAAGCTTCCCACCTCTGTTTTGCATTCTTTCCGGCTGCACCGTACTCTTCATACTCATGAAAAGCAAGCCCTCTATCAGTCATCCATTCTCTCACTCTTGTATGCTTTTGAACCTCTGCTTCTGACCGTGATTCTCTGTAGGCATGCAGTGAAAAACCGCCGCACGTTTCATAGATCGCTTCCAGCGCATCCTCTATTTCTCCGGTGAATGTATAAAGACTGCCTCCCATTTTTTCAAAGGAGTGCTGCATGTCTTCAAGACTTTCCCGAACGAATTGAAAATGCCGTGCTGAAAGGCAGCCTGCCCCCCATACAGATGGCTCCGCAGCATACAGCGGCAGCACTTCCCCATAGCGTGCTGCTTCGGCAAGCGGGATGTGGTCTTCGGTCCTCAGATCCCGTTTAAACCAGACAACGTTCATGTCTCTCACTCCATGTTATGACCATTTCGAATTGATTTTATTTTTGTAAAAAGCGGAAGCCTTTGAAGAAAATGTGCCGCGCTTTTTCAGTATTTGTTCAAGCTTTACCCGTTTTTCGCTCAGCTGCATCTCAAGCTTTTCTTTTTCAAGGGCATCCTGACAGGCTGAAGCCAGGTCCTCAAGCTTAAAAATGGATTTTTTAAGCTCTCCTTCTTCATCAAGCATGCCTGCATTCTTCATCATCTTGTAGGACACTCTCAGCTCGGGTGAAATATGTGACAGATCCTCAAGCTGAAGCGGTTTTCCCATGCCGGGCAGCCGGTTAAATTCCCCGTCTTTTATAGACTGCTTTATTTTATCCTCTGACAGAATGGTGAACAGATCCATTTTACAGCCTCCTGTCCTGTAATCACTTCTCTTTACTACCTTATACATCGTGCAGCATGATTCCTTCTTAAAAATATAGATGATTCGTGACAAACAATCAAACAGACGTTCTGCAAACAGGCCCTTTTGCATATCCTTTAACAACATCATAAATTGGAGGCATCAGAATGAACAATTCAAACACCTTTCAGATTCCTGAGGAAATGGTCTCCCGGTATGCTGCACTGAATGAAAAGGCAAAGAAAATTGAAGAAGAAATGGCGGAAATCAAAAAGATTTTCAACGCCTATTTTGATCATGAATACGGCAAAAACAGCAAAGGGGAAGAAAGAATCGGAGCCTACAAGATCCAGCGGCAAATCAGGCAGTCCGAATCCTATCATCCTGATAAAACGGTTAAAATACTTGAAGAATTAAATCTCTCAGATTGTATTATTCTCGTAAAACAGCCTGATAAAGAAAAGATTCAAGCCGCGCTCACACTGGGCATGCTGTCAGCTGAAGAAATGAAGGACTGCGTGATCCGGAAATGCTCACAGGCGATTGTGGTAAAACCTTTAAATAAATAAGTAACACTCTAAAAGTCTGATTTTTCTCTTAAATCAGACTTTTATTTCGTTCATATTTCCTGTTTTTGATCTAACAAGGTTTATCTTTTGAGAAAGGAGGTTATTTAATGGGTAGAAATTATTCTGAAAAACATTTTTAGCATCTTGAAGGAGGCATACATATGGGAGGAATCTGGTTCACGCTTTTATCATGCGCCTTTTTTATGGGTCTTGTAGCTTGGATTTCCTATCTGAAAACAAAAGGCGGCAATGAGGATTCTAACGGTTATTTCCTTGCGGGAAGGGGACTTACCGGGGGTTTTATAGCAGGTTCACTGCTTCTTACAAATTTATCGGCTGAGCAGCTTGTTGGACTTAATGGACAGGCTTACCGCACAAACCTGTCAAATATGGCCTGGGAGGTTACTTCCGCCTTTGCGATTGTCGTTATGGCTCTATACTTGCTTCCTAAATATCTCGGAGGAAGCTTTACAACTTTACCGGAATTTTTGAGCAAGCGGTTTGACGAAGGGGTGAGACGTTATACCGTTATCCTTTTTATGCTCGGGTATATTCTGGTAACGATTCCTTCCATGCTCTATTCCGGAGCTCTTGCTGTCCTGCAGATGTTTGACGTTCCGGAGCTGTTCGGAATCTCTTATATGCAATCAATCTGGCTTGTCATTTGGGTGATTGGCATTATCGGTGCTGTTTACGCCATCTTCGGCGGTCTGAAAGCAGTGGCTGTATCAGATACACTGAACGGAATCGGACTTTTAATCATCGGAATTCTCGTTCCTGTTTTAGGTTTTATCGCCCTTGGCAACGGAAACATGCTTGATGGCATGAAAGAGATTACAACTACTCACCCCGAAAAGCTGAATGCGATCGGATCCAGTGAAGACTCTGTTCCCTTCGGCACCATTTTCACAGGTATGATTTTCGCCAATCTGTTCTACTGGGCATCCAATCAGTATGTTATTCAAAGAACGCTTGGCGCCAAAAACCTTGCCGAGGGTCAAAAAGGGGTCATTCTTTCAGGTTTTTATAAGCTGCTTATTCCTCTATTCATGATGATTCCCGGCATCATTGTGTTCCATCAATATGGAGATGGCCTGAAATCAGTTGACCTTGCTTATCCAACCCTGATTGCAGACGTGCTGCCGACGTATCTGTCAGGATTTTTCCTTGCCGTGCTGCTTGGTGCCGTTTTCAGCTCGTTTAACTCTTTGCTGAACAGTGCTGCCACGATGTTTGCGCTTGATATCTACAAAGTGCAGGTCAATCCTAAGGCTGATGATAAAAAGCTGATCAGCGTCAGCAAACTGTTTGGAACATTTCTGGCCATTGTCGCCTTGTTTGTTTCTCCGCTGCTGATGTATGCGCCGGACGGCTTATGGGATTTGATCCGGAAATTTACAGGCTTTTTCAACATCCCGATTATCGCCATCGTCCTTGTCGGCCTGCTGTCTAAATTTGTTCCGGCAGCAGCTGCAAAAACTGTCATTATTTTTCACGTCATTACCTACTATATGCTCGTATGGGGGACAAACCATCTCTTCGGCTTCACCGTTGACATTCATTTCATACACATCTATGCGATTCTCTTCTTCATCGAAGTGTTCATGATGCTTGCGATCGGAATGGTCAGCCCGCGGGAAGAAGCCTATATTTACAAGACAGAAGCATCTGTGGACATGATGCCGTGGAAATATACAATCGCCACATCTGTGATTCTTCTTTCACTGGTTTGCGCAACCTATATCGTCTTTTCGCCAATTGGACTTGCGTATGCAGACGGCTATGTATCTCCTGCCTTCTGGCCTGCAGTGGCCGGCCTGTTTTTACTGACTGGCATTCTCGTATTTGCCTCTATTAAACACTGGAACCGAAAATATGAAGAATACCTGCTGAAGCAGCATACGAAAAAGAATTACAGACTTCGCCGCCCTTCCGGAAAATTGAATCCGGTCTATATAAGATATATGACGAACTAAAAAAATCAGCCTCCACATCCGGGAGGCTGATTTTTTATTTATACATGCTGCCGTGCACCTGGTAATAAGAGCCAAAAACAGGCGGGTCAAACTCTGCGAGATAAGGGCCTTCCCCTTTTCGTTCAAGCATCTGCTGAACAAGGCCATCCCCTGAAGGCTCGGCAAAAACCAGCTGAAAAGACGGGAGTGAGATTGTATAGATTCTTGCCCGCCACTCATCATATACTGCCTCTTCGCCTCTTGGAAGGTCAAAATACTTTCTCCACTTCAGCACCGCTGCATTTAAATCCCTTACGATATAGTGAACTTTCGCAACCGCAACTTCGGTGTTTTTGGCAGAAAGGGCGCCTGAGCTGTGCAGGTCGTGTTTTCGTTCATCCTCTGACTGCTTCCATTCAATAAAGAAAGGCAGAGGAGCTTCGTCGTCGCTTTGCTCGATGAATAGCATTTTCCACTCAAGCAGTGATCCGTCCTCGCGTTTTCTGCTCGCTTCAATGATTTCTCCTGTT
Organism: Metabacillus indicus; assembly: GCF_046603695.1. Lineage (NCBI taxonomy): Bacteria > Bacillati > Bacillota > Bacilli > Caryophanales > Bacillaceae > Metabacillus > Metabacillus indicus. The sequence goes on along the minus strand of NZ_CP176757.1, from coordinate 497,829 downwards.
TCAAGCCCATTCTCTTCAAGCTCTGCTTTCACATGTTCGAGGTTATCTGATCTCAGGGCAATCTGGCCAAGACCCTCTGCGCGCTGCTTCAGAAGGCGGTGAATGAGCGGATTGTCCGATCCATTTGCTTTTTTCCTGTCTTCAATCGAGAGGAACTCCAAATAGGCGAGATCGCTGAAATAGCAAAGGCTGTTATACGAGCCCCATTTCTCATGCCGGCCTCCCATTACAGCAGTCAGTCCCTGTTTTTTAAAAAACTCTGCTGCTTGGAGCGGATGGCGGTCTGTAAAATGTACGAGATGATCTAAAATAATTTCCATTGGACAGCTCCTTTGGCTTTATTTTCGGCCTGTTTAAAACCTATACCCTCATGCTGCAGTTCACAAGCTTGAATGTGTTTGCCCCTTTTTGTGCAGCAGGGTATGATGATAGAGGTTTAATCATAAAAAGTGAGGTCAGCAGCATGAGACTTAGAGATTGGGACCGGAATTTAAAGATACGCTTGTTCGGGGAAGCATTGATGAATATTACATACTGGATGTTTTTCCCGTTTTTGACGATTTATTTTGCAGATGAGTTCGGCAAGGAACAGGCCGGATTCCTATTAGTATTTTCACAGGTTTTCTCCGTGCTTGCCAATTTAATGGGAGGCTACTGCGCTGACCGGTTCGGGAGAAAAAAGATGCTCGTCCTCTCTTCAGCGGGACAGGGAGTTTCATTTCTCATATTTGCTCTGTCTGTATCACCATGGCTTGACGCCCCTCTGATCGGATTTGCATGCTTCGCTTTAGCGGGGGTTTTCGGTTCGTTTTACTGGCCTGCAAGCCAGGCTATGATTGCGGATGTGGTAAAGGAAAAAGACCGGAGCAATGTGTTCGCGGTATTTTATACATCAATCAATCTGGCTGTCGTCATTGGCCCTATCTTAGGAGCCATCTTCTATGTGAAATATTTCTTTGAACTCCTCGTCTTTGCAGGGTTCATCTGTTTTCTGCTTTCAGGCATGCTCTTTCTCTGGACAAGAGAAACAGCACCCGAATCCGTGCTGAACAGGAAGGGAAGCACAAAGTGGCATCACTTTCTCCTTCAACAGCTGGGAGAATACAAAATCATCTTCAAAGACCGGGCCTTCCTCCTGTACATTGGTGCCGGTGTTCTTGCGGCACAGACCTTTATGCAGCTTGACATGCTGATGCCCGTCTATACGAAGGAAACCGTTCAAAATGAAGAGCTTTTCTCATTCGGCAGCTGGTCGTTCACACTCGGCGGCGAGCAGGCCTTCGGTTTTCTTCTTTCGGAAAACGGACTGCTGGTCGCCCTGTTGACTATTTCTGTTACGAAATGGATGACTCTGTATAAAGAAAGGAATGTCTTCATTCTTTCTTCCGTCTTATACGCAGTCTCGATCTTCCTTTTCGGACAGTTCAGCTTCTTGTGGGGACTGATCTTCGCCATGGCTTTGTTTACACTCGCCGAATTGATGACTGCCGGCCTGCAACAGAGCTTTGTTTCAAAGCTTGCACCAGAGCATATGCGCGGGCAGTACTTTGCGGCAGCAAGTCTCCGCTATACAGTCGGACGGACCATTGCCCCGCTCTCCATTCCGATGACGGTCTGGTTTGGCTTTCAGTGGACATTCGCCATCCTTGGGATTCTTGCTTTGGCAAGTGCAGCCCTTTATTGGGTGACGTTTGCGGTTTATGAAAAGAGGAGTGAAAAAAGCGCATGATCGATGCGCTTTTTTTTACAGCCGTTTTTCAAACGAACTCCTAAAGCTCCCCGCCAGTTCCTTCACTTCCAAAATCTCTTTGATCGCTTCAGCGTTGAACTTATCCTCGTATTTGATCTTATTGACAAACTCTATGGTCACCTTCTTCGGATGGGACGAAATCCGTTCAAGTGCATCCCCTTTTTTGATCAGGCCCTCTTTTTTCACCCGAAAGTAAAACCCGGTATATCGGGTGTTTTGCACCTGCACAGGAAGATCCTTGACTTCATGTTTCAATGCAAGCTTGAAGCATGGCTGGCGCGGCTGGCTCACTTCAAGCTCGGCTTCTCCGAGGCGGAAGATGTCTCCTATACAGACTTCTTTTTCAGTCATGCCGCTTAATGTCAGGTTTTCTCCGAAAGCACCCGGCAGGAGCTTAAAACCCAGTGTTTTTTCCCAATATGGGTAGTGATCGTAAAAGTAGGCGCAGACCGCCTTGTCTTCACCGCCGTGATTTTTCAGATCCGCCTGGCCGTCCCCTTCAAAATTTGTTTTTTTCAGTATGATCGGCATCTCTGCCGGTTCTTTATAAATGCCGGTTTCAATTTCACGGCCATTGTACAGGACTTTTTTCGGCATTCCGACATTGATGGAAACTATCTTCACCTTGCCTCCGCTCCCTTACCTGTTTATATATCCCTATTTTGCCATAAAATCGGGTTCTGCACATCCAAACGTTTTAAAGAAATAACTTAACGGGAATAGTACGGGATGACAGGAGGAATGCAAAATGAACAACTATACAAAACAATTTATCAATGGTGAATGGACTGAAGGATCGAGCGAAAAGACAATTAAGAACATCAATCCGTTCAGCGGTGAAACGATAAACGAATTCCGCTCTGCAGATGAAGGTGATTTGGACAGAGCCTATCTGGCTGCCGAAAAAGCACAGAAAGAATGGGCAGAAACTCTTCCTCAAAAGAAACAGGAAGTCATGGACAATGTGGCAAAGGCGCTTCTTGAGCGAAAAGACGAAATCATAGATCTTCTCGTAAATGAATCAGGAAGCACAAAAGTAAAAGCAGAAGTGGAATGGGCGGCAACACTCCGGATTGTCAAAGAAGCAAGTACATTCCCGTACCGGATGGAAGGCAAAATTCTCCCTTCCAACATTCCCGGAAAAGAAAACAGGGTGTACCGGACGGCAAAAGGGGTAATCGGCGTCATCGGCCCGTGGAATTTCCCGCTGCATCTTGCCATGCGTTCCGTCGCACCGGCACTTGCCACAGGCAATACAGTTGTCATTAAGCCAGCATCAGAAGCGCCGATTACGTCCGGTTTTTTAATTGGAGAGCTTTTTGAAAACGCAGGAGCTCCCAAGGGCACAGTAAACGTAGTCGCAGGACGGGGCTCAGAGATTGGTGATGCTTTTATTGAACACCGCGTTCCAAAGCTGATTTCCTTTACAGGTTCAACGGAGGTCGGCCGTCACATCGGAGAGCTTGCAGGCAAGCACCTTAAGGATACAGCGCTTGAACTTGGCGGCAACAATGTCATGCTCGTGCTGGCAGACGCAGATCTTGAAAAAGCTGCTGAATCCGCCGCCTTCGGGAAATTCCTTCACCAGGGCCAGATTTGCATGGCGCTGAACCGCATCATTGTAGAAGAAAGTATTCACGATGACTTCGTTGAACTTTTCAAACAAAAAGTCGGTCAGCTTCAAGCTGGTGATCCATCTGACCCTAAAACAGCTGTCGGCCCGCTGATCAACAGCGATCAGATTGAACGGATTCAGTCAGACCTGGAAGACAGTCTGAAAGCAGGAGCTGAAAAGATTGCCGGCGGAGCTGTGAACGGAAACGTCATGGAGCCGGTCGTTCTCACGCACGTAACAAATGACATGCCGATTGCCAAAAATGAAATCTTTGGACCTGTTGCCCCAATCCTAAAAGCAAAAGACGAGGCACACGCCATTGAACTTGCCAACGGTTCCCCGTACGGCTTGAGCGGATCCGTCTTTACAAAGGACCTTCACAGAGGCGTCACCGTTGCCAAACAAATCGAAACCGGCATGATTCACGTAAACGACCAGTCCGTAAACGATGAAGCACATGTAGCCTTCGGAGGGGAAAAAGATTCAGGCCTTGGCCGCTTCGGCGGCGAGTGGGCGCTTGATAAATTCACAACCGTCAAATGGATCGGTGTTCAGGAAAAAGATCGTAGCTATCCGTTTTTCAGCTGATTGCGAATAGATGATAGAAAAAACGAGGCGCAGGAGTTTTGCGCCTCGTTTTTTTTGGGTGCCATCAAGCTTGCCTTTTTCGCAGTTGATGGTCCTTATAACCGTTTTTTGTGCCACCAAACTTCTTTCTTACACGCTTGATGGTCCCTATAACCATTTTCAGTGCCACCAAACTTCTTTCTCACACGCTTGATGGTCCCTATAACCATTTTCAGTGCCACCAAACTTCTTTCTCACGCGCTTGATGGTTCTTATAACCGTTTTTAGTACCACCAAACTTCTTCCTCACGCGCTTGATGGTTCTTATAACCGTTCCCAGTACCACCAAACTTCTTCCTCACGCGCTTGATGGTTCTTATAACCGTTTTTAGTACCACCAAACTTCTTCCTCACGCGCTTGATGGTTCTTATAACCGTATTCAGTGCCACCAAACTTCTTTTTCACGCGCTTGATGGCCCTTATAACTGTTTCTAGTGCCACCAAACTTCTTTCTCACACGCTTGATGGTCTCAAACTTTATCGCGCTCTCTGCTCATTCCCTCAACCCGTAACCCCCGCACCTGTAGGAAGCACTTTCTGGCTGATCGCCTGTATCAGCTCCGGCGGCATTGGGAAAGAGACGGCAGCAGGGTCCATCGCAACAGCCTTCACGATATTCTCTGTATCTTGAGGCGAAACACTGTAGTCTCCAAAATCAGACGGCAATCCTGTTTTCTTCTGCATCAGCCTGATTTTTTCAACAACTCGCTCTAACACCGCCTCCGGGTCCTTGTCCCGGCTCTCCACATTCAGTGCCTCTGCAAGCTGATGGATTTTCGGCAGGTAGAGAGCAGGTATAGTCTCCATAACGGCAGGCAGGAAGACAGCATTTGCAAGACCGTGCGGAATCCGGTACATGGCGCCGTATGCATGGGCAAAATTGTGCACCGGAATGGCATTCAGTGCAAAGCTGAAGGCTGTGATTCCCATAAGGCTTGCATGGAGCATGTCCATTCTTGCTTTCAGGTTCTCCCCGTCCTCCACGGCTTTCACGAGATTCTGCTCGATCAGGCGGACGGCGTGCAGGGCGTATGCATCCGTAAGCGCAGTTGCATTAGGCGAGGCATAGGCTTCAATCGCATGGGTCAGAGCATCAAAGCCTGTGAATGCTGTAATGAACGGCGGCAGCCCCGTCGTCAGATCCGGATCCAGGACCGCAATATCGGCACTAATAAACGGATTAATCATATTTGTTTTCAGCTTCAGATCTTCGTTGTAGATAACGGCAATCGGCGAAACTTCCGATCCGGTTCCAGCTGTTGTCGGAATGGCAATATGCGGGATTGGCATGTGCGTAGCTTCCGGAAACGACTCCATGACAAATCCTCCGGGAATGGCGTCCTTAATGGTTGCTAACCCTTTGTGCAGACAGTATTTCACCCCTTTAACCGTATCAAGCACACTGCCTCCTCCAACCGCGAGGAATGCGTCTGCACCAGTTTCCCTTGCGAAGCGCAGGGCCTGGTCCACACAGCTGCTCTCTGCATCCTGCCTGATATCCGTGTACACACCTGCAAGAACAGGGCCGTTTCCGTGACCTGCCAACGTGAAAATGGACGCCACTTTATCCACTACCCCCGCTTTTTCAAGGCCTTTATCACTGAACAGCACGACCCGCTTTGCGCCAAGTCCCCTGAATAGATCCGGGACCATCGCCCGTGTATTCGATCCGCTGTAGATACCCGAACGCAGCATAAATTGTGAAAAAGTTGTCGTCAGCATCACTTCTCACCTCTCGTTTCAGCTTTTTCAGAAAACAAAATGCCGTACCAATTGCGTTTATGAAGATCTGTCAACATTGACGTATGCACATGTTTTACTTGTGTGTAGGCATCAAGAGAATGCTTCCCCATCTCCCTGCCAATGCCGCTCTGCTTGTACCCGCCGAACGGTGCATCATTCCGCAGCATGTGCCAGTCGTTGATCCAGACAACTCCTGCCTGCAGCTTTCTGGCAGCTTCATAGGCTTTATTCACATCTCTTGTCCATACACCTGCAGCAAGACCGTAAATGGTATCGTTCGCCATTGCAATGACTTCATCCATACTGGTGTATTTGATGACGCAAAGGACAGGACCGAATATCTCTTCTCTGGCAATTTTCATGTCGTTTGTCACGTTTGTGAAAATCGTCGGTTCAATAAAGGATCCTCCTTCACAGCCGGGCACCGACATTTCTTTGCCGCCGCATACAAGCTCCGCTCCTTCTTCAAGCCCCGACCGGATATAGGACAGAACGGTATCTTTCTGCTGTTTAGAAATAAGCGGCCCCATATCAGATGCGGGATCGAGCGGATTTCCGGGCTTTATGTTTTTCGCCAGCTGCACAAGCCCTTCCACTACTTCATCATGCATGCTTTCATGGACGAACAAACGTGTTCCTGATTCACAAAGCTGTCCTGAATGGAGAAATACGCCGAATAGACTTCCAGGCAATGCAAGGGATAGATCCGCATCTTCAAGAAGAATGTTCGGAGACTTTCCTCCAAGCTCAAGAGTCGTATTTTTCACCGTATCAGCTGCAAGCTTCATGATGTTTCTGCCTACTTCTGTCGATCCTGTAAAAGCCACTTTATCCACGATGGGGTGGCGCACCAGCGCTTCACCTGTTTCAGCACCGGGACCTGTGACAACATTGATGACACCAGGCGGGACAACCTTCGAGATGATTTCAGCCAATTTTAAAGTCGACAGCGGCGTATAGCTCGCCGGCTTAATGACAATCGTATTTCCCATCGCAAGAGCAGGCGCTATTTTCCACGAGGCAATCAGCATCGGCATATTCCATGGAGTGATGGCTGCACATACTCCAACCGGCTCTCTCCAGATGAAATTATGGGCAGGACCCGGAAACGGCGGGACCGGCAGTGTTTCAGAGAATGGATACTCGAGCACGAATTTGCCAAACGTCTGGAACAAGTCGGCCATCTGCAGAATGTCATTGGAGCTGATGCGCCTGATTGTTCCGCCTGAGCTGACGCATTCGAGATAAGCAAGTTCTTCTGCATGCTCTATAATCTGATGGGCTATCGCATACATTACCTTGGAGCGGTCCTTTGGATTCATCTCTCTCCACTCCGCTTGATCAAAGGCAGCTCTTGCCGCCATCACAGCACGGTCAACATCCTCCGCCGTTCCTTTTGCAGCTTTTGCTATTACCTCGCCTGTTGCAGGATTGTTTACATCAAACCACTCCCCTGAAGCAGCACTCTCCCACTTTCCATTAATGAAAAGCGGCATTGTCAGTACATCGACTTTCACACTCATTCGTTTCAGCCTCCTCTTTTTTAAAGTACGCCAACCTCTTTTTCTGTCATTCTGTAAATCTCTTCGATTCTTTTTCCGCGCGCCCTTGCCAAAATATCCATGCGGACAGACAGCTGCTTCATCGTAAAGTGCATGGTATCTTCAATCGTGTGACCGAACGCCGTCTGCTCACCGGCTATGCCTTCCTGGTTCAGCTTAATCGCATACGGAGTCAGCTCGTCCATTTTTTGAGCTACCAAATCAAAAATAGAATCATTCTCGCATATAAGCCTCTGAAGCAGAAACGTCCCGTAGCCTATGTGCCGTGATTCATCCTTTTTCAGCAGACCAACACCTTTTAATAGTCCAGGCATGATATTCGCTTCCTCAAGCGACCGGTAGAATGAAAAATAGCCCGTTTCAGCAAGTACTCCCTCAACGAACATGTTGTAGACAGTCGACGCTTCAGCAATGGCTTCCTGCGACTGATCATGGAGCAGCCTGTCCATTGTCCGGGGCAGAAGCTCGTAAAAAATCTCTTTATATGTCTCTGTATGATAGACGGACAGATCTCCCGTTTCTCCGAGAGCATTTAAAGCAAGCCTGAAAAATTCGGTATGCTTTGCTTCCTCAAATAAAAACGTTGTTAAATACATCTCCTCTTCCAGACGGCCTTCCTTGGCAATCGCCATCATCAGCGGCAGCAAATCAAGTGTGACCGCCTCTTCTCCCGCCTGAAACTGCGAAATCAGCCTCAAGACTTCTGTCCTTTGATCCTGATTCATGCCCTGCCAGTCTCGCTGATCCTGTGAAAAATCAATGTCAGACGGGTTCCAAATCCCAAAACGCTTCGCTTTTTGATAAAGTCTGAACGGGAGAGAGTCCTCCTGAATGCCCCGCGCACTCGTGGTAATGATTTCACGCTTATTCATCGCTACCTCCTGAAAACTTTTTTTCAAAAACACGGCTTCACGTTTGTAAGTGCTTACATAACTATTTTACAATGGGAAGTGGAACCCTCATATTCCTGAAAAAGTAGGGGAGGAAATTGTCGAATGATAGATTCCAAAGTGAGAGATTATGTACGTGAAACGCACAAGATCCATGACTTTTCCAAAAAATGCGAACGGATGGTCCTCGGGTGCATCCGCTTCTTCCCATTCAAGCGGGCAACTCTCTTTACATACTCCGCCTTCAGTAATATCGGTGAAGGCCTGATCCAGGCAGAAGAAGGAAAAATCACCTCCGTCAAATGGATCAAAGAAGATGTCCGAACCATCCCGCCAGTCTATCACGCTCTCAAAAACAACAAGCTCCGGCTCCTTGACCTCACACAAAGCAACGTCCCTTTTCCCGAAAAATATATTCAGCAATTTGACCTCTCAACCATCGCCGTCATCCCGATCAGCCAGTCCAACCATGTCATCGGCTGTGTTCTGGCCGATCAGTACACGGGCTGCAGCCAGTCCATTCACACCCAGCTCGAGCAGCTTTCCAGCTACTTTCAGGAATTTTTCACACACCGCCCTGCGCACAGGCTCAGCAGGCGGGAAACCGAAGTCCTGCAGCACCTCGCAAACGGCCTTTGCATGAAAGAAATGGCGCACTCCATGAACATAAGCGAATACACCGTCCGAGACTACCTGGGCGCCGTCATCCGGAAACTCGGCGTCAGGCACAGAGCAGAAGCTGTGGCGGAGGGGTTGAGAAGGGGGATCATAGTATGAAGACAGAGGCTTCTGTCGAAAGTACTGGAAACTCGAACTGAGCACTGCAGAAATGCCTATGCGGCTTGGCCTGAACAGGCAGAAAAATAAAAACCCTGCACAAGAGTCTGAATCTGACTTTGTGCAGGGTTTGCTTTAACCTTAAAGTGAAAGAAGCGATATACAGATGGAAAGAGAAAAACTAAAAATATTCACTGACATATCGTTCTATATTGCTCTTTTCGCATTAATCTTTATTCCGTGTTCTGTTTTTATCTCTGGACTGAGTGTATTTGGACTTCTTGCATTTTTTGCTACCTTTATTGGAATTCCATTAAGTATTCTTTCAATGTTCAGCAAAGAGAGCGCAATTAAGAGAATTTTTGCATTGCTTGTAAATTTACTGCCTCTAAGTATTATGGTATTTGCTCTAATAGCAGAGTTTACAGATGAATTTCTTCGAAGTGCTCCTTAAATACGGGCAAAATTCTAAAAGCTTTAATCGAAAAAGATGCATATGAATTCTTCTCCAAAACTCTACCCAAGCGGGCTCCCCATCACCGGACGCCTCATGCACTCATCGGTCTCAAACCCGAACTGTCTGTAAAGCCCGTGCGCATCCTTTGTGGCAAGCCCGAACTTTGTGTTGATCAAATCCGGATGATCAAGGACGCATTGTACGAGCCATTTTCCGAGCCCTTCTCCTCTGGCGTTGTCGTCAATGACTACATCCATCAGCCAGGAGAAGACGGCGCGGTCTGTTATGACTCTTGCAAACCCAAGCTGAGTTCCGCTGCTGTCATAGAGTCCGAAACTTAGTGAATTCCGCACGCTTTCTTCAATCACGTGCACGGGCCTGCCTTTTGCCCAGTACTGGCTGCCGATCCATCCGGCAATCTTGTCTATTTGCAGCAGATTCTGTTCGTCTGATACGAAAAATCCATCTTTTTCCCAATTCACTTTTACCATCTCCTTAAACGATTATCTGACTAGATTATAACGGATGTCTCATGGGTATTGTGATTGTAATGGAGGCGATTTTTGATATGAAAACCATTCATCTAATTGTTTACGGCCATGTCCAGGGTGTCGGATTCCGTTATTTCGCTCAGACCTCAGCCCTATCAGAGAAAGTAACCGGCTGGGTGAAAAATAAAGAAGACGGTACAGTCGAAGCTGTAGCACAGGGGACAGAGAACCAGCTGGAGTCCTTCGTCCATACCCTGCGTTCGGGAAACCGCTATGCACGGGTGGAGGAAATAAAAGTACGCGAAGCAGATCAAAACCAGGCATACGCTGATTTCAAAATCATCCGCTAGATGTTTTTTTCAGCTTCGCTTTCTTTAAGACGGCTCCTATGACAACCGCTGTCAGCAGGAGCCCGCCTCCGATCCAGATGCTCCCAAGGTGCAGAAGGCTTTTACCCAGTGCTGCTAATCCGCTCATTCCAATTCCTCCTCAAAAGAAAGATTTGCCGGCTCATCATGAAGGTGAGAGGTAAATTCGATGTTTGTAGTAGGAACCGTTTCGTCGACTTCTTCAAATTTCAGCTCGTCCACCCACATTCTTCCCGCTCCTGATAGCAGCACTCCAATAGAAATGACCGCACCTTCTTCCGGTATATCAAGGACGATGGAGCAATAGTGCCATGCTGTATCCTTCGTAATCGGTCTGTCTCCCATATTGTCAAAGCGCAGAACATCCTGAAGGGCATTGTCCACTCTCATCCACAGTCCGCAAAAGCCGTCCAGATTTTCAGCACGAATAAACCCAGAGAACTTATAGCGTTTGCCCTTATACTTATCCGCTTTTATTTCCTGCATCATTGTTGCAAATTCACCTGGATGCTGCACACTTTTGGCAGCTAAATACCCTGAGCTTTTCCCTGAGTGATAGACTTTACGATCCAGTCCCATTTCGTAATTAAAGGGATGACTGCCGCTAAGGACCCACCCTTTTACACTTTGATTTTCCATTGAAATTTCCTCCTTCTGCTTCGTCAGGCTGACCATGATCTTCCGGTAGGTACCCGGCGGCAGCCTGTATATCTTTTTGAATGCCCTCGTGAATGATTCCTGGCTTTCAAATTGATAGGAAAGGGCAATATCAAGTATTTTTTCATCTGTATAAAGCAGCATTTTTGCTGCATCCGCTATCCGCCTCGTTCTTACGTATTCAGAGGCTGTCATTCCAAACTCCCTTTGGAACAGCCTGTGAAAGTGGAATTTTGAGTACCCGGCTTCACGGGCAATCGTCTCAAGCGGCAGCTCTTCCTGAAGATGATGTTCGATATAGGCAATTGTCTTTTGAAGGGCTGTATCCATTTCCTCACCTCTTACTGAGAGTTTACCAGGAAAACTTCTCCTTTTTTTGATTTTTCTTGCTAAAAAAGAGCCCCCTTTTGATAACAGGAGCTCTGTCATGCATCATTCGATTTCAATATTTCCAACATACTGCGCCAAACCGCTGTCAGCATCAAGCTCCACTACAAGGATGTACTCCCCTTTTTCTTCCGGAAAAGTAAAGGAACGCTGTTTATCTAAGGGTAATTCCTGTTCGGTGCCATCTTTCCAGAGTGCAGCTTCAAGATCCTCCACCATGAAATCCTCACTGTCAAACAGCAGATCTATTTTCTGTCCCGATTGAAATGTAAGCTGCTCTTGCTCATTTGCATACGACAGAACGTCGTCAATTCGTTTTTCCTCAAGCTTGCTGTTTTCACCCGTCCACTTGATGTTTGCCTCTGTCAGCTTTTCAGACTGGGAACTGTCCGAACTGGATAAAGTTACGGAAGGCGGGGTGAAATCATAGTCTTCGGCAATACAGCCTGCTGATAAAGCCACCAGAAAAATAGTTGTAATGACTTTCAATCTTTTTTTCATAATCTCCCTCTTCATCTTAAGAATTTTTCAGGAACGTATGCAGCGTCTGAGAATAGAGGTCAGGCTGCTCCCTGTGTACAAGGTGTCCGGCAAATGGAATGACAGCGATATTGATTGCTGAGTACAGCTGCTTATACGCAACAGCAGCCTCGACTTCCAGCTCCTGATTTTCACCGACGAGACATAAAACCGGAATCTCTAGGCCGGAAACATCACCTGTCGCGTGAAAAGGATAAAAGTCAGCTTCATTAAAAGATTGCAGCAGGGATTTCCAGTCATTCTCCCCGTGGATTTCATTCAAGAACGCAACGGCTTCTTCATTCGCAAACAAGTGCTCATAATGCTCTTCTTCTTCTTTTATTAATTCAGCCCAGTTATCAGGCTCTTTCGGCAGAACTCCGGAAAAACTCAGCGATTTTACTTTTTCGGGGTACTCTTTTGCAAAAAGCAATGCGGCAATCCCTCCGATTGAAACTCCGGCAATGTGACACCGCTCAATCCCGAGATGGTCAATCGTTTCTTTCAAATCCTGCACGCATTGTACAAAATAGTGATCAATCTTTCCAAACGACTTACCATGCCCCCGCAAATCAGGTCTGATCACTTTGAAGTTTTCCGCTGAAAAAAACTCGCTCTGCTCGTTGTATTCCGTATCACCTGTCATTCCCCCAGAATGAATAAGGACGAGAGGCTCTCCTTCTCCTGATACATATGTATGCAAAATCATCCATGCTTCCCCCTGTGCATGACCGTATTAACCGGCCAACATTATATATGTAAAATCACATTACCCCAGTACAAAAAACTCATTGTGAGAAAAACAAACGTACATACTTTTGCCTTTTCCGGCAATTTTCCTTTGAAGAAAATAAAGCCAATCCCGGCCAATATGTGAAAGCTGATAAAAAGGAGCAGACTCATCCGTTTCACCTCTTTAAGAATAGAAAGCCTTTGGCACTTCCTTATTGCTTAGTTCACGATTTTTTTACTGCACTTATCTCCGCACCGGACCGACTCTAAGTGTCCTTATCCTGCTTTTACAGCACTTATATTCGCTCCGAAGTCACCATAAGTGTACTTATCCTGTTTTTACAGCACTTATCACCGCTCCGGACACACACTAAGTGTTCTTATCCCGCTTTTACAACACTTACCTTCGCTCCAGAGTCACTCAAAATGTTCTTATCCTGCCTTTACAGCACTTATCCCCACTTCAGACTCACACTAAGTGCCCCTAACCAAAATACCTTCATTTTCCATTTTATCACAATCAAAATCACCGCAATACAATAAAACACCCGTCTTTTAAAATGACGGATGCGCTGATCGGTTAATATGCTTTTTCCTGATAAAAGTAATTTGGCTTCACGATTTTGTTCTCGTACTGTTTATGGAAGATATGGGTTGCGGCAGGAGACATTGGCGGGATGAGCCAAGTCCAGTCGCCTGTTACATCTCTTCCTGCTGTTGATTCGTTCTGTTCAAAGCGTTTAAATTGCTGGGCTGCGGTATGGTGGTCCACGATGCTCGCGCCTGCCGCCTTGAAGGAGTGCAGCACGGCTCTGTTGAGTTCAACCAGGGCGCGGTCCTTCCACAATGTTGCTTGTGAAGACGTATCAAGCCCCAGGAGCTCAGCTACTTTCGGCAGCATGTTATACCGGTTTTCATCGGCAAGGTTTCTGGCGCCGATTTCCGTTCCCATATACCATCCGTTAAAAGGAGCGGCGGGGAATGTGATGCCTCCAATTTCAAGCTTCATGTCGGAAATGATCGGAACGGCGTACCACCTGGCATCGAGTTCTTCTAGCTCTGGATAGTCAGGATGTGTAATCGGGATCTGCATGACGATTTCATCCGGGATTTCGTACCACACAGGCATTTCCCCTGCCACCTGGATAACAAGCGGAAGAAGATCGTAGGCTGTCCCCTTTCCTTTCCATCCAAGCGCGAGACATTCTTTTGTGAACGCGACTGAGCCGGGATCGCCGACAACGCCGGAATCTGTCACATACCCTGCGTATCTCAACAGCTGATGATTCCAGATTCTAACCGGTGCCTGTCCATTTTGTTCCGGTTTAAAAATGGTGATAAGCGGGCGAATTCTGCCGCCGTTTGTTGCAAATTCTATATGCGAGAACAGAGCGTCCCTTATTTCTTCAGGTGTTTCAAGATGTCTTGCATCTGCAACGCGGAGTGTATTCCAAAACAAGCGGCCGATGCATTTGTTGCTGTTCCGCCAGGCCATTTTCGCACCGTGCTCAAGTTCTTCTGCTGTGAGTTCATAGAAATTGCTTCGGTCATGCAATGACTTAATTTGCAGCAGGCGTGCGGTTGTTTCTTCTTCTGATTTCTCAAGTTCAAGGTAGCATTGCCTGATAAATGGTTCTGCTTCTGACATGTAATCAAGCTGGGTATTCATAAGAGCCTCCTAAATTGCCGGACTTCTATGTAAAGACTTACGGTATTTTTGTGAAAAAAGATCAGTTTTTCCTATTAAAGTATAGCATCTCACTCCGCACACACTTTTACTACAACGAACATTTTCATGAACTTTTCTATTCAGAAAAAACATTTTATAGACGCCTTCCATCAAAACCATGTACATCAAGGGGTTGAGCCCTACTGGAAAAAGTATTCTATAAAAATATGAAAAAAGTAATATTTTTTTGTTGCAATGTGAAAGCCCTTTAATTAAAATAGGTTTATGCAAGCGATTGCACATATTGCACTCATAATTGCACACCACACTTTAAAAAATAATGTAAGCGATTTTGCCTTTTAATGAATTCGTTTACACCTATTATACTTACAGGAGAAAGAAGGGCAAAAAGATGAAGAACTTATTATCATTCGACTTTTGGCAAAAATTCGGTAAAGCCTTAATGGTCGTAGTAGCCGTAATGCCTGCAGCCGGTATCATGATTTCACTAGGCAAGCTTATTGCAATGACAGGCGGAGACATCACGCTCGTGCAAACGATTGCACGTGTTATGGAAGATATCGGGTGGGGAATCATCACGAATCTTCACATTCTGTTCGCCGTAGCCATCGGGGGATCCTGGGCTAAAGAACGTGCAGGCGGAGCGTTCGCAGCTCTCATCGCATTCGTACTGATTAACCGCATCACTGGTGCTATCTTCGGAGTTAACGCTGCAATGCTTGCAGATCCTGAAGCAACAGTAAACTCTCTTTTCGGACAAGAACTGATTGTTAAAGATTACTTTACTTCTGTACTTGGCGCTCCTGCACTGAACATGGGCGTGTTCGTCGGAATCATCGCAGGTTTCCTTGGTGCAAACCTGTTCAATAAATATTACAACTACAGCAAGCTTCCTGAATCACTTTCATTCTTTAACGGTAAACGCTTCGTTCCTTTCGCAGTAATCGGAGGTTCAGTTGTAACTGCTATCGTTCTTTCACTAGTATGGCCGTTTATCCAAGGTTTGCTTAACGACTTTGGACAATGGATTGCAACATCACGCAACACGGCTCCAGTTGTTGCACCATTTATCTTCGGTGCCCTTGAGCGTCTGCTTCTTCCTTTCGGTCTTCACCATATGCTGACTGTACCGATGAACTATACGTCTCTAGGCGGAACTTATCAAATCCTTACTGGCGGAAGCGCCGGTTCAACAGTTGCAGGACAAGATCCGCTTTGGCTTGCCTGGATTGCTGACTTGAACAACTTCCTTGCTGCAGGTGATACTGCAAGCTATAACAAGCTTTTGGAAGAAGTAACTCCAGCCCGTTTCAAAGTTGGACAAATGATCCTTTCAACTGCTTCTCTTATCGGTATCGCTTTTGCGATGTACCGCAATGTTGATAAAGAAAAACGTACAAAATACAAATCAATGTTCCTTTCTGCAGGTCTTGCAGTTTTCTTAACAGGTGTAACTGAGCCAATCGAATTCATGTTCATGTTCGCTGCACCGCTTCTATATGTTGTATACGCGATCACAACTGGTCTTGCATTCGCAATCGTCGATATTATCGACATCCGCGTTCACTCATTTGGATTTATTGAGCTTCTGACACGTACACCGATGATCATTAAAGCAGGATTATGGCTTGACCTTGTCAACTTCTTCCTTGCATGTGCCGTGTTCTTCGGACTGAACTTTGGAATTGCGAACTTCCTGATCAAACGTTTCAACTTCCCGACTCCGGGACGCAACGGAAACTACATCGATTCTGAAGAGCCTGCTGCAAAAACAACAGGTGAAGTAAACAAAGACTCACAGGCTTCTGCGATTATTACTTTGCTTGGCGGTTCTGGTAATATTGAAGATGTAGATGCTTGTATGACACGTCTTCGCGTAACAGTTAAAGACCCTGCAGTTGTTGCTAATGAAGCGCAATGGAAAGAAAACGGCGCGCTTGGTTTAATTATTAAAGACAAAGGCGTTCAAGCCATCTACGGACCGAAAGCAGATGTTTTAAAATCTGACATTCAAGATACGTTAGGAGCTTAAACGATGAAATTATTAACGCTTAATTGTCATTCCTGGCAAGAAGAAAATCAGATGGAAAAAATCAGGACCCTCGCGCTTGCCATCAAGGAACAATCTTATGATGTGATTGCCCTTCAGGAGGTAAGCCAGCGGGTGGAAGAGCCCGTCCTGTATGACGGAGTCAAAAAAAACAATTATGCGTTAGTGCTGCTTGATGAACTGAAAAAACTTGGTGTTGCCGGATATGAGCTGGTGTGGGGATTTGCCCATATCGGCTATCCGGGCTTTGAAGAAGGCTTGGCCATTCTGACAAAGCATCCGGTCGTTGACTCAGAAGTGTTCTCCGTCACAAAAGGCAAAAACACTGACTACTGGAAAACACGTTCCATCGTCCGTGCGGATATCGACTATAACGGACAGGAAATTTCTTTTTACTCCTGTCACCTCGGCTGGTGGCACGATGAAGAAGAACCATGCAAATATCAGCTCGACTCTCTTCTTCAAAAGGTTGACCTTGATAAGCCTTCCTTCTTAATGGGAGACTTCAACAACAGTGCTGAAATTAGAGATGAAGGGTATGATTATCTTCTGTCACATGATTTGTATGACACGTACGAACTTGCAGAAGACAAAGACTCAGGCATCACGGTAAAAGGGAAAATTGCCGGATGGGATGAAAACAAGAAAGATTTGAGAATTGACCTGATCCTTGTAAACAAGGAAGTCAAAGTTCATTCTTCAAAGGTTATTTTCAATGATGACAATAGACCGGTTGTTTCTGATCATTACGGGGTTGAAACTGAAATCAGCATGTAAGACCAAGGCTGCTTCTTTAAAAAGAGGCAGCTTTTTTATGTTACAGTGATCTTTTTTTCTTCTCTTTGCGTTTATCCTATCGTTCCCCCGGGAAAGTATAAAGGTTATAGGGAGGCAGATGTATGAAAGATTTATTCAGAAGAATTCACCAGCACGAATTAAACGACCTGTCTGCAGTTATCGCATACTATTTACTTTTATCCCTGTTTCCGCTGCTTATTTTCTTAATTGCGCTGTTTCCTTATTTTTCGCTTGATGTCACGCCGCTTTTGACATGGATTAATCATTATGTGCCTTCAGAGACAGCTGAGCTTTTAACGGAGCAGATCCGAAGCCTGTTCGGAGAAACCAACAGTTACATCCTTGCATTTGGCTTATTGGCTGCCTTATGGTCTGCAAGCAATGCCACACACATTCTAATCAGAGCATTCAACCGGGCTCTTGAAATTAAAGAAACGCGCCCCTTTATTAAGGTGCGCATAGATGCTCTTTTGCTTGCTGCAGGACTGATCATTACGATTACGATTGCTTTGCTCCTGCCTGTATTCGGAAAAGTGATCATCAGCACATTAACGCGCTATGCACCGTTTCTTGAAGCCGTTAATCCGCTTTTAAATCAGGCGAGATGGGTCATTTCCTTTTTCATGATTAATCTCGTCCTGCTTGCGCTGTATTACTTTGCTCCGAATGAAAAGCTGAAGTTTTTTGATATTTACTTCGGATCACTTTTGGCAACATCTCTTTGGAGTTTAAGCTCTTACGGATTTTCTTTTTATGTTGAGAACTTTAAAGCTTTCAATGCTGCATACGGAAGTTTAGGGGGCATAATCATTTTGCTTATCTGGATTTACTTTACTGCCTTTTCCATTTTGCTTGGTGGAGAAGTGAATGCGATGCGCGTCTGCAGGAGAAGGGATAAGTTCTGTCCGGACTGATATTTCCTTAATACACCAGTTTGATAAATTTGGAAGCGGGTATTTCACTTAGAGAAGACTCATGAAGTGAAAGGAGACCGTATGCTTGATTTTGTGATCAATATACTCAGGGAATTTGGAATATGGGGATTGATGGCAGGACTTGCGATTGAAGCATCCTCCCTACCATTTCCAGGCTCTCTTATCACCCTTGCCTATGGTTATCTGCTGAAGCTTTCATTTATTGAAATCATTCTGATAGCCCTTTTAGGAAGTGCTGTCTATACGATTTTCAGTTTTATCCCTTATTGGATTGGCTATAAATTAGAGCACAAAATGAAAAAGAAACTGACTAAAAAGAAAAAGACGTTTGAAAAAACGCAGCGCTGGTTTAAGAAATGCGGACTTTGGAGCATCGCTCTCGCCCGTCCTTTCGGAATTGGGAACTACATTTCCTATGTCTCAGGACTTTCCAAAGTGAAATGGGTCCCGTTTGCCGCTCTCACATTTCTTGGAGTATTGCCTTTAAACATAGCAATGCTCTGGCTCGGACAGCTGGGAAGCCTCAAAACGGTCACTGCCTTTATGTCAGAAATGCAGATGTATGTCCTGATAACAGCCGGCGCAGCCATCTTACTGTTCTTTGTTTGGCGTTATGTTAGCAAGAAAAAACAGTGCGCTCCAGCTGCGCAGCAGGAAACAAATTAAACGTAAAAAATCCAGGGGAAATCCCCTGGATTATTTTTTTGCCCCGCCTGCATACAGGATAACCAGCAGCACGGCAACGCCAAATGCAATGATGGTTCCTGCGGGAGGAGAAGTAATTAGAATACCTGCCAGGATTGCGAGCAGGGCAATCAGGGAGAACCAGGAGGAGTAAGGATAGCTTTTCACGTAAAAGCCCCGAAGCTCTTCCCCCTTCTTCCTGCTCTTCAAGTGGGCGACTGTCAGCAGAATCCAAATGGACAGAATCGCATAGCCCGGTACAACCATCAGGTAACCAAATGTCTTTTCCTCTGCAAAAACGGCAATGATCACACCGATGTAGAGAAAGGATGTGCTCGCAAGCAGCGCTCTGACAGGGACCTTTTTAGCAGACAGCTTTGAGAAGAAGGACGGTGCATTTCCGCTCAGAGCCTGCGTGTAAAGAAGTCTTGATGCTGCATACATGCCTGTATTCGCTGCAGATATTACGGCTGCTAAGAGGACAAAATTCATAAAGCCTCCAACATACGGAATGCCGATCCGGTCAAAAACGGAGACAAACGGGCTTTCCGCTCCCACCATATTCCACGGCATGAGGCTCACAATAATCAGAATCGGAAGAACATAAAAAACAAGAATCCTTACGATGACACTTCGTGCTGCTCTCGGTATCACTTTTTCAGGATTTTCCGTTTCACCGAGCGTCATGCCAATCATCTCTGTTCCGCCAAAAGAAAACATGACAACGAGCATGGAGGCTGCAATTCCTGATATGCCATACGGCAAGAAGCCGCCGTGCTCTGTCAGATTTGAAAATCCGGCTGCACTTCCCCCGCTGATCCCCGTAAAGATCAGGACACCGCCTAGAATGATAAACAGAGTAAGAACCGTAATTTTCAGTGCTGCAAGCCAGTATTCCGTTTCACCGAAAATACCCACTGCAAACAAATTGATGACCGTAATCAGGATGGAAACACCAAGTGACAGAAGCCACATCGGCACATCCGGAAACCAGTATTTCAGGAAACCCGCCGCTGCAGCCATCTCCGCTGCCATAACAAGCATCCAGCTGATAAAGTAAATCCATCCGGCAAAGAAGCCGGCAAATGGTCCAAGAATGTTTTCGATCAAATCTCTGAGCGTTTTAGCTTTCGGCTGCTGCACAGCCATTTCCGCCATTGCCTGCATCACAAAATAAAGAATAATGCCTGCCAGCAAATACGAAATAATAACACCGGGGCCTGCAAGCTCAATTGATGAACTGCTTCCCTGAAAAATGCCTGCTCCAATGGCGCCGCCAAGTGCAATCATGGTGACGTGCCTTGATTTAAGCCCTCTGGCTAACTCGTCTTTTTGGTCAGACGAATGGTTATGTTTATTGCTCATGCTCGTCTCTCCTCATATATGGTCTATGCTCTTTTGTCTTGCACGTGTTATCTTAACAAAAAAGCAGATACATGAAAACAGTGTCCGTCTCAGTCCTTGTGCGTAAGGTTCCACACTTCCATTAAAACCGGCATCTCTTTCTTTTCATCCTCCGTTACAAGGTCCCATTGAATGCCGTCAGGCTTTTTATACGGAGTATCTGTTTCAATGATTCCCTCTTCGGTTACGATATAGTCCACCGGCAAATCATATGTATCAACCTTAAAGTCTTCGTCTGTAACCTGAATACTGTGAATGGTGGAGATAACAGGCATGTCGGGATTGCCAAGCTCTCTCATAATGGCATACTCGCGGTCTGAGTAGCCCTCTCCTTTTCCAATCCTTCTCCCGTCCTTATGGACAGCAACAGATCCTGCGACAAACAAGTCGACCTTAGGCAGCTCGGATAGAGTGATTTCCTTTCCATACTGCCTGATATTCTTTAAGCTTACAGCCTTCCTCTCTTCACCTGGCGGAACCCATTCTCCTTTCAGCATGATAAACCCTGCTTTGAGCCTCGGTGTCGGAACGAGAAGGGTTTTCCCATCCTTGATCACACGGGCTCTTAAAGGAAGCTGCGGGGCGTCCGGATTGATTTTCACAACCTCAGCCCTTTCGTAAATGTCCATCTGTGAAACAAGTTCAGCTGCCGCGGCGGCCCCTTTGAAATTCGGAATCCGGTTCTTCAGCGGAAACGGAAAGCCTCCCAGCTTTTCATCCTCGAGCCGTTGCCACTTGTTTTGTCTGATTTCATCTTTTGTGATCATGAAGTTCTCCTCCTCCTAATGTAAGCCGGTGTGTTGCATGGTCTGACTGAATTTTACTGAATCCTGCACGTTCATAAAAACTGGCTGCTTCTTTTGTGTCTGTGCGCAGTACAGCCGCTGAAAAGGTCGGAACCGCCTCACGTAACAGCGTTTCTAGTAGCAGGCTTCCCGCTCCTTTTCTCCTGTACTCTTTTCCTACATAAAATCTTCTGATCCTGCACGTTCGTTGATCCTGATCGTACGGGTCACGGTTCAGTCCCCCGACAGCAATTAATTTATCATTATAAAACACGCCAAACAGCGCTTCTCCCGGCAGACTGAACTTGTTTTTTCCGGTTTGGAAATCATGAAAAAGCCTTTCAACAAAGCGGAATCCCTCTCTTTTACTTTCTTCTAAAAGAGGGGTTATTTGTTCTTTTTGGAGTCTATTCATTCGTCTGACAATCATAGTGTTCCCTCCAGCATTATTTTTTTCCGCACGGAAGGCTATTCTTTGCCTTGTAACGGACAAGGTGATACGGTAGTAACAAATGTTCCAGTGCCCAAAGACACCGGAGCAAGCTTACAGAACCCAAGGAGGAATTTGAAGATGAGCCAAAAACAGATACTGCTTGCAGAACGCCCGTCGGGAAAACCGACAGCTGAAACCTTCCGCTATACGGAAGCTCCTGTTCCATCACCCGAATCAGGACAAGTACTGATCCGCACTCTCTATCTGTCAGTTGATCCTTATATGCGCGGCCGGATGAATGAAGGAAAATCCTACGTTGCTCCTTTTGAGCTTAACCAGCCAATCTCTGGCGGGGTAGTCGGCGAAATTGTCGAAGCAAACGGCAGCAAGCTGAAAAAGGGAGACTTTGTCATCGGAAACCTCCCGTGGCAGGAATACTCTGTCGCAGGCGAAAATGAAGTGCGTCAAATTGACCCTTCCCTAGCGCCAATTCAGGCTTACCTTGGCATCCTAGGCATGCCTGGCTTGACCGCCTATTTTGGACTGCTTGAAATCGGCAAACCAAAAGAAGGCGAAACAGTGGTCGTATCAGGTGCTGCAGGAGCGGTTGGTTCAATTGTAGGTCAGATCGCAAAAATTAAAGGCGCCCGTGTTATAGGAATTGCCGGCTCAGATGAAAAGATTTCCTATTTGATTGATGAACTTGGATTTGACGCTGCCATCAACTATAAAACACAGAACGTCGGCAAAGCACTTGAAGAGGCCTGCCCGAATGGAGTAGATGTCTACTATGATAATGTAGGCGGAGAAATTTCGGAAGCTGTTCATAAACTGCTGAACAAATTTGCCCGCATCCCTGTATGCGGAGCCATCTCCACTTATAATTCAGACGGCAAAGACGTCGGCCCGAGAATCGAATCAACCTTGATCAAATCAAGCGTGCTCATGCAGGGCTTTGTTGTAGGCGACTTTTCTTCCCGCTTCAGCGAAGGCGCAAGAGAGCTTGGCGGCTGGCTGAAAGAAGGCAGACTGAAGTATGAAGAGACGATCGTTGAAGGCTTTGAAAACATTCCCCAGGCATTCCTGGGCTTGTTCGAAGGCACAAACCTAGGCAAGCAGCTTGTGAAGGTTGCAGATCCTTCCTCTTGATTCCTGTTACTTTATAGAAAAAATCCCCCGGTTAGCCGATTTTTGGCTGATGGGGGTTTTTTTTCTGTTTGTAGTCTGGCGATTTACTGCCAGCTATTGCTCATTTACTACCAACTATTGCCCTTTTACTACCGGCTATCATTTTACTATTTCGCAGATATACTACCAACTACGAATGATTTACATCCAACTATTACTCATTTACAACCGACTGTCGGCTTACTACCAACAATCATCTTTTTACTGCCAACTTTCGCAGATATACTACCAACTACGAATGATTTACATCCAACTATTACTCATTTTTAGAACCGACTGTCGGCTTACTACCAACAATCATCTTTTTACTGCCAACTACCGCAAATTCACTACCGACTATCGCCCTTTTACTACCAACTATTGCTCATTTACAACCAGCTGTTGTCCCACCACTACCTATCGCTTCCCGCTGCCCAACAACCCGCTATATTCCCACATATAAAAAAAAGAGAGCAACTAAGCTCTCTTTAAAGTGACTCACATCTTGCTTTCAGCTTTATCCAAAAGGACTTTCGCCAAATCTGACAGACTCTCTGTCGTTTTATTAATTTCCTGAATGGAATCCACGATTGCATCAAGATCTGTTTTGTTTCGTTCAAACATTTCCATGTAGTTTTCCATTTCGGTTTTGACAGTAACCAGTCCGCTGCGCACTTGCTGGATTTGGGACTGGGAGGTTTGAGTGGACTCGTTCATGGAACTCATAATGGTGACGATTGTATCCATGTGTTTGTTGCTGTTTGATGTAAGTGCATTGATTTCATTGCTGGTCCGCTTTGAATCTTCTGCAAGCTTTCTGACCTCGCTTGCTACAACCGCAAAGCCTTTGCCGTGATCGCCTGCTCTCGCTGCCTCAATGGATGCATTTAAGGCAAGCAGATTTGTCTGATCTGCAATGCCTTCAATTTCCTTTGTCATTCTCGTAATCTGGTCGGAGATCTTTTTAAGGTCTCCAATTCCTTCAAGAGAGTTTTCCACTTTTGAAAAGACTTCCCCAAAGACAGAGACCATTTCATCCATCTGTTTTTCATTTTCATTCGTCAGCTTGAGCAGGTGTTCGCTTGTTTTCTTTGTAGATTGAATTTCCTCGCGAATTTGTTCTGCTTTTGCGCTGGTATCATCCATTGTGGAATCTGTCAGCTGAACGGACGCCGCCATTTCCTGGCTGATTGAAGACAGTTCTTTTTGAAGACTGATATTTTCCTCGTTCAATTCTTTCAGTTCGTTCATTCGTTTTTGCATATATTGATCAACAACAAGCTGGGAGTCTAAATTAATCGCATGTGTAATCGCAAGCAGCGCCGTTGAAAGCTTTTGAGGCTCCTGATGCAGCAGCTCCACAACTTTCGGAAGCAGGAGTGTGCTGATGGCTGAATACGTAGAAAGAAACCACGTAACAGGCAAATGCGTCTCGCTGTGTGTGCCGCCGATCCGTTTTCTCATTTCAAAAAACCGCGCATCCATTTCTCCGCTTAATAGACTTTGGAAATAGTCGACAAATACAGCCTTTAAACGCTCTCTGCTTGAATGATCGGAAGCAATTCTGCTGAGAAGCGGCTGTTTATAGAGTTGTGTGAGGACCTTTTCAAGAAGTTCATCCAGAAGAGGAAGTACGACAGGCTTTAGCTCTTTTAAAACAGCCAGCTGTTCTTTCGTAAAACCCATATAGATCAGTCTTGCATTTATTTCGCGCTCTGAAGTGGCAATGACCGCGTCATCTTCAGGAAATTCCATAACTGGATGAAATGCATCCGTTGTCTGTTTCTTAGAAAAAAGTGTCAGCATGCTCGTTCTCCTTACCTTCTACCTTAAGATTCCCTTCTTGGAAAAGAAAGTTCTCTCCTTATATCGGCAGGAAACGGTAAATGATTAGAGGGGTTTGAGGGCTGAATGTGCTCGGGTGCCGATGTTTCCTGAAAAATAAAAAACACAAACCTTAAGTCTGTGTTTTAGTTGACCAGCGAATGCTTGAACGCATAGATAACAGCCTGTGTTCTGTCCTGCACATCCAGCTTGCTGAGAATATTGCTTACATGTGTTTTGACTGTTTTCAGCGCAATGAACAGTTCATCCGCTATTTCCTGATTTGTTTTTCCTTCAGCCACGAGCAGCAGGATCTCCATTTCGCGGGCAGTCAGTTCATCATGCGGATGATGAACAGGCTTCTGCCTCATCTTCATCATCATTTTTCCTGTCACTTCAGGTTCAAGAACAGAGTGTCCATGGAATGTCTTTCTTACAGCCTCTGCAATTTCGCTTGCCTTGGATGTTTTCAGCATATAGCTTGTCGCACCAGCTTCAAGCGCTGGGTACACTTTTTCATCGTCAAGGAAGCTTGTGACGATGATGATTTTCGCTTCCGGCCACTTGTCAATAATCTGCCGGGTAGCTTCAATCCCGTCCATGCCGTCCATGACAAGGTCCATCAAAATAATATCAGGCCTCAGTTCGAGGGCCAGCTCAATTGCTGTAAACCCATTGTCCGCCTCACCGACAACCTCAATGTCGCTTTGGGCTGCAAGATAAGAAGATACTCCGATTCTTACCATTTCATGATCATCTACAAATAATACCTTAATCATCCTTTTCCCCCCTTACAAGCGGAATTTTGACTTCAAGCTTTGTGCCTTTTCCGGGAAAACTCACGATCTTAAGGGTTCCGCCAAGCTGCGCGGCCCGTTCGTGCATGTTCTGCAGACCGTAGCTTCCTGTTTTGGCTGCATCTACTTTAAATCCGATCCCGTCATCAATCACTCTGAGGAGCACCAGGTCATCCCGTTCAATAAACAGCACTTCAAGCGTTTCAGCTTTTGAATGCCTGAGCGTATTTGAAACGGATTCCTGCAGGATTCTGAATAAATGATCCTCTATTCCTTTATCAAGCTGTACATCTTCCATTTTCCAGCTGACTTCCATCGGCACCTTTTGAGAAAGTTCCTGAAGCAGATCTTTCATGCCCTCCTGAAGCGTTTTTCCTTTCAGGGCGGCTGGACGCAAATGCAGCAGGAGCGCTCTCATTTCAAGCTGTGATTGATGAATCATCTGCTCAACCATCTGCAGCTGTCTGTTTTCCGCCTCCGTCCTGCTGTCGCTTGATTCGTTGATCGCAGACATCATCATGGATGCTGCGAACAGCTGCTGGCTGACAGAATCGTGAAGCTCGCGTGCAAGCCTGTTGCGTTCTTCGGAGACGATTTTCTGAATGCGTTTTTCCTGTTCTTCTGCTTTTTCATTTGCGAGTCTTTGCGACAGCTTTGTCTGCTCCGTCAAATGCTTCTGCAGCTGACGCAAGGAATGCCACATCTTCTCAAAATCACCTGATTTTTTCGGAAAATCACCATCAGCATACTTTCCCCGGGCAAGCTGGGAAATCTCCTCTGAAAGCTGTCCAATATCACTGCGCAGAAAAATGCCAGAAAAAAGCCCCAGCACAAGCCCAATAGCCACACTGACGGCCGGCACAAAATAAATAAACGGAAGATCAAGCATCTCTTTCTCCCAAAGAATGCTCCAGTCGTTCAGAGGAAACATGAAAAAGTAACTTGCCGAAAGAAAAACAAGGACAGAAACCGAAATCGCAGCACCCAGAGCCATTTGTCTTAGAATGCTGCTCATATCCGCTTCACCTCTAAGTCTCCGACAATAGAAGATGTAATAATTTTCACCTTCTGAACGGAAGCGTCATACCCTGCTGTCTGATAGGAGATGCTCTGATTAAACAACTTAGGCTCATGATGGCCGAAAACGCGGACAGCTCCGGCAAATGAGGAATGCTGGACAGACACATCCACTTCATAAGGGACTAGGATCTTTACATTCCCTATAAAATTGCGGATGACAATCATATTTTCCTCTTTCGGCAGTACCGTATTGCTTAAATCAACAATCGTATCGCCGATGCCATTCTGTATATTAATATCATTCCACTCATAAATATCTTCAGGCGTTGACTGCTGCCCAAATACATTATTACCAAGAATCGGCCGTTTATAGAGCACATCTTCTTTTTTCAAAGTAAGAGATTCTTTTACCTGGGGTTCAACAACTGCAGGTTTTTTTTTCGACTGCCTGTATTGAACAAGCAGATAAATCGCCAGGGCACAGATCAGAAACTTCACTGCCCACAAATTCATGACGGTGATGATTAAACTGATCAACCCAAACCAAAACAATAGCTTCCCCGTCTTTTTACTGAGCCGCTTCTTTCCGAAATAAACACAGACAGACGACAAAAGCAGAAAAAAGATAAGTCCACCGTGATCAAAAAAGACT
Source organism: Metabacillus indicus (assembly GCF_046603695.1). Lineage (NCBI taxonomy): Bacteria > Bacillati > Bacillota > Bacilli > Caryophanales > Bacillaceae > Metabacillus > Metabacillus indicus. Next base: position 471,014 of record NZ_CP176757.1, on the reverse strand, counting down.
TCAAGCATTAAAAGAACGACCCCAATTAAAAGAATATACGTAATCACATCGGCGTTTGCTTTTTTGAGCATGTGGGCTTACCCTCCTAACTAGAAATGCGGAAGCGCTCGTTTAGCTCCGGAAGTCAGATAAGAGATCACCCGAAAAGTCCGGTTTTGACTTTTTGGGGGATTTTGTTCTGACGGAGGAGCTGAGCGCTGCAGCTGGACAGTGTGCAAATTTCTATTTTCTTTCACTTAGTAATTACGGCAGTTTAGCTCCGGGAGTCAGATAAGAACTGAACCGAAAAGTCCGCTTTTGACTTTTTGGGGCAGTTTGTTCTGACAGAGGAGTTGGCCGCTGCAGCTGGACAGTGTGCAGAATTCTATATTTTTCTTTACTTTGAAAAGCGGAAGCGGCAGTTTAGCTCCGGAAGTCAGATAAGAAATCACACGAAAAGTCCGCTTTTGACTTTTTGGGGCAGTTTGTTCTGACAGAGGAGCTGAGCGCTGGAGCTGGACAGTGTGCAGAATTCTATATTTTTCTTTACTTTGAAAAGCGGAAGCGGCCGTTTAGCTCCGGAAGCCAGATAAGAAATCACACGAAAAGTCCGATTTTGACTTTTTGGGGGATTTTGTTCTGGCGGAGGAGTTGGCCGCTGGAGCTGGACAGTGTGCAGAACTCTGTATATCTCTTTACTTGAAAAGCTGAAGCTAGACAGTGTGCAAAAATCTATATTCTTTCGCTTGATAGCTGAAAAATACACAAAACACCTTCCAAAAAAAGGCGCAGAAACCCGCGCCTTCTATAGGATACCATGTTTTCAGCCGGCAGAATCCTCTTTTTTCAGTTCTTTTTCAAGCTGGGCGATTCTGCCGTCAATTGTGCTGCGGTAGTAGCCTGTATTTACCTCATTTTCAAGTCGGTCAATATAGCTTTCCAATTCTTCAAAGCGTGTATGTGCTCCTTGAGTATAGCTGCTGCTGTCAAGGACCTTATTCATGCGGTGAGATGCGCGGGCTGTATTTTCACGGCCCATAAGCTCCATGCGTTTGATGTACATGTCCTTTAGTTTATGCTTCATTTCTTCATACTTGCGTTCAAGTTCCGCAAGCTGACCTGACACTTCTTTGAGAGATTCAGTGATTCTCACTGTCCGTTCCTGATACTGTTCATGCTCTCTCACTGCAAATTCATGCAGCTCGCTTTCACCTGCCTGTGCGGCAATGTCGGCCTGGCGTTTGCGTTTCCCGGCAAGCTCCTCTGCCTGTTTTAATTCACGGGAAAACTCTTCTTTCAGCAAATACTGTCTCTCCACAAGCTTGCGGACTTTATCTGTTTCCTGTTCGCATTCTCTTAAATACTGGTTCAATAGCGCGATTGGATTTTTCTTTTCTTTTTGGTCCAGAATTTCATGGAAGTCGGCTGCAAGTGTTTCTTTGATTCGTGTCAATAAATTGCTCATCATTTCTCTCTCCTTATATAATTAATTATTTTTTTTCATTTCCGCCCACTGGCGTTCGAAGTTCGTAAAAGGATCGGCTGATTCTTTTTCTGCCGTCACTTCTTTGTTGTTCCATTTTTTGTATACTACATAGAGGATGTATGCCGCTGCTGCGCCGATCACTGCCGGAAGGTTCGAAGCTGATGCACAGAGTGCAATGATTCCGGCGATTACCCAGAAAATTTTCATTCCCTTTGAATCTGTTTTCATGAACCCTTTATATGCGTAATAAAGGATGACCAGGCTGATAGCCAGTGCAAGCATCGGTGCAAGGTTTGCCAGCAGCACAATCGCTGCAATCCCTCCAATGATCAGTAACCCGAATTTTTTCATGTTCTGTTCCTCCTTTCTATAGTTCTATCCTACCTTCCATGCGGTTTTCCCATAACGAGCCTGAGCTTTAATTTGAACTAAGACCTGAGGCTTAGCTTCATACAGACCTTTATGATTTTTGTGTAAAAAACGGCTGTTAACACATGAATCGGCTGCGCTGAAAGGGCATTTTACACCCAACTTTGCTCGCGTATCTACCAACTTTCCCCGATTTACAGCCAACTCCCTATCTGAAAGCCAATTACCTCTTTTTCTAGCAAGATCTTGGGCATTTGGCAGTTGATTTGCTGCACTGGACCTTGTCAGGCAGCTAATCATGCACCTGTGAAGTCCCTCTTAACAGAGCAGTGCTTCACTTCCTTATGACCCTTCACACAACTCTGACCAGGCTGAAAGGTCATATCTCACACCTGCACAATCCGCCTCCAAAATCCCTCAATAAAAAATCCAAAATAATAAATTTTTAAACAATTTTAAAAATTCCCTCTTGTCCAATACTTCTTTCCTTGTTATCATAGTGAACATTCAACGAAGACGAGACAGGAGGCATTTTAGTGAAAAAGAAATATTTAATAGGTATTCTTATTTTCATCCCATTTTTACAGATTCTTTTGCTTCCTTTTGCCAATAGAATTGAACCGGTAATTCTCGGACTTCCGTTTCTTCAATTTTGGCTCTTCCTGTGGATCGCGGTTACGCCGCTTTGCACGTGGGCAATTTTCAGAATCCAGAAAAAACAGGGAGGTCTTGAATAATGCAGCAGGGAAATACAACAGCACTGGGCATCACGATTTGTATCATCTTAACCGTTGTCTTGATCGGTTTTCTTGCAGGCCGTGACAAGTCTTCCAGAAGTTCTGTGGAAGAATGGTCAGTCGGAGGCAGAAAATTCGGAGGGCTTCTCGTCTGGTTCCTCGTCGGGGCTGACCTATATACGGCCTATACATTTCTTGGCCTGACAAGTACAGCGTTTCAAGCTGGAAGCGTAGCTTTTTTCGCTATTCCTTATTCCGTTTTAGCTTATTTTATCGCCTATTTCTTTCTTCCAAAGCTTTGGAGAACGGCAAAGGAATTCCAGTTCACGACGCTTGCAGACTATGCGCGTGATCGTTTTGACAGCAAGCTCCTTTCTTCGCTGATTGCGATTGTCGGCGTATTGATGCTGATTCCTTATATCGACCTGCAGCTGAGCGGCATCATGGATACCCTGCGTGTCGCAGGTACAGGCTACATCAATGTTACTGTTGTCGTGATTACATCCTTTTTCCTTGTTGCCCTGTACACGTTTTTCAGCGGAATTAAAGGACCTACTTATACCGCGATCATCAAAGATGTTCTTGTATGGGCCATCATGCTGTTTATGGTCGCCTCCCTGCCGATTATCCATTTTGGCGGATGGACGCCGATGATTGATAAGGTCATCACAGACGCACCGCAGCTTTTGACCATACCGCAATCAGGTCCTAAAGGCATGATGTGGTTTGCTACAGCAGCCATCGTGTCGTCACTGGCACTTTTCATGTGGGCTCACGCAGCAACAGGCGTCTTTACAGCAAAAAGCGAAGATGCCATCAGGAAAAATTCTATGTTCCTGCCCCTGTATAACGTAGTTTTAATTCTCGTGATTTTCCTTGGCTTTATTGCTTATCTGGTACTGCCGGGCGAAACAGATCCGCGGTTTGCATTGCTTACACTGATTCAAACATCATACGGCGGCATTGCCCAGGGACTTGCTTATTCAACAATTGCTCTTGCATCCCTGATCCCATGTTCAATTATGGCCATTGGTGCATCCAACCTGTTTGCAAACAACATCTACAGAGATTTGATTAACCCTGGAGTAAAGCCTGCGAAGCTGACAATGATTACGCGCAGCATGGTCTTTTTGGTTATTGGACTTGCCCTTGTATTCGGACTTCTGTTCCCGACAGCACTCGTTTCGCTTCAGCTGCTTGGAGTATCCGGAATGGTGCAGATCTTCCCTGCAGTCGTTCTAAGCCTCTTCTGGCAAAAACAGACGCGGGAAGCAACAATCATCGGTTTGCTTGTCGGACTTGGCGTAACATTCACCGTCTACGGTACAGGTCTTTCATTTGGAATTTATGAAGGATTCTGGGGACTTTCTGCCAACTTCCTGACGTTATTTATCTTAAATCCTTTATTCAAAGCTAAATCAACAAACGTTTCCGCCTTTCTTTTCCGAAAAAAAGACGGGGATTCAGCTCTCAAAAAGGGCGCTTAAACAGCAGGCACATCATGTGCCTGTTTTTTTCTGGTTTCCTTCTTTTTAAAAAAGGGGATAATATCTCCATTACATATAACAAAGGGAGGCTAAACCATTGAATCTTTCAGGAAAAGTTGCCATTGTGACCGGAGCAAGCTCAGGAATCGGAGAAGCGGCAGCGATCAAGCTTGCCGAACAGGGTGCAAAAGTTGCGCTGCTTGATATAAAAGAAGAAAATACGGAAAGCGTCAAAAAGAAAATTGAAGAGATAAACGGTGAAGCCATCATTCTAGAATGCGACGTATCTGATGCCGAAAGAATGGAAACCAGCTATAAAAAAGTCATTGATACATGGGGCAGGCTCGATATTGTTTTTGCAAACGCCGGGATCAACGGAAGATGGACTCCCATTGAAGATCTGTCTCCGGAAGACTGGGACCAGACGATCAATACAAATTTGCGAAGTACCTTTTTAAGCATAAAATATGCGATTCCCTATATGAAGAAAAAAGGCGGCAGCATCATTATCACAAGCTCTATCAACGGGACCCGCATGTTCAGAGGATTTGGACGCTCCGCCTACAGCACGTCAAAAGTCGGACAGGTCGGTTTTGGGAAGATGGCCGCCCTCGAGCTTGCGGGCTATAAAATCAGAGTCAACATGATCTGTCCGGGAGCAATCGAAACAAACATCGACAGCAACACCTTTGCCGAAGAAGAAAACATTGAGAAAGTGGAAGTTCCGGTTGAATTTCCTGAAGGAGAGCAGCCGCTTGAACAAAAAGCAGGGTCGCCTGAGCAGGTCGCAGATCTCGTTTACTTCCTGGCATCTGACCTTTCAAGCCACATTACAGGCACAGAAGTGTATATAGACGGCGCGGAATCCCTTCTCTAAGGCGAATGAAAACCTCCCTCCGGATGCAAAATAAGAACCAGCTGATCATAAGGAGGAATTTTCATGACAAACAAAAACGATAACCGCGAATCTAAAAACAAATACCCAAATAATAAAAAGCAGGACACTGAGTTCTCAAAAGAAATTAATATCCGAAGTGAACAAACGAAAAAGGATTTGGGGAAATAAATCGTAAAGGCAGTCAGGCTGAGTCCTGACTGCCTTTTTTATTGGGGGAAATTGATTGAGGTTGATAAGTGACACCAAACCCTGATTTTTTTGTGTTGATGGTTCTTATAAGCCCGATAAGTACCACCAAACTCTGCTCCCTTTGAATTGATGGTTCTTATAAGCCCGATACCACCAAGCTCTGATTCCCTTGAATTGATGGTTCTTATAAGCCCGATAAGTTCCACCAAGCTCTGATTTCCTTGAATTGATGGTTCTTATAAGCCCGATAAGTACCACCAAACTCTGATTTCCTTGAATTGATGGTTTTTATAAGCCCGATAAGTTCCACCAAACTCTGATTTCCTTGAATTGATGGTTTTTATCCGTCCGATAAGTGCCACCAACTCCGCATCAATAAAAAAATGCCCCGGCTCTTAACCCCGGGACATCATTTTTCATTCACTGCTTCGCTTTTTCAATTTCTTCTACCATAAGGGAGAGCTCTTCCCAGCGTTCCATTGTGGCTTCAAGCTCAGCTTCGACGGCCTGCTGCTGTTCCATCAGCTGCTGGATTTTTCCGTAGTCGCTGCCGCTTGAGGCAATCTGGGCTTCAAGTGCTTCATTTTTCTCCTCAAGCTCTGCAATTTTGTCCTCAATGACATCCCACTCCTGCTGTTCTTTGTAGGAGAGTTTTTTGCGCTGCTTCGGGGCCTGAAGGGTTTCCTGAGATTTGGCAGTTTCCTTTTTCTCAGGTTCTTTTACCTGTTTACGGGAATCCATGAAATCTGTATAGCTTCCCTGGAATCTGCTGACCGTTCCGTTTCCTTCAAAAACAAGCAGACGGTCTACCACGCGGTCGAGGAAGTAGCGGTCATGGGATACGGTTATGACAACACCTGGAAACTGGTCGAGATAGTCTTCAAGGACGCTCAGGGTTTGGGTATCCAGGTCATTTGTCGGCTCATCCAGAAACAGCACGTTCGGCTCCTGCATAAGGACCTTCAGCAAGTACAGTCTGCGGCGTTCTCCGCCTGAGAGCTTTCGGATGTATGTCCACTGCATAGAGCGCGGGAACATGAACCTCTCAAGCATTTGCTCGGCTGTTATTGTCTGGTGGTCTACGGTCTGAACAACTTCTGCGACTTCCTTAATATATTCGACTACCCGAAGATCCTCATCCATCGCTTCATGATCCTGGGTGTAGTAGCCGATTTTTACCGTCTCGCCAATTTCTACTGTTCCGCTGTCAGGCTGAATTCGTCCTGCAATGATATTCAGCAGTGTTGATTTTCCGCTTCCGTTTGGCCCGATAATGCCAAGCCTTTCTCCGGGAACAACAAGATAGCTGACATCCTTCATGAGAGTTCTGTCCTGGAATAATTTTGACACTTCCTGAAGCTCAATCACTTTTTTGCCGAGACGGGTGGACCCGATGGCAAAGTCAACACTTTGCTTAGCGGCCGGCCCTTCTTGGTTTTGAAGCTCTTCTGCACGTCCGATGCGGGCTTTTTGCTTTGTTGTTCTTGCTTTGGCTCCCCTTCTCAGCCAGGCGAGCTCCCTGCGAAGCAAGTTCTGGCGCTTGGATTCAGACTGTTCTGCGTTAAACTCCCGCTCTGCCTTTTTCTCAAGAAATACTTCATAATTTCCTTCGTATACGTACAGCTTTCCATATTCCAGTTCAAAAATCTGATTTGTCACCCGATTTAAGAAGTAGCGGTCATGCGTAACAAGCAAAATTGATCCTTTATACTGGGCCAAAAAAGCTTCCAGCCATTCAATCGTTTCGTTGTCCAGATGGTTGGTAGGCTCATCAAGAATGAGCAGGTCTGCAGGCTGGATGAGTGCCTTTGCAATCGCCACCCGTTTCTTCTGGCCGCCGGACAGCTGATGCACCGGCTTTGCGAAATCAGAAATGCCAAGCCGTGTAAGAACTGTTTTGGCAACCGTATTTGCTTCCCACGCATCATGTTCATCCATCTTTTGCTGAAGAGCAAGCAGCCTGGACTGCTTTTTCTCATCCTCAGGGTTTTGTTCAAGTTCTGACAGGGCAAGCTCATATTCGCGCATCACTTTCATGATTTGAGAGTCGCCGTAATAGATTTGCTCCAGGACAGACAGTTCTTCTTCAAGTTCAGGCTGCTGCGGAAGATACTCGATATGAAACGAGTTTGAATGAATCAGTTTCCCTTCTTCAGCCGTTTCAGCGCCCGCAAGGAATTTCAGCAGGGTCGATTTTCCCGTACCATTCGTTCCAATCAAACCAATCCGCTGTTTTTCAGCAATTGAAAAAGAAATGTGATCAAACAATGTTTTTTCGCCGTATGTTTTATATAAATTCTCTACAGAAAGAATGCTCATGCCAAACTCCGTCCTTATTCAAGATTTCATTCCTTTCATTGTACAGCAGCCCGAGGGAGAAAAAAAGCAGATTTGCTTCATGCAAAAAGGAGAACGCCCGCTGCGCCCTCCTTTCCTTCACTTAATAACAACCGGCAGCCAAAAATAGACGCCTAAAACGATGATGACAATACATACAATATTCATCCAGAAGCCTGCCCGGACCATATCCGATATCTTCAGCACATCAGCACCGAACACGGCGGCATTCGGAGGAGTGGAGATCGGAAGCATGAACGCACAGGATGAAGCAAGCGCGGCAACAGCCATCAGACCGTACGGCTCAACCCCAATCGCAAGTCCAAGTCCGACAGTGATCGGAATGATCATATTGGATACAGCCGTATTGGACATGATTTCCGTCATGAACAAAATGGCGGCTGTCAAAATAATAATAATCAGCAAGTACGGAAACGCTTCCAATAAATTCAGCTTGCTGCCGATCCATTCCGTCAGCTTCGAGGCAGAAAAACCTTCTGCAAGAGAAAGCCCTCCTCCGAACAGAAGAAGAAGTCCCCACGGCAGCTGCTTCATATCATTCCATTCAAGCAGTCTTTCTCCTTTTTTGCTTGGAATCAAGAAAAGCAAAAGCGCGCCGAATATCGCTATAGCGGTATCCGATACAGTAAACGGCAGAATGAATTTAAACATCCACAGAAAAGCCGTTGCCAAAAAGATGACCCCGACCCATCTTTCTTCTGTACTCATTGAGCCCAGTGCTTTTAAGTCTTTTTTAATAAAATCCGTTTCCTTGCCGGTTTCAAAATCCACCTTGAATTGAAGCTTTGTCAAATAGAAATAGAGGATGACCAGCAGGATCACCGTAATCGGAAACCCGAATAAGAACCATTCAAAAAACATAATTTCACGATCGAGCATTTCCCGTGACATCGCTGCGAATACTGCGTTGGGCACCGAACCTACAAGTGTCGCAAGACCTCCAATCGATGCAGCGTACGCTACTGAAAGGAGGATCGATTTACTGAATTTGTGAAGGGACTCTCCTTTTAATATCTCCTTCGCCTTTACTTCTTTAATAAGAGCAAGAGCAACAGGAAGCATCATCAGGGCAGTCGCAGCATTTGAGATCCACATGGATAAAAATGCTGTAGCAAGGATCATCCCAAGGACAATCCGGTGGCTTTGAGTGCCAATGAGTTTCAGGATATAAAGGGCAATTCTCTTGTGAAGATTCCATTTTTCAATGGCTATGGCAATGATAAATCCGCCCATGTACATAAAGACAGTGGGATTCCCATATGCTTTTGCGGCGGAATCAATATCAAGCCCTCCTGTAATCGGCAGCAAAATGAGCGGCATGAGTGAAGCCGCCGGTATCGGAATCGCCTCTGTAATCCACCAGATCGCAATCCATGAAGTAACTGCGAGAACTGCACGCGGAGCATCTGAAAGCTCTGTGTCGGGTATTAGGAAAAATAAGAGTAAAAAACTGGCCGGCCCAAGAAATAATCCTGTCAGTTTGGGCGCTGTATAAACTTTCATCTTCTCCACCTCCATTTTCAGGATTTCTACAGAAATCAGCAAAACCCTTTAATTATTTCCACGGAAATGTCGAATGGCGGTGTTCTTTCATCAAAAAAAGAAGGCTGATTCAGCCCTCTTCCTGTCTTGTTTGCTCTACATTCAGTTCAATCAGATTGCCGTCCGGGTCATTCAGGAAAATCTGGTCAAAGCCGCTAACTCCATTGACATCTTCACGGAACTCGATATGATGCTTCGTCAGCCATTCAACAGCAGCCTGGAAATCTGCTATTCTAAGAGCCATGTGACCTTCTGTCGAGACTAGGTTATGCTGTTTTCTAAGGGTCTGAGAGTTTTCATCCACCAGCAAGTGAAGCTGCTGATTTCCGATTTTATACCAGACTCCCTCTGAGTCAAACGGAGGCCTGTCGATTTCCGTCAGACAAAGGACATTCTCATAAAAATGCTTTGCAGCCTGCAGATTTGTTACAGACAGGCTCACATGCTGTATAGCCTCATTCCAAATCATTTCCCACACTCCGTCAAAGGGTATTTCCCGCCGCTGGAATCGGATGCTCATTCAAAAGCCTTGCAAGATGCACAAGATTCATGCTCATCGTTCTCGTGTTTTTGATTGTAAAGGCATTTTCCTTTCCAGCTTCCATATAGGAGGGTCCGGGTCCTGCCTCGCCGACCCAGTATACATCTGCATTCGGCGGGATTAAAAAGCCTATGTGCTGAAGGCCGTAGAGAATGGAGCGCGACGCTTCTTTTGCGCCGTCCTCATTTCCTGTTACAGCCACACCGCCTACTTTATTATAATAAATAGACTGGCCTTTTTCATTCGTTTCACTGCTCGATGCATAAAGTCGTTCCATGACGAGTGCTGCAATGCTGCTTTTTTCGCCAAGCCAGAGAGGCGTTCCTATGACCACAATATCTGCCTCGGCAATTTTCTTCAGGATCAGCGGCCACTCATCTCCGCGCCCCAGATCCTCCGCCATTCCAAAAGCAAGATTGTAGTCGGAAATCCTAATTTCTTCGGTTTGTACTCCTTCGTTTTCAAGATGCTTTTGAGACTGTCTCATGAGGGATTCGGTGTTTGAAGGCTCGCTTCCTTTCTTTAAGGAACAATTCAAGTAGAGAGCTTTAAGCATATCTCCGTCTCCTTTATTCATGGTTTATAGGTGTTTATTTCCTTTTTTACCAGGAGGTCAAACATATGCAGCAGGCTACCTGTTTCCTTTAAACGAAAATAACCTTCCCGTAAACCGGGAAGGCTTTCATCATTAATTCCAAATAGCGTCCACCCATTCAGGATGATCAATAAATGGATTGCGGTTATATTGATAGTCTTTATAGATGATGTCGTTTCGTCTCATTTCCCGGGCATCAACCGGGTCCTGCTTGTGCCATTGAATCAGGACTGACATTTTCCCGTGGTACGGTGCTGTTCCATTGTTCACGCTGTTGTTCAGCTCAAGGTCCAATTCCCCGCTGTCTCCCTCATAGCGGACTGCCATGTAAAACAGCATCCTCGCTACATCGCCTTTTACAGCATCTCTCGGTTCCCATGAATCAGAATCCGTGTAATTTCCAAGTGCTTCCGAATGCTGTGTGCCGCCCATGTCAAAGTCTTTGTTTCCTCTAGAACTGTTGACACTCACATCAGTAGGGCGCAGATGGTGAAGATCTGTTCCGGGGCCCATAACCGTTCCGAAATCGCCATGGGATTTCGCCCAGACATGCTCTCTGTTCCAGTCGTTTACATTTCCGCCGTTTGTCAATTCACTCTGTGAGCGGCCTGTATACAGAAGAATGACATTATTCGGGTTATTCGGGTCTTCATCTGTATTTCTCAGGGCATCCCAAACATTGTCATAAGAGAGCTCTCTATGATCATCGATAATATTATGAAGAGCTGATTTTAAAGAAGAGCCCGTTTTGCCGATTGCTGTTTGATAGTACGTACCATCATAAGGGGATGGCTCCGTACCCGGATCTGGGTCTGGATCAGGCTGTGTGCCGCCTCCTGAAATTTTCTCCATCGCAGTTGTGCTGATTACACCGCTGTGTGAAAAATAAGCGGCCAGTTTTCCTGTTACTTTGATTTGCGTTCCTTTTAAATAAGGATTCGTCATCAGACCAAATTGAGAGCGGAAAGAAGACGGAATCTGCACGTAAATCATTTTGGACGTGCTTGTTTCTGTTGGGGAATCAGCAAGTGCAAGTGCATAATCGTTCGGATAATTGCTTGTGATGACTGTATTTGTCCCAGTCGGCTGTCCAACAACATAACCTTTGACCGATTTGACCGTACCGTTTTGATTGGCATTTGCTTCTGCTACCGAGTATGGATTTGTCAGTGAACCGTCTGCAGCATGAACCTGGGATGGAGTCGTCTGGAGAACAGGAATGAACAGGGCAAGCAGCATGACAAGCTTCATCAGTAAAATGGCAGGCTTATTTTTAAGCAACGTTTTTTCCTCCTTCATAATGGATTACCAAAAGAGAATACTATGAAATTATTAACTATTTATGATGTTTTTGTAAATTTACGTCAGATTCCTGCCGTTTTTGGAAAGATGAGAGAATGAGACTAGGAGACACTGAACCTTTCAGCACAGAAAAAAGATGCACCCGTCTGCATGTGCATCTTTCTTTCCTATATAAAAGGCTTGTCCAAAAGATAAAAGCTGCTCCATTCATCAGGCAAGAGAGCCTGGTATTTCTCAGTTAAAAACCGGTCATCTACAAGCACGATGGTGCCGGTATCCTCCTCAGACCTGATCAGTCTTCCGCCTGCCTGAAGAACTTTGTTCATCCCCGGATAAGCGTAGGCATAATCAAAGCCATTTCTGCCTGACTGCTGAAAATACTCCTTCATGACATTCCGCTCAAACCCGATCTGCGGCAGGCCGACACCGACCACAATCACTCCGTTCAGCCGGTTGCCGATTAAATCCACTCCCTCTGAAAAAATGCCTCCCATAACGGCGAACCCAATTAGCGTTTCGCTGCTGTCTTCCTGAAAAGCGTGCAAAAATGCTTCACGTTCCGCTTCTGTCATGTGTGCGTGCTGCAGCATCGTTTTAATAGGAAGATCCAGCTCCTCAAACGTCTCGTAAACTTCTTTCATGTAGGCATAGGAAGGGAAAAATACCAGATAGTTCCCGTGCCGCTCCTCAAGCAGCTGTTTCATCATCACCGAAATGGGCATACGGCTTCGTCCCCTGTCGTGATATCTTGTGGAGACCGGCATGATATAGACTTCAAGATTCTCCTTTGCAAACGGCGACGGAATTTTCACCTGATAATCTTCTGATGTGCCCCCCAGCATATCCATATAAAAAGAAAGCGGAGAGAGCGTCGCAGAGAAATGGATGCTTGAACGGTACGGTTTTTTCACCTGCTGCAGCAGAAAAGACGGATCAAGGCATACAAGCTTTATGATCAAATCTTTATTATCTGCTTCTGCCGTCGTTACAAAGCGTTCATCATACAGATTCGAAATCTTAAGAAAAGCCTGTACCTGAAAATAAACATCGAGCAGAAGTTCTGAGGCATTCCCAGACAGCAGCTCTCTTTCTGCTTCTTCTGAAAAGGGCTGCAGCATTTCAAGCAGTTCTTCCGGTCTATCCTTCATCAGCTGCTCTGGCTGCTTCTTTTGTGCGATAAAGTAATCATTTATTTTTTTGGCAGATTGAAAGATTCCTGTATTTCCCGCTTTAAACTCCCGTTTCAGCTGCAGAAAATCGGATTTGTTCAGAGTAGCCGAGAACATGGCCCTCCCCCTGTCAACGAGATTGTGCGCTTCATCGATCAGGAGTGCCGTCCCTCTTTTCTGCTCATCAAAAAACCGTTTGAGCGAAACGCGCGGATCAAACACATAATTATAGTCACAGATGATGGCATCTGCCGTATTTGAAAGGTCCAGAGAAAATTCAAACGGACACACTGTATGCTTTTGTGCGTAGTGTTGAATGACATCGGCAGTCATCCTTGTTTCACTTTTAAGAATGTCGAGAACAGCTCTATTAATTCTGTCATAATAGCCATTCGCAAACTCGCAGTACTCTTTTTGGCACCGGGTTTCTTCTTTTAAACAGACCTTGTCTTTAGCAGTAATCGTTACGCTGTTCAAGTGAAGGATATTCCCCTCCATAAAAGCCAGAGTGTCCTCTGCTGCCTTTCGGGTAATTGTTTTGGCTGTTAAATAATAAAACGTATTGAGCTTGCCTTCGCCTATTGCTTTTACAGCAGGAAAGACAGTGGAGATGGTTTTTCCGATTCCCGTTGAAGCCTGTGCAAACAGATCCGTTTTATCATCAATGGCTTTGTACACCGTGCCGGCAAGCTTTCTTTGGCCCTCTCTGTATGTTTCAAAAGGAAATTTCAATGCCTGTATGGACACGTTCCTTTTTTCCAGATGCTCCGCTCTTGCCTCGGCATACGGATGATAGCTGCTGATTAAACCGTCAATAAACGAGCTCAATTCTACGGCAGAAAACGTTTTTCTGAAGCGGACCTGTTCCCCTGACTTCACACTGACATATGTCAGCTGAACACATACAGCTTGGAGTCCGCGGTCTTCGGCAAGCATGTATGCATAGCATTTAGCCTGTGCCCAGTGCACGGGATACGCGTCTTCTTCTATCTCTGAAAGCTCCCGTGAAGTTGATTTAATTTCATCAATGACGGGAATTTTCTCTGACAGCAGCAGGCCGTCGCATCTTCCTTCAAGCAGGAACACAATGTCTTTATGGGCTAAACTCGTTTTCAGCATGACTTCGCTCTGGTCGAGCTCACCATATGTTTTCTGAATGGCCTGATGGGCTTTCGTCCCTTCTGTCATCGTCGCTGATGTCCGAAAACGGGCATCAATGCTGCCTGCCCGAAAAACATACTCAGCAAGAGACCGGACTGAAATTCGGATTTCTCTCATTTTTATCACCTGATATTATTTTATCACTCGAAAAGCGGAAGCGCCCGTTTAGCTCCGACAGGCAGATAAGAAATCACTCGTAAAGTCCGGTTTTGACTTTTCGGGGGATTTTGTTCTGACAGAGGATCTAGGCGCTGTAGCTGGACATAGAGAAAAGCGGAAGCGCCTGTTTTGTTTTGACTGTGGAGTACTGTACATAGTGCTCTTAAACCTGCTATGGCGCATTTTCCTCCAGGTTCCCCCTCCACTTTGTGCTCTTAAACCTGCTATAGCGCACTTTCCTCTAGGTTCCCCCTCCACTTTGTGCTCTTAAACCTGCTATAGCGCACTTTCCTCTAGGCTCACGCTTCACTTTGTGCTCTTAAACCTGCTATAGCGCACTTTTCTCCAGGTTCCCCCTCCACATTGTGCTCTTAACCCAGCTTAAGCGCACTTTCCTCCAGGCTCACGCTTCACTTTGTGCTCTTAACTCCGCCTAATCGCACTTTCCTTCAGACTCACCTTCTACTTTGTGTTCTTAACCCCGCGGAAGCGCCTGTTTAGCACAGCTATGAATGAAAAAACCGCCCATCACGAAGATGAACGGCACGTATTCCATTAGCAGCAGCGCGACACTTTTCCTCCCTTTGCATTGTAGCGTGCGTCCTGCGCTTCACAGAAGAATTCTTTCCTCGATTGAACCGGCTGATCGGGATGATGCTTTGTCATGTGCTCTACGTATTTTTCATAGCTTGGAACCCCTGCAAGTAAGCTTATAAACTGTTTTCGCAGGGCCAGAATTTCCGTCAGTTTTTTAAACATGGGTGCTCACTCCTCCATCAGACCTTGTAATATACGGCGCCTCATGGAGGGTCGTTTTTTTATTTGTCAGTACCTGTATCCAGATGCGGACAGCAGCGATCAGGACAGCAATGACAACAATCATAAAGATGGCACAAAGGGCTGCGTCAACGTAATCGTTGATCAGTACCTGCTTCATCTGGTTTGCATTTGCAGCAGGCGCCAGCACCTCGCCTTTATCCAGTGCCCCTTTGAACAGTTCCGCATGGGAAAGGAAACCGATTTTTGGATTTTCGTGAAAGAGCTTTTGCCATCCCGCTGTCATGGTCACAATGAGGATCCATGTAGTCGGAATAAGCGTAACCCACACATATGCTTTCTTGCCCATTTTGAACAGGATCGTTGTGCCAAGAAGCAGCGCAATTCCGGCAAGCATCTGGTTTGCAATTCCAAACAGCGGCCACAGCGTATTAATTCCCCCTAGCGGGTCTATGACACCTTGATAAAGGAAATATCCCCAGCCAAGCACGCACAGGGCTGTAGCTAAAATGTTGGCAGGCAGGAAATCCGTTTTTGCAAGCGGCTTATACACATGTCCAAGGAGATCCTGAATCATAAATCTGCCGACTCGGGTTCCTGCATCTATAGTTGTCAGGATAAACAAGGCTTCAAACAGAATGGCAAAATGATACCAGAAGGCCATAAGCGCTTTGCCGCCGATGACTTCTGAAAAAATATAGGCCATGCCAATGGCAAGAGTCGGCGCACCGCCTGTTCTTGAGAGGACGGTCTCTTCTCCCACATCATCAGCAAGTCCGGTTAAATCATCAGGCGTGATCGTGAATCCCCAGCTTGAAACAACCGATGCAGCCTGAACGGCGTCTGTGCCAATTAAAGCAGGCGGACTGTTGATGGCAAAATAAATACCCGGTGTCAGCACACATGCGGCAATCATGGCCATAACGGCTACAAATGACTCGGTCAGCATGGCACCGTAGCCGATTGGACGGGCGTGTGACTCTCTTTCTATCATTTTCGGAGTCGTTCCTGAAGAAACGAGTGCATGGAAACCGGAGACAGCTCCGCATGCGATGGTAATAAACAGGAAAGGAAACAGATTCCCGGCAAAGACAGGCCCTGTGCCATCTATGAAAGGCGTCACGGACGGCATCTGCAGATCAGGCGCCACAACAATAATTCCCACAGCAAGGCCCAGGATGGTGCCAATCTTTAAAAACGTGCTGAGGTAGTCCCTCGGTGCAAGCAGGAGCCAAACAGGAAGAACTGAGGCAATGAACCCGTATGCGATCATAAGAATGGCGATTGTTTCACCGCTGAATGTAAACATCTTGGCAAGCTCCGGCGTTTCTGCCACATGCTGGCCGTAGTAGATCGACAGCAGCAGCAGGATCACTCCGATAATAGACCCTTCCCCTACTCTTCCGGGACGAATATATCTCATATAAATTCCCATGAAAATGGCGATTGGAATGGTGGCTGCTATCGTAAACATGCCCCATGGACTTCCAACGAGCGCTTTTACAACAACGAGGGCAAGAACAGCTAAAAGAATAATCATAATACCAAGAATTCCAACCATCGCAATAATACCCGTTATTGGGCCAATTTCTTCTTTAATCATTTCCCCTAATGATTTTCCTTTTCGGCGCATGGATCCGAACAGGATGATAAAGTCCTGGACAGCTCCGGCAAGAATAACCCCGACGATGATCCAGATTGTTCCGGGTAAGTACCCCATTTGCGCGGCAAGAATCGGTCCTACAAGCGGACCTGCTCCGGCAATCGCCGCAAAATGGTGGCCAAACAGCACCCATTTGTTTGTCGGCACATAATCTTTTCCATCATTATGCGTTTCTGCTGGTGTTTCGCGGTTATCATCAAGCTCAAACACTTTTTTTGCGATAAATCTGCTGTAAAACCGGTAGGCGACAGCGTATGAACAAACCGCTGCCACAAGCAGCCAAATGGCATTGATGCTTTCTCCCTGGCTGAGGGCAATGACACCGAATCCTGCAGCCCCGAGAGCAGAAACGATCCCCCAGATTAAAATTGACTTAAGCGCTTTCATTATTACCCGCCCCCTCTTTTATGTACAAGCTCTATTATAAGTGCTTTATTCAGAATTTTTAAATATCTTTTGACCTGTTTTTGCCCCGCTTGCGCGCCAAGCGGGGCTCTATTTGCTCTTTATGTACTTCAGCGGCAGAATCATCGTGACCTCGGTTCCAAGACCAACTTCACTCTTATAGGCGACCCTGCCTTTCATTGTTTCAATGATGCGGATTGACACCGTGGTTCCAAGGCCGGTGCCATCGTCTTTTGTTGTATAAAAAACAGTCCCGATCTTTGACAGCTGCTCAGCGTTCATTCCCTTCCCTGTATCCGTAATCACGGTGAAGGCGCTCATATTTTTTGAGTATAGCTGAACCCGTACGCTGCCGCCTGCCGGTGTGGCTTCAATCGCATTTTTTTGGAGATTAACCAGCGCCTGCTTCAGCTGGCTTCGGTCTGTTTCGATATAAAGGCCCGGCTTCAGCTGATGGGAAAGCATGACACCTCGCTTAGCTGCCAGAGGGTGCAGCAGCCGGACGACTTCCATAATCAGTTCTGAAAGCTGAAATTCTTCGATTTGCTTAAGCTTTGGTTTAGCGAAATTCAGGTAGTCGGTAAGAATACTCTCGGCCCTTCCAAGTTCACTCATGATCAGGTGCATGTACTGTTCATCATTTTTTTGATTTTTGCCCATCAGCTGCAGGAACCCTTTCACAACTGTCAGCGGGTTTCTGACTTCATGTGCGATTGATGCAGCCAGTTCGCCTATCGTCGTTAATTTTTCCGTACGGATCATTTCATGCTTCATCATCTTGCGTTCAATTCCCGCTTCAAGCACCTTTGAGGATACCCCAATCGCCATCACCTGGAGGAAGCCAAAGATAAATACATAAATGAAAAGCTCGTTTCCGGTTTCCATGGTGCTTGCGAGCAAATAGGCAAGCAGAATGGACAGCTGGATCATGGTTGGCCAAAAGCCGATAATGATGGATAACTGCACTCTTTTTCTGGGCTTATATTTTCTGAAGCGCTTTGAAAATAAGAAAGGAACAATCAGGGAAAGACTTGCGCTCAAATAGCCGAACCAAAGAGCATCTCCTCCGAGATATGTTCTTGCGGCCAGAATAAACCCGAATGAGATAAGACCTGCACCCGGTCCGCCGTACAGCATCGCAAGCACCATGGGAACATAGCGCAGATCCCAGTAAAGCCCATATTCATAGTATGAAAAAATCATGCACAAAAAAGATGCTGCTCCGTATAGAATTCCTGAAAAGTAAGGAGAAGTGACCATCCGCCTGTTTTCAAAAAAGACAGAATAAATCAGGACCGGAACCAGCACAATCAAGATATGAAGCATAAGTTTCTCTGCAAGCATCGCAATTTCCCCAATTATTTTTTATATAGTATGGTTGTATTCGACAAAAAGCGCAAAATTCCTTTCCTTTTTTAATAGGACGCTTTTTTTAATTAACGCTCTTAATCCTGTACAGACTGCAGAAATTCTTTTAAACAAACGTTTGATTAAGGTTTCAATCCTCTTTATATCAGGTATTTTTACCATATGGAGGTGATGATCTTGACACAACGCAAAGAAAAGCTGAAACAGGACAACCCCGAACAAATTCCAGGCAGGGACGGTAAGACCATTCTTGAGCAGAAAAATGATTTGAACACAGATCCCGTTCCGCTGCAGGAGCTGAAGCTCAATGCAGAAGATGAGAAGAATAAACATAAAACGAAAAATAAATCTTCCAGTGAAGAGTGAATAACGAGCAGAGCCGTTTGAGAGAAACCTCACTTGATGGCATTGTAATCACTGTCCGCGACAAATAAAAAATTCCCGAATCATTCTTATCGTAAATAAGATGATTCGGGATTTTTTCCATCTATTTTCTTGCCAGGTCTGCTTCGCCAATTCCCTCGATAATCAGTTTAAGCTTGGTTGACTGATTATAAGAAGTGACGGGAAAGTTTGTTGAAATAATGGTTTTGTTTGTTTGTCTATCCATGCTGAAGCCGCTGTCTGCCTTGTATTCATTTCCATCTTCATCAATCATTTTCATACGGTGCGCAAAAAGATTTTCATCTTCATATTCCCCCTCTAAAGAAAAGATCAGATTCAGTGAAGTTGGATTTGCCTCAGCTTTAGAAACGTTAATCGCAGATGTCCCGTCCTTCATTACATATTGAACGCTAAAATTTTCTTTCAGCATATTGCTGTCCGCTGCAGCTAATTCCCACTTCCCGTCAATTTTTTTCATATCATTCGTTCCGTAAAAGACGTTGACGCTTTCTACTTCTACAACAGCTCCCTTCAAGGCTGGAATCTGCCCCTTATGGGATTCACCAATGACATCGTACTGGATTTCCCCTGACTCTTTATCCATCAGCGGATTTCTTGAATCGGATATAAACAGGTGACTGTTGTTTCCCTTCAAAGCCTTTGTATCCGGAATAAATTCTGCGATATATTCACCATTCCCGTTTTTAACCCGATAATCCATCGTTACTTCTTGTGCGCCAACCAGAATGGACGGATCTTCAAATGTAAGTTCAAAGCTCATTCCTGCTTTATTCTTATCCGAGAAATAGCGGGACAGTGCTATGTTAATGTTCTGATCGGCTGCTGTACTAGTATTTTCTTGTATAAATCCATGATCTGCAGCTTGCTCGATCCCTTTATCTCCAAAGGAAAAAAATTCGTTCACTCCAGCCATTACATGCTCATTGGATAGGACAGCCCCCGTAATGAATAGAGCGCAAGCGGCGGCTGCAGCTTGTTTCCAAATGTAGCTGACTTTCTTCTTCTTTGATTTGACGCGGATTAAATCATAAGACTGCTCTATAGACTGTCTTACTTTAGCGGGAATCTCCCGTTCTTTGTTCATCGCCTGATTCATCTCATTTTCGAAATTATCTTTCATGTACCATCACTCCTTCGGTTTTATAATAAGTCGTTCTCAAAATTGATTTAGCTCTGGAGAGTCTCGATTTAATCGTCCCTTCCGGCTCTTTTAAAAATTCACTGATTTCTTTTACATTCAATCCGACAATGTAATATAAAATAAGTGCTAATCTGTACACATCATTTAAACTGTTAAGTGCGTCCTCCAATTCAAGCTTCCCGTATCCATCATTTTTTTCCGCCGGAAGCAGATGATCGTGAAAAACAGCAGCGCCTTTGTTCTTTTTCAGCAGACTGTTGCATCTATTGATCAGGATTTTACAGATCCATGTATTGAAATACTCGTCATTTTTTAACGTATGGAGTTTTTCATAAGCCGAGATGATCGTATCCTGCATTGCATCCGCCACATCTTCATCGTTGTTTAATAATCTGCTCGCCGTTCTGTACAATACATCTTCATATTGTCTGACAAGTAAAACAAATGCTTCGCCATCTCCCTTTTTTGCCTTTTTTACTAAAGCTTTCAATGATCCCATTCAGGCACCCCCTTACCGATTGTTTTGTTTTTCTATAGATTAGATAAGGCACCACATCAATTGGTTGCATAAATTTATCGACTGTCCTTCATTTGTTTGACTATGTATGCTATTAGCTTCATAATTTCTTAGATTCTTGAAACAGCTCTATGATAGAATACCAAAAAAAGGCGGCAGCCCCTCCATAAAAGAAGGGCTGCCGCCTTTTCATTTTTCTATATCACTTCATTCCCGTATTCGCCTTTACGAGGATTTCATCAAATTTCTTTGCATCTTCTTTTTTACTCGACACAATCGTTCCGATGTATGCTCCTAAAAAGCCAAGCGGTATGGATACAATGCCCGGGTTTGAGAGGCTGAACAGCGGCTCTCCCGTTAAGATTGCCGCTCCTTCAGGCGACCATACGTTAGGACTGATGGCAACCAGAAACAAAGAGCTGAACAGGCCTGTCAGCATTCCCGTTACGGCACCTGCCGTGTTAAACTTCCTCCAGAAAATAGTCAGAACTAGAATTGGAAGGTTCGCACTCGCAGCAACCGCAAAGGCAAGCGCTACGAGGAAGGCGACATTCATATTTTGAGCAAAGAGAGCCAATAGAATGGACAGAACAGCCACTCCGATTGAAGCCCATCTTGCTGCCACAACCTGTTCTTTCTCTGTTGCCTCCCCGCGGCGGAGGATATGACTGTAAAAATCATGCGCAAAAGCGGAAGCCGCTGAAAGCACGAGACCGGCCACTACTGCAAGAATCGTCGCAAAGGCAACAGCCGATACGAATGCAAACAGGAAGTCGCCGCCAATCGCTTCAGCGAGAAGCGGTGCCGCCATGTTTCCTGCCGCATTTGCAGCCACAATGTTGTCATAGCCGACAAACGCCGCAGCGCCAAAGCCAAGAAAGACCGTCATTACATAGAAAGCGCCGATAATCCATGTTGCATACACAACTGATTTCCGGGCCGTAATCGCATCCTTTACTGTGAAAAAGCGGATCAGGATATGCGGAAGTCCTGCCGTACCCAGGACAAGCGCAAGATTCAGGGAAATCGTATCAAGCGGATTTGTGAATTTGTTCCCCGGATTCAGGAAGCTTTCTCCAAGCGGAGTAGCTGTCTGCATCTCAGAGAACATTTTCGCAATGCTGAAATCAAATTTTGCAAATACAATAACAGATATAATAAACGTCCCAATCATCAGCAGAACGGCTTTAACAATCTGAACCCAGCTCGTTGCGGTCATACCGCCGAACACAACGTAAATCGTCATCAGCGTTCCTACGATCAGGACAGAGTACACATAATCAATGCCAAGCAGGAGATGAATGAGGCCGCCTGCACCTACGAGCTGCGCAATCATATAAAATATCGAAATGGAGATGGTATTAAGGGCTGCCACACCGCGTACCTTGCTGTTGTTAAACCTTGCTGCGATCATATCCGCCATCGTATACTTGCCCAAATTGCGGAGCGGCTCAGCAATTATGTACAACACGACAAGGTAGGCCACAAGAAAACCAATACTGTAAAAGAAGCCGTCAAATCCAGAAAGCGCTATCATTCCCGCGATACCCAAAAAGGACGCCGCAGACATGTAGTCTCCTGCTATAGCCAGTCCATTCTGAAACCCGGTGAGACTGCTGTCTGCTGTATAGAAATCACTCGTTGTCTTCGTGCGCTTTGAGGCGAAATAAGTAATGAATAAGGTCATAATGACGATCCCTAAAAAGAGGGAGAATGCCAGCATATTCATGGTTCGGTTTCCTCCTTACCTAGTTGACTCTGATTTGATTGTTTCTACGATCTCGTCAAATTTCCTTGCTTTGCGGGAATACATCATACAAAGAGCCCACGTCATGATAAACTGTGCAAATGCGAATACCCACGCCCAGCTGACGGGTCCTGCTGCAGGCTGATTTAAAACATCGGAATACGCCGTAAGGACCGGCAGCGTAAAATAAAATGCCAAAAAGAATAAGGTCATCGGGAGAATAAAACTCCGCTTGGCTTGAAGCAGCTTCTGAAAGGACTCGGACTGTACAATTTTTGTGTAATCGACTGCAGATGGGGCCGCTTTAACTTGTTTTTTTCCATCGTTCACGCTACATTCCTCCTCAGGTTACAATCTGGCCGTTAACCTTCCTTTCCTTCCATATTTTCACACTCTCATTATATAGTTACCTGAAAAGTATGTAAATTCAGAAATCTTAACTTTTAAAATTAGCATCTTTCGAATCATACAAAGATAGATAATCTCGGCTAGGTAGACTAAAATAAAAAGGATTACTGAATTACGTTTTTTTACAGGAGGATATTATGGAGAAGAACCAATCCCTTCCGACCAGGAAATTGCTTGGCATCGCCGGTCTCGGGTGGCTGTTTGATGCAATGGATGTCGGCATGCTGTCGTTCATTATCGCGGCTCTTCAGTCTGACTGGGGACTCAGTGTAAAGGAAATGGCCTGGATCGGGAGCATGAATTCGATCGGCATGGCTGTGGGCGCCCTCGTGTTCGGGCTGCTTTCAGATAAAATCGGCCGGAAACAGGTATTTATTATTACTCTACTTCTATTTTCTATCGGCAGCGGTTTGTCTGCCTTCACAACGACTCTTACTGCCTTTTTGATCCTGCGCTTTTTTGTCGGCATGGGGCTTGGCGGAGAACTTCCTGTCGCATCTACCCTTGTGTCGGAAAGCGTTGCACCTGAAAAGAGAGGAAGAATCGTCGTCCTGCTTGAAAGCTTCTGGGCTGCAGGCTGGCTGATCGCTGCCCTTATTTCTTACTTTGTTATACCGTCGTACGGCTGGCAAACAGCGCTTCTGTTAAGTGCATTGCCTGCGTTTTACGCTCTTTACCTGCGGCTGAAGCTTCCTGACTCACCGCAATTCCTTGCCACTAAGAAAGAACAGCGGCCTTCTGTGCTTGAAAATATGAAAACGGTCTGGTCAAAACAATATGTCCGTCAGACGACCATGCTTTGGATCTTATGGTTCTGTGTCGTCTTCTCTTATTACGGCATGTTCCTTTGGCTGCCGAGCGTCATGGTGCTGAAGGGGTTCAGCCTGATTAAAAGCTTCCAGTACGTTCTTATCATGACCCTCGCCCAGCTTCCGGGTTATTTTACCGCAGCTTGGTTTATTGAAAAGTTCGGCCGGAAATTTGTGCTGACCACGTACCTAACAGGAACGGCCGTAAGCGCGTATTTCTTCGGAACAGCTGAATCTCTTGCGCTTCTGCTCACATCGGGAATCTTTCTTTCATTCTTCAACCTGGGGGCATGGGGTGCACTTTATGCGTATACTCCAGAACAGTATCCGACTGCCGTAAGAGGAACCGGTGCAGGTATGGCTGCATCGTTTGGACGGATCGGCGGAATACTCGGTCCGCTACTTGTCGGCTATTTAGTGGCGGCCGAAGCATCCATTACGTCCATCTTCACCATTTTCTGCGCCTCCATCTTGATTGGAGTCCTTGCTGTTATCGTTCTCGGAAAAGAAACAAAGGCAAAAGTTCTTTCTTAAAGAACGCTAAAAAACCTTCCGGCAGCTCCGGAAGGTTTTTATCTGTTTATTTAAAGTCAATCAGCAAGAACATCCGCAAATGCCTTCACATAAGGCGGCAGATCCGGCGGTCTTCTGCTTGAGACAATGTGGCCGTCCACAATAACCGGCACGTCATGCCAGATGGCGCCTGCATTTTCCATATCATCTTTAATGCCCGGTGTACTCGTGACATTTCTGCCCTCAAGAATTTTAGCTGAAATTAGCACCCAGCCTGCGTGGCAAATTTGGCCGATCGGCTTTTCTTTTTCGTGCATGTCCTTAACCATCTGAAGCACTTCAGGATACCTTCTAAGCTTATCAGGCGACCAGCCTCCAGGAACCAGGATGGCATCATAATCATCAGACCTGATGCCTCCAAATGCATAGTCCGATGTAGCAGGGACTCCATACTTTCCAATGTACGTCTCGTTTGCTTTTTCACCGACAAGATGCACCCTTGCCCCTTCTTCCTGCAGGCGAAGCACAGGGTACCACAGTTCCAGATCCTCAAACTCTGCGCTGACAAGAGCAATCACTTTTTTATTTGCTAAACGCATCGAACCACCTCCACCATCAGTATAGCATGTCCTTTTGATGAATGAAAAAACAGGCCGAACTAAGCTCAGCCCGTTTCCTCCTTCAGCTGGCTGTGATACAGCCCGTAATAAAATCCTTTTTGCTTTAATAAAGACTCATGGCTGCCGCTTTCTATCAGAGCTCCGTTTTCGAGCACTAAAATCTGATCAGCCTTCTGAATCGTGTTCAGCCTGTGGGCAATGACGAAGCTCGTTCTCCCCTTCATCAGCCGCTGCAGGGCTTCCTGGATTTTCAGCTCAGTGATGGTATCAATGCTGCTTGTTGCTTCATCTAGCACAAGCATCACCGGGCTTGAAAGAATGGCCCTCGCAATAGAAAGCAGCTGCTTTTGTCCCTGGCTGATGCCGCTGCCTTCCTGTGTAAGAACAGTCTGGTAACCATCTTTCATCTTCATGATAAATGTATGGGCATTTGCTTCTTTTGCGGCGTTCATGACTTCTTCATCCGACGCATCGAGGCGTCCGTAGCGGATGTTTTCCATAATGGTGCCTTTGAAAAGAAAAGGATCCTGAAGGACAAAGGCCATATGCTCTCTGAGGCTGCTTCGCCTGATGGTAGTGCTCGGTGTTCCGTCGATCAGAATCTCGCCTGAATCCGGGTCGTAAAACCTGGACAGCAGATTGATCATCGTGGTTTTCCCTGCCCCGGTCGGCCCGACAATCGCCGTTGTTTCCCCCGGAGAAGCGCGGAAGCTCACATGCTCAATTGTCTGCTGGTCATCTTCGTAAGCAAAGGAAACGTCCGAAAAAACGACCTCTCCTTTTACATCCTTAAGATTGACCGCCTCTTTTTCATCGAAGACTTCCTCCTCTTCATCCAAAATCTCAAATACACGTTCAGCTCCGGCAACTGCCGACAGAATGGTGTTGAACTGATTGGCAAGCTCGTTCAGCGGGCGGGTAAACTGTCTGGAGTATTCGGTGAAAATAACAATAACACCAATGGTCACTGCACCGTTTAAAGCAAGGATGCCGCCAACTAAAGCAACGACTGCGAAGCTCAGGTTATTCAGCATATTCATCAGCTTCGGTATGAATCCCGATATCGTCTGAGCCCAAAATCCGGCTGCTTTCAGGCGTTTCCCTTTTTCAAGAAACTCGGAAATCACCCGCTCCTCTTGAGAAAAGGTCTTCACAATCCGCTGCCCTGAAATGGTTTCTTCAATAAACCCGTTCAGGTCACCGAGATTGCGCTGCTGCTCTTTAAACAGTTTTCCGGTTCGATTTGTGATCCACCTCATTCCAAAATACATAATTGGAATGATTGCAAACGTAATCAGGGTCAGGAGCGGACTCAGCCAAAGCATGACGCCTATCGTCCCAGCAAGCGTCAGGATGCTTGAGAAAATCTGAATGACGGAGCTGTTTAAAGTAGAACTCACATTTTCAATGTCATTTGTCACCCGGCTCATCAGCTCCCCGTGCTGCCGTTTGTCAAAATATGAAATCGGCAGGCTGTGGAAATGCCTGAAAAGCTGGGTTCTCATCGTAAAGACCGTATGCTGCGCAATCCCGATCATCCATACGTTCTGCAAAAGCAGCGCGGCGGATTGAATAAGATAGATGAACGCGAGGGCAATCAGGAGCTGAATAAACCCGCCGCTTTCCTTCGTGACAATGTAATCATCGATAACCATCCCAATCAGATAAGGACCCAGCAGTCCAAGAAAAGAACTCAGTACGACCATGAGCAGAACCAGTATGAGGAGCCCTTTTTTCAAAGACAGATAGGACCATACCCGAGTGATCGTTCCAAACCAGTTTTTCGGTTTTTCCTTCTTCTTTTTCGGCGGAACGTTTTCCGGCTTAATCCTCGGGTATGAAAATGGCTTACTTAGCTCTTTGAACATGCTGCACGGCCTCCTCTCCAAACTGCGAAGCATAAATTTTTCTGTAAAGAGATGATGATTCCATCAGATCATCATGTGAACCCTGTGCGAGAATTTCCCCTTCATCAAGCAGAAGAATCTTTTCTGCTTCCATGGCGGTGCTGATTTTCTGGGTGATCAGGAAGGTTGTGCATTCATAGGTTTTCAAAGCCTTCAAAAGCTTAGCTTCTGTCTTCAGGTCAAGCGCACTCGTACTGTCATCAAGAAGAAGAATTTTCGGTTTCCGGACGAGGGCCCTTGCAATTGACAGCCTTTGTTTCTGTCCGCCTGAAAGGTTTACTCCCTTTTGGCCGACGCGTGTGTCATATCCATTTGGCAGCTTTTCAACCGTTTCATGAATTTGAGCATGCATCGCCGCTTCCTTTATTTCATCAAGTGACGCATGTTCCCTCCCCCAGGCAATATTTTCTCTGATCGAGCCTGTAAACAGCAGCGACTCCTGGGGAACAAAGCCGATTTTGCCTCTTAAACTTTTCAGCTTCATATCCTGCAGGCTTACTCCGTCAATCGTAATTGCCCCGGACGATACATCATAAAGTCTCGGTATTAATGTGAAGATGGACGATTTTCCTGAACCGGTCGCTCCCATAAGCGCGACTGTCTGCCCAGGGGAAACTTGAAAAGATAAATTTCTCAGTACATTCGCATCCGATCCGGGATATGAAAAAGAGACATTCCGAAACTCAATCTCTCCTTGTTTAATCACGTGTTTCTCTGAGGAACCGGCCGTATCCGTTAAATCAGCCGCTGTCTCAAGCACATCTTTTATCCGTCCTGCAGATGCTTTCGCACGCGAAAACGCCATAATAATAAAGGAGAAAATCGAGAGAACAGATGAAATCCGCAGAGCATAGTTGACAATGGCGACAATTTCGCCTACTTTTGCATCACCTGCTCCGACCCGTGCACTTCCGAACCAAAGAATGGACAGAATGCTGATGTTCATGACGAAAAGCAGAATCGGCATCACAATTTCCATCAGTCTGAGAGCTGAAACTGTGTCTTCCCTCAACTCCTCATTTGATTTTGAGAAGCGGGTCATTTCGTGATTCCGTCTCAAGAACGCTTTAATAATTCTCATGCCTGTCAGATTTTCCTGCATGACACCATTAACTGAGTCAAGGCGCTCCTGTACCGCTTTAAAAAGCCCTCCTCCCTTTTTCATCATCCAAAGCAAAAAGATGACAAGCAGCGGTATAGAAATAAGCAGAATGAGAGCAAGCCTGAAATTAACGATCAGAGCCATAATGGTGCCTCCGATGATCAGCAGCGGCGCCCTGAGCATGATCCGAAGACTCATGAAAATGGTGTTCTGCAGCTGTGTCACATCATTTGTCATCCTGGTGATGAGAGAAGATGCCGGAAACAGGCTGAAGTTTGCAAAAGAAAAGGACTGGACCTTCTCAAAAAGCTTTTTCCTGATATCAAATCCAAAGCTTTGACTGACGTGGGCTGCATAAAAGGAATTGGTCACACCTGCTGCGAATGCTGCAAGTGAAATACCCGCCATGATGCTCCCCCAATAAATCACAACAGATAAATCATTTTTCAAAATGCCTTCATCAATGATTTTCGCCATCAGAAAAGGGTGAAGCAGCTCCACCCCGAGCTCAATCAGCATGAGGGTTAAGGCCACACCAACTGCTATGCGGTATGGCTTAAGTAAAGAAAAGACGTTTGACATACAGTTGCCTCCCTGCGGTGCAAATCATTTAGCTTATCTAATATCTCGAATTCTATTCATTTAATTCTACTCCTAAATCCTAACATTTTGAATATTTAGTCGATAGAAAGATAGTATTTATTTTAAACCCGCCCTATAAGTTTGTAAATTATTGTAACACCAAAGGACAAACGGCATAGAAAAGGACCTCCCGCATTGACGGGAAGTCCCAATGATTAAGAATTCAGGTTTTGATCTTTTTTACCTAAAACAGAAGGATTCGGAGAGTCCTCGTGCTTATATTCATGCTCCCAGAAATCCGCATTTTTTATTCCGAGCTTAACCGGGTCAAAAACAGGATCGAGACCCTGCTTCTTCTGCTCTTCGTAATCTTTTAGAGCAAGAAGGGCCGGCTTTGCCAGAATTAGAATGGCGATCAGGTTCAGCCAGACCATGATTCCAAGCCCAACGTCACCGAGTCCCCATGCAAGGGTTGCCGTTTTAACAGATCCATAGAACGTTGCTCCAAGAAGGACGACTTTTACAAGGAACATAGGAATCTTGTTGCTCTTTCCTCTTGTTAAATACGCAATGTTGGTCTCAGCGATGTAGTAGTAAGCCATAATCGTTGTGAAAGCAAAGAATAGAAGAGAGATGGCCACAAACCCCGAACCAAAACCAGGAATCGGAATAACCGACTCAACGGCAGCCTGTGTAAACACCGGCCCCGGCTCAACATCTGCACCAAGCTGATTGACGATAAACGTTTCATCAGGTGCCTGCGTATTGTACATGCCTGTGAAAAGAATCATGAAGGCAGTCGCAGAACAGACAAACAGCGTGTCAATGTAAACAGAAAAAGCCTGGACAAGACCTTGTTTCGCAGGGTGGGAAACCTCTGCAGCCGCTGCAGGGTGAGGACCTGTTCCCTGACCAGCTTCATTGGAGTAAATTCCGCGTTTTACACCCCATGCAATCGCCATACCGACAATTCCGCCAAAAGCAGAATCAAGTGCAAAGGCACTTTTGAAAATAAGGGCGATGACACCCGGCAGTTCAGTAATGTTAAAAGCAATGATAACGAGTGAAACAAGAATATAGCCAACTGCCATGAAAGGGACGACAACCTGTGCAACAGTAGCGATCCGCTTTACACCGCCGAAAATAATAAGGGCTAAAAGTACAATAAGTCCAAGTCCTGTTATGACAGGGTTAATTCCAAATGCATTATCAAGACCAAGAGCGATGGAGTTGGCCTGTACACCAGGCATGAGCAGGCTCATTGCAAGGAGGGCGGCAAATGCAAAAGTAATGCCGTACCATTTCATTCCTGTCCCTTTTTCAATATAGTAAGCCGGACCGCCTCGATACTGTCCGTCCTGTTTGACTTTATAAATTTGAGCCAGAGTGGACTCGATAAAAGCGCTTGAAGCTCCGATGAAGGCAATCGCCCACATCCAGAAAACAGCACCCGGTCCGCCGAAACCGATAGCCGTTGCAACACCGGCAATGTTACCTGTACCTACGCGGCCGGACAATGCAATCGATAAAGCCTGAAAAGAAGAAACTCCCGCTTCAGAGCTTTTGCCCTGAAACATCAGAAGCACCATATCCTTGATATGCCGCACCTGCAAAAATCGGGTCAAGATGGAGAAAAGCAATCCTACAGCCAAACAAATGTAAATCACGGGTGTGCTCCACAGAACACTGTTTAAGCTATCAACAAACGCCTGCAATCAAAATCCCCCTCTTTAAAACAGAATTTTCTTTCTTTTTAGATTATAAGGGATAAACCAGGACTGTACAATCACTATTTTGATAGAATATGTGCCATATGTAGTGCTTAATTCTCTTGTAAGCGGAAACAACCTTGTAAAAACGGCTTATTTTTTCTTACACACGATGTTAAAAAACCTTACATTAACGTCATTTAAAAAAGTGCGCCTATAAAGGCACACTTTTGTTCCCGAGAAATAGATCGGGGTAATCGGTTATGATGGCTGAAACACCGGCTTTTTTAAAGGCCTCCAGCTGATCTGTCTGATTTACCGTAT
The DNA here is from genome assembly GCF_046603695.1 of Metabacillus indicus. Classification (NCBI taxonomy): domain Bacteria; kingdom Bacillati; phylum Bacillota; class Bacilli; order Caryophanales; family Bacillaceae; genus Metabacillus; species Metabacillus indicus. Next base: position 441,045 of record NZ_CP176757.1, on the reverse strand, counting down.
AAACTCTCAGCGCGTACCCCGCTTCTGCCGCGCGCTTGCCTGCCGGAGACGCTGCATACGCGCTTTCACAATGAAGGGCGCTCGCCCGCACTCTTTTTGCTTCCTCCATCATGTTGGACGGGATCCCCTGAAAGAGGAGCGCCGTTTCAACATCAGGAGCGAAATCACGGATTTTCCCCATGCTGCTGAATTGAAAAGATGAAAGGATCACCGATTTCTCCATACCCGATCTTTCAATGCATTGCAGCACGTTCTTCTCAAGCCCTTCATATGGAAACACATCGTTTTTCAGCTCAATGTTCACTTTCATATCCGGCATTTCAGATTTAATATAGTCCAGAACATCCCGAAGGGCAGGGATTGTCTCTCTGGAATACCGTCTGTTAAACCAGCTCCCGGCATCAAACAGCTTCAGCTGTTTATACCTGAAGTCTTTGACAAAACCGATGCCATTTGTCGTCCTGTCGATTCTTTCATCATGAATCACAACCGCTTCGCCGTCCTTAGTGAGCTGAACATCCAGCTCTATACCGTCTGCGCCTGCTGCACAGGCAGCCCGAAATGCCGCCATCGTGTTTTCCGGATGCTCTCCGCTGCAGCCTCTGTGTGCAAAAATCTCCATGTACCTTTCTGCTCCCTTCTGCGGTCTCTATAATAAAACGGAAAAGAAGAACTGATGATTCTGCATGCAATCATCAGTTCTCTCCCCTTATTTCCCTTGCTTTTTACCTGCTGTTTCAAGCGCACGGTCGGTCTCAGCCGCTGCCTGGTCCAGCGCCTTTTGAGGATCCATGCCCTGATACAGGCTTTCCATTCCGGAAACGACTTTTTGTCTTGATTCAGGGAAAACGGAAATGAGCGCGCCCTGTGTAGCTGTGCTTGCTTTCGTGTCATGAAGCTGGTCAACTGTCACCTTCAGCTGCGGGTATTTTTCCCACTGCTCTTTCACAATTTCCTCTTCGTAAGCTGCAGGGTTTATTGCAAAGTATCCTGTTTCAACGTGCCATTTCGCTTGTACTTCAGGTGTAGAAAGATACTTCATAAATTCCCATGCACCCTTTTGCTTTTCTTCGCTTATGTCTTTAGACATCCAAAGAGAAGCACCGCCGATGACAACACCCTCGCGTTCTGCTTCATCCGGTACAGGCAGGTAAGAAACTCCGACTTCAAACGGCGCATTATCAACAAGGGCTTTAACGCCTGCTGAAGAATCAAGGAACATAGCCATCTTGCCTGACTGGAATGCCGCTCTCATATCGTCCCAGTTTTGTCCGGCATTGTAGAACGTTCCGTCTTTGTACATGTCTTTGATCAGATTAAATACGTTTAAGCCTTTTTCGTCATTGAACGTTGCTTTTACAGCATCTCCGCTTCTTCCATTCTCATTGTCTACGTATTCGCCGCCCTGTGCAGCAAGCAATTCTTCAAAAAACCATCCGTAATTCAAGATTGAGAATCCATACTGTGACGTATTTGAACCTTCTTTAACCGTCAGTTTTTCAGCAGCAGCTTTCAGCTCGTCATACGTCATCGGAGCTTTTTCAGGATCAAGGCCTGCTTTTTTAAAGGCATCTTTGTTGTAAACAAGAACAGGTGTTGAAGAGTTAAACGGCATTGAATACTGCGTGCCGTCAACAGTGTAGTAATTTGAGATATTCTTTTCCCATTGAGCTGTATCAAAATTTTCTTCATCGATAAACTTTTGGACAGGCTGGATTTTCCCGCTGTCGATCATGTATTTCGTTCCAACTTCAAATGTCTGCATGATGGAAGGCGCCTCTTCTGTGCCCGCAACCGTGTTGAATTTTGTCAGTGCTTCTTCATACGTTCCCTGAAACACAGGTTTCACTTCTACCTCGTCCTGTGATTCATTAAAATCTGCGGCTAAATCGTTCAAAACAGTTTCAAGCTCTCCGCTCATGGCATGCCAGAAAATCACTTCCGTTTTTCCGGCTTCATTCTCACCAGATGCTTTACCTTCGCCGTTTGTACCTGCAGAATTGGAACATGCACCAAGAATGATTAAGAGAATAGAGGATAAAATAACTGCCAGTTTCTTCAATTTACTCGCTCCTTTTATTTGATTGCACCTTGAGTTAAGCCTTTCTGGAAATGCTTTTGCCCGACAAATAACAGTACTAGCGTCGGCAGAATCACGACTACGGCTGCTGCCATCACCACCCCCCATTGAGAAGAGATTTCCTGCGACTGCATCTGCTTCAGCCCGATTTGAACGGTTCTGACTTTTTCATTGTTTGTCACAAGCAGCGGCCACAGATACATGTTCCACGTTGTTAGAAAACTGTAAATCCCAAGCGTGATCAAGCTTGTTTTAGATACAGGCAGAACGACCCTCCAGAAAAAAAGGAACCGGCTGATGCCTGCAACCTGGGATGCTTCATAGAGCTCAAGAGGAATGGTTTTAAATTGCTGCCGAAGGAGAAAAGTACCGAAAGCCAGCGCAAAAAACGGAATCGTCAGACTCGAGTACTCATTGATCCATCCAAGCTTCTGAACCGTTAAGAAGTTCGGGACCATCGTAGCTTCCCACGGAATCATCATCGTTGAGATGAAGACCATAAACAGCAGATTTCTCCCTTTAAAGGGAATAAACACAAAGGCAAAGGCGGCAAGGCTCGAAACAGCAAGCTGGCCGATCATGACAATGACCGAAACAAAGAAGCTGTTCCAGAGGAATTGAAGAAGCGGAACCTTCTCAAAGGCTGCCGTATAATTATCAAGCGTCACTTTTTCCGGCAGCAGCTTGCCCTGAAGCACTTCTCCTCCCTGCATGAAGCTGATTAAAAAGGCATAGATAATCGGAAACATCATCAGAAGGGCTGCCAGAATCAGCAAAGCATACATGAGGAATTTCTTAGCTGCACTCATCTGTAATGCACCTTCCTTTCACCGATCTTAAACTGAAGAATGGTCATAGCAAGTATGCCGAGGAAGAGAATAACCGCCTGGGCACTCGCTGAGCCGATGTTGTAATTAATAAAAGCATCCTTATAGATGGAATACACAATCACGTTTGTTGATTCCATCGGTCCGCCCTTCGTCAAAATATCGATTTGTCCAAATGTCTGAAATGCATTAATGAACGAAACCGTAATGACGAAAAAGAGCGTTGGAGAAAGCATTGGAATCGTGATTTTTCTGAGCTGATAGAAATAGCCCGCCCCTGATATTCTCGCACTCTCGTAAAGCTGCTCATCGATATTCTGAAGGCCTCCCAATAGAATGAGAAAAGAGAAACCGGCATTCATCCAGATGGTGGATACCGAGACGGCAAGCAGGGCGTATTTAGGATCAAGCAGCCATTGAACCTCTGTAAAACCAAGAGTCCCTACAACTTTGTTGATCACACCGATGGCCGGATTGTACATAAACATCCAAATGACAGATGATGCGGCCACACTCATTCCCATTGTCGAAGAGAAGAGCGTTCTGAAAAAGCCGATGCCCCTGAGCTTTTCATTGGCAATCAGCGCCAGAAAAAGGGACAGGACAACACCTGCAGGCACGGTGTACACCACAAACAGCAGCGTTGCTTTCATGCTGTTCTGAAAAGCAGGAGACTGCAGGAGATACGCATAATTCTCAAGTCCGGTAAAGCTTATCGGCACTCCTTGTCCGTCTGTCAAAAAGAAGCTTAAATAAATCGTTCTGAACATGGGATAAAACAAGAACACCGAAAACAGCACAATGGAAGGAAGCAGATAAAGCATGCCTTCTCCAAATGAACGCAGCTGAATCCTCTTTTCCTGCCGGACTTCCCCGCGCGCTAAAGCAGCAGGAGCTTCATTCACGTTCATATGAAGGCCTCCTGTCCAAGCACCCGGCCAGACTCCCTCGGATGTGAAAGGAGGCATTCACCGGATTGTCTGTCAAAAAGAAACACATCTTGCTCAGCTACATAAAACGGAAGCATCGAACCCACCTTCACGTCCCACTGGCCATTCCATTTCGCAAGCCACTGCTTGTTTCCGCCAATAAAGAATGAAATAAGTGTTTCCGTGCCGAGAATTTCGACATTTGCCACTTCAGCAGAAAAGGTCGTTTTACCTGAAGCAGGCTGAATATGCTCAGGCCTGATTCCCGCAGTCAGCTTCCGCTCAAAAGCCGGAAGACTGCCTGTAACCGGAATGGTATGCTGATTTTCAACCATGATCGCACTGCCCGTGATATCTGCCGGCGCGAGATTCATAGGGGGCGCACCGATAAACGATGCCACAAATTCATTTGCAGGATTGTTGTAAATCTCAAGCGGCCTGCCAATTTGCTGAATTTCTCCGTTATTTAAAATCATCATCGTATCTGCCATCGTCATCGCTTCCGTCTGGTCATGCGTGACATAGATCATCGTAATGCCAAGTTTGCGCTGAATCTGGCGGATCTCTGACCGCATTTTCGCTCTCAGCTTGGCATCGAGATTGGAAAGAGGCTCATCCATCAGACAAATAGGCGCATGAGTGACGATTGCTCTTGCAAGAGCAACACGCTGTCTCTGACCGCCTGACAGCTGTCTTGGCTTACGTTTAAGCAGGTCAGATAACCCGAGCATCTCGGCAGCCTCAAGGCATCGCTGCTTTTGCTCCGCCTTTTTTATTTTTTTCGTATGCAAACCGAAGGTGATGTTTTCTTCAACCGAAAGATGGGGATACAGCGCATAATTCTGGAAGACCATCGACAGGTCCCGCTTGCTCGGCGGAAGAGCATTCGCCGTTTTCCCGCCAATGACAAGCTCTCCGCCTGTCACATCTTCAAGCCCTGCGATCATCCTGAGCATCGTGCTTTTCCCGCAGCCGGACGGACCGACAAGGACGAAGAATTCGCCCGGTTCAATCACTGCGCTGATTTCTTTTATAACATCCGTTTTCGAATCATAAGATTTCGAGACGTTTTTCAGTTCAACTTTTTTCATCTGCCGTCATCCTTTCCTTCTGCGCATATTTCTTCCAAAGCCATGCTCTGCCCGTTGAGGCCGCAAGAGCTCCGCTTTCAAGCGCCTCTTCAATATGCCCCGTATTCTGGATCAGGCCTCCCGTAATGATGGGGACGTCTGTTTCATGCTTTACTTTTCTGATCATTTCAGGGATCAGTCCCGGCATAATCTCAAGTGCATCCGGCTCAATTTCATTCACCGCTTTCAGTCCGTTTGCCAGTGCGTCTGAATCAATCAGGAACAGCCTCTGAATGGTCAGCAGTCCCTCATTCTTAGCCAGCTGAATCAAAGAACTTTTCGTAGTCACAATTCCTGTAGGCCTGACAAACTTAGCAATGAACCTCAGCCCCTCCCTGTCATAGCTGATCCCGGGTATCTTTTCAAGGTGCAAAAAGACATGACGATCGTTTTTTTTCAGAAGATCCACATACCGCTTAATGACACTGATGTTCCCCATCAGCAGAAAAGCAGACTGAATATCCGTCTCAAGGAAGCGGTCAAAGCTTTTGGGATCTTTAATAGCTGCAATAAGCCTGTCTTCATGCAGCCGGCTGATAAATTCCTGATGCGTATCCAATGCTTTTTCAGCTCCCTTTTTTCATATATAGGCAAAACAAAAACCATAAAAAAACGCGGGCTCTCTAAAAACACCTATGTTTTTTTATGGTTTCTCATATTCTCAACCGAAGTTTATTCACTTGTCCTTCACAACTCCAATCTTACCTGCCGAACGTAAAGCGCGTGTGAAGGTGATGTGGATTTGTGTGAAGGGAGTGTAAGGTATTTGTAAAACAATAAAAAACCTCCCGCTCAAAAAACGGAAGGTTAACGTTATTTCACTTTTGTCCGAAGCTGGGATTTTCTGATCACTTGATTGATCACTTCTGAGAAGACAAGACCGATTGCAATAGAACCGGAAATCATAAAGGCCTTTGCTGCAAGTGTAATTGCCGTATTGTAGTCATTTTCCACAAAATTGCGCATCGCATCATAGGCCATTCCCCCCGGCACCAACGGAATGATTCCGGCAACGCTGAAAATGATGATCGGCGTCTTGTAGATCTTGGCAAACATCTGGCTTGCAACCGCCACAAACACAGCAGCGATGACCGTCGCAGGCACTGCGTCATATCCGAGCCCGACGACTGAAATGTAAATAAACCACCCGCACATCCCGACGAGTCCACATTTGACCAGAGACGGTTTTGGCGCCTGAAAAATAATGCCGAAAGCAGCAGTCGATATAAACGCTGTCAGCAGCTGTCCAATTACCCACATCATTCATTGCTCCTTTAAAATAGTAAAAATACAACCGCAATCCCCGACCCGATCGCAAATGCCGTCAAAAACGCTTCCGCTCCTTTTGAAAGTCCTGAAATCAAATGTCCGGCCATCAAATCCCTGACTGCATTTGTAATAAGCAGACCCGGAACAAGCGGCATCACTGAGCCGATGATCACCTTATCCATCTCTGAGCCAAAACCCGTTTTCACAAACAAATAGGCAAACAGCCCTATCACGAAGGATGCCAGAAATTCAGAGAAAAACTTAATCGGCACAAGGCGGTGAAAATAAATCACAGAAATAAATCCCAGACCGCCCGCAAAAACCGCAGGCATAAAATCAGACCACTGCCCCTGGAACATAATTAAAAAACAGCCGCTCGCTATTGCTGCTGCAAGCACCTGCAGCCCAAGAGAATAAGTGGAACTCGCCTCTTCAATCTCTTTTAAAAGGTCATAGGCCTGATCCACATTAAGCTCGCCGCTGCTGATTCTCCTGGAAATGGCATTTACCTTCGTCACCTTATCCAGATCCGTCGTCCGTTCCATAATCCGAATCAGCTTCGTCTTCGTCGGCTCTTCCGTTTCAATGGAGAAAATAATGCCTGTCGGCGTCACATAGCTGTGTGAGTTCCTTACACCGTATGAGGCTGCAATCCTCATCATCGTATCCTCCACCCGGTATGTTTCCGCGCCGCTGATCAGCATAATCTTCCCCGCCAGAAGGCAAACCTCCATAATTTCATAAGAATAATTTTGCTGCGTCTCCATCTATCCGTTCTCTCCAATAGGCTTTTAGTTTTGATGTTAGGTTCCAGTTTAGCTGAGTTTTTGGGGATTATCAATTTTTGTATGAAAATATGGGGGAGGCGGGGGTTGAACTTCCTGTTTGGAACAGCCAAACTTTGTTTTCCATCTCTTGAGGGTTCTTATCATCTTGTTTAGGACCACCAAACTTCCATTTCCGTCTCTTGAGGGATCTTATCCGCTTGTTGAGTACCACCAAACTTCCATTTCCGTCTCTTGAGGGATCTTATCCGCTTGTTGAGTACCACCAAACTTTCAATTCTGTTCTTTGATGGTCCTTATCCGCTTGTTTAGGACCACCAAACTTCCATTTCCGTTCTTTGATGGTTCTTATCCGCTTGTTGAGTACCATCAAACTTTCAATTCTGTTCTTTGATGGTTCTTATCCGCTTGTTGAGTACCACCAAACTTTCAATTCCGTTCTTTGATGGTTCTTATCCGCTTGTTTAGGACCACCAAACTTCCATTTCCGTTCTTTGATGGTTCTTATCCGCTTGTTGAGTACCATCAAACTTTATTTTCCGTGTTTTGAGGGTTCTTATCCTCATCCAAAGAAAAGAGACCTCCTCTAAAATAGAAGGTCTCTTTTCACTCATCCTATAATATAAGCACTCTCTTCATTCGCCTTAACCATAAACTCAGACTGCAGCAGTCTTACTTCGAAGAGGCGCAATGGATCGTAGTAAATTTCCGGATTTGATTTCATTTTTTCAAGCGCAGCTTTGCTGCTTGAGATGCTTGTTTCTGACTCCCGGATTGTTTCATCTACGTAAAGAATCGGGTCCTGATAGAAGATCACGATGTCGGATTTGAGCGCTTTTTCAAAGAGATCAAATTCCAGGAAGAATTTCTTTGAGATCTCCGCTGTGATTTCTTCATAGTTTTTGCTTTCCACATATTTTTTATATTGTGTGTAAAGCATAGATTTGTTTTGCGGAAGGGCAGCAAACAGTTTCCCTGCACTTTTCAGGAGGAATTCTGTCGGCTTGAACCGGAGCAGGATGTTTTGTTCTTCAACGTCTGCTCTGCTCGTCATCCGGTTCAGGTCCCTTCTCCAGTCTTCTAATACCTTAAAGTCACAGACAAGCTTCATTTTTTCTTCGCCGTACAGGCCGTTAAATGATGTGCTCATCTCGTTCAGATAGCCCTGGCTTTCATTGAGCTCTTCGTTTGTCCGGGCAAGCCATTCGCGAAGGGCTGTCTGTAGTTTAGGAATCAGATTGTCATGGACATATGTCCCGATTTCCTCGTTCATTTTTCGGTTCAGCGTAATGTGAAGCTGGCTGAAGTCGCTGTCCTCTTTAATGTGAGCTGAGCAGCCGCGCAGGATTTTTGGAAGCTCGAGCTTCAGGTCACGCTTCATTTCAGCTGTTGCTTCGCGGTATGAAGCCGTAATTGCTGCTGCTTTTTCCTGCTCGACGTCTCTTAAATGATTCATAAATCCGTTAAGTCTCACTAAAATATCTTCGTTCCACTTGACGGTTTCCACAAGGTGGTTTTCTGTTTGCACACGCTTGTTCAAGAGGTCAGTAAGCGTTCTGCGGATATAATGCAGCAGTTTCGCTGTGCGTTTCTCTTCATGCTTCGCTCCGCGCGCGCTGAATACAGTTGAAAGGAATTCACCCAGTCCTTTCATATTTCCGGATGAAAAGGCGAATACCTGGGACTGAGGGAAAAACTGATGAATGGTCCCCTGAAGATCCTCTGCAGCTCTCCATTCGGCCGTATTCAGGATAAAATGGAACGGCGTGTTAAGCGCATATTCCTGAAGCTGCCTTAAAATTTCAAGCTCCTGCTCATTAAAAGGCGTGTTTCTGTCAAGAACAAACAGCATTCCATCTGAAAGCGGCAGAAACTCTGCCGTTTGAGCGATGTCACTGTTCCGGCTGATTTCAGCTGTATGCAGGAGGGTCAGACGGTTGAATTCAAGCAGTTCTGCAGGCCACTTCACTTCAGTCCAGACATCCGGGGAATTGATCAGCTCCGACTGATCGGAGCGCTTTTCTGTTCCGGTATCTGTAATCTGGTTCATCTCAGCGATATCACCCTCCGAGCGGACGAAAACAGGTGAACGTGTTTCTGTTACAAGGTTTTCGCCAAGGATGCGGTTAATCAATGCAGCTTTTTCGCCTTCAGGTGTTCCGCTGACAAGAACATGAGAGGTGTTTAAATCTGCAAGCTCGGAAACAAGCCATTTACTCTGATAACCGACCTCTAAGTGGTTATTTTCAGCCCATGCCACGAGTGACTTGAACAAATCAAGGCTGTAGTCAAATCTGACGCTGTCGTGCTCTGAATCAAAGATTAATGTTTCTGCTGTTTTCAGTGATTCTGCATCCATGGAGGCAGGAAAAATCTCGTTCCAGGCAAGCACTGCCGTAGCTGCAAACAAAGCTTTCGACTGATTGGCAAGCTTCTGCCAGTTTGAAAGAAGAACAGGGACGATGTCCTCCAGTTCTTTCACAAGATACGTGCCGTTTATGATGCTTAAATAGGTATTCTGATGAATATCAGACATTTTTGACCAGCTCTCAAACGGCTGAACCTCCACGTTCAGGAAAATCGTATTGACCGTTTTCAGCCATGAAAGATAAAACTCTCCGTTCCGGTAGCTGTCCCAAAGAGAGGCAGTGACACGCTGGAACAGTTTCTGGTTTTTGCGGTAAAGAGAAATGAGCGGCTGATAGAAAAATTCCGGGTCGAATGATTTTGTGTAGCCCGCCTGAACATATTCATCAAGCAGTTCGAACCATTCCGGCTCCTCTGTCCGCAGGCCTTCATTAACAGCAAGCTCTGCAGCCATTTTCCAGTCCTGCTGGTCTTCATAAAACGACCGGGCAAGATCGGTGACATTCGGATAATCGGGATCCAGATCAAGAGCTTTTTTAATAACCTTATAGGCAAGCTCGATTTTCTCTCTCAGAAGATAGAGAGAAAACAGCTCCAGCGCGACCTCCATCTTTAACGTCTTGGAGTCGCTTTTAATGCCCGTATAAATATCTTCGGCTGCAGAAAGATGGCCTAGCGCATAATAGGAATCGGCAATATTTTTTCTCGCCCACGGTTCAAGCTCATTGCTGATGTTCTCCCATTTAAAAATCGCTGTTTCATAGTCTTTGTTATGAAAATAAATCTCGCCCTGGGCATAACGGATATAGGAAAGATCGATCACTTCTTTTGCCTGCTCCTCAAAGTGAAGCTCACCGAGAACCTGAACAGGCTGTTCCGTTCTGTCTTCCATAAAACGTTCGAAATATGATTTATGAATCAGCTGTTTATCGTTTGTCATAGTATCCTCCACCTAACGTACGCTAGAAACTTATATAATGATCTATTCTATCAAAACTTTCTCCTATATGGCTTAGTTTGTGTTACCCCTTTTCTGAGGGTTTCACACCGACTATCGATCTAGTTAGTGGGATATTCATCCAAAAACAGCACAGCAAATACGATGAATACGGGTTTTACGCCGACATAATTGGCTGAAATTAGAAAATACCCGCTGAATTGTTTTGCCGTTTGTGAAGATCATCATACGAAAGACTTATTTTGTTTTAGCCGTTTTCTTATAAAAACAAAAAGAGAGATTCCTCTCTCTTTTGGCTGAATGCTATTTAAAATAGTTTTGCCCTCTCTTCATCATTCCGAGTTCCTGCGGAATGAGAAGCTTTGAGAGGGGAGTATCAGGGTTCAGGATGATTCCCGTCTGATCATCAAGCATCTGCAGAAGCTCTCTGAACGGAACCTGAACAGCCGTGTTTTTCTGAAACATTTTCCGGATGGGGAATTCCGATGAGAAGACCGGAAGAAGTTTTTTTTGTTTCTTCTCCATGATGTGGACGTGATCCAGGGAAAATGGACTGTTCTTTTGGAGGCCCTGCTTTTGGACAAGCCAAACGCTGCTGTCTTTTAAAACGTCGTAAAAACCGGCGACTTTCTCATTGCTGCTCATGGCATCAATCAATGCTTTTTCTAAGGTGTTGAATGGTGTGCTCATTTTTCGCCGAATCCCAGAATCGGACTTTTCTTTTCTTGAATCTGGACGTCATCCACGCTTACTTTTTTGATGTATTCATATTTGCCTAACGAAGAAAAGCCGAGTTTGTCGACAGACTCAGGGTCCATCGACTTGAGGATAATCGTTCCGTTCTCTTCGTTTACACCTTCAATCGCAAATTCCTGGCCGCGGTAGTTGGCAGACAGCTTGTATTCATACGCATTTTCAAGCTCTGACTGGTCAATTTGCTTAATGAATACGTTCTTTTTTAGCCCCGCTGCCTGAAATCCGTTCTGAGCAGAAGCTTTATCACGCGTCCGAAGAGTCACTTTTCCGCTTCCTTCGGGAATAATCGAGTATTCCTCGCCTTTGTAAATCCCGTATTCTCCTTTTTTAATCATCGCTGGTTAACTCCTCTATGCTATAAAATCGCTGATCATATTTATCGTACATGCCGACAAGTTCTTCTGTGCCGTCCCTTACAATATAAATTTCTGCGGCGCTTGGACGAGCATTATTGCCGTAAATGGTTTCGTATTCAGGCACTATTTTCCCGTTCTCGGCAGCTGTAAATCCATGGCCTGTCTGCGGATAGCTGATGTATTCGTTCGGTTTGGCTGCATGAGGACTGTTCATTTCCTCCGCATAAGGTATCTTGAGCCGGTCGCTTTGATCCGTTGTAAATCGGATAACGGCATATTCTTTGTCCGGCGCAAACGGAGTATTCGGATAGTCCATTCTAAGAGAATGGTACATATCGTCAGATGAAACTATATCGCTGACATCTTCCATTTTGGCAATACATCCGCCGACATCTGTTATATCACCGGATAAATATAAAGCAAGCTTGTCCCCGTCAATGACTTTTTGCAGGACAGTCGTGCTTGTGACAGGCGGAACCGCCTCCCGCACACGATGCATGCTGTCCAGTTCTTCAGGCGTAAGATCTTTATAGTAGGATGACTGTAGGTCTAAAAACTCATCCTTCGTCAGTCCAGCCTCATCCAGCACCCCGCCAATCTCTGCAGCAAACCCTTTTCCCTGCGGAAGCTTCGCAAAATCAAAACTTGTGTCCATGCCGTGAGTGACAGTTGTAACTTTGGGGGCAGACGGCGCCTCGTCAGGCACTTTAGTAAGCTTGGCAGCTTTGCCGAGCTTGTCAATTCCTTTTCCTCCAAGAAGACCAAGCCCAATGGAGACAATCCCATATGTAAAAAATTCCGTCCGGCTGTACACATCTCCATTGATCACTTTTGTCTCCCACGCTTCAGTCAGCGTGTTCCACATCGTTTCAAGGGTTTCAAGGGGATGGATAATCGCCTCCCACATCGCTTCGTACGTTTCCCATTCAAACAGGGACACAAGCCCGTCCCATGCATCTGTGAGGCCGTTGCTTGCTCCGTCCCACAGCCCCGAGAAAAAACCGCCCCAGCCCGAAGAAGCAGATGCTTTTGCGGCCTCATCTGCTTCCCTCATGCCCGACGCAGTATTTTCAATATGTTTCTTGGCATCTTCGGTTAATGTATGAAAACGATTGACCAAGTGCCTGATTTCTTCCTGAAGATCGAGAGCTGTGCTCACTCTGGCGACAGATGTGAAGCGCAGCCTTGCTGATTCCCAGCTTAAAAGATCCAATGCATCACCGGTATAAGAGCGGGACCTGTCAATTCGGCTTGCGAATGTTTCAAGTTCTTCCGGTCTGATTTTTATTTCCATGAATAGCTACCTCTCCTTTATCCCGTGAATGCGGATCTTTCTTTATGCGAAAGTATCTGCAAGATGTCTGAGTCTTGCAATTTCCCCTCTCAGTTCCTGGTACAGCTCATCTTTGACATCATCTATTTGAAAAGCAACAGAACGGATTTCCGCATGGATGCTTTCATAGGCAAGCTTTGCCTGCCCTGTCCATTCATCTGCATACTGCTGATGGCTCGTTTCAAAATGAAACACCCCGTCATCAAACGTGCCCATGGCATTTTTGATGGCAGCAAGATACGCTTCAAGTTCATCTGCATCCCGGTTGTACTCAGCCTGTTTTCTTTTCCTCTCCAAGTCTTCAAAGAAGTCCTCGATCGTATCCAACAAGTTCTTTCCACGTCCTTCTTCCTGTTTTAGAAGCATCTTACTAGTTATGTTAAAATATGGGGATGATTCGTACAACTATCTATTAAACTATTTTTGCATATAGGTGAATATGACTAGAAACCCGATTCACCTTTCCTACTATTAGAATATATAGAAAACTCCGTACAGTTTATTCCTTCCTTTAAAGGTTTATTTTATACAAAAAAGCCCCGCAAGCCAAGAAACAGCTGAATTCATTTGAATAAATGCCGCGGGAAACTTATAATTGTAAAATGAACTGATGATTTATGGATATAATGAAGGTTACATAGAAGAAAGGACGATACATTTTGGAAAATAACTCGTCAAATTTTATTAAAACGATCATGAAAGAAGATCTGGAAAGCGGCAAGCATTCGACTGTCATCACACGCTTCCCTCCCGAGCCAAACGGCTATCTTCATATCGGACATGCAAAATCGATCCTCATCAATTTTGAACTTGCCGATGATTTCGGCGGCAGAACAAATCTCCGTTTTGATGACACGAACCCTCTCAAAGAAGATCAGGAATACGTTGATTCCATTAAAGAGGATGTAAAGTGGCTGGGGTATGAATGGGACGAGCTTCGTTTCGCATCCAACTACTTCGAGGAAATGTACAATCGTGCGGTTCTGCTAATTAAAAAAGGAAAAGCTTATGTGGATGACCTTACGCCTGATGAAATCCGCGAATACCGGGGCACCCTTACTGAGCCGGGAAAAGACAGCCCGTACCGCAGCCGTTCTGTGGAAGAAAACCTCGACCTGTTTGAGAAGATGCGAAATGGCGAATTCGAAACAGGAACTAAAGTGCTCCGCGCTAAAATTGACATGACGTCGCCGAACATGAACATGCGCGACCCGGTCATCTACCGCGTTTCACACGCTGTTCACCATAACACAGGTGATGCTTGGTGCATCTATCCGATGTATGACTTTGCCCATCCTCTGGAAGATGCGATTGAAGGCGTTACTCATTCCATCTGCACAACCGAGTTTGAAGACCATCGCCCTCTCTATAACTGGGTTGTTGAAGAATGTGAAATGGAAACGAAACCGCAGCAAATCGAGTTTGGACGCCTGAATATCACAAACACGGTCATGAGCAAGCGCAAACTGAAACAGCTTGTGGATGAAGGTTTTGTAGACGGCTGGGATGACCCGCGCATGCCGACTGTATCCGGTTTAAGAAGAAAAGGCTACACGGCTGATGCCATCCGCAATTTTGTAAGAGAAACAGGCGTATCAAAAGGGTACGGCGCGGTTGACGAGGCGATGCTCGAGTACTATGTGCGCGAGGATCTGAAGCTGAAAGCACCACGTACAATGGGCGTGCTCAAGCCACTTAAAGTCGTGATTACCAACTATCCTGAAGGACAAACGGAAATGCTCGATGCAGAAATCAATCCGGAAGTACCTGAAATGGGCTCGCGCCAAATTCCATTCGGACGTGAAATCTACATCGAACAGGATGATTTCATGGAAGATCCTCCGAAAAAATATTTCCGTCTTTTCCCTGGCAACGAAGTTCGTCTGAAGCATGCTTACTTCATCAAATGTGAAGAAGTCATCAAAGATGAAAACGGCCAGGTCATTGAGCTCCGCTGCACATATGATCCGGAAACTAAGAGCGGCACCGGCTTTACAGGCCGTAAAGTAAAAGGCACCATCCACTGGGTGGAAGCATCGCAGGCCGTTCCAGCAGAATTCCGCCTGTACGAGCCGCTAATCCGCGATGCAGACCTTGAAGCTGAAAAAAGCGAAGAAGAAGCAGAGGAAAAAACATTCCTCGATTTCGTCAATGAAAACTCCCTGGAAGTGGCGCAAGGCTTTGTCGAGCCAAACATGAAAGAAGTAAAGGCACACGACAAGTTCCAGTTTTTCAGACACGGATACTTTAACGTTGACCCTAAAAACTCGACTCCTGAAAAAGCGGTCTTCAACAGAATCGTATCGCTTAAGAGTTCGTTTAAATTATAATAAACCTGAAAAGACCTGATTTCACGAGCTGAAATCAGGTCTTTTTCCTATTTTTATTCAAAACATTTCTTCATCTTTCGTCAGCGGTCCATGTTAAAACCTGTCGCTTCATGACAGGTGAAGTCGAATGCACCTGTGATTCTGCCCATTTCCCCATCAGCGCCCCGAACTTTGATGAACATTGTGTGGTTTTACATATTTCGGAATGCGGTATAAACGTACTAACAAAGAAAATAAACGATTGCCCAAATACATAATTATTCGAAGGGAGGAACGTGAGATATGAAGATCAAGGCAGGGAGCTGGAGAATGCTCAGCGCGAAGGAAAAACAGTTCATTTTACAGGCCGTCAGCCACCGGGTGAAAAAATAATGAAATAGCTGTATTTAGCGCGGGGATTCCAGTATGCCCTGCCGAAGAACAAAAGCGGAAGTGCCTTGGTCAGATCCGATAGGCAGATAAGAATCCGTCGGAAAAGTCCGGGGTTGACTTTTTTGACGGATTTGTTCTGACAGAGGATCTAGGCGCTTACGCTTGCCGAGGATAACTTTGTTATGTTATGCATAGCCTTTTATTCTTTATAATTTCGATAACAACCTAAAAAGCAGCCGGATACCCTCCGGCTGCTTTCTTAATGTCTGCTTCTTATTTCCACCATCCATCAAACTTGCTCGCCGGCAGCTGACGCTTGTGTTCGGTCATCACATAGCGCTTCTCTACTTTAGAAGCAACTTCTTCTGAAACCGGCTTTCCTTCCAGATAATCATCCAGCTCATCGTAGGTAATGCCAAGCTCAGTCTCGTCTGCCTGCTGCGGTTTATTATCAAGCAGATCGGCTGTCGGCACCTTCAGATACAGTCTTTCATCCGCACCAAGCTCCTTAAGCAGACTTCTGCCCTGACGTTTGGACAGTCCGGAAAGCGGAAGCAGATCGGCACCGCCATCTCCGTATTTTGTAAAGAAGCCTGTTACCGCTTCGGCTGCATGATCTGTTCCAATGACAAGCAATCCTTCCTGTCCGGCGATTGCGTACTGTGTGATCATGCGTGTTCTTGCTTTCACATTCCCTTTGTTAAAGTCGCTCAGCTTGTCATCAGCTGCCTGAGCGTATTGACTCTCAAAAGATTCAACTGTTGATTTAATGTCAAATGTGACGGATTGGTCCGGCTTAATGAACTCAAGGGCAAACTGTGCATCATCTTCATCGTGCTGCACACCATGAGGCAGTCTGACCGCAATGAATTTTGCCTCTTGCATGCCTTCTTCTCTCAATTCTTCCACTGCAAGCTGCGCAAGACGCCCTGCAAGCGTAGAATCCTGACCGCCGCTTATGCCAAGGACGAATCCTTTAGCATGTGCTTTTTTCACATAGGCTTTTAAAAAGTCGATGCGTTCTCTGATTTCTGCCTTCGGATCAATTTCAGGTTTTACATTCAAGTCATTTCTAATTTTCTCCTGCATGCTCATCTTCATTGCCTCCTATTGATATAAAGAATGTTTTTTGATGTATTCGTAACAGGCATCAGGCAGCAGATAGCGCGGCTCTCCGCCTTTTGAAAACTCATCTCTGATGTATGTAGAACTGATTTCCATTGCAAGCCCCTTGTCAATCAGATGAAAAGTGGACCCGTCATCATGGTTTCTGAGAAGAGGCGACCGGGAAATGGTCCGCAGCATATCAATGCCTTCCCTTGCCATGATGATGAATTTATTGCCTGCGACCAGCTCCTGATCGTACTTCCACTTGCCGTCCGCAATATCCACAAGCAGGTCGGCCCCCATGATAAAATAAATTTCATCATTCGGGTACTTCTTTTTAAAGTGCTCAAGTGTATAGTAGGTGTATACATTCCAAGCCTCCTGATTAATCTCATAATCATCGGCGAGAAACTTATCATTTCCTTCAAGTGCAAGCTGAAGCATATTCCAGCGGTGAAGATCGGACGTTTTCATTGCTTTGTCTTTCCTTTTACCTGAACACGGCAGAAAAATGACCTTATCCAGCCTGCAGCGGTGTGCTACTGTACTTGCTGTCCACAAATGAACATTTGTAACCGGATCAAATGATGATCCGTAAATTCCGATCTTCCCCATTTTGCTTCTCTCCCATCAAGCTTCTGTTTAGTTGTTTCCCTCTTCAATCATTTCTTTAACCTTTGTTTTTACTTCTTCTATGTTTCTCATTTTGTTCTCCCAGCACGCTTCGCTCAAGTCAACCGGATACTCCTCCGGGTGCATCGTCCGCTTATACTCATCCCAGAGAACTTCCATGTTGCTTGCCGCATATTGCTGGATGTCCTGAAGTTCAGGCAGCTCATACACAAGCTTTCCATCTGCAAAGATATCCTGGTGAAGGTCCTTTGCTTCAAAATTTGTCACAAACTTGCTGACAAACGTGTGAACCGGATGGAACATTTTCAGGCGCTTTTCTTCTCCAGGATTTTCATCCTCAAGAGCAATATAGTCCCCTTCTGATTTATGGTTCAGGGTGTTGATGATCCGGTAGACCTTCTTAATGCCGGGTGTCGTCACTTTCTCCGGATTTCCGCTGATTTTTATCGTATCCTGCATCTTGCCATTCTCATCTTCAATTGAAACAAGTTTGTACACAGCACCTAGAGCAGCCTGATCGTAAGCGGTAATCAGCTTCGTGCCGATACCCCAGGAATCAATTCTTGCACCCTGTGACTTCAGGTTGATGATTGTATTTTCATCAAGATCGTTTGAAGCAATGATCTTCGTTTCAGTGAATCCCGCCTCATCCAGCATCTTTCTTGCTTTTTTTGAGAGGTACGCAAGATCGCCGCTGTCTAAGCGGATGCCTTTGAAATTAATCTTATCGCCGAGCTCCTTTGCAACCTTAATCGCATTCGGCACGCCTGATTTCAGCGTATCGTAAGTATCAACTAGGAACACGCAATCCTTATGGCGGCGCGCATATTTATGAAAAGCAGTATACTCATCGCGGTAGGCCTGAACCAGAGCGTGAGCGTGCGTCCCTGCAACCGGAATGCCGAACATTTTCCCTGCGCGGACATTTGATGTTGCATCAAATCCGCCAATGTAGGCAGCACGCGTTCCCCAGATAGCTGCGTCCATCTCATGCGCCCGGCGCGTTCCGAATTCCATTGCGCTCTGCTCCCCGACCACATGCTTAATACGTGAAGCTTTTGTTGCAATCAATGTTTGGTAATTCACAATGTTCAGCAGCGCTGTTTCAACAAGCTGCGCTTCAGCAAGCGGTGCCTCAATCCGGAGAATCGGTTCATTCGCAAAAACAAGCTCTCCTTCAACCATCGACCTTACATTACCCGTGAAACGCACTCCTTTTAGATACTCCAAATAGTCTTCTCTATAACCAAGCTCATCACGAAGATACTCTATATCACTCTCTGTAAAAGAGAAATTCTGCAGGTATTCAACAATCCGCTCAAGACCTGCAAAAACCCCATAGCCGTTGCTGAAAGGCAGCTTTCTGAAAAAAACCTCAAACACCGCCCTGCGGTTATGCATATTGTCTTCCCAGTAGGTTTCTGCCATATTAATCTGGTAAAGATCTGTATGAAGCATCAAGCTGTCATCTGTGTATTTCATCATTGGAACCTCCATCTATCTATTCAACCTTCGCATTCATGCTATGTTTAAAATGAGAAAGCGCCCAAGCATGCCCATCCTGATTAAAACTTGCCGTTGCTTTTTCATAAACCGTTATGCCGAATCCCTTATTAAAAGCATCTACAGCTGTATGCAGCACACAAATATCTGTACAAACCCCGACCAGATGAACCTCTGTTATACCTCTTGCGCGAAGCTTTAGCTCAAGATCCGTTCCTGCAAACGCGCTGTATCTTGTTTTATCCATCCATTGTACATGACTTTGCTCTTTATTCTGTTCATAAACCTCTTCAAGCTTCCCAAAAAGCTTGCGGCCGTCTGTTCCTTTTAGATTGTGAGGGGGAAACAAAGCTGTCTCAGGATGAAAAGGATCATTTTGCTCGTGCATATCAATTGCGAAAACAACCAAGTCACCCGCTGCAAGAAAGTCTTTCGTTACGTTTACAATCTCCTCTTCTATTGCCTGGCCCGGCTTCCCGCAAGTTAAAGCTCCGTCATCCGCTACAAAATCCACCGTATAGTCAATGTTAATTAACGCTCTTTTCATCAATGTCCACTCCCCTATAGTATTTAACACTTAATGAATTGTTAATTATCAAATCTAATAACGCGCTGTATAAATCGGTTTCACAACATCCATTTCAATAAACGTATAAAGCTGAGTAGGCTTTTTTGAAGTTCTCGAAGTCTTCCCCTCTGCCTCTTTAATAAATGGCAGTGTTTTGATTTTCCGCGAAAAGGACTGCTCGCTTACGATCGCCGGATCATACGTGACCGTTTTAAGTACTGCCTGCAGCTCAGAATAAGTAAAAAATTCAGGAAGAAAATTCTTCGCCACAGTCGTCTGCAAAAGATCATTTGTAATGACATTGATTGCATCCTCAATAATCTTGCGGTGATCAAATGCCAGATCGAGCTTCAGCACTTCTTTTACAGAAAACAGCTCAACCTCGGCCGCATCATCCTGCGCCTTTCTCAATGAAAGAGAATGCTCAGGCACAATCGCATAATGGGCATTTGAGATGATCCATCCGCGCGGATCGCGCCCGGGCTGATCATACACTCCGAAATGCTTCACATGCACCCCGGAAACACTCGTTTCTTCTTCAAGCTCCCGCTTGGCTGCTTCAAACGCTGACTCATCCTCCTGAACAAACCCTCCTGGAAGCGCCCACTTGCTCGCCTCAATGTTCGGATTCCCCTCTGCATCCAGTGCAGCACGCTGAATCAGCATAAGCTTCAGATCCATCAGCGGCGGTTTATACTCCCCGTCAAACTCAGACACAATCGTAAACACACAAATATCGGACGTATACCCATCAGGAGTTCTGTATTTTTTTATATCGTACTTCTTAAGAGCTTCATCATTGGACATTTATACAAACTCCTTCGGTTTTTATAATTAACAAGTTGTTAATTGTTAATTTATTTATACTCTATTCTTCGGAATGTGTCAATGGATTATGTGCGGAAAATAAAAAAAACTTTGGAGGCGATTTTTAGAGCACTTTCTGCCCCACACGCTTCAAAGTTTCTGCTGTTAACTCACTTTTACAACACTTTCAGACGCTCACGCTTCACAGTTTCTGCTGCTAACTCTCGTTTACAACACTTTCTGCCCCACACGCTTCAAAGTTTCTGCTGTTAACTCACTTTTACAACACTTTCAACCGCTCACGCTTACCAGTTTCTGCTGCTAACTCTCGTTTACAACACTTTCTACCAAACACGCTTCCCAGCTTCTGCTGCTAAACTCACGCACTTACACAAAAAAAGAAATGCACAGTATGCATTTCCTAGTCTTCATCCTTGATGTCGATGTCTTCAGGGATTGGCTTGCTGAGCCACTCGTCAAGCTGTTCTTTGTATGTTTCCATCTGCTCGAGATGGGTGGTGAACTGGTCTTTATTGATCAGGTACTGCTCACCGTCATGCACGGCTCTGATTTTTTTCTGAAGAATCAGCGCTTCGATGTAGTTTTCAGGCATGGACAGATGCTCTGCGGTTTCTTTTATCGTCAGGTACATGTGATTTTCCGACCTCTCTTTCAGCTATCCCCTATTATAGTAAGATTACTGAACAAAAGAAAGAAGGTATTCATCCTGCAAAAGCACCTCATAATGGCCCTCTCCGTTTTTGATGACGTTAACAGATGCCTTTACAGGCGGCTCAAGCGGAACCGGTCCTTTGAAGCGATTCGCTGATGCTGTTATCAGCTCATCCACAAATTCTTCGTTTGTCAGCTCGCCGTTCTGCTGCTTTTGCATGACCGGCTGCACAGCTTCTGCGAGAAGACGGTTTTCACTGAAGCCCTGGATTTCAAGATCAACCGTATATGAGTCGGAGCCAGGATTATAGACTGCACCATTCACTTTATATTTGGTTTGCTTGATTGCCGCCAGGAATCCTTCTGTGTAGAGATTGATTTGGTCCTCCGAAACGGCAGCAGGCAAGCCCTGAAAGTTATTCGCCGTATTGGATTTATAGATTTCTACAAAAGCAGACTTCTGGAAGTCTCCTCTTTTTCTAACAGCTTCCTGATCAGGTGCCTCAGGGTGACGTTTCATAAACTCATCCGTATTCTGATAAACCGTTGCCTGGATCAGTGCATCGACATATTCGGCTGCTTCCTGAGCTGATGCTTCCTGTTCAGGTGTTGCCTCTGGTTTGGCCTCAGCCGTGACCGCTCGGATGCTGTCAATCGTGTTATAAGCATACGCGTGTGTTTTGTTCACACTCTGCTCCTGCGTTTTCCCGTTTACTTCAAGAGAAAATGCGTGGTTTCTTTTCATTTCTTTCACACGAGATGTTTCTTTATCAACCGTCACCTCGAGCTCAAACCCTTTTCCTTTTATGGATGAGATGTCCACTTCTGATATGCCTGCTTCTTTTTGAATTCCGGTATAGTAATCTTTCGTCAAATCACTCATCAGTTTCTTCGCTTCTTCTGATGAGCCTTCATATGTAAGGATGTATTCACTGTCTGTTTCTTTAAGCTTCAATTTTTCCGAAAAATCGGGATCGTATTTTTCATAGAAGGCAAGCGGATTTTTGTGCAGGTCAAACTCATACTGCTCGACATAGAGCATATAATCGCTGAGTCTTCCTTCGAGCACCTCTTTTTTCGTGCCATCATCAAAGGTGACTCCATCTTTGCCCGATGAGATTTTAGTGATTCGCTCCCCGTCGTCATATTCCGAATAGGAAAGGCCCTTTTCAAGATCCAGCTGCCTGGTTCCTTTCAGATCGTAGTCATCAGGTGAGGCTGCTTTTTCTTTAAACTTAATCTCCATCGTTTTCACGTCTTTATATGCTTTTTCCATATCAGAAGACGCTTCTTCTGCGGTTTTCCCCCCGCACGCTGCAAGCAATAGTGCCATCCCTGCAACGACCAGCCACCCTGTCATTCTTTTCATGTCAATCCTCCCAGTTTTCATAGATTCCAATTTTACCATGTGAACTAGTAAGTATTTACACTTATTTTCCAATAATTAAACTATTTTTTCCATAAAAAAACCCTCACTTGAAAAAGCGGGGTTCATCATTATCTCGCCTTGCAGATCCGGTTGAGCTTTCCGCTTTCATGATCCACTGCAAAATAATAGTCCGGCCAGCATCCGTCAGCATCTGCCTCCTTATATCCGCAGACAACAGCGGCTTCTGCCATCGTATGAGAACATAAATAAAGAAATGAGTAGCCTTCAGGACTTGGCACATGAAACACCTGATTCCCATCTACATCATAGCCGACAAGGTACTCCGGGGCATCTTCCTTTTCCCCTGCAAGCGCCAAAACCCTTCTGGCACTCGGGTAAAACCGTTCTTGAAGAATTTTCATAGCAAGCAAGTCCACCCCTTGAAATATAGTTCGATACCACTAAGCAGCATATATCTACAGGTTTATTTACCCAGTTTTTCACATTCCTAACGAGAAAAACAAGAAATAAAAAACAAAAAATTCTGTTAAGATAAACCTATTGATAAAGGGAGGAATGACGGTGTCTAAAAGAAAAATGATTATCGCACAAGATTTGCAGGAGAAACATCTTACTGAGATCAGGGAGCTTGCTTCAGGCTGGGAGGTAATCGCCGGGCGGGATGAGTCTGTTTGGAGGAGCCATCTGGCTGACGCTGAGATTATTGCCGGCTGGAAAAAGGGGATGGAGGAGACATGCCTCCATGAATCATCCAAATTGCGCTGGGTGCAGTCATGGAGTGCCGGGGTAAACAGCATGCCGCTTCAAGCTTTGGCAAAGAAAGAAGTGCTTCTTACAAGTGCAAACGGCGTTCATGCAAACCCCATTTCCGAAACCATTTTTGCTCTTATGCTCGGATTAACAAGGAAAATTCATGCCTATGTCCGCAATCAAAGCGAGAAAAAATGGCACCATGAGAACATGAAGCTTGAAATTCACGGCAAAACGCTTGGTGTGATTGGTGTTGGCGCAATCGGGCAGGAAACAGCCAAAATCGCAAAAGCTTTCGGAATGACTGTTCTTGGCGTGAGGCATTCAGGCAAACCCGCAGATTTTGTGGATGAAATGTATACCCAGGGTGACCTCAGCACCATTCTGCCAAGATGTGATTATGTAGCTGTGACCGTGCCGCTGACGTCAGACACAGAACGCCTTTTTACATATGAACAATTTAAACAGATGAAGTCTTCTGCTTACTTCATCAATATTGGCCGCGGTGAAGTGGTTGAAGAAGCAGCGCTTATACAGGCTCTTGCGGAAAATGAAATTGCAGGAGCAGGCCTTGATGTGTTTGAACACGAGCCGCTTGGGGTAAAAAGTCCATTGTGGGAGTTTGAGAATGTCATTATCACCCCCCATACCTCCGGATCAACGGAGTTTTACAACGAGCGCCTTACAGAGAACATCCTGATTCCAAACTTGAAAACCTACCTGTCAGATCGCGTCCCATCTGTAAATTTTGTCGATTACAAAAAAGGATACTGACAGTCTGAAATTTTAAGTATAGGAAGAGCGCTTGTATTGGAAAATAAAAAAACGAATACAAATCTGGATTCATAAATGAGGAACCTACATGAACATACAGTTTAATGATCTGGAAAACGTGGCGTTTAAACAGATTTTCGGACAAGCCTCACAGGAAATCACAAGCCTGTCCTTTCACTCTAAACAAGTCAAACCCGGTGGACTTTTCTTCAGTATTGTCGGCGGCGAGCATGACGGGCACCAGTACATCGACGAGGCCATTTCGCGCGGTGCTTCTGCTGTAGTCGGAACCAGCCATGAAAAGCTTGAATCACTGAGCAAACATTACCCTGAGCATACCTTTCTTCTTGCAGACAATGTCCGTGAAACAATGGCACAGTTTGCAAAAATGTTTTATGGCTGCTCAGATGAAAAGCTGAAAACCGTCGGAGTAACCGGCACAAACGGAAAAACAACCGTTGCGGCATACGTACGCTCCCTCCTGACACTGCTGGGTCTTCCTGCCGGTTCGGTAGGAACAACAGGCATTTGGGCTTCAACCCATAAGCTATCTTATAAAAAAAGCACGCCTACTACACCTGAATCAACCGATCTTCACCAAATTTTCCATGACCTCCTCGAGCTCGGAGACAAAGCGGCGGTGATGGAGGTATCCTCCATAGCAACGGACCAGAAAAGGGTTCACGGCATGGAGTTTGATACAGCCATTCTAACCAATTTTTCTGAAGAGCACCTGGAGTACCATAAAACGATGGAACACTATAAAAAGTGCAAGCTTGCTCTTTTTGAACAATCTAAAACAGCCGTCATCAACATTGACGACATGGAAATGGGCGCAGAACTTGCAGAAACATTTTCGGGACAGAAGATTACATACAGTCTCGTACCGGGAAGCGGAGCCGATTTGTGCGCAGAGGACATTTCGTTTTCAGATGTCGGCAGTTCGTTCACACTGATTTACAAGGGCCAGCGCCACCATGCTTCCGTTCCGGTTTTTGGTACCTATAATATCGCCAATGCTCTTTCTGCCGTTGGAACTGCCCTTCTTTTCGGATACAAAATAACGAATATCCTTCAGGTCCTTCCAATGCTGGAAAGTCCAGAAGGCCGTTTTCAAGTCATCACAGGCCCTGACAACAAGAAAATCATCCTGGACTACGCCCATACACCTGTTGCACTGACACGTCTAGTGGAAGAGGTCAAAAAAATGAAGTACAACCGTCTGATCGTCATGATTGCCGGAATCGGCATCAGGGATTTTAATAAAATGCCGAAAATGGCTGCTGCCATAGAAGGGCACGCGGATGAAGTGATCGTCACCGTGGACCACCCTGGACACCACGATCCGCAAATCATCATTGATCAGGTGATGAAGGGATTTACCGAACCAAAGTCCCCGAATATCAAAGCAGCGCTTACCCGCAAAGAAGGGGTTATGGCTTCACTTGCAGCTGGAGCACCGGATGATATCATCCTTCTCACCAGCGGCTGCATCAACGGAGCCCAAATCGTCAAAGGAATGGAAATCCCTCACTCAGATGAAGAGATTATTCAGTCCCATTACGATTCATATTCAGAAGTACGCCATGAGCTTGAAGCCTAAAGCCCATGGCTTTTTTGCGCGCAATTGGGCAGCCGCCCTGTCACCATGGGCAGAACCGCATAGGCTAATGAAGGATTCACTAATAAAAAGGAGACTTCAACCTATGAACCCATACCATATTTATCAAGGCTATGTGCCTCAGCAAACCGACTATTACATGAACTATCAATACAATCCCTATCAGCCTCAATACCAGCAGGATCAGTTTCAGCAGGATCAATTGGACCCAGACCGCCAGCCGTTTCAATTTCAGTCACTCGAAAGAAGGATTAACCAGCTTGAAAGACAAAACGAGCAGCAGTCCAGAGAAATAAACCGTCAAAATCAGGAAATCCGCAACCTCCGCCGCGAACTCAACCAGACAAACCAGGAAGTCACACGGCTGAACCAAGTTGTCGAACGCCACACAAGAAGACTAAACCGTTTAAACCAGCGCCTGAGAGCAGTCGAAAACAGACTGAACATTCCGTTTGCGGCTGAGGATGGGTTTTAAATAGCAAAACCTAAAGCAGCCCTAAAAAAGCTGCTTTTTCCAATCCTATTTTCTTATTCACCCGCCTTCGATTACAATAAACGATATAATCAATTGTAAAGGGGCGGGCATATGTTTGAACTTCTCATCACCATGCTCGAACGCCTGGGCATTATTGTAACGATTGCCTTTATACTAACGAGATTCCGATTCTTCAGGAGCATGATGTATCAGGACAGGCTTGACCGGAGCCAGCAGTATAAGGCCATTTTGTTTTTTGGCTTCTTTGGCATTACAGGAACCTATTCGGGTCTTTCGCTGAGTACGGAAACGATGGAATTCGGCCGTTTTGCATCGGGACTCGCTGCGGATGAGGCTATTGCCAATTCGAGGGTCATTGGAATTGTCCTTGCCGGTCTTCTTGGAGGATATAAAGTTGGGATTGGCGCGGGATTAATTGCGGGAGTTCACCGCTTTACTCTCGGGGGATTCACCTCCCTTTCATGCGGCCTTGCTGCTATTTTAGCAGGACTGATTGCAGGTGCCTTTTACCGGAAAAATACTCATGTAAAGCTGTCGTCCGCTTTTATAATCGGAGTTCTTGCTGAAACCGTTCAAATGCTCGTCATTCTCGCTGTCTCAAAGCCATTTGACAAAGCGCTTGCACTTGTCGAGATGATTGGCCTCCCTATGATTCTGGCGAATGGCCTTGGATCTGCGCTCTTTCTCCTGATCATTAAAAATGTCGTGAACGAAGAAGAAAAAGCAGGGGCTCTGCAGGCTCAAAAAACTCTCAGGATTGCTAACCAGACTCTTTCTCACCTGCGAAGCGGCATGAATACCACATCTGCCCGCGAAGTATGTGAAATCCTGCATAGAGAAATTAAGACTAGTGCTGTCGCCATGACCAACAAAACTGAAATCCTTGCTCACACAGGGCTCGGAAATGATCATCACACAGCAAACAGTCCCATCCAGACTCAAATGACGAAAGACGTCATCCAACAAGGAAAACTCGTTGTGGCGGAAGAAAGAGCCATTCACTGCATTCATAAAGATTGTCCTCTCGGCGCTGCTGTTATTGCCCCGCTGAAACAAAGAGGAGAAACAATCGGCACCCTTAAATTTTATTTTCAGTCAAAAAAAGAAATTACCGACGTGAACATGGAACTGATATCGGGTCTGAGCAGCCTGCTCGGAAACCAGCTGGAGCTGGCTGAAGCGGAGAAGGCATATCAGTTTGCCAAAGAAGCAGAAATTAAGGCTTTGCAGGCACAGATCAGTCCTCATTTTTTGTTCAATTCCCTTAACACCATTGTTTCTCTTATTCGGATTGACCCTTCTAAAGCAAGGAAGCTTCTCATCTCCCTTTCTCACTTTCTGCGGTCAAACCTTAATGCGACGACCGTAACGATGACCACGCTCGAACAGGAGCTTGAGCATATTAAGGCTTATCTTGCGATTGAAGAAACGCGGTTCGTTGATAAACTGACTGTTCTTTATGAGATAGACGAAGCAGCCCTTATGGTAATGCTTCCTCCATTGAGCCTGCAGCCGATCGTAGAAAATGCAGTGAAACACGGCATTAAAGAGAAAGAAAAGGATTGCCTGATTAAGCTGTCTGTTCAAAGGGAGCAGGATGGAACCCACGTCAGTGTGATAGACAATGGCAACGGGATAGCGTCAAATCGCTTAGGAAAGCTTGGAAAAGAAGCCGTGCATTCTGAAAGCGGAACCGGACTTGGCCTTTACAATGTAAACCGCAGGCTGTCGATGGTCTTTGGACAAGGCTCTGCCCTAAATGTAAAGAGCTCTCCCGGTGCAGGAACAGAAATTCAATTTTTCATCCCTGATTCGGAGGAAAACAAACGTGGATAAAATTAAAATCATACTTGCAGATGATGAAAGGTACAGCAGGGAGGAACTTAGGCATCTTCTCAGTGAGTACACGTGTATAGAAATTGCAGACGAGGCGGATAACGGTGAAGGCGCAGTCATGAAAGCTCTTAAACATCAGCCGCACGCCGTTTTTTTAGATGTAGAAATGCCGAAGATGAACGGAATGGAAGCAGCCAAGTCACTGATGGAACTAAAAAAGCCTCCGCTGATCATTTTCGCCACGGCCTATCCTCAATTTGCTGCCGAAGCTTTTAGATATGAAGCGATTGATTACTTGCTGAAACCATATGATGAAGAACAGCTGAAGCGGACCGTGCAGAGAATCCAAAGGCTTGTTCAGCCCGCCGGTTCAGATATCGGTTCAGCTCTTCCTGCTAAGCTTGCGATTGAAACAGAGGGCGAGATTTTTTATCTGGATCCAAAAGACATTCTGTACATATACCGTGATGAAAAAGCGACAAAAGTGGTAACAAAAAACGAAAGCTACTATACGAAGACACTGCTCAAAGACCTGGAAGCAAAGCTTGCTCCTTTCCGTTTTTTCAGAATTCATAAAAGTTATCTCGTTAACCTGGAGTATGCGGCAAAGCTTACCCCCTGGTTCAATGGCGCTTACCAGCTTGAGCTTACAGGCACAAAAGAAGTCCTTGGAGTCAGCAGAAACTATGTGAAAGCATTAAGAGAACGGCTTGAAATCCATTAACAGCACCTGGCATTCCCAGGTGTTTTTCCTTTTGCAGGTCACAGCCCTGTATCTGCATCTTATCCCCGGATTTCTGCATCTTGTTTGTAAAACCTCCACGATCCCCTGTAGTGCTTTATACTTATGTAAACGCATACAAAACAAGGAGGGTTATCATGTATACTTTTTTAGCCGGGGTTGTCCTTTTAATTGTTGGTTACTTTACGTACGGAAAATTTGTTGAAAAAGTGTTCGGTGTGAATGAAGGCAGAACAACGCCTGCATTCACGCACCAGGATGGTGTCGATTATCTCCCGATGAACACGAAGAAAAACTCGCTGATCCAGCTTCTCAATATTGCCGGAGTCGGCCCGATTTTTGGTCCGATCATGGGAGCCCTGTACGGACCTGTCGCATTCCTGTGGATTGTACTCGGTTGTATCTTTGCAGGTGCTGTCCATGACTATTTAACAGGAATGATTTCAATCCGAAACCGCGGTGCGCATTTGCCTGAGCTTGCGGGTAAATTCCTCGGTAAATTTATGAAGCATGTCGTAAACGCATTTGCGATTCTTCTGCTGCTTTTAGTTGGAACTGTTTTCGTTACAGCTCCGGCAGGTCTTCTCTTCAGCCTGATGAATGGCTGGGCTACAATGGGACTTATTTTAGGCGCCATCTTTATTTATTATATTCTTGCGACTCTTCTCCCTATTGATAAAATCATCGGAAGATTCTATCCGATTTTCGGTGCGCTTTTGCTGATCAGCGCGATTGGTGTCGGCGGAGGCCTTGTTATTACCGGGGCTCCTATTCCTGAGCTGACGCTTTCAAATCTTCATCCTGACAATGTGCCGATCTTTCCGTTATTGTTCCTGACGATTTCTTGCGGAGCTCTGTCCGGCTTCCATGCGACACAAACACCGATCATCTCAAGAACCACTCAAAATGAAAAGCAAGGCCGTAAAATTTTCTACGGCATGATGATCGCAGAAGGTGTTATTGCTATGATCTGGGCTGCAGCAGCAATGAGCCTGTTTGATGGAGGCACTGGACTGAATGCCCTTCTTGCTGAAGGCGGACCCGGCGCTGTAGTAAGCGAAGCTTCCACTCTTATGCTTGGTGCAATCGGCGGAACACTTGCTGTTCTTGGGGTTATCATTCTTCCTATTACATCCGGAGATACTGCATTCCGAAGCGCGCGCATGATCATTGCCGACTACTTCAACATTTCACAAAAAAAGGTTGCAAGCCGCCTTTGGATTGCTCTTCCATTGTTCGTTATCTCCTTTGCCCTGACAAAAATCGATTTTACGATTCTATGGAGATACTTCTCATGGGCAAACCAATCCACAGCCGTAATTGCCCTGTGGGTTGGAGCGATGTACTTGTTCATCGCGAAGAAAAATTACTGGATTGCCATGGTGCCTGGCATTTTTATGACCATGGTAACGACAACGTATATTCTTAATGCACCTATAGGATTTGGGTTATCCATGACCGTCTCCTATATTGGAGCAGCCATTGCAACAATCGCTGTTATTGTCATCTTCTATGCAGCTGCGAAAAAAGCCAGAGAAAACAACCTTCCTCTCGAAGATGATGTTTCAGGCTGGAAACAGGTTTCATAAGAACAACAGCACTAAGCTAAAAAAACAGGAATCGGACCATCCGATTCCTGTTTTTTATGCCTGGAGTTTTTTCTGTTCTATGTCGAGTAATGCTGCTTCGGTTTCTTCCCGGGTATGTTTCCCGTCCTTGTGAATGGTAAGCGTTTCTTTGATGGCCATTTGCAGATTTTCCTGTATTTCTTTCAATGTCTGCAGATCAAACTGGTTTCTCCCAAGCGTGGAGGCCTGTTTTTGGTAAAGATCATTCGCAGAACTGGTCAATGTTTTGCCCGCATCAGCAGCATGTTTTTGCCTCAGCAGTGTAAGGGCTATAGTCACTTGGTTTTTCCACAGAGGAATGGCGGTCATAAGGGATGCCTGAATTTTTTCTGCGAGCTTCTGGTTTGTTTTTTGAATCATGCGGATTTGCGGTGCACTTTGAATGGTAAGCTCCCTGCTGACTTTCAGGTCGTAAAGTCTTTGATCCAGCTGGTCTGCAAATTGCAGCAGGTCCTCTTCCTCCTGCCGCTTCATCGGATCGCTTGAGCATTCATTTGCTTTTTTCAGGGCGGGTATTGTCTCGTTGTGCAATTCGTGAAGCTTTAACTCTGCTGCTTCGATGTAAGTATTTAACGAATGAAAATACTCTCTATTTGTCTCATAAAGCCTGTCAAGCATGACGATATCCGAAAGAAGAACGTTTTTGCTGCGTTCAAGTCTGACACTGATTCGGTCAATCTGTACCCCTGCTTTATGAAATCTTGACAGCACTTCCTGCACAGACCGTTTTTTTCTGCCGAACAGCCTGCCGAAAAAAGAGGTCTCATCCTGCATGAGATCCTCCGGGTTTACATCACTAAGGCTTTTAATGAACTCATCCAGAGTGTCTCCGATCTGTCCGATATCTTTCCGCTGCACCTGATCAAGCATGGTGTTTGAAAAAGCAAGGAGCTTGGATTGAGCAGGAAGACCGTATGATACGAGCATGGCGTGGTTCTTTGGGCTGAGCTGATTGACAAGGTGAAGAACCTTCTCTTTTTCTTCAGCCTGGAGAAGGTTTTCACCCTCTTTAAAAAGGTCGCGGTTCATTACATTTTCCACTTTTCATCAAGAGATTTTTTATCCTTGTTTGCTTGAATCGAGTGCCTGGCAACGTCAATCTCAAGATTCAGATCATCCAGGTCATCCTGAACCATATTGAAGAGATCCTGTTCAATCAGCCGTTTTAAATCTGACAGCGTTCTGCGGGTCTCATTCAGCGATTTCTCAAGCTCGAAATTTCTTTTTGGCTGTGATGATAAAAAGGCATACTTCTCACTGAGCTGGACGGCCGAATCCAGATGGGAAAAATAAAACTTCTCCGCCTGATAAAAACGGCGCGGTTCTCTTTTTGTCAGGGCAACTATTCTTCTCGCTACACGGACAAGATCTGCACGCTCTTTTAAAGATGGAAGATGCCTGATCGTAAGAAGGGTCTTCTGAAGGCGCGCCATCTTGGGTGCTGCTTCCTCGAGCTGCTTTTTAATGTATTTATAGTCTTTGCGGGTAAGAGCATTTTTCTTTAAAAAACGTGACTTCATCGTCACAGAAGCAATTGAATAGGCGGAAGCTCCGCCTGCAACTGAATAGGCGGCGGCCGCTATTAAAGGCTGATCAAATCCGATCAGGCTGATTGTTCCCGCTGTCCCTGCAGCAGGTAGCGCAGCCATCATCCGGACACTGAATGCCACAAACGGATTCATCATCAATCGACTCCTAACATAAAAATTCTGCCTGTTTATACGTATGTAGCACATGCGGGGTTTCAGTCCTGTGCCAGTAAACTGGAAAAAAAGGCCTTTCTTTTTACTATACAGCATCCCCGCCTATTTTTCTATTGGCCGGTGAATGTACAGGAGATAAGACTTGAGGCTTAGATGGAGTATGTTAAAAAAGGGAAGCGCTGTTTTCTGGTTTAGCAGGATTTGTTCCATTAAACTTTATCCAAGCATGCTGAAATCAGCCCGCTTGGGGAAGTAGACAGCAGAAAAAACCGGAAGACTCTCTTCCGGTTTTCAAGTGTTGTGTTATTCCGTTTTTTTAGCTGCCGGCTTTGCATCTGATATTTTCCCGAGGAAGAATCCATTTACTTCGCTCAGCTTGCCGCGCCAGATAATCTGACCTTTTGAAGGGGTGGATTTGCTGTCACCAATGTACACTTTCGTGTTTTTCAGGTGAATGAAATGAGCTTCCCCGCTTCCGTTTTCTTCAATGGATTCACTTGCCCGGGATAACTGTTCGCTCAAATTTTGTGCGACTTCGCTGCCATCTTCAAACGTTTCACTCAGCGTGTCAAAGTACTCTTTCGCTGAGATCATCGTGCCTGAAATAACAGCGCCGTTCATATTGAGCGTAATATCAAGCGCAAAACCGTGCTTGTTTGAGGCCTGTACAAAAAATTCAAGAACACTGTCTTTGGATGAGGCTGTTGCCGTACTCATTTCCACATCTCCTCCTCTTCACACCGTTTATGATGAAGTGTCGTCGTCACTGCTTAGAGAAGTATCTTCTGACTCTTCATCTTCCTCTTCTTTTTCATCTTTCGCTTTTGAAGCTTTTGCCGTTTTTGATTTCTTGCGTGCAGGCTTTCTCGGCTTTTTCACTTCATTTTTGCCGTCGTCCATCATTTCCTCTTCTTCTTCGTCTTCTTCGATTTCATCGTCGTCTTCAGAATCCTCTTCTGATGCCGCTTTTGATTTGCCCGATTTATTCTTGCTTTGATTTTCCTCTTGTTCCTCTTCTTCCTCATCATCATCATCTGTATCATCAGAGCTTGTCTGAGTCAGCTGATTCATTTTTTCTTCAAGCTGCTGAAGACGTTCCTGAAGCGTCTGGTTTTCCTGCTTTAATGCTTCATAATCTTCAGACGTTGATTCGGCTGATGGTGATTCATCCTGTTCTGTATCATCTGTTTGATTTTGATCCTTTTTGAAAAGCTTGCCAGCAGACGTTTTTAAGCTTGAAGCGCCTTTAAATGACTTTTCCTTCGCAGCCTTACCGAAATCGGCTGCCTTGCTCTTCCAGTCGTCGGTATCAATTTGAGATAAGATTTTTTTCCCGTTTTCAGGTGTTGCCAGGTAGCCTACTGTCGCACCAAGGAGTCCTCCTGCAACCGTGCGTTTGATCGGCATGCTTCGTCTTGATGATTTTTCCTGTGTATTCGTTTCTGATTGTTTATTTTCCTTTGTGCTTTCTGCCTGCGTATTGTCTAATTTTTGTTCTGCCATTGTGAATCCCTCCGATTATTTTAGTTGGTTTGAAGTATTTAAACGATTTGAGCCAAGCTGATTTTCAAGCAGCTCTAATCGTTCATTCAATTTGCGGTTTTCTTCTTCTAGCGCTTTAGTGTTGGTGTTCTCCGCTTTGGAGCTGAGATAAGGATCGTTCTCCCACCAGTCCATGCCGATTTCTTTCGCTTTATCGACAGAAGCGACGATCAGTCTGATTTTGATGGTAAGCAGTTCGACATCGGCAATTCCTACGGTAATATCACCTGCGATGACGACTCCTTTGTCTAATATCTTTTCAAGCACATCGACAATTGAGCTCGATTGCCCAGTCGTTTGGACTGCCATAGCTTGTCCCTCCAGTGGCCGTTAAAGCAAGCTGCCTAACGGGCCGAGATCTATATTCAAATCTTCGGCATCAAGGCCGAAGACCTCTTTCAGTTCTTCCATCTTTTCCTCAAGGTTCATAAGGGCTACTCCAAGATTTTCGATTTGCTCGTCCGTCAGCGTTCCACCCTCCACCCGCCTCATCGCATGACGTTCGACAATTTGCCTGAGAAGCTCAATCACCGTCATGACCAGCTGTGCCAGTCCGTGCTCGGCATTGTCAGGATCAAGCTGGATTCTACCATTTGTTTGGCTGGCCTGTTGCATCGATTAATTCCTCCCTTTGTCTGTCAAATTGTTCGCTTGTGACAGGTTTTCGGTTTCCCGCTTTTGATTGAACAAGGGTTTCAACAGATGCAATCAGAACTCTCAAATCCAGATACACCAGATCCACGCCTGCTATCGAAATGATTAAGTCTCCCTTGATAGCAACACCCTTGTCCAAAATGACATCCAATATATCAATAAGGGCAATATCTTTGTTTTCAACTGACTCTCTAAGAGACATCCGGAAAATCCCTCATTTCATTTAAAAACTGGAAAAATGATAAGCTGGCCACGGGCCGGTTGCTTCAATTCTCCATCCGGTTCCCCCGAGCTTTTCATCCGCCTGCTTCATCTCTTCAAGGAACGTTTCCACCTTCTCCGACTGAAGGAGGAAAACACTGTTCCAGGCCATGTTCTCTTTCAAGCCTGTAACATCTTTGTTCCAGTTCTTTTTAATAGCTGCATGAAGGGCAAATTGCTTCAGCTGTTCATGCAGCTGTTCACAAACTCGATTCTTCTCATTTTCCAGCTCATCCTCAATCAGCTTGTCAATCTTCTTCTTTTCAAAAAACTGCCTGCCTTTAGGCAGCACGCTGATTTCCTGCAATTTTGCTTCTACTGCAGGATGGGTTTCGCCAACCTTCTTTTTCAGCACCGGGTCATCACTGTAAATCTTTACATTCCATTCCTCGTTGCCTTTTAGCGACTGCAGGGTTTCGCTGATTTTAGGCCCGCTTGCCTCAATCGTCTGCTTAAGGCTTTCTTCGCTCTTGTAAATGGTGCAGAACTTAAGTGGAATGATTGTAAAAGATTTATAAAGTGCCGTAACCGTTTCATGATGATGGAACGCTTTTTCCTGCAGCCATTCCATATCATTATCGATTTTGTCTTTTATGGCTTCTTCTGAAAACTGCTCAGAATCCAGTCTGCAAACAACTGCGGTGACATCGCCAGCTGGGATGGTGTAAATATTTTTCTCACCATCAAAGCCCTTAAAAGATGGAAACGATTGATGGTCTGCCTCATCAGAAGGAATCAACCCGTATAAATAAATCAAATCGTCCATCTGCTATCCCTCATTTCCCCGTTTGGTCAATTTCTCCCACTCTTCCATCTCTCTTCGTTTGGCCATTTCATACCGCATTAAAAGCTCATCTTCTTTTTCCTGATACGCTTTTTCCGGTATTTCGCCAAGCTCAAACATCATTTGAAGCTGAATGAGTTTCTGCTGGATCGTCGGGAGATCGTACAATTCTTTTTCTGCTTCCTCCTGAACCTTCTGCCCGATTTTAATCACAAGGTTAATTGGCGCTGCCACCAATTTGTGAAGCATATCAGCTCTCCTCCACTTTTAACCTGATATTAACGAAGTTATAAGCCGGCCACGGACCGCTGTAATGGAATTTCACTTTATCCTTCCATTTTTCATAAGCTTCGTTCACTTTCTCATCGAATTGCTGTTCTTTGTCGCGATCGATGAGGAAAGCCGCATTCAGCAGCATCGTTTCACCGGTCGGCTCATTCGCTTTCGCCGCTTCTGACGCTTCTTGAAGAGGTGTGAACACTTCAGCCTTCAGCTCATTCTGAAGATCCTCAAACACCTTCTGGGCAATGCCGCCAAGCTTAATGCGTTCGTAGTAGCCTGCTGCCTCTGATTTGCCTTTCACGGAGGAAGACATTTTTCCAACCTGAGGATTTTCGTTCACTTTTTCCTCGAGCCACTCTTTGCTGCCGATGACTTTTAATCCAACTTCGATCTTTCCTTTGATGGCCGGAAAGAGCTTTTCAAACTGCGGGTATAGATTTTTAAGAAGAACCTTGATATCGTCTTCTGTTTTAAACACATTCCCGAAGCTGATCGGAATAACCGTGTCGTTTTTTTCCATAACCTTTGAGACTGTCTGCTGATGCATCATCAGATTCTGCCTGTTTGGATGGAAGATTTTCATCGGCACTTCAGCTGCTACCATTGCTGCATCCTTGTACCGGATTGTAAAGAGGTCTGTTTCTTCTCCTTCAATCTCCGCTTTCCCGAAATCTTCCTCTTCTGTTAATTGGATTCCGCAAAAAAGATAAATACCCATTTCCTGTTCACTCATCATCAAACACTCCCTCTGCACACTACAGTTTGCTGCATTCATCTATAATCAGCCTGGTTGCATCTTCCTGTTTGTTATCCGAATCGAGACACCTGCTGATCGGATGGCACAGAACATCGATGCATAAGCTTTGAAAATCTGAATCTTCCCCGTCAATCGGAATGTCCTGCTCTGATGCAAGCTTTGCAATCATGATTGAAGCTCTTAAGCTTGGACCATTGTTTTTCTGATTCGAACATGCATCCCGCAAATTCGTAACTAGAGTAGTAATAATTCTTGCTTCATCTTCATCCACATCTGTTTTCTCTGCGACAATTTTCGTTTCCCTCTCAACATCCTTGTAATCAATAAAGATCGTGATGAGACGGTCAAGAAGCGCATCCTGAGTATCATAAACACCTGCATACTCAGCTGGATTGCTTGTGAAAATGACGGCAAAATCAGGGTGGACTTTTATAAAAGGGTCGGTCAATTTAGAACCGTATAAGGGCAGTACACCTTCTTCTAAGATTGATAGAAAAATATTATTCGTAGTAGGCTTGGATCTCGTAAACTCATCATAAACCAGCGTATATCCGTGTTTCACTGCTTCGAGAAGCCTTCCGTCCCGCCACATCTCGCTTACACTTTCATCCTTTTTATAAACGGACCTAACATAATTATCCACCACTTTTTTACTTGTATAGCCCGTAAAATCACCAATTAAGTCTTTGTTGTTTAATTCATGGTTCCCGTGCATAAGCATAACCGGCCGTTTTCTCTTTTTGGCAAGAGCCAGGGCAAGCGAGGTTTTTCCTGCACCGGAGGGTCCCGTAAAATGAACGGAATAGCCCGATTTCAAGTAATGAAGGGACCTCTTGAGAATTTGTTTCGTCTCATCATCCTGTATGAGGGTTCTGGCATCTTTTTTCATTTTCTCTTTTAGGACCGTCATCTTATCTTCCCTCCAAGCAGCCTCACTGTTCGGTTCCTATTGCACTTCTGTATCTGATATCAAGCCTTTTAAAAGAAACTACTTCTTTCTCTTTATCAAGCTGGCAATCATAGGTTCCAAGCATTTCATCCTTTGCGTACCGTTTCATGTACTCTTTTTCCTCTATCACTTCAACTGTCACCCGCCACCCCTCGTCCATTGCTTCAACAGAGGTAATTTTATGGGGCGGTGCGACATGCTCACTGAAGAAATCATTCACATTTTTCATAATCTCTTTAATAGACACCTAAAGTCGCCTCCGATTGTTCCGCCGTTGCTTCGAAATAAGCAGGAGCCCTCCGGCTCCATGCCGATTATCTTGATTAAACGCTGAATTGTGCGCCTCGCTCATTTGATTGAGACGGAAGACCTTTTTCTTCCACCTCATCACGCAGCAGGCCAACAGCCTCTGCATAGCGAAGCCAAGTGTCCACACTCGCGATGACAACGCGCGCTTCAACAGTCAGAATTTCAATTCCTACGACAGACACTCTGACAAACGCGTCAATGACAATCCCCTTGTCGAGAATCCGGTCAATAACCTCTGCCAGACTTGAACTGTCCGTACTTTTTTGAATAGCCATTCTTCATTCTCCTTTCGGCCCCGAACCCATTGTCCTGACACTCGAAGACGATTTAATATCATTTGAACTCTTGATTTTCACCGAGCTTTTAATGTCAGTCGAGCTCTTTATTTTCCTTGCGCTCTTGATATCGTTATACCCTTTAACCTTTTTCTTATCTGACGATGAAGAAGATGACATCTTTTTCTGAAACTCATCACCGGCTTCTTTCACATTGCCGAGTTTATCTCTTACAGAAAGCAGGACATCCTGAACTTTTTCCTTCGCTTCCTCCGCTTTGCCGTGAACTTTTTCGGCATTTTCATCTTTGGCACGGCCAAGCTTTTCAGAAGCTTCGTTCATTTTCCCCTGAAGCTTTTCTTCTGTTGCCTCGACAAATTTTTCTTTCGCCTTTTCCTTCACCTTTTCTTCTATCTTCTCTTTTACAGGTTCGGGACTCTTGTCAAAGATTTTCTTGCCTGCCTTAAAAAGCGCCTTTTTCATGTCAGCCATGCCATCACCCTTTCAGGGCAAACTGCTATTTCTTAGTTTCTATCAGTTGATTGAGCATCTCTTCAATCCGCTGCAGCTGGTCGTTCATATTCTTGTTCTCTTCTTTCAGCTCATTATATTGAGAAGAATTCAATTCATTCTCGCTGCTTGAATCCTTTTCTGAATTTGATTCTTTGTCTCTCTTCTTTTTAGGGGCCAAAAGACTCGCAATGTTGCCTTTGTCCAAATATCCTGTTGCCGTCTGGCGCAGCGCTGTCATCGCCTGTTCTGCAATAATCTCCTGTGCTGTTCTTCTGAGCTCTTTGCCTGCCGATCTTACAATCTCAGACTGGCTGAGGCTTCCGAACACCTTTTTGCTCGTCTCAGGACTTGAAAGCAGCCCGATTCCCGCTCCAACAACACCGCCGAGAATCGCCATATTGATTTGATTCTGCTGCCTGTCATCCTGTTCTTCGCTTTGATTCTGCTGTTCCGTTTCTTCCTGATTCTCCATTTTCTCTTTAGTTTCTTTAGCCATGTTTCATCCTCATTTCTCCATAGATTTATAGTTTTCTCTATTAAAATGTAAAAGCTGACTGGCTGCCCCGCTCATTCTTTTGGCTCTTAAGACCCTCTTCCTCCACTTCGTCCCGGAGAAGACCAACTGCTTCTGCATAGCGAAGCCATGTATCAACACTCGCGATGACAACCCTCGCTTCTACTGTTAAAATCTCGATTCCCACAAGCGACACTCTGACAAATGCATCAATGACGATCCCTTTATCAAGAATCCGGTCAATGACTTCTGCCAAGCTGGAACTGTCCGTACTTTTTTGAATACTCACTGACTAACAAGCTCCTTTCATTGACGATAGAGGCGTGCCCTTATCGCTTTGTTACTTGGGATATACCTTCTAAAACGCCCCTTAAAACATGACTTGGATAATAGTAGAAATAAGATTCCTTGATTTTCCAGTATTTCCGTTCCAAATTTCGAAAACGTCTTCAAAAAAGCCTGAAACGAATGGATTTTCAGAAGATTTCAAAGAGTTATATGACAATTAAAACAGTTTTGTTACAAGATGATGACATGGTGATCCAGGAGAGGATTTATTTCGTTATGGACGTGAAAAAGCCCCGCATGTTGGATGCGGGGCTGGTGATTTTACAAATTTTCAGTTATGAAACTCTGTGGACACTATCTGGTTTTGGGCAACAGCTCATGATGCTATTTTTTCTTTGATACTGAAAATCTTTTAATAACTGATTGCTGCTGATTTACTAGGGGAGTTCTGTCTCCAATTGCTTTAGTGGATTACTTTCAGCTTTTCTTTCATACCCAACATCGTCATACAATTTCTTCAAGTTCACTTGTCCGTCCCACCTTGCTTTTGCCTCCACATTCATATAGGGATAAATGTTCTGATCTACCAGTATAGAAAAGTCAGTATCATCAATAAGATCGTATGTGGGAATCCGGAACGTTCTCCCTTCAATACTTTCAACGTATATACTATTTACTAACGTTAGGCCATTCCGTCTCAATTCTATGTGTTTAACAGCTGCAAACGATATGTCCCCTTTTTTCGATGTGACAGAACCTCCAGGGCCCTGAACAATCGAAAAAAGGCTTCTTCCCGGTATGAGGCCAGGAAGAAACCAGCAAAACAAATAGAGGAAAACCGGAAAGAAAATAAGTCCGCCAAATAGCCATATGAATGAGTAACCAGAGTTGAATTTAAACACTTCAATTAGTAAATAACCTGTGCCCAGCAAGCCTCCGATAATGAAAGCGGACAAGATTGAATAATAAAAACGGCTGCCTTTAATATCAATGGTATTTGATGTTTTCATTATGGGAGAACTCCTCTGTAAAGGTTATTCTGCTTTCCTTTCATACTTTGCATCTTCGAACAGCTGATCCAGATTAACATGCCGGTCCCACACTGTTTTAGCATCCTGATTCATATGCGGGTAAATATACTGGTCAACTAAAACAGCAAAGTCAGTATCATCAAGCTGATTGTATGTTCTGATTCTAGCGACTTTACCATCATATGTTTCAATAACAATATCATTAATCAAATTAAGGGGATTCCTTACAAACCTGATATTTTTTATGCTTGTAAAAGGTATGTTCTTGCTTTTACTTTTCACACTGCCATTCGGACCCTCAGTTAAACTCAGAAGAACCTTCCCCGGAACAAAGCCCGGAAGCGACCATAATGTCAGATAGAGAAAAACAGGAGACAGCAAAATGCCTCCGCCAAGGTAGAAAAATGAATACTTTGAATCAAATTTCAAACCATTTGCGATAAGGAAAACACATGCTGCGAGACCGCCGAACGTTGCCAGCAGCATCCAGACGTACATGAATTTGGAGCCTTTGATGTGGACTATGTTGTGATTTGTTGTAAGATTAAGCAAGTT
This sequence comes from Metabacillus indicus, assembly GCF_046603695.1. Taxonomy (NCBI): domain Bacteria; kingdom Bacillati; phylum Bacillota; class Bacilli; order Caryophanales; family Bacillaceae; genus Metabacillus; species Metabacillus indicus. The sequence continues at coordinate 400,609 of NZ_CP176757.1, read as the reverse complement.
GAAATCACCCTATTTTTTAAGCGACGCCTTGGAGAACATCACTAAAATGATTATCAATCTATATCATGATTTCTTCTTTCATACTCCATGCTTTTTAGAAGTTGATCGTTTGTAATTTTCCGGTCCCAGACCTTTTTTGCGTTTTCCTCCAAATGCGGGTATACATGTTCGTCAAAAATATCATAAAAGTTGACTTCGTGAAGAAGATTATATGTTATAAATTTAATTCTTTTGTTGTCAAAGGTTTCTATATGAATCTCGTTAAACAAATTTATAGGATTTCTTTTATAATCTATATTTTTGATATTGCTAAATTGCACTTCTCTTTTTTTTGAAACGATTTTACCCTTTTCTCCTGGAATAATAGTAAACAAGACTTTACCAGGAGCAAGACTTGGCAGTGCCCAAATTGCTTCGTACAAGAAAAAAGGGAAGAATAGCAACCCTCCACCTAAATAAATCAGAGCGTAATTTGATTCAAACTTTAATCCATTTTGTATTAAGACAACACATGCTATTAAACCACCAAAAATAAACAGAAACATCCATATATACATAACAAAATTTCCTTTTATTTTGATGGCATCTTTATCTGATGATGTTAGAGAAGACAACCAATACAGCTCCTTTAGAGTAAAGAATATTCATTTTTATTAATAAAATGATTTAATATACCTTGATTATAATTTTCTACTTTATAACCATCTTTCTTTGTCCTGGTTATTAACCAAGATCTCTTCATACCTGGAATTATAAAACACACGTCCAATAAATCAGGAGTGTTTTCTTGATCATATTCTAAATAGACTAAGCTATTCATTTTCCCCTCTCTTCTAGTTAAATCTTCAATGAACTCGCTACCTACAACAGATTTTATACTAGAACCGATTTCTGTTTTCTTATCGCTGACTGATTCTAACAAACTCTCAAATTCTTCTCTTTCAATTTCGAACACCTGTTTATCAGAAGCGATGTCAATAAGTTCAAAAAAGTTCTGTATATTTTCTGAAACATTTTCTAGGGAAGATTTACTAACTTGGTGCACTTGATTATCATACAAGAGTTTATGCGAATAAATATAATCACCTCTAAAATGATAAGAGATTGTTTCTTCACTCATTGTATCGGTAAATTTAGAAGCTTTAACTGTCTTATCAGCATATATAAGAATTTCTACAAATTCTTTGTATTCTTCTTTCAAAATATACCTGTTTTTTTCCTCAGTAACCATATCCTTTGCAAGTAGAGACCTAGCTGAAGATTCTAACTGCTGTCTTAATTCTGCTTCTGTCATATCAGGGAAATACATATCTTTAATTGACATACCCTGTTCATAGTAACCTTCACTGTAAAAAGCAAAAATCAGCTCTTCAACGCTTAATTTAATCGTAGTCATAAATCCTCCTTTTAAAATTTATTAACCAAAAATACTTTTAGCCCCTTTTAATAAAGAACTCGCTGTATCTTTAGCTTTTGAAAGACCTTCACCAATTTCTTTAACTTTTTCAATTGGATTATTTAAGGTCTCTTTTATTTGTTCGTTCGCTTTGTCTTTCAATTTATTAAAGCCTTCAACTGCCTGACCAGCTGCTTCAATTCCACTTTTCCCAAAATCCAAAGTAGCTTGAATTGGTGTTTCAAAAACAATGGCTGCTTTCTCAGCAAATCCTGCTGTCATTTTAGCTACTTGTTCACCAGCAAGTCCTCCAACAAAAGAACCTACTGAAGCTCCAACTACAGTACCAACCGGCCCTGCTAAGCTTCCAATGGCACCACCAACTACTGCCCCACCAATTGCTCCTCCAGAAACAAATACAGTTTTATTTACTGCATTTCCAACCGCTTTAGCATTTTCTCTTTTCAATACATCAGGCATATTTCCATACTTGGCGTAGTTTTCAGAGATTTTCAATCCCATTCCTACAGTTTCAGTAGCTCCTGTTATCACTAAAGTGCTTACTACATTTGTTTTTCCGAATTTCACGAGATCATCACCAAAATTTTTCAATACCGATGATTTAACCTGACCTCTAGATAAATCTCCCCATAAAGCTTTTGAGCTGTTGCTATAATTAACAACATCACCTGGCAAATATTTTGCATATTTTTTATGAACTAAATCAGCGAAAGGCGTGTCTTTGTATTTATTAAAAATGAAAGTAGGACTAAGCAATCCTTTTGCAAAACGCTTGTATTTAGAAGCGTCTACTACGTCAGACAACTTGCCAAGTGTACTTAAATGCCTGAAAGAATATGCTCCATCCACGTTTTTTGCAAATTGAGTTACTCCCAGCCCATAATATGCAAGCTGTCTTGAAACTAACCCTCCCATTGCAACCATTGTTCCATATTTGTTATGGATGTTGTACATTCTGCCAAGCAAGTCATCTTTTTCTGCAAATTTATTCGCAGTCATTCTTACATCTTGTTCAATTTCACTTAATCTATCAGAAAGAGCCTGGCCTGTATGCCATGGGTCTCCAACTGAATAAAAACAGTGAGCATATTCTGGAGGAGCGCTCAATATTAAACTAGCCAGCGACCTATGAAGCTGTTTTGATTCTTCATCAATATCTGTCAACTTAAAGACCAGTTCATTTGAAAGTTCATCTAGTTTATTAGGATCCACTGAAATTTTGCTGCTCATAAGAATAAAACCTCATTTCCATTTTTAAATATTGCGCTCAAATCATCTGAAAGAATTGATATCCTAATATTGTGATTTGAATAGGCAGAATAAAAAAGTCTACGCAGCCTGGAAGTACACACCCTCCTCTTGCAGCATCATTAGGATCTTGGTTGTTTTTTTTCTTGTTTGTCAAAATACACACCTCATCGTTCAAATTAAATTCAGCAGTTGATAACCTAATACACCAAGCTGGAGAGGAATAATGAAAAAATCCAAACAGCTCGGCATACAGCCATCGTCTCCTGGAATATCCTTTTTCTTCTTTTTGCGATTGTAGTTTGGATCATGGTCATATCTGTGATCATTTCTCATATTACACCTCAGAGTTTCTCACACAATCTGCATCAACTGATAAGCAACAATGCCTATCTGCAATGGGATGATAAAGAAATCAACACAGCCGGGAACGCAGCCATCATTCATTCCCTGCTTCCCGTCAACTTCTTTCTTCTTTTTCTTCCGGTTATAGTTTGGATCGTGGTCATAACGATGGCTCATATCAAATTCCCGCTTTCTTACTGCACATCCAGCTTCTTAAGCCTCAATATGCGCTCCATTCTCTCTAATTCTTCCTGTCTTTCAATCTCTTCGCGCACGCGGTCGACGGAGTCTGCTGCTGCTTCTAGTTCGCGGCTGATGTCATACAGGTTGTCTGAGTGGCGCTGGAAGAGGATCTTGGCTTCGTCCATGGCGGAATCGAATTTGTCGCGGGCCTTGCCGCTCCATGTTGCTGCTTTTTCGTTTGTTTCCTGCATAAGCTTTGATTCCTGGTCTTTGACGGAATCAGATGCCTGCTGAAAAACTTTTGCAAGGGCTCTGACTTGTTCAGAATTCATTTTTTTCACCTCTGGCTTTTTGACATTTTCTATGTACTTTCGTCTTTTTTCATCAAGATTTACACGTTTTGAACATATAAGAAAATATTACTAGAATGCACTTCCAATTTCCATAAGTCCCCAGTAACAAATTCTGATTCTGTTTGTTCAGCTTTTCATATGGTAAAAGTCATGTTTTTACCACACATTGAAAGAATAGTGTTATTTAACAGGACTATCAGATGGTTAAACAAAAGAAAATTATCCCATTTATCTGATACCACATACCCACGTACTTTCAAACCTAATTCTGTAAAAATTTCCAATTGAAATAACCCGGAGAAGTCTCCGGGCTTTCATTTCGTTCTTTCAGTTTCATGATCAGCACTATTGTTTTACTTTAAGAATCACATCATCAATCACTATTTCATGCTCTCCAACCGGTGATATGGCTACTTTTCCCATCAGGAATTTTAAAGCAGCTGTCTCCTCTGCAGGCATGAGGAATTCATACTTATATGTCTGCATTTCTTCTGTAAGGGCAAGTTTTTCGCTGAGGAAGCGGGTATACGCGGCATTTTCAATCGTCAGCTCCATTTCTCTCGACTTGCTTGATTTTGCTTTGAAAGATACCTCGTAAGTTGCGTTCCCGGACAGCTTCATATTACCCTGCTCGAGAAGGACACTCCAAGGTTCATTTCCTTCGTTTATTACCTTGATCTTCGCTTCACCGTTTTCAACTGCTATGCCTGCATTTGCATCGTAATGGATGTAATTGGTCCACGGGGCTAAACCCGTACTGAAGTCTCCGTTCTTCAAAGGATTTTGATCCACGTTGCCGTCTTTCGTTTTTAAAAGAACGACATCATCGAGGTACACATCTTCTTTTGATCCTCCAGCGTTCAGAAGAAGCTGGGCTTCCATGTCACTTTCTTCAGTCATCGTGAAGACGATTGTTTTTTCTTCCATAGAAGGTGTCAGATCAATTGTTTGCGGCTTTGAATAACTGATGCTTCCATCCTGATTAGTCACGTTCAGTTCAATGGTTCTTGGTTTTGCAGCTCTTGCCTTAAAGGTCAGGGTATATTCATTTCCTTTTACAAGCTGAAGGCCCTTTTGGGAAAACTGGATGGCACCCGGTGTTTTTCCGCCGTTTTTAATGTCCAATCGTGCTTCTCTGGTGTCCTCTTTGACGCTTGCATTTGCTTTTGCACCTTCTGTATGAAGGTTCCAGTAAGTCAGCCTGTCTATGTTTCCCTGGTCAAACGTGCCGTTGTACACATGATTTCCATTTGAAAGTACTGGTTTTGAAGCATTTTCATCAAGCGGCTCTCCTGTTATATCCTCCACGCGCACATTTCCAATCCAAACTGGACTTGTGCCGTTTCCGCCAAGATTAAATTCCAGCCTGGACAGGATGTCTGTTTCATTGCCCATTGTAAAAGTATAGGAGTAGGATTTCAGCTCTTCCGTAAGAGCGAAAACTTCTTCATTCGAGTACTTTACCCAGCCTCTTTCAGCGCCGGCACCCGTTTTCACCATGATATTTCTGGCTGAATCAGACTTTGCATCAAAGCTCACTTTGTATGTGCCGGCCTCGGCGAGAGAAAGATTCTGAATCAGCTGCAGCGAATAGAGCTGACTTCCCGGGTTTGCGACCGTTATCTTCGCTAAATTCTGATCCACTGAAATTGCGCCATGTCCGCCAAAATCAGGGAGATGGACAAAATTCCAATAATCGTGGCTGAAAACATCGTCTCCAGAATCCACATCGGTAATAGGCTGCTCAAATGCTGCATCGTAAATATAATTGCCGTCGCTTAAAGGCTGTTTCGCATCAGCTGGAAGAACGGCAGGTTCATCAGCAGGCTCTGTCGGTGTCTTATATTTGCCGTTTTTCAAATCAAAGACGCGCACATAATCAATTTCCATTTGCTTAGGGAAGACAGTTGATGCATCCGGGTCCCCGTCAAACCATCCTCCTACGGCCAGGTTCATGATTAAGTAAAAGTTCTGGTCAAAAGGTGCAGGGTAGCTGAAATTTGCAGCGTTTCCGGTTCCTTTTGAGTACCATTTGTTCTGTGTTTGATAATGCTCACCGTCTACGTACCAGCGAAGCTCACCGGGTTCCCATTCAAGCGCATACGTATGCCAGTCTTCCGTTGTCGAGCCATCCTTAAATTCATAATCTTTGCCTGTATATTTGTTGTTCGGCCATCCTTCCCCGTAGTGAATCGTACCGGCTACAAGGTTTGGTTTGCTTCCCCATGATTCCATGATGTCGATTTCCCCGGAAGCTGCCCATGTACCATATTTATCTTCTTCAGGAAGCATCCAGAGAGCAGGCCATATTCCCTTACCCGAAGGAAGCTTTGCCTTAATTTCATAGCGTCCGTATTTATGGCTGAAGAGTCCTTTTGTTTTCACTTTGGCAGACGTATAATCGTACGTGCCGAACTGATCAGTCGTTTGCTCCTTTTTTGCTTTTAAAATGAGCTTACCGTCTTTTATGTAAGCGTTCTCTTTAGAGTCCGTATAATACTCTTTTTCATTATTTCCCCAGCCTGGCGATATTGGGTTTCCATTTCCATCCACAATCCAGTTGCCGATATCAAAGTTCCATTTGCTTCTGTCAATCTCGGTTCCGCTGAATTCATCTGACCAAACAAGTGACCACTGCTTTTTCTTCATCGCTTCTCCTTTTTTCTCTTCCGTTTCTCCTGCCTGAGCATAAATACTGCCTGAAAGCATGAGCAGGCCACACATCATGATCGCCATTCCTTTTTTCAAATTCGTTTCCCTCCTCTTAAAAATGATGAACATACACCTAGTTTAGCGTGACTTTTCTTCATTCTTCAGACTTTAAATTATGTATAAGGGCGCAAAATTTTAGAAATAAAAAAAGGAGCTGCGCGGGCTCCTCAATTTTACTGCTGCTGAATAAAGCCATCCGCAATCCGGACTGCTTTTTCATACTGTTCTGTTTCTGTGTAATGGGTATAAAGTTGTTTTCCGAATTTATCAATCATTGTTTTTTGATTGTTCGTTTGAAAAAAAGGCAGACCGCTCTCTTCAATATATAAATAATACTCCTTAAAGGCATTCTTTATCTTGTAGCAAAGGAGGGTAAAGAGAATTTTATACAGCGTGCTGTTCATTTTCTTCGCTGAGTCAAGCCCGTCTTCAGCCATTTTAAGCAAAGATTTTTGAGGAATGAGCTTGCCCTCCATACAGTTGTCTGCATAATTGTAGAGCCGGTTCAGATAAATAACCTTGTTTTTATCCGCCATTTTAAGAGCCCTTTTGTAAAATGGATGCGCAGAAGCATATTCTTTTCTTTTAAAGCATTCAAGTCCGGCATTGTGGAGCAGCATCGCTTTGATTTCATCAGCTGAAATCGCATCGCAATCCTCAATCAATTGATGATAACGCGCTATTTTAAGGTCTAATTCAGCTTTGGTCGCACTTTCTTTTTGCAATAGCATAACAGCTTCAGATTGAATCGCACGGAAAAAATTATTTGTTTCTTTAAAAAAATGCAGGGCTTTTTCAGCATGCAGGTAGGCCATCGTTTTAGATTCAACCCAGTGATACGCGACAGCCAAATGATAATGGTATTCTCTGTTCGGGTAGTCATCCGGCTGAATGCCTTTCATCGCTTCGATTGCTTTATTCCGGTTTTCACTGCTAAAATTGTTGTACTTTTCCAGATAGCACAATCCGATCACGTGCTGAAGAAGATTTCTCTCGTAGGGTGAAGACTGGGGATTTTCCTTTTGAATATTCTGAACGATTGTAAATGCTTTTTCCCCTTCTTTGTTCAAAATGTAATATCTTGCAAGCAGCAATTGATAGAAGACGCCATGATTTGAGGAGCTGATAAAGGGCAGCCGTTCGAGTTCTGTTTTGATTTTGTCCGCTTCTTTCTTTCTCAGCATGATGATGGAAGCATGCCATTGGTGGAGCTTTTTCTCTATGTTTTGGAGGTTTTCGATTTCTTTTTTAATATCAATATGTAAGCGGGCAGAAAATAAATCAATGATTTCCTCTGAATATTGGGTATGCCCCCTCTCGATTTTACTTACGTGTGTAGCAGTGCAGATATCTTTACCTAATTGTTCTTGTGTGAGTCCTGCTCTTTTTCGGTAAAATTTGATAATTTCTCCTTCCAGCATGAACATCTCTCCCTATCCCCGTCTGTAAAAAATATCTATATAAATGTAACAATTTTACGACGTTTTTCACACTTGAGGGATGAGGATTTAGACACATCTTTGAAAACTTCTGAACATGACCATCACACTAACGAATTTCCATAATTTACACAAAGAAAAACCATAGACAGAAGTCCATGGCTTTTTCAAAAAATTATTCAGCTGGAACTCCAACAGAATCATATGCTGCTATGACAGCTTTTGTTTCAGCAGATGGCTGGCCATTGCGGTCTGGATAAAGATCTCTTGCTGACTGAATTGCAGCCTGGCGCATTTCTTTGAAGCCTGATGATGGAGTGAGATATTTCGTTAAAGCACGGTAGTAGATTTTTTCTGTTTTTTGGCGAGTGATGCCTGTTACAGTAATTCCATAGTGCTCGCCGCCTTCAGAGATCAGGTAGGCTGCTTTGTTATTGATGCTGCTGTTAATATGGACTCCGCCTTTATCTAAAGTGCCTAAGTAGCGGTCATTGTAATGATCAGGATAATGGCCTGAAGGCAGATAGGCTGTGCTCAGCTTTGTTTTCGTCGGATCGCTTAGTGAGCGCAGGCCACCGTCTCCAGGTATATTGGGTGTGAAGATGTCCTCACCCATCTCCCATTCAGGTGCGCTTGCGGAACCACTTGCATGCATCTCTGCCAATGCCCCGAAAATATCTGCAATAGATTCATTGATGGCTCCGGATTCATCCTGATACGTCATGTTTGCTGTTTTAGATATCACACCATGTGTCATTTCATGCCCTGCCACATCAAGTCCTCCTGCAAGCGAGCTGAACTGAACGCCGTCACCGTCTCCGTACAGCATTTGCTTTCCGTTCCAAGCAGCATTGTTCCATTTCTCCCCAATATGAACAGTGCTGACAAGCTTCATGCCATTGCCATCCAAGCTGTTGCGCTTATGCATGGTTTGATAGTAATTATTTACTTTAATCGAGTTGACATGTGCAGATACAGCGGCTGGATCTGCAAAGAAGCTGGTCTTTGTTGTGACCTCTTGGCCTGTATATCCAAAAAGAGCAGAGAGTAGTAGAAACGGAGTTTCCCCCAATCTCTTCGCGCTGAAAGTGTGAACGTCAACCACATTCCCTCCAGAAGCAATAGCCCCGTACAAGTAGCTTGTACCACTTGCCATATCCTTCACAGCAGGGAATGAATGCATCGTACCAGTAACATCCAGGCCTCTTGAATTCACCGGAGAAACAGACGGCAGATCCGCTTCATGAACAGCATTAAAACTCTCCACTACATCTCCTGTTAAAGCATCGACGAAGTAATGGAAATAACCAGGAGCAGGAATGGAAGTAGAAGCTTTGACCAAGTAAGTTAAGTAGTATTTTCCTTCTTGCTTGTAGATCGTTAATTCAGAATCAATGCCGTCATAACCCTTAACTTCCCCTATTTCCGATTCCACGCCTTCTTTTGCAATCTCCACTGCTTCCTCTTTTGATAAGACAGGCTCAGTCGGAATGATTGCACGGGCTAATTTTTGCGTAACATCTCCAAACGAAGCAAACACGTTGTTTTCTGCATCAAGGGCAACACTTTGGCCAGATCCATAGATAGGAATGCCATTGTATTGCTCAACCGTACGCACGTGATATGTATTTGTCGCCGGATCTGCCTGTTCGCTGATAATCTTGAATTGCTCGCCGGTTGTCGCTGCTGAACGAGCCCCGGAATCCGCTACTTTAGACTGAAGAAATGCTTTGACAACCGCATGTTTACTTAACCCTTCTGCTTCAAACAGAACCGTTGTTTCAGCGGCGTGTGCATTTGCTGTCGGCAGTGCGATCCCGCCCAGCACAACGGATAAAGCTAATACTGCTGGTATCACGGCTTTTTTCCCTTTGTTTTTCCTTTTCAAATCCTTCACCCCTTATTCGAATTGAGCTGCTGTAACAATTTGAATTATTGGGAATATTCTCATTTAAGTCAATTGGGTTATTTTTTTGCCTTGTTTTTGCGCTATTTCCCAAGAAATGATGAAAAACGACAAAATCCTATGTTCTTTTCCTGTAAAAATAACCCCATAACAATTTTCGGATCATTCAGTAATAATTAAGGCAGATGCAAAACGCTTGTCCTGGAGGTTTCGGAAATGAAAGGAATACTGCCCAAACTACTATCGCTGCCATGCATGTGCTGTATCGGATTTTATGCTGGCACACAGCTCATTGGCGAAACAGAAGCTGCTTTCACCAGCCAGACTGCACCAGCTCCGCTAACCATTTCGGCAGCCGTCATTTTTCCTGAGGGTGTTCAGCTAATGGAAACACAAGCCCGGCAAATCGGAGAGAAGATGATTCAATCATACAATCGCGTCCCTAAACAGTCAGAAGGCGGCACTCTCGAAGAATTACATGGAACGCTTACCGAGCTTGAAGCCATTGAAAAAGAACTGGGTGCCGGACAGGAAGAACTGGACAACCTCTATATAGAATTGCTCTCCTATCAGCAGCAGTCCGCTTCAGAAAACGGCAAACCGATTGACTACGCGGCAAAAGGGGTGAAAGCCGTCGGCAAAATTATAAAAGAAACAGAAAAGTTCATTGATTATCAGCGGATAAAAGATTTTCAAACTTCTCTTGTTAAACAGATAAAAGAGATGGAAAATCAGCCATTCGTCCAAAAGGAGGCAGCTGAAAGTGATAACGAAACTAGTGAAAAATAGTTTGAGCGGGTTATTCATCCTGATCATCTGCTCTTTGGCGTTCATCGTTCTTTCTTCCCGCTTGACCGGCGGAGAGCCCGCAGTTATGGGCAATCAATTGAAAGCTGTCTTATCAGGATCGATGGAGCCTGTGTTCCAAACAGGGTCTGTCATCTCCATTAAACTTGGAAAAGATCCTTTTACTTATAAAAAAGGCGATATTATTACCTTTCGAATGGGCGAGAAGCTGATTACACACAGAGTCATCGACGTTATGGATCAATATGGACAAGCTGCGTATCAAACAAAGGGTGATAATAATAACGGCCCTGATATGTGGACTGTGCAGCCTGGACAAATCATTGGAGAATACAGCGGATTTACAATTCCTTATGCAGGATACGCCATGAATTTTGCAAACACAAAAGCGGGATCAGCTCTTCTATTAATCGTTCCTGGCGCCCTGCTGTTACTCTCTGCCATGCGCACGATTTACACTGCTGTAAAGGAAATGGAACTGACAAAAGCCGGTTAGATCTCCTATGTATCACAATACATATGAGTTTAATAAATTTTGCTTACATAACAATTTAAAGGGGATGAAGAAATGAGTTTTGTTAAGAAGATAAGCAGCGGGGTTATGACGGCAGCACTTGGACTATCTTTAGTCAGCGGAGGAACCTTTGCGTACTTCAGTGACACAGTAGAAACGAAAAATACTTTTGCTGCAGGAACATTGGATCTTGGGGTTAACCCGAACCTTGTCGTCAACGTAAACAATATTAAACCAGGAGATGAAGTGTACCGTGAGTTCACTCTTGAAAACAACGGGACATTAGACATCCATAAAGTCCTATTAAATACTCAGTATGCTGTAGAAGACTGGAAAGGCGACAACACAGATGATCTCGCCAAACACATTAAAGTTACGATTATGTACAACACGAGCAGCGCAACAAATGCAGTCGTGGAAACAACTCTTGCCGATCTTAAAAACCAGACACCAGACTTAACTCAAATTGATTCGTTCGTCGGAAGCACAACAAAACCTGACGGCATACCTGCTGGCGGCAAAGAAAAAATCTTCGTTCTGTTTGAGTTTGTAGACAACGGACAGGATCAAAATCAATTCCAGGGCGACAAGCTTCAAGTTAACTGGAACTTCAATGCACAGCAAGGCGCAGGAACTTATTATGATGATACAGATGAGAGCAATAACTAATTAAAGGTAAAAACCTTAGAGGTAAATTCAAAGCGAAAATGAAAAAGGATACCAAATTGCATATGGTATCCTTTTTGTTATTCTAACATTTTTTAAGTTACTCAAAGCTCGCAGGTGATCATAACGGTTATATAAATGCTCAAAAACCTGGAAGAGACCGGTTAGCGGCAAGTAAAAACGCCCAATTATAAATCGGGCGTTTTTAGTGCTATTCGATATTTACCTTACTTGTCCATTTCCCGTCATCATATATTTTATCGTTGTCAGCGCCGGCAATCCCATCGGTCCGCGTGCATGGAGCTTTTGGGTGGAGATGCCGATTTCTGCGCCGAATCCAAGCGCGCTGCCATCTGTAAACCTTGTTGAAGCATTATGATAAAGGGCTGCTGCATCGACTAAGTGCATGAAGCGCTTAGCGGTTTCCGCGTTTTCTGTGATGATTGCTTCTGAATGCTTTGTTCCGTATTGATCAATGTGATCAATGGCTTCTTCCAAATTACCGACCGTTTTCACAGCAAGATCAAGGCTCAAGTATTCGTTTGCCCAGTCTTCTTCACCGGCTGGAACAACATTCGGAAGAGCATCTGCAGCCATTTTATCTCCGTGAAGAGTGATACCGTGATCCTTTATAGCTTTTGCAAGCTGGTCACTGTTTTCTTTCAGCCAGTCTTTATGAACAATAAGGGTTTCGGCTGCATTGCATACTGCAGGGCGGTCTGTTTTTGCATTGATGATAATGTTCAGCGCTTTTTCCACATCTGCCTTGCGGTCTACATAAATGTGGCAGTTTCCAACTCCTGTTTCAAGCACCGGCACAGTTGCATTTTCAACCACTGCATTGATTAAAGAAGCACCGCCCCTCGGAATCAGCACGTCGATGTGTTCTTTCATGGTAAAGAGCTGCTGGGTTGCAGCGCGGTCTGTCGACGCAATAAACTGAACGGCTTCTTTAGGGATTTTTGTTTTTTCAAGTGCACGGTGCATGACTTCTACAATCTTTCTATTAGAAGAAAGAGCGGAAGAACCGCCTTTAAGCACAATCGCGTTGCCCGATTTCAGCGCAAGCCCCGCAGCATCTGCCGTCACATTTGGACGCGCTTCGTAAATCATGCCGATGACACCAAGCGGCACACGGACTTCCTGCACGTTCAGCCCGTTTTCAAGCGTCCATTCAGATAAGACATCTCCTGTTGGATCGGGAAGGTCTGCAACCTGGCGCAGCCCCTCTGCAAAGTCCCCGATGCGCTCCTGTGTAAGCGCAAGGCGATCCATATATGCTTTGTCGTATCCTTTTTCTTTTCCTTTTGAGAGGTCTTCTTCATTTGCTTTTAAAATTTCTTCATAAGAACGCTCAAGCTCGTTTGCCGTGATTCTAAGGGCCTCGTTCTTTTCTTCCGTTGTTAACATGCTTAATGTTTTCGCTGCTTTTTTCGCTGTGATTGCCTGTTCTTCCACCGTCATCGGTTTAAGAGCTGCAATACTCATCAAAACGCCTCCTGTTTAATTAGCTCGGCACCTTCATCGAGAAATCCAGAGAGCAGACAAACGTCTCTTGATCAATCGCTGCTGCCGATTCATTGTTTTTCTTCACATCTTTAAGCTGTTCTGAAGAAAAATTGATGCGGCCAAGGCCGAATTCTTCTTCGTCTTCATCTAAAATCGTGACAACTGCCCCGCCGTTAAAGCGTCCTATCACTTCCTGAATATCAAGCGCGTCAATATTTCTCCGTTTATCTATAATCGCTGCTTTTGCATCATTCGAGATCATGACTTTGCCTTCAGGACCTGAGTGAAATGCAATCCATTGTTTCTTGCGGTCAAGGTTAAAGGCATTGGCTTTCGGTTCAAAATACGTCCCTTTCGCCTTTCCGTTTACAGCATCCATTAAAATATCTCTTGTGCTGGATTTACCAAGGAATGACTGAATGCCTGAAGCCATGGCAATCTTAAATGCGGCAATTTTGGATTTCATGCCGCCCGTACCGACCGCACTTCCCGAACCGCCGGCTGCTGCTTCAATTTCCGGCGTGATGGCATCCACTTTTTCAAGCAGCCTGGCATCTGGATTGCTGTTAGGATTATCATCATAGAGTCCGTCGATGTCGGATAAAATAATCAGCAGATCAGCTCCAATGAGAGCTGCAACTTTAGCTGAAAGTGTATCATTGTCTCCGAATTTCAGACGGTCGACTGTGATCGTGTCATTTTCATTCACAATTGGGATGATCCCGCGCTGAAGCAGAACCTCCATCGTGTTCTTCATGTTTCCGTATCGTGTTTCATCTGAAAAGTCGCCTCTTGTGATTAAGAGCTGGGAAGCGACATATCCGTGAGATAAAAAGAGCTCTGAATAAGATTCCATCAGCAGGCCCTGTCCGATTGAGGCTGCTGCCTGTTTTTCCGGAAGGTCTGATGGCCGGTTAATGCAGCCAAGCTTCCTGTAGCCTGCTGCAACAGCTCCTGACGACACCACGACAGTTTCATAGCCTGCATCTTTCAGCTCAACAATCTGGTCTGCCAGCTTTTCAAGCTTTCTGCGGCTTACTTCGCCGTGCATACTTGTCAGTGAACTGCTTCCAATCTTAATAACAACTCTTTTTATCTGTTTCTCTTCTTCGTTTACCATCTTATCCCTCCTGATTTTTTAAGACGGGCTAAGACGTCACCAACGCTCCGGCCATCTCTTCGTTCAGCTCCTTCGAACGTTTTGCAGCATGATAGACTGCTTCTGAAATGGCTTTTCCTCCATTGTTTTTGCGCAATGCTTCAAGCCCTGATGCCGTCGTTCCATTTGGAGACGTTACTTTTTCTCTCAAGCTTGACGGTGCTTCATCATTTGAAAGAATCATTTTGGCCGCACCGAGAATTGTCTGGGCAACAATTTCGCGCACCATGTTTTCGTCCATGCCCTTCTCGACGCCTGCTTTCTCCATGTGCTCCATTAAATAGTAGAAATAGGCCGGTCCGCTTCCTGCAAGACCTGTGAAAATATCCATCTGGCTTTCTTCAATCAAAAAGACTTTTCCCATGCAGCTCAGCAGTTCTTTTACATGCAAAACGCTGTCCATGTCTGTATGCCTTCCCGGACTTAAAGCCGTCGCAGATTCCTGGATCATGCTCGATGTATTAGGCATGACGCGAATCGTCTGCTGTCCGTCCTTCAGGTGATCTTCCATGAATTCAGTCGAAATTCCGGCCAAAACGGAGATCACAACTTGATCCGGCCTTACTTTGTCTTTCAGTTCACCGAGTGCATCCGCTGCACCCTGAGGTTTCATTGCGAGAATAAATAAGTCAATTTCACCGTAAGGCAATGCGTCTTTAGTCAGCGCCTGAATACCGTATTTTGCATTCAACTGCTGAAGCCTCATCTGATTGCTATTGTTTGTCACATACAGTTGATCAGCCGGAATAATTTCTTTTTGTACAATCCCGGCAATCATCGATTCTGCCATCGATCCCGCACCTAAAAACGCTACTCTTTTTTCTCTAAGCATAATGCTGCCCCCTCTGCGTTCGCTTATGTTCCGTTCGTTTTTTCAACGGTTACTATCGTAACATGCTGAGAAGCAGATTCAAGGGATAACAGGACATTCGTGAGGATACGGCCGAGATAGTGAAAGGAAGCGCTATCATCAAGCGGTTTGCCTTCAGCAAATCCGTTTAATCCTGATTAATTCGGTTTTAAGCGGAAATATGGCGATATTTGCAGATGCAAAAAAACTGCCGGCAATGTAATTGCCCGCAGCTTTATCCTAATTCATCACCCATTTGTCTTTTAAAAACAGAATTCTTCCAATGATTAAAGCAATCACAATAACAGCCAGGTTGCTTCCAAGGACAAGGAGAATATGGTCATACTCGACGATGCCAAACAGCAGCTCCTTTAAGATCGTAAACAAGTTCAGTACCGGAATCGCAAAGTGGTGGAGCTCAAATTCATTGATTCCAATGCTCGTAGTCGTTAATGCAGGGATGGTTCCAATCATTAACACCGGAGAACTGTAGCTTTGAGATTCTTTTACAGTCTTGCCAATGATGCTTGTCAGCATCAGAACAGATGCCATGAACATGGCATAAACGACAGATATCAGGAGAGCTATGCCGATGATGATGGGTGCATCGCTTCCGAATGATACAGCTTTTCGAAGGTTCTCTGTTAAAAAGGCAACTTCAAGTGAGACGACACCAAGTGTAATCAGGCCGGTAATGGCTCCAAGAGAAGAAATGGCCAGCCACTTTGAGAAAAGCAGAGTCGTTCTGCTGACAGGTGTCATAAGAAGTGCTTCCATTGTTTTCTTCTCTTTTTCTCCAGCAAAAAGATCGGATGCTGCCGGACTTGCGCCAATCCCGATGGCAAGTGCAAGAATCATCGGCACTAATAAAGCCACGAGGTTAATGGTCGGGTCTTCCTGTGACATTTCCTTCTGCTCAATGGCAAGCGGCTGGATCAGCGACGGATCTGTACCATTCTCAGCCAGGCGCTCCCCTACAACCGTTTTTTCATAGGCAGTCAAGACTCCGGACACAAGCGTCATCAGCGTCGATGAATTCTGGCTGAAGGAGTCGCCGATCATAGTAATGGCAGCTGTTTTTCCATCCTCAATTTTCGCATTAAAATCACTCTCAAGAATCACAGCGGCCTGCGCATCGCCCTCTTTGACAGCCTCTTCAGGATTTCCGGTCTTGACCAGCTCCACATTCTTAAGAGGGGTGAACAATTCCGCTTCCGCCTGACTTATCGTTTCTTCTACAGCAAGCGTATACGTGTTTTCTCCCCCGTCTGAAACCATGCGTTCATAAAACAGTGTCAGTCCCGTCATAAGAATGATCGGCAGAAGGACGGTCAGGATCAGTGTCCGGCTGTCGCGAAAACAATCCTTCATCTCTTTTAAATAACAATTAAGAAGCATATTCATCTCTCCTCACAAGCTTGCTCATGAAAATGTAATTCAGATCACGGCTGCCTTCTTCTTTATAGAGTCCTTCAAGGTCTCCCTGATACACAAGTTCCCCTTTATGCATCATCGCAACAGAGTCACACAGCATCGAGACTTCTTCCATAATGTGACTTGAAAACACAATCGTTTTCCCTTCACGTTTCAGCTGGTGGACAAGCTGTCTGAAGACATTGGACGAGGTAATGTCAAGGCCCGTGGTAGGTTCATCGAACAGAATAATCTGCGGATTGTGGATGATGGCTCTCGCTATGGCCACCTTTTGCCGCATGCCTTTTGAAAAACCGCCGACTTTTCTATCCAGGTAATCCCTCATACCGAACATTTTCGCCAGCTCATCAATCCTTACTTTTGTTTCATGCTTGCTCATTCCGTAAAGACGCGCAAAATACTCAAGATTTTCCCTTGCTGTCAGCCGGTCGTATAAACCAGTTTCTCCTCCAAACAGGACGCCGATCTGTTTCTTAATCGCTGCAGAATTCTTAACTGTGTCGAAGCCCGCAACTGTAACATTGCCTTCTGAAGGTGTGAGGAGTGTGGCAATCATCCGCAGCAGCGTGGTTTTTCCAGCTCCGTTTTCTCCAAGGAGTCCGGTAACCTCGCCTTCTTTCATTGAAAACGACACATGCTTCAAAGCAGTGACAAATGTTTTCTTATCCTTAAATGTTTTTGATACCGCCTGAACGTTTATCATTTTTCTTCACCTCGTATGCGTTCTTTTTGATGTCTTTATCATACAAACCTTTGAAGTGAGAATCTGCACTTATGTCGCGAAATGTTCTTTTCATGTCGCGAAAATGCCAAAACGCTCCTTCAAGATGGTAAAATAAAGTGAATCTTCCTTCATTATGAAGTTCAGTATTATACGCAGAGGAGATTTTCGCATGAAAGTTGGATTAGTAGATGACCGGTTTATTGACCTTGATAAACTGAACGGCATCCTTTCAGGCATTCCGGATGTTGAGATTGTGTTTTCTACACAATCTGCGGAAGAAGCCTATGAGTATATAAAAAAAGAAGCGGTGGATGTGCTGATTGCAGATATTGAAATGCCCAATCTGTCCGGCTATGAACTGGCAGATGTGATTCATTCGCATGCACTCAATATTTCTGTCATCTTTGTGACCGGAAACAGCGGCTATGCTGTTCATGCCTTTGAGCTTAATGTCCATGATTACATTATGAAGCCTTATCCGAAAGAAAGGCTCATAAAATCTGTTGAACGGCTTAAGGAAAAGACACAATCTGCGGATATTGCCGGCAGGCTTTACCTCAAGCAGAAAAACGATATTCACATCCTTCAGAAAAAGGATATTATCTTCATTGAACGTTCCGGCCGGTCGACGACGATCTACACGAAGAGCGGCGCCGTTAAAACATATCTGACACTAAATGAACTTGAAGGCGAACTTAGAGAGCGGGACTTTATCCGCTCACACCGGTCCTTTATCATCAACATTCACTTTGTCAAAAACTTCTCGCTTTACGCCAAAAATTCTTATGTTGTTACCTTCGAGGGATTGGACGGCCAGGCGATGATCACAAAAGAAAAAGTGGATTATCTGCAGAAGCATTATTTTTAAGGCGGGGTACCAATGATCAATGAAAAAATATACTGGGTTCTGGCATCCTTAATTGGAGCGGTTCCTCTTTACATGGCTCTTGAGAAATTTTCCATTTCCTTTTCAGCTTATGCAGCCGGGCTGATTGCAGGAGGAGCGGGACTTATTCTAAGCCGGAAAACCGTCTTTCATTTGACTGGACTAAGCGGAAAATGGCATCTGTTATTAACGATTCTTCAGCTCGCTGTTGTTTCATTGTCGTTCGCCGATTTGCCGGTAATTTTACACTTTATGACACTTTTCCTTTTTGCCGGGACAGAAACAATCAGACTGGCTGCTGCAAACAAGTTTTATGCTCTCTCTCATGAGCTTGAACAGGCTGAAAAGCAGCAGGCGCACCTGAACGAAACGTTTAAAGCGGTGCGGAATGAACGGCATGACTTTTTAAAGCATGTATCTGCCCTGCACTTTTTGCTTGAGCATCAAAAGCATGAGGAGGCTAAAGACTATTTGGATGATCTTGTCGGGGAATATGAGCAGACGAATCTTTCTATAAAAGGAGAGCGCGGCATTGTCGCAGGAATGCTTCATCAGCAGTACAAACGCGCTCAAACAGCAGGAATAACGCTTGTTTATGACCTTGACCTCCCTGTATCAGCCCTTCCTTTACCTGACAGGCACATTGTAGCCCTTGCCGGAAACCTGCTCTCAAACAGCATAGATGCTGCAGAAGAATGGCAAGCTGCAAGAGGCAAACAGGCTGAAGTGTCCATGCAGCTTTATAAAAAAAGCGGGCTATATCTTCTTACCGTAAAAAACACAACCATGCCGCTGCCCGTAAATATCGTTGACCGGCTGTTTGAAGTTGACGGACTCACTACAAAAGGCGAAGAACATGATGGACTTGGGACAAAAATCGCAAAAGATATTGTCCATAAACACGGGGGATATCTCGACTTTGTCCATAAAGATGAACAATTTACAGTGAAGATCAAAATACCTGCGGTAACAGGAGACCATTTATGAATGAGTTTGAACGCATTTTAGAGGGAATAAAAGATTTAGAGGAAGGTCACGCAAAATCACTGCTGAAACTGGCATATTCGAGGCTTGATATCGCGGTTAACGGCAATGGGGGTTATACGATTGAGGATTGTGGACATGACTTAATGAAGATGTTCCGCGATATCCCCCGCTTCATTGACATACAAAAAGAGCAGAAGGACTAATCCCTCTGCTCTTTTTCTTTCCATACTTCAGGAAGCAAATCGGTCAATTCATGCGCGAGCATTGTATGAGCCGATCTGTTCTCTATCCACCTGTCCGCACAGGCGCCGTGAAGATAAACGGCGTTTAAAACGGCATTTTTCCAGTCCTTGTGACAGCAGAGCATCCCGAGCATCATTCCTGTAAGGGTATCTCCTGTCCCGCCTTTTGCAAGGGCGCTGTTTCCGGTCGGATTGGTCCAGGCACTGCCATCCGGAAACGCCGTTACCGTGCCATTTCCTTTTAATACAATTGCAGCTCCGAGCTTTTTTGCCCATTGTGAAGCAAAATGAGCCCTGTTTTCGGCCAATTCATCTGCTTTAACACCTGTGATCCGGGCAAATTCTCCCGGATGCGGAGTCAGAATAACAGGAGATTTTCTCATTTCATAAGTGCGCTCTGACAGCGCACCTGCATCCAGGATAATAGGACAATTCCCCTGAAGAAGGTGCTGTACCGCCTTTTCGGTCTCCTCGTTCGGCTCAAGACCCGGGCCCGCAGCAATGGCTTTATACTCTGCTGTCTTCACTTCTCCGTCCGCCGCCTTTTTTAGGCCGTTCCGCAAATACGTCGACTCCGGAAGCACCGGCACAACATAGGGAATGACCTCTTCCTCAGTCCCGATTACAAGCTTGCCGATGCCGCTGCGCATGGCTCCAATCCCTGAAAGCAAAGCAGCCCCAGGCATGTCTTTGCTTCCTGCAAGAAGAAGACCGGTTCCATAGGTGCCTTTATGGCCGGATTTCGTTCTTTCCGGAAGTGTTGCTCTTACATGATCTTCTGTCCATTCCTCCACCATTTATCACCTCTCAGTATGAGTTAACGCTCTGTTGATTTAATCCCGGTTTTACAGAACGATACCATTTCCAGCAAAGTATGATGATAATCAGCACGTCAATCACATCTCCGCCGTAATACATCAGCATGCTTCCCTGCTCTGCCTGATTGAGCGGCACTCCCTCAGGAGGGCGCACATACAAATACTTGGACAGGATGCCATGGGCGGCAAGCGCCACGAGCAATACCGCAGACCTATATAAATAGCTTACTCTGTGAAAAACAGGATCAATGTAGAGCAGAGACGCCGTGAAGAGGTATCCCGCAAGGAACACATGAAAATGAACGACTGTATGCCAAAAAGCCGACTGATGCATCATGTGATACAAATCAGATGTATAAAGCAGCCAAAGCCCCCCGACATTTAAGACCGCTGCCGTGACTGGATGCGACAGGATGAAAAAAGGCCGGCTCTTTAGAATTCCCGTTACACGCCTTGCCCGGTCAGTATTAAGCGTTCTCAACAATATCGTTCCAGGTGCAGCTAAAACCATTAAAAGAGGTGCAAGCATACCCAGCAGCAAATGGCCGGCCATATGATAAACAAAGTGGCCGTGCGCCTTTTCAGCGAGCGGACCAAAAACAGCAGCGGCTGCACACAGGTTTCCCGCAAGCCAGGATGCCGTCCGGTAAACAGGCCATTTCCGGTACTGTCTGTTTGAATAAACCACGGCTGCGGCATATAGAACGACTGCCAAAACAAATGGCGCAGCCATGGCATATTGAATGCCTGAACTTAATGTGTAATGAGCATGATGCATCTTTAGCCCGCCTGCTTTCTTTTTTCACGGAGAATAAAATACACTCCTAAAAGGAGCATCAGGACAGCTGTTATATTCCAAATCCAGTCATAGATATAAACGTTTTCGACATACCTTATCTGATGCAGCCCCATAAGCTTATGCTGAACGGTGCCGTCGTACAGCTGAAACGCCCCTGCGCCTGCGAGAACGCCTCCCGTCCATCTCATCACATTGAGTGACTGCCGCCTTCTCAGATCAGCAAACAAAAATAATCCTCCGATTGTCGCAAACCAGCTGAATGCATGGAACAGCCCATCGGAAACGAGCCCGATATCCGTCGTTGCCTTATCATAGAAATGATGCCAATGAAGCAGCTGATGAAAGATGGTTTCATCTATAAAAGCGACAAGCCCAAATCCGAAAAGAATGCCTGACAAAAGATTCTTCCTGCGCGCTGTCATATGTATCCCCTCTCCAATAAAGATTCTGTTAATCAAATTTCCCTTCACCATTTAAATGTAAACGAAGTGAGCGCAGGGCTTTAGGATGATTTTTTCTATGGAAGCAGAAAAAGAAAAAACCGCCGTAATGGCGGTTTTCTCATTCAATCCTTGCCTCCCTGCTCACCTTGCAGACAAGCCTCATCAGCGCCCGGTGCGCGACAGGAACCAGGAGGAAGAAAGCATCCATCGTTTTTCTGAGGGGCATGGGGCAAATAACAGGCTGATTCCGGTGAACGCCGTCAATGGCAAGCTTCGCAATCTTTTCAGGTGTCATCATTTTTTGCTTTTTCATCTGGCTGCTCATTTTATCTTTGTCGATGTTGATGGCAGTTGCTTTATTAAAAATGGGAGTATCCACGAAGGCGGGACAGAGAGCCGTTACTTTTACCCCGTGCTCCTCCGCTTCGTAATGCAGGGATGTAGTGAGGCCGACAACTGCGTGCTTAGTGGCAGCGTAGGCGGCAGAGACAGGTGCAGGACCGAGCCCTGCTGCAGATGCGGTGTTGACAATATGTCCAAAACCCTGTTTTTTCATAAGAGGATAGGCAGCCTGAGTGCCGTTCACTGCGCCCCAGACATTGACATCCATGATTGTTTTCCAGTGGTCTATAGACATGTCGTACAGCTCGCCGTACATGGCAATGCCGGCATTATTAAACATATAGTCCAGCCTGCCAAATTCCCGGAACGTCTCAGAAATGAGGTGTTCAACAGAATTGTATTCGCTTATATTCACATGCACATATCTTGATAAAATCTCTTGTTCATTAAATGCTGCTTCTGTTGTCTTACCTTCCATTTCATCCACATCCGCAATAATGACAAATACTTTATTCTTGATAAGCTCGCGGCAAATAGCTTTGCCAATTCCTGAAGCCCCGCCTGTCACAATCGCAACCTTTTTGACCTCATCCATGCACATTCCTCCAATTGGAATATTTACCCACAATTTCATTATATAGGAGGATTAAGCGCGTGAGACAAAATACCTGGATTGTTGCTGAAACCGTCACAATTAAAAAACCTCCAACAATGGAGGTTTCTCATATTATTCAGGAATGCCTGCCTTATCAAAAGGGAAAAAGCGAAGCTTCACTTCTCCGATCACTTCATCCTTTGCTATGGAGCCAATTTCACGGCTGTCCCTGCTCTGGCGGCGGTTGTCTCCCATGACGAAATAGGAGTTGTCCGGCACTGTGACTTGAAAATCTTCTGTCAGCTGCTCCCCATAGCCCAGCATATTTTTATTCGCTGCCAAATAGGGTTCCTCAAACTGCTTTCCGTTGATGTACAGAACATCCTTTTTCATTTCAATTTGATCGCCTGGCAGACCAATCACCCGCTTGATGTAATCCCGTCCTGGTTCAGGTGAATGAAAGACGATCATATCAAACCTCTCAATGCCGCTTTGTTTTGAGATAATCAGCCGGTTTTGATCCTCAAACGTTGGCTGCATTGATTTTCCTTCAACCACCACAGGAGCAAATAAAAACTCCCTGCAAATGACCGCAATGGCCAGTGCCAAAAGGATGGATTTAATCCAGCTCCATATTTCTTTTCTTGTATTGCTGGTTTTTTCATGTGTGCTCATCGCGATTCCTCCAATGGTTAGGCCTGTTTTTTACATAAAACACTATATGGGATGTCCTAGACAAAGAACTTTTTTTATTCTGTTAGACAAAGTCGCGGGGTTAATATTCCAGTCCAGTATACTCTACGAAGAGTTCTGACGAAAAGTTTCACTGAAAGAAAGTATATGTCTATCATGCCACATTCATGAAGAGTTGTCTTATCTTAAGCCGCCAATCATTAGACGAATTGTTTCTCCAATTAGTTACTTATCTTTTTAATAAGAAAAAGCGGCACCTGTTCCAGCAGGTACCGCAGAAAAGCATTATTGACCAGGATACGTTTTCTCTAAGAACGAAACAGACTGAACAATCAACTGCTTAAGTACTTCTTCATCCACATCAGCGAGTTTGTTTATATAGACGCATGCTTTTCCGGAAGTATGCTTTCCGAAATGTTTCAAAAGCTCTTCCCGGTCCGGGTCTCCCGTTGCAAAATAAAGGCTGATTTTCGCTTTGCGGGGGGAAAATCCGACAAGCGGTGCGTCTCCTTCATGGCCTGTAGGATACTTGTAATGGTATGAGCCGAACCCAATAATGCTCGGCCCCCACATCTTAGCTTCATATCCCGTTGTTTCTGTAAAAAGGTCCAGAAGCCTGTAAGCGTCCTCCCGCTTTTTTGGAGATTCGACTCCTTCAATAAACTCCACAACGCTGTGATCTGTTTCCTTTGTTTTCAGTTCATAGGCCATCTGATTCGCTCCTTTTTACAGGTCTTTTTTCAAGTAATGGTGCTTGAAATCGCGTCCGACCCCGTCGAGTGTGCCGTACACCTCATACCCGTGCTTTTTATAAAAATCAACCGCCTGAAAACTCAGTGTATCCACCTTGACAAAGTCACAATCTCTCTCGGAAGCAATTTTCTCCGCCTCGGCAAGAAGCTGTGAACCATACCCCGAGTGGCGCAGATCCTCATCAATCATCAGCGTATGAATCTCAAGCCAGTTCCAGCAAATTTCGCACAGGATACCGCCGCGAACTAAACCGCTTTCATCTTTGAGGTACACATTTACTTCCTCATACCGCCCGTTGAGATCCTCAGGAAAATGCATCGCGTTATACTCATAAAGATTTTGATTCACAAAGTTTTTGTACGTTTGATTGTTTTCTTTTGAAATGATAAATCCCATATGCTGTCTCCCCATTTACTTAATGTCTTAACTACATTCGTGTTAATCGTATAATTTCCTTCATTTTACCACAAAAAAGAGGGTCAGTCCCCTGTCACTTTAACGTGTTGGGGGACTGACCCTCTTTTCATTACAGCATTAAAGCAGAAGGGGGGATTCCCCTTTAGTTTCCGTATACTTTCCCAGTTGACGAGCTGATTGTTCCGCTATTAACGTTCAGCGTATACGAGAGCCCGCCAGAACCGGTCCAGGTTGATAAGTTGAAGGTGTTTCCGTCTTTCAGTTTATAGATGGAGATATTGTTGTATGTAAGCGAACTTCCGCTCACACATCGGGTTGGCGCCTGGTTTGATTTTGCCATGTAGACCGCTGCATTCACAGCCCCTGGCTGGGTTACAACTTTTGCTGTTCCGTCTTTTTCAACAAGCAGCGCCGACTGCTCATTCAGGCCGATGCCTTTGGCAGAGGTTCCTGTCTCTTCCCCGTCCTGAATATTACGGGCCATAAACGTAAGCAGTCTTCCCATCCTGTCTCGCTGCTCGAAATGTGTGTCAGTCTGAATGTTATTGTTGTGAGGGGTCTGGATAAGATAATCCGTGAAAGAAATGAGAGAACTGTACGGGTTTCTCAGAGCAGTTAATGAGTCCAGTGTTTTTGAACCTGCGGATATGGCATCATAGATGTGGTCTCCCTGAATCATGGCACCTGCGCTTGTGCCGCCAAACGGCACATTCTGTATCCGGCTGTTCAGCGCAGTTAAAGCTGGCGATCCCTCAAGGAAATTCACGTAATCTGCCTGGTTTCCGCCGGCGAAGAAAATGGCCTCTGCTTTATTTATGCGGTCAATCAGCGAAGAATCAGAGCCTGCCTGGGTTAAATTCGTCACTACAACTGTATTGACTGAGTTCAGCGGCTTTCCGATAGATTGTGCAAGATCGTAAAGATACTGATTGTAGCCGTTGGAACCTGTTGCCCTGATAATGAGGAAGTCTCCCCCATTGGCCTTTTGGATCATCCATTCCATCGCTTTATCCACATCCGTGCTTCCGCCCATGTATACCTGGCCGAACGATGCAGTTGTCACTTTATCTGTGGTGCTTCCTGTCGTATACAGTGTATACGAAGACGCTGCTTCAACATCATTTACTCCTGAAAACGACACAAGACCGCCGACTAAAGCTGCACATACCATTGCCTTTTTTCCTGCTGCTTTTAACCTCTTCATAAAAAGCCTCCTTTTTATTCGAAAATTCAAATAACTACATGCAAGTTGTGTGCCAACTCACAGGAAGCCTGTCCTTTCAAGGGCTGCAGCTCTCCATCACCATTGATTGGGCGATTTAGGCTGTTAGAAGATCCTAATATAAACCCAAAACGACCAATAATATTCCATTTTCTAACAAAAAGGGGGTCAGTCCCGCTGCACGTTAAAGCACAGCGGGACTGACCCCTTTTTTTATTCCCACCTGAATGTAAAGCTGGCTACAATAAACGCTCCCACTGCCCAGCAAACTAAAATCAGCATTTCCGTTCCGAGTGCAAGTACCGGTGCTCCGACATTCATGACCTCTCTGAGTGCATGGCTCAGATGGGAAATCGGAAGCGCGTAGACGACCGGCTGAAGGAAATCAGGCATGTTGCTGATGGGAAAAAAGACGCCTCCCAAAAACAGCATCGGGAAGGATAAAAATCCGGCAATTGGCGCTGCACTTTCCGGCGTTTTTGCAATGCCGGCAATGATAAATCCGATTGCCATAAACGCGAGAGTGCCAAGCACCACAAACGCAATCAGCGTGAGCCAGGATCCCCGCACATCCACCCCGAAGATCAGCTGGGCAATAACAAGGACAAGCAGTGCCTGCAGGCCGTTCAGCATCAGCCGGGCCGTAATCTGTGCGGCAATAAATGTTGAGGCTTTAAGCGTTGTTCCCTGCATTCTCCTCAAAATCCCCCGCTCTCTCCAGGCAGCAATCTGCCCTGCTACTCCGTTCATATTGTTGCTCATAATCATCATGGCAACGATGCCCGGAACCAGAAAATCGATATACTGCAGATTGAGGGTTTCAATCCCTTTTGCCTCTGTTACGACAGCGGGCTTATACCCGACTTTTTCTTTGCTGATCTGATCGACCGCCCCATTTACGAGCTGAAGGCCGATTTGAGAGACTGCTGCATTTGTTTCATCGTAGTAAACCGGAAGTGAGGCTGGAGTTTCGTCTCCAGTGTTCTTCCCGTAACCTTCAGGAATTACAATTGCAAGTTGAAGATCTCCTTTTTTCACTTTGCCGAGTGCACTGTCTTCCTTGCTTTCTTCTTGGACCTTCATTGCCTGGTTTTTCTTAAGTGCTGTCACCAAAACCTTGGATTCATCTGATTGATCCTGGTCCACCACGCCGACGGTTACAGACATATTGTTTCCGCCGCCCAGAAACGAGCCAAGCATCACCATGAGAAAAATCGGAAAGAGCAGAGTCCAGAACAACACCTGCCGGTTCCGCATGAAAATGCGAAGCTGGGTTAACGTCAGCTGCCAATAAGCTCTCATGCCTCCCTCAGCCTCCTTCCTGTCATATGAATAAAGACATCTTCAAGAGTCGCCGTGCGTATTTGCAGATCAGCAAGCTTCAGCCCCTGTTCTGCCGATGTCCCAATCAGGCTCGTCAGCGTTGCCTGCAGATCATCTGTATAAAGAATAACTGCATCCTTCTGGCTTCCGACCTGCTTCACTCCTTGAATCCGGCTGAAATCAACCTCAGCCCCCTCTGCTTCAAAGCGAAACTCCACCGCATTTTCAGAGTGAAGATTTCTGACAAGCTGAGCCGGAGTATCAAGGGCAATCAGTTTCCCCTGATCCATAATCGCAATCCTGTCGCATAATACGTGCGCCTCATCCATATAGTGGGTGGTCAGAACGACTGTCACGCCTCTTTCCTTCAACTTAAAAATAATATCCCACAGCGTTCTTCTCGCCTGCGGATCAAGTCCCGTCGTCGGTTCATCCAGAAAAATAATCCACGGGTCATGCACAAGGGCAAGAGCAATCGCAAGCCGCTGCTTCTGTCCGCCAGACAGACTCTTAATTCTGCTCTTCGTTTTATCAGTCAGCAGCATATCCTCAATCAGCGGATGGATAGGGACATGCTTCTTGTAGAAACTGGCATACAGCTGCAGAATCTCCTCCACTGTCAAAAGTTCAAAAAGAGTCGTAGACTGAAGCTGGACGCCAATAACCTCTTTGACCTTCTTTAAATCCCTGACAACATCAAAGCCTCCAATATCAGCCGACCCGCCATCAGGCTTCCGCAAGCCGACAAGCATTTCAAGTGTCGTCGTTTTTCCCGCTCCATTCGGGCCGAGCACGCCAAACACTTCGCCCTTGAAAACCTCAAACGTAATGCCGTCCACTGCCGTAAAGTCCCCATACGTCTTGATTAACCCGTTCACGCTGATCATCTGATTTTGTTCAAACATTTTTCACACTCCAAAAGGAGGCAGATTGGTGCTGCCTCAAATTTCTTCTATGGTTATGTATTCTGCACGACATGAATTTATCCCTCTCCAGTCATTCAAGTTAACAAAGCTGGCAGATTGTGTGTCATCTATTATTCAAATAGAAAGAACTCACAAATAAAACTCGTATGCTATGATAAGAATAAAACGAAAAAACGTTTTCAAACATCAGGGGGAAAGCCATGAATACAGGAGGATTGGTGCAGCAGCTCTACACCGCAACCGAATGGATCACACGAATCTTTACAGCCAACATCGTCTGGCTGTTCTTCAGTCTGCCAATTGTCTACTTATCTTTTAATCTATTTGCCGTCAAAGATCCGGCCGGCTTACTAGTAAATGGGCTGACAATCGCTATTTTTACACCTTTCATCCTTTTCCCTGCGACTGCCGCCCTTTTCGGCATCACGCGGAAATGGGTGACTGCAGACAGCGGGGTTTCGCTGCTTCGCTCCTATTGGAAGCTCTACAAGGAAAACTACACCCGAAGCATGACGGGCGGACTGCTGATCGTCCCAGTCTGGATCATCCTTGTCATCGACTACTTCTATTTCGCAAAATCCGGCTCGCCGCTGTATTATCTATTTCTGGCAATCGGTATATTTATGTTCGTGTTCACCATGCATTTCTTTTCAAACACCGTGCACTTTCATCTGACATTGCTTCAATCGCTTAAAAATTCGATGCTGCTTTCAATCGGAAAGCCCGTGCACACAATCGGGATTGCAGCAGGAGTCGGTGCCCTGTTCTATGTCAGCACGAGCGTTTTTCCTCTTCTTATCCTGCTGGGTTTAGGGAGCTTGACGGCGTGGGTTGCGTTTTATCTGTTTTCAAGGGCTGTTTGAGTTGGTTTTAATGCACGTGAAAAAACTCGTCATTTTGTATGGCGAGTTTTTTAAGTATGTAAGGCTATGAAATTCTGTTCAAACTCATCTACTATTTCAACGACTTCTATCTTCCCATTGACTAAAAGCTCCGGCAGCTCATTTTCTTCGCGGTTCTCCCAATATGCCTTTGCCTGCTTCATCTTATCTGAAAATGGAACACAGTCTTCCTTTGGCAGCAGGCTGCCGTTGCCTTCAAAGCAGCTGCCTTCTACCCTGAGTTTCACAATCTGCAAGACTCCCCGGTTATAAGAGTCAAAGATTTTTTTCCAACTCAGAATATCCTCATACGTTTTCGCTGCATATAAACATGAAAGCCGTGAAGGGTAATCAGGGTAATCTTGTAATCTGACCATTTCAACGACCGCTTCCCTGACAGCCCTCATTGTTTTGTCCATATATTTCATTGTTGTTTCTGCATCATTTTTATTCAATTTTAAACCATCATCACATATTCCATTCTGAAGAATCCGGTCAACTGTTTCACCTTTTGCATTTAAGATATTTGTTTCG
Organism: Metabacillus indicus; assembly: GCF_046603695.1. Taxonomy (NCBI): domain Bacteria; kingdom Bacillati; phylum Bacillota; class Bacilli; order Caryophanales; family Bacillaceae; genus Metabacillus; species Metabacillus indicus. The sequence goes on along the minus strand of NZ_CP176757.1, from coordinate 371,482 downwards.
AAAAAGAAGCGGAACAAAGAGTTATGCTCGTTCTTGTCGAAGGATATAATCTGACCGGGACTCTTTTTTTTCTTTGTTACTAGATGGTAAACGTAAAACGGTTTGTTCATAGGTTCCTCCTGTTGCTGATTATGTTATTAAAACCCCAAGCACAATAAAAAGAAGGGAAACAGCAAAAAAGCCAAGAAAAAAGTATCCGAAGTAACGGATTGGCCTGGGAAGCTTTTTCATATCGGTCTGCGAAGGCAGTCCCTCGATTCTTTTCATGTGCTCCACAGCATTGTTGAATGGTTTTTGATCGGACATCTTGGGCCCTCCTCCAAAAGATTGCACGAAACTTCTTATCGCTGCATAACCACATCTTCACTTCTCTAACACCATTCATATTCATCTATAATTCCACCAAAAGCTGTTAAAACCTCTTTCACAGACGTATTTCCTAAGAACGGGCAGACCCCATACATACTCCCCTCACAAACACGACAACCTAAAGGTAAGGCTATTTAAGACGGAGGTCTACGTTTAGTGAAAAAAACAGCCATCCTGCTAATCCTTTCTCTCGCTTTCATGCTATTGCCCAGCACAATCATCAAGCCCATTACAGCAGCGCCAACCGACACAGCGATGCGGCTGATGACCTACAACGTCCGATATCTGAACAGCTCCGACCCTTCCCCTCATACATGGGCAGAGAGGCTTCCTGCCATTGTGAAGCTTATTCAAAAGAAGAATCCGGATATTATTGGTACGCAGGAAGCTGTGTATCAGCAAATCCAGGATCTTGATGCATCTCTGCCTGAGTACAACTGGGTTGGAATTGGAAGGGAAGGCGGCAGCAGCGGGGAATATACCGCCATTTTCTTCAGGTCTGACAGATATGAACTGCTTGAGTACAATTACTTCTGGTTATCGGACACACCTGAGACGGTTGGATCAAAGAATTGGGGTAATGTCATATCGCGGATGGCGACGTGGGCGAAATTCTCAGACCGAAAAACAAATCAGTCCTTCTATGTTATAAATACTCATTTCGACCATGTTTCTGCAGAAGCCAGGGAAAAAAGTGCCGCATTGGTCCTTGAGAAGATCAAGAATTTTGATTCCTCTCTTCCTGTTGTGCTGACCGGTGATTTTAATGCTGCTCCGGGCAGTCCACCTTATCAAATATTGACACAGGAAGGTGCATTCAAGGATTCATGGAAAACGGCAGCTGTACGCATAAACAAAAACCTCGGCACCTTAAACCGCTTTAAAGATCCAACAGGCGAGGGTCCAAAGCGCCGCATTGACTGGATCTTGACCAAGGGGAATGTTCTTGCTGACACTGTGAAAATTGTGAATGATTATGAAAACGGGCAGTTTCCAAGTGATCATTTTCCGGTTGTGGCGGATTTTCGGATTGTAGAAAGATAAGGCAAGGCAGAAAAAACGAATGTTTTTTCTGCCTTTTTTTACTGCTAACTGCGATTTTTATTCCTTTTCAATTGGAAGCTCTATCCTGATCTGATTCACAGATTGACAAACAACATCATACATTTCCTGCATTCCGGCCTCCGACGCTTCAAAAGAATATGCATTTGCGCTTCTAATCCCAATATTCTCAGCTTCTTTTGCCACATCGATGTTCGCTCCCATAAAAATGAATTCCCAGCTGTATTTTTCCTGCTGATGTTTGATGAGCTCATTGACTTTATTATATGAGAATTCTTTACTGGCATTTTCCTGTCCGTCCGTTGTAATAACAAAAATCACTTTGCCGGGCCGCAGTTCTTTCGAGGTCTTTGAAAGTCTGCTGCCCACATCGGTAATTGTTTTCCCAATGGCATCTAAAAGGGCCGTCATCCCTCTGACATAGTATTCTTCCACAGTCAGTTTGATGGATTTTGCATCTTCCCCTTTCCAGAGCACTTCATATTCATCATCGAATAATACAGCGGTAAGCGCTGTATCTCCTTCAAACCTGCACTGGCTTTCAACAAAAGAATTGAAACCTCCAATAACATCCTGTTCAAGGCCGCCCATTGATCCGTTGCGGTCCAGCAAAAACACAATTTCAGTTAACTTATGATTCATGTTCATCAGCCTCCATACATATTCATGATATAATCTTAACAAGAATTATCCATATAATGGTCGCTTTGAAAGCGACATTTGGAGGCGGTCATTTGCTTACTCAAACATTTTTAGATGAACTGAAAGACTACATAGACAACGCACTATTTTCCTCAGATTTTATTTGCTATTCACCGGCATCAGAAGATATTCTGGTGTATTCGCCTGAAATCATTTCTCAGGATATCGAAGATTACATCGGCAATAACCGACAGCCTGTTTTAAACCAGGTATTATTTGACCTGATTGATAAACGGGGCCTTACTGATGCACAAGTGTACAATAAGGCCGGATTAGACAGAAAGCTGTTTTCGAAAATAAGAACAAATCCTTCCTATAAGCCTAAGAAAAACACGCTTGTATCCATTGCATTCGCATTGAAGTTAAGTGAAGATGAGTTTGACAGCTTCTTAGAAACCGCTGGTTATTCACTCTCAAACAGCGACACACAAGATCTTATTATTAAGTTCTTTCTCGAGAAAAAAAGATATGATATCGACGAACTACACGAAGCATTTGACAGGTTCATCCCTAAAAAACAACATACTGAAAATCCGCTGACGAGTAATGCCGTTCTTTTAGAAACCTTAAAAACCATTCCAGGCCTTCAGCTCAATAAGCACGTAAAAAGCAATATGCAGAACGGCGAATGTGTAACAAGGAAGCCTCACCATCGCCGTAAGAATGTCATTGGGGATATATCTCCTGAAGGCACGTACTTCACTCTTTATAAAAATGGATCCTGGACTTCAAGGAATAAACTTGGAATTACTACGATTGAACAGGTTATTAAGCACGTAAAATCGGATATTGCGTTTTTAAGCAGATAAGAAAAATTAGAGAAAATAAAAACGACCAGCATATATGCTGATCGTTTTTTTATCTGCAGCAGAATAAGTCATCCAGCCCTTTTAAGAACTGACCCAACTCTTCCTCTGACTGAAACTTGAATGAATAGCCATAATGGATGGGTGTTTTTCCCCCGTTCAGCCTTTTCGGATATGCGCTTAGCGCCGTGCTATGTACAGGACCGCCGCTTTTTTGGACCAAGCGGAGCGACTCTGCCGTATCGGGGTGCAGAACAATGTTGGTTGCTTTCGTGTTTTGAGTATAGATGATGTCTCGGCTGATCATATGCTCGTACTCGTTTGCTTTTGCGGTTTCTTTTGTTAGTTTAAATCTATACTGGCTGAAAATTTCGTTCATGTTGATCTCCTGACTATTTTTTCTATGATCATTATCTATTCTTCCATTAAGCCTCGTTTCCCTGCAAGAGGGAAAAATCTTAATCTCCCCCGTAAAAAAGGGATTGAAAATCTATGAATTTATATTTATAATTATGCAAGTAAATGAATTTTAATAAACAAGGAGACTATTATGCGAAAACAACTTTTTTCTATACTCACCATTCTAGTTCTGCTAATCTCATCTGCAGGCGCAGCCTCGGCTGTCACATATTCACCATCATTGGTACATAAGAAAAGCGCCATGGCCTATCAGCATACGAAGTACCTGTCTGAAACAATAGGACCTCGTTTGATGGGTACTTCTGGTGAAACTGAAGCGAAAACGTATATTCATGATCAATTTAAGCGCATGGGATACAAAACCGCTGAACAACCTTTCACTTTTAAAAGAAGAGGAACAAATTTATCATCAGCTAACGTACTTGCCTTTAAGCAGGGAAAATCAAGCAAGCAAATAATTGTCGGCGCTCACTATGATTCTGTTGAAAAAATCAAAGGAGCCGATGATAACGCATCAGGAGTAGGCGTAATGCTTGAAGTTGCTGAAGTCCTGAACAAAGTATCCACCCCATACTCGATCGTATTCGTTGCCTTCGGCGCTGAAGAAGGCGGATTAAATGGATCAAACCATTATGCAAAGCAAATGACAGCTAAAGAAATTGACAACACAGTCGGCATGATCAACCTGGACAGCCTTGCTGCAGGCGACAAAATGTATGTCCATGGCAGTGCAGGCGAAGATGGGTTCATTCGCGACCAGGCGATGAATATTTCCAAAAAGAAAAAGCTCAATATCGGCATCAACCCAGGATTAAACCCTGAATACCCGGCAGGCACAACTGGAGACTGGAGCGACCATGCTCCGTTTGATAAGCTCGGTATTCCTTTTGCTTACTTTGAATCTACCAACTGGGAAATCGGTGACCTTGATGGCTACGAGCAAACAGAAGAGCACGGCGGAATCTGGCATACAGAAAACGATACTCTTGCTTTCATTGAGGAAGCATTTCCAGGCAGAACAGAGGAACGCTTATCCTCTTACAGCCAGGTGCTGACTGAACTTTTGAAGCATATGAATAACCCAAGTCTATCAAACTAATAGAACTAAAAAAGAAAGGCTGATGCCTTTCTTTTTGTTTTGCCTATATATCATTACATCTTCTCAGCAATCCTTTTCAGTTCCAATGCTCGAGCAGCAATAAAGTTCCTCATGTACCTTTCCAGAAATAAAAGATCGGCCACCTTTCCAAAAATGCCAAAAGGCGATTCATAGGAAAAGGTATCCTTCATGATTGTTCCTGTTCCGCTTTCTTTAAATTCGTGAGTATGAGTGAATGAACGAAAAGCTCCCTTAACCATTACATCTGAAAATTGATAGGGCCTTTCCATCTCAGTAATCCTGGCTGTTAATCTCTGTCTTACTCCAAGATGAACAGCTTCCCAAGTGACTGAATCTCCGTGTTCCATCAGGCCGCTGGTCACGCCGTCAACCGCTTTTTCCTGAGTTCTGCTTGTTGTTTCCATATGCACATCTACACTGCGCGCAAGGTCAAAACAAACTTCAATGGGGGCATGGATATAAACTTCGTGTTTAATTGTTGGCATATCAGGGACCTCTCATCTATCGGATACACCAATTGTAAGCAACGGCTGACTAGCACACAAGAAAGGCGATCTCCATTTTACATTTTATGCTAAAATTAAATGGTATTTAACAGAAGTATACGGGGAGATGCAGAGAATGAAAGCAGTAGTACAATATGAGTTTGGGGATCCCGGTGTCCTTACATATTCAGATATTGAGGTACCCGAAATAGGAAAAAACGAAGTATTAATTAAAGCGGCTTATACAAGTGTTAACTATGCAGATATTAAAAAGCGGTTAGGAAATAAAGAGAAAGGGAGTTTTCCTCTAACGCTTGGATTGGATGTTGCCGGAACAATTGAAGAGGCACCCGCTGGCTCATCTTTTTCCATAGGAGACCGTGTAATAGCTTTCCCTAAAAACGGTTCGTATGCAGAATTTGTTGCAGCAAATGAACAATTAGTCTTTAAAATTCCGGAAAACCTGTCATTTGAACAGGCGGCAGCAATGCCCACAGTATCTATTTTAAGTTTCCTGCTCTTATTTGAAATCGGACAAGTACAAAAGAAAGATACCATTGTGATACACAGCGCAGCCGGCGGGGTAGGCTCTATGCTCATTCAACTTGCAAAGCTCGAGGGTGTTCAGAAAATTATCGGGACGGTTGGCAGTTTAGATAAAGAGAACTACGTAAAGAATTTGGGTGCAGATTTCGTGTACACCTACGAAACCTTTTCAGAGGAAGTGCTGAAACAGACGAATCATCTTGGGGCTGATGTTATTTTTGACTCCATAGCCGGCGAAGTCACCAGTCAAAGTTTGATGTGTTTGGCACTGTATGGCACTCTCGTTCAATTCGGCAACAGCAGCGGCAAACCCGGCACTTTTAAAACAAGTGATGTTCACAGCAGCTGCAGAAACATTAAAGGGTTCAGCCTGGGCACTACCAGAAAACACAACCCAGCCAAACTAGCGCCTGTTGCAGAAAGAGCTTTAAAATTATTTGCCTCAGGAGAAATAACCCTGCCTATCGCCGAAGTGTTTGAATTAAGCGAGGCGGCACAGGCTCATAGATTAATTGAAAGCCGCAATTATGAAGGGAAAATTTTAATCAAGATATAAAGATGGATGATTTAATAGTTGAATAGACATAGATGACGAATGCAAGGCAAAATCATCGGAATGAAAAAACGACCAGATGTTAGTCTGGTCATTTTCTCCCTGTCTATGTTGCTTGCATACAATACCTAAACCGTCATCCTCCAACTAGACACAGCAAGCCAGGCCTCCCGCTCTTTATAATCAGGCATAATCTTCCCGACTAATCTCCAGAACGACCGGTCGTGATTCAGATGCACCATGTGGCACATTTCGTGCACGACAACATAGTCGATTACCTCCTGGGGCGCCATCGCAAGTTTCCAGTTGAAGGTGAGCTCCAGGTTTCCGTTGCACGTCCCCCAGTTCTTGTTGCTGTCGACAATTTTGACAGAGCGGGGCTTCATTTTGAAATGGGCTTGATGGGACTTGATGCTCTTTTCCACGATGGCTTTACACTGCTGGTAATAGTAGCGTTTGAGTGCCTGTCTGATGATGGCATCCTCCTGCTGCTTTACTTGAATGTGCAGGGTTTTCCCGTCAAATACCACATGGTCTTTTTGGATGGTTTCATCGTGCGTAATGCTAATGGGGTACGCCTTTCCCAAATATAGAAAGGTCTCCCCGTATTCATAGGTTTTCTTCAGCGCACCCTGCATCCTGGTCTGCATTTCCTTCAGCTTTTCCTGAATCAGTGCCCAGTTTGCCTCAAGCACCTTATGCACTTGCTCTTCGCTTGTGCCCTTCGGAGCCAGGACCTCCACAATTCCGTACTGGTCCATGCGCAGCCCGATAGAGGTGCGGTTTTTATGCGTCACCTCAAACCGGATTGTTTCTCCTGCATATGTGTGAATCATCTTTACGCGCCCCGGTATTTTACAGCCAGTCCCTTTAAAAAGTTCCGGGCAAACTTATCTCCGCACGCTTTGTAATTTTTATGGCCTTCTTTTCTGAGGAGAGCACCGAGCTCTCCTTTAGTCACCTGCAACCCTGCCAGGTCAAAAATCTCAATCATTTCCTCAGTTGTGAGCGCAAGAGCAATCTTCACTTTTTTCAAAAGATGATTGTTTACGTTCGTGCTTCTGCCAAGCGTCAGTTCCGGAGTCTCTGCCCCAGGCTTCGGACCGCGTTTAAAGGTGATCAGTCCATTCAAAAACGACTCGAACATCACGTTGTCGCACGTGATGTTTTCTTCCTCTGAGTCAGACTTTGTCAAAATGAGCGGCAGCTCCAAGGGACTTACTTCGATCCCGCCAAGCTTGAAAATCTCGACCATCTCTGCATTTTTTAAGTCCAGTGCATATCGTAAGCGAATTAAAATATCGTTATTATCCATTATATGACCTCCTGTCCGTCAGTTACCTAATAACCGGCGGGTGTTTGCGTGATTGCTTTGTTCATTATAAAGGGTAGACGGACAATAATAAAGCCTGCCCCCGAAAGGACAGGCTCACGCGTTATTCTTTCAGCCATTCTTCCAATGCTTCATCAAGTTCTGCCGTGATTTTCGTCTTCCGTTCATGCAGCCCGCCCAGCTTTTCATAGTCAAGTTCAGCCGCCATTAAGGAATCGAGTTGAACGAGTTCCTTTTCAAGCCGCTCCACCTTCGCAAGAGCAGTTTCAGCCGCTTCTATTCGCTTTACAGTTTCCACTCGTTTTTTCTCTTTAACAATTTCCTGTGCCGGAATCTGCTTCACCTTCTGCCGCTTGTACTCATCATAGTTTCCAAAGTAGCTTTTAAACGCAAAGTCCTCAAGCGCAACGATCCGCTGGCTGATTTTATTGATAAAATAACGGTCATGCGAGATAAAGAAGATGGTTCCTGTGAACTCTTCCAGTGCTTCTTCAAGGGTTTCAATTGAATCAATATCCAGATGATTTGTCGGTTCATCCAGAATCAGCAAGTTCACATCCTGAAACAGAAGCATCCCGAGCTTAAGCCTGATCCGCTCTCCCCCTGACAGCTGATTCACTTTATTGAAGACCGTATTTTTATAAAACATAAATTTAGCCAAATACTCCCGAGCCTTGCCCTCCGGAATCGAGATGTCTTCCCTGAAGCATTCAAGTACGGTATGCTGTTCGTTGTTAAAAGTGATCGTCTGCGGCAGATAGGCAGCCTTCACATTTGCTCCAGCCTCTACCACCCCTGCATCCGTCTTCTCTTCTCCAAGCAGCATTTTCAAAAAAGTCGTTTTTCCGCTGCCGTTCCCTCCAATCAGACTGACCCGTTCCCCGTAGCGGATCATCAGGTCTGCATTTTCAAGCAGCACCTTATCTCCGTAGCTTTTAGAAAGACCGGCAGCTTTGATCGTTTCATTCCCGGACCGTTCTGCCTGTTTGACGTTCAGCCTCATATTCCGTTTTTCAAAAACCGGCTTATCAATCCGCTCCATCTTCGCAAGCTTTTTCTGAATGCTCGCTGCCCGTTTGAAAAACTTGGTGTTGTCAGCACGCATCGCCCAGTCCCTGAGATCTTTTACGGTGCTTTCCATGGAAGTGATTTTCTTTTGCTGCTCCCGGAAATGCTCAAACTGAATCCGCATGTTTTCTTCCTTTTGACTTACAAAGGAAGAATAGTTCCCTTTATACGTGATGGATTCCATGTCCTCAATCTCCACAATTTTCGTCACGACATGATCGAGAAAATAACGGTCATGCGAGACAATGATGACGATTCCCTTATAGCTTTTCAAATAACCTTCAAGCCATTCAAGAGCCTCCATATCCAAATGATTTGTCGGCTCATCCAGCAGAAGAATGTCCGGATCATGCACTAATAGCTTCCCAAGCATGACTGTCGTCTTCTCCCCGCCGCTAAGCAAATCAAAGTCCTGATTCAAAAAAGCATCGCTGAATTTCAGCCCCGTGCACACCTTCCCCAGCTTCTCCTGAATCTCATAGCCGCCCTTGCCTTCATACAGCTGGACAAGCACACTGTATTTCATCAGGGCCTTCTCAAGAGCAGCATCCGTAAGTGTCTGCATCTGCTCCTCTAAATCACGCATCTTTTCCTCAATCTTATGAACATCCTCAAACGCCATATTCAGCACATCCATTACCTTAAGACCTTCAGGTAAAGACGGCATCTGTTCCAAATACGCGATGGTCGCACCCCTTGGCCGGTGGATCAGCCCCTCATCATACCCCGGGCTCGAAGTCTGCGGATAACCCGGATAGTAATGCATCTTCAAAATACCGGCAATCAGCTTTAGCACCGTACTCTTCCCGCTTCCGTTCGCGCCGACAATCCCAACCTTATCTCCGGCATACACCTCGAAGCTGATATTCCTCAGCACAAGGGTAGCCTCCATATATTTCTTCACACCCTGCAGCGTCAACTCAAACACAAAATCCCCTTCTTTCATCATTGTGTGAGTTATGCCGTCTATGGACAGGGCAAAGAAGTCAGTTACTTTCACATGCAAAAAGGCCGCAAGAAGATATCTCTTCCTACAGCCTAAAATCGTCCGAAATTATGATTGGGGTCAGCTTAAATAAGCAGGCGTCTGCATAATGCACAGAACATTCCTTTATCAGCGTTACTGATAAAAACAGCCAGCCTTCATCATCTCAGGTTTTAGAAAAGTAAGCGATCCTCTGTATTGCCAACATTCCATAAAGAGCATAACCAAATAAACCTGGTAATCAGGCACATTTTTATACTCGTTATAAAATTCGTATGAATTTTATCTGGAAATGAATTAGCAATAAGATGGCATCATATAGTTACTTTCCTCCTCCTAAGATTTGTTTTATTGTCTCATTTTTAGGTAAATATGTAAATAATCGATTCAGAATTCAATCGTGTTCTTGCTATCAATAAACAAAATTCCATAAAGGATTTAAGGCGATAATAAAACGGCCAGAGATTTTCTCTGCCCGCTTTGTTTAACGTATATTAAAAAACAAATAGTATTTATATCTTAAAAAGTCATTGATAAATAAATACCGCCATGATATATTACTTTAGAAACACAAAACCTAATAGTTAAACACCATATATTTATCCTTATCTTAATCTTACATCAAAACCTCTCTCTCAGTCAACCCATTTTATCAAACTTTTTTTAAAGGAGTGCTTTGAATGAAAAATGACCTTCGGCAGGAGCAGGAACGACTGGATCTGGTGACCGGGACTATTACGGAGCAGATGAGCAAGCTTGCGGATGAAGCCGGCCGGCGCCGGAGTGAAGTTACCCATATTCAAAGGCACTTTTGGGATGAAGTCAAGGTAAATACAGATACGTTTGACGACTATCTTGAGACCATCATCGGTTTAAGGCAGCAGGCGCAGGCCCTGACTGTCAGCCAGAGCACCCACAGGCATGCCAAAACCAGGCTGTCTGTCCTTGAGCGCATGCAAAAATCACCTTATTTCGGACGGATTGATTTCACCGAGGAAGGCACAAAGGAACCCGAAAAAATCTATATTGGCATTTCAACTCTCACAGATTCAAGCGGCGAGGATTTTCTGGTCTATGATTGGCGCGCTCCGGTTTCGAGCGTTTATTATGACTATCCCCCAGGCCCTGCTGAATACACGACTCCAGGAGGCGTGATTAAAGGAAATCTGGAGACAAAGTGGCAATATCTCATCCGCGGGGGCATGGTCGAGTCGATGTTTGATACGAGCCTTACCATTGGAGATGAGATTTTAAAGGAAGTGCTTGGCAAAGGGACAGACAAACACATGCACAGCATCGTGGCGACCATTCAGCAGGAGCAAAACCGGATCATCCGTCACGTATCGGGCAGACTGCTGATTGTTCAGGGAGCAGCAGGAAGCGGCAAGACCTCGGCAGCTATGCAAAGGATTGCTTACCTCCTCTATAAGTACCGGGACCGTCTGAAAGCTGATCAAATTATTCTTTTCTCCCCTAATTCCATGTTTAACAGCTACGTATCCAATGTCCTGCCTGAGCTTGGCGAAGAGAACATGCAGCAGGTTACGTTCCAGGAATATATGTACCACAGGCTGAGCGGCTCCTTTAAAGTCGAGGATCCCTACGAACAGTTGGAATATGTACTGACCGCGGCTGATGAACCTGCCCGCCGCACAAGAACGGCAAGTATCCGGTTCAAGGCTTCCACTTCCTTTTTCGAGACGGTAAAAGCGTACAGCCACTCCCTTGAAGAATCCGGCATGGTATTTAAAGGGGTTAAATTCAGAGGAAAACCATTTGTCTCCGGCAAACAAATGGAAGAAAGATTTTACGGCACGGATACTTCCATCCGCTTTTCGAACAGAATTGAGAAGCTGCAGGAATGGCTGAACGCAAAAATCGATGAAACGGAAAAAGCCGAGCTGAACGAACCTTGGGTCCAGGAAGAAATTGAGCTTCTGAGCAAAGATGAGTATCAAAAGGCTTTTTCTTATTTAGAGAAAAGAAAGGACTCTGAGGAAGATCTTGATGATTACGAACAAGAGATCAAGGTGCTCGGCAGGATGGTTGTGCGGAGGAAGCTGAAGCCACTCAGAAAATGGGTGCAGGGCATCCGCTTCGTCGATTTTACCGCTTTATACAGACAGCTTTTTTCAGACCCTTCGAACATAAGCAATTGGATGACTGAGAAACCGCCTGAAGAGTGGGCGGATATTTGCAGGATGACGATGAACATGCTTGATGAAGGAAGACTGTTTTATGAAGATGCTCCTCCGTTTTTATTCTTGAAAGAGCAGATTCAGGGCTTTCAGACAAACACGTCGATTAAGCACGTTCTTGTAGACGAAGCACAGGATTATTCTCCTTTTCAATTTGAATTTTTGAAACGGCTGTTTCCTATGGCAAAGATGACCGTGCTCGGGGACTTTAACCAGGCCATCTTCGTTCACGCAAGCGGCCTGTCCGATTTCCACCCGCTAATGGGCTTATATGGCCCCCATGAAACAGAAGCCATTCTCTTAAACCGAAGCTACAGGTCTACTAAGCCGATAACGGATTTCACTCGGAAACTTTTTCCTAACGGTGATCAGATTGTCTCTTTTGAGCGCGGCGGCGAGATGCCTGTTCTGACTGCCGTATCAGACCGGACCGAATTGCACCGGCGCATCGCATCCAAAGTTGCAGACTTCCAAAAGCAGGGGCACCATTCCATTGCCATCATCTGCAAATCCGCTGCCGAAAGCAGCGAAGCTTTTGGCGCGCTTGGTCATATTCCGGACATTAAGCTTGTAAAAAGCGGCTCGGCTGAATATGAGCAGGGCATCGTTGTGATCCCTGCCTATCTGGCTAAAGGCATTGAATTCGACGCTGTCATTATCTATGACGCATCGGCTCAAGTTTATGGAGACGCGAGCCTGCGCAGATTGTTTTATACGGCCTGCACGCGCGCGCTGCATCTCTTGCAGATTTACAGCGCCGGAGAGCCGTGCGGATTTTTACAGGAGGTACCGCGGGAGAATTTGATTTGGAGTTGACTAAAAAAGGAAGGAAAGGCTGCCTCACCGCCTTTCCTTCCTTTTTATTTTGCGTTCGCGTCAGGCTGATGAATGCCGAAGATGTTGCCTTCCGTATCAAGGTAGTACCCTTGCCACGCCATTCCGGGAAGGGCATATTTCGGCAATGCAACCTTGCCTCCGCACTCAAGGATTTTCGCTTCCGCTGCGTCATAGTTTTCAACGCCCATCGTACAGGAAAACCCGTTTAACGGCTGGTTTTGCTCAGGAGAAGGACCTTGTCTCTGCATCAAAGCCCCGTTGACACCTGGTTCATTCTCATCTCCTGTCACTGCTCCGAAATACGGAAGGCCTGCATACTCACTCCAGTCCTGGAATGTCCAGCCGAAGACCTCTCCATAAAACGTCTTTGCGCGCTCCATTTCATTTACGTGAATTTCAAAGTGTACTAATCTGCCCATGTGAGCCTCCTATTTGCATATGTATTTTTATTATTTTTTCTAAATTGGTACAGGAATGTATTTCTGTTTTACCTGCTATAAACCCTCTATGAAAAGAAAAAATCCTTTATTTACTGATATTATCTGCACAAAAAAGCAGGAACCCTTATAAGGTTTCCTGCTTTTCGTTTAACCGTTCTGCTGCTTGTTTTTCCTCAAACCTCTCAAGCATTGCCCTCACTTCATCTGTCGATTTCGTGTTCATCAATTGACTCCGCAGCTCTGCAGCTCCCGGGAATCCTTTGACATAGATTTTGAAAAAGCGGTGAAGGCCGGTAACAGCGCGCGGTACTTCTTCTGCATATTGATCTTGAAGGTCAAGCTGCAGTCTCAGAAGGTCGAGGTATTCTTTGCTGCTGTGTTCTCTCGGCTCTTTTTCAAAGGCAAACGGGTTTTTAAAGATCCCACGGCCGATCATGACGCCGTCAATGCCGTATTGTTCTGCAAGCTGAAGACCTGTTTGCCGGTCTGGGATATCGCCGTTGATGGTCAGCGTCGTGTCCGGTGCGATGCGGTCACGCAGTTTTTTGATTTCCGGGATGAGCTCCCAATGCGCATCGACCTGGCTCATTTCATCTCTTGTGCGCAAGTGAATGGAAATGTTAGCAATGTCCTGCTTCAAGATGTGGCCAAGCCAGTCCTCCCATTCGTCTATCTTTTTAAACCCGAGTCTTGTTTTCACGCTGACAGGCAGTCCGCCTGCTTTTGCAGCCTGAATAAGTTCTGCCGCAACGTCCGGGCGGAGGATGAGGCCGCTGCCTTTTCCTCTTGATGCCACGTTCGGAACCGGACAGCCCATATTGATATCGATTCCTTTAAAGCCCATTTCCGCCATGCCGATGCTCATTTGACGGAAATAGTCGGGATTGTCTCCCCATATATGTGCAACCATCGGGTGTTCATCTTCTGTAAACGTCAATCGGCCGCGCACACTTTTCAGGCCCTCTGGATGACAGTAGCTGTCCGAGTTAGTAAACTCGGTGAAAAATACATCTGGACGGCCGGCTGCACTGACTACGTGACGGAACACAACATCTGTCACGTCCTCCATTGGGGCAAGTACGAAAAATGGCTTCGGCAGATCACGCCAAAAATTGTTGGTCATGCCAAACTCAAATCCTCTCAATTTGAAACTTCCGTAAAAATTATTCTTTTACACTTATAACATGTTTCCTGACTGTTTATCAATCTCTGCCTGTTATAAAATTTTGGAAAACTAAATAAAAAGCAGATGGAATAGAATGATTCTATCACAGCTGCTTTTTATTTAGGTTTCTTTTCCCGTTTCTTTTTCCCCTTTCCTTACGCCTTATTCCCCCCTTTTTCAATTTACTTAAAATGAAAAAGGCTATGGCAAGTGCTATTTCACTTGTCATTTGAGATGCCGCTTTAAACGGTAACCAGAAAGCTCAAGGATTTTTAACATTATGTGGTGAAACATACTCAAAGGTTATGAAAAATCGGATTCATTTTATTTTAAGGAGAGATATATAATGGGGAAATATGCGTTAGAACTAATTAAGGTTGTAAGCTTAGCGATTATAGCAATTAGTTTGGCTATTATTGCTTGGCGAATGGGTGATGTGGTTAATTATCTATATGATTTAGCTTCGAGGTAATCTTTTTCTAAGATATATAAATAATCAACTTCATCATACATAGCTAATAACAAAAAGCTTGGGACATCCCAAGCTTTTTTGGTGTTTGGCTAGTTACAGACCAATTTTAAAGAAGCTACCGCTTCACAATGCGTCGTATGCGGGAACATATCCACCGGCTGCACTTCCACCGTAGCGTATCCGCCATCCTCCAGCACTTTCAAATCACGAGCAAGAGTCGCAGGATTGCAGCTTACATAGACAACCTTCTTCGGCTTCATATCAAGGATTGTCCGCAGCAGGGCTTCATCGCACCCTTTGCGCGGCGGGTCGACTACGATGACGTCGGCTGCATTTCCTTCTTCATACCATTTCGGAATGACAACTTCAGCTTCACCTACTGCAAAGTCTGCATTTTCAATTCCGTTCAGTTCGGCATTGCGCTTGGCATCTTCAATGGCTTCAGGAACGATTTCAACGCCGAACACGTTTTTGGCTTTTTGAGCAAGGAACAGGGAAATGGTTCCGATGCCGCAGTATGCATCGATGACAGATTCCTCTCCGTTCAGATCGGCATATTCCAGTGCTTTTTCATAGAGTACTTTTGTCTGTTCAGGATTTACCTGAAAGAAGGATCGCGCTGAGATGGCAAATTTGATGTTGCCGATGTAATCGTAGATGTATTCTTCTCCCCATAGCACAGTTGTTTTATCGCCAAAGATGACATTGGTGCGTTTTGGGTTAACGTTTTGAACGATGGACTTGATGGCCGGGAATTGGGCCGTAATGTCTTCAATGACGGCTTTTTTGTTCGGAAAATCAGATGTCCGGGTGATGAAGACGACCATCATTTCATTTGTCACGGTGCCGCGGCGGACCATGATGTGGCGCAGCCAGCCTTTGTTTTTCTGTTCGTCGTAGGCGCGGATGCCATGGCGGTTTGCGATTTCTTTCACGGCTGCGACGACTTCATCGTTTTCGCTTTGCTGGATCAGGCATTGTTCCATATCAATGATTTCATGGGAGCGCTGCTGATAGAAGCCGGCGATGAGCCCGCCTTCGCGTTCTCCGACTGGGACCTGTGCTTTGTTGCGGTAGTTCCACGGATCATTCATGCCGAGTGTCGGGTGGACCGTAACGTTGTCGAGATTCAGCTTGCCGATTCGTGCGAGCACTTCTTTGACCTGCTTGTGCTTAAAGTCAAGCTGGCCCTGATAGCTTAAGTGCTGCAGCTGGCAGCCGCCGCATTGTTTATAGATCGGGCACGGCGCATCGGTGCGCTCTGAACTTTCCTCGTGCAGCTCGACAAGGCGTCCGAATGCGTAGCCTTTATTTATTTTCGTGACTTTGATCTGGCCTTTTTCGTTTGGCAGGGCGTTAGGAACGAAAATTGGATATCCTTCAATTTTCGCAACGCCTGATCCGTCATGCGTCAGGTCTTCAAAGGTCACGTCGTAGTATTCATTTTTTTGTACAGGCGCAATTGCCTTTGTCATGGTAATCTTCCTTTATAGTTACTGATTTGTTCATTTTACCACACTGAAGACATAAGAAAAACTTGGCGCAGGGCCAAGTTTCTATTCGTCCATTTGCTGGGCTTTTGCAAGCGGCACGAGGACTTCAATATGACGGTACAGGTTGACGAATTCGCCCGGCAGATCGCCGCCGTATTCGCCGTCTAAGTTCAGCTGCATTTTTTGAGCGGATGTGACCTTTACTCTGTTGGCCGTTGTATAGATGATGTTGCTGTCGCTGATGTGCTCGCCGCGGAGCGCAAGGCTTGCGACCCGGATAAAGTCGGCAAGGTTTGCTTTTTTCAGGATCAGCAGATCGAACATGCCGTCATTCAGCTTGCTGTCAGGGGCAAGCTTCTCAAAACCTCCGACAGAGTTTGTCAGGGAGACGAGAAACAGCATGATTTCGCCCTTGAATAGCTTGCCGTCGTATTCGATCTCGACTTCTGCGGGACGGATGGACGGAAGCATTTCGATGCCCTTTAAGTAATAGGCGAGCTGGCCGAGGACTGTTTTAAGCTTGCTTGGGACTTCATATGTGAGTTCGGTGAGACGTCCTCCGCCTGCGATGTTGACAAAGTAGTGGCCGTTGACGCGTCCGATGTCGATGGCTCTTGCTTCGCCTGCAAGGATGGCATCCACTGCAGTCAGGATGTTGTCGCGCGGAATGCCGATGGCACGGGCAAAGTCGTTTGTTGTACCGACCGGAACGACTGCAAGCTGAGGCCGTTCTTCAAGTTCAGCAAGGCCGTTCACGACCTCATTGACTGTGCCGTCTCCTCCAGCTGCGACAACAAGATCAAAGCCGCGGAGGCCTGCTGCACGGGCAGCCTGAACAGCATCCCCCTCGCACGTAGTGGCGTGGCAGGATGTCTCGTAACCGGCAATTTCAAATTTCTCCAGAACCTCTGGAAGTTGTTTTTTAAAGGCTTCTCGGCCTGATGTTGGATTATAGATTATTCTTGCTCTTTTCATTTTCCCCATCATCCTATGTCAGAATGTATTTCCATGATTTGTTGTATCGTACAAGCCAAGGATTAGTCTACACCTTTTTTGTCCGATACGCAAACCATAGAACCAGTATAGCCAAAGCACGGCAAAAACAACGGCGCCCTTCCTGAAATCAGTCGCGGCGCCGTCTGTGTATTAACGTTTTTGAAGTTCTTCCTGAAGCAGTTTGTTGACCAGCTGCGGGTTTGCCTGGCCTTTTGTTGCTTTCATGATTTGGCCGACAAGGAAGCCGATCGCTTTTTGCTTTCCGCTCTTGAAGTCTTCAACAGACTGAGGGTTCGCATCGATTGCTTCATTGACTGCCGTGCGGAGCGTGCCTTCGTCAGAGATTTGGACAAGACCTTTTTCTTTGACGATTGTCTCGGCATCACCGCCGTTTTCAATCAGTTCTTTAAATACTTTTTTTGCTATTTTTGAAGAGATTGTGCCGTTTTCGATCAGCTTGATCATGCCGGAAAGTCCGTCCGGAGTAAGAGCAACATCCTTAAGCTCTTTGCTTTCTGCATTCAGATAGCCGCTCACCTCACCCATGAGCCAGTTGGACGCCTGCTTCGCATCGGCGCCTTTGTCCACAGTTGCTTCAAAGAAGTCTGCCATCTCTTTTGTCAGAGTCAGTACCTGAGCATCATAAGAAGGCAGGCCGAGCTCTTGAGTGTAGCGTTTTTGGCGCTGGTCCGGAAGCTCAGGGATCGTTGCACGGATGCGCTCCTTCCACTCATCATCAATGTAGAGGGACACAAGATCCGGTTCCGGGAAGTAGCGGTAGTCGTCAGAGCCTTCTTTTACGCGCATCAGGATTGTTTTGCCTGTTGCTTCGTCAAAGCGGCGTGTTTCCTGGTCGATGACGCCTCCTGCACGGAGCACTTCTTCCTGACGGATTTCTTCGTGCTCAAGACCTTTACGGACAAAGTTGAAGGAGTTCAGGTTTTTAAGCTCCGTCTTTGTTCCGAATTCCTCTTGTCCAACGGGACGAAGGGAAATGTTGGCGTCACAGCGGAGTGAGCCTTCTTCCATTTTGCAGTCGGAAACGTCTGTGTACTGAATGATCGCTTTCAGCTTTTCAAGATAAGCATACGCTTCTTCAGGCGTCCGGATATCCGGTTCTGATACGATTTCGACAAGCGGCGTGCCCTGGCGGTTGTAGTCGCAAAGGGAATAGCCGTCGCCCGTATGCGTCAGCTTGCCCGCATCCTCTTCAAGGTGAAGGCGCGTGATGCCGATTCGTTTCTTTTCACCGTTTACTTCGATGTCAATCCAGCCGTTCTCGCCGATCGGCTTGTCAAACTGGGAAATCTGATACGCCTTCGGGTTGTCGGGATAGAAATAGTTTTTGCGGTCGAATTTCGTGTCTGTCGCAACTTCGCAGTTCAGTGCCATTGCAGCTTTCATGGCGAAATCAACGGCTTTTCTGTTTAAAACCGGCAGAACACCCGGATAGCCGAGCTCAACCACGGTTGTGTTTGTATTCGGATTCGCGCCGAAGTGGTTCGGAGCGTTTGAGAAGATTTTTGACTCTGTTTTCAGCTCTACGTGGACCTCAAGTCCAATGACCGTTTCATACTTCATGGTTTTCACCCCTTACAGTTCAGGTTTTGCTTTATGATGATCCGTTGCCTGCTCGAATGCATGGGCAACGCGGTATACAGTGCTTTCGTCAAAATGCTTTCCGATGATCTGCAGGCCGAGCGGCAGTCCGTTTGAGAATCCGCACGGAACGGAGATTCCAGGGACGCCTGCAAGGTTTACAGGGATGGTTAAAATATCGTTTGCATACATCGTAAGCGGGTCATCCGTTTTTTCGCCAACTTTAAAGGCCGGCGTCGGAGTTGTCGGTCCAACGATGACATCATATTTTTCAAAAACATCTTCAAAGTCTTTTTTAATGAGAGTACGGACCTGCTGCGCTTTTTTGTAGTAGGCATCGTAGTAGCCGGAGCTCAGCGCAAACGTTCCAAGCATGATGCGGCGCTTGACCTCATCGCCGAAGCCTTCGGAACGGGACTGCTTGTACAGCTCGATCAGGTTTTTCGCATTGTCTGAACGGTAGCCGTAGCGGACGCCGTCAAAGCGTGCAAGGTTTGCTGACGCTTCAGATGAAGACAGCAGATAGTACGTTGCAAGCGCGTATTTGCTGTGAGGAAGAGAGACTTCTTCCCACGTTGCGCCCTGTGCTTCGAGCACTTTCAGGGCATCAAGGACTGACTGTTTTACTTCTTCGTTTACGCCTTCTCCGAGGTATTCCTTCGGTACAGCGATTTTCAGCCCTTTCACGTCACCTGTCAATGCTGATAAAAAGTCAGGCACTTCAACGTTCGCAGACGTGGAGTCCATTGGATCCACACCGGAAATGGCCTGAAGCAGGAATGCGTTGTCTTCCACGCTTGTTGTGAGCGGTCCGATTTGATCAAGAGATGAGGCAAAGGCAATCAGGCCAAAACGGGAGACGCGGCCGTATGTAGGCTTTAAGCCGACGACACCTGTATAGGCTGCAGGCTGGCGGACCGAGCCGCCTGTGTCAGATCCAAGAGCAAACGGCACTTCGCGTGCTGCAACGGCCGCAGCAGAGCCGCCGCTTGATCCTCCTGGCACAGTCTCAAGGTTCCAAGGGTTTTTCGTTACTTTGTAGCCTGAGTTTTCCGTAGAGGAACCCATGGCAAACTCGTCCATATTCAACTTTCCGATTGTGACTGCTTCTGCTTTTTGCAGGTGCTGCACAACGGTTGCGTCATAGATCGGATCAAAGTTTTCAAGAATTTTGCTCGCAGCAGTTGTGCGCAGGTTTTTCGTCACAATGTTATCTTTTATCCCGATCGGCATTCCGAAAAGAAGGCCGAATTCATCGCGGGTGCCGATGGCTTCGTCGAGTTCCTTTGCGTATGCGCGGGCTTTTTCCTCATCTAATGCAAGGAACGCGTTCACTTTTCCGTCGACAGCTCCGATGCGCTTGTAGGATTCGTCTACAAGGTCTGAGACCGTGATTTCTTTTTTATGTAAACTTGCTTTCAGTTCTGAAAGTTTCTGGTCAAATAATGGCATAGCGGCTGCTTCCCTCCCTATTCTAAGATCGACGGTACGCGAATGTATCCGTCTTTATGGTCAGGAGCGTTCTTCACAACGTCCTCAACCGGCAATCCTTTTTCTGCTTTGTCCTCGCGCAGGATGTTTTTCATCTCAAGGACGTGTGTTGTCGGCTCTACGCCAGTTGTATCGAGCTCATTCAGCTGCTCGGCGAACGAAATGATCGCATCAAGCTGCGTTGTGAACATTTCCGTTTCTTCTTCTGTTATCGCTAAACGTGCAAGATTTGCAACGTGCTTCACTTCTTCTTTTGAAATGCGTGACATGGGGCTCCACCTCCGATAAATCTCGTGTAAACAATACTCTGATGATAACAAAAGTCATTGCATTAAAGCAACAAAAGGCCGTGATTATTCGGGTTTTCTACAGTTCCTGATCGAGCACCTTCTTCACAATGTTCGGATGATCTGTCATAATGCCGTCTGCACCGATCTCCACAAGCCTCCGGACACTGTCTTCGTCGTTGATTGTCCAGTACTGGACCGCGATGCCGCGCTTGTGGAGAGATTCTGTCAGGCGTTCTGTCGCAAGGTTCATACCGCTTGCCTCCATCGGGATCTGGACGGCTGTGTATTTTTCCATAGGAACGATGCGGTCTAAGTAAAGTTTGTGGGCGATGACAAAATTCCGCGTGGCTCCTTGGGCAGGACTGACAGGGACCGTCCCGTCCGTTGCTTCAATAAAGTACTCCAGTGCATCGTCGTAAAAGGAGGCGATGATTACTTTATCGCTCATGTTGTGCTTTCTAATTAGATCTGCCATTTTGTCTGCTAATGCCGGATCGTCCTTTTTGAGCTCAATCGTCATGGGATAGCCGGGGAACGCGTTGAAGATTTCATCCATGGAAGGAATTGTAATGCCTTTGTTCCGGTAAGGGTAGCTTCCGTCCGGACCGATGAAATGATAGCCTGCGTCGAGTTTCTGCAGTTCATTTAGCGTCATGTCTTTGACAGCCCCCGTACCGTTTGTCGTTCTGTCAACAGTGTCATCATGAATGACGACTACCTCCCCGTCTTTAGAGAGATGAACATCCATTTCCAGCATATCCACTCCGAGCTTTTCAGACAGCGAAAAAGCAGCCATCGTATTGCCGGGCGCCATGCCGGCACCTCCTTGGTGAGCGATGATGAGGGGCCGGTTTCCTTTTTTGAGAAACGTCTGGTTTTCCGTTTGAGTGACAGGGATGAATTGAATGATGACAAAAAAGAGCAGTGCGGTGATGAGGACGACAGCGGATATAGGAAGTGCGGTTTTCTTTTTCCTGTCGGGCTGAGGTATTGGTTGCATGGGCTGGACCTCCATTGTAGTTGTCATTTCTTTATATCATGGAGGAGCTTTGATTATGTATTAAAATTTGGTTAAATTCCGCCCGGTTTTATCGGCGGTGTGCGGTTTATCTGAGAATTTTCACACTTTACTTGCCTCATTTATAGATTTACTTGCCAGTTATTATAATTTACTTGCCGCTTACACGAGGTTACTTGCCGGCTAGGAATATTCACTTGAAAATTTCCAAACGCATCCAATATACTCGTACATTCTTTTGATTTACAATAAAAAAACACCGCACGCGGTGTTTTCCCTTTTAAACAAACGTTTAATTAAACGTCTTATCTGCAGCTCTGGCGCAGCTTCAGCTTTGTTGCGATCGTCACCTGTTTGGCGATTTTGCGCTCGGTGATGCGTTCGACCATCAGGTCTACGGCAGTTTCGCCCATGACTTCAGTGTAGACTTTGACAGTTGTCAGTGACGGGAAAATGTATTTTGATACACTAATGTCATTGACGCCAATGATGCTGACCTGCTCGGGCACGCGAATGCCTTTTTCGTGCAGGGCCTGGATGCTGCCGATGGCAATGCTGTCATTGGCTGCAAAGAAGGCGGTCGGCAAATTGTCGCCAAGCTTTGCGATGGCTTCTGACATCATGCGGTGGCCGTCCTGAACGGTGAAGGAACCGATGAAGATGGCGTCCTCGCGCAGCATGTTCCGCTCTCCCATGTACTTGATGAACGTTTCCTCACGCTGATCGTCAAGCTTTTCTGTATGCTCACGGTAGGTTTCGCGGCCGCCGATATAGCCGATTTGCGTGTGGCCCTTTGCGATAAAGTGATCGAGGACGCGTTCCGTTGCCCGCTCGAAATCAACGATGACCGAATCAAAGCGTTCTGAATCCGGACTTGAATCGACGAAGACGACGTTGCGGGCCGCTTTTTTGAATTCCTCTGCCTGCTGCCTGCTGAACTTGCCTACTGCAATGATGCCCTGCAGCTGGTCCTGATTGATCTCTTCAAAGTCATCATAAAAGTAAGTCGCAAGCTGAAGGTTGTGATGCTTCGCCCGCTCCTCAATGCCAAGTCTGATTGACATGTAATAGAGGTCATTCAGCTCCTCAAGGGCTGTGTACCAGTGGACGATTGCAATCTTCGGCACGAGGCTTTTTTTTGTCTTCCGCTTTTTATAAGACAGTTCCTCGGCCACTTCGAATATGCGTTTTTTTGTTTCGTCCCCGACAGACAGCGTTTCGTCGAAATTCAGCACCCTTGAAACTGTCGCAATGGAAACACCCGCTTTTTCAGCTATATCTTTAATTGTAGCCGCCATATACCTTACCCCTTTGTTCACTCAATATCTTCTTGTTTAAACCAGTCCAAATGTAAATGATGTTCTGGATCTGTACGCTTCATGTGCTGCAAGCCTGTGAGTATGCAGCCCCGGCACTAGAAGTGATTCCGGAATCCGCTGCGTTTCAACGCAGATTGCCGCATATGGCCCTTTAGCCTGTTCCGCCTTCAGCGGATGCACTGTGTCCATTTTGTTGGCCGTATAAATGACCGCTGCAGGCTCTGACGTCTGCACCGTCATCCTCCTGCCGCTTTCTTCTTCCTGAACGATGATTTGGTTAAGGTCGCGCTGTTCAAGAAGAAAAAGGTGATCATACCCGTTTCCGGCATTAATAATATGCCGATTGTCTGACTCTGCTGCTTCTCTTACCAGTTTACCAGTTTTCAGATCAAACGGGGTGTCTTTTACAGGAATCCACTTTCCTGTCGGGAGCTGATCCTCGTCCATTTCTGCGATGCCTTCTGCATTCAGCTGCAGCGCATGGCCGAGCACGTCCCGCCCGCTGTCTGCAGACAGATTGAAATACGCATGATTTGTCAGGCTTAACCACGTATCCTTGTCAGACCGTGCTTCATAGTCAATCGTAAACGTATTGTCGCAGTCAAGCGTGTAGGTCACCTGCACGTCAAGGTTGCCGGGATATCCGCCCTCTCCGTCCCTGCTGAAGTGTGTAAGGACAGCAACAGCTGCATCATCCCGCTTTTCCGTCCTGACGTTCCAGTAAACACTGTGAAAACCGTGCGGACCGCCGTGCAGCTGGTGCTCCCCCTCGTTTGCCTCAAGCTTGTAAGGACCAAGCTGCGCGTCCTGAATGCGGCCGGCAACGCGACCGATCAGAGCACCGAGGTAATACGGATTTTCGAGATACTGTTCCGCGTGGTCATATGCGAGAACAACATTTTCAAAGGTTCCGTTTTTGTCTGGTGCCATAATGGATGTGATGGTCCCGCCGAGGTTCAGGAAGCTGACTGAGTATCCCTGGCTGTTTTCAAGGGTGTATTTCTCAATGTTTTGCTGCGGATGCTTGAGAATCGTTTCGTGAAGGATGTTCATGCGTATCGTTCCTCTCTGTTTTTAAACACTCTATAAAGTGGTTAAAATGCTTATTCCCTTCAATAGTTCGTTTAAAAACGCCCGCATCCTCCAGAACCCTGCTGAATTTTATGCCAACTTCTTTTTTCAGGACAGCATCGATCGTTTTCTTTTCAAAAGTTCCGTATTTGGCCTGCAGCTGATTGACCCATTGGAGGTGGTGTTCAGGAACAGAACCGCCTTCACCAAGCAGGTGAGCTTCGATCTGCTGAAGTTCGTTTTTCAGCCGCTCCGGAAGGACAGCAAGTCCCATGACTTCAATCAGGCCGATATTTTCTTTTTTGATGTGATGGAGGTCCGCATGCGGATGGAAAATGCCCATCGGGTGCTCTTCGCTCGTTCGGTTGTTGCGCAGAACAAGATCAAGCTCAAACTCGCCGCCGCGCATTCTGGCAATCGGTGTGACCGTCTGGTGCGGTTCATCTCCTGTAAAGGCCAGAATATCCGCCTCACGGTTCGAGTACGTTTTCCACGTATTCAGCACGTGCTCTGCTGCCTCAACAAGCGGGGCTTTGTCCGCAGAACGCAGACGCAGCACAGACATTGGCCATTTTACTCTTGCGAACGACACATCAGGAAAATGCGGAATTTCAAATACTGCTTCATCCGGTGCCTCCGCCATCGCAAATGAATAGCGCCCTGCCTGATAGTGGTCATGCGATAGAATCGAGCCGCCGACAATAGGAAGATCTGCGTTTGAACCTATGAAATAATGCGGGAACTGCTCAACGAACGCAAGCAGCCTCCTGAAGGCGTCCCCGTTGATTTTCATGTCCCGGTGCTCTCCTGATAAAACAATGGAATGCTCGTTGTAGTAAATATACGGAGAGTACTGGAAATACCACTTCTCGCTCTCTAGCGAAAGTTCAATAATCCGGTGATTGGCGCGTGCCGGATGGCCTATGCGCCCCGCGTACCCTTCATTTTCTGCGCAAAGGAGGCATTTCGGATAGGCTGCATCGTTTTTGGCAGCCTTCTCTCTTGCAATGTCGCGCGGGTCTTTTTCCGGTTTTGAGAGATTGATGGTGATATCAATCTCCCCGTACTCAGTTGGGGTTTTGTAATGGATGTTTTTCGCAATCCGTTTTGTCTGGATGTAATTGCTGTTCTGACTGAGTTTATAAAAGTAATCGGTCGCAATTTCAGGCGACAGGCTGTAGTATTCTTCGAATGTCTGCTGAATGTGGGATGGTTTATCTAAAAAGACATTCATCAGGCCTGCAGACAGTTTTTCTTTTTCATCAAAGGTTCCCTCAACCACCCCGCGTCTGGCTGCGTCTTCAACCAAAACGTCCAGGAGATCCGGAACTGTCAATAGAGTCTCAGGCAGACCGCATTCTTCATAGGCATCAATCCCAAGCAGTCCGATCAGCTGATTCCGTGCGTACACGCGGTCTCTGTCTGTGATGAATTTTTTCTGGATGGCTTGCTCTGTTAATTGATTGACGAATGAAGACATGTTCATCTGGAATCCTCTCCATATCCGTGTGGTTTTGTTTGATGCCAGTTCCACGCATCCTGCAAAATCGTTTTGATGTTTGTTCGCGCCGGCTCCCAGCCGAGAATGGCTTTTGCTTTACCGGATGAAGCGACGAGCGTGCTCGGGTCGCCTGCTCTGCGAGGTGCGGCGGCAGCAGGAATCGGATGGCCCGTCACTTCGCGCGCCTCCCGAATCATCTCGCTGACTGAGAAGCCGCGGCTGCTGCCGAGGTTGATAATGGTGCTCTCCCCTTGTCTGCTCAAATAGTTCAAGGCAAGAAGGTGTGCATCAATCAGGTCTTCTACGTGAACGTAATCACGGATGCATGTGCCATCAGGCGTCGGGTAATCATCTCCGTAGATCGAGATGTGCTCTCTCTGTCCGAGCGCCACCTGCAGGATAATCGGCACCAGGTGTGTTTCAGGTGTGTGATCTTCGCCGATTTCAGCATCTGCCCGCGCGCCCGCCACATTGAAATAGCGGAGAGACACATAACGGATGCCGTATGCTTGCTCGCACCAGCGCATCATTTTCTCCATCATCAGCTTGGATTCGCCGTACGGATTTGTCGGGTTTGCCGGTTCGGTTTCCGTAATCGGAACAGTCTCCGGTTCGCCGTAAACAGCTGCCGTAGACGAAAAGACAATCTCTTTTACACCGTGCTTTTGCATCACTTCAAGCAGGACCTGGAGCCCGTAAACGTTATTCCGGAAATATTTGAGCGGCTTTTCCACTGATTCGCCCACTAAGCTGCTTGCAGCAAAATGCAGCACCTGGGTGATAGTCTCTTTTTCAAAAACGCTGTTTAAAAAGGATTCGTCTCTTAAGTCCCCTTCGTAAAAGCTTGCTTCAGGGTGAACGGCTTTTCTGTGCCCGGTCTGCAGATTGTCGACCACAACCGTGTCGATCCCCCGGCCGATGAGTTGGTAGACGGCATGGGAGCCGATGTAGCCGGCCCCGCCAAGAACTAATACGCTCATATGTGAACCCCCAATTCGATTTCGCATGCTCCGTCCCCGATGTTTGCGATGTAAAAGGACGCTTCGTAGCCGATTTCAGAGAGATATGCACGGCCTACTTCTCTTAAAAAGTCTTCAGCCGCCGTTTTCTCTACAATGGCAATCGCACAGCCGCCAAAGCCTGCTCCCGTCATCCGCGCGCCAATGACGCCGTTTTGTTTCCAGGCAGCTTCCACTAATGCATCAAGCTCTTTTCCCGTTACTTCGTAATCATCGCGAAGGGAGCGGTGGGACGCGTTCATGAGCTCGCCGAACGTATACAGGTCGTTCCTTTCAAGCGCTTCGAGAGCCTGAATCGTCCGCTCATTTTCGCTCACAGCATGACGCGCGCGCTTACGGACGGTCTCACTGCTGATTGCGGATGCATAGCGTTCAAACGTTTCAGCTGATAGTTCGCCAAGTGACTGCGCAGGCACTTTTTCCTGCAGAATACGGAGTGCCTCTTCGCATTCCCCGCGGCGTTCATTGTATTTTGAACCAGCAAGCTCTCTCCGTTTGTTCGTATTCATGATGACAATTACGTGGTGATCGAGCTCAATCGGTGCATAGCGGTAGTTCAGTGTCTGGCAGTCAAGCAGCATCCCGCACGCTTTTTTCCCCATGCCGATGGCAAACTGATCCATGATGCCGCTGTTGACTCCGATATATTGATTTTCAACGACCTGCCCAAGCTTCACCATGTCAATCCGGTCGATTTTCAAATTGAACAGTTTTTCGAGCATGACGCCTGTGACCATTTCAACCGATGCGGATGAAGAAAGCCCTGCCCCGTTCGGAATGTTTCCGTAGATTAAAAGGTCCAGCCCTTCTTCGATGGCGTATCCGCGTTCCTTAAGGGCTGCTATCATGCCTTTCGGATAGTTCGCCCAATCGTCTTCGGACCTGTAAGCTAAATCGTCAAGCGGGCACTCCACAATGCCTTTGTCAGGAAAATTCACGGAGTACATGCGAATCATTCGGTCTGAACGCTTTGCCGCAAGGGCATACGTTCCATACGTGATCGCACATGGAAAGACGTGTCCGCCGTTGTAATCCGTATGTTCCCCGATCAGGTTAATGCGTCCCGGAGCGAAAAAACTGCGGTAGCTCCCGCTTCCAAATGTCGATTGGAATAATGTTTCCAGTTCAGCCGCATTCATTGTGTGTGTCCCCCTTTTGACCGTGCCAGAATTTTCGTCTCAAACGGCTCCAGCACTTCTCCTTCAAAGACCGCATCTTCATCATTGTGGTTCATGACGATGGCATGCTCTCCTCTGATGACCACTTCGACACCAGGAGCTGATTCGATATAGGAGATGCCGGACTCGTTCAAAACAGATAATGCAAGCTCACCCAGCACCTTTTCTTCTGCACCGGTTCCGACGTAATAGGCTTTTCCTTCCCCAAATTTGTTCACCGTAACAGCGGCATAGTTTTTATAAAAACGGTCGCTGTAGGTATACAGGGTTTCCGCTGCTGCCGGACGGACAAGGTCTCTCCATACGCTGCCTGACGCTTCTGTTTTACTGTCGGCTGAAACAATGGAGACGTGCTGGCCGCCGTGAAGCGACTCAGCCTCATCGATTTCAATTCCAAGCAGATCCTTCAGCTGATAAGGTGCCTTTTCACCGAACGGGATATTGTTGTCTTTGTTTTTCATGCCTGCACGGAAGGAGAAAATCACCGTTCCGCCGTTTTCAGCAAAAGCTTTCAGTCTTGCGGCAAGTTCGTCGTCAACCAGTGTGAGCACCGGGACGAGCACAACTTTATAGGATGAAAAATCATGATCGTACCGCAGGACGTCAACCGGTACATTTACATCATGGAAAGGCTGATAGAGCCTCATCAGTTCGTTTGTAAATTCAAGCTGCGAGCTCTGCTGCTGGATGCGCATTGACCAAACGTTGTCAAAGTCATAAAGAACGGCAACATCTGCCTCAATCGGCGCATGGAATACCTCTTCATGCTTACGGACTTCTTTGAATACTTCCTGCACCTCGTAAAATTTGCGGGAACGCGTGTTGTCTGCATCAAGAATGCCGAGGCAATACTGCTCAGCCCCTCTGTTCATGCCGCGGAACCGGAAGTAAAGCATGTTGCTGCACCCGTGTGCGAATGCATGATAGGACCAAAGCTGCGCCTGGCCGGGTCTTGGCAGGTAGCCGATGATATCATGTCCCTGTGCACCCATCAGCTGCTCAACGATCCAGAAGTTTTCACGCTTGATGCCGCGGACAAATCCTAGAGTGAATGACAGAAAAGCAGGCGATACCGGTTTCGTCAGTCCTCCCCATACTGGATAGTTGTCATAGGAAACGAAATCAAGTTCTCTTGAAAACTCGTTATGGTCAAACCATTTTCCGAAAAAGCCGCCAGGAAGATTCGTCGTGACTTCCTGATGTGAGCCTTTCAGCTTTTTTACGAGATTCAGATGCATTTTCGCGAAGCTGCTGAGAGATTCGCTTCTGAATCTTGCCCAGTCAAGCATCATAGCCGGGTTATGAACCGTAATTGTCGGTTTCGGGACAGGGACTTCATCGAATGCGTTGTACGTCTGCCCCCAGAAAATCGTGCCCCAGCGTTTGTTCAGCTCCTCAGCCGTTTCATATTTTCTCTCAAGAAACCGGTGAAAGGCTTCTCTGCACTCGCCGCAGTAGCACATGTCACTGCCTTCATGGCCAAGCTCGTTATCAATCTGCCAGGAAACAATGCCGCTCTCATCCTGATAGTGTGTGACCAGTTTTTCTACGATTGCAAGAGAGTAAGTCTGATAGGTTTTTGAATTATAGCAGTACTGTCTTCTGCCCCCGAAAGATTTCGGATGGCCGTGTTCATCTTCAAGAAGAATATCAGGGTGTTTTTTGACAAGCCAGGCAGGAAACGTAGCCGTCGGAGTGCCGAACATAACGGCGATTCCCTCTTCTTTAAACCTTTTGATGACTCCGTCAAAAAAAGAGAAGTCGTACTTTCCTTCTTCAGGCTCCATCAAGTGCCAGGCGAACTCGCCGATGCGCACCATGTTTACGCCCATTTCCTTCATTTTTTCAATATCTTCGCCGAACAGGGATGGATCCCAATGCTCTGGATAGTAATCAACGCCTAAATACATGTCTCATCCCCCATTTTTCGTAAGGTAAAATACGTGTGACTGAAAATCTCCGCTGCGTTCTGCAAGCTGCTTATTGACGCCGTTGTACTGGATCGGAAGCGCCATTCCTCTTTGCATCAGCTCATCCCCGCCGTATTTGGCGCCGTCCACCTTGTACATGCTGTCTGCTTCGAGCCCCGCAAGCTTCAGCGTCCTGATTTTTTTCGGAGTTGCTTCCGCAAGCACCTGATACCAGCCGACAAGCGCTTCAGAACGGTCTTTGGACACAATCATCCAGGCGGTTTCGTTTGATTCAAACGGGCTGATCAGCCGGTGGAAATCGCCGTTTCTGACCAGTGTGCGGTGTGACTTGTATGTCTCGATTTGTTTTTTTACTTCTTCCTTCTCTTCCTCTGTCATTTTGTTCGGATCAAGCTCATAGCCGAACGTGCCGAAGTAGGCGGCATCCCCGCGCATTTTCAGCGAGGTTTTGCGCAGCGTCTGATGGTTCGGCACGTCTGATACGTGGGAGCCGATGCTGTAGATCGGATAAACAAAAGATGAGCCGTACTGGATCTTAAGGCGCTCAACGGCATCCGTGTCATCACTTGCCCATGCCTGCGGTGCATAGTAGAGCATCCCGGCATCAAACCGGCCCCCGCCTCCTGCACAAGATTCAAACAGGACGTCCGGGTACTTCTCTGTCAATCTTTCATATAACTCATAGACTCCGAGGATATAGCGGTGGAAAAATTCTCCCTGACGGTCCTGTCCAAGCGCTGCGGAGTAAGCCTCCGTGATGTTTCTGTTCATATCCCATTTGATGTAGCTGAGCTTTGCCGACTCGATGATGGAGGACATCCGCTCATACAGATAATCAACGACTTCGCCGCGCGTATAATCGAGCACCCACTGATTCCGGCCGTATGTGACCGGCCGCTCAGGATCATGAATCACCCATTCAGGATGCCTGCTGAAAAGATCGCTCTCCTCAGAAATCATCTCCGGCTCAAACCAAAGACCGAATTTCAGCCCTTCGCTGCGTACCGCATCAGCCAGGGCATCGATGCCTTCAGGCAGTTTCTTCAAATCGACGAACCAGTCGCCGAGAGAAGTTGTATCATCATTGCGTTTTCCAAACCAGCCGTCGTCAAGGACAAACAGCTCAACACCGAGCTCTTTAGCCTGCTTTGCAATCGCTGTAATCTTATCAGCGTTAAAATCGAAATACGTAGCTTCCCAGTTGTTGATCAGAACAGGACGATCCCGTTTCTGCCAGACGGGCGCGATAAGGTGATCCCTGAACAGGTCGTGCGTGGACTGGGTGAGCCCGTTCAACCCTTCATCAGAATACGTCAGAACGGCTTCAGGTGTATGAAACACCTCGCCCGGGACCAGATGCCAGCTGAACTGAAACGGATGAATTCCCATCTGGATGCGTGCTGCATCGTAGTGATCCACTTCCGCCTGCGCTAAAAAGTTTCCGCTGTATACGAACTGGAAGCTGTACGCTTCTCCGGAAGTTTCTGTTGTATTTGCACGTTTAAACGCCATATACGGATTGTGGTGATGCGAGCTTGCGCCTCTAATGCTTGAGATGGACTGGATACCCGTCTGAAGCTTTCGTTCTTTTAAATGGCGTTCTCTTGACCATGTTCCGGCAAGATGGACCATCGTAAAATCACTGTCTGAAAGATCAAGGGAGAGACTCATCATTCGCTCAATATCGACCGGCTGCTCCCCTTCGTTTTCAAGACTCGCGTGACGGGCAATAGATGCAGAGTGTTCGAAAATCGTATAATAAAGCTTCAATGTCAGCTTTCTCAGTTTATCTGTGAGCGAGATGATCAATGTACTTGCATCACCTGCATTCGCAAACGTTGCAGGAAGACCCGGAATCCGCTCTTTTCCTTCCTTTATTTCAAAAGATGTAAATTCAAACTTGCTGACAGAACTTCCGCCTGGATGCCTCAGGGAGATGGCAGGCTCTCTGAAATCGCTCGTGCCGTACACCGGATATTCCTGGCATACTGTCTCAAGGGAAAAAGCCGGATCATCCTTATAAGGATGACAGCTCGCAGCTGTCGGAATGTGATAGGCGGCAAAATGGGAAAAGTCAGGCTGGTGATTCAGCCGTTTTCCATAATACAGCTGGCCAAGCTCCCCGTTTTTCATCACATGAAAGATATAGCTGACCGTTTTGTTTGCAAGGTGGAATTGGTTGCGTTCTTCATTCATGAATATAGGCATCGCAGTATGCTCCTTTAGCCGAGTTTTGGTTCGTCCGTAAACGTAATCGAGCAAGTTTCATTTCCCTCAAGCTCCATCACGAGAATGTCATTCTTTCCTTCTTTCAAAAGCGGGCCCGGAACGTACAAGCGCTGCTGCGGACCTTCTGTCACCCAGTAGCGTCCGAGGTTAAACCCGTTTACCCAAACATTGCCTTTTGTCCATCCTTCAAGATCAATAAAGGTATCTGCCGGCGCGTCTGCCGTCAGTTCCCCTTTGTAAAAGCGCGGATATCGTTCGTCTTCTCCTTTTATAAAAGCAAGGTCCGCATCATCCATCTCAATCGGATAAACCTCCCAGTGGAACCAGTACTGATTTCCGATCCAGAGATTTTCCGTGATGCCTTTTTTGTCCTTCAAATGCTTGCCGTAGTTGACGCGGCCCATGTTTTCCACGAATACCTCAAGAATGTTTTCCTCATTCGGAAAGGAGAGGGTAATCGTTTTTTCAGGATCATTGCGGTATATGGTGCGCTCAAGCTTTCCGTTGATATAGATAAACGCTCTGTCGCGTATAGGCGCGGTGTCCATTTCAAGGGCGCCTTGTTTTGTAATCACTGTTTTATATAGAATGTAGCCGTAATTCTGGTCGAGCTCCTCCATCGGTTTCGGAGCGATAACGTTTTGCGGTTTTAGTGTGCTGATATAATCAAACACGCTCATTTGAGCGTTCATGCTCACTTGTCCGTAGCTTTTCTTAACAGAAGGTGCCGGATTTTCTTCAGGTACCTCTCTGTATTTAGAAAGAACGTTTTTTACCGTGAAGTATTTTTCACCAGGGTCTCCCCATTCGGTTAAAAGAGCATCATAGTCATAGCTTGTAATGGTCGGTGAGTAGAACTCGTAATGATTTGCGCCGTTCATGAAGCCAAAATTTGTTCCCCCGTGGAACATGTAGAAATTCACGGACGCACCCTGTGAAATCATTTTTTCATACTCTGCGGCAACATCAGCCGCTTCCCGCGTGTGATGTTCACCGCCCCAATGGTCGAACCAGCCGATCCAAAATTCTGCGCACATTTCCGGTGAGTTTGGTCGAAACGTTTCGAGTGCAGCAAAGGCTTCCCCCGAGCGGGAGCCGAAATTCAAGGTTGTCACAGCATCCTGCATGGATCCGTGCTGAATGAATTCGGGTCCGTCCGAGGTGAAGAGCAGAACATCAATGCCTGCGTTTTTAAAAAGCTCTGCTGATGCATTCAGATACTCCAGGTCATTTCCATAGGCGCCGTACTCATTTTCAACCTGTACGGCAATGACCGGACCGCCGTTTGACGATAGATGCGGGACCATTTTCGGCAGCAGAACGTCAAAGTATGATGTCAGATGATCAAAGAACACAGGATCTGAGCTTCGGAGCACCATGCCGGGCTCTTTCAGGAGCCAGCCGGGAAAGCCTCCGAATTCCCATTCTGCACAGATGTAAGGTGCCGGTCTGAGAATGACATACAGCCCAAGCTCTTCTGCTTTTTTGATAAAGCCTTCAAGATCAGCCATGCCTTCAAAGCAGTACTGGCCTTTTTTCGGTTCATGCACATTCCATGGTATATACGTTTCGACTGTATTCAGACCGAGCTGCTTCAGTTTCAGCAGCCGGTCCTCCCAGTACTCTGGAACAACGCGGAAATAGTGAATGCTCCCCGATAAAATCTGAAACGGTTCTCCGTTTAAATAAAATTGCTTCCCCTTTGTTGTCAGCATCCTGTTTTCCTCCTATTTCACGGCGCTTCCAAGCATCCCTGAGATAAATTGCTTCTGCAGCACTAAGAAGAAAACGATAATCGGAACGGTTGCAATGGATACGCCCATCATTACCTGGCCGTAGTCAATATAAGAAAGACCCATTAGTGTCGAGAGTGCGACCGGGAACGTGTACATGCCTGCATCATTCAATACAACAAGCGGCCACATGAAGTTGTTCCACTGTGTCATGAACAGGAAGATGGACGCGGCTGCAAGTGCCGGACGCATCGATGGTGCAACGACTTTAAAGAAAATCTTGAGTTCTCCTGCTCCGTCAAGGCGCGCTGCTTCGATCAGCTCTGTCGGGAACGCAAGGAAGTTCTGTCTTAATAGGAAAATCGCAAACGGATAGCAAAGCTGCGGCGCGATGACCGCGAAATATGTGTTCAAAAGATTCAGCTCAGACATCATCCGGAAAAGCGGAATCAGCGTTGCCTGATACGGAATCATCATCGATAAAAGAAACGCGGTGAAAATAAAGTTTCTGCCTTTAAATTCGAATTTTGCCAGTGCATAAGCAGCTAGCGAACAAACAGCAAGTGCCGCCACTACATACAAGAGAGACACAAACAGCGAATTGAACATTACCTGCGGAATGTTGATTGATGCATTCAGGTTCTGGAAGTTCGTCATCAGCTGATCGCCCGGCGTCAATGTCGGCGGGTTTGTGAACATTTTGCCTGATTCATTTGTCGCCCCGATAAACATCCAGTAGAACGGGAAAATCGAGATGATCATAAACAGGATTAAAATGGCGTACATGCCGATTTTCTGCGGCAGCGAACGACTGCGCTTTTTCTTTGTCCCTGTTACGAACGTTGATTGAATCTGGTTGGTTGTTTCAGCATTCATCATCGATCACCTGCCACTTTAAATTGAATAAATGTGAGAATACCCACTAGAATTACTACCACATAAGCTACTGCTGATGCGTAGCCGAACTGGAAGAACTCAAATCCATTCTGGTAAATATACAGACCGAGAGTCATCGTTGAATCGGCCGGTCCGCCTTTTGTTAAGTTGAACGGTTCATCAAATAGCTGCAGCGTACCGATCGTGGATAGGGTTGCAGCGAAAAGAATAACCGGCTTAAGCTGCGGGATTGTAATATAGAAAAACTGTCTGATTTTCCCCGCGCCGTCGAGTGAAGCTGCTTCATACATATCATTTGGAATGTTTTGAAGAGCAGCAAGGAAAATGACCATGTTGTATCCTGTCCATCTCCATGTCATCGCAAGGATGATGGAAGCTTTTGCCCAAAAACTGTCTGACAGCCATGGAATCGCTTCCAGACCGAAGAAACCAACGACTGTATTAATGATGCCTTCCTCCTGAAGCATGATGGAGAAAAGGATTGAATATGCAACAAGAGATGTTACCGCCGGAAGGAAAAACGATACTCTGAAAAATCCTTTCAGGCGAAGGAGCCCGCTGTTCAGCACACTGGATAAAATCAGTGCAAGAAGCAGCATGATCGGCACCTGCACGATGAAGATAATGAATGTGTTCATCAGGGCTTTTCTGAAAATCGTGTCATTAAAAAGCGTAATGTAGTTATCAAGGCCGGTAAAAATATATTCCCCTGCTTCAAACGTCTGAAAGCTCAGCAACAGTGAAGCAAAGATCGGATAAACGGTAAAAACGAGAAAGAGTATAACTGCAGGGGCAATAAACATATAAGGAAATAACCGTGTTTGACTCATGCGAGATCCCACCTTAAATTACGAAAGGGCTGAATTTAGATTCGGCCCTTTCTTTTTTCATTTTCAATGTCTTATTTGACTCTGTTCTTCAGTCTGTCTTCTGCCGCTTTGTAGGCATCCTCAATGGATACTTTTCCGCTGACAGCTTCTGACTGTGCTTTAATGGACTCATCCATTGCAACAGAGTAGTTGCCTGTATAGTTAACAGACGGAATGCTGTCCATTTGCTGTGTGAATGTCTGCCAGATCGACTGATTTGTAAAGAACTCCTGCTTTTCAGTGAAAACCGGCTCATCATAGATTGTGTTCAAAGTCGGGAACAGTCCGCCCTTCATTGCTTCAAGCTGTGTTTCTTCATCTGTTGAAAAGAACTCAAGGAAGTCATAGGCTTCTTGTTTCATATTTGTGTTCTCCATGATGACGTAGTTGCTTCCGCCAAGGTTGGAAGCGCGGTTGCCGCCTTCTTCAAATGCCGGAAGCGGAATCACGCCCCACTTGCCTGATGTATCTTTTCCTTGTCCGGTAATCGAACCTGAAAGCCATGCGCCTGATGGAGCAGTTGCTACCTCACCGCTGACCATTGCACTGATCCATGCATCCCATCCAACCGTATTTTTAACTAATCCTTCATCTTTAAGCTGTTTGATGACCTTTGCAGCATTCATAGACTGTTCAGATGTCAGAACAAGCTCGCCTTTATCGTCAAAGTACAGTGAACCCTGCTGATTCATCATCATGCGGTAAAGACCGTCGTCACCGTTCAGATCAAGACCAAGCATTGCTTTGCCTGTCTTCTCTTTAATGGTTTTACCTGCTTCAATGAACTGATCCCATGTCTCAATGTCCTCCGCTTTCACGCCTGCTTCTTCAAACATATCCGTTCTGTAGAAGACACCTGTCGGGCCGCCGTCAAACGGGAAGCCGACTACTTTGTCATTTACAGTCAGAAGATCGGTTTTGCTTGTCGGGAACTTATCTTTTTGCTCCTCGAAACCGTATTTTTTCAGATCAAGAAATGCTTTCGGATACGCTTCTGCATACCCTTGAATACGGTCGTCCTCTACCAGTACGATGTCAGGAAGACCCTGACCGCCTGCTTGCAGGCCTGTTGTTAACTTCTGATACACATCTTCGCGCCCAAGTTCTACAATCTCGAGCTCGAAGTCCGGGTTTTCTTTTTTATAGCGCTCAGC
The DNA here is from genome assembly GCF_046603695.1 of Metabacillus indicus. NCBI lineage: Bacteria > Bacillati > Bacillota > Bacilli > Caryophanales > Bacillaceae > Metabacillus > Metabacillus indicus. The sequence continues at coordinate 335,133 of NZ_CP176757.1, read as the reverse complement.
CGCTGCTTCAAGAACAGGGACGTTGATGTTCCATGCCCATGCTGTTAATTTGTTGTCATCTTTGCTTGTCTTTTCGGAATTGCCTCCAGAACAAGCTGACAGCATGCCGATAATCAGAACCATACAGATCAAACTTATTGCCTTTTTCATGCTTTACCCCCTAATTCATCTTTTTTGACCGCAAAATGAAATCGTTTACAAAACTCATTTTAGATGAATTGACTGAACATTTCAAGTAAAATTTAACTAAAAGTTTTAGTTATTTTACCTTTTATTTTACTTAAATAATTCTAAAAACAAAAAAATGACAGAGAAAATAGCTTCTCTGCCTTGTTCTAATAGGTTTTTACAAATTCAAGCAAGTAAAAATTGAATTATACTAAAAGTTTTTTTACTGAGGTAAAAAAACTAATCGATTTTTACTTCAGTAGATGGTTTTTTGGGAATGACGACTTTCAGCACACCATTCCGGTAATTGGCCTTTAGATTTTTAACTAAGGCAGACGGAGGAATTTGAAGGGATTCCTTTGCATCCTTTTCCCCTTTTACTGTAATGACCAGATGCCCGTCCTCGATCGTCAGCTTGATGTTTTCCCTCTCTGTTCCCGGAAGCTCGGCTGTTACTAGAAACGCCCCATCCTTTTCTTCCATTGAAAGCGGAAAACCCTTTGTTGAAAATGATTGCTTGAAGTATTCGTCTATATTTCCAAGCAGCGACCGTTTTGGCCGCGCCTCAAAAAATTCATTGATCATGCGCATTGGATCTTTTCGGTTATTCTCCATTTTCATCCCTCTCATACGCTCAGTTTTGTCTATATATCATATGTAGGAAGAGAGCAAATTGCCTATGATGAAAAGTGTGATTTGTTTAGTGCCGGAATGCACATAATATCTGTGTATGAAACGAAAAGTAACTGTGTTTGATTTTTCTGAATAGTTTTACTTTGATAAAATGAGGAAAGCGCTTACCTATACAAGCTGTGTACGTCTGAAGGGTTTAAACCCGCGCCGTATCTGTTTCAAATCCTTGAAACGCGGGAAATAGTTTGTTAGGTTAAGTAACCGTAGGGCTGAACGGTTAGAAATATTTGGTTCTTTTATTACACAATCACTAAAGTCAAAGGAGAGATTTGGTGGAAACAGGTACTTTAATATCACTTGGAATTTACTTCGTCGGCATGCTGCTCATCGGATTGTATGCCTACAAGAAGTCTACGGACGATGTGTCTGGTTACATGCTCGGAGGACGCGGACTGGGTCCTGCAGTAACGGCATTATCAGCCGGAGCTTCTGACATGAGCGGATGGATGCTGATGGGTCTTCCAGGTGCTATGTATACAACTGGATTATCAAGTATGTGGATAGCAGTGGGACTGACTGTTGGGGCTTATGCCAACTACCTTCTGGTCGCTCCGCGTCTTAGAACCTATACAGAGGTTGCAGACGACTCCATTACCATCCCGGATTATTTTGAAAATCGCTTTAAAGACAAAACGCGCATTCTTCGCTTCGTTTCAGCGATTGTCATCCTTATTTTCTTCACGCTTTACACTTCAGCAGGATTAGTATCCGGAGGACTTCTATTTGAATCATCATTCGGACTGGATTACACAACAGGCATGCTTATTACAGCAGGTGTCGTTGTAGCCTATACACTATTCGGAGGATTTCTTGCCGTCAGTCTGACAGACTTTGTTCAGGGCGTTATCATGTTCCTTGCCCTCATTCTTGTTCCGATTGTTGCCTTTACAGATCTGGGCGGTGTCGGACCGACATTTGATGTCATCAGAGACATCGACCCTAAATACCTTGATGTGTTCAGAGGCACGACTGTTCTAGGATTACTCGGATTCCTTGCATGGGGACTTGGCTACTTCGGCCAGCCGCATATCATTGTCCGCTTTATGGCTATTTCATCGATTAAAGAATTAAAGCCTGCCCGCAGAATCGGAATGGGCTGGATGATTATCTCAGTATTTGGTGCGATGCTGACGGGTCTTGTCGGTATTGCCTATGTAAATCAGACAGCAACAACGCTTGCTGATCCTGAGACGATTTTTATTAAATTCGCGCAAGTATTGTTCCATCCGTTAATTACAGGATTCCTGCTTGCAGCCATTCTCGCGGCGATTATGAGTACAATCTCATCTCAGCTGCTTGTTACATCAAGTGCACTGACAGAGGACTTTTACCGCACCTTCTTCAGACGAAGCGCAGGTGACAAAGAGCTTGTCCTGATTGGACGGTTGTCTGTTCTGCTCGTTGCCATCATCGGTGTGCTTCTGTCACTCACACCAAGTGACACGATTCTTTCACTCGTCGGATATGCATGGGCCGGATTCGGTTCTGCATTTGGACCAGCCGTTCTCCTGAGCTTGTACTGGAAACGCATGACCAAGTGGGGCGCACTGGCCGGAATGATTGTCGGTGCCGTAACCGTATTGATCTGGGTAAACGTACCGGTATTGAAAGAAACAGTATACGAAATGATCCCTGGATTCTTCCTGAGCTTAATTGCTGTCTATGTCGTCAGCTTGATCACAAGCAGACCATCAAAACGCGTACAGAACGTGTTTACGGAAATGGAAGAAACGCTGGAAGAAGAAACGAAATAATGCTTTGCATGCAGAAACCGCCTGTGGTCAGGCGGTTTCTTTTTGTTTTCTTTTAAAGTAGAAGTGGATAATGCAGGCAGTGATAAATCCAACGAGGAAGACGGCATCCTTTAGAAGACCTGGGATTGGGATGATGAATGTCAGCATGCTGAAGAGAAAAAGAATGCCGGTTAAAACTAGAAACACCATTGTTCGTTTTTCCTTATGCGGCATAGGATCACCTCTTAATTAAACGTTTGTTTAAGTCTATTATAACCGGCTGCTGCTCAGCCTAGAAGAGTTTGGATTGCTAGAAGGCATACATAAAAAAACCATCCCAGTTAACGGGATGGTTTCCTCTTATTTATTGATAAATATGCACAGTCGGTTTTTCCTGGCCCGGTTTGCGGACGATCAGGGCTTCCTGGCCGCTTGTGGAGCTGATGTTAACTTCGACCGAAACGTAGTCCGGGAAGTAGTCCACGACTTTGCCGGTAGCAAACTGTGTAAATGCAATCACTTCTGATTTCCCGTAAAACTGCATCGGAATATCGATTTTCAGTTCCTGCATCTCTTCGCCTTTGTAGAAGGCTTTGCCGATAACACCTGTGTAGTTCGGGAAGAAGTCGTCAATGTCCTGTTTGAAGCGTTCGAACAAGTTGGCATCTTCGCGGTAGTTTTCCGTTCCTTCTGGCGACGGGAAGAAGACGTATTCTTCATCTACGCTGTCCCACTTGCCGATTGAACTGCTTCCTCCGTCAACGACAGTGCTTGCAATGAAGCTGCCTGGCACGATAGAGGATTTTGGCGCCTGTTTGTAAAGGGCAATGACTACTGGTACTTTTTCAAGCCCTTTTTGGCTTCTGACGCGCTTGATGACCTCTGCGGCCATTTTTTTGCCTTCTGCCTCTAATTGGCTGTCAGGAATCTTATATTCCCGCTGAGGCTCTCCTACGGCTTCACGGTAGTAATGGACTGAGTTCATCGCAAGTCCGATGACAACTCCGCCAAGCTCGACCGTATTTTCGCCTTTTCGGACCAAGTAGTTATGCTCAAGCATATGAGCCAAATAAATCGGGCTTTTTTCGTTCTGCTGGATATAATCGCCTTCTGATGATTTCGGCGGATTAAGTCCTTCGTTTTTGAAACTTTTATCTGATTTCTTCTCTTCAAGATCTTTTCCTTCAAGCTTTCTTCCAAGCCATGAACGGATTGTCTTCTCGTCGAGATATTGCCCTTCCTGATACAGATGGTTATCAGGCGGGAATTCTTCCTGAGCCATTCTCATCAGGCCCGTTTCAAACTCGTCAATATCAAGACGGGTATTGATGTTTTCTGCGACAAGGCCTCTTGCTTTGCCCTCTTTAAAAGGCAAAATCATTTTATAGTAGGAGTCTGAAATGTTGTACTTCGGAATGATCGCTTTTTCTGTTGAATCATCTTCCGTTTCCTGTACAAGCTCCTCCTCTTCACCAAAGCTCGGTGCGCAGGCTGACAAAAACAGGCAGCCTGCAAGCAGTATTACCATACCTTTTTTCAAGTTGGAACACACCTCTTTTAGTTTCTCCTCAAAAAGAAATCTATTTTTTCAGCTCTTCAATCAAGCGTTCTTCATCCCAAATCTCAATGCCCAGCTCCTGAGCTTTTGCAAGCTTGCTTCCTGCATCTTCCCCGGCAATGACCAAATCCGTTTTCTTGCTTACGCTTCCCGCTGCTTTTCCGCCGAGCGCTTCGATTTTTTCCTTTGCTTCATTGCGGGACATTTGCTCAAGCTTCCCTGTTAGCACGACGGTTTTTCCGGCAAAAAATGAGTCGGATTCTTCAGGTCTCACAAGCTTCGGACCGAGATAGGACATATTCACACCGCAGGCTTTCAGCTCTGAGATAAGTTCATTCATCTCTTCCTGCTCAAAATAAGTAACAACAGCGTCCGCCATTTTATCTCCAATTTCATCAACTGCAATAATCTCATCCCGAGAAGCAGATTGCAATCGTTCCATCGTCTCAAAATGCTGCGCAAGCGTCTTTGCCGCCTTCGAACCGATAAAACGGATGCCAAGCCCGAACAGAAGTCTCTCAAGGGAATTCTGCTTGGAGTTTTCAATCGCCTGCAGAAGGTTGTCAGCTGATTTTTCGCCCATCCGTTCAAGCTTCAGAAGCTCATCCCGCTGAAGGCGGTACAGATCGGCTACATCCTCAATCAGGTTTTCCGAAAAAAGCTGGGCAATGACACGTTCTCCTAGACCATCGATGTTCATTGCGTTACGGGAGACGAAGTGAATAAGACCTTCGCGGATTTGAGCCGGACATTTTGGATTGATGCACCTGAGGGCAACCTCCCCTTCAATCCGCACAAGCTCACTTTCGCATTCAGGGCAATGGGTCGGCATCGCGAACTCTTTTTCGTCGCCTGTTCTGTGTTCAGGCAGGACGTTTACTACCTCCGGAATAATATCCCCCGCTTTTTTTACAATGACATAGTCGCCAAGGCGAATGTCTTTTTCGCGGATCAGGTCTTCATTGTGCAGGGATGCACGTTTGACTGTCGTGCCGGCAACACGGACCGGCTCAAGGATCGCAGTCGGCGTCACAACGCCCGTTCGTCCGACATTGAGCTCAATTTCAAGGAGCTTTGTCATGACTTCCTCTGCAGGAAACTTGTACGCAATCGCCCAGCGAGGACTCTTTGCCGTAAATCCCAATGCTTTCTGCTGTTCAATGGAATCGACTTTTACAACGATTCCGTCAATCTCATACGGAAGACTTGTCCGCTTTTCCTGATGGGCTGCAATCAGCTCGATGACTTCATCGATTGATTCGCATCTCCTGCGTTCGGTATTGGTTTTGAATCCAAGTTCCTCGAGTGCATCAAGACCCGCGCTTTGGGTTTTGGCACCTGTCTCTTCCCCGAGGTCTGCAATACTATAGACGAAAATATTGAGATTTCGTTTCGCTGCAATTTTCGGATCGAGCTGGCGGAGGGAACCTGCCGCGGCATTTCGCGGGTTGGCAAACGGCTCTTCCTCAAGCTGTATTTTCACTTCATTTAATTTTTCAAACGAGGACTTCGGCATATAGGCTTCGCCGCGCACCTCGATGGAAAGGTTTTTCTTAAGCTTCAGCGGAATGGACCGGATGGTTTTCAGGTTTTCAGTAATATCTTCGCCGGTTGTACCGTCACCCCGGGTCGCCCCGCGCACGAATGCCCCGTTTTCATAAGTAAGGGAAACAGCCAGGCCGTCAATTTTAAGCTCAACCATATACTGAACATCATCACCGACAGCCTGCCTCACACGGCGGTCAAAATCCCGGAGATCCTGCTCGCCGAATGCATTTCCGAGACTGAGCATAGGTGTTTGATGCTGAACCTTTTTAAAGCCTTCAAGAATTTCGCCGCCAACCCGCTGAGTCGGCGAATCCGGAGTCTTGAGTTCAGGGAATTGTTCTTCAATGTCAATCAGCTCATGCAGCAGCTGATCGTATTCAGAATCCGGAACAGTCGGTTTATCCAGCACGTGATATTCATAGTTGTACTTGTTTAATAAGTCATGCAGGGTTTCTGCACGCTGTTTGGCTGTATTCATATCCATCCCTTGGTCCATTCCTTTCACTACTGTACTTTTTTAATCGGAGCAAATTTAGCAAGCAGCCGTTTGATGCCGACAGGGCTTGGGAATGCAATATCAAGCTCCTTGCCCTCTCCCTCGCCTTTAACGCTGACAACGGTGCCGATGCCCCATTTTTTATGTTCTGCCTTGCTGCCGACGCTCCAGGCAATTTCATCTCCGCCTGTAGAGGCTGCAATCGGTCTTGTAACGGCAGGTCTCCGTTCAGGCCGTGCTTTTGCACCGAATGGCGAAGAGCTCTTTTTCACTTCATTCAGATTTTCAATCAGAGCGGATGGAATTTCAGATATGAATCTTGATTCAGGGTTCATGCTCGTCCGCCCGAAGAGAGTTCTCATTTTCGCATTTGTGATAAACAGCTCTTTTTCTGCACGGGTAATGCCGACATAGGCAAGGCGGCGCTCCTCTTCCATTTCCTCTTCTTCCATAAGAGAGCGGCTGTGTGGGAAGACGCCTTCTTCAACGCCCATCAAAAAGACTACCGGGAACTCAAGGCCCTTTGCAGAATGAAGCGTCATTAACACGACCGCTTCTTTAGAGGCTTCCTCATCATCGTCTAATTTATCAATGTCCGCCACTAAAGCAAGATCAGTCAGGAATGCAACAAGACTCTTATCCTCGCTGTTCTTTTCAAAGTTCTGGGTAACAGACAGGAACTCGTCGATATTCTCGAGGCGGCTTTGCGCTTCGATCGTTTTCTCCGTTTTCAGCATGTCGCGGTAGCCTGTTTTCTCAATCACTTCTTCTGCTAGCTCCGTGACAGACAGATAATCCTGCATGTTGGCCATGTTCCGGATCAGTTCGCGGAAATCTACCATCGCACTGACTACACGTGCACTGACACCGGCAAACTCAATCTGTTCAATCGCCCCGAAGAGGGACAGATCATTATCTGCCGCATACTGGGCAATCCGGTCAACAGAAGTCGCTCCAACACCGCGTTTTGGCACGTTTATGACGCGTGCCAGACTGATGTCATCATCAGGGTTTGCAATCAGTCTCATATAAGCGAGGATATCCTTAATCTCTTTTCTGTCATAGAACTTGATGCCGCCGACAATCGTATAATTGATGTTCGACTTCAGCAGAATTTCCTCGATGACACGGGACTGGGCGTTCGTTCTGTAAAGAATCGCAAAATCTGAAAGCTTTCTGCCCTGTGTGGAGACGAGCTGATTGATTTTGCCCGCCACAAACTGCCCTTCGGCCGATTCGCTGTCCGCACGGTAGTAGCTGATTTTCTGTCCTTCATCATTTTCAGTCCAGAGATTTTTCGCCTTGCGGTTCATATTATTTTTTATGACGCCGTTTGCCGCTTCAAGAATGCGCTGTGTCGAGCGGTAGTTCTGCTCAAGCAGAATCACACTGGCAGACGGATAATCTTTTTCAAAAGAGAGGATATTCGCAATATCAGCTCCGCGCCAGCGGTAAATCGACTGATCCGAGTCTCCGACTACGCACAGATTCTGAAAACGCGATGCAAGCATTTTCACGAGCAGATACTGCGCTCTGTTCGTATCCTGGTACTCATCCACGTGAATGTACTGAAATTTGCGCTGGTAGAATTCAAGCACTTCAGGCACACGCTGAAACAGCTGAATCGTCGTCATGATCAAGTCATCAAAATCAAGAGACTGGTTTTTGAGCAGTTTTTTCTGATAATCCTTATATACGTCGCTTGCAACCTGCTCGTACATGCCGCCCGCTGTTTTTTCGAATTCCTCGGGAGTGATCAGTTCGTTCTTCGCATTGCTGATGCTTCCCAGCATGCTGCGGGGATCAAATTTCTTCGGATCAATATTCCGGTCTTTCAAGATCTGCTTAATAACGGACAGCTGATCTGTCGTATCCAGAATCGAGAAATTTCTGCTGATGCCGATCCGGTCGATGTCACGTCTTAAAATTCTTACACACATCGAGTGGAATGTAGAAATCCAGATATCATCTGCTCCTGGTCCAAGCAGCTTTCCGATACGCTCCTTCATTTCCCTTGCCGCTTTATTTGTAAATGTAATGGCAAGGATATTCCACGGAGCGACGCCCTTTTCAACCATCAGGTACGCGATTCTTCTTGTGAGAACGCTTGTCTTTCCGCTCCCCGCGCCTGCCATGATCAAGAGCGGTCCATCCGTTGCCTTGACCGCTTCCTTTTGCATGTCATTCAAGCCATTTAATAATTGATCTGTTAAAAATTGCACGTTCCGGACACCACCTTATATCAAACGTATGTTCTTATTTTATCTCATCACCTGAGTGTTATGCAATTATGGTTTTACCGCTTTTACCGTTTTCAATGCGGCTTCCAGGTCCTCGTAAATAATGTTGCCGACAACAACGGCATCGGCATGCTCGGCCATTTCGGCTGCCTGTTCAGGCGTCTGAATGCCGCCTCCGTAAAACAGTTTTGTCTCAGAAAGCACTTTGCCTGCCGCCTCCACAACATTCACATCGCCATAAGTTCCGCTGTACTCCAGATAGAAAATCGGCATGTGAAACATGTTTTCAGCCAGTCTTGCGTATGAGACCACGTCATCAGCAGTCAATTCAGTCCTTGCATCTGTGAGCCTGGCTGCTTTGCAGTCCCCGTTCAGAATGCAGTAGCCTTCCACGAGGAGTTCATCCCAGTTCATAAGATCTCCATATTCTTTTACCGCCTCATGATGCAGCCCCATTACCCATTTTGCATCCCTGCTGTTCATCACAGACGGGATGAAATACAAATCAAAACCGGGCATGATCGACTCAATCTCTGATACCTCAAGCACACACGGCACAAGGTATCTTCTGATTCGGGACATTAAGTTTAACACATTATCCATCGTTACATTGTCGCTTCCCCCGACAATGATGGCATCTGTTCCTGACTCACATATTTTCTCGAGTGCAGCGTCGCTTATTTCTTTATCGGGATCGAGTTTGAATACATGCTTCCACTCGCTCACATCATACATAGCCGTTCCTCCTAACAATCAGGTTCCATTCAAACATTATATCAAATTAATGCCCTGCAAAAAACGCACACATGCTATGAAGGTTTTGACAATCTGATTACGTTTTGGCGCAACTGTTCATAATTCTGCTTTTCAATGAAGAAACTAGCTCTATGGAGGGATGGACCTTGAATAATAAATATCCGCTCAGTTCGTCTGAAATTGGGACACTGTGGCTTACATATCAGGAAAAAACAATGATTTTACGCGTATTGGAATACTTCATGGAAAAATCAGATGACCAGCAGGCGAAAAATATTATGGGCGGTCTTTGGCAGGAACTCAATCACTTCGTCACAAAAATGGAAGGCATTTTTGAGCAGGAGGGCGTTGCGATTCCTAAGGGGTTTACTGAGAATGATGTGAATCTGCAGGCTCCAAAGCTTTATGACAACGGATTTGACATCATGTTTCTCCGTATTTTAAAAGAAGTGAGCATGGGGATGTACACACTCAATATGAATATGGCCTACCGCGATGATGTAATGTCTATTTATGAAGGACTCACGTCAACGACGCAAAAAGTGTATAAGCTTTCCACACATTATCTTTTGGAGAAAGGGATTTTAACCCTTCCTCCCTTGGTGGAAAAGCCAAAAACGGCCGAGTTTATTAAAGATGAATCCTATCTTGACGGCTTTCCGTTTTTTAAAGACAGCCGCGCACTGAACGACATTGAAATCGGAAATCTTCATCACGGCATCGAAACGAACAATATCGGCATGCTGCTGGTGACAGGATTTGCGCAGTGCTCAGCAACTCCTGAGATTAAGGACTACTTTTTAAAAGGAAAAAAGCTTGCGAAAAAACAAATAGAAACCTTTGAAAAACTGCTTTTGGATAGCAATGTGCAGTTCTCAGCAGGAGCAGGCGGCACCGTGACCTCCTCTGCCGCTGCACCGTTTTCGGAAAAACTGATGATGTTCTGCGTATACTTGCTGAACGGCTTTGGCCTCGTCGGCAGCAGCTTCGGGACGATCTTCAGCCTGCGCAGCGACTTATCGCTGAAAACCGCTTTGATTGGAAAAGATATTTTCTTTTATGCAACTGAAGGAATTAAGCTGATGATTGAAAATGGGTGGTTCGAGGAACCGCCTGAGTGAAGCTGGCGATGCATGCGAAAAAGTCCAAAATAAAAAGGCTGAAGAATTCTTCAGCCTTTTTGCTATTAAGATTCTTTCGGCTCCTGCGCGCCGATGCGCTCAAGAGCCATCGTATAGGCGTCGTTGCCGTAGTTCAGGCAGCGTTTCACACGCGAGATCGTCGCTGTGCTTGCGCCTGTCTCTGTTTCGATTTTATGATAAGTAAACCCTTCGCGCAGCATGCGTGCCACTTCGAGGCGCTGTGCAAGTGACTGAATTTCGTTTACTGTACAGAGATCATCGAAAAATCGATAGCATTCATCCAGATTTTTAAGTGAGAGGACAGATTCAAATAATTGGTCAAGTTCTTTTCCCCGTAATTTTTCGATTTGCATGTTGATTCTCCTTTTTAAAAGATTTAGTGGATGGTCACTTGATTGAGATGGGGCACGATGCTGATCCATGTTTTTCCCGGAACAAGCTTTACCTGCTCTCCGTTCAGATACGGCAGGATCCGTCCGTCCGCATTGCGCCATTCGACCTCGCGGCTGACACCATGCTGAAGGAGGATTGCTTTGCCGCCCTCCGTAAGGTTAATGGACCTTCTGCCTTGTTTATCCATAATTTCGTGAGTCATTTCAGCAATAAGGACATTACTGGGTGCTACAGCTTCATCTGACTCGAGATCTTTAGTCTGTTCGGTGCTATATCTGAAATAGGTCTGTGATTGTTTGTCATAAATAAACTGCGATTCAAAAGTGTCAGATTTATCGTAGCGGATGATGGCTTCTGCTCCGGATTTCCCCTGAAGTTTATTTACTTCCACCGCTTTCATGAACGGCAGCGGGTCCGGCCTCTGCGAAAAATCCGCTTTATTCAGCTCTGCACCTTTTTTTATATGTTCGGATGAGATATAAGAATTGTGCGGGGCTTTCCTGAAATCTGCCCTTTGAAAAAGCGTGCCGTCGTAAAACATTCCATTTAAGAAGTCATGGTTTCCATCTTCAAGCCGTTCGCGCGCCTGAGGGCTCCATCCGTGACTTACAAAAAAAGCATTGTAGCCGTCTGAAAGATCAACATAGTATTCTCTTGCACTCCGGACTGGGCCAATCATGTCCGGAAGCTCGCTTTGATAGATGGCTAAAAACCTTGTGATGCTGCCTTCTGCAAGCACTTCATAGACAATGTCCGCTTTGTGGAGTCCCGACTGCGGCCGGGCTGCAGGGTGATTATTGATCATCACCGCAAAAGCACGGTTTCCCAGGTTCTCTGAAGGCAGACCAGTAAGAGGATAGATGCTTATTTCTTCAGCAGGAGCTGATGGTTCCTGCTTTATCACGCTTGGTTTTGGCACGCTGCTCTCTTCTTTGACGCATGCTGTGCACAATGCAAGCAGCATAACTGCCGCCAACAGCCGCTGTAAGTTCTTCTTGATGGTTTTCACGTGAGTTTGACTCCTTTTGCTTCCTTTTATATTTTAACGCATTATCGGCGGAAAGAGTATTATTTTTTTGAGCACATCATAGATCCCCGCTGGCGTTATTCTGATATAAGGCAAATGAGTCGATAAGAGGAAAAACAGAGAGTAAACAGGGTCCCCGAACAGATAGCCTCTTTCCGCCAAAAGACTTCTGAATGTCTCCTCCTGATTTACCACTTCCTGAAACGGCTGCAAAGATGCTCCGCCGCCAATTCCAAGCGGAATCTCGTGCAGAACTTCTCCTTTTTCTGCTAAAACGATACCCCCGCCAAGCTCCTTCATCCTCTGAAAAGCAGTGATCATATCGTGCTTGCTTTTTCCGATTAGAATAATGTCACCTGTTGTTGAGTACGAGCTTGCAAGTCCGCCGAGACTTGAGGCAAAACCTTTCAGCATGGTGTTGATTCTCCATTTTCCTCTTTTATCAATGAGAGCGAGAAAGCATTCATCGTGACTGTCACTGAGCTCATCAAAGGAATGATCAACGGTGATCCTGTATGGTTCGATGATCACGTCATTTTTCATCTTCAGGCCCATAGCCATGGAAAATTGCAGATCATTAAGGGAGAGTGACCAATTCAGCTGCAGAGGTTCAAGTCCTGTCTGTTTCCAGTCAAAAGAAGGAAACTCAGCTGCGACTCCAGCTTTTTTAAGCCACTTTCCTTTAGCGAGCACACTGACAGGAAGCGGCTGGTCAATCGCTGAAAGGATATTCAGATTGGCCATTCTTCCAGGTGCCACCGCCCCCGTCACTTCTTCCATCCGGTAATAGCGGGCCGCATTGAAGCTTGCCATATGGTAGGCATCGACTGCAGGAATACCGCTTTCCATCGCCATTTTTATCAGACTGTCTATCATGCCGTCCTTATAAAAATGCGGCGTTGATCCGTCTGTTGTAAAAAAGAAGTGATCATACGAAGTGATTTCTTTCTCCCGGATGCCTTTTAGCAGCTCTGGCAGATCCGGCCTGATGGATGAATGGCGCAGGGCTACCGTATAGCCTAGAGAAAGCCTTTCGACTACATCCCCGCCTGTCATCGCCTCGTGGTCGCAATCTGCACCGAAAAGCTTCATTTTGGTAAGCGTACCGGCAGAAGCACCCGGAAAATGCCCCTCTATCCGCTTCCCCTTGCCTTTTATCTCCTTCATCCACGACAGCATGAGATCATCATCCTGCAATAGCTTTGGCCAGCCGGTTAATTCACCGCCTTGAATAACATATTCAGAATCCATCCATTTTTTCATAAAATCCAGAGATAAAATACCTGTTTCATCCGGTACTTCCGTTTGCAGGTCAAACCGTGCCCACCAGTAATACTGAACTTGGCTGCGATTGATTTCCTCCAAAAAAGAAAACGCTTTCTTTTTATCGGACTGAAAAAGCAGAAATAAATTATCACAGATTATGCTTGTTGTGCCGAACTGCGACACATACTCTCCGAAAGAAAGGGGATTATAAAGTTGAAACGGGTGGGCGTGCGGCTCAATATAGCCGGGTACAATAAACTGCCCTTCGCAATCCGCTGTTTCTTTTGCGGAGGCCGGGAGATTTTCTCCTATATAAACAATCCGGTCATCTTTAATCCAAATATGGGCCTTTACCCATCTCTTTAAATAAGAGTTCAGATAGGTACCATTTTTCAGCAAAAGATCCGGCGGCTCTTGTCCGGATGCTGCGTCAATATGGCCTCTGATCTCCCGGATTTTCCACGGAGCATTTGGCTTTGGCATGACAGCACCTCCCTGAAGGTCTTTTCAATATGGTAACATATTCAATTTATTAACGCACTAAAGAATTTCTCGAAAAAGGAGTCTGATCTTTATGAAACCAAACATCGGCATTGTAAACGGCCTGGTCCGCATCACAATCGGACTTTTCCTGCTCTCATGGGCATCTGCCAAATATTCAAAGAAGCCATGGAAAGAATCTGCCCTGCTTGTCATGCTGCTCGGCGCCATGAAAGTCGGAGAAGGAATCCTGCGTTTCTGCCCGCTTACATTTATGTATCAGGAGTATAAAAAAGAGGATTTGGAGTTTGAGGATAAGACTTATAATCCATCTTAAGAACAAATAACCCCCAAATCATCATTTGGGGGTTTGCTTAACTAGAGCATCCATTAAAAGAGGTGAACGTTATGATCATGGAATACCTGACTGATATGTCGTTTGTGCTTGCCCTTCTGATCGGCAGCATTGTGGCGCTCTTGTTTGTGTATGTTAAGAAAAGACGTGCTTAGTCGCTTTTGCTCCAATGTCCTTTCGGTAGAACAGGGCATCTGACGCAACTTCTGCCACGTATTCATATACTTGTGTCTGCGCTTCAAGCAGATCGCTTCCGTATGCGACGACTGCAAGGACCCTTCCGCCGTCAGTTACATACTGCTGGCCTTCTTTTTTTGTGCCTGCATGGAACAGGGCTCCCTGCTCAAAACCCTGCAAAAGCGAACCGATCGCTTCGCCCTTCATGTACGCATCCGGATAGCCTTTTGATGCAAGAACGACTCCCATCACCGCTTCATCGCGCCATTTCAGTTCTGCTTTTTTTCCGTCGAGAATATCAAGCAGCACTTCAATCAAATCGGATTCAAGACGCGGAAGGACAACCTGTGTTTCAGGGTCGCCGAAGCGTGCGTTGAATTCAATCACCTTGGGACCTTCAGCCGTTAAGATCAGACCGGCATACAATATCCCTGTAAATGGTATGCCATTCGCAATCATTCCGCGGGCAGCCGGCTTCAGCACGGTTTCAACAGCCTCCAAAACAGATGCATCCGGTATTTGGGGAACAGGTGAATATGCCCCCATGCCGCCTGTGTTTGGACCTTCATCATGGTCATATGCACGCTTATGATCCTGGGCGATGACCATTGGATAAACGTCCTCACCGTTAACAAACGCCATTAATGAAAACTCTTCACCTTCAAGGAATTCCTCAATGACGACCGAGCTGCTCGCTTCTCCGAATTTAGCATCCTCAAGAAATTCCCTGAGACAATTGACTGCTTCCTCCACTGTCAGAGCAACGGTCACGCCTTTTCCTGCCGCGAGACCATCTGCTTTAATAACGATTGGAGCTCCTTTTTCAAGAACATACTGCTTTGCTTCCTCAAACGAGGTAAAAGAATCATACGATGCTGTAGGTATGCTGTTTGCAAGCATGAGTTCTTTGGCAAATTTCTTGCTGCCTTCGATAAGCGCAGCCGCTTTTGTCGGGCCGAAAACCTTCAATCCCGCTTCTTGAAAAGCATCGACTACGCCGTTTAAAAGCGGTACTTCCGGACCGACAATGGTGAGGCCGACTTGATTTCCAAGAGCAAATGCAACAAGCTCCTGTGTATTCGATTCATCAATTGCAACAAGCTCGGCAACCGTACTCATCCCGTCGTTTCCAGGTGCAGCGAACACTTTGTCTGCAAGCTTGCTTTGAGATGCCTTCCAGGCGATTGCATGTTCACGGCCTCCGCGGCCAATGATCAGAATGTTCATTGTTCCACCTCGCTAAAGTAAGCGTGCGGGCCATATGCCGCACGCCCAAAGATTAATGTTTAAAATGTCTTACCCCAGTAAAGACCATGGCAATGCCGTATTCATCTGCTTTTTTAATTGAATCCTCATCTTTAATGGATCCGCCCGGCTGAATGATGGCCGTCACACCCGCTTTGGCTGCCGCTTCCACTGTGTCGCTCATAGGGAAGAACGCATCAGATCCCATCGCGCTGCCTTTTGCAAGCCTGCCCGCCTGCTCAATCGCGATGTTTGCTGCGCCGACGCGGTTCATCTGGCCAGCGCCAACACCAATTGTCATCTGATTTTTAGCAAGAACGATCGCGTTCGATTTCACATGCTTAACGACCTTCCAGGCAAGCTTGAGGTCTTCCCACTCCTGCTCAGACGGCTCGCGTCTTGTAGGAATGGTGATTTTGGCGTCATCAAACGACAGCGTGTCCTCATCCTGTACAAGAAGTCCGCCATGAATAGAGGTAACCTGCTGATCCTGCGCTTCTGCACCGAGAACATCCAAAGTCAGAAGGCGCAGGTTTTTCTTGGATGTTAAAATCTCAAGAGCTTCCTCGCTGAAGGATGGTGCTATAACGATTTCAAGGAAAATCTCATGAAGCTTGTGCGCCGTATCCGCATCGACCTCATGATTCAGAGCAATGATGCCTCCGAAAATCGATGTCGGATCTGCTTCGTATGCGCGCGTGAACGCTTCAAAGATAGTTCCTCCTGTACCTACACCGCAAGGGTTCATATGCTTAACAGCAACAGCTGCAGGCTGCGTAAATTCTCTTACGATTTGAAGAGCGGCATCCGCATCTTTAATGTTGTTGTAAGAGAGCTCTTTGCCGTGAAGCTGAACCGCTTCTGCAATCGAGACGGTGCCTGCCAGCGGCTTTTTATAGAACGTCGCTTTTTGATGCGGATTTTCGCCGTAGCGGAGCGACTGTTTTTTCTCGTATGTGTACGTGACCGTTTCAGGATCTTCTTCGCCTACTGCGTTTGTTAAAAACTCAGCAATCAGCGCATCATAAGAAGCTGTGTGGCGGAAGACTTTCGCGGCAAGCTTTTGCTTTGCTGCAAGAGAGACTGCCTTCTCCGCTTTGATTTGCTCAAGAACGTCTGCATAATCTGCAGGATCGACAACAACTGTTACGTCCTGATGATTTTTCGCAGCCGAGCGCAGCATCGTCGGTCCGCCGATATCAATGTTTTCAATCGCGTCATCGAACGTTACATCCTTTTTGGAGATGGTTTCTTTAAAAGGATAAAGGTTCACGACAACAAGATCGATTGGAAGAATGCTGTTTTCTTCAAGCTGCTTCATATGATCCGGATTGCTGCGGACGGCAAGCAATCCGCCGTGAATGTTCGGATGAAGCGTTTTGACGCGGCCATCCATGATTTCAGGAAATCCGGTCACTTCGGAAATTCCCGTCACCTTCACGTTGTTCTCCTGAAGCAATTTTTTCGTCCCGCCGGTTGAAATGACTTCAATGCCCTGCCTAACAAGTCCGGCAGCGAACGGAATAATGCCTTCTTTATCTGAAACACTGACAAGTGCCCGTTTGATTGTCATAGTTACACCTCTAGTTTTCGTTTTTGAAAGAGAGACTGCAGAACATGCGGATAATAGGCATGCTCAAGCTGATGGATTTTTTCTGCCAAGGTTTCAGGCGTATCTGTGTCCTCCACCTCAAGTGCCTGCTGAGCAATAATCGGCCCTGTGTCCATGCCCGCATCTACAAAGTGTATCGTAATGCCGGTGACTTTTACGCCTGCGCGAAAAGCCTGGCCGATGGCGTCCTTGCCTGGAAAAGCAGGCAGAAGCGACGGATGCAGATTTATGATGCGTTCAGGGCAGGCAGTAAGAAGCGTCTCACCAATCAGTCTCATATAGCCTGCAAGTACCACATAGTTTACACCATACTGTTCCAGCTGGCGAAGAATCAGCGTCTCAAAAGCTGCTTTGCTGCTGAATTCCTTCGGTGAAAACTCAAACACCGGAATGTTTTCCTTTTGCGCACGTTCAACAACCCTTGCTCCCGGTCTGTCGCAAACCAAAAGGACAACCTCTGCCTCAAGCTTTCCCCTCTTGATTTCATTCAGGATGGCCTGGAAATTCGAGCCGGATCCTGAAGCAAATACGGCGATTTTCATCATGAGAGAGCGCCTCCGCCGAATGTGACCCCACTGCCTTCTTTTACACGGCCGATGATAAAGGCTTTTTCGCCGTTCTTTTCAAGCTCGCTGATGACTGCATGCATTTGGCTGTAATCCACTGCAAGCACAAAGCCGATGCCCATATTGAAGATGTTGAACATTTCTTCTTGGCTTAGTGACCCTTTTTCCTGAAGAAGATCAAATACAGCAGGTATCGGCCATGAACCAAAGTCGATTTCAGCGCTGAGGCCCTCAGGAAGCATTCTTGGGATATTTTCAATAAAACCGCCGCCCGTAATATGGGCCATACCGTCCACTTTATATTTTTTCAGCACGTTTAGGACCGGCTTCACATAGATTTTTGTTGGAGTGAGAAGCTCTTCGCCAAGCGGTTTCTCAAGCGGCTGAACGTTCTCATCAAGAGATAAACCGCCGTCTTCAAGCAAAATCTTGCGCACAAGAGAAAACCCATTGCTGTGAAGGCCGCTTGAAGCAAGGCCGATCAGCACATGGCCGGCACGGATATTCTCACCGGTTACAATGTCTTCCTTTTCCGCTGCGCCAACTGAAAAGCCTGCGATATCATACTCTTCACCGTCATAAAGTCCCGGCATCTCAGCCGTTTCACCGCCGACCAGCGCACAGCCTGCCTGCTCGCATCCGTCTGCAACGCCTTTGACGATCTGTTCAATTTTAGCAGGCTCCGCTTTTCCAAGAGCAAGATAGTCCAGGAAAAATAGGGGCTCTGCACCCTGTGCAAGAATATCGTTCACACACATGGCAACCGCATCCACCCCGATGGTATCATGCTGATTCATCTGAAAAGCAAGCTTGAGCTTTGTGCCGACCCCGTCTGTTCCTGAAACAAGGACAGGCTGTTTGAGTTTCAGCTCAGAAAGGTCGAACATGCCGCCGAAGCCGCCGAGGCTTCCCATGACGCCTTTTCTCATTGTTTTTGCGACATGCTTTTTCATTCGCGAAACAGCTTCATACCCTGCTTCGATATCTACGCCTGCCTGCTTATATGCGTTTGACATCCTTTATTCCTCCCGCTCTTATTTCGTCAGCACTTCTTCCTTTTCATGAGGCAATTCTGTATCCGGATAAATCTCTGTCGGATATTTTCCTGTAAAACAAGCCAGACACTGTCCGCGGCGCTCGCCTTCATACTTTCGTCCAATGCCTTCGAGCAGCCCTTCGACACTGAGGAATGTCAGTGTGTCCGCTCCGATGATTTCCCTGATTTCTTCCACTGAGTGCGTCGCTGCAATCAGCTCTTCTGTAGAGGATGTATCAATTCCGTAAAAGCACGGGTTGCTGATGGGCGGAGACGTAATGCAGACGTGCACTTCCGTTGCTCCCGCTTCTCTAAGCATGTTCACGATTCTGCGGCTCGTCGTACCGCGGACGATGGAATCGTCAACCATGACAACGCGCTTGCCTTCAACTACTCCGCGGACAGCCGACAGTTTCATCTTCACGCCCTGCTCCCTGAGTGACTGGGACGGCTGAATGAACGTTCTGCCAACGTAGCGGTTTTTGATCAGGCCAAGCTCATACGGTATCCCTGAGGCCTCCGCATAGCCAATGGCAGCTGAAATGCTTGAGTCCGGAACGCCTGTTACAACATCTGCTTCAAAAGGCGCTTCAATGGCCATGCGCTTGCCGAGATTTTTCCGGGCAGTGTGCACGTTGATGCCGTCGATGTTGCTGTCAGGTCTTGAAAAATAGATGTATTCCATGCTGCAGATGGCGCGGTTAACGTTAACGGAAAAGCGTTCTGACTGCAGCCCGTCATCATTGATGATAAGCAGTTCACCCGGCTGAACCTCGCGGAGGTATTCAGCGCCGATAATATCAAAAGCACATGTTTCAGAAGCCACAACATAAGCGTCTCCGAGCATGCCGATTGAAAGAGGGCGCAGTCCGTTCGGATCAAGGGCAACCATCATTTCTGTTTCTGTCATGATCAGGAATGCGTAGGCACCTTTAATCATGGTCAGGGCATTTTTAATTTTATCCTTAAGCGAACTGTAGCCGCTTCGTTTGATAAGGTGGGCAAGCACTTCTGTGTCGGAAGT
This sequence comes from Metabacillus indicus, assembly GCF_046603695.1. NCBI lineage: Bacteria > Bacillati > Bacillota > Bacilli > Caryophanales > Bacillaceae > Metabacillus > Metabacillus indicus. Next base: position 315,618 of record NZ_CP176757.1, on the reverse strand, counting down.
GGACTGGAAGATACTCCCCTGGTGCTCAAGCTGATGCTTCAGTCCGTTCGCATTTACAAGGTTTCCATTATGGGCAAGGGCAAGGCCGCCGCTTTCTGAGCGGAACAGGAGGGGCTGAACATTTTCAAATCCTCCGCCGCCCGCTGTCGCATAGCGGACGTGGCCGATTGCGCCTTTTCCCTTGATGTCATTCAGGCGCCCGCCGCTGAATACTTCCGTAATCAGGCCCTGGCCTTTGACGCATGTCAGCTTGCTGCCGTCTGTTGACACAATGCCGGCGCCCTCCTGGCCGCGGTGCTGAAGACTGTGCAGGCCGTAATACGTAATTTGGGGAGCTTCAGAGTGTCCCCAAATACCAAACACTCCGCACTCTTCATTTAGTCCTCTGATCTCAGCAAGCATGGAATCGCTCCTCTCCAGGCCGCTTCAAGCTCAGCTGCTTCAGCCTGAACAAGAAGGTCGCCTGCTCCGTTTTTCACCGTGAAGATGCCATCTCCTGTGACACGCCCGATCAGTGCAGCACCTGTCAATTCTTCAAAAGACGTCTTGTGTTCAGGTTTTATTGTCAGGATGAAACGGGATTGTGTTTCGCTGAACAGGGCAGCAACAGCTTCACCGTCAATTGTCAAATCTGCGCCAAGTCCGTTTGTGCCGAATGTGCTTTCAGCTGCAGCTACTGCAAGGCCGCCCTCTGCAACGTCATGCGCTGATGAAACAAGTCCTGCACGGATAGCTGCTGCTACTTTTGCCTGGCGGTCTGCTTCCACTGCAAGATCAAGCTCAGGTGCTTTGCCGAAGATTCTGCCGTATGTCAGCTTTTGAAGCTCGCTTCCTCCGAACTCATTCTTCGTTTCGCCAAGTACATAAATCAGGTCTCCCGCTGCTTTGAATGATTGAGTCGTAATGTACTTCGTATCTTCTATCAGACCGACCATGCCGATGACCGGTGTCGGATAAACAGCCGTGCCGTTCGTTTCATTGTACAGAGAAACATTTCCGCCGATAACCGGTGAATTCAGCACGCGGCACGCTTCACTCATGCCGTCAGCTGCTTTTTCGATCTGCCAGAAAATCTCCGGCTTTTCCGGATTGCCGAAGTTCAGGCAGTCTGTCACAGCAAGCGGTTTTCCTCCTGAGCAGACAATGTTGCGCGCTGCTTCTGCAACAGCAATCATGCCGCCTGTTTCAGGATCGAGGTAAAGATATCTTGAATTGCAGTCTGTCGTCATGGCAAGTGCTTTGTTCGTATCGCGTATGCGGAGAACAGCAGCGTCTGATCCCGGTGCCACAACCGTATTTGTGCGGACCATATAGTCGTATTGATCGTACACCCATTCTTTGCTTGCAATCGTCGGCTGCTTTAAAAGACTGATCAGCGTTTCTTTTAAGTCGCCCGTTTCAGGTGCGGTTTGTTCCATAGCCTGAAATTCTTTATAGTAGGCAGGCTCAGCTGAAGGCTTGTGGTAAACCGGCGCTTCTTCCGCAAGCGCATCAACTGGAATTTCCGCCACAACTTCTCCTTTATGAAGAAGACGGAGCATTTTATCGTCTGTTACAGTGCCAATTGCTTTTGCTTCAAGCTCATATTTGTCAAAAATGTCGGTGATCTCCTGCTCGCGTCCGCGTTCTACAACGAGAACCATCCGCTCCTGTGATTCGGAGAGCATCATTTCATAAGGTGTCATGCCCGCTTCGCGCTGAGGCACTAAATCTAAGTTGAGCTCAATGCCGGATCCCGCTTTACTCGCCATTTCAGCTGTCGAGCTCGTCAGTCCCGCTGCTCCCATATCCTGAATGCCGACAAGGGCATCACATTTAATAACCTCTAGACAAGCTTCAAGCAAAAGCTTTTCCATGAAAGGATCTCCGACTTGTACGGCCGGACGGTTTTCATCAGATGAATCCGTCAGTTCCTCTGAGGCAAAAGTAGCGCCGTGAATGCCGTCGCGTCCTGTTTTCGCTCCAACATACATAACGGTGTTTCCGATTCCTTTTGCCACGCCTTTTTTAATATCCTCATGGTTGATTAGACCAACACACATGGCGTTTACAAGCGGATTGCCGTCATAGGAAGGATCGAACTGGATTTCGCCTCCTACTGTCGGGATCCCGATGCAGTTTCCGTAGCCTGCGATTCCTGCTACAACCTCTTCAAACAAGTAGCGCACACGCGGTGACGTCAATTCCCCAAAGCGCAAAGAGTTTAATAGAGCAATAGGACGTGCTCCCATTGAAAAGACGTCACGGATGATGCCGCCTACGCCTGTCGCCGCACCCTGATAGGGTTCAATCGCAGAAGGGTGATTGTGGCTCTCGATCTTAAACACAACAGCCTGGCCGTCTCCGATATCAACAATTCCTGCGCCTTCTCCCGGCCCCTGAAGAACATGCTCCCCTGAAGTCGGGAACTTCTTAAGCACCGGCTTTGAGTTTTTATAGCTGCAGTGCTCTGACCACATAACAGAGAAAATGCCAAGCTCTGTATAGTTCGGCAAACGGCCCATGATGCCTTCAATCATGCTGAACTCATCATCACTGACGCCGAATTGGCGGTAGATTTTCTCTTCTTTGATCATTTGCTGAGTTGGTTCAAGCAGTAGTGACATGAGATTCCCTCCAGTTTTTCACGATCGATTTAAACAGCTTCAGTCCGTCAGCGCTGCCGAGCAGCTCATCAACTGCACGCTCAGGATGCGGCATCATGCCAAGAACATTGCCCTTTTCATTCACAATCCCGGCGATATCTACTAAACTTCCATTCGGATTATTTTCATAGATGAAGACGATTTGATTGTTTTCTTTTAATCTCGCTAATGTGAGTTCATCACAGTAGTAGTTTCCTTCTCCGTGTGCAATCGGCACTGAAATAACCTGTTCTTTTTCATAAGCAGAAGTAAACATTGTCTTGTTATTTTGAACGACAAGATTTGTCGGGCGGCAAATGAACTTCAGGTTCTCATTGCGTTTCATCGCACCAGGCAGAAGACCCGCTTCAAGCAGAATCTGAAAACCGTTGCATACGCCGAGCACCGGTTTGCCAGCTTCGGCTGCTTTCACAACTTCCTTCATAACGTTTGCAAAACGGGCAATCGCCCCGGAACGAAGGTAATCCCCATAAGAGAATCCTCCGGGAAGCAGAATGCCGTCAAAACGGCTTAAATCGGTCTGATCATGCCATACGTATTCAGCTTCTTCTCCAAGTTCATCCTTGATGGCGTGAAACATATCGATGTCACAGTTTGACCCCGGAAAAACGATAACGGCGAATTTCACTGTGCCACAACCTCCTCCACCTCATAGCGGTAGTCTTCAATCACAGTGTTGGCCAGAAGCTTTTCACACATTTCGCGGACCGTCGCATCCAGGTCACGCTCCGTTTTTTCAATCGCAAGCTCCATGTACTTTCCGATCCGGACATCGCTGACCTCTTTGTAGTTCATGCTGTGCAATGCGTGCTGCACCGCGCTTCCCTGCGGATCTAAAACGCTCTCTCTGAGTGTAACGAATACCTTTACTTTGTACATGCTGCTTCTCCTCCTAAACGGTTTAAAATCACTGAATATGCATCTGTTAAACTGCCAATATCCCGGCGGAATACATCTTTGTCAAACTTCTCATTCGTTTCTTCATCCCACAGACGGCAAGTATCCGGTGAAATCTCATCTGCGAGAAGAAGTTTTCCTTCACTCGTCAATCCAAATTCCAGTTTGAAATCTACTAAACGGATTCCGCACTGCTTAAAGTGGGAAATGAGGACATCATTAACTTTTAACGCAGCTGTTTTCAGCTCCTGTACCTGCTCTTTCGTCGCCGCTTCAAGCACGTCGATATGATCTTCAGTTATGAGGGGATCCCCAAGAGCATCATCTTTGTAGTAAAATTCAACAATCGGCTTTTGAAGCGGTGTTCCTTCCTCAATCCCCAGCCGCTTAGAGAGGCTTCCTGCCATAATGTTGCGCACAACAACCTCAAGGGGAACAATGGTTACCTCTTTGACAAGCTGCTCTGTTTCTGAAAGCTTTTTAATAAAATGACTCTCAATCCCCTTCTCAGCAAGCTTCTCAAAAAGCAGCGATGAAATCTCATTGTTCAGGCGGCCTTTCCCTTCAATCTCTGCCTTCTTCCCGCCATTAAACGCGGTTGCGGAATTCTTATATGAAACAAGCAAAACGGATTCTTCATTCGTGCGGTAAATTCTCTTTGCCTTTCCTTCATAAAGCAGGTTCAATTTTTCGGTTGTCATGCCTTATCCTCCTTATAACGACTGAATATTGGGAACTTTCGAAGTGCGGAATCGCCCGGTTAGCTCCGGGAGCCAGATAAGGATCCGCCAGAAAAGGCGCTTTTTGCCTTTACTGGCGGAGCTGTTCTGGCAGAGGAGCTGGGCGATGGAGCCGGACAACATTCAATGTGCTGAGTCTATTGCCAGGTTACCTCCGGGAACTGCCAATGGAGCCAGACAGCACGTACTCCGCTTTTTAAAAAAGAGGCAAATATCTCTATTTACCTCTTCTGTAAAAATGTCCGCTTACAGACCTAAGCGTTCAAAAATCGTATCGACACCTTTTAAGTGATAGTTGTAGTCGAAGCAGTCAGCAATCATTTCAGCTGACAGACGGTCTGTGATCGTTCCGTCTGCTTCTACAAGCTCGCGGAACGGCACTTGTCTTTCCCATGCCTCCATTGCCTTCGGCTGAACAAGATCATATGCCAGCTCGCGTGTCATACCTGAATCAATCAAAGCAAGAAGAACGCGCTGAGAGTAAATCAGCCCAAGTGTGCGGTCCATATTGCGCTTCATGTTTTCCGGGAACACCGTCAGGTTCTTCACAATATTGCCGAAACGGTTCAGCATGTAGTTAAGGGCAATCGTCGCATCAGGAAGAATAATGCGCTCTGCAGATGAATGTGAAATATCACGCTCATGCCACAGCGGAACGTTCTCATAGGCTGTCAGCATATGTCCGCGGATGACTCTCGCAAGACCTGTCATGTTCTCAGAGCCGATCGGGTTGCGTTTATGCGGCATAGCCGAAGAACCTTTTTGGCCTTTTGCGAAAAACTCTTCTACTTCACGCGTTTCACTCTTTTGCAGACCACGCACTTCCGTTGCAAACTTTTCAATGGATGTCGCAATCAGAGCAAGTGTGCTCATATAATCAGCATGGCGGTCACGCTGAAGAGTCTGAGTCGAGATTGGCGCAGCCTGAAGCCCTAATTTTTCACACACATATGCTTCAACAAAAGGATCAATGTTTGCATATGTACCTACAGCACCTGACATTTTGCCGAACTCAATGCCTTCTGCTGCACGCTTGAAGCGCTCAAGGTTCCGCTTCATTTCCTCATACCATAAGCCAAGCTTCAGTCCGAAAGTAGTCGGCTCAGCGTGCACCCCGTGTGTGCGCCCCATCATGACTGTATATTTGTGCTCGATTGCTTTGTTTTTCAAAATCTCAACAAAGTTTTCGATGTCTTTTAAGAGAATCGCATTTGCCTGTTTCAGAAGATAAGACAACGCTGTATCCACTACGTCTGTAGATGTTAATCCGTAATGAACCCACTTTCGCTCCTCGCCAAGCGTTTCAGAAACGGCTCTTGTGAAGGCAACCACATCGTGGCGTGTCTCTTCTTCAATTTCCTTAATGCGGTTCATATCAAAAGATGCATTCTGGCGGAGCAGTTTTACATCTTCTTTTGGAATATGTCCAAGCTCAGCCCATGCCTCGCAAGCAAGTATCTCTACTTCCAGCCATGCCTGGAAACGGTTTTCCTCCGTCCAGATCGCACCCATTTCAGGTCTTGTGTATCGTTCAATCATTGATAAATCCTCCGTTCTATTGTTGACCCCATAAGTTATTGATTTCTTTTTCTTTTTGGTCAATGCTCTCTGTTAAAAAAGTGACATGCCCCATCTTCCGTCTGTGCTTTGCCTCTTTTTTACCGTACAAGTATATCTTACCTTCACTGAATAACGAAAGATTATTTAAAATCAGAGGCATATGTTCGCCTAAAACGTTCACCATGATGCCTGGATGCAGCAAAACAGGCTTCCCGAGCGGCAGATTGCATACAGCACGGATATGCTGCTCAAACTGATCTGTTTCGCAGAGGTCAATGGTGTAATGACCTGAATTATGAGGTCTTGGAGCAAGCTCGTTAATTAAAATGCTTCCCTCTTCGGTGACAAACATTTCGACCGCAAGCGTACCGACAAGGTTAAAGGCAGCAGCGAGCTGACCAGCCTGTTTCTCTGCTTCACGGGCTGTGCCTTCCCCAATTCTTGCAGGTACAATGCTCTGGTGAAGAATGTTGTTGACATGAACGTTCTCCGCAATCGGGAAAGAACGGATTTCTCCATCTGAATTTCTTGCGACAATCACCGAAATTTCTTTTACAAACGGCACCCACTTTTCAAGAATGCAGGTTCCGTTTTTCAAAAGCTCTGCAGCTGTTTTAAGGTCTTCGTTATGTCTGATTACCGCCTGCCCCTTACCATCGTAGCCACCGCGGCACGTTTTCAATACACAAGGCAGCTCAAGTTCCCCGGCTGCTGATGCAAGCTCCGTTTCTGTTTCGACAATCCGGTAGTCTGCAACTGTGCATCCTGCATCTGTGATCGCTTGTTTCTCTGTGCCGCGATCCTGAGTCAATGACAGAAGTGCCGAACCCTGAGGCAAATAGGCATTCGCTTCAATCCACTTTAAAGCCTCGTAATCTATGTTTTCAAACTCATACGTAATCACATCGCTAAGTTCTGCAAGTTTCTTAATAGCTTCCAAATCGTTGTAGGAGGCCGTTATTTCATAGTCTGCAAGCTGACCGCACGGTGAATTAGGAGTAGGGTCCAGCACAGCAACGTCATACCCCATGCTTTTTGCAGCCACTGTCATCATCCGGCCAAGCTGACCGCCGCCGATGATTCCGATTGTTGAACCGGGCATAATCATTTGTTTAGACAAGGTCATCACTGCTTTCCAGCACGGTGTTCCGTGTTTTTTCCCGTTTTGCATCAAGCCTTTCAGCAAGGAGCGTATCTGAGATTGAGAGAATCTGGGCTGCCAGCAGGCCTGCATTGACTGCCCCGGCCTTGCCGATTGCAACCGTTGCAACCGGAACACCGCCAGGCATCTGCACGATAGACAGCAGCGAATCCATGCCGTTAAGCGCTTTTGATTGAACAGGCACTCCAATTACAGGGAGTGTCGTTTTGGCGGCAACCATGCCAGGCAGATGAGCAGCTCCTCCTGCGCCGGCCACAATCACTTTCAGCCCTCTATTTCTTGCATCTTCTGCATAAGCAAACATATAATCAGGAGTGCGATGTGCGGAAACCACTTTTTTCTCATAAGGCACCTGAAGCTCATCAAGAACTTCGCAGGCGTGCTTCATCGTCTCCCAGTCTGACGTGCTGCCCATTATAATTCCAACCAATGGTTCCATCTATATCCCCCGCCTCTATCCATCTGTTTTACGTTTTTCAAATTCTTTTTTTCCACGAAAAAACCGGTTTGCAAACCTTCTCTACAAGAGAAAGCACTGCAAACCGGTCATAAGAACATTCATAAAAAAGCTGTTCCATGTCTGGTCAACGATCACTTTCCCTCATAGTCCAATAATTTACGGTTATCGGGTAGAAACTTTCGGGCCATATTCCCGACTTTATATGAGGTCATTCATTCGTTTTCATATCCAACATAATCATAACAGCCTGATTCAGAAGTTGTCAACGAAAAATCGAACAATGTAATAACTTCTGTATAAAACGTTCGTATTTAGATTAACTTTCCTTCAAAAACAATCTTTTTCCCATAAGGTACCACTTCAATTGAACCATTTATCTTTTCTTCTTTAAAAATTGGCTCTTCCATTCTTCTGACAGGCATGTAGCCCTCACTCTGCATGCGGGAAAGGCAGCTGTCGATGCTTTCGCCTTCTCCAACCTCAAACTTTCGCTTTTTCGGCTTGTCCGTCATACCTCAATCTTACCCCTTCTTACCGCTTTCACCCAGAAGCCTCCGTGGATTGTCTTCGGCTCAAACGCAATAATAAATGCCCTAGGATCAAGCTCTTTTATTGCTGCATATAGATTCAATTCATACTTTCTCGGAGTGAGGATCTGCATCGCGAGCCGGTCACCCTCACGGCCATTTGCCATCCAGTCCGTTACCCCATATCCTTTGTCTCTCAGAATACCCGGCAGGTCCTTCTCGCTTTCAGTCGAAATTACGTTAACTGTAATATACCCGAGAGCAAGCTTTTCCTCAATCTTCATCCCTACAATAACGCCAATTCCGTACCCGACCGCATACGCAATCAAATTCTGAATCTCATTTAAATTATCAAGCACAAGACCAAGGCCGATGACATAAATCACAACTTCTATCGTACTGATAAAAGCCGCAAGATACCGCTGGCCCTTAAGCGTCAAGATCATCCGTATCGTAAAAAAAGATACATAAACAATATTAATTACCAAGATGATTAAAATCATCATTAAACTATTGGAAAGCAATGAATTTCCTCCTAACATGATGACCCTTATACTTTAAGCTGCAAACTGCTCATATTAAAGGTAACAGGTCATATCTTACTAAAGTTTTGGGAAAGAAACAATGGAAGAGGGGCAGATAACGGGTGTTTTGTTTTGCTGCTATGAAGGTGGCGGGATAGCGGTCGGACGATTCAGCAAAGAAGAATAAAAGTGAGAGGGCTTTGGTCCAAAGTGGTTGGGCAGCTTAGAGGGTTTCAGTTGTCTGCTTACCCTGCGATATCGTTTTACGGGTTTGGTGGGTACGATTCGGGTGTTTGCTTACCCTCTGATATCGTTTCTCGGTTTACGAGGGTACGATTCAAGCGTTTGCTTACCCTCCGATATCGTTTCTCGGTTTACGAGGGTACGATTCAGGCGTTTGCTTACCCTCCGATATCGTTTCTCGGTTTACGAGGGTACGATTCAGGCGTTTGCTTACCCTCCGATATCGTTTTACAGTTTACGAGGGTACGATTCGGACATTTACTTACCCTGCCAAATCGAAATGACAGTTTTACAGGGTACGATTGAGCCATTTGTTTGCACTATGTACCCCGCCGATTTCTTGCTTAACAACAAAAAAGACAGCATCTCTGCTGTCCTTTTTTCTGCGTGCCTGGCAACGTCCTACTCTCACAGGGGGAAACCCCCAACTACCATCGGCGCTGAGAGCTTAACTTCCTTGCTTCGGCATCCGGCCTGCGATGAGCTTCGCATCTCTTCGTCAGCTTCACTCGTTCAGATCCTCACGTACATTCGTACGCTCCGGTCTTCTCTCCCTCGCTTCCTCGACCTGCTCGCTCCTCCCAACCCTCCGGATGGAAGGCGAATATCATTCCTGTTCATCCTGCCCAAACCCTCCTGGGTTTGACTCGTCTCTTTTTAAGAAAACAAAAAAGAACAGCATCTCTGCTGTCCTCTTTTCTGCGTGCCTGGCAACGTCCTACTCTCACAGGGGGAAACCCCCAACTACCATCGGCGCTAAAGAGCTTAACTTCCGTGTTCGGCATGGGAACGGGTGTGACCTCTTTGCCATCATCACCAGACAATATGCATTTTTGTTGAAAGAAGTTATTCTTTCAAAACTGAGTAACGTTTGATAACAAGATTCACGTGCAATTTACGCTTAGTTAGACTGTGGTTAAGTCCTCGAACGATTAGTATCTGTCAGCTCCACACGTCACCGCGCTTCCACCTCAGACCTATCAACCTGATCATCTTTCAGGGTTCTTACTCACAAATGTGATGGGAAATCTCATCTTGAGGGGGGCTTCATGCTTAGATGCTTTCAGCACTTATCCCTTCCGCACATAGCTACCCAGCGATGCCTTTGGCAAGACAACTGGTACACCAGCGGTGCGTCCATCCCGGTCCTCTCGTACTAAGGACAGCTCCTCTCAAATTTCCTGCGCCCACGACGGATAGGGACCGAACTGTCTCACGACGTTCTGAACCCAGCTCGCGTACCGCTTTAATGGGCGAACAGCCCAACCCTTGGGACCGACTACAGCCCCAGGATGCGATGAGCCGACATCGAGGTGCCAAACCTCCCCGTCGATGTGGACTCTTGGGGGAGATAAGCCTGTTATCCCCGGGGTAGCTTTTATCCGTTGAGCGATGGCCCTTCCATGCGGAACCACCGGATCACTAAGCCCGACTTTCGTCCCTGCTCGACTTGTAGGTCTCGCAGTCAAGCTCCCTTGTGCCTTTACACTCTGCGAATGATTTCCAACCATTCTGAGGGAACCTTTGGGCGCCTCCGTTACATTTTAGGAGGCGACCGCCCCAGTCAAACTGCCCGCCTGACACTGTCTCCCAGCCCGGTAAGGGCTGCGGGTTAGAATTTCAATACAGCAAGGGTAGTATCCCACCAATGCCTCCACCGAAGCTTGCGCTCCGGCTTCCAAGGCTCCTACCTATCCTGTACAAGCTGTACCAAAATTCAATATCAGGCTGCAGTAAAGCTCCACGGGGTCTTTCCGTCCTGTCGCGGGTAACCTGCATCTTCACAGGTACTATAATTTCACCGAGTCTCTCGTTGAGACAGTGCCCAGATCGTTACGCCTTTCGTGCGGGTCGGAACTTACCCGACAAGGAATTTCGCTACCTTAGGACCGTTATAGTTACGGCCGCCGTTTACTGGGGCTTCGGTTCAAAGCTTCGCTTGCGCTAACCTCTCCCCTTAACCTTCCAGCACCGGGCAGGCGTCAGCCCCTATACTTCGCCTTGCGGCTTCGCAGAGACCTGTGTTTTTGCTAAACAGTCGCCTGGGCCTATTCACTGCGGCTTTTCAGGGCTATTCACCCTAAAAAGCACCCCTTCTCCCGAAGTTACGGGGTCATTTTGCCGAGTTCCTTAACGAGAGTTCTCTCGCTCACCTTAGGATTCTCTCCTCGCCTACCTGTGTCGGTTTGCGGTACGGGCACCTCTCACCTCGCTAGAGGCTTTTCTTGGCAGTGTGGAATCAGGAACTTCGGTACTAAATTTCCCTCGCCATCACAGCTCAGCCTTATATGGGAAGCGGATTTGCCTACTTCCCGGCCTAACTGCTTGGACGCGCATATCCAACAGCGCGCTTGCCCTATCCTCCTGCGTCCCCCCATTGCTCAAATGGTGAGGAGGTGGTACAGGAATATCAACCTGTTGTCCATCGCCTACGCCTTTCGGCCTCGGCTTAGGTCCCGACTAACCCTGAGCGGACGAGCCTTCCTCAGGAAACCTTAGGCATTCGGTGGAGGGGATTCTCACCCCTCTTTCGCTACTCATACCGGCATTCTCACTTCTAAGCGCTCCACCAGTCCTTCCGGTCTGGCTTCGACGCCCTTAGAACGCTCTCCTACCACTGTTCGTAAGAACAGTCCGCAGCTTCGGTGATACGTTTAGCCCCGGTACATTTTCGGCGCAGAGTCACTCGACCAGTGAGCTATTACGCACTCTTTAAATGGTGGCTGCTTCTAAGCCAACATCCTGGTTGTCTAAGCAACTCCACATCCTTTTCCACTTAACGTATACTTTGGGACCTTAGCTGGCGGTCTGGGCTGTTTCCCTCTTGACTACGGATCTTATCACTCGCAGTCTGACTCCCGAGGAGCAAGTCTTTGGCATTCGGAGTTTGACTGAATTCGGTAACCCGATGAGGGCCCCTAGTCCAATCAGTGCTCTACCTCCAAGACTCTCATACTCGAGGCTAGCCCTAAAGCTATTTCGGAGAGAACCAGCTATCTCCAAGTTCGATTGGAATTTCTCCGCTACCCACACCTCATCCCCGCACTTTTCAACGTGCGTGGGTTCGGGCCTCCATTCAGTGTTACCTGAACTTCACCCTGGACATGGGTAGATCACCTGGTTTCGGGTCTACGACCACGTACTAATTCGCCCTATTCAGACTCGCTTTCGCTGCGGCTCCGTCTCATCAACTTAACCTTGCACGGGATCGTAACTCGCCGGTTCATTCTACAAAAGGCACGCCATCACCCGTTAACGGGCTCTGACTACTTGTAAGCACACGGTTTCAGGATCTTTTCACTCCCCTTCCGGGGTGCTTTTCACCTTTCCCTCACGGTACTGGTTCACTATCGGTCACTAGGTAGTATTTAGCCTTGGGAGATGGTCCTCCCGGATTCCGACGGGATTTCACGTGTCCCGCCGTACTCAGGATCCACTCTGGAGGGAACGAAGTTTCGACTACAGGGTTTTTACCTTCTATGACAGGCCTTTCCAGGCCGCTTCATCTACCCCGTTCCTTTGTAACTCCGTATAGAGTGTCCTACAACCCCAAGAGGCAAGCCTCTTGGTTTGGGCTGATTCCGTTTCGCTCGCCGCTACTTGGGAAATCGCATTTGCTTTCTCTTCCTCCGGGTACTTAGATGTTTCAGTTCCCCGGGTCTGCCTTCAGTACCCTATGTATTCAGGTAAAGATACTGTTCCATTACGAACAGTGGGTTTCCCCATTCGGAAATCTCTGGATCAAAGCTTACTTACAGCTCCCCAAAGCATATCGGTGTTAGTCCCGTCCTTCATCGGCTCCTAGTGCCAAGGCATCCACCGTGCGCCCTTCATAACTTAACCAAAATTGGTCAATCGTTTGTTTAGACTGTAAAGTCTAAGAAAATCACTATGGTAAGCGTAAATCTCAGTGAATTACTTGTTATCAATTACGTTATCCAGTTTTCAAAGAACAACCGGCAAATCAGAAATGACCGCCTTCTTTCATATAGAGAGAATGATCTCTCAAAACTAAACAAAAACCAAAAGCGACCTCATATCCTTAGAAAGGAGGTGATCCAGCCGCACCTTCCGATACGGCTACCTTGTTACGACTTCACCCCAATCATCTACCCCACCTTAGGCGGCTGGCTCCTTGCGGTTACCCCACCGACTTCGGGTGTTGCAAACTCTCGTGGTGTGACGGGCGGTGTGTACAAGGCCCGGGAACGTATTCACCGCGGCATGCTGATCCGCGATTACTAGCGATTCCAGCTTCATGCAGGCGAGTTGCAGCCTGCAATCCGAACTGAGAATGGTTTTATGGGATTGGCTAAACCTCGCGGTCTCGCAGCCCTTTGTACCATCCATTGTAGCACGTGTGTAGCCCAGGTCATAAGGGGCATGATGATTTGACGTCATCCCCACCTTCCTCCGGTTTGTCACCGGCAGTCACCTTAGAGTGCCCAACTGAATGCTGGCAACTAAGATCAAGGGTTGCGCTCGTTGCGGGACTTAACCCAACATCTCACGACACGAGCTGACGACAACCATGCACCACCTGTCACTTTGTCCCCCGAAGGGGAACCTTCTATCTCTAGAAGTGGCAAAGGATGTCAAGACCTGGTAAGGTTCTTCGCGTTGCTTCGAATTAAACCACATGCTCCACCGCTTGTGCGGGCCCCCGTCAATTCCTTTGAGTTTCAGTCTTGCGACCGTACTCCCCAGGCGGAGTGCTTAATGCGTTAGCTGCAGCACTAAAGGGCGGAAACCCTCTAACACTTAGCACTCATCGTTTACGGCGTGGACTACCAGGGTATCTAATCCTGTTCGCTCCCCACGCTTTCGCGCCTCAGCGTCAGTTACAGACCAGAGAGTCGCCTTCGCCACTGGTGTTCCTCCACATCTCTACGCATTTCACCGCTACACGTGGAATTCCACTCTCCTCTTCTGCACTCAAGTTTCCCAGTTTCCAATGACCCTCCCCGGTTGAGCCGGGGGCTTTCACATCAGACTTAAGAAACCGCCTGCGCGCGCTTTACGCCCAATAATTCCGGACAACGCTTGCCACCTACGTATTACCGCGGCTGCTGGCACGTAGTTAGCCGTGGCTTTCTGGTCAGGTACCGTCAAGGTGCCGGCAGTTACTCCGGCACTTGTTCTTCCCTGACAACAGAGTTTTACGATCCGAAAACCTTCATCACTCACGCGGCGTTGCTCCGTCAGACTTTCGTCCATTGCGGAAGATTCCCTACTGCTGCCTCCCGTAGGAGTCTGGGCCGTGTCTCAGTCCCAGTGTGGCCGATCACCCTCTCAGGTCGGCTACGCATCGTCGCCTTGGTGAGCCATTACCTCACCAACTAGCTAATGCGCCGCGGGCCCATCTGTAAGTGACAGCCGAAACCGTCTTTGAATGTCAAACCATGCGGTTTGACATAGTATCCGGTATTAGCTCCGGTTTCCCGGAGTTATCCCAGTCTTACAGGCAGGTTGCCCACGTGTTACTCACCCGTCCGCCGCTGACCTCCGAAGAGGTCCGCTCGACTTGCATGTATTAGGCACGCCGCCAGCGTTCGTCCTGAGCCAGGATCAAACTCTCCGAAGAAAATTTGTGACTCATAAATGTTGCTGACTTAAAAAATTTAAAACGTTTGGTACGCTTTTGGTTTTGTTTAGTTTTCAAAGATCATTTTTTTGCTTCAAGAGCAACTTTTAAATCATACTATACTAGATTCATAAAGTCAACATCTTTTTTGAAGTTTTATAGCTTGCGGATAAAACCGCTGATGCTTCACAGCATAAGCTGATCAGAATCATTGCTACAGCCTGGCAACGTCCTACTCTCACAGGGGGAAACCCCCAACTACCATCGGCGCTAAAGAGCTTAACTTCCGTGTTCGGCATGGGAACGGGTGTGACCTCTTTGCCATCATCACCAGACAATATGCATTTTTGTTGAAAGAAGTTATTCTTTCAAAACTGAGTAACGTTTGATAACAAGATTCACGTGCAATTTACGCTTAGTTAGACTGTGGTTAAGTCCTCGAACGATTAGTATCTGTCAGCTCCACACGTCACCGCGCTTCCACCTCAGACCTATCAACCTGATCATCTTTCAGGGTTCTTACTCACAAATGTGATGGGAAATCTCATCTTGAGGGGGGCTTCATGCTTAGATGCTTTCAGCACTTATCCCTTCCGCACATAGCTACCCAGCGATGCCTTTGGCAAGACAACTGGTACACCAGCGGTGCGTCCATCCCGGTCCTCTCGTACTAAGGACAGCTCCTCTCAAATTTCCTGCGCCCACGACGGATAGGGACCGAACTGTCTCACGACGTTCTGAACCCAGCTCGCGTACCGCTTTAATGGGCGAACAGCCCAACCCTTGGGACCGACTACAGCCCCAGGATGCGATGAGCCGACATCGAGGTGCCAAACCTCCCCGTCGATGTGGACTCTTGGGGGAGATAAGCCTGTTATCCCCGGGGTAGCTTTTATCCGTTGAGCGATGGCCCTTCCATGCGGAACCACCGGATCACTAAGCCCGACTTTCGTCCCTGCTCGACTTGTAGGTCTCGCAGTCAAGCTCCCTTGTGCCTTTACACTCTGCGAATGATTTCCAACCATTCTGAGGGAACCTTTGGGCGCCTCCGTTACATTTTAGGAGGCGACCGCCCCAGTCAAACTGCCCGCCTGACACTGTCTCCCAGCCCGGTAAGGGCTGCGGGTTAGAATTTCAATACAGCAAGGGTAGTATCCCACCAATGCCTCCACCGAAGCTTGCGCTCCGGCTTCCAAGGCTCCTACCTATCCTGTACAAGCTGTACCAAAATTCAATATCAGGCTGCAGTAAAGCTCCACGGGGTCTTTCCGTCCTGTCGCGGGTAACCTGCATCTTCACAGGTACTATAATTTCACCGAGTCTCTCGTTGAGACAGTGCCCAGATCGTTACGCCTTTCGTGCGGGTCGGAACTTACCCGACAAGGAATTTCGCTACCTTAGGACCGTTATAGTTACGGCCGCCGTTTACTGGGGCTTCGGTTCAAAGCTTCGCTTGCGCTAACCTCTCCCCTTAACCTTCCAGCACCGGGCAGGCGTCAGCCCCTATACTTCGCCTTGCGGCTTCGCAGAGACCTGTGTTTTTGCTAAACAGTCGCCTGGGCCTATTCACTGCGGCTTTTCAGGGCTATTCACCCTAAAAAGCACCCCTTCTCCCGAAGTTACGGGGTCATTTTGCCGAGTTCCTTAACGAGAGTTCTCTCGCTCACCTTAGGATTCTCTCCTCGCCTACCTGTGTCGGTTTGCGGTACGGGCACCTCTCACCTCGCTAGAGGCTTTTCTTGGCAGTGTGGAATCAGGAACTTCGGTACTAAATTTCCCTCGCCATCACAGCTCAGCCTTATATGGGAAGCGGATTTGCCTACTTCCCGGCCTAACTGCTTGGACGCGCATATCCAACAGCGCGCTTGCCCTATCCTCCTGCGTCCCCCCATTGCTCAAATGGTGAGGAGGTGGTACAGGAATATCAACCTGTTGTCCATCGCCTACGCCTTTCGGCCTCGGCTTAGGTCCCGACTAACCCTGAGCGGACGAGCCTTCCTCAGGAAACCTTAGGCATTCGGTGGAGGGGATTCTCACCCCTCTTTCGCTACTCATACCGGCATTCTCACTTCTAAGCGCTCCACCAGTCCTTCCGGTCTGGCTTCGACGCCCTTAGAACGCTCTCCTACCACTGTTCGTAAGAACAGTCCGCAGCTTCGGTGATACGTTTAGCCCCGGTACATTTTCGGCGCAGAGTCACTCGACCAGTGAGCTATTACGCACTCTTTAAATGGTGGCTGCTTCTAAGCCAACATCCTGGTTGTCTAAGCAACTCCACATCCTTTTCCACTTAACGTATACTTTGGGACCTTAGCTGGCGGTCTGGGCTGTTTCCCTCTTGACTACGGATCTTATCACTCGCAGTCTGACTCCCGAGGAGCAAGTCTTTGGCATTCGGAGTTTGACTGAATTCGGTAACCCGATGAGGGCCCCTAGTCCAATCAGTGCTCTACCTCCAAGACTCTCATACTCGAGGCTAGCCCTAAAGCTATTTCGGAGAGAACCAGCTATCTCCAAGTTCGATTGGAATTTCTCCGCTACCCACACCTCATCCCCGCACTTTTCAACGTGCGTGGGTTCGGGCCTCCATTCAGTGTTACCTGAACTTCACCCTGGACATGGGTAGATCACCTGGTTTCGGGTCTACGACCACGTACTAATTCGCCCTATTCAGACTCGCTTTCGCTGCGGCTCCGTCTCATCAACTTAACCTTGCACGGGATCGTAACTCGCCGGTTCATTCTACAAAAGGCACGCCATCACCCGTTAACGGGCTCTGACTACTTGTAAGCACACGGTTTCAGGATCTTTTCACTCCCCTTCCGGGGTGCTTTTCACCTTTCCCTCACGGTACTGGTTCACTATCGGTCACTAGGTAGTATTTAGCCTTGGGAGATGGTCCTCCCGGATTCCGACGGGATTTCACGTGTCCCGCCGTACTCAGGATCCACTCTGGAGGGAACGAAGTTTCGACTACAGGGTTTTTACCTTCTATGACAGGCCTTTCCAGGCCGCTTCATCTACCCCGTTCCTTTGTAACTCCGTATAGAGTGTCCTACAACCCCAAGAGGCAAGCCTCTTGGTTTGGGCTGATTCCGTTTCGCTCGCCGCTACTTGGGAAATCGCATTTGCTTTCTCTTCCTCCGGGTACTTAGATGTTTCAGTTCCCCGGGTCTGCCTTCAGTACCCTATGTATTCAGGTAAAGATACTGTTCCATTACGAACAGTGGGTTTCCCCATTCGGAAATCTCTGGATCAAAGCTTACTTACAGCTCCCCAAAGCATATCGGTGTTAGTCCCGTCCTTCATCGGCTCCTAGTGCCAAGGCATCCACCGTGCGCCCTTCATAACTTAACCAAAATTGGTCAATCGTTTGTTTAGACTGTAAAGTCTAAGAAAATCACTATGGTAAGCGTAAATCTCAGTGAATTACTTGTTATCAATTACGTTATCCAGTTTTCAAAGAACAACCGGCAAATCAGAAATGACCGCCTTCTTTCATATAGAGAGAATGATCTCTCAAAACTAAACAAAAACCAAAAGCGACCTCATATCCTTAGAAAGGAGGTGATCCAGCCGCACCTTCCGATACGGCTACCTTGTTACGACTTCACCCCAATCATCTACCCCACCTTAGGCGGCTGGCTCCTTGCGGTTACCCCACCGACTTCGGGTGTTGCAAACTCTCGTGGTGTGACGGGCGGTGTGTACAAGGCCCGGGAACGTATTCACCGCGGCATGCTGATCCGCGATTACTAGCGATTCCAGCTTCATGCAGGCGAGTTGCAGCCTGCAATCCGAACTGAGAATGGTTTTATGGGATTGGCTAAACCTCGCGGTCTCGCAGCCCTTTGTACCATCCATTGTAGCACGTGTGTAGCCCAGGTCATAAGGGGCATGATGATTTGACGTCATCCCCACCTTCCTCCGGTTTGTCACCGGCAGTCACCTTAGAGTGCCCAACTGAATGCTGGCAACTAAGATCAAGGGTTGCGCTCGTTGCGGGACTTAACCCAACATCTCACGACACGAGCTGACGACAACCATGCACCACCTGTCACTTTGTCCCCCGAAGGGGAACCTTCTATCTCTAGAAGTGGCAAAGGATGTCAAGACCTGGTAAGGTTCTTCGCGTTGCTTCGAATTAAACCACATGCTCCACCGCTTGTGCGGGCCCCCGTCAATTCCTTTGAGTTTCAGTCTTGCGACCGTACTCCCCAGGCGGAGTGCTTAATGCGTTAGCTGCAGCACTAAAGGGCGGAAACCCTCTAACACTTAGCACTCATCGTTTACGGCGTGGACTACCAGGGTATCTAATCCTGTTCGCTCCCCACGCTTTCGCGCCTCAGCGTCAGTTACAGACCAGAGAGTCGCCTTCGCCACTGGTGTTCCTCCACATCTCTACGCATTTCACCGCTACACGTGGAATTCCACTCTCCTCTTCTGCACTCAAGTTTCCCAGTTTCCAATGACCCTCCCCGGTTGAGCCGGGGGCTTTCACATCAGACTTAAGAAACCGCCTGCGCGCGCTTTACGCCCAATAATTCCGGACAACGCTTGCCACCTACGTATTACCGCGGCTGCTGGCACGTAGTTAGCCGTGGCTTTCTGGTCAGGTACCGTCAAGGCGCCGGCAGTTACTCCGGCACTTGTTCTTCCCTGACAACAGAGTTTTACGATCCGAAAACCTTCATCACTCACGCGGCGTTGCTCCGTCAGACTTTCGTCCATTGCGGAAGATTCCCTACTGCTGCCTCCCGTAGGAGTCTGGGCCGTGTCTCAGTCCCAGTGTGGCCGATCACCCTCTCAGGTCGGCTACGCATCGTCGCCTTGGTGAGCCATTACCTCACCAACTAGCTAATGCGCCGCGGGCCCATCTGTAAGTGACAGCCGAAACCGTCTTTGAATGTCAAACCATGCGGTTTGACATAGTATCCGGTATTAGCTCCGGTTTCCCGGAGTTATCCCAGTCTTACAGGCAGGTTGCCCACGTGTTACTCACCCGTCCGCCGCTGACCTCCGAAGAGGTCCGCTCGACTTGCATGTATTAGGCACGCCGCCAGCGTTCGTCCTGAGCCAGGATCAAACTCTCCGAAGAAAATTTGTGACTCATAAATGTTGCTGACTTAAAAATTTAAAACGTTTGGTACGCTTTTGGTTTTGTTTAGTTTTCAAAGATCATTTTTTTGCTTCAAGAGCAACTTTTAAATCATACTATACTAGATTCATAAAGTCAACATCTTTTTTTCAGAAGCTGTGTTGTCATTCGTTCGCGACAACAGATATTAATATACCACGATAACTTTGATGCGTCAACGTTTTTTTAATGGTATTTTTCAGCTCCGTGCGCTTCTCTTAAAAAGCACAAGAGTTAATATACCAACACCAGAAGGTAAAGTCAACAAAAAAAGAGATGCCGCAGCATCTCTTTTTTCCTTCTATTCTATTATCCTGCCAAAAAGACAAAGTAGAGGATGAAGATGATGAACAATCCATACATGATCGGATGAATCTCTTTCGCCTTCCCTTTCACAATCATTGTTACCGGATAAAAGATAAATCCAATCGCAATTCCTGTTGCGATGCTGTACGTGAGCGGCATTGCGATGATGGTCAGAAATGCAGGTACAGCAATCTCAAACTTGTTCCAGTCTATTTTTCCGAGAGATGAAACCATGAGAATTCCTACTATAATAAGTGCAGGTGCTGTTACCGGCGCTGTGATGACACCGAGCAGCGGCGAGAAGAACAAGGCGAGCAGGAACAGTCCGGCCGTTACGACGGATGCAAATCCCGTTCTCGCACCTGCAGCAACTCCTGCAGATGATTCAATGTAGGAAGTCGTTGTTGAAGTACCCAAGATTGAACCAATAACCGTTGCAGCAGAGTCCGCGAAAAGCGCCTTGCTTGCTCTTGGCAGTTTGTTTTCTTTAATAAGGCCAGCCTGGTTAGCTACGGCTACAAGTGTTCCTGCTGTATCAAAGAAATCCGCAAAAAGGAAAGTCAGAATAACTACAAGCATTTGGATAGTAAACAATTGATCCAGATTTGCAAAAGCAGCACCGAATGTCGGCTCAAGACTCGGAACAGCTCCAACCACCTGTGTCGGTACGTCAATTAACTGAAAGATCATCCCCACAATCGCCGTAAGGATCATTCCGTAAAAAATGCCGCCGTTGATCCGTTTAACCATAAAGATAACAGTCACAAACACTCCGAAAATCGCAAGCAATGCGTTTCCGTCTTTTAGATTGCCTAGACCTACAAGCACAGCGTCATTGTTTGTTATGATTCCAGCATTCTGAAAACCTACAAAAGTAATAAACAATCCAATACCGGCTCCAACAGCATACTTAAGTTCCTCCGGGATTGAGTTAATGATTTTTTCGCGGAGACCTGAAGTTGTCAAAACGATAAAGATCAGACCCGAAACAAGAACGCCGGATAATGCTGTCTGCCAAGGGATGCCCATTGTAAGAACAACTGTAAAGGCGAAGAATGCGTTCAGCCCCATTCCTGGAGCAAGTGCTATCGGATACCTGGCTATGAGCCCCATTAAAAGGGATCCAATTGCTGCAGCAAGAGCAGTTGCCGTGAACACAGCCCCCTGATCCATTCTTAATTCATTCGGAAAATCAGGCACTGACGCCAGTGAAAGTGTCAGCGGATTAACGAACAGGATGTAAGCCATTGATAGGAACGTTGTCAGTCCGCCGATAAACTCGCGGCGATAGTTCGTGCCAAGCTCTTCAAACTGAAAATACTTTTTCATGTTAAATCCTCCTGTATCTTAACGCCGTGCCGGGGGCCCTTGTATAAACAAACAGATAAGTGCAAAAAAGCGCTCCCTGCTGCAGAGGAGCGCTTGACGACATGGATATTAGACAGATTGGCACATGTTAGAGTTATCCGAATGCACCGAACTATATAACACCTCGTAGTCAAGCTCTTTACGGCAGCTTGGTAGAAACTTTTGGGCCATATCCCCAACTTTATACGACGTATTTAGACAATATTTTTGATAGGTCTATCTTATCAGCATAGGCACAAAGTCGTCAACAAAAAACGAACATTTTATATAAAATGTTCGTTTTCGTTCGTTTATTCCCATTCAATTGTAGCTGGCGGCTTGCTCGTGATGTCATAAACTACGCGGTTTATGTGTTTTACTTCATTTACAATGCGAGTAGAGATGATCTCGAGGACCTCCCAGGGAATACGTGCCCAGTCAGAGGTCATGCCGTCAATTGACGTTACGGCACGGATGCCGATTGTGTAGTCATACGTTCTTGCATCCCCCATAACACCTACACTGCGGATATCAGGGAGAACGGTGAAGTACTGCCATACATCGCGCTCAAGACCCGCTTTTGCGATTTCTTCACGAAGGATTGCATCTGATTCACGAACAATCTCAAGTTTTTCTTCTGAGATCTCACCCAATACGCGAATACCAAGTCCAGGTCCCGGGAAAGGCTGGCGCCAAACGATGGCATCAGGAATGCCAAGCTCAGAACCAAGCGCGCGCACTTCATCCTTGAAGAGAGTGTTAAGCGGCTCAATGAGTTTGAACTGCATATCCTCAGGAAGTCCACCTACGTTATGATGAGATTTAATCGTTTGAGCTGTTGCCGTTCCACTCTCGATAATATCTGTGTAAAGCGTACCCTGCGCAAGGAATTCAATTCCTTCTAGCTTCGTTGCCTCATCATCGAATACATAAATGAACTCATTGCCGATGATTTTACGTTTTTGCTCAGGATCGGATACACCACGGAGTTTGTCCATGAAGCGGTCTTTTGCATCCACTTTAATGACGTTCATGTTAAAGCCTTCGCTGAATGTCTTCATTACACCTTCAGCTTCATCTTTGCGGAGAAGTCCGTGGTCAACGAAGATACAAGTCAGCTGATCGCCGATCGCCTTGTGAATAAGTACGGCCACAACGGAAGAATCTACGCCGCCGCTCAGTGCACAAAGCACTTTTTTGTCGCCGACTTCATCACGGATCTTTTGAAGCTCAAGCTCGATAAAGCTTTCGATGGACCATTCACCGCTGCATCCGCACACGCCGAATACGAAATTGCGGAGAATATCGTTTCCGAATTCTGAATGGCGCACTTCTGGATGGAACTGAACGCCGTAAAGACGTCTTTCCTCATTGCTAATTGCAGCAAAAGGGCATGATGGGCTAGTTGCATCTACGATAAAGTCATTCGGGATATCAGCTACAAGATCGCCGTGGCTCATCCACACAATCTGCTGTTTAGGAAGATCTGCGAAAAGAGCAGTTTCTGTTTGAACGTTCAATGTCGCTTTTCCATACTCACGGTGATTGGCAGCTTCTACTTTCCCGCCAAGGTAGTGAGTCATCAGCTGCATACCGTAGCAAATCCCGAAAACCGGGATGCCCAGGTCAAAAATCCGCTCATCGCAGCGGAAGGCATTTTCGCCGTATACACTGTTTGGTCCGCCTGAAAGGATAATTCCTTTAGGGTTCATTTCCTTGATCTCTTCTGCTGTCAGCGTGTGAGGATGAAGCTCACTGTATACGCCAAGCTCACGGATTCTGCGGGTAATCAGCTGGTTGTACTGACTTCCGAAATCCAAAACGACTACCATTTCATCATGCAAGTTGTTCACGGATGTTCACCTCATTTAAAAGATACCCTAAAAAATAGGATTCAGAAATTGAGCATAAAAAAAGCTGGAACTACACCTTCCAATTCAAAAAGAAAAGAAGGCAGAATTCCAGCTTTTACAGGTGTATATTCTGCCTTCATAGTCAGATTATTTGCGGCAATCCGGTAGAGACTCTCGAACCATATTATCGAGGATATATGAAGGGTAAGTACTATTAATTTTCCCTATTCTAACAATCTCCCGCAATTCGGTCAAGATGCTATCTTTTTAATTAAATTTTCCCACAACTTTATCGATTTTATCCATTCTTCTTTCGAACTGTCTCCCCTGTACAGCGATTTCTCATAGCTGGCCGTCAGCTGAGTCATATCCCGCATATCGAAAAACGAGTCGATATAGCGGGCATAATCACGCAGGGTCTGTCCGTCCTGACGCTTCAGACCGTATCGTTCAAGCTGTTTAAGAAGGGCATTGTAGGCCTCGCCGTAGACCTTTTCGTCCTTACGGTGCTTATACCTGAACAGGATCACGTACGGCATCCATCTTAATCTTGTTTTATATAGAACGAACGCAATGACCGCAGCTGCTGCCAGTATGATGTAAAAAGCAGTACTGCCAATCTGAATGTTAAACGGAAGTGGATTTTTTGATGTGCTGCCTGAATTCTCCGTCTGGTTTTCTTCAGGAACAGGCTCCCGCTCTAGTTCTCTCTGTTCAGGCGTTTCTGCTTCAGGCGTTTCGGAAGGATTCAGATTAAACGTAAAATCATATGGGTTTGTAAAGCTTTTCGTAGGCTCAAACGGCACCCAGCCGATGCCGCTGAAATAAACTTCCACCCAGGAGTGGGCATTATTGTTTGTCACTGTATACTCTTTTTTGCTGCCTCCAAGGCTCTGGACGAAGGAACCGTCTGAATAGCCCTTCACCCAGCGTGCAGGAATATCCGCAGCACGAAGCAGAACGATCATGGAAGTGGAGAAGTTATCACAGTAGCCTTTAAACGTCTCAAAAAGGAACTGGTCAACGTAATCCTCTTCCCCTCTTGGAACTGCTACGTCTGTTGTTTCATAGGAAAACTGTGAACCGCCCAAATACGTCTCGATTGATTTTGCCTTATCGTAGTAATTGCCGTTGCTCTCAGTCAGACTGAGTGCAAGATCGCGAACACGCTGCGGAAGCTCTTCAGGCAGCTGTGTATACCGGGCAATCTCCTCTTCTGAGAGTCCTTCATTTGACGTGACTTTCCGCAGTTCGTCAATTTTAAAATTAGGAAAATTGTATGCTGTTTCGTAGGAGCCGGGCGGAAAGTAGCCTCTGTCTTCTGAAATGCGCGGTCTCATCTGTTCAGAAACCGGGTTCACATCGAGAATGGCATTCTCAGGGAGACTGACAGACTGCACGCCTGCAGGGTAAATGATGTGATCATATCTGTACCTTCGGTCAATTTCCACACTGGCTGTCATCGGAACGGTCTCTGTCCCTTCTTCTGTAGAAAGGACCGTGATTTCATCTGGATCCATCTGCACATTATCCGCTTCAGGATCTGACAGTTCCCATCCCTTTCCCGTATAAACATCTTTTGTCTCCACTTTCCAGTAGTGACGGTCTTCAGCAACTGCGGTGAAAACAGGGGTATTGTCAGCTACAAAAGAACCGCCGAGCTGTTCATCATTCGGGCCGTATCCAATTTTATTGACACCGCCGTTCGGTCCTTCATCCTGACTGCCGTAAGCCGTCAGATAAGGAACCGGGTCCGGCCACTGCGGCTCCGCTTTCGGGGCAAGGATTCCGACAAAAACGGCAGAACCGATCAAGGCACTAAGCGGCAGAACCCACTTGACTGTCATATAGCGCTCCCTCTTAATCCGCTCAAGAATGCGCAGTCTCTCCAGATATAAAAGTCCAATCAGCACAAAGCCGACCACGACAATTCTTACAATGGCGATGCTTGCATCGTACTCCGTGAACGTATCAAGAACGGTGACATACACAAGAGTTATGATAAAAAAGAACATGATGCGCTTCTGGACAACGATCCAATAATTGATCAGGTACACCAGCAGCCACAGCAGGACAAAAAACAGCAGGGTCCTGAACGGAGAGGTTATGTCCATCCAGGACGCATTCATCATAAGAGCAATATTATCTCGTATGTCATTTATAAACGTCCCTATCCATGAAGGATTCAAAAGAGAGCCTTCAAAAAACAAAAGATGCTGCACAAACAGAATATAGACGATTTTTACAGCAGCAGCGGTGTACCATTTGGCTCCAATTGAAATGAAAAAGAAGCTGATGCCTATAAAGAGTACAAACACAAGGGTGTTTCCTGTTTCGGTAAAGTCCTGAAGGGGTCTTAGCCACTCCCATAATAAAAGAAAGGCAAAGGCATAGTAGATGAAAATCGCTGTCTGTCTTTCAAATTGTTCACTCACAGCATGCTCACCTCTTTAAAGGCTTCTTCAAACCGTCCCGCTCCGACGGCTTTTGTTATGATTTTCCGTTTGATCAGCCGGTCCATCATCACTTTTTCTTCACTTGTTATCCGTTCACCCTCTTTTTTCACAAGAAAGACGAGCGTCGCATGGCTGCGCGATCCCAGGCGTTCAAGCTTTCTGACCAAATCAAGAGATAAGGCGGATGTAACAAGCAGAGGGGTCGCATTTTTAGATTGCCAGACAGGAAGCTCCGTTTCTGCAATTTCCGCAAACGATGTCCCGCTGTCGCAGTCCGTTTTTGCAAGGTGGTAGTAGATCTGCTGCAAATGCTGTTCCGTCTCCCCAATGGAAAAAATGGACTTTTCGCTGCCGATGGAAACAAATCCGAGTTTGGCACCGCTTTTGATGATTGATTTAGCAAGGGATGCCGAGAACGTGACGATTTCCTCAAATACATCTGATGGCGTGCGGTCCATCATCACTACAACATCGTGACTCTGCATCTGTTCAAATTCCTTTGTCATAATGCGGTCGCGTCTTGCAGTTGATTTCCAGTCAATCCAGGAGAACCTGTCTCCCGGCTGGTAATCCCTTATGCCGATAGCCATAGTCGTGTCCTGCCAGAACTTCGCTTTTGAGCTCGCTGCCCCCTGCTCAAACTGTTTTTCATTCTGTCTGTAGGATAAATCAACAGAATGCGGATAGACGAGAAAGTAGTTTTCGGCATCAAATGTCACTTCTTTATCAATCAGTCCGAACAAGTCGCCGGTTCTTACCCGGACCTGTGTAAACCGGTGTTCTCCCCTTGGCATCCGGCTTAATTCGTAGCTCATGATGATTTTCTTTTTAAACCATGGATACAGCAGCTTTTTCGGCTCCTGCATCTCCATAAGTTTTGAGAGTTTTTCCGGCAGTACATCCTCCACCACCAAGTAAAACAAGGGAAACGGGAAGGCACGCTCAATTGTTATTGTCCCGATCAGCTTTTCCCCCACTGAAAACTGCTCCTGATTAATGGCCCTTGTGACCTCAAACGTCCGCAGCGGGTAGAGGGCAACGAGCAGTGAATACAGGGAAATGGGGAGAAAGCTGTAAAAAAGAAACCAGCTGACAAATCCCCCCTGAAACATCGCATATGCAAAGGTAACCGCCGTGAAAAACAACAGACTGACAAGCTTCCAGACATACCGGATTTTCAGAAAAAAACTTTTCATTAACGGCTCATCGACCTTTGCACAGGAACTGGCGTCCTGGAAATGATTTCAGTCAGCAGCTGTCCGGCAGACTTTCCTTCGTATTTCGCTTCGGACTTGAGGATCATCCGGTGAGGAAGGGTGTAAGGAGCAAGGAACTGGATATCATCCGGAATCACATAATCACGGCCGTATAAAAAGGCATATGCCTGCGCGGCTTTCATGAGGGCGATGGACCCGCGGGGACTTGCTCCTAAATAAACGGACGGATGTTTGCGTGTTTTTGTGACGAGGTCAATAATATACCGTTTAACCGTTTCGTCCACATACACGGTTTGAATTTCACCCTGCAACTTAACAAGTTCTTCTTTTGTGATGACAGGTTCAAGAGTGTGAATCGGACGTTCTTTCTCCGCAAGGTTCAGGATCTCAAGCTCTTCACCTGCAGATGGGTATCCCATCCTGATTTTGAAAAGGAACCGGTCCAGCTGTGCTTCAGGCAGAGGGTACGTGCCTTCATACTCAATAGGGTTCTGTGTAGCCATTACGAAAAACGGCTTGCCGAGTGATTTCGTCACCCCGTCAACCGTTACATTGGCCTCCTCCATTCCTTCCAGGAGAGCAGACTGCGTTTTAGGGGATGTCCGGTTGATTTCATCCCCAAGGACAATGTTGCCCATGATCGGACCCGGACGGTATTCGAATTCCAGGGTTTTCGGGTTGTAAATGGAAACACCTGTGACATCAGAAGGAAGCAAGTCAGGCGTGAACTGGATTCTCTTAAAATCCGCTCCCACAGATCTTGCAAGGGATCTGACCATCATCGTTTTTCCGACTCCCGGCACATCTTCAAGCAGAACATGTCCTTCCGCAAGAATTGCCACAAGGCTGAGTACAGCGACATCGCGCTTCCCGACCATGACACGCTCTATATTTTCAATCACTTTGCTTAATTTCGGATGCATCATATCATTTTGAGCCATTCTCATCCTCCTAGGACCATTTATCGGGCATGCTGCTTAACTCTATACACATTCGAAATAAAACGACAAATTCCTGTTTCTTTTTACACATTTAATCTTTTCTTAACAATATCACGAAACCTTTTCCTCAAATCAAAAGTGAGCACATTCACAGCAGATTCATGTGAGCTATGATTTTATCCATAATTTAAAAAAGCCGCTTCACAGGATGGAGGCGACTTTCGTATTATGCTTTTAGTTTACAGTCCCGCGATCAACCTGCTCTCCCAGGATTCCCATATTAGACGTCACTTTCTGGGAAACGCCGCAAAGAGCCTCTATGGCATTTGCTTTGTTTTGTCCGAGCTGTGTGACCACATCTAAGAATGTCATTTCCATTTCCAACTGATATCGCACTGTATTCAGCACTCTATTAATTATTTGTCAGTTTTATAATCAATTGGTTAATTCCACGATTTTATTTTGAACACCTTTATCCGTTTCATTGGTTGAATTTAAAACAAGCTCAACAAATGCTTTTACTGCTGGAGACAGCCATTTTTTCCTTTTTATCAGCATATGAGAATAAATTTGATCAAACTTTTCATTGTGATGAATGATTTTCAATTCTCCCCTTTCTATTTCTTCTTTAACAGTAATGTAAGGCAATACAGAAAAGCCAATCCCACTCATAACAATCTTTTTAATAGCTTCTATACTCCATAATTCCATTATTTGAAAGTTGTATAGATCACGTTTCAAGAGATATTTTTCAAACATCGACCTGTAACTGCAGCCTTCTTCATTTGTGATAAAAAAATGGTTGGTTTGGTTTCTTTTGTACTGGTCAAAATGGTCCAGGCTATTATTGCTGCCCACAAGGACAATTTTCTCCTCAAGCAATGGATAATGATAGCATTTCTCCGGTTTGAATTCCGGATAGACCATAAAGGCGACATCTGCCCGTCCTGTCATCAAGTCAATTTGGTTTTGCCCGCATGTACCGTTGCTAAGTATAAGTCTGACATGAGGATATTTTAAAGTGAACTCTCTAATAATTGGGGACAGCCTTGAAATAGTCAGTGATTCCGGAGCAGCCACTTTTAAAACTCCCCCAAATTCATTGGCACCCCGCATATTTTTTATTTGTTCATGAGTAGCCAGTAGATCTTCGGCTAGGGGGATCAGTTCCCTGCCTGTATGAGTAAGCTGCAGTTTCCTTTTTACATAAGTAAATAACTCTCCTCCAATTTCTTGTTCAAGCGATTGTATATGTGCAGTAATTGTGGATTGCGTATAGCCTAGCTTAGAAGCAGCGGCTGTATAACTTCCTATTTCCACAATCGTCATAAATGTTACTAGGTGTCTGATTTCCATAACGTTTCTCCTTACCTGAAAATATTATCGAAAAAAATGATAATGAAAATAACAATTTCGATTTTATTTATCATCAATGTCATCTTACAATAAAGACTGTTCAATAGTAAATTAGAAAACGAGGGTGGATTTATGAATATAGCAGCGTTTCTTTCCTATGTAATTATTACTTCAGTTACACCAGGTCCAAGCAATATTTTAATGATGAATGAAGGACGGAAATTCGGTTTTATAAAATCATGGAAATTCAACAGCGGAATATTGGCAGGATTTGCATTATTAGGTCTTTTAAGCGGAGTATTTACTACAAGCTTATACGATTCGATACCTTTAGTAGAGCCGTATTTTAAAGCAGCTGGTGCGGCATATTTACTCTACTTGGCATGGAGGGTGGGCTTCCGAAAAGGCTCGGGGGAAGATTCCAGCATCGAGAGATCTTCTTTTTTATCAGGGTTTATCTTCCAGCTAATAAATATCAAAAGCATTTTGTTCTTTTTAACCGTTATGAGTATTTTTGTATTACCGTACTATTCATCATATGAAGCAATAGGTTTTTACTTATCTCTGTCTATTCTTCTAGGGTGGACAGCACTTTTATTGTGGTCTGGGTTCGGTTCAATGTTCAAAAAATTCTTTTCTGAATATGACAAGTTCTTTCGAGTGATCATGAGTTTATTGTTGGTATATTCGGCGGCAAGTATTTTTACTTGAAACGTTCCATATTCAAAAAAAATATACAATCGTTCTTGAAAATACATAAAGCAATGCAATCCCCCCCCCATAAAACGCATTGCTTTATATATATTACTGTTTCATAAATCAAGAGAGATGAGCCCTCTCTATTATTCAGCTATCTCATCATCTCTTTAACTAATTCTCTGTTCCGCTCTTTAAACACCTCATTATGAGAAGAAACCATTGCTGCTTTTTGCGCTCCCGGCTGTATGTACTGCTTTGCCTTGTTCACGGCGTTTGCTGCATCCTGAAAAGCTCCCGCAATCAGATGCAGTTTGCCTTCATGCATGAGAATATCTCCCGCTGCATAAAGACCTTCTACAGATGATTCGCTTGATTGGTTCCCGGCAATATAAAATTCCTCAGCAAGGGCTATGTTCAGGCTGCTGTTTTGCAACAGGGCCGCATCCCTTTCGTATCCATGGTTAATGACAACTTCATCTACTTCGAGGAAGAAGGTATCTCCTGTTTGATGATTCGTCAGTTCTACCTTCTCGATTCGTTCGTGATCATCAGAAGCGAGGAGTTTTGTAATCGATGTATGGAAAAGGCACTCCGCTCTGCTGTTCATCAGCTGGGATACTTGTGCTTCATGGCCTTTTAGCGCATCCTTTCGGTACACAACATAGACGCTCTTTGCTACCGGCTCCAGTTCAAGCGCCCAGTCTATCGCTGAATTCCCGCCCCCTGAAATAATGACCGTCTTGTCTTTAAAGCGCTTTAACGATTTAATCGTGTAATTCAGGTTTGATACTTCAAATCTCTCTGCCCCTTCAATTTCGAGTTTCTGAGGATTCAATATGCCTCCTCCAACTGCCGCGATAACCGTTTTGGAGAAATGTGTGCGGCCTGATGCTGCTTTCAATACGAAGATTCCCTCTTCATTCTTTGAAATGGACACGATTTTCTCACTCAGCACGACCTCAGGCTGAAACGTCAGCCCCTGCTTAACAAGCTGTTCAATTAATTTTGCACCTGTAATGGGAGTCATTCCGCCTATATCCCAGATCATCTTTTCCGGATATACGTGAACCTTTCCGCCAAGCATCGGCTGAAATTCAATAATTTTCGTTTTCATTTCCCTGAGCCCGCTGTAAAAAGCGGAATACAGCCCCGCCGGACCTCCTCCGATGACTGTTACATCAAACAGTTCGTGTTTCTTCACGACGCCATCCCCTTTATTAATCATCTATTAGTAATTATGTAATTACGATTGATTATCATTCTCAATTAAATATACTCTGAATTCTTTCTTTTGACAAGCTGACGTCTGTTAAAAAATTTGAGGTCTCCATACATAAAACTGAACTCATATTCAGCCTTTTTTGTTTGCCTTGCGTGAGGAAACGGGAACATAATCCTGAACCTTCCTGCAGAAAATAGGAGGATATAACGCCTTTTTCATATCATCCTTTGGCATGATTGACCCAAAGTGAGGGTCTGATATGATTTTAGGATGCAGAAAAGAACGTCCAGTGAAAGGAGCGTCCCGTGTGAAAAGCATACAAAACCGCCTGCTGCTGATGCTGCTGGTATTCATTGTACTGCCGTATTTTCTATCTGTTTTTTTCATCTATACATACACAAAAAGCAGTGTTGAACAGTACGAGCTTGAAAACAGCCGGGAGCAGCTTCAAAAAAATGCGGAGGACCTCGAACAGTATTTTGAGGAGATGATCGACTTCCCTTCACTCCTTTACCGTAATCCTGACCTGTTCAGGATCTTCAACAATGGATTTGAAGATTCTATCTACTTCAGCCCGAAAACAATGGAAAAAAGTCTCGAAACCTTTTATCTGATGAGAAAGGAAATCAGACAAATGCGTTTCTATATTGATAAAAATAAAGAATCGTTTACGCTTTATAACGCCATGATCAGCACGCGCAGATACCAGCCGGATTTTCTCGAGCAGAGTCCGGTGAAAGAACTGTATGCATCTGATCTGAATTACATCATTGATCCGCCCCGCCCGCTTTTGAATTACAACAACGCTGCAATTGTCCCAGAATCTGATAAAACAGTGGTGCTGACGTTTCATCACAAAATAACGGATGTCCTCTCCAAGAAATTTCTCGGAGTTATCACGATTGATATCGACATGGGAGAGTACGCGCGCATTTGCAATAACCTTGTACAGGGCAATGAGTCTTCTGTTTTGCTGCTTGATTCAAAGAACCGGGTCATGTATTCAAATGACAAATCCCTGATTGGCGAAGTTCTCTCAAATGGAGAACGTTCTAAAGGGAACAACCAGGATATTATTCTCTCTAAGGAGCTGTCTGGATCTTTAAAAGGCTGGCAGCTGATTAAAAAATCTTCCAGTCAGGCTTTATATGAAGATGTCAGGAAAACAGCCTATACAAATATTATCGTCGGGATCGGTGTGGGGCTGCTCGGTCTTTTAATGATTGCGGTTATTTCAAACCGGATTACCCGCCCGATTGCAAGCCTGAGCCAAAAGGTCCGCTCTATTGAAGGCGGAAACGAAAATGTTCCGTTTGATGACAGCAGAGATGATGAGATTGGCCACTTGGAGTCTCACATGAAAGATATGATGAACAGGATCAACACGCATATTGACCGGGAATATAAGCTCGAGATTGAGAACAGAAAGAATCAGTTCATGGCGCTGAAATCACAGATTAACCCCCATTTCCTGTTTAATGCCCTGCAGTCAATTGGAGCGGTTGCCCTTAGGTCCAAGGCTCCTAAGGTATATCAGCTGATCACCTCACTGTCGAGAATGATGCGCTACTCCCTTCAGGCAGACCAGTGGGTGCTGGTGCGGGACGAGGTGGATTATACAAAAGCATACCTGGCGCTGCAGTCCGAACGGTTCGGTGATTCAGTGAGCTATACAATTGAGATGGAGGAGTCCATCTTGGACATGACGATTCCGAGCATGATTCTGCAGCCTCTTGCCGAGAACTTTTTTAAACACACGTATGAAGAAGGGTTCAGCAGTGCCCATTTGCTCATCAAAGGTTCCATTCAGGATGGACATCTTGATTTTCTGGTTGAAAATGACGGACCCGGACTGACAGCAGGCCAGCTTAAGACATTGCAGGACAACATTTATACGCCGCCGTTTGAAGGAACTTATTCAAACGAACATATCGGATTGAAAAACATTCGTGACAGGCTCCTGCTCAGGTATGGACCAGGTGCACAGCTGCATGTTGATTCAATTGACGGAAAAGGATTTTCGGTCCGGATGAAAATACCGGTCTCAGGAGAAGGGAGCTGAACAAGGTGAAGGCACTGATTGTTGACGATGAGTTTAATGTGCGGGATGTCATTCGTCATCTGGGCGAATGGGAAAAGCACGGAATTACAGAACTGCTTGAGGCAGGCAACGGCAAGGAAGCCAAAAAGTGGATTGAAAAAGAAAAACCCGAGCTGATTTTTACTGATATCAAAATGCCAGGGATGTCTGGCATGGAACTGATAGAATGGCTCCATTCCATTTCATATCCGGGGAAGGTCGTTTTTATTACCGGCTATAATGACTATTCCTATATGCGCAAGGCCATCCAGCACAGCAGCTTCGATTATCTGCTGAAGCCCATTGAGTATGATGCGTTTAATCATACGCTTGAAAAATCCGTTCAGGCCTGGAAAGATGATTTTCAGCATGCCGAAGTGCTGGAAGATGCGAAAAAACTTCGAAGAAATCAGGTTGCAACATCCATCTGTCACGGCGACAGGTCTGACGCAGAAAGTCTGGCCGAGTTTCTTCCTGAAGCAGATGACTATGAGCTGACTCTGCTTTCTTTTTATCAGATGCATCATCCGGAGCCCTATGTTCAAAAGCTGTCAGAGGAACTTATGAACCGCAGAATGGGAAATGCCTTTTACCTGCAGACAGACCTAAATCTCTGTCTGGTGATCACCGTCCGGAACCAGTGGCTGTCAGCGGAAGAATGGATCAGCTCAGAGTTTGACATCCCTGTAAGACTTGTCGAGGGTGAGTCAGCCATATCCCTTGCACACATCAGATCCTCTTTTCAGGAGCTTCTGACAAAACTTGAGAATCAGGAATTCAGATCGATTCACCGGCTTGATGAACTGGATGCTGCTCGCCGTATGGAAGATATCGTGTCCTATGTGGATACCTATTATATGGAGGATTTAAGCCTTGAAAAGCTGTCGAATGTTTTCTTTTTAAGCCGGGAGCATATCTCTCGGAAATTCAAACAGGAAACCGGAATGACCCTTTCAAAGTATATGACGGATCTGAGGATCAAACAGGCAAAAACCTGGCTGCGGGAAACAGATAAAACCATCTACTCCATCTCTACTATGCTAGGGTTTCAGGATGAAATCTATTTTTCCAAGCTGTTTAAAAAAGTGGTGGGAGTGACACCGTTTGAATTCAGAAAGGAAGCGGTGGAATGAAAAAGGTTATTGGTTTTATTGGAATCATTCTGCTGCTTACTGCATGCACGAACGATGCTGCGCCGGATAAACAGAACGTGAAAGAGGAAAAGATTACACTTGATCTGCGGAATCCAAAAATAGAGGTTTCCACCCAGTTCGAACAAATGACGCGGGCTTATGAGCGCGAGAATCCTCATGTTGAGATTCGCGTGCATACGGTTGGGGGCGCCATGGATGATCTTTCAGATTTAAAAGCGGAAATGGCAGCCGGCAGCGGACCGGATATTTTCACTAACACCGGCTATGAAAATGCCAGGCTGTGGCAGGACTATCTTGAGGATTTATCCAACGAACCTTGGGTGAATAACGTCTACCCCGAGGCTCTCGTTCCAATGAAACGGAATGGAAAGGTGTACGGCATGCCCGTCAACCTTGAGGGATATGGGTTTATCTATAACAAGGACCTTTTCAAAAAAGCAGGGATTGCGGGACTTCCTGAAACATTATCTGAACTGAGAGCTGCAGCGGAAAAACTGAAAAAAGCTGGGATTACTCCATTTGCAACCGGCTATTATGAGGACTGGAAGCTCGGTGATCACCTCATGAATATCGCTTTTGCCCAGCAGGAAAACACCGAAGCATTTATTCATAACCTGAACAGCGGAAAAGAAAAAATCAGCACAAATCAAAACTTCGAGGACTTGCTGAACCTGCTCGACCTCACTCTTCAGTACGGAAATGACAACCCGCTTACAACAGATTATGCAATGGAAGTCGACCTTTTCACGTCAGGCAAAGCAGCTATCATTCAGCAGGGAAACTGGATTCAGCCGATGATTGATCAGGCTGCACCGGACATGGACATCGGCTTTATGCCCATTCCGATTAACGACAGACCAGTGAAGGAATCTCTCGTTGTCAGTGTTCCAAACTATTGGGCCGTCAGCAAACAGTCCAGTCCCGAAAAGAAAAAAGAAGCTAAAAAGTTTTTGAACTGGATGGTCTCATCAGAAGTAGGCAAGAGGTACATGACCGATGAGTTTAAATTTATTCCCGCCTTCCATCATATTAAAGCAGAAAACCTCGGCCCTCTTGCAGAAGAAACCCTGCAAACCTATAAACAAGGAAGAGCGCTTCCATCCAACTGGTTTCATTTCCCGGTTGGGATCCGAGAGGAATTCGGTGAAGCCACCCAGCTTTACGTTGGCAGACAGCTGAACAGAAAACAGCTGCTGAACGAATACCAGAAATCGTGGGAAAGGTTTTCAGAGGAATAGGCATACCGCTCAAGGAGAGGCGGTATGCCTTTTTACCTGAGCAGCTAAACTTGTTCTCTTCTTTTCTCCCAGTTTTCTCTCGTCAGCTTCATATTGATCGAATCAATCCATTTCCCGTCGTGCTCCAATTCACCTTTATCAATGCTTACTGTTTCAAACCCCGCCTTTTCATACACTCTTACTGCACGAGGGTTAAAAGCGAAAACACTCAGAGTCAGACTGTTTACATCTGTTTTTTCAAACATGTAATCAATGAGCAGCCGGGTTGCTTCAGTTCCGAGCCCGCGGTCCCTTCCTCCCGGACCGATCAGGATTCTGAAATTCATGCTGCGGTCTTCGGAATTATACAGATTAACAACCGCTTCCCCCACAAGCACTTGCCGTGCCTTGTCCACGATGGCAAGATCAAGGCGGCCGGACTGCTCATTTCTTGAGGCATACCATTTATATACACTCTCTTTGTCATAGGAATCTTCGCTCCCGGTGTATTTCAGTACCACAGGATCTTTTAAGCACTCTTCTATGTAAGGCATATCTTCTTCCACAAGAAACGGCCTCAATTGTACGAATTCTCCATTAAGGACTGGTTTAACAGCCAAATTCATTCTTACTCCTCCCCTTTCTTTATCAATTCGACAAACTCAACTCTCTCCCTCTCAAATCCCATATCAATATACGACTAAATTCAGGTCAATATGTGCCATACCTGTTCTCGCAGGGCTGCCCTATAATTCAAGTTGTACTAGCAATCATACAAAAAACGAGGAGGAAGACTTATGAACTTTAGCAGGCTTGCCAAACAGGCAACAGCAGTAACACTCAGCACAGGCATTCTTTTAAGCGGCGCGGTAACCCAAACATCTGCAGCTCCAAAGGATCCGGCAGATTACAAAGAAACGTACGGTACTTCG
The DNA here is from genome assembly GCF_046603695.1 of Metabacillus indicus. Classification (NCBI taxonomy): domain Bacteria; kingdom Bacillati; phylum Bacillota; class Bacilli; order Caryophanales; family Bacillaceae; genus Metabacillus; species Metabacillus indicus. The sequence continues at coordinate 279,359 of NZ_CP176757.1, read as the reverse complement.
CAAATCACTCGTTCCGCAATGAAAGACATGATTAACCAGCACGGTGATGCAAGATACACCGTACCAAAATTTGACGCTTCAAAAATTGAAAACATCCCTTCTGCCAAGAAAACAACAGAATCAGGGGAAACAATGGACCTTGATGTGTGGGATACATGGCCGCTTCAAAATGCTGACGGCACAGTGGCGGAATACAAAGGCTACCATATCGTTTTCGGTTTAGCCGGCGATCCTAAAAATGCCAATGACACATTTATTTACATGTTCTATAAAAAAGCCGGCGACAATTCTCTTGACGCCTGGAAAAATGCCGGACGCGTTTTTGACAGCAATGATAAAAATGTTCCAAATGATCCTTACTTAAGCCGCCAGTCTGAAGAATGGTCAGGATCAGCTACATTCACAGAAGACGGAGAGGTCCGCTTGTTCTACACAAACCGCGAAGCTTTCAATGCTGATGCAGGTTATTATGGAAAACAAACCTTAACAACGGCACAAGTCAATGTCTCTCAGCCTGACTCAAAATCACTTAAAATTGATGGCGTTTCTGATTATAAATCCATCTACGAAGGCAAAGACAGCAAATACTATCAGACAGTAGACAAGTTTGCTAAAGACGGAGCTCCGAATGACAACCATACATTCAGAGATCCTCACTATATCGAAGAAGACGGCAAGAAATATCTTGTGTTCGAAGCAAACACAGGAACTGAGTACGGCTATCAAGGAGAAGAATCACTTTACAATCAAGCCTACTACGGCAACAGCAATAAATTCTTCCAGCAGGAAAAGAATGCTCTTTTGAACAGCGACAAAAAGCAGCTGGCTGAAGTCGCCAACGGCGCAATCGGAATCATTGAAATCAACGATGATTATACCCTTAAAAAAGAAATGAAGCCGCTGATCGTTTCAAATACGGTCACTGACGAAGTGGAACGTCCGAACATCTTCAAAAAGGACGGCAAATGGTACCTGTTCACAAGCTCACGCGGTTCAAAAATGACGATCGACGGCATCGATAATCAGGATATCTACCTTCTTGGCTATGTAGCCGACTCACTGACAGGCAAGTTCAAGCCGCTTAACAAAACAGGCATCGTGCTTCATCATGACCTTGATCCAAATGATATTACATGGAACTATGCTCACTATGCCATCCCTCAGGAAGGCAGCGATGATGCCGTTGTCACAAGCTATATGACAAACAGAGGTTTCTTTGAAGACAACAAGTCAACCTTTGCTCCGAGCTTTAAGCTGAACATCAAAGGCAGCAAAACGTCAGTTGTTAAAGACAGCATCCTTGAACAGGGACAAATTACAGACGACGAGTAAGAATCAAAGAAAAAAGAGAAAGAAAATGTCACGGGGCATTTTCTTTTTTCTATTTAAAAGTGGTGATAATCATGAGTAAAAAGCGAGTTCTCAAAAAAGGATATAAAACGGCGGGCATCATCTTGATCGGAATCTGGATGGCCGTCTCAACCGGCATATTAATCCACGCTTTTTTAAAAACAAAAGATGTTCCGCCAGCAGAAAAAGATGAGCATTCATACCGGGCTGCCTATCATTTTACAGCCCCTGATCACTGGAAAAATGATCCGCAAAAGCCTGTTTACTACGAAGGAACCTACCATTACTACTACCTTTACAACGGCGACTATCCAGACGGCAACGGCACAGAGTGGCGCCATGCGGTTTCAAAAGACCTCGTTCACTGGAAGGACGAAGGCGTCGCTATTCCGAAATATACGAATGCAAACGGGGATCCATGGTCAGGATCTGTCGTTATTGATAAAGAAAACACGGCTGGCTTCGGTAAAGATGCCTTTATAGCCGTTGTCACCCAGCCGTCAAAAGACGGCCAAAAGCAGGAGCAGTTCCTCTGGTACAGTACAGATAAAGGCAAGACCTTTAAGTCCTACAGCGAAAAACCCGTCATGAAAAATCCGGATACAAAGGACTTCAGGGACCCTAAAATCATCCGCGATGACCTCCGCGGCAAATGGGTGATGACGATGGCAGAAGGAAATAAAATCGGCTTCTATGAATCAGACAACCTGAAAGACTGGCGCTACACAAGCAGCTTTCAAATTGATAACCTCGGTGTGCTTGAATGCCCTGACCTTTTCCGCATGCGCGCAGATGACGGCACCGAAAAATGGGTGCTCGGCATGAGCGCAAACGGGAAAGAGACGGGCAAGCCCAACACCTATGCGTATTGGATTGGATCTTTTGACGGTAAGGAATTTAAGCCCGATCATAAGGAACCGGAATGGCTTGACTACGGTTTCGATTGGTACGGCGGGGTGACATTTGAACAGGCGGAAGGTGATCCCCTGGAAAAACGCTTTGCCCTGGCATGGATGAACAACTGGGCTTATGCCGATAACACGCCAACGATGGAAGAAGGATTTAACGGTCAGGACTCTGTCATCCGTGAGATCAAGCTTAGACACGAAGCAAACAATCATTATTACCTTTCTTCAAAGCCCAGCGAAAAGCTGGATAAGCTGAACACAATCACGAAAGCCTACAAGAGAATCGAAGTAGACGGCGCCAAAACCTTGGATGTTCGCGATGACACCTATATGCTTGAGGCGGACATCTCCTGGTCAGATCTGAAAAATGCCGGATTCCGGCTGCTTGAATCAGAGGATGGCACACGGCACGCAGACGCAGGAATCTCTTCTGCCGGAGGATATTCCTTTATGAACCGCGGGCTCACCGGACATCCGGACGAAAGCAATCAGCTTACAGAAAGCAAAGCTCCGTTTGATTCCGCCCAAAAAAAGGTACACATGAAAATTCTTGTAGATAAAACAAGTGTAGAAGTGTTCATTGATGACGGGAAGACTGTTCATTCCAATCTTGTTTATCCAAACCCCGGCGACAAAGGAATCACCCTTTTTTCCGACGGAGGAAAAGCCGTGTTTGAGAATGTGAAAATTAAGCATTTGAAAACCATTCAGACAAAATGAAGACAAAAAATTGCTGTTAGTAATAACAGCAATTTTTTGTGTATATTGAGCATAAACCTATATAGCCTATCAATAAACTTTCTTCTATAATGAGGTTATCAAAGGGATTAAGGGGGAGACGGAATGAATTTACACGGTTTAACAATAGAACAAAAAATGATGTGGGAACGTGATGGGTACTTGGTTTTTGAAGATTTTCTGCCGCAAAAAGAAACCGCTTACTATAATGAGAAGCTGGATCAGGCGATGACAGTGTTTCGCGAGGAAAACCGTAAAAATCCTGAAACCGGAGTCCTTGATCATGTCGATCAGATCTGCGGAATCATTGAGCATGAAGAGGCCTTTCTTGAGCTAATGGAAAATCCAAAAATGATGAATGTGATGCGGGACCTCCTTGGAGACCAGTTCGTGATGATCGATAACGACGGCTTAATCAAGCCTCCGAAAAAAGCAGCTCATACAAACTGGCACCGTGACACGGGCACAATGCTGTTTGTCGATGAAAAACCGGTTCCCTTCATGATTAAAGTGTTCTACTTCCTGTCTGACGTAAGCTATGACGGAGGATGTCTTGCTTTCCTTCCGGGAAGTGTTCACATGAGCAACGATGAGCTGCCAAAGGTTGAGAATCAGGAAGATATGCCTGGGCATGTCCGAATGAACGTGAAAAAGGGAACAGCCGTTGTTTTTCACGGCTCTGCCTATCACTCAGCTTTAAACAATTTATCTGAGGAAACAAGACGCTCCCTCATTTTCAATTACGCTCCTTCCTTCGTCCGCACATGGCCGGGATATGAACCCTCAGAGGCTTTAAAAGCAAAAGCGGATACAAACCTGCGAAAAATGCTTCTCGGCATGACGCCGTGGTGTTCAGATGCAAAGGCGTTTGAAGAAGAAGCTGTGAGTCGATGAGCGAAAAAAAATACTTTGAACATGTTTATTCGCCGAGCGGGTTTGCCCGCTCGCATTTGTTTTTTCCTTTAATCGGCGGATTCAACAAGATGTCGCCCGAGTTTTATTTCGAACGTGACTATTACCCTGCATGGGAATTTCTATATGTTACCTCCGGCAAAGGCTGGTTTGCTATAAATGATCAATGGATGAAACTCGAACCTGGTGATGGGCTCCTGTACGACATGAGACTCCCACACAAATATAAAGCAGACCCTGAAGATCCGTACGAAATGATGTACCTCGTCTTTAATGGCGATGAAATGAAGCATCTCATGGAAAAATGGTTTCCATCCCCCTCCACTTTAATCAGAGGCACGGCAGGAAAAGAGGAGTATGAGACAACGCTGATCCGGATTTTAAAAACGGGCGAATCGGCTGATGACAAAGCAGAAACCGAAACCAACATTCTCATCTATCAAATGCTGACACAGCTGCTGAAGTACAGCCGAACCGAACCTAAAGACCTGAACAGAGCAAAGCCAGAGTCGCTTGAACATGGCAGAATGTACATGGAAGAGCATTTCTCTCAAGCAGCAGACATCCAGGATGCTGCCAAAGCGGCAGGCTTAAGCTATTATCACTTCATCCGCCAGTTCAAGCGCTATTATGGCATTTCTCCTAAAGAATACTTAACCAAGCTGAAGATTGGCCATGCGAAAAAGATCCTGATCTATTCCGACAATCAAGTGAGCGAAGTTGCAGAGGCATCAGGCTTCAGCAGCTACAATGCTTTTTTGACAACATTTCTTCAGCATGAAGGTGTCTCTCCTACTCATTTCAGGAAGACATGGCGTTTGTCCAGGTATCATTCATAACTCATATTCCATACGAAATAGGTGAAAGACTCGTGAAAATTACTGACGTAGAAGCCATATACTTGCGACTGCCGGAAATCGATGCCCTCCGCTGTGACGGGACACAAGATACACTTCTGGTCCGGATTCATACCGATGAAGGCATAACAGGGATAGGAGAGGTTGATTCTTCGCCTGAAGTGGCAAAGGCAATTATCGAAGCGTCCGCTTCACATTTAATCAGCAACGGATTAAAGGATATCATCATTGGAGAAGATCCTTTTGATCGTGAGAAGCTTTGGAACAAAATGTTTCATGGTTCCTCCTACTATGGAAGGCAGGGGGCAGCCATCCACGCCATCAGCGGAATTGATATGGCTTTATGGGATATTGTCGGCAAGACCGCAGAACGGACAACCGCTCAAATGCTGGGCGGCGTATACAGAAACCGCGTAAAAGCTTACGCAAGCCTCGTTATGCCTGAAACGATTAAAGACGCCTGCCTGCTGGCAGAAAAGTTTATGGACATGGGGTATAAAGCCATTAAATTTGGCTGGGGTCCATTTGGCGCAGACGACTATTTTGATGTTGAGGCTGTGAAGGCCATTCGGTCTGTTATCGGAGAACGGACAGAGCTTATGATCGATATCGGACAGCGATGGGATGCCAAGCATGCCATTAAAATGGCCAGGCGGTTTGAAGAGTATGGTGTGCACTGGATCGAAGAACCGCTTGCTCCGGATGATCTGGAGGGCTATGCCATGCTTTCGGCAGCAACCGACATTCATATCGCGGCAGGGGAAAATGAGAGCGGAAGAAAAGCGTTTGAAAGACTTATTAAAGAAGGCCGGGTGGATATTATCCAGCCTGATTTGGGCAGGTGCGGAGGGTTAACGGAAGGAAAGAAAATCGCTGATCTTGCTTATGCCGAGCATAAAATGATCGTCCCCCACGCATTTAAAACAGGCATATTGGTCGCTGCAAGCACTCATTTTGCCGCCAGTATTTCTAATGGTTTTCTAATGGAATATACAGTTTCCGATTCGCCTCTTGCCAGAACACTTGTCCAAAACCCGGTGCTTTTTAAAGATGGATACGTACATCTTCCTGACAGGCCCGGACTCGGCATAGAGATTGATCCTGATGCGGAAGCGAGATTTAGAGTGTGAGAGAATAATTGATTGAATAACGTTGAAACATGCAGATATTTCCCCGGGAATGAGATCACCTTTTGCCGATACAGACAGATTTCTATCATATCGTGTCTATTTTGGACATATCGCCGGGCGATACAATAAAAAAAGAGTCAATCCGCTTATGATGGGGTTGACTCCTGCTTTGTTATTTTTTGAATAAAGAAAACAGCCAATTCCAGCTCTCTTTAGGCCCCTGCATTCTTTCTTCAAGGCGTCTGTTAAAGTCATTCTGCGAATTCCATTCCTGCTTCTGCTCATCACGCATGGCCTGAATTTGCTTTTGAAGCAGCTCGCTCTTTTCTTTTTCCTCTTCAAGAAGCGCTTCATAGTGGGCACTCTGCTGCTGAATCAGCTTTTCCATTTTCACGTTCGTCTTGTGAGCTGAATTTCCGATTGTGGAGCTGATGACGTGGTGGTCCTGCTGAAGTCTGGAGACAGCTGTTTTCAGGTGAGACATATCGTTTTTCAGCTCCAGATTCATCTCCCGCGCGGCTGCAAGCTCATTTACCACATACATCAGAGCTTCTTTCAGCTGAGCCGGATCATTCGGCAGCTGATTGTATGTACCTGATACAGCAATCTCTGACGTATCGGATTCTGTTAAACGCTCCTTTTGCCGTTCCACTAGATCCTTTGCCGTTTCGTCCAGCGGCTTGTCCGTATCGCGGAGCGCTATAAGCGCATTCAGATCAGTCTGAACGAAAATTCGCCTGTCTCCATCTTTTAAGAATTCATATCCGTTCCGTTCTAAGATCTGGCCATATTTACGGACGGTGGGCGTTGCAATCCCCACTTCTTCCGCGGCTTCCTTTGAAGAAAATGCCCGTTCATTCGGTTGTATATCGCGTCTCATATCGGCCCCCCTTTCCTTTAACTATGAAGGCTTTCCTTCCTTTTTGCAAGCTGTATCGCCGGGCGATACGAGGATGAATCAGATAAAGTCAGCATGAAGGTGAAAAGCTGAAGAAAAAGCCTCATTCATACTTGAATCAGGCTTCATTTACTGGTATTCACTTATAGTATTCGAACCTGTGCACCCCAATTTAGTCTGTGGTTCTTATTTTTTCTGCGTTACTCCATGTTTTTTGAAGCGATATGATGATAGACTGCACCGATTATGCCTGATTGGTTTCCGAAACTTGCCGGCTTCATTGCAGCCGAGAATGCCGGTTCAATTTCCAGGATCCGCTGCTCTAATTCATGCATGAATGTTTTTCTTGAAATAATGCCTCCACCGATATAAAAAACAGGAGGTGCAAATACATAATATAAATTCAATATGTTCATTGCGAGTCCGGTGTATAAGTCACCGACAAGACGCGAGGCTGCTTCTTCCCCGTTGTCATAGGCTTCAAAGATTTGCTCGCCGGATATATCTTGAAAAGGGATGTTCTTGCACTCTGCGTATTTCTGACGGAGGATTGCAAGCGTCGCTGATTTGTTAAACTTATGACTTTCTGCAACGTCACTTGTAACGTGTTCGCTGAACATGTGACCAAACTCACCCGAACGGTTGCGCACACCGCGGTAAAGAGCGTCGTTCAGGTAAATGGCACCGCCAATACCCGTTCCAATCGTAAGGAAAAGAAAGTCCCGCTCTTCCTTTGCACTGCCTTTCCATTTTTCCGCAAGCGCTGCACAATTCGCATCATTTTCTGCACTAATAGTCAGGCCGGGATATCTCTCTTTAAAGTAGTCAAAAATGTTAAAGCCATTAAAATCGACAATCGCACCGCCCATTTCAATGAAACCCGTCGACGGATCAATATATCCCGGAATACTGAGAGCTAAACCTGCTGTATCTGAATCGATCTGCCTTTCAATTTGAGATAGAATCGTCTCGCCTTTTCTGTTCTCCAAAGATCGTTTCCCGGACTCTATAAGGTCACCTGCAAGAGAAAATTTGCCGATTTTCAAATCTGTGCCGCCGATATCAAAAGCTAATAGATGCTTCATCTGTAACGCCTTCTTTCTTATTTAATATGCTCACTCTCATGAAAATAAAGAATTACCCCCTGCATCTGTGTGCGGGGGGTAATTTTTTATTTAGTTCTTTCAAGCAATCGCACTTTCTGACTGTTCCTTTGCTTTAAGCTCTTCGCTGTAAGATAAGCGGTCCTGCATTCTGACGAATGGAAGATAGATCGCCACAGACATCGCAATCGTTGCAAGCTGCAGCAGGGCAGCTCTCCAGCCGCCAATCAAAAAGCCGGAAACAATCGGCGGTGTCGTCCAAGGAACCTGAAGGGCATTGAACGGTTCTACCCATCCCCAAATGATTGAGAAGTAAACCATGAACGATGCAAGTGCAGGAACCACGATAAATGGAACAAACATGATTGGGTTGAACACAATCGGCATACCGAAAATGATTGGTTCGTTGATGTTAAATAGTCCTGGACCAAGAGATAATCGGCCGAGCTGCTTTAAGTGTGACGACCTTGCCACCATAAGAGCCGCGATAATGAAACCAATCGTAATCCCTGATCCCCCGAGTTTTGTAAACACATCCAGGAATTGAATGGTTACAATTTTAGCATTTTCTCCGACAACCAGTGCTTCACCAGAATCAATAATTGCCTGGTTTTGCAGGGCATTGGCTGTAAGAAGCGGTCCCATAACCCCCATGATGATGGCAGCACCATGAATTCCGCACCACCATAAAAGGGACATCAAGACCATGATCAGAACTGCTCCAGTAAGCGTGTCCGTCAAGTTTTGCACTGGCACCTGAAGCAGTGTATAAACAACTTCAGTAAATGTCTTATCGGCAAAAGCCTGACACAGTGCAAATACAATGACTGCAGCTGTGATAACGGCAAATCCCGGAATTAAGGCAGAGAACGAGTTCGCTACACCAGGAGGAACACCATCCGGCATCTTAATGCGGATGTCGCGTTTAATAAATTGTGCGTAAACGAATCCGACAAACAGTCCGACGACAATGGCTGCAAGGACACCCTGGCCGCCAGTCCAGACTTTTGGAATAACACCTGTGACTGTTTCGCCGTCTTTTGTCAGGACAGAAGCCTGGGTAATGATCAGGAATGCGATGATTCCTAAAATACCAGCCGGCGTACCTTCTATTTTTTCATTCTTAACGTATGAGTATGCTATTCCAAAGACGCCGATCAGCGCCAGAATATCAAATGTAGAGCCTACGACCTGAGTAAGCGGAAGGCTCCACTGTTCACCGAACAATTTTACCATAGTTTCTGCCCAGCCAGGAATCGGGGCAGCAAGAATGAGCAGGAAAAGGGAGCCGATAATGGTCATCGGCATTGTTAAAATAAAACCATCCTTAATTGCAAGTGTTGGTTTCGCATTTGCAAATCGAAGGAAGAAAGGCATGAACTTTTCAAATATACTTTCTAAGCGGCCCATCAGATTGCCTCCTTAAAGTTCTTCTGCGCGAGTGGCGATGATGTCCTTGTACCAAAAGAACGACTGCTTCCGTTTTCGTGCAAGACCATTTTTGTGGTCAACGTAGATAAATCCGTATTGTTTTTTATATCCATTCAGCCAGCTCAGCAAATCAATGACAGACCAGGCAAAGTATCCTGAAACATTAATTCCTTCGCTTACGGCATTCTTTACAGCTCTTAGATGGCTTTCAATGTAGTCGATGCGGGGCTGATCAAGAATCTCTTCGCCTGCGATCGGGTCTTCATCTCCCAGACCATTTTCAGTGATGTAGATCTTGATGTTTCCGTAACGCTCTTTAAGCATGCGCATACCATCAAGGAATGCGTCAGGAGCGATTTCCCATCCCCATTTCGTATACTCTTTATCATCCATCATGACTGTTTTGTATACGCCGTCGAATGACGGATTTCCAGGCTTGCCTGTTGAATTCTCGCGGCCGCCTGACATAACGAGTGCTGAATCGTTTTTCATGACCCGCTGCGGACAGTAATAGTTCAGTCCGATGAAATCATTCATAGGAGCCGTCCGGCGAAGCAAATCAAGCTCTTCCTCTGTCATTTCCGGAAGCAGCCCTTGAGCTTCAAGCGCATCCGTTACGTATTCAGGGTAAGATCCTTTTAAGATTGGATCATAATACCAGTGTGTCGAATAGGCATTCGCATGTCTTTCAGCAAATTTATTTTCTTCGTCGTTATCAATGCTGAACGCAGGGTTGAATACGTGAGTGATGCCGATTTCGCCTTCATAGCCTGACTTCTTGAAGCTTTCCACTGCACGTGCATGAGCAACAAATACATTATGTGTTGCCTGGAAGTAGGCTTTGGCATCCCCTTCGATTCCCGGCGGATGTGCGCCTGTTAAGTAGCCTAACGAACAGAAGATAACAGTCTCGTTAAACGTAATCCAGTTTCGTACACGGTCGCCGAAAGCTTTATAGCAAACTTCAGCAAATCTGACAAATGCATCAGATGTTTTCGTGTTCCGCCATCCTCCGTCTTCTTCAAGAGGCTGCGGCAGATCCCAGTGATACAGTGTCACGAAAGGGATAATGCCATATTTCAGACATTCATCAATGACATTGTTATAGAAATCAAGTCCCTTTTGGTTTACCTCTCCAGTACCGTCCGGGATAATGCGTGTCCAGGCAATTGAGAAGCGGTATGATTCAAGGCCCATTTCTGCCATGAGCGCGATATCTTCTTTATATCTGTGATAGTGGTCAATGGCCACATCACCGTTCGTTCCTTCAAATGTTTTACCGGGAATCTTTGAAAAGACATCCCAGTTTGAAACTCCTTTACCATCCTCGTTCCATGCACCCTCTACTTGGTATGAAGCCGATGCTGCACCGAAAAGGAAATCCTTTGGCATTTTCAAATCATTCACCCCGTTTATTTATTTGCTAGTTTCAATGCTTGATCAAATACTTTTGCGCCGTTCATCATTCCGTAGTCAACTGTGTTGACAACATCAATCGCGACACCTTTTGGTTCACAGATTGATTTTCCTTTATTCAGTAAGTACTTCACCTGAGGACCAAGCAAAGCGACATCGATTTCATCTGAATACTTCTCCATCTCTGACTCAGGGTAAGCTGCAATTTGAGCCTCTACGCCGCGCTCAGAGGCAACCGCTTTCATTTTCTCCACTAACATACTAGTTGACATGCCTGCTGCACAAAATAGTCCGATCTTTACCATATCAATTCATCCCTTTCAAATTGTTAATTTCTTTTTGCATGGCCATCATATGATCCAATAATTCTTTTACTAGAATCGTATTCATTAAGTGATCCTGGGCGTGAACCATCAGGACGCCGACTTTTGCTGATTTCCCCTGAGCCTCAAGTGTGACAAACTTTGTCTGAATCGCGTGTGCTTCCTTTAATACGGAATCACCTTTCGCTACTTCAGCTTCTGCCTCTTCGATTTTGTTTTCTCTGAGCAGATGCAAGGCTGCATGATAACTTGCTTTCGCATCTCCTGAAAATGCGATCAATCCAAAAATATCTTCAGGGCTTATTTCAATTGCTTGTTCAACCATCTATGTACACCCTTTCATAAGTATGATTTAAATTCATAGGTACAAATTTTATAAACTTATAATAACTTACTAGATTTCAAATGTAAACCCTTTTTTAATTCACAAAAAAAAGAGAGCTCTCAGCCCTCTTCACACTTAACTCCCTTTCATATTCGATACTTTCAGCAATTTCACATGTTTGAAATGATGCACGGACTGTGAATAATCAAAGATTGCGCCGTTTGTTAAACAAACCGTATTATCCACAACCAGTGCCGGATCATTGGCTTTTAACCCGAGTAATTCAGCCTGCTCAGACGTAAGATAGTCTGCACCGATTATTCTGTCTGCAAAGCCGATCGCAAGTTTCTGGTCATTCCTCAAATAATTATAAATGGATTTCTTCACGATATTTTCATCAAGATATTTCACAAGGTCTTTGTTGAAATAAGAGGTTTCAATCGAAAAAGGGTCTCCATCAACAAATCTCAGCCTTTTCACGTAATAAACAGATGTTCCGGCTTTGCAGCCCATATTGACTGCAAGGTCCTCATCTGCCTCTATCAATTTAAAATCAAGAAGTTTATTTTCTACAAGGCGGTCACTGAAATCGTTCGTTACCCCCTGCAGTCTTTCAAGGTTAACGTGCCCTCTGTTGTGATGGTTGCGGATAAACACGCCACTGCCTTGAACTTGATACACATATCCTTTATTAACAAGAATATCAATTGCTTTACGGACGGTGTTGCGGCTGACCTGATATTTTACGGCATATTCATCTTCCGTCAGCAATTTATTCGTTTTCTGATAAACATGATGGATAATATCTGACTCTATCTGGCCGGCCACTTGAAGATACTTTGGAGCCATTCTGTTCGACACCTCTCTATATATACTAAAAACTAGAAATGATTATAGCTGAAAATAGTGTAAACGAATTCATAAAAATATCATACTAAATTTTTAAAGTGAATCAATCATGATGTTTTGCCCCAGGCTGGGCATCCGCACACTCATTTAGGTATCTGCCCGCATAACGTACATAAGCGTACGAAGGATGGAGGCTTATCCATGAAAAATTTTTATGCGTTTCAGGGAATCGTCACAGCTATCAGTGATTTTAACACAGGACAAAGCGGCGAAGGCTGCTTCAAAGTATTCACTGTAGAAAATCAATCGGGCTCGACTGTAAACTTCATTGTGTCACCTGCCACTTATTTTGTCGACCATGCCATGGTATCAACAGGAGATTTTGTGACGGGATACTATGACGGAAATGCACCGGTCCCCCTCATCTATCCGCCCCAATACCAGGCGCTGGTGATGGTAAAAGAAAGCCAGAATCAAAGTGTGAAAGTATCCTATTTCAACAGCCAGCTGGTGAGCAGCGATGGACAGCTTAAGCTGAATCTGTCACCTTTTACGCAAGTTTTGCTGACAAACGACCAGGCTTTTACGGGCAACCCCGCTAACCGGGATCTTGCTGTGATTTACGGGGCTTCCACGAAAAGCATTCCTGCCCAGACTGTGCCTTACAGGGTGATTGTGCTTTGCTGATTTCAATGGAAAAAGGCCCATTCTTTGCTTCAGCAGAGAATGAGCTTTTTTGATTCTTTATCAGGGATGTTTGAGGCAGAATTTTAGTCAGGGGTGTTAAGAGGATTTCTGAGTGAGGATAGCATGAGGCCTAACTAAAACTAACCCTTACATTTCCTTCTTTTTGTGCTGCTGACATACAAATAGATAAAAAGTCCTGTATTTGTTTGATCTCCCACTTAACGAATTCGCTCTCCGGTATTTTATTCATTCTCCAGAACTTCTGATATTCATTCAAAGCTTTCTCCATCTGCTGCATGGAAAAGGACGAGCTGCTGCCTGTTCCGCTGACTCCTCCGTTATATTCGTCAGCATCCAGTACACCATAAACGATGGACGCGTGTCCATTGCCCATGCTGAAACGAAGGTAGGCCATCTCTTCTCCTGCCTGATTATAACCGCAAATATCGTGACCCATTAATTGTCCTCCTTTAAGATTAAATAGTGATAAGAATACGATTCCTGAAGAATTATAAACATTTGTTTACAAATAGATTCACCTCCTTTAAATGGAGTTGGTTTTTTGGGATCAACGCTGGAATAGAATACGCAGATGATAAAAGAGTGAGGAATTTCCCGCAGGTGAACAGATGGATTTTATAGGATAAAAGACTCATTTTCCTTTTTCAATCATCACACTTTCCTCGGTTTCAGTCAATATATAGACGGAACATTTACCGAATTTTTACAAACAAAAAGACTGCTCATTCATTTGAGCAGCCCTCTATATGACGAGCCTTACCCCAGCTTGCGTTTAAATTCTTTACCTGCAAAATAGTAAGCGACGACCATGATGCAGAGGCACCAGGCTAGTGCGGTCCAGATGTCTCCTCCAGCGGAGCCTTCATTCAAGAGAGCGCGAAGAGTATTTACGATTGCTGTGACAGGCTGGTTTTCAGCGAAAATCCGGATGATTTTAGGCATTGTCTCCGTTGGTACAAAAGCTGAACTGATGAATGGAAGGAAGATCAGCGGATACGAATAGGCAGTCGCCCCTTCCATAGATGATGCTTTTAAGCCGGGAATGACAGAAAGCCATGTGAGCGCCAGTGTAAACAGACCGAGTATTCCGGCTGCAGCAAGAACATCCAGGAGCCCTGCCTCAGAACGGAAGCCCATCAGGACAGCGACAAGGATGACAACAGCAATTGTCAGTGCGTTCGAAACAAGCGAAGTGAGAACGTGTGCCCACAATACAGATGATCGCTTAATGGGCATAGTCATGAAACGTGAAAGCAAACCGCTCTTTACATCGTTGTACAGCCGCAAAGAAGTATAGGCGACGCCGGATGCAACAGTGATCAGCAGAATTCCCGGCAATAGGTAATTGACATAGGGTTCTGTTCCCGAGTTTATGGCCCCTCCGAATACATAGACGAACAGGAGCAGCATCATGACCGGCGTAACAGCCACCGTAATAATCGTATCCGGGCTCCGCATAATATTGAGCATTAATCTCCCCAGTAATACTCCAGTATGGCTTCTCATTTACATCTCCTCCTTTTTGTCGATAATTGCGAGGAATATTTCTTCCAAAGTCGGCTGCTTTTCGATATATTCTACTTTCGCCTGGGGGAACATTTTTTTAAGTTCGGCAAGGGTACCGGTCGTAATCATTTTTCCTCCATGCAAAATGGCGATACGATCAGCCAGCTGTTCCGCTTCCTCCAGATACTGTGTTGTCAGCAGAATTGTCGTGCCTCTGCGGGCGAGCTCTCTTACGGTATTCCACACTTCCATTCGCGCTTCAGGGTCCAGTCCCGTTGTGGGTTCATCGAGAAAAATAACGGACGGATTCCCGATCAGGCTCATGGCAATGTCGAGCCGGCGCTTCATTCCCCCTGAATAGGTATCCGCACGCCGGTCAGCTGCATCTGTCAGACTGAATGTTTCCAGAAGATTGTCTGCCGCACGTGCGGGACTGGAAACTCCCCGCAGCCTGGCAATCATCCTGAGGTTCTCACGTCCGGTCAGCATTCCATCTAAAGCTGCGAACTGCCCCGTCAAACTGATGTGCTGCCGGACATGATCTGTCTGCCGCCTGACATCATACCCGCAAATCGCTGCTTTACCGCCATCGGCCTTTATCAATGTAGACAGAATGTTGACAATCGTTGTCTTACCCGCACCATTTGAACCGAGCAAAGCAAAAATTTCTCCGCGTTGAACTTCGAAGTCCACTCCTTTTAACACTTCCTTATCTGCAAAGGATTTTTTTAATCCTTTTACTGATATCACGTTCATTCCAATTCCTCCCATTTGTAATTTGGTGAATAATACAGCTGACTAATCAGTACCACAGGTAACAAGTATCACTTATTACCGTGTGAAAAAATAACTGAACAGCGAAGGTGGCTGACACAGCCGGCTATTCAGTCAAGATTATTTATCACTTTTTCCTAATCGTTTCATAATACTCTGATTCAAATCTTCACGGTGTTTAGCAGTATACGTTCTCGCTGAAGCTATCAGTTCATCTGCAAAAGCCGCCACGTCTTCCCCTGTGATTTCAAGTATTCGTCGGCCCTCCGCTGCTCCGCTTTCGAACAGTTCGATCAGCTCATACTGGATATGCAGCATATCCATTCCGCTGCCTGAAGAGAACCCCCACATATAATGCTGAATTTTCTTAAAGACAAACTGATAATCCTCAGGCAGGGCTTCCACCCTAGCCATCATCGTTCTGTACTCTTTTTTATCGCCAATCATTTTTCTAAACCATTCCATCATGGTGTTTTTCCTCCTTTTTATTGGTGAGAATTCAGCCTGCTAATTGGACTTCAAAACGTTAATTTTCGCAGATACAAATTCCCACTTTCTCCAAAAAAGATCAAGTTCCTTTCTGCCTGCTTCATTTAGTGTATAAAATTTGCGAGGGGGGCCCATATCCGACGGTTTTTTTTCAATGTTCACCAGCTGTTTTTTTTCTAAACGAACAAGAATGGTGTAGACTGTCCCTTCCACTACTTCTGTAAACCCAAGTTCATTCAGGCGCCGGGTAATCTCATAGCCATACGTTTCATTCCGGCTGATGATTTCCAGCACGCATCCCTCAAGCGATCCTTTAAGCATTTCTGTTAAGTTTTCTATGTTGAGAACCTCCTTTAGTTTATGTGACGTATTTAAACACTATTCAGTATTGCTTATTACTTATATATAGTATTACTTAGTAGTAAAGGTGTCAACTAATTTTTAACATTTTCTCTTGGATAGTATCGGAGAGCAAAAAAAAGAAGCCTCTCACAAGTCTCATCAACTCATGGGAAGCCTCCTGTCTCTTCTGTCCAGAAAAGGTGCCTAAACTCCGAATAGCATTGACACGGTCCAAAGTTCCAGATTCACACATTATGCGATAAAGCAGTCACATTCTTCTTCTGCGAGCGCCAAGCACACAGCAAAATGCTGATTTCATACAGCAAGAACATCGGAATGAGCACGAACAGCTGGGATACGAAATCTGGCGGCGTAATGAGAGCCGACAGGACAACGAGTCCAAAATAGACGTATTTCCGGTATTTTCTCATAAAATCAGGAGTTAACAGCCCAAGCTCCGTCAGGAATAAAACGACAGCCGGCAATTCAAAGAGCAGCCCCAGCGGCAGGATGATCTGGAATAAAAACCGGAAGTATTTCTCAGCCGTGAACATCGTTTCAAACATCCCGTCCGATAGGGACACAATAAACTCAAACACCATCGGAAAAACTAAAAAGTAGCCAAACGCAACCCCGCTTACAAATAAAAAGAACAACAATGGAATGAACATCAAAGTTGCCGTCCGTTCCACCGGTTTTAATGCGGGTTTGATGAAAGCCCACACCTGATAAGTGATCAGCGGAATGCAGCATGCAAACGCACAAATACTTGCGAGCGTAAAATAAATCCAAAGAATATCAGAAGGTCCAAGCACCGTCAGCTCAAGTTCTGCGTCATTAAGAATCCAGCGGTAAATGTGCTCTACACTTAAAAAACCGGCTATCAATAGAACCGCATAAGACAAAGCCACTGTGATAATACGCTTCCGCAACTCCATCAAATGATTCTGGATAAATTCCTGTTGTGTCATCTTCACCCCTCCATCTTAGAAAAAAGGGACCTGCCGTTCGACCAGCCAAGTCCCTTCCTTTTCTGCTCTTAAGATTCTCTTTGAACAGCAGCGGTTTCTTCTGTCTTCGCTTTCTTCGGCTCTTCTTCTGACATCAGGTCTTTTGTGCCTTTCTTGAACTCACGCAGGGTTACCCCAAAAGAACGTCCGATTTCCGGCAGTTTTGAAGGCCCGAATACAATCAATGCAATGATGACAATTAAGATCAGCCCTGGAACTCCGATATTTTGCAGCATAGTAACGCCTCCTGTTTTTTTAAAGTATGCTTCCTTTTAAAACGTTTATTTTCACTTCGCCGTTTGGAACTTCACATTGCCACAGCAGCTTTTTAGTCGCTTCCGGCTTTTCAATATTATCGACCGAGTAAGCAGTCCATGTTGCTTTTGTCTTGCTGAGCTGCAGCACGGCATATCCGTGAGTTGTGCTGTCGAATAAATCAATCCATGGATTTTCGATTTTCACGATATTTTGAAGCTCTTTAAAAAGCAGCTCAGCCGTAAAAGTTGTAACGCTGCTGAATTTCCCTTTTAACTGTTTCACCAGCTCATCAGCTGCGTCCATTGGAATGGGACTTGAAACATCAGGTATTGAGTTCATGGAGTTGCGAAGGGATTCTCTCAAGTTACTGGATGTGACCGAACCAACCATCAGCTCCACCCCGTACTTTTCACCGCCGCGCTTGTACTCATTTTGCATGTAAGATGCTTCAAACGTGTGAAAATCACCGGTCAGCGCAAGGAAGTTTTTGATTCCATTGTCCAGCACCGTTTGAGCGATCTGCTGTCTTTCATATGCATAGCCATCCCATGCATCAAGGTTCAGATATCTCCCCAGCGCTTTCAATTGTGTTACCTGCACTTCATTGCCCCAGATCTTCCACGTTCCCTTGGCATTTTTCAGCTCATTTAAGAACCACTCTTTCTGGGTTTTCCCGAGCATCGTACGGCTGGAAAGGTTAATATCCTCGCACCCGCCTGCCAGGTAGCGGTCCAGCGTGCCTTGTCCGCAAGGGTGTGCACTTCTGTATAGCCGCTCATCCGTCATGATAATCGATGCAAGATTTCCGAACGTAATGGTGCGGTAGATTTTAACGGAATCCTCAAACGTTCCATTTGGATTGTAAGGGACACGGGCCGGAATGTATTCAAACCAGACCTGATTCGCAACGAGGCGGCGGGCCGGGTCGGAGTCCGGATTATCATCCGGTGCGACGGCCGGATAGTGCGTGTCGTTTGCAAACTCATGATCATCCCAGATGCCAATCATGGCATGCTTTTCATGCAGCTTTTGCAAGTCCTTGTCCGAACGGTACGTCTGGTACAGCTTGCGGTAGTCCCTAATCGTGAACGCCTTGCTCTGTCCGCTCGGCAGTTTAATTTGACGGCCGTCAATATTCCCCTGGTAGGCAGCGTCGCCGACCGACTCATAAATGTAGTCTCCGAGATGCAGGAAAAAGTCCATTTCCTCATCCGCCATGTAGCCTAGCGCATTAAAGTAGCCATTAGTGTAATCCTGGCACGACACATACCCGATGGATGCTGACTGAACATCCGCTCCTTCTGCCGGCAGTGTCTTGAAACGGGCCGTCTTACTGACAAGTCCGCTTTTCGTAATGAACCGGTAATAATACGTCTGACTGGAAGCAAGCTCACCATCCAAGTCGACACGCACAACATGGTCATGGTCCTTCCAGATCGGAGAAAAGCCTCTCATTTCAACTTCAGAAAAATCTTCTTTTTTACTTATCTCAAACATAATGAATTTACCTTGATTAATGCCATCTTCTAAAGAAGCATCGTTTGCAGCTTCATTTTCAAGCCAGTAAATAACTTCACTGGAGAACTCCTTATTCGTTAAACCAGTCTCCAAAGAAGGATCAACCCTTGTCCAAAGCATCGCACCCGTCGGCGTCGGATCACCTGACGCAACAGACTGCGGGAAGCCTTTCCCAATAGCTTGTGATGCAGCATATGGCTGAACGGCCGTTGCCGCTTCCGCCCGGGAAACCATCGACGTCAAGCGGGAAATTCCGGACGTCTCCAAAGCCATAACCGCAGATCCTGCCAGAAAATACTTCAGGAACGTCCTGCGTGATTTATCGTAATTGCTGCCTGATTGATGCTGATCATGATTCTTGTCCAAGGTAATTCCTCCTTCAAGATGTCTTCACCCATGATTCTACCGGCTCAATTTAAAGGCAGTAATAAGGACTTATTACAAGGCGTTTATAAGAATGTAAAGGAGAGGTAAAAAGCGGTGAAGGAATTGGGTGGGTTGGAAAAGAGAGGTAGTAGTGGGAATAAGAAGGTGATTGATACCTTGTCTTTGGAAATCAAACATAAATTGCACATAAAAAAGGCCACCTGTTTGGTGACCCTGAAACTTAAACGTTATTGATTTCCATCACATTGTACTAATATCAATGACAAAACGGTACTTTACATCTGAATTCAATACACGTTCGTATGCTTCGTCAATTTGATCGGCTGAGATGACTTCAATCTCAGGACCAATCTTATGTTCAGCGCAGAAATTCAGCATCTCCTGCGTCTCACGAATCCCGCCAATTAATGATCCAGCAAACGAACGGCGATGACCAATCAGAGAGAACACGTTTAACGAGAGCGGTTCTGCCGGTGCACCTACGTTTACCAGGCTGCCGTCAAGTGCAAGAAGGGAAAGATAATCATCCAGCTTCAGTTTGGCACTTACCGTGTTAATAATCAGATCAAACGTACCGGCAAGCTTTTCAAACGTCTCCGGATCACTTGTGGCATAGTAATCAGCGGCTCCAAACCGCATGCCGTCTTCTTTTTTCTTAAGGGATTGGGAAAGCACCGTCACTTCCGCTCCCATAGCGTGTGCAATCTTAACAGCCATATGGCCAAGACCACCGAGACCGACAACCGCTACCTTTTTGCCCGGACCTGCCTTCCAGTGATGCAGCGGAGAAAAGGTCGTAATGCCCGCACAAAGAAGCGGCGCAGCCTGATCAAGCTCAATCTCATCCGGAATGCTCAGCACAAAGTCCTCAACCACAACAATATGAGTAGAATAACCGCCCTGCGTCGGCTCGCCGTATTTATCGACACCGGCATAGGTAGGAACATTTCCTTTCAGGCAGTATTGTTCCTCCCCTTGCTGGCAGTTCTCACAATCACCGCAGGAGTCTACCATACAGCCAACCCCTACCCGGTCACCGACCTTATATTTCGTAACCTCGGGCCCTACATCCGTAACTATTCCTGCAATCTCGTGCCCAGGTACAAGCGGATAATTCACCTCGCCCCATTCCCCGTGCGCTGTATGAATGTCAGAATGGCAGATCCCCGCAAATTTAATTTCAATTAATACATCCTTTGAATCCAGATCGCGCCGCGTAATTTCAGCCTCTTTAAAAGGCTTGTCCGGCCCGTCAACAGCTCTTGCTTTAGCAGTAATCATAGAAAAACCTCCAGAATGATAGTTTCAGATTAAGAGAAAGCAAAGTATAGAACACAATACTCTCTATGTTTCTATACCTCTTTTTGCTCTTGTGAAACCATGGTAACTGTTAGAGTTGGCTGTAGGTCAAGTGGAGGGGTTTATTTAATTAATAGGTTGCTATGCATCCGTGCTAATATTAATAGCCTTCAAAGCATGAATATTGAGGTGTTTTCCTAGACCTGTAAGTATATTATATGTCGAGATACATTTAGGATAGATTTATACAGTTACTCATGGAAAAATCATGCGGCAACAATGGATAATATTCTTCTGAAAGGCGGAGTGGAGGCTTTGGCAAGCTCTCTTTCAACCAATAACCTTAAGTATTATAATCTTAGGATTTTATGATTTTAAGTCCTTTTATAAGTTTTTTAAATTTAACCTAATTTAAATTCTAACGATTAATAGCTCCTGTACTTTTCATACATAATCGTTGAAAGATAATTTCCTTTGGATACAAAGAATAATATAGAACGGCCTGTTTATGAGTAGAAATTTCCCCCTATACAGTCTACTAACACTAATCAGTTGCTCTATTCAATAGCCTATATTGCTATGCACTCTATATTTATCCGCCTATAAATATTTTAAAAATTCCGATAAATTAGTAGAGTATATGTTAAATGTTAGTAATGTACAGTATAATTAGAATACATAAAAGTATAGGAGGAAATGAAATGGCAATAATTCCAGTAAAGCCGGCTTTAGATTTCCTAAAAAAAGCAGCACCACCAGTAGCAAATTTTGTTAAAAACAACTGGAAAGAAGCAGCTATAGGTGTACCTTCTGTACTAAATGAAATAAATAAATTTAACAACAGCAAGGGGAAATCTGACAAGAGAGAGATTAAATTACATCACCGGAAGAAGCAATACGTAAAATACAAAGTAGACATATTGCCAAAATTAAACAACATGAAACGGAAAGAACTTGTGAATGCAAAACTTGAAATTGAGCAGTTTATTCAGCAAATCTATAAAGAAGAACAAGAAGAGTTTAAAGCTAAAAAAATTGTTCATTCAAAGAGATCAAGCAATTGGAATAAAATACTCATCCAAATTATTGATAAAATAAAGTCTAAAGACTATCAAGAGTATTTATTAATTTATAACAATCCTGATTATAAAAGCGAATACTTCGAAGGTTTCGACATTATTGTAAAAAAATTCAGAAATTTAATATCAAAATCAGATACCGAGGAGTTATGTCAATTTATTATAAAAAATACTGGTAAAACAGATAATGAAGTAAAAGCAGATTTTTTACTTTGCTAATAGAAATATTTAGATTAGTTTATAAAGAATACTTTCAAATCAAATACAACCCCAAAAATTTTATTAAATAATGTTGCGCTGGAACAACTCTTATTAAATATGAAGCGCAGACTGCTCTATCCTCTAATGAATCTACGATATATGTTTTACCAATAGTTCCACCAGTCCTTGCGATCATTATATCTCTAGTTGTTTTTCTCTTTTAATTTTTTTCTTTAATTAGTTTTTCCTTATGCTCTTTCTCACTCTATAGCCTATAAATTCAATAAGAGTAGGCAGATATTACATATAACATCATCGTTCCGAACAGTCTTTCTACGATTCTATAGATTGAACCGCAAAGGTGACACTCGGGACTAATTCAGCGACCACAAAGGGGCAATTTAGCGATTTTGAAGAGCCATTTGATCTTTTTTCTGAAGTATGCTATTGAAGATGTTTAAGGTATAGGGAATATGATGTTTGTTAATGACAGGTTATACATTATAAATTCGTATTTGGGCTATCTAATATTTAGGGGTTCGAGGAACCATTCTTTTGTACCCGTCGATTTTGGCATTCAAGAAGTTGTTACCGTACTTGACTATAGGTAATATCTTTACATTTACAACTTCATCATGTTCTTAATTAACGCTTTAACTAAAGCTGCATGATTAACGTTGTTTTAAACCCGAGAGAAGGATATCGCCTAAAATAATCATATAATTTCCCAACAACTTTTAGTGGAATATCACTTTATGATATAAATCAAACGGGAAAATTAGAGATCTTATAGAATTAATTGATATACCTTTTAAAAAAATTTACTAAACCGTAAATACTTACTACTAACATGAAGTTTCATTGACAAGAATCCACAAAAAAACGTTCTCATACATGAAAGAACGTTTTAACAAACTATATAATTTATGAAATATGTTGTATATCCTTGTCTAATTTTTTTATTGTTTTAAAGATATAACCCTTGAATTTTTTTTCAATCGCTTCATCATCTAATTTACTTATGTTTTTTATATTTACTACATTAAACAAAAACTCTTTTTTTTGATTAATTGTATATTCATCAAAATTTGGTATATATTTACTTGTTGATCTTTTATAAATTATTTCATGATAAGCCTTTACAAATTTTTTAATTGTTTTGGGACTAATATGATTTATATTAAACCGTTTAAATTGTTTTTCAATAAATCTGTCTAATTTATATAAAACTTCTATATCATCAATTTGAGAATAGAAAAAAACCCATCCATACTTCTTACCGTCTATTATTCCACCTGTTATCTTTAAGTTTAAGCTCCAGACAAACTCACTCGATCTTGTGAAGTCGGAGTATTTATATTTTGTAAATACTTCAATTAAGGATTTCTCTAACTTATAAATATTCTCTTTTCTTACACCTATTTTTTTGTTATTAAATCTATATCCCAAAAAAGAAAATTCATCAGTTAAATAACCGTAAATATTTTTCTCAGTATTAATATTTAATTGTAATTCTTGTATCTCAAATATTAACTTCTTCTCTATTTCTTCTTTGTCTTTGACATTACAAATAATTAAAATGTCATCCACATACCTAAAATATCCACATTTTTTTTGCTGTGAATATTCATAATCTAATTGGTTCATATATATATTCGCTAAAATGTTAGATACAGACAAACCTTGTGGGACACCAAGAAAATTCTGATCGTAAGGTTTTTTTGTATTCGAACTAATAGTGGGTGTTTGGATAGCTTTGGTAACAAGATTAATTATTTCTTTTTTTCTGATTTTTTTCTGAGTTTTTTCAGTAGTAATTCATGCGAAATATTATCATAAAATTTCTCAATATCTATTTTAATAAAATAGTTATAATTCGTATTATTTAATGAAGCTTTAATATTAGCAATAACTGTTTGTACAATTTCATTCTTAATTTCTTGACTGTAAACTTCTGATAACAAAGAATGAAGAATGGACATTGTTAATTTATCTCTTAGCGTTGGTATTGAAATTATTCTTGGATATTTATCTTTTCCTTTATTTATTAACTTCTCCTTATAAGGGATAAAACTGTATGTGTTATTATTCACTTTTCTATGTATGATATCAGAATACAAATCTATATTTTTTTTAAAGGATGCGTCATTCACACCATCAATTCCTGTAGACGGCTTTAGTTTATTTTTCTCTTCATAATAAGCCTTAATATTTTTTAGTTTATATAATTGATTAAATACTTTAAATGCACTCATTTTGTTACTACCCCAATAAAGGGTATTAATGGTATTAAAACCAAAGACAGAATTACTAAAATAAAACCTATATTAAATAAATAATATTTCACAAAATGAGTCCAATGTCTGTATTCTTTGGTATTAACCTGGAATTTAAGATAATCATACGAGTTATGATTTTCAACATCATCAAGAATTTTTTTATAGCTAGTTCTTATATTATCAAATCTAGTTCTAGCATTTTCTTTTTCTAAAGTTAATATATCATTTTTCAGAATTTCCAAGTCACCTAATAATTCGTCTAATTCTATGTAACAAGATTTCAAATTTGAAATTCGTTCTTTATAATTTAATGAATTAACCCCAATTGTTCCCGCAAATAAAAACAAAGATGCAATTATTGTTATAAAAGAAAAGTAATCACTTTCATTACTAGAAAATAATGTCCATATTGAAATACTTAAAATTACTAAAGTAAAATAATTTATTAAAATTTGAGATAATAGATTTGTCACAATAAGTCTCTCAGACGAATTAATTCTGCATTTTCGAGTTATCCATACTTTGTTAGATAAATTTTCAATCATTTTTTCATTCACAATGTTCACTTCCATAACTAGCATAATTGAGACCCCTAACTCATTTACATTATCATCTTTAAAAAAGACCAAAGTACACAAAAACTTTTAAAGGATATGTACATCCTCGTTAATTAGCCACATTCCAATTAGGAACCTTCTGTTAAAGAAACCAGAATAGGGGTCTCAATACAAAATTACCACTTTTGTTACTTTATGTAAACATTTGAATTATTTTTCTGGATTTACCCATTTAAGAGTCTTCTATATTTTATCTTGTAGATACCATTATTGAAATAAAAGCACCTGCAAATTGCACATCCAAATGCCCATTCGAATAATAATTATCAATCAAGTCTACGTTCAATTAAAGTCCCCGATTGTATTATAAGGTCAGCAAGATCTTTCTGGTTGACCATTTTTTATATCGATATATGGATTACGGTAGCCGTGATAGAATAGAAGCCCCCGTGAGACTTGATCCCGTCCGCAAAACTGTTCGCCCCTACTTGTAGAAATTTGATTGAGGCTGATTGAGACAATGTTCTCGTATAACAAGCGATGATATAACACTGCAAGGAGACTTAGGGGTTGCCGGCAATTAAGTTCAGAGGAGGAGATGTTAAAATGAATCCAGTCGTGGGTCTGGATTCATCAAAAGGCGAAAGCATTTTAGAAGAAGGAAAGCCACACCGCAAGAGTTTCAGTGTATCTCATACTATCGAGGGCCTTGACTGCCTTGTTGATTATTTGGAGGAATTAGAGAACTGATTTTAAAAAAACTCATGCTCATCCAAATCAATTAGGCTATATCCCATTGAATTCATGATTTTCAATCCTCTTTCATCACCAGGTACTTGAATATCTAAGTCTTTGGCATCCCAACACTTCCCTGTAACGACTTCTAAACCACCTGTAAATACTTTGAACGAACGAGGCGTGGGCTTTCACAGTTTACAAGAAAACCTGACCATGGACAAAAGCAATGCAACGGGACAATTGATGTTCTACGTGTTCGCAGCCTTTGCAGAATTTGAACGGAATCTGATCGAGGAACGTTCGACTGCTGGACGAGCAGCTACAAGAGCGCGTGATCGTCTTGGTGGTCTTCCTGAGAAATTTGGACCGAAAGATACTTGAGATGATGAAAGCGCTCATTAAAAGTGGTACGTCGATGTTACGGAAAAATGGATCGTGTCTCGAACGACGATATATCGCTATTTAGAAAAATAGTAAAAATGAAGAAACCCAGGTAATCTTCACGTGAAGGTAGCTGGGTTTTTAAATGTTGGATGTGAAATATAACACTTAAAATAAAGCGCGAATTTCAGATTTCAGAAACATGCTCTTAAATTCAGTTCCATTCATTTTCCTCTATGAATTTATTAAAAGGTTTATGCTTAATTATCTTCTCTTTAATTTGTTCGATGTATTCGTCTATTTCATCTTTAGATTTAAGCCAATGATATTCTATAGCATAATCTAAAGCAGTTGGGTTATCTCCCCATACAGTTAAGGAAGATTTTATTTTTCCTAGCTCTTTATATATATATTTAGGGTTCATTGAAGCTAGTTTTTCTAAAACTTCTTTATATTCTGTATATACATATTCTACTAAAGAAATCTTATCTTGGTCTTTACTAATTAAATAATCTTGTAGAGACTGAGTGTCTTGATCAATTAAGAAAGACAATTTATATATGTCAGTTGAATAATTTATTTTCCACATTAATTTTTTTATTAAATCATTACTATCTTTTACTTTTTTAAATTCCTGTAAATTAAGCAGAAGTTTCTCAATTAGTTCATTATATTTCTCAAAAAAATCATGTTCTTGCATAATTCGTACATCTTCAATTAGTTGAATTAAACTATCTCTGATATCAACTTCTTGTATAATTCGTATATCTAGTTCTTCTTTATTTTTTTCTATAAATTGCACTATTACATTAGCTGCGTCTTCTCCGTATTTGCTTTTTGCAAATGTCTTCTTTTTTATAGCTTGTTCCTTGAATTCTTGTTCTAATTGTAACTTCTGATTTCTTATAAACCTATTTATGATCAAAGATAATCTTGGCTCCATCTGACTTTCAATTTCTTCGTATACAAATACACCATATTTAAATTTATCGTTCATTCTTATTCTAACTTGATCTATGTGGCAAGAATGGTGAATAGGCCTGTGATAAGTATAAGGAGTCTTTATTTCCATTCTTTTAATAATTCTTTTTTCGTAGGACGTATAGAAATGGAAGTCAATGGTCAACTCAGTTGTTCCCAAATCTAAAAAATAACAAAGACCTGTTTCACTAAAAATTGTTGTTTCTAAATCTTTTCTTAGACGAGCATTCGTAACATCTTTAGCAGTTGAAAATTTCATGTATTTAGCTTTATCCAAAATCCAAAAATCTTGAATATCCTCAGATTGATAAAGTTCATGTCTCTTATTCCATTCCGTGGATGAAAGAGGACTGTGTTGGAACTCAAACGCCCATCGTAAACCTTCCATTCCTTCTTCTGTATGTTTTACAAAAACATCTGCTATTTGTTTTGTTTCAGGTATATATACTTCATATTGAATTTCAGATGTAGGGTATTTATTTTTTAGCCAATTAAACAGAATTTCCTTACCTTTTACATGAGAGTCAGTTTCTGGCTCATGATATGCTGCAACACATTCAGAATTATGATGAGCAAAATGTGGTCTTTTGACCTTTCCTGCCTTAAAAATTACAGTGGTTTTACAATTCGGGCAAAGTAGTTCCTTTTTAGTAGAGAGTTTTCTAGTAGTAGCAACGTTACAATTTGATGATATTAAGGTTTGCTCATCGGATGTAATGCATCTTAGCAAGTTAATCACCTTCCTTATTAGAAATTTTTGTTAATTAATTTTAAACTATAAGATAAAAAATAAGTTAAGAATTTAAAATAAAAAGCCTACTTCCAGTTACTTTACGAGGTAGGCTTTCACCGTTCGTGTTAAGAATCACTGACTAATTTGTATTGTAGATTGATTCTCTTATTTATCATTTCTGACTTTTCTAGTATTTTTTGAATTTCTGTCAATGTACTTTACCGAAAGGCTCAGATAACTTTTCCCTGGCTTTGTAACCTCTATTTGAGGTTGTACATAGAACAGCAGATTTCTAATGTAACCCATTAATAATTCAATTATTATACATTTATATCAAATATTAACATACCTGCTCGATTTTTGAATATATTGAACACAAATTTATTATTGATCTTTTTCCAAATTCTACTCTACTTAACTAAAAAAAAGAAACTCGGACAATGTCCAAGTTTCTAAAGTATCTAGTTAAAAAAGCTTACCACTTTTTCTATAAGAAGCTATCTCAAGTCTATAATAGAATACGCTGCTTCATTAAGGTACACACACTTGTTATTAATTGAAGACAGAGTTGAACTGAAGGAAATAGTTCAACAACGATTAGATTATACGGATATTCAAACAGCTATGAATGTTTATGCTCATATGACTGACAACGTGGAAAAAAGGCCTCCCATCAGTTAAATAAACCAATGGAAGACCTTCATAATTAATAATTCATTTCAAATGTTAGTTGAGTATTTAGCTCGCAAAACCCCTATAACACAAGAGATTCTATGAACTATTACATCATTCCGCCCATTCCACCCATGCCGCCCATATCAGGCATTGCAGGAGCGTTTTCTTCTGGCTTGTCAGCAACTACTGCTTCAGTAGTTAAGAACATAGCCGCTACAGATGCAGCGTTTTGAAGCGCTGAACGAGTTACTTTTGTCGGGTCAACGATACCGGCTTCGATCATGTTTACCCATGCGCCAGTTGCAGCGTTGAATCCAGTGCCTACTTCAGCATGCTTCAGGCGCTCAACGATAACGGAGCCTTCAAGGCCTGCGTTGTGAGCGATTTGGCGTACTGGCTCTTCAAGTGCGCGAAGAACGATGTTTACGCCTGTAGCGAAGTCGCCTTCTCCTTCAACAGATGCTACTTTGTTGTATACATTCACAAGGGCAGTACCACCGCCTGATACGATACCTTCTTCTACTGCAGCGCGAGTAGAGTTAAGGGCATCTTCAATGCGAAGTTTGCGCTCTTTAAGTTCTGTTTCAGTTGCAGCACCAACTTTGATGACTGCTACACCGCCAGCAAGTTTAGCAAGGCGTTCTTGTAATTTTTCTTTGTCGAACTCAGAAGTTGTTTCTTCTAATTGAGCACGGATTTGTTTTACGCGGCCTGCAATTTTGTCAGACTCGCCGGCGCCTTCAACGATTGTTGTGTTTTCTTTTGTCACAACAACTTTAGAAGCGCGTCCAAGCTGGGAAATGTTCGCTGATTTAAGGTCAAGGCCTAAGTCTTCAGTGATCACTTCTCCGCCTGTAAGAACAGAGATGTCCTCAAGCATTGCTTTGCGGCGGTCGCCGAATCCAGGAGCTTTAACAGCTACTGCATTGAATGTTCCGCGAAGTTTGTTTACTACTAGAGTAGCAAGAGCTTCACCTTCAACATCCTCAGCAATCAATAGTAGAGGCTTGCCTTGCTGTACAACCTGCTCAAGTACAGGAAGGATCTCCTGAATGTTTGTGATTTTTTTGTCAGTGATTAAGATGTATGGGTTGTCTAGGACAGCTTCCATTTTGTCTGAATCAGTAACCATGTATGGAGATGCATATCCGCGGTCGAACTGCATACCTTCAACCACTTCAAGCTCCGTTGTGAAGCCTTTTGATTCTTCGATTGTGATAACGCCGTCGTTGCCAACGCGCTCCATTGCTTCAGCAATCAATTGTCCTACTTCGTCGTCAGCAGCAGAAATCGCAGCTACTTGAGCAATGGATTCTTTGCTTTCGATTGGTTTAGAGATCGCTTTAAGCTCTTCTGTTGCAACAACAACCGCTTTTTCAATTCCTTTGCGGATACCCATTGGGTTAGCGCCTGCAGTTACGTTTTTAAGACCTTCGCGGATCATTGCCTGAGCAAGAACCGTTGCAGTTGTTGTACCGTCTCCTGCTACGTCGTTTGTTTTGCTTGCAACTTCAGCAACAAGCTTTGCACCCATGTTTTCGAATGCATCTTCAAGCTCGATTTCTTTTGCGATGGTTACACCGTCATTTGTGATTAGCGGAGATCCGAATTTTTTCTCAAGAACCACGTTGCGTCCTTTTGGTCCAAGTGTTACTTTTACAGCATTTGCAAGTGCGTCAACTCCGCGCAGCATTGCACGGCGAGCGTCTTCACTGAATTTAATGTCTTTAGCCATAATTTCTTACCTCCTGAAAAGTTTTTTATGATATTTATAAAATTAGCCGATAACTGCTAAAATGTCGCTTTCGCGTAAGATTAAGTATTCAGCACCCTCATACTTCACTTCAGTACCAGAGTATTTTGAGAAGATAATACGATCGCCTTCTGCAACTTCAAGAGCAACACGCTCACCGTTGTCAAGCACACGACCAGTACCTACTGCTACAACTTTGCCCTCTTGCGGCTTTTCTTTCGCGCTGTCCGGCAATACGATTCCGCTGGCAGTCTTTTCTTCAGATTGTACAAGCTCAATTACGACACGATCACCTAATGGCTTTAACAAGTGAAACAACCTCCTCAAATTTCATTGATTTAAATTTTCTTATTTATTAGCACTCAGATGTCTTGAGTGCTAACACAAGTATTATATTATAGAATCTCTCACTCAAATTCAAGTGATAAGTCAAAAAAAATTGAAATCGTCATCAATTACATGTTTCACCGCTCTGAGGCATACCATAAAGGCGTTATCCTCCTACATGCTGCCCTGTTTATGGTACAATAATGCCTAGTTGACACATAAACATATGACCGATAATCGGCGAAAAAAGGAGTCATTCGATTGAAGAAAGAATACTGGCTAATCATTTTGACATACATCGTCATGCAGTTTTCAGGCATTCTTGGCATCCCGCTGCTCCTTAAGCTTGGTGTAGGCGAAGGCGAATCCATGAGAATGGCTCAGATTATGGCATCCGGATACTGGACCGTTTTCAGCTTTGCGGCTGCATTTGTCCTCGTCCTGTTTTTCATGCGCACCCACTTCAGAGACAACAAGGAATTAAGAGGTGACGCGGCTCCGGTAAGTGTGTCCATCCTCTGGGCAGTGGCCGGGGTATTCTTGGCGCTGACTGTGCAGGTTCTCGCAGCGAGCATTGAAACAAGAGTGCTCGGAATTCAGGGAGAATCAGAAAATACACAGATTATCATGGAAGTATTAAAGGTTACGCCTCTTCTAATACTAGTGACATCCATTATTGGACCGATCCTTGAGGAAATCATTTTCAGAAAGATTCTGTTTGGCGCTCTCTATCAGCGCATGAATTTCTTTCTGTCGGCTTTGATCAGTTCAATCGTTTTTGCGCTTGTGCACGGTGAGCCGCAGCATCTGCTGCTGTACGGATCGATGGGTTTTGTGTTTGCCTTCCTGTATATCCGGACAAAGCGCCTGCTCGTTCCGATTTTTGCGCATGTCGCGATGAATACACTGGTCGTGCTGCTGCAGTCGAACCGCGAACAGCTTGAAGAAATGATGAAAAAGGCGGAACAAATGCAATTTATCTTTGGAGGCATGTAAGAATGAGAACAAGCCCGGTATCGATGGGAATTTTCTACTTGGCAATGGGCATCCTGTTTACCTATCTTGCGGTGAACAGCTCGGAAAACGGGCTCTGGTCTTTTCCGACCATCCTGCTGATGCTGATTGCAACGTTTGACCTTGGAGTGGCATTCCGAATGTTCACTCTTTCGTATAAAGTGAAAACGAAGAAAAAAGGGTAATCCGGCAGCGGATTACCCTTCTTTATTTTCTTCCTCAAACTGTGTTTTTTGTGCTTTCCGGTAGGCAAATCTTGAGACGAAAATACTGACTTCATACAAAATGAAAAGCGGCACAGACACCATGAGATGCGAGACAATCTCCGGAGGTGTGATGAGCGCTGCGATCACAAGCAGAACAAAGTATGCGTATTTCCTCACCTTTGACAGGAACATCGGCGTGACAATCCCGAGCCTTGTCAAAAACATGATGACAACCGGCAGCTGAAACAGCAGCCCAAACGGAATGGTCAGCTGTATGAGAAACTGAAAATATTCATTGATCCCGATGACCTGGTTAATATCAAGGTCATTTGAGAGCCGCTCCATAAAATCCACTACGAACGGAAACAGCAGGAAATACGAGAAGCTCAGTCCGGCCAAAAACAGCCCGATGCTGATCGGGATATAGCTGAGCGTAACGCGGCGTTCTTTTTCATAGAGCCCCGGGCTGACAAAGGCCCAAAGCTGATAGAGAATGACCGGCGACGTCAGGATAAAGGCAATGATAAAGGTAAACTGCATATAGACCATGATCGGGTCTGTCATGCGGAATGAATTTAGCGTCAGATTCTCTGCTTCTGTCGTATGCTGCAGATATATAATAATCGGCTTTGCGAGTAAGAAGCCGGCAATCACAGCGAGAAACAGGAAAAAGACGGTGATGATGATCCGTTTTCTGAGCTCTGCAATGTGATCGACGACCGACATGTCGTTTTGTTTCATAACTGCTTTCATCCTATCTTACTTCTCTTCCTTCTTTTTATCTTCATCATCGTCATCAGCAAGGCCTTTTGTGGCTGACTTGAACTCGCGCAGAGAATTTCCTACCGCTTTTCCGAGTTCAGGGAGCTTTTTTGGGCCGAAGATCAATAAAGCAGCAAAAACGATCAGCAGCAGACTTCCAAATCCAAGGTTTGGCATAGTTTTCACCTCTTTCTTTATGCGTTCGGGTAATGTTTCAAAAAGTAGACGAGCGACTGCAGCTCGACAGCAAGATCGATATGGTGGATTCTGATTTCCTCCGGCACATTCAGCCTTGCCGGCGTGAAGTTCAAGATACCTTTAATGCCCTTTGCAATCAGTCTGTCTGTAATCGCCTGGGCAGCCTGGGCAGGGACGGTCAGAATCGCAACGGTCACATCCTCAGGCAGGTGCTCTTCCATGTTATCAAGATGATAGATCGGCACATCGCCGATTTCGGTGCCGATTTTGTTCTCATCCACATCAAATGCAAGTGAGATCAGCGTATTGTTGTTTTTCGTGAAGTTATAATGAAGGAAAGCTGTACCGAGGTTTCCCACTCCAATCAGCGTAACCTTTGTGACCTCGTCCTGGTCAAGCGTCTTCCTGAAAAAGGACAGCAGGTAATTGACGTTATAGCCGTATCCTTTTTTCCCGAGAGCCCCAAAGTAGGAGAAGTCTCTGCGGATTGTTGCGGAATCGACCTTCACGGCATCGCTCAGCTCAGCCGATGACACCCGCTGCTTCCCTGAAGCATGCAGGTTTTTTAAAAAACGGTAGTATAAAGGCAGGCGTTTAGCAGTCGCCTGCGGAATTTTTGATTGCTCGATGTTGTTCACGTTCTAACCCCCACATTCAAAGATGCAGATTTATCTCTCTTGTAATCCCCATTTTTCCCGCCGGTCTTTTGAGATAAGTACGTTGGACCAATAACAAGGCCCTTGTCTAAAGCCTTGCACATATCATAAACCGTCAGTGCACAGACGGAAGCGGAAGTTAGCGCTTCCATTTCAACACCTGTACTTCCTTTTGTTTTGACTGCAGCGTGTATGACCAGGCGGACTTGTCCATCGTCTTTTTCCCAGTCAAATGAGATATCAATCCCTTTAAGCGGAATCGGGTGGCACATCGGAATGATGTTCCATGTGTTTTTGGCAGCCATGATGCCTGCTACCTGCGCAACAGCAAGAACGTCGCCTTTTTCAAGCTGCTGATGCACGATTTTATCATGCACGTCCGGGCTCATGATGACGCTTGAAATGGCTTCGGCTGTGCGGACTGAATCATTTTTTTCTGATATATCAACCATCCTGGCTCTGCCCTGCTGGTTAAAATGAGTAAAATTTGACATCTTTTTACGCCCCTCATACCTAGACTATACACTATTTTTATAAATCTGTCTTTTTACTTATTGTGACAAATACACGCTTCCAGAAGTCCCAATCATTGCGGGTGCCCCTCGGATAAGCTACACTTAAACTATCATAGCCTGAGGTGAAAAGACATGATTTTGCTGCAAATTAACCAGCTGACAAAATATTTTGCTGCTGATCTTATATTATCGAACATTAAACTTGAAGTACAAACGCGGGACAAGATTGCACTCGTGGGCCGAAACGGTGCCGGAAAATCAACGCTCCTGAAGATTATCGCAGGACAGCTTTCCTATGAATCAGGAGAGATCATCAAGCCGAAAGATATGAGGATCGGCTACCTTGCACAGGACACCGGCCTCGAATCCGAGCTTTCCATCTGGGATGAAATGAACTCCGTTTTCCAGTCGCTGAAGGACATGGAAAAAACGATGCGCAGCCTGGAGATGAAAATGGCCGAAACAGACCCTTCAGAACGGGAATTTCAGCAGCTGCTGAATGAATACGACCGTCTGCAGGTTGAATTTAAAGAAAAAGGCGGCTATCAGTATGAAGCAGACATCCGTTCTGTTCTTCACGGACTCGGGTTCGCTGACTTTGACATCTCAACACCGATTCAGCGTTTGAGCGGAGGCCAGAAAACACGGCTTGCCCTCGGTAAGCTTCTTTTGACAAGTCCTGATCTGCTCGTGCTGGATGAACCGACAAACCACCTGGATATCGCTACACTTTCCTGGCTTGAGCAATACCTGCAGGGATACAGCGGTGCTCTTTTGATCGTCTCCCATGACCGGTATTTCCTTGATAAGGTAGTTAACCAGGTGTACGAGATTTCAAGACACGCAAGCAGAAAGTACATCGGCAACTACAGCCGCTACCTCGAGCAGGCCGCTGAAAACTATGAACGCGAGCTGAAATTATTTGAAAAACAGCAGGATGAAGTGGCGAAGCTGAAGGATTTTATCCAGCGGAACATGGCTAGAGCGTCAACCACCAAGCGCGCGCAAAGCCGTCAGAAAAAACTGCAGCGCATGGATCTGATGGACAGGCCCCTTGGGGATGAGAAGTCTGCCCACTTTAAATTTGATATCGAGCGTCAGAGCGGAAATGATGTTTTAAAAGCGAATGATATCGCCGTTTCCTATGATGGAACGAATCCGATTATTTCAAATGTCTCTTTTTCCGTTTCACGAGGTGACAGCATCGCGCTCGTCGGACCGAACGGAGTCGGGAAGTCGACACTTTTGAAAACGATCATTGAAAGACTCTCTCCACTAAAGGGTTCATTTCAGCTTGGGTCCGGCGTCAAGATTGGCTATTACGATCAGGAGCAGGCGAATTTGACGTCCAATAAACGGGTGCTTGATGAATTATGGGATGACTACCCGATGCTTACCGAAAAGGAAATCCGCACTGTACTCGGAAACTTCCTTTTTTCCGGTGACGATGTCCTGAAAAATGTATCAACCTTAAGCGGCGGACAAAAGGCACGGCTTGCCCTTGCAAAGCTGATGCTGCAAAAAGCCAATCTGCTCATTCTGGATGAGCCGACAAACCATCTTGATCTGGACAGCAAGGAAGTGCTTGAAAATGCACTGATTGATTACCCGGGGACGATTCTGTTTGTTTCCCATGACCGGTATTTCATCAACAGAATCGCGACAAAGGTATACGAGCTTTCGCCGGGCGGTGTAACTGAATACCTCGGAGATTACGATTACTATCAACATAAAAAAGCAGAGCAGCTCGAGCTTGCTGCTTTGGATGCTGCCCCTGAAGTGAAAGAGAAAGAAAACGGAAATAAGCTCTCCTATGAACAGGAAAAAGAACTGAAAAAACAAGTGCGGCAAAAGCAGCGCAAGCTTCAGGAAGTGGAAGAGCGCATTTCAGCTATTGAGGAAAAAGTAGAAGAAAATGAACAGCTCCTCTGCGATCCTGAGATTTATCAGGACCACACAAGGGTTCAGGAGATTAATCAGGAAAACGAAGTCCTGCAGGAAGAGCTTGAACAGCTGATGAATGACTGGGAGCAGCTGCAGGAAGATTAAAAAAAATTGTGGATAAAAAAACTCAGCGCCATAACCGGTGCTGAGTTTTTTGTTATCCACAATCTAAAGTTCAAGTTTTACAAGGTTTCATGTGAATTATACACATTATCCACATTCTAACCGTTTTTTATCCACATTACCCACAGGTTATCCCCGTCCATATTC
Source organism: Metabacillus indicus (assembly GCF_046603695.1). Classification (NCBI taxonomy): domain Bacteria; kingdom Bacillati; phylum Bacillota; class Bacilli; order Caryophanales; family Bacillaceae; genus Metabacillus; species Metabacillus indicus. The sequence goes on along the minus strand of NZ_CP176757.1, from coordinate 243,559 downwards.
CACAAGCTTTCATAAATTCTTGCATGAGTTATTGAATGGAGTGTGAATAACTTGTTGATAACCTTTAATTCGGAAGCTCAAGGCCTGGATTTGCGTTCATTCTCATCGACCCTCTATATCCTTTTTCATAAAAGACGCTTCCTGCTGCTGCAATCATTGCTGCGTTGTCCGTGCAGAGAGACAGCGGCGGGATAATAAGCTCAACATCCTGAAGCCCGCTGAACGTTTCTGTAAGGGCTGCACGCAATCCCCTGTTTGCAGCAACACCGCCGGCAAGAAGAACTTGATTCACTCCATACTTTTCGGCAGCTGCAGCGGTCTTTGTGACAAGTACATCAATGACGCTTGCCTGGAAGCTTGCGGCAAGGTCTTTGGGCTCAATCACTTCTCCGCGCTGTTCAGCATTGTGGAGAGTGTTGATAACCGCTGATTTCAGGCCGCTGAAGCTGAAGTTAAAGGAATCCGGCTCAAGCCATGCCCGCGGCAGATCAATGGATGGCGTTCCTTCTGCAGCCAAACGGTCGATGTGAGGGCCACCGGGATATGGAAGCTTTAACGTTCTTGCCACTTTGTCATATGCTTCTCCGGCAGCATCATCCAGCGTCTCTCCAATGACCTCAAAAGATGCGTGTTCCTTCATATAGACAAGTTCCGTATGTCCGCCTGAAACGACAAGCGACAGCAGCGGAAATTTCAGCTCAGAAATAAGCTGGTTGGCATATATATGCCCCGCAATATGGTGAACGCCAACAAGCGGCAGCCCATGGGCAAATGCAAGAGCCTTTGCCGCATTGACACCAATCAAAAGGGCTCCGACCAGTCCCGGCCCCTCTGTTACAGCAATCGCATCGAGATCTTTAAAGCCCATGTCCGCCTGCTTCAGCGCTTCTTCCAGAACAATCGTCAGCTGCTCCACATGATGCCTTGAAGCTATTTCGGGAACAACTCCGCCGAAACGTTTATGGCTTTCAATTTGAGAAGCCACTACATTTGAGATGATTTCCCGTCCATTTTTTACGATTGATACAGCTGTCTCATCACAGCTTGTCTCAATACCAAGTACGTACAGATCTTTTTTCGTCATTTTAAACCCACCCACATTACTAAAGCATCTTCTCCGTTATCGGTATAATACCGCTTTCTGATTCCGCCCGGCTGAAACCCGAGTTTTTTGTACAGGGACTGTGCCACATGGTTTGACACCCTTACCTCAAGCGAGATTTTTCCGGCCCCATACTCCTTTGCAACGCCAATCGCCTGACGAAGCAGTGTTTCGCCGATTTTATTGCCCCGAAAAGCAGGAAGAACGGCAATATTCGTTACCTGCGCCTCATCCATAATAATCCAAAGTCCGCAATAGCCGATAATCTGCCGGTCAAATTCCACAACCAAGTATTTAGCAAAATGGTTCTGCGTCAGTTCATTATGAAAAGACTCCTTCAGCCATGGAGTGGCAAAGGACTGTGTTTCAATTTCATAGACAGCATCTATATCCGTTACATTCATTGGCCGGATGACCATTGTATCCTGCTTCATCTCTTTCACCTGCTTATTTCTGTTGTTCCAGCCACTTGACTTCTGCTTCAGCCATGCGAATGTAGTTCGGGACAAATGAATGGAGATCAACAGGGTCTTTTTTAAGCCCGATTTTCCCTAGCATGGATGGTCTGGGATTGTTCTCTGTCATTTCTGCAAACATGGCCTGTTCGCCAAGAATCTGTGTGATAAGTTCCCTGTGAAGACTGACGTCATTGCCAATAAACAAAATCTGCTTATCTTCTGTCTTCAGCTCTTCAAGCCAGTCTGCAAGAAGAAGATTGCAATCTTTTCTTCTATTTAAAAGTACGCCGTCTTCATATTCATAAAGTCCTGTATACACTTGTCCCCTGCGGGCATCAAACAGCGGGCAGATCATTCCGTCAAAGTAAGTGCCTCCTGCTGCAAGCACTTCAAGACTTGAAACACTGACAAGCGGAATGTTCAGGGTCCACGCAAGTGTCTTTGCGATGCTGACGCCGATTCTAAGCCCGGTGTAGGAACCCGGGCCCTCTGCTACGATTACACGGTCAAGCTCGGCAGGCTTCACGCCGCACTCCTGCAGCACCCACTCGACAGCAGGCATCGCACGTACCGAATGATTCTGTTTGACGTGCGAGACATACTCACCCATCACCGTTTCTTCCCCCACAAGGGCCACTCCAAGTGTCAGGTTTGATGTATCAATTGCTAATGCTTTCATCCGGTTACAAGCTCCTCACATAAACCAATATAGTCCTCACCGAGAGGGATGAGAATGATTTCACGCTCATCGTCTCCTGAGCGGTGAATTCTGATGTCCAGCCGCTCCTTTGGAAGCTGTTCTTCGATCATGCTTGCCCACTCAACGACGGTCACGCCATCGCCTTCAAAATATTCATCAAATCCGAGATCCTCTCCGCTGTCTTCCATGCGGTACACATCCATATGATACAAAGGAATCCGGCCATCCCGGTATTCTTTCATAATCGTAAACGTAGGACTGTTGACATTTTTGCGAATGCCAAGACCTTTTGCCAGTCCCTTAGTAAATGTCGTCTTTCCGGCCCCAAGATCACCTTCAAGTGTAATGACAGCCCCCGGCTTCAAAAGCTCTCCGAGTCTTATGGCAAGACGCGTCGTTTCGTCTGTATGAGTTGATTTCACTACATGCTTTATCATAACTTCACCTTACTTAAAATGATTATATCCGGACTTCTCAAGCTTCGTCTGCTTTCCGTCCTCAGTAAAAAATACACCTGCCGGCCCTTCTTCAACACGTCCAATTTCCGTAAGAAGGATTCCTTCTGCCAGGCATCTCTTTTGCAGATCAGTGAATTCAGCCCGTGAAGCAGTACCCGTTAATTCAAAGTCTTCTCCACCAAACAGCATCCATTTTTCTGCATCCTCATGGTTCAGTGACTTCATTGAGTCACTCATTGGAAGCCTTGTTTTATCTATCACTATTTTAACACAGCTGGACTCGCTTATTTCATTTAGTTCGCTCGCCAGTCCGTCACTGATATCATTCAGCGATACGCGGTCGACAGAGCCCATAATCTGCCCTGCTTTCACCTGAGGGACAGGGCGTTTATGCCTGTTGATCAGAAAAGACGCTGCATCCCGGTCTGGCTGAAGATTTCCAAGCAAAGCTTGAAGCCCTGCAGCCGAATCGCCGATCGTACCTGTTACAAATACAACATCTCCCGGACGTGCATCCTTCCGCAGCCTTTGCTTGCCCTTTTTCACCTCACCGATCACCGTCACGGTTAGAACGAGCTTATCCGAGGTTGAAACCGTGTCTCCTCCAATCAAATCGATGCGAAGCGGTTTCGCCAGCTCGTCCATTCCTGCATACAATTCGGCAAGCTCCTGTTCAGACCATGTTCTTGGTACCGCAATGGCCACAAGATAATATTTGGGCACGCCGCCCATAGCAGCCACATCGCTTACATTTACGGCAAGCTCCTTATAGCCTATATCCTTAGGAGAAGATAATTCTTTTAAAAAATGAACCCCTTCAACCATTGTATCCGTACAGACAACCTCAAGATAATCGGATTTCGTTCCATAAAGGGCAGCATCATCGCCAATCCCTTCGACTAAACCGGACTGTCGGACCTCATCTTGACGGATTCGGCTGATAAACTGAAATTCGTCCTTTATCGTCATTGCAAAGACCAGCCTCTCATCTTCAATCTATTCTAAAAAACCTTAGAACTCAGCAGTTCTAAGGAAAGTTCCCTGATATTCAGTGTATCTTATCTATCTAGTTTGTCCAAGTTTCACCAAGTGTCTACCTCAAAAAAAGCATAAAAAAAACGAAACCTAATCGTTTCGTTGTTGTTTACATAAATGGCGGTCCCGACCGGGATCGAACCGGCGATCTCCTGCGTGACAGGCAGGCATGTTAACCGCTACACCACGGGACCATTTTGGTTGCGGGGACAGGATTTGAACCTGCGACCTTCGGGTTATGAGCCCGACGAGCTACCAGACTGCTCCACCCCGCGACAATAATAAGTAATGCATTCATTATGTATAATTGCATTGCCTGGCAACGTCCTACTCTCACAGGGGGAAACCCCCAACTACCATCGGCGCTAAAGAGCTTAACTTCCGTGTTCGGCATGGGAACGGGTGTGACCTCTTTGCCATCATCACCAGACAATATGCAATTGGTTGAAAGAAGTTATTCTTTCAAAACTGAGTAACGTTTGATAACAAGATTCACGTGCAACTTACGCTTAGTTAGACTGTGGTTAAGTCCTCGAACGATTAGTATCTGTCAGCTCCACACGTCACCGCGCTTCCACCTCAGACCTATCAACCTGATCATCTTTCAGGGTTCTTACTCACAAATGTGATGGGAAATCTCATCTTGAGGGGGGCTTCATGCTTAGATGCTTTCAGCACTTATCCCTTCCGCACATAGCTACCCAGCGATGCCTTTGGCAAGACAACTGGTACACCAGCGGTGCGTCCATCCCGGTCCTCTCGTACTAAGGACAGCTCCTCTCAAATTTCCTGCGCCCACGACGGATAGGGACCGAACTGTCTCACGACGTTCTGAACCCAGCTCGCGTACCGCTTTAATGGGCGAACAGCCCAACCCTTGGGACCGACTACAGCCCCAGGATGCGATGAGCCGACATCGAGGTGCCAAACCTCCCCGTCGATGTGGACTCTTGGGGGAGATAAGCCTGTTATCCCCGGGGTAGCTTTTATCCGTTGAGCGATGGCCCTTCCATGCGGAACCACCGGATCACTAAGCCCGACTTTCGTCCCTGCTCGACTTGTAGGTCTCGCAGTCAAGCTCCCTTGTGCCTTTACACTCTGCGAATGATTTCCAACCATTCTGAGGGAACCTTTGGGCGCCTCCGTTACATTTTAGGAGGCGACCGCCCCAGTCAAACTGCCCGCCTGACACTGTCTCCCAGCCCGGTAAGGGCTGCGGGTTAGAATTTCAATACAGCAAGGGTAGTATCCCACCAATGCCTCCACCGAAGCTTGCGCTCCGGCTTCCAAGGCTCCTACCTATCCTGTACAAGCTGTACCAAAATTCAATATCAGGCTGCAGTAAAGCTCCACGGGGTCTTTCCGTCCTGTCGCGGGTAACCTGCATCTTCACAGGTACTATAATTTCACCGAGTCTCTCGTTGAGACAGTGCCCAGATCGTTACGCCTTTCGTGCGGGTCGGAACTTACCCGACAAGGAATTTCGCTACCTTAGGACCGTTATAGTTACGGCCGCCGTTTACTGGGGCTTCGGTTCAAAGCTTCGCTTGCGCTAACCTCTCCCCTTAACCTTCCAGCACCGGGCAGGCGTCAGCCCCTATACTTCGCCTTGCGGCTTCGCAGAGACCTGTGTTTTTGCTAAACAGTCGCCTGGGCCTATTCACTGCGGCTTTTCAGGGCTATTCACCCTAAAAAGCACCCCTTCTCCCGAAGTTACGGGGTCATTTTGCCGAGTTCCTTAACGAGAGTTCTCTCGCTCACCTTAGGATTCTCTCCTCGCCTACCTGTGTCGGTTTGCGGTACGGGCACCTCTCACCTCGCTAGAGGCTTTTCTTGGCAGTGTGGAATCAGGAACTTCGGTACTAAATTTCCCTCGCCATCACAGCTCAGCCTTATATGGGAAGCGGATTTGCCTACTTCCCGGCCTAACTGCTTGGACGCGCATATCCAACAGCGCGCTTGCCCTATCCTCCTGCGTCCCCCCATTGCTCAAATGGTGAGGAGGTGGTACAGGAATATCAACCTGTTGTCCATCGCCTACGCCTTTCGGCCTCGGCTTAGGTCCCGACTAACCCTGAGCGGACGAGCCTTCCTCAGGAAACCTTAGGCATTCGGTGGAGGGGATTCTCACCCCTCTTTCGCTACTCATACCGGCATTCTCACTTCTAAGCGCTCCACCAGTCCTTCCGGTCTGGCTTCGACGCCCTTAGAACGCTCTCCTACCACTGTTCGTAAGAACAGTCCGCAGCTTCGGTGATACGTTTAGCCCCGGTACATTTTCGGCGCAGAGTCACTCGACCAGTGAGCTATTACGCACTCTTTAAATGGTGGCTGCTTCTAAGCCAACATCCTGGTTGTCTAAGCAACTCCACATCCTTTTCCACTTAACGTATACTTTGGGACCTTAGCTGGCGGTCTGGGCTGTTTCCCTCTTGACTACGGATCTTATCACTCGCAGTCTGACTCCCGAGGAGCAAGTCTTTGGCATTCGGAGTTTGACTGAATTCGGTAACCCGATGAGGGCCCCTAGTCCAATCAGTGCTCTACCTCCAAGACTCTCATACTCGAGGCTAGCCCTAAAGCTATTTCGGAGAGAACCAGCTATCTCCAAGTTCGATTGGAATTTCTCCGCTACCCACACCTCATCCCCGCACTTTTCAACGTGCGTGGGTTCGGGCCTCCATTCAGTGTTACCTGAACTTCACCCTGGACATGGGTAGATCACCTGGTTTCGGGTCTACGACCACGTACTAATTCGCCCTATTCAGACTCGCTTTCGCTGCGGCTCCGTCTCATCAACTTAACCTTGCACGGGATCGTAACTCGCCGGTTCATTCTACAAAAGGCACGCCATCACCCGTTAACGGGCTCTGACTACTTGTAAGCACACGGTTTCAGGATCTTTTCACTCCCCTTCCGGGGTGCTTTTCACCTTTCCCTCACGGTACTGGTTCACTATCGGTCACTAGGTAGTATTTAGCCTTGGGAGATGGTCCTCCCGGATTCCGACGGGATTTCACGTGTCCCGCCGTACTCAGGATCCACTCTGGAGGGAACGAAGTTTCGACTACAGGGTTTTTACCTTCTATGACAGGCCTTTCCAGGCCGCTTCATCTACCCCGTTCCTTTGTAACTCCGTATAGAGTGTCCTACAACCCCAAGAGGCAAGCCTCTTGGTTTGGGCTGATTCCGTTTCGCTCGCCGCTACTTGGGAAATCGCATTTGCTTTCTCTTCCTCCGGGTACTTAGATGTTTCAGTTCCCCGGGTCTGCCTTCAGTACCCTATGTATTCAGGTAAAGATACTGTTCCATTACGAACAGTGGGTTTCCCCATTCGGAAATCTCTGGATCAAAGCTTACTTACAGCTCCCCAAAGCATATCGGTGTTAGTCCCGTCCTTCATCGGCTCCTAGTGCCAAGGCATCCACCGTGCGCCCTTCATAACTTAACCAAAATTGGTCAATCGTTTGTTTAGACTGTAAAGTCTAAGAAAATCACTATGGTAAGCGTAAATCTCAGTGAATTACTTGTTATCAATTACGTTATCCAGTTTTCAAAGAACAACCGGCAAATCAGAAATGACCGCCTTCTTTCATATAGAGAGAATGATCTCTCAAAACTAAACAAAAACCAAAAGCGACCTCATATCCTTAGAAAGGAGGTGATCCAGCCGCACCTTCCGATACGGCTACCTTGTTACGACTTCACCCCAATCATCTACCCCACCTTAGGCGGCTGGCTCCTTGCGGTTACCCCACCGACTTCGGGTGTTGCAAACTCTCGTGGTGTGACGGGCGGTGTGTACAAGGCCCGGGAACGTATTCACCGCGGCATGCTGATCCGCGATTACTAGCGATTCCAGCTTCATGCAGGCGAGTTGCAGCCTGCAATCCGAACTGAGAATGGTTTTATGGGATTGGCTAAACCTCGCGGTCTCGCAGCCCTTTGTACCATCCATTGTAGCACGTGTGTAGCCCAGGTCATAAGGGGCATGATGATTTGACGTCATCCCCACCTTCCTCCGGTTTGTCACCGGCAGTCACCTTAGAGTGCCCAACTGAATGCTGGCAACTAAGATCAAGGGTTGCGCTCGTTGCGGGACTTAACCCAACATCTCACGACACGAGCTGACGACAACCATGCACCACCTGTCACTTTGTCCCCCGAAGGGGAACCTTCTATCTCTAGAAGTGGCAAAGGATGTCAAGACCTGGTAAGGTTCTTCGCGTTGCTTCGAATTAAACCACATGCTCCACCGCTTGTGCGGGCCCCCGTCAATTCCTTTGAGTTTCAGTCTTGCGACCGTACTCCCCAGGCGGAGTGCTTAATGCGTTAGCTGCAGCACTAAAGGGCGGAAACCCTCTAACACTTAGCACTCATCGTTTACGGCGTGGACTACCAGGGTATCTAATCCTGTTCGCTCCCCACGCTTTCGCGCCTCAGCGTCAGTTACAGACCAGAGAGTCGCCTTCGCCACTGGTGTTCCTCCACATCTCTACGCATTTCACCGCTACACGTGGAATTCCACTCTCCTCTTCTGCACTCAAGTTTCCCAGTTTCCAATGACCCTCCCCGGTTGAGCCGGGGGCTTTCACATCAGACTTAAGAAACCGCCTGCGCGCGCTTTACGCCCAATAATTCCGGACAACGCTTGCCACCTACGTATTACCGCGGCTGCTGGCACGTAGTTAGCCGTGGCTTTCTGGTCAGGTACCGTCAAGGTGCCGGCAGTTACTCCGGCACTTGTTCTTCCCTGACAACAGAGTTTTACGATCCGAAAACCTTCATCACTCACGCGGCGTTGCTCCGTCAGACTTTCGTCCATTGCGGAAGATTCCCTACTGCTGCCTCCCGTAGGAGTCTGGGCCGTGTCTCAGTCCCAGTGTGGCCGATCACCCTCTCAGGTCGGCTACGCATCGTCGCCTTGGTGAGCCATTACCTCACCAACTAGCTAATGCGCCGCGGGCCCATCTGTAAGTGACAGCCGAAACCGTCTTTGAATGTCAAACCATGCGGTTTGACATAGTATCCGGTATTAGCTCCGGTTTCCCGGAGTTATCCCAGTCTTACAGGCAGGTTGCCCACGTGTTACTCACCCGTCCGCCGCTGACCTCCGAAGAGGTCCGCTCGACTTGCATGTATTAGGCACGCCGCCAGCGTTCGTCCTGAGCCAGGATCAAACTCTCCGAAGAAAATTTGTGACTCATAAATGTTGCTGACTTAAAAATTTAAAACGTTTGGTACGCTTTTGGTTTTGTTTAGTTTTCAAAGATCATTTTTTAAAGATTGGAGCGGGTGATGGGAATCGAACCCACGACATTAGCTTGGAAGGCTAGAGTTTTACCATTAAACTACACCCGCATATAAAGTTATGAAAATTACCTGGTCGGGAAGACAGGATTCGAACCTGCGACCCCTTGGTCCCAAACCAAGTGCTCTACCAAGCTGAGCTACTTCCCGTAATATGGCGCGCCCGACAGGAGTCGAACCCATAACCTTTTGATCCGTAGTCAAACGCTCTATCCAATTGAGCTACGGGCGCACATGATAATTTGTGAAGCGACTTAAATATAATACCAAGATGTGATGTTTATGTCAACAACTTTTTTAAGTTTTTTTAAAGCTCTTTTGGTGCGGCCGAGAAGAGTCGAACTTCCACGGGGTTACCCCCACTAGGCCCTCAACCTAGCGCGTCTGCCATTCCGCCACGACCGCGAAAAGAATAATGTATGGTGCGGGTGAAGGGACTCGAACCCCCACGTCAAAGACACTAGATCCTAAGTCTAGCGCGTCTGCCAATTCCGCCACACCCGCATACATTAGATGGTGTGCCATGAAGGACTCGAACCTTCGACCCTCTGATTAAAAGTCAGATGCTCTACCGACTGAGCTAATGGCACAAATATATTCATTTTTCAAAATGAAAATGGCTGGGCTAGCTGGATTCGAACCAGCGCATGACGGAGTCAAAGTCCGTTGCCTTACCGCTTGGCTATAGCCCAATAAAAATGGCGGTCCCGACCGGGATCGAACCGGCGATCTCCTGCGTGACAGGCAGGCATGTTAACCGCTACACCACGGGACCAGATGGTGGAGGATGACGGGCTCGAACCGCCGACCCTCTGCTTGTAAGGCAGATGCTCTCCCAGCTGAGCTAATCCTCCGTATTCATTTGTGAAAATGATGACCCGTACGGGATTCGAACCCGTGTTACCGCCGTGAAAGGGCGGTGTCTTAACCGCTTGACCAACGGGCCAGAGACAATAAAAAATAATGGCGGAGAAGGAGGGATTTGAACCCTCGCGCCGCTTACGCGACCTACACCCTTAGCAGGGGCGCCTCTTCAGCCACTTGAGTACTTCCCCATATTATGGCTCCGCAGGTAGGACTCGAACCTACGACCGATCGGTTAACAGCCGATAGCTCTACCACTGAGCTACTGCGGAATAAGATATTGCTGACAGACTTTCTTAATTATATGAAGGTTTGGACAAACTGTCAAGCCTTCTTTTTAGTCTTGTTTTGCGTCTCTTACGACGGCTTTTATAATTTAACACAGCTCCACGCAGAGCGTCAACCCTTTTTATAAAATTCTATGAAACAAGTTTGATTTTCCCTCCGCATTTGCCGCACACGTATTTTGATGTATCCATCTTCCTGCGGCGATTGTAGATAAACCGGCACTCTGTACATTGATACTGAACGATTTTCCTTGTTCTTGCAGGAGGCTCGATCGGCGTGCAGAACCTTGGTGCACCTACTTGTGAAAGCAGCGCCCTGAATTCAGGATCACGGTGCTTATACCCTCTCCCTTCTATATGAAGGTGGTAATGGCACAGCTCATGCTTGATAATCCCGATCACTTCATCGAGTCCCTGAGAAAGATATTTTGGGTTCACTTCGATATTGTGGCTTTTTAGCAGATACCTTCCTCCCGTCGTCCGCAGCCTGCTGTTGAAAACCGCTTTATGTTTGAATGGTTTTCTGAAGTATTCTGCAGAAAGCGATTCTGTCAGTTCCTGAAGTTTGCGTTCATTCATTCCAAAGCACCCCGCATAGTTTGTTTCTCCGAACAGGACATCCCGAGCCCGCATAAAGTAAGTCATACACATACTCCATTATAAACAATAAGGAGGAACGAGCAATGCCATCATGGTTAAAAAACCAAATGCAGCGTGCGTTTTATGAAAAGGACCGTTATCAAATCAAAATGCTGAACCAGTGCTGGTATTTTTATAGAAAAAAACACTGCTCGTAAGCAGTGTTTTTCATCAGTTTCCAACCATCGTGAGTGCAACCCGGCCTTTTTGCCTGTCGACTGAGTCTACCCATACAGTTACAACATCTCCGACTGAGACAACATCAAGCGGATGCTTAACGTAAGAATTTTTCAGCTTGGAGATATGGACAAGCCCATCCTGTTTCACTCCTATATCAACGAACGCTCCGAAGTCTACTACGTTTCGGACCGTTCCCTGAAGCTCCATGCCTGTTTCAAGGTCTTCCAGTTTCAGAACGCCTTTTTTAAGCAGCGGTTTAGCCACTTCATCCCGCGGATCGCGCCCCGGGCGCACAAGAGAATCGCAAATATCTTTTAAGGTCAGTTCTCCCATGCCGATTTTCTCTGCAGCTTCCTTTAGGTTGAGACTGCTTATCCCTTCTCTAAGCTTGTCTGACCCAAGGTCTTTCAGGCTCAAGCCAAGCATACGGAGCAGCTCTTCTGTTTCTTTGTAGCTTTCAGGATGGATTCCGGTAGAATCAAGAGGATGTTTGCCCCCGGAAATTCTCAAGAACCCTATGCACTGCTCATATGTTTTAGCTCCAAGACGAGGGATCTTTTTCAATTGCTTCCGGTCATCAAACTTCCCGATTTCATCACGCTGTTTGACAATGTTCTGCGCCACGGACTTGCTTAGACCCGCCACGTACTGAAGCAAAGAAGATGAAGCTGTGTTCACGTTAACTCCAACTTGGTTTACCACGGTTTCAACAACAAATGTCAGAGATTCATTCAATTTTTTTTGTGCAACGTCATGCTGATACTGCCCGACTCCAACCGACTTAGGGTCGATTTTAACCAGTTCGGCGAGCGGATCCTGAAGCCTTCTCGCTATGGAGACGGCACTCCGTTCTTCAACCTGAAAGTCAGGAAACTCTTCCCGTGCCAGATCAGATGCAGAGTAAACACTTGCACCCGCTTCGTTTACAATAATGTACGAGAGGTCTGCCTTCAGTTCTTCAATCAAGTCTGCCACGAATTGTTCGGTTTCCCTTGATGCCGTTCCGTTTCCAATGGCAATTAATTCAACTTTAAATCGTTTGATGATATCCGAAAGCTTTTGTTTTGCTTCTCTTGATTTATTTACAGGCGGGTGGGGATAGATCACCCCGATTTCAAGGACCTTCCCTGTTTCATCTACTGCAGCAAGCTTGCAGCCTGTCCGGTAGGCAGGATCGACTCCAAGGACGATTCTCCCCTTAAGAGGCGGCTGAAGCAGAAGATTCCTCAAATTTTCAGAGAAAATATGGATGGCCCGGTCATCTGCCTTTTCAGACAGTTCTTTCCGGATCTCCCTCTCGATGGAAGGCTCAATCAATCTCTTATAAGCATCTTCTATCGCTTCTATATACGTATCTTTTACAGCTGTGCGCGGGTTTTTAAGTTCCCGTTTTTGAAGCTGCATCAGAATTTCTTCCGCCGGCGCTTCAACCGTTACTCTCAAAACCCCTTCCTTTTCCCCGCGGTTCAGAGCAAGAACACGGTGGGGCACAATTTTCAGGATAGGCTCCTCGTACGTGTAATACATTTCATACACGTTCTTTTCGTCTTTCTCTTCATCCTTGGCTGATGCCGCGATTTTTCCTTTTCTGAACGTAAGATCGCGGATCCACTGGCGATGGGACGGCTCGTCTGAAATCCATTCGGCAAGAATGTCTTTCGCTCCGTCAATGGCATCCTGGGCTGTCAGCACTTCTTTTTCTTCATTTATAAACGCGGCCGCTTTTTCTTCAAGCGTGCCATTCGAAGGCTGTTCTTTCATCCAGGCTGCAAGAGGTTCAAGACCTTTTTCCTTCGCGACTGTCGCCTTCGTTCTGCGTTTTTGTTTGTAAGGCCGGTAGAGATCCTCCACTTTCTGCAGTTTGAGGGCTTCACTAATTTCTTTTTTCAGTTCAGGAGTGAGTTTGCCCTGTTCCTCAATCAGGCGGATAACCTCTTCTTTTCTGGCCTCAAGATTTTGGATGTACTGCCATTTTTCTGAGATGTCGCGGATCTGCACTTCATCAAGGGCACCTGTCTGTTCTTTCCGGTACCTCGCTATGAAAGGAACGGTATTTCCGCCTTCGAGCAATTCAATCACGTTCTGTATTTGCTTATATGTAATAGACAGCTCTTTGCTGATTGTCTGCATGATGCGTTCTGTTTTGTCTGCCATTCTGTTGCCTCCCCTTACATCGACTTAGAAACAGTTTACCAAAAGCCGGGCTATTTCAAAAATGACGAATGGCTCTTTATAGGAAAAATCGTGTTCCTGATCCGTTTTCAATCACTTTTTCAGCCAAACAAAAAAGCCCGCCAGCTAAAACAGCTGACCGACTACGTAGGTTAAATCATCCTGACGCGATTTCGTGTAAGGCTCCAGATGATTTGAGATATCTTCAATTGTCTGATGGTCCTTCAAAAGAGATTTTACTGCCGGAATGTTGAGTCCGTCTGAATGCAAAATGAATTTTGCTCCTGGCTCATAAGAGTACGTATGAACGCTGAACTTCTGAGGCTTGCCTGACATATAGCCAAGAACAGGCAGAGGATAGATATACTTCCCTGAAGGAGAATAAAGGACGAACCGGATATTCCCTACCGAACTGAATGTGAACGTATTCTGTCCAAAGTACGCCTTGAAAATAGCGACGGTTGCTCCGCGCTTGTTTTTCAGCACCTCATTTGATTTGGCAATCAGCAGTTCAACATCCTCTGCATGATATTCCTCAATGACTTCCTTAATGGCAGATGAGGATTCATACGCACGCTCGCCGCTCCCGAGACCATCGGCGACGGCGCAAATGAAATATTCCTCAGTTGCTTTTATTAAAAAACTGTCCCCGCATAGAGTTTTCCCTTCCTTTTGAATCTGGTAGGCGTATGCGTAGACATGGCTGTTTTGTTCCGTTTGATACATTACTGCATCCCCAGTGACATATCAGCAGAAAGTGCTTCTTTGAGCTTTGTAATAGCTCTTCTCTGAAGCCTTGAGACGTGCATTTGAGAAATGCCGAGGATCTCTCCCGCTTCCTTCTGGCTTTTATTCAGAATATATGTGTGGTGGATAATCTCTTTTTCACGGTCAGACAAAACGTGGAGAACACTTTCAAGCATGAGCTTCTGGTTAACCTGCTCATATCCTTCTTCTTTTGAACCGACAATATCTAATATGGTCACTGTGCTGCCGTCGGAGTCCGCTTCGATGGAATGATCAACAGAAAGAGCCTGATAGCTTTTTCCCATCTCCATCGTTTCGAGCACTTCCTCCTCTGAAACCTCCAGATAATCAGCGATTTCATGGACCTGAGGTGAACGCTGAAGAGAATTCGTCAGTTCATCAACGGCCATCTTAATCTTCGGGCCAAGCTCTTTAATTCTTCGCGGAACATGGACGCTCCATGTTTTGTCGCGGAGAAATCTCTTTATTTCACCGATGATTGTCGGAATGGCAAAGGCTTCAAACGTTTTGCCGAATTCAGGATCATAGCGGCGGATGGCACCGAGCAGGCCGATCATGCCGACCTGTTTAAGGTCTTCATGAAAGCTTTTGCCTCTTGAATATTTCTTGGCGAGCGTTTCAACAAGTCCGCTGTAGTACTCAACTAGAAAAAGCTGGGCATCTTCATTTTGATTGTGCTGAAAATCAAAAATCAGTTCGTTTATTTCTTCTTTAGTTCGCTTCGTAGTTTTGGATGGTTGTGTCATGTTCTACTCGCTCCCCGTTTAAATACTTTGTCATGAAGACGGTAACGCCGGAATCGATTTGCACACGAACTTCATCCATGAGCGTTTCCATCAAGTAGAGCCCCAACCCTCCCTCAGGAAGCTGGTCTACAGGGTTTGCGGCAGAATATGGCCCCAGCTCATTTTTCTTTTGTTCAAAGTTAAAGCTCTGGCCGCTGTCTGAAACCATCACTTCAAGGCGGTCGTCATAAAGGCCAAACCCTAAGTTTACCTCTCCGCCTTCCGCGCTTTCGTACGCATGCTGCACGGCATTCGTGCATGCTTCGCTGACAGCTATTTTCAGATCTTCAATTTCATCATACGAATAGCCCATTCTGCTCGCTATCCCGGAAAGAGTCAAACGGACGATTCCCACATATTCCGGCTTTGCAGGAATCTTCACTTCGATGTAATCCACTAACTGTCTCATCGAACCCCACCTTCTGATTTAGAAGAAATGTCAATAATTTCACTCAGACCAGTGATATTAAAAAGTCTTTCAAGACGTGAAGATAAATTCACAAGCTTCATATCTCCGCCGTTTTTTCTGACAGCCTTCAGCAGGCCGACAAATGCACCGAGTCCGGTACTGTCCATGTAGGAAACATCCTTCAGGCTGACCGTCATCGATTTCCCTTCTTCAGCAAGCGGCATAAGCTGCTCTCTCAGTTTAGGTGCAGTATAGGCATCAATTTCTCCAGCCAGATCTATTTGAACAAGTTCATCTGTTTGATTTGCATTTATTGAAAGGTTCATGTGTAGTCCCCCTAATATTATTCCTTTTGTCCTAATGAGTTATTTACCCTTTGTAAAAAAGGATTAAACCTCACGCTTTAAAATGAGGAGAGTAAAATCATCGTGCAGCTCAAAATCCTGCATCTGAAGAAAATCTCTGTAGATATGATCCACAATCTCCTGAGCCTTTAAATGACTGTATTTTTTTATAAGATCTGTAATAAAGCAGCGTTCTACAAATTCATCCCCTGATTTTGATTCAGTCACTCCGTCGGAAAGAAGCACAACCATGTCGCCCTTTTCGATCACTTTCCTGTACTCCTTATATTTAACGGATGAATCAATTCCAAGGACAAGCCCTTTAGTCTGCATGTCTGAAAAAGAATCTTCTGATGCACTGTAGTAAAATCCAGGCTCATGACCTGCAGAACCGTAGACAAATTCGTTCGTTTTTGTATCAAACATTCCGTAAAACATCGTGATGAACATGCTTGGGTCCACGTTATGCTCGACAACCCTGTTTAAATTTTCAAGCACCCGGCTTGGGGATTTCCGCGATTCAGGCAGACTGTCCATCGCATATTTGATCATCGACATGCAAAGCGCAGCCGGAATTCCTTTGCCAATAACATCTGCTATTGCGATGCTGACCGTTTCCTCGTCATAGACAAAGTGATAGTAATCTCCGTTCATATGCTTTGCCGGAACGCTTATTGCGCCTATATCAAGACCTGGAACACTCGGCACAGATGTTTCAAGAAGCATCTGCTGCACGTTTACAGCGACCTGAATTTCTGACTTGATCTCCTGCTGCTTGTCCCTGAGGCTTTGATGCTCCTGATAGGCAAGACCGTATCCCATCATGACCTCAAGCAGAAAATCAAGCGAGTTCAGCACCTCCTGGTCAACATCAGGAAAAAGATCCTGAAGAACCTTCCGGTGAAGACTGATAATCTCCTCAGGGGGGATTTGCTCAGCAATTGCTTTCCTGCTGAACTTCTGTCCCTGATACAAAGCCGTTTCAGTCAGTTCATTCAGGTAATGGCTGAGCAGTTCCTGATATTTTGACTCAATGACATCCTTAAAATCCATGCAGCTTCCTCCTAGCGAAGCCATTTAACAGCTTGGATATCCGTTCCCTCTCCTAAGACGGTATCGATACTAAACTCATCCATCAGGCGTTTAACTCCAGGCAAACCGGCTCCAAGTCCTCCGGAAGTTGAAAAGCCGTCTTCCATTACTTTTCGCACATCCGGTATACCAGGCCCGTTATCAATGGCTATTATTTTCAATCCTTTTTTGCTGAATTCGGAAATTTGCTCAATGCAAATCTGGCCTTGTCCAGCATACAAATATATATTACGCGCAAGTTCGGAGATAGCTGTCGTAATCCTCGCTTGGTCGACCGTACCAAACCCGAGCTCTTTAGCAACATTGCGGCCAAGCTGGCGGGCAGCCACAATGTCCCACTCCGTAATGATTTTTACACAGGATTGGTTATCCATGCTTATTCCCCCAGCTCCTGTTGTAGAGTTTCAAGCCCTTTTTCAAGATCCAGCGCGGTCTGTACATCTGCCAGATGGATTCCAAGTTCGATAAGTGTTATGGCAACAGCAGGCTGTATGCCTGTTAAAACCACCTTTGCTCCCATAAGCTTCGACATGCCGATCACATCACCAAGCACCTTGGCGATGAACGAATCGATGACATCAACAGAAGTCAGGTCTATAACAACGCCGCTTGCTCCTGTTTCATGAATCTTGTGAAGCAGATCTTCCTGAAACTGCAGGGCAGTCTGATCATCAAGCTCCCACTGAATGGATACAAGCAGGCAATTATGAAGCTTTAGTATAGGTATTCGTGGAGTTCTCATTCCGGATCCCCCATTTCAACAATTTGTTTTTTGGTCATTTCAAGAGCGGCTTCCATTCCCTTTTGAAGGCTGTTTTTAGTAATGACCTGGCTTAGATCGATGCCAAGGTTTACGATCGTCTGGGCAATCTCCGGTCTTAGGCCGACAAGAAGGCATTTAGCCCCTACCAGACGCACAGCTTCAGAAGCCTGGATGATGTGATGCGCCACCATTGTGTCGACCACCGGCACACCGGTAATGTCGATCAGCACAACCTGGGCGCGGTGCTTAACAACGCCTGTGAGCAGGTTTTCCATAATCTGTTTTGCACGTTCTGTATCAATTGTACCAACAAGCGGCATAATTGTAATGTTTTCAAAGACAGGAATCAGCGGAGCGGACAGTTCCTGCAGCGCAATCTTCTGCAAGGATACCGTTCTTTCCCATGAAGCGGCATATTGATGAATCAGTTCATTGTTAATTGGGGACAGCAGTCTGTCAAACTCCCATACAACCTGCATTTTTTGCTCTTCAGACAAGTCCTCTGTCAGTCTCGTGAAAATAATTAGAGACAGCTGTTTCAAGCCTTCTGAAATAAACTTCAGGCTCCAGCCGAGCTGAACTGCTTTATGGGCAAAATCAGACACTCTCTCTGAAAAATCGGTTCCCGGACTGTGCATATGGCTGATTAAAATCTGAAGGTATTCATTGCACGCATTATCATAAGCCTGGTCTGACAGAAGACTGGAGTACTTTTGATCTCCAAGCTCTTTCAGACGGTCTTTCCATTCTTTTAGAATCTCATTCTGATGAGCCATTACATATTCAAATAATTGATTGGACTTTTCTGTCATGTGTCCGTGATCCCCCTCTTAGTAAATGGGCAAAAAAGGTAACAAGTATTCCACCTTAC
Source organism: Metabacillus indicus (assembly GCF_046603695.1). NCBI lineage: Bacteria > Bacillati > Bacillota > Bacilli > Caryophanales > Bacillaceae > Metabacillus > Metabacillus indicus. Next base: position 225,322 of record NZ_CP176757.1, on the reverse strand, counting down.
ATTATACCGATTTATGTCAATAAAATAAAAAAAAGTTGCTTTCTGGCAGCAACTTCCTTAAAAAGAACCTTTTTATTCGTTAAAAATCAATGAGTCCCAAGCTTATTTGCAAAGCTTCGTCCACTTTATCCATCATTTCATCATCTAAGTGTGTAATCTTATCAGTCAATCTCTGTTTATCAATTGTTCGGATCTGTTCCAGCAGGATAACAGAGTCACGTTCAAATCCATATCGCTTTGAATCAATTTCCACATGGGTTGGAAGCTTCGCTTTCTGAATTTGAGCAGTGATGGCTGCTATGATGACCGTAGGACTGAACCTGTTTCCGATATCATTCTGAATGATCAGTACCGGACGGACCCCGCCTTGCTCAGAGCCGACAACAGGTGATAAATCAGCAAAATAAACGTCGCCGCGTTTGACAATCAAAGGATTAACCCCCGCTTACTAAGCGTTCAACGGTGTGGTCAGCCTCTGATTCAGCCTGAAATGCTTCGGAAGCAATGTTTAAGTTAATCTTGGCCATTTCCATGTAACCGCGTCTCATAGACTCGCGAATCTGACGCTTTTTGCGTTCGCGGATATACATTTTCGTTGCTTGATAAATTAACTCGCTCCGATTCCCATTTTCCTGTTTCACAAGACCGTCTAACTCCGAGACCAATGCTTGCGGCAGTCGAATTAAGATTTCTGTTGTTGCGCTGGATTCAGACACAAACATACACCTCCACCAAACTTACACACCTATTATTCCATTCCACATACAATAATAACACTATCAATGCAAGAAGCAAAGTTATTTTCTAATAATTCGGTCCTGCTGACTTTTTAGGACAGGCTCTTTTATTCAATGAGACCCCTTTTAAAAATCGTCTTACCCTTTTTTTCTTCCGTCCAATAGAGTGTTTCTCATTTCAATTATACTCTTATTTCTCAAAAACATACGGGGAACGCGAGAAGTTATTGTACAAGTGACTTCATAGTTGATGGTTCCGAGTTTTTCCGCCACTTCATCCACCGGAATCATCTCATGTTTCTGACTGCCGATAAGCGTAATTTTCGTTCCGATTTCTTTTTCCGAAGGCAGCTTGATCATGCATTGATCCATGCAGATCCTTCCAACAATTGGCACTCTTTCTCCGTCCACAAGCACGTCCGAATCCCTCAGACGGCGCACCCAGCCATCTGCATATCCGATGGGAATCGTGCCGATCCATTCATCTTCCTCTGCCGTGTAGGTAGCTCCGTAGCTGATTTTGTCGCCTTTATTTATCTTTTTTACATGAACTAGCTTTGAATGAAGAGAAAACGCTTCTTTTAGCTTGAATGGAAGCAGCGGTTTCATTTCACTTGAAGGGCTTAGACCGTACATCGAGATCCCAAGTCTGACTGCATGGACAAGCTTATCCGGAAATCTCAGGCCCGTTGCGCTGTTGCCGCAGTGAATCATCACTTCCCCATAGGATGCAGCTGCTTTTGCCAATGTTTCAAAAGCCTTGTATTGTTCATCAAAATAGGCCGTATCAAGTTCATCCGCTGTAGCGAAATGCGTAAAAACACCTTCTATGTTCAAGCACTGTTTTCCTTCTGAAAAAGAAAAAACCTTGTGAAGTTCCTCTTCTGTCCGGATCCCAAGGCGTCCCATGCCGGTATCGAGCTTTAAATGAACGGCTAATGTCCCGGTATGAACATTGCGGCCTGCTTCCTCCAGCCACTCGAAAGATGGTGCCGTCAGGATGATGTTCATGTCGGCTGCAAGCTGCACATCTGTTGGCCGGGATGCCCCCATCACAAGTATTTCCGTTTGGAATCCGGCATTGCGAAGGGCAATTGCTTCATCCAGAAATGCTACCGCAAGCATGTCCGCTCCTGCTTCAAGCGCCGCTTTTGCCACTTCTGCATCACCGTGGCCGTATGCATTCGCTTTCACAACAGCAATCAGCTTCCTGCCCTCTCCGATATGTGCTTTCATGTTGCGAACATTGCTCATGACGGCATCCAGATCAATCTCCGCCCAAGTATCTCTGTAAAAAGCCATTTCCATGTCTACACTTCCTCGTGGTAGTCTTTATCTATTGCTGATTATGAGAGGTTTTATGGCTCGTTGTCAAATCAAAAAGGGATTTGTTTTGGCCATAAAAAAATCGGATGGCTCATGCGCCATCCGATTTTTTACTTGATTGCCTGCCCCTGAACGGATTGTGCGACCCGGATCATTTCTTCCTGAGAGAGATCCTTTGAAGCAATCATGTATTCTACTCCGTCGTACGACCAAGTCAGCGACTGTTCTGTGAGCGCTCCAACCGCAACTCCAAGGTCCACCGGCTCGCCGTTTACGGAGGAAGAAGTAGCGACAGTTGCCGCAACGGCTTTTTCCTGGATAAACGTATACGATTTTTCTCCGTCATACGTTTGTACGACCCGCTTGCCGTTTTCTGTTGTCATTTCTTTTTCCTCGGTAAGCTTCACGCCTTCAATTTCCTCAAGCGGATATTTCACCGAGAATGGTTTAGAGTCAACAGCTGCAGACGTTTCAACATCCACACTCGCAAATGACATATTCTTCTCCATGTCGAATGAATTTTTATCGAACTTCGCACCGAAGTCAAAATCCGTGAATTCTACGACAACCAGAGGGTTTCTGTCTGTATCCATCACTTTTACAACAGACGGCTTCAGGTCCTTTTTGTTAAAAGTTATTTCCTGGAGCGGAAGCATCTGGCTGTTCTGGTAATTGGTTTTCGTTTCAAACACATACTCATTTTTCGTTGATTTGAAGATTGAATCTGCATCACTCTTAATGTCTTTTACAAGCGATTCAAACAAGTATGCCTGACTGCTGTTCTGCGGCCACTCGCTTTGGAAGCGGAAGCTTTTCTTCAGAGCCGGCGTTAACACAAATACGCCTTCATTGTTTCTTAAAATCATCTGGCTCTGGTCTTTCTCTGCGTTTTTCAGATTCACTCTGTAGAAGGACGGCTGTTTATGCCAGATTTCCACCTCGTAGATCTGAGGCTCGCTTCCTGTCTGCAGGGTCATCTGCGCCTTTGCTTTATACCCCGACAGCTCTTCTACCTTTTTGTCCAGATTCTCCACAACATCCGTTTTGGATTTCTCGCCGCACGCTGCAAGCATCAGGACGGCAATGATCCCCACCACCAGCAATAAAAAGTGCTTTTTCACCTATTCAGCCCCTTTGTCTCATATGACGTAAAAAGGAAGAAACGCTCCTTGAAAGCACCGTGCTCCGGCACGGGTCGATCAAACGACTTGTCTCTCCTACCGCTGTACAAATATATGAGGGTCAGGGCGTGAATATGCAGACTAGCTTGACGAGCTTTCAATTATTACTTGAGCTGCCGCATACTCCCTTGTGTGGGTTATGGACAGGTGCACGTAAAATCCTTTCATATCAGGCTTTACAATCATTGGCCTGCCAAATTCATCTCTTATAATTTCAATATCCTGAAAGCTGAGTGCACCGCCTATGCCGGTGCCCATTGCTTTTGAAAATGCTTCTTTGGCAGCAAATCTTCCTGCTGCGTACTCTGTTTTTCTTCTTCCGGAGTAAGAGTGATAGGCATCCTTTTCCCGGTCTGTCAGGATCCTGTCAATAAACTTCGGCTGCCTGAGAATCATTTTTCCGATCCGGTCTATTTCCGCAATATCAAGGCCGATTCCTTTGATCATTAAACCGCCTTCTTTCTTTCTGATGTGTTTGCCGCAGTGTACTAATATGCCGTCTATGCTCATAACCGTGGTAATATAGAAGAAGCCTATAGAATAGGAGACATGTTCTATGTTTACAAGATCTGAAGATTTCCGGACGTTCATTCGTCTGTATCCTGTTGTAACAGCCATTGTCTGTATCCAGGTGCTGATCTGGCTGCTGTTTTTACTGCCATTTCCTGAAATGACGTTCTTCTTTGCCTCTATTGTAGGGTACAACGGGGGCGTTGCCAATGGCGAATGGTGGCGGCTGATTACACCAATCTTCCTGCATGCAAACTTCGCCCACATTCTGTTTAACAGTGTGTCCATCATTCTCTTCGCGCCTGCCCTTGAGCGGATGCTTGGAAAAGCAAGGTTTCTTATCGCGTATCTTGCAACCGGAATGATCGCAAACCTTGCCACCTTTTTTGTCATTGAAGACTTAAGCTATACCCATGTTGGCGCGTCAGGCGCTATTTTCGGCCTGTTCGGGATTTACCTGTACATCGTTGTCTTCCGCAAAGACCTGATAGATTCATCAAACTCACAGCTGATCATCACGATTTTAGCTATTGGCATTGTGATGACCTTCATCAATACGAACATTAACATTATTGCCCATATTTTCGGTGCAGTAGGCGGCGCCCTGATTGCCCCTCTTTTTTTGAAGAGGCCGGGGCGTTAGCCGTATCCGTTGTTTACAGCAAGACGCCGTCCCATTAAAGGACGGCGTCTTTTCTTGCGCTTTTTTCATAAGAATACCATTCAAACATTTCCCCGGCATCTCTCAGGTCCACGCCTTTCACGTGAAAATGAGTGCCGCCGAAACCAGACGTAGTGGACGCCTGCATGGAAGCAAGCTCAAGCCGCTTTTGAAAATACGACTGTTTGCATTCCAGGACCTGGATTCTCTTTCTTTTAGCCAAATAAGTGGTTTTGACCACGGTCCGGGAGACAAGCGTGAGCTGGTCTCCCCTTATATTCCAGCCGCCGGAGCGAAACGCAGCAAGGCCTGCTGCCAATGCGGCAGGAATGGTTAAAAAGGCGAGATAGCCCCATGGCTCAAAGAAATAGCCGATGATGCAGGAGAGAATGACGAACGGGATGGTGTAGATAAGAAGATAGCCCCTCTTCGCTCTTTTAGACAGCGGAGTCAGCTGTTCCTCCATTGTATAGTCAGGCGCAAACTCCTTTAACATCTCTGCTATTTTTGCTTTTTTGATCAGCGGGAATAAGACGGCCGACATGTTTTGATTGCTTAAGCTGCCCCCCGCACTCAAAAGATGGACAGTAGCGTAGCCAAGCTTCTCCCTGATTGGATTTTCGCTGATTTTCACAGCCTGTATCCGCTCAAGCGGGATTGTAAGCTGGTGCTTTTCAAATAAACCTCTGGATATGATCAGGTCCTCATCTTTTTTAACGACCGTAAAGTTCGCAAACTTCAGGCACACCCCGATAATACTCAGAACCCAGGCGATCAAAAAAGCGAGAAATACGATAATGGCGTAAACCGTGATGCTGGCATCCGTTAAAAACGACACGCGGTTTATCAGCTTATCAAACGGAATCAGCTCGTCGAACTGGGAGATGAATGCAAAAGCGGCTGAGAGCACAACACCAATGCCGCTTGAGGTTGAAGCTGCCACAAGGAGCTCTTTCATGCCGATTTTATAAATAGATCCGCGCTCTTCAACCGGATTTTCCATCTCCGCTTCAGTTCCAGCTTCTTTTTTCCGCTCTGCCAGAGCCTCATTTATGCGGCGTGCTTCTTTTCGCGTCACGGCAGTCAGCACAGCCTCCGCTTCAATCCCTCCACCTGCTGTCTCGAGCTGGAGTTTAACAAGGCCGAACAGCTGCTGGACAATGCCGGCACTTTCGTTGGTGGACTGAATCCGCTCAACCGGTATGTATTTTTTCTTTTTCACAAAAAGACCGTATTCAATCCGAAGCTCATTCTCTTCAAATCTGTAGGTGTATTTCGTCCAGCTGATGATGCTGAATATGACCATGACCGACAGAACGACAGCAAGGCCGATGAAGAAATATAGCTTATAGTCATTCACAAAGAAAAGAACAACGAACGGAAACAGACCGTCTTTAAGCTGTTTAAAGAATGTCAGAATGGCTGCTGCGGGATGCAGTCTTTTCGGTTCAGACATCATCTTCTGTCACCCTCGCAAGCTTTGAGATGAAGTCGCGGAGCTGGTCCGCCTCCGCCACATCAAGTGCGGGTATTTCATGAACGGTCGCTGCCGTGCTCACCGTCACAGTTGCAAGGTCATGCTTCCTGAGCAGAGGTCCCTGCTTTGTGTTCACGTGCTGCACTCTTACCATCGGTACAATCACGCGTGTAACGATAAACAGCCCCGACTGAATATCAATTTCGTTCTCATGCACTTCATACCGCCATGTACGGTGCTGAATTTTCGGAGTGATAAAAATAAAAACAATTGAAAACACCAGCCAAAGTCCGAATGCAGCAATCGTGATCCAGATTGGAAAATCGAATGCATAAACCGCATAGGCAAGTCCCCCGGCTGCTGCCAGAAATATAATTGACTGAATAAGGGCAGAAAGCTTCCATACTTTTAAAGCCCGTTCACTGATCCTGTGCTTAGGTGCGTCTCTCATCTGTGTTCCCCCTAAATAAATCTCTCTTTTTATACGTTTATGAAATAGATATGTTTCACTTATTACTAAATGATTCCATATTTATTATAGCGGGATGCGGGGAACTTGAACAGAAACAGCACTAGCGGATATAAAAAGAAGCTCCGTCAATCTTTTCCACATTCGGATAGGCGCACATCTTGTCCATCAATGCAAAAAGAGCATCATCCTTCTTCTTTGCTTCAATCATACAGTCAATCTGGGGCACGCTCCCTTTGATTTCAGACAAAAACGCCATGAACAGCTCGGGGTCAACGTATTCCGCATGGGCATTGAACTCACTTTCGCTGCGAGGGCTTGAGATATGCATTTTAACCGGGAGAGGCGACTGCTCCCAGCTCGCTGTCACCCTGTCCCAGTGACTCCTCCAGTCTGAATCCTTTTCTTGATTTGCGAGATGGTGGTGATAGTCAAACACGAGCGGAATGGCAAGCTTTTCGCATAAATACAATGTATCCTGCAGAGTGAAAACGGTATCATCATTTTCAAGTATCAGCATTTCCTGGAGCTTTACAGGCACATACCCCCAGTTATGAATGAACTGCTCGAGCGCTTTTTCCTTGTTGCTGTATGCCCCTCCCACATGAATGACACATCTGTGCTCATGCGGGACACCCATCCCTCTTAGAAGAGCCTCATGCATGCTCAGTGTTCTGAGTGACGTATTCATAATCTCAGGTTTAGGCGAATTAAGAAGAACAAAATGATCAGGGTGAAAATCAACCCTCATCCCTGTTTTTTGGATCCAGCTGCCAAGCTCCTGAAGCGGCTCCTTCAAGTCCCGCAAATAATGAAAATCCTTCACTTCAGGGTGATTGGCAAGCGGAATGAGCTTTGAGCTGAATCTGAAAAAGCGGATATCATTCCCCGTATTGTGCTTGAGAATTCTAAGGCAATTTGCAAGGTTTGAGGCGGAAATTCTGGCCAGCTTTTCGATGGCCGCTTCTCTGTCCTGCAGTCGCTGAAATTGAGCGAACGTCATTGTTTGCGACGGGGAGCAATTGGTTAAATTCACACTCATGGCTACATAGCCAAGCCGGACAATGGTCAAAAAGAACACCTTCTTTTCCTGTTTTGGTTTAGGGTTCCCATTTCCGGATGCGATTACTTTTTTGAATGCAAAAAACGCACTGTGCAGGAAGCACAGTGCGTTTAACTTTGTATTAGTTAGATGATGATGAAGAGTTTGAATAACGGCGTTTTCCGCTGTTATTGTTCGGCTTTCCGCCCTGCTGTCCGTAAGAACGCTTGTTGTTCTTATTGTAAGGACGCTGGCCGTCTCTTCTGCCGCCGCCGCTGCGGTTGCTTGAAGAAGATGATGAGCGTTTGCCGCCTCCGCGCTTGTAAAGCGGAGATTCTTCTGTCAGGTTAACCGGAGTCTGGTTCGGCTCTTTCGTCATAAGCTTGATCGCTGCTGCAAGAACAGAAACTTGATCGAACTCTTCAAGCAAAGCTTCAGCTGTGCGCTTGTAGAATGATAAGTTGTTGTCAGCGATAGCTTGACGGATTTTATCAACAGATACAGATTGCTGGCCTTCAAGAGCCTCATCAAGAGTCGGAGCCTTCATGCGGTCCATTTTGCGCTTCGTTGTGCGCTCGATGATTTTCAGCATATCCTGTTCTCTTGGCGTTACGAATGTCATCGCAGCTCCTGTTTTACCTGCACGTCCAGTACGGCCGATACGGTGTACATAGCTTTCAGGATCTTGAGGAACATCGAAGTTGTAAACGTGAGTAACACCAGAGATGTCAAGTCCGCGGGCAGCAACGTCTGTCGCTACAAGCACTTCAATCGCACCTTCTTTGAATTTGCGAAGTGCAGACATACGCTTAGCTTGAGTAAGGTCGCCGTGAATTCCTTCAGCAGCATAGCCTCTTAGCATTAGTGCTTCAGAAAGCTCATCTACTCTGCGCTTTGTGCGTCCGAAAACAATCGCAAGTTCAGGTGACTGGATGTCAAGAAGACGTGTAAGCACATCAAACTTTTTCTTCTCCTGTACTTCGATGAAGAATTGCTGAATATTTGTAACGGTCATTTCTTTCGCTTTTACTTTTACGATCTCAGGGTTCGTCATGAACTTTTCAGCAATGCGTCTGATCGGATCAGGCATTGTAGCTGAGAAAAGCAAAGTTTGGTGCTCTGATGGCACATTTGAAAGAATGTTCTCAATGTCTTCGATGAATCCCATGTTCAGCATTTCGTCCGCTTCGTCCATAACAACAGTCTGAACATCAGATAATTTCAATGTTTTACGGTTAATATGGTCAATTAGACGGCCTGGAGTTCCAACGATGATGTGAGGGAATTTCTTTAATGAGCGGATCTGGCGGTTAATGTCCTGTCCACCGTAGATCGGAAGTACACGTACGCGTTTTGATGAACCGATTTTGTAAAGCTCTTCTGATACCTGGATAGCAAGTTCACGGGTCGGTGCAATGATGATTCCCTGGATCTTATCTTGTTTAACGTCGATCTTTTCGATAAGAGGAATACCGAATGCAGCTGTTTTCCCTGTACCTGTTTGCGCCTGGCCGATTACATCTTTATTTTGAAGCCCAAGCGGAATCGTTTGTGCCTGAATTGGTGTAGCTTCTTCAAATCCCATGCGGTTAATGGCGTCCATTAATAATGGGCTGATACCTAGTTCTTGAAACGTAATTGTCAATTTGTTCTACTCCTTTTAATCCTTATAGCTTCACAGACTTTCATGTATGGTGAAACAAAAAACGCCCCATCGGGCAAAACGTTAGCTTATAAAAGCCCGTAAACACTTAAATTCAATCATATCACTTTTTATATACTTTTACAACAAGGCGTATTATTTCACACTTGTCTTAGTCTGTGCCATTAAGAAATTTTCTATCACTTCTGCAAGCTCCGGAAACTCTTCCCCGTGGCAGATCAGATGCTTCGAACACGGCATAAAGCAAAGCTCCTTCTGCCTTGAACGGACTTTTTCATAAATATAAACAGCGCTTTTGACAGGCACCATTCCGTCACATTCTCCCTGAACAATCAGTACAGGTATAGTTATTTTCTCCAATAATGGACGAATATACCTGACGAGCTTCCTGAATTGCAGAGCTGCAGCAATCGGCGTTTCCATCACTTTTTTTCTGTATCTGATAAAAAGTTCATTCTTTGCGCCTTCTCCCCGGATGGCATCTGCAAGCAGCCCTTTCACATCAAGCAGCATCTGGCGAGGATTTAAGTAATGTGCAGCTGCACTAAGCAGCACAAGCTTTTCAACCGGATACCTCGAGGCCAAATACGCTGCAATCAAGCCGCCCATTGAAAAGCCTATGATATAGACCTCGGAACATTCTTCAAGCAAATCCCTGAGCTCATTTTCAGCGTGCGCAATCCATTCGCTGAATTCGATCCCCTTCAGGCTCGGCGTTTCTCCGTGACCCGGAAGCGTCGGCGTCTTCAGCACCCAGTCCGTCCGTTCCTGCAAATAGCTGACGAGAGGCTCCACTTCATAAGGAGCTCCAGTAAAACCGTGTATACAAAGGCATCCTTTCATATCACTCTCTCCCGAATGAACATATTTTTATACCGGGTTTTAAAAATAAGAGGATTGAAAAAAAAGAACCCGGGTATATAAAAAGTACCCTGGGTTACTATATTTCAAAACAAAAAGGAGCGTTCATCATGACCGTATTAAAAAACAGTGCATATGAAGTTGTAAGTGAGCTTACGCCGTATTCCATCGGTGTCGGACTTGTCGTACTCGTTATCTCTCCATTTATTTTCTGAACGTCATGGACCAAGGTCCTTCCCTCTTTCTTTTCGTGTTTCTCTGACAGACAAAAGAAGGACCGGCTGCTTTATTTCATAATTAGAGAAGAGCTTGAACAACCTCTTCAAGCTTCATTCCGCGCGAGGCTTTTACAAGAACAAGATCTCCCGCTTTCGCCGTCTGCTTCAGACTTTTAATGAGCTCCTGCTTATCCTGGTAGACGTGAATCACTCCGTCATCAAGATTCTTTCTTGCCCCTTCGGCTATTTCTGCCCCAAGATTACCGTATGTGAAAAGATGCTGCGTTTCGGCTGCATCGATTGTTTCGCCAACTTCACGGTGAAATTGAACCTGCATGTCATCCCCAAGCTCGAGAATATCTCCAAGAACAAGAATTTTCCGGCTGTATCCGTCCAAGTCGCCCGCAAGCCTGATGGCAGCTTTCATAGATGTCGGGCTTGCATTATAGGCATCATTGATAACGGCAAGGCCGCCTTCTGTTTTCGTCAATTCAAGGCGCATGCCCGTCATTTGAATATTCTTCAGCCCTTCGCTGATTTTCTCCTCTGTCACGCCAAGGAATTCAGCTGCAGCAATGGCAGCGAGAGCATTCCCGACATTATGCTTTCCAAGCACAGGCAGGAACAGTTCTTCCCCGCGTCCGCGAATGGTAAAAAACGTGCCTTTTTCTGTGTGTCTGATTCCCTCGGGAGAATACGTGTTTTCAGCAGAAGCTCCGAATGAAACCTTTTTATATGAAGCGTTCTGAACACGCTCTTCAAGCAGAGGCTCTTCCCCGTCATAGATCAGCACACCTTGGGGTTTGAGGCCGCTGACAATTTCAAGCTTCGCTTTTGCGATTCCTTCTCTTGAGCCCAGATTCATCATGTGGGATTCCCCTATGTTGGTAATGATCGCAGCATCCGGCTTTGCAAGATTTGAAAGCAGTTCAATTTCCCCGAAGTTGCTCATGCCCATTTCAAGCACAGCTACCTCAGTATCTTCCGTCATGCTGAGAATCGTAAGAGGCATGCCGATATGGTTGTTGAAATTCCCCTGCGTTTTGTGGACACGGTACGTTGTTGAAAGCAGTGCTGCCACCATATCTTTAGTGGTTGTCTTTCCATTGCTTCCTGTCACGCCTACAACTTTCAGGTTCAGCTGGTCAAGGTAGCTGCTTGCAAGGGTTTGAAGAGCTTCCAATGTGTCTTCAACCAGAATGACGGCACCTGAAGGAGGGTTCGGTTTTGAACGGTTCCAAAGAGTGGCCGCCGCTCCATCAGCAAGAGCCTTTTCGGCGAAATGATGGCCGTCGAAGTTTTCTCCGGCTATCGGCACAAACAGCGTGCCTGCTTCAATCTTTCTGGAATCCGTTGTAATGCCGTGGATCATGGTGTTTTCATGTTGGGGCGCAAGGCCTGATCCTCCCGCCATTGTCTGAATGTCGCGTAAAGAACGTTTAATCATGCGCTGTAATCTCCCTTCTTTTATGTAAACTTTGTTCAAGCCTTCTGGACAATGAATAAGAAACACTATTCTTTAATGAATAGTGTTTCCAGGCTTTCCTTAAAACGTGTGTTTAATTTGCTGCTTGCCTTCGTGGCGTTCAAGGGCAAGCTCGACAAGACGCCCGATAAGCTCAGGGTACTCAACGCCTGTATGCTTCCAAAGAAGCGGGAACATGCTGTATGGCGTGAATCCCGGCATTGTGTTCACTTCGTTGATCAGCGCTTTTCCGTCTTCTGTCAGGAAAAAGTCTGCGCGTACAAGTCCTGATCCGTCGATTGCCTTAAAGGATTTAATGGCAAGCTCTTTAATCAGTTCATATTCTTCTTCCGTAACCTGCGCAGGAATCATCATGTCCGTGTCGCCGTCTTCGTATTTCGCTTTATAATCATAGAATTCTTTTTTAGGAGCAACTTCACCGACAACCGAACAGATCGGCTCATCATTTCCGATGACGCCGATTTCAATCTCGCGTCCGATGATGCCTTCTTCAATGATGATCTTACGGTCATAATCAAATGCCTCTGCGAATGCTTTTTCAAGTGACGCACGGTCTTTGCATTTGCTGATGCCGACACTTGAGCCCAGATTGGCAGGCTTAACAAAGCAAGGATAACCAAGCTCCTGCTCCACTTTATCGTAAGCTTCTTCAGGCGCCTTTTTCCACTCGCTCTTAATGTAGGAAACATAGTTAGCCTGCTCAAGTCCTGCCTGGGCAAACAAGTTTTTCATGATCACTTTATCCATTCCTGCTGCAGACGCAAGGACACCGTTTCCGACATACGGAAGGTTCAGAAGCTCAAGCATGCCCTGAACAGTGCCGTCTTCACCGTTCGGTCCGTGAAGAAGCGGGAATACTACATCAATTTGTTCGTTCGTTTCATCTGCTTTTGCAGGGAAAAGATCCTGATTGAGCGCAACCGGAGAAACCGCTGTGCCATTTTGGCTGAACTGAAGCTCAGCAGGTGAAGCTGCCGGCTCAGTAAGCTTGGGTCCGCGGAACCATTCGCCTTTTTCGGAAATGTAGATCGGATGTATATCAAATTTATTCGTATCAAGTGCTTTTATAACAGCAAGTGCCGTCTGCAGGGAAACCTGATGCTCTGCGGACTTGCCTCCATATAATAATCCAACTTTAATTTTCATGCGGATATCCCCCTAAGAAAAGTTCATCTCTACTATATTATCACTTTCGGCCCAAATTGTTATAGCCCATCATGGATTTCTTTATAACATTCGGGCAAAGGCACAATTTGCGTCCTTTAAAGGCGTTTCCAATTTCAGTAAGGCAGGCGATGTAAGCGCGTTTGTCTTTATCCTGTTTTTTGCCGGCAATCATTGCGCACTTTTTCATGCATCAGGCATTTCCTGCATGCAAAACACCTGTTTTGTATTAAAATAAGGGCAAGGAGGTCTGATTCATGAAACCAATTACATCAGAAGAACAGTTCCAAACATTAATTACCCAAGATCAAGAGGTGCTAATCAAATTTTTCGCAGACTGGTGCCCTGACTGTACAAGAATGAATATGTTTATCGGCGAAATTATGGAATCCTATTCCTCATATGAATGGTATGAAATCAATAAAGATGAGTTCCCTGAAATTGCAGAGAAGTACCAGGTTATGGGGATTCCGAGCATCCTGATTTTTAAAAACGGCGAGAAGCTCGGACACCTTCACAGTGCGAATGCAAAGACTCCCGACCAGGTGACGGAGTTCCTTCAGGAGAAGCTGGGCTGATTTTTTAGAATTGACATACTAATCAAATTATTTTATGATACAACTAATTTCATACGTTTCTTATCAAGAGAGGTGGAGGGATATGGCCCTTTGAAGCCTCGGCAACGGATCTGACAGCAGAAACCGTGCCAATTCCAGCAAACAGTTTGTTTGAAAGATGAGAGCTAGAACTTGCACAGCAGAACCAGCCTCTCTTGTCTAACAAGAGGGGCTTTTTTATGCAGATTAGAGAGGGGATTCCGCAATGAAATACGGTTTTTGGCTGCCAATCTTCGGGGGATGGCTCAGAAATGTAGAAGATGAAAAAATGCCTCCTACTTACGCCTACGCAAAGGAAGTTATCCAAAAAGCAGAGGAGTGGGGCTACGACACCACCCTTATCGCCGAGCTTTACTTAAATGATATTAAGGGACCTGAGCATGATTCGCTTGAAGCCTGGACGACTGCTGCCGCTCTTGCCGCCGTCACAGAGAAAATTGAAATTATGACAGCAGTCAGACCCGGCTTCCACAACCCTGCTGTCACGGCAAAGATGGCAGCAAACATTGACCACATCAGCAATGGGCGGTTTACCCTGAACGTTGTTTCCGCCTGGTGGGAAGAAGAGGCACGGCAGTACGGCGGCATTTTTACAGAGCACGACGCGCGCTACGACCGGACCGAAGAATTTATTGAAGTCCTGAAGGGGCTTTGGGAAAAAGAAACGTTTACGTATCAGGGAAGGTTTTATGACCTGATGAATGCCCGCCTTTCACCGAAGCCGGTGCAAAAGCCTAATCCAATTCTCTATGCAGGAGGAGAAAGTCCGCGCGGAAAAGAAACGATCGCTGAGCATTGCGATGCTTATGTGATGCACGGGGGAACGGCAGACGAAATCAAAACGAAGATTGACGGCATGAAGCAGCTGCGGGCAGCACGCGGAAAAGAGCCCTTTCAATCGTTCGGAATGGCTGCCTACATCATCTGCCGGGATACCGAAGAAGAAGTGCAGCAGGAGCTGAAGCGGATAACAGATGTTAAAGAATCTTCCGCCTATGCAGGTTACAAAGACTTCACGACGAAATCCCAGCTTGAACAAAAGCTTGAGCTCTATGACTATTCGGTTTCAAACCGCGGGCTTCGTCCAAATTTGATTGGCACTCCTGAGCAGATTGCTGACAAGATCCTTGAGTATGAAGAGGCAGGACTTGATTTACTCCTCCTCCAGTTCTCGCCGCAGCTTGAAGAAATGGAGCGCTTTTCATTACAGGTCATGCCGCTTGTGGAAAAGAAACGGAAAGAAAGCACGTTTTCATCGTTAACTTGATTGATTGACGCAGAAAAACGCTTGGATCTTATTTGCCAAGCGTTTTGTGCGTTATTTTCAATTTAGCACTTAACGTACCCGTTCCCTTGCGCTCCAGTCACTTGCTTTCCGCGGGGAGTGCCTGGAGCCTCCTCGCTGCGCTTGCGGGGTCTCCAGCGCCCTCTTCATCCCCAGAAAAGCGGAAGCGCCCGTTTTGCTCCGGCAGTCAGATAAGAAATCACCCGAAAAGTCCGGTTTTGACTTTTTGGGGGATTTTGTTCTGACAGAGGAGCCTGAGCGCTGCAGCTGGACAAGGAGTCAAGTGCCTTCCGATTCAGTCCACTTTATTTTCTGGATGTATTGGCTAAAAACTGTAATCAATCAACTGTCAGCAAAAACCACCGAGGCACCAATTTTCCGGGACTTTAACCAGTACCGCCCTTCAGCCCTCTTCCCTTTTCATCATTCCGGTTTTACAGCTTCAAACGTAATCGTCTGCCGGTCATGCTCCGGTGCTGCTCCATATGTATAGTCCGCAGAAATTACAATGTCTGTAAAGCCGAGGCGTTCTAGTACCAGCTTAAATTCCTTCACTCCGTACCACCTCATGGCAAACCTCTGCAGCTCGGTTTCTGAAAGCTTTCCGTCTTTCCACTTTTCATACTTCAGATAGGTCACGGAATACTGCTCAAGCACGCTGTACTCAACCTGCTTTGCCTCCATTGTGATGATGTGCTGATCGGGCGTTTCCCACATGCTGGTGAACACCTGATTCAGCTGCTTTTCCGGCTGCAGGTCAAGATCCAGAATAAGTCTGCCGCCCTCTGTTAAATGCTCATAAAAATTCTTCAGCGCATGAACAGATTCCCTCCGGTCTTCAATCAGCAGAAATGTGCCTGCAGGCAAAATAATCGCCTCGAATTTGCCCGGAAGCTTAAATTCACTCATGCTTGCTTCTGTGAGCACTGGACGAAGTCCCCTTTCCTCACATCGCTTCCGGCATGAATCAAGCATATACGCAGAGTTATCTAAGCCTTCAATGGCGAATCCATCCTCGAGCAAAGGAATGTACACTCTTCCGGACCCCGCACCCGGCTCAAGGATTCTCCCCTTCACTTCACGCAGACGTTCCCGGTAAAACTCAAGATCGCCAAAGGAATGGCCCACCGGCTTGTCTAAATCATATACTTCTGTTGCTAGCTTGCTGTACTGGCTGAACATTCATATCCCCCTTGCCGCGCATTCTACTATTATTAATAGCCCTAAACGCATCCAACATACATTTAATCAAACGTTTGTTTAATTCGCTTAGATTCTCTTTTCTCCTGCTTCATTTTTTTTCATTAAATAATAGCCAATGCCTGCAAGCGTCATAATGAGAATCATCGGCAGCACGTACGGCTCTGCATTTTCTTTGATCTGTGTCCAGTTTGTGCCAAGCTGAATGCCCATATATAAAAAGAAAACAGTCCAGGGAATCATGGCTGCAGCCGTGTATACGGTGAATCTCCATAGCGGCATTTTCCCAATCCCGGCAGGAATGGAGATGGCATGCCTCACAACTGGGATAAATCTTGCCGTGAAAATAACGCCCGCTCCGTATTTTTCAAACCATTTTTCAGATAGATCCAGATGGTGGCTGCTGATGAAAAGATATTTTCCAAACTTCTCAAGAAAAGGTCTTCCTCCGTAATACCCCATCCAATAAAGAAAAAGCTGCGCTAAGGTTCCGCCGACAACTCCGGCGATGACAGCTCCTGTAAAGTCTACCCGGCCGAGTGAAATCAAATATCCTCCGTAGCCAAGCACAATTTCACTCGGAATGATTTCAATCATCAAACCGAGCGCAATCCCGTAATAACCAAGATCTGCAAGCGTCTCAAGCAGTGAGTAAATTAGCTCCTTCATAATGGCTCCTTTTCTCTTCATATTTCAGCAGCCTGTGCGGCCAAGCCTTTCACACATATATATGCTTGTTCCTCTTCCTCTAATCTCTTAAAAACTGAAAAAAGCAAACCGGAAACGGTCTGCTTTCTCTTTATCTTGTCATCACCGATTTGGCAGCGGCACCTATGAGAATAAACCATCCTAACACTAATAGAAGTGCTCCAACCCCCATCAGGCCTCCGTGGTATGCAAGCGCCTGTTCTCCTCCAAATTTGAATATTACTGCGATAAATTCATCCCGAACGGCCGGAATAAACAGAAGGACTGCAGCAAGACCAATAGCAGCATATCCGCCAAGGAGGCCAAAGCGGTAAAAAATACTTCCAAGCACAAAGAACATGGCCTGAAGAAAGAAGCAAATGGCAGTATCCACATAAAAATTCGTCAAATACGGGAACTCACTTTCAAGGATCATCGATAGGTAGAACAATTTCAGCTCGCCTGGTCCAAAGGCTTCCATCGCTTCGAGCACCATAATCAATACCGTATGGGAAGCAGCCATAAACAATGCAAGCATCAGCAGGAACAAGCTTGTCGTCACATAATAATTCCGTCTTGTCGCACCCATTTTGATGCTGAACGGATACGTTTCTTTTACTGTCAGGAAACCGGCAATCGAGCTGAAAATGTAAACGGCCATTCCGCTTGAAACCGTCAAATTGCCTCCAGCTGATAACTGAATTCCGTAGGATAAAGCCATACATGCAATGAGAATACTCCAGAAGATCGTAAGGGAATTACGGATGTCCAATACTTCAAACAACAGTATGCCGCGGCACTGTCTGATCATGCTGATACCCCGCCTTTCGTTTTTTCTGTCAAGTAAACCATCAATTCCTGCACAGGCACATGCTCTACTTTGAGTCCTGCTTTTTGTGCCTCTGATTTGCTTTCCCCGTACAGCACCGCCTGTTCCATGCTGCCGAATGCTTTGCGGTGAATGACATTCTTTCCTGCTGTAAATGCGGATACATCTGATCTTGGGCCGTTTACGATAAACGACTCCTCACGCAGCTCATCGGCATTTTTCTGCATCAAAAGCTTTCCGTCCGAAACAATCAGCACTTCTTCAAGCAGCCTGCTGACTTCATCGATAAGGTGTGTGGAAAGGATGAACGTTCTTTCCTGGACCTCATATTCCTCCAGCAGAAGATCATAAAACCGGCTTCTGGCTGCAGCATCAAGGCCGATATACGGTTCATCGAAGATGGTGATAGGCGAGCGGCTTGCGAGTCCTACTGTGATTCCGAGCGCAGACTCCATTCCTTTTGACAGGGATTTAACTTTCATTTTCTTATCCAGTGAAAATTCCTCAAGGAGTTTTTCAGCTGTTTCAAGGCTCCAGTTCGGGTAAAAGTACCCGGCAAACTTGAAGATGTCGCCGATTTTCATTCCCTTTTTAAAATTTTCGCTTTCATTGATAAGGCAGATCGATTCTGTAATTGCCTGATTTTCAAACGGCTTCTGGCCGCCGATCAGAACCTCGCCGCCATCAGGCATGACCTGCCCTGCAAGAATTTGCATCAGCGTGGTTTTGCCTGCTCCATTTCTGCCGAGAAGGCCGTAGATTTTATTCCCTTCAAGTTGCATTGTAATGGCGTCCAATGCTTTCTTTTTCCCATATTCTTTTGTTAACCCCGTGATGCTAACGTTCATTTGCTCCGCCCCCTTTTTCAAGCATTTCTTTCAAATCGCTCACACTGATATTCAGCTTTTGCGCCTCGGATTTCAGCGGCAGGATATAGGCTTCAAAAAACTGCTCCTTGCGCTGATGAACCAGCTTGCTCTTTGCCCCGTCTGCTACAAACATCCCAATTCCCCTTTTCTTAAAAAGAATGCCCTTTTCAACCAGCTGATTAATTCCTTTTGCTGCAGTTGCAGGATTGATCTGATAGTGCGCTGCAAATTCATTCGTTGACGGCACCCTTTCTCCTTCCTGCACTAAGCCATTGATGATATCGTCTTCAACCTGTTCTGCAATCTGCTGAAATATCGGCCTGTCAGTGTCTAAAAATGGATTCATGTGACTGACCCCTCTTCCTGTCTGTTCATTGGTTAGTTACTTATGTAATTAACTATATATCCTATTGGCAATCATTGTCAAACTTATTTGTAAACTTTTTCAATAAATATAGGCAAAAAAAAGAAACGGAGGCATTTGCCATCCGTTTCTTTTATGCGTCTTTGAATGTTACGTTCGTTACCTTTTTCGTCTTTTCGCTGTACTCCACATAGACGAAAATCTCAAACGTTTTGCCCCGCTCCTTAAGAACAAGCTTGAAGGTTTCTGTTGAGATGATGCCTTTTGTCTTCTTCCCGACATGAAGATAATCGGTGATCTGTGCACCGGGGTATTTTTCCATCGTTTTTTTCATAGCTACTCTTCCGTACTCTTCGTACGACTGAACGTGAGCTTCAGCCGAGGCTTGAGTCTGTTCCTGAACAAGAACGGCCGGAAGACATAGAAGCAGAAGAATAAGGATCCGGTTCATGTGCAGCACCCGCTTTCTTTTTCTCATAGGGTCTGCAGAGGACTGAACTTTATGCAGTCATCTCTTTTACCATAAAGACCTGCTCTGCTTTTACGATGAATCCCTCGTCTTCAAGAATGCCGCAGACAGAATGAGCTCTCGGGAAATTCACGGCTGTCCTGCTGATGTCAGCTTTATTTGAAAACGCAAATGCTTCGTGCAGCAAAGATTTAAGGACATCTTCTTTGTTTTCATGCTCAGGGTGAGCTTCGCACTGAAACAGGAGAATCCCGGAAAGCTTTCCTTCTTCATCGTATTTGCGTTTTGAAAGGGCATAGCCAATCGTTTTTCCGTTCTCAACCGCAAGCAGCGCTTCACCGTCACGAATGTTCTGCCACTGCACCTGCCATGGAATTAGCCTGCTGCAAAAAGAGTGCTCCGCTAAATTATGCGGCTTTTCCCAGTGAATATCATGCGTTAGAGCGGGCGGATCGAGTGTCAATGGAGCCGAATATCCGAGGTGAACAAGCTGATCTGCCGTCTGATATCCCATCTTCTCGTACAGCTTGATTGCCCGGTTATTATGCGAAAGTGCTTCAAGTGTAGCCGTGTGGACTCCTTCTTTTTCATAGATGGACAGGACTTCTTCCATCATTCTTTTCCCTACGCCTTTGCTCC
The DNA here is from genome assembly GCF_046603695.1 of Metabacillus indicus. Taxonomy (NCBI): domain Bacteria; kingdom Bacillati; phylum Bacillota; class Bacilli; order Caryophanales; family Bacillaceae; genus Metabacillus; species Metabacillus indicus. The sequence goes on along the minus strand of NZ_CP176757.1, from coordinate 205,568 downwards.
GGTATGCAGGGGCCACTCCGGTGCCTCCGTTCCAGGAGATGTTTTTGCCGTCAATGGACCTGACGCCGTTTAAGATCAGTCCGACGGGTTCGGTTCCGTCAAAAGCCACAATGGACAGCGCGGGTGAAAGATTCTCAAATACAAGTCTGTTCAGAAAGGCTTCAAGTGTGAGAGTCATATCAAAATCATAGCCTTCAAACCCCTTGTTCCATGCAATCAATGCATCTTGAAGTGTACATTGGGACAGCCGTTTACATGTAATCATTCTCTCTCCCCTTTTCTTACGTACATAAACACCATTTCTTCAAGTGTCTTCATCTGTTCCCGGAACGGATAATCGTTTCCGATGACAGAATAATGAAGGCAGGTGCCGTCAATTGTTCCCCATACCAATGACGAGATAATAGCGGGATCCGCATCCGGCCGGAATTCCAGCTGATCAATTCCTTCCTGCAAAACCTCCATCAGCAGCGTCCGGTAAACCTCTTCATACCGTGCGGTCATCACCCGTTTCAGCTCTTCATCCCGTCCTGAATGAATCCAAAACTCAAGGTGAACCCCGATCATCCGCTGCCAGTCCGGTGAAAGCTTGATCTCCAGATAGTTTTTGAAGAACTGTCTGAGTTTCTCTTCGGCCGTTTCCTTTTTACGGAAACGTTCTTTTAGCCCTGCTATATTCTCTTCCGTCTTCCTTTGCATCAGCTGCAGATAAATGTCTTCCTTGCTTTTGAAATAGTTATAGATGGCTCCTTTGCTCAATCCGGATTCAGCTACAATGTCATCGATGGTGGCCAGCTGAAATCCTTTTTCCCCGAATGCCTTCAGAGAGCTGTCCAGAATATGCCGCTTCTTCTTCTCCTTATATTCCTCTGATACAATTGGAGCCACATGCAGCCCGCCCTTCCTTTTTATAAAACCGACTATATAGTCCATATTATTCCATACACAGTGAAAAATTCAAACAATTTTGATTATAAATTGAGTAAAAACTGCCATTTGACTTTTGCACCGCAACCCCTTAATGTAGTAAAGGTATTTTTTAAAACACACATATCATCTTCTTATTAAGAGAGGCAGAGGGACTGGCCCTGTGATGCCTCGGCAGCGGACTCGCATTTAGAGTGCTGTGCCAATTCCAGCAAGCCGTGCGCTTGAAAAATGAGAAGAGCTTATTTCCATTCCGGATATAGGATCTCTTCTTGTCTTCAAGAAGAGATCTTTTTTTATGCAGGCAATTTTATCTGCAGAGAGCGGAACACTATGATTACGGAAGAAACGGAAGGTGGTTATTATGGACACAAAAGCTAACGGCTGGGCGCTGTTGCCCCTCGTTATTTTCATCGGACTATTTGTGGGATCGGGCATCATCACAGGAGACTTCTATAAAATGCCGATTCTTGTGGCAATCCTTATTGCCGCAGCAGCAGCCCTTATCATGAACCGAAAAGAAAGCTTCACATCAAAAGTGGAGAGTTTCTCAAAAGGAGCGGGACACCCTGACTTAATGATCATGGTCTTTATCTTTATTCTTGCGGGTGCTTTTTCGGAAGTGGCAAAAGGAATGGGAGCCGTTGAGTCGACGGTTAACCTGGCGCTGTCCTTCCTGCCTCAAAGCCTGCTTATTGCAGGGCTGTTCATCATCGGCGCGTTTATCTCACTTGCGATGGGTACCTCTACAGGAACGATTGCGGCTCTTGCGCCAATTGGAGTCGGAATAAGTGCAGAGGCAGACATTTCAGTTGCACTTGCAATGGGTGCCATTATTGGCGGTGCCATGTTCGGAGATAACTTATCGTTCATCTCGGATACAACCATTGCAGCTGTCAGAACACAGCAAACAGAAATGCGGGACAAATTCAAAGCAAATTTCTTTATCGTGCTGCCCGCAGCCATTATTACGTGCATTGTGCTTGTCGTCATCACACTGGGCGGACAGGCACCCGTTACACCTGAAGCTTACAGCTGGGTAAAAATGCTTCCCTACATCGGGGTTCTTGCAGCAGCACTGCTTGGAGTAAATGTCATTGCTGTTTTAGCAGGAGGCATTATCCTCGGCGGAGTTATTGGAATGGCAGACGGAAGCTACACACTAACAGCGTTTCTGCAGAAAATAACAGACGGCATCATGGGAATGGCTGAGCTTGTCATTCTTTCGCTCCTGATTGGCGGTATGGTAGAGCTGATCAAGCGAAACGGCGGCATTCACTTCATTCTTGAAACCATGACGAAGCGTATTTCTTCTAAAAGAGGGGCAGAATTTGCGATTGCGGGCCTTGTCAGCTCTACGAACCTTGCAACGGCAAACAACACAATCTCGATTATTGCAACGGGCCCTCTTGCCAAAGATATGGCGGACAAGTATGAAATCGATAAACGAAAATCAGCAAGTCTTCTCGATATCTTCTCATGCAGCATCCAGGGACTGATCCCATACGGTGCGCAGATGCTTTCAGCGGCTGAATTTGCTTCCATCTCCCCGACAAGCATTCTGCCGTACTCGTTTTATCCGATACTGATTGCTCTATGTGGTATTGTGGCGATTTTGATACAGTTTCCGCGGTTTAAAAGAAAAGCAGCGTAAGAAAAAACAGCGTCCTAAATAACACGGTAAATCATATATCAATCAGCATACTAATTTGCATAGAAATTAGTATGCTTTTTTTTGATATTCGCAGGAAAATCCACCTTCCCTTTATTGGTAATCCGACACGTTTCCTGTTGCATTTTCTTTTTTTGATCTTCAAAGAAAAAAGTAGTTGACACACAAAATAAATTTATGATATTATTAAAAAATTTGATAAAAAATAATCTATATGTTAAGCTTTAGAAGGTTACCATATATGGAGGTGGATTATTTGTTTCAAATTGGCGATAACATTGTTTATCCAATGCACGGAGTCGGTATCATTAAAGCTATAGAAGATAAGGAAATATCAGGAAAAAATCAACAATATTATGTCATAAATATGTTAATAGGCAATATGCAAGTCATGATTCCTACGGATAAAATACTAAGTTCACGTATACGCCCAGTTACTGACATACTTGCATTAAAGCACATCATACACATTTTTCAGCATGGAGAATCAGATAGATTACTGTCGTGGAAACAAAGGTATAAAGTGAACACGGACAAAATTAAAACCGGTAACATACAAGAAGGTGCTGAAGTTATACGTGATTTAATGCGTATGAAGAAAGAAAAAGCACTTAATACAAGCGAAAAAAAAATGCTGGATAGCGCACATGAATTTTTGATTAGTGAACTGGGAGTCATTAAAGGGATCACTGATCATCAAATAAATAGTTTCTGTTAAGGCTGATTATAGATAATGTCTTACAACTTCCTGAATCTTACGGGAATATGATTATTATTAAAAGCAAATCTTTTCAAAAACAGCCCACTTCTTCAGCTCACTATTAGAGCATTCACCTCTTTTGTTATTTCTGCAATCTAATCCATTTCTATTTTTTAATTTCTTTTACGAACGTTTGAAGTTTCATCAAAAAACTCGATAAAATAGTTATTTTTGCAATCCTGACTCACACTGGCGCGGACAAGGAGCCGTAAGGATGAAAGAGAGGTAGGGCTTTCATTGTTTTAGGTATACAAAATAGTATCCAGTCCGGTTATTTCCAGAAAATACAATCAATATTGAATGGTGATTTTTTCTTCTTAATGTAAAAAAGATAATCGAATTGGTAACACCATATGGTCAAATATAAAAGAGGCTGGGCTTCGAATAATTCACCTTTTTCTGTGTTATTCAGGAATTCACCCTGCTGCCTTAGTGGTTGGCAGTGAATTTTCATATTTTAATTTAAAAAGTATAAAAGCCGGTGACATTTTACTCCTCGTAAAATGTCACCGGCTTTTTCAGTTCAGAGGAGGGTTTTGTCCCAGGCTCTTATTATTTTTTCATTAATCCATGCAGCAGAAACTGAATGGTATATTCTTTTTCTTCCTCATCATCCCAATCCAAATCCGGAAGAAGAATAAACCTTGCAAACAAAAAGCCCATGATGCTTGTCACAATCATCCTCAGCACCGTTTCAGGCGGCATTACAACCATTTCCTCTTTTTCCTGAAAGAAAACGATAAGCTCCTTCAGCTTTTCCATGGCGTGTGTTTCAATAACTTTCCTGATTTCCCCTCTAAATTCTTCGTGAAAGAATACTTCCTGAAGAAGAATTTTTACGACAGGCTGATTTTTTTTCACAAATTCATACCGGTTCTCCAGGATAAAACGCATGAGCTGTTCGGGATCTTCATGTTTTTGCTTAGAAATCTCCCCAATAAAGTTTTTCACGAGGAACGGAGCTGCAAATTTGGTGATCGTTGGCTTTACGATTGCAAACAGCAGATCCTTTTTCGTCTGATAATGTCTGAAGATTGTGCCCTCTGCGACACCGGCTTTCTTCGCAATTTCACTTGTTGATGCAGCTGCAAATCCTTTATCAGCAAATATTTCAATGGCCGCTTCCACGACCTTTTTCTGTTTTTCGCTCATTTTCACATCTTCATCGGTCAGCCTCAATAGCTCTTCAATGGAAAAGTGTTCACTCATTTAAAAAACTCCTCATTCATCAATACTTTTATTATATCTGAAAATGAGCAGTCACTACAGTCTTCTCACTTTTTTCAAAGCAAAGATGTTCAGAACAAGAAATAAAACGGCAAATCCAAGCAGCACATATACATCATTCGCAATTTGCTCCCAGCCATTCCCCCTGATCATGATATCCTGCAGAGCATCAGCGCCATACTTCAGAGGCATAGCATAACTGATAGCCTGAAGCCACTCCGCCATCGTTTCCAGCTTAAACAGACCTGAAAAGAACACCTGCGGGACGATGATCAGCGGAATGAACTGAAACATCTGCAGCTCATTGCCGGCAAACGCAGAAAGGAGAGTGCCGAGCGTCAGAGATGTCATCGCAAGCAAGAAGGTTATGAGAAGCACGTAATAGTAGGAGCCTTCCATCATCATATCCAGAACACTGATCGAGAAAGCGGAAATCAGGATCGCCTGAAAGGTTGTAAAGATACCAAACCCTATCACATAACCAAGGACAAGCTCATAGCGTTTAAGCGGCGTTGCCATAATCCGGTCGAGTGTCCCGCTTGTGCGTTCGCGCAGAAACGAAACACCTGAAATTAAAAAGACAAAGAAGAAAATAAAGACACCAATTAGAACCGGACCAATGTAATCAAAAGAAGACATTTCCTCTGATCCATGCACGTATGAAATGTCTGCCTTCCCTTGCTGTCCGGGCTGTGCGCTTTTTTGTATCAGCCCGAGTACAGACTTACTGACGCTTGGATCTGATCCCTCAACCAATATCTCCTGTTTCCCTTGATCAACACCAAGAAATGCATCAAGATCTTTCTCTTCGATGTAGTCTTTGCCTGCATTTTTGCTGAACTCCTCCACCTCTGCGCCATTTTTCTCCAAAGCAGCGACAAGCTGTTCAGGAGCTCCATGCACTCCGATTTTCGGCGTATAGGCTTCACTGTCAAAAATAAAGTGCATCAGCGTCAAGATAAACAGGGGCGCCACAAGCATAAGCGCAAGTGTCCGCTTATCGCGGAAAAACTGCTGAATGATTCTGATCACAATGGCCATCACTCTCATTTGCGCTCACCTCCGTATGCTAAAAATGCCCCTTCTATGGTCGCCGTTTTTGCTTCGCTTTTCAGTTCTTCTGGCGTACCCGCTGCAATAAGCTTTCCATCTCTCACAAAACCGATTCTGCCGCATTTTTCTGCTTCATCCATCACATGCGTAGTCACGACAATAGCCGTACCGGAATGCCTGATCCGCTCGAGCTCCTCCCATATGGACTGCCTTAGAATCGGATCAATTCCAACGGTCGGTTCATCAAGAACTAAAACCTGCGGTTCATTCAGCATGGCAATTGCAAGCGATAACCGGCGCTTCATTCCTCCCGAGTAGTCTCCGGTTCGCTTTCCGGCATGCTCCGTAAGATTGACAAGATCAAGAACATACTGAATTCTTTCCTTTTTCTTCTTTCCTCTCAGTCCGCTTAACGAAGCAAAGAAGGACACATTCTCTTTTCCGGTAAGCTCAGAATACAAAGCATCTGACTGCGCCATAAATCCTATATTCTTAAGCATATTCAAATCAGGCATCCCGACTCCAAGTACGTATGCCTTTCCCCTGGTTGCCTCTTCAATCCCCACAATCATTTTGATGATTGTTGTTTTTCCCGAACCGGATGGTCCGAGCAGTCCAAATATCTCCCCTTTATCTACTTTAAATGTGACATCTTGAATGACTTCTTTCTTTCCAAATGACTTTGAAACAGACTGAAGTACGATAGCTGGTTCACTCATCGTTTCCCCTCCGATCCTTAAATGTGAGTGATTACTCACTTATAATATATGACGCAGAGAACGATTTGCAAAGTGAGTAATCACTTATTTTTTGCAGAAAAAAGCAAACCTTAAAAAAGGTTCGCCTCTATTTCAATAGCCGCTTCACAATCTTCAACCCGTTTTTCGCATTCGGATAACGGAAGCTTAAGTCAAATTTGGTTGTTTGATTCAGAACGCTCTTATAGTGAGAAAAAGCATCGAAGCTGAACTTGCCGTGATAATTGCCCATTCCGCTTTCACCTACTCCTCCAAACGGCAGATGCGGAGTTGCGATATGCATGAGTGTATCATTGATGCAGCCTCCTCCGAAAGAAACCCTGCTGACCACCTGCTCTTCTGTCTCCTTGCTTGATGTGAATAAATAAAGCGCAAGCGGTTTAGGACGTGCCTGGATAAAAGCGACGGCTTCATTAAGCTCACTGTACTTGAGCACAGGGAAAACCGGTCCGAAGATCTCCTCCTGCATGACAGGAGAATCTGTGTTCACATCCCCAAGGATAGTCGGAGCAATGGTAAGCGTCTCTTTCTTTGACCCTCCTCCATGAAGAATCGTCCCTTCTTTAATGAACCCAGTGAGACGGTCAAAATGTTTTTCGCTGATCATTCGGCTGTACTTTTCGTTCTGGAGAGGATCCTTGCCGAACATCTGCTCAACTTCTGACTTCAGAAGTGTCAAAAATTCCTCTTTTATGTCTTCATGAACCATTAAATAATCAGGTGCAATACAGGTCTGGCCTGCATTTGTAAACTTTCCGAAAGCAATTCTGCGCGCTGAAAGCTTAAGGTCAGCGTCCTTATGAACAATACATGGACTTTTCCCCCCAAGCTCAAGGGTAACTGGTGTCAGATGCTTCGATGCGGCCTCCATGACAATTTTGCCTACCGGCACGCTCCCGGTAAAGAAAATCGTATCGAATTTCTCTGCCAGCAGCTGCTGATTGGTTTCAATACCGCCTTCAATAACGGCGATGTACTCCTTTGGAAACGTCTCTTCAATCATACGTTTCAGCAGGCCGGATACAGCAGGAGCGAATTCAGAAGGTTTTAATACGGCCGTATTCCCTGCCGATATGGCACCGACAAGCGGCGATAAAGCAAGCTGGAAGGGATAGTTCCACGGGGCGATAATCAGCGCGGTTCCATAAGGTTCAGGAACAATTCTTCCTCTCGTGCCGATATGGGTAACCGCCGTTTTTACTTTTTCAGGAGCTGCCCACTTTTTTAAATGTTTGCCGGCAAAAGAGATCTCTTCAAGAAGGATCCCGATTTCCGTTGTATAAGCCTCAAACTCAGATTTGTTTAAGTCTTTATTCAGTGCATCTATAATGGCCTGCTCGTTTCTTTTTATCGACTTGCGGAGACGAACCAGGTTTTTTTTGCGGTCTTCGAGTTTTCTTGTATGTCCTTTTAAAAAATACTCTCTTTGGGCCGCAAGAATGGATTGTATGTTGTCCATATTATTATTACCGCCTTTAAAGTGTTTATATGTTTAATCTCATAAACGTATAGTACATGATATGAAGTGATCGTGTCAAACCTTTGACACCTGGATTCATTCAAACAGGTAAGTTGAAACGGCAGTCCGGCCGGTGACGCCACTTTTCTTAGGGTACGGACAGGGTTGTGGCGTCATTTCGGGGAGTTGCGCCACTTTCACTTATGATGCAATCAGGGTTGTGGCGTCACTCCGGCGAGTTGCGCCACTTTTCCTTATATTGCAGACAGCTTTTTGGCGCTACTCCGGTGAATTACGCCACTATCCCTTACGATGCGTTCAGGGTTGTGGCGTCACTCTGGGGAGTTGCGCCACTTTTCCTTATAATGCGGACAGTATTGTGGTGTCACTCCAGTGAGTTGCGCCACTTTCACTTATAATACGAACAGCTTTGTGGCGTCATTCTAGGGAGTTGTGTCACTTTCCCTTATAACGCAACAAGCTTTTTGCGCCACTCCCTCAGCACCTACAAGAATCAACCTTCCCAATACTCAAACAGCGGTCCATTCTTCCCGAAAAAAGGATCATTTGAAGGCAGCGGCACTTGCTTAATCCGGCTGATGGCTTCCTCGTATTCTTCCGGTTTTCCGGTGCACATATCCATTTCCTGATTGTCAGGATAGGCCCCCATGACTTGGAAGTCCGCATCTTTTTGCAGGCATTTATGGCCGACTCCGGCCGGAATGATGGCTACATCCCCTTTTTCCAATAGAAGCTTGCGTCCATCGTCTCCTCCAAAAAGAACCTCAGCCCTTCCGCTGAGTACGCCGAGTACTTCATGCGCCGAACTGTGAAAATGATGATAAGTGTAGACTCCGTTGACCCAGGCTCCGTTCCAGCTGTTCTTTTTCAAAGCATGTTCAAATTCTTCTTTAGCAGAAAAAGCGGTTTTGTAGACGAGCAGCGGAAGCTCTGTATTGTTCGGAATGGTTCCGTCTCCTTCAAACAGCTCATGCTGGACGTTCATTCATCTTCCTCCTTTTTTAATGCCTGTCACGCAGACAGTCAGTTCAGGACGCACTTTTTTAAAGGATACCCTAACATCTTCATATCCGCAGGCGAGCATATCATCGCGGATCTGCCTGCCGAACATTTTCGTTTTTTCCGCTGAAGCATCCTCTTCCCTCGGCTGCATCGTGATTGCCGCCATTCCTCCGGGCTTCAAGGATCTCGTGAGATTTTCAAGCCCTGCTCTCGGGTCATTCCAAATCGTGTAATTGTTGACTGAAAGCAGCTTGTCGTATGTGTTCGCAGGCAGCTCGACTGTTTCGGCATCGGCCTTCATTAATTTCACGCGTCCATTTTTCACATAGGTGCTGAACTGCTTTTCCGCCTGCTCCTTCATCGTTTCAGAGACATCCACCCCGTCTATAATGACTCTGCGATAATGCTTCAGCATGAAACCGATACTGTAGCCCGGCCCGAATCCAATTTCTAAAATGCGGTTTCCCGGCCTGATTCTCAGTTTGCCTATCGTCCATTTATTAATCGCCGTATTCTCAAGTGCCATGATCTTTCCTGCCACAATTCCTAAAAATCCTTTTGGCCTGCTGAAATTTTTTGTGAATGCTGAAAACATGTCCCGCACCTCTATTTCCGTCTTTTTCTTATCTTTATCACCGATTGGATGATTGTAAACAATCCCCGCCTCAAAAAAGAGAGATTGACAGCTGAGGTGAAACTGCATATTCTTAACTTAAACGTTTAAGTCAGTTCTTTGCTTTTACTTTTTAAATAGATAGTGAACCAGCATAACTTAAACGATTAAGTAAAGGGGATGACTATAATGGGTGAACCTCAGTCTGTTCACGTCTCGCTGAAGCAGCAAAGCTTATGGACAAATAAAACCTTTTTGTCGCTCTTCACCGCGTATACTCTTTCCATTTTCGGAGGAACGTTTCACACGATTGCCCTGAATATCTGGGTGCTCAAAACTTATGACAGTGCAGCCCTTATGTCTGCGGTCCTAATCACTCATATGCTTGTGACCACGTGTTTTGCCTCCATAGCAGGCACAGCGGCAGACAGGATGAACCGGAAAAAAATGATGTGGATATCAGACTTGATCAGGGGTCTGCTTGTGGTTTGCCTCGCCGCAGCAATTGCTGTGGAAACCCCGTTCTGGGTCATCATCCTGCTTACTGCAGGCACTGCGCTATCCGGGCTGTTTAAAGGTCCTGCATTTAACGCCTCGCTCATTGATGTGGTCGGCAAAGAGAAAATCCAGGCAGCAACAGGTGCTATGAGTCTTGCAGACAACATTGCAAGAACACTCGGATTTGCTGCAGGAGGAATCTTTGTGGCGGCTTTTGGCGGGGTTGCGGCCATTTTAATTGATGCGCTTATGTTCTTTGTATCTGTGATTCTCGTTCTCGCGGTGAAACATTTTCCCGAGCACAGGCAGACCTTTGCAGAGAAAACAACGTTTAAGCAGGATTTCCTCACTGGATTCTCATATATATGGCAAGAACCGTTCGCACGGGCGATCACGATTCTATCACCTGTTCTCATTCTGTTTTTCACCACATCCCTGATGATCATTCAGGTGATTGCCATAAGAGAGTGGAAAGCGGGCCCTGCAGAATTCGGCCTGATTGAAGCAAGCATCCCGCTTGGCTATATGGCCGGGGCAGGACTGATTATGGCTTTTGAAAAGAAACTGGTTCACAGAGGCATGATCATTCTTGGCAGTACAATCGCGCTTGGACCGCTCTATGTCATCCTTGGAAAAGTGGATTCGGCTATGATTGGGATTCCTGTCATTTTGCTGATCGGATTTTTATTTTCGTTCAGTACCCTGCTCATAAATGTCATACTCAGGCTTCAGGTAACGAGCAGCATGCAGGGAAGAGTGTTCGGGACGATTGGTGCTCTTACAAGTGTCCTCCCTCCTGCCGGTCTGGCCGCAGCTTCGTTTTTCACCGATATCTTTGGCGGCGGCCAAGTGCTTCTCATTTGCGGTTTCCTTCTTACTGTCATCGGTCTGATCGGGTGGTTCAGGCTGAAGGATTTGAGGGAGTACAGATAGTACACACAGAAAAAAAGCTGCCGGGCAATCCAGGCAGCTTCTTCTTACTTATGATGAAATGGGCATTTCCCCTTAATCGGCTCAATGTCATCTCCGATAAAGTACTGCTTCCACTCTCTGTGATCGGGATCCCCGTAGTGGCTGATGTTCGGGTGCTTTGGAAGCTGATCCCACTTTTCAACCCGCTCTCTTACTTTTTCGCGGGACATGCTGCCTCCCTCTGACGTGCCTTCGAGCCCTTCAAAAATGCGGCGCGGCTGGAAACCAAGCACTAAGCTTGCCCCAAGATCTCTTGTTTTCCGCTGCTTGTATGCAGGGGCATTTCCAAAGACGAAGTACGGCTCATCGGCAAACGAAAAGGCCCAAAGGTGATGATCCGGATCCTGCGGGTAATCCTTCGGCCAAGGCTCTTTGTCGATATCATGAAGGTACTGAAGCACATTCCAGAAATACTCCCGGTAGTACGGAATCGATTTCTCGTCCTCCTCCGGTTCAACGAACACGAACAGACCATGGCGAATGAGCTTCTCGGCTTCATCAAACAGCTTTTTAAACGCAATCAGGGCTTCCGGCAGATTGGACCAGTCTTCTTTTGATATGTACGCATATCTCAGCTCTCCTTTTTTTTCGGCTGCCATGCCGAAGTAGCACGGAAAGGTTTTATTTGTGACGACACTTCTGAAATTCTGATATTCCCTGATGACCCATTCGGGAACGATTTCAGGATTGGTCATATCTTCTTTTTCAAGCAAAAATTTAGGCACCGTGATCATCGTTTCACTCCTTAAAAGATTGTGAACAGCATCTTGTCTATCTTTCCATACCCTGCAATCAAGTGCTTTAATCCATTAAATAAATATTAAACAAACGTTTAATTAAGACCTTGTCCTTTAAGTTTTTATTGTACAGTTAATGAATAAACCTAAAACCCCGGTCCTAAAATCAGACCGGGGTTTTACTGTGTCAGCTGAGTGATGTATCCAGGGGCTTCAGCTTTGCTTCAATTTCAGCACGCCGCGGCTCGAGGAATGGAGGAAGAGCGAGTGCTTCGCCGAGATGCTCAAGCTCCTCATCCGTATCAAATCCCGGGCCATCTGTTGCAAGCTCGAACAGGATGCCGTTCGGCTCGCGGAAGTACAGGGAACGGAAGTAGAAACGGTCTACAAATCCCGAACTCGGTATACGTTCAGCTTTCAGTTTCTGAATCCACTTGTGCATTTCTTCTTCATTTTCAACTCGGAAGGCCACGTGGTGAACCCCTCCGCGTCCAAGACGCTCCTGCTGCAGGTCGAGGCGCTCTTCAATATGAACCTCTGCTCCTGTGCCGCCTTCTCCCGTTTCAAACACCTGAATGTCCGGCTGGCCGGGTACGTCAGACGGATAGCTGCCTTTCGCCCGGAAACCAAGAATGTCTGTCAGAATTTCAATCGTTCTTTCAGGAACAGCCACTGTCAGCTTGACTGGACCAAGTCCGGTGATCGCATATTCAGCCGGAATCGGGCTCTTCTCCCAAGGCGTTCCGGCGGCAACTCCCGCGTTGTTCTCATCAGATACCAGAATCAGACGCTGTCCTTCAAAATCCCTGAAAGAAAGAGTCAGGCGGCCAAATGCTTCAGCAATCTCCCCGTGCTCCACACTGTGCTTCTCAAAGCGCTCTTTCCAGTAGGAGAGTGCCGCATCGCTTTTCACGCGGAGCGACGTAGCCGAAATGCTGTTGACTCCTTCATGGACTCTGCCAGCATTGGCGATTTCAAAAAACGTCAGCTCTGTGCCCGGGTTTCCTTTTTCATCCCCATAAAACAAATGATACACAGATACATCGTCCTGATTGACTGTTTTCTTAATTAAGCGAAGACCAAGTGTTTTCGTATAAAACTCATAGTTTTGAGGTGCTTTTGCTGTAATGGCTGATACATGGTGAATCCCTTTTAACGGCAGCATGTAAATCCCTCCATAAAATTATCTTGAATTCGAGATATTATAGGTATACTATACACCCGCTGCAGGCAGATGTCAATGATTTGGGATTTGATAGGATGTTGGCTGTAAATCTGCAATAGTTGGATGTAAATCCTGCATTCCCGGTCGTTTTAACTCCCTCCCCAACCAGGTATTCTTCATCTTGGAAATACTTTCATATTTTGCTAGTATCAAAGAAGAATGATTGTTCAGTACAGGAGGTATGGTTGTGAGCTCAGATGATGATAAAAAGCGCAGAAATTTGAAAGTGATTCAGTTTGATAAGGATAAAAACAGCCTGGTTGAGACGGTTCAGCCGAAGGAGACATTTGATGATGTCGGCGGACTTGAGGATGTAAAAAAGCGGATTCGCATGGATTTTATTATGCCGATCCAGTCGCCTGAGTTTTTTCAGGCCTTTGGTAAAAAGAGCGGCGGCAGCCTTCTGCTGTACGGGCCTCCGGGATGCGGGAAAACATTTCTGGCAAAAGCGATTGCAGGTGAGATCAATGCAAGTTTTATCCACCTTGAGCTGCAGGCCATTCTATCCATGTATGTCGGCCAGAGCGAGCACAATCTGCATGATGTTTTTGAGAAAGCACGGGAGCAGAAGCCTTGTGTGCTGTTTATTGATGAGCTTGACGCCCTTGGGGGAAACCGGCACCGCATGAGCCAGCACCACGACCGGATGATCGTCAATCAGCTTCTTTTGGAGCTTGATGGACTGCAGTCGTTCAACGATCAGGTGTACATCATCGGGGCGACGAATACACCCTGGTATCTTGATCCGGCGCTGCGGAGGCCGGGAAGGTTCAACTCTCTCATTTTCATCCCGCCTCCCTCACAGGAGGAGCGCGAGCTGATTTTGACGCTCAAAACGAAAGATAAGCCTCAGGAGAAGCTTGATTTAACGAAAGTGGCTAAGGCAACCTCTCACTTTTCAGGAGCTGATCTGACTCAGGTTGTGGATGATGCCGTATCAAAAGCCATTGAACGCTCACTGGAACAAGGTTCCCTGCAGCCAATGTCGCATGCAGATGTCCTAAAAGCTGCAAAGAACCGTAACCCTACGACGCTTGAATGGTTTTCAACCGCCAAGAACTATGCAACGTTCAGCGATACAAATAAGGATTATCAGCACGTTCTGGACTATATGAAAGCACATGGCATCCGCTGATGTTCAGCATCTATGATGAGAGGATCCGCAAACTGACAGAGTGGAAAAATTACCGCCAGGCGATTGAGGAAGCACATGCCCTGATTGCCTCTGATCCTGAGGATGCCCGTTCGTATTCGCTTCTTGCCAGGATCTATGCAGATAAAGAGGATTTTCCTGCAGCTGTCCATTTTTCAAAAGAAGCCCTCCGTAAAGATCCGGAAGACTTCACCGGTCACCTCATCCTTGTCATGGCTCTCTTCAATCTTGGTGAATGGAAAGCATTTGATGCGGCTGCAGAAAGTGCTCTCCATCTCTATCCGGACACAGCTCACCTCTATTACCTCAAAGCAATGAGAGCCCTGCAGAAAAATAAAGGGAAGAAAGCTTTGGGGCTCATGGAGATTGCGCTTGTTCATGAAACCGAAGATGCCACATACCTTGCAGCCTACAGCAATCTCCTCCTGCTTTTCGGGAAAAAGAAAAAATCGAAAGAATACGAGCAGATGGCTTTGAAAAGCAATGAAGATAATCCCTACGTGTACTATACTCTGGCCAATACCGCCTTCAACCGCGGCGATTTCAAGCAGGCAAGGGAGCTGAGCCGCAGCGCTGCTGCAATTGACCCTGATGATCAGGATTACAGAGAGCAATACCTCGAGATGCTGAAAACGGACTATGCTCTGTACAGGTTTTTGCTTCGTATCCTGCAGACTCATTCTTTCATCAGAAGAAAAGCCGGAATTCTTTTCTGGCCGGTGTTCCTTTTTTTCTTCATTGTGTTCAATCCGCTTTTATGGCTGTATGTGATCGTGATTCTTGTTCCCTATTACATCACCAGTTTCACAGCCGGGAAGCTTGTCAGCCGGAGGCTTGGCTATAAGAAAGCAAAACCTGAAATCAGCAGGGGGAAGGCTGTCGCAGCCGCCATGTTTGCCGCACTCGTCCTAACCGGTTTGTTTGCTGCCATTTTCAGATAACATTCTTTGTTTTCGGGTAAAGAGTACAGAGGTGATGGACATGGCATTTAATTATGATGAGGACTTCGAACATACGGATTTTCGCAAGAATCCCGAAAAATACCGGGTCGGCAGAGGCGAGCAGGGCGTTTTGCTTGTTGAACCTTATAAAGGAGAAATCCTTCCCCACTGGCGGTTTAAAACGCCTGAAATTGCGAGGGAATCTTCAGAAACGATTTACGCGATGTATGAAGAATACAAAGAAAACGGCGATTTTGTCGGAATGGATATGGCGCGAAAGTTCATCCAGATGGGCTACACCCGCGCCAGACGATACGCCAATTATAAGGGCGGGCGAAAGTACAAGGAAGACGGCGACCTTCACGAGCGTGACATTGACGACGAAAAAGCGGAATCCGCTTCTATCTTCAAGGAGAAATGGATAAAGATCAGAGAAGATGAAGACTATTTGAAATTGAAAAAAGAGCATCAGAAAAAGTATGGCTGAATGAATTCGTTCAGGCACTGCAATCTTACTTAAAATCATTATTGGAGGAACCTATGAATATCCGGATTCTAAACGGACATGATGCCGCCGCATACCGCGGCATCCGCCTTGAAGGCCTGAAATCGAGCCCCGAAGCGTTTGGTTCAAGCTATGAAGAAGAGCTGCTTTATACAATCGACTTCTTTAAAGCAAGACTTGATGCTGAGCATACATTTACGTTTGGCGCTTTTGACGGGGATGCACTTGCAGGGGTTGTTACGCTTGTCCCTGAAACGAAAGCGAAACTCAAACATAAAGCCTCTATCTTCGCGATGTTTGTCTCTCCTGCTTACCGGGGAAAGGGAATCGGAAGGAAGCTTATGACGTCGGCTATTAACCATGCCGGTCAGCTTGAAGACACAGAGCAGCTACAGCTTTCTGTTGTCAGCAGCAACCAGTCTGCACGCCATCTCTACTCCTCTCTTGGCTTTTCAGTATATGGCTATGAAAAAAGAGCCCTGAAAGCGAACGGCATCTATTTTGATGAAGAGCATATGGTGCTGTTTCTTTAAAAATGTGTAAAACCCCGACTCATGCGGAGTCAGGGTTTTTCTGGTTTTACACTTCTCTTATTTCAAACGGTGCAAGCACCTTCTCAATCTTGTCCCTCTGAGGCTCATACCGCTCCGGCAGCATAAGTTTTTCACCAAGCATCTCTTCATCATGCGCAAAGCCTGGAGGATCTGTTGCGATTTCAAACAGGATCTCACCGTGCTCCCTGAAGTAGATCGCATTAAAATACTGGCGGTCCTGCACAGGCGTCACCTGATAGCCGCTCCTTGCGACATGCTGCTGCCATTGAAGCTGATTGCTGTCGTCTTCTGCCCGGAAAGCAATGTGATGAACCGTGCCTACTCCCATTCTCCCCCGACCAATCGGAGTCATCTTCAAATCAATGATGTTTCCGATATCAGCCGTTGAACGAAAACGGATAAAGTCCCGCTCTTCGGCCACTTTTTCATATCCCATCACCTTTTCAAGAAGTTCTGCCGTTTTTTCAGGACGTGAGGACAGGAGAGTTGCACCTGCGAAACCTTTTATCCCAACATTGGCTGTTACACCGCCAAACTCCCATGCGTTCTGTTTTCCTTCTTCCCTCTCAACAAGCTCAAGATGCAGTCCATGAGGATCGTCAAACACAAGGAATGACTCGCCAAACCGTTCCATCTTTTCAAACGGCACGCCGTATCTCCCAAGTCTTTCTTCCCAAAACGGCAGAGCTCCTTTTGGAACAGCATAAGACGTTACACCGACCTGGCCGTCTCCAATCGTGCCCTGATACGCATCCGGCCAAGGGAAAAAAGTAATAATCGTTCCAGGATGTCCCCCTTCATCTCCGAAATAAAGATGGTACGTTCCAGGATCATCAAAGTTAACCGTTTGTTTCACTAATCTAAGCCCAAGAATCCCTGCATAAAAATCAGCGTTTTCCTGCGGATGGCCGACAATGGCCGTAATGTGGTGAATACCCGCTGTTTTCATTGAAACATCTCTCCTTTAAAAATAGTTTCTCTTTCCTTTATCTATATAAACATGAGTTAATATCTCGAATTCAAGATAATTTTAAGGTATTCTCAGCTGAATGTCAACATTGTCCTAAATGATTAACAAGTGAAGCAAGGCTACAAAAAATGGCGCCTACTCAAATGAGTAGGCACCATCTTTATAAGAAATTAAGCCTGAGCTTCAAGCGTCACTTCAATATTTCCTCTTGTCGCCTTTGAATAAGGGCAGAATTCATGAGCTTTATGCACAAGATCTTCAAGCTTGTCCTTTTCAATTCCTGTTCCCTTTACATCAAGTTTTACCGCGAGCTTGAAGCCCCCGTCTGACTCGTCCTTCAGAAAGCTGACATTGGCCGTTACCTCAGAATCAAACTTCACTTTTTCTTTTCTTGCCATATGCTGAAGGGCGCCGTCAAAGCAGGCCGCATATCCCGCTGCAAACAGCTGCTCAGGATTTGTTGCATTCGGCACTCTGTCTGCTCTCGGAGAGCCCGGCATCGCAATATCCATGTTGATGACATCATCGGATGAATGTACTTTCCCTTCACGTCCGCCTACTGCTGTAACTGATGTAGTGAATAACGCTTCTGACATGTTCCATACTCCCTTTCATATTCAAACTTTCTTGCTCTTTTTTATATACCCTTTATTGAAAAGTTTATTCGTTTGAGTATGCAAAAAAAGCATCTCTTCTAAAGAAGAAATGCTTCATTCAATCCCTTTCTGTTCATACATATTACTGCGGATTTTCATCCATTCAAACAGGTGGGTCACAATAACCTTGAGCACGGCATATCCCGGCACTGCCAGAATAATTCCTACTACCCCAAATAGATTTCCAGCCGTCAATATCACGAAAATAATCGTAATCGGATGGATATGAAGATTACGTCCCATAATCTGCGGAGAAATAAACTTCCCTTCAATCAATTGAACAATGGTCCATACGATGATCAGCTTCAAAACCATAAACGGCGATGTGACAAGGGCAATAATAAACGCTGGCGTAATCGCAATCGCCGGCCCAAGATACGGCACAACGCTTGTAAATGCAGCAATCAGGGCAAGCAGGGAAGCATACTCAAGACCGATCGTTAAAAAGCCAACATACATAAGCGCGCCAATGCAGAAGCTGACAATAATCTGTCCGCGGATATATGAACTGATCTGCTGATTCATTTCATGCATCACTTTAAATGTAGAACTTCTGAGGTTAACGGGCAAAAATTTAAGAACATATGGCCCAAGTTTTTTTCCGTCCTTTAACAAATAAAACAAAATGAACGGCAGTGTGACAATCGCCAGGATGAAGTCTTTCACAATCCCTACAATATTCCCGATTCCCGCAAACATATTGTTGATGATTGTGGAAGCCTGCTCAGACATCTGCTTTGACAGATCCGCTACATTAATATTCAGCGTTTTCTGTGCCTGATCAACAAAATCGCTGCCGACCACCTGCATGACAAGCAGCTCTACATCTTTTGTATATTGAGGAAAACTTTCAATCAAACTCAGAACCTGCGCTTTTAAAAACGGAATGACCGACACAATCAGGATGGTCAGCAGCCCTGCAATCACAACAAACAGGAGCAAAATAGAATAAATTCTCCGTACGCCTTTCCGTTCAAAAAAATCCACCACGGGATTCAGCAGATAATAGACAATCGCTGCCATGATGATGGGCAGAAGAATGGTTTTAATCAGCACTTCAATCGGTGTAAAGATAAACGATACCTGCATAAAAACAAGAATGTTTAATCCAATCAAAAGCAGAATCAGAAGAAACAGAACAAATCTATTGTTAAGGATAAACCTCTTAAACGTACCTACTCTCGGGCTTGCCTGCTTCATGAGTGTCCTCCATTTCTCTCTATGCACTCGAAATTTCATCTAAGCTTATTATAGTGGGTTTTTTAAAAAAATGAAAACAGAACTCCCGCTTATGATAAGAATCTTTTCCTGCATAAAAAAGGGCAACCCGTAAACGGATTGCCCTGTCTCCTCCTTGTCCATTATTTGCTGATAAACATCTGCGTCCAATAGTGGCCGTAAGATCCGCCTTTGGCGTACCCGACACCGATTTCCTTGAAATTAGAAGACAGAATGTTTTTGCGGTGTCCTTCACTGTTCATCCAGGCAGTTACAACACTTTGAGCTGTAGACTGTCCGGCAGCAATGTTCTCACCTGCATAACTGTACTGAATGCCGAAGCTCTTCATCATATCAAATGGAGAGCCGTATGTAGGCGATGTGTGACTGAAGTAGTTTTTGTCACGCATATCTTCTGATTTGTACCGTGCAACACGGGCAACCTCCCAGTTGGCGGCAAGCGGCTTTAAACCGTATTTGGCACGCTCTTTATTTACAAGCGTAACCACTTCGCTTTCCATGCTTTGATAAGCGCTTCCAGAAGGAATGTTAAGAGACTGTCCTGGATAGATCATATTAGCATTCTTAACATTTGGATTGGCTTTAATCAATTCAGAAACGCCAACCTGATACTTCGATGCGATTTTCCACATCGTATCCCCGCTTTTAACTGTGTATGTACTTGCAGCACTTGCTTGACTGCTGAATCCAAAGGCTAGAGCGACAACCAACAACATAAGAGAAAAAGATTTAAGTGTTTTCATAGCTTTATTTTATACGAATACTAGTTTGCAAGAATAGCGGTAGTTTTTACCGAAAAAAAGGGGTTGACTAGCGGCACTTGATTAGTCAGTCAGCAGGAGGAATGAAGTGCATCACATCGGCGATCGAAGCAGTAACCGAATCCGCCGAGGTCCTGCCTGCAAATCGTTAGCGCACTTTCAGCTGTTCCGGATACCCGGTTTGTGCTGTTAACTCGGGTTTAGAACACTTTCAGCTGTACCGGATAACCGGTTTGTGTTGTTAACTCGGGTTTAGAACACTTTCGGCTGCACCGGATACCTGGTTTGTGTTGCTAACTCGGGTTTACCGCACTTTCTCCTGTTCCGGATACCCGCTTTATGCTGTTAACTCGGGTTTACCGCACTTTCTCCTGTTCCGGATACCTGGTTTGTGCTGTTAACTCGGGTTTACCGCACTTTCGGCTGCACCGGATAACCGGTTTGTGTTGTTAACTCGGGTTTAGAACACTTTCGACTGCACCGGATACCCGGTTTGTGCTGTTAACTCGGGTTTACCGCACTTTCGGCTGCACCGGATACCTGGTTTGTGTTGCTAACTCGGGTTTACCGCACTTTCTCCTGTTCCGGATACCCGCTTTATGCTGTTAACTCGGGTTTACCGCACTTTCTCCTGTTCCGGATACCTGGTTTGTGCTGTTAACTCGGGTTTACCGCACTTTCTCCTGTTCCGGATACCCGGTATGTGCTGCTAACTCGGGTTTAGAACACTTTCGGCTTACCGCATGTCACAGCACTTAATGTACGCAAACACCTCCTTTTTCCCATTGAAAAGGTTTACTTAACTTTGAAATTCACCCTATTAATCTTCGTTTTTTTCTCTAAAAATCTTTGACATAACCATACAAATGATGTAAAGTACCAAATGGACGAACAATTAAAAGTTAACTTAACAATAACATTCGTATTTAGGGGTGTATTTTACATGGAAAATGTATTCGATTATGAAGATATTCAATTAATACCTGCAAAATGTGTTGTGAACAGCCGTTCTGAGTGTGACACAACCATTGCTCTTGGAAACCATACATTCAAACTTCCTGTCGTACCTGCCAATATGCAGACGATTATTGATGAAACAATTGCTGTAAACCTTGCAGAAAACGGCTACTTCTACATCATGCACCGTTTTCAGCCTGAGAAAAGAAGCGCGTTCATCCAGGATATGAAATCACGCGGCCTGATTGCTTCAATCAGCGTCGGTGTTAAAGAGGAAGAGTACGGCTTTATTGAAGAACTTGCGGCTGAGAATCTGGTGCCTGATTATATTACAATTGATATCGCCCACGGTCATTCAAACGCGGTCATCGAAATGATCAAACATATTAAGAAACATCTTCCTGGAAGCTTTGTCATCGCAGGCAACGTTGGAACTCCTGAAGCAGTGAGAGAGCTTGAGCACGCCGGCGCTGACGCTACAAAAGTTGGAATCGGACCGGGCAAAGTGTGCATCACGAAAATCAAGACAGGGTTTGGAACAGGCGGCTGGCAGCTTGCTGCACTTCGCTGGTGTGCAAAGGCGGCAACTAAGCCAATCATCGCAGACGGCGGCATCCGCACACATGGTGACATTGCGAAGTCTGTTCGATTCGGAGCATCCATGGTCATGATCGGCTCCCTGTTCGCAGGACACGAGGAGTCTCCTGGTGAAACCATCGAAATGGACGGAAAGCTTTTCAAAGAATACTTCGGATCAGCTTCTGAATTCCAAAAAGGCGAAAAGAAAAACGTCGAAGGCAAAAAAATGTACGTTGAACACAAGGGCTCATTGAAGGACACGCTCACTGAAATGGAGCAGGATCTGCAGTCATCAATCTCCTATGCAGGCGGAACGAAACTTGATGCCATCCGCACGGTGGATTACGTCGTTGTGAAAAATTCGATCTTTAATGGGGATAAGGTTTATTAATAGAAAAAAGGAGCAGGGGTTTCATTCAAGCCCCGCTCCTTTTTTGTATATTTGAAGAAAGTTTCTTATTCATCTCCAGTCACGATCTCAATCACCACAGCGGAATCTTTCTTATTTAATTGAGCATACTTGCTCTCAACGTCTATGACGAGTTCCACTCTGTCTTTATTCGGACTTATCCAAAGCTCATATAGAGCAGCTTTTGTTATGATTCTGCGATCCTTAGGTTGAAAGGTAAACCTGTAATCAGCAGGACGCGCCATGCTTGCTTTTGCTTTTGACCAATCAGCTTGATTCACAGTTTTCCTGACCTTATCAACCTCTTTAGTGCTGGTAATTTCTCTATCAACTTTATAAATGTTATCAACGCCTGCCCATTTTTCAACTTCAATATATTGTTCTTCATAGTCAGGATCCTCTGCACATCCTGTTAGAAAAAATAAAACCCCTATTGTCAAAATGAAGATAAACTTATGTAATCTCATAACAACTCCCCCTTACTCACTTAGACGAAAATATGTGACAGAAGTTCCACTAAACAAAAAAAACGGAGAAGATCTTAATGACCTTCTCCGTTTTTTTTATTTATCTGTCTGATTTACTCAACCGTCACACTCTTAGCAAGGTTACGCGGTTTATCCACGTCACAGCCTCTGTGAAGAGCTGCGTAGTAAGAGATCAATTGCAGCGGAATGACAGAAGCAAGCGGCGTCAGTTCTTCGTGTACAGCAGGAAGAACGAAACGGTCGTCTTCTTCTTCTAAGCCTTTAAGGGCGATAATGCATGGGTTGGCTCCGCGTGCTGCTACTTCTTTCACGTTTCCGCGGATGCTTAGGTTAACATGCTCCTGTGTTGCAAGCGCGATAACCGGCGTGCCGTTTTCAATTAGTGCGATCGTTCCGTGCTTAAGCTCTCCTCCGGCAAAACCTTCTGCCTGAATGTAGGAGATTTCTTTCAGCTTCAGGGCGCCTTCAAGTCCTACATAGTAGTCGACTGAACGGCCGATGAAGAAGCAGTTGCGTGTTGTAGAAAGGTATTCGCGTGCAATGTATTCCATTTCTTCTTTTTGATCGCAAAGGACTTCCATTGCGTTTGCGACAATACCCATTTCTTTTACGATATCAAAGCTTAGGTCAATGCCTCTTGCTTCAGCTGTAACTGCTGCAAGGATCGCAAGTACGCCTAATTGCGCAGTATATGCTTTTGTAGAAGCAACGGCAATTTCAGGTCCTGCATGAAGCAAAAGCGTGTGGTTTGCTTCACGTGAAAGCGTAGAACCAGGTACGTTAGTGATCGTTAGTGCCTGGTAGCCAAGCTCTTTAATTTGAACAAGTACAGCACGGCTGTCTGCTGTTTCACCGCTTTGTGAAATAAAGATAAACAGCGGTTTTTCAGAAAGAATCGGCATGTTGTAAGAGAATTCACTTGCAACATGAACCTCAACAGGTTTCTTTGCCCATTTTTCAATGAACTGTTTACCGACAAGTCCGGCATGATAGCTTGTTCCGCACGCCACGATGTAAAGGCGGTCAGCAGCATTCACTGCATCGACAATAGCCGGGTCCATCGACAGCTTGCCTTGGTCGTCCTGATATTTTTGAATGATCTTCCGCATAACAAGCGGCTGCTCATCGATTTCTTTAAGCATGTAGTGAGGGTATGTTCCTTTTTCGATATCGCTTGCGTCAAGCTCAGCTGTATATGGAGCACGCTCAATAACTTCACCCTGAAGGTTCTTAATCGTAACAGCTTCGCGTTTTACAAGGACGATTTCTTTATCCATTAGCTCTACAAATTGGTCTGTAACCTGCAGCATAGCCATTGCATCTGATGCAACAACATTGAAGCCGTCACCAAGACCGACTAGAAGCGGGCTTTTGTTTTTTGCAACAAAGATTGTTTCCGGATTTTGCTCATCTAAAAGGGCAATGGCGTAAGAGCCTTTTAAGATCGACAGTGTTTTGCTGAACGCTTCTTCAACATCTGCACCCTGGTTTACAAACTTCTCAATAACCTGTACCACAACTTCTGTGTCTGTGTCACTTGCAAGAGCTACGTCCTGAAGGTATTCACGTTTAAGGCTTGAATAGTTTTCAATGACACCATTGTGAACAAGCGTAAAACGGCTTGAAGCACTTTGATGGGGATGTGAGTTGCGTTTGCTAGGGGCACCATGAGTCGCCCAGCGGGTGTGACCGATTCCAGCTGTAGAAAGAACATTCGCATCTACTTCTTCGCGAAGAATGGCGATGCGGCCTTTTTCTTTAAACACATGAACTCCGTCTTCATTTATTACAGCAATACCAGCTGAATCATAACCGCGGTACTCAAGCTTTTCAAGACCGCGAAGCAAAATTTCCTTTGTATCCTTTTGTCCAATATAACCAACGATTCCGCACATACTAAAGTATCCTCCCATTAGGCGGGGGACAGGCCAAGTCTCGGGGACCTGTTAATCTGTCCCCTCACACATGTCTATATTTTTAGGTGATTACGTTCTTCCCTTTGTGCAAAAAGTTGCCTCTTTGTTTTCAGGAGAGAGCTTGCGGCTGTAATCGTCAACCGGGAGGCATCCGCCGAACTTTCGATAATCCTCCATCCTCGTCAACTAAGCTTTTTTCGTTCTGCTTAGT
Source organism: Metabacillus indicus (assembly GCF_046603695.1). NCBI lineage: Bacteria > Bacillati > Bacillota > Bacilli > Caryophanales > Bacillaceae > Metabacillus > Metabacillus indicus. Next base: position 181,305 of record NZ_CP176757.1, on the reverse strand, counting down.
TCAGGCGCTTTTCGTAAAACGTACTAACTATGCTCCTTTCTCTGTCTAAAATCAAAACACAAAAGTAATCTTACTATACGACAATCAAATCGTCAATTCGTTTTGTGATTAAGAAAGATGCACCCTTTAGTATATGAATTACGAAAAAGATTGTTCCCCCGCTTTCATACCCTGTTCATCCGGTTTTTCAAACCTGTCGGGAGGAGACAATGAGGTATATTTAGTATGGGGCAGCAAATGTATCGATTATGTCTGTGAATTTTAGTTAAAAAAGACCTGCCAGTGCCGGCAGGTCTTTTCCATTTACGTGCTTATTCTGTTCCCATTTCAGCTTTTACTACAGCCACGATGCGTGACACATATTGCTCGCAAAGCTCTGCAGTCGGAGCTTCAGCCATCACGCGGACCAGTGGCTCTGTACCGGAAGGACGCACCAGGATGCGGCCGTCTCCGTTCATTTCCTGTTCCACTTCAGCAATGACCTGTTTTACTTTCATGTTGTCTGTAACTGCATGCTTATCTGTCACTTTCACATTAATCAGAAGCTGCGGGAATTTCGCCATTTCTGAAGCAAGCTCAGATAGAGATTTTCCGGTTACTTTCATGATATTTACAAGCTGGATTGCTGTAAGAAGGCCGTCGCCGGTTGTATTATGGTCAAGGAAAATGATATGCCCTGACTGCTCTCCGCCCAGGTTATAATCGCCTTTTTTCATTTCTTCTACAACGTAGCGGTCACCAACAGCTGTTTGAGCGCTCTTCATGTTGTTCGCCTCAACTGCTTTGTAGAAACCAAGGTTACTCATAATCGTTGATACAACCGTTTCTTTTTTCAATCTGCCATGTTCGTTAAGGAATTTTGCACAGATGAACATGATTTGATCGCCATCGACGATATCACCTTTTTCATCAACGGCAATAAGGCGGTCGCCGTCTCCGTCGAATGCAAGTCCAACATCCGCTCCTTTTTCTTTCAGGAAGGCTGCAAGTGCTTCAGGGTGAGTAGATCCTACACCGTCATTGATATTCAGGCCGTTCGGCGTTGTTCCCATTGTGGAAACATCTGCATCAAGGTCTGCAAAAAGGTGCGTTGCAAGGGATGAAGTCGCTCCGTGTGCACAGTCAAGCGCAACGTGAAGACCTGTAAAATCCTCATCAACTGTCTGCTTCAGGAACTGCAGATATTTCTGGCCGCCTTCAAAATAGTCGTTTACCTGTCCCAAATCTGATCCTACAGGTCTTGGAAGTGTATCTTCTGCCTGATCCATCAGTCCTTCGATTTCAAACTCCTGGTCATCTGACAATTTAAATCCGTCCGGGCCAAAGAATTTAATGCCGTTATCCTGAACAGGATTGTGGGATGCTGAAATCATCACGCCAGCCTGGGCTCCAAGTGCTTTTGTCAAATATGAAACGCCTGGAGTTGAAATGACTCCCAAACGCATAACTTCTGCTCCGATTGAAAGAAGTCCCGCTACAAGGGCACCTTCAAGCATGTGTCCCGAAATGCGTGTATCTCTTCCAATCAGCACTTTTGGACGTGTTGCATCCTTTGTCAGAACATATCCTCCAAAGCGTCCGATTTTAAATGCCAGTTCAGGTGTCAGCTCACTGTTTGCAACGCCTCTTACACCATCAGTTCCAAAATACTTTCCCATTCTAGTATCGCTCCTTTTGACTGTTTCAATCATCATGATTGCTTAGAAGAAATCTTTACGTTCACTTGCTCTTGCGGCAGGCTCCACTTAATGTCCTGAGGTCCGTTCACTTCAACTTTCACGTCGTGTTCACCGTCCGACAGGTCATTCACATTGATGAAAAGCTCGAGGTCGGAAGCCTTCATCTTCTCAAGGACGTTCGGCGCTGCTGTTACACTCAGATCAAGCTCCCTTGATTCAGGATCTGTAAACTGAAGGATTTTCCCTTCACCAAGTCCTCTGATCCGGACAGGCAGATTCTCAAATACGCGCTCTTCTTCCTTATCAACGTCAACTTTAATTTGTATTTTTTCCGGGCTTACTTTAGTCGCACCGTCAGGAACGGGGATATCAACATCCAGTACGGTGTCATCTTTGATCTTGCTCAGGTCCACTGTCACCCCGTCAATAAATTCAAGAGGATTCAGAACATCCTGCGGACCATAGACGGTCACTTCATTCGGCACAGCCTCAATGCTCGCTATGCTGATTCCTTCACCAAGCTCGCCCTCATTTTTAATGTTTAAAGGCAGCTTTTTGCTCGGGCTTGTAATCGGCACCGTCACGTCTACAACGGACGGATAGGCTTCAACAGGAAGGATATTGCCGTCTTCGTCGTACACCGTCACCTTTGATTCCTGCTCCAATGTTTCATTCGCATTTTGCAGGTTCACTCTTGTTTTGATCAGCGCAATGCTGTCAATAAGGGTTTTGGATCCTGTTACCCTGACAACACTTGGCTTTACAATCGGATCCTGTGCCGTATATCCGGCTGCTATCTGGTTTTTATTAATAAAATCCACTTCAACCGGGAAATCACGTGTTACTTTTTCTTCTACATTCACCGTAATGACCGAAGGATTTAAATTCACTTCCAGGTTATCCGCTATATTTTTATGCTTCAGTTCAATTCTGTGTGAGCCGATTGAAAGGTCAGACAGCTCGGCATAAATTTCAAAGTCCTTCAGCTGCTTTGCTTTCAAAAGGGAGTTGGTCGGCCCGCTTAATGTGACATCGACGGTCTCCGGAACACCTGTTATCACCACATTGTCCTGGTCCTGATACGTCTTTACTTCTACATCCTGAATGGTCTCTGTCCCTTTAGATGATTGAGAAGGTGCAGAAGGGAAGACAGATGTAACAGGTCCTGTCGTCTGCTTCTTTGGTGCAGGAGATTCGATGTTGACAGATATATAGAGCATAAGCGCCATAAGCAGCGCGATGATTCTCATGACCCAATGATTGTTTATCATCTTATCCATTCTTCTTCCCCCTCCACTGCCACAGGTTTGAAGAAGCGGCTTTCGCCTGTTTTCCAAATTCCGAAACGAGTATCTCACTCAAAGCTTCAACCGTCAAATTTCTGTGAAGCTCGCCGTTTCTCGTTACCGAAATACTTCCGGTTTCCTCCGATACAACGATTGTAATACTGTCTGTTACTTCACTGATGCCGACTGCTGCGCGGTGCCTCGTTCCAAGCTCTTTTGAAATAAACGGACTTTCAGAAAGAGGCAGGTAGCAGGCTGCTGCTGCAATCTGGTTTTTCTGAAGAATGACAGCTCCGTCATGAAGCGGAGTGTTCGGGATAAAAATATTGATTAAAAGCTCAGAAGATAAAGCTGAGTGAAGCGGTATGCCCGTTTCTATGTAATCGCTCATCCCTGTTTCTTTTTCAATTGTTACGAGTGCGCCGATACGGCGTTTTGCCATGTAATCCGTTGCTTTCAGGATGGCATCAATAATTTTTTGCTGTTCTTCCTCCTCTGGGGCCCCGCTTCTTGAGAAAAGTTTTCCCCGTCCCAGCTGCTCCAGTGCTCTCCGCAGCTCAGGCTGGAAAATAATAATAATCGCAAGAAAACCCCATGTTAACGCTTGGTCCATGAGCCATTGCAATGTTTGCAGCCCTAAATACTGGCTGAGTGTCCGAACGAGGATAATCACGATAATGCCTTTTAAAAGCTGAACGGCCTTCGTGCCCCGTATCACCATAATCAACTTATATATAACGAACCAAACCAGGAGAATATCAACGGCGATGCCGAGGTAGTGCAAGAATGGAAAATCCTCAAGTGCCATATTCTCTTCCTCCATCAGTTTTAGTCATTTGCACAGGACTATAACTACGATATTATATCATATAATCTGCAATTAAACCGTATTGTAGTCATTTAAGGACGGACAGCCTGCGCTCCAGAGTCCATATATCACGGCACCCCTTTCAGACAATAAAAAAAGGCCGCCGGGGCCCATTACTGAAAAATATCGACGACCTCTTTTGCAAGAGACTTCATTTGAAACCAGATCCACTCAAAGGCTTCATCAATTTCTTCAACTTTGCCTGTCACCTGGCCGGCTGAAGCCATATACCGCTCACCGTTAATGACAGTCACATCTCCCTCTACTTTTCCCTCGATCTTCAATGTACCGCCCTTGACTGTTACATCTCCCTGAACCGTTTCGCCTTCAGGAACGATAACCGTATTATTTTCAACAACCAGATTCGGCTGTTTGGATACACTGAAGTCTGAATCTCCCGACCAGGAAGAAAACAGGCTTCCTGTCATCAGCAGCACAAACAGGGAGGCAGCCGCAAGCATCGGATGACCTTTAAGCCACCTGCCAACGCCTACTCGCTTCTTTTCTTCAGGAAGGCTGTTCATAACTGCCTGCGTGAAATTAGACGGAGCTTCAATATGTGAGGTGCTTTGCACCAGGGCGATGGATTTCTCCAGTTCATGCAGGTGCTGTGCACATTCAGTGCATGACTGAAGATGTTCTCTGAGGATCCTTTCATCCGCCTGCTTAATATCATGATCAAGATACTGATGAATCCGCTCGATCATTTCCTCTGAACATTTCACTTAACATCACCTCTACTTATAAATGCCTTAATTGCTTTCTGAGAGCTTCCCGTCCTCTGTGAATTCTTGTTTTTACCGTCCCGATCGGCATATTGAGAATTTCACTGATTTCAATTAAAGAAAGCTCATCTATATACTTTAATACGATGACCGACCGATATTTATCAGGGAGCTTTAAAATTTCTTTCTGAATCATTTGCTGAAGTTCCATTGTCGCAACCTGATCCTCAGGCAGCGCAACATCCGCTGCAACCTGGGAATACATAGTGAGCCCCTCTGTTCCGGCGACCTCTGCATCCAGATAGTAATCGGGCTTTTTCTTTCTGATCCGGTCAATTGTCAGGTTCGTTGCTATGCGGTACAGCCATGTTGAAAACTTTTTATCCATATCGTAGCTGTGAATATTGACGTATGCCCGTATAAACGCTTCCTGAGCAATATCCTCAGCCTCATGAGAATTCCCAAGCATGCGGTAGCAAAGCTGATAAATCTTGTCCTTGTACAGATCTACAATTTCGGCAAATGCATTCTGGTCGCCTTTTTTCACTTGTTTAATTCTGTTTTTTACGATCGTCTCCATGATACCCCTTACCTCCGCACAAATCGCGGATTCCCCTTATTACGTATAAGCCGAATAAAAGGTTTCATTTTTTTTCACATAAAAATAGTTTAACAAATTTTAGGTGTCCTGTAGATGGCTTTTGAGGAGGTTTATCTTAAATCTATCTTAAAAGAATCCCGTAAAAATGGAAAGGGCATAGCCTCAATCGGCTATGCCTTTTGTACCCGTTATTATTTGAGCTTCTCTCCGAATAAAGAGCCCATTAAAGCAACAGCAACTGTTGCGGTTTTATTTTTTTCATCAAGAATCGGATTTACTTCAACAAACTCTGCTGATGTGATAATCTCTGATTCTGCAAGCATTTCCATGGCAAGATGGCTTTCCCTGTAGCTGATGCCGCCAATAACAGGTGTTCCGACACCAGGTGCATCATGAGGGTCAAGTCCGTCAAGATCCAATGATAGATGAACTCCATCCGTACGTTCCTTCAAATACTCGATGGTTTCCTCCATCACCTTCGTCATACCAAGGCGGTCAATTTCATGCATGGTATATACTTTGATTCCCTTTTCCTTAATCAGCTCTTTCTCACCCTGATCAAGCGACCTGGCACCTATAATCACAATGTTCTCAGGCTTTACTTTAGGTGTGTAGCCTCCAATTCTCGTGAGTGCCTCATCACCGATTCCAATGCTGACAGCAAGAGGCATACCATGAATATTGCCTGATGGTGACGTTTCTCCAGTGTTTAAATCGCCATGGGCATCGTACCAGATGACTCCGAGATTCTCATAGTGCTTTGACACCCCTGCAAGCGTCCCGATTGCAATGCTGTGGTCTCCGCCGAAAACAAGTGGAAAAGAACCCGATTTGATCGCTTCATCCACCTGATCTGAAAGCTTCACACTGGCCTCTGACACCGCTTTCAAATTTCTCAGGTTATTGGCTGCTTCTTCTTCTCTGTTCGCACGACCAATCTCAATATCGCCCTTATCTTCAATCTTATAGCTGAGCCCTTCTAATCTCTCAACAACACCGGCATATCGAATCGCACTCGGCCCCATATCGACACCGCGGCGCATTTGTCCAAGATCCATTGGTACTCCAATAATTGATATTCTTTCTTTCATCTCAATCATCCCCCTTATTAGAAGCCTGTGCCTCTATTGTACGTTCAAAAAGGGAGATGACTCAACTCGACAAAATTATGTATATATATACAGAGTTTTCTGTTAAATAAATGACTCAATAACTCCTCCGAACCATTTTTGGAAAACAAAAAAACCTAAGACCATATAGTCTTAGGTTTAAAGATGGAGCCTAGCGGGATCGAACCGCTGACCTCCTGCGTGCAAGGCAGGCGCTCTCCCAGCTGAGCTAAGGCCCCGAATATGGAGCGGAAGACGGGATTCGAACCCGCGACCCCCACCTTGGCAAGGTGGTGTTCTACCACTGAACTACTTCCGCAACATCATGCGGGTGAAGGGACTCGAACCCCCACGTCAAAGACACTAGATCCTAAGTCTAGCGCGTCTGCCAATTCCGCCACACCCGCATATTAAGGAAAAATGGTGTGCCATGAAGGACTCGAACCTTCGACCCTCTGATTAAAAGTCAGATGCTCTACCGACTGAGCTAATGGCACATAAATGAATTCAGTCTTAAGATCCTGCGCAGACACACAGTTCAAAAGAAAATGGCTGGGCTAGCTGGATTCGAACCAGCGCATGACGGAGTCAAAGTCCGTTGCCTTACCGCTTGGCTATAGCCCAATGAAAGTATGTAATTTATAAAATTGGAATTGACCGTAAAAAGGTTTATGTTAACTAACCTTATTATTTACAGTCCAGACAAAAACTATTCAATTCCAGCTTGTCTAAATAAAATGGTGGAGGGGGACGGATTCGAACCGCCGAACCCGGAGGGAGCGGATTTACAGTCCGCCGCGTTTAGCCACTTCGCTACCCCTCCACATTTCAGTGGTGCCGGCGAGAGGACTTGAACCCCCAACCTACTGATTACAAGTCAGTTGCTCTACCAATTGAGCTACACCGGCATTTGAAGTAAGATTATTTAATTCTTATGGTGGAGGATGACGGGCTCGAACCGCCGACCCTCTGCTTGTAAGGCAGATGCTCTCCCAGCTGAGCTAATCCTCCAGAAGAAAAGAATGTTTAGTATTTCACATAAAAAAACAATGGTGACCCGTACGGGATTCGAACCCGTGTTACCGCCGTGAAAGGGCGGTGTCTTAACCGCTTGACCAACGGGCCAGTTGAAGTTGTAATGTAAGCTCCCAACCGGGCTTGAACCGATGACCTCTTCCTTACCATGGAAGTGCTCTACCGACTGAGCTATGGAAGCATGGCTCCGCAGGTAGGACTCGAACCTACGACCGATCGGTTAACAGCCGATAGCTCTACCACTGAGCTACTGCGGAATAATATAATGATTTGTTCACAAGCCTGGCAACGTCCTACTCTCACAGGGGGAAACCCCCAACTACCATCGGCGCTAAAGAGCTTAACTTCCGTGTTCGGCATGGGAACGGGTGTGACCTCTTTGCCATCATCACCAGACATAGTGACAAAAATTATTATACTATGAAATCCGAAGATTTCAAGCTTTTTTTGAAAGAAGTTATTCTTTCAAAACTGAATAACGTTTGATAACAAGATTCACGTGCAACTTACGCTTAGTTAGACTGTGGTTAAGTCCTCGAACGATTAGTATCTGTCAGCTCCACACGTCACCGCGCTTCCACCTCAGACCTATCAACCTGATCATCTTTCAGGGTTCTTACTCACAAATGTGATGGGAAATCTCATCTTGAGGGGGGCTTCATGCTTAGATGCTTTCAGCACTTATCCCTTCCGCACATAGCTACCCAGCGATGCCTTTGGCAAGACAACTGGTACACCAGCGGTGCGTCCATCCCGGTCCTCTCGTACTAAGGACAGCTCCTCTCAAATTTCCTGCGCCCACGACGGATAGGGACCGAACTGTCTCACGACGTTCTGAACCCAGCTCGCGTACCGCTTTAATGGGCGAACAGCCCAACCCTTGGGACCGACTACAGCCCCAGGATGCGATGAGCCGACATCGAGGTGCCAAACCTCCCCGTCGATGTGGACTCTTGGGGGAGATAAGCCTGTTATCCCCGGGGTAGCTTTTATCCGTTGAGCGATGGCCCTTCCATGCGGAACCACCGGATCACTAAGCCCGACTTTCGTCCCTGCTCGACTTGTAGGTCTCGCAGTCAAGCTCCCTTGTGCCTTTACACTCTGCGAATGATTTCCAACCATTCTGAGGGAACCTTTGGGCGCCTCCGTTACATTTTAGGAGGCGACCGCCCCAGTCAAACTGCCCGCCTGACACTGTCTCCCAGCCCGGTAAGGGCTGCGGGTTAGAATTTCAATACAGCAAGGGTAGTATCCCACCAATGCCTCCACCGAAGCTTGCGCTCCGGCTTCCAAGGCTCCTACCTATCCTGTACAAGCTGTACCAAAATTCAATATCAGGCTGCAGTAAAGCTCCACGGGGTCTTTCCGTCCTGTCGCGGGTAACCTGCATCTTCACAGGTACTATAATTTCACCGAGTCTCTCGTTGAGACAGTGCCCAGATCGTTACGCCTTTCGTGCGGGTCGGAACTTACCCGACAAGGAATTTCGCTACCTTAGGACCGTTATAGTTACGGCCGCCGTTTACTGGGGCTTCGGTTCAAAGCTTCGCTTGCGCTAACCTCTCCCCTTAACCTTCCAGCACCGGGCAGGCGTCAGCCCCTATACTTCGCCTTGCGGCTTCGCAGAGACCTGTGTTTTTGCTAAACAGTCGCCTGGGCCTATTCACTGCGGCTTTTCAGGGCTATTCACCCTAAAAAGCACCCCTTCTCCCGAAGTTACGGGGTCATTTTGCCGAGTTCCTTAACGAGAGTTCTCTCGCTCACCTTAGGATTCTCTCCTCGCCTACCTGTGTCGGTTTGCGGTACGGGCACCTCTCACCTCGCTAGAGGCTTTTCTTGGCAGTGTGGAATCAGGAACTTCGGTACTAAATTTCCCTCGCCATCACAGCTCAGCCTTATATGGGAAGCGGATTTGCCTACTTCCCGGCCTAACTGCTTGGACGCGCATATCCAACAGCGCGCTTGCCCTATCCTCCTGCGTCCCCCCATTGCTCAAATGGTGAGGAGGTGGTACAGGAATATCAACCTGTTGTCCATCGCCTACGCCTTTCGGCCTCGGCTTAGGTCCCGACTAACCCTGAGCGGACGAGCCTTCCTCAGGAAACCTTAGGCATTCGGTGGAGGGGATTCTCACCCCTCTTTCGCTACTCATACCGGCATTCTCACTTCTAAGCGCTCCACCAGTCCTTCCGGTCTGGCTTCGACGCCCTTAGAACGCTCTCCTACCACTGTTCGTAAGAACAGTCCGCAGCTTCGGTGATACGTTTAGCCCCGGTACATTTTCGGCGCAGAGTCACTCGACCAGTGAGCTATTACGCACTCTTTAAATGGTGGCTGCTTCTAAGCCAACATCCTGGTTGTCTAAGCAACTCCACATCCTTTTCCACTTAACGTATACTTTGGGACCTTAGCTGGCGGTCTGGGCTGTTTCCCTCTTGACTACGGATCTTATCACTCGCAGTCTGACTCCCGAGGAGCAAGTCTTTGGCATTCGGAGTTTGACTGAATTCGGTAACCCGATGAGGGCCCCTAGTCCAATCAGTGCTCTACCTCCAAGACTCTCATACTCGAGGCTAGCCCTAAAGCTATTTCGGAGAGAACCAGCTATCTCCAAGTTCGATTGGAATTTCTCCGCTACCCACACCTCATCCCCGCACTTTTCAACGTGCGTGGGTTCGGGCCTCCATTCAGTGTTACCTGAACTTCACCCTGGACATGGGTAGATCACCTGGTTTCGGGTCTACGACCACGTACTAATTCGCCCTATTCAGACTCGCTTTCGCTGCGGCTCCGTCTCATCAACTTAACCTTGCACGGGATCGTAACTCGCCGGTTCATTCTACAAAAGGCACGCCATCACCCGTTAACGGGCTCTGACTACTTGTAAGCACACGGTTTCAGGATCTTTTCACTCCCCTTCCGGGGTGCTTTTCACCTTTCCCTCACGGTACTGGTTCACTATCGGTCACTAGGTAGTATTTAGCCTTGGGAGATGGTCCTCCCGGATTCCGACGGGATTTCACGTGTCCCGCCGTACTCAGGATCCACTCTGGAGGGAACGAAGTTTCGACTACAGGGTTTTTACCTTCTATGACAGGCCTTTCCAGGCCGCTTCATCTACCCCGTTCCTTTGTAACTCCGTATAGAGTGTCCTACAACCCCAAGAGGCAAGCCTCTTGGTTTGGGCTGATTCCGTTTCGCTCGCCGCTACTTGGGAAATCGCATTTGCTTTCTCTTCCTCCGGGTACTTAGATGTTTCAGTTCCCCGGGTCTGCCTTCAGTACCCTATGTATTCAGGTAAAGATACTGTTCCATTACGAACAGTGGGTTTCCCCATTCGGAAATCTCTGGATCAAAGCTTACTTACAGCTCCCCAAAGCATATCGGTGTTAGTCCCGTCCTTCATCGGCTCCTAGTGCCAAGGCATCCACCGTGCGCCCTTCATAACTTAACCAAAATTGGTCAATCGTTTGTTTAGACTGTAAAGTCTAAGAAAATCACTATGGTAAGCGTAAATCTCAGTGAATTACTTGTTATCAATTACGTTATCCAGTTTTCAAAGAACAACCGGCAGATCAGAAATGATCGCCTTCTTTCATATAGAGAGAATGATCTCTCAAAACTAAACAAAAACCAAAAGCGACCTCATATCCTTAGAAAGGAGGTGATCCAGCCGCACCTTCCGATACGGCTACCTTGTTACGACTTCACCCCAATCATCTACCCCACCTTAGGCGGCTGGCTCCTTGCGGTTACCCCACCGACTTCGGGTGTTGCAAACTCTCGTGGTGTGACGGGCGGTGTGTACAAGGCCCGGGAACGTATTCACCGCGGCATGCTGATCCGCGATTACTAGCGATTCCAGCTTCATGCAGGCGAGTTGCAGCCTGCAATCCGAACTGAGAATGGTTTTATGGGATTGGCTAAACCTCGCGGTCTCGCAGCCCTTTGTACCATCCATTGTAGCACGTGTGTAGCCCAGGTCATAAGGGGCATGATGATTTGACGTCATCCCCACCTTCCTCCGGTTTGTCACCGGCAGTCACCTTAGAGTGCCCAACTGAATGCTGGCAACTAAGATCAAGGGTTGCGCTCGTTGCGGGACTTAACCCAACATCTCACGACACGAGCTGACGACAACCATGCACCACCTGTCACTTTGTCCCCCGAAGGGGAACCTTCTATCTCTAGAAGTGGCAAAGGATGTCAAGACCTGGTAAGGTTCTTCGCGTTGCTTCGAATTAAACCACATGCTCCACCGCTTGTGCGGGCCCCCGTCAATTCCTTTGAGTTTCAGTCTTGCGACCGTACTCCCCAGGCGGAGTGCTTAATGCGTTAGCTGCAGCACTAAAGGGCGGAAACCCTCTAACACTTAGCACTCATCGTTTACGGCGTGGACTACCAGGGTATCTAATCCTGTTCGCTCCCCACGCTTTCGCGCCTCAGCGTCAGTTACAGACCAGAGAGTCGCCTTCGCCACTGGTGTTCCTCCACATCTCTACGCATTTCACCGCTACACGTGGAATTCCACTCTCCTCTTCTGCACTCAAGTTTCCCAGTTTCCAATGACCCTCCCCGGTTGAGCCGGGGGCTTTCACATCAGACTTAAGAAACCGCCTGCGCGCGCTTTACGCCCAATAATTCCGGACAACGCTTGCCACCTACGTATTACCGCGGCTGCTGGCACGTAGTTAGCCGTGGCTTTCTGGTCAGGTACCGTCAAGGTGCCGGCAGTTACTCCGGCACTTGTTCTTCCCTGACAACAGAGTTTTACGATCCGAAAACCTTCATCACTCACGCGGCGTTGCTCCGTCAGACTTTCGTCCATTGCGGAAGATTCCCTACTGCTGCCTCCCGTAGGAGTCTGGGCCGTGTCTCAGTCCCAGTGTGGCCGATCACCCTCTCAGGTCGGCTACGCATCGTCGCCTTGGTGAGCCATTACCTCACCAACTAGCTAATGCGCCGCGGGCCCATCTGTAAGTGACAGCCGAAACCGTCTTTGAATGTCAAACCATGCGGTTTGACATAGTATCCGGTATTAGCTCCGGTTTCCCGGAGTTATCCCAGTCTTACAGGCAGGTTGCCCACGTGTTACTCACCCGTCCGCCGCTGACCTCCGAAGAGGTCCGCTCGACTTGCATGTATTAGGCACGCCGCCAGCGTTCGTCCTGAGCCAGGATCAAACTCTCCGAAGAAAATTTGTGACTCATAAATGTTGCTGACTTAAAAAATTTAAAACGTTTGGTACGCTTTTGGTTTTGTTTAGTTTTCAAAGATCATTTTCGCTCGTCATTGGTGACGGCTTATATAATTTAACATGGTGACCATCACTGTGTCAACAGGATTTTTTGAAGTTTTTTAAGGCTTTAAAAATCCATTTGTTTCTCAGCGACGAAGAATAATATACCATCATTTCCACTTCAAGGTCAATATATTTTATAAATTATTTTTCATAAAATGAAAATCAATTTTCCCGCTTATGATTTTGTATAAGTTGCCCAGCAATTCTCTTTTTTCAAGAAGTGATCTTTTTTGAACAAATGTGAGACTGTCGTCAATAAGAATATTGCTTATGATCTGAAGTTCCTGTTCAAGCAGCAGCTCCATTTCCTGAGCTTCTTTATCATTGAAGATAAACCCTTTTGACATGTGATCCTCCTCTAAAGATGCGTAAGTTTTATCATTATGGCACAACTTGAATTTTTCTAATCATATTCTTCACAGCTTGGCATACATATGAGACAAGAACATTAGGGACGGGGCTGATCAGAATGAACAATTTCTATGTACTGCATATAAAAAAAGTGAAACAGCTGCTCATCATTGTCATTGCCGCTCTCTTTACTGCCGGTATTCTATATATAGAAAATGTCCTTCAATTTCCCGTTTTCTCAACAGCAGACGGACCAAAGGCTGTTTTCAGGGGAGAAGAGAAAGCAAACAGCGTTTCCCTTACGTTTGACATCAGCTGGGGGGATGAAAAGGCAAAGCCGATTCTTGATACCCTCAAGAAAAATGGTGTGACGAATGCGACGTTTTTTCTATCTGCAGCCTGGGCTGAGCGGCACCCTGAGATAGTGAAACAAATTGTAAAGGATGGACACCAGGTCGGGAGCATGGGATATGCCTATAAAAACTACACCTCGCTTGAGGCAGATGAAATACGGCGTGATATTCTCATGGCGCAGGATGTATTCAGCGAACTCGGACTGAAAGATATAAAACTTCTCCGGCCGCCAACAGGCAACTTCAATCAGGAGATTCTGACGATAGCCGAAAGATACGGATACACTGTCGTTCATTATAGTGTAGATTCAGATGACTGGACCAATCCAGGTGTCAGCACCATTGTGAAAAATGTAAACGATGCGGTTCAGGGAGGAGATATTATCCTGCTTCATGCCTCTGATTCCGCCAAGCAGACACAGAAGGCACTTCCGCAAATTGTTGAAGGGCTGAAGCAAAAAGGTCTGAATAACGTAACGGTAGCGGATTTAATTTCGGGAGGAACAGCCAAATCAACGGAAGTGAAATAATCTTATGAAAAAAGCTGAGCCCGGAATTACAGGGCTCAGCTTTTTTTAGCTTGAGATAATTTAGATAAGAGCAGCAGCTGATAGGCATTGCATATAAGCAGCGGAATCAGCATTAAGTACAGCCAGTCACCTTCATTTACACGCAATGCAGGCACCCACTCGACCGTTGTAACGACTGTCATAAAAAACAGGGCCGGTATGAAAGCCATTTTGTTTGTCTGTTTCATCTTGATATAAGCGACCGCTGCACTGAATAACAGCAAAAATAAGGCAACCATAAGATAAGGAACAACGGATTCACCCTCTGCTGCGAACAGCTGATAGCGGAAATAGACGAGATCAAAGATGACAAACAGGATCAGAACAATCTGAATGGCATTCCATAAAGCAGCCGTCCGAAAGATTCCAAGTCCGAACCGGTGAATCGTCAAATAGGCGAAAAACCCCATTTGGCTGATGATGCTGAAAATAAATCCGACTCCGACAAGCCAAAGCAATATGGAAAGAATCTCAACAATGTCAAACGACAAGAAAAACTCTTTATAATCTCCCCATCTTAAGGCAAAACCAGTAATACTCGTAGTGATGCCGCCAACAAGCAGAGTCGATAAAAATAACCGAACCCAATTTCTACTGTTCACAATTGTATCCCCCAATATGTATTCTACTCCAAAAATTTTACCAGTGTCTTTTGTAAAAAGCCATGTTAATTACCAGTATTAAAACAGGCCGATTCATTCATATTAGAAATAAGCAACTCTAAATGGAAAGGAGCTTTGCATGATGGAAAAGCGAAGGTTGCTCTCAATTCTGACACTTACAGCCATGTGTTTTTTCCTTGCGAGCTGCGCACCTAAAGATCAGCCTTCAGGACAGCTCGATTATGAAGAAACAAAGAAAATGGTTGTCGATATTTTAAAAACCGATGACGGAAAAAAAGCCATTCAGGAAATTCTTAAAAATGATGATATGAAGCAAAACCTGATTATGGATCAGAAAATTGTCTCTGACACCATTTCCAAAACCCTGACGTCTGAAAAAGGACAGGAGTTCTGGAAAAAAACATTTGAAGACCCAAAGTTCAGTGAAAGCTTTGCAAAAAGCCTTCAGACTGAACACGAGAAGGTTATTAAAGGGCTCATGAAAGACCCGGAGTATCAAAAAATGCTCATTGGCGTCCTTGAAAATCCCGAGATGGAGAAACAGACGATGAAGGTTCTCCAAAGCCAGGAATACCGCAAACACCTTCAGGAGGTCATCACAGAGACGATTGAAAGTCCCCTGTTTAAAGCCAAACTGGAGGAAAGTCTGACGAAAGCTGCGAAAGAAATGAACAAGCAGGGTGGAGGCTCAGGCGGAAGCGAAGGAGACTCCGGACAAGGCGGCAAGTCCGAAGAATCCGGACAAGGCGGCCAATAGAGAAAATCGCACTGCTCAAGGTCCAACAGGCAGAAAAGGACCCGGAAGAAAAGTCCGGATTTGACTTTTCCGCCGGATCCGTTCTGACGGAGTACCGAGTCGCTGGACAATCAAGCTCTACATGTCATACATCTTTAGAAAAGCGCCAAACCTTTGGCGCTTTTGTTTATACATTTACAGGCACAATCTCTGCAACCTTTTTAGCGATTGATGAGTAAATCTCTCCAGTAGGATGATCTGCTGCATATACGGAAGGAGCAAAGTCCTTTTCGTTCCAGTCAGGCTGCTGCAGCGGAATGTTTCCAAGCACCGGAACATTAAGCTCCTGTCCAAGTTTTTCTCCTCCGCCTTTGCCGAAGACATACTCTTTCTCCCCTGTTGTTCTGCTTTCAAAATAAGACATATTTTCAACGACACCGACTACTTCATGATCTGTTCTAAGCGCCATAGCACCCGCTCTTGCTGCAACAAAAGCAGCTGTAGGATGCGGAGTCGTTACAATGATTTCTTTGCAGGAAGGAAGCATCGCATGGACATCAAGCGCTACGTCTCCAGTGCCCGGAGGAAGGTCGAGAAGCAGGTAGTCAAGGTCTCCCCACTCTACTTCCTGAAAGAAGTTATTAAGCATTTTTCCAAGCATAGGCCCTCTCCAGATGACCGGTGCATTATCCTCTACAAAAAAGCCCATAGAGATGACCTGGACGCCAAAACGCTCAACCGGAATGATTCTCTCTCCCCTGACAACAGGGCGTTTCGTAATACCCATCATGTCCGGCACACTGAATCCGTAGATATCCGCATCAATAAGTCCGACTTTTTTGCCGAGACGGGCAAGAGCCACAGCTAAATTAACGGAAACAGTCGATTTACCGACGCCTCCTTTACCGCTGGCAATTGCAATGTAGACAGGCTGCTTGGCTGATGACAGCAAAGAAGGATCTTCTTGTTTAGGCGCCTGATATTTTGCTGTTACTTCCTGGGGAAGCTCTGTAAAGCGAAGACCGACTGTGCCTGCGCCTGCTTCTTTGAGTTTAGCGACAATCTCCTGCTGAAGCTGCATCTGCTCAGACGTACCTGTCTTGGCAATACCGATTTTCATGCTGATATGGTTTTTCTCAGCTTTTATTGAAATTTCTTCTATGGCATTCAGTTCTTCAAGGCTTCTATGTAAAAAAGGTTCATTTAGTTCTCCGACAATTTTGCGAGCTGTTTGCTCATTCAGCATGTTAACCACCCTTTGTTGTATTCGTTTTCATCAGTATATCATAATTTGAAAGAAAATTGGGACTCCGGGCTTTATACCTGAGACTATGCAATAAAAACAAAAAATCCATCCCTACTCGGGAGGATTTTTCTCGTTCGTCATATAGCGCAGGATGCCATTATAGATAGAAGCCGCCACTTTATCCTGATATTCCTCTGTGCCAAGAAGGCGCGCTTCATCAGGATTAGATAAGAAACCCACTTCTACCAGAGCACCAGGCTTATCAATGTGTTTCATCAGGTAGATTGTATTCATCTGTTTGGCTTTACGGTCAGTGTTCTCCAGGTTGCGCCTTAGTTCATCCTGAATAAATTTTGCAAGCACCTGGTTTTCCTCCATTTTGGAGTGATAGAACGTTTGTGCCCCGCTCCATTGTCTCGAGGGAATTGCATTAAGATGAATGCTTAAATACATATCTGCCTCTGACTCGTTAATCAGCTTCAGGCGTTTTCTCAGATCCTCGCCTTTTCTTTTTGAATAGCCCTTCGTACTCTTATCCGCAAGGTCTGTATCTCTTTCTCTTGTAAGAAGGACGAGTGCCCCCTGTTCCTGCAGATAGTCTCTGATCTGCTTTGAAATGGCAAGGGCAATGTCTTTTTCCAGATGCTCCGTTCCTACCGCTCCCCCGTCAGGTCCGCCGTGTCCGGGATCTATGTAGATGACCTTACCTGTAAGCGGCAGATTCCACGACTTCCAAGAGCTGTCGTTATTAAATTGAAACTGAAATAATAAAAGTAATAAGATGAAGCCTGCGCCAAAGCCGAACCATCTCAGCTTATTTTTCATTTTTCCACCCTCCTGCCCGTCCTTTACCACTATATGGCGGACAAACAGGAAATATGAATGGGCATTAGCGTTTTAATGAAGTCTGAGCTTCAGCCTCTTTGCCCCTTTTTCAAACCCTTCAGACCACCATGAATGAATCAGGTGCTCACATGCATAGTAAACCGACTCGTTTTTAAAATCATCACCGTGGTTTCCCCATATGAGCATGTAATCAAATAGTTGGTCAGTTAACTCTTTTTCCTCCCGGCTTGACCTCATGCTGACTGACTTCTGCGGTTCGCCGTAATAGCCGAATCTGCTGTAGCTGGCACCGAGCAGGAAGGCTTCTATAGAATAGTCGATGCAGCCTTCTTCAATGGCGGAATAATCAATCGATCCTGAATGCATGTAGACACCGAAACACTCATAGGCTTTCGCCTTCAGCTGGGTGAGAGTCAGTTCTTTCAGGATGATGCGCTCATAGTTTATTTGCTTTTCTCTTCGTTTATCTGAAAGTGAAGTAATCTTTTCCATGATGTATATGCCCCCTCAGTCTATTGTTTTTCCGGGGGACGGTTTCATGCGAGGTAAAGATTGTCTGCTTTGGGGAAAATAAAAAACCACAGCAGAACCGCTGTGGTTTTTGAAGAAAAAATTAACGTTTTGAGAACTGAGGTGCACGACGAGCGCCTTTAAGACCGTATTTTTTACGTTCTTTCATACGAGCGTCACGAGTCAGAAGACCTGCACGCTTAAGAGTGCCGCGGTATTCTGGATCTGCTTCTAAAAGTGCACGTGAGATGCCGTGACGGATAGCGCCAGCTTGGCCAGCGAATCCACCGCCATTAACACTTACTAAAACATCATAGCTTCCAGCTGTTTCAGTTAAGTTAAGCGGTTGTTTGATGTCTTCGATTAGAGCTGCGAATGGGATATAGTCTTTTACTTCACGATCGTTGATAACAATACGGCCTTCGCCTGGAACGAGACGAACACGCGCTACTGAGCTTTTACGACGGCCAGTACCGTAATATTGAACCTGTGCCAAATTAATAACCTCCTTAATAATTAACCGCGAAGTTCGTAAACTTCAGGTTGTTGTGCTTGGTGTGGATGCTCGCTGCCTGCGTATACATGCAGCTTTTTGTACATTTGACGTCCTAGAGAACCTTTAGGAAGCATTCCGCGAATTGCTAGTTCAAGCATTTTCTCAGAGTAGTTTGTACGCATTTCAAGAGCAGTTCTTGATTTTAGTCCGCCTGGGAATTGGCTGTGACGGTAGTAGATCTTGTCAGTCAGTTTCTTTCCAGTCAGTTCGATTTGTGCTGCATTGATGATAATTACATGATCACCAGTGTCTACGTGTGGTGTATAAGTTGGTTTGTGTTTTCCGCGAAGAACAGATGCGATTTCGCTGGCAAGACGACCTAGAGTTTTGCCTGCAGCATCTACCACGAACCATTTACGTTCAACTTCAGTTGCTTTCGCCATATATGTTGTACGCATGATTTTCCCTCCAATATCTTTCATTTTAAATTTAATCATTCTATTTCAAAACACAGATAAACTCTTCCGGGGCTTATTTGTGGGGTTGAAATACATACCATATGATAGTTTATAACGTCCTGGCAACATTGTCAAGATAATGTTACACCAGGTTTAGTTGTCATAGTAAACTTTCCATAAATATAATCCGGAACCCGGGGCTGTTTTCCCGCACAGGGAACGGTCACGCGCCTTCAGGATGTCTGGAATCCGGTAAGGATCCAGCACTCCCCGCCCGGCATTTATCAAGGTTCCGACAAGGATTCTGACCATATTGTAGAGGAATCCGTCACCGACAAACCGGAATGTCAGAACATCGTCTTCTTCGTAAAATTCGATATCATATAAAGTTCTGATTCTGTCCTCTTTATCTGTTTTAGCTGAACAGAAGCTTGTAAAATCATGGGTGCCGATCAGAAACTTTATCGCTTCCCGCATTTTCACATAATCAAGTTTATACGGATAATGATACGCATAATTCCGGCTGAACACGTCCCTGACTTCCGAGCGGCTTACTTTATAGCGGTATTCCTTTGCACGGACATGGTACCTTGCATGAAAGTCTTCTTCAATAAATGCTGCAGCCTGAATAGCCACATCTCCTGGAAGAAGCGAATTTAAGGCATTCGGCCATCTGCTCTCCGGAATGTAGATCTCTGTATCAAAATGCAGGACCTGGCCGATGGCATGAACACCTGCATCAGTTCTGCCTGATGCAAAAACTTTCACTTCCTGCCCTTTATGCAGTTTTTTCAGGCCTCTTTCAATTTCACCCTGAACGGTCCTCTGTCCGGGCTGAATCTGAAATCCGCTGAATCCTGTTCCGTCATATGAAACGGTGCATTTTACCCTCATTGTAAACTCCTATGAACGCAGTAGTAATAGAACAATGCCTACAGCAATCAGCAGGCCGAGTATGATCGTATCAAGGGCTCTCCACGTCAGCTCGCGAAGCTTCGTCCTTCCTTCGCCGCCCTGGTAGCCTCTTGCCTCCATCGCAACAGCAAGCTCTTCCGCCCTCTTAAAGGCGCTGATAAACAGCGGCACAAGCAGCGGAATGATGGCGCTGATTCTTTGTTTAATCGGTCCGCTAGTAAAGTCTGCTCCCCTTGCCATCTGCGCTTTCATGATTTTATCCGTTTCCTCCATAAGCGTCGGAATAAACCGGAGTGAGATCGACATCATCAGCGCAAGTTCGTGGACCGGGAGACCGATTTTTTTAAAAGGATGCAGCAGGCTTTCCATTCCGTCTGTAACTTCAATCGGTGTTGTCGTCAACGTAAGGATGGTCGTGAGCAGGATAAGAAACAGAAATCTGAGGGAAATATAAATCCCCTGGATCACTCCCTCCCTGTGAACCGCAAGAAAGCCGGCTTCAAACAGGACAGGACCTTCTTTTGTCACAAGAATATGCAGAATAAACGTAAAAAGGATGATCCATATGATCGGCTTTAAGCCGTTCAATAGAAATCTTGGCGGCAGTTTTGTCGCACCGACGATAAAAAGGGTAAACAATCCGAGAATGGCATACGTCACCGCATTGTTGGCAAAAAACACGATGAAAACAAACAGAAAGATC
Source organism: Metabacillus indicus (assembly GCF_046603695.1). Lineage (NCBI taxonomy): Bacteria > Bacillati > Bacillota > Bacilli > Caryophanales > Bacillaceae > Metabacillus > Metabacillus indicus. The sequence continues at coordinate 160,894 of NZ_CP176757.1, read as the reverse complement.
ATCGTGAGCTTTGAACGGGGGTCCATTCTGTGAACGAGCGAGGCGCCGGGAACATACTTTCCGATAATCATGCTGTTCATCATATGGCATCACCTTTGATCCCGCGTACAACCATACTGACAAGGTCATCGATTGAAAGTGAGATCCCTTTCCACTCTTTCCCGAGCTTCTGCTCAATCGTCTTTTGAAGCTTTACGGTTTCAGGAAGATCAAGCCCTGCTGAGACAAGCACTTCAGACTGGCTGAAAATCTCTTCAGGCGTGCCTTTCATCTGAACGGTGCCTTTATGCATCACAACAATTTCGTCTGAATAGCGGGCGGCATCCTCCATGCTGTGTGTGACAAGAACAGTTGTAAGTGACCTGCTCTTATGAAGAGAGTAGAAAAGATCCATGATCTCTTTCCTTCCGCTCGGATCAAGCCCTGCAGTCGGTTCATCAAGCACAAGCACTTCAGGCTCTATGGCAAGAACTCCAGCTATAGCGACCCGTCTCATTTGACCGCCGCTCAAATCAAACGGTGACTTCTGAAGTACGTTTTCAGGAAGCCCGACCAGTTTGAGAGCATTGCGCGCCTTTTCCCGTGCTTCTTCTTCTGGGACACCGAAATTCATAGGACCAAACATGATGTCCTTTTCAACCGTTTCCTCAAAAAGCTGATGCTCCGGAAATTGAAAAACGATGGCTACTGCCCTGCGGACCGGTTTCAGATCTTTAATCTTTTTACCTGCCTGGATTTTACGATCACCAACAGTCAGAGAACCTTTTGTAGGCTTAAGCAGTCCATTCAGATGCTGAAGAATGGTTGATTTGCCGGAACCCGTATGCCCGATGATCGAGACAAAGGAGCGATCTTTAATCTCAAGGTTTATGTCATGCAGCGCAAGGCGTTCAAATGGCGTACGAGCCTGATATCTGTGCTCTAGCTCTTGGAATGTAATGTCCACAGTTCATTCACCAGGCTTTCTTCGTCTAAGTAGTTCTTTGAGAGGGCAATGCCTGCTTCTCGCAGTTTCATGCTGACCTGATAAGAAAAAGGCAGATCAAGTCCTATTTCAACCAGCTTGCGGTCGAGTTTAAAAATCTCTTCAGGTGACCCCTCGGCAAATTTCTCTCCGCCATTCATAACGATAATTCTGTCTGCTTTCGCGGCCTCTTCAAGGTCGTGTGTAATCGAAATGACCGTTACAATTCCCTGTCTGTTAAGCTCGCGCACAGTCTCCATCACTTCGCTTCTTCCCTGCGGATCAAGCATCGATGTAGCCTCGTCTAAAATAATGATCTGCGGCTGAACGGCAATGACGCCCGCAATGGCCACGCGCTGCTTTTGGCCTCCTGAAAGATGGTGCGGCTCTTGACCCAGAAATTCTTCCATCTTCACTTTTTGAGTAGCCCATTCGACGCGCTTTTTCATTTCTTCCCGCGGCACTCCGTGGTTTTCTAAACCAAAAGCCACATCATCTTTAACCGTCGTTCCTACAAATTGATTATCCGGGTTTTGAAACACCATTCCGACTTGTTTGCGCACTTCCCAAATCGAGTCTTCATTTAATGGAATGCCGTTTACGGCGACGCGGCCGTGCTGCGGCAGTATAAGACCGTTGAGGACTCTGGCAAGGGTTGATTTGCCGGAACCATTATGTCCGACAACAGCAAGCCATTCGCCTTTTTTCACACTTAACGAAACAGCGTTAAGGGCGGGTCTTGCATCGTCTTCATGATACTGAAATGTAACCTGATCCACTTCAATAATTGTCTCTTCCATCGCTGCCTCCCTCACCTGTACTCCTGCGCAGGCGCAAAAGCCATGCTCTTCTATTCTGTCTCTGCTGCGGCACTCATGGGCCCCTCATGACCATGAGAGGCTGTCTGAGTGTACAAAAAAAGGGCATAGATCCAGTTTTCAGGAAAACTGACCCGCCCTCTGAGTAAAGAAAATAATGATTAAACTAATTCGATAATGACCATTGGTGCTCCGTCGCCGCGGCGAGGTCCAAGTTTCATTATGCGCGTGTAACCGCCTTGGCGTTCTGAGTAACGCGGTGCGATGTCACTGAATAGTTTTTGAAGTGCATTTTGCGTGCCTTCTTCGTTAGCTACCTCGTTACGGATGTAAGCAGCAGCTTGGCGGCGGGCATGAAGATCCCCACGTTTACCTAAAGTAATCATTTTTTCTACAGTTGAACGCAATTCTTTCGCACGAGCCTCAGTAGTTTCAATGCGCTCGCTGATGATTAGATCTGTAGTAAGATCACGAAGTAACGCTTTACGCTGAGCACTTGTACGTCCTAATTTTCTGTAAGGCATTATGTGTTCCCTCCTTCGTTAGTACTGTGTGTTAATTTTAGAAACACGCGAAAACGCTAGTTAACTTGTTAACTAGTCGTCAGTCGTCTTTACGAAGACCTAAGCCAAGTTCTTCTAGTTTCGCTTTCACTTCTTCCAAAGATTTACGACCTAAGTTACGAACTTTCATCATATCTTCTTCTGTTTTATGAGCAAGCTCCTGTACAGTGTTAATGCCTGCACGTTTTAAACAGTTATAAGAACGAACTGACAAATCCAATTCTTCGATCGTCATTTCTAAAACTTTTTCTTTTTGGTCCTCTTCCTTTTCCACCATAATCTCTGCGTTTTGAGCTTCATCTGTAAGCCCAACGAAGATGTTAAGGTGTTCCGTCAGAATCTTTGCACCAAGTGCAATAGCTTCTTTCGGACCTGTGCTTCCGTCAGTCCACACATCAAAAGTAAGTTTATCATAGTTTGACACTTGACCAACACGTGTATTTTCAACTTGATAGGACACGCGTGCTACAGGTGTGTAAATAGAATCGATTGGGATAACGCCGATTGGCTGATCTTCTCTTTTGTTTGCATCAGCCGGAGTATATCCGCGACCGCGTTTCGCAGTCAATCTCATACGGAAATGTGCACCCTTCGCTAATGTAGCAATATGAAGGTCCGGATTTAGAATTTCAACGTCACTGTCGTGAGTAATATCTGCAGCCGTTACAACTCCTTCATCCTGTACATCGATCTCAAGCGTTTTTTCTTCCTCTGAATAGATCTTAAGAGCAAGTTTTTTAATGTTTAAGATGATCGTAGTCACATCTTCAACAACGCCTTCAATCGTAGAGAATTCATGGAGTACACTATCTATCTGGATTGATGTTACAGCGGCACCAGGGAGTGAGGATAAGAGAATACGACGTAAGGAGTTACCCAAAGTTGTACCATATCCACGCTCGAGTGGTTCGACGACGAATTTGCCGTACTTGGCATCGTCGCTGATTTCAACCGTTTCGATTTTTGGTTTTTCAATTTCTATCATCTATAAACCCTCCTTCAAAACGTCGAAACCCCGGCTAGACAGATTATGAAGCTCCAAGGCGTGTGTCTAACCGAAATTCCCCATTATAAAGTCCCGAATGTGCACAACAACAAATAGTTATTTTCTGCGAGAACTTTTTAACTGTATCATAACCCATTATTGACAGGGATACAAAATCTATACAGAAAAATTATACACGACGACGTTTTGGCGGACGGCATCCGTTATGTGGAACCGGAGTAACGTCTCTGATAGCTGTTACTTCAAGACCAGCAGCTTGAAGAGCACGGATTGCAGCTTCACGGCCTGCGCCTGGTCCTTTTACAGTTACTTCAAGAGTTTTCATACCGTGTTCAATTGAACCTTTAGCTGCAGCTTCAGCAGCCATTTGTGCAGCGAATGGAGTGGATTTACGTGATCCTCTGAATCCGAGTGAACCTGCACTTGACCAAGAAAGAGCGTTACCATGTACGTCTGTAATAGTAACAATCGTGTTGTTAAATGTTGAACGAATATGAGCAATACCTGCCTCGATATTCTTTTTTACGCGACGCTTACGAGTGTTCGTTTTACGAGCCATTGTCGGTTAACCTCCTTTACCTTATTTTTTCTTGTTCGCAACCGTACGACGAGGTCCTTTACGAGTACGAGCGTTATTTTTGGTATTTTGACCACGAACAGGTAGACTGCGGCGATGACGTAAGCCACGGAAACTGCCGATCTCAATCAGACGTTTGATGTTTAGGGATACTTCACGGCGAAGGTCACCTTCAACTTTCAACTTGTCTACGATATCACGAATCTTACCTAGTTCTTCTTCTGTTAAGTCACGCACACGTGTATCTTCAGAAACACCAGCCTCAGCTAATACTTTTCCAGCAGTTGGACGTCCAATACCGAAAACATATGTTAATGAAATTACAACGCGTTTGTCACGAGGAATATCTACACCAGCAATACGAGCCATTTAAGCTGCACCTCCTTCAGTTTTAACCTTGTTTTTGTTTATGTTTTGGATTCTCACAAATTACCATTACTTTACCTTTTCTGCGGATGACTTTGCACTTTTCGCAGATTGGTTTAACCGATGGTCTTACCTTCATGATTTCTCTTACCTCCTTAGTTGCGGAGTGTTTTATTTAAAACGGTACGTAATTCTGCCGCGAGTCAAGTCATATGGTGATAATTCTACCGTAACTTTGTCTCCAGGTAAAATGCGAATAAAATGCATGCGGATCTTTCCAGATACATGCGCTAATACCGTATGACCATTCTCAAGCTCTACTTTGAACATTGCATTTGGCAATGTTTCCTGTACGGTACCCTCAACTTCAATTACATCATCTTTCGCCATTCATTATTCTCCCTTCTTCAAATCAGCAGCTTGCTCGTTGACAAACGTCTTCAGGGCATGCCGGAGTTTTCCGTTTGTTACACGTCCTGTTTCTTTTATACTGTTCTGAACTTCCGGAGATACGCGATCAATAAACTCTAGATGATTCACATTCTTCTTTTTAGGGGAGTGGAAGGGTCGCTTCTCTCCGTCTGCTATAAATACGAACCGTTCATCTAAAATACTGACCACGACAGCATATTGTCCAGCTTCTCTGCCTTCAGTAATATAGACAAACTGACCTATGCGCGGACTCGATTCGGCTTCGTTCAAACAATATCACCTGCGGATTTAGGCTTTAGTTAAAATTTCATAGCCAGTTTCTGTAATGGCAATCGTGTGTTCAAAGTGAGCACACATTTTGCCGTCCTGAGTAACAACTGTCCAGTTGTCAGCAAGAGTTCTTACATATCGGCTTCCTGCATTCACCATTGGCTCAATCGCCAAGACCATGCCAGGTTTTAACCTCGGACCTTTGTTTGGCGGACCATAATGCGGAATCTGCGGATCTTCATGTAAATCCTGTCCAACGCCGTGTCCAACATATTCACGTACGACCGAGAATTGATGCTGTTCAACATACGTCTGAATAGCGTGTGATATATTGGATAGTCTCTCGCCCGGTTTGGCTTCAGCCAGACCTTTGTAGAGGGATTCCTCAGTCACTTCAAGAAGCTTTTTGGATTCCTCTGAGATGTTTCCAACAGGATAAGTCCAAGCAGAGTCACCATGATAGCCATTATACTTCGCACCGATATCGATGCTGATAATGTCTCCTTCACGCAATACTCGATCTCCAGGTATTCCGTGAACGAGCTCCTCATTCACAGAAGCACAAATGCTTCCGCGAAAACCATTATAACCTTTAAAAGAAGGAATTGCATGGTTTGCACGAATAATCTTTTCGGCAATTGCATCCAGTTCTTTTGTTGTAATTCCAGGCTGTATATGTTTTTGGAGTTCCTGGTGGGTCAATGCGACAATGCGACCAGCCTCACGCATAATTTCGATTTCACGTGGAGTCTTACAAATGATCATTCACCTAATCCTCCAAGCAGTTCATTAACGTCAGCGAAGACTTTGTTGATGTCCTGCTGGCCATTAATGTTACGCAGATATCCTTTTTCTTCATAGAAATTCAGCAAAGGTTGTGTCTGCTTGAGGTTTACTTCAAGCCGGTTAGCAACAGTCTCTTCGTTGTCATCTTCACGCTGGTAAAGTTCACCGCCGCATTTGTCGCAGCGTCCTACAGCAGCTGGAGGATTGAAAACGAGATGATATGTTGATCCGCATTGTTTGCAGATGCGGCGTCCTGTAAGACGTTCCATCAGGATGTCTTTATCAACCTCAATGTTAATGACATAATCCATTTTTCTATCAAGATCAGACAGGATGTTTTCCAAAGCTTCAGCCTGAGCAACTGTGCGCGGGAACCCGTCAAGCAGGAAACCTTTTTCACAATCATTCTTGCCCAATCTTTCACGGACGATACCGATCGTTACTTCATCAGGAACGAGAGCACCTTGATCCATGAAGGATTTTGCTTTAAGACCTAGCTCAGTTTCACCTTTAATGGCAGCTCTGAACATATCCCCTGTTGAGATATGAGGGATTTCATATTTTTCAACGATTCGTTCTGCCTGTGTGCCTTTACCGGCTCCCGGCAGACCCATTAATACTAGATTCAAGAATATTACCCCCCTCAGTCTCTATTTAGAAGGAAAGGGACACAAGTCCCATAACCTTACTGTTTTATAAATCCTTTATAGTGACGCTTAACAAGCTGACTTTCAAGTTGTTTCATCGTTTCAAGAGCAACCCCTACTACGATCAACAAGCTCGTTCCGCCAATCTGTGCAGAAGCTGGCAAGTTAGCGAACTTAATAAAGAATACAGGAAGAACTGAGATAGCTGCTAAGAAAAGTGAACCAACAAACGTCAGTCTGTATAGAGTTTTTGTTAAATAATCCTGCGTATTTTTCCCTGGACGAATGCCCGGGATATATCCGCCCTGCTTTTTCAGATTCTCTGACATCTGCTCCGGATTAACCTGAACAAATGCATAGAAGTAAGTAAAAGCAATGATTAATGCAACATATACAACCATGCCGATAGGCTGTGTATAATCAAACGTTTTTGTAATCCAGTTTGTAACATCATTGGATCCAAAGAACGAAGCAATTGTTGGCGGTGTAATAATGAACGAAACCGCAAAGATGACAGGGATAACACCGGCAGGATTCACTTTAAGCGGAAGGTGAGTAGACTGACCTTTCGCAGGAGCTCGGCCTGCTGAGTTCTTCGCATATTGAATCGGGATCTTGCGAAGAGCCTGTTGAATGAAGATAACTCCAACTATAATTGCGATTACCGCTAATACTATCAGCGCAACTTTTACGATGTTCAAGAAAAGCTGATCTCCAGCGTCCTGGAATTGCTGCACATAGATTTGGTTAAGAGTTGTCGGGATTCCTGCTGCAATCCCCGCAAAAATGATAATGGAAATACCATTACCCACACCCTTGGATGTAATTTGCTCTCCTAACCACATTAAAAAAGCAGTACCTGCTGTTAAGACAACTGCAATTAAAAGGTACGTTGTAATTCCCGGTTTTTCAATTAATAATCCCCCAGCGAGATTATTAAAACCGTAAGACATACCCAACGCTTGGATGAAACCTAGTACAATCGTAAAGTATCTAGTGAATTGTGCTAGTTTACGACGGCCAACTTCACCTTGCTTTGACCATTCAGTAAATTTCGGAACGACATCCATCTGCAATAACTGCACGATGATGGATGCTGTAATGTACGGCATAATTCCCATCGCAAGGATCGAGAAGTTATACAGCGCACCGCCTCCGAAGGTGTTAAGAATTCCGAAAACATTCATTTCATCCTGAGCCTTTAAAACGTCAGCGTTGACGTTAGGCACAGGAATGAACGTACCGATACGAAAAATAATTAACATTAGAAGGGTGAACAAGATCTTATTGCGGATATCACCCACGCGCATAAAATTGGAGATTGTCTTAAACATTAAATCACCTCTACTGTACCGCCAGCAGCTTCGATAGCTTCTTTAGCAGATGCAGAGAATTTATTGGCTTTAACTGTAAGCTTTTTCTCAAGCTTTCCGTTGCCCAGTACTTTCACGCCTGATTTCACTTTGCTGATTACTCCAGCTTCAACTAGAAGTTCAACAGTTACTTCAGCACCGTCTTCGAACTGATTAAGTTTGTCAAGGCTGACAATCGCATAGTCTTTACGGTTGATGTTTGTGAATCCGCGTTTAGGCAGACGTTGGAATAAAGGAGTTTGACCACCTTCGAATCCAGGGCGAACACCGCCGCCGGAACGGGCGTTTTGTCCTTTATGACCTTTACCAGCTGTTTTACCGTTACCAGAACCAGTACCACGGCCAACACGGTTACGTGTTTTGCGTGACCCTTCTGCTGGTTTTAATTCATGAAGTTTCATCGGGACACCTCCTTGATATTAGAAGATCTATATTATTGTTCTTTAACTGTTAGCAAATGAGATACTTTGTTGATCATGCCGCGGATCGCTGCATTGTCATCAAGCACTACTGTTTGGTGCATTTTTTTAAGACCTAGTGTTTTAACAGTAATACGTTGGTCTTCTGGGCGACCAATCACACTGCGAGTGAGGGTAATCGCTAATTTGTTTGCCATCATGTTTCCCTCCTTATCCTAACAATTCTTCAACCGACTTGCCACGTAGCTTCGCAACTTCATCAGCGCGTTTAAGTTCTGTTAATCCAGAAATTGTAGCACGGATCATGTTAATTGGAGTGTTAGAACCTAGTGATTTAGAAAGGATGTCACTAACTCCTGCTAATTCTAGTACTGCACGAACAGGACCACCAGCGATAACACCAGTACCTTCAGATGCAGGTTTTAAAAGGATGTTTCCAGCACCGAATCTGCCGATGACTTGGTGAGGAATAGTAGTACCAACCATAGGTACTTCAACAAGGTTTTTCTTAGCGTCTTCGATCGCTTTGCGAATCGCTTCCGGAACTTCCTGTGCTTTACCAGTACCGAAACCTACATGACCGTTTTTGTCGCCGACAACTACTAATGCAGCAAAGCGGAAACGACGTCCACCTTTTACTACTTTAGCTACACGGTTTACTGTAACAACGCGTTCTTCAAGCTCTAATTTGTTTGGTTCAATACGACCCATTCTCTGTGTCCCTCCTTTTTTTATTAAAATTCTAGACCAGCTTCGCGAGCAGCTTCAGCCAAAGCCTTAACACGGCCGTGGTATAAGTAACCCCCGCGGTCAAATACAACAGATTTAACGCCTTTTTCGATTGCACGTTTAGCAACTAATTCGCCAACTTTAGCAGCAGCTTCAGCGTTGCTTTTTGCATCAAGAGCAAGGTCTTTATCTAATGTTGAAGCACTTGCAATTGTCACTGATTGAGCATCGTCAATTACTTGTGCGTAGATGTGCTGATTAGAACGAAATACGTTTAAACGAGGACGAGCAGTTGTACCAGATAATTTTGCGCGGACACGTCCGTGTCTTTTCTTACGCACAACGTTTTTGTCAAGTTTCGTAATCATCCAGGTCACTCCTTTCTTATCATCTAAGCGATATTACTTCGCTGTTTTACCTTCTTTACGACGTACATATTCACCTTCGTAGCGGATACCTTTGCCTTTGTAAGGCTCTGGAGGACGAGTAGCGCGGATGTTAGAAGCAACAGCTCCAACACGCTCTTTGTCTGTACCTTTTACAATTACTTTTGTATTTGAAGGCACTTCAATTTCGATTCCTTGTTCAGGAACGATTTCTACAGGATGTGAGTATCCAACAGCAAGAACTAGCTTGTTGCCTGATTTAGTAGCACGGTAACCGACACCTACTAATTCAAGACCTTTTTCAAATCCTTTAGAAACGCCCTCAACCATGTTTCCAAGAAGGCTGCGAGTTGTACCGTGAAGAGCACGATGTTCTTTTTGATCAGAAGGACGTGTCACTGTAAGTACGTTGTCTTCAACCTTAATGTTGATATCAGAGTTAAAAGTACGAGTTAATTCACCTTTAGGTCCTTTAACAGTTACTGTGCTTCCGTCGATCGCAACTGTTACGCCAGCAGGGATTTCAAGTGGTTTTTTACCAATACGAGACATTCATGTACACCTCCATTCTTTTTTCAGGTTATTACCAAACGTATGCCAGAACTTCTCCGCCAGCTTGTTTCGCGCGGGCTTCTTTGTCTGTTAGGACTCCTTGAGAAGTAGATACGATTGCGATTCCTAAACCGTTAAGTACGCGAGGTACTTCGTTAGCTTTAGCGTATACGCGCAATCCTGGTTTACTGATGCGTTTCAGGCCAGTGATAACACGCTCGTTGTTTGATCCGTATTTAAGGAAAATACGAATGATACCTTGTTTGTTATCTTCTACATATTCAACATCACGAACGAAACCTTCACGCTTAAGGATTTCAGCGATCTCTTTTTTCGCTTTCGATGCAGGAATTTCTAATTTTTCATGACGAACCATATTCGCGTTGCGAATACGAGTAAGCATATCTGCAATTGGATCTGTCATTACCATATCAAAATTACCTCCTTCCCGATTATGGGGTATTACCAGCTAGCTTTTTTAACGCCTGGAATTTGACCTTTATATGCGAGTTCACGGAAACAAATACGGCAAAGTTTAAATTTGCGGAGAACTGAATGTGGACGACCACAACGTTCGCAGCGAGTGTACTCTTGTACTTTAAACTTTTGAGTGCGTTTTTGTTTCGCAATCATTGACTTTTTAGCCACGTTTTCGCCTCCCTATTTCGATTATTTTTGGAATGGCATACCGAACTGAGTAAGAAGCTCACGAGATTCTTCATCAGTGTTAGCAGTTGTAACGATAACGATGTCCATACCACGAACTTTTGATACTTTATCATAATCAATTTCAGGGAAGATTAATTGTTCTTTAACACCAAGAGTGTAGTTGCCGCGTCCGTCAAAAGACTTTTTAGAGATACCGCGGAAGTCACGTACACGTGGTAATGATACAGAAACTAATTTATCTAGGAATTCATACATGCGCTCGCCGCGAAGAGTTACTTTCGCACCGATAGGCATACCTTCACGCAGACGGAATCCTGCAATTGATTTTTTAGCTTTTGTGATAACCGGCTTTTGACCTGAGATTGTAGTTAACTCTTCTACAGCTGTATCAAGAGCTTTAGAGTTAGATACTGCGTCACCAACACCCATGTTGATTACGATCTTCTCAAGCTTTGGAACTTGCATCACTGATTTATAGTTGAACTTGCTCATTAAAGCAGGTGTAATTTCTTTTTGATACTTTTCTTTAAGGCGGTTCATGCGAGGACCTCCCTTCCTTATTTACTATTTATCTAAAGTTTCACCAGATTTTTTCGCAACACGTACCTTTTTGCCATCAACCACTTTGAAACCAACACGAGTTGGCTCACCTGATTTAGGATCAAGTGGCATAACATTTGATACATGGATAGGTGCCTCCTGGCTGATAATTCCGCCCTGAGGGTTTAATTGAGAAGGTTTTGAATGCTTCTTCATAATGTTGATGCCTTCAACAAGCACGCGATCTTTCTTAGGGAAAGCAGCAAGTACAGTACCCTGTTTGCCTTTATCTTTACCTGAGATCACTACTACTTTATCACCTTTTTTTACATGCATCCTAGTCGCACCTCCTTAGTAAGGCTATCTATTTTCGATTTATAATACTTCTGGAGCAAGAGAAACAATTTTCATGAAGTTGCCTTCACGCAACTCACGTGCAACTGGTCCAAAGATACGAGTTCCGCGAGGGCTCTTGTCATCTTTAATGATTACACATGCGTTTTCGTCGAAACGGATGTAAGATCCGTCCTGACGGCGAGCGCCGCTCTTTGTGCGAACGATTACTGCTTTAACAACGTCACCTTTTTTAACAACGCCTCCTGGTGTTGCTTGTTTGACCGTACAAACAATTACATCACCAATATTAGCAGTTTTACGTCCAGATCCGCCAAGAACTTTAATAGTAAGAACTTCACGAGCACCAGAGTTGTCAGCAACTTTTAAACGGGATTCTTGTTGAATCATTTACGTTACCTCCCTTCGGAAATATAATCCGAACAATATTAGATAATAACAGCTTCTTCAACAATTTCAACTAGACGGAAACGTTTAGTAGCTGATAATGGGCGAGTTTCCATGATTTTAACCACATCGCCGATTTTAGCTTGGTTGTTTTCATCATGAGCTTTGAACTTTTTGGAATATTTAACACGCTTGCCGTATAAAGAATGCTTCTTATACGTTTCAACAAGAACAGTGATCGTTTTATCCATTTTATCAGAAACTACACGTCCAGTGTAGACTTTGCGCTGGTTGTTGCGTTCAGTCATTCTGCAACCTCCTCTCAGGATTATCGATTATTAGCAGCGATCTCTCTTTCAGTGATCACAGTTTTCATACGAGCGATCGATTTACGTACTTCACGAATGCGAGCAGTGTTTTCAAGTTGTCCAGTCGCCAATTGAAAGCGAAGGTTGAACAGCTCTTCCTTCAGTGATTTTACTTTTTGTTCAATTTCAGCAGTGGTAAGATCACGAATTTCATTAGCTCTCATTTGATTCACCACCAATTTCCTCGCGTTTAACGAATTTTGTTTTGATTGGCAATTTGTGAGATGCAAGACGCAATGCTTCGCGTGCTACTTCTTCTGATACACCAGCAATTTCAAACATTACTTTTCCTGGTTTTACAACTGCCACCCAGCCTTCAGGAGCACCTTTACCGGATCCCATGCGGACCTCTAGAGGTTTAGCCGTGTAAGGCTTAGAAGGGAAAATTTTGATCCAGACTTTACCGCCACGTTTCATGTAACGAGTCATAGCAATACGAGCTGCCTCAATTTGACGATTTGTAATCCAAGAAGCTTCTAGAGCTTGAATGCCGTATTCACCGAAGTGAACTTCTGTACCGCCTTTAGCACGACCGCGCATTTTTCCACGGTGTTCTCTGCGATATTTAACGCGTTTTGGCAACAACATAATTATTTTCCTCCTTCCTCTTTTTTCTTCTTAGTAGGAAGAACCTCTCCACGATAGATCCAAACTTTAACGCCTAATTTACCATAAGTAGTGTCAGCTTCAGCTGTACCATAGTCAATATCAGCACGAAGTGTGTGAAGTGGAACTGTTCCTTCACTGTAGCTTTCAGAACGAGCGATATCAGCGCCGCCAAGACGACCAGATACCATTGTTTTGATTCCTTGTGCACCTGCGCGCATAGCACGTTGGATTGTTTGCTTTTGAGCACGACGGAATGAAATACGATTTTCAAGTTGACGAGCGATGTTGTCAGCTACTAGTTTAGCATCAAGATCAGCTCTCTTGATTTCAAGAATGTTGATGTGTACACGCTTGCCAGTTAGTGAGTTAAGAGCTTTACGAAGTGCTTCAACTTCAGTACCGCCTTTACCGATAACCATACCTGGCTTAGCAGTGTGGATCGTAATGTTCACGCGATTAGCAGCACGCTCGATTTCAATCTTTGAAACAGATGCATCGCTTAAACGCTGATTGATATATTCACGAACTTTGATGTCTTCGTGCAGAAGATTAGCATAATCTTTGCCAGCGAACCATTTAGATTCCCAATCACGGATAACACCAATGCGAAGACCGACTGGATTTACCTTTTGACCCACGGATTATCCCTCCTTCTTTTCTGATACAACGATTGTAATGTGGCTTGTGCGTTTGTTGATGGCACTTGCACGGCCCATTGCGCGTGGACGGAAACGTTTTAGAGTTGGACCTTCGCCTACATAAGCTTCAGTTACAACCAGGTTGTTAATGTCCATTTCATAGTTGTGCTCTGCGTTTGCCACAGCAGATTTTAGAACTTTTTCAATAATTGGAGAAGCAGTTTTAGGTGTGTGGCGAAGAATCGCTACCGCTTCACCGATTTGCTTTCCTCGGATAAGATCAATTACTAAACGAGCTTTACGAGGAGCAATACGTACTGTTCTTGCAACGGCTTTAGCTTGCATTTAAAAGCCTCCTCTCATTAGCGTCTTGTTTTTTTGTCGTCAGCTGCATGGCCTTTATACGTACGTGTTGGAGCAAACTCACCGAGTTTGTGTCCTACCATATCTTCAGTAACGTATACAGGAACATGCTTGCGACCGTCATATACAGCGATCGTTTGACCGATGAATTGCGGGAAAATAGTAGAACGGCGAGACCAAGTTTTGATCACTTGTTTTTTCTCTGACTCGTTTAACTTTTCAACTTTCTTGAATAAATGCTCATCTACGAATGGTCCTTTTTTCAAGCTACGGCCCATACTTGTACCTCCCTTCGCGATTGCGCTACGGTTCCTTCGAACCGTAGAACCATCACGTTATTTTTTACGACGACGTACGATGAATTTATCGGACTTGTTTGTCTTCTTGCGAGTTTTGTAACCAAGAGTTGGTTTACCCCAAGGAGTCATTGGAGACTTACGTCCGATTGGAGCACGACCTTCACCACCACCGTGTGGGTGATCGTTAGGGTTCATTACAGAACCGCGAACTGTAGGTCTGATACCTAACCAGCGAGAGCGTCCAGCTTTACCGATGTTGATAAGTTCATGCTGCTCGTTTCCTACTTGACCAACAGTAGCGCGGCAAGTAGCAAGGATCATGCGAACCTCACCAGAATTCAAACGAACAAGAACGTATTTGCCTTCTTTACCAAGAACCTGTGCAGAAGTACCAGCAGAACGTACTAATTGTCCGCCTTTGCCTGGTTTAAGTTCGATGTTGTGAATAACTGTACCTACAGGGATATTTTGAAGTGGAAGTGCATTTCCTACTTTAATATCAGCCTCTGGTCCAGAAACAACTTGTAAACCTACTTCAAGGTTTTTTGGAGCAAGGATATATCTTTTCTCACCATCTGCATAGTGGATAAGTGCAATGTTTGCAGAACGGTTCGGATCATACTCGATTGTAGCAACGCGTCCTGGTATACCATCTTTATCGCGTTTGAAGTCGATAATACGGTATTGACGTTTGTGACCGCCGCCTTGATGACGTACAGTAATTTTACCTTGGTTGTTACGACCGCCTTTTCTGTGTACAGGCGCAAGTAATGACTTTTCCGGTTTGTCTGTAGTAATCTCAGCGAAATCAGAAACAGTCATGCCGCGACGACCATTTGAGGTTGGTTTGTACTTTTTAATCGCCATCTCGTTTCCCTCCTATCTTAAATAATGAATTAGACTTCGAATAATTCGATTTCTTTGCTGTCAGCTGTTAGTTTAACAACTGCTTTTTTGCGTTTATTAGTAAGACCTGTGTAACGACCTACACGCTTATATTTGCCTTTGTAGTTAAGAACGTTAACTTTCTCCACTTTTACGCCAAAGATTGCTTCAATAGCATCTTTCACTTGAGTTTTGTTAGCACGAACGTCAACTTCAAACGTGTACTTTTTCTCAGTCATTAAGTCCGTTGAAAGTTCAGTGATTACGGGGCGCTTAATAATATCACGAGGATCTTTCATTATGCAAGCACCTCCTCTACTTTTTGCACCGCTGCTTTCGTAATAACAAGCTTTTCATGGTTAAGTACATCAAGTACATTAATAGAATTAGCTTCAAGAACTGTAATGCCAGGGATGTTACGTGCAGATAGTGCAACAGATTCGTTCACATCAGCAGTAACGATCAATGCTTTCTTTTCAATTGAAAGTCCTGCAAGTAGAGCAGTCATTTCTTTTGTTTTAGGAGCATTCATTAGAAGATCTTCTAATACTAGAATGTTGTTCTCTTGTACCTTTGTAGATAAAGCTGATTTGATCGCTAAGCGGCGAACTTTTTTAGGTAATTTGTAAGCATAGCTGCGTGGTGTTGGACCGAATACGATACCACCGCCGCGCCATTGTGGTGAGCGGATAGATCCTTGACGAGCGCGTCCAGTACCTTTTTGGCGCCAAGGCTTGCGACCTCCGCCTCTAACTTCTGAACGATTCTTTACTTTGTGGTTTCCTTGACGCAAAGAAGCTCTTTGCATGATAACCGCATCAAATAAAACGTGCTGATTAGGTTCGATACCAAATACAGAATCATTTAGTTCGATTTCACCAACGTTTGATCCGCTTTGGTTTAATAATGCTACTTTCGGCATTATCGAATTCCTCCTTTCTTAGAAAAATTAGTTAGATTTAACAGCCTTTTTCACTGTGATTAGTGATTTTTTAGGACCAGGTACGTTACCTTTGATCAATAGAAGGTTACGCTCAGCGTCAACTTTCACGATCTCAAGGTTTTGAACAGTTACTTGCTCTCCACCCATGCGGCCTGGCAATAATTTGTTTTTGAATACTCGGTTAGGAGCAACAGGACCCATTGAACCTGGGCGACGGTGGTAACGAGAACCATGTGACATAGGTCCGCGAGATTGGTTATGGCGCTTGATAGAGCCTTGGAAACCTTTACCCTTTGAGATTCCTGTTACATCTACTGTATCTCCAGCAGAGAAAATATCAACTTTGACTTCCTGACCAACTTCATACTCACCAGCTTCTCCGCGGAACTCCCTTACGAAGCGCTTAGGTGCAGTATTAGCTTTTGCAACGTGTCCTTTTGCAGGCTTGTTAGAAAGCTTTTCACGTTTGTTTGAGAAACCAACTTGAACAGCAGCATAGCCGTCGCTTTCAACAGTCTTGATTTGAAGAACTACGTTTTCAGCAGCCTCAATTACTGTTACCGGGATAAGATCACCTTTTTCAGTAAACACTTGAGTCATACCGATTTTTTTACCTAAGATTCCTTTGGTCATTAGTCACACCTCCTATAATGTTATAAAATCTATTTTTTGAAATTAAAGTTTGATTTCAATGTCAACGCCTGATGGCAGGTCTAATCTCATCAATGCATCAACAGTTTGTGGTGTTGGGTTGATGATATCGATTAAACGTTTGTGTGTGCGCATTTCGAACTGCTCACGTGAATCTTTGTATTTGTGTACCGCACGAAGAATCGTGTAAATCGATTTTTCAGTTGGCAACGGGATCGGACCAGAAACGTTAGCACCTGAACGTTTTGCTGTTTCAACGATCTTTTCAGCAGATTGATCAAGAATTCTGTGATCATATGCTTTTAAACGAATACGAATTTTTTGTTTTGCCATTATTTTCCCTCCTTTTCGCCTACTTTTAAAATAGACTTTCTCCGTAGAAATTTTCCGTACACTCGCCATGGCAAAGCGGCCGTGTGTATCGGCAACCTCCTACTTCATCGCAGTCAAAGACCAACATTGTCTATTATATAGAAATTTTGCGCCCAATGCAAGATAAAAATTATGTTTTTA
The DNA here is from genome assembly GCF_046603695.1 of Metabacillus indicus. NCBI lineage: Bacteria > Bacillati > Bacillota > Bacilli > Caryophanales > Bacillaceae > Metabacillus > Metabacillus indicus. Next base: position 143,787 of record NZ_CP176757.1, on the reverse strand, counting down.
CTTTCTTGCGCACTTTTCCTATTATACATACATCAACAGGTAAAAACAAGGGGGATCAGCAGCTGGAAAAGTTTTCGTTTTTTAAGCTCAAATCATTTCTACTATATATAGAAGAAACAAAAAAAGACGAGCACGAATGCTCGTCTTCTTAAGTAGCAGGATTACTCAGTGATTGTAGCTACAACACCAGCGCCTACTGTACGACCGCCTTCACGGATTGAGAATTTAGTACCTTCTTCAATCGCGATTGGAGCGATAAGTTCAACAGTCATTTCGATGTTATCGCCAGGCATAACCATCTCAACGCCTTCTGGAAGTTGGATGATACCAGTTACGTCCGTAGTACGGAAGTAGAACTGTGGGCGGTAGTTAGAGAAGAATGGAGTGTGACGTCCACCCTCTTCTTTTGAAAGAACGTAAACTTCTGATTTAAATTTAGTGTGTGGAGTGATTGTTTTTGGCTTAGCAAGAACTTGTCCACGTTGGATGTCGTCGCGAGAAACCCCACGAAGAAGTGCACCGATGTTGTCGCCAGCTTCTGCATAGTCAAGAAGCTTACGGAACATTTCAACACCTGTTACAGTTGTTGATTTTGGCTCTTCAGTGAAGCCGATGATGTCGATAACATCTCCAACTTTAACTACTCCACGCTCAACGCGTCCAGTAGCAACTGTTCCACGGCCAGTGATTGAGAATACGTCCTCAACAGGCATCATGAATGGCTTTTCAGTGTCACGAGCTGGTGTTGGGATGTACTCGTCAACAGCGTTCATAAGCTCAACGATTTTCTCTTCCCACTCAGCTTCGCCTTCTAGAGCTTTAAGAGCAGAACCTTTGATTACTGGGATGTCATCGCCAGGGAAGTCATACTCAGAAAGAAGGTCGCGTACTTCCATTTCAACTAGCTCAAGAAGCTCTTCGTCGTCTACCATGTCGCATTTGTTCATGAATACTACAAGGTAAGGTACACCTACTTGACGAGAAAGAAGGATGTGCTCACGAGTTTGTGGCATTGGGCCGTCAGAAGCAGAAACAACTAGGATTCCGCCGTCCATTTGTGCAGCACCAGTGATCATGTTTTTAACATAGTCAGCATGTCCTGGGCAGTCAACGTGTGCATAGTGACGAGTGTCAGTTTCGTACTCAACGTGTGCAGTTGAGATTGTGATTCCGCGCTCGCGCTCTTCAGGAGCAGCATCGATCATGTCGTATGCCATTGCAGCACCTTTACCGCTACGTTTTGCAAGTACAGTTGTAATTGCAGCTGTTAGAGTTGTTTTACCGTGGTCAACGTGTCCAATTGTACCGATATTGGCATGCGTTTTGGAACGGTCGAATTTTTCTTTACCCATTCTAAATTCCTCCTTAGAGTCATGATTGATTATATAGATTTCAGAAAGTGAACGTTGTCCACTTTCTATACATACATAAGTAGTTATACTTTAATAAAGAGTGAAAATCAATTATTCACCTTTATTTTTTTTGATAATTTCTTCAGAAATTGATTTTGGAACCTCTTCGTAGTGATCAAAGTGCATAGAGAATGTTCCGCGTCCTTGAGTGTTTGAACGAAGTGCAGTTGCATATCCAAACATTTCAGAAAGTGGTACCATAGCACGTACTACTTGAGCGTTTCCGCGAGCTTCCATGCCTTCAACGCGACCGCGGCGAGAAGTGATATCACCCATGATATCTCCCATGTACTCATCAGGGATAACTACTTCAACCTTCATAACAGGCTCAAGAATAACAGGGTTACACTTAGATACAGCGTTTTTAAGTGCCATAGATGCAGCAATTTTAAACGCCATCTCACTTGAGTCAACATCATGGTAAGAACCGTCTACTAATGATGCTTTAACATCGATTAGCGGGTAGCCTGCAAGAACACCATTTTTCATGGAGTCTTCTAAGCCTGCTCCAACCGCTGGGATGTATTCACGAGGAACAACACCGCCGACGATTTTGTTGTGGAACTCAAAGCCTTTTCCTTCTTCATTTGGTTCGAATTCGATCCAAACGTGTCCGAATTGACCGCGTCCACCGGATTGGCGTGCAAACTTACCTTCAACTTTCGCAGATCCGCGGAAAGTTTCACGGTATGCAACCTGAGGAGCACCAACGTTAGCTTCAACTTTGAATTCACGTCTCATACGGTCAACAATGATATCAAGGTGAAGTTCACCCATACCAGAGATGATCGTTTGACCTGTTTCAGTGTCAGTGTGAGCTTTGAAAGTTGGATCTTCTTCAGAAAGCTTAGATAAAGCTGTAGACATTTTGTCTTGGTCAGCTTTTGATTTTGGCTCAACTGAAAGCGAGATAACCGGCTCTGGGAATTCCATTGATTCCAAGATAACAAGGCTCTTTTCATCACATAGAGTATCACCAGTTGTAGTGTCTTTAAGACCTACAGCAGCAGCGATGTCACCAGCATATACAGTAGAGATTTCCTCACGAGAGTTAGCATGCATTTGCAGGATACGTCCTACACGCTCACGCTTGCCTTTCGTTGAGTTTTGTACGTAAGATCCAGAGTTAAGAACACCTGAATATACGCGGAAGAATGTAAGTTTCCCAACATAAGGGTCAGTCATAACTTTGAATGCAAGTGCTGAGAAAGGACCCTCATCGCTTGATTCGCGGATTACTTCTTCTTCTGTGTCAGGAGTGATACCTTTGATTGCAGGTACATCAAGAGGTGATGGCAGGTAATCAAGAACTGCGTCAAGCATTAACTGTACACCTTTGTTTTTAAATGCAGATCCGCAGATAACTGGGTAGAATTCTACATTTACTGTACCTTTACGGATTCCAGCTTTCAATTCATCGATTGTAAGCTCTTCACCCTCAAGGTATTTCATCATAAGCTCTTCGTCAAGTTCAGCAACAGCTTCTACAAGCTTGCCGCGCCACTCTTCAGCAAGATCTTTATACTCTTCAGGAATTTCTTTAGCCTCAGAACGAGTTCCAAGATCATCTTCGTAGAAGTATGCTACGTTATCTACAAGATCGATAATTCCTTCGAATTGATCTTCAGCACCGATTGGAAGCTGAATTGGATGAGCATTTGCTTCAAGACGGTCATGCAATGTTTTTACAGAGTATAAGAAATCCGCACCGATTTTATCCATTTTGTTAACGAATACTACACGCGGTACTCCGTAAGTTGTTGCCTGGCGCCATACTGTTTCAGTTTGAGGCTCAACACCTGATTGTGCATCAAGTACTGCTACAGCACCATCAAGTACACGAAGTGAACGTTCAACTTCAACTGTGAAGTCTACGTGTCCAGGTGTATCGATGATGTTTACGCGATGGCCTTTCCACTGAGCAGTTGTAGCAGCAGAAGTGATCGTGATTCCACGCTCCTGCTCCTGCTCCATCCAGTCCATTTGAGACGCACCTTCGTGTGTCTCACCAATTTTGTGAATACGTCCAGTGTAGAAAAGTACACGTTCAGTAGTCGTCGTTTTACCGGCATCGATGTGAGCCATGATGCCGATATTACGAGTTTTGTCTAAGGAGAACTCTCTTGCCATTGGGGTCTTTTCTCCTTCCTTTTATAAGGATTAGTATAGTTATTGGTTTATATTGAATCCTACCAGCGGTAGTGAGCGAATGCTTTGTTAGCTTCAGCCATTTTGTGAGTGTCTTCACGCTTCTTAACTGATGAACCAGTGTTGTTGGCAGCATCAAGAATCTCGTTAGCTAAACGCTCTTCCATCGTTTTCTCTCCGCGAAGACGAGCGTAGTTTACTAACCAGCGAAGACCAAGAGTTGTACGGCGGTCAGGGCGAACTTCAACAGGTACTTGATAGTTTGCACCACCCACACGACGAGCTCTTACCTCAAGAACTGGCATGATGTTTTTAAGTGCTTGCTCGAACACTTCAATTGCTTCTTTACCTGAACGCTCTTTCACGATGTCAAAAGCAGTGTAAAGAATAGTTTGTGCTTTACCTCTCTTACCGTCAACCATAATTCTGTTGATTAGACGACTAACAAGCTTTGAGTTGTAAAGTGGATCTGGCAATACGTCTCTTTTTGTAACAGGACCTTTACGTGGCATGTTATATCCTCCCTTCATGCGATATACTTAAGTGATATATGACTTAAGGCATTATTTTTTTGGTGCTTTTGGGCGTTTTGTACCGTATTTAGAGCGGCCTTGCATACGTTTGTCAACACCTGCAGTGTCAAGCGCACCGCGAACGATGTGGTAACGTACACCCGGTAAATCTTTTACACGTCCGCCGCGGATAAGTACAACACTGTGCTCTTGCAGGTTGTGTCCGATACCTGGAATGTAGGCAGTAACCTCGATTCCGTTAGTCAGGCGTACACGAGCGTATTTACGAAGAGCCGAGTTCGGTTTCTTCGGTGTCATTGTACCAACACGAGTACATACTCCGCGTTTTTGCGGTGATGAAGTGTTAGTCTGCTCTTTTTTGAAGCTGTTGTAACCTTTGTTCAGTGCAGGAGAAGTTGATTTTTCAACTTTGCTTACGCGTCCTTTGCGAACTAGCTGGTTAATAGTAGGCATGTTTATGTCCTCCTCTCTTAATGTTTAATACCACACATCCAGGTGGTTCATATTTGGGCAAAAACAAAGTTTTTGCAGAGAGTTTGTCACTCTTGGCAAAAACGGTTTTTAATTGATAATAGCTACAGTTACGGCTCCAACTTCTATTCCGCAAGCTTTTCCAAGCTTTTTCATAGAGTCGACCATGTGAAGGGAAATGTTCTTCTGTTCTGCAAGTTCAATGACTGGTTTCACAATCCTTGGATCTGCATCTTCAGCAACAACCAGTTCCTTTACCTGGCCAAGCTTTAGAGCTTTTACTGTTTGCTTCGTACCAACGATTACTTTATGTGCCTGCGATACTTTTTCATAAGACATATAAATACATCCTCCAAAGCAACAGGTTTTAATTAAGCACCTAGGATATACTAACATCGTAAGAGATGGATGTCAACCAGATCAGTGAAACATTTTTCTGGATTCACCCATCTCTTCTTCAGTTAGTTACTCTGCAGGTATTGTTTCACCTTCAGGCTGTGTACGCGGAATCGGATTAACGCGTCTGTAGCGCTGCATTCCTGTTCCGGCAGGTACAAGCTTACCGATGATTACATTTTCTTTCAGGCCGAGAAGTTCATCACGTTTTCCTTTGATTGCAGCATCTGTCAGGACACGAGTTGTTTCCTGGAACGATGCAGCAGACAGGAATGAATCTGTTTCAAGAGAAGCTTTCGTGATACCAAGAAGGATCGGACGTCCTGTAGCAGGGCGCTTGCCGTCAAGAAGCACTTTCTTGTTGGCATCCGTAAATTGGTGAACATCCAGCAATGTGCCCGGCAATACATCTGTATCTCCAGCATCCATTACTCTTACTTTGCGAAGCATCTGGCGAACCATTACTTCTACGTGTTTGTCACCGATCTCTACCCCTTGCATGCGGTATACTTTCTGCACTTCACGAAGCAGGTATTCCTGAACAGACGTGAGATCTGTCACCTTGAGCAATTCTTTAGGATCAATCGAACCTTCAGTCAGCTCCTGGCCGTGTCTGATCTGGTCACCTTCAGCAACTTTCAGTCTTGCATTGTAAGCAGCTGTGTACGTGCGTGTTTCAACGTCGCCTTTGATGACGATTTCCTGCTGTCTGTCGCGTACTTCATTAATCTCAACAACAACACCGTCAATTTCGGAAATTGTCGCCTGACCTTTAGGGTTACGCGCTTCGAACAGCTCCTGAATACGAGGCAAACCTTGAGTGATGTCGTCTCCGGCAACACCGCCTGTATGGAACGTACGCATTGTAAGCTGAGTTCCCGGCTCACCGATTGACTGGGCAGCGATGATACCGACTGCTTCTCCCACTTCAACTTCTGTTCCGGTAGCAAGATTGCGTCCATAGCATTTTTTACATACGCCGTGGCGTGTGTTACACGTAAATGCAGAACGGATCCAGACTTCCTCAATACCAAGTTCCACAATTGTATGAGCAAGATCTTCTGTAATCAGATCATTTTCCTCAACAATCACTTCACCTGTTTCAGGATGTTTCAGCGTTTTGCGAGCATAGCGTCCGATAAGGCGCTCTTCAAGATGCTCGATAATTTCTGTTCCTTCTTTAATTGAACGTGTCAGAATTCCGCGGTCAGTTCCGCAGTCTTCATCACGGATGATAACATCCTGGGCAACGTCAACAAGACGTCTTGTCAAGTAACCTGAGTCAGCTGTCTTAAGGGCTGTATCCGCAAGACCTTTACGGGCACCATGCGTAGAGATAAAGTACTCAAGAACTGTTAAGCCTTCACGGAAACTTGATTTGATCGGAAGTTCGATAATACGTCCGGCCGGGTTGGCCATCAGTCCGCGCATTCCGGCAAGCTGCGTAAAGTTAGATGCGTTACCACGGGCTCCGGAATCACTCATCATAAAGATTGGGTTGCGTTTATCCAGGGAAGCCATCAGCTTGCCTTGAATAACGTCTTTAGAAGCACTCCAGATAGAGATGACGCGTTCATAGCGCTCTTCTTCTGTAATCAGACCGCGTTTGAACTGTTTAAGAACATTATCAACTTTAGCCTGAGCTTCTTTAAGGATTTCTTCTTTCTCCCGAAGTACGATGATGTCAGACACACCAACCGTAATACCGGCTTTTGTAGAATATCTGAAACCAAGATCCTTCATGCGGTCAAGCATTTTGGATGTTTCGGTAATGTGGAATTTCTTAAAGATTTCAGCAATGATCTTACCAAGAATTCCTTTTTTGAACGGAGAAATAACCTCCTGGCTCTGGATGAATTCTTTGACATTCACATTTGCATCAATAAAGAACTTTTCCGGTGTTTCATCTTCAATGTTGCTCTTCGTCGGTTCATTCATGTACGGGAATGAAGGAGGAAGAATTTCATTGAAGATCAATTTTCCGACTGTTGTTACAAGAAGCTTTTTGCGCTGCTCATCTGTAAATGATTCATTCGGCAGAGAGCTTGCTTGAACAGCAATACGGGTATGAAGATGCACATAGCCGTTCTGATAGGCAAGAAGTGCTTCATTTGTATCTTTAAAGACCATACCTTCCCCAACAGCACCTTCGCGCTCAAGTGTCAGGTAGTAGTTTCCAAGAACCATATCCTGAGAAGGTGTAACAACCGGCTTACCATCCTTAGGATTCAGGATGTTCTGCGCTGCAAGCATAAGGATTCGGGCCTCTGCCTGAGCTTCAGCTGAAAGCGGTACGTGAACCGCCATTTGGTCACCGTCAAAGTCAGCGTTGTAAGCTGTACATACAAGAGGATGAAGGCGGATTGCGCGTCCTTCTACAAGTGTCGGTTCGAATGCCTGAATACCAAGTCTGTGAAGAGTCGGTGCGCGGTTTAACAGCACTGGGTGCTCGCGGATAACAGACTCTAATACATCCCATACTTCAGGAGATACGCGTTCTATTTTACGCTTTGCACTTTTAATATTGTGTGCAAGGCCTTTTTCAACTAGCTCCTTCATTACGAAAGGCTTGAAAAGTTCAAGTGCCATTTCTTTAGGAAGTCCGCATTGGTACATTTTCAGGTTCGGACCTACAACGATAACCGAACGGCCTGAATAGTCAACACGTTTTCCAAGAAGGTTCTGACGGAAACGTCCCTGTTTCCCTTTCAGCATGTGTGAAAGTGATTTAAGCGGACGGTTACCCGGTCCGGTTACAGGACGGCCGCGGCGTCCGTTATCAATTAATGCATCGACCGCTTCCTGAAGCATGCGCTTTTCATTTTGAACGATGATGCTCGGAGCACCAAGGTCCAATAGACGCTTTAAGCGGTTGTTGCGGTTAATAACACGGCGGTAAAGGTCATTCAAGTCAGACGTTGCAAAACGTCCGCCGTCAAGCTGAACCATCGGGCGCAGCTCAGGAGGAATAACCGGAAGCACATCAAGGATCATCCATGATGGCTCATTTCCTGAATTACGGAATGCTTCAAGCACTTCAAGTCGCTTGATGGCACGTGTTCTGCGCTGTCCCTGTGACGTTTTAAGCTCTTCTTTAAGCTGGTCTACCTCTTTATCAAGGTCAATGTCTGAAAGAAGCTTTTTGATCGCTTCTGCTCCCATTGCAGCCTGGAACGACGAGCTGTATTTGTCACGGTAAGCACGATATTCTTTCTCGGAAAGAAGCTGTTTCTTTTCAAGAGGCGTATCGCCGGTTTCCGTTACGACGTAAGAAGCAAAATAGATAACTTCTTCGAGAGCACGAGGTGACATGTCAAGAACAAGTCCCATGCGGCTCGGGATCCCTTTGAAATACCAAATGTGTGAGACTGGGGCAGCAAGCTCAATGTGCCCCATACGCTCACGGCGAACCTTTGCACGAGTCACTTCGACTCCGCATCGGTCACAGACTACGCCTTTATAGCGTACTCGTTTGTATTTTCCGCAATGACATTCCCAGTCCTTTGTAGGACCGAAAATGCGCTCACAGAATAAACCGTCTTTTTCTGGTTTTAACGTACGATAGTTAATCGTTTCTGGTTTCTTCACTTCACCGAATGACCACGAGCGGATTTTATCGGGTGATGCGAGACCGATGTTCATATACTCAAAGTTATTTACATCTAGCAAGGGGCCTACCTCCCTTTTCGTCTTCAGGTTTTACCCTTATTGCTTACTATTCTTTCGTAACTGCGTCTTTTTCTTTTTCCATTGCTGCTGATGAAAGATCATCCGGCTGATCATTCAGGGATAAACCTTCTGACTGCTGTCCTTCTTCATCGTCTTCAAGATCTCTCATTTCGATTTCCTGTTCATCGCCTGAAAGAATCTTAACGTCCATACCTAAACTTTGAAGTTCTTTGATCAATACTTTGAATGACTCTGGAACTCCCGGCTCCGGTACATTTTCGCCTTTGACAATCGCTTCATACGTTTTAACACGTCCGACAACGTCATCTGACTTAACAGTAAGAATTTCCTGAAGAGTATAAGCAGCGCCATAAGCTTCAAGCGCCCATACTTCCATCTCTCCGAAACGCTGTCCGCCGAACTGGGCTTTACCGCCAAGAGGCTGCTGCGTAACAAGTGAGTATGGACCTGTTGAACGGGCATGTAATTTATCGTCTACCATGTGGGCAAGTTTGATCATGTACATGATTCCAACTGATACACGGTTATCAAACGGTTCACCTGTACGGCCGTCGTAAAGGACGGTTTTGGCATCTCGCGCCATACCGGCTTCTTCAAGTGTTGACCATACATCTTCTTCACGGGCGCCATCAAATACCGGGGATGCTACATGCATGCCTAGTTTGCGCGCTGCCATTCCAAGATGAAGCTCAAGTACCTGACCGATGTTCATACGGGATGGTACACCAAGCGGGTTAAGCATGATATCAACCGGAGTTCCGTCTGGAAGATAAGGCATATCTTCTTCAGGAAGGATTCTTGAGATAACCCCTTTGTTACCATGTCGTCCGGCCATTTTATCGCCTTCAGAAATTTTACGCTTCTGAACGATATATGCGCGGACTAGCTGGTTTACGCCAGGAGGAAGCTCATCACCGTCTTCGCGGTTGAATACTTTTACATCAAGAACGATTCCGCCGCCTCCGTGAGGAACACGAAGGGAAGTATCGCGGACTTCTCTTGCTTTTTCACCGAAGATTGCATGAAGCAGACGTTCCTCGGCTGTAAGTTCCGTAACCCCTTTAGGTGTTACTTTACCAACAAGCAGGTCTCCGTCTTTTACTTCTGCACCGACACGGATAATACCGCGGTCATCAAGATTGCGAAGGGCATCTTCCCCTACGTTCGGGATGTCGCGCGTAATTTCTTCCGGTCCAAGCTTTGTATCACGGGACTCTGATTCATATTCTTCAATATGAATAGACGTGTATACATCATCTTTTACAAGACGTCTGCTCATGATGATGGCATCTTCATAGTTGTAGCCGTCCCATGTCATGAATGCAACCATTACGTTGCGTCCAAGTGCAAGTTCGCCCAGTTCCATTGAAGGTCCGTCAGCAAGGATTTCGCCTTTTACAACTTCATCGCCAACACTTACAATCGGACGCTGGTTGTAGCACGTACCTTGGTTAGAACGGATGAACTTCAGAAGGCTGTACTTATCAAGGTTGCCTTTTGTTTTAACGCCGTCCACATCTTCATAGCGGCGCACCCAGATGTTTTTAGCTTCAACTTTCTCAACAACACCAGGGAATTTACAGATTACAGCAGCACCCGAATCTTTTCCTGATACATACTCCATGCCTGTTCCGACAATTGGAGATTCAGGATTCATAAGCGGAACTGCCTGACGCTGCATGTTCGCTCCCATGAGGGCACGGTTGGAGTCATCGTTTTCAAGGAACGGAATACATGCTGTCGCTGCAGATACAACCTGCTTTGGAGATACATCCATGTAGTCCATTCTGTCACGTGACATGACCGTGTTTTCACCGCGGAAACGGGAAACGATATCTTCATCAAGGAAAGAGCCGTCATCAGCAAGGCGTGCGTTCGCCTGTGCGACTACATAGTTATCCTCTTCATCTGCTGTCAGATAATCAATTCGTGCAGTTACTTTGCCGGTCTCCGGGTCTACGCGTCTGTACGGCGTTTCAATGAAACCGAAACGGTTTACTTTTGCATACGAAGACAGAGAGTTGATCAGACCGATGTTCGGTCCCTCAGGAGTTTCGATCGGACACATGCGGCCGTAGTGAGAGTAGTGAACGTCACGGACTTCAAAGCCTGCGCGCTCACGCGTCAAACCACCGGGTCCAAGTGCAGAAAGACGGCGTTTATGCGTTAATTCAGCAAGCGGATTCGTCTGATCCATGAACTGGGAAAGCTGTGAGCTTCCGAAGAACTCTTTAATGGATGCAATAACAGGACGAATGTTAATAAGCTGCTGAGGTGTAATTGTATTTGTATCCTGAATCGACATTCTCTCGCGGACAACACGCTCCATACGGGAAAGTCCGATTCGGAATTGGTTTTGAAGGAGTTCTCCTACAGAACGAAGACGGCGGTTTCCAAGATGGTCGATGTCGTCTGTATCCCCAACTCCATGCAGCAGGTTGAAGAAGTAGCTGATAGAAGAAAGGATATCTGCAGGCGTGATATTTTTCACATTTTCTTCAACATAAGCATTGCTGATTACGTTAATGACTTTTTCGCCTTCTTGATCGATTGGAGCATAGATTTTAACGGACTGAAGCGTCACATCTTCTTCTACTACTCCGCCTGATGGCGTGATGGTTTTAAAGCCGACGCCGCTCTCAAGGTTCGGAATGATCCGGTCAAGTGTGCGTCTATCAATTAACGTATCTTTTTCTGCAATGATTTCGCCAGTTTCAGGGTCTACTAACGTTTCAGCAAGACGCTGGTTGAAAAGGCGGTTTTTAATGTGAAGTTTTTTATTGATTTTGTAGCGTCCGACACTCGCAAGGTCATAGCGCTTCGGATCAAAGAAACGGGAATCCAGAAGGCTTTTTGCATTGTCGACAGTCGGCGGCTCGCCCGGGCGCAGACGCTCGTAGATTTCAAGAAGAGCTTTCTCTGTGCTCTCTGTGTTGTCTTTATCAAGCGTATTGCGAAGGTATTCGTTTTCTCCGAAAAGATCAACGATTTCCTGATCAGAACCAAAGCCGAGAGCGCGCAAAAGAACCGTTACCGGCAGTTTCCGAGTGCGATCAATGCGCACATATGCAACATCTTTAGCATCTGTTTCGTACTCTAACCAGGCACCACGGTTTGGAATAACAGTAGCAGTAAAGCCTTTTTTACCATTTTTATCGACTTTTCCGCTGTAATAAACACTTGGTGAACGAACAAGCTGTGATACGATAACGCGCTCGGCGCCGTTAATCACGAACGTGCCTGTTTCAGTCATCAATGGGAAGTCACCCATGAATACATCCTGATCTTTCACTTCACCAGTTTCTTTGTTAATTAAACGCACCTTTACACGAAGCGGTGCAGAATAGGTAACATCGCGCTCTTTGGATTCCTCTACTGAATATTTAGGATCACCTAAACTGTAATCGATAAATTCCAGCGAGAGGTTACCAGTGAAGTCCTCAATTGGAGAGATGTCCGTGAACATTTCTCTGAGGCCCTCATCAAGAAACCACTGATAGGAAGCGGTTTGAATCTCGATAAGGTTTGGTAATTCTAACACTTCACTAATGCGTGCATAACTTCTGCGTTGGCGGTGTCGTCCATACTGAACTAGTTGACCTGTCAACTGCTTCACCCCTCAAATCAAGCGTAATAGAACTTGTAATATGTATCCGCAAATGAATCTAGCAGCTGCCAATACACATACAAGGAGAAAACAAAAATAAAAAGGTCTCTATAATTAGAAAACCACTTTTGTCAAACGTGCTATTGATTTTAACATCTTTTCCATTTGTCCTATATTTATACATTTCAATCAAAAAAATAGAGACTCCTGGAATATATATATTGGCATTTTATAATGTTAACATAGGCAAAAATTCGAGTCAATCTTTTTCTGCCCTGATAATATAGTAGCCTTTATCCTTTTTGACTGCAGCGACATCTTTAAACATTTCAGAAAGCTTGGCCATAGCAGACGGGGCACCTTGCTTTTTCTGAATAACCACCCATAGCTCTCCTCCCGGACAAAGAGAATGATAGCTTTTTTCAAAAATCTCGTGCACTGTTTTTTTCCCGGCACGGATTGGCGGGTTGGTAAGGATAGCCGCGTATTTTTTTGAAGGATCAACATTTTCAAAAAGATTGCTTGTGCGGATACGGACATTTTTGACACCGTTCGCCTCTGCATTTTCTTTTGCAAGCTGGACTGCTCTTTCATTGATGTCAATCATATCAACTGTGCGGTCGCCGAACTCCTTCGCAAGTGCAATTCCAATCGGCCCGTAGCCGCAGCCGACATCAAGCAGATCACCATCTGTTTTTGGCAGAGCAAATGTATTGATCAGCAGTCTTGATCCAAAGTCCACTTCGTTTTTGGAAAATACGCCGCGATCGCTTTGAAAATGAAAGGAATTCCCTCTTAACGTATATGTCCATGACTTACGGTCACTCAAAGCTTCCGGCTGCTGTGAATAGTAGTGATTTGTCATCTTTTCCCCTCCATGTTAAAGGAGTATACCTAAACAGGCAATCATTCATACCTGCACGTTCACATTTGGTGTCAAACGTGAAAAAAAAGCCCGCTGTTATTTCAAGCGAGCTTTGTCTTTTCAGGAATTACTTAACTTCTACAGAAGCGCCAACTTCTTCAAGTTTGCCTTTGATTTCTTCAGCTTCTTCTTTAGCGATTCCTTCTTTGATAGCTTTTGGAGTGTTGTCAACTAGTTCTTTAGCTTCTTTCAAGCCAAGGCCAGTGATTTCACGTACAACTTTGATAACTTTGATTTTTTGTGCACCAGCGCTAGCAAGTACCACGTCAAATTCAGTTTGCTCAGCAGCAGCTTCGCCGCCAGCAGCGCCACCAGCCATTGCTACAGGAGCAGCTGCAGTTACGCCAAATTCTTCTTCGATTGCTTTAACTAAGTCGTTAAGTTCTAAAACAGTCATTTCTTTAACTGCTTCAATGATTTGTTCTTTAGTCATTGTATATTTCCTCCTTATAAACCTATTAGTTTTTTGTTTTGGTACGGGTCGATCAGATTAAGCTCCCTGCTCTTCCTTTTGATCTGCAACTGCTTTAGCAGCAAGTGCAAGATTGCGCATTGGAGCTTGAAGTACGCTAAGCAACATAGAAAGCAAGCCTTCGCGTGATGGAAGATCTGCAAGAGCTTTAATTTGCTCTACTGTCGCAATGTTTCCTTCGATTACACCTGCTTTGATTTCTAACGCGTCATGCTTTTTAGCAAAGTCGTTAAGAATCTTAGCCGGAGCAACTACGTCGTCGTTACTGAATGCAATTGCATTTGGGCCTGTAAGGGCGTCATTAAGACCAGTAAGTTCAACATTTTCAACTGCGCGGCGAGTCATTGTGTTTTTGTAAACTTTGAACTCGATGCCAGCATCACGAAGAGTTTTACGAAGTTCTGTCACTTCTGCAACTGTTAAACCGCGGTAGTCAACAACGATTGTCGTTTTGCTCTCGCGAAACTTAGCCGTAATGTCTTCTACGATGGATTTTTTTGTATCGATAGCGCTGCTCATTGGTACACCTCCTGTAAGAATTAAGATTCCGCACTTATACCGTTCGGTTTCTTTCTTATCAAAAGAAATGCCTCCACGTCAGACATGGAGGCAGTATATATACAAGCGATCTAATTACTAGTTCACATATATACACCTCGGCAGGAAATTAAGCATGGATAGCACCTGCTGTCTACGGTATAAATGAAGTTATTTAGTTAAACAACATTTTTGATTATATATAAAGGTGACTGAGATGTCAACTATTATTTAATGCCGAAACTTGAAGCATCAACTTTTACGCCAGGTCCCATAGTAGAAGCAACAGCAACGTTCTTCATGTAAGTACCTTTTGCAGCAGCTGGCTTAGCTTTTAGAAGTGTTTCGAAGATTGTTGTGAAGTTCTCAACAAGCTTGCTGTCTTCGAAAGAAACTTTACCGATTGGCACGTGGATGTTTCCAGCTTTGTCAACGCGGTATTCAACTTTACCGGCTTTGATTTCTTTTACCGCTTTGTCAACGTCAAAAGAAACTGTTCCAGTTTTAGGGTTTGGCATTAAGCCTTTTGGTCCAAGGACGCGTCCAAGTTTACCAACTTCACCCATCATGTCAGGAGTAGCTACGATTACATCAAAGTCGAACCAGCCTTGCTGGATTTTGTTGATGTAGTCAGCATCGCCAACATAGTCAGCTCCGGCAGCTTCTGCTTCCTTCGCTTTTTCGCCTTTAGCGAATACAAGTACGCGCTGAGTTTTGCCCGTTCCGTTTGGAAGAACAACTGCACCGCGGATTTGCTGATCGTTTTTACGTGGATCAACGCCTAAACGGAATGCAACTTCAACTGTTGCATCAAATTTAGCTGTGTTTGTTTTCTTTACAAGTTCAATTGCATCTTGAACTCCGTAAGCTTGAGCACGGTCTACTAATTTAGCAGCTTCAACGTACTTTTTACCTCTTTTAGCCATTATAGATTTCCTCCTTAGTGGTTTTAGCGGAATAACCTCCCACGAATAAAGGTTGCGAAAAGCAACTCGCAACCCCCTAAAACAAAAACAACAATTAGTCTTCGATGACGATACCCATGCTGCGTGCAGTACCTTCAACCATACGCATAGCTGATTCAACATTAGCTGCATTTAAGTCAGGCATTTTTGTTTCAGCAATTTCACGTACTTTATCACGCTTAACTGTTGCTACTTTATTACGGTTTGGTTCACCAGAACCAGACTCAATTCCAGCTGCTTTCTTAAGCAATACTGCAGCAGGCGGAGTTTTTGTAATAAATGTAAATGAACGGTCTTCAAATACCGTAATTTCAACAGGAATGATAAGTCCAGCCTGATCAGCTGTACGAGCGTTAAACTCCTTACAGAATCCCATGATGTTAACACCAGCTTGACCCAATGCAGGACCAACCGGCGGCGCTGGATTAGCTTTACCAGCAGGAATTTGCAACTTAACCATTTTAATTACTTTTTTAGCCACGAGACACACCTCCTTAAGTCCGTGATGTGGTAATAGGGTTTGTACCCTCCCACTCATGTCGTCATTCTTTATATGAATGATAGAAAATAATCAAGTTTTATGCCCCGCAAAGCGAGACATACTGACTTATGAAATATTACCACTTTTCGTTTTCGAATTCAAGTTTTTTTCTTATAATTTATCAACTTGAGAAAATTCCAGCTCAACCGGCGTTTCGCGGCCGAACATGTTGACAAGCACTTTCACTTTGCCTTTATCCTTGTCAATCTCTTCAATTGATCCGGTAAAGTTGGCAAAAGGACCGTCTATTACTTTGACAGACTCTTTTAGTTCAAAGTCGACTTCAATGCGTTTTTCTTCCATGCCCATATGCTTAAGAATTGTTACAACCTCTTCAGGAAGAAGCGGCGTCGGCTTAGAGCCCGATCCTGCTGATCCTACGAAACCTGTAACACCCGGCGTGTTGCGGACAACGTACCATGAATCGTCCGTCATGACGATCTCAACAAGCACATAGCCAGGGAAAACTTTTTTCTTTGTGACTTTCTTTTTGCCGTTTTTGAAATCTGTTTCTTCTTCTTCCGGCACGATGACACGGAAGATTTTATCCTGCATGCCCATTGATTCTACACGCTTTTCAAGATTGGCCTTAACCTTATTCTCGTAACCGGAATAAGTGTGGACTACATACCAGTTTTTCTCCATCTTCTATAGGACGATTTGTCCATTCCCTCCCTGCATATTGACTCTTATATTGCACTCTGCGGTTATTTTCTTCTGCTGACTGTTATTTTTAAACAATGAAAAAACCCGTCGAACGGGTTTTTGCGGAAAAATAATATTCTCTATTATAGCACGATTTTCTATCTATTATTCAATAAAATAAAACGAAATCAAAAACAGACGCTTTATTTTTAAGATACAAGGCGGATCAGCGATGAAATTCCGTAGTCGATGATGGCAAAAAAGACAACTGCAAAAGCTACTGTCGCAATAACTGTAATCGTATAGCGCGTCAGTTCTTTGCCTTTTGGCCAGCTTACCTTTTTCATTTCACGGGAAACATCTTTGAAAAAATTAACAATACGCTGCATGTACATTACCTCCAAGAGAATTCAGAAAGCCTGTCATAGAAATATAGAATCATGTGATGAGTGCTACTTTGTTTCACGGTGGTCCGCATGTGCGTTGCAAGCTTTACAAAATTTCTTGAATTCTAAACGCTCTTCTGTGCTTGACGTGTTTTTCATCGTTGTGTAGTTTCTGCTTCCACAGTCTGTGCAAGCCATAGATACTTTCTTACGCATTTCGACACCTTCCGCTAGTCCTGCTTTTTTCTATAAAAATGTAACACACGCTGGGAACCTTCGTCAATCTCGCCTGACAGGTTTTACAAATTGATTTCGCGCAGTTCCAGATACCTCTCAAGCTTGCGTTTTACACGCTGAAGGGCGTTATCGATTGATTTCACGTGGCGGTTAAGCTCCTCTGAGATCTCCTGATAGCTTTTGCCGTCCAGATAAAGCACGAGTACTTTCCGTTCGAGATCGCTTAACAGCTCTCCCATTTTCGTTTCTATATCATCAAATTCTTCCTGATTAATAATCAGTTCTTCCGGATCACTGACTTTAGCCCCTGATATGACATCCATAAGCGTCCGGTCAGATTCTTCATCGTAAATTGGCTTGTCCAGAGAAACGTATGAGTTAAGAGGAATATGTTTTTGACGGGTAGCGGTCTTAATTGCGGTAATAATCTGGCGAGTGATGCACAGCTCTGCAAAAGCTTTGAACGATGTAAGCTTGTCCTCTCTGAAATCACGGATTGCTTTATATAATCCGATCATCCCTTCCTGGATAATATCTTCTCTGTCAGCACCTATTAAAAAATAGGATCTTGCTTTTGCTCTGACAAAATTGCGGTACTTGGTGATTAAATAATCCAGAGCATCGCTGTTCCCGTTATGAACAAGCTCAACAACCTGTTCATCCAGTAGAGCATGAAAATCTTCTTTGCTGAGTTTGCCCATGCTGAAATGTGTGTTCATGCCGATCCCCCCGACCGCACAATAGATAGAAATATTATACAGTATGCATTTTGAAAGCGTCAACAGCCTAGAAGCCGCCTCTGCGCCATTTTTCAAACAATTTCAACATATCATCTGTTATCGGAATTTTTGACTGGGGACTGTTTACTTTAATTTTCTCGACCCGCTTTTGTATTCTCTTTTCAATGGCTTCCACTTCATTCATAAGCTCTCTTGCTGATTTGCGGAGGGCTCCCTGGCCAAAAATGGCCCATTGTTCAGTGAAATCTGATGTTGCCACATGGATCTGTGTTTTGATGTTGCTCAGAGAGATGGCTAATTTTTCGATCCTCTCATCCGCTGTTTCATTTTCTCTTGTATAGATAACTTCCACTCTGTGGTTTTTTTGTTTTTTCTCAATGCCCTTCACTTGATGGGCATCGAAAACTACAATCACTCTGTATCCGGTGTACGCTTGATATTCTGCCATTTTTTGAATAAGAACCTCTCTAGCCTCTGCGAGATTCTCTTTTTTCAATGATTGAAGATTCGCCCATGCACCGATGATGTTATATCCGTCAACAAGAAGGATATCCATTTTCTATTCTCCTAAAGGCTGACGCTTTCTGTAGACCTCATACATCAGGAGGCCTGCTGCTACTGAAGCATTTAGAGATGTGACCCGGCCAGCCATCGGCAAGTTGACCAGAAAATCACATTTTTCTTTGATGAGTCTTCCCATCCCTTTTCCTTCACTGCCTATAACGAGTCCAAGCGGCATTTTGCCGTCCATGGAACGGTAATCATCCGAGCCTTTCGCATCTGTTCCTACAATCCACACGCCCCGCTCCTTAAGTTCCTCAATTGTTCTCGCAAGGTTTGTCACTCTTGCAACCGGGATATACTCAATCGCACCTGTTGATAATTTTGCTACTGTCGTTGTCAGGCCTACCGCTCTCCGCTTCGGAATGATAATGCCGTGAGCGCCTGTTGCATCTGCCGTTCTCATGATGGAGCCGAGATTATGCGGATCCTCGATTTCATCAAGAATCAAGATAAACGGCGCTTCGCCTTTATCAGCAGCAGCCTTCAGGATATCGTCGACTTCGGCATATTCATAGGCAGCCACCTGCGCGACAACTCCCTGATGGTTCCCTTCTGCCATCTGGTCGATTTTTTTCTTCGGAACCGTTTGGATGGTGATGCCTTTTTCTTTTGCAAGCTGTGCGATCTGCTGGGCCTGTCCCTTTACTGAGTTCTCGGCCATCCAGATCTTGTATACATTGCGCGTTGATTTTAATGCTTCAATGACCGTATTGCGGCCAATAATGTACTCTTCTGCCATCCTTAATTCCTCCCTCCGTTTTCTATCAGTTCAAAAGAAGCTTCAATAATTTCCGAGAGGCGCTCTTCCCTTTTCTCAAGGTGAAGATAGCCGATCAGCGCTTCAAATGCTGTGCTGTATCTGTACGTTTGAACGTCTGTATTTTTTGGCACTGTGCCCGATTTTGCATTTCTTCCGCGGCGGATAATCGCCATTTCTTCTTCACTGAACGCTTCCTTTTTTGAAAGCTCGTGCAGAACGGCTGCCTGGGCTTTTGCAGAAACATAGGTCGTTGAAAGTTTATGCAGCTGGTTTGGGCGCACCTGTCCTTTGGCAAGGAGGTGATGCCTTACGAAAACTTCATAAATGGCATCACCGATATACGCAAGCGCCAGACTGTTCATTTGTTTTGAATTTGGTACTTCCTCTAAGCGAAGCATGTTTACCCTCTTTTCCATCTCGTTCCTTGAGGCGTATCTTCAAGAATGATATTCATCTCTTTCAATTTATCGCGGATTTCATCAGACAGCTTGAAGTTTCTGTCTTTTCTCGCCTGTATCCGTTGCTCGATCAATTCTTCAATCTCTGCGTCCAATAGATCCTGGCTGCCAAATTTGAGGCCAAGTATGGCTCCAAGCTCGTCAAATGCTGAAGTAAAGGCCAAAATGACTTCCTGCGACGTGTTTTTCTCCTGCAGGTAGTAGTTCGCCTGTCTTGAGAGCTCAAACAGCACCGAGATGGCATTTGCCGTATTAAAGTCGTCATCCATAGCTTCTCTGAATAGATTCCGCTGCTCAGAAATAATGCCAAGCCATTTTTCGTTGTCATCAGTCAGCTCGGAACTGCTTTTTGATCTGTGCTGCAGATTTGTATAAGATGTCTGCAGGCGGTCAAACGCATTCTTCGTGCTTTCAAGCAGATCAACCGAGTAATTGATTGGATGGCGGTAGTGAACAGACAGCATAAACATCCGCAAAACCTGTGGATCATGTTCTTTTATAATGTCGTGCACCAGAACGAAGTTGCCAAGTGATTTGGACATTTTCTCGTTGTTAATATTAATATACCCATTATGAAGCCAGTAGTTAGCAAACGGCTTCTCTGTCAATGCTTCCGATTGAGCGATTTCATTCTCATGGTGAGGGAATGTAAGGTCCTGTCCGCCTGCATGAATGTCAATGGTATCCCCGAAATGGTTGTGGACCATCGCAGAGCATTCGATATGCCAGCCCGGACGTCCTTTTCCCCAAGGGCTATCCCACGAAATTTCTCCCGGTTTTGCTGCTTTCCAAAGAGCAAAATCCAGGGCATCCTGTTTCTTGTCTCCCGCTTCAATTCTTGCACCCACCCGAAGCTCATCAACAGACTGATGGGAGAGTTTTCCGTAGCCTTTAAAAGCTCTCGTGCGGTAATAAACATCACCCTCAGCTTCATAGGCAAATCCTTTTTCAACGAGCGCTTCAATAAAATCAATAATAATATCCATGCTTTCTGTTACGCGCGGGTGGGCATCCGCACGGTCACATCCAAGCGCCGTCACATCTTCAAAATACGCCTCGATGAACCGTTCGGCAATCGCAGGGACTTCTTCTCCAAGCTCATTTGCGGCTTTAATCAGCTTATCGTCCACGTCTGTAAAGTTGGATACATAATTGACGTCATACCCGCTGTATTCAAGGTATTTGCGGACAGTGTCATAGACAATCGCAGGGCGTGCATTTCCTATATGGATATAGTTATAAACCGTTGGTCCGCACACATACATTTTTACCTTTCCCTCTTCAAGGGGCTTAAAGGTTTCTTTTTGTCTGGTTAGCGTATTGAATAACTTGATGGTCATCTTGACTCTTCCCTTCTTTCAATTGTGCGATTTCTTCTTTCAGGCTTATGAGCTCTGCCTCAAGTTCCTTGAACCTGTCTGCCACAGGATCCGGAAGATTACAGTGATCCATATCCTGATTAATCCGCTTGCCGTTTCGGATCACGACCTTGCCCGGAATGCCGACAACGGTTGAATGATCCGGCACATCACGAAGCACGACAGACCCCGCTCCGATTTTGGAATAAGCACCAACCGTGATGGAGCCAAGCACTTTAGCACCTGTCGCAATTAAAGCATTGTCCAGTATCGTCGGATGCCTTTTACCCTTCTCTTTTCCGGTTCCGCCAAGGGTAACACCCTGGAAAACCGTTACGTTATCGCCGATTTCGCACGTCTCGCCAATGACAACTCCCATGCCGTGATCGATGAAAAACCGCCTTCCGATCTTTGCACCCGGGTGAATTTCAATGCCTGTGAAGAATCTGCTTACTTGTGAAATAACTCTTGCGATAAAAAACATGTTCCGTTTGAAAAACGCATGTGCGAGCCTGTGAGCCCATATTGCATGCAGTCCTGAATAAGTAAGTATCACTTCCAGATACGATCTTGCAGCCGGATCCTGTTCAAATACGACTTCTATGTCTTCTTTCAGCATTTTAAACATTTTATTCCCCCCAAACCTTCCCCTTATTTTGTCCTTTAATCTAATTGTGAAACAGACTATAAAAAAAGCGCCTCTGTCCTAATAGACAGAGACGCTTTGTGCGCGGTTCCACTCTGTTTAAACAGGCGGTTAAAAGCCTGTTTCAACTTTGGCTCCTTTAACGGGGAGCATCCGCTTTTATTTACTGCTTCAATATGAAGGTTCAATAAAAGACTCAAAGGTGCATTTCAAGACAGTTGTCGCATAAACCTCTTTCACCGGGCGAGGTTCTCTCTGGAATGGAAACGGCGTCTCTACTTCTCCTTCTCAACGTGTTTCAATGTATTACACATACTATATTACATTTCATGCAAAAAGTTAACTGTTCGCACTTTTTAATCTTGCTAAAATCGTTTCTTTACCAAGAAGTTCGATTGCCTGCGGCAGGTCCGGCCCATGAGTCTGGCCTGTTGTTGCCACGCGGATCGGCATAAACAGATTTTTGCCTTTATGGCCCGTTGATTTCTGCACAGCCTTCGTTGCAGCTTTAATGCCTTCAGCCGTGAACGCTTCAAGTTTACCCAGCTCTTCTGCGAATGCCGTAAGCACTTCAGGCACCTGCTCTTCGTCCAGCACATTGCGCGCTTCGCGGTTATAGGTGATTTCCTCTTTAAAGAAAAGCTCAGTCAGCTCTGTGATCTCTGCGCCATAGCTGATTTTATCCTGATGAAGGAAAATCAGTTTGCTGGCCCAGTCAAGCTCTTCTGCAGATGCAGAATCAGATACTTTGCCTGCTTTTACAAGATGCGGAAGAGTCAATTCAACAAGCTGATCGGCATCAAGCTGTTTAACATACTGATTGTTCATCCACAGCAATTTCTGTGTATCAAAAACAGCCGGCGATTTAGACAGTCTTGCAGGATCAAAGATCTCGGCAAACTGATCTTTCGTGAACATTTCTTCTTCTCCGCCCGGAGACCAGCCAAGCAGCCCGATAAAGTTGAAAAGGGCCTGCGGCAGATAGCCGAGTTCTTTATACTGTTCAATAAACTGGATGATTGATTCATCCCGCTTACTGAGTTTTTTGCGGTTCTCGTTAACAATCAGCGTCATATGGCCGAAAACAGGAATGTCCCATCCGAACGCATTGAAGATCATGATTTGTTTCGGTGTATTGGAGATATGGTCTTCTCCGCGGAGAATATGCGTCATCTTCATAAGGTGGTCATCAACCGCTACAGCAAAGTTGTAAGTCGGCGTACCGTCTTTTTTAACAATGACGTAATCGCCGATGCCGTCTGTTTCAAATGAAATCTCTTCTTTCACGATGTCATTGAACGTGATGACTTCTCCCTTTGGCACGCGGAAGCGGATGCTCGGCATTCTTCCTTCAGCTTCAAGCTTCGCCTGGTCCTCAGGTGTCAGGTTTGCACATTTGCCTGAGTATTGCGGCGTCTCACCGCGCTCAGTCTGTTCTTCCCGCTCCTGCTCAAGCTCTTCTTCTGTGCAGTAGCATTTGTACGCTTTTCCTTCTGCAAGCAGCTGATCGTAATATTTTTTATAAAGATCGTTGCGCTCTGATTGTCTGTACGGGCCGTACTCTCCGCCGGTATCAACGCTTTCGTCCCAGTCAATGCCAAGCCATTTCAAGTATCTCAGCTGGCTTTCTTCGCCGCCTGCAATGTTTCGCTTTTTATCTGTATCTTCAATACGGATAATAAACTTTCCGCCGGTATTGCGCGCATAAAGGTAATTAAACAGCGCTGTCCGGGCATTTCCGATATGTAAATGTCCAGTCGGACTTGGAGCGTATCGCACTCTTACTTCGTTTGTCATATCTGTACCTCCGTTAATCTCTAACATCTGTTCCATTTTATCATTAAAAACAGGGTGTCCAAAAGCTTGTCCGGGATTTTATTTTTTCACAATCAGAACAGAAGCCTGTGAGGCAATCCCTTCTCCGCGGCCGGTGAAGCCAAGCTGTTCGGTCGTTGTCGCCTTCACATTCACCTGGTCTGCATCAGCTTCAAGAAGTTCTGCAATCCGTTCTCTCATTTGATCAATATAGGGAGCCATCTTCGGTTTTTGGGCAATAATCGTACAATCAATGTTGCAGAGTTCATAGCCCTTTTCTTTTACAAGCTGCCAGACATGCTGAAGCAGCTTCGCAGAATCAGCATCCTTAAACTCAGGGTCTGTGTCCGGAAAATGCTTTCCGATATCGCCTGCAGCGATTGCTCCAAGGCACGCGTCTGCGACTGTGTGAAGCAGCACATCTGCATCTGAATGGCCGAGAAGGCCTTTTTCATATGGAATCTCAATGCCTCCAATGATAAGGGGGCGTCCCTCTGTCAGCTGGTGCACATCAAAACCCTGTCCAATTCTAAACATTCCTTATTCCCCTCTCTCACTCTCAAGTATCGCTTTAGCCATCAGCAGATCATCCGGCGTAGTCAGTTTGATATTTGTATAGTCTCCTTCAATGACAAGAACCTTGTGGCCGCTTCTCTCCATCAGGCTTGCATCATCTGTTCCAAGAAATGCTGCATCCGATGCTTCTTTATGAGCCGCAAGAATATCAGAAAGACGAAAAGCCTGTGGGGTCTGTACGGCCCACAAGCTAGAACGTTCAACGGTTTCAATCACTTCACTGTTCAGGACACGTTTAATCGTATCCTTCACAGGGACTGCAACGGTTGCAGCTCCATCTTCATATGCTGCTTTTACGAGCTTTGAAATGACGTGTTTTTTAATGAATGGCCTTGCACCATCATGCACGAGGACAACATCTGAGGCCGCCGCTTTCAGTCCGTTATAGACACTGTGCTGCCTCTCATTGCCTCCGCTGACCATCTTTTTGATTTTTGTAAGACCGGAGCGTGCCGCCATTTCTTCAAAAAGAGCCCGTTCATCCGGATTGATGACAAGAAGGATGCCTGTGCATGCAGGATCTTTTTCAAAAACCGTCAAGGTGTGAACAATGACCGGTTTTCCTTCAAGCTCAATAAACTGTTTGTTTTTGCCCGCTTTCATCCGTTTTCCTTGTCCGGCGGCAGGAATAATCACTTCATAGTTCATGTGCCCGCTCCCCTACAACGCTTTTTCAAGCAGCTTCGGCTTTGCGAAAATCATTCTTCCGGCAGAAGTCTGAAGAACGCTCGTCACGATGACGTCAATGTTTTTGCCGATATAGTTACGGCCCTCTTCCACAACAATCATCGTGCCGTCATCCAGGTAGGCTACGCCCTGATTGTGCTCTTTTCCATCCTTGATGACAAGAACTTTCATCTCTTCCCCAGGCAGGACCACCGGCTTGACGGCATTTGCCAGGTCGTTGATATTCAGAACTCCGACTCCCTGAAGTTCGCACACTTTGTTTAAATTAAAGTCATTTGTGACAACTACACCTGATGTCAGCTTGGCTAGCTTCACAAGTTTGCTGTCCACTTCCTGAATTTCCTCAAAATCGCCCTCGTAAATCTCAACTTTAATTGAGAGCTCTTTTTGAATGCGGTTCAGAATATCAAGCCCTCTCCGGCCGCGGTTCCGTTTCAGGGCATCTGAAGAATCAGCGATATGCTGAAGCTCTTCCAGTACAAAATGAGGAATGACAATCGTGCCCTCCAAAAATCCGGTCTGGCAGATGTCCGCAATTCTTCCGTCAATAATGACGCTTGTATCAAGAATTTTGAGCTTCGTGCTCTCAGCTTCCGCTTCTTCTTCACCCGCTCCTTTTTTCTTTCCGATTTTTCCGGAAATCGAAAACAGGCTGATCAGTTCGTCCTTGCGCTTAAATCCAACCTGAAAACCAAGGTAGCCAAGCAGCAGGGTCAGAAAAATCGGTATGATCGTGCTGAACACCTGATACTGAATGTCTTTAAACGGAATAACATTAACAATAAGAAAGGCAATTATAAGTCCGACAATCAATCCCAAACTACCGAAAAGAACATCCGTCACAGGCGCCTTTACCAATGATTCTTCCAGAAGCTTTACCCAGTTAACGACATAATCAACAAGCCAGAATGTGGCGATATAAAATAATATTGCTCCTAAAATGGCCAGAGCATATGGTGAATTAATAAAAGGTATGTCCTGCAGGCTTAACAATTTCATCAGCTGCGGCATAAAGAAAATACCCAGCGTTCCTCCAAGGAAAAGGAAAAAGATCTGCACAATTCGTTTTAACATACCCCCACCTCCTTCTCTTATCTATTATAATCACTTTCTCCCGTTTAAAACGGTGAAAACGCGAATTTCCGGAACCTGTAAACAGATTGAAATGTAATGAGAATCATATCATTTCCGAAAAATGAAAAACAAGAATAATATAACCTAAATCATGATGATTAAAACGTTTGGGGCGAAAGATTCATAAAAAGTTCGTTATATCTGACGGTCTATCAGCAGCTGCTCCTGAAGTCTGCGGAGACCTTCTTTTATCTTCTTCGCCCTTACCTCGCCAATTCCATCCACCTCATCAAGCTGTTCTACGGTTGCGCGCGTAATAAGTTTCAGATTTGAGAATTTGTTCACCAAATTTTCAATAATGACCGGCGGGAGCCTCGGGATCTTCTTAAGCACTCTGTACCCTCTCGGCATGACGAGGTCGTCAGGGTTGGTGAAATGGGCCGAATAGCCGAGCAGGCGCAGAAGGACCATGTCATCCATCAGTTCTGTATTCGTCAGCACCTGAAATTGCTCGAGCACGTATTTAGGATCCAGTGTTTTATCGAAGCAATAGTCTTTAATGACAAGCGCTGCCTCTTCCTCGATATCTGAAAGCAGTTCATTCAGCTGCAGCCTGATAAGATGCCCTTCTGTGCCAAGCTCATTAATATAATTCAGGATTTCGTTTTTAATCCGCAGCACCATCTCAATCCTGTGAATCACCTGCAATAGCTCATCAAATGTGACAAGCTCTTCAAATTCGAGCGCCCCAAGGTTGATGATGGACTGATCAAGCACCGTTCTGTACTTTTCAAGAGTCTGAATCGCCTGATTCGCTTTTGTTAAAATGACACCGATATCTCTCAGTGCGTATCGGAGTTCCCCGTAGTAGAGGGTGATGACGTTTCTTCTCTGGGAAATGGCCACCACCAGGTTGCCCGTCTGTTTTGCCACCCTCTCCGCCGTACGGTGGCGCATGCCCGTTTCACTTGAACTGATAAATGCATTCGGGACGAGCTGGGCATTGGCATAAAGGATTTTATTTCCCGAATCACTTAAAATAATGGCTCCGTCCATTTTAGCCAGTTCATATAAATGGGCGGGAGAGAAAGCGGAGTTTATATAGAATCCGCCATCAACGAGTTCTTTTACTTTGTCGCTGAAGCCAACGACAATCAGCCCCCCTGTTTTCGCGCGCAAAACATTTTCAATGCCTGCTCTCAAGGGAGTTCCGGGCGCAATAAACTGCAGAATTTCCTTCATGCTCTTTTCGTTTGTTTTTTTCTCTTTCTCATTCACATTGCTACCCTCCCAGTGTGATTTGCAGGGCTTCTGCGACGTTTTTCACACCCACTGCCTCTATGCCATGCGGAACTGTCCAACCGCCTATATTCGCCTCTGGAATGATCGCACGCCTGAACCCGAGCTTGGCTGCTTCCATGACGCGCTGCTCAATTCTCGAAACGCGCCTTACTTCGCCTGTCAGCCCTACTTCTCCAATAATAATATCTGTTGCTTTTGAAGGCGCATCCTTAAAGCTTGAAGCGATGCTTACAGCAACTGCAAGATCAATCGCAGGCTCATCAAGCTTTACTCCGCCGGCCACTTTTAAATAGGCATCCTGATTCTGCAGCAGCAAACCGACTCTCTTTTCAAGCACAGCCATCAGAAGCGGCACCCGGTTATGATCGATTCCTGTTGCCATTCTTCTCGGGTTGCCAAAGCTTGTCGGCGAAATCAGCGCCTGAATCTCCACAAGAACCGGTCTTGTCCCTTCCATGGAAGCTACAACGGTAGAGCCAGCAGCCCCTTTGGAACGTTCCTCAAGGAAGATCTCAGACGGATTCAATACCTCTTCAAGCCCGCTTTCCTTCATTTCAAAAATACCCATTTCATTTGTGGACCCAAAACGGTTTTTCACTGCTCTTAGTATCCGGTACGTATGGTGGCGCTCCCCTTCAAAATACAGAACAGTGTCAACCATGTGCTCAAGAATTCTCGGACCGGCAATTGAGCCTTCCTTTGTAACATGTCCGACAATGAAGATGGCAATGCCCTTCGTTTTTGCAAGTCTCATAAGTTCTGCCGTACATTCCCTAACCTGCGAGACACTTCCAGGCGCTGAGGTAATGTCACTCTGAAACACCGTCTGAATGGAATCGACAATCACAAAAGCCGGATTTGTATCATCAATTGCCATAGAGATATATTCCATATCGGTTTCAGCAAGTACAAGCAGTTTCTCAGATTTAACACCGAGGCGGTCAGCCCTCATTTTCGTCTGCTTGACCGACTCCTCTCCCGATATGTAGAGAACATCGTTTCCATTATCGGCAAGCTGTGAGGAAACCTGAAGCAAAAGCGTTGATTTTCCAATTCCGGGGTCTCCTCCTATCAGGACAAGGGAACCCTTTACGATCCCGCTGCCGAGAACACGGTTAAATTCTTTGAGGTTGGTTTTAATGCGCGGTTCCTGAGACGTTTCAATGTTTGTGATAGGTGAAGGTTTGTTTGCGGTCTTTCCCTGCGCAGAGTGTGCAAAGGCCACTCTCCTGTTTGCCGTTCCTGTTTTTACAACTTCCTCTGTCATCGTATTCCATGCTCCGCAGCCCGGGCATTTCCCCATCCACTTTGGGGACTCATATCCGCACTCAAGGCACATGAATTTCGATTTTGTTTTAGCCATGCTTTCTGTCCTTCCTTACTAGATTACCTTTTTAAAAAGAGAATCGGTAGAATCAGTGTGTTTGCTCTAAAGAAACGAAATCGAGGCATACGTGAAAAATGTATGCCTCATGATTGTTTCGCTTCTGATGATTATTTGATTTTCTCCGTTTCAGCTTCTGAAGAACTTTTTACAGTAAATTCTCCCTCTGTCACATCGAGCACAACTTTCTGGCCTTTTTCAATCGTGCCTCTAAGCAGCTCTTCAGACAGGCGGTCTTCAACATGCTTCTGGATCGCCCTTCTCAGCGGACGGGCACCGTACTCAGGATCAAAGCCTTCATCGGCAATTTTCTCCTGTGCAGCATCTGTCAGTTCAAGCACAAGATCCTGTTCGGCAAGACGCTTCATCAGCTGATCCGCCATAAGAGTAACAATCTCTTTAATGTGTTTCTTCTCAAGAGAGTGGAACACGATAATTTCATCGATACGGTTCAGGAACTCAGGTCTGAATGCTTTTTTCAGCTCATTCATAACCTTGCCCTTCATATCCTTGTAATCCTGCGCCTCATCCTGAACGTTGAAGCCGACGTATTTGTTGCGCTTCAGTTCACTTGCGCCGACATTCGACGTCATGATTAAGATAGTATTTCTGAAATCGACCGTTCTTCCTTTAGAATCTGTTAATCGTCCGTCTTCAAGCACTTGAAGAAGAATATTGAAAACATCAGGGTGAGCTTTTTCAATTTCATCGAGAAGAACAACTGAATACGGCTTTCTGCGTACTTTTTCAGTCAGCTGCCCGCCTTCTTCATACCCGACATATCCCGGAGGAGAACCAACGAGTCTTGATGTTGAGTGCTTCTCCATATACTCGGACATATCAATCCGGATCATGGCATCCTCATCGCCGAAGATGGATTCTGCAAGTGCTCTTGCAAGCTCTGTTTTACCTACGCCTGTAGGGCCGAGGAAAACAAATGATCCAATCGGGCGCTTCGGATCTTTAAGCCCTGCTCTTGCACGGCGCACAGCCTTTGCAACAGCTACAACTGCTTCATCCTGGCCAATCACGCGGTTATGAAGAATCTGCTCCATGTTCAGCAGCTTATCTGTTTCTGTCTGGGCAAGACGCGATACAGGAATTCCAGTCCAGCTCGCAACAACCATTGCGATATCATCCACTGTCACTTCAGAATTTTCCTGACCCTGTTTTTCTTTCCATGTTTTCTTCGTTTCCTCGAGCTGCTCGCGCAGACGCTGCTCTGTATCACGGAGAGAAGCCGCTTTTTCAAATTCCTGGCTTTGAACAGATGCATCTTTTTCCTTGCGCACTTCCTCAAGCTTCATTTCAAGCTCTTTTAAGTTCGGAGGAGTTGTGAACGAACGGAGGCGAACTTTCGAACCGGCTTCATCAATTAAATCGATTGCTTTATCCGGAAGGAAACGGTCTGAGATATAGCGGTCTGAAAGCTTAACCGCTGCATCAATTGCCTCATCCGTGATGGATACTCTGTGATGAGCTTCATAACGGTCGCGAAGCCCTTTTAAAATCTGGATGCTTTCATCAGCTGTCGGCTCATCAACCTGAATCGGCTGGAAGCGGCGTTCGAGCGCTGCATCCTTTTCAATATATTTGCGGTACTCATCAAGCGTAGTCGCCCCGATGCACTGAAGTTCTCCCCGTGCAAGCGACGGCTTAAGGATATTGGAAGCATCAATTGCGCCTTCAGCGCCTCCTGCACCGATCAGTGTATGAAGTTCGTCGATAAACAGGATGATGTTTCCTGCCTGGCGAATTTCATCCATCACTTTTTTCAGACGGTCTTCAAATTCACCGCGGTATTTCGTACCGGCAACAACAGTACCCATATCAAGTGTCATAACACGCTTGTCGCGGAGAATCTCAGGTACCTCATTGTTCACGATCTGCTGGGCAAGGCCTTCTGCGATCGCCGTTTTACCGACACCAGGCTCCCCGATTAAAACAGGATTGTTTTTCGTTCTGCGGCTTAGAACTTCAATGACCCTTTGGATTTCTTTGCTTCGTCCAATAACAGGATCAAGACTGCCTTCGCGAGCAATGGCCGTCAAATCGCGTGCAAGACTGTCCAGAGTCGGCGTATTGGCATTGTTCATCGATCCGCTCTGGTGGCCTGAGCCTGACTCATTGCTGCCAAGAAGCTGCAGCACTTGCTGGCGTGCTTTATTTAAGCTTACACCGAGGTTATTAAGCACCCGCGCAGCCACACCTTCACCTTCGCGGATAAGACCTAAAAGAATGTGCTCTGTTCCTACGTATGAATGTCCAAGCTTTCTCGCTTCATCCATGGAAAGCTCAATCACCTTTTTAGCTCGGGGAGTATAGTGTATCGTCTGTGAAATTTCCTGTCCTCTGCCGATGAGGCTCTCCACTTCTTTTTGAATTTTATCTGATCCAAGGCCAAGAGCTGTCAGCGCTTTTGCAGCGATGCCCTCACCTTCTCTAACAAGACCGAGAAGAATATGCTCTGTGCCGATATTGTTATGTCCAAGACGGACGGCTTCCTCTTGTGCTAATGCAAGAACCTTCTGAGCGCGTTCAGTAAATCTTCCAAACATCATTCTTCATCATCCTCCATCCTTCTGACCATTTCAAGGTTTAGTCTTTCTCTGATTAATGAAGCCCTTCTAATGTCCCGTTCATCCGGGCGCAATGCCCCTCCGGAGTACTGCTGGAGAAATCCCGGCTGAGTCAGGATCATCAGCTCATTTAAAATATTTCTGGAAATATCTTTGATGATATTTAAATCAATTCCCAGTCTCACATCTGATAAACATTTTGCTGCTTCTTTGGATTCAATGATCCTGCTGTATGTCAGCGTGCCCAGGGATCTGAACACACGGTCCTCAAGCGGCACCTGCGACGTTTTATATAAAGCCTCCCGTGCAGAGCGCTCTTTTTCAATCAGCTGGTGCACCACACTCAGCAGATCTTCTGCAATATCATCCTCAGACTTGCCGAGAGTAATCTGATTGGAAATCTGAAAGATGTTACCTAATGCTTCGCTGCCTTCCCCGTAAATTCCTCTAACAACCAGACCTAATTGATTAATAGCCGGAATAATTCTGTTCATCTGCTGTGTGAGCACAAGAGCCGGCAAGTGCATCATCACCGACGCCCTCAGCCCTGTTCCCACATTTGTCGGGCAGCTTGTTAAGTATCCTCTTTGTTCATCAAACGCATAATCAACCGAACCTTCCATCCAGTCATCAAGCCTGCTCGCTGCTTTTAAGGCTTCTTTCAGCTGCAGACCTGGATACAGACACTGAATGCGAATATGATCCTCTTCATTCAGCATGATGCTGACCTCTTCATTCTCAGACAGCAAACACGCGCCGAACGAAGAATCCTCTGCTAAATTCGGACTGATTAAATGCTTTTCGACGAGCACCCTTTTTTGAATAGGCTGCAAATCATCCATGCGAAGCATTTCAAGCTTGCCGATCTCATCTACGCTTCTATCGGCAAACGTCTCTTCAAAAAGAGAGAGAATTCCCTGCAGCTCTTCATTCGAAGCAAAAGTCGGAAACCTGTACTTCTCAATGTTTCTTGCCAGTCTGACACGGCTGCTGAGAACAATGTCTGAATCTGGCCCATCCTTGCTCATCCAGGCACTCATCGCCTGGTTAATAAACTGCTGAAGTGACATATCAGGATTCACCCCCTCTGGAACTTTTTAACGAAAGTTCAAGCGAACGGATCTCATCCCTAATTTCAGCAGCCTTTTCAAACTCTTCCTGCTGAATTTGTTCTTTTAGATTCTGTTTTAATAACTCTATTCGTTTGCGGATGTGAATGCTACCGCCAATTCGCTCTGGAATCTTTCCCGCATGCACCGTATTGCCGCTGTGAACTCTTCTTAAAATCGGGTTAATTTGATCTTTAAACGTCCGGTAGCACTCGGAACATCCAAACCGCCCCACTTTTGTAAACTGCTGGAACGTCATCTCGCAGCCGGGACACTGCAGAACTTCATTTTTTTTAAAAACATCCTGCTTTGACTCGGAAACGGATGTATTCATGTTCAAAAGGCCTGCCAGCAAGTTATTAATAGAAAATCCCGTGCTGGTGTCAATGAACATGGAACTGTTGTTCTGCGCACACTTATCACAAATATGAACCTCAGTTTTTTCCCCGTTTACAACCTTCGTAAAATGAAATGTTGCCGGTCTCTCATTGCATTCCTGGCATATCAAGTCTGTCACCTGCTCTCATCGATATTTCAAGGAAGTCAGCATGGCCTTTATCATTCTTGCCCGCAATTCATCCCTGTGCGGCAGTTCAATATATAAAACGGATCTGTCAATCACACTCAGCATGATCTTTGCTTCCCGTTCTGAAATCACATCTTCACTTACAAGCCTTAAAATGAGATCTTCAGCAGATGACTGCGAGATCCGCCTGTCAATAATGCCCATAATCTGATCAATTAAATGCGCAGCATCATTCGATTTCACCTTAATGATCCGAATGTAGCCGCCGCCTCCCCTTTTGCTCTCTACGATATATCCTCTTTCAATCGTAAAACGGGTATTGATGACATAATTGATCTGTGAAGGCACACACTGAAACTTATCCGCAATTTCGCTTCTTTTGATTTCGACGATCTCCTTGCCGCTAGTCGTAAGCACCTGCTTCAAATACTGTTCAATGACATCCGAGATGTTACGCACTCCGCCTCCCCCTAACTTGACTTTGACTATATTTGACTTTAACACTAATATAAAACGAACGAACCTTTTTTTCAACTCATAACTGCTCATCTATCTATTTCCATTATTAACGGCAGTGAAACGTTTTTAAACAGAATTTGCCGCATTATTTTAATTGGGAAGAGTAATTAAGGGAAGGTGGAGGAAGGATAATACTTTATGTATACGTCAGGAATCGGTAATGATGAGCTGTTTTTCTGACCGGGATCCATTAAACGCAGCTTTTCTGTGCAAGAATAAAAAGTATGCGGCAAGGGGCAATTCGTTAGAAGGATAAGTTTCCAGCGGGAATTGCTATGGTATTCACATGCATGCCTGCTCTGTAATTGTTTTGCGGTTTTGAAGGGTATGTTTTGAGAGTTTGCTTACCCTCGGATATCGATTTACAGTTTGGGAGGGTACGATTCGGGCATTTGCTTACCCTCTGATATCGTTTTACAGTTTCACAGGGTACGATTCCCCATTTGTTTGCACTAATTAATCCTGCATTCCTTCAGAACAACAAAAAAGACAGCATCTCTGCTGTCCTTTTTTCTGCGTGCCTGGCAACGTCCTACTCTCACAGGGGGAAACCCCCAACTACCATCGGCGCTAAAGAGCTTAACTTCCGTGTTCGGCATGGGAACGGGTGTGACCTCTTTGCCATCATCACCAGACAATATGCATTTTTGTTGAAAGAGTTATTCTTTCAAAACTGAGTAACGTTTGATAACAAGATTCACGTGCAATTTACGCTTAGTTAGACTGTGGTTAAGTCCTCGAACGATTAGTATCTGTCAGCTCCACACGTCACCGCGCTTCCACCTCAGACCTATCAACCTGATCATCTTTCAGGGTTCTTACTCACAAATGTGATGGGAAATCTCATCTTGAGGGGGGCTTCATGCTTAGATGCTTTCAGCACTTATCCCTTCCGCACATAGCTACCCAGCGATGCCTTTGGCAAGACAACTGGTACACCAGCGGTGCGTCCATCCCGGTCCTCTCGTACTAAGGACAGCTCCTCTCAAATTTCCTGCGCCCACGACGGATAGGGACCGAACTGTCTCACGACGTTCTGAACCCAGCTCGCGTACCGCTTTAATGGGCGAACAGCCCAACCCTTGGGACCGACTACAGCCCCAGGATGCGATGAGCCGACATCGAGGTGCCAAACCTCCCCGTCGATGTGGACTCTTGGGGGAGATAAGCCTGTTATCCCCGGGGTAGCTTTTATCCGTTGAGCGATGGCCCTTCCATGCGGAACCACCGGATCACTAAGCCCGACTTTCGTCCCTGCTCGACTTGTAGGTCTCGCAGTCAAGCTCCCTTGTGCCTTTACACTCTGCGAATGATTTCCAACCATTCTGAGGGAACCTTTGGGCGCCTCCGTTACATTTTAGGAGGCGACCGCCCCAGTCAAACTGCCCGCCTGACACTGTCTCCCAGCCCGGTAAGGGCTGCGGGTTAGAATTTCAATACAGCAAGGGTAGTATCCCACCAATGCCTCCACCGAAGCTTGCGCTCCGGCTTCCAAGGCTCCTACCTATCCTGTACAAGCTGTACCAAAATTCAATATCAGGCTGCAGTAAAGCTCCACGGGGTCTTTCCGTCCTGTCGCGGGTAACCTGCATCTTCACAGGTACTATAATTTCACCGAGTCTCTCGTTGAGACAGTGCCCAGATCGTTACGCCTTTCGTGCGGGTCGGAACTTACCCGACAAGGAATTTCGCTACCTTAGGACCGTTATAGTTACGGCCGCCGTTTACTGGGGCTTCGGTTCAAAGCTTCGCTTGCGCTAACCTCTCCCCTTAACCTTCCAGCACCGGGCAGGCGTCAGCCCCTATACTTCGCCTTGCGGCTTCGCAGAGACCTGTGTTTTTGCTAAACAGTCGCCTGGGCCTATTCACTGCGGCTTTTCAGGGCTATTCACCCTAAAAAGCACCCCTTCTCCCGAAGTTACGGGGTCATTTTGCCGAGTTCCTTAACGAGAGTTCTCTCGCTCACCTTAGGATTCTCTCCTCGCCTACCTGTGTCGGTTTGCGGTACGGGCACCTCTCACCTCGCTAGAGGCTTTTCTTGGCAGTGTGGAATCAGGAACTTCGGTACTAAATTTCCCTCGCCATCACAGCTCAGCCTTATATGGGAAGCGGATTTGCCTACTTCCCGGCCTAACTGCTTGGACGCGCATATCCAACAGCGCGCTTGCCCTATCCTCCTGCGTCCCCCCATTGCTCAAATGGTGAGGAGGTGGTACAGGAATATCAACCTGTTGTCCATCGCCTACGCCTTTCGGCCTCGGCTTAGGTCCCGACTAACCCTGAGCGGACGAGCCTTCCTCAGGAAACCTTAGGCATTCGGTGGAGGGGATTCTCACCCCTCTTTCGCTACTCATACCGGCATTCTCACTTCTAAGCGCTCCACCAGTCCTTCCGGTCTGGCTTCGACGCCCTTAGAACGCTCTCCTACCACTGTTCGTAAGAACAGTCCGCAGCTTCGGTGATACGTTTAGCCCCGGTACATTTTCGGCGCAGAGTCACTCGACCAGTGAGCTATTACGCACTCTTTAAATGGTGGCTGCTTCTAAGCCAACATCCTGGTTGTCTAAGCAACTCCACATCCTTTTCCACTTAACGTATACTTTGGGACCTTAGCTGGCGGTCTGGGCTGTTTCCCTCTTGACTACGGATCTTATCACTCGCAGTCTGACTCCCGAGGAGCAAGTCTTTGGCATTCGGAGTTTGACTGAATTCGGTAACCCGATGAGGGCCCCTAGTCCAATCAGTGCTCTACCTCCAAGACTCTCATACTCGAGGCTAGCCCTAAAGCTATTTCGGAGAGAACCAGCTATCTCCAAGTTCGATTGGAATTTCTCCGCTACCCACACCTCATCCCCGCACTTTTCAACGTGCGTGGGTTCGGGCCTCCATTCAGTGTTACCTGAACTTCACCCTGGACATGGGTAGATCACCTGGTTTCGGGTCTACGACCACGTACTAATTCGCCCTATTCAGACTCGCTTTCGCTGCGGCTCCGTCTCATCAACTTAACCTTGCACGGGATCGTAACTCGCCGGTTCATTCTACAAAAGGCACGCCATCACCCGTTAACGGGCTCTGACTACTTGTAAGCACACGGTTTCAGGATCTTTTCACTCCCCTTCCGGGGTGCTTTTCACCTTTCCCTCACGGTACTGGTTCACTATCGGTCACTAGGTAGTATTTAGCCTTGGGAGATGGTCCTCCCGGATTCCGACGGGATTTCACGTGTCCCGCCGTACTCAGGATCCACTCTGGAGGGAACGAAGTTTCGACTACAGGGTTTTTACCTTCTATGACAGGCCTTTCCAGGCCGCTTCATCTACCCCGTTCCTTTGTAACTCCGTATAGAGTGTCCTACAACCCCAAGAGGCAAGCCTCTTGGTTTGGGCTGATTCCGTTTCGCTCGCCGCTACTTGGGAAATCGCATTTGCTTTCTCTTCCTCCGGGTACTTAGATGTTTCAGTTCCCCGGGTCTGCCTTCAGTACCCTATGTATTCAGGTAAAGATACTGTTCCATTACGAACAGTGGGTTTCCCCATTCGGAAATCTCTGGATCAAAGCTTACTTACAGCTCCCCAAAGCATATCGGTGTTAGTCCCGTCCTTCATCGGCTCCTAGTGCCAAGGCATCCACCGTGCGCCCTTCATAACTTAACCAAAATTGGTCAATCGTTTGTTTAGACTGTAAAGTCTAAGAAAATCACTATGGTAAGCGTAAATCTCAGTGAATTACTTGTTATCAATTACGTTATCCAGTTTTCAAAGAACAACCGGCAGATCAGAAATGATCGCCTTCTTTCATATAGAGAGAATGATCTCTCAAAACTAAACAAAAACCAAAAGCGACCTCATATCCTTAGAAAGGAGGTGATCCAGCCGCACCTTCCGATACGGCTACCTTGTTACGACTTCACCCCAATCATCTACCCCACCTTAGGCGGCTGGCTCCTTGCGGTTACCCCACCGACTTCGGGTGTTGCAAACTCTCGTGGTGTGACGGGCGGTGTGTACAAGGCCCGGGAACGTATTCACCGCGGCATGCTGATCCGCGATTACTAGCGATTCCAGCTTCATGCAGGCGAGTTGCAGCCTGCAATCCGAACTGAGAATGGTTTTATGGGATTGGCTAAACCTCGCGGTCTCGCAGCCCTTTGTACCATCCATTGTAGCACGTGTGTAGCCCAGGTCATAAGGGGCATGATGATTTGACGTCATCCCCACCTTCCTCCGGTTTGTCACCGGCAGTCACCTTAGAGTGCCCAACTGAATGCTGGCAACTAAGATCAAGGGTTGCGCTCGTTGCGGGACTTAACCCAACATCTCACGACACGAGCTGACGACAACCATGCACCACCTGTCACTTTGTCCCCCGAAGGGGAACCTTCTATCTCTAGAAGTGGCAAAGGATGTCAAGACCTGGTAAGGTTCTTCGCGTTGCTTCGAATTAAACCACATGCTCCACCGCTTGTGCGGGCCCCCGTCAATTCCTTTGAGTTTCAGTCTTGCGACCGTACTCCCCAGGCGGAGTGCTTAATGCGTTAGCTGCAGCACTAAAGGGCGGAAACCCTCTAACACTTAGCACTCATCGTTTACGGCGTGGACTACCAGGGTATCTAATCCTGTTCGCTCCCCACGCTTTCGCGCCTCAGCGTCAGTTACAGACCAGAGAGTCGCCTTCGCCACTGGTGTTCCTCCACATCTCTACGCATTTCACCGCTACACGTGGAATTCCACTCTCCTCTTCTGCACTCAAGTTTCCCAGTTTCCAATGACCCTCCCCGGTTGAGCCGGGGGCTTTCACATCAGACTTAAGAAACCGCCTGCGCGCGCTTTACGCCCAATAATTCCGGACAACGCTTGCCACCTACGTATTACCGCGGCTGCTGGCACGTAGTTAGCCGTGGCTTTCTGGTCAGGTACCGTCAAGGTGCCGGCAGTTACTCCGGCACTTGTTCTTCCCTGACAACAGAGTTTTACGATCCGAAAACCTTCATCACTCACGCGGCGTTGCTCCGTCAGACTTTCGTCCATTGCGGAAGATTCCCTACTGCTGCCTCCCGTAGGAGTCTGGGCCGTGTCTCAGTCCCAGTGTGGCCGATCACCCTCTCAGGTCGGCTACGCATCGTCGCCTTGGTGAGCCATTACCTCACCAACTAGCTAATGCGCCGCGGGCCCATCTGTAAGTGACAGCCGAAACCGTCTTTGAATGTCAAACCATGCGGTTTGACATAGTATCCGGTATTAGCTCCGGTTTCCCGGAGTTATCCCAGTCTTACAGGCAGGTTGCCCACGTGTTACTCACCCGTCCGCCGCTGACCTCCGAAGAGGTCCGCTCGACTTGCATGTATTAGGCACGCCGCCAGCGTTCGTCCTGAGCCAGGATCAAACTCTCCGAAGAAAATTTGTGACTCATAAATGTTGCTGACTTAAAAAATTTAAAACGTTTGGTACGCTTTTGGTTTTGTTTAGTTTTCAAAGATCATTTGCTGCCCAGTTGAGCAACTTTTAAATCATACCATTGCCGACTGGTTAAGTCAACAACTTTTTTAAAATTAATTGGTGGAGCCTAGCGGGATCGAACCGCTGACCTCCTGCGTGCAAGGCAGGCGCTCTCCCAGCTGAGCTAAGGCCCCGAATAAAAATGGAAATGGTCGGGAAGACAGGATTCGAACCTGCGACCCCTTGGTCCCAAACCAAGTGCTCTACCAAGCTGAGCTACTTCCCGTAATATGGCGCGCCCGATAGGAGTCGAACCCATAACCTTTTGATCCGTAGTCAAACGCTCTATCCAATTGAGCTACGGGCGCATATAAAAATGTGTGTGGTGCCGAGGACCGGAATCGAACCGGTACGGTAGTCACCTACCGCAGGATTTTAAGTCCTGTGCGTCTGCCAGTTCCGCCACCCCGGCTTATTCAAAGAGCGGAAGACGGGATTCGAACCCGCGACCCCCACCTTGGCAAGGTGGTGTTCTACCACTGAACTACTTCCGCAATATCATGCGGGTGAAGGGACTCGAACCCCCACGTCAAAGACACTAGATCCTAAGTCTAGCGCGTCTGCCAATTCCGCCACACCCGCATATTAAGGAAAAATGGTGTGCCATGAAGGACTCGAACCTTCGACCCTCTGATTAAAAGTCAGATGCTCTACCGACTGAGCTAATGGCACATATATAACAAACCTAGTGGTGCCGGCGAGAGGACTTGAACCCCCAACCTACTGATTACAAGTCAGTTGCTCTACCAATTGAGCTACACCGGCATTTATAAAAAGCATGTCCTAAAATCATATGGTGGAGGATGACGGGCTCGAACCGCCGACCCTCTGCTTGTAAGGCAGATGCTCTCCCAGCTGAGCTAATCCTCCATACAGCACTTGCGTGCTCTTATAAACATACAGCCTGGCAACGTCCTACTCTCACAGGGGGAAACCCCCAACTACCATCGGCGCTAAAGAGCTTAACTTCCGTGTTCGGCATGGGAACGGGTGTGACCTCTTTGCCATCATCACCAGACAATATGCATTTTTGTTGAAAGTGTTATTCTTTCAAAACTGAGTAACGTTTGATAACAAGATTCACGTGCAACTTACGCTTAGTTAGACTGTGGTTAAGTCCTCGAACGATTAGTATCTGTCAGCTCCACACGTCACCGCGCTTCCACCTCAGACCTATCAACCTGATCATCTTTCAGGGTTCTTACTCACAAATGTGATGGGAAATCTCATCTTGAGGGGGGCTTCATGCTTAGATGCTTTCAGCACTTATCCCTTCCGCACATAGCTACCCAGCGATGCCTTTGGCAAGACAACTGGTACACCAGCGGTGCGTCCATCCCGGTCCTCTCGTACTAAGGACAGCTCCTCTCAAATTTCCTGCGCCCACGACGGATAGGGACCGAACTGTCTCACGACGTTCTGAACCCAGCTCGCGTACCGCTTTAATGGGCGAACAGCCCAACCCTTGGGACCGACTACAGCCCCAGGATGCGATGAGCCGACATCGAGGTGCCAAACCTCCCCGTCGATGTGGACTCTTGGGGGAGATAAGCCTGTTATCCCCGGGGTAGCTTTTATCCGTTGAGCGATGGCCCTTCCATGCGGAACCACCGGATCACTAAGCCCGACTTTCGTCCCTGCTCGACTTGTAGGTCTCGCAGTCAAGCTCCCTTGTGCCTTTACACTCTGCGAATGATTTCCAACCATTCTGAGGGAACCTTTGGGCGCCTCCGTTACATTTTAGGAGGCGACCGCCCCAGTCAAACTGCCCGCCTGACACTGTCTCCCAGCCCGGTAAGGGCTGCGGGTTAGAATTTCAATACAGCAAGGGTAGTATCCCACCAATGCCTCCACCGAAGCTTGCGCTCCGGCTTCCAAGGCTCCTACCTATCCTGTACAAGCTGTACCAAAATTCAATATCAGGCTGCAGTAAAGCTCCACGGGGTCTTTCCGTCCTGTCGCGGGTAACCTGCATCTTCACAGGTACTATAATTTCACCGAGTCTCTCGTTGAGACAGTGCCCAGATCGTTACGCCTTTCGTGCGGGTCGGAACTTACCCGACAAGGAATTTCGCTACCTTAGGACCGTTATAGTTACGGCCGCCGTTTACTGGGGCTTCGGTTCAAAGCTTCGCTTGCGCTAACCTCTCCCCTTAACCTTCCAGCACCGGGCAGGCGTCAGCCCCTATACTTCGCCTTGCGGCTTCGCAGAGACCTGTGTTTTTGCTAAACAGTCGCCTGGGCCTATTCACTGCGGCTTTTCAGGGCTATTCACCCTAAAAAGCACCCCTTCTCCCGAAGTTACGGGGTCATTTTGCCGAGTTCCTTAACGAGAGTTCTCTCGCTCACCTTAGGATTCTCTCCTCGCCTACCTGTGTCGGTTTGCGGTACGGGCACCTCTCACCTCGCTAGAGGCTTTTCTTGGCAGTGTGGAATCAGGAACTTCGGTACTAAATTTCCCTCGCCATCACAGCTCAGCCTTATATGGGAAGCGGATTTGCCTACTTCCCGGCCTAACTGCTTGGACGCGCATATCCAACAGCGCGCTTGCCCTATCCTCCTGCGTCCCCCCATTGCTCAAATGGTGAGGAGGTGGTACAGGAATATCAACCTGTTGTCCATCGCCTACGCCTTTCGGCCTCGGCTTAGGTCCCGACTAACCCTGAGCGGACGAGCCTTCCTCAGGAAACCTTAGGCATTCGGTGGAGGGGATTCTCACCCCTCTTTCGCTACTCATACCGGCATTCTCACTTCTAAGCGCTCCACCAGTCCTTCCGGTCTGGCTTCGACGCCCTTAGAACGCTCTCCTACCACTGTTCGTAAGAACAGTCCGCAGCTTCGGTGATACGTTTAGCCCCGGTACATTTTCGGCGCAGAGTCACTCGACCAGTGAGCTATTACGCACTCT
Organism: Metabacillus indicus; assembly: GCF_046603695.1. Lineage (NCBI taxonomy): Bacteria > Bacillati > Bacillota > Bacilli > Caryophanales > Bacillaceae > Metabacillus > Metabacillus indicus. The sequence continues at coordinate 102,319 of NZ_CP176757.1, read as the reverse complement.
TTAAATGGTGGCTGCTTCTAAGCCAACATCCTGGTTGTCTAAGCAACTCCACATCCTTTTCCACTTAACGTATACTTTGGGACCTTAGCTGGCGGTCTGGGCTGTTTCCCTCTTGACTACGGATCTTATCACTCGCAGTCTGACTCCCGAGGAGCAAGTCTTTGGCATTCGGAGTTTGACTGAATTCGGTAACCCGATGAGGGCCCCTAGTCCAATCAGTGCTCTACCTCCAAGACTCTCATACTCGAGGCTAGCCCTAAAGCTATTTCGGAGAGAACCAGCTATCTCCAAGTTCGATTGGAATTTCTCCGCTACCCACACCTCATCCCCGCACTTTTCAACGTGCGTGGGTTCGGGCCTCCATTCAGTGTTACCTGAACTTCACCCTGGACATGGGTAGATCACCTGGTTTCGGGTCTACGACCACGTACTAATTCGCCCTATTCAGACTCGCTTTCGCTGCGGCTCCGTCTCATCAACTTAACCTTGCACGGGATCGTAACTCGCCGGTTCATTCTACAAAAGGCACGCCATCACCCGTTAACGGGCTCTGACTACTTGTAAGCACACGGTTTCAGGATCTTTTCACTCCCCTTCCGGGGTGCTTTTCACCTTTCCCTCACGGTACTGGTTCACTATCGGTCACTAGGTAGTATTTAGCCTTGGGAGATGGTCCTCCCGGATTCCGACGGGATTTCACGTGTCCCGCCGTACTCAGGATCCACTCTGGAGGGAACGAAGTTTCGACTACAGGGTTTTTACCTTCTATGACAGGCCTTTCCAGGCCGCTTCATCTACCCCGTTCCTTTGTAACTCCGTATAGAGTGTCCTACAACCCCAAGAGGCAAGCCTCTTGGTTTGGGCTGATTCCGTTTCGCTCGCCGCTACTTGGGAAATCGCATTTGCTTTCTCTTCCTCCGGGTACTTAGATGTTTCAGTTCCCCGGGTCTGCCTTCAGTACCCTATGTATTCAGGTAAAGATACTGTTCCATTACGAACAGTGGGTTTCCCCATTCGGAAATCTCTGGATCAAAGCTTACTTACAGCTCCCCAAAGCATATCGGTGTTAGTCCCGTCCTTCATCGGCTCCTAGTGCCAAGGCATCCACCGTGCGCCCTTCATAACTTAACCAAAATTGGTCAATCGTTTGTTTAGACTGTAAAGTCTAAGAAAATCACTATGGTAAGCGTAAATCTCAGTGAATTACTTGTTATCAATTACGTTATCCAGTTTTCAAAGAACAACCGGCAGATCAGAAATGATCGCCTTCTTTCATATAGAGAGAATGATCTCTCAAAACTAAACAAAAACCAAAAGCGACCTCATATCCTTAGAAAGGAGGTGATCCAGCCGCACCTTCCGATACGGCTACCTTGTTACGACTTCACCCCAATCATCTACCCCACCTTAGGCGGCTGGCTCCTTGCGGTTACCCCACCGACTTCGGGTGTTGCAAACTCTCGTGGTGTGACGGGCGGTGTGTACAAGGCCCGGGAACGTATTCACCGCGGCATGCTGATCCGCGATTACTAGCGATTCCAGCTTCATGCAGGCGAGTTGCAGCCTGCAATCCGAACTGAGAATGGTTTTATGGGATTGGCTAAACCTCGCGGTCTCGCAGCCCTTTGTACCATCCATTGTAGCACGTGTGTAGCCCAGGTCATAAGGGGCATGATGATTTGACGTCATCCCCACCTTCCTCCGGTTTGTCACCGGCAGTCACCTTAGAGTGCCCAACTGAATGCTGGCAACTAAGATCAAGGGTTGCGCTCGTTGCGGGACTTAACCCAACATCTCACGACACGAGCTGACGACAACCATGCACCACCTGTCACTTTGTCCCCCGAAGGGGAACCTTCTATCTCTAGAAGTGGCAAAGGATGTCAAGACCTGGTAAGGTTCTTCGCGTTGCTTCGAATTAAACCACATGCTCCACCGCTTGTGCGGGCCCCCGTCAATTCCTTTGAGTTTCAGTCTTGCGACCGTACTCCCCAGGCGGAGTGCTTAATGCGTTAGCTGCAGCACTAAAGGGCGGAAACCCTCTAACACTTAGCACTCATCGTTTACGGCGTGGACTACCAGGGTATCTAATCCTGTTCGCTCCCCACGCTTTCGCGCCTCAGCGTCAGTTACAGACCAGAGAGTCGCCTTCGCCACTGGTGTTCCTCCACATCTCTACGCATTTCACCGCTACACGTGGAATTCCACTCTCCTCTTCTGCACTCAAGTTTCCCAGTTTCCAATGACCCTCCCCGGTTGAGCCGGGGGCTTTCACATCAGACTTAAGAAACCGCCTGCGCGCGCTTTACGCCCAATAATTCCGGACAACGCTTGCCACCTACGTATTACCGCGGCTGCTGGCACGTAGTTAGCCGTGGCTTTCTGGTCAGGTACCGTCAAGGTGCCGGCAGTTACTCCGGCACTTGTTCTTCCCTGACAACAGAGTTTTACGATCCGAAAACCTTCATCACTCACGCGGCGTTGCTCCGTCAGACTTTCGTCCATTGCGGAAGATTCCCTACTGCTGCCTCCCGTAGGAGTCTGGGCCGTGTCTCAGTCCCAGTGTGGCCGATCACCCTCTCAGGTCGGCTACGCATCGTCGCCTTGGTGAGCCATTACCTCACCAACTAGCTAATGCGCCGCGGGCCCATCTGTAAGTGACAGCCGAAACCGTCTTTGAATGTCAAACCATGCGGTTTGACATAGTATCCGGTATTAGCTCCGGTTTCCCGGAGTTATCCCAGTCTTACAGGCAGGTTGCCCACGTGTTACTCACCCGTCCGCCGCTGACCTCCGAAGAGGTCCGCTCGACTTGCATGTATTAGGCACGCCGCCAGCGTTCGTCCTGAGCCAGGATCAAACTCTCCGAAGAAAATTTGTGACTCATAAATGTTGCTGACTTAAAAAATTTAAAACGTTTGGTACGCTTTTGGTTTTGTTTAGTTTTCAAAGATCATTTGCTTCAAGAGCAGCTTTATAATAATATCAAATCTCAGTTATTAAGTCAAGCACTCTTTTCACTTTTTTTATTTCTCGCCGTCGCCGTTTTTTGCGGCAACGTTTAATAATATATCACCGCAGACACTATTAAGCAAGGCTTTTTTTATAAAAAATAAAAATAAAAAACCTCCGCCGAAACAGCGGAGGTTTTCATGTGTATTTAACGGTGTCTCATATGAGGGAACAGAAGGACGTCCCTAATAGAAGCGGAGTTTGTCAGAAGCATGACTACACGGTCAATTCCAATCCCAAGACCGCCTGTTGGAGGCATTCCATACTCCAGTGCTTCAATAAAGTCTTCATCCATCATGTGCGCTTCGTCATTTCCTTGTTCTCTTTCCTGCAGCTGCGCTTCAAAGCGTTCTTTTTGATCAATAGGATCATTCAGCTCAGTAAATGCATTTGCATGCTCACGGGCAACGATGAACAATTCAAATCTGTCTGTAAAACGAGGGTCTTCATCGTTCTTCTTGGCAAGAGGCGAAATTTCAACCGGGTGGCCATAGATAAAAGTAGGCTCAATCAGATGCTCTTCCACTTTTTGCTCAAAGAATTCATTGATGATATGGCCGACCGTCATGTTTTTGTTGATTTCCACGTCATGCTCAGCCGCATGCGCTCTTGCATCTTCCACTGACATTTCAGCCCAGAAATCTACACCGGTGCGCTCTTTGATCGCATCAACCATGTGAAGTCTCTTCCACTCCGGCTGAAGATCGATTTCATGTTCACCGTATGTGATTTTTGTAGAGCCTGTTACTTCTTTGGCAATATGGGCAATCAGGTTTTCTGTCAAAGACATGATATCTTTGTAGTCTGCATAAGCCTCATAAAGTTCAATCATTGTGAACTCAGGATTATGACGGGTAGAGATTCCTTCGTTTCTGTAAACACGGCCAATCTCATATACCTTTTCAAGGCCGCCCACTATTAGTCTCTTAAGGTGAAGCTCAATTGCAATCCGCATGTAAAGCTGCATATCAAGAGCATTGTGATGTGTCACGAACGGACGTGCTGAAGCTCCGCCTGCAATGGTGTGCATCGTTGGCGTCTCAACTTCAAGGTAGCCGTTTTGGTCAAGGTAGCGGCGCATAGATTGAATAATTTTACTGCGTGCAATGAACGTGCTTTTGCTTTCATCATTCATGATGAGGTCGAGATAACGCTGGCGGTAGCGCTGTTCAATGTCTTTTAAGCCATGGAATTTATCAGGAAGCGGACGAAGAGACTTAGTTAAAAGCTCAAAGCTTGTAGCCTTAATGGAAAGCTCGCCGACTTTCGTTTTAAACATAACGCCTGTAACACCGACAATGTCTCCAAGGTCAGCTGTGTTGAACAATTCATACTGCTCATCACCGACTGCATCCTTGCGCACATAAATCTGAATCTGACCTTCAATGTCCTTAACGTGGGCAAATCCAGCTTTTCCTTTGCCGCGTTTTGTCATGATTCTTCCTGCCAGCGTGACAGAAATAGATCTTTCCTCAAGGTCTTCTTTAGAAATTTCGCCGTATTCGCGAACGAGCTGTGCTGTGTATCCAGTACGCTCAAAACGTTTTCCAAACGGATCGAGACCCTTCTCACGCAGTACACTCAGCTTTTCCCGTCTTACTTTCAGCTGGTCATTTAATTCTTCATGTGTCAATTCTTCATTACTCAAAAAAATCAGCTCCTGTCCTCTATAAGGCTTGTTAGTCAATTATAGCGGCGAATGCAGAAAAACTGCCAGTTCAAACTGGCAGTGTGCAATCGCTGCGGGGAAAGGCAGTTCAGCCTGCCTGTATGCTGCTTTGTTCTTTCGATTCTGCCTGCAATGTAAATTCATCAAGCAGGTTCACAATCTCGTCTCTTGTTTCTGTCGTATTTACGGCATTTCTTACAATGGCATGCCCTCTGATTCCTTTCAAGTACCATGCAGCATGCTTCCTCATTTCTCTGACAGCTGTTTTTTCGCCTTTAAGGGCAACCAGACGGTCGAGATGCAGTTTGCATACATCCATTTTTTCGCGTACTGAAGGTTCGCTGATCAGTTCACCCGTTTCAAGATAGTGAACCGTACGGTAAATCATCCAGGGGTTCCCCAGTGCGGCACGGCCGATCATCACGCCGTCAACACCTGTTTCATCAAGCATTCTCTGGGCATCCTGAGGTGTTTCTACATCCCCGTTCCCAATAACCGGAATGCCGACAGATTCTTTTACTTCTTTAATGATAGCCCAATCTGCCGTTCCTTCATACATTTGAACTCTTGTACGCCCGTGAACAGCTACTGCCTTGCCTCCGGCTTTTTCTACAGCCTGCGCATTCTTGACAGCAAAGATATGCTGGTCGTCCCATCCAATGCGCATTTTCACGGTAACCGGTTTATCTACTGCATCTGTAACGGCAGAAACCATGTCATAGATTTTATCCGGATCAAGCAGCCACCTAGCCCCTGCATCACATTTTGTGATTTTCGGAACAGGACAGCCCATATTGATATCAATGATATCGGCCGTAGTGTTTTTATCAACGAACTTGGCAGCTTCTACAAGTGTTTCTTTTTCTCCTCCGAAGATCTGGAGGCTGAGCGGCTTTTCACGCTCATCAATGTAGAGCATGTCCATCGTTCTTGCGTTGTTAAGAAGGATGGCTTTATCACTGACCATTTCAGCGCAGACAAGTCCCGCTCCGAATTCCTTCACCGTAAGGCGGAATGCCGAGTTGCAGACTCCGGCCATAGGCGCAAGGACAACGCGGTTTTTCAATTGGATATCGCCGATATTAAACATCGGGTTACCTCCTTTCAGGGCCTTACTCTCTCGGTGAAAGCTCTTCTACCGTGACGTTCAGCGCGGCCGCTACTTCTTCAATAAGCTGATCATTCGGAAGCCTGTTCCCGCGTTCAACCTCGCCTAAAACAGACACGGATATGCCAAGGTCTTTTGCAAACCCTTCCTGGGTAAATCCTTTTAATTTTCGAAAAGCGCGAATACGTCTTCCCCATTTTTCTGCTGCTTCCATATTCGTACCCCTTCTTTGTCCGGTAGTTGATCGATTATGACTGAAAGCGGCTGATTGCTTGCTTGTATATGAATATTCTGGTCTATCTCATATAACGGGATTAATACGAACGAACGCTCTAACATCCTAGGGTGTGGAATAATTAGTTGCTCTGTTTCAATATTTTCATGATTATAGAGTAAAATGTCAAGGTCCAAAGTCCGGGGACCCCACCTGATGTCCCTTTTTCTTCCGAGACTCTGTTCAATTCCCTGCATGACAGACAGCAGCTCAAACGCTGTCAGATCTGTGCGGACGGAGAGCACCATATTTAAAAATGCATCCTGATTCTCATAACCCACCGGATCTGTCTCATAAATAGAGGAAATTTCCTCCACCTTAATAGAAGAATGTTCATTCAAGCTCAGGATCGCATCTTTTAAATAGCGCTCTCTGTCTCCGATGTTGCTGCCAAGAGCAAGAAAGGCTCTGTTCATGAGCGTCCTCTCCTGATCTCCACGGCAACATAGTCGTAATGGCCGGGAATAGGCGGGTCCGGCTTGTAAAGTTTTACTGTGCAGAAGCTTACCTGCTGAAATTCTTCAAGAACATCCGCCGCGATTTTCTCGGCGACAGCTTCTACAAGCTTGAACGGCTTTCCTTCAGCAACACCCCTGCAAATTTTATAAAGCGAAGCATAATTGACCGTATGCTGCAGATCATCTGTCTGCCCTGCCTGCTTTAAATCAAGCTCAATGGTCAGGTCAGCCCGAAAACGCTGGCCGAGCTTCGTCTCTTCAGGAAAAACACCATGATACCCGTAAAACTCCATCCCGTTCACAAAAATTTTATCCAAGCTCAGCCGCTCCTTTTCCAATCATGGCATCCATCATTTTTGCCATTCTTGCAATTCCTTTCACATCATGCACCCTCACAATGCTGCATCCTTTTTCGATTCCGAGGCACACTGTAGCCCCTGTACCCTCCATTCTATCAGAAGGCGGGAGATCAAGTATGCGGCCGATGAAGGATTTTCTTGATGTTCCGAGCAGGACCGGATACCCCAATTGAGTGAAAGTCTCCAGATTTCTCATGACCTCAAGATTATCCTCCATCGTCTTCGCAAACCCGATGCCCGGGTCAAGAATAATTTTGCTGTCCTTGACACCTGCTATTTTGGCGATCGAGACACTTTCATTCAAATCCGAGATCATGTCCGGAATCAGCGCGTTGTAATTCCGTTCCGGCCGGTTATGCATGAGGATAATCGGCACATCGTACTTTGCAGCAACAGCAGCCATCTCAGGATCTGCTTTTGCCCCCCATACATCGTTTAGAATCGTTGCTCCGGCAAGAACAGCCTGCTCTGCCACTTCTGCTTTGTAAGTATCAATGGAGATTGGAACACTGATTTCTTTAGAAAGCTCTTTAATAATTGGAACAACTCTCCGGATTTCTTCTTCAGCAGGGACAAAATCCGCGCCTGGGCGTGTCGACTCTCCCCCGACATCAATGATATCCGCTCCGTCTGCAATCATTTCCTTCGCGTGGGCAAGCGCCGTCTCTATGCGGTTAAACCTGCCTCCATCCGAAAAGGAGTCAGGCGTCAGATTCAAAATCCCCATAATCAATGTCTTTTCATAAGGATTTAATCGGTACGGTCCGCAGATCAGATCCTTTTTATCATCAGCTAAAATGGTGTCCATTTTTCATCAATCCTTTACAGCTCTTCTCTGCTTTTCAGCATTCTGCTTTGCTTATAAATCCTTTTTAGTGTTTGCGTTACAGCGCCATTCTTTCCTGAAAAAACGCTAGAGCCAATTTCTTTCAGCGGAATGATTTCCTGAACAGAGTTCACGGCAAATACTTCATCAGCCTGAAGCAGCTCATCTGCTGTAAAACTGCCTTCCACCCATCTCATTTCCTCTTTTTCCAGACAGCGGATGACGAACTGCCGGGTGATGCCGTTCAAGATCCCTGTATCCAGAGAAGGTGTATACACACACTCATCTTTTACCCAGAAGAGATTTGAGACAATCCCTTCTGCCACAAACCCGTCTTTCGTAAGAAAAATCCCTTCAACCGAAGGATCATTTCCTGCTTCACGCTTCGCCAGAACATTGTTCAGATAATGATGGGACTTGATTCGTTCTTTTCCTTCAGGCGTATTTCTCGGAACAGACAGAAGCACCCCTCGTTTTTCAAGGTCAGCCGGCAGCTCCGGCAGTTTCCTCATAAACATCATGACAGTGGGCTCACGATATTCCAGTGCACCGAACATCAGTCCGCCGTCCCCCGCTGATACGTTAAGGCGCACCGATACATCCTCATCCTGCAGATCGTTAAGCAGAAGCAGATGCTGAATGACCTCTTCTATATTCAGGCCGGAATCATCCAACTGAATATTCAGCTCTCCCATGGCTTTTTGCAGCCTGCTCATGTGATCATTCAGCAAAAATGGATGCCCCTTATAGACTCTGAACGTTTCAAACACCCCAAGACCATAAAGATACCCGTGGTCAAAGGGAGAGATCCTGGCATCCTCTGCCTGAATGAATTCGGAGTTCAGGTAAATATACATCAGATTTTTTCAGCAGGCCGGTGCGTTTTAATGAAGTTGCCGAGCAGATTTTTCCCAAAGGATGTCATGATTGACTCCGGGTGGAACTGCACGCCTTCAACCGGCAGTGTTTTATGGCGGATTGCCATGATTTCGCCTTCTTCGGTCCAGGCTGTGATATCAAAGCAGTCAGGCAGTGTTTCTTTTTTCACAATAAGTGAATGATAGCGGGTAGCTGTAAATGGATTTTCAATATCTTGAAAGATCGTTTTGCCGTCGTGGTGCATTTCGGATGTTTTTCCGTGCATCAGGCGTTCTGCGCGGACAACATCTCCCCCGAAAACCTGCGCGATGGATTGATGTCCAAGACAAACTCCGAAAATCGGAATTTTTCCCGCAAAGCGCTCAATGGCAGCCATGCTGATTCCAGCTTCATTCGGACTGCACGGGCCAGGAGATATCATGAGGAAATCCGGAGCCATCTCTTCAATTTCATCGAGCGTGATCTCATCGTTCCTGCGAACGGTAAGCTCCTCCCCAAGCTCCCCTAAATACTGCACCAGGTTAAACGTAAACGAATCATAGTTATCAATCATTAAAATCATTCTCTCTCACCTCATACTGTCATAGTCTCTTCTTCGCTCAGCTCTTTCGCCCTAAGCAAGGCCTGCGCCTTCTTAAGCGATTCTTTATATTCGTGTTTAGGATTGGAATCGATGACAATTCCGGCTCCAGACTGGATATAGGCATGTCCGTCCTTCGCAAGCAGCGTGCGGATGACAATGTTCATTTCCATATCTCCATTATACCCAATCCAGCCGATCGATCCTGTATAAATGCCTCTTCTTGTCGGCTCAAGCTCCTCAATAATTTCCATCGTTCTGATTTTGGGAGCTCCCGTAATCGTCCCTCCCGGAAAAACACCTTTAAGGACGTCCATATAATCTTTTCCTTCTGCAAGCAGGCCGCGGACATTTGAAACGATATGCATCACATGTGAATATTTTTCGATGACCATAAACTCGTTTACTTCGACCGTACCGTATTTGCATACTCTTCCAAGGTCATTCCGTTCAAGATCGACAAGCATAACGTGCTCGGCACGTTCTTTCTCATTTTCAATCAGTTCCGAGGCAAGCTTTTGATCTTCTTCTTCACTTTCCCCTCTTGACCTTGTTCCCGCAATCGGCCTTGTGCTTGCGTGTTCGCCGTCTATTTTTACCAATAGCTCAGGCGAGCCGCTGACAATCTGGAAATCCAGCAGATCCAGGTAAGCCATATACGGCGATGGATTTACTTCCCTCAGGGTTTCATACACTTTAAGCGGATGCACCTTCAGAGGTTCAGTCTGCCTGACAGACAGGTTCACCTGAAAAACATCTCCGTTTGCGATGTATTCCTTGATTGTCTCAACAGCATCCATAAACGACTCTTTTGTAAACCGGTGCGGGGATGCAGGATTTCCGGTTCCGCCTACTGGCTTATGAAGAAATGCAGCTGTCTGTTTTTCAAACCAGCTCTTCTCCATTTCAGCTATTCTGTTTTGCGCCTCTTTTAGGTCAGCTTCAGATGAATAGTGGGTAATGAACCAGATTTCCTTTGTCTGGTGATCATAAACGGCCAGATCATCAAAAAGCAGAAAATATAAATCCGGTGTTTCAAGATCGTCGATCGAACGGCTTTCAAGCTTCTCAAACACTCTTACACAATCATAGCTGAAAAAACCGATCGCCCCTCCCTGGAAATCCGGAAGCTCATCATTCTTTACGGTGTTAAACTGACTGAACCAGCTCCTGAACTCATCAAGAATATTTCCTGTCCGCTGTTCAGTTCCGCTCTTTGTCTGGATTGAAAGGACCGAATCTTTCCCTTTAATGACCGCTGCCGGGTGAAGGCCCGCGATGCTGTACCGGCCGCCCCTGCCGCTTTCAAGGATCGCGTGACGCTCCTCGTTTCTGGATAGATGCTGATATTGTCTGAAGAAATCAAGATTGTAAGCCGCTTTCTTTGCAAGCGGTTTTCTCTCAAGGTGCATGCTTAACCCTCTCCTTAAAAACTCATAAGTTCATTTTACATAAAAGGGCGGAAGAATACATGTTGAAAATTTCTCCCATAAACAAAAAAACAGCCCAAGGGCTGTTTCTTGATTAATCAAATTGGTAAAGCGGCGTGCTTAAGTATCTTTCCCCGTTACTTGGGATAATGGCAAGAACCTTTTTGCCTTTACCAAGCTCTTTCGCTACTTGAAGGGCTGCTTTAATCGCTGCACCGGAAGAAATGCCTCCAAGAAGACCCTCTTCTCTTGCCGCTTTCCGCGCCACTTCAAAAGCTTCTTCATTTTTCACTTGAATGACACCGTCGTAAATATCCGTTTTTAAGATATCCGGAACAAATCCTGCTCCGATGCCCTGGATTTTATGAGGACCCGGTTTTCCTCCAGAAAGGACAGGTGAATCAGCAGGCTCCACCGCATAGATTTTTATATCAGGATAAGCTTCTTTAAGAACCTCGCCGGCACCCGTAATGGTTCCGCCCGTTCCGATTCCTGCTATGAATGCATCAAGCTGGCCGCCCATCTGACTGACAATCTCAGGACCTGTCGTACGGCGGTGAACTTCAGGATTTGCTTCATTTTTGAACTGCTGAGGCATGAAATAGCCATGCTCTTTTGAAAGTTCTTCCGCTTTTCTGATAGCTCCGCCCATGCCCTCAGGACCAGGAGTAAGAACAAGCTCGGCACCATACGCCCGAAGAAGATTGCGGCGCTCCATGCTCATTGTTTCAGGCATTACAAGAATTGCCTTAATCCCTTTTGCAGCTGCAACCATTGCAAGCCCGATGCCTGTATTTCCGCTTGTCGGTTCAATGATTGTATCGCCTTCTTTAAGAAGACCTTTTTCTTCGGCAGCTTCAATCATCGCAAGTGCTATGCGGTCTTTTACACTGCTTCCAGGGTTCATGAACTCAAGCTTTAAATATACATCTGCACTGTTTTCATCTACAATGCGGTTTAATTTGACAATAGGTGTTTCCCCAACCAGTTCGTGTATAGAATTTGCTACACGCGTCAATCTGACCACCTCTATTTCCGAGTATTTTTATTGGCTTTAAAAAGAATGTACCAAACCTCAGTCTGAATTGTCAATCTTTTCTTACTTCTCGGATAGGGCAAAATACTCAATTCTGTTTCTTATTCAGATGTGCCGCTGCCGTAAAACCACGTTACTCCCGCTTCTTCCCATAAAGGTTTTACAGAAACGGCTGATTCCATCTGCTCAAGGGCAATTTGCCGTCTGATCTGGTTCTTGGCTTCTTCAAATGAGTACTGCACGCCATTAACCTTCTCTTTCAGAAGGATGACAGAATAGCCGCTTTCACTTTTGATCGGCTTGCTCCACTTATCTTTTTTCAGCATTTCAGCTTCTTCGATATATTGAGCAGGCAGATAATCGTTTTCTGATGAAACATAACCAAGGTCTCCGCCCTCGTTTGCAGAAAACTCATCGATTGATTTTTCCGCAGCGAGCGCTTCAAAGCTCGAACCGCCCTCAAGCTCTTCGATTACCTTTTTCGCTTCCGCTTCTGTCTTTGTCACGATGTGAAAAAGGTGATACGTATCTTTAATGGAATAGAGATCTTGATTGGACTCGTAATAAGCCTTCAATTCCTTCTCCGGTATTTCAACATCTTTTGTCAGCAGCTCTTCAAGAAGCATGCTGTACCTGATCTGTTCGCGCAGCTCTCCGTCTTCTGAAAGCTGCTCGTTGTCGAGTGAATTGTACATGGACTTATACATTGTAAGCTCACGTTCAAGCTCCTCATCAGGGATGCGGATGTCATGCTTTTCAGCAAGCTCCTCAACAACCGTAAAATTAATCATTTCTTCAAGTGTTTCCCTGCCGAAACGATCTTCAAGCTCTGCCATCCACTGCTCTCTTGTTATTTCCTTATCTCCGACAGATGCAATGGATTCTGAGCTTCCGTTTGAAGCAGGTCCGATTGCAGCGATGCTGTCATCCTTTGTTAGAAAATATGCCAGAGTAAAACAGTTGATGATCACGAGTCCGAAGATTATCAGCCAGACCGCTTTTCTGTTCATCTCTCCATCTCCCGACCGCATGTTCAGCGCGCTTCTTCTTTCAGCTCTGTCAGTTCTTCTTTTGAAAAATGATAGCGTTCATTACAGAAGTGGCACTCTGCTTCTGCTTTGCCGTCCTCTTCAATCATGCTTTGGATTTCATCAGCTCCCAGACTGATAATGGCATTTGAAATTCTCTCGCGTGAGCAAGGGCAGTGAAAAGCAACCGGGTGCTGATCAAGAATCTTCACGTGGTCTTTGCCGAGAATTTCAAACAGAATTTCTTCCGGCGTAAGCCCTTTTTGGATCAGTTTCGAGATTGGCTCTACACTTCCAAGCCGTTTTTCAATTTCCGCAATCGTTGATTCGTCCGTGCCGGGCATGAGCTGAATGATGAAGCCGCCTGCCGCGAGGATTGTGTTGTCAGGGTTAACAAGTACGCCTACCCCAACGGATGATGGAACCTGCTCAGAGCTGACAAGATAATAGGTAAAGTCTTCGCCAAGTTCACCTGACACAAGTTCAACTGAACCTGTGAAATGTTCTTTCATGCCAAGATCCTTTACAACAGAAAGCGTTCCGGATGTTCCAACCGCTCTTGCTACATCAAGCTTTCCTTTTGCATTCAGGTCAAAGTGTGTTTGAGGGTTTGTCACATAGCCGCGAACCTCGCCTTTTGCATTGCTGTCAACGACAATCACGCCTATAGGCCCGCCTCCCTCCACTTTAATCGTCATTTTGCTTTCGCCTTTAAGCATTGAGCCCATCAGGACACCAGCCGTCATTGAACGGCCGAGGGCTGCAGATGCAGTCGGCCATGTCTGATGCCTTCTTTGCGCCTCTCCAACTGTGTCTGTTGTTTTGGCTGCGTATGCACGCACTTGTCCGTCAAACGCAAGTGCCTTTACAAGATAATCCATGTTTTATCACCTTTCCAATTAAATGCTGTTTCGTTCAAAAATCAGCTGAAGCCCTTTTAATGTGAGGAACGGATCAACGATGTCAATCACCTTCGACTCAGAAGCGATCAGCGTTGAAAGTCCTCCTGTTGCAATAACCTTAGGCTCTGCTTTAGACTGCTGTTTCATTCTCCCGACAATACCTTCAACCTGTCCGACATACCCATAAAGAATGCCCGCCTGCATAGCGCTGACAGTATTTTTGCCGATAATATCATCAGGTCGTGCAATTTCGATTCTTGGAAGCTTGGCTGCCCTCGAATAGAGAGCCTCGGTTGAGATATTGATGCCCGGAGCAATGGCGCCGCCCATATATTGTTTTTCCTCGTTGATATAGCAGTAGGTCGTCGCTGTGCCAAAATCAACAATAATCAGAGGACCGCCGTATAAATGGATGCCTGCCACCGCATTTACAATCCGGTCTGCCCCTACTTCACGGGGATTCTCATATTTAATGTTCAAGCCTGTCTTGATGCCAGGTCCGACAACAAGGGGCTTTTGTTTGAAATATTTTGTGCACATCCGCTCAAGCGAGAACATAATCGGCGGAACAACAGAGGAGATAATGATTCCTTTAATATCGGTCAGATGAATGCCTTCATGTTCAAAGAGGGATTTGATGAGCATGCCAAATTCATCTTCTGTTTTGTTGCGCGTCGTCTCAATGCGCCAGTGATGCTTGAGAGCATCTCCTTCAAAAACGCCTAAAACGGTATTTGTATTCCCTACATCCAGCACTAAAAACATATGTATCACCACTTTATCCAAATTCTTTTTCTCTGTATTCAATACTCTTTCATCATATCATGAAGCCAACTTAAATTTATGCAAAATTTATGTGTGCAGCCCTGTCTTCCCTCACTCATTTTAGTCTTTTTAGACAGTGGAATGCAAAAGGAAGAACCTGAAACGGCGTTAAAAAACCGCATGTTCAATGTGAACATGCGGTTTTGATGTATGATCAGTCTTCTTTTCGGTCTTCATGAATCTCAGATGTCTGCTCTTCATCCTTTTTTGGAAGGATGTTCACTTTTACATCTTCTTTCTTCTCATGTTCTGAAACCGGACGGTCAGGCAGTGTGCCGTGATCCACTAAATGCTTGATCTGCTCTGCATCGAGAGTTTCGATTTCAAGCAGGGTCTGAGCAATCAGTTCAAGCTTATCGCGGTTTTCAGTAAGGATTTTCTTAGCGCGCTCGTAGCATTCTTTGATAATGCGCTGTACTTCCATGTCGATTTCATGGGCAATCGCATCACTGTAATTCTGCTCGCTGTTAAAGTCGCGGCCTAAGAACACCTGTCCCTGGGACTGTCCGAATTGAAGCGGTCCAAGCTTGTCACTCATACCGAACTCCGTTACCATGCGTCTTGCAATGCCAGTGGCACGCTGGAAGTCGTTCGTCGCACCTGTGCTCACTTCGCCGAAGACGATATCCTCAGCCACACGGCCGCCGAGAAGTCCTGTGATTTTATCAAGAAGTTCAGGCTTTGTCATGAAATAACGGTCCTCTTTTGGAAGCATAACGGCATAGCCGCCAGCCTGCCCGCGAGGCACGATTGTTACTTTATGAACCATATCGGCTTCATCAAGAACTACACCGATAATCGTATGTCCGCCTTCATGATAGGCAACAATATTGCGTTCTTTTTTGGAAATAACGCGGCTTTTCTTGGCTGGACCTGCAATTACGCGGTCTGTCGCCTCGTCTATATCCGTCATATCCACTTTCTTCTTGTTGCGGCGTGCTGCAACAAGCGCTGCTTCGTTCAGCAGGTTCTCAAGGTCTGCACCAGAAAAACCAGGTGTACGGGCTGCGATGGATTTCAGGTTAACCGTGTCATCCAGAGGCTTATTGCGGGCATGAACTTCAAGCACCGCTTCACGGCCCTTAAGATCCGGACGGTCAACTGTGATTTGACGGTCAAAACGTCCCGGACGAAGCAATGCCGGGTCAAGAATATCCGGACGGTTCGTTGCAGCAATCATGATGATGCCTTCATTTCCGCCGAATCCATCCATTTCAACGAGCAATTGGTTCAGCGTCTGCTCGCGCTCGTCATGGCCGCCGCCAAGACCGGCGCCGCGCTGGCGTCCAACAGCATCGATTTCATCGATAAAGATGATACAAGGTGCATTTTTCTTTGCATTTTCGAACAGGTCGCGGACACGGGAAGCTCCCACCCCTACGAACATTTCAACAAAGTCAGATCCGCTTATAGAGAAGAACGGAACGCCGGCTTCACCTGCTGCAGCACGGGCAAGCAGGGTTTTACCTGTACCCGGAGGTCCTACTAGCAGAACGCCTTTTGGAATACGGGCGCCAAGCTCGGCAAATTTGCGCGGGTCTTTAAGGAACTCAACAACTTCGACAAGCTCTTGTTTTTCCTCATCTGCACCGGCAACATCTTTAAAGCGCACTTTTTTCTTTTCTTCGCTGTAGAGCTTCGCTTTGCTCTTGCCGAAATTCATGACACGGCTTCCGCCGCCCTGAGCCTGGTTGAGCAGGAAGAAGAAAAGAATAAAGATAATGACAAACGGTATGATGGATGTAAAGAATGTTACCCATCCGCTCGTTTCTTCTGCAGGAACAAATTTAACACTTGTTTTGCCCTGCGCTGCAGCATCCACACGGTCCAGAGCTTTGTCGCTCAGTACATGTGTTACAAACAGCTCATCTTTTTTATAATCATCCAGCTGGCCCTTTACTTCATATACTCCGCGAAGCGGCTGTATCGTAATTTCTTTCACGTCACCAGCTTCAAGTTTGGAAATGAACGTACTGTAAGTTAATGGCTCAGTTTTTGTGTTGTTTCCCTGGAAAAAACTGACGACTCCAATAACCACTAAAAAGATTAGCAAATAAAATATGGTATTACGGAAGATCCGATTCATTCCTTACCTCCTCCCACAGTAAACACAACTATTTTAAATAGTATCATAGAAAATCATTCCAATACAACTGATTGGCCGTTTTGGTACTTGACAAATGCAGCAATTACTTATTTTCATAAATTTCAGGCTTCAGAACTCCAATATAAGGAAGATTGCGGTAGCGTTCGATGTAGTCAAGTCCATATCCTACAACAAATGCATCCGGCACTTCAAAGCCCACATAATCAGCCTGAATATCCGCTTTGCGTCCTGTTGGCTTATCAAGAAGCGTCACAATGCTGATCGTTTTTGCCTTGCGGTAGCGGAAAAGCTCTACAAGGTAGCTCAGTGTAAGCCCGCTGTCGATGATATCTTCAATAATCAGGATGTCTCTGCCTTCTACTGAAGTGTCAAGGTCTTTCAGGATTTTCACTTCACCGGAAGATACTGTAGAAGTACCATAACTCGAAACATCCATAAAGTCCATTTCCAAGTATGTATCAATGTTCTTCAGCAGATCTGCCATAAACGGCATAGCGCCTTTCAGCACTCCAATAGCAAGAGGGAAGCGGTCTTTGTACTCTTCAGTAAGCTGCGCTCCAAGTTCCTTTACCTTGCGGCTGATTTCTTCTTCTGTTATTAATACTTTTTCGATATCCTGCTTCATTACAAGTTGCCCCCTACAAAATCATTGCTCTTTATATTGCAAAACAACGTAGTCACCTGCGCCGCACCCGGCATCTTCAAATGAAGACTTTTTAAGGCCGGGAAGCCAAAGGATCTTGCCGCTGCCATCTTCTAAAACAGGCCAGCTGTTCCTTCTATGGACCGGTACTTTTGCATCAATAAATATATCTTTTACTTTTTTCGTACCGTTCATGCCCTTGAGTTTGATTTTATCGCCCTGCCTTCTGGTACGGATAAGCAGAGGCTTGGTCAAAGACTTGGCCGGCATGACGAACACATCGTTTCCAGCTATCCATTCATCAGGCTTTCCGCTGATGATCTTACAAGTGAGGAGATGCCCGTCTGGAAGTACTGTGCTTGACGGGATCTGCACTGTCCTTGAAAATGACTGGTCCTTTATTTGTTCAAAAGTAAACAAACACGTTTGGTAGGATTTGATTACTTTAAGGCCGTCTGGATAATCTAGTGAACCGGAAGGATGTGTATGCGAGAGTAAGGATTGTAGACTCTCAATATGTATAGAAGAAAGGGAAGATGGTTGGTCTTCATAAAGATAGTTTAATATTAGTTGAATACATCTTCTTTGTAAAGGCATAGGCAGGGTGTTGAACAAATCGATATCGAGTTCGGCTTCGTGCTTTTCTTTCCTTTTCAATACTGTATTCAACTTTTCTTTCGATAATTCCTGTAAGAACTCTTCATCTTCTTTGAAAGTCCTGCTGAAATACTGAAATCTCCCGTGCACTTTCGGGTTCTCTTCCTTCAGGAATGGAAGAACCTGTTTACGGAAGCGGTTTCGGGTGTAATCAAGCTTTTCGTTGCTTGGGTCAAACCTTGGAGCCAGATGGTTCAGGCTGCAGTATTCGAGGATTTCCCTTTTATCAGCTGAAAGCAGGGGCCGGATAATGCTTCCGCCTGCAAACTCCCTTTGTTCCGATATCCCGGCAAGCGCTGTTCCCGCGCTGCCCCTTGTCATTCTCATCAGAATCGTCTCAATCTGATCATCGCCATGATGGCCTAAAGCTATGAACGGGGCATGATGCTTCTTCATGACACTTTCAAAGAAGGAATAGCGGCATTCTCTTGCCGCGCTCTGAAGGCTCATTTCAGGGTTTTCCTCCGCATACTTCGGGACATCGATCTGCACAGCTTCGCACAGAACATCATGGTTCCTGCAAAAGTCCTTTACAAATCCCATTTCAAGAGCGGATTCAGCTCCCCGGAACATGTGATCAACATGAGCGACAGCAAGACTCAGGCCGAATTCGGACCTAAGCCGGATAAATAAATGAAGCAGGGCGAGTGAATCAGGACCTCCTGATACACCTATGACGACTGCTGTGTCTTTCACTGCATAGTGTGTAAGAAAACGTCTGAAACGTTCTAGCATGGCATTCCTCTTTTATAGCATAGTCTTTGCGTACCTTCATACTATCATGACAGCTTTCAGCCCTGCAAAAAAGAAGTCCCCCGTTCACATATTTACCATAAATTCGCGCTACATCAGATAGTGATAGACGTAAAACGAGTAGATAATGCACAGTGCGGCAAGGATCATGATGGTTTCTACCCATCCTCCTGCCCTGCTTCTCTTTTTTGCTTTTACACGGACCGGCCCCTGACTTGCGGCATTGCCTGACGGCACGGGCCTCCCCGCTTTCGCCTGTTTGGACGCTCTGCTTTGCCGTCCATGCACCTGAGACGGTTTTGCCGCTTGAGCCTGTCCTGTCTGCACGCGGCTCTTCTGCTGTTTTTGCGCTGCTGAACCCTGCTCATAGAGCGACGTCAGAAAGTCTTTTTTCATATCAGCGGCATATTGGTATTTTCCCAATAACGCTTTTTTCAAAACAGCTGAATGCTTTCTTAAATAGGGGTGGTCCTGAATGACTTCCAGGAGCTGTCTGCCGCCCTCATCCTGCTTTTTAAACCGTTTGGGATGGACAGAGTTAATGACGATCATGGCAGCCGCAAACAAATCGTAGGACGGCTCAGCCCTGCGGGTGCCGAGACCCCAGTACCCTCTGTCAAAAAAGTCGGTAAACTCCTTGATCGACCTTCCATTCAGAGTTGTGCCCCCAACGTCAATAAACCGCAGCTTTACCGGCCGTTCTGCCACCATCAGATTTTCAGGCTTCAAGTCGCCGAATACCCATCCGGCCCTGTGCAGCTCCTCTAAATTCGACAGCAGCTGAACCGTCAGGACTCCTATCCATTCCATTCCCTGATTGCTGATGAAATCAAGGTACTGCTTTCCGCTTATATATTCCATTACATAGAACGGAACCCGCTCCCCCGTTCCAGGATGGATCCAGTCATCTACATCAACTAAAGCAGGCCCAAGGGAACTCCCCTGGACCTTTGAAAAGTGCTTAAGAACATTCACTTCAGACGTAATGGACATGCTGTTCCCGCTTACCTTCAAAGCGGCAAGTCCACTTCTCCCTTCTGCCAAGTAAACGATCCCTGTAGCACCCTGTCCAAGCGGCTTTACGATGCGGTACTTGTTATGATGCCACTTTCCTTCGACGACAGTGCCGGGCAGAAGATTACATGTTTGATTCATTGAAGTATTGTTCATCATCTGAAAGCAGGCTCCTTAACGAACGCTTTTTCTTAAACGAATGAATGCCATCGCGAATGGCAGGTCCCGTAGGCGTAATGCCGCCTGTTGTCAGCTTCGGGAAAATAGAAGAGAGAGATTCAAGTTTCGGCGTCCACTCAAGGACCGTTTCAACTTCTTCCTTTTTCCCAGGAAATACAGACACTGAAAATTGATTTTCACCTATTCTCGAATTCAGGCTGATTGATAAATCAAGCAGCGATTCTTTAACGGTCGGAAGCTTGGGTTTCATGCTTCCGCTTGTATCAACAAGAATCAGGATCTCCATGCCGATTGTTTCTCCAAGCTCATCGACTACTTCCATGACCTCGCCCCGTTTTTCGGGGGAGAGCTCCTCCATTGTCACTTTTTTGCCCAGAATCTGCTGCAGTTCGGAGTTCACAACACCCTGCAGAGTTTGAGTCATCGCCTGTCTGGTGACCATTTGAACCGTCTGAGACAGCTGTTCAGCATACACCACCTGGCTCACTCCGCCCCCGGACATCGCAATTCCTTCGATTTCATTTATCGCATCCTGGTCAACAATGTTTTCTTCCAGTATTCCAATGACGTTAACGGTAATCCCCTGTTCTTTTGCAAGAGCAGCCATCGCGACCGGATCTTCGCCATGATTGGAACACCCGTCTGTTATCAGCAGTATTTGTTTCAGTTTCCCTTTATTCATTGGTTCAGCCCCTCCAGGTATCCTCTTATCACCAAGGAAATAATGTAGTATCATCCTCGCCAGTAATAGAGAGTTTTATACTCTGAAAGAAGGCTTTAAAGCTTTAAACCGCCCCTTGCTTTTTAATATGTTTTGCAGTCGGAATGGATGCCCATTTCGGTGTATTGTGGTCGACTTTAGCAACGACAACGGTCATATCGTCCTCAATTTTCCCGCCCCGAGTCCGGATAACCTCCTCCATAATTAAATCTGCGACCTCCTGAGGATCCATTGTCTCAAGCTCTTTAATCTTCCGTTTCATCCAAAGATCGTGATTCTCTACATGCTTCGGCCCTTCAAAGATGCCGTCGCTCATCATAATCAGCAGATCTCCCGCTTTCAGCTGTTCTCCCACAACTTCCACATCAAACTCATCAATGATGCCCATCGGAAGATTGCTTGCCTGTATCTTCATGATCTGGTCTCCGCGTTTAATGAAGCTTGGCGTAGAACCGATTTTCAGAAACTTGCACGTAGCATCCTGCAAATCGACAATCGCAAGGTCAAGCGTGGAAAAAATTTCATCTGTCGTTCTCAGGGACAGGATGGAATTGATCGTTTTAATCGCTACCTTTTCTTCGATTCCGGACTGAAGGATTTTCTGAAGCAGCTTGATGGTTTCATTGCTCTCAAAATGGGCTCTTACTCCGTTTCCCATACCGTCGCTGATGGCAATCGCATATTTGCCGAAACCAAGTTCAATAGTTGAGTAGCTGTCTCCCGAAACGAGCCCCCCGCCTTTTGCCGCATGGGCCACACCTGAATCAACCCGATACGTTCTTGAAGACCCGAACGATACATGACAGTAGCCATTCGGATAGCTTGAGCATTCCTCATGTTTCACAATGACGGATTCCTCCAGAATATCAGAAAGCATCGGAGCTATGATTTTTTCGCACTCCCCGTGGCCGTTGCAAAACGGGATGCTCATTTCAATATCGACATTTCCCTGTTCAAGACTGTATATATCAACGTGCCCTATCTCAATGCCAAAGCTCTGAAGCGCTTCAAGAATCTGCTCCTCCTGCACAAAATGATTCTCACGCTCACGCTTGATTTCTTTTGAAAAATCCTCCATGACCTGAGACACGCCAAGCAGCTGTTCAGCTACAAGCCGCCTGCTTTCCTGCACTTGCTGCTTCAGTTTTTCGTTCGCATCATAATAGTTGATTTCCTGCTCAATAGCCTCTTCCACCTTTTTCGGTTTGGAGCAGTACTTTTCAAACTCTTTTTTCAGCTTGCGGTTGCTGTGATACGTATTTTCTTTGCTTTCATCCATAATGGCCTTCATAAACTCATAGGTTGTATCAAAATTCTGTACCCAGCACCTTTCTTTTTTAAAGCAGGTCTGGCACGTTTTTTCGGTAATCGTGCTCAAGAACAAATCTGTTCCCCGCTGGTCTTCTGATTCTTCGCTTTTTTCATAGAAGGTGGCAAAGCTTTCAGAAAGAGCATAAAAAACCTGGGAGAACTGATCGACTCTGTGCGCGGTCACGTCCCTGATTTTCCGCACATACTGCTGCTGCTCCTGGGTGTGTTCGTTCGTACCCGGAATGTGCTTGGCAAGCTTATTGGTGATCGCCTTCGGGGTCAGCAAAAACAGGCCGATGGCAATAACGGACTCTGTCAGGTTTTTCATTAGATCTGTTGAACCCTCTCCGTACAGGGTAATAAGCAGCGATCCAATCAGCAATCCGATTGCCGCTCCAAACTTCTGCCCTTCTTTCAGCAGACCTCCAAGAAGCCCCGAAAACGCAAGGAGGCTCATCTGATATAAATTCCCTACGTTTGCCAGGCTCAAAATCAATCCCGTTACTACACCGACCGTACAGCCGATGCTTGAGCCCCCGATAAAGGCAAACAGCAGGACGATATAGCGAGAAAAGATGTGCTCAGCCTGAAGCTCCTGATAAGTGACGCCGACAAACCCTGTCAGGACAGAAGCCAGAAGAATCATGATGCAGATAATTTCTTCTATTTTAAGTGACTGCTTGTGCTTCTTTGCAGTAAGAAGAGGCAGACTCTGAAGGAAGATGAGCGACAGAATAAAGGCAAGACCGGACTCGACTCCTGCCATCATATAATCGTAAAGAGTAAGCGGGCCCTGAAGATAAAAGTACCCGATCCGTGTAAGCATCATAGAAGCAAAGACAACAAATGGCAGTGCCTTCATCTTGTCTTTGTAAAGAATAGATGTCAGCTTTTTCATCACCAGGAAGACGAAGATTGAGGCGGTGACAAAGAGAGAGGTTTGCCAGGAGATGGTGGCTGCTCCTCCGATCAGAGCAAGCGAAGCAAAAAGCGCTTTATCTTTTTTCATCAGCAGAACGGCTCCGAAAAAAGGCAATGCAAACGGAAGCACCTCTGTCAGAATTAAAGCCCGTCCAAGAAGAAAGCCAATCAGCACAAACAGCAGGCCTCTATGTAAAAAAAGAAGCTGCATTCTTGTCCCAAAACGGTTCAAAGAACGATTGAACCACTGATGCGTTCTTTCAAGGCTGACTTCGGTCATCGGCTCGATTACCCTTCTTTCTACCTTTTCCATATTTTCATTCCCCCGTTTTTTGATATTACGGCTATTATATAAAAGGCTCAAAAAAGAATTTGTCAAACGAGGGGCCGGTATACCAAGAAACGTTCGACTGTTTTTTTGAATAGCGACAAAATGCACGAAAAACAGGGTCATTTTACAGGAAAAGGGGGTAAGCAGTCTGAGAAATGAGTCGCAACCGGGGGAAATGGCAGGAAACTGATAGGAAAAAATCCATACAAAAAACCCCGGCTCTCAATATGAGAACCGGGGTTTACAAGATGACCCGTACGGGATTCGAACCCGTGTTACCGCCGTGAAAGGGCGGTGTCTTAACCGCTTGACCAACGGGCCAGTTAAAAATGGTAGCGGCGGAGGGAGTCGAACCCACGACCTCACGGGTATGAACCGTACGCTCTAGCCAGCTGAGCTACACCGCCATTTTTATAAGCCATTTGTGTTAGGCACAAGATATATAATACAAAGGATTGTCCCTTTCGTCAACAAAAAGTTTAAAAAAGTTTTCAGGATCCATTTTTTCCATAAAAAAAAGAAAGCACACGCGCATGTGCTCTCCTGACGATTAAGCATTTATATCAGATAGCAGCAAGTTAACCTCTTCTTGCTCCGCGACCGCCGCGTTTTGATTCCGTGTTGCGTTTTAGAGATGATAAGCGATCCTCGCTGTCTTTAAGGAATCTGCTCATTTTTTGCTCGAAATTCTCTTTAGGACGGAACTCATTTGTATTTGATCTTCCTCTTGGACGATCTGGGCGGTTTGGACGGTCTGAGCGGTTCGGGCGGTCTGGACGTTCTGGGCGCTCAGGACGATCAATAGCTTTCTTGATGGATAAACCGATTTTTCCGTCTTTCTCTACGTTGATGACTTTTACAGTAACTTCGTCACCTACTTTTAAGTGATCGTTAATATCCTTCACGTAATTATCAGCGACTTCACTGATATGGACTAGTCCTGTAGTGCCGCCAGAAAGCTCTACGAACGCTCCGAAATTTGTAATGCCCGTTACCTTACCTTGCAGCTTGCTGCCAACTTCTATCGACATAAAAAAAATGCTCCTCCTTAATAAACATAAAAACTCATTATAGTTAATTATACATAATGTAAAAATCAAGTGTCAACAACACTACTCTTTACCTTTTTTTGGCAAAGAGAAGATAATTTCGTTCTCATCCGATAAAAAATAGTCGCGGCGGGCGATTTTTGCAATATAATCATCGTCGTTCAGCTTCACAATTTCTTCTTCGAGCACCTTTTCTTCTTTCTCAAGCTCAGCAAGCTGACTCTCAAGCTTTTTCTTTTCTTCTGCCTTTTCTTCAATGGCGCTTGATTGGGAAATCAGGGTCGAAAGCACAATAACAGAAGTTACAGCTGCAATTAATCCAAATAACGTCAGCCGTCTGATAAGGCCGCGTTTCCGCCGTTTCATGATCTGGTCTTTTCGCTCCTGCTGCTGCACGTACTGTGACTGAAGCTGGGTAATTTTCCGTTCTTTAGCGAGACTCATCCATTAGCCTCCTTACTTCTTCTTTTTCCGTAAAATCCATAAGTTACCACACATATTCAAGATTTTCAAACAAAATCCTGCCGCTTTTTTGAAATAATTGTGAAAGAATTTCCGGATGCGAACAGGAACAAGTTTAAGCAATCCTTTCAGTATCCAAATGACAGGAGCCATCAGCACTTTAAGCGTTCCGAATATCAGCCTGCAAAGCCATTTTACCAACTTCCATAAAAAGATGACAAGTCCGGTGACAATGGCAATGAGCAATTTTGTCAGCCCTGTGACAGGCTTGACCAACATGAAATCACCAATTCTTAAAGCTGTTCTGTACAGACCGACAGCAAACCTTATCATCCATTCCAAAACAGCCAGGTACATTTTTTTCAAAAGACTCTGGTAGGCAGCATATCCGCACAGCAGCGCAAGGAGAATGTATACCCTGAACTCGCCTTCATTAACCTGGAGAAGAACGTAAAATAAAAGAAGGCCCTGAAACAGCCAGAAAAAGACGTCGTTTATAAACACAATCCATTTTGCTCTTTTTGACCGCATGAGGAAACGGCTGTATGTATCAAGGGAAACTCCGATAAAACAGCCGGATCCGACCATGCTGAGCATGGTAAGGAATTGAACGGACAGCGTCATTTAAACAACTTGCTAAAGAGCCCTTTAGCTTTCTCCGTCTGTTGGTCATCTAGGTAGACAAGGTCAAAAACTCTCCCTTTGATGGAGACAATGCCTTTGTCGACATCCAGGTTTTTCATTTGCAGATTTTCCCCGCGAATGGCAAGTGCGCCCATGACCGTCTCAAGAAGAAACTCTTCGTTGTCAAAACTTTCTACATGGGTTACGCCTGTGATGTCCAGCAGCTTGCGGCCTCTCATAATCACGTCATGCTCCTGGATGGTTCCTTTAGACTGTGATCCATTGTCATAATATTGATTCATAGCCAGCCCCCGCATTCTTCTTAGAAATATTCTTATCTATTTCTATGAGAAAGGGAGGCAAAATAGAACAAGCCCCTGCTGACTATTCTTCGCTTAGCTTTTCTTCCTTTATGATTGTGAACATGCCGGCTGCATCTTCTTTCTTAGAAGAATCCTGGAGTTTTTCGACCTTGGCCGTAATGCGTTTTTGTCCGAAGCGGATTGCGAGCTCGTCCCCTTCTTTAACAGTTGAACTGGCTTTTGCAACCGTTCCGTTCACAGTAATCCTGCCCTGGTCGGATACTTCCTTTGCAAGCGTCCGGCGTTTAATTAATCTTGATACTTTTAAAAATTTATCCAGTCTCATGGTTTAAGCACTCCCCTTTTACAGGCCCTTTTGTTTCGCTTCATTCCAGTAAGAGTCCATTTCTTCTAAAGACATGTCCTCAAGCGGTTTGTTCAGCTCTTCAGCCCGCTTTTCAATATATTCGAATCGTCTTGTGAATTTATGGTTAGTAGACGTCAGCGCTGTTTCTGGCTCTACGTCATAAAATCTGCCGATATTCACGAGTGCAAAAAGGATGTCCCCGAATTCTTCAAGCACTTTTTTGGAATCCGCTCCTTTTGCCTCGTGTTTGAATTCCTGTATTTCCTCCTGCACCTTGTCCCATGCAGGGTTCACATCATCCCAGTCAAAACCTGCCTTGGCCGCTTTTTTCTGAAGATGAAAGGCCTTTGACAGGGCAGGCAGTGAAGCTGCTACAGATTTCAGGAACGGCTCCTTCTGCTGTGAGCCTTTTTCTGCGCGCTTAATCTCCTGCCAGTTGGCAAGGACTTCTCCTTCATCACGGGCCTCTGCCGTCCCAAAGACGTGAGGGTGTCTCCGGATCATTTTATCCGTCAGCGTCCGAATCACATCATCTATGGAAAACATGCCTTCATCAGATCCGATTTGGGCATGCAGCATAACCTGCAGCAGGACATCCCCGAGCTCTTCAACCATGTGGTCGTCGTCCTCTTCGTCAATCGCTTCGATCAGCTCATAGCATTCTTCAATTAAGTACCGCTTAAGAGAGCTGTGTGTCTGCTTTTTGTCCCATGGACAGCCGTTTGGGCCCCGAAGCTCGGCAATGACTGAACGCAAAGTCTGAAATTGATGATTCAGCTGCTCTTCTTCTTTTATCGGAGGAACATAGACACTTGTTAAATTATCCACTGCCGCGGCTCTGTCCAGTTCAAACAAAGGGACTTTAACAATCTTTTCGTCCCGTCCTCCGGCTTCAGTGACGATCATCACTTCATACTCATCAGGCAGATCTTCCATCAGCGTCAGCTTTACTTCAGAAGCAACCATCTGATCATAGACCTGGCAGATAATCAGGTGCTGCCTGTAGTTCAGCTGCTCTCTTTTCATCGAGAGGCCGTCCACCATCTGAAAGCCGTCAATCGGATCGATTCCAAGTGCCGTAAATGTCGGATCCAGGAAGCTTTGTCCTCCTGCAATCTCAACCTCATACCCTCTTTTTCTTCCGTTTTGCAGAAGATATTGAACGGTTTGCTCTGCAACGAGGGGATGTCCGGGAACAGCATAAACAATGTCCTTGTCACTTGCTTCTTTATAAAGCTCTTCTTCAATTATTTTATATACATCACCGAACTGGCTGTTTTCTTCATAGACAGAATCAAAGGACACATAGCCCGGAAGCTCTGCCCCAAGCTCTGCTACAACAGGATGCTCCTTTGTTCTTAAGTACAGCGCAGATGCTGAAGTGAGTCTGCGGTATACCCCAAGCGGCATATGGCTTGCATCAGAGCCGCCAAGTCCGACAACCGTAATCTTCCTGGCCATATATTCATACCCCGTTTCCTTTATTTTAAAAACGCTCCGAGCTTCTTTCCGCCCGGAAAAGCTTCAAGTTCTTTTTGTGTAAAAATAGATAATTTCAGGATGGCAATCAAGTAGATTGTTCCCCCGAATAAAGCTCCGCAAAGAGCCCCTGCTGATGCGGCCAAACGGTTTCCTGCCATCCAGCTTTCTGAAAAAAGAGCCGAATAGGCAAAGAGAGCTCCCATCATAATAAGCGCTGCAGCCGCAACCTTTCCTGTATTCACCCTGCCGGCGAGCCCATACCCTTTCGACTTCAGGTAGCCGGCATTCAGTCCCGCAATCACACCATAAGCCGCTACAGTGGCAAACGCTGCGCCTGCCGTACCAAACTCCGGAACGAGCAGTTCATTCAAAGCTAGTTTCGCAGCGGTTCCAATTAGGACAGCAAATGCAGGGAAGACCGTATAATTCAAACCCTGGAGTATGGCGGTGAGCGTCAGAGAATAGGAAGTAAAGATGACAGACAGGCTCAGAACAGCAAGAACCTCTGTCCCTGATTCATTTTTGAAGAGCATAATATTCAGCGGTTCCATAATCATAATCAGACCGGCTGATGCACCTGCTCCGACTACGGTACAAATCTTTAATGAAGCTGTGATCCTTTCAGAAATAACCGCATGATTTCCGCTCCGTTTAGCATAAGCAATCAAGGGGACGAGCGAGAGTGAAAAAGAAGTAGCAACAACGGTTCCAAGCTGAATCAAAGGCTGGCCCCGATCGTAGATCCCTTTCATTCTTTTGGCATCAGACATCTCAAAGCCGTTTTTCAAAAGCTCTGAATACAGCTGCATGGCATCAATCAACTGAATAAAAATAATCATCAGGCTGGTAATCGAAATGGTTAGGGAGTGCTTAACCAAATAAGAAAGGATGTGTGACGTCCTTATTGAAGAGTCATTTTTCCCGAAAAAGGAGACGCCCCTTTTGTCTTTTGACAAAAAAACGGCCAGCAGAATGAAAGCGGCAAATCCTCCTGTAAGAGAACCGAAAAGGGCTCCTTGTCCTGCTTCATACAATGAGTACCCGTTATTGATGAGCAAGTAGGAAAAGAGGAGAATCGTCAAAACTCTGATTCCCTGCTCCGCCACCTGGGATACGGCAGTCGGCAGCATGTTTTCCTCTCCCTGAAAATAGCCTCTTAAAATGGATACAAACGGAACAAGCAAAAAAGAAAAAGAGATTACTCTGATCAGCGGCGCAAGCTCAAGGTCCCCCATGAACGAAGCCAGCTGATCGGAGCCTATGTATAAGATCAGATAAAAGATAAGTCCCGCTGCAAATAAAAACAGAAAGGACACCCTTAAAATTTTCGAGTTTGAAGAAGCATTTCCTTTTTCTCCGAATTCAATCATCATCTTAGAAATGATGACCGGGAATCCCGTCGTAGCGAGCATGATGGCTATTCCGTAAAATGGATAGACCTGCTGGTAAATATAAAAGCCGATGTCTCCGACTATATTTTGATAAGGCACACGGTATGCCGCACTCATGATTTTAATAAGCAGAGCTGCAATGGTTAATACCGCTGTCCCCTGCAAAAAAAGATGTTTTGATGGCCCGGAACGGACGTCCATCGTCCAATTCTCCTTCCATAGTAAGCTAACCGAGCCTATTATATCACAAGAAACTCCCTTCAAATCTTAATCAGCGGCCCTTTTTGTCTATTTTTCCCTCTTTCAGGCATAAGAAAAGGCAGCAAAAGCTGCTGCCTGATTAAAACGGTATAAATAAAGACTATTGTTCCATCTGACGGGCTAAAAAGCCTGCAGCTGTTTCTACTGCTTTATGTTCTACTTCCCCAACAGACTGATCCTTCGAGAAAATGACAACCGCCCCGATTGGATCTCCATTTGCAACGATCGGTCCGACTGTGAACGATTTAAGTTCCTCTGCATTGCCGTCGATAAGCTCGATGCTGCCGCCCTCAGTATTCAGCAAAGAGCTGCGGTCCTCCATTGCTTTTTCAACCTGCTCGCTGATGTTTTTGTTCATGTATTCCTTCTTTGAACCGCCTGATACTGCTATGTAGGTATCACGGTCACAAATGAGGACTGGATGTCCAAGGCTGTCATACAGAGCGTCTGCATATTCCTTTGCAAAGTCACTCAGTTCACTGATCGGGGAATATTTCTTTAAGATAACTTCACCGTCGCGGTCTACAAAGATTTCAAGCGGATCTCCCTCACGGATGCGCAGAGTTCTGCGGATTTCCTTTGGAATCACCACGCGGCCTAAATCATCAATACGTCGTACTATACCAGTTGCTTTCATCTAATGCTGCCTCACTTTCACTTGATGATTGAGTAGTTGATGATTGCTTGCTCGCAGGAACTCTTTGCAACAACCACCATTTCTTACGGATAGTATCCTTCAGCCCTGCACGCAATATACACAACATCAGTGAAATTTTCTTGATTAGGCAGTATTTTCTTCTACAGCTTTGACAGTCAGAGGCAGATCTAAACCCCTTTTGCAGAAATCTCTTCTTTTTTTGCTGATCCAAGACCGTTCAGCAGTCCTTCAGCGATCTTGAGCCATTTATCCGGCTTAACGCCCTTAATCTGAATTGTCATCTTCAGGCGTTTCCCGTCCATGCCAAGACCGACCGCGCGTCCATATTGATTGCTCAGATCAAACAGCTTCTGGCCGTCTACCTGCGCGCTTGTCTCTTCGCTTACATAGATGGACACCGTGTCCTTATCCTGCTTGATCATCTCCACTTTTTCCTGAACGGCGAACACTTTAAGCTTGGCAATCTGCATAAGGTCATTTACTTCCTGAGGATAGTCCCCGAAGCGGTCAATGATTTCCTCCTGCAGCTCTTCTAGATCGGCAAGAGAAGAGATTGCTCTAAAGCGCTTGTAGATGTCGATTTTCTGTCTGCCGTCTGAAATGTATGTTTCAGGAAGGTACGCATCGACTTCAAGATCGATTTCAACCTGGAACGGCTTTTCTTTCGGCCCTTCCACACGTCGCTCTTCAATGGCTTCTTTCAGCATTTGAGAGTACAGGTCAAATCCGACAGAATCAATAAATCCATGCTGCTGGGCACCAAGCAGATTTCCAGCTCCGCGGATGGAGAGGTCCCGCATGGCAATTTTAAAGCCTGAACCAAGCTCCGTAAATTCTTTGATCGCCTGCAGACGTTTCTCTGCCACCTCTGTCAGAACTTTATCTTTCCGGTAAGTGAAATATGCATAGGCAATTCTGCTTGAACGTCCGACCCGGCCTCTAAGCTGATAGAGCTGAGAGAGGCCCATCTTGTCTGCATCATGGACAATCAGCGTATTTACATTTGGAATATCAACGCCGGTTTCAATAATCGTCGTACTGACAAGCACATCAAATTGTCCGTCAAGGAAATTAAGCATGGTTGACTCAAGTTCATTTTCCGTCATTTTCCCGTGTGCATAGGTCACCCTTGCGTCAGGAACAAGCATGGAAATCTCATCTGCTTTACGGTCAATATCATCCACTCTGTTATAGAGGAAATAGACCTGTCCGCCGCGTGCAAGTTCCCGCTCGATGGCTTCGCGGACAAAACCGCCGTTGTATTCAACGACATACGTCTGAACCGGAAACCTGTTTTCAGGCGGCGTTTCAATTACAGACAAATCACGCACTCCGAGCATGGACATGTGAAGCGTCCGCGGAATTGGTGTAGCCGTAAGCGTAAGTACGTCAATGTTGGCTTTCATCTGCTTGATTTTTTCTTTATGCGTCACGCCAAAACGCTGTTCCTCGTCAATGATGAGGAGCCCAAGCTCTTTATACAGCACGTCTTTTGAAAGAAGGCGGTGGGTACCTATCACCATATCCACCGTTCCGTTTTTAAGACCTTTTACGGTTTCATTCATCTCTTTTCTCGTTTTGAATCTGCTTAACAGACCGATATTAATGGGATAGTCCTGAAAACGCTCACGGACTGTTTCATAGTGCTGCTGGGCAAGAATGGTCGTAGGTACAAGCAGTGCGACCTGTTTGCCGTCAGCAACCGCTTTAAAGGCAGCCCTGATGGCAACCTCCGTCTTTCCATAGCCCACGTCTCCGCACAACAGCCGGTCCATCGGGCGTTCCCGTTCCATATCATGTTTAATTTCATGAATGGAGCGAAGCTGATCATCGGTTTCCTGATAAGGGAAAGCGGCTTCAAACTCGCGCTGCATTTCGCTGTCAGGTGAAAATCCGTACCCAACGCTTGCTTCACGCTCAGCATAAAGCTTGATCAAATCATCTGCGATATCCTGTACAGACGATTCAACCTTCCGTTTTACACGCTTCCAGTCACTGCCGCCAAGTTTATAAATCTTAGGCTCTTTGCCTTCTGATCCAACATATTTCTGGATAAGGTCAATTTGCTCAACAGGAACATACAGCTTGTCGCTTCCCTGATAGCGGATGTGAAGATAATCCTTGTGAACGCCGTTGATGACAAGCGTTTCAATTCCGAGGTACTTCCCGATCCCGTGATTGACATGCACGACATGGTCGCCGACCTGAAGCTCTGAATAGCTTTTAATTCGTTCAGCATTCGAGATTTTCTGGCTTCTCGGCTGCTTTTTGACCCTCTTCTTAAACAGTTCCTCCTCCGTTACGACTGCAAGTTTTTGCATCGGGAGTTCAAAGCCTGTCTGAAGGTCGCCCTCCATCATGTACAGATTGCCAAGCTTGGGTGTCTCATTTTTCTTTAAAAAGGCAGCATTAATTTCGTAGTCACCTAAAACAGCTTCAAGCTTTTTGACCCGCTCTTCTGTTGCGCCAAGGAAAACGACGGAAAAATTCGCTTTCTTCCAGCGTTCAATTTCACTTCTCAGCACATTCATCTGCCCGTGGAAATTCTGCATCTGCTTGCACGAGACATTAAGAATGTTCTGAGGGCTGGTATGCGGGACGTGGCGCACAAACAGAGAGAGATAGACCAGCGGATGCTTCGTCTTTGTCAGCACATCTGAATAGTCGTGCGAAAGCTTGATATTGTTCACGATCTTCCCGTGCTCAAGCAGGCTTGTATACCAGTCTGCCTCTTCTTTTTCAAGACTCTCATACATTTCCTGTATCCGGCTGATCTCATCCATTACAACAATGGTCTGCTCCGGAAAATAATCTAGTAAACTAGCAGGCTGCTCATAGAAGAAGGTGAGATATTTCACCATTTCCTGATTAAACTGACCGTTTCTGAGCTGTTCAAGCTCATATCCGATATTTTCAGCAAGTATTTCTTTTTGCTTATCGTCTTTAAGGCGTTTCAGGCTGTATGCAAGCGCCTGTTCCAGCTTTTCAATGCATTTCTTGATTCGCTCCCCGTTAACAACAAGCTCTTCTGCTGGTCCTATATGGATCTCTTTCAATTTTTCAATCGAACGCTGATCTTCGCTGTTAAAAGTGCGGATTGAATCGATTTCTGTATCAAACAGCTCGATGCGGACAGGATACTCTTCTGTCAGCGGATATATGTCGATAATCCCTCCGCGCAGACTGAACTCACCCGGCGAAGAAACCATACCGGCCCTCGCGTAACCCATTGTCACCAAAGAGGCGAGAATTTCATCCAGGTCAAGATCCTGACCGAGCTTTAGGTGAAACTGATTTCTTTTCCATTCTTCTTTTGGCGGCAAAAATCGTCTCAGTGCCGCAATCGGTGCAACAACCACTCTCTTTTTATCTTCTGAAAGCTGGTTTAAAACATCCATACGCTGCGCTTTAAGCTCAGGGCTTGCTATCGCAAGCTCAGATGCAATGAGTTCGTTAACTGGGTAGAGAAGCACCTGATCGCCGGCAAGGTTCGTCAGGTCCTCATAAATTTTCTGAGCCTGAAAAAGGTTATGGGTGATCACAAGGAGCGGTTTGTCTGCATGCTTAAAGAGCGAAGAAGTGAACAAAGAGCGTGCAGACCCCGAGAGCCCTGCAACAAGCTGCTCCTTTAACCCTCCCTGTATCCCCTGTAAGATGGTTTGAAAATCATCATTTTCATAAAAGTAATGCTGCAAACTTTGCAAAAGTGGAACCTCCCCGTTCGGCAGTGTTTCAGCCGTTTATCTATCCGAATGAAGCAGGACAGGGATTCTGCCGTCTTTCTCCCTGCCTGCCAACTAACAGAAAAATGCCTTGACTTCATAACAAAGCCAAAGCGTCGCTTATTGAATAAATCGCTGCAGCTGGTGATAGTCCGGATTGCGTTCGAGCGCTTCCTGACAATCCTCGCAGATGGTTTTTACTTGAATATCGCCATTTTGTTCATAGGAGATCATCTCTCGTCTCTCTTCCTGCGACAGGTGCTGAAAACCCAATTGCTCGCTGTATACTGAAACGCTCTCAATTGTTCCGACCTTAACGCCGCAATGGCGGCATGTATAGTGTAGCGCCATTTTAGCCCCTCCTGGAAAGGTTTTAGTTACAGTATGAACCTTCAGGGGGGCGCTTATACTAAATCAATTGTATTTGTTCATCACTTGAAGGAAAGGCTCTTTAATAAAACTCTCGCATGCATCTGCAGAAAGAGCGACTGCATCCTGAATGCTCGGCCACTCTTCTTTTCCAAAAGAGCCAAGCACGTAATTGGATACACTCATCCCTCCTGAGGGACGGTCGATCCCGATTCTCACGCGGTTGAATTCCTGTGTATTCAAATGCTGGATCATCGACTTGATTCCGTTATGTCCCCCGGCACTCCCTTTTGTTCTCAGTCTGACCTTCCCTGCCGGCAGATCTAGGTCATCATAGATGACGGCGAGATCCTGGTCATCGATCTCATAATAGTCCATTAACGGCCTGATGCATTCACCGGAGAGATTCATGTAGGTAAGTGGTTTTAATAATATGACTTTCTCTCCCGAAACATGCCCCATTCCGTAAATCCCGTTAAATTTCGTGCGGTCAAGAGGGATGCCGAACCGTCTGGAAAGCTCGTCAATCGCGATAAAGCCTACGTTATGACGTGTGTTTTCATATTGTTTTCCCGGATTTCCGAGTCCAATGAAAAGTTTCATGATTGTACCTGCCCATTCTTTAAGCCAAACGGCTCTTTGTCAGTATGCCCATCCATCCGGAAGGACCTTATGTTTAAAATCAGGCGCCAATGAAGCCCCGAGCTTTTAAGATCAGGCTGCCGTCATTTTCAATGTGTCTTCAGTTCAACAATACCATAAAAAACGCAGCCATTAAACGGCTGCGTTTGTAATTTACTCTTGTTTTTCGCCTTCAGCAGCATCCTCTTCGTTTTCTCTGCCTTCAGCATTCTCAGGCTCTCCAGGCTCCTGCTCCTCACCGCTGTCGATTTCCTCTTCCTGCTGAGGAGGAAGAATAGAAGCAACGACCTCGTCCTTTTCATGGTTGAATGAGTATTTGCCCGAGATCTTCACATCGCCGATTGTCAGCGTGTCATTTACGCCAAGCTCTGAAATATCAACCTCAATTGTCTGAGGGATTTCACCCGGTTTGGCTGTGATGGAAGCCTGGTACAGAGGCTGCTGCAGAACGCCGCCGTCCTTGACTCCCTGTGCATCTCCAGTAAGAGTAATCGGCACATCGACTTCTACATCCTCTTTCATGTTTACAACGTAGAAATCTGCATGAGTGATTTCGTTTTTAAGCGGATCCGTCTGCATTTCATACAGCATGACAGAATGGGACTTTCCGTCAAGATCCAGTTTAATGATCGCGTTGCGGCCTTCGTCGCGCAGCGTTTTAATCAATTCTATGCTATCTAATGAAATAGATTTAGGTTCTGTTGTTTTACCGTAAATCACAGCGGGAACTTGTCCTTCTTCGCGGACCTTTCTTCTCGCCGAGTTCGTAAATACTGTACGTTCTTTTACTTTTAGAGTTGTCATAGTCCAAAACACCTTCCTAACGATAAGTTATGTCTTATTTAATTCCCATTATTGAATGGGTCTAAACATTTTTTCTTATTTAAAGGGGGATTTGTTTGGCTCGGGACCGTGCTTTTTTTACTTAAAACAGCATTTATTTTGCGGTGCCGCATAAGAAGATCTTCGCCGATCTAATAAAATTGTATCACTTCCGGATCAGTGCTTTCAACATCCGGCTCTCTCATTTTAAGGGTTCTGTTCTCGCCTATAAGTCCCATCAACTCTATGATTCCTCTTCTTGAGGGTGCTATTCTCTCCGATAAGTGCTATCAACTTTCTGATTCCTCTGCTTGAGGGTGCTATTCTCTCGGATAAGTGCCATCAACTTTCTGATTTCTCTGCTTGAGGGTTCTGTTCTCGTCGATAA
Organism: Metabacillus indicus; assembly: GCF_046603695.1. Classification (NCBI taxonomy): domain Bacteria; kingdom Bacillati; phylum Bacillota; class Bacilli; order Caryophanales; family Bacillaceae; genus Metabacillus; species Metabacillus indicus. The sequence goes on along the minus strand of NZ_CP176757.1, from coordinate 66,756 downwards.
GTGCCATCAACTCTTTGATTCCTCTGCTTGTGGGTGCTATTCTCTCCGATAAGTGCTATCAACTTTCTGATTCCTCTGCTTGAGGGTTCTTTTCTTCTCGATAAGTGCCATCAACTCTCTGTTTCCTCCGCTTGGGGATTCTGTTCTCGCCGATAAGTGCCATCAACTCTCTGATTCCTCAGCTTGGGGGTTCTATTCTCTCCGATAAGTGCCATCAACTCTCTGTTTCCTCCGCTTGAGGGTTCTATTCTTCCGGATAAGTGCCATCAACTTTTTGATTCCTCTGCTTGAGGGTCCTATTCTTCCCGATAAGTGCCATCAACTTTCTGATTCCTCGGCTTGGAGGTTCTGTTCTCGCCGATAAGTGTCATCAACTTTCTGATTCCTCGGCTTGAGGGTTCTATTCTTCCGGATAAGTGCCATCTATTATCCCTTTATAAGACCAAGCTCAGATACTCCTCTTTTGTAAAAACGTACCCGCTCCCCTCCGCTCCAGTCCACTGGAGTATTCAGCTTTACACTGCGATAAAACAAAAATATATAAAAAACCCCTACTGCTCTAAGCAGAAGGGGCTGTAATAATCAATCAAACAAAGTAGAAACAGATTGCTCTTCGTGTACACGAATGATGGCTTCGCCGATAAGCGGTGCAACAGAAAGCTGCTTAAGCTTGTCGATCTTTTTCTCTTCGCCGAGAGCAATAGAGTTTGTTACTACAAGTTCTTTAATATTTGAGTTTTGAATGCGTTCGATGGCCGGTCCTGAAAGTACAGGGTGCGTACAGCACGCGTATACATCTGTCGCGCCGTTTTCTACTAGTGCATTTGCAGCAAGAGTGATTGTTCCGGCTGTGTCGATGATGTCGTCGATCAAAATGGCTGTTTTGCCTTCGATGTTACCGACAATGTTCATGACTTCCGCAACATTCGGTCTTGGGCGGCGTTTATCAATAATGGCAATCGGCGCTTTCAGACGGTCAGCAAGTTTGCGGGCGCGGGTTACTCCGCCGTGGTCAGGAGAAACAATGACGATATCCTTAAGGTCTTTCTCCTGGAAGTACTCAGCAAGAATTGGAACACCCATTAAATGGTCAATTAAAATGTCAAAGAAACCTTGAATTTGAGGAGCGTGCAGGTCAAGAGTAATTACTCGGTCCGCTCCTGCTGTCTCAAGGAGGTTTGCAACAAGCTTAGCTGTAATCGGTTCGCGTGCACGGGCTTTGCGGTCCTGGCGAGCATATCCGTAATAAGGCATAACAATGTTGATTGTTTTTGCAGAAGCACGCTTTAACGCATCAATCATGATCAGAACTTCCATCAGGTGCTCATTTACCGGAGCACTCGTAGACTGAATGACAAAAACATCACAGCCGCGGATACTTTCTTCAATGTTGATCTGAACTTCGCCGTCACTGAAGCGTGTTACCGAACATTTACCTAAATCAACACCGACTTCATCTGCAATTTCCTGAGCCAAGGCAGTGTTTGAGTTTAATGTAAAAATCTTTAAATTTGAATCTGCATAACGATTTGACATTTTTAAAGGAGACCTCCACTGGGTTTTATTGGTTAATCTGTAGTAGCCGGGTGAACAGCAGCAGAATGCCTGCCGCTGCTCTTTGAACTTTTTATTTTAAATAATCATCTTTATTGACTTGTCTTGCACGTGCGATGGAAAGGGCTTTGCCTGGCACATCATCTGTAATCGTAGAACCTGCAGCAACATAGGCTCCCTGGCCCACTGTTACAGGTGCGATTAAATTCGAATTGCAGCCGATGAAAGCTCCGTCTTCAATCTTAGTGAGGAATTTATTTTTGCCGTCATAATTGACTGTAATCGATCCGCATCCCAGGTTTACGTCTGCACCCACTTCAGCATCTCCAATATAGCTCAGATGTGAAGCTTTGCTCGCTTTGCCCATGGATGATTTCTTGATTTCAACAAAGTTTCCGATCTTAACTTCGTCACCGATTGAAGAATCCGGTCTGATATGTGCAAACGGTCCGATGTTTACATCATGGCCAATTTCGCTGTCGTGTGCAGCGGACTGGCGGATTGTTGTCCGGTCTCCGATTTTGCAGTTTTTAATTTCCGTGTGAGGTCCGATAACCGAATCTTCACCGATTTCGGTTTTCCCCGAAATGACGGAACCTGGATAGATAACCGTATCTCTTCCGATGACTGCATCGCTTGAGATATACGTGTTGTCAGGATCAATGATAGAAACACCATTCTTCATATGGAACGCATTAACGCGCTTTTTCATGAACTTCTCTGCCTGGGCAAGAGCCACTCTGTCATTAACACCTAGAGTCTCTTCAAAAGATGCCGTCTGAAAAGCCGAAATGATTTCATTTTCCGATTTTAAAATTTCAATAACATCCGGAAGGTAGTATTCACCTTGGGAATTTTCATTGGACACTTTCTTCAATGTGTCAAAAAGAGCCTTATTGTCGAAGCAGTATGTTCCAGTGTTGATTTCTGTAATAAGAAGTTCCTCTTCGTTTGAATCTTTGTGTTCAACAATCTTCTCAACATGTCCTTCAGCGTTTCTGACAACACGTCCATAGCCTGCAGGATCGTCTGCTTTAGCTGTAAGAATCGTAGCTTTTGCATGTGTCTCTGCGTGATGAGCAAGCAGGGATGCCATTGTATCTGCCGTAATTAACGGTGTATCGCCGCAAATAACAATGGTTGTCCCTTCTTTTCCTTCCAGCTGGGATGCAGCCTGCATAACAGCATGAGCCGTTCCAAGCTGTTCACTTTGAAGGGCATATTCTGCTGTATCGCCAAGCTGATCTTTTACTTTCTCCGCACCGTGACCAACTACAGCAACGATTTTGCTTAAGTCAAGTTTTGAAACTTCATCTGCTACGTGCTGAACCATTGGCTTGCCGCCAACTGGATGAAGCACTTTATAAAGCTTTGATTTCATCCTTGTGCCTTGTCCTGCAGCTAAAATAACTGCGTATCGGTTATCCATTATCGAGGCCTCCAGTATCCCTTTTTATCCATAGAAAAATATATCTCAAATAACCCTTTATTTCAAGAAAACATGAGAAAGTACATAATATTTCATAAAATTGTCATGATCTGTCAAGCTTTATTTATAGCATTCCCTATTTTAAAAAATCTTCTTTGCACTACGTAAAAAGCCGGTCAGGATCTTGTCCTGACCGGCTTTTTTAAGCTTCATATAATCAAGAAGCACCTGCTTCTTCAAATTCAACTTCAAGTTCACCTAAACGATGATACTCTGTTAATACAGCTTCCTGAATTTTCCCTCGAGTTCCAGAATTGATCGGATGCGCGATATCACGGAACTCACCATCAGGAGTTCTTTTGCTGGGCATTGCAACAAACAGCCCGTTGTTGCCATCAATAACGCGGATGTCATGAACAACAAATTCATGATCAAGTGTGATGGATGCAATCGCTCTCATGCGGCCTTCGGTGTTTACGCGGCGTAATCTTACGTCAGTAACTTCCATTCTGTTCACCACCTTTTCCCTGTATGAAAAACTTTAGTTAAGTTATTCAACGGAATCTTTCTATTTCCTGCAAGAACAGAAAAATATTTTGAAAAATCAGGTGATTTTATGGAGTCTTGTATACCATTTCATATTTCTTCAGCAGGTTTGTATGGTACAAAAGGTTTACAGACCGATCAGCAGCGCGTAAATCAGCTTACAGCAGCAATAACTTCTATCTCCACAAGCGCATCTTTCGGAAGTCTGGCAACCTCCACGCATGAACGTGCAGGCTTGTGACCGCTGAAGTACTGGGCATAGACATCATTGAAAGCGGCGAATGAATTCATATCTTTCAAGAAAACGGTGGCTTTAATGACACTTTCAAGTGAAGCGCCAGCTTCTTCAAGTACAGCCTTCAGGTTTGAGAAAACCTGATGAGTCTGCTCTTCAACAGTGCCTGTAACCATTTCTCCTTCTGGAGTAAGCGGAATCTGGCCGGAGCTGTAAAATAATCCGTTGATGACGATCCCCTGGCAGTATGGACCAATGGCAGCCGGCGCCTTTTTCGTATCGATTGTTCTCATCTTACCCTCTCCCCTGTCAGTTCGTTTTATTTAAAAACCGGAAATAATTTCCGTCCGAAACTTCTATCTGTTTTTCCTTTACATCAACGTCTGTCAGTTTGACTACTGATATGTACTCATCAACAAGACGCTCTTCAACGCCCTCTGATTCTACCAGTACACCGATGCCTGCAAGGTTTGCATTGAACTCCTCGAGCATGCTGACCATTCCGTTAATCGTCCCGCCGGCTTTCATAAAGTCATCAATGATCAGGACATTTGACCCTGTTTTGAGGCTTCTCTTTGAGAGAACCATCGTTTGAATCCGTTTTGAAGAGCCTGAGACATAATTAATGCTGACTGTAGGACCTTCTGTAACCTTGCTGTCGCGTCTGACAATGACAACGGGCACATCAAGCTGATTAGCCACAGCATAGGCAACAGGAATCCCCTTCGTAGCGACCGTCATGACAAGGTCAATTTTCCGGTCCGCGAAAACAGACGCGAAAAGTCTTCCAATCTGGTTCACAATGGAAGGGTTGCCAAGAATATCTGTTAAGTATAAATATCCTCCAGGCAGCAGTCTTTCCGGTTTAGCCATGAGACTGCACAGCTCGTCAATGATCTCTCTTGCTTCTGAAGCTCCGATTCTCGGGATAAACTTCACCCCGCCGGCTGCTCCCGGCACCGTTAAAAGAGAACCAATGCCTCTTTGTTCAAATGTTTGCTTTATAATAGTCAAATCCTCACTGATGGACGATTTGGCAGATTGGTACTGATCAGAGAAAAAAGTTAAAGGAACAAGTGCATGTGGATGTTGTAGCAAGTAATAAGTCATATCAACAAGCCGTCCACTGCGACGAAATTTCATGGAATAACCTCCAAAATCCGAATATTTTAAAGTAAATATAACTTAATATACGGATTTAATCAAGGCTATTCCGTTCTCCAATCAACCTTACAGCAAAAACCTGATCACAGAAACCTCTTAATCCGTTATACACCCGGTGCAGCCTTGACTCATAGCGGACCAGCCCGAAAACAGTGGGCCCGCTTCCGCTCATCAGAACGGCATCCGCACCAAAGCGTTTCATTTGATCTTTAATATTCGCAACCTCAGGGTACATATTCAGCGTGACATCTTCCAGCACATTGCCGAGAAGGCTGCAGATTTTGTCAAAATCCTGTTCCTTAATTCCCTCTATCATTCCGTCAACATCAGGATGTTTAACAGAGTCAAGCTTCAGGTTCCGGTATACATCTGCCGTTGATACGCCGATTGTCGGCTTGGCAAGCACAACCCAGCAGTGCGGAGGAGTATCAATATGCTGAATCTTCTCCCCGCGGCCGGTAGCAAGAGCCGTTCCCCCATATACACAGAATGATACGTCGGAACCGATTTCCGCTCCAAGCTCTGCAAGCTCGTCCAGACTTAAACCAAGCTTCCACAGCCGGTTCAGACCTCTGAGAGCGGCAGCTGCATCGCTGCTTCCTCCTGCAAGTCCCGCAGCGACCGGAATAACTTTCGTAATGGCGATGGAAACGCCCTTTTTCACCCCGTACCTCGTTTTTAGAAGCAGGGCGGCCTGATACGCAAGGTTCCGCTGATCATCCGGAACAAAGCGGTTGTGGGAGATAATTTGAATCGTATCTTCAGGCAGTTCCACAAGTTCAACGCGGTCAGCTAAATCTATCGTTGTCATGATCATCTTCACTTCATGAAATCCATCTGGTCTTTTATGGAGCACATCAAGCGAAAGGTTGATTTTAGCCGGCGCTTTTTCCAAAATACGCAACATTTTCACCTACTTTTAACGAACTGAAATTATCCACATTGTACCACAAAAAAGGCGAATATAACGGGTTTTTCCGGCAAAACCGCTGTAAGGCGCGATATTTCGGCATTTCAAAAGATTTTCTTGCAGAAAAAGCCGGAGCGGAATGCGCCCCGGCTTTATAAGTTCGTTACTTTTTCACCTGACCGGCCATATGCTGTTCCGCAAATTCAATTGCCCGCTTTACCATATTTCCTGCATCACGGGATCTGATTGCCCCCCAGCCATCCTGTTTGACCGTGTCGTAAAACCCTAAATCCTTTGCCAGCTCGTATTTAAACTCTTCGGACATAATTCCTTGACGACGTCTTCCCATCACAGAACACTCCTATCCCCTGGCTTTTGCTGCAGCCGGAAAGACCGAAGCCCGGCCGGACGGCAGTCTGCTTTTATTTAAAATAAAAAAAGCAGCACCATTAGTATGTGCCGCTTCATGTATGTATATCCTTCAATTGCCTGCAAGCCTTTTAAGGCAACAAAAAAAGCAGCAAACGAGTGTCTACTGCCCAGCAACTGCTACTGAACCTGATGTATCTTCAAAAAAAGTTAATTGCACGGTTTCAGTTAAGACATCTGCATAACTGTATGATACGCGTTCAAATGCATTTTCATCCTGATCTAGTTGTACAACGAAAACAGCTGGGTACGTCTCTGTAAGAACACCTGAACGTTCAATCGTTTTTCTTCGGCCGCCGTTTGCTTTCAGCGTAAGCCGCTTGCCAAGATTGGACTCCAGGGAGTTTTTGATATCGCCTAACGTTTTTGCCATTGCAACCACCTCACTACATTCAGTATACACTACCGCCCAAATTAAGTCAAATAAAATTTAAATTATATCAGTGATGAAAGATCACTGTCAACAAAATATTTTCAACAAAATTCCCTCTATCTCTACAATGTAGGATTTACCTAATTCTCTTGTTTTATGTAAAGAAAGGAAAAATTGTTTCCATAAAGAGATTTAAGGGGGAAAAGACCGCTGTCTCACGAGAAGCGGTCTCACGAAGAACTGTTGTCTTCGTGCCTGCGATAAGGCATTCCTGTTCTTAGTACTCCTTTTGTTTCAATGCCGCCAAGCCCCTTTTCCCTTGTCAGGGTATTGCGCAGCACATCCCAGACGTTGATTCGTTCTGAAAATGGCGTAAAACTGATTTTGGCTACAATATAAACAGGGTCAAGCGCATGAATATTCACTCTTGACGGGGAACTGGCAAAATTGGCTCCCGCTCTTATAATCGACTCAAAATGCGACTGGCACGCACCGGCAAAAATGACCAGCTGATCTAGATGCGGCACCGCTTTCCGCGCATTTCTGACGGTCTGAACAAAGTGCTTTGAATGGCGGTACGCATTCAGGTCATTGATCGGCCCTTTATGCTTTGAATAAGCATCATGGCCCGTTATGACCAGAATGTTCGGCCGGTATTCTTCAATCAGCTCCGCCACAACATTTTCCATTTCCGTTTCTTTCACGTGAACGCCAAAAACAGGAACGCCCACCCGTTCGTAAAGCGACAGGCACTTCTGCAAGTAAGTCGGATCTCCGTCCAGGTGAAGAACCTTTCCCGGAAGATGAAAAAACTCCTCATTATGGCTGTAGTTTGCTGTTGCCTGGTACTCCCTTTTTTCCTGCAGCAGCCGGTAATCCTGTTTCAGCAGATAGAGAGACTGCTCAAGCTTTTCTTTTTCGTGCACTTTCCTCTCCATGCGCTCGCGGTCATCGATCACCGCTAAATCATCGCAGAGAGCATCAGCGATCAGACGTACTTCTTCTCCGTATAAAATAGCAGCCCAATTGCCGTCTTCTGTCTGCTTCAGGTCTATGACCCTGAACAGGACATCGCACTGATACGATTTGCGGGCTACAATATCACCTATTTTAACTTGCATGTTCTTCACTCCAAATGACCGATTCGCTGAAACATTCCCATACAGGACACTGCACAGACCAAGAGAGGACTCGCTGTGCCCGATCCGTAAACATCAGTGTGCTTAGAACTCCTTTTCTAGCCTATGACATTTCAGCAAAAGTGTGATAATTTGGAAGCTTCCTTCCTTCAGTCCGCAGCATATACACAGAAAAACCCTGCAGCCTAATGGACTGCAGGGTTCACCTTGCCGTTATTCCTTAAATTCCTCAATGAGCTGATCACTGAGCAAAGCAAATTCTTCGATAGAAAGCGTTTCTCCCCGCCTTCTGCCGTCGATGCCGGCCTTCTCAAGGGCCTCTTCAATGGCAGCTTTCTTTTCTTTTCCGTTTTGGAGGGAGTGCTGCAAATTGTTGAGCAGGGTTTTTCTCCTTTGAGCAAAGCTTCCTCTGACCACTTTAAAGAAAAACGACTCATCTTTCACCGTTACTTTCGCTTCGTTTCGGAGCAGAAGCCTGATGATGGCCGAGTCCACGTTCGGCTGCGGCATGAAGACTGTTCTTGGGACTGTCATGACGGTTTTGGCCTCTGTGTAGTACTGCACTGCTATAGAAAGGGATCCGTAGTCTTTAGAAGACGGAGACGCCTCAATTCTGTCTGCAACCTCTTTTTGGAGCATAACAACGATTCCTTTTAAAGGAATCTGATCTTCAAGCAGCTTCATAATGATCGGAGTCGTCACGTAGTAAGGAAGATTAGCAACGACCATGACTTCCTTGCAGTCTTTAAACTGATCAATCATGACCGCTTTGACATCAGCCTGCAGGACATCCTGGTGAATGACAGAAACGTTATCATAAGGAGACAGAGTATCCTCTAAAATCGGGATCAGCCGCTGGTCAATCTCAAAGGCAACAACTTTCTTGGCCCGCTTTGCCAGCTGTTCTGTCAGTGCCCCTATTCCGGGGCCAATTTCAATAACACCCGTTTCTTCCGTTACCCCTGCATGGTCAACAATTCTTGTCAGGACATTCGGATCGATCAGAAAGTTCTGCCCAAGACTCTTTTTAAATGAAAAGCCGTACTTTTCTAAAATGGCCTTCGTGCGGACCGGTGTTGCAATATCTTTAATCATTCTGCTGCTCCTCCCGAACAATCTCCTCAATAGCTTGTGCAAAAGCTTCTCTTGTTATCTTGAACATATGAAGTCTTTTTTCAAGCTGCTTGCCGTTTGTGTAACCTATTTTCAAAAGCACGCCAAGTCTTTCTCTCCGGTCCTTTGCTTTTGGACCTCCGATTAGACCCGCTGTGAGCAAATCGCTTTTAAGAATGACAGGATCAGTATCCGCCATTTCTTCTTTAACATCCTTCAGAGCGTTCCTGATGGCCTCTTTTGAAGCATGCTCTACGCCTATGCCCCTGCCGTTTTTCGGACGTGCATCCGGCTTTGCCAAAAAGGCATGCTTGCAGCCGGGAACCTGTTCGGCAACCAGCTTGCGGATTTTTTCACCAGGAAAGTCAGGGTCTGTAAAAATAATAACTCCCCGCGTCTCCTGTGCAAGACGGATCTGCTCAATGACCGCATCTCCGACCGCAGAGCCGTTCGTCTCAATTGTGTCGGCGTCAACAGACCGTTTGATGGCCGTCGTATCGTCTCTGCCTTCCACTACAATAATTTCTTTGATTTTCATATTTTCCTCCAAAAAAGGTGAAACTTTTATGAGTAGTCAAACGTCTAATTTATAAATAGCGCTTTGTGCTTCGCTGTCCGGTTAAAACGTAATTGTACCCCATTCAAACACAAAAAGACAGAGGGACTTACATCCCCCTGCCGTCATATAATCAGTTCAGTACTCTTATTTTAACGGTCTTTCTTCCCCAGCGGTAGGCTGCTCCCTTGTCAGAGAAGAATACATCAATCTTTTTCCCTTTAATTGCGCCGCCTGTATCAGAGGCAACGGCATACCCGTAGCCTTCAACATACACTTTTGTGCCAAGCGGAATCACGCTCGGATCAACAGCAATAACCTTGGCGTTTGGATTTGCTCTCAAATCCACGCCTGTAGCCGTTGTACCTGAACATCCATTGCAGTGTGCTGTGTATGCGGTTGATGTTACATAAAACTCCTTGGATACAGAATCATTAGACCTTGACACTGTTTCCGGTTTGCTTGCAGCCGGTTTAGGCGCAGCTTTTGTGCCAAGTGCCACTACACGATCCTGACTTTCTTTTACAGTCTCTTCTTTGATCAGCTTTCTAGACACTTCTTTTCCATTTTCAAGCATAACTTCAAAATGTTTCGCAACTTTGCCTTCTGAACCAGGTTTAATAACTTCCTGTTTTCCTTTAGGAATGTCTTGGTCATTCTTTGTTACAACTGAAAACGCAACTGGTTCTTCCACTACATCGGTGACTTTTTCTACGCGTGTGACGATTACGGCATCATTTGCACTCAATGTTTCATGAATTTGGGGTTCAACCTTATCAAGTTCATTTACCTGTACTTTTTGGTCTTTCAAAAAGTCAGCGACAGTAGTCGAAGTTGACCATACTTGTTGTTTTTTATCTCCAACTGTTAGTGTAATCTGTATGGCTTTCTCAATGTTGAGCTTAAGATTATCTGAGATCTTTGTATCTTTTGAAGCATTCATCTTATCGTTCTTGTTAATCTTTATTTTCTGTTCCTTCAAAAATTCTTCTACGGTTTTGGCTGTTGTCCTTATTGTCCTTTTCTCATCATCCACAGTTACGTGTACAGGTTTCGAAGCCTCAAAAACAACGTTCAGGTTGTTTTTGATTTCAGCATCGCCTTCCGGTGATACGTTATCTTCTTTTTTTCTATCTATGTTCAAATCTTGGAGTAATTCATCTACTGTACGTGCATGTGTCCTGAGCTTCTCGCTTTTGCCGTTCATCGTGACAGTTACGGTGTTCTTCGTCGCTTCAAATGTAGCGAACGCGGTACCCGTAGCTAAAACGACTAAACTGACAATCGCGAGGACAATCTTGTTCATGCTTAGTCTTTCGGATAACAGCTTTTTCATAAGATTTATCACTATGAAAAACGCCTCCTTCTCCTCCGAGGATTATATAGAGTAACGATCTTGCTGTCAACCCTCACCCACTTTTTTCATTTTTTTCTAATCGTAAACACTATTATGCTAAAAAAAGATCAAAAAGTGAAGAATTTCTTGTCGACAAATATATCCTATGAGGAAAAGAAGACAGGTAGAACTTCATATTTCTATTGAGTTTTTGGACAGGCTCCCGCAAAAAATGACAAAATCTCTTAGCGAGAAATGCCGAAAATTCTTTTTGCATTGTCGGACGTTTGTTTTACAAAATCCGCGTAATCCATGCCGCGAATCTCCGCAATCTGCTCCGCTACATACTTTACATAGCTTGGTTCATTTCGTTTCCCTCTAAACGGATGAGGTGTCAAATAAGGACAATCCGTTTCAATTAAAAGTCTTTCCATTGGAATTTCAGCTGCGACCTCTTTTGGCTTTTTGGCATTTTTAAAAGTGACAGGCCCGCCGAATGAAATGTAGAAATTCATCTCCATGCACTGTCTTGCCACTTCAAGGCTTCCTGTAAAGCAGTGCATGATCCCGCCTACTTCGCTCGCCCCTTCTTCCTGAAGAATCTCCACCACATCTGCTGTTGCATCCCTGTTATGGATAATAATCGGCAGATTTACTTCCTTTGCGAGGGCAATCTGCTTTCTGAATACCTCTTTTTGAACATCCTTTGGTGATTTGTCCCAATAATAGTCAAGGCCCATTTCCCCTATAGCAACTACTTTAGGATGAGACGCAAGCTCTTTAATCCATTCTAAATCTGCATTCGTCATATCAATCGCATCAACTGGATGCCAGCCGACTGCTGCATAAATAAAGTCGTATGCTTCAGCAAGTTCAATCGCTTTTGTAATCGTTTCTGTATCAAAGCCAACGACAACAGTATGGGTCACGCCTTCATGGAGCGCCCTTTCAATCACTTCTTCAAGGTCATCCTGATACTGGATGGCGTTCAAGTGTGCATGTGTATCAAATAACATCTTTCGACATCCTTTCACCGCGATTTGAAACAGAAAAAAAGAGGCGTTATCCCCGATTGTTACACGTGAAACACCTCTTTTTTTCTCTTTTTTATTTAATAATTGTACCATTCGGGAGACTTGAATCGACAGTAGCAAGCGACAAGTTTCCTTCTCCGCCGCCTGCAAGGATCATTCCTTGTGACAGCTCTCCGCGAAGCTTAACCGGTTTAAGATTTGTAATGCAGATGACTTTCTTCCCTACAAGCTGGTCAGGCTGATAGCTTTTGGCAATCCCTGATACTACTTGTCTTTTTTCTGAGCCAAGATCAAGCTGCAGCTTGAGCAGACGGTCTGCTTTTTTTACAGGTTCTGCATGGATGACTTCAGCAACACGCATTTCAACCTTCATAAACTCATCAAACGTAATTTCCGGTGCTGTTTCTGCTTTTTCTTCTTTCTTAGCTTCTTCAGCTGGTGCAGGAGCCGTACCCTGCATCTGTTCTTTAATGTAGGCAACCTCTTCTTCAACCTCTAAACGGGGGAAGATTGGAACTCCTTTGGCAACCTTTACCTGAGGGATGCTGCCGAATGAGGACAGGCTGTCCCATTCCTTCAGGGAAGCATCCGAAATGCCAAGCTGTTCGAACATCTTTTCAGGTGTTTTGGTCAAAAACGGCTTCAGCAAAATGGCAGAGATGCGGAGCGACTCAGCTAAATGCACCATCACCGAACCTAATTTACTGCGGTTTTCCTCGTCTTTTGCAAGAACCCATGGCTGTGTTTCATCAATGTATTTATTTGTTCTGCTGATAAATTGCCATAGTGCATTAAGAGCAATCGAGAATTCCATCTTTTCCATCGCTTCTTCATACTTCTTGATCGTTTCCCCGCTGAATGCAGCAAGCGTACCGTCAAATTCTGTTTGCTCACCCGTGTAGGCAGGAATTTCGCCGTCAAAGTATTTCTGAATCATGGCAACCGTTCTGTTCAGCAGGTTCCCCAAGTCATTGGCAAGGTCATAGTTCACTCTTTCAATAAATCCTTCCGGAGTGAAAACACCGTCAGAGCCAAAAGGCACTTCTCTCAGCAGATAGTAGCGGAGAGCATCGAGGCCGTAGCGGTCAATAAGCGTGACCGGATCCACAACATTGCCTTTTGATTTGGACATTTTGCCGTCTTTCATCAGCAGCCAGCCGTGTGCGAACACTTTCTTTGGCAGAGGCAAATCAAGAGCCATCAGCATGATCGGCCAGTAAATCGTATGGAAGCGGACAATTTCCTTTCCGACGAGGTGCACATCCGCCGGCCAGTATTTCCGGTACTTTTCATCATTTTCAGTTCCGTATCCAAGAGCTGTTATATAGTTGGAAAGAGCGTCAATCCATACATAAATGACGTGCTTCGGATCACCTGGAACCTTTACTCCCCAGTCAAATGTCGTACGGGAAACAGCAAGATCCTCAAGTCCGGGCTTAATGAAATTGTTGATCATTTCATTTTTGCGTGATTCAGGCTGAATGAATTCCGGGTTTTCTTGGTAGTACGCAAGAAGACGGTCTGCATATTTGCTCATTTTAAAGAAATAGGACTCTTCCTTTACTTTTTCAACAGGTCGCCCGCAGTCAGGACAGTTGCCGTTTTCAAGCTGTCGTTCTGTAAAGAAGGACTCACATGGCGTACAGTACCATCCTTCGTATTGATCAAGATAGATATCGCCCTGCTCAAGCAGCTGTGCAAATACTTTCTCTACTATTTCTTTATGGCGGTCCTGAGTCGTACGGATAAAATCGTCGTAAGAAATGTCGAGCTTGCTCCACAGATCTTTAATTCCGCTGACAATGTCATCGACATACTTTTGCGGAGTGACGCCGATTTCTTCTGCTTTCCGCTGAATCTTCTGTCCGTGCTCATCTGTTCCCGTCAAATACATGACGTCGAATCCGCGCATGCGTTTATAGCGGGCCATTGCATCCCCGGCAACGGTTGTATAGGCATGTCCAATATGCAGCTTTCCGCTTGGATAATAAATTGGTGTTGTAAGGTAGAACGATTTTCTCTGATCTTCCATCGGTTTCCCTCCCGGTAATGGTGACTGTCTCTAGGATAGAGATAAGAAAAGCGCAAGCGTCTGTTGCCGGCAATGCGCATCTATATATTCTTATTTCTGGAAAAAGCCCCCGCCCAATGGACGAGAGCGATTATCCTTAATAGATTTCCAATCGAATTATACTCTTTATGATACCATCTTAGCCTTTAATATCAAGAAAATATACCTCCTATGGACAAAAAAACAGAGGCCCCCATGAATAGTATGAGTGGCATAATTATGCCAAATGTTTCCTAATGAATAATTTTTGTTGATTCTTGTCGAACAATCGTTATAATATAGTTAACAATATTTTGAATTAATACTATTCTATGTATAATTATATATTCCCTTTTATGCGTTTATTTTCCTTTTTTGACGGGTATATATCTTAATACCGCTAAGGCTGTAGGGGTTCACGAAAATTTCACTTGTTTTCGCAGCCTATTGAATAGTTTCTGATTGACGTTTATTGGAAACACTGTTATGCTTATGAAGATGAAGATTTTGTCGAATTATGACGAAGTTTAAGAAAAAACACATATAGAACCTTTATTATTGGGAGGAGAACAAATATGAAATCTACAGGTATTGTACGTAAAGTTGACGAGCTTGGCCGAGTGGTAATTCCGATCGAATTGCGCCGCACACTTGGAATCGCTGAAAAAGACGCTCTTGAAATCTACGTGGATGATGAAAGAATTATCCTTAAAAAATATAAACCAAACATGACTTGCGCTGTAACTGGCGAAGTATCTGACGATAACTTCACTCTTGGCAACGGAAAATTAGTTCTGAGCCGCGAAGGTGCAGAGCAGATCCTTAAAGAAATCCAAAGCAACTTAGTGAAGTAATAACGAAAGACCTGGCGGAAATCCGCCAGGTCTTTTTTTATCCTATTCAACGTGATAAGACTGATACACATCTCTCTTCGGAACATTCCGCTCCTTTGAAACCTGTTTGATTGCCTCTTTCGATGATATTCCCTCGTTCACATAATGGGCAACATGCTCATAAAGCGACAGCGAATCCCACCACTCTTCATCTGCAGGGATGTTGTTTAGATCTTGTCCTTCCACAATCAGACAGAACTCTCCGCGGATCTGGTTTTCCTCTGCCCACTTTACTGCTTCTGGTATTGTCCCCCTGATGAATTCTTCAAATCGTTTTGTGAGCTCTCTTGAAAGACAGATTCGGCGTTCTCCCAGAATCTCCCCCATTGCAGCAAGTGTTTCTTTAAGCCTGTGAGGAGATTCATAAAAAATCATGGTTTCCGTCCGGTTTGCTAAAGCTTCCAGCTGTTTTTTCTTTTCTTTTTTTTGCCTGTCCAAAAAACCGAAAAAGTAAAAGGGCTGGGGAGTTATGCCTGATGCCACAAGTGCAGTAAGTGCTGCATTTGCTCCTGGAAGAGGAATAACCTTTCCGCCTTCAGCAAGAATATCCTCCACAAGCTTGCTTCCAGGGTCCGAGATAATCGGCATGCCCGCATCGCTGACAAGCGCTACATTTTTCCCCTGTTTCATCAGTTCCAGAATTTTAAAGCCGCTTGATTCTTTATTATGTTCATGATAGCTGATCAGCTGTGTGCCAATCTCAAAATGATTGCAGAGTTTTTTAGACTCCCGTGTGTCCTCTGCTGCAATCACATCCACTTCTTTTAAAATGGAAACGGCGCGGAAGGTCATATCCTCCAGATTGCCGATCGGCGTTGGCACAAGGTAGAGCGAGCCCCACTCTGTGTCCCTGTTAAAGCTTTTCTGTTCCTGCATCTTCATCATCCTCTCCCTGCCAGAAATCCCAAGCTGTAAAGCGTTCAGGATCAGCAAGAAACTCTTCCTTCTTTTTCCTCGTCAGCTGTTTAAAAGCATATTCCGCCCTCATCGCCGGTCTTTTTGAGGAAAATGGCTTAGCATAAAGGAGCTTTACAGGCCCCCTCGCCCGTGTATACTTGGCACCCTTTCCGGCATTATGCTTTTCCAGGCGGGCGGCGAGATCATTCGTATAGCCTGCATAGTAACTGCCGTCCCTGCACTGGAGCACATAGAAAAAATGAGTGCTAGTGCTTTCCATACAGGATCTCTTTCACTTCATCTGTATATTCATTGTTCTGATCATAAACAAAAAGCGGAGGAAGAATCTTCAGATCCGGCTGTCCGCCTTTAATTCCTTCTATCAGCAGGGTATTTGCCTCTTTTCCCTGCTTAGGATAAACGAGCTGAATCCGTTTCGGCTCGATTTTGTATTTTTTCATAAGCTCTGTAATCTCAATCAGTCTTCCCGGCCGGTGAACAAAGGCAATCTTTGCCCCCATTCGGGCAAGCTTGCTGGTCGCGCAAATAACATCCTCAAGCGTGCAGAGAATTTCATGCCGCGCAATCGCTAAATGCTCATTCTGATTTTGTTCATCCTTCTTCGGCGTTTTAAAATATGGAGGGTTGCACGTGATCACATCAAATTTTCCATGGCCAAGTACGCCAGGCATATCCTTTAAATCACCGTGAATCATCTTGATTTGATTCTGGAGGTTGTTATAGGCAATGCTTTTTTCAGCCATTTGAAAAAGCCGCTCCTGAATTTCAACTCCAGTAATATCTGCTTTAGATCTTGTCGAAAGCAGCAGCGGAATAACCGCGTTCCCGGAGCATAAATCAAGCACCTTCCCTTTTTGAATCGGCATATAAGCAAATTTGGAAAGAAGAACCGCATCTAAACTGAAGGCAAAAACAGACGGACTCTGCACAATCCTTAAATCCTCAGCCAGAAGGTAATCCAAACGCTCATCTCCTGTTAAATCGACCATTGTAAAATCCTTTCTTTCTATATAAATATGGAAAAAATATTATGTTTCAGACCTTAAAAAAAGCTTCCCCTCGCAGGAAAGCCCGGTTATTTCTTATTAAGAAAGGAAAGACAGAACAAACAGTCTCCGTCTTTGCGGACACTTCCATAGTGAACATTGCATATATGGAAACCTTCCTGATAGAGGCGGGCCAGATTATCATAGCCCTCTCCAATGTCCACAATCTTTGAATCCATTCCCTGTTTATCTGTATGCTGTTTCATCTGCTTCTTTTGATCTGCTGCAGCTGCTGTTGCATTCAGGCGTCTGCGGAGGTTATCATTTTCAATCTGAAGATGATGATTCTCCTCAAGCAGGCCGCCAAGGTGATGCTTCAGCTCTCCAAGCTGTCTGTACAGGGAACCGATTTGTTCTTCCATGCTGCTTACAGATTCAAAGATTTCTTTTTTATCCACTTGTTCCACCTCATCAATCTGTGGATTTCATTGGAACAGCGCCTTCTTTCATTAATTCTTCCCAAGTAAATTCAACCACGCGGTCTTTTTCTGAAAGTTCAACCTGCAAAACCCGTTCCAATATATTTAACCCGACTACTTTTCCTGTGCCTATCGGCGTGCCGATTGACTCACCGATATCAGGAAGCTGTTCTTTGGCAGATTCATATTCATCATTTTCATATTTCAGGCAGCACATAAGCCTTCCGCACAAGCCTGAGATTTTTGTTGGATTGAGCGAAAGGTTCTGATCTTTTGCCATCTTAATGGAAACCGGTTCAAAATCCCCAAGGAATGTGGAGCAGCAAAGCATTCTGCCGCAGGGTCCGATGCCTCCAAGCATCTTCGCCTCATCCCTGACGCCAATCTGGCGGAGTTCAATGCGCGTTTTGAAAATAGCCGCAAGATCTTTTACAAGCTCCCTGAAGTCGACGCGGCCGTCTGCTGTGAAATAAAAAATAACCTTGTTCCGGTCAAATGTATACTCAACATCTACAAGCTTCATATCAAGCCGGTGCTCTGTCACTTTATGCTGACAGACCTCATACGCCTCTTTAGCTGCATGATGGTTTTCATCTACGATCAGGCGGTCTTTTGCATCAGCCACCCTCAGCACTTTTTTCAGAGGAAGAACGATGTCATTCTCTCCAACCTGCTTTTTATGAATGACGACTTTGCCGAACTCGACGCCTCTTACTGTTTCGACAATCACAAAATCTTCGTTTTCTATTTGAAGCCCATTAGGGTCGAAATAATATATTTTACCCGCTTTTTTAAAGCGGACACCCACTACATCGTACAATTCTATCCCTCCTGCAAAGATAAAACCAATTGCTCCATCAGTAATTGTGGACTCACATTCATCTGGAGTCTTTTTTTTGCTTCTAATATAGAAGTGATTTTTTCAAGGATCTTTTGTCTGGATACTTGAATGGCATGCTGTTCTAACTGTGGAAGCAGATCTTGATAGATAACATGATCTGTATTGCCTATTTGGATGGAAAGAATGTCTTTATATACATATAAAAGCAAGTCAAAAGCCATGTCCTGCTGTTCTTTTTCAGCGAAAAAAGGCACCCATTGCGTTTGAACCTGGACGAACGCCTGTCCATTTCGCTTAAAGATCACTTCATACAATTTTATCACTACAAGTCTGGCCTGTGCAAACCAATCATCTCGACTTAATTCGAGCGCTTTTTCAGAACTGTTGGTCATTCTTGCAGCGAGTCTTGCATAATTAGCAGGCACATCCTGCTTTAGCAGCTCTTTTTCAATGGCTGAAACGGGAAGAGGCATGAAAGTCAGCGTCTGGCATCTTGAGAGAATAGTGTTCAGCATCTGATGCACTTGTTCAGTCAAAAGTATGGCCATCGTGTCTGCGTTTGGCTCCTCCAGGAATTTAAGCAGGCTGTTTGCGGCATTTGCCGTCATTTTATCAGCGTGGGAGATGATATACAGCTTTTTGTGTGATTCTACCCCTGTTTTTGTAAACTCTTCCTGAAGACTTTGAATCTGCCATTTTTTTATCGAAAGTCCATCCGGCTCCACCAGATGCAAATCTGGATGGTTTCCTGAATGGATGCGCTTGCAGTTTCTGCATGTCTCACACGGCTTATGTCCGTCCGGTTTTTCGCAAAAATAGCTTCTGGCGAGAAGAAGACTGACTTCCTTTTTCCCGGTCCCTTTTTTCCCTTCAAAAAGGTACGCGTGAGCAAGGCGGTTCTTCTCAAAGCTGTTTCCAAGAAGTTTAAGGACTCTGGGCTGGTACTCTTCTAAATCATTCCACGTGCTCATCGTCATTTCTATCACTCTTTACGTATAAAGGTTCATTAAAAGGCCTTTAATTTCGCCTATTTTTGCCAGTATGTCAATGGAGGACTGCTCCTCCTGAAGCAAAGCCTCTGTCAGCTCTATCAGCTGCCGGTCAATTTCCAATACGGTTGTATGATTTCTGCTGCTGCCGGTGAAATCGAAACTTGAGGACTGTTTCAGCTGCAGTCCGTATTCTACAGCTTCTTTCATCATCCGCTTTACAAGGGATTTGTACCGCGCAAGGTCCCTCATATTGCGGGACTTGGCTACACGGCGTCCGGCTTCCTCCACACTTGCAAGCATTCCGTTCAGCTGATGCAGATGCAGCTTCGTCTCCTGTTTGTGCACGAGATCTGAAAACGGCCGGCTTGCACCAGACGGCGAAGGGCCTGCATTTCGTTTATCCGGCGCTGTACGGAGCTCCTGATTAATTTTCATATCGTCACCTTAAAAATGGTGAAACTGTTCAATCGGAAGAACAAACACAGTCGCTCCGCCGACCTCTACTTCAACAGGATAAGGGACATAGGAATCCGCGTTTCCTCCCATTGGAGAGACGGGTGCCACCAGCTGTTCTCTAGACTGGCAATTTTCCCTGATGACAGACAATGCCTTCTCAACCCGGGCATCTTCTGTCCCAATCATGAACGTTGTGTTTCCGGATTTTAAGAAACCGCCTGTTGATGCAAGCTTTGTCGCTCTGAAATTATGTTCAACCAATGCACTCGACAGCTTATTGCTGTCCTGGTCCTGTACAACCGCAATGATCATTTTCATCATTATGCCTCCTTATAGTTTAACAGCTATCTTTCTATAAAGCATTGTTTCATTTATGGTAATTGTATTCCCATTATATCAGCGTTCACTTTAAATAAGGAATTAAAACTTCCATTACGTCCCTGCACACATCTTCAAGACTCTGATCGGCGTTGATCACTTTGATCCGGTCCGGAAATCTTTCTATCGTTTGTTTATACCCTTCTTGAACCTTCTCATGAAAATCCATCTTCTCAAGATCAATCCGGTTTACTTCACGGCCGTCATTGCCGCTGATCCTCATCAAACCGCGTTCAGGAGCGATATCAAAGTAAATCGTGAGATCGGGCATGACCCCGTCAATGGCAAACAGGTTGATAGAGTATACCTCTTCTGTGCCAATTCCGCGCGCATATCCCTGATAAGCAAGAGAACTGTCAATAAAACGGTCGCAAATGATCAGCTTTCCTTCATTTAATGCCGGAATGACTTTTTCGACCATATGCTGTCTTCTCGCTGCTGCATAAAGCAGCGCTTCTGTTCGGGCATCCATTTCCGTATTTTCTTTATTTAAAATCACTTCACGGATTTGTTCGGCAATCCGGATTCCCCCGGGTTCTCTTGTGAAAACAGCCTGGATGCCTTTTTGTTCAAACTCCTCACGGATCTTTTGCAGAACAGTCGTTTTCCCTGCACCCTCCGGCCCTTCAAATGTAATAAACGTCCCTTTCAATACAATCACCTTTTCTGTATATAAACAGCAAGCTGTCCGTCTTTCAGTGCCTGTCCGCCCTGAAAGCGGGCTTTGCATGCCATTAATGTTCTGATCTGCCTCACATGCTCCTCCGTAATGACTTCCCCTTCCATTAAAAGAGGAATACCCGGCGGGTACGGAATAACAGCCTCACCGCTTAACAGCCCGGCTGCATCCTCAAACGATGCGACTTCTTTACTATACCCATTTAATTCCCCGTACGATAGGGGAAGCATACTGATTTTTTGATTTTCTTCCTTATATAATAAAGGCTCAAATGGAATACTGCCCTCACCGCTATTATCAGAAGAAAAGAGGAATGAATCTGCCTGATTGCTGCTGAGGGGCAAAACAAGGAGAACATTTTGGATATCTGCAAGCTCAGTGAAGACTCCCTGTTTTTCAAGGCGGCGCTGAAGCTCAAACCCTGAAAGCCCGGCTGCAGACCTGATTGCCAGTTTTAAAGGATCGATGATTGCACGTTTATCTGTTGTCGTGACAATTTCAACCTCCTTGTTCGCCTCCACGCTCTTTTTAAAGACATCGACAGCGCGCAGGATTGCATCCGCCTCTTTTGACAAAATGAGATTCTCTATATACTCTCTGGCCAAATCAAGCGAAGCCATAATGGGATAAGAAGGACTGCTGCTTTGAAAAACAGACAGATAGTAAGACAGACGCTCTCGATCAATCAGCCCGCCATTCACATGGAGGAATGAACCCATTGTCATTGCAGGAAGCGTTTTATGCGCGGACTGAACAACAGCATCAGCCCCTGCTTTAATTGAAGAAGCAGGGAATGGCAGACCGGGAACAAAATGAGCGCCATGAGCTTCATCCACAAGAACAGGAATTCCTTCACTGTGAGCAAGTTCCACCGCTCCTCTGAGGTCTGCAGTGATACCGTAGTAATTCGGATTTGTCAAAATGAGTGCCTTTGCCTCAGGGTACCTCCTTACGGCTTCTGAAACCGTCTCAATCTCCACGTAAGAAGGAACACCGTACGCTTCATCCATCTTAGGGGAAAGGAATACCGGCTTTGCACCGGAGAGCCTGATGGCATGAATGATCGACTTATGGCTGTTGCGCTGAACCAAAACAGGCTTTCCCGGCTCACAGCACGCCATGATCATCGCCAAATTCCCGGAAGTTGACCCGTTCACAAGGAAAAATGTTTCATCTGCCTGATACAGCTCAGCAGCCAGCCTCTGCGCCTCCAATATAGGGCCGCTTGGATCATGAAGGTCATCAAGTCCCGTGATCTCCGTTGCATCAAGCCTGAGAACGCTCCTGAAATCTCCTGCAGCCTCCTCCGGAAAAACCTTTCCATACTTATGCCCCGGCACATGAAACGAAACCGGATTTTGAAGCTCATGCTTCTTTAATGCTTCATACAGTGGTGCTGCCATCTAACCAAACCGTCCTTTATTATGTCTTATGGCCATTATATCAATAGAAGCCCGCCAAAAAAAGCGCAAGCGCCGGAGCCAGTTCTGACAGACTTGTCCGGCGGATTCGTCCCGGCTGTATGGCGGACGCTTGCACCAGAGAACTAAACATATACTTCTTTTCGCATAAAACAAAGAAAGCCGCCTGTAACGGCAGCTTAAGAATAGAGCGGCGGTGTTTTCACTCTCCGCAGTTTATCAACGTAATAGGCGTACTTGGGATCTTCCGTTTCTGTCTGAATCATATCAGTCTCGCAATCTGTACAAACAAAACTTGTATAGAGATGAATTCCCTTCGCCTTTTCTGTATCGCATATAATACACGTTTCCCCAGCCGGTTTCTTCACATCTTCCGAATTCACTGTACTCCACCTCCATACAAGCAGTTTTGCCACAGATTCACTGTTGTATACAAAATTTCGAATACTCATTCCCTCTCCCATTGTATGCCGGTGAGCCCAAATCGTGTATGTCTATATAAAATAACCGGGCTGCAGGGAGAGGCGTTCATTTTTTATAGATCATGCAGGGTCTACTTGCATTCATTTTGGCTTTTGCTTACCCTCCGTTATCGATTTACGGTTTTAGAGGGTACGATTCAGGCTTTTGCTTACCCTCTGATATCGATTTACAGTTTGGGAGGGTACGATTCGGGCGTTTGCTTACCCTCTGATATCGTTTTTCGGTTTTGGAGGGTACGATTCGAGCTTTTGCTTACCCTCTGATATCGTTTTACAGTTTCACAGGGTACGATTCCCCATTTGTTTGCACTAATTAATCCTGCATTCCTTCAGAACAACAAAAAAGAACAGCATCTCTGCTGTCCTTTTTTTCTGCGTGCCTGGCAACGTCCTACTCTCACAGGGGGAAACCCCCAACTACCATCGGCGCTAAAGAGCTTAACTTCCGTGTTCGGCATGGGAACGGGTGTGACCTCTTTGCCATCATCACCAGACAATATGCAATTGGTTGAAAGAAGTTATTCTTTCAAAACTGAGTAACGTTTGATAACAAGATTCACGTGCAACTTACGCTTAGTTAGACTGTGGTTAAGTCCTCGAACGATTAGTATCTGTCAGCTCCACACGTCACCGCGCTTCCACCTCAGACCTATCAACCTGATCATCTTTCAGGGTTCTTACTCACAAATGTGATGGGAAATCTCATCTTGAGGGGGGCTTCATGCTTAGATGCTTTCAGCACTTATCCCTTCCGCACATAGCTACCCAGCGATGCCTTTGGCAAGACAACTGGTACACCAGCGGTGCGTCCATCCCGGTCCTCTCGTACTAAGGACAGCTCCTCTCAAATTTCCTGCGCCCACGACGGATAGGGACCGAACTGTCTCACGACGTTCTGAACCCAGCTCGCGTACCGCTTTAATGGGCGAACAGCCCAACCCTTGGGACCGACTACAGCCCCAGGATGCGATGAGCCGACATCGAGGTGCCAAACCTCCCCGTCGATGTGGACTCTTGGGGGAGATAAGCCTGTTATCCCCGGGGTAGCTTTTATCCGTTGAGCGATGGCCCTTCCATGCGGAACCACCGGATCACTAAGCCCGACTTTCGTCCCTGCTCGACTTGTAGGTCTCGCAGTCAAGCTCCCTTGTGCCTTTACACTCTGCGAATGATTTCCAACCATTCTGAGGGAACCTTTGGGCGCCTCCGTTACATTTTAGGAGGCGACCGCCCCAGTCAAACTGCCCGCCTGACACTGTCTCCCAGCCCGGTAAGGGCTGCGGGTTAGAATTTCAATACAGCAAGGGTAGTATCCCACCAATGCCTCCACCGAAGCTTGCGCTCCGGCTTCCAAGGCTCCTACCTATCCTGTACAAGCTGTACCAAAATTCAATATCAGGCTGCAGTAAAGCTCCACGGGGTCTTTCCGTCCTGTCGCGGGTAACCTGCATCTTCACAGGTACTATAATTTCACCGAGTCTCTCGTTGAGACAGTGCCCAGATCGTTACGCCTTTCGTGCGGGTCGGAACTTACCCGACAAGGAATTTCGCTACCTTAGGACCGTTATAGTTACGGCCGCCGTTTACTGGGGCTTCGGTTCAAAGCTTCGCTTGCGCTAACCTCTCCCCTTAACCTTCCAGCACCGGGCAGGCGTCAGCCCCTATACTTCGCCTTGCGGCTTCGCAGAGACCTGTGTTTTTGCTAAACAGTCGCCTGGGCCTATTCACTGCGGCTTTTCAGGGCTATTCACCCTAAAAAGCACCCCTTCTCCCGAAGTTACGGGGTCATTTTGCCGAGTTCCTTAACGAGAGTTCTCTCGCTCACCTTAGGATTCTCTCCTCGCCTACCTGTGTCGGTTTGCGGTACGGGCACCTCTCACCTCGCTAGAGGCTTTTCTTGGCAGTGTGGAATCAGGAACTTCGGTACTAAATTTCCCTCGCCATCACAGCTCAGCCTTATATGGGAAGCGGATTTGCCTACTTCCCGGCCTAACTGCTTGGACGCGCATATCCAACAGCGCGCTTGCCCTATCCTCCTGCGTCCCCCCATTGCTCAAATGGTGAGGAGGTGGTACAGGAATATCAACCTGTTGTCCATCGCCTACGCCTTTCGGCCTCGGCTTAGGTCCCGACTAACCCTGAGCGGACGAGCCTTCCTCAGGAAACCTTAGGCATTCGGTGGAGGGGATTCTCACCCCTCTTTCGCTACTCATACCGGCATTCTCACTTCTAAGCGCTCCACCAGTCCTTCCGGTCTGGCTTCGACGCCCTTAGAACGCTCTCCTACCACTGTTCGTAAGAACAGTCCGCAGCTTCGGTGATACGTTTAGCCCCGGTACATTTTCGGCGCAGAGTCACTCGACCAGTGAGCTATTACGCACTCTTTAAATGGTGGCTGCTTCTAAGCCAACATCCTGGTTGTCTAAGCAACTCCACATCCTTTTCCACTTAACGTATACTTTGGGACCTTAGCTGGCGGTCTGGGCTGTTTCCCTCTTGACTACGGATCTTATCACTCGCAGTCTGACTCCCGAGGAGCAAGTCTTTGGCATTCGGAGTTTGACTGAATTCGGTAACCCGATGAGGGCCCCTAGTCCAATCAGTGCTCTACCTCCAAGACTCTCATACTCGAGGCTAGCCCTAAAGCTATTTCGGAGAGAACCAGCTATCTCCAAGTTCGATTGGAATTTCTCCGCTACCCACACCTCATCCCCGCACTTTTCAACGTGCGTGGGTTCGGGCCTCCATTCAGTGTTACCTGAACTTCACCCTGGACATGGGTAGATCACCTGGTTTCGGGTCTACGACCACGTACTAATTCGCCCTATTCAGACTCGCTTTCGCTGCGGCTCCGTCTCATCAACTTAACCTTGCACGGGATCGTAACTCGCCGGTTCATTCTACAAAAGGCACGCCATCACCCGTTAACGGGCTCTGACTACTTGTAAGCACACGGTTTCAGGATCTTTTCACTCCCCTTCCGGGGTGCTTTTCACCTTTCCCTCACGGTACTGGTTCACTATCGGTCACTAGGTAGTATTTAGCCTTGGGAGATGGTCCTCCCGGATTCCGACGGGATTTCACGTGTCCCGCCGTACTCAGGATCCACTCTGGAGGGAACGAAGTTTCGACTACAGGGTTTTTACCTTCTATGACAGGCCTTTCCAGGCCGCTTCATCTACCCCGTTCCTTTGTAACTCCGTATAGAGTGTCCTACAACCCCAAGAGGCAAGCCTCTTGGTTTGGGCTGATTCCGTTTCGCTCGCCGCTACTTGGGAAATCGCATTTGCTTTCTCTTCCTCCGGGTACTTAGATGTTTCAGTTCCCCGGGTCTGCCTTCAGTACCCTATGTATTCAGGTAAAGATACTGTTCCATTACGAACAGTGGGTTTCCCCATTCGGAAATCTCTGGATCAAAGCTTACTTACAGCTCCCCAAAGCATATCGGTGTTAGTCCCGTCCTTCATCGGCTCCTAGTGCCAAGGCATCCACCGTGCGCCCTTCATAACTTAACCAAAATTGGTCAATCGTTTGTTTAGACTGTAAAGTCTAAGAAAATCACTATGGTAAGCGTAAATCTCAGTGAATTACTTGTTATCAATTACGTTATCCAGTTTTCAAAGAACAACTTTCTAGGTGGAGCCTAGCGGGATCGAACCGCTGACCTCCTGCGTGCAAGGCAGGCGCTCTCCCAGCTGAGCTAAGGCCCCGTATTAAAGAGATGGTGGGCCTAAATGGACTCGAACCATCGACCTCACGCTTATCAGGCGTGCGCTCTAACCAGCTGAGCTATAGGCCCATCTCATATAAGGATAAAAGAGACGATTGCGACGAACAAAAAAGCACGCGCATGACGTTCTCGCTTACTTGTAAAGTAAACTTCCTATTTAAATGGAGAACAAAGTTCTCTCAAAACTAAACAAAAACCAAAAGCGACCTCATATCCTTAGAAAGGAGGTGATCCAGCCGCACCTTCCGATACGGCTACCTTGTTACGACTTCACCCCAATCATCTACCCCACCTTAGGCGGCTGGCTCCTTGCGGTTACCCCACCGACTTCGGGTGTTGCAAACTCTCGTGGTGTGACGGGCGGTGTGTACAAGGCCCGGGAACGTATTCACCGCGGCATGCTGATCCGCGATTACTAGCGATTCCAGCTTCATGCAGGCGAGTTGCAGCCTGCAATCCGAACTGAGAATGGTTTTATGGGATTGGCTAAACCTCGCGGTCTCGCAGCCCTTTGTACCATCCATTGTAGCACGTGTGTAGCCCAGGTCATAAGGGGCATGATGATTTGACGTCATCCCCACCTTCCTCCGGTTTGTCACCGGCAGTCACCTTAGAGTGCCCAACTGAATGCTGGCAACTAAGATCAAGGGTTGCGCTCGTTGCGGGACTTAACCCAACATCTCACGACACGAGCTGACGACAACCATGCACCACCTGTCACTTTGTCCCCCGAAGGGGAACCTTCTATCTCTAGAAGTGGCAAAGGATGTCAAGACCTGGTAAGGTTCTTCGCGTTGCTTCGAATTAAACCACATGCTCCACCGCTTGTGCGGGCCCCCGTCAATTCCTTTGAGTTTCAGTCTTGCGACCGTACTCCCCAGGCGGAGTGCTTAATGCGTTAGCTGCAGCACTAAAGGGCGGAAACCCTCTAACACTTAGCACTCATCGTTTACGGCGTGGACTACCAGGGTATCTAATCCTGTTCGCTCCCCACGCTTTCGCGCCTCAGCGTCAGTTACAGACCAGAGAGTCGCCTTCGCCACTGGTGTTCCTCCACATCTCTACGCATTTCACCGCTACACGTGGAATTCCACTCTCCTCTTCTGCACTCAAGTTTCCCAGTTTCCAATGACCCTCCCCGGTTGAGCCGGGGGCTTTCACATCAGACTTAAGAAACCGCCTGCGCGCGCTTTACGCCCAATAATTCCGGACAACGCTTGCCACCTACGTATTACCGCGGCTGCTGGCACGTAGTTAGCCGTGGCTTTCTGGTCAGGTACCGTCAAGGCGCCGGCAGTTACTCCGGCACTTGTTCTTCCCTGACAACAGAGTTTTACGATCCGAAAACCTTCATCACTCACGCGGCGTTGCTCCGTCAGACTTTCGTCCATTGCGGAAGATTCCCTACTGCTGCCTCCCGTAGGAGTCTGGGCCGTGTCTCAGTCCCAGTGTGGCCGATCACCCTCTCAGGTCGGCTACGCATCGTCGCCTTGGTGAGCCATTACCTCACCAACTAGCTAATGCGCCGCGGGCCCATCTGTAAGTGACAGCCGAAACCGTCTTTGAATGTCAAACCATGCGGTTTGACATAGTATCCGGTATTAGCTCCGGTTTCCCGGAGTTATCCCAGTCTTACAGGCAGGTTGCCCACGTGTTACTCACCCGTCCGCCGCTGACCTCCGAAGAGGTCCGCTCGACTTGCATGTATTAGGCACGCCGCCAGCGTTCGTCCTGAGCCAGGATCAAACTCTCCGAAGAAAATTTGTGACTCATAAATGTTGCTGACTTAAAAAATTTAAAACGTTTGGTACGCTTTTGGTTTTGTTTAGTTTTCAAAGAACTTTTGATGTCGCATCGTCTTGAAGCGACCTCTTTAATATATCACGCGATGTCCTATTAAGTCAATAACTTTTTTGAAGAAGTTTTTGTTAATGTCATCAGCGACGTTTATTAATATACCATCGTGTCATCGGGGTGTCAACAAAAAAAATAGAACAGGCAGTTTATATTGCCCGTTCTACGTTAAGATCACCATTTTGATTACGATAAGCGCCGCCACTCCAGGCAATCCTAGCAAGCCCGAGATGGCTGCTGTTGTCCAGTTAATAGGAATGTGCAGGTCAATGCTTGTACCGAATGCATTAATAAAAAATAGAAACAATGCGCCTACAACAACTTTAGCCATCATCTGCCCGAT
This sequence comes from Metabacillus indicus, assembly GCF_046603695.1. Lineage (NCBI taxonomy): Bacteria > Bacillati > Bacillota > Bacilli > Caryophanales > Bacillaceae > Metabacillus > Metabacillus indicus. The sequence continues at coordinate 38,436 of NZ_CP176757.1, read as the reverse complement.
CCACCTCATCGATTTCATCGGGGCGCCTGCCACAAGGAGCAGGACGATGATGCCTCCAAGAATGGAAAAAACATATACAGGTTCCATTCCACCACTCACTTTCATCGTTACTTTCTACATATCTATGAAAGGACGGTAAAAATAGAACAAGCTATTTCTTTCCGATGGTGATATTTCTTTTCTTGGCTTCTCTTAATAAGAAGAAGTATTTGGACTGGGAAACCTTCAGCTCATAAAGGATTTCCGGCGAGGGCTCCACGCTTTTATCAACAAGCTGCTTTCTGTGATTCCATTCACTTTTCATATGGAGGAGGTCGTCAATAAGCAGCTGATCATATTCTTTTCTTAGCCAGCCTTTTCTGCGAAAAAACATTGAAAAATCCCCCTTCCCCCTGTTCTAAAGCTCGCGTCTGCCTTCAAGCGCTTTAGAGAGTGTCACTTCATCGGCGTATTCCAGGTCTCCTCCTACAGGAAGACCGTGTGCGATTCTCGTCATTTTAATCCCTGCAGGCTTCAGAAGCCTTGAGATATACATAGCTGTCGCTTCTCCCTCAATGTTGGGGTTTGTCGCGAGAATGATTTCCTGGACAGAATCATCCTGCAGCCGTTTAAGCAGTTCAGGAATTTTAATATCCTCCGGCCCAATTCCGTCCATTGGAGAAATGGCTCCTTGAAGGACATGATAAAGGCCCGTGTACTCTTTCATTTTTTCCATGGCAATGACATCTTTCGGGTCCTGCACGACACAGATCACAGATTTATCTCTTCTTTGATCCTCACAAATGTAGCAAGGGTCCTGATCTGTGATATGTCCGCATACAGAGCAGTACGTCAGATTCCTTTTTGCGTTAACAAGCGCTTTTGCAAAATCCAAAACGACGTCTTCCTTCATGTTCAGGACGAAAAAAGCCAGGCGAACCGCCGTTTTGGGGCCGATTCCTGGCAATTTCATAAAGCTGTCAATCAGCTTTGATATAGGCTCTGGATAATGCATCCCATTCCTCCTAGAACATGCCTGGCAAATTCATGCCTTTAGTGAATTTACCCATTGTTTCGTTCGTCAGATCATCCATTTTTTTGAGTGCATCGTTAGTAGCTGCAAGCACAAGGTCCTGAAGCATTTCGATATCATCCGGGTCAACAACTTCCGGCTTGATGACTACATCAGTGACTTCTTTGTTGCCGTTGATTGTCACAGTGACCATCCCGCCGCCTGCAGATCCTTCAATTGTTTTTGCTACAAGCTCTTCCTGTGCTTTTGCCATGTCCTTCTGCATTTTCTGCATTTGTTTCATCATTTTCTGCATGTTTCCCATTCCGCCACGGTTCATTAATAATCTCCTCCAAATCAGTCTTTTATTTCAATGAGGTCTGCACCCACTAATTTTTTCGCCTCGGCGATCAGCGGGTCCTCGTTTTCATCAGGGGTATTGCCGTCATCATTCTGACGCTGATCACGTATGTAATCCTCTCTTATTTTACCCCATTCCTGCTCAGGAACGCCAACCATTTCCAAGTTCCGTCCTGTAAGGGAAAGCAAAATGGCTTCCATATTGCTGCGGACACCGTTATTATCGTCCGCCACCATCTTGCAGTGGATTTCATATTTGAATTTTAGCACAAATGCAGTCTCTGATGCTGCGACAGGTTCACTGTCTGTCAGAAGCGCTGCATGGGATACTTTATTTTGTCTACGGAGCTCTTCAAGGAGTTCTCCCCATTTGCCCTTAATAGCAGCAAGATTTGGCTTCGTAGCATCTTTCAGGATTTCCTGAATCCGTCCTGAAGGGACTTTATATCCTCCGCGGATTGTTTTAGATGCTTTTTGTTCTCCCTGCTGCGCCTGCTGCTGCCCGACTTGCGTCACACCCTGCTTTTTCAGGAGTTCAAGCTCCCCGGACAATTTCTTCACCATGGCCTGAAGCTCGCTGTAATCGCCGCCCCCGCCTTCGCTGCCCGCTCTGACTTTGCCCTCAAACTCTGACAGTTTCACAATGGCAACCTCAAGGAAGATGCGCGGATGGTTTGTCCATTTCATTTCCTGCTGGCTCTTGTTCAGCACATCAATCGCATGGTAGATGGCATCAGTCTGAATTTCTTTTGACAGGCTGACAAATTGATCATCGGCCGTCACTCTTTCAAGTACCTCTTCAAGCTGCGGAGCTGTCTGGTAGAGAAGCAGATCCCTGTAATAGTAGATAAAGTCTTCTGTAAGCTTTGATGCATCCTTCCCCTGGTTCATCAGCTCATCTAGTGTCTGCAGCGCACTCGATACATCTTTTTCATGCATGGAATGAATCAGGTTTCCGATCATCGCCTGGGAGACAGAACCTGTAATGAGCAGGGCATCATCGAGCGTCACTCTCTCATCACTGAACGAAATCGCCTGATCAAGCAGGCTGAGCGCATCACGCATGCCTCCGTCTGCAGCGCTTGCAATGACCTGAAGGGCAGACTGGTCTGCGATTATCTTCTGATCATCAATGATTTCCTGCATTCTTCCCACTATTGAAGCTGCCGTGATTCGCTTAAAGTCAAACCGCTGGCACCTTGAAATGATGGTGAGAGGGATTTTGTGGGGTTCTGTTGTCGCCAAAATAAAGATGACATGTTTCGGAGGCTCTTCAAGCGTCTTTAAAAGGGCATTGAATGCGCCGATTGAGAGCATGTGAACCTCATCGACGATATAGACTTTATATTTAACCGATGATGGTGCATATTTTACTTTATCCCGGATATCCCGGATTTCATCTACTCCGTTGTTTGAAGCAGCGTCAATTTCAATGACATCAGAAATAGAGCCATCTGTGATCCCCCGGCATGCAGAACATTCATTGCAAGGCTCTGCGGCTGGCGCTTTTTCACAGTTGACTGTTTTGGCAAAAATCTTGGCAGCGCTCGTTTTCCCTGTTCCCCTCGGTCCGGAAAAAAGATACGCGTGCGAGAATTTTTCTTGCAGCAGGGCATTTTGAAGCGTTCTGGTAATATGTTCTTGACCTACGACATCATGAAATTGCTGCGGCCGCCAAACACGGTATAAAGCCTGATAACTCACATAACGCCCTCCTTCAAATTCATCCTTTCTATTATACCTTATGGAAACAGGAATTTACAAAGCCCAAAAAGGGGTCAGTCCCGCACTGCTTTAAAGCATGCAGGGACTGACCCCTTTTTCAAAATAAAAAACCCATCCTTTATCAGGATGGGCTGATTATTATAAATTAAACTGCCGTGCACCTTCCGTCGATTAGTGCCCATAAGCGTTACTTAAGCAGTTAGCTCGGCCCAGGCAACCCTGCGGCACATGAGAGATTCCACTTAATGCTGCTTCCTTCCGGACCTGACATGGTTCATGGATTCCCATTGCGCAGGACCCAGACGTCAACACCACTTACTTAAGGCAGGCCCTACAGACAGCTAACCTCGGGAAAGGGATTCGGCCTCGCTAGAGCGGATTGCGAGTACAGGGCACCGCTACCTCCCCGCTTAGCACGGCAAAATTGATACCTAGTTTAGGTGCGCCGTTTAGTACGACGCATAACCTAGTATATAAGGTTTTGCCGAAAATTGCAATCTTCAACTACTGTAAATTTTTTGAAGAAGCCTTCAGCGCCTTTTTCTTTTCACGCAGCTCTCTGAAAAAATCAATGAGCAGACGTCCGCATTCTTCTTCAAGCACACCGCGGGTCACTTCTGATTGATGATTAAATCTGCTTTCATCCAGAAGATTCATCAATGTTCCGGCACAGCCGCCCTTTGGATCTGAAGCGCCGTAAACGACCCGCTTCACTCTTGAGAGCACAATCGCACCTGCACACATCGGACAAGGTTCAAGAGTGACGTACATTGTCGCATCTTCCAGTCTCCATGATCCTGTCCGTCTGCATGCTTCATCAATGGCGATCATCTCGGCATGGGCAATTGAGCGCTGGTCCGTTTCTCTCAAGTTATATCCTGCACCAATCACTTCATCATTCAGAACGATAACAGCACCGATCGGCACCTCTCCAATGGCTTTTGCCTTAAGCGCCTCTTTTACCGCCAGTTCCATATACATCTGATCTTTATCCATTATGTGCTCCTTATAGATTCAAGCAGGTTGGCACAAGCTAGGTTTAGTAAAGGAGTGAATGGCTTTGGATAAAAAAGCAGCCTGTGCCCTGCTAATTATTGATATGATAAACAATTTCGACTTCAAGCACGGCGAAACACTCGCCGCTGAAGCAAAAACAGTGTCGCAAAACATTTATACTTTGAAAAAGAAGCTGCAGAAGCAAAATGTTCCTGTGGTCTATATAAATGATCATTATAAATTATGGCAGGCCGATTTTCAAAAGATATCGGAGACCTGCACAAATGAACGGAGCAAACCGATTATCGACCAGCTCTATCCGGATGATACCGACTATTTTTTAATTAAGCCCATGCACTCCGCCTTTTACGGAACCGCATTAAATGTACTCCTTGACCACCTTCAAGTAAAGCATCTCATTTTAACAGGCATTGCCGGAAACATTTGCGTCCTCTTTTCAGCCAATGATGCCTATATGCGCGGATATCAGCTTTCGGTTCCGGAAGACTGCATTGCATCGAACGATAAGCATGACAACGAGTATGCCCTGAGGATGATGAAGAACGTCCTGCAGGCAGATACAACCGCTTCCTCCCAATTAAAAATATAACATGCTCCCGCTCATTTCTTCATAGGATGTAACAGAGATAGTATGACGAATGAGTGAGGGGATCAATATGCAGATACATATTGTCCGGGAAGGACAAACATTATACGGCATTGCCCAGGCGTACAGCACGACTGCCGAAGAGATTATCCAGACAAACGAAATCCCAAATCCCGGCCAGCTTGTCGTCGGCCAGACAATTGTTATTCCAATCAAAGGGCGTTTCTACTGGGTGCAGCCCGGCGACACCCTCTGGTCCATCAGCAGAAAGTTCGGCACCACTCCGAAAGAGCTTGCAGAAATAAACGGGATCCCGATTAACACACAGCTTCAGATCGGATTCAGGCTCTATGTTCCCGAACGCCCTAAACCAAAAGCAGAATTTAACGCCTATATAGAGCCGTCCGGCAATCAGGTCAGCCCGAACCTGGAGGAAAGCGCCAGAGAAGCAGCTCCTTATTTAACGTATCTCGGCCCGTTCAGCTTCCGCATCCAAAAAGACGGCACACTGAAAGAACCTCTATTAAATGATTTTGCCAATATCGCGAAGAAAAACAAAGTCACTTTGATGATGATTGTAACGAACTTGGATGATGACGGCTTCAGTGATGAAATCGGACGGATTGTCCTCAACAATCAGGATGTCCAGAATAAACTTTTAAACAACATTGTTGAAACAGCAAAGAAATATGGATTCAGGGATATTCATTTTGACATGGAATATTTGCGTCCGGCAGACAGAGAAGCCTATAACCGTTTTTTGAAAAAAGCAAAGGCAAGATTCAAGAAAGAAGGATGGCTGATCTCAACCGCTCTTGCACCGAAAACAAGCGCAGATCAAAAAGGAAAGTGGTATGAAGCCCACGATTACAAAGCTCATGGGGAAATTGTCGACTTTGTCGTCGTCATGACATACGAATGGGGATACAGCGGCGGACCTCCTATGGCAGTGTCTCCGATTGGCCCTGTCCGCGAAGTGCTCGACTATACGCTTACAGAAATTCCTGCGGGAAAGGTCATGATGGGGCAGAATCTCTATGGCTATGACTGGACGCTTCCGTTTAAGCCGGGAGGCCAGTTTGCAAAAGCCATCAGCCCGCAGCAGGCCATCCGTCTCGCAAGCCGGTATAACGTCCCGATTCAATATAATATGAAAGCTCAGGCACCTCACTTCAACTACCGTGCAGAGGACGGAAAAGAACATGAAGTCTGGTTTGAAGACGCACGCTCCATCCAGGCGAAATTTGACTTGATGAAGGAACTGAAGCTCCGCGGCATGAGCTATTGGAAGCTCGGACTTTCCTTCCCGCAGAACTGGCTTTTAATTACCGACAATTTCGAGGTCGTGAAACGTTAAAAAGCAGCCGCCCGGCTGCTTTTTTTGATTGCTTACCTATTCAACCCACGTATACATATAGTCTTTATCTTCAATCTCCTGTGCTTTCTTCACAACCTTGAGCGGCCGGAACGTATCAATCATGACAGCAAGCTCCAAAGTTTCTTTTTTCCCGATGCTTGCTTCCGTCTTCCCTGGATGAGGACCATGGGGAATGCCGCTCGGATGCAGCGTGATCGATCCCCGCTTAATTCCTTTTCTGCTCATAAAATTGCCTTCAGCATAGTAAAGAAGCTCATCACTGTTCACATTGCTGTGATAATAAGGTGCCGGAATGCTCTCCGGATGATAGTCGTACATCCGCGGCACAAAGGAACAGACGACAAAATTGTGCCCTTCAAACGTCTGGTGAACCGGAGGCGGCTGATGGATCCTGCCTGTAATCGGCTCGAAATCTTCAATGTTAAACGCCCACGGATACAAATAGCCGTCCCAGCCGACGACATCAAATGGATGATGCCCCAGGATGTGCCTGTGCATATACCCCCTGGATTTCGTCAGGACTTCAAACTCTCCCCGCTCATCAAAGGTAATCAGTTCCTCAGGACCGCGAAAATCCCTCTCGCAAAACGGGCTGTGCTCAAGCAGCTGTCCATAATCATTTCTGTACCTTTTCGGCGTCGTAATCTGACTGAACGATTCAACGACGAGAAATGCTGTCTCTGTCTCAGGCTGAATTCTGTAAATCGTCCCGATGGGAATCGAGATGTAATCTCCCGAGCGATAGGTGATCACACCGAACATCGTCTCCACTTTTCCGCTTCCTTCGTGGACAAAAAACAGCTCGTCGCCGTCGCCGTTGCGGTAAAAAGAGGACATGGGCCTATCTGCTTTGATGATGCCGATTAAAAGATCGTCATTTCCCAGAAGATACTCCCTTGCACTCAGGGCATCCCCCTTTTCTGTCATGGCATATGTGAAAAAGTGCCTGTGCTTTAATGAATCTGTCTCTTCGTATTCCGGCATGCACGGCTGCAGCAGCTCAGATCTTACCACTTCAGTCGGCATGTAATGATGATAGAGAATCGACTGGACACCCGAAAAGCCTTTCGTTCCCATCACCTGTTCCCTGTACAGGCTGCCGTCTTCTTTTTTAAACATTGTGTGCCTCTTATGCGGGATCGTGCCAAGAGTCCGGTAATACATCCTCTCACCTGCTTTTAGCTGTGATTTTGTTTTTCAGAGAACCAAGGCCCTCAATTGTCAGTTCAACTTCATCCCCAGGCTGCAAATAACGGTGCACCTCTTCTCCAAGCTCAAGAATGCAACCTGTGCCCACGGTGCCTGAACCAATGACCTCTCCTGGATACAGCGTCACTCCGGCTGATGCCCGTTCAATCATTTCGCCAAACGAATAATAGCAATCCCGTACGTTGCCGCTTGAGAGCTGCTTACCATTAACAGCTGCTTTCATCTCGAGATCAAGCTTTGGCCCGAGTTCATCCGCCGTTACAAGAAAAGGACCGAGCGAGGTCGCAAAATCCTTTCCTTTTGCAGGTCCGAGGCCGACTTTCATCTCCGCCTGCTGAAGATCGCGTGCACTCCAGTCATTCATGATAAAGTACCCGAATATATACTCAGCTGCATGCTCAGCCGGAATATCACGGCCTTCTTTTCCAATGACGCAGGCAATCTCAAGCTCATAATCCAAAGCCCCGCAGCCGGGAGGAACTTCGATTGCATCTCCCGGCCCTTTAACAGCCAGATGATTCGAAAAATAAAAAACCGGAAACTGATACCATTCAGGCACAACGTCAAGTCCTCTTTTTCCCCGTGCGGTTTTCACGTGCTGTTCAAACGCATAAAAATCACGGATGCTCAGCGGTCTTGGAAGCGGAGCTGCAAGCCTTTCCTCCTCAAGCTCATAAACCCCTTCATCTCCGGCTCGAAAAGGTTTTAGAGTCCTGATGAAATCAGCATACCGTTCATAATCCGTTATCAAATGGAGTAGATCCCGAGGCAAATCCCCCCCGCTTGCCGCATGCATATCGATGATCAGATCTCCCTGTATCCATCCTGCCCTCAGTTGCTGATCACCCGTTTGAAAGGTCACAAATTTCATCCCATCACCTTCTGACAATTTCAAATGTGTCACTCATCGGCTTTGTATACTGATTTCCTGCCAGCCGGCCAATCGGGTTCAGCTTCCCGGTATCGATTTTGCCGTCAAAGAAGAGGGCATCGTCAACATGGATATGAACGACCTTGCCGATGACAAGACTTCCGGCCCCGGCATGTTCTCCAAAGTGAAGGACCTCATGAAGAATGCACTCCAAGTGCACAAGGCTTTCCTTTACCCTTGGAGGCGAAACCGCAGCGCTGCTTATTTTCGTCAGACCGCTCTCCTCAAATTCGTCCGCATCCCGCGGGAATTCCCCGGCACACAGATTCATCTGTTCGCCAATCTCTTCACTGACGATATTAATCACAAACTCTTTCGTCTGTTCAATGTTAAGAAGCGTATCTTTTTTCGTTCCGTCTGTTACTCTTCTCATGGGAGAAAAACAGACCATCATCGGTTCTGCTGAGATCGCCGTGAAAAAGCTGAACGGTGCGAGATTGGCCGTTCCGCTTTCATCTAATGTAGAAACAAACGCAATCGGCCGCGGCAAAATCGAACCGATCATGAGCTTATAGGCATCTTTCCAATGGAGCGAGTCAGGCATTACATCCATTTCCATCACCTTCCGCGTTTACAGATTTCCCCGCCGCTCCTGCTCTCTTTCAATCGACTCAAAGAGCGCTTTAAAGTTTCCGTCGCCGAATCCTTTTGCCCCTTTTCTCTGAATGACTTCAATAAAGACGGTTGGACGGTCGACAATCGGCTTTGTGAAGATCTGCAGCAGGTATCCTTCATCATCGCGGTCTACCAGAATGTTCAATTCTTTCAGCTTATCAATTTCTTCGTCTATATCCCCTACCCGCTCGCTCAGCGTTTCATAGTAAGTATCAGGAGTATTCAGGAACTCTACACCGTTTTTCTTCAAAATCGCGACTGTTGAAACAATATCCTCCGTTAAAACAGCCAGATGCTGCACGCCCGGTCCATTGAAGAACTCAAGGTATTCCTGGATTTGAGATTTTCGTTTTCCTTCAGCCGGCTCGTTAATAGGAAACTTGATCCTCCCGCCATTGTGCATCACCTTTGACATAAGAGAAGAATATTCTGTGCTGATATCCGAATCCGTGAAATGCCTCATCTCCTTAAAGCCCATGACCTTCTCATAATAGGAAACCCATTCCTGCATGCTTTCTACGTTTCCAACGACATGATCAACCCCTATAATGCCGGCTTCTGTATAAGGAATCTTCATTTCCGCTTTTTCATACCCCGGCATAAAAACACCTTTGTACTCGTTTCTCTCAATAAGAGAATGGATGGTGTCCCCGTATGTTCCAATGACGGCTTTTTTCACCATTCCATGGTCATCCTTTAATTCAAATGGCGGGGTGATTGCAATGGCTCCGCGTTCCACCGCACCTTTGTAAGCCTTTTCAACATCATCCACGACAAGTGCAATATCCCTTACTCCGTCACCATGTTTTTTAACAAATTCAGCCACACGCGAGGTATCATTCAAAGAACCTGTAATAATCAGACGGACCTTTTGCTGCTGCAGGACGTAGGAGACAGTCTCTCTGTTGCCGGTTTCAAGACCGGAATAAGCGACAAGTTTAAATCCGAACGCCGTACAGAAATAATGGGCAGACTGCTTGGCATTTCCTGAATACATTTCCAAATAATCAACATCTTTTACCGGAAAAAAATCCTCTGTTACTTCATCCATTGCAACTGTTTCCTCACGCATGAAAATCCCTCCATTTTATGAATATTAATACTATTCCGAATCTATCATACGGAAAATGAAACAGACGAGGCAAGAGTGCAAAGTAAAGCTATAACGCTTTTCTGCAGTGATGCGGACCGGCATAAATCCTTCCTTTCCATGGCAGGATAATTGGAAACTTTTCTTTTTTGGGAAATGCCCGCTCTTTTCCCATTAACACTGTGATACAATGAAATTTGTCTGTTTTGATAGATTTTTTTGCGTAGGAGGACACGTGATGAATGGCGTACCGTTTATTACTGTGGAAGGACCAATTGGCGTAGGGAAAACTTCACTTGCAAAGGCGATAGCAGAACACTATCACTTTCATTTGCTGAAAGAAATTGTGGATGAAAATCCGTTTCTCGGCAAATTTTATGAAAACATCGAAGAGTGGAGCTTCCAGACAGAAATGTTCTTCCTCTGTAACCGATATAAACAGCTTGAAGATATTGCCCAGTTGTTTTTGAAAAAGAGTCAGCCTGTTGTGGCGGATTATCATATCTATAAAAACCTCATTTTTGCAAAGCGCACTCTTAAAAAAGAACAATATGATAAATACCTCGACATATATTCCATTTTGACAAGCGACATGCCAAAACCAAACTTGATCATATACTTAGATGCAAGTCTTGAAACGCTTCTTTCGCGCATCGACAAGCGCGGCAGAGAGATTGAGAAAAAGATTGATCCCGGATACCTGAAGCAGCTTTCTGAGGATTATGAAGTGGCCATGTCACAGTGGGAAAAGGAACACCCGTCCATCCCTGTGCTGAGGTTCAGCGGGGACGAGCTTGATTTTGTCCAAAACGAAAAAGATTTGGCCTATATCTTTAAGCGTCTGGATGAAACTTTACACGAAGGAGCTAGAGCTAAATGAATTTGAGAGAAAAATACAGCATCCCGAACAATGCTGTCATTACAATAGCGGGCACAGTCGGCGTCGGCAAATCGACAATGACCAATGCACTTGCAAACGCCCTGAACTTTCGCACCTCATTTGAAAAAGTAGATACCAATCCGTATCTTGATAAGTTTTACGCGGATTTTGAAAGATGGAGCTTCCACCTGCAGATCTACTTCCTCGCAGAACGCTTCAAAGAGCAAAAGCGCATCTTTGAATACGGCGGCGGATTTATTCAGGACCGTTCCATTTATGAAGACACAGGCATTTTCGCAAAAATGCACTACGAAAAAGGGACGATGACAGAGGTTGATTATGAAACATACACGAATCTTTTCGATGCGATGGTCATGACGCCTTACTTCCCTCACCCTGACCTTCTGATTTATCTCGAAGGCAGCCTTGACGACATCCTGTCCCGCATCAAAGAGCGCGGACGCCCGATGGAGCAGCAGACGCCTGTTGCCTACTGGGAAGAAATGCACCGCCGCTATGAAGACTGGATCAACAACTTCAATGCGTGCCCGGTACTGCGTCTGAACATCAATGACTACGACATCATGAATGATGAAGGTTCCATCGAGCCGATTGTGGAGCGCGTTGCCCATTTTATTGAGCAGACCAGACTGCTGAAAAAATAACCGATTTAAGCCTTTTTCGAAAGGCTTTTTTTGTTGCCGAATTGCAGGCAAAAACCCAACTGCTCCTCACTCCTGCACTTGTGCGATACAGGTGAATATCTTAATAGATGAATGCTGGTATTTAAAAAGGAGAAGCGAGACATGGGGAAGGTAAACTTTAATAAATCCGTAAAATCCGGGCATAGAATGGATCAATTCCAAGAAAAGGACCAGACCGGGCAGACCCAGGATCAGTCTCAGACAGTTATGCAAAATCCGTTTCTTGAAGGAACTGAACAGGACCTGCAGCAAAATGCCGATCAAAATCCTATTTTAAATCCTAATCAGGAGCAAACGCTTGAAAGTCAGACTCAGCGGCAGCGCCATGGAGATCAGACTCAGGGAGCACAAACAATAGGAGGGCACACCAATAATTCTCCTCTGACTAACAACCAGACCATCACAACTGATGTCAGCGGTGTTACGGTAAATGTGACTTGCTGCTGCGAAAAGGAGAAAAAACCTTTGAAAGAATGCTGCGAGAAGGGCTGTACATGCAAGGATTGCAAAAAAAAGAGAGACTGTGGATGCTCGGGCAGTAAAAAAGTGAAAAAATGCAATGATGACTGCGACTGCTGCACAAGAGATCTGGCTGCACTGCTTGAAAGCCTGAGGGTCTTTCAAACTACAGCAGAAGATACTACCGGTATTGATATTTATCTGACTGGTTCCCCATCGCTGGTCAACCCCTTTAGAGGTCAGATTATTACAGGTGTAAACGAATGCGGAGCTTTTACATTCCGGGGACTGGGTCAACTTGCCCCCCGGCCAAATACGACCGTTCAGATTTGTAAAACAGCAGGGGTGAGTGCTGCTGCCGGCAGCCCTGAGTTCAGCTTCCTGCAGAGCGCTGGGGCTGCATGCCAGAATTCTTTGGACAGGAAAAAGAGAACGTGCTGCTGCGGATGCTGTGCAGAAAACATAGCACAAGACCTTTTATTTGCCTCAAGATTCGGTTTGAATGTCAGCTTGCTCGTTGACGGGCTGACGGGTCTTAATAACCTGGTCGTTTTAAACGTGTGCGGCTGTCTTGCATTCTTTACAATAGTCAGTATTATCGGAGTGCCATCGGAGATTTATGTTTTTAGTGTGTGTTCCATTACAGCCTTTACTGTTCTTTGATAGCGAACCCGCCTAAACTCTGAACAGAACATTGAATAGATACAAAAAACCCGCTGCAGAAGCAGCGGGTTTTATCGACAATCTCCAATTATTATGCGCGTAATAACTGGAATTTATATTTTAAATGGAGGAGGTAGAGGGATTCGAACCCCCGCGGGGTTTGACCCCCCTGTCGGTTTTCAAGACCGATCCCTTCAGCCAGACTTGGGTATACCTCCGTACTGACAAGAATTAATATATCATATAGAAAATATGCCTGTCAACGTTTCTAAAAAACTTTTTTCAAAAAAAATCAGAGGGCCAAAACGGCTGCTCAGGCCCTCCGGCAAGTCAAACCATTATCTTGATAGAACTTCTCTGTTACCCATGTATGGACGCAGAACTTCAGGGATGATGACTGTCCCGTCTTCCTGCTGATAATTCTCAAGAATTGCTGCAACCGTGCGTCCGATCGCAAGTCCTGAACCGTTCAGCGTGTGAACAAATTCAGGTTTTCCTTTAGGCTCGCGTCTGAAGCGGATGCCTGCACGGCGTGCCTGGAATGCTTCAAAGTTACTGCAAGAAGAAATTTCGCGGTATGTTTCCTGGCTCGGAATCCATACTTCGATGTCGTATTTTTTCGCAGCCGTAAATCCGAGGTCAGCTGTGCACATTCTCAGAACGCGGTACGGAAGGCCAAGAAGCTGCAGGACCTTTTCAGCGTGTCCTGTCAGTTTTTCAAGCTCATCATAAGAGTCTTCCGGTTTTACGAATTTTACAAGCTCTACTTTGTTAAATTGATGCTGGCGGATCAAACCTCTTGTATCTCTTCCCGCAGAACCTGCTTCAGAGCGAAAGCAAGAGCTGAACGCTGCATAGTTGATCGGCAGCTGATCGACAGACATGATTTCTTCGCGGTGCATGTTTGTCACCGGCACTTCAGCAGTCGGAATCAGGAAGTAATCCTCATCTGCAATTTTGAATGCATCTTCCTCAAACTTAGGAAGCTGGCCTGTACCCGTCATGCTCGCTCTGTTGACGATGTACGGAGGAAGAACTTCCGTATAGCCGTGCTCATCAATATGAAGATCAAGCATGAAGCTGATCAGCGCACGCTCAAGACGGGCACCAAGACCTTTGTAAAAAACAAAGCGGCTTCCTGTTACTTTTCCTGCACGTTCAAAATCAAGGATTCCCAAATGGTCGGCTACATCCCAGTGAGGCTTCGGCTCGTATGCAAATGACGGAACTTCGCCCCACTCGCGGTGAAGAATGTTATCATCCTCCGTTTCACCGACCGGCACACTTTCGTGGGGGATATTCGGAATAGACAGCATCAGATGTTCAAGATCGGCTTCTACTTGTCTGAGCTCTTCATCCATTTCCTTCACCTTGTCGCCAACTTCACGCATCTCTTTAATCAGATGATCGGCATCCTGCTTTTCGCGCTTCATGACGGCAATTTGTCCGGACACTTCATTTCGTTTGCTTTTATAGACCTCAACCTCAGAAATCAATTCACGGCGTTTTTGGTCAAGCTCTTCAAATTTGGCAAAATCGCCTAAATCTTCTCCGCGATGAGAGAGCTTTTCTTTTACCTCTTCAAAATTAGCCCGCAAGTACTTAATATCAAGCATCCTAAAAACTCCTTTTATCTTTTTTTACAAATAAAAAACTCCCGTCCCTGGTAAAGGGACGGAAGTTGTATCCGCGTTGCCACCCTAATTGAAGACAGAATCCTGCGCCTTCCTCTTAGCAGGATAACGGCCTGTTCCGGATATATCTAGTCTCCGAAGATTTCAATACATCATTCAAGGATGGATTCACAAGGCTCTCACACCGGTTCGCACCGACCACCGGCTCTCTTTGGAAAGAAACACTTGCTACTGGTTCCTGTCATCACGTTGTGCTTATTTAAGTAATTCATAATTTACTACAAGTTTGGTACGGTTGCAAGGGTTTTATACGCTTAATTTTTCTTTTGCCTGTTCTGCCATGCGGACAAAAAGACCTGTCATCCTGTGATCATCCGTTAATTCCGGATGGAAGGAGCATCCGAGGAACTGCCCCTGTCTTGCAGCGACAATGCGTCCATCATGTTTAGAAAGGATCTCAACGTCTTCTCCAACCTCCACAATATGAGGGGCTCTGATGAAAACGCCGGTGAAGTCTTCTGCTACATCTGTGATGTTAAGTTCCGCTTCAAAACTGTCGCGCTGACGCCCGAAGGAATTACGTTCGACGGTTACATCCATTACACCAAGATGGCCATCTTCATATCCGACAATGTTTTTCGCAAGAAGAATAAGGCCTGCACACGTTCCGAACATCGGTTTTCCTTGTGCAGCAAACGTTTTTAAGGGACCCATGAACCCGTATTTATCAATCAGGCGGCGCATCGTCGTGCTTTCACCGCCGGGAATAATCAGACCGTCAAGCTCATCAAGCTGCTCAGTCCGTTTGACAACGATCCCTTCAGCTCCGCTTTCCTCGATAGAGCGGATGTGCTCTCTGACGGCACCCTGAAGGCCAAGTACACCAATTTTAAGCATGACTCTTCTACTCCTTTATGATTACCAGCCGCGCTCCTGCATTCTGTTTTCAGGAAGCAGTGTTGAGATCTCGATGCCTTTCATTGCCGTTCCAAGACCTTTGGAAAGGCTTGCAATCAACTCATAATCTTCAAAGTGTGTTGTTGCTTCAACAATCGCACGTGCAAATTTTGCAGGATTTTCTGACTTAAAGATACCTGATCCTACAAATACTCCGTCAGCACCAAGCTGCATCATAAGAGCAGCATCTGCAGGTGTTGCTACTCCGCCTGCTGCAAAGTTAACTACCGGAAGGCGTCCTTCATGTTTAATTTGAAGAAGAAGCTCATAAGGCGCGCCTAACAGCTTCGCTTCTGTCATCAGCTCGTCTGTGCTCATGCTTGCGATTCTGCGTACTTGTCCATTTACTTTGCGGATGTGGCGGACAGCCTCAACAATGTTTCCTGTTCCCGGCTCGCCTTTAGTGCGAAGCATAGAAGCTCCTTCTGCAATACGTCTTGTCGCTTCGCCTAAATCGCGGCATCCGCAGACAAACGGTACAGTGAAGTCACGCTTGTTCAAGTGATATTCTTCATCTGCAGGAGTCAATACTTCACTCTCATCGATATAATCAACACCCATTGCTTCTAAAACGCGTGCTTCTACGATATGTCCGATACGCGCTTTTGCCATAACAGGAATGGATACTGCTCCCATAACCGCCTCAACAATTGTCGGATCTGCCATGCGGGCAACTCCGCCTGCTGCGCGGATATCCGCAGGAACGCGCTCAAGCGCCATTACGGCAACTGCGCCTGCTTCCTCAGCAATTTTAGCCTGTTCAGCATTAACAACGTCCATGATGACGCCGCCTTTTTGCATTTCTGCCATGCCGCGCTTTACGCGGTCAGTACCTGTATTGTTCATTCTATATCCCCCTCGTAATAGATAAAAATTGATCTAGCACATATAGCTTATTCTATCCTAAGTTGTCGAAAAATCCTATCAAAATTAACGGAATAATAGTAACATTTCAAACAAACAGCTGTCATGTTTCCTTTAAAAGAAATTATTGTAAAAAAAGAGATTTGCCCAAATCGGGCAAATCTCTTTTCATTAAAACCATCCGGTTACTGTATCTGTCACTGTACCCCATAAACCTGCAAAGAATCCTCCGATTCCTCTCATGGAAAGGACAAACCAGTTCGCTTTTTCAACGCTGCTCTTTGTGACAAGGTCAACGCTTGCTTCGCTTTTTTCTTCCAGGAAGCCAAGATCCTGGCCTTCACCGCTGTATTGAACGGTCATAGAGCCGATCTTTTCGCCTTTTTTAACCGGCGCCTGCACTTCGTTATCAGCATTTACTTTTTTCTCATCAAAAACGTAGCTTGGCTTGTACGCATTTTTTTCACCGTTTTTAACAACTAGAGATAACGGCTCATTTGTTGCAACAGCCACTTCTTTTTCTTTTCCTTTCACAACAGAAAGGTTTGATTTGTCTTTGATTTGATAGTTTTCAGGATAAACTTCTTCCATCTTGAAGTTATTGTATGCATAATCAATCATCTTTTTTGTTTCTTTAAAACGCGGAGTGTGAAGCCCGTCGCTGCCCTGAGCATTTAAAACAACTGTGATGACGCGCATGTCATTTCGTTCTGCTGTTGCAGTGAAAGATGAACCTGCAGATTTTGTGGAACCCGTTTTCAGGCCGTCAACGCCTTCTGTTTCAAAAAGAAGGCCTTCAAGCATCCAGTTCCAGTTATCCATTTTAATCGCATCATCTGTTCCTTCTCTGAAGGTTTTTCTTGGAATGCTTGCTGTTTCAAGCACTTCCGGATATTCATTAATGAGTTTCTGAGAAAGAAGAGCCATGTCGCGTGCTGACATTTTGTTTTCAGCATCTGCACTCGTTCCTTCAGGATGCTGGCCAATCAGGTCTCCATTATCAAGACCAGTTGAGTTTACAAATTCATAGTTTTTAAGACCAAGATCTTTTGCTTTTTCATTCATCAATTTAACAAAATTTGATTCAGACCCTGCTACAATTTCAGCAAGACCAATCGCTGCACCGTTTGCAGAATAGATGCTCATCGCTTCAAAGAGTTCTTTCACATTGTATGTACCGTCTTTTCGCAATGGAACATTTGAGAGGCTGCGGTTTTGGGAGATGCGGTAAACATAGTCACTCGGTGTATAGGTTTGATCCCACTTGATTTTTCCTTCGTTTATAGCTTCAAGAACAAGGTATTCTGTCATGATTTTTGCCATACTTGCGATTGGCAGAAGCTCATCGGCATTTTTGCCGTACAGGATCTTTCCTGTAGATGCCTCTACTAAAATGGCTCCTTTTGCATTTACTCCAACTGGGTCATTCTCTGCCGCTTTTGCTCCTGCACCCGGCAATACTGCAGTCACTGCCAGAACAGCTGCAAGAAAAACAGACAGCAGGCATTTTACTTTCATGTTGCTCAACTTCATAACCTCCACCGTTTTTTATCTATTTTTTTATTCAATTATTGACCTTATTTACAAACAACAAAGTCGATTTTATCACACTATGATTAAAAAAAATAGACAGAGTCTGAGACTCTGTCCTAAAGATTGAACATTGTATTACATTTCAGGTCAAACGGCCTAAAAATCTTATGATAACGAGTAGTTAGGTGATTCTTTAGTAATTTGCACATCATGCGGATGGCTTTCGCGCAGTCCTGCGCCGGTCATGCGGACAAACTGGGTGTTTTCACGAAGCTCTTCGAGATTTGCTGTTCCGCAGTAGCCCATGCCTGAGCGGATGCCCCCGACAAGCTGATAAATCGTATCTGAAAGAGGTCCTTTATAAGGCGTTCTGCCCTCAATGCCTTCAGGAACAAACTTCTTGTTGTCTTCCTGGAAGTAGCGGTCCTTGCTTCCTTTTTCCATAGCGCCGACAGACCCCATGCCGCGGTAGACTTTAAAGCGTCTGCCTTGGTAGATCTCTGTTTCGCCTGGGCTTTCAGATGTTCCTGCAAGAAGGCTTCCGAGCATAACAGCATGTCCGCCTGAAGCAAGTGCTTTTACGATGTCGCCTGAATATTTAATGCCGCCGTCTGCGATAATAGTAATGCCAAGGTTTCTTGCTTCTGTCGCACAGTCGTAAACAGCCGTGATCTGAGGAACACCTACGCCTGCAACAACTCGTGTTGTACAGATTGATCCAGGTCCGATTCCGACTTTTACAACATTCGCTCCTGCTTCAGCAAGAGCTCTTGTCGCTTCTGCAGTCGCCACGTTTCCGGCGATTATGTTCAGTTCAGGGAATTCACTTCTGATCGTCTTGACCATGTCGAGAACGCCTTTTGAATGACCGTGTGCCGTATCAACTACAATCGCATCAACATTGGCTTCCACAAGTTTTTTAACGCGAGTCATCGTATCTGACGTAACACCTACAGCTGCACCTACAAGAAGGCGGCCATGTTCATCTTTTGCAGAGTTCGGGAACTCGATGACTTTTTCAATATCTTTAATCGTGATTAACCCTTTTAAAACACCTTCATCATCAACAAGAGGAAGTTTTTCGATTTTGTGTTTTTGAAGAATGCTCTCTGCATCCTTTAACGTTGTTCCGACAGCTGCCGTTACAAGGTTATCTTTTGTCATAACCTCTGAGATCTTGATGGAGAAATCCTGAATAAAACGCATATCCCGGTTTGTAATGATGCCGACAAGCTTCTGCTCGTCTTCATTGTTGACGACAGGAACACCTGAAATGCGGTATTTACCCATCAAATGCTCAGCATCATAAACCTGGTGGTCAGGAGTTAAAAAGAATGGGTTTGTAATAACACCCCGTTCAGAACGCTTTACCTTGTCAACCTGTTCTGCCTGCTGCTCAATGGACATGTTTTTGTGGATAATGCCCATGCCGCCCTGTCTTGCCATCGAAATCGCAAGCTGAGCTTCCGTCACCGTATCCATGCCTGCACTGATAATTGGAACATTGAGCTTAAGAGTAGGTGTTAAGCTGACACTTAAATCTACATCCCTAGGCAATACTTCAGATTTAGCCGGAACAAGCAATACATCGTCAAACGTCAAACCTTCTTTAACAAATTTACTTTCCCACATCATGAAATCCCCCTCTTTACGGCAAAATATTATTAGTAGATTAACAACTTGCCTACCCACTGTCAAGAACAGGTAAAAGAGTTTAAAAATTTCGACAATAAGGAGGTCTGCAAAATGACTGCAACAAACGCGTGGAATCAGCTTAAATCCTACCAAACAACAGATACCGTCCAAAAGTTTCTGGAAAAATGTTACCAAAAATCCAACCAGTCATTGCCGGCAGAACTCTCTTATCAAAACAGCTACCCGTTTGTGTATCATCTGAAGCATGCAGAAAACTTTTATCTCTCAGCTGAAAACGCGTCACTGCCTGTAAAGCCCATGCTGCTTTTCTACGGTATGGCCCAGCTCATAAAAGCCTGCATCCTGACAAAAGATCCGGAATACCCTGCCGCATCATCCGTTCTTGCACACGGAGTATCTTCACGCAAACGCAAAAAACAGCACTACCGTTTTCTGCAGGACGAAGTGAAAATACAGAGGAACGGCCTGTTTGCACATGCGGCCTTTCACCTCTACAGCCTTCAGCACGTGGAGAATGACAAGTACTCCATGCACGAGCTTTTGCAAAGAGTGCCTGAACTCTGTGACCTATTTAAAATGCATAAACAAAAAGACGTACATATCGCAATTGGGGTGGACGATCAACACATTCATCTTCCGAAAGATGCGGCAGCATCCTACCACATGACACCGGATAGGATGCTTGACTATTTGCATCATCACTTTCAGCTTGATAAAGCCGGTGAGACTAGTGACGTTATGTCATTGCTTCTGCCAGAGTCTTTTAACGCTTTCAGCAGCCCGCCCTTTTTATATAACCAGCAGACGTGCACGTACAGTCTGCCGGCATCGCTGAATGATCTGGGAGGTCTGCCTGAGTTTCTTGCGCACTATCTCCTGCTGTACAATCTCAGCATGATCTCAAGATATGAAACAGAGTGGTGGTACGAACTGATGCTCAGCCATTCCCAGGATGACTATGTCTTCATAGTCCGATTCCTTGAAGCCACAAAGGATAAAATACCCCAGATGGCGCTGAGCTTTTTGCATCAGATGAGGGAGCAGAGGATGCAGGGGTAGGATCCAAGCTGTTTGCTTACCCTCCGATATCGTTTTTCGGTTTTGGAGGGTAGGATTCGGGCGGTTTCTTACCCTCGGATATCGTTTTTCGGTTTGGGAGGGTACGATTCGAGCGTTTGCTTACCCTCCGGTATCGTTTTACGGTTTAGGAGGGTACGATTCGGACGTTTGCTTACCCTCGGATATCGTTTTACAGTTTTGGAGGGTACGGTTCGAGCGTTTGCTTACCCTGACAAATCGAATTACAGTCTTGCAGGGTACGATTCAGCTATCTATTATCCTCATTTTGAACAACAAAAAAAGACAGCATCTCTGCTGTCCTCTTTTCTGCGTGCCTGGCAACGTCCTACTCTCACAGGGGGAAACCCCCAACTACCATCGGCGCTAAAGAGCTTAACTTCCGTGTTCGGCATGGGAACGGGTGTGACCTCTTTGCCATCATCACCAGACAATATGCATTTTTGTTGAAAGAGTTATTCTTTCAAAACTGAGTAACGTTTGATAACAAGATTCACGTGCAATTCACGCTTAGTTAGACTGTGGTTAAGTCCTCGAACGATTAGTATCTGTCAGCTCCACACGTCACCGCGCTTCCACCTCAGACCTATCAACCTGATCATCTTTCAGGGTTCTTACTCACAAATGTGATGGGAAATCTCATCTTGAGGGGGGCTTCATGCTTAGATGCTTTCAGCACTTATCCCTTCCGCACATAGCTACCCAGCGATGCCTTTGGCAAGACAACTGGTACACCAGCGGTGCGTCCATCCCGGTCCTCTCGTACTAAGGACAGCTCCTCTCAAATTTCCTGCGCCCACGACGGATAGGGACCGAACTGTCTCACGACGTTCTGAACCCAGCTCGCGTACCGCTTTAATGGGCGAACAGCCCAACCCTTGGGACCGACTACAGCCCCAGGATGCGATGAGCCGACATCGAGGTGCCAAACCTCCCCGTCGATGTGGACTCTTGGGGGAGATAAGCCTGTTATCCCCGGGGTAGCTTTTATCCGTTGAGCGATGGCCCTTCCATGCGGAACCACCGGATCACTAAGCCCGACTTTCGTCCCTGCTCGACTTGTAGGTCTCGCAGTCAAGCTCCCTTGTGCCTTTACACTCTGCGAATGATTTCCAACCATTCTGAGGGAACCTTTGGGCGCCTCCGTTACATTTTAGGAGGCGACCGCCCCAGTCAAACTGCCCGCCTGACACTGTCTCCCAGCCCGGTAAGGGCTGCGGGTTAGAATTTCAATACAGCAAGGGTAGTATCCCACCAATGCCTCCACCGAAGCTTGCGCTCCGGCTTCCAAGGCTCCTACCTATCCTGTACAAGCTGTACCAAAATTCAATATCAGGCTGCAGTAAAGCTCCACGGGGTCTTTCCGTCCTGTCGCGGGTAACCTGCATCTTCACAGGTACTATAATTTCACCGAGTCTCTCGTTGAGACAGTGCCCAGATCGTTACGCCTTTCGTGCGGGTCGGAACTTACCCGACAAGGAATTTCGCTACCTTAGGACCGTTATAGTTACGGCCGCCGTTTACTGGGGCTTCGGTTCAAAGCTTCGCTTGCGCTAACCTCTCCCCTTAACCTTCCAGCACCGGGCAGGCGTCAGCCCCTATACTTCGCCTTGCGGCTTCGCAGAGACCTGTGTTTTTGCTAAACAGTCGCCTGGGCCTATTCACTGCGGCTTTTCAGGGCTATTCACCCTAAAAAGCACCCCTTCTCCCGAAGTTACGGGGTCATTTTGCCGAGTTCCTTAACGAGAGTTCTCTCGCTCACCTTAGGATTCTCTCCTCGCCTACCTGTGTCGGTTTGCGGTACGGGCACCTCTCACCTCGCTAGAGGCTTTTCTTGGCAGTGTGGAATCAGGAACTTCGGTACTAAATTTCCCTCGCCATCACAGCTCAGCCTTATATGGGAAGCGGATTTGCCTACTTCCCGGCCTAACTGCTTGGACGCGCATATCCAACAGCGCGCTTGCCCTATCCTCCTGCGTCCCCCCATTGCTCAAATGGTGAGGAGGTGGTACAGGAATATCAACCTGTTGTCCATCGCCTACGCCTTTCGGCCTCGGCTTAGGTCCCGACTAACCCTGAGCGGACGAGCCTTCCTCAGGAAACCTTAGGCATTCGGTGGAGGGGATTCTCACCCCTCTTTCGCTACTCATACCGGCATTCTCACTTCTAAGCGCTCCACCAGTCCTTCCGGTCTGGCTTCGACGCCCTTAGAACGCTCTCCTACCACTGTTCGTAAGAACAGTCCGCAGCTTCGGTGATACGTTTAGCCCCGGTACATTTTCGGCGCAGAGTCACTCGACCAGTGAGCTATTACGCACTCTTTAAATGGTGGCTGCTTCTAAGCCAACATCCTGGTTGTCTAAGCAACTCCACATCCTTTTCCACTTAACGTATACTTTGGGACCTTAGCTGGCGGTCTGGGCTGTTTCCCTCTTGACTACGGATCTTATCACTCGCAGTCTGACTCCCGAGGAGCAAGTCTTTGGCATTCGGAGTTTGACTGAATTCGGTAACCCGATGAGGGCCCCTAGTCCAATCAGTGCTCTACCTCCAAGACTCTCATACTCGAGGCTAGCCCTAAAGCTATTTCGGAGAGAACCAGCTATCTCCAAGTTCGATTGGAATTTCTCCGCTACCCACACCTCATCCCCGCACTTTTCAACGTGCGTGGGTTCGGGCCTCCATTCAGTGTTACCTGAACTTCACCCTGGACATGGGTAGATCACCTGGTTTCGGGTCTACGACCACGTACTAATTCGCCCTATTCAGACTCGCTTTCGCTGCGGCTCCGTCTCATCAACTTAACCTTGCACGGGATCGTAACTCGCCGGTTCATTCTACAAAAGGCACGCCATCACCCGTTAACGGGCTCTGACTACTTGTAAGCACACGGTTTCAGGATCTTTTCACTCCCCTTCCGGGGTGCTTTTCACCTTTCCCTCACGGTACTGGTTCACTATCGGTCACTAGGTAGTATTTAGCCTTGGGAGATGGTCCTCCCGGATTCCGACGGGATTTCACGTGTCCCGCCGTACTCAGGATCCACTCTGGAGGGAACGAAGTTTCGACTACAGGGTTTTTACCTTCTATGACAGGCCTTTCCAGGCCGCTTCATCTACCCCGTTCCTTTGTAACTCCGTATAGAGTGTCCTACAACCCCAAGAGGCAAGCCTCTTGGTTTGGGCTGATTCCGTTTCGCTCGCCGCTACTTGGGAAATCGCATTTGCTTTCTCTTCCTCCGGGTACTTAGATGTTTCAGTTCCCCGGGTCTGCCTTCAGTACCCTATGTATTCAGGTAAAGATACTGTTCCATTACGAACAGTGGGTTTCCCCATTCGGAAATCTCTGGATCAAAGCTTACTTACAGCTCCCCAAAGCATATCGGTGTTAGTCCCGTCCTTCATCGGCTCCTAGTGCCAAGGCATCCACCGTGCGCCCTTCATAACTTAACCAAAATTGGTCAATCGTTTGTTTAGACTGTAAAGTCTAAGAAAATCACTATGGTAAGCGTAAATCTCAGTGAATTACTTGTTATCAATTACGTTATCCAGTTTTCAAAGAACAACTTTCTAGGTGGAGCCTAGCGGGATCGAACCGCTGACCTCCTGCGTGCAAGGCAGGCGCTCTCCCAGCTGAGCTAAGGCCCCGTATTAAAGAGATGGTGGGCCTAAATGGACTCGAACCATCGACCTCACGCTTATCAGGCGTGCGCTCTAACCAGCTGAGCTATAGGCCCATCTCATATAAGGATAAAAGAGACGATTGCGACGAACAAAAAAGCACGCGCATGACGTTCTCGCTTACTTGTAAAGTAAACTTCCTATTTAAATGGAGAACAAAGTTCTCTCAAAACTAAACAAAAACCAAAAGCGACCTCATATCCTTAGAAAGGAGGTGATCCAGCCGCACCTTCCGATACGGCTACCTTGTTACGACTTCACCCCAATCATCTACCCCACCTTAGGCGGCTGGCTCCTTGCGGTTACCCCACCGACTTCGGGTGTTGCAAACTCTCGTGGTGTGACGGGCGGTGTGTACAAGGCCCGGGAACGTATTCACCGCGGCATGCTGATCCGCGATTACTAGCGATTCCAGCTTCATGCAGGCGAGTTGCAGCCTGCAATCCGAACTGAGAATGGTTTTATGGGATTGGCTAAACCTCGCGGTCTCGCAGCCCTTTGTACCATCCATTGTAGCACGTGTGTAGCCCAGGTCATAAGGGGCATGATGATTTGACGTCATCCCCACCTTCCTCCGGTTTGTCACCGGCAGTCACCTTAGAGTGCCCAACTGAATGCTGGCAACTAAGATCAAGGGTTGCGCTCGTTGCGGGACTTAACCCAACATCTCACGACACGAGCTGACGACAACCATGCACCACCTGTCACTTTGTCCCCCGAAGGGGAACCTTCTATCTCTAGAAGTGGCAAAGGATGTCAAGACCTGGTAAGGTTCTTCGCGTTGCTTCGAATTAAACCACATGCTCCACCGCTTGTGCGGGCCCCCGTCAATTCCTTTGAGTTTCAGTCTTGCGACCGTACTCCCCAGGCGGAGTGCTTAATGCGTTAGCTGCAGCACTAAAGGGCGGAAACCCTCTAACACTTAGCACTCATCGTTTACGGCGTGGACTACCAGGGTATCTAATCCTGTTCGCTCCCCACGCTTTCGCGCCTCAGCGTCAGTTACAGACCAGAGAGTCGCCTTCGCCACTGGTGTTCCTCCACATCTCTACGCATTTCACCGCTACACGTGGAATTCCACTCTCCTCTTCTGCACTCAAGTTTCCCAGTTTCCAATGACCCTCCCCGGTTGAGCCGGGGGCTTTCACATCAGACTTAAGAAACCGCCTGCGCGCGCTTTACGCCCAATAATTCCGGACAACGCTTGCCACCTACGTATTACCGCGGCTGCTGGCACGTAGTTAGCCGTGGCTTTCTGGTCAGGTACCGTCAAGGTGCCGGCAGTTACTCCGGCACTTGTTCTTCCCTGACAACAGAGTTTTACGATCCGAAAACCTTCATCACTCACGCGGCGTTGCTCCGTCAGACTTTCGTCCATTGCGGAAGATTCCCTACTGCTGCCTCCCGTAGGAGTCTGGGCCGTGTCTCAGTCCCAGTGTGGCCGATCACCCTCTCAGGTCGGCTACGCATCGTCGCCTTGGTGAGCCATTACCTCACCAACTAGCTAATGCGCCGCGGGCCCATCTGTAAGTGACAGCCGAAACCGTCTTTGAATGTCAAACCATGCGGTTTGACATAGTATCCGGTATTAGCTCCGGTTTCCCGGAGTTATCCCAGTCTTACAGGCAGGTTGCCCACGTGTTACTCACCCGTCCGCCGCTGACCTCCGAAGAGGTCCGCTCGACTTGCATGTATTAGGCACGCCGCCAGCGTTCGTCCTGAGCCAGGATCAAACTCTCCGAAGAAAATTTGTGACTCATAAATGTTGCTGACTTAAAAATTTAAAACGTTTGGTACGCTTTTGGTTTTGTTTAGTTTTCAAAGAACTTTTGATGTCGTTTCATCTCGAAGCGACCTAATCAGTATATCACTCTAAAGCCCATTAAGTCAATAACATTTTGAAAATGTTTTTTTGCTAAACTCGCTTATGTAGTGGCTTTCTTACTGACTTTTAGAATTATATCAGCATTCTTTTAAATAAGCAATAAAAAAAGAGCAAAAAGTTGCTCTTATAATATTTCCTCTATATATAGCTGTCTATATTCTTTCAGAGCAATCATTTCCCCGCTGTCCTGAAGCTTCACAAGAGGTCTTGCAGGCTGCTGGTCTTCTATAAAGACAATTTCTGCTGTTCGCCCGTCAGACAGCCTGATGAATGTTCCGCTGCTGAATGTCAGCAGCCCTTTTCTCAATGCTTTAAGAGCTGAAAGGTCAAATCTACCAAACTCATCTTCCATCAGCTGCTCAAGAACGAGAAATGGAGACTGCCGGTGCCTGTAAGGCCTGGTGCTGACCATGGCCTGATAGGCGTGGGCGAGTGCTGCAATTTTACCGTAAGGATGAAGCTGATCTCCTTTAGTGCCGAGGGGATACCCGCTCCCGTCCATTCGTTCATGATGCTGCAGGACGCCGATCTTGACAGCTTCTTTTAAAGATACAATGTTTTTAAGCATTTTATAGCTGTGCACAGGATGCTGTTTGATTTCGTCAAATTCCTTTGCCGTCAGAGCTCTTTTCTTCTGAATAAACCCCTGATCAAGCTTTGTCAGACCGCAGTCGCAAAGAAGTCCTGTCATTGCAATCTGAATCACGTCGCCGTGCGGGAAGCCTGAAGATTTGGCGAGGCTTGCGCTTAGGAGCGCCGCTGATACAGATTGATGGTAGAGATAGTCTTCTTCTCCTGTATATCCGGTTGTTTTAAACACTTCTGACGGGTGCTGCAGGATATGTTCCACAGCAGGAATCAGAAGATTTCTAACCTTTGAGATGTCAACTGAAGCACCTGAATGCCAGTCCGCATACAGTTTTTTAAAGCCCTGAACAGCAGCATGATAGACCGCCCCAAACGGTGTAACAGACTTGTCAGCCGGAACGTTTTTGTCCTGCTCGGTCTCACTGAATGATTCTATATCTACTGTTTCTATTAAAAACGCATGCAAAACATCGATAAGTTCCCGTTTAAGTACAGTATGTTTCCGCATAAGCGGTTTACCCGATGCTGAAAGAACATCCTTCAGCAAGATGTTCCCCTCATTTATCTGATTGATATGGACCCTCACATGAATCCCTCCCAACCTGATTATAACCCAATATTTTAGAAGGATATGGATTTATTGAATAAAAAAGGCAGAAAAAAAGTACAGCTTCCGCTGTACTTTTCCCGCTTATTCTTCAGTGCCTGATGGATCTTCCGGCGGTGCTTCAGTTTCAGAATCCTGAATCTGTTCTTCTGTCAAATCCTCTTCAGGTTCCAGTTCTTCTTTTTCCACTACCGCTACTGTTGCAACGTGTTCTTCGCCGCCAAGCTTAATCAGCTTGACGCCCTGTGTGTTTCGTCCCGTTGTCGAAATGCTGTCAATTGCCATCCGGATCAGAACGCCGCTTGCTGTAATCAGCATCAGGTCCTCTTCTCCTGTTGAAGGCTTAACAGATATGACAGTACCGTTCTTTTCGGTTACATTACATGTTTTAATCCCTTTTCCGCCACGGCTTTGCACGCGGTATTCAGCTGCAGGCGTCCGCTTGCCGAATCCGTTTCGCGTGACAGTCAGAACGTCTGCGTCCTCTTCCAGGATCTCCATGCCGACAACTTCGTCATCCGCATCAAGCGTAATGCCTTTTACCCCTGTAGCCGTACGGCCCATTGAGCGGACGTCTGTTTCCGGGAAGCGGATCAGCATTCCCTTTTTCGTTCCGATCATGATGTGTTTCGTTCCGTCCGTCAGCCTTACAGAAATCAGTTCATCTGCCTCGCGCAGATTGACAGCAATCAGGCCGCCTTTTCTGATGTTGGCAAACTGAGAAAGCGGAGACCGTTTTGAGATTCCTTCTTTCGTTGTGAAGAAGAGAGACCAGTCATCTGCAAATTCCGAAACAGGAATGATGGCATTGACCCATTCCCCTTTTTCAATCTCAAGAAGGTTAATGATCGGCAGACCTTTTGCCGTTCTTCCGTACTCAGGAATCTCGTAGCCTTTTGTACGGTAAACCTTTCCTTTGTTCGTGAAGAACAGGATCGTGTCGTGGGTTGAAGTTGTGAGCAAATGTTCGACGAAATCATCTTCATTCGTGCCCATTCCCTGAATTCCGCGTCCGCCCCTTCTCTGGCTTCGGTATGTCGAGATTGGAAGTCTCTTGATATAGCCGTTGTGCGTCAGCGTGATCACGATGTTTTCAACAGGAATTAAGTCTTCGTCTTCAATCATTTCGATGCCGCCGGTTACAATCTCCGTACGGCGCACATCATTGAAGCGCTCCTTAATTTCTTCAAGCTCCTCGCGGATGATTTCAAGAACTTTCTCATCATCTGCAAGAATTGCCTTCAGTTCTGCGATCAGTTGAACAAGACCCTGGTATTCTTCTTCAATCTTTTCGCGCTCAAGTCCTGTTAAGCGCTGAAGACGCATGTCAAGAATAGCCTGAGCCTGTTTTTCAGAAAGAGAGAAGTTGTCCATCAATCCTTGTTTAGCGATATCTGTTGTCTGTGAAGCACGGATAAGTGCAATCACTTCATCCAGATGATCAAGAGCAATCCGGAGTCCTTCCAGAATATGCGCACGTGCTTCCGCTTTGCGCAGCTCAAAGGCTGTGCGGCGGCGGATAATCACCTTTTGATGGTCCAGATAATAGACAAGGAACTGCTTCAGGTTCAGCACCTGAGGCTGTCCGCCTACAAGGGCAAGCATGTTGATGCCGAAGCTTGTCTGAAGAGCTGTCTGTTTAAAAAGATTGTTCAAAAGGACATTTGAATTTGCATCTTTGCGGACTTCAATGACAATGCGCATGCCGTTTCGGTCGGATTCGTCTCTTAAGTCTGTAATTCCTTCGATCTTTTTGTCGCGTACAAGCTCTGCAATTTTTTCGATCAGCTTCGCCTTGTTCACCTGGTAAGGAAGCTCTCTGACGATAATAACTTCCTTGCCTGACGCTTTTTGTTCAATTTCAACTTTCGCTCTGATGGTGATCGATCCCCGGCCGGTTTCATACGCTTTGCGGATGCCGCTTCTGCCGATAATCTGTCCTGCAGTAGGGAAGTCCGGGCCCGGAATGATTTCCATCAGCTCCTGTATGCTGACTTCAGGATCTTTGCTGACAGCAAGCACCCCGTCGATGACTTCTCCAAGCTGATGAGGCGGAATGTTTGTTGCCATGCCGACAGCAATCCCCGCTGCTCCGTTTACCAGAAGATTAGGGAACCTTGAAGGAAGCACGACAGGTTCACGTTCAGACCCGTCATAGTTGTCCTGATAATCGATGGTGTCTTTGTTAATATCGCGGAGAAGCTCCATCGCGATCTTCGACATGCGGGCTTCTGTATAACGCATCGCTGCCGCACCGTCTCCGTCAACTGAACCAAAGTTTCCGTGACCGTCGACAAGCATATAGCGGAAGTTGAAATCCTGTGCCATCCGGACCATAGAGTCATAAACGGCGCTGTCGCCGTGCGGATGATACTTTCCGATTACTTCACCGACGATACGCGCGGACTTCTTGAAAGGTTTGTCCGATGTCATGCCAAGGTCATTCATCGCGTAGAGAATCCGGCGGTGAACAGGCTTCAGGCCGTCACGAACGTCCGGAAGAGCGCGCGAAACGATAACGCTCATCGCATAATCTAGAAAAGAAGAACGCATCTCGTGACTGATATTAATCTCTTTCACGTTTGGTGTTTTGTTTTCTTCCATGAGTTGAACCTCCCTAATCTATCTAGCTCCATAAAAAACGGGAGTTAAAAGTTTTTGTAATGGTGTTCATGCTGAAATATATAAGACCATAAATATGTAAGTCTTTCCGATAATTGAATAATAGCCTACTCTCCATTATATCAATAAACCTATGACATTACACGTCAAATTCATAGAAATATCCCGAAAAACCGAATAATCCCTGCCTTTTCGGCAGGGATCACAGTTCTTTTACTCATATTTTTTAAATAAGGCGGGCCTTGCTTAAAACTTCTGCTCGAGCCCTTAGTTTTTCACTGATTTTTTGCGTGCAATCATGGCGATCGCTGCAGTTGCAAGGATAAATCCGAATACAGCCCACATGATGACACTGCTGTTTGACTGGCTCATGCCGCCCATGCCTGTTTTCGGCATGTCAGAAGGCTTTTGCCCCTCAAACTTTTCAGGGAATTGATCCGTAATGGCGCCTGACAGGGCCTGTCCTACTCCGAACATGTGCGAATAAGCAACATGGATATTTTCATAGGCTGCAGGATAGTCTTTTCCTGTGTAGCTGTTAAATGCCGCGAGAAGCTGGTCTACATGCTCTTTGAGACCCGCCTCGAGGTCGGCCGCTTTCAGTCTGCCCTCTGTTGCTGCATCAAGGAATGCCGCCTGTTCTGCACGGTATGCATCAAGCTCTGCTACCGCTTCTTCCTTGCCTGCTTCGTTGTTTTCGGCAGTTGCTGTCACGTAGTCAACAAAGTAGCCGATGTGGCTGCTCCAGATTTCTTTAAATTGTGCAGCACCTTCAGCGCCGTATACAGATTCAACAGCTGCTGTCAGGTCATCTGTGTTCTCATTTAATGCAGCTGCAGCCGCATCAAAATCTTTTGCTCCGTCAATTCCTTTTTGCATCGTAAGTGCCGCAAGTGCTGCATGCTCTGAAAATACGTGATTCAGATCTGCACGCAAGTCAGCAGCGGCAGTATCCGGGGACGTACTTTCGAATTTCTCAGGGAACTGGTCAGTGATGGCCCATGAAAGGCTTTTGCCGACTCCGAACATATGGTGCATCGATTCTGTTGCATCATCGTAGGCTTTGTCGTATTCACCCGCTCTGTAGCTTTCAAAAGCACCAATCAGCTGTTCAACGTGAACTTTTAGGCCTGCTTCAAGGTCTGCCGCTTTCAAGCGTCCTTCCGTTGCCGTATCCAGAAAACCCGCTTGCTCGGCGCGGTACTTGTCCAATTCTGCAAGTGCCTGTTTTCTGCCTTCTTCATTGTTTTCAGCTGTTGCCGTTACATAGTCCACGAAATAGCCGATGTGGCTGCTCCAGATTTCTTTAAATTGATTTCCCGCTTCTTCACCGTAAACAGATCCGACAGCTGCCGATAAATCTTCTGTATTCTTATTCAGCTGTCCTGCAGCTGCTTCGAAGTCTTCTTTGCCGTCAATGCCTTTTTGCATCGCAACAACCGCTAAGTATGCATGCTCTGAGAGGATCGCATCAAGGGATGCCCGAAGATCAATGGCAGGGTTTGAAACCTCTGCTGATGCCATGCCGCTGTGGCTGCCGCCATGATTTCCTCCATGATCTTCTGCATTCACTGTTCCAAAAGCGGGAATCAGCAGGGAAAAACTGAGTGGTACAGCAATCAGTGCTTTTTTCATCTTCATGTTATTCTCTCCTTTTATTTCTGTTTATTTGATGTTTACATCATGACTAACGGAGAGAATGCGAGACTGGATCATTTTCTTTTTAAAAAATTAAAAAACATCCTGCCCGGATGTTTTTTAAAGAAATTAATAATACGGATAGTACGGGTACGGCGGATAATAAGGATAAGGATATCCGTAGCCATAGCCCGGCGACAGCAGCGCTCCTGTTGCAAGACCGCCGACAAACCCTAACGGAAAGCCAAAGCCCGGTCTGCCGAAACCAAATCCAGGTCTTCCAAATCCGAAGCCTGGTCTTCCAAAGCCAAATCCAGGTCTCCCGAAGCCTCCTCCAAATCCAAATGGACGCCTCATGTCATATTGCTGATTGTTCATTTTCACGCCTCCTGCTTAGATAAATTGCCTACTTTCTTTACAAAGATATGCAGGGACATGTGAAATGTAGTGGGCTATGACGGAATTTCAGGCAAAAAGAAAAGGCAAAGCCGGGATGGGCTTTGCCTTTTTAAACTTAGATATCAAGGTTTTTAACATACTGGGCGTTGCCTTCGATAAAGTTCCGGCGGGGTTCGACTTTGTCTCCCATCAGAATATCAAAGGTTTCATCCGCTTCCATCGCATCTTCCAAAGTAACCTGAAGGAATGTCCGCGTGTTCGGATCCATCGTTGTCTCCCAAAGCTGCTCAGGATTCATCTCGCCAAGACCTTTGTAGCGCTGAATTCCAGGCTTAGGAGTTGCAGGCAGTTCTGCCATAAGCTTCTCCATCTCCCTGTCATTGTACGCATATTCAACCCGCTTGCCCTGCTGCACTTTGTAAAGCGGCGGCTGGGCAATGTAGACATATCCGCTTTCGATGATCTGTCTCATGTAGCGGTAGAAGAATGTCAGAAGCAGTGTGCGGATATGGGCTCCGTCAACGTCTGCATCCGTCATGATGATGATTTTATGGTAGCGCGCTTTTGAAAGATCAAAGTCTTCCGCAATTCCTGTTCCAAGGGCCGTGATAATCGTCCGGATCTCGTTGTTGGAAAGGATTTTATCAAGACGCGCTTTTTCAACGTTGATGATTTTTCCTCTAAGCGGCAGAATCGCCTGGAAATGACGGTCGCGCCCCTGTTTTGCAGAACCGCCCGCAGAGTCACCCTCAACGACGTAAAGTTCTGAGATGGACGGGTCTTTAGACGAACAGTCGGCAAGTTTCCCGGGAAGGTTGGAGATCTCAAGCGCACTTTTACGGCGAGTCAGTTCGCGCGCTTTTTTTGCTGCAAGACGCGCTCTTGATGCCATAACCCCTTTTTCAACAATTTTCTTTGCTGTTGAAGGATTTTCAAGAAGAAACTTCTCAAATGCATCTGCAAAGACATTATCCGTAACAGTCCGCGTTTCTGAGTTGCCGAGCTTCGTTTTTGTCTGGCCCTCAAACTGCGGGTCCGGATGTTTAACAGAAATAATGGCTGTCAAACCTTCGCGCACATCGTCACCTGTAAGGTTGGCATCATTGTCTTTAAATGCGCCGCTTTTGCGGGCATAGTCATTGATGACGCGTGTGAGAGCCGTTTT
The DNA here is from genome assembly GCF_046603695.1 of Metabacillus indicus. Taxonomy (NCBI): domain Bacteria; kingdom Bacillati; phylum Bacillota; class Bacilli; order Caryophanales; family Bacillaceae; genus Metabacillus; species Metabacillus indicus. The sequence goes on along the minus strand of NZ_CP176757.1, from coordinate 5,523 downwards.
AAATCCGGCTTCATGCGTTCCGCCCTCATAAGTGTGAATGTTGTTGGCGAACGAATAAATGTTGCTTGTATAGGAATCATTGTACTGAAGGGCAACCTCGACTGTGATGCCGTCCTTTTCGCCTTCCATGTAGACAGGCTCTTCATGGATGACTTCTCTTGTGCGGTTTAAATGCTCAACATAGGATTTAATGCCGCCTTCGTACAGATATTCTTTTTTGCGTTTCGTTTCACGCTTGTCTTCAATTGTGATTTTGATATTGCGGTTTAAGAAAGCAAGCTCTCTTAAACGGTTTGCAAGTGTGTCAAAATCATATTCCGTCGTCTCCGTGAAAATTTCCGGATCCGGGACAAAGTGAGTGGTTGTTCCTGTTACTTCTGTTTCGCCGATTACTGCCAGGTCAGCAGCAGGCACACCGCGCTCAAACTTCTGATAATGAATTTTGCCGTCGCGGTAAACAGTGACTTCAAGATACGTAGACAGGGCATTTACGACAGATGCACCTACTCCGTGAAGACCGCCTGACACCTTGTATCCGCCGCCGCCGAATTTTCCTCCGGCATGAAGCACCGTCATAATGACCTCAACTGCAGGACGTCCCATTTTCTCATGGATTCCAACCGGAATTCCGCGGCCGTTGTCTTTTACGGTGATGCTGTTGTCTTCTTCAACGATAATATTAATCTCATCGCAGTATCCTGCAAGAGCTTCATCGATACTGTTGTCGACAATCTCCCAGACCAGATGGTGGAGACCTTTCGCCGCAGTTGAGCCAATATACATTCCGGGACGTTTCCGGACAGCCTCTAAGCCTTCTAGTACTTGTATCTGGTTTTCATCATATGATTGCTGTTCCATTTGTTTTTGTTCCATCGCCACTATGATCACCTACACTTTTCTTAAGGGCTTATAGATTGGGTTCAGAACGTTCATTCTGCCGTCTCTATGTCAAATGAGAATTTTGCACGTTTTTTCAGCGTGCCTGAAGCAAGAGGAGAAAAATAAATCTTGTCTGTCGTCACAACAATCGACTTTGTTTCGCCATTTGCAAGCTTTACCGGCTGATTCTGCTGCTTTTCCAAAAATTCACTGACGATTCCGGACGTCTTTGACGATTGATGATCAATAATCATGACGACTTCCTTTGAAGGAATCACGAAATTGTCTCCCAAGTGGATATACATGAAAAACCACCTCTCTCACTTAAGTAAGCGTGCCTTTTGAAACGCGGTACGTTGTTGCTTCCTTCAGCGTCTTATGGTCAATGCCCTCAACGCTTGTCGTCGTGACAAACGTCTGCACTTTCCCCTGAATTGTATTTAATAAATGCGATTGCCTGTAATCATCAAGTTCAGATAAAACATCATCAAGAAGAAGAATCGGATACTCGCCGATTTCCTCGTGGATCAGATCGATTTCCGCAAGCTTCAGCGAGAGAGCGGTTGTCCGCTGCTGTCCCTGGGAGCCGAACGTCTGAACGTCCCGCCCGTTCACAAAGAAAAGAAGATCATCTCTGTGCGGACCGGCAAGTGTTGCTCCGCGCTCAATTTCTTTTTCTTTTATTTTATCAAACTTCTCTTCATATCCTTCTATCATTTTCGACAAACTTGAGGCTTCTGATACATCGGCGGAGGCTTTATACTCAATCGTCAGTGTTTCAAGCCCCCTGCTGATTCCCTCGTGGACCGGCTGAGCCCATTTCTCCAGCTTGCCGATAAACTCCATTCGCTTTTTCACTACTTTTGCAGCGGATTCCGCAAGCTGCGAAGTCAGCACATCAAGCATCGTCCGGTCAGTCTGCCTCTTCATCTGCAACTGCTTTAAATATTGATTCCGCTGCAGCATGACTTTTTGAAATTTATTTAAATCATGAAGATAGACAGGCGAAACCTGTCCGATTTCCATATCGATAAAACGTCTTCTGACCTGGGGGCTGCCTTTTACAAGGTTAAGGTCTTCGGGAGCAAACATGATCACGTTCATCGCTCCGACATACTGGCTTAATTTCTGCTGCTCAATGTGGTTCAGCTTCGCTTTTTTTCCCTTTTTCGAAATGACGAGCTGCATTGGCACAGAACCGTTTTGTTTTTCTGCTCTGCCTTCTATTTTAGCATATTCCTCGTCCCAGTAGATAAGATCTTTGTCATTTGACGTGCGGTGGGATTTGGCCATGGCAAGGACATAGATGGCTTCCATCACATTCGTTTTCCCCTGGGCATTTTCCCCGAGGATGACATTGACCTTGTTTTCAAACTCCGCAGTCAGTTCTTTATAGTTGCGGTAGTTCCGCAGGGACAGTTCTTTGATAAACAAATCCGTTCACCAACTTTAAGTTGTGTATTTCACATCTTGAAACATTCAGCTTTTAACGATAAATGTACCGAAATCAGGAATATCAACAAGATCTCCGTCATAAAGTTTTTTGCCTCGGCGGTTCTCAGGCTCCCCGTTTACAAATATCGCGTATTCCTGAAGAAACCATTTTGCCATGCCGCCGGTCTGGATTACGTCCGCCAACTTTAAAAATTGGCCAAGTGCTATATATTCTGTATCTATTTTAACAGGTTTTCTGGACATTCCGGATCGCCTTCTTTCTAAAATCTCTAACACTTAATTTTACTAAATATGATAGCCATCCCACAATAGGCAGCTGTCTGTTCTTTTTAAAGAAAATTGTGTCTTTCCAGCGCGGACACCTTTCGTGACAAAAGTCCTCCCGGGTCAGGTTGATTCTTTCGCTAAAAAAAGAAAGCTGCCGGCAGACCGCCGGCAGCTTGTGTCATTAATACGTTCTGACAGGAAGAATCAGCTGAAGGATGGAATCGTCATTTGGAGTGCGGATCAAAAACGGTCTCATCGCACCTGTAAAGCTGATGCTGATTTCTGTTCCCTCAAGTGCCTTTAATGCATCCATCATATATTTTGCACTGAAAGAAATTTTTAATTCCTCTCCTGAGAGCTCCTGTGTCTGCACTTCCTCGATGACTTTTCCGATTTCAGGAGTATTCGAAGAAACTTCGACAATTCCGTCTTCAAGCGTAGAAAACTTTACGACGTTGTTTCTGCCTTCTTTTGCAAGAAGAGACGCGCGGTCGATGGCCTGAAGAAAATCTTTTGTATTCAGAACCATTTCTGTTTTGCTTTCAGAAGGAATCAGCCTCGTTGTGTCAGGGTAGTTTCCGTCAAGAAGTCTTGAGAAGAAAAGCAGGTTTTCCGCTTTGAAAAGCACCTGGCTTTCTGTGATCACGATTTCGATTTCTTCGCTCGTATCAGCAAGAATTTTGCTCAATTCATTTAAACTTTTTCCGGGAATGACAACATTGTAGGAAGTGTCAGCTTCCATTTCGATTTTCGCCTTGCGGAGGGCAAGACGGTGGCTGTCAGTTGCAATACAGATCAGTTCTTTATTTTCAAGCTTCCAGTTCACACCTGTCAAAATCGGGCGTGTTTCAGATGTTGAAACAGAAAAGACGGTCTGGCGGATCATCGTTTTTAAAAGATCTGTAGGAACTTTAAAACTGTTGTGCTCTTCTACTTGTGGAAGATGCGGATATTCCTCTGCATCCAGTCCGTTTAAGTTGAACTCTGCTTTGCCTGACCGGATGACTGTCATATGGTGGCCATGAACCTCCATCTCTACAGAATCCTTAGGAAGTTTTTTAACGATTTCACTGAAGAAACGGGCTTGAAGGACGATGCTTCCTGCCTGCTTGATTTCTGCAATCTCTTTTCCGTTTTCTTCTGTAGGAATGAAAGACTCAATTGAGATATCAGAGTCACTTCCTGTAAGAGTGACGCCTTCTTCTGTCGCGACAATTTTAATTCCCGTCAGGATTGGAATAGTCGTTCTGGACGAAACAGCTTTCATGACATCCTGTACGCTTTGAACAAGACGGTCTTTTTGAATGACGAATTTCATTAGGGTAAATCCTCCTTTTTTTCGTACGGCGGAATATTTTTTCTGGTGACTTAATATATATATCTTTTAAAGAAAAAATAGTAGAAGTACTAGTAGGGCCTGTTGATATGTGTATAACTCTGTTGAAGAAAGGAAACACAGCCTATCCACATGTGGACAGACTGTGTATGAATCGTATTGGGTTATTCACATTATCCCGGATGCTCTATTTTATTTTGAGATGATTTTGCCTGGTTTATGCTGCTAGAGAGAGAGAGCTAGTTCTTCAGCATGCTCTCTATTTCTTTCAGCTGTTTCACAAGCTGGTCATCAGCCTGAAGGAGCTTGGAGATTTTCTCATGGGCATGAATGACGGTCGTATGGTCGCGGCCTCCGAATTCCTCGCCGATCTTTGGAAGAGAGGAATCAGTCAGTTCCCGTGATAGATACATCGCGATTTGCCTTGGAAAAGCGACGGATTTTGTTCGTTTCTTTGCTTTAAAATCCTCAAGCTTCACGCTGAAATGCTGGCCTACCATGCGCTGAATATCCGCAATGGTGATCATTTTCGGCTTTGAGCTTGGGATGATATCTTTTAAAGCTTCTGCAGCAAGATCTGCATTTATGTCTTTATTGATAAGGGATGAATAAGCAACAACCCGAATAAGTGCGCCTTCAAGTTCACGAATATTGGAATCAATTTGATTGGCGATATAAAGCATGACTTCATTAGGGATATCAAGGCCCTCAGCCTTTGCTTTTTTTCTGAGAATCGCGATACGCGTCTCAAGATCCGGAGGGGTAATGTCCGTAATCAGTCCCCATTCAAATCTCGATCTGAGGCGGTCTTCTAGTGTCGGTATTTCCTTTGGAGGACGGTCGCTGGAAATGACAATCTGCTTGCTTTCTTCATGCAGGGTGTTAAACGTATGGAAAAACTCCTCCTGCGTCTGTTCTTTTCCGGCAAGAAACTGAATATCATCTATAAGCAAAACGTCAACGCTGCGGTATTTGTTGCGGAAATCTTTCGCCTTGTTGTCACGGATGCTGTTAATGAATTCGTTCGTGAATTTCTCTGAGGACAGGTAAACGACCTTCGCATTTGGCTTATGATCAATGACATAATGGCCGATTGCATGCATAAGATGCGTTTTTCCAAGTCCTACTCCCCCGTAGATAAACAGCGGATTATAGGCTTTAGCAGGCGCTTCTGCCACGGCAAGCGACGCTGCGTGCGCAAACCTGTTGCCTGAACCGATAACGAATGTATCAAACGTATATTTAGGATTCAGCATATTTTGAGGCAGCTCGATCTGCTCTTCGTCTTTTGCCACCTGCTTAATCGGTGATTTCGGCATAAAATCTGCTTCGTTCTGATTTTGGGGAATTATGAACTTGATCAGCAGTTCCTCGCCCGTCAGTTCATATATGGTATTGGCAATCAAATGCAGATACCGTGATTCCAGCCAGTCGCGTGCAAATTCATTAGGCGCCGTAATCGTCAGCGTGTCTCCTTTAAGCGCATGGGCCTTCGTCGATTTCAGCCACGTTTCAAAGCTTGGCTTGCTGAGTTTTTTTTCAATTTCAGACAGCGCCTTGCTCCACAGCTCATCAATGTTCTCCAT